>NZ_JBIVMT010000001.1:0-2361972 GCF_044753225.1 Pantoea sp. NPDC088449 | reverse complement strand
CCCACCTGACCCCATGCCGAACTCAGAAGTGAAACGCCGTAGCGCCGATGGTAGTGTGGGGCCTCCCCATGCGAGAGTAGGGAACTGCCAGGCATTAAATAAGTGAAGAAGCCCCGAACGGAAGTTCGGGGCTTTTTTACGTTTTTTTGCAAAGATGTAATGAAGCAGTACGCTGAATTCGCATGAAAAAAGCGTAAATTACATTCCAAAATTCCCCTCTTGTCACAATTTGTAATCCAGGATTACAGCCAATTCCCGCAAATAGCGAATAGATGCTTTACTCAATCCTTTGGCGTTAATTCTTCGCAAGGAAATGAGGTAAGTATGACAGACTCCCTACAACAAAAAGTGGCACAGCCGGAAACAGCAGCCGTCAGTAAACAACGCATCTGGGCGATCGTTGGCGCATCTTCGGGTAATTTAGTCGAATGGTTCGATTTCTACGTTTACTCCTTCTTCTCACTCTATTTTGCCCATATCTTCTTCCCAAGTGGCGATACCACAACGCAGCTACTGCAAACCGCAGGCGTTTTTGCCGCAGGATTTCTCATGAGGCCGATTGGCGGCTGGTTGTTTGGCTATATTGCCGACCGGCATGGACGAAAAACATCCATGTTGATCTCGGTATGCATGATGTGTTTGGGATCGTTAGTTATTGCCTGCCTACCGGGTTATGGCGAAATAGGATTAGCTGCACCCGTTATTTTGTTGTTGGCGCGTATGTTTCAGGGACTGTCTGTCGGTGGGGAATATGGCACCAGCGCGACTTATATGAGCGAAGTAGCACTTGAGGGGCGCAAAGGTTTCTATGCTTCGTTTCAATATGTGACGTTAATTGGTGGTCAATTACTGGCGGTACTGACCGTGGTCGTTTTACAGCAAATTCTAAGTGATGAAGCGTTGCGGAGTTGGGGCTGGCGCATCCCCTTCTTCCTGGGAGCGGCATTGGCTATTGTTGCTTTGTGGCTGCGTCGCTCTCTCAATGAAACTTCTGAGAAAAAAAACCGTGAACACTCTGATGCTGGCAGCATTATAGGGCTGCTGCGCAATCACTCTCGTGCTTTTATCATGGTACTGGGCTTTACCGCCGGCGGTTCGCTGAGTTTTTATACCTTCACTACATACATGCAAAAATACCTGGTAAATACTGCAGGCATGGATGCGCGCAGCGCCAGTGGGTTAATGACCGGTGCTTTATTGGTCTTTATGCTGATTCAACCGATTATTGGCGCACTGTCAGACAAAATCGGGCGTCGCGCCTCTATGATGATCTTCGGCGCTGGTGCAGCAATTTGTACTGTTCCCGTTCTCATGCTGTTGCAAAATGTGCAGAGCAGTTGGCTGGCATTTGCATTAATCATGCTGGCACTCATCATCACCAGTTTCTACACCGCGATCAGCGGCATTTTAAAAGCAGAAATGTTCCCACCAGAAGTGCGAGCGCTGGGTGTCGGACTGTCATATGCGGTAGCGAATGCGATATTTGGCGGTTCGGCGGAGTATGTGGCGTTACTGCTGAAGAGGGAAGGCATCGAAACCAGTTTCTTCTGGTATGTATCGGCAATGGGGGCATTGGCATTCCTGGTCTCGCTGATGCTTCACCGTAAAGGGAAGGGGATTGCGCTGTAATTACTGGCTAAGATTCCATAACGCAATACCGCTGGCAGCGCCAGCGATGTCCCAGCTTAGATCTTTCCAACTCCAGCCGCTCCCCGCTGAGCGGCTGTCATACCACTCTTTACCGACACCAAAGCTAAGGGAAAATAGAAAGCCGAAGCGCAAATTTTGCCCGCGACCTTGATGTTGATGCTGAGAGATTTCACTGCCTGCTGCAGCCAGAGCGGCGGAAGAAAAGAAGTGTTCCGCTTTATCTTTGCCCGTCCAGTTATCCTGGGCCACATGCGCACATCCACTACACAGCAAAACTACGCAGAGGATGAGCGCACGCATCGGTTAAAGCAGACGGCTAATCAAACGGTCAATACGAATACGGCGCAGGCGGCGAATCAGTTTGCGTACCTTAGCCGGATAATCAGAGATGCTCTCCAGTTCGCGGAAATGCTGCACCACCGATGTGTGCTGGCGAATCAGCGCCAGTTCTTTTTCACGCTGCTCCGCTAATTCATTGAGAGGATCGTGAATTAACACCGCGTTTTCCAGGTCAAGTCGCCATGCACGCGGATTGAGGTTGTTGCCGGTAATCATCATCCATTCGTCATCAACCCAGATACCTTTTAGGTGATAACTGTTTTCACCATCTTTCCATAAGCGCACGGTCAGCTGGCCATTATTCACGTAATACTGGAGGCGGCTCAGGAAGCGACGCAGATTGATCTCATAAAGATAGGGTAACGCCCCAATAATCTTGAAGGGCTGTTCTGGCGGAATGTAGAAGTCATTAGCGGTTTTGTCACCGATGATAATCTCCACTTCTTTACCCTGACGCAGTAAATGAATCAGATTGCGCACCAGAATGGCTGGCAGGTTGAAATAAGGCGTGCATAGCGTCAGCTTATGCTCCGCGCACGGCATCAAATGGAAAATGGTTTTGTTCAGCAGGCTGCGTTTACCCAAGCCAACCAGCGGCGTTACGGTAAGTGATTCATTATCCGCATTGCCCGTGAACTGATAGTTAAAGCTGCGCAGCTCCTGGCGGAACTGACGTGTTTCATTCTTAATTTCAGGACTTGAAGGGCGCTCGCTTTGATCGAGGCGATTGACCGCCTCAGACTCTTTAAGATTCTCACAGATCCATGCATACATCGTATCGGTCAGCTGCGGATTGCGGATCAGCTGGTAACGATCATAACGATATTTATCATGCTGATGCAAATAGACATCGTTCAGGCTTGCGCCGCTATAAAGCAACGTATCATCAATGATAAAACCTTTCAGATGTAACACGCCAAGCGCTTCACGCGTGTTGACCGGAATACCGTAAACGGGAATCGCGATATCAGGATGCTGCGCAGCCATTTCACAATACCAATCGGCATTGGTTACACTACGCGCGGCACCTATGCGTCCACGCTGGGCACGATGCCAATCAACCAGAATGCAGACATCCAGCTCTGGTTTTGCCTGACGCGCCGCGTATAACGCCTGCATGATTCCCCGGCCACCGTCATCATTTTCCAGATACAGCGCCGTAATACAGATACGCTTTTCTGCCGCGGCAATTTTCGTCAGCAGGGTTTCACGAAACTCGGCAGGCGAATAAAGCGTGGTCAGATCCGACACGGATTGTGACAGTTTAGGCAGCTGTGCGAGGTGTTGTTGGTGTTTATTACGTTTAAATTTAGACAACATCACAGTGCACTTCTTCTTTGTTCATTGCATGGCCTTTTGCCATCAAATCATGATCCTAACGTTAAATAATACCATCAACCGGCCTGTTAAGGAGGATTTTTACCTTTCTCTACAGGTTAGCCGATGGCGTCGCTAAGCGGCAAATTCAGGCTAACAATGCCGTCATCCAGTTGAATATTCACACGAAAATTAAGTTTTCTCGCCAACGTAATCATGCCGGTATTGTGCGGCATGGTGATACCGTTCAATTGTTGCAGGCCATGATCGCGTGTATAGCGGATCATCTTTTCCAACAGACGCCGCCCCATGCCTAACCCTTTCAAATCGGAGCGGACCAAAACGGAGAACTCTGCGTCGATATTGTCAGCATCAGAAATGGCGCGCGTGACACCGATAATCTCGTCGGCGCCATTGTGCTGACGTACTGCAACAATCGCCATCTCACGGTCATAATCGATTTGCGTCATATTTGCCAAGTCTTCATGAGTGAACTCATTGATTTCACTGAAGTAGCGATAGTAGAGATCTTCTTTGGTTACTTGAGCGATGAAGGCACGTAGCTGCGGCTCATCTTCTGGCAGAATGGGGCGGAACAAACAATGTTGGCCATCTTTTAGCTGCACCTGCTCTTCCAGATGATGGGGATAAGGGCGGATCGCCAGGCGTGTTTCGTTATCGCCGCTAAAAGGCGCCAGCTGCAAAGTCACATCCAGAAGCGTGAATTCATTCGCCGATGCCAGTAGCGGATGAATATCCAGGCGTTGAATCTCGGGGCAATCGACTATCAGGTTTGAAACCTGCACTAACAGTTGGCTAAGCCCGGTGATATCCAACGGCCTCAGCGCGCTACGACTGCGCACCTTGCCACTCTTCATCGCTTGAATCACCAAATAGCGCGCCAGCGTCATATTCAGCGGTGGTAAAGCAACCGCGGCTTGTTTATCTGGCTGCCACTCTACGCCGCCTTCACCCAGCAGGATAATGGGGCCGAACAGCGGATCTTGCTCTACCACCACGCGCAATTCCTGCGCTCCAGCGCGATTCGCCATGCTCTGTACTAGCAGGCCATCAACGTGTGCTTGTGGATGGGTTTCGCGCACGCGATCGAAAATCGCTTCGGCCGCTTGTTCCACTTCCGCGGCGCTGCGCAGATACAACATGACACCTTGTACTTCAGACTTATGGGGAATATCTGGCGAACGCAGTTTCAGCGCGACCGGATAACCAATCTGTTCGGCGATGCTAGCAGCGGCAGCACTGTCACTGGCAATCCAGGTTGGCAAGGTAGCTAATCCATAAGCCTGCAACACCGGCTGCACTTCATGGGTATCAAGCGTGGTAATACCCTGATCCAGCGCCTGTTGAATCAGCTGATGCGCCTGCTTGCTGTTCTGGGTTAAACCGAGCGGCAGTGCGGGCGTTTCACGCAGTTGCTTTTGATTACGGCGATATTCCACCTGATGCATGAACGCGGTGATGGTTCCTTCCGGCGTGCGCCAGGTGGGGATTCCTGCCTGGGTAAAGGCGCGCCGCGCAGCCTGTGAGGAGTATTCGCCGCACCAGTTGGTCAGTAGCGTGACCTGTTTGCCACGCGGATGTTTGGCAACCGCAGCGATAATCTGCTCGGCGGTTTCGCTGGAAGGCGATACGGCACTTGGCGCATGAATGATCATCAGCGCATCAAGTTCATGGCTATCCAGCAGCCGTTCAATGCAGGCCACATAACGTGCCGGTGTTGCATCATCTTTTAAGTCGAGCGGATTACCGCGACCGACACCTTCCGGCAGCAGCGCTGCCAGCGCCTGTAACGTATCATCATTCAGCGTCGCCAGCTTGCCGTTGCGCGCATACAGCTCATCGAGCGCCAGCGCAGCCGGTGCCGCGCCGTTGCTGATAATCATCAGCCGATCGCCGCGTAATGGGCGCATATGGCTGAGCGACTCTACCGCCGTAAAGAGTTCGTGCGTATCCTGCACGCGTAGTAAACCAGCGCGTTGAATCGCCGCATCCCAGGCCGCATCCAATCCGCTACGGGTGCCGATCATTGCCTGCGCCTGATGGCTACGGCCACTTTTTATCACCAGAATGGGTTTATTGCGTGAGGCGCTGCGTGAGGCGGAAACAAAGCGGCGCGCGTCGCTCAGATGTTCGAGATAGAGCAAAATGGCGCTGGTTTTACCGTCGCGCGCGAGGAAATCTAACAGGTCATCGACGTCGATATCCAGGCTGTCACCCAGTGCGATAAACCACGAGAAACCGAGGTTTCGCTGCTGCGCCCAATCCAGGATGGTATTAGAGACCGCGGCCGATTGTGAAATAAAGGCAATACGTCCTTTTGCAATCGGCACCGGTGAGAAGCTAGCATTTAGCCCTTGCCATGGCGCCAGCAAACCTAAGCTATTCGGGCCGAGCAGGCGGATTTGCCATTGGCTGGCACAGGCTTTCAGTTCTTCCAATTGACTGGCCGGTGCTGAAAGAATAATGCACGCCTTGCAGCCTTTTTCACCCAGCTGTTGCAGTAGTTCGAGATTACGTTTGGCATGGGTGCAGATGATGGCGAGATCGGGCGCGAAGGGCAGGCTGGCGATATCAGGCCAGGCCAGCACGCCGCTCACTGCTTTATACTTCGGCGTCACCGGCAACACCGGACCACTAAACCCGCCGGCCAGCAGATTACGCATCATAAAGTAGCCGGCGCGCCCCGGGGTAATCGAGGCACCGACTACCGCGATTGATTTAGGTCGTAACAGCGCTTCCAGTCCGCGTTGGCTCATCATCCGCTCCTGCTATCAAGATTGGCATGATTGTAAACGCTTTTTAATGCGCTTGCTGATTCGCCGATCGCAGGCCGAGGATCTCTTTTAGATTCCAGCGTTTTAAATGGCCGACATACTGCATATTCTGCTGCGCCCGCCATGCAGAGACATCGCCGTCACGTAAATGCAGTAAATCTGCCGGGCTGACCCAATTGGCCTGCCCCTGCAACAGTTCAATACCCGCATGACGATAGCCCGCCAATACAAATTCGGAGCAGAAGAAGCGATTGGCTTGAGGATCGTCAACATCAGCTAACTGCACGCGGGCCATTGCGGTAAGGCAGGCACTGCGAACCTCTTCATTTACGAGTGGCAGTTCACACAGACGGCGTGACACCATAAACGGCATAAACATTACGATGCCCTTGAAGTTGTATTTTTTGCCTTGCTGTAAATCGGCAAACTTCCGTAAGCGCAGCATCTGCTCGCTGGTCATGCCGGGTACGCGCAGCACCAGCAGACTATTGCTTTCATCAATAGCATGATTTAGCGGAATAATTTTAACGCCGCTGCCAACCGCTTCCGCGACCTGTTCATCGCCAAGATAAATCGCTGCATGGCTTACGCCAGTCAGAGTAAACAGGCGAATTCCCCACGATTGTGGTGACGTGGCGGATGAGAGCAACAAATCACCGGGCATCAAAGCGCTGCTTGAAATCAGTGCGGTTGGGCGGGTGCTGGCAGATTGCAGCTGCGGCGGAAAAGCGCGGTCGGGTTGTGGGGCGGTGCTGCAGCCTGTGAGCAGCAGCATCAGCAGCCAGAAAGTTTTCATCGTGCATCCTTTGCATATAAGGCCAACTCCGTGGCGATGCGCGACTATAAATCAAACTGGCTGGTTACAAAAGCTGCAAATCCTTAAAGGACATTTTCGAGGCTATGCACGGGATGGTGCGGCTTGCCCGCCAGATAAGCGTGACGGAAGCGTTCGAAATAGTGATGTAGTTCTGCAGCGGCGGCAAGATCGCCGGCCTGCTCCAGTAGCGCAGCGGCAACTTCTGCGGTGCAGTGTTGACCCACGCCGTGCGCTTCACGCAGCGTATAGCGCGATGGCGTGGTCACGTTCAGCGACATCACCGGGAATGCATCGAGCCACGGACTTTTACGGAACATCTTACGCGCTTCGGTCCAGGTGCCATCGAGCAGGATAAACAGCGGCGGTTTGCCGGTCAGAGGCGGGCGGGTTAACACGTCACGATCGGCATCAGCGTACGACGCGGGAAACACCACCAGCGGCTGATAATGTTCGCTTTTAACTGCGGCCAGCAGCTGAGGATCTGGCTCGGTGCGCGACCAACCGAACGCCTGCGTATCCGGCAGCACATCGGCAATCAGCCTGCCGGTATTGCTGGGCTTCATTGGCTCGGTATCAAACATCACCAGACAAAAGCGGCTACGCGCTGGCTGTGGCTGGATGGTCGCGCACAGACAATTTTTCTGCGGTAGCAAACAGCGTTGGCAGCGCAGCACGCGATTACCGCGCGCCAGAAACGGGCGCGTAGCGCGCGCTAAACGTTGCGCGCGTAAGCGCAGGACGGCATTTTCAGACATAAATTCGCAGGCTGGAAAAAACGTCAGTGTAATGGAATTAGCAGGGAAAGGTAATAAGGAAGGCCAGCGCGCGGCTGGCCATCAGCGCTTTACAGCGATTCGTCGAGCCACTCATTGAACGGCGCTTTCGGCATAGCACCATTCAGCATGTCGACCATCTCACCGTTCTTAAACAGCATAATGGTCGGAATGCTGCGAATGCGGAACCGCGAGCTTAACGCTGGTTCAGCTTCCGTGTTTACCTTCACAAAACGCACTTTGCCGCGCCGCTCGTCGGCGACATCTTTAAACACTGGCGCAAAGTTTACGCACGGGCCGCACCACGGTGCCCAGAAGTCGATCACTACCGGCAGATCGTCCTGCAGATATTTATCCAGCGTGGCGGATGTCGCGTTGGCAACTTCACCGTTAAACAGCTCACCGCCGCAACGCCCACATTTTGCTCCATCGGCAATGCGCGACTCGGGCACGCGATTAGTTGCCTGACAGGAGGCACAGACTGTATTCATATTTACCTCAACCCGGACCTGTAAATCTGATGATTGCCGGACATTATGAAAAGGTTGAGTGCTATGCTCAATCTGGATTGCCCAATAGGTTCAATAGTTGATAGCTAAGCACCGACACATCAGGTAATCTTCGCGCTCTCAATGCTGGAGGAACAGATGAACGACGAATTTAAAGGCAAAAGCGGCAAGGTAAAAGTGATGTATGTACGTGATGAGGAGGGTGGTCAAAAGCCTAATCCCCGTACCGGCAAAGGCGGCCGTCCTGCTGCGCGCCAGGAAGATAATCGTCGTTCTGGTCCTCGCAGCGCACGGGGTAATGAAGAGAGTGGCCGTAGCGGCGCACGCAGCGAAGCCGGCGGACGTGGTTCTGCCCCGCGCGACGCACGCAACAGTGAACGCGGCCGTAGCTTTGGTCAGCGTGACGATCGTGGCAGTGATAACCGCAGTTTCGGTGATTCACCGTGGCGCACCGTTTCGCGTCCACCAGTTGCAGATGACAGCCAGCTGGATGATGCAGCCAGCAATAAGCCGGTAATCGATCCCGAGCAGATTCGCCGCCAACGTCAGGAAGAGACGCGCGTTTACGGTGAAAATGCCTGCCAGGCACTGTTCCTGAGCCGCCCTGAAAGCATCGTGCGCGCCTGGTTTATCCAGAGCGTGACGCCGCGCTTCCGCGAAACCCTGCGCTGGCTGGCGGCTAACCGCAAAGCCTACCACGTGGTAGACGATGCCGAACTGACCAAAGCATCCGGTACCGAACACCACGGCGGCGTGTGCTTCATTATTAAGAAGCGCATGGGCATGCCGGTTAGCGAGTGGCTGACCAAGGCACCGACCAAAGATTGCGTGCTGGCGCTGGAAGATGTCAGCAACCCGCACAACCTCGGCGGTATTATGCGTAGCTGCGCGCACTTCGGTGTGAAAGGATTGCTGGTTAATGATGCTTCGCTGCTGGAGTCGGGTGCGGCAGTACGTACCGCCGAAGGTGGTGCTGAGCACGTACAGGCGATCAGCGGCGAAAGCTTCGCTGAGGGCCTGGAAGCTTTCCGTAAAGCAGGTTATACCATCGTCACCACCTCCAGTCATGAAGGCACACCGCTGGCAAAAGCGGAGCTGCCGGCCAAAATGGTGCTGGTGTTAGGTCAGGAGAGCGAAGGTCTGTCGGACAGCGCGTTCCAGCAGGGTGATCTCAGCCTGTCAATTGGCGGTACGGGCAACGTTGAGAGCCTCAACGTCTCAGTGGCAACCGGTATTCTGCTCGCCGAATGGTGGCGTCAGAACGCATAAAAAAACGGGCCGCAAGGCCCGTTTTTGTTGTATCGCTTAGTGAGCGCCACCGCCGCCGCCGCCGGCACCAAAGGGTGGGCGCGCAAACCACACCAGCACCAGCAAGATCAAAAATACGCCCGCCGATGCCCAGAAGATCTCATTCGCCGAAATAATCAGTCCCTGATTGGTAATCTGCTGTGCGATATACGCCGATGCCTGCTGTTGGGTCATCCCCAAACTTTCCAGCTGGTCATACATCTGCTGTGAATTGACGTTGAACGGATTCACCGACTCCGACAAATAGCTGTGGTGCATTGATTCACGATTGCTCCACATGGTGGTGGTAATCGAGGTCCCGATAGAACCCGCCAGTGTACGCACGAAGTTCGACAGGCTCGATGCTGCAGCCATACGTTCCGGCGGTAAGCCCGAAAGCGTAATGGTGGTCAGCGGCATAAAGAAGCACGCCACTGCGAAGCCCTGAATAAACTGCGGCCACGCCGATGCACCAAAATCCATCCCCGGTTCAAACGTGTAGGCGCGCCAATAGAAGCACACGGCGTACATAATAAAGCTAAAGGTCACCAGCTTTCGCATATCCAGCTTATGTGCGAAACGACCAATGATCGGCGACAGGATGACTGGCAGAATGCCAACCGGCGCCGACGCCAATCCGGCCCAGGTGGCGGTGTAGCCATATACCTCCTGCAACAGCTGCGGCAGCAAGACGATTGAGCCGAAGTAGAGCATATACGCCAGGCTTATCGATAAGCAGCCAATGGTGAAATTGCGCATCTTGAACAACGACAAATCGACTATTGGGTGATCGTCGGTGAGCTCCCACACCAGCAACACCAGTAGCGCCACCACGGCGACCACCGTTAGCACAATGATTTCGCTGGAGCTAAACCAGTCGAGCTCTTTCCCGCGGTCGAGCATCACCTGCAGCGAACCAATGCCCACCACCAGCAGCACCAGACCAATCATATCGATCGGGCGGATTTCGGTTTTGGTTTCACGTCCGCGCAGCGTTTGCAGCGTCAGTAACACCACGACCACACCAATCGGCACGTTGATGAAGAAGATCCAGCCCCAGTGATAGTTGTCGCTAATCCAGCCGCCGAGAATCGGGCCACAGATGGGTGCCACAATCACCGTCATCGCCCACAGCGACAGCGCTACGCTGCGTTTCGCCGGGGGATAGTTATTGAGCAACAAACTCTGCGACAGCGGAATCAACGGGCCGGCCACCACGCCCTGAATGACGCGGAAGAAGATCAGCATTTCCAGGCTTTCGGACATGCCACAAGCCCAGGACGCGAGCACAAACAGGATGGTTGCCCAGGTAAACAGCTTCACTTCACCGATGCGTTTCGCCAGCCAGCCGGTAATAGGAATCGAGATGGCATTCGCCACCCCGAAAGAGGTAATCACCCACGTACCTTGTGAGTTCGAGGCACCGAGATTACCGGCGATAGTCGGAATCGCCACGTTAGCGATGGTGGAGTCGAGTACCTGCATAAACGTCGCCAGCGACAGGGCGATGGTCATCAGGACTAACGGCGCACCTTCAAGCGGTTTTTGTGCCATACCAGCCTCCCGCGGCGTTAGTCAGCGTTGGCACGAACGATGTCAGTAATCAGCTGGTTAACCGGCGCAAGGTCGATTGCCAAAGCATTACTTTCATAAGCGGCTTGTGGGCGTACAACACTCGCCAGCGTAGCGCCATCTTTGTTCTGCGTATCCACTTTCACCAGCGTAGAGAGACCAATACGCAGCGGATGCTCGGCAACTTGTTGTGCATCCAGCTCAATACGTACCGGCAGACGCTGAACCACTTTGATCCAGTTACCCGTGGCGTTTTGCGCCGGCAGCAGAGAGAAGGCGCTACCGGTACCCATATCAAGCCCCACCACTTTACCGTGATACTCCACGTCATCGCCGTAGATATCGCTGATTACCGTGGCCGATTGTCCAATACGTACGCCAGAAAGCTGCGTCTCTTTAAAGTTGGCATCAACCCATAGATTGGTGGCCGGAACTACCGCCAGCAGCGGAGTAGTAGAAGAGATCTGCGAGCCAACCTGCACGCTACGACGTGATATAAAGCCATCAATTGGGCTACGGATGTCGGTGCGCTGCAGCGCCAGCCAGGCATCACGCAGCTCAGCCGCACTTTGTTGTACCGCAGGCTGATTTTCCAGCGAAGTATTCAGGATCATCGCCTGATTGGCGTTATATTGCTGCACCGCAACATCCAGCTGTGCTTTCGCCGTGGCGACAGCATCACGCGAGTGTTGCAGCTCTTCGCGACCAATCAGGTTTGATGCACCCAGCGGCTCGCGGCGTTTCAGGTCAGCTTCGGCCTGATCCAGCGCGGTTTGCTGCAGCTTGATGGTGGCTTGATATTGCTTGCCATTGATCATCAGCTGATGGGTTTGACGCACGCTGGTGGCCAATGCGGTCTGCGCTTTTTCAAACGCCTGCTGCGCATCGGTTTTATCCAGCGAAACCAACACGTCACCTTTTTTGACCCTGTCAGTATTATCAAACCAAACTTTATTTACGCTGCCAGAAACCTGTGCCATCACCTGCACCTGGTTACCCGCCACATAGGCATCATCGGTTTCCTGGAAGTGACGCAGCACCAAATACCAGTAAGCCAGATACGAAATACCAATAATTACAAACACGATAGCCAGCAGGATCAGCACACCTTTGCGCTTCTTCTTTTTATTTGCTGGCTGTTGCGGGCTTTGAGCTTCCGCTGTCGCACTCATGTTGTTCTCCAGGTTGCCATTTAGTCGGGATGCGTTGATCCTTCAACACGGATGCCCGAGTCGAAAAAGCCAGCGCTGAAGCGCTGGCCGGATAAAAGGGGATTAAAATAGCGATTTCGGAAGGTGATTGTGTCGCACTTCTTGCTATTAGCGCGACAGAGAGGCGATAACCTGATCTTCGTCCATTTTATCCAGACGGTTAAGTAACTTACGGGTGATGGTTTCCAGCTGATCCTGCTCGTGAGTCGAGAGCGAAGACCACAGATATTGCAGACTCTGATGCTGTGGTGGCAGCAGCTGACGCAGGAACTCATTGCCTTTTTCGGTCAGGTGCAGGTGCAGGCAGCGACGATCGTTCTCGCTTTCACGGCGTTCAATCCAGCCACGCTTCTCCAGCTCATCGGCGATACGTGTGGCGTTGGTACGGGAGGAGCCTAATGCAGAACTGAGTTCCGATGGCTGAATGCTCTGATTTTCCTGCGCATCAAGGGTAATCAGCGCCATGAATAAGGTTTCGTTAATTCCCTGCGCCTTCAACATTTTGTTGCGATTATCCAGCAGTTTACCCTGCATATGCATACACAAGCGGGTCAGAATGATCTCCTGCAGCGGAAAATCTTTATGGCGGTTAGCACGGATGTTTAGCATCTGTTCAATGGGAGTAAACGAACTTTCCATTTTTAAAAAAACCTCTTAGTTGCAACTGGTATAGTAATGATGGTGACAGATAAAGCGTAGTCATATTTTCCGTGCGTGATTGTTCGCACGATCACATTGTCAACATCTGACATTCCAGGTTATTCCTTAACCCTGGGCATCTGGCCCTGACATACCGCCGGATAATAAGACGGATGATGTCATCAATTCGTTTCGGGAAACCTTTTTGCAGATAAATAATTTCGCGCGAAAAAATAACCCTGGTGAATAACTGCTCTGCTAACCATAACAAACCCAATCATTAATGAACAGTATCGCTCATCAGATAGTGCCCATCTTTACGATTTCTAAACACTTTTTCTGCCCAGGGAATGCAGGTAAATCAACGGCTTGGTTAACATGTTCTTAACAATGCCCACGCAACCCGGTTCTATCCACAGGCTGAAATTCAACAGTCAAAGCAGGAGCGTTCATTGCGCGGAAGTGAGAGAGATAATCATTTGTGGGTAATAGTAACCCAAAAAATTATTTCATTGATGGGTTAATTAACAGGACGTACCAGTGCGCTATAGCGCACGCTTCGCTTATCGAGAAGGGTAAACGAGAAAGGTTTGACGCTTTGTAGCGGCACGGTTTATCCAGTCTTTGGCTGCTGGAGCTTTTTTCTCATAAAAAACGGCGCGAAAAATCGCGCCGCCACACTACAAACGCTAATGTAAATCTGGCGTTTTAATGCGTTATTTAGCCGCCGCCAGCGCGTCCTGAATCCACTTATCAAATTCCGCCTGATGACCTTTAATCCAGCCATCGACGTGGCCGTTGATATCGGCTTCAGAAGCGTGACCAGCATGCATCGCTGCGTTTTCAGCATTGATATCGCTAATCGGCAGCTTCATCTCTGCAAACAATTTCGCCGCTGCCGGGTTCTTCTCGGTCCAGGCTTTGTTGGCCACGATGTGCATGGTGTTCACCGGGAAACCGTAGTTGGCACCATTGGCCAATTTAGTATCCACTTTGCTCTGCTCGCCAGGCAGGGAGGAGAACGGCACCTGCAGCCACACCACATCTTTACCCGGCTTCAGCACGTCGCTAACCCAATACGGGGTCCAGGTGTAATAGAACACCGGTTTACCCTGCTTAAAGCGCGTAATGGTATCGGCGATCATCGCCGAATAATTACCCTGATTATGTTCAACGGTGTTGCTCAGCTTATAAGCATCGATCTGGTGATTAATCACCGCTTCACAACCCCAGCCCGGCGTACAGCCGGTCAAATCCGCTTTACCATCGCCGTTGGTATCAAACAGTTTGGCGATTTTTGGATCTTTTAGCTGCTCGATATTGGTGATGTGGTACTGCTCAGCGGTTTTCTTATCGATCAGATACCCCTGCGCAGCACCACCCACGTAGGTGCCCTGACGATAAAATTTCGCATCGCCGCCCGCCGCTTTATACATATCATCGTGCAGCGGCTGCCAGTTGGTGGCAATAAAGGTGGCATCGCCAGCAGCGATGGTGGTGTAAGCCACGTTGTAATCAATCTCGCTGGGTTTATCGACGGTATAGCCGAGCTTTTCCAGCGCACGGCTCACCAGCAGCGTCTGAAAGGTCTCTTCAGAAATGGTGCTCTGAGTCGGTTTTACGGTAATGCCTTTACCCGGCAGGTCGGCGGCGGACACGTGCGTCGCGGCGAACGTCGTCAGGACGGCGGCGAATAGAGCTGTCTTGCGCATAGTCATTCCTTATTTTACGTGTTACGTCGGAGACGAGCGATCCCGGCGGATCGCTCATTAAAATCAGGCTTTTTTACTGAAAGGGCGGAGCAGCAGACCCAGCGGCCCGGTGCTATACCAGTGACGACTGCCACGGCTGCGGCTGTCGCGGCCCATCGACTGCGTCAGACGATCAAGGATAATGGCGAGAATAACGATGCCCACGCCGCCCACGGTGGCGAGGCCCATATCGAGACGTCCAATGCCACGCAGTACCATCTGGCCAAGGCCGCCAACGGCAATCATCGAGGCGATCACCACCATCGACAACGCCAGCATTAGCGTCTGGTTCACGCCCGCCATGATGGTGGGCATCGCCAGCGGCAGCTGTACTTTAAACAGCATCTGACGCGGGCTGGCGCCGAAGGATTCACTTGCTTCAATCAGGTCGGCTGGCACCTGCTTAATGCCGAGAATGGTCAGTCGCACAATCGGCGGCAGCGCAAAGATAATGGTCACCACCACGCCCGGCACGTTACCGATACCGAACAGCATGACAATAGGCACCAAATAGACGAACGCCGGCGTAGTCTGCATCGCATCCAGCAGCGGACGAATAATGCGCGCGGCACGTTCGCTGCGCGCCAGCCAGATGCCAAGCGGCAAGCCGATCACGATACAGAACAGCAGGGCGGTCAGCACCAGCGCTAATGTCACCATCGCCTGCGACCAGGCGCCAATCGCACCAATCGCAATCAGCGAGACAAGCGTCGCAATCCCCATCGCTGGGCTAGCAATCTGCCAGGCGATCAGCGCAAACACCACGATCGCCACCGGCGCAGGCATACCGAGCAGCAACTGCTGGAACGCGCTGAGAATGTAATCCACCGGCACGCGAATGCCCTGAAACAGCGGGCGAAAATGGCTCACCACCCAGTCGATGCCTTCGGTTACCCAGCTATCGAGTGGAATCCAGGTTTTATGGAACGGGTCCAAGATGTTGAAATGCTCAGGTGCGGGAGCGGGTGCGCTGCTGAGCCAGTCGCTGCTGCTCGCTGCATGACTGGCAGCGTCGTGCCCGCCGCTGCTGGCGGCCGCCGGATCGCCCCACGCATCGGCAGAGCCGTTCGCTGAACCGCTATCTGCGGGGGCGGCACTGCCGCTCGCCCAGGGATCGCTGTTACTGGCTGCGGCGTTGGCATCAGGCGTTGAGGGTTGCTGCGTGGTCTGGCTGGCGCTATCCCACGGATTAGACGTTTGTTCACTCATGATTGGGCTCCTTCACGATCTAAAGCGCGCAACAGCATGCTTTTCGAAATGATACCGACATACTGATTCTCTTCACTGACGACCGGCACCGCGCAGGGCGCTTGCGCCACATGGGAGAGCAGATCGTTGAGGGAAGTATCGGCAGGAACCGCTAACGGCGTTTCCAGCAGTGCGCTATCCAGCCCTTCACCGGCCGCCAGGGCAGCTTTCAATGAATCGGTAGAAACCACGCCGACAAACTTCTGTTTTTCCAGCACATAGCCATATTCTCGATCTTCATCCTGCAACAGCTTGATGGCAGATCGCGGACCAAAACCGGCGGCTTTACGAATCAGGGAACCAGCGCTACGACGGGCAATGTCTTTAGCGCTGAACACATGGCTAATATCGACGCCACGGAAGAAGGTGCGCACATAATCGTTGGCAGGATTATTGAGGATTTCATCCGGCGTGCCGACCTGAACGACTTCGCCGCCTTGCATAATCGCAATACGATCGCCAATACGCATGGCTTCATCAAGGTCGTGAGAAATAAATACGATAGTACGCTGATGTTTCGCCTGCAGTTTTACCAGCTCATCTTGCATTTCAGTACGAATAAGCGGATCAAGTGCCGAGAAGGCTTCATCCATCAGTAAAATATCCGGATTAATGGCCAACGCGCGGGCTAATCCTACACGCTGACGCATGCCACCAGAAAGTTCGTCTGGATACGAATGGGCATAATTATCCAGGCCAACCTGACGCAAAGCATCCAGCGCTTTTTCCTGACGCTCCTGCAACGGTACGCCGGCTAATTCCATGCCAAAAGCAGCATTATTTAGTACGGTCATGTGTGGCATGAGTGCGAAGGATTGAAATACCATGCTGATCTTATTTCTGCGGACTTCACGCAGTTCCGCATCCGATATTTTGGCGATATCGACACCGTCTATAATTACCTGGCCACGGGTGGGCTCGATCAGACGATTGAGAAGGCGAACCATGGTGGACTTACCAGAACCTGAGAGCCCCATGATGACGAAGATCTCGCCTTCTTCAATGGCCAGACTGGCATTCTTAACGCCGACGGAGAGACCGGTTTTCGCCAGAATACTCTCTTTGCTTTCGCCTTTATCAATCAGCTTAAATGCCTTTTCGGGATTATCCCCAAATACCTTATATAAATTCTTTACTTCGAGTTTAATTGCCATGCAGTAATTAATTTCCCGGTTAAATGTTTAACTATTTCTTGTTGTGGTCCTGATTAAATTTAAGCGCCCTATACCCTAGCATAGTGAAATTATCTGACAACCCTGAATGGCGATATTTGGCGGCGCGCGTCTGCACGAATAGCTAAAAACGCCAGTGCTCACAAGGGATGAGCGTGGATTAATTTTTTATGAAAGAGAGTGTGATTTATTGCTATTTCGCAACAGAAATGGTGTCAATGGCGTGAAAAAAGATATGCAGAATGAAAATAGAGCGGGAATATATGGGCGTTTTTTCGTTATTAATAAATCAATGTAGGAGTTCAATGTAGGGTGCGCATTAATGCGCACCGGGAATCCTGGTCGCCATGAATGGCGACCCTACAAGAGCAGAGCGTTATTTGATAAATACGCTTAGAAGTTCCAGTCTTCGTCTTCGGTCTCTACTGCTTTCCCCATAACATAGGAAGAGCCGGAACCTGAGAAGAAGTCATGGTTTTCATCGGCGTTTGGCGACAGCGCAGAGAGAATTGCCGGGTTAACCGCAGTCAGCTCCGCCGGGAACAGCGCTTCATAACCAAGGTTCATCAACGCTTTATTGGCGTTGTAGTGCAGGAAGGTTTTCACCTCTTCCGCCCAGCCTACTTCACCGTATAAGGCTTCGGTATACACCACTTCGTTTTCATACAGCGCCAGCAGCAAATCAATCGCGAACTGCTGCAGCTCTTCGCGTCGGCCAGCATCGACGTTCTCTAACGCTTTTTGGTACTTGTAACCGATGTAGTAGCCGTGCACCGCTTCGTCACGAATGATCAGCCGGATCAGGTCGGCGGTGTTGGTCAGCTTGCCACGGCTCGACCAATACATTGGCAGCCAGAAACCGGAGTAGAACAGGAACGATTCAAGGAACACGCTGGCGATTTTTTTCTTCAGCGGATCTTCGGCGCGATAGTGCTCCAGCACAATCTTCGCCTTGTTCTGTAAGGCTTGATTCTCTTCGCTCCAGCGATAGGCCGCATCGACATCCGCGGTATTACACAGCGTGGAGAAAATCGAGCTGTACGAACGCGCATGCACCGCTTCCATAAAGGAGATGTTGGAGAGCACCGCCTCTTCGTGTGGCGTAATAGCGTCTTCCATCAGGCCCGGTGCGCCGATCACGTTCTGGATGGTGTCGAGCAGCGTCAGGCCGGTAAATACCCGAATAGTCAGCTGCTGCTGCTGGTGGTCCAGCGACTGCCAAGCTGGCAGATCGTTGGAGAGCGGCACTTTTTCCGGCAGCCAGAAGTTGCTGGTCAGGCGGTTCCACACTTCGAGGTCTTTCTCATCCTGGATGCGGTTCCAGTTAATCGCTTGGATTTGTTTTAGTTGCATAGTTTTTATCACAGTGAGCAGGAGACGCAGCCCTGCACCTCGGTGCCTTGAAGCGCCATCTGGCGCAGACGAATGTAATAGAGCGTTTTGATACCTTTCTTCCACGCATAAATCTGCGCTTTGTTGATATCGCGCGTAGTCACGTCATCGCGGAAGAACAGGGTTAATGACAAGCCTTGATCGACGTGCTGCGTGGCTTCGGCGTAGGTATCAATAATCGCTTCCGGACCAATCGAGTACGCATCCTGATAAAGGTCGAGATTGTCGTTGGTCATAAACGGTGCCGGATAATAGACGCGGCCGGTTTTGCCCTCTTTACGAATCTCAATGCGCGACACGATCGGGTGAATGCTTGAAGTGGCGTGGTTGATGTACGAGATCGAACCGGTTGGCGGAATCGCCTGCAGGTTCTGGTTGTATAACCCATGCTGCATTACCGCTTCGCGCAGCGCTTGCCAATCAGCCTGCGTCGGCAGGGCAATCCCGGCATCGGCAAACAGTTGTGCCACGCGCGCGGTGCGCGGCTGCCAGGCTTGCTCGACATACTTATCGAAATATTTGCCATTGGCGTATTGCGACTCGGCGAAACCGTCGAAACTCTTCTGGTGTTCCTGCGCCAGCAGATTCGAGGTGCGCACGGCGTAATAGGTGACACAGTAGAAGTAGAGATTGGTAAAATCCAGCGCTTCTTCTGAACCGTACGCCATACCTTCACGCGCCAGATAACCGTGCAGGTTCATCTGACCAAGGCCAATCGCATGCGAACGACGATTACCTTCCGCTACCGATGGCACCGAGTTAATCTCACTCATTTCAGAGACGGCGGTCAGCGCGCGCACCGCGGTTTCCACGGTCTGCGCCAGATTGCGTGAATCCATGGCATGCGCAATGTTGAGCGAGCCGAGGTTGCAGGAGATATCCTTGCCGACGCGGCGATAGCTGAGATCGTCATAGAACTCGCTGGCGCTGTTGACCTGCAAAATTTCGGAACACAGGTTGCTCATGTTGATGCGGCCGGCAATCGGGTTGCTGCGGTTAACGCTATCCTCGAACATGATGTACGGATAGCCCGATTCAAACTGAATCTCCGCCAGCGTCTGGAAGAAATCGCGCGGTTTAATGAACGTCTTGGTGATGCGATCGTCTGCCAGCATTTCGTCATAAAGCTCGCTGATGCTGATATCACCAAACGCCTTGCCGTAAATACGCTCAACATCGTACGGCGAGAACAGCGCCATATCGCGATTCTCTTTCGCCAGCTGGAAAGTGATATCCGGGATCACCACGCCAAGCGACAGGGTTTTGATACGAATTTTCTCGTCAGCGTTTTCGCGTTTGGTATCGAGGAAGCGGAAAATGTCCGGATGGTGGGCATTCAGCCACACCGCGCCCGCGCCCTGACGCGCACCAAGCTGGTTAGCGTAGGAAAACGCGTCTTCCAGCATTTTCATTACCGGAATCACGCCGGACGATTGGTTTTCAATACGCTTAATCGGCGCACCGGATTCACGCAGGTTTGAGAGCAAAAACGCTACGCCGCCGCCGCGTTTGGACAGCTGCAACGCGGAATTCACCGCGCGTCCAATCGATTCCATGTTGTCTTCGATGCGCAGCAGGAAGCAGGAGACCAGCTCGCCGCGCTGCTGCTTACCGCAGTTGAGGAAGGTTGGCGTAGCGGGCTGGAAGCGGCCGCTAAGCATCTCCGCCAGTAACTCTCGCGCTAAGGTTTCATTGCCACGAGCCAGCGTCAGCGCCACCATGCAGGCGCGCTGTTCAAAACTTTCCAGATAGCGCTTGCCGTCGAATGTTTTCAGCGTGTAGCTGGTGTAAAACTTCCACGCACCCAGGAAGGTGTGAAAACGGAAACTCGCTGCGTCCGCTTCGTCGTGCAGCTGACACAGGAAATCGAAAGCGTACTGATTCAGCACGTCGGCTTCGTAGTAGCCTTCGGCCACCAGATAGCGCAGGCGCTCGCCTGCCGAGGCGAACTGCACGGTGTTGGGCTGCACATGTTGCAGGAAGAACTGACGCGTGGCTTCGTGATCTTTGCTGAACTGGATGCGGCCATCGGCATCATACAGGTTCAGCATCGCGTTGAGCGCGTGATAGTCCAGCTGCGTGCTGTTCAGGGTGTCTGTCGTTGCCAAAATTGGGTCACTCCCGCTTTTACATTAGCGATATCGTCGGGGGTTCCCATTAGCTCAAAGCGGTAGAGATAGGGAACCTGACATTTCTGCGCAATGATGTCGCCCGCCAGGCAATAGCCTTCACCAAAGTTGCGGTTACCGGCAGCAATCACCCCGCGGATCCCGCGTCGGTTGGCATCATCATTGAGGAATTGAATCACTTGTCTGGGCACTGCGCCGCGCGAACTGCCGCCGCCGTAGCTCGGCACCACTAAAATATAGGGCTGTTCAATATGCAGGTGCTGCGTGCCGTCAACCGGAATGCGGCGGGCGGGCAGGCCCAGACGAGTAATGAATCGGTGCGTGTTTTCCGACTGGCTAGAAAAGTACACCAGTGGAAACATGGCCTTATCCCCCGACTGTCGCGAGCTGGCGCAGACCGGCGATTTTATCGGGGCGGAAGCCACTCCAGTGATCGTCATGCGTCATCACCACCGGCACCTGGCGATAGCCGAGAGATTTGAGGTTGTCGATCGCTTCGGGTTGGGTATCAAGGTTGATCAGCTGGTAATCGATACCTTTGCGGTCCATGGCATTTTTTGTCGCATTGCACTGGACACAGTTGTCTTTGGTGTAAATAATAATGCGCATGATTCGTATTTCCCTTTGATTGCGGTCAGATTGCGAGATACGAAGCAAAATCCGGTTTGCATCGAACTTCGTCCTTGACGACATTTGGTAGCTGGTTGATGAGTTAGATACTAGATGTAGTGCTCTTTAGGGTCAAGCCCACCAGATATAGGGTTTTGTTATTTTGATCTTCAGATAATCGCTAAGTCCAGAGATCATGCGCCTTCCAGGCCGGAAAAATTTTTTGTAAAGGGAATGAGGTGGGAGATTAGGTCGAATTTTGTGCGGTTTGGCCCTCACCCTAACCCTCTCCCGCAAGCGGGCGAGGGGATAGTTAGGTGGTACTCAATAGTTTTTTTACGAAGCGCGATCGGCCCTTTCTCCCGCAAGCGGGCGAGGGGATAGTTAGGTGGTACTCAATAGTTATTTACGAAGCGCGATCGGCTCTTTCTCCCGCAAGCGGGCGAGGGGATAGTTAGGTGGTACTCAATAGTTATTTACGGAGCGCGATCGGCTCCTTCTCCCGCAAGCGGGCGAGGGGATAGTTAGGTGGTACTCAATAGTTTTTTTACGAAGCGCGATCGGCCCCTTCTCCCGCTTGCGGGAGAAGGTTGGGATGAGGGAAAGCGCGCACAGATCGCACCCACAAAAAAGCCCCGCACGAGGCGAGGCTATTTACCTGCACTGGCAAGCTTATCGGCGAGAAGACACCAACAGCGCGCCGAGCACCAGACCGACTGCAGCACCCACACCAACGCCGTGCCACGGTTTGTCATGTACATAGGCATCAACCTGCGTACCCGCATCACGTGCCGCTTGTGACACGCGACTCTGTCCGCCGCTCAGTTTGGCACGCGTCTGTTTCAGCAACGCCTGCGCCTGGCTGCGTGCATTATCAACCTCATCTTTAGCTTCACTGCCATAAGATTTAAGTAACGCCTCTAGCGAATCGGCCAGTTCGTTTACATCCTGATTGATATCAATGTCATCGTTTTTTGCGCTTCGATTAAACATTTTTTAGCTCCCTTTGATTTAAAACGTAATACTGAGTGTAGACGAAGCGTGACTAAACGCAGGGATGTGCCAGGCTTTAGGGAAAATTCCGAATGCCCATGCCATCCTGCTGTTGTAAGGTTGCGGGGCTGTGAGAAGAGAGGAGCAAGCATGTATTTACGACCCGATGAGGTAGCACGCGTACTAGAGAAAGCGGGCTTCGAAATGGATACCCAGACGCCAAAGATTTACGGTTATCGTCGCGGCGAAAACTATGTCTACGTCAATCGTGAAGCGCGTATGGGACGTACTGCGTTGATTATTCACCCTACGCTGAAAGAGAAAAGCCACGGCTTTGCTGAACCGGCGTCGGAAATGAAAACCTGCGATCACTACACCCAATTCCCGCTCTATTTAATGGGCGATTCGCAGGAGCATTACGGCATTCCGCACGGCTTCAGCTCGCGCGTGGCGCTTGAGCGTTATCTGCAGGGCGTTTTCGGCGCCTGATGCTGCGCCCCGTATTCGCGGGGCCGCACACCTTTCCCCTAAATCCTTACCTTCTGCCACGTTGCAAATCGTCACGCCGACGCGTATAACCCTGTGTCCATATAGATGTTCAGACGTCCATACGGATAATATTGATGCAAACTCAGGATCTTCCTCCACAGGAAAACTTTAAGCGCACCATGAAGGTACGGCATCTGGTCATGCTGTCGCTGGGCGGTGTGATTGGTACCGGATTGTTTTTCAATACCGGTTACATCATTTCAACTACCGGCGCTGCCGGTACCTTGCTGGCCTATCTGATTGGCGCGCTGGTGGTATGGCTGGTGATGGTGTGCCTCGGCGAACTGGCGGTGGCGATGCCGGAAACCGGCGCGTTCCACGTCTATGCTGCACGTTATCTCAGCCCGGCAACCGGTTATACCGTCGCCTGGCTGTATTGGCTGACCTGGACGGTTGCGCTGGGATCCAGCCTGACTGCCGCCGGCTTTTGTATGCAGTACTGGTTCCCGAGCGTGCCGGTATGGCTGTGGTGCTTGGTGTTCTGTGGCGCCATTTACCTGTTAAATATCGTCTCGACGCGTTTCTTTGCCGAAGGCGAATTTTGGTTCTCCATCATCAAAGTGGTTACCATCATCGCCTTTATTATCCTTGGCGCGGGCGCGATCTTCGGTTTTATTCCGATGAAAGATGGCAGCGCGGCGCCGGGATTACACAATCTCACCGCATCAGGCTGGCTGCCACACGGCACCTTGCCGATTCTGATGACCATGGTGGCGGTGAACTTCGCTTTCTCCGGCACGGAATTGATCGGTATCGCCGCCGGTGAAACCGAACAGCCACAAAAAGCGCTGCCGCTGGCGATCCGTACCACGGTTGCACGCTTGATCATCTTCTTTATCGGCACGGTGTTCGTGCTGGCGGCACTGATCCCGATGGATCAGGCGGGCATTGTCAAAAGTCCGTTTGTGCTGGTATTTGAAAAGATCGGCATCCCTTACGCGGCGGATATGTTTAACTTTGTGATTCTGACCGCCATCCTGTCAGCGGCTAACTCCGGCTTGTACGCTTCCGGCCGCATGCTGTGGTCGCTGGCCAATGAGAACACCTTGCCGCGCTGTTTTGCGCGCGTGAACCGGCGTGGCATTCCGGTGCTGGCGTTAACGGTAAGCATGCTGGGCGGGCTGCTGGCGCTATTCTCAAGCGTGATTGCGGCGGACACGGTGTTTGTCGCACTGTCGGCGATTGCGGGTTTTGCCGTGGTGGCAGTGTGGTTGAGTATTTGCGCCTCGCATTATGTGTTTCGTCGTCGCCATCTGCAGGCGGGCGGCACATTGCAACAGCTTGCCTATCGCGCGCCGCTTTATCCGCTCACGCCGATTCTCGGTTTCCTGTTGTGCTTGTTAGCATGCGTCGGTTTAGCGTTCGATCCGTCGCAGCGTATTGCGCTATGGTGCGGCATTCCCTTTGTGCTGTTCTGCTATGCCGCCTACCATGTCACGCAACGACGTAAATCATCTCTTAAGGCTGAGGAGGCCAACGATGCCGCGTAATCCCATCGCCCAGGCACTAACCCACACTGACACGCTGATTCTGGATGGTGCGCTGGCCACCGAACTGGAGGCGCGCGGCTGCAATCTGGCCGATGCGCTGTGGTCGGCCAAAGTGCTGATGGAAAATCCTGAGCTGATTTATCAGGTGCATCACGATTATTTTGCCGCAGGTGCGCATGTAGCAATCACCGCCAGCTATCAGGCCACGCCGCAGGGGTTTGCCGCGCGTGGATTAGATGAAGCGCAGGCGCTGGTCCTGATCAAACAAAGCGTGCAGCTGGCGCAGCGTGCGCGCGACGACTATCGCGCATCATCTGCCAGCACCGCACCGCTGTTGGTGGCCGGTTCTGTCGGGCCGTACGGTGCGTTTCTGGCCAATGGCGCCGAGTATCGCGGTGATTACGCGCTGCCGGAAGAGGAGATGAAAGCGTTCCATCGTCCACGCGTGAAGGCGTTGCTGGAGGCGGGTGTTGATCTGCTGGCGTGTGAAACGCTGCCGTCGTTTGCCGAAGCGCAGGCGCTGATAAGCTTGCTGGCCGAGTTCCCTGACAGTTGCGCATGGTTCTCCTTTACCCTGCGCGACGCTGAGCACATCAGCGATGGAACGCCGCTGAGCCAAGTGGCCGAGCTGGTGAATGGCGCGCCGCAGGTGCTAGCAATTGGCATCAACTGCGTGGCGCTGGAGAGCGTAACGCCAGCCCTGCGCAACTTGCAGGCGCAGAGCGATAAGCCACTGCTGGTTTATCCCAACTCCGGTGAGCAGTACGATGCCAGCAGCAAAACCTGGCACTCGGCACCGTCGGGTTGCACGCTGCACGACAAGTTCCACGAATGGCAACAGGCCGGCGCGCGTCTGATTGGCGGCTGCTGCCGCACCACACCGCAGGATATCGCGGCGATTGCCGCCTGTTGTCAACCGTAATAAAGCGCAGAAAAGCATCAGTACTAGCGCGATTAAGCTCAGAAGGGCGGGGTAAACTCTCCTTTCTGATGCTGAAGCGGACCTGCTATGAACCTGCGACACCTTTTTCCTGCCTGTGCGCTGCTGTTGAGCGGTTGCGCCACCATTGTCGGCACTGAAACGCAACCGGTAAAAATTGACTCTGTGCCGCAAGGCGCACGTTTCACCGTGCAAGATGAGACCGGCCGCGCGGTAGCGCAGGGGTATACGCCGCAAACCGTCGAGCTGGCAAAATCCACCGGTAACTACTTTGGCAAGAAGCATTATCAGGTGATGCTGGAGAGTCCGGGCTACGTGCCGGTAACGCTGCCGATCGAGGCCAACGCGAATCTGTGGTATTTGATCGGCAATATCCCGCTGCTGGGCTTCCCCGGCTGGCTGCTGGTCGATCCTTTCTATGGCGGCATGTACAATCTCAAACCTGAACATCCGCAGCCGAAGCTGAACGTAGTAGGCGCGCGCGGCTGATATTCAGGTGCGCATGAATGCGCACCCTACGAAAACCCGGCTGCATTAACGTAGGGTCGCCATTCATAACGACCAAATCGTCATCACTGCGCGGTAGGTTTCACCATCGCCGTGGCGGGTTTATGCTGCGCCAGATATTGCTGCTGGAAAATGCACATGCGGATAGTATTGCGGTACTCGCCATTAATGAAAAATTCGTGCTTCAGCACGCCTTCCACTTCAAAGCCGAGCTTGGTGTAGATGTGAATCGCCTTCTTATTCTCCTGATCAACAATCAGATAGAGTTTGTAGAGATTCAGCACCGAAAAACCGTAATCCATGGCTAACTTTGCCGCTTTGGTGGCTAATCCTTTGCCCTGATGAGAGGGATCGATAATGATCTGGAACTCTGCGCGGCGATGCACGTGATTAATTTCGACCAGCTCCACCAGACCCGCTTTATGCCCATCATGCTCCACGACAAAACGACGCTCGGTTTGATCGTGAATATGTTTGTCATACAGATCGGAAAGCTCGACAAACGCTTCATAAGGCTCTTCAAACCAGTAACGCATCACGCTGGCGTTGTTATCTAATTGGTGCACAAAGCGCAAATCTTCCCGCTCCAGCGGACGTAACTTAACCGTCATACGGTGTTCCTTGTGGTTGAATGTTGCTCCACAATGCGGCCCTGTGCCATACGCGCCGCGCGATCGCACATGTGATCGATCACGTCGGGATCGTGGCTGACCAGCACCATGGTTAACCCATCTTTCTGTTTCAGATCGTTGAGCAGGTTGAGGATCTCGGCCTGCACTGACATATCCAGCGCCGAAGTCGGCTCATCCAGCAGCAGGATTTTCGGCTCCAGCAGCAGGGCACGCACAATGGCTACGCGCTGACGCTGGCCGCCCGAAAGCTGATGCGGATAACGATCCGCCAGCGCCGGATCCAACCCGACATGGCGGAAACCGGCGTTAATACGATCGTCGATATTATCACGCTTCAGCATTTTCAGCGGCTCTGCCAGGGTGCGGCGCAGACGATGACGTGGATGCAGCGAGGCATATGGATCTTGAAATACCATCTGCACATCGCGGCGCAACTGTCCGGTAAACGCTTTGCCCGGTTGCACGACGGTGTTTGCCAGCGACATGCTGCCGCTCCAGTGCGGATTCAATCCGGCCAGCACCCACAGCAGCGACGACTTGCCGCAGCCCGACGGACCGACCAGACCAAAGCATTCCCCCGCGGCCACCTGCAGCGACACATCGTGCACTACGGTGCGCAGCTCGTAACCTTGCTTGTGCGACACGCTCAGGTTGGCTAACTCAATCATAATTTCTCTCCAGCGCGGCACGGTCTAGCACCGGTAAACGTTCGCCGTGCGTGGCTTTGCTCGGACGACAGGCCCACAACGTGCTGGTGTAAGGATGGCTGGCGTTGGACAGCTCAGACGCCGGCAAGGTATCCAGCACCCGGCCCTGATACATCACCATCACGCGTTCGCAGTGTTCGGCAACCTGTTGCAGATCGTGGCTGATCAGCAGCAAACCCATATTGCGCTGTTCTACTAAACGGCGAATCAGCGCCAGCACCTGATCGCGCATAGCATGATCGAGCGCCGACGTCGGTTCATCGGCAATCAGCAATTCGGGATCGGTAATCAGGGCGATCGCCAGCATCACGCGTTGTCCCATGCCGCCAGAGAGTTGATGCGGATAGCGCTTCATTAACTGACGCGGATCGGGCAAGCCGACCGCATCGAGCATTTCACACACCTTCTCTTTGCGCTCGGCGCGGCTCAATTTGTGGTGCAGCACCAGCGGCTCTTCCACCTGCCAGCCAATGGTGCGCGTGGGATTGAGCGCGTATTTTGGATCCTGCATCACCATCGCCACTTTACTGCCGCGCAGCTGGATCCAGTCGCGCTCGCGCAGGCTCAATGCATCGGTGCCGACAATCTGCAAACGGTCGGCCTGCAGCTGCAGCGAAGGCGACAGCAAGCCCATTAGCGTGCGGGCGGTCAGCGATTTACCGGAACCGGATTCCCCCACTAGCGCAACGCGTTCGCGGCCAATTTGAAAGCCGATATTGTCAACCAGCAGCGCATCATCGCTGCGGATCGTCAGGCCTTGTACATCAATTAACAGGTCATTTGGCATGGCGAGTATCCAGTCGATCGCGCAGGCCATCGCCTGTCAGGTTAAACGCCAGGCTGGCGAACAGAATGGCTCCGCCGGGCGCGGCGGCAACCCACCATTGGTCGAAAATCACTTTACTGCCTTCGGCCACCATCGAACCCCATTCGGCGGTTGGCGGTTGCACGCCCATGCCGAGGAAGCCCAATCCGGCGGCAGACAAAATAATACCGCCGAGGCTCAGCGCGGCGCGTACCACCGCCGTTGGCATACACAACGGCAGAATGTGGCCAAACATCAGGCGCAAGCCGGTGATGCCCTGCATCCGCGCGGCCGCAAGATAATCACTGCGGCGCAGCGCCAGCGTTTCGGCACGCGCCTGACGCGCGAACGGCGGCCAGCTGGTGAGCGCCAGCGCCAGCGCGCCATTCATCAAACCAGGACCAAGCATGGCGACCAGCGCCAGCGCGATCACCAGATTCGGCAGCGACAGGAAGATATCGGTGATGCGCATTAATACGCGTTCGGTCCAGCCGCCCACGTAACCGGCAGTGATGCCGACCAGCAGGCCAACCGGAATGGTCAGCACCAGAATCAGCGACACCAGCAGCAACGTCGGGCGCGCACCATAAATCACGCGCGACAGCAAATCGCGGCCAAAGCCATCGGTGCCGAACCAGTGCAGCGCCGACGGCGCTTGTAAACGCTGGGAGATGATCTGCGCATTGGGATCAAACGGCGCCAGCAAGGGGGCGAACAGCGCCATCGCCACCACAATCACCACCAGCGTCAGGCCGATAGTGAGCGAGGTCACGCGGGCGCGACGGCGGCGCGGGCGCAGCGTTTCCAGTTCAGAGAGTTGTTGAGTCATCGGGTTCTCGGATCGGTTAACCAGGTCAGGGCGTCGGCCAGCGCGTTGAGCAGAATGAAGCAGCTGCCAATCAGCAAGGTCGAGCCGAGAATCGCCGGTACATCAGAGGAAAACAGCGCGTTAGTCATATAACGACCGACGCCCGGCCAGGCAAATACCGTTTCGGTCAATACCGAACCTTCCAGCAGCGTGGCGTAGGAGAGGGCGATGACGGTAATCAGCGTGCCCAGCACGTTAGGGAAAATATGGCGCAGCAGGATGCGGCTGCGGCTGGCGCCTTTGGCGCGCGCCAGTACCACATACTCTTTGTTGCTCTCTTCCAGCAGCGCAGCGCGCAGCAGGCGCGTAATGCCCGCCATCGCCAGCAGACCAAGAATCACCACCGGCAGCCACAGGTGGGCAATCGCATTGCGGAACATGTCGGGATCGCCGGACATCCAGCTATCAATCAGCACAAAGCCGGTTTTCGGCTCCAGCGTGTAGATCCAGATGTCGTCGAGCTGGCCCGGTCCGGCCGACCAGTGCAGCACGGCGTAAAACAGCAGCAACCCCAGCAAACCGAGCCAGAACACCGGCACAGAATAGCCGAGTAGCGAAACAAAACGCGCGATGTTGTCGATAATGCTACCCGGTTTCCACGCTGCCAGCAGCGCCAGGGCAATGCCGAACACCGCGGCAAAAATCATCGCGCAGGTCGCCAATTCGATGGTGGCCGGGAAAGTACGCATCAGGTCGGCGCTGACTGGTTGATTGGTGAGATGCGACAAGCCGAGGTCGCCGCGCGCCAGATGGCTGATATAGCGCCAGAACTGCACCAGCACCGGCTGATCGAGCCCGAGATCGTGGCGTACCTGCGCATAGGTGGCCTCGCTGGCGTGATCGCCGGCGATCTGCTGCACCGGATCGACAGGCGACAGATGCGACAGCATAAAAGTGAACGCTAACAAACCGAGCAGCGTCACCAGCAGAGAAAGCAGGCTGGTGACGAGGTGGCTAACGCGTTGCCAGAGCGGCCGGGCGAACCCGGCCTGTGAAGCTGACACTGCCATTACTTAGAAACCTGCGAGTAATACACCATGTCTGGGTTGATGCCCTGCACATAGCCTTGCAGATTGTCGCGCAGCGCAATCAGGTTTTTTGCCTGCAAGCCAATCACATACGGCGAGTTTTTCAGCACTTCACGCTGCATCGCCTGATACAGCTCAACGCGCTTATTGGTATCGCTCTCGGCGGTGGCGGCCAGGGTTTGCTTGTTCAGCTCTGGAATGTGCCAGTCAGAACGGTACGCCACGGTTTTACTGCCATCTTCCGGGTTGTAGGCGAAGGAAGCGGCGTTGGTGTTCGGATCGAAATAGTCCGCGCCCCAGGCGTTCAGAGTGGCTTGATATTTGTGCGCTTTCACGCGGGTAGAGACTTCCGAACTCAGGCCCGGCTGCACTTCTACTTTCACACCACCTTTAGCGAAGCTGCCCTGCAACGCCTGTGCGATATCGAGATAAGGTGGCTGGTTGCTGGTGGAGAGCGTAAAGCTGACGTTGGTCAGGCCGGCTTTCTTCAGAATCGCTTTGGCTTTCTCAGGATCGTAGCTGTATGGCGTGTCGTTAATTGCACCGAGGAAACCTTTCGGCAGGAAAGTTTGGTGCACGTCGAACTGGCCTTTCAGCAGGTCGTTGGCGATGCCTTTATAATCGAACAGGTAACGTGCCGCTTCCCACAGTGCCGGGTTTTTCAACACCGGGTTATCGCCGGTATTGAACTGAATGTAATAGAGCGACGCCATAGGAATGGCTTCCGTCTTCACGCCCGCTTTGCCTTTTAATGAGGCAATCTGGTCGGCACCAAGGTTACGTGCGATATCCACATCACCTTGTTCCAGCAGCAGGCGACGCGCAGCCGGTTCCGGCACGTTTTTGATCAGGATATTTTTCAGCTTCGGTGCGCCCGCTGGAGAGGTTGGGTTCGCCGCCAGCAGAATCGCTTCATGCAGCACCACTTTGCGAATCTGATACGGGCCGCTGCCGGCCGAATGGGTGCCGAGCCAGGCGTGGCCAAAGTCGCCGTTTTTCGCATTCGCCTGCGCGGTTTTCTCATCCACAATTGAGGAGACTGGCGCAGACAGCAGGCTCAGTACATAGGCCGGGCTGACGTTGGCGCTCCAGCTAATCTGTACATGATTGTCATCGACCTTTTTCAGGAAGGTATCAACATTGTCTTTATTCCAGCCGAGCTGGGTAAGAATAAAGGAGGGATCGAGGTTCAGTTTAACTACGCGACCGAGTGAGAAGATGACGTCTTCCGGACGCAGCGGGTTGCCGCTGGCGAACTGTGCGCCTTTGCGTAGTTCAAACGTCAGGCTGCGATTATCATCGCCGGCTTTCCAGGAGGTGGCCAGCGTTGGCTGCAAATCGGTGGGATTAGTGGGATCGGACTGAACCAGACGTTGATAGATGTTAGTGAACGCTTGCACCGTCGTGAGCTCAAAGCCCTGGGCGGGATCGAAGCTATCGGCATCATCCGTTGACTGCGCAATAACCAGAGTATCTTTTGGTGTTGCTGCCTGAACCGAGAAGGCGGCCGCCAGCGATAGCGCCAGCAGTGAGGGAATGATTTTTTTCATGTTGTTTCCTTGCCTTAAAAAGTAACGCGAGTTTACGAGAGCGCGGCAGTGAAGAATAGTCAATTTGAGGCTATGCATATGCATTAATGGTCTAAGTCGTGTGGTTCAGTTATAAGGCTTGTTCTAGACCTAAAGCTGTTTGCCCGGTGAGCATAAATGCGCACCCTACGAAAAACAAATTTCCTTGTAGGGTCGCTATTAATGGCGACCGGAATAGTTAATATCAACTCAACTACAACGGAATTTAAATGAGTGTTGAGTTACAGATAATTAACTTTACTTCGCCTTTGCCAGGAATATAATAGCCGCAATTTCAAAGCAGGAGAATTCAGTTGGACAGTCACCCTTTTAGATGGCAACACAAGGCAAGCTGACGCGCGAATTCTTTTGTCGCTGCTTGCCACTATGGCGGGCAGCAATCCTCCTTTTTCTGATGATTGTTCCCTCTTATACTACACTGTAGCGGGCTAAAGCCCGTGGGAATAGCATCATGCACATGATTTTAAACGCACTTTTCCCTCCGCCTCGATGCGCGCGCTGAATCTCAGCGTGCTAAATTTCCCTGCGCACGAGTCAGGTTGTTACTGACTTATTGCGTGGTGTTTTCCATCGTCATTAATAATGACTCGTTATTTAACGAGGACGTCGATCCGCCATTAATTTCCGGGAGGTGATATGGAAATTCCCGACAGGTTATTTTTAATTTAACAACGCTTAAGCGTTAATTTAATTCCCCCTTTTTGTGTGCCCGGCACGCAGGGATATTTATTGCCGTAAAAAAGAGGAATGTCATCATGACTGACATGAAACTCAACCAGGACAAAAAAGCCTGGAACACTACGCGCCAGCCGCGTCAAAAAAACCCTCGTTATCTGATTGAAGATGAAGCCGGTTTTACCGCCGATGAAACGCTGGTACGCCTGCGCAGCGATGCGCTTGGCCTGAATGAGCGTGAAGCCGAAGCGCGCTTAGCGGTGTATGGCCGTAATCAGGTGGAACATGACAAAGCGCCGCCGGCGCTGGTGCAACTGCTGCAAGCGTTCAACAACCCGTTTATCTATGTTTTGATGGCGCTGGCGCTGGTGAGCTTTTTCACCGATTACTGGCTGCCGCTGCGCAAGGGGGAGGAGACCGATCTGACCGGTGTCATCATCATTGTGACGATGGTAACGCTCAGCGGTTTGCTGCGTTTCTGGCAGGAGTTCCGCACCAACAAAGCGGCGCAGGCGCTGAAATCCATGGTGCGCACCACCGCTACTGTGCTGCGTCGCGAATCGGCGCAGGAACCGCCTGTTAAACAGGAAGTGGATATCGCCACACTGGTACCGGGCGACATTATCTATCTTTCCGCAGGGGATTTAGTTCCTGCCGATGTGCGTCTGCTGGATTCGCGCGATTTGTTTATCAGCCAGGCGATTTTGACCGGCGAATCTTTGCCGGTTGAAAAGTATGACGTCACGGCCAATGTCACCAGCAAAAGTAGCAGCACCAGCGAGCAGGGCGCTTCACTGCTGGAATTGGGCAGCGTATGCCTGATGGGCACCAACGTCTCCAGCGGCAGCGCCAAAGCCGTGGTGGTGGCGACCGGCAGCGAAACCTACTTCGGCAGTCTGGCGAAATCGATTGTTGGTAACCGCTCACAAACCGCCTTTGACCGCGGTGTTAACAGCGTCAGCTGGCTGCTGATCCGCTTCATGCTGGTGATGGTGCCGATCGTTCTGTTGATTAATGGCCTAACCAAAGGGGACTGGCTGGACGCCTCATTGTTTGCGCTGGCAGTGGCGGTAGGTTTGACGCCGGAAATGCTGCCGATGATCGTCAGTTCCAATTTGGCGAAAGGCGCGATTGCCATGTCACGCCGCAAAGTGATCGTCAAACGCCTGAACGCGATTCAAAACCTAGGCGCGATGGACATCCTGTGTACCGATAAAACCGGCACGCTGACGCAGGACAACATTATTCTCGAGCATCATCTGGATTGTGCTGGAGTAGAAAACTCACGTGTGCTGATGCTGAGTTGGCTCAACAGCCACTATCAAAGTGGCACGCTGAACCTGATGGATCGTGCCATTTTGCAGTATGGCAAAAACCGCGTCAGCGAGGCGGTGGGCGACAGCTACATCAAAGTGGATGAACTGCCGTTTGATTTCATCCGTCGTCGCGTATCGGTGGTGGTACGCGATCGTCGCCTGAATCAGCAGATGCTGATCTGCAAAGGGGCGGTGGAAGAGATGCTGAGCATCGCCACCGCCGAGCGTGAAGGCAAGCTGGTACAGCCGCTGAACGAAACGCGCCGTGCAGAACTGCTCGCGCTGGCGCATCAATATAATGAACAGGGCTTCCGGGTGCTGCTGGTGGCCAGTCGCGTGCTGGCGGAGCCTGGTTTACAGCAGCCGCTAAGCGTGGCGGATGAACAGGGATTAACCGTTGAAGGGCTGCTGACCTTCCTCGATCCGCCGAAAGAGAGCGCGGCTAAAGCGATCGGCGCACTACGTGAAAATGGCGTCAGCGTTAAAGTATTAACCGGCGACAATCCTGTGGTGACGGCGCGCATCTGCCAGCAGGTTGGCATTGATAGCGGTGCGATTGTTACCGGCGATCAAATTGCCCTGATGAGTGACGAGCAGTTGGCGGCCGCGGCGGCGCAAAGTTCCGTCTTCGCTAAACTCACGCCGCTACAGAAATCTCGCATCCTGCGTGCGTTGCAGCAGCAGGGACATACCGTTGGCTTCCTGGGTGATGGCATTAATGATGCGCCAGCGCTGCGTGATGCCGATGTGGGGATTTCCGTCGATAGCGCGGCCGATATCGCGAAAGAATCTTCCGATATCATTCTGCTGGAGAAGGATTTGATGGTGCTGGAAGAGGGCGTAATGAAAGGACGCGAAACCTTCGGCAATATCATCAAGTACCTGAATATGACCGCCAGTTCTAACTTTGGCAATGTGTTCTCGGTGTTGGTCGCAAGCGCCTTTATTCCGTTCCTGCCGATGCTGGCGATTCATCTGCTGATCCAGAACCTGATGTACGATCTGTCCCAGCTGGCGCTGCCGTGGGACAAAATGGACCGCGAATTCCTGCGTAAACCACGCAAATGGGATGCGCGTAATATCAAACGCTTTATGTTGTGGATTGGGCCAACATCGTCAATTTTTGATATCACCACTTTTGCGCTGATGTGGTACGTATTTGCGGCGAATACGCCAGAAATGCAGTCGCTGTTCCAGTCAGGCTGGTTTATTGAAGGCTTGCTGTCACAAACGCTGGTGGTGCACATGCTGCGCACGCAGAAGATTCCGTTCATTCAGAGCCGTGCTGCGCTGCCGGTGCTGTTGACTACCGCATGTGTGATGATCGCCGGTATTCTGCTGCCGTTCTCGCCGCTTGGCACCATGGTGGGTTTAGTGCCGCTGCCGTGGACCTACTTCCCATGGCTGGTGGCAACGCTTCTCGGCTACTGCGTGGTCGCGCAGGGCATGAAAATGCTCTACATCAAGCGTTTCGGTCAGTGGTTTTAAGCACATGGAGACGATATGCGGAACCGGAATCTCAATAAGGTGGTGTTCCATCTGATCTTAATGATGGTGATCATCGTGGTATTAACGCTGGTGTTTCGTTAACAAAAATAAAGGGCAGGATTTCCTGCCCTTTATTTTACTCTTCGTCTGGCTGGTAATACTGCACGCCAATTTCAATGCGCTCGCGACCGCTGGCAACGCGATGTCGATTACTGTCGCGCAGCGAATAAATGCAGCCGCAATACTCCTGCTGATAGAAACGTTCACGCTTGCTGATTTCGATCATGCGTGACGATCCCCCGCCTTTGCGCCAGTTAAACTCCCAATAAAGCATGTCAGGATAGTGGGCTGCGGCACGAACACCGCAGTCGTTAATCTGCTGCATATTCTTCCAGCGCGAAATGCCGAGAGAACTGGTGATTACCGGGAAGCCGTTTTCATGCGCATACAGCGCGGTACGCTCAAAGCGCATATCAAAACACATGGTGCATCGCACGCCGCGCTCCGGCTCCCACTCCATGCCACGCGCACGTTCAAACCAGTTATCTTTGTCGTAATCGGCATCAACAAACGGCACGCCAAACTGTTCGGCAAAGCGGATGTTCTCCTCTTTGCGTAGCTCATACTCTTTCAGCGGATGAATGTTCGGGTTGTAGAAGAAAATGGTGTAGTCAATGCCGGAAGCCAGCATCGCTTCCATCACTTCGCCCGAGCAGGGGGCACAGCAGGAGTGCAGCAGCACTTTATTGTGGCCATTGGGTAAGGGCAGCGGCTGGCGTTTAAAGGTGTCAGACATAAGAGGAACGGGTTGATTGGGTGATGGGTAAAGTCTAAGGGGATTGGATGGAAGATGCAAAAGGGCAGAAGAAGACATTAAAAAAGGCCGCTGTCGCGGCCTCATTGTGGAGCGTGGAAAGTTATTCGCTAACTTTCTTTTTCAGATCGCTGGCACCTTCTTTGGTTTTATTCCAGCCTTTCTGGGTGCCTTCTTTAGTGGCATCCCAACCTTTTTCAGAGCCTTCTTTGGTTTTGTTCCAGGCCTTTTGCGTACCTTCACTTGCTTTGCTGCTCAGGTTATCGCTTTTACCTTCTGCGGCATGCTTAGCTTTCAGCTGCTGCTCTTTGCCTTCGTTCTGCGCCTGATGCAGTTTCTCTTTGGCAGTGTTTGCGCCAGCCTGCGCGTTAGCGACGGTTTCATCAGTTGCATGTGTAGTGGCGGCAAAAGCCGAAGAAGCCAGCAGAAGAGCCGATACTGCAATAATTGTCTTTTTCATAATTCCCTCTTTCATGAAATATGTCGTCTCAGGTATTCATCCTGGCATAAGCCACGATGGAAAGATTTAAGAATAAACCAGGAATGAAAAAGGTCTAGTTTCGGTGGGAAAATCACGCATACATAGCATTTTAGGTCATCGAAGAGAAAACAGAGCCATCCTGGTGATGGCTCAAAAGTTTCAGTCCGCTAACTGCTGCGCAATCGCGCTGTACATGAGTGCGGCTTCCAGCGGCTGAGCATTCATTTTCGGCTCCGCTTCAGGCCAGGTCGACCACTGCACGATAACCAGCTTTTCAGCACGATTGACCATAATCACCTGACCATAAATACCCAGTGCCCACAGCGAATTTTTCAGCGATTTATCAGCGCTGGGTGAAACATTATGCGCATTGGCGGCAACGGCGTTGTTCCACCACTGATAACCATAGGTGCCATCAGGATGGGCGGCTGACACCGAATTGCGCGCCTGCGTCCAGCTGGATGCCTCATCCAGCCAGCCGTCGGGCAGCATTTGCTGACCATTCGGCAAACGACCATTATTCATGATGAATAAACCGAAGCGGCCCCAGTCTTCCAGCGTGGCGTTAAAGCCATGCGCGCCAACGTCGTGCTTTCCTTTTTCATAGGCGTGCCAGACGCCATCACTTGCCATGCCGTAAGGTTTCCAGAGACTTTGCTCAAGCCACGCTGCGATAGACATGCCAGTCGCTTTTTCCAGTACGTCACCAAGCAGCCACGCACCACCGGATGAGTACGACCACGATTCTCCGGCCGGGTGGGCCCGATGCAACTGCTTGATGATGCTTCGTACACAATCATAGGTACCTGGACGTGCTTCGCACTGCGTCAGATGCGCAAAGTCAGAGTCAGGATTGGTGTAATCCTCATTCCAGGCGACACCTGAAGTATGTTGAATCAGTTGCTTCAGCGTCACGCCATTCCAGGCGGTTGTTTTTAGGTCCGGCTCATAATCGGTGACGCGATCGTTAAGTGAATGGATTTTACCCTGTTTGATGGCGATGCCCACTAACGTTGAAACCACGGATTTTCCCACGGAGCGCGAAGTCCATAACGTGTGATCGCTATTACCTTCACCCAGATATTTATAGGCGATCTGACCCTTTTTCAGCACCAGCATACCGCTGACATTTTCCCGTTTCAGGTAATCTTGCAACGAATAGTTTTTGCCGTTGAAGGTATAGCTGGCGTTGCTTAGTGACTGGTTGGCCGTTTTTAACGGCGTTGACTCGCCGTGATGAAAAACATCACCCGCGTAATTGCGGTAATCATTACGAAATCCTACCACGCGATCCGCCTGGCTCCAGCTCAACATCTGATGGGGATCCGGCAGCTTTTTATCAAAAGGCTGCGGGCAAGACGCGAGCATCACGCCACCACAGTTTTGCGTTTCCGCCGCGAAGACAGGTGAAGCGAATGACAAAGTAAGAGTGCTCAGTGAGGCGGCCAGCAGCATCGGTTGTAAAAGACGTTTACTCATTATGTTTTCTACCATTTCAGGAATGAATGCGTAGCAGTATATGAATGGTTTATCCCCTGATAAAATCATTCAAAGGGGGATAATCCCCTCAATTATTGGAGCGTTGTATGTCTGCTTTACGCTATTCATTTTCGCAAATTGAAGCGTTTGCCATGATCGCTGAAACTGGCAGCGTGTCGAAAGCTGCTCAGCTGCTGGGAAAGGACCGCACTACGGTGCGTGACCTGCTGGATTATCTGGAAGATGCACTGGGTTATACGCTGTTCTTTCGGGAGGGGCGCAGGTTGCGCCTGACTGACAACGGCCAACAGCTGCATCGCCAGGCACATCTTTTTCTTCGTCAGGCGCAGGCATTTGAATCGTTTGCACGTGGTCTACCTGCCGCAGTCGAAGAAGAGTTAGTGCTGGTTTACGATCCATTCGTGCCGCACGCATTTCTCCGTGCCTTAATTGAACATATGGCAGCGAATAAAATCCGGTTCAGCGCATGGAGCGGCACACGTGACGAGGCTGAAAGGGCGCTTAAAAATGGGCAAGCACATGTTGCCATTTGCCAGGCACAGCATCGAACGTTGGGTAATGAGATGGAGTGGCAGGCTTTGGGAACCGTCGAACTCAATTTCTACGCTGCCAGGGGATTGTTTAATGATCAACCTCAGCCGGTGACGCTCCTCAATCTTTCGCTGGTTCCGCAGCTGGTGATGCATCACGTCAGCGATGAACAAGTTAGCCGACGATTGCAAATCTCGGGCAAATCACTGTTCGTTAACGATCGTGCCATTCTGCAGCAATTGCTGGAAAGAGGTGCAGGCTGGGGATTCTTGCCGACGCATTTTCAGGCGCAGCAATGGCATGATGTGCAGATATTGTGCACTGAAGTGGGCAATCAGGGGTTGAATATTACGATGGTGACGTTGTGGAATCCTGGCGGCAACAAAAATGCCGTCGCCCAGGCGTTCATTGCAAGTTTGCCTGAAATCTGGCGCAGTATTTATTCATCTTCACGTTCCTTTGCTGCGCGCTGACGTTCGTAGAACTCATCCTCGGCTGCAATGATTTCATCCATCAGCGAATCCACATCAACCTCGTGCACTTCCTCGAAGAAGAGACCGGTAAGCGGCGTTTCTGGCGTTAGTTTTCCATCTTCATATAGCTGCCAGATTTCTTTCGCATAGCGTGTTTGCAATAACTGCGGTGCAAACTGACCGTAGTAAGCGGTGATGTTATTAACATCGCGCTCAAACATCGATTCGGCGTGGTTATTGGCAGCGGCATCGACCGCTTGTGGCAGGTCGATGATGACCGGCCCGTTGGCGTCTTGCAACACGTTAAACTCCGACAGATCGCCATGCACAATGCCTGCACACAACATGCGCACGATGTTACGAATCATGGTGTCGAAATCTGTAATGGCGTCCTTTTCCGAAAGCATCACGTCACTCAGCCGAGGCGCAACCATGCCTTCTGCGTCCGTGACCAGCTCCATTAACAGCACGCCGTCAATGCAAATATAGGGCTGAGGCACGCGTACGCCAGCATTGGCCAGGCGGAATAATGCATCAACTTCTGCGCTTTGCCAGGTCTCTTCTTGTTGCTTGCGCCCGAATTTGGAGCCTTTTTGCATCGCGCGGGTATTACGCGAGTTGCGGACCTTGCGACCTTCCTGGTAATGCACCGCCTGTTTGAAGCTACGCTGCGTGGCTTCTTTATACACTTTGGCGCACTGGATTTTGCCGCCAGTTAAGACGGTGTAAACGTCAGCTTCTTTGCCGCTTCTCAGTCGCTGGAGTACTTCGTCGATCAGGCCATCATCAACGAGGGGTTGGAGTCTATTTGGAATTTTCATGCGGCTTTATACCTTATTTCGGCCGCTTTTCGTATCAATAACACAAACGGCAATACCAGAATGAAGGGATAACCAGGTCGTCAAGCTCACTGATAAAATGCTTAAATTTCAATGGGAAGCCTTTCAGTGATTGACTAGATGCTTATCCATTTTGTCTTGATTGAATGGGATTGTCTCAAAGAATTCAGGCACAAAAAAGCCCGCAGGGTTTACACCGTGCGGGCTTTCAGGACTTAACCGAATGACTCTGGTAATCATCGGTCAAGAATTTTGGGCTGGCGGGAGTTGAACACGGCTGGGTGCTCCGTAATGGTATGAATTTAAGGTGTTTTTTTTGACAAAGGGTACGCGACTGTTCATGCGGCTCCTTTTGAGGGGTTTTCAACGAGTCTGAGGACCCTTTTATCCGTGTGACCGTCATACTCTTCCATATAGGATCCATAGTGGCGAAACAACATTTCGGGCCCCTTATGACCCATCTGTGAAGCCAGCCAGAACAGGTTCGCACCCTGACTGATGTGTTGCGTCGCAAACGTGTGCCGGGTCTGGTAAGGATTGCGGTAACGGATGCCCGCTTTTTTTATGGCCGGCACCCAGGCTTTTTTGCGGATGGCATCCGCACCTGCCCAGGGCTGACCGGTTTTGGGATCTTCAAACACAAAGGCTTCCTTCTTATAGGTGAACGCCTTTTGCTGGTTAAGCGCCTCCAGGGCTTCATCATTCAGATCGACCTTTCGTTTACCTGCGCGTGTTTTGGTCGTCTTGATGATCCCGACTACACTCGCGTTCTGTACACTGGCTTTCCGTTTGTCGAAATCAATATCCTTCCACGCCAGCGCACAGAGTTCAGAACTTCGCAGCCCTGTATTGATGGCAAACCGGAAGAGATTTTCCCATTGCCGGTTACCGGCAGCACGAAGCAGGGCCGTCACTTCATCCGGTGAGAGCGGATCAACCACATAGTGGCTATCTTCTGACCGCTGGCTGCGGTAACGGGATGCTTTGACCAGCGACACCGGATTGACCGGGATAACCCCGTCAATCACTGCTTCATCCAGAGCCGAGCGCAGAAATGAAAGCTGGTTCCGGATGGTTTTCAGCACGGTGGTCTGATTTTTAATCCAGTTTTTTAACAGCGCTGGCGTCAGTTCTGCTGCACGTATCTCGTGCAGGTCCCTCAGGGCCTCCATACACTTCTTATAGCCCCGAATGGTGGATGGCGAGAGATTGCGGGTCTGGCAGATGGAGAGATACTCCGTGAGGTAGTGTCTGATCTGACTGCCGTTACCCGTTTTGCCGAATATTTTCAGCTTGGAAGACTTAGGAAAATAGTCGGCATAATTAAACGCTCCCCGCCCGATGTTGTTATAAATTTCGCCCAGTAATCTCTCCGCGTATTTGATGTTTTTGGGATTTACCGCCAGATGTGAAAGTGGCTCTCTGCACTTCACACCTTTATAGGTGAACGTAATATTGATCGTGTCATCATTTCGATGTTTGCGAAGGGTTACTCCGCGTGGCAGTCGGACGTTTGTCGTGCCCATTTGTTTACCTCTTCTAAATCAATCCAGCGTTCTTTGGCTCCATTGACCTTAAGAACATGTTTCCCTTCCAGCCAGAACCCACGCAGAACGCGTTTGGTCACAGCTTCGGGTGTTTCTCCTGTTTGTTTGCAATACATTGAAATCGGCACGCAGTGCAGATTGAGCATATTTCCCTCCAGGGTAAGATCATTGTCCGCAGTGGAGTATTCCAGCGAACTTGTGAAACCCGGCTGTTAAGCCGGGCAGTGACTTAACGGCAAATCATCCAGCTGATAGCCACAAGTAATGAGGCCGTGCTCAGCATTCCCGTCAGCAAGCCCACACCAACGGTAACGGACTGAATGAATGCTCCCAATAGCAGGCGTAATGGTTTTATCTGGCTGTTCGGGCATTTCTTGTGACATGGATTGAATGTTTGGTAAGGGGTGAGGCTGGTGGATATTCAGGGATTTTCATGCAGCCCCTGGTGAATGACTGTGAACGCGACCGCAAGCTGGATAAGAATGTGCAGAAGGAAAAGCAACATGATTATTACCAGGCTGCCAGTGTCATTGCTGCACTGACCGGACATAATTTCCGATAATGCGCTCATGCTAATCCTCCTCTTTATCTTCACGTATGCCCCAGCCGCGCATCAGGGCATTCTCACAAAAATTACTTCGGTCCTCGGCCCATCGTTTGTTACTGGGCTGGCGAGCCAGCTCTGACGCAGCCAGCCAGGTCGCAGCCGCAAAGGCATAAGCGCCGGCATTTTCGGTTTCAGCAGCGATGATGGCCAGCCGCAAAAAAGGTGATGGTGCAGGAGAAGCGACAGGCAGTTTTATCGGCTGTTTACCTTTTCTCAGAGGTGAGGTGGTGAGGATCTCAGCTGCACGGTGGTCTGGCGACAGACACGCATCTGAGGCTGAAACCGGTGAATTGGTGGCGTTCATCATGGCTTACCTGGCTGCAGAAAAATTTCAATCACCCGGTCGAATCCCACCTGTAACAACGGCAGCGGTGGCTGAGGGGGTAAGGCGGGTGGTGGGGGTGACGAGAAACTGGCACCCGTCAGGATGTTTTTGTCTGAAAATTCAATAGAGCGAATGGCATGAAAAGGGCGAGCAAAAGCAGCATCGCCCTTGATGTGTTGCGGCATCATGGGGAATGTTCCTCTGTGTTATGGGGAGGGGACTAAATCTGGTTGTCGTAGTCAGCGTGGCTGAGCAATGACCAGTGAAGACCATTGTCTTTAGATAACAGGCGCCAGCCAGGCGAGACGGGAATAGTCAGATAACGGTATCGGTATGTTTTTCTGGCACGCAGAGTACCGGCATGCCATTGCGTCAGTTTTAGTCTGGCACGTTGCCTGATTCGTACGGGTGACTGAGGTTTGGCCATTTCAGTCTAATGTCTCCGTTTAAGCGTAAAAAAAGCCGCCTTTGCTGGCGGCCGGTTCAGTCGGACGGTAAAGGCGTTGTCTTAGTTTTCTTCTTCGGCTGATTCACAGCTGGGACATACCGGACGCAGGTCAGGGTGGAGCTCAAAAATCGGATTCAGGACCGACTCATACATGTCATCCAGCGATTCAATAACGTGAAAGTGGTAATGTTCTGACTCCTCCTCAGAAACTTTGCCCTCCTGCTCAAGTGCGTCCAGTTTTGCGAACGAACCGGTAATGAGCTTCGCGGCTGATAGCAGGGCCTCAGAAGCGCATTGGGCTGCTTCACGATTTTGCATAGGTGACCTCCAGGTCAGTTGATTGCCTTTTCATGCCGGGTGGCATAGGGAATGAACGAAAGGGGTTAAGACTGGGTTAATGGATAATGATGATGCGTGTATGGCGAATAAAGTCCTCCATTTCAGCGCCCACATCGTGCCAGTGAGTCAGTGCCTGAAGCACATCAGTACGGGACTGACAGTGGCAGGCATTCACATAGGCCTGCACATGGATGAGTGCGAGGCGTTGCATTTCTTTCTGAGACAGGGCTTCGGTAGGTTTGGCTTTGGACATAGTAGTCTCCGGGTTAAAGGCAATAAAAAACCCGCCGTGGCGGGTTGTCGTGTTAAAGATGATCGGTAAGTTCCATCATGCTGCGTAGCAGCTTTAACGGGTTGATTTAAGGGGGTTTTACTGGCAAAAGAAAATCTGACCTTTGCAAATTTTCACGGTGGAGGATGTGACGTGGATAAATTCGACCGGGAACTTCAGCGGGAGCTGCTTCTCGCGCTTTATAACGCTACACCGGATGGCTTGGACTATCAGATTTATAATGAAATGGAAGCTAAGTTTGATGGTCAGTTAAACTTGATTGCAAACCTTATTTATCTTCAGGGCCACGGCTTGCTCACCTGCAGAATAGACCAATACCTGGATGATGAATTTGAAGTTGATAGCGGACAGCTAAAGATCACCAGTAAAGGAATCGACTTCATTCGGAACGATGGCGGGCTTGGCGCTATTCTCAATGTTATCAACGTCAGATTACATAGCAATACAGTCGATAAATTAGAAGCCATTATCAAAAATTCCTCGGCTCCTGTTGAAGACAAGGCGTCGATGATTTCAACACTTCGTAAGCTTCCAGAAGATGCCATAAAACATTTGAATCTGAAATTACTGGATGTGGGGCTTTCCCGGATGCCGGACGTATTTCACGCAATTCAAAACGCGATGCACAACCTGTAATTGCGTCCATATCATCAATCTTACAAAACTTACCCCAACCTAAGTTTTTACTCAGTAATACCCAAAAATCATCCGGATGGTCCGACTGTACGATAAAACCATTCGGATGAAAAAAAGCGCTATAGATTTGCATTGACTGTCCTCACTCAAGCATTGCCAGAAGTAGGTTCAACCTTTTCGACCAAAAGCGGTCTTATTTTTTCCTAAACGATAGAGAGCAACTTGCGGCAGACAGCAATTATCGAAACTGTCATAGATTTTCGACGGCTGAAAGGAAAGCGCTTTATCCACACGGGATAGCTCTTTGTGGCTTGATGCACCGTCTCTGAGGATTTCATCTGTTGCGGCAGGGTTGTATAGCTCTACCGGTAGTGACCCGGCCTCAATAGCCTGACGGTGCTTAACCACTGCACGAACACGGCTCAGGTGTCTGCGCCATTTGGCATTTCTTTTCATAACGGTTCCCCTCTCTGAAGGTGAAAGTTCGTTATAAATCGCTCGGTAAACGACTGATTGCAATGTCCTGACAATGCAATCAGTCGCAAGAGAGTTGGTGCGTTCTCGGCACCGGCATAGAGCTTCCCGCTCGTTTTTAAAGAACTAAATTGCTTTGCCTCCCATAAAAGGTATGTACATTACCCATAAAAATACCCTGGGTTATAGTGGCGCGTCAATAGCTATAGGTTTTGAGGTTGATGAAGATGAAATAAAGGTTTTAATAATCATATCGTTAAATTGATTCTTTCTTATGCGAGCAAACTAGTGAGCGACATCAATAGATACCTAAGGGTATGGTTTTGCTAGGGCACGAATCTTCTGAATAGAAGTGGGAGAGCTAGATGAGTATCGAATTACTTCGAATTGGGGCTGGAATTTATGTTGAAGTCCGCCCTAGTAAAAAATTATCTAAGGCGGTTATCACAAGCTATCGCTTAAGTGAGCGTGACATAAAAATTATCAAACCAATAATTTTTACACCATCTTCAATTGAAATCGGCTCAACTCTTGAGTCTGGATCCAGTAAGGTCCCGCCTGCTCCAATTGAATAGCGGTATACTGATGTTTTGCCTTCTATATCAGCAAGAACGTAGTCGCGTGATGCAGGTTTTTCATTGGTATCAATAACTACTAATGATCCTGCTGGTAGGTCGGGATAGCCAGTATCATGCTTTAACAAGTAAGCTCTGACATCCAAGGAGGTAATCAGGTCTGGAACTACAGTAAATGAGTCAGTCGGTCCCGATTCATCCCAAATTCTGACTGCTTTTACATCGTTATAGTGTATTTCTGCCTTATCCTTATCTAGGTGGAAGTCTGAATTTTTAGTTTGATCCAAGTTATTAAACATCCCCCCCGCGCCATTTGCTAACCAGTCAGGACTTACATCTAAAACCTTAGCGATATCTACAATTTTCTTGGAGGTTTTGCTTTTGCCTGCTGTGATTTTCCATATGCTAGGTTGAGACATCCCTGCTGATTCAGCAAGTTTTGCTTGAGAGAAGCCCCTCATCTCCATGGCCTTTTTCAATCTTTCCGATAACGTATTCATTTTCCTCTGAAGCGAATCTAAAGGGTTATTCAATCGAACATATAGCCAGAGGTATCGCCAGTCAAATACCTATGGGTATTGCTTATGGGTATTTTTATGGTTATTGTTTTACGGTTTTTCAAGCATAAGGTTTAGAGCATGGTTCATGAAGCGATTAAAGAGGCCGTTAAAATTGCAGGAAGTCAAAAGAAGCTTGCTGCTCAGGTGGGTGTTAGTCAGCCAAATGTTTGGTCCTGGTTGCACCAGAGAAAAAAAGTCTCACCAGAACGTGTGGTACGCATAGTTCAAGCAACTGAAGGGAAAGTAAAAGCCTTTCAAATTCGGCCTGATTTACCTGATTTGTTTCCCCCTCCAAAACATGAGTAAAAAGTAAAAATTTTGTTAATCCAGATAATAACTTAAAGGCTTAAACGCATGAGTCGGATAGCAACCGATTGGGTATGGAACCTTGATCTCAAGGCTTCTCAAAAGCTTCTTCTCCTTGCTTTGGCGGACAGGGCAGACGAGTACCACTGTTGCTATCCGAGCATTATGAGGCTTATTAAAGATACCGGACTCGATAAAAAGACCATTGGAAAATGGATTAGCCAGATGATTGAAGGTGGCCTTATTACCGACACTGGCGAACGCAAAGGTGCAACGAAGCGGGTCAGAGTTTTGAGGTTGAATGTCGATTCTGAATACCCCCGAAAACGGGGCGATTCAGTTCAGGCTAATCAACCCAAAACTGGTAATGTTCCCAAAAACGGGAATATACCCAAAAACGGGAGTTTGAATGCACCCAAAAACGGGTCTTTGAATGTACCCAAAAACGGGTCACTGAATCAGTCATTAGAACCAGTCAATGAATCTAAAAACATAACACCCGTTGCTCACGCAACGAATGCGGATTTCATACCGAGATCGCGATACGCATTCGAAGGCAACATCGTGAAGCTCAACCACGCAGACTTCGCATCGTGGCAAAAGCTCTACACAAACGTGGACCTGGTTTACGAGCTACAGAAACTCGATATCGAGTTCTCACATGAAAAACCAAAAAACTGGTTTATCACTGCCAGCCAGAAGCTCAGCTACCAGAACAAGCAGGCTGCGTGGCGGGGGCATTCAACGCCAGCCGGAGCGGACCAGCCACACTGGAACGATCTCAGCGAGTGGGAGAATAATTTCTTATGACAAATCGCGAAGCAGTTTTCGATGCTCAGCAGCAAGGCGAAGTCCCCGGTCTGGCAGGCAACTTTGAGCCGAAGGACAACCGCGGCGTAGATTCGTCCGTCGAGCAACTCGTAGACATTCTCTTTCGCAGTCTGAAGCTGGTCTTTCCGGCGTCCATCAGCACCACGCTGAAAGACCCACGGGATGAAGCCGCGGCAAAGCGTCAGTGGATAGCTGCATTTGTCGAAAACGGCATAAACTCAAAGCAGCAGCTTTCGGTGGGGATGAGACGTGCGCGAGCCAGTGGCTCACCGTTCTGGCCATCTCCCGGGCAGTTCATCCGCTGGTGCAAAGACGGTGAAAGTGGCGCTTTAGGGTTGCCGGATGAGAATGCGCTGTATGACATGGTCATGCGCTACAGCGCACGTCGTGGTCTGTATAGCTCCTCTGAGGCTTATCCATGGCAGGAAAACACCCATTACTGGATGGTCACAAGCCTGTACAGCCAGATGCGCGCCAAATGCCTTAGCGAGTCAGAGCTCCGTGGAAAATGCCGTGTTGAGTTGAGTAAGATGGCCAAACGGATAAAGGCAGGCGAGTGTATTCCAGCGCCTCGCCCTCAGATTGAGAAGCTTTATGCGCCAGTGAGCACTGATACGGCTCTTGGACATATCATGAAGATAAAAGCGATGTTGAAGGCTAAAGATACCCGGCACTAAGCTTGAGCATGCAAATTTCTATACTTTAAAATATTAATTTTTCAATTGAATTACTGTCAGAAAGGAAGGTATATTCACTTCAAATGACCGCTATATAATCACTGCGCAGTCACTATTACATAAAAAGGAGTTTATGTGGCTCTCTATAATATATCAAACAAGACTTTAACGCCGTTAGATAGAACAACGTTCACTATCGAAGGGCTACAAGAGCGATATGATTTACAGGAAGCAATTAAGAATAACATTGCCATTTTGGCTCCCGACTGCCTCGTCATTGCTGAAGAGTTTTCTGATTGGGAAGATAGCCGTCGCAGAATCGATATTCTGGCAATAGATAAACAGGCAAACTTGGTAGTCATTGAATTGAAACGAGATGAGTTTGGCGCTCATATGGAGCTTCAGGCACTGCGGTACGCCGCGATGATTTCAACAATGAGCTTTTCAAAAGCATGTGAATATTATCAGGACTACCTTTCAAAAAATGGATTGGAAATTGATGCCAGGGAGGGAATCCTAGATTTTGTCGAACTTCAGGACACTGAGCTTGTTGAGTTCGGAAAAGATGTGAGAATTATTCTGGCATCTGCAGGATTTAGCAAAGAACTCACAACTACAGCAATTTGGTTAAGGGATAAAGGCGTTGATATCAGTTGTGTTAAAATTACTCCTTATAACTTCAAAGGGGATGTTTTAATTAATGCTGAACAGATCATACCCGTACCTGAACTAAATGAATATCAAGTAAGGTTTAGAGAGAAAAGAACAGAGCAAATTGCAAGTCTGAGCAAGACGGAAAAGGACTATTCAAGCTATAAATATAAAGGGCTTGAATTGAATAAAAGGAAGTTAGCTTTGGAAATTTTCACTGATTGGATAAAAAAAGAAAACCCAGAGAGTCTTGAGGAAATTAAAAGTAAGCTTGAGGGCGTTATAAAGAACAGAACAATTGCCTTGGCTGATTCGGTAAGTGATGGCAGGAAAAACCGTTATCATATGAATGACGCTATAGAGCTTGCATCTGGTGAGCTTGTTGTAATATCGAATCAATGGGGCATAGTGAACATTGACAGGATTCTTAGTTTTTTCAGGCAGGATGGATTTGTTGTCGAAAAAATTGAAAGTGAATGATAAATGGATAATTTGAAACTTAAGAAAGGATTTATCTCGCATCCATCAGTACTTTATGAAAGACACTGTGAGGTGAAGGTGCAGCAATGGGCCATGATAGACCGTATTCATAATACACTGCACTAACTTCTTACAGCATAAGAGTGGTATCAGGAAAAGCTAACTATTTCTGCTTAACATAATGATTTAGATAAGAAGTACTACCGAGATTAAGTGTGATTAGTTAAAAGTTGGCACGTAAATACAAAGCTAAGAGTTTATTTTATCATTTTTGAAAAAAGGAATTGTTATGGCATGGCAGGTTATTAAGGGTTTTGTGAAAAGAATTGTTCTATCAAAAATGGCGAATGTCATTGTTGTGCTGATTTTTTGCATTACCACAGCAATGAACCTAATCATGGATAGTGATTTTGATAAATGCATAGTAGGCTTAAATGTGTTTCTATGCCTCTGGATTCTAACCTACTTCAGGGCGAAAACCCGTGAATTCAGCTTTGACTGGTTTTATGCTGTCTTGCCTCTTTTGTATGCTTTACTTGAGAGCATAAAAAAAACACTTCAGGAGCCGGATGTACAAAAAACCGTAGTTCATGGCGCGTTAGGGTTTCTGATTGGCCTTTCAATTATAGTTATTACCTATGGTTGTGAGATCAGGATATATTCAAAGCAATACGACCCTACATCGGTTAATAAATCAAGTATTCCACGCATACCTTTTGTTGATGCATTCTTTATCGTTGTAGTTATAAGCATTTTTGTTTTGGGGACCGTGTTGTTACCTATTTTCCCATAAGCCAACTGGATTGCATGTAAAGAGGCTGCTGCGTCATGGGAAGTTTGCCATACTCGGGCAGTTCATCAGCTGGTGCAGAAACGGTGAAAGTGGGGCTGCAGAGTTGCCTGACGAAACTTACCTGTATGACATGGTTATACGCTACAGCGTACGATGCTATTTGTATAACTCACCAGCGGCTTATCCATGGCATGAAAACACCCATTACTGCTTGGTCATAAGCCTCTACAGCCTGATGCGTGCGACATACCTCCGTGAGTCAGCTTTGAGTGCAAAGTGCAGTGTCGAGTTGAGAAAGATGACCAAGCGAATAAAGGGAGTTGAATACTTTAAGCATGTGTAGCTACAAGAGCTGTTTACAGTTAAACTATGATTGATCAAAAAGCGTGTTTGAGAGATGATTCTGCTCACGATGGTAACCATTAATATCTAAGTCTTTCATCAGTTAGCTATAAGGTTGATTATATTTAAACCCTACCGGGAAAGGTTAAAATGGCTAGTGCTAACCAGTTGAAATTATTAGTTAAAAACTTTATTTTGAGAGATGATAGAAAATTTCTAACTATAGTTTTACAAATTGCTGCACATGAAGCAAAAATTGGACACGCCAATCTCGCAAGTGAACTACGAGATTTGGTTGAAAAAGGTAAGTTATCTCTCAATCATAAAGGTGAAGATAGTTTTCCGCGCGTTCACTCTTCAAGTACAGCACAAATAAATCACTCTTCAAATGATTTATTTACCATTTCGCACCCTACTGTTTCGCTTAATGAAATAATTTTAAAGAAATCAGTTAGAGAAAAGGTGGAAAGATTTTTAGATGAAAATAAAAACTCGAAAAAAATAAGGAGCTATGGTCTTGCACCTCGGCGGCACGTGTTATTATACGGCCCACCTGGAACAGGTAAAACATTAACTGCAAGCGTTGTAGCAAATGAACTCCACTTTCCGTTGTTCACTGTACGAATGGATTCACTTATAACTAAATATATGGGGGAAACTTCTGTAAAATTAAGAAGTATCTTCGATTACATTTCTCATAATAGAGGTGTTTATTTATTTGATGAGTTCGATTCAATTGGGTCAAGAAGAACGATGGAAAACGATGTTGGTGAAATAAGAAGAGTTTTGAACACCTTTTTGCAACTAATGGATGAGCATTCATCTGATAGTCTTATCATAAGTGCCACAAACCATAAAGATATTTTAGATAGTGCATTGTATCGCAGGTTTGATGATGTAATTGAATATGATCTTCCTGAAAAGGAAAATTTAATTGAACTTATAAAAACCAAGTTTAATAGTTTCAAAATTGATATTTCTGATTGGGCAGAGTTGTTAGCAATAGCTAATGGTCTAAGCTTCTCGGAGGTGTCTAAAAGCTGTGATGATGCCATTAAACTAGCCATCATCACGAATAAAAAAACACTTCAGCAATTAGATCTTGAGAAAATACTTGCTGAGAGGAAAAGCTATAAATAAATTGGGGTTATATGAAAGGACACATTAAATTAAGTCCAGCACAGCGGCTATATGATTTCTCTCCAGTTCTCCCACCTGTCAAGATAAAAGCAAAGCCAGTTAAACGGAACGCTCACTTTGCCAAAGTCAAAAGCTCATTTACTAACGCAATCGAAAAGTTTAATGAGTCACAGGAATTTACCGATTATCACTTGAGTGAAAGTGAAAAGCCACAGCATCTAGTCCTAACTTTCAAAAAAAATCTAGATGTTAATGAAAGATTAGCATTGTCATCATTGAGTTCTCACGGGATGAGCCTTTTATCAGTCAATGAACTTGATGGAAGGGTTGTCGCCAATGTTTCAATGCCGATAAATAAAATAGGTAAACTTGAAGAAATACTTATTGAATATGGTACAAAAGATACTAAATATGATAAGCCTAAGAATCAAAGGTTCATTGAATCAATTTCAGAAATTGAGTTTGGCGATATAAAGTCCCTCTGGTTTAGCTGCAGCCCCTTGACGCAAGATGAAAATGAAATTCTTGATGTCGAGCTATGGTTAGATACATCGATCTTTGATGCTGATGTAATATTGAGAAAACTTGTTAACGCTGCTGAAAAATTAAATATAATAGTTAAAACAGACATCATAAAATTCAAAGATAGATTGGTTAAAATAGTATGCGCAACTACTAAGCAACTAACTGAGTTACAATTATTAATAGAAGCCATAGCGGAAATAAGGCCAGCTCAAACCATTAGTAATACTTTTTTGAATATGACACCTTCTGAGCAACATGAATGGATAGAAGGAATTAGTTATGACTACCATGAAAACTTGACTGCAATATGTATACTCGATACAGGTTTAAATTTCGCTCACCCGCTATTGAAAGAATTTACAAGCGAAGAATGCGTTCTTGTAGCTGAACCTCAATGGAATTTAAATGATGCGAAAGGTCATGGAACGTCTGTTTCTGGATTGGCTCTTTATGGAGATCTAAAAATTGCATTGCAAAACAAAAAAATTAATATTAATGCATTGCTTGAATCCGTTAAAATTCTTCCAGATTTCGGTGAAAATGAGCGAAGACTATATGGTTCCATAATAAGTGATGCTGTTTATAATATTGAATCAATAAGGCCATTTAACCAAAGAATATACACGATGGCTATTACATCGCCTTATGACTTAAGAGGCGTTCCATCTAGTTGGTCAGCATCAATAGATCTTCTTTGTAGTGGTTCTCCCGACGATGATACTCGCAGGCTATTTGTTGTTTCGGGTGGTAATATGGCTCCAGAGTATATCAAGGATTATCCAGATTCTAATATAACTGCGTCGATAGAAGACCCTGCTAATTCTTGGAATGCAATTTCGGTAGGATATTGGGCGAGTGAGGATAATGTATTAGAAAAGGGTTATGTTCCGTTGGCAGAATTGACAGATCTTGGCCCATCTTCAACAACATCTATGGAGTGGATAGCTACCTCGCCATTTAAACCAGATGTGGTTTTCGAAGGCGGTAACTATGGTCTTGATGGCGTCTATAACTTTGCTGCTGATCTTGAGGAATTAAGTCTGTTAACAACCTCAAATGATTTCAGTTCAGGCAGTCATTTCAATAATTTCATCGAAACGAGTGCGGCAACAGCAATCGCAAGTAATTTTATCTCTAAGGTTTGGAGCCAATATCCAGACTATTTGCCTGAAACAATTAGAGCTTTAGTCATTCATAGCGCGCAATGGCCTAAGAAAATACTTGAAAGATACCATCCTTTTAAAAACAAACAAGCAGTAATGAATATTTTAAGAACTGCCGGTTATGGATATCCTGAATTATCAAAAGCTATTACTAGTGGAGATAAATCGGTTAATTTAGTTATTGAGGAGAACATACAGCCATACAACCAAGAAGGTAAGATGAATAAAATGGCTTTGTATTCGCTCCCTTGGCCTTCTGAAGAATTAGAAAAACTTGGTGCCGAAGAAGTCAAACTTAGAGTAACACTCTCATATTTTGTTGAGCCAAACCCTGGAGAAAGAGGATGGGAGAATAAATTCAAATATGCATCGTTTGGATTAAGGTTTGATTTTAATTCTGCTGGTGAAGATTCACAGGAGTTTGTCGCAAGAATTAATAAGAAATTCCGGGAGTCTAATCCAGACTATGATATTGGAGATAGTGACTCTTCGAAATGGTTATTGGGACCAAATTTAAGAACTCGAGGTTCCATCCATAGTGACATATGGACTGGAACTGCAGCTGATCTTGCAGACAAAAAATATATCGCCGTTTATCCGGTAGGTGGGTGGTGGAAAGAGTTAAAAAAAGAAAATCGGCAAACGAGTATGGCTAGGTTTAGTCTGATAGTCTCCATTGAGACACCTAATAATAATTTAGAGTTACACAATAAAATAAGTCAACTTTTAAATGTGGAAACTGAAATACAAAATATCATAACTATATGAAAATGCGCCTCCCTAAATCATTCTAGGTTTGGGAGGTTTTTCTAATATATTTTGAATAATTCAAAGCGTTAGTTCATTTCTCAACCTGCTCCCCATTGAGTAACACCAAGATTTTTGAGGTAGCAGGTAACCTTTACTCAAAGCACTTTAGGCTTAGGATATGAGTATTTATACAGCATTAAAATATGATAAATTATAGCTAATTGAAGTCAGCATAACTAAGCGGTGCAGTTTATGAGCAATAAATTCAAGGTGATAGATCTCTTCTGTGGAGCTGGTGGGCTTTCCACTGGGTTTTGTCATGGGGAAAATTCGGCACACTTTGAAGGCATTCTTGCCATTGATAACGATGCTGCAGCGATCAAAACTTACAATGCAAACTTCAACTCACATGGCATCCAAGCCAATATTGAGGAATGGATTGCTTCAAATGAGATTCCGCCTGCCGATATCGTAATTGGAGGGCCACCATGCCAAGGATTTAGCCTTCTGAACAAGAACAGGGAAGGCGATCATCGCAGAGCCCTGTGGGAGCCCTATATGGACATCATTCAGCGCTCTGGTGCGTACATGTTCGTGATGGAAAATGTTCCTGGTCTGCTGAAAAGCGACGAGTTTGTCGATATTTCTTCCAGAGCTGAATCTATGGGCTTCGTGCTTCTAGACCCGAAAGTGCTGAACACTGCTGACTACGGTGTGCCCCAGACCAGGAAGAGAACTATAGCCATTGGTATCAAACGTGAATGTTTTGAGCTGGGTAACGTTCCCGCTTTTCCTCCAGCCCCTTCACATCGATCTCCGGAGAAAGCTGGCGCGCTTCCTGTCTGGATTTCTACACATCAGGCGATCGGGGATTTACCCGAACCAGTGGGTACTGAGATTCGAGATGAATTGCCTCCGATGAATCTTCACTTTGGTCGTAATCCAACTGAGATTTCCAGAGAACGGTATCTGGCGGTGCCTCCTGGTGGTAACCGTTTCGACTTACAGAAGAATCGACCTGATTTAACCCCTGCCTGCTGGATCAAAAAGACATCAGGCGGAACAGACTTATTCGGGCGCCTTTGGTGGGAAAGACCCTCTGTGACTATACGTACAGAGTTCTTTAAGCCGGAGAAGGGACGTTATCTTCATCCTGAGCAGCATCGCCCAATTACTCATCGCGAAGCCGCCAGACTGATGTCATTCCCCGATGATTTCATTTTTCATGGTTCAAAAACGGAAGTAGCACGTCAGATTGGTAATGCGGTACCGCCAAAATTTGCAGAGCACATTGCTCGCTTCGTAAAAAAAATAATGGATTCGAAAATCACTAATGGCAAGAAGATCAAAGCGAAAAGAACCGGAGCAATTGCGTAAAGAGTTGTTAAGTCTCATCGAAGCTTTTGAAAACAAACTTCAAAGCGACTCTTTGCGGGAACAAGTACTTGCTCTCGTTCCAGCCAACCACACTTTAAGAGACCTTGGAGGATCTTTAATCAGGGAAGAATCTGTAGATTCTGCTCGGGAAAGAATTCTTACCTATTTAAAGCGATACTCTAAGTGTCTGATACATGGTGATGAACTTATGGTAGTTGCTGGTATCAGTGAATACGCAAGGCGTATAAGAGAACTTAGGGTTCAATTTGGCTGGCAAATTTTGAGTGGTATCGTTCTTAAACAAATGATTGATGAAGGCGATTTAAAGCAATATGAAATTCATTTTGATTCCTTGAGTTCTTTAAAGACAGATACTTATGTATTAATGTCAATCGAGGAAGATTGGGAGGCTGCCCGCCGTTGGAATATTGCTAATGATATTCGAAAGAAAAAAGTAGGTATGAAGGAAAAAATAATAGAATATTTCCGACATAACGTTGGCCGGATAATTACAGGTGAAGAACTCGCCTATCTCGCCAATGGTAATAGTGAATGGGCTCGAAGATGTCGTGAGTTACGAACAGAGGATGGTTGGCCGATTGCAACAAAAAACTCTGGCAGGCCTGATTTGCCAGTAGGGGCATACATTTTAGAAGAAGATAGACAAGCAGAACCTCATGACAGAAGAATACCTGACATTGTAAGAATCCAGGTTTTAGAGCGGGATAAGCATAGTTGTAAAATATGCAACTGGAATTATAAAGATGTAATGCCGCATGATCGAAGGCATCTCCTTGAGCTTCACCATATCAAACACCATGCTAAAGGTGGTGAGAATACTGCTGATAATTTAATTACCTTGTGTAACGTATGCCATGACGACATACATAAAAGAAACCCTCCAATTCAACAACTCTATAAGTTGATTTAATGATATCGATAGTCGTTCAAAGTTATATCATTTTAACCCTTGGGTCCGTCGAGGTTTAGCTGGGTTGGTTTTTAATATGCTTTTTTTTTGTGTTGTTTAACTTCAATGTTATGATGGGGTTTAAGCATTTGAGTGTTATAAAACACTCAAATGCATTTCAAATATTACAGCTAAGTATGCGCGCAACTGAAATATTTGCGATAGCATCTTAAGATTATTTTAATTTAAATTATGAACTTTATTCTTCACATCACAGCCTATCAAAAATAGAACCTTTTCGAGGGACAAGGATTTTTTCATAAAGCTTCGTTGCATAGTCATCTGTCATTCCAGAAACATAATCACATATAACCCGCATACCCGCATTTTTACCTGAGCTAATCTGTCGATTGTAAACTTCTCTTGTTGATGCCGGTAAAAATCTATCAGGATCACTAGCTAATACACTAAACAGCTCGACAATTAACTTTTGTCCCTTAAATTCAAGAAGCTGCACGTTTTCATGTTTTATTACTTTTTCCTTGACCAGCTTGAAGATTTTTAATCTAAGTTTTTCTACGGCGTCGGGAAGGACCGCATTATATTTGAGCATTCCGGACTCGAAAGAGGCGTTCTTCACTTTGAGCTTTACGCTGGAAATCATCAAATGAACAAGCATACCGATGCACTCTTTTCGTTTATAGCTTTCACCAAAAAGACTATCAGCAATAGATTCGCTCGTCCCTGCGAATGTAATTCCGTGGCAGTTAGTAAAAAGGTTTTCATGTCCACAGAAATGTTGCATCCACATTTCTCGAGTCACCATTCCCAGAGAAATTGCGTCCTCTAAGTCATGAAGTGAATACGAAATTTCATCTGCAAGGTCCATGATTGTGGTATCAAGCGCTTTGTATGCGGCTTTTTTATGATCGACGTCTGTTTCACCATTTTCAAAAGAAGTAAATTGAGCGCGATCATCTTGAGAAAATGGTGAGAGAGCAAATTCTACAATGTCACTCTCTGAATCCAGATAACATTTGGGTGGTTTAAAATCAGATGACTTGAAGAGCCAGTTCAAACCTTGCTCAGGAGACGTAACTTTAGCCTTCTTAACTACTAAGTCTGAGTATTTGACCGGATACTTCAACACTCCCAGTAGAAGCCTGCGCGTAGGATCGAGGCCATGTTCCTGAGTGTATTTATCCAGCCTGGAAAGGATACGTAGCGTCTGACCATTACCTTCAAAGCCGCCATAATCTTGCATACAGTAGTTAAGAGCTACTTCGCCACCGTGACCAAATGGGGGGTGCCCGATATCATGAGCGAGACAGACAGCCTGCATCAGGTCTATATCTGGTAAAAACTGCTCTTCTTCTTTACCTTGATATTTGATTCTTAATTTAGCAAGAAGACCTGAACCAATTTGTGCGACTTCCATCGAATGTGTTAGTCGTGTGCGGTAAAAGTCACTTTCCCCTAAACCGAGCACCTGCGTTTTAGATTGCAATCTGCGGAAAGGAGAGGAGTGGATTAATCGGGAAAGATCGCGCTGTGCTTCGGATCGGATTTCTTCCTCGCGAGTGTCATTGGAACCTCGTCGCTCATCCCATACATTTTTAATTCTCTGAATCATATTATTCCTTTTGTTTTTGATCTATGAAATGTGGTTTAAGCTCAATGCTGAATTTGTATTGACCTAAGTTATTAATCTAATTGAATACTGTCTGTAGAAGGGTTTCAGTTCAGTTTTCATTGACTTTACATTTGGTAGCGAAGCTGTTCTTACATGCAACAATTAAATCATGAATTTAACTAATTAATAAAGGCGCACAGGTGGTTTTACTAGTAAATAGCTAACATAACGAATTATGCTTAGTAAGTTGATTTTTATGGTTTATTGTAGAGTTTTTTGCAGTTAGTGTGGTTTTAAGTACTTTCACAAATTTAAAATTAACTTATATCTGGATCATTTATGACGATTTCAGAGCAGATTATCAATGACAGACAGTCTTTGCATAAGCTTATTTGGTCGGAACCAGTTCAACAGGCAGCTGTTAAGCTTGGTGTCACTGAGGAGTTTCTGATTGCCAAATGCATAGAACTACAAATACCCAGGCCATTAGAGGGGTACTGGCGAGCGATTGCTAAAGGTATTGCACCGCCTGTTCCTTCACTACCCCGATACAAAGATAAGGAAAGTTTCAATCCCCCCAATCAGCCTGATGTACAGCAAGCAACTGAACCAGAAGGCGAGCAGCCATTACCCTCCGGTCCAAAGTCAGTTCCTAAGGGCAGGCCAAAATCACCTAATCGCTCCATCCAGGGGGCGCAGTTGTTTTCCGCTACCAAAGAGATTTTGGTCAAATCTCCTATCACTCAGTTGGGTTACTACAAGCCTTCAAAGCGCAAACTTTTCGATGTGAATGTTTCTGACACCGGTCTGAATGATGCTGAGACATTTCTGCTGAACCTGTTTGCTGCAATTGAAAAAAATGGCCTTCGTATTAGGCTGGCGGAGATGAGTGAAAGCCTTCGAAGAAGAGATATTACTGTCAGTGAGGATGGAAGCCGGGAATTTCTGTATCCATCGCTGTGGAAGCCCTCGGGCCCAAGCGTTATCTGTATTGAAGGCTTGAATGTGGGGTTCTCGCTGGTGGAGATGACAGAAGAGGTTCCGGTCAAACAGGTAAAGGGCCGTTACGTGCGGGACGAAAAGATGATCAACTGGTCCCGGGGGAAAAACTCAGCCGAACTGGACTACTACAGCCGGCGACATATACCCTGTGGGCGATTCCGGATTCAGCTTTACTCGCCGTATGAGCCTGAAGGCTGGCATCAGGTTTTCACACAAACCAAAACCTGTGGCCTGATAAGTCAGATACCCAAAATGATTAAAGCGGCGCAGTCAGCCGTTCCCATCATGAGAAAAGAAATCCAGGAGCAGAAAGAGCGCGCAGAGGCACAGCGTAAGCGTATCGAGCTGCAGATTATTGAGTATGAGAAGCGCGAGGTTATTCGGCGGAAGGAAGAGGCCTTCAAAAACAGCGTCAGTGAACTCCAGGGCATCATGACTAAGTGGGCAGAAGATATGCGGGTCGAGCAATTCTTCATAGACGCAGAAAAGGATATAGCGAACTGTGACCCTATACTGCAGGAAAAGCTCAGAGAGAGACTTAAAGCGGCCAAAGATTTTATGCAGGGCGAAACGGCGCTGGAGCGGCTTTTAAGATGGCGCACGCCTGATGAGCGACTGAAGTAGATTTGAACAGATTAGTGCAACTGCCGTATCAGGTTAAACTCTGCACTAATCCTGAATTTATTGTTGAGCCTGTCAAAATGGGCTGGGAGGACGTAAACATCACCTGTTTATCTTACTTATATGCAGAAGACAATAACTGTCCTCAGATGATATCAGGGAGAAGTAGGCTCAATGAATCAGACTCCCAGTAATGCAGCAAAGAGAGCTCCAGTCATAATCCCCATAAACGCGATGAAGGCGACAGCAGAGCTTGCACCTACAAAAGCAACTGTTTTCACCGTAGAAAGGTCTCTCCGTTCTATAGCGACTATCTGATTATAAGGGATAAGGTGCTCACTGCTGATGATGATACCTTGTGGCGTAGTACTTTGGACTGTTATTGTTTCATGCCTGCCATCTTTAAGAGTATATTTTACAACATCACCCGAATAGAGATAAGGATGGGTTTTATAGTAGGAATATTCATTGTTCAAACTTTCCTGATGGAGTTGGACAGGCTTGTAAGTCGAACATCCTGTCAGTGTAATTACCAATGCAAATGACACGTCACAGAGACTTTTAAAGGTATTCATCTTAGTTCCTTATAAATATTAAAAATTAATTAGTTGGTTTCAATGTGAAAACTGATAATTTTAACATTTCCATTGGTGGTCTCCTCAATTATGTTAGGTGTAAAAATATAAGCTCAGTTTGCATTCACTTTCATGATTATTTTTCTGTTTTTTATCTTTCATGCTTGAATTGAGGCTGCCAGATGAAAAGTGATATTCTTACCTCAATGAGTAATGTTTACAGTAGTGAATCATAGGGCTCTTGTTATGTTTTTTATAATGAGGGTGGTACTGAGTTTGGTATGCAATGTTAGAGGTTGTAAATTAGATGGCCACTCCCATCAGTGGAGTGGCATATGAATGCTGTTGCTTTCGGATGATTGAGTTGGCAAAAATAGCTCATTCACCTGTACAGTTGAGGATCATGCTATTAGCGCGTGAAATTTATCAATATGTCACGCATAAAACTTCTCCCGGTCTCGGATGTAATCTATTAAATGAGCTATATCGCTCGGTTGATACCCTAACAAACGGCCAATACGTCGAACATGTTCTTCATCGTAGGGATTAATATTGTTTGAAACCTCTTTTTTCAGCTCTTTAGCAGTGATGTCATGGCCTGGTCTATAATAAATCCTTCCTGAACCTCCTTTATATTCAATAAATTTAAGATCCAGACATAAGGGATTCGTGATGAATTCAACAGGTATGAAATATTCAAAGATCGCAACATGTTTGAGTGCTTTGTGCATAAGAGGATACTCAATACCTTCATGTGGTTCGAGTCCAGTAGGAAGAATATATTGGTTACAGGACTTAGCCGCTGGCTTAATGGAATCCCCTTCAGCTAAAGGCCAGTCGTCAGTTTGCCCCAACTTTTGGGAGAAATGGGTAGAATAATAGCAGTCAAATCCTGAAAAAATATTACATATACTTTTAACTTTCTGCTCAGCCCCGGATCGAAAAAATACCATCCCGTATCCAGAAGATATCTGGAGTGAGTGAAGATTTATTTTTCTTGGGTTGTTTAAAAAAACCACAGGGATCATGCCTGTATAAACAGCAAAGTCCTGCTTCTTTTCGGCTATATGGACATATCTCATTTCATCAATGCTTGGGAAGTTCGTTCCATCAAGGATCTTTTGAATCATTGTTGAGTTCTCCAGTTTAAGAGTACAAGGATTTAACATTTAAGATGGAGCTTAAGCGCCCTCATTTTCTTCAAAATATTTCAAACATAAGTAATTGATTATGATATTCAGGGATATTCCTGTGACCATAATGATGTTGGTTTTATCCGGATAGACCAGGCATAACTGTCTCGCAGGGTTGTACACTGTATAAAATGTGGCAGCGAAAACCCACCCCCTTATTGCCAATCTGAACATCATTCCTCCGTAATTAATCCCCTCTTTGTCTATAAAAATCTCCCTCACCAAATGGGTGAGGGAGCGTTCAGGTCAGGTTTGTAATCAGCTCTGCCTCTATACGGGCATTTAGCCGCTTTAGCCCTAAGGCAATTCAATCATATGCTGAGTTTTGTCAGGATTTATAATTTCAATGTCGATAGACGTTGACACAATGTCAGAAAATACCATTTTCGTGTTTCTAAGTATTAATGGTTTTGTAGGTAAATCTGAAAGTGCATTCTTTTCAGATTAAATCTTTAGCTAAATTTCGCGTTTGTCTTTGTTCTTCTAATGTATCTCACCAGCTTGATACCTGAGTTCAAATAAGGTAAGTGTCTCAGGTTGCCAGTAAGAGAATGTGAAAAAATCTTGCGGGCAATATGGTGTAGGAGATGAGTTTTGCGCTCGGGATAAAGTTGATTGTGATTTCGTCACATTATGGGCGTATGTTTCATGAGCGTTGTCTGGTTGATAACAGGACAGGTGGAATGCAATGCGAGATATACAGGAAATACTGGTTCGCTGGGGAGCATGGGCGTTCAATCATCCCGAGAAGGTCATGTGGTATCGGGTTGCCGCTGGCTTCAATGGGCTTTTCCCAAAGAAGGGCACTTCCCGACCAGAATGCTGTGATGAGGATGGTCTAATCATTAGCCAGTGTATTGCTAAGCTGAGAGCGAGAAATCAGGATCTGCATGACCTGCTGGTGGACTATTACGTGCTTGGCCACAGCTTCATGAGTCTGGCGAGAATGCATCAGTGTTCAGACGGACTCATTGGAAAGAAATTGCAAAAGGCGGAAGGCATTGTTGAGGGGATGCTTGTCATGCTAGATGTGTCCCTGGAAATGGACCGGTTTGCACAGCTCACACCACTCCCTTATTCAGGTGAAACCACTTTACGTACGTAAAATTCTCAGTATTCTGTCAAAATTAAACCATCATGCACGACACCCTTAACTCAGTTGGCACAGTGTATAACCATCTTGGTCAAGCTTTGAACCCTCAAGCTATTGAGCCTGGGGCTTATCGAACATTTTCCATACCTGACCATGGAGCATTTTGACTGCTCCTTGATGATCACCTTTATCTCTCAGCATGATTAACTCACGAGTCATAGGCCGGAGAGGATGTTCACGGTTCATGTTAGAAGGCAAAATTAATTGTCTTTTGATGTCTGTTTGTAGAATCAAACTACGGGCTACGCAGCATGATTGTGCTTTATCAAGCGAGTCAGAGTAATTGAAATGTGCTGCTTCTGCGTGCTTAATCCTATGCACGTAATCGAGTTCGTCAAAATCAGGTAATAATTCCGCTTCTTCCACTTCCACTTCGAACACAGATAAAAAATCTTCCTTACGGAAAATGGCTTCTTTGTTAGCTACATAAATCGCGTAACCAACGTTATCGCTCAGATAAACGAGTCCGTTCGTTGTGGGGAACAGCGATGATTCATCATAGGTACGTATAATATCATGAAGGATTTTTCCGGAGCTGATAATGCTTTGAGAGGCACTGAGAGATGTACCGTGATAAAGGCGCATTGTTTATCCCGTTTGTTTTAGTCACTTCTTTTTACTTACGTGATACAAATCACGCAACCTTGTATCGCAAATTCAATACGTTATGCCATATGCACTTACTTATGTAGATGTTTCTTTCTCTTATTTCGGTCAGGTGGTGAGTATGTGAGAAGCCATCTGACGAGGTAGCAGAGTTTACTCGAGCAGATATAGAGATTTTCAACTGCAGCAAAACCCTAGTCATTGTAGGAAGCAGAGTAATGAACCAACTGTTACATTGCCTTTCATCTCTCAACAGACAGAAGCCTTGATTTCTTTTTAATCTCTCCTTTGACGGTAGAAGATTGGTACAGCATGGATTTGGTTTCAGTTTGAAAAGGAGAAGTCGTAGTGCAAAACAAAATGAAATACGCGATTCTCGCGTCCAGTTTGTTATTTTCCGGATGCATATCTTCAGCTGAGAGGGGCTTTGAAGAGGATAATGAGTACAACAGAAAAGCCGCAACATACAGTACAGTCAGTTCTGAAGCCGAACCTGAGCAACATGAGCACCTTACTCCCCAGTGCGCTGCCGATAAGCCCGTCAAGCAGCGTGGCTGGCCACTCACCAGGCGGTGTCAGCGTATAAAAAATCAGGCTGTTGAGCAATGTCACGGCATTCTTAACCAGCCGGGTAAAAATCATTGGGATTTTTTACGATGTAAGAATGATTTTATGATGCAACGTGGCTGTTTATGATGATTGAGGGGTTGAGGATGATTGATGTATTAAGGATTGCTCTGCCTGTTCAGGGGATGGTTTATTCACAACTTCGAGATCTCGCTTCTCTGCCACCCCTTTTAAAAGGCCTCATTTGTGAGGACCATCAGGAAAGTTTAAGTTTTGCGATAGCATCTGTGTTATATGAAGTTTACGGTAACTTGCATGACAATTTTGTCGAGCTATTACGGGGTCACATCCCTGTGCCTGAATCAAACGGTTCTGGCCATGAGAAATATGTCTGTTACATGGATAGGCTGCTAGCAGATCATTCATGGCCCACTGACAGTATCGCCAGCAGGATGATAATGGATTATGTAAACAGACCTTATTTACCTGGCATAACTGAATGCATAAGTCCTCATGCGTTTTCATCTAGCGCTGATAAATCCCTTTATATCGGTGATTTTAATCTGGCAAATGCTATCCATACCCAGATGCTTTTATCAAAGCAAGAATTTGTTAAGTCAATCTCTTCCCTTGAATCCCGAATTAGTCTCCAGGAGTCAGAATGTTACAGAACTGCAGTTGAGACGGTTCTGCTGGAAATCGATATGGTTGTAATACAACCCCTTGAAGACATCCATCCGGGGTTAAAGCTGAATCAATCTGATGATTATATTGTCAGCGTCATGTCTGAGTATTCATGGCCTGAAGATAATCTTTTGCAGCGTATGCTAAAAAACGTCCGCTAATTGGGCTGATAAGCGCATCACACATCGTCATCACCTGAACGTGAAACCACTTTACGTACGTAAAAGTTGGCGTAATCTGTCAACCATGCGGTTTCTGTGGCAGCCGACGTTATCATAGTCAGATAACGTTCAGGCTAATTTTTCTTGTCATGTACGGTCCAGCAACTACTGATATTTCTGTCTAAGCAGAAATCAGAGATTAACTTCCCAAATGCGCGATAGGTTTTGTCGAGATTCTTTTCGCTGACATGGCTACTGCTCCCATTATTACGCCAGTGACTGAAGAATACCTTGTCCCCCTCATCAATTATTTCTGCATGCTGATTCACTGGAACTGAAGGCTCTTTGGTGCTTTCAATGGAAGAAGGAATATGCTGGGCGAAGTGCCCCAGAAATTTAGATGGACGGAAGGGATTGGCTGGATCGAATGTCAGTCCTAACGCCTTACACAGATCTGAATAAGCCGATTCAGGTTTTATGACTGGAGCGACGTCATAACCCTGGCGGACATCTAGAATAAAACTGCATTTATGCCCAATCGCACCGAACAGCAGTTTATAGGGCGTGCGGTCAGTAAAAAAAAGCACATCGAAAACGACGTTATTATGACGATATTGAAATTGCGTTCGTGTGACGTTATTTGCACGCATGCTTGCGTGAAGTGAACGAAGGCCCTCTAGCTGCATATTCCACCACCTTGTGATCAGTTAGCGAAACTGCACATTATCAAATGGTGAACTGCGCATCTAGTCGAAGCCCTGACTTTTATACACCTGATCAGATGTTGATTAAACGCCGATATTAAATACCTCCTGACCGTGTGGTCCGTTAGGCTCACTCATTTTTTTCGGGTGAGCCTACACCAGCTCGATTTCAATAATGTTCATTTTTATTACTGCCTGACAGGACTAACCCCCCATGTCTGGGGAGAATTATTGGGGAAAACAATGCAAACCAATCCAAGTGGCTGGCCAGATCTGCAAGAACTGGTACAAAGCTGGTGGCGGGGTGAAACGCCTGTAGGGGCTATTCTGCTGGCCATGTTCATGGCTGTATTGCGCATAGCCTATACGGGAGGAGGCTGGAGAAGAATGATCCTTGAAGGATTATTGTGCGGTGCACTGACATTGACAGTCGCTTCCGGGCTGGCTTATCTCGACTGGCCACGCACCGCCACCATATCAATCGGCGGAGTGGTTGGATTTATCGGAGTCGATTCTCTTCGCGCCTTTATCCTGCGCTTTATCGGTAATCGTATCGGTGTGAAAGATGACAAGGAGTGAAGCCCGAGGCATACGCAACAATAATCCCGGTAATATCCGATGGGGTGATGAGTGGCGGGGACTTGTTCCTGAATCGCTGCGATCTGATAAATCGTTCTGTCAGTTCATCAGCCCTGAATATGGTATTCGCGCCATGATGATTATTCTGAACCACTATCATACTCAGCATGGCCTCAATACCATCACGGACATCATTCACCGCTGGGCACCGCCTCACGAAAGCGATACGCAGGCTTACATTGATGGTGTGTCCACTGTAACCGGTATTCCTGCTCAGCAGCATATTGATGTAACAGACGGCACGACGATGTTGAAACTCATCCGGGCCATTATTGTTCATGAAAACGGATATCAGCCATACGATGCTGCCGTCTTTAAAAGAGCGGAGGAATTAGCACATAAGTAACCTTTTGTTTCTTTTAATGTGGATCGTTTTGATGCTGACGAGCATACCAAGCCTGATTCACACCGTTCGATGGTGGAGAAAGAAGAAGGAAGGGGAAGCTGATAGTGAGTGGGTCATTTTGATGTAAATACTCTCAAAAAAAGTTAAAGATAACGAAGCCCCGAAGTGTTGACCGCACTCCGGGGCTTCTGCTTTCCAGCGTTACACAACTAACGAGGAACATAGCTGAACTATAAACGAATTCTGTTGAGGTTAACTATGAAAAATGGTCTCGAACTGGAAGCACCAGATAACCCTGAAATAACTAAAGCGGCTGCCTTCGCGATTCGTCTTATATCGATTGCTATCTTTATATGGGCTATACGCTGGTGGTGAAATGAACAAGTGTCTATCCAGCATGCCCTATATTTTTATTCTTATTCTCGGCTGGGCTACCGACCATTTCCATAATGAAATGCTCCGGGCTCAAAAGGCTGAGCGTGACGCCCGAAAAGAACAGCTGAAATCTCAGTCCGCCCTCACAAACACACTGGCAGCAGTCATGCTGTTTCAGGATTTAGCCCGGATCACGCATAAAGACAGGCGAAGTAATGATGCCGAAAGCGAGAAGCGTATTGCCCGTATCAGGAAAGAGATGCATGAAGACGCCTGTGCTCACCAGCCTGTGCCTGCCGCTGTTGCTGACCAGCTGCGCGCGCACAGAGACAGAATTAATGCCCACTCCCGTAATTCCGGTACCACCGGAATTGCTGATGGACTGTGAAATCCCTGATATTCCTGAGCACATGACTTACGGTGACAGCCTGGAGTTGAATGAAAAACTTCTTACTGTCATTGAAAACTGCAACCTGGACAAGGCCGCCATCAGAGAGATTGAGCAAAGCCGGTCCATGATAGTGAGCAAAGCCGGTCCACGAATGAGCGGACTCCTTTCTGAGCCGCGGGTCCTCCCGGTGGGGTACCTCGTCCACGAGGCGGCGGCCCCGCAGAAAACGGCTAGTTTTGCGATTTTCATAGGGACACCACCACGTGTCGTAACTAATTGAATATAAGAACTAAATCAGGTTTTGAGGTGTCCATTTCGCCAAAAGCAGGGACAGGTGGATAGCGGTTAATTACATGATATTAAAAAGGAAATCCGTAACTGAGCTGGTGTGTTGAGGTGAGGAATGTCAGACATCAGCAGAATCGGGGATGCCTATAACTGGAGTATTGCGAAAATTGCTGAAGCGTTCGGCATAGATCGCAAGACAGTCAGAAAGAAAATCATGAACGCGCAGATTGCATCCGCCGGAAACATTCGTGGAAACCCGGTCTATGCCCTCAAAGACATCGGTCCTGTTCTCTTTACTCCTGACGAAGCAGCCACACCTGAAACACTTCATGATCCCTCTCGCATGGATCCTAAATCCCGGAAGGACTGGTTTCAGTCTGAGAATGAGCGCGTAAAGCTTGAAGCTGCGCTCAGCCAGCTCGTACCTGCTAATGAAGTACATCGCGAGATGGCCATGATGGCGAAGTCTGTTTTACAGGTACTGGATACATGGCCTGACAGGCTGGAGCGCGATCGCGGATGGTCTCCGCATCAGATTTCAGAAGCACAAAGCATTGTTGATGAAATTCGGGAATCACTGGCTGCGGAGATCCGCAGTGCAGATATTATCGAAGAGAGTGAGCCATGACATACGCCTCAGCTGCTGAGATACGTCAAGACGTATCCGAACTCTTCAAGGCTCCGCATCGAATGCCGGTAGCTGATGCGGTTAAACGTTACATGCGCGTGCCTTTGGGTGGCGGCAGTTCACTCCCCTGGGATGCGACGCTGACACCCTATATTGTTGAACCCATGAACTGCCTGACGTCGCGCAATTATGACGCGGTGGTTTTTGTCGGCCCCGCGCGGACGGGTAAAACGCTGGGTCTGATTGATGGCTGGATAACCTATTCTGTGGTCTGCGACCCGGCTGATTTCCTGCTGATACAGATGACTGAAGAAAAGGCGCGCGAACATTCAAAGAAACGCCTTGAACGCACTTTTCGCTGCAGCCCTGAGCTTTATAGACGTCTCAGCCCACGCGCCAGCGATAATAATGTGCATGACCGGACTTTTCGCGCCGGCAACTACCTGAAAATTGGCTGGCCATCCGTCAATATCATGTCCTCATCCGATTATCGATATGTTGCACTCACTGACTATGACCGCTGGCCCGATGATATAGACGGAGAGGGGGATGGTTTTTCCCTGGCGTCCAAACGCACCACCACCTTTATGTCAGCTGGCATGACGCTGGTGGAGAGCTCCCCGGGCCGGGATATTTGCGATACGAAATGGAAGGCTTCGACGCCACATGAAGCACCGCCAGCAACAGGGATCCTCTCGTTATATAACCGGGGGGATCGCCGACGGTGGTACTGGCCGTGCCCGCATTGTGGGGAATATTTCCAGCCGGAAATAGCCAATATGACAGGCTATCGCGGCTATACCGATCCGGTACTGGCCAGTGAGGCTGCACGTCTGCAGTGTCCGGCCTGCTCTGAACTGATTGAACCCGATATGAAACGTGTCCTGAATAGCCGCGGCGTCTGGCTGCGTGACGGGCAGAGCATGGATCGTGAGGGGCAACTCAGCGGGAAGGCACGCCAGTCCCGGATTGCCTCTTTCTGGATGGAGGGGCCAGCGGCGGCATATCAGACATGGACTCAGCTGATTTATAAATATCTCACTGCCGAACAGGAGTATCAGGCAACAGGCAGTGAAGAAACCCTTAAAGCCGTCTTCAATACGGATTTCGGCAGGCCTTATTTTCCCCGGTCCGCCCTTGAACAACGTAAGGGAGAACATCTGGAGAGCCGGGCAGAGGATATTCCCGAGCGAACGGTTGCAGACGGGGTGAGGTTTCTTGTTGCGACCGTTGATGTGCAGGGCGGCCGGCATCGTCGTTTCGTGGTGCAGATAACCGGATACGGCTCGATGGGAGAACGATGGGTCGTTGACCGCTACAACATCCGTCATTCGTTACGCAGCGATGACCTTGGCGAAAGCCGTCCTCTCGATCCCGGCAGTTACCCTGAGGACTGGGAGCTGCTTCTCTCGGACGTGCTGTACAAAACCTGGGCGCTGGCCAGCGATCCGTCAAAACGAATGTCCCTTATGGCGATGGCTGTGGATTCGGGAGGCGAGGACGGTGTGACCGACAACGCCTATTGCTTCTGGCGAAAATGTCGTCGGGAGGGGGAAGGAAAGCGTGTTTATCTTTTCAAGGGCGACAGCCATAAGCGTGAAAAGCTGATCACCCGGACATGGCCTGACAATACCGGACGCTCAGCGCGCCGGGCAAAGGCCGCGGGGGATGTTCCGCTTTATCTGCTCCAGACCGATGCGCTCAAGGACCGGGTGAACAACGCGCTGTGGCGTGAAGCTCCGGGGCCCAATTACATTCATTTTCCGGCCTGGATCGGGAGCTGGTTTTACGACGAACTCACATATGAGGAGCGCTCGCCAGAAGGCCGGTGGCGTAAACCGGGGCGGGGAGCCAATGAAGGGTTTGACCTGCTCGTCTATGCCGATGCGCTGGTCATTCTGCATGGCTACGAAAAAGTCAAATGGCCCGATGCACCTTCATGGGCTCGTCGGGAAACCTGGCTTGAAGACAGTGATACAGACAACACTCTGGAAAGTGCGTCTCCGCCACTGAAAGCCCGTACCCGCAAATCCTCATCAGGCCCGACTCCCGACATGACCAACAATCCCTGGATTACAAACGGAGGCTGGATATGAACCAGAGCGATGTGGAAGCCATGATCCGCTATTACACCGAGGCAGAGGTTGCCGTACTGAGCGGCAAAACCATCATGCTGAACGGGCAGTCCATGACGATGGAGAATCTGACAGACATTCGAAAGGGACGGCAGGAGTGGGAGCGCCGCCTGGCCGGATACCTTAAAAAACACTGTGGTCAGACGGGATATCGTTTAGCGAGGTTCTGATGTCATTCCTGGATAATGCAATCGGTGTTTTTTCGCCGTCGTGGAAGGCTGCCAGGCTGCGTGCCCGCATGCAGATCCGCGCCTACGAAGCCGCGCTTCCCACCCGCACCCACAAGGCCAGACGCGAAACACGCTCCGCCAACCAGCTCAGTCAGGCCGGGGCGGTTTCCCTTCGTCAGCAGGCCCGGGCGCTGGATGCGAATCATGACCTGGTGATTGGCATACTGGACAAGCTGGAAGAGCGTGTTATCGGCGCAAAAGGCATCATCGTTGACCCGCATCCGCTGCTGAAAGACGGCCGTGTGGCCACGGAGCTGGTGAAAACCATACGCAAAAAATGGGGTGAATGGTCACTGCGGCCTGATGTCACCGGCGAGTTTTCCCGGCCAGTACTGGAGCGTCTGATGCTGCGCACCTGGCTCAGAGACGGAGAGGTTTTTGCTCAGCTGGTGAGCGGCCATGGTGCCGGACTCAGGGCAGATGGCGGCGTACCTTTCTGGCTTGAAGCACTTGAGCCAGATTTCGTGACCATGAACTCCGAGCCTGCCGCCGGGCTCATCCAGGGCGTCTGGCTGAACGAGTGGGGTAAGCCGCTTAAGTATCAGGTCTATAAAAATCTCCCCGTCAGCGGTTTGCTCTCTGATACCAAAGAGGTGTCTTCTGACGCCATGCTGCATCTTAAATTTGCACGGCGTCTGCACCAGGTGAGGGGCATTACCATCCTGTCCGGTGTGATGATCCGCCTGAGCGCACTAAAAGATTATGAAGAAAGCGAAATGGTGGCCGCGCGCATCGCCGCTGCTCTGGGGATGTACATCAAAAAAGGTGACGGGCAGGACTATTCAGAAAGCCTGAGTGGCAGCAGTGAGCGTGAACTGACTATTCAGCCGGGCATGTTGTATGACGATCTCCGGCAGGGTGAAGAGATTGGCATGATCAAGTCAGACCGGCCCAACACCAACCTTGAAACATTCCGGAACGGGCAGCTGCGTGCCGTGGCTGCCGGTACACGTCTGAGCTTTTCGAGCACAGCCCGCAATTACAACGGCACATACAGCGCGCAGCGGCAGGAGCTGGTGGAGTCTACGGACGGATATCTCATTCTGCAGGACTGTTTTATTGCTGCTGTCACCCGGCCGGTTTATCGCGCATGGCTGAAGCAGGCGCTTGCAGCGGGTGTGATTAAGCCACCCGTAGATATCGAACTTTCCACATTGTATGACGCCATTTACTCGGGACCGGGTATGCCCTGGATCGACCCTGTGAAAGAGGCGACTGCCTGGAAGATTCAGATACGGGGTGGGGCGGCAACCGAATCCGACTGGGCACGGGCATGCGGGCGCAACCCTGATGAGGTTAAACGTCGCCGCAAAGCGGAAGTCGATGAAAACCAGAAAGAGGGGCTGGTGTTTGACACTGACCCGGCAAACGACAAAGGAGTCAGCAGTGACCGAGAAAGTAAAGCAGATAAGCCAGCGTCAGGCGACACAGGTGAAGAAGACTGAATCCTGGTTCCGGATGGCTGCACGGGGCGAAACTGAGGCAGAAATTTATATCTATGACGAAATCGGTTTTCAGGGGGTGTCGGCAAAACAGTTTATCAGCGACCTCCAGGCACTCGGCGAGATTAAACACATCAACCTTCATATCAATTCGCCGGGTGGCAGCATTTTTGAAGGGATCGCCATTTTTAACGCACTCAAATATCACCCTGCTGCCATTACGGTTCATGTCGACGGCGTGGCCGCGTCGATGGCCTCCGTCATCGCCATGGTCGGTAATCCGGTCATCATGCCGGCCAACAGTTTCATGATGATCCATAAACCCTGGGCGGTCGCGGGCGGTGATGCCGATGACATGCGTGATTTCGCTGAGCTACTGGATAAAACAGAAGCTGTGCTCATCCCGGCTTATGCCGCCAAAACAGGGCTGGCCCATGAGGTTATCGCCGGGATGCTGAAAGAAGAGACCTGGATGGACGGAACCCAGTGCGTCTCACTGGGCTTCGCTGACCAGCTGGCGCCCGTCGTTCAGGCAATGGCCCGCATTGATTCAAAACGTATCGAGGAGTACGAAAAAATGCCAGAAAACCTTCGCAATATGCTGACGCCGCCGCAGAACAGCCTGACGCATGATCCTGCTCCACCTCAGGCAGGTGTGAACGAAGCGGGTTTACGTGAACAGTTCATTGAAGAACAGCGTGTCCGCGCACGGGCGCTCAGTGACCTGTTTGGGATGTTCGGTGATAAATACAGTGCCCTGCAGGCAGCCTGCATCGCGGATCCGACGTGCACGCTTGAGCTGGCACGCGAGAAGCTGCTGACGCAGATGGGCAAAGACAGCACGCCGTCTAACAAATCAGCCGCACCTCACATCTATGCCGGAAACGGGAATTTTACCGGTGACGGCATCCGGCAGGCCATCATGGCGCGGGCCGGGTATGAGCCACTCCAGCCGGATAACCCTTACAACGGCATGACGCTTCGTGAACATGCGCGCCTGTCGCTGACCGAACGGGGCTTCGGTGTGGCCAGTTATAACCCGGTGCAGATCGTCGGGCTGGCGTTTACGCACAGCACGTCCGATTATGGCAATATCATGCTGGATGTGTCCTACAAATCCCTTCTACAGGGCTGGGAAGAGGCGCCTGAGACGTTCGGTGAGTGGACCAAAAAGGGACAGCTTTCCGATTTCAAAATCGCGCACCGTGTGGGTTTGGGCGGTTTTCCCTCCCTGCGTCAGGTCCGCGAGGGGGCGGAATACAAATACGTCACGACGTCAGACAAGCAGGCCACGATTGCTCTGGCCACTTACGGTGAGCTGTTCAGCATCACGCGCCAGGCCATTATCAATGATGACCTGAGCATGCTGACCGATGTCCCCATGAAGCTGGGCCGCGCCGCAAAAGCTACCGTGGCGGATCTGGTTTACGCCATTCTGACCACTAACCCGAATCTTTCCACCGATAATGTGCCGTTGTTTGACAGCGCGCGTCATGCCAACGTGCTGAAAGCAGCGGCAATGGACGTGGCGTCTCTGGACAAAGCCCGCCAGATGATGCGCCGTCAGAAAGAAGGCGAACGCCATCTCAACATCCGCCCGGCTTTTGTGCTGGTACCGACGGCCATGGAGTCCACTGCCAGCCAGGTCATCCGCTCAACGTCTGTTAAAGGCGCCGACATCAACGCCGGTATCATTAACCCCGTGCAGAATTTCGCGACGGTGATTGCCGAACCGCGTCTGGACGACGCCAGCCAGAGCACGTTCTATCTGGCTGCCGCAAAGGGCTCGGACACGATTGAGGTGGCTTACCTCAACGGTGTTGATACGCCATTTATTGACCAGACGGAAGGCTTTACTGCTGATGGTGTCACCACCAAAGTGCGTATTGATGCCGGCGTTGCGCCGATTGACTATCGTGGTCTGGTGCAGTGCGTTGCCTGATATGTCGTAAAAAATCTGAATGCCCGAAAGGGCTTTTTTTATGCCTGAAATCCGGTCATCAGGAACCGTGAAGGAGAAGAAGCATGGCAAAAAATTATTTGCAGGATGGTAAGACGCTGACGTTCATTGCGGACGAAGACTATAAAAGCGGCGATATGGTGCATGTGGGGGATCGTATCGTTATTGCCGTAACCGATACCCCGAAAGGTTGCGCCGGAACTGGCCTGGCGGAAGGCGTCTTCACCTTGCCGAAAAAAGCAGATGTCTCTGTGCAGATCGGCAAGCCTGTTTATGAGCAGGGCCATCAGGTGGTAGCCAGCAAGACCGAGGGGGCCGTGCCCTTAGGTACCGCCTGGGAAAATGCCGACAGTAAGGCGGCCGTAGTGGCCGTTAAGCTTTTTGGCTAGCCCGTTTTTCCGTCTGACTGACAGGATGGACGATGTCACCGCACGCCGGTTCGGTCAGGCCGTGGTGATTAATGGACGAACGATATGCGCAGCTGAACATGCCTTTACGGCTGACATGGGACCACTGTCCGGAGAGGGCGTGTCGTTAATTGTCTTCGACCGGGCTTATCAGCCCGAACGACATGATCGGGTTGAATGGCAGGAGAAACACTGGCGGGTAACCCGCTGGCAGTTTTACAACGGCAAGCCGCAAATCTGGCTTGAGGAGGATAAACGTGCAGGGACTGAAACAGGCACTGAATAACCTGCATGAGCTCGATCGTCAGCTCGTGCCCCGCGCGCTGGCGCAGGCGGTGAACCGTGTAGCCCGTCGCGTCATTACGCGCTGCACACGCGAGGTTGCAAAGGAGACGAGCGTTCCCCAGAAGCTGGTCAGGCAGCGTGTCCGGCTACGCCCGGCCATGCCCGGCCATGCTGAGCCGACCGCGCGACTGGTCGTTAACCGCGGGGATTTGCCAGCTATCAATCTGGGCACGGCCCGTCTGCAGCTGTCCCGGCGAAAAACAGTGTCCGGCCGGCACGGCAGCGTGCTGAAAATCGGGCGGTTTACTTTCCGGAATGCATTTATACAGCAACTGGCTAACGGCCGCTGGCATGTACTGCAGCGCACCGGCCGCAGTCGCTACCCGGTTCAGGTTGTAAAAATCCCGCTGTCCGGACCGCTGACGGAGAGCTATCAGAAACAAAGCCGGCAGCTGCTGGAAACGGATATGCAGGCTGAACTGGCCGCCGCGCTAAAATACCAGCTGAGGCTGTACCTGAGGAGGAGGTTATGAAAAAACATGCTGAAATCAGGCGCACCCTCACGGATGCGCTTAAGTCCCACATCAGCGGGGCGGCCTTTCATGATGGCCGCCCCGTTTTTATTGATGAAAAAGAACTGCCCGCCGTAGCCGTTTATCTGTCAGACGCCCGCTACAGCGGTAACTATCTGGATGCAGAAGCCTGGCAGGCCACGCTGCATATCGAGCTATTCCTACGGGCAACCCAACCGGATACGGCACTGGATGAGTGGGTTGAACGCCATATTCTTCCGGCGCTCGTTAATGTGCCGGCACTTTCATCCATGATCGATACGCTCACGCCGCAGAGTTATGACTGGCAGCGGGACAGTGAAATGGCGAGCTGGGGTTCAGCCGATCTGACTTATCTCATTACCTATCAGATGTAAGGAGCCACTATGGTGACACCTAATCCTCTTGCATCAGTCAAAGGTGCAGGAACCACCCTACTGATTTTCATCGGCAGTGGCGATGCCACCGCTAAACCGCTGGACGATAACGGCTGGACGCGACTGGCTCAGATCCGCGAGCTGCAACCAGGCGAAATCAGCGCAGAGAGTTACGACGACACATGGCTGGACGATCCGGATGCCGACTGGAAAGCCACAGCGCAGGGCGAGAAGTCGGCAGGCGAAGCCAGTATTACGCTTGCGTGGAAACCCGGCGAGCAGGGGCAGAAGGATTTACTGAGCTGGTTTCACAGCGGGGAGGTTCGCTATTACAAAATTCGCTATCCAAACGGCACGGTTGATCTGTTCCGGGGTTGGGTCAGCAGCCTCGGCAAGACTATTCCTGCAAAAGAAGTCATTACGCGAACCATCAAAGTCACAAATAGCGGCCGGCCGGTTCTGGCTGAAGAGATACCGGTAAAACCAGCCCCTGGCCCTGATAATACCCCCCATGGAGGTGAACGCTGATGTTTCTGGAAAAAACAGTTTTTTATTACGGTTTTGAGCAGGCCGAACTGTACGAACTCACGGCATTACAGCGCGCTGAATACTTTGAATGTATTGCCAGACTGCTGGCTGAGAGTGAGCAAAATACAACGGAAGCCGGTAAAGGGGCCGCACTGGTACGGCTCAATACTGAGTCCAATGCCTGGCTTGTCTCCCGGGCGCGCTGGAACGGTAACCGCGAAGCGGATGTGGAGGAGATTTATCACCAGATCTTGTCCGAATGGCCTGAAAAAGCGCTGTCTCAGGCAGCCGAGAAGGTGATGATGCTCAGCGGTCTCGACGTCGATGTGAAGGCAGAAGAACAGCGGGAATATGAGGCAGCGGAGGGCCCGGAAGTAAAGCAGTCGGCCGGGAGCTGAAATTTATCATGTGTCTGGCCCACGAGTTTCAGCGCCCGGACTGGCACCGCATGCTGAGCGAGATGACGTCATCTGAGCTGTCCGACTGGCAGCGCTATTTCTCGCATACGCCTTTCAGCCACCGTCTGCTGGATGCTGAATTTGCTGCACTCAGCAGTACGCTGGTTGCGCTCAAGGCAGGTGACTGCACATTAAAGGCCGAAGATTTCAGCCTGCTCGCACCATCGGGACCCGATGAACGCATGACTGATGACATGCTGATGGCTATGGCAGAATCCATGGGAGGAGAACGGCATGTCCCAGCAGATTGCTGACCTCGTCGTAAACCTTGGTGCTGAAACCACCCGTTTTCATGAACAGATGGGGCGGGTCGAGCGGCAGCTGAAAAATGCGGGTCAGCAGGCCGGGCGCACCGCGAAGCAGGTTTCTTCCGCCTCACGCGCTGAAGTGCTGGCCTCCCAGGCAAAAGCCCGTTTTCTCAGCCAGCTGAAAGCGCAGCTGGCCACACAGCGACTTTCACGTGAAGAGCTTTTGAGAACGCGTGCGGCACAGCTGGGACTGGGTGATGCGGCAGATATTTATATCCGTAAGCTGGAATCGGCGCGTCAGACGACGCATTCGCTGGGCCTCGAGAGCGCGGCGGCGCGACGCGAACTTGGTGTTTTACTTGGTGAAGTGGCCAGGGGTAATTTTGGTGCGCTTCGTGGTTCCGGTATTACGCTCGCCAACAATGCCGGGTGGATTGAGAAGCTGATGACCCTGCGCGGCCTGGGCGTGGCAGGCGTTGTTGGTGGTATTGCCGCCGCTGTCTGGGGGCTGGGCAGGGCGTGGTATCAGGGCAGCCAGGAAGCGGAAGCATTCAATAAAGCCCTGATCCTGACCGGTCACTATGCCGCCCACACAACCTCAGCGCTGCAGGTGATGAGCCGGACTCTGAAGGGAAACGGTATCACTCAGCATGAAGCCGCAGACGTACTGGCAGAGGTTACTGGCTCAGGTTTGTTCAGCGAGCAGCACATCAGGCAGGTCGCTGATGTTGCGGCCCGTCTTAAAGCCGTAACCGGTCAGGCCACAGAAGAAACTATCCGGCAGTTTGCACGGCTTCAGGACACACCTGTGGCTGCCGTTCGCGAGCTGGATAAATCCCTGCACTTACTGACGGAAGCCGAGCTGGAAAACATCACCCGTCTGGCTGAACAGGGGCGTGAAACGGATGCGGCAGCGCTGGCCATGGATCGCTATGCGCAAGCCATGCGAACCCGAAGTAACGAGGTCACGCAGAGTCTGGGGACGCTTGAGAAAACCTGGAAATGGCTGGGGGAGACGGCTGCGGGTGCCTGGGATGTCATGCTGGGCATCGGACGGGAGCGATCGCTTGAAGAGCAGATTGCTGCTTTAAAGGAGAAACTGAACGCGGGTGGAAAGGGTCTGGGCAAAGCCTGGATACCTGTCATGCAACGGGACAGGGACAGGCTTTCCCGGCTGGAAGACCAAAAGTTTCAGCGTGATCTGAAGGCCGCCCGGGATAAAGCAGAGCAGGATGCGGAAATCCGTAAGAAGCGCCGTTTCGATGCTGACCAGAGCCTGAAAAAGCAGTACGAAACGGAAGAGGAAAAACATCAGCGCGCGCTGTCAGTTATCCGCCATTCATGGGCATCCCGTGAGGTTAAAGAGGAGGCGATGCGCCGTGAAAAACAGCGCTATGACACGCTTGTCGCAGGCCGCCGAAAACGGCGGGACGCACATCAGCCGTCGGCGGCTGCCCTCGCAGGCGAAAAGGCGCAGGCCGACATGCTGGCGCTGCAGGCCCGGCTTCATGCACTGAAAACACATCAGGAAGCCGGTATTGTCAGCCAGCAGCGCAAAGACCTCTGGGCTTCTCAGGCTAAATTCCATGTTCTGGAAGCGGCGGCACAGAAGCGTCAGCTGAGTCGTGAGGAAAAATCCCTGATTACTGCCAAAGCCAGCGTCCTGCTTCAGCAGGAAAAACTGGCCGTGCTGGGGGATGAAGTTGCGCTTCAGGAACGCATGAATCAGCTTCAGGCGCAGGCTGGAAAATTTACGGAGCAGCAGCGCACGCGGCAGGCGGAAATTGCGGCGCTTGAACACGGCCTGTCGGCCCGGGAGGCGCGGCAGCATGCCAGCGTTGTCCGGCTCAGTGCCACGTATTCAGAGGCACCAGACGTTCTGTCAGCGGTGCTGAAGGCGCAGCAAAAGACCTGGCAGGCTGAAGAAAAGCTCCGGGCTGACTGGCTGGCGGGCGCAAAAAGCGGGTGGGCTGAATACCGTGATGCGGCACTTGATGCAAACAGTCGGATAAAAGAGGTTTCCTCACGTGCGCTGGACGGATTGAGTACGCAGCTGAGCACCCTGCTGACGGAGGGGAAGGCCGGTTTTCGCGACTTTACCCGGTCAGTATTGAGCATGCTCACCCAGGTGCTGGTGAAAATGACGTTGGTGAAAGGCGTGGATATCTTCTCCGACCTGCTTAAACAGCAGGCGCTGTCATTTCACGCGCAGGGGGGCGTCTTTCATTCACGGGGGCTTCGTGCTTTCAGCGGAACGGTGGTGCGTACGCCGACACTGTTTGCGTTTGCCCACGGCGCTGGCGTCATGGGGGAAGCCGGACCGGAGGGCATTTTTCCCCTGCGTCGTGGTGCCGACGGCAAGCTTGGCGTGGTGGCAAGAATGACGGGCGCTGGCATGAATTACGCACCTACCTTTAACGTAACCATTCACAACGATGGCCGCAACGGGCAGCTCGGGCCGGAGGCCGCCAGAACGATGTACGAGCTGGGGCGCCAGGGCGCGAAGGATTTCTTCCTGCAGCAGCAGCGTGACGGCGGCATGATGAGCGGAGGCCGTGCCTGATGAAAACCTTTAGCTGGAAAGTCAGGCCGGGCATGCGCACGGAGCGTGAGCCGCGCGTGCAGACTATCCGCTTTGGTGACGGGTATGAGCAGCGGCGCGCGGATGGCATAAATGGCGTGCAAAGCCGCTATAGCATCATGCTGTCGGGACCGCACGCGACTATGCAGGCTGTAGATGACTTTCTCTCGCAACACGGTGGCGTCAGTGCATTTTTATGGCAGCCGCCAGGCCAGTCAGCACCCGCGATCTTCGTCTGCCGACGCTGGTCAGCAGTGAGAATGGCAAAGCGTACGGAAATAACCGGCGAATTTGAACGGGTTCCGGCATGAGGTAGCCTGAATGAATACGATCCCTGCTCATACACTGAGCGAACTTATCCGGACAGCGTCGTCTGCCCGAATCGACCTCTGGGAAGCCGATCTGTCGGCAACCGGCGGTCAGCGTTATTTCTTCTGCAACGAGCAGAACGAATACGGTAAATCGGTTGTCTGGCAAAAGCGTCGATACCGGCCATATCCCGTCAGAATGGAAGAGAGCAGTATGAGCGGCAGGGGGGCGGCAGCACGGCCGTCGCTCGTGGTCTCCAATCTGTATGGCATTGTGACGGGTCTGGCCGAAGCGTATCAGAGCCTCGTGGGTGCAACGGTCACTCGCCGTTCAGTCTGCGCCCGCTTTCTGGACGCGGTAAATTTCAGGCTCGGTAATCCGGACGCGGATCCGCAGCAGGAAGTCGTCAGTCGTTATGTTATCGAGCAGCTGGCGGAACTCACGTCTCTGACGGCCCGGTTTATCCTGGCCGTGCCGACGGAAACCGACGGACTGATGTGTCCCGGGCGCATTATGCTGGCTGACCTCTGCCCCTGGGCATACCGCTCCGCAGAGTGCGGTTACGCCGGGCCGGCTGTCGCAGACAGCAATGGCCAGCCGGTGACAGACATTGTCCAGGATCACTGCGGCAACTGTGCGGCAGGTTGCCGTCTACGGCATAACATCAGGCGCTTTGGCGGGTTTCTGTCGATTGAGACGTGTTCTGCGTAATGACATACACATTCAGTGCCGTAACACGCGAACGCCTGACGAAAGCGATCCTGTGTCATGCCCGCGCTTGTCACCCGGAGGAGTGCTGTGGCCTGATCATCCGGACACCGGTCGGTCATCAGTATCTCCCCTGCATTAACGCGTCCGCTGACCCCTGTCAGCACTTTCTGATCGCGCCTGAAGATTACCTGAGTGCCTCTGCCGCCGGCACGATTATCGCGCTGGTTCACAGCCATCCTGATGGGCCACCTGAACTGAGTCCTGCGGACAAAGCCGCAATGACGCACAGCGCCTGCAGCTGGTGGCTGGTGTGTGAAGGCCAAATTTATTGTTTTGGAGCGGAAGATGAAAATGAGCACAGCCTCCCCTGAAACCGCCCGGTCCGTCCGGGTGTGCCTGTATGGCAATCTTGCCCGGTTTGGCAGGCGTATTGATCTGCATGTGATGACGGCGGCAGAGGCGCTGCATGCGCTGGTGATGCAGTCCGGTGAGTTCAGACGCCAGTTTCGTGAAGGTCTTTATCAGGTACGTATCGCCGGCAGCGATCTTGATACTGGCAACCTGCATGCCCGTCTGCATGAAAAACTTCCGGCCGGTGCCGTTGTTCATCTGGTTCCCCGTCTGCAAGGGGCTTCACGGCGGGGGCTGCTTCAGCTGTTTGCGGGAGCTGCGCTCATTGCGGCGTCATTTATCCCTGGCCTGAACGCTTTCGCCTGGACTTTGGGGGCGACGACGCTTTCGCTGAGTGGGGCCGCATTTTCTCTGGGGGCCAGCCTGATGCTGGGCGGCGCAGCGCAGTTACTGGCACCCCGGCCAGCAACCGCTGATGATCTAAACCGAAAAAGCTCATGGTTTTCTGGTACAGAAAACATGATGGCCCAGGGCACACCGGTACCGGTCCTGTATGGGGAAATGCGAGTGGGGTCACGCGTGATTTCTCAGGAGATCGCCACCCGGGATTTGAGTGGGGAGGGTAAGACAATTGTTATTGGCCATTAATCGGGAGACAGAAAAGGGTGCATCCCTGATCATTTCCCGCAGGATGAATTCATGAGCATCTTCCATCATCACGATAAAACGCCACATGACAAATCTGACAATCTACGCTCATCTCAGGTTCTGAGTGTCATCGATATTATCAGCGAGGGGCCCATTGCGGGCCCAGTCAGCGGCCTGAAGAGTGTATTAGTTAACGGCACCCCTGTGCTGGGAACGGACGGACAGGTAAACATACAGGGCGTGAACATGCATTTTCATGCCGGAACCGCTGAACAGCCACCGCTGAGCGGATTTGAGTCATCAGCCCGGGAAAAGCTGATTAATGCTGACATCACCGCGCAGTATGCCGTCACCCGCACGGTGGATGGAAAAGAAACCGACCGGCTTCGCCTAACGCTGGGCGTTCACCAGCTTTTCTCGGTCAACAAAAAAGGCGAAACGCAGGATACATCGGTTAACCTGCAGATTCATATTCGGCATCCTGCAGGCTGGAAAACAGAAAAAGACATCACCGTGAAGGGTTGTACGCATGAGCCGTATGCGTTTTCAGTCGTTCTTGAAGACCTGCCAACACCTCCCTTTGATGTTCGTGTACAACGCGTGACGACGGACAGTACCGATAACCACCTGTTCAATAAAACCTTCTGGTCTTCTTATACAGAAATCACCGATATCCGGCAGTGCTATCCCTGCACGGCGGTCGTGGGGCTGAAGATTGATTCAGAAAAATCAGGCAACCAGCGGGCACAGCGTAGTTATCAGATGCGAGGACGACTGGTAAAGGTGCCTGTTACCTACGATCCCTTGACGCGAAGCTATGCCAGCGATCGCTGGAACGGCGATTTTAAGGAAGCCTGGACGGACAACCCGGCATGGTGTCTGTATGACCTGCTGACACACCCGCGTTATGGTCTGGGCAGGCGGATGGGCATTGCCGATGTCGATAAGTGGGCGCTGTTTAACATTGCACGATACTGTGATGAAAGCGTTGGCGACGGGTATGGCGGACAGGAGCCGCGTATCCGCTGCAACGCCTGGCTCACGCAGCAGCGAAAGACGTTTGATGCCATCAGTGATTTCTGCGCCATGATGCGCTGCATGCCCGTATGGAACGGCCAGCGGCTGACATTTATTCCGGATGCGCCCTCAGACACTGTCTGGACTTACACCAATGCCAGCGTGGCCGGTGGCCAGTTTCACTACAGCTTCAGCGCACTGAAGGACCGTCACAACGCGATCGAGGTGAGCTTTATTGATCCCCATAATAACTGGCAGCCGTCGGTTGAGCTGGTGGAAGACCGTGAGGCCATAAAACGCTACGGGCGAAACCTGCTGAAAGTCGATGCGTTTGGTTGTACCAGTCGGGGGCAGGCACACCGTCACGGATTATGGATTATTGAGACCGAATTGCTGGAAACCCAGACCGTCGATTTTTGTGTGGGGGCTGAAGGGCTGCGTCATATCCCTGGTGATATCTTCGAAATTTGCGACAACGATTATGCCGGGACCGCAACCGGTGGCCGGATCATTGCCGCAGAGCCTGAGAAAAAACTACTCAGGCTTGACCGCCCTGTGTCTCTTCCAGGAAAGGGGCGCGCCACGCTGAATCTGATAAGCGAGACCGGACAGCCTGTGACCGTCAGCGTGACCGGTCATCCCGAACCTGACTGTGTCGAAGTGGACAGCATGCCTGAAGGCATAATGTCATTAAGCGTCTGGGGACTGAAACTGCCGGGTCTGCGGCAGCGCCTGTTTCGCTGCGTGGCCATTCGTGAAAGCGAAAACGGCGGCTATGCCGTGACTGCGCTTCAGCACTGTCCGGAAAAGCAAGCGCGGGTGGACGAAGGCAGGCGCTTTTCAGAACCCCCGGCCAGCGAGCACGGCATGTTACCGCCCGCTGTCCGGCATCTTCATGTCAGCGTCAGCGCCTCATCCGGCCACATTCATGCCATCGCCCGATGGGAAATCCTGCGCACCCTCAGCAGCGCGCGATTTGACATCCGGGTCACGCGCGGCGATGACGCTTCGGGTAACCTTGTGTTCAGTCACAGGGTGGACAAGCCTGAATGTACGTTCACGCTCCCTGACCCCGGGGGCTACAGGGTGTCCGTCTGGTCTCTTAATGAGGCCGGGCAGAAAAGTGAACCGGTTATGACCGGCATTACGGTTGCCGCACCAGAGCCTCCCGTGTCCGTTGACGTGACACCAGGCTATTTCCAGGTAACGCTGGTACCGCATCAGGCCGTTTATGACGCCACCGTCCGTTATGAATTTTATTTTGCCACTCACAAAATTTCGAATTCCGCCGATGTGGAAACTCAGGCGCAGTATCTCGGGGAGGGCACCAGCTGGATAAAAGACGGGTTAAAGCATGATAGGAATTATTACTTCTATGTGCGAAGCGTGAATCCGTTGGGTAAATCGGACTACCTTGAGAAAATCGCACGTGCCAGCGAAGATGCCGATGGCTACCTGGAATTCTTTAAAGACAAAATTACCGACACTCACCTGGGAAAAGATTTACTTCAGAAAATGACGGTGCTCGGTAAGGGCGCGTCGAAAATCGAGGAAATCAGTAAGAGCTGGACTGATACGCAGGGACATCTTAATTCCTTGTGGTCAGTGAAGATGCAGCAGCTAAGAGACGGTAAGTACTGCCTGGCGGGCTTCGGCATGGGGATTGAGGAAAAGCCTGACGGAATGCAGAGCCAGATTTTAATGGCCGCGGATCGCGTGGCGTTCGTCAATCCCCGGAACGGTAATCACTCTCCCGCCCTGGTGATTGAGGACGACCGGATATTCTTTGATGAAGCCCTTATCAAAAAACTGCAGGCGGTCAGCATTACCGGCAGCGGTACGCCGCCCGCGTTTGAGCTGACACCTGAAGGAAAGCTTACGGCAAAAAAAGCGGACATCAGTGGAACGATCCGTGCGTTAAAGGGGGAGCTGGATAATGTACTCATTAAGGACACCTGCACCATTGATGGGACGCTGGATGCGAAGCACATTACCGGGGATATTTACAACGCACAGTCTGGCGGGATTGATTTGCCGTCCGGCAAATTCAGCTGGTCAGACACCGGTGGATGGCACGTCATCTTTCACATTGCGGGCGAAAACTTTGATCGCATTCTGGATACAAACCTGACCGTGACGGCTGAATGCCGGAGACAGAGGCAGCAATTTCATCTTCTTTTAAGTAGCGAGGGTGAAGAAAAACATCTCTGTAAGGCCGATACGGGAAATAAGGGGCGGCTGCCGGGCATGAATTTCAGGCTACAGGGCATCAGACTGCCAGCGATTGGCCGTGGTAAGCAGCATGCACTGATGATGAAGATTGGCGATTCTTACCGCTCATCATCGGTATACTGCAAGCCGCCAGCAGGCGAGGTACCCCGCTTCGCTGTATATCGGGCGGGAAATGCTTTTATCACAAGCGGAAGCGTGTAATAAAAGATACAGACACAAAAAAGCCCGCTTGCGCGGGCTTTTTTGTCGCTCAGGAGCCGGGGCTCTTTTGCGTATCTCGGTTTGTCCGGTTTCAGGCTGGTTCCTGCCCGGACGCAGTGGTTAACGTGCTGACTTACAAGTCGTTGTCTTCCCACTGTCCAACTTTTTTTGGTGGAGCTGGCGGGAGTTGAACCCGCGTCCGAAATTACTACACCGTCGGCACTACATGCTTAGTCAGTCTTTACATTCGCCGGCCAGCTGCGGACAGACACGCCACTGACAAACTAGCCTGATTAGATTTAGTGCTTCAACCCCAGGCAAGGCATCCACACGATCTCTTTTGGGTTTGACCTCTCTTGATCCCCGTCTTAAGAGCGGAAGCTAGGGAGAGAGGGCTTTAAAGCAGGTTATTAAGCTGCTAAAGCGTAGTTTTCGTCGTTTGCGACTATTTTTTTGCGGCTTTTTACGAGGCAAACCGCCCCTCGGCATGCTCCTAAGGCTTCACAATCCCGTCGAGTCCAGAATCAGCCCCAAGAAATTTCTATACTACAGAAAACAGACGTTGAAATCCAGCGCTTAACGCTTTGAATTCTTCATGATACGTGCTTTATCCATTTTCCATTCACGTTCTTTAACATCGTCACGTTTGTCATGTTCTTTCTTGCCGCGTGCCACGCCGATTTTCAGTTTGGCCCAGGCATTTTTCCAATACATTGATAGTGCAACCACGGTAAAACCTTCGCGGTTAACACGACCGTACAGCGAATCAAGTTCGCGCTGGTTCAGCAGCAGCTTACGATTGCGCGTGGGATCACACACCACGTGTGTTGAGGCAACGGCCAGCGGCTGGAAAGTCGAGCCGAACAGATAAGCTTCGCCATCGCGCAGCAGTATGTAGCTATCGCTGATGTTAGCCTTGCCGGCACGGAGTGATTTGACTTCCCATCCTTGTAACGACATACCCGCCTCAAACTCTTCTTCAATGAAGTATTCATGGCGTGCGCGTTTATTGAGGGCAATAGTGGCTGAACCGGGTTTGTTAGCTTTTTTCTTTGTCATAGTGCGGCGTAGTCTACATCACTCAGTTTATGGGCGCATCCCCTGTCCTGCAGGGCGGTAAAAAACACTCCATTTTAGCACACCAGGCAAAGCCGTGAATTTTTGTTTGGTGACCGAAAATGGTATTATTCAATGGTTTTGTGACGAACAGGAACCATTATGGCCCAGATTAGTCGTTCAGCGCTGGTCCCTTATAGCGCTGCGCAAATGTACCGTCTTGTGAATGATGTGGACGCATATCCTCAGTTTCTGCCGGGCTGCACGGGCAGCCGCGTGCTGGATAACAACGGAGATCAAATGACTGCGGCGGTTGATGTCTCGAAAGCGGGCATCAGTAAAACCTTCACCACCCGCAATACGTTGATCAGTAACCAGAGTATTTTAATGCAGCTGGTGGATGGCCCATTTCGAAAATTGACAGGCGGTTGGCACTTCACTTCATTAGGTGATGATGCTTGTAAAGTTGAGTTGAATCTCGATTTTGAATTTACCAATATGCTGGTTGAAATGGCATTTGGCCGTATCTTTAAAGAGCTTGCCAACAGCATGGTGCAGGCGTTCAGTCAGCGCGCGAAAGAGGTATATCGTGCCTGATATCAGCGTCGAGGTGGTTTACGCGTTGCCCGATAAGCAGTATTTGCGCTCGATAAAAGTGGCAGAGGGCACAACGGTTGAGCAAGCCATTAACGCATCGGGTTTGTTGTCGCTACGTAAGGATATTGACTTAAATAGCAACAAAGTTGGTATTTATAGTCGCCCTGTGAAGCCAGGCGATGTTGTGCAGGATGGGGATCGTATTGAAATCTATCGTCCACTGATCGCTGACCCTAAAGAATTGCGTCGTCAACGTGCAGAACGTTCCGCTGAGAAGAAATAGCTGAGATTAAAAACAAAAAAGGCGCCCAGGCGCCTTTTTTTATGGTGTTCACTTAGCCTTCGCTACCAGAGAGCTTTGGTTTGTTATCAATGTTGGTCAACGTACCATTGCTGTCGAAGGTCAAGGTCAGCGTCTGCTGTTTAACGCCTTCATGGCCTGGTTCCTGACGGAACACGTAATACCAAACGTTGCTGCCAAAGGGATCATGCATCATCGGCGTGCCAAGGGTATAGGCGACCTGCTGCTGCGTCATACCGTTATGAATCTTCGACACATCGTTGGCGACCAGGTAGTTCCCCTGATTGATATCCGGACGATACACAACGCGCTCAAGGGTGGAACATCCGGCGGTCATCATCAACATTACTACTGCCGCGGCAGTCAGCGTTTTACAGCGCATCTATACATTCCTTTTCTGGGGCCAAACGCCTTTCAGCAGGCTATTTTTCTGCCATCAAATTCTGAACTCTGCCTGCGGCAGGCTTTATCACTCGATCTTTATAACAGCCGATGATAATAAACCTTTTCGCTATTTGAAACCTCTACAGAGCAAGCATAAGACCACCAGTCGGAAAAAAAGTGCGTTATCAGGCGGCTAAAAGTTCTTTAGCGTTAGCCAGCGTGTTACGCGTGACTTCGCTTCCGCCCAGTAAACGGGCTAACTCTTGCAGGCGGGCACGTTTGTCCAGCGGCTGCATATGGGTTTCCGTCATCGCACCATCTGTTTCTTTGCTGACATAGAAGTGCTGATGGCCACAACCGGCAACCTGCGGCAGATGCGTTACACACATCACCTGCGTTGACTCGCCAAGCTGACGGAGCATTTGCCCCACGACAGCGGCGGTTGGGCCGCTGATGCCGACATCCACTTCATCGAAAATCATCGCTGGCGTTTCCATTTTCTGCGCGGTGATCACCTGAATCGCGAGAGCTATACGCGACAGTTCACCACCCGAAGCCACTTTACCTAGCGGCTGTAAGGGTTGGCCTGGGTTAGTGGTTACGCGAAAATCAATGCGCGTCGCGCCATCAGCGGTGAGTTGATCGGCATTGAACTCCAGCACAATGGCAAACTGGCCGTGCGGCATGGCTAAGGTGCGCATGCTTTGTGTGATCAGTTGGCTCAATTCCTGCGCCGAATGTTCACGCAGTTGATGCAGTTTTTCCGCACTGGCTAATGCTGCCTGATGATGGGCTACCACCTCAGACTGCAGAAGCTCCTGGTCGCTCTCTTGCTGCGACAGCTGCTCCGCTTCATCAAGCAATTGCTGGTAAAGAACGGGTAAGGCTTCAGGGGAAACGTGATGCTTACGCGAAAGGGCAATCTGTCGTGACAGACGTTGCTCCAGTTCATGCAGACGGTTGGGATCGAGATCCAGACGTTCACAATAATGGCGCAGTTCGTCGCTGGCTTCACTGAGTTGAATTGCCGCTTCTTCCAGCAGATTGAATACGCCGCTGACTTTATTATCCAACGTCAGCAGCTCACCCAGCATATTGCGAGCGCTATACAGCAGGCTTTGCAGATTCGTGTCATCACCATCGGCCAAGATTTGCAGCGCCTGCTGGCTGGTCGAAAGCAGTTGGCCGCTGTTTGCCAGGCGTTTGTACTCTTCATCAATCTGTTCAAATTCGCCTGACTGAGGGGCAAATTCATTGAGTTCTTTTAATTGATACTGCAGCAGCTCACGACGCGATTCGCGCTCTTGTGAAAGCTGCTGATGCTGCGCCAATGCCCGGCAGCTCTGATGCCAGCGCTGGTAATGCTGGCGCATCTCAGCCAGCACGCCATCATGGGCAGCGTACGCATCCAGCAGATGTTTTTGATGATCCGATTTCAGCAGCAGTTGATGGGCATGCTGGCCGTGAATTTGAATCAATAATTGACCCAATTCACGTAACTGCGACAACGGCACCGATGTACCATTAATAAAGCCACGCGACCGTCCGTCGGCACTAATCACGCGACGCAGCAGGCATTCGTTTCCTTCATCCAGCTGATTTTCTACCAGCCAGCGTTGCGCTGAGGGGGACGATTTCAACTGGAAGCGGGCGCAGATATCCGCGCGACTGGCACCCTGACGCACCATATCTGCTTCAGCGCGGCCGCCCAAACACAGACCCAGCGCATCGATTGCGATGGATTTACCTGCGCCGGTTTCTCCCGTGATCGCCGTCATACCACGATGAAAGTCGATCTCCAGTTCACGAACGATAGCAAAGTTACTGATGGTCAATTGTGCCAACATAGAATCACCTGTATGTAAAAACAGATATGGTTTTACATACAGTATAAACTGGTTTTTTATACAGTAAAGTGCTCAGCGGTGATTTTCAGAACAATTTTTTTGACCAGCCTAGCTTTGAACTTAACGTATTAAAATAGTTATAGTTTTTTGGATGGATGAGGTTCAAATGATTGGCGCTGCGACGAATGAGGACATCTTCACCTTCCTGGATTGGTAGGGCGATCTGGCTGTCGCAGCTGATCTCCAGATCGCTACGCAAAGATGAAAAGCGCAGGCGAATCGTACTGCTGCTATTGATCACCAGCGGACGCGCGGAGAGCGTATGCGGGAACATCGGCACCAGGGTAATCGCGTCCAGCGATGGCGTAAGAATAGGGCCGCCAGCCGAGAGCGAATAGGCTGTTGAGCCGGTTGGCGTAGAGATAATCAGTCCATCGGAGCGCTGTGAAAAAGCGAAAACCTCATCAATATAGACTTCAAATTCAATCATGTGCGCCACTTTACCGGGATGTAGCACGACCTCATTGATGGCGCTGCCAATTCGCGGTGAACACGCTTCCTTGCACACCTGCGCCTCCAGCAAGAAGCGGCTTTCAACGAAATAGTCGCCCTGCAACACATCATCAAGCTGCTGTTGTGCGTTGTCTGGATCGAGATCGGTGAGAAAACCGAGATTGCCACGGTTAATGCCGATGACTTTGATGTCATAGCGCGCCAATACGCGTGCCGCGCCGAGCATATTGCCATCACCACCAACAACCACGGCTAAATCGGCACGTTGGCCAATGTCCGCCAGGCTGCCGGTTTCGGCGTTTTTTAAATCCAGCTCGCGCGCAATCTGCTGCTCAACAATCACCTCATAGCCCTTCGCTGTTAGCCAGCGCCAGAGCATTTCATGGGTGGTTAACGCCGTAGGATGACGCGGATGACCGACAATCCCGATGCAGTTAAAGTGTTTGTTCATTTAGCGCGAGTTCCTTATAAGCCAAAACGGCCAGGCAATGTGATGGGTTTACTTGAAACCGTCAAACTGATCCCCATAATAAGCCAACCAGCGAGATGAATGTGCAAAACGCGGAGAAATTCATGAGTAGTAAAGAACAGAACACCCCAAACGAGCAAGTCTCAGAAGAAATTCAACAGGATCAGCAGCACGTGGACGCAGAGACAACCGCTGAGGTGGATCCTCGTGATGAACGTATCGCGCAACTGGAAGCTGAATTAGCACAGTCGCAGACCGGCGTGCGTGATGCACAGCTGCGTGCGCAAGCGGAGATCGAAAACATCCGCCGCCGTACCGAGATGGATGTAGAAAAGGCGCATAAGTTTGCCCTGGAAAAATTTGCCAACGAGCTGCTGCCAGTGATTGATAGCCTGGAGCGCGCGCTGGAAGTTGCAGACAAAGATAACGCCGAACTGGCTTCGATGATTGAAGGCATCGAGCTGACGCTGAAGTCGCTGCTGGGCGCGGTGCGTAAGTTTGGTGTAGAAGTGGTTGGCGATACTAACGTGCCGTTCAACCCGGAAATCCATCAGGCGATGTCAATGATGGAGTCTGACGATATGGCGCCAAACCATGTGCTGATGGTGATGCAGCGCGGTTACACCCTTAACGGCCGCCTGTTGCGTCCGGCGATGGTGGCAGTGACGAAAGCCAAAGGCTAATCCGTTACTGTAATGACAACGGCCGCTGAATGCGGCCGTTTGTTTTTCAGGGCAAAATTGGCATCCAGTCAATCGGCGTTTGACCTGATTGGCTTAGCAGCGCGTTAGCCTGAGAAAAGTGTTTACTACCAAAAAAGCCGCGATGTGCGGAGAGCGGAGAGGGATGTGGCGCCTTCAATACATGATGTCGCTGAGTATCGATGATGCTGCCTTTCTTCTGCGCGTGCGATCCCCACAGCAAGAAAATCACGCCTTCGCGATGTTGATTGATGGCGCTGATGACGTTATCCGTAAAGGTTTCCCAGCCAAAGCGCGCGTGTGAATGCGCCTTACTGGCTTCCACCGTCAACACGGTGTTCAACAACATCACGCCTTGCGTCGCCCAGCTTTCAAGAAAACCGTGCTGCGGACGAATAAAGCCGGGAATATCCTGCTCTAATTCTTTGTACATATTTAGCAGTGACGGCGGAATAGCCACGCCTGGCAGCACCGAAAAGGCCAATCCATGTGCCTGATTTGGGCCGTGGTAGGGATCTTGCCCTAAAATGACCACTTTGATATCGCCCAATTCAGTCAGGCGGAAGGCGTTAAATACATCCTTCTGCGGCGGATAAACCGTCACGCCCGCGGCGCGTTCATTGGCAACCGCTTTGAGCGTCTCAACGAAGTAAGGTTTCTCTTTCTCTTCAGCCAGCACGTCGTGCCAGGTTAGCTTCTCAGCCATCATTGACTCCCTGCAAAATTTTGCAACTAGCTTAACGTGTCATGCTCAACAGCAGAAGGGTAAAAATAATTTGAATAATTGCAGAAAAAGTTAATTGTTTAAATTGTTATGAATCAATTTGTTAGATTTAAACCGCTGATTGATGATTGGGCGAAATTGATACAGGTCAAAACAGCGGTCTTCTCGCGGTGATATACCAGAGCATTCGATAACGTCATTAACCTCGCCGTCCTGATGCGACGGCGTAATGCCCTGGAGGCCTTCTATGATTACCGGTATTCAAATTACTCAGGCAAACAATCCACAGCTATTGAATTCATTCTGGTTGCTGGATGATGATAAAGCCGAAGCGCGCTGCCTGTGCGCCAAAGGTGATTTCGTTGAAGATCAAATCGTTGCGATCAGCGATTTGGGTGAAATTGCCTATCGTGAAATTCCGCTGGAACAGAAACCGCAGGTGCGCATTGAAGGTGGCCAGCACCTGAACGTTAACGTACTGCGTCGTGAAACGCTGGAAGATGCGGTAAACCATCCAGAAAAATATCCGCAGTTGACCATCCGCGTTTCTGGTTATGCAGTTCGTTTCAACGCGCTGACGCCAGAACAGCAGCGTGATGTGATTACCCGTACGTTCACCGAAAGCCTGTAATTTTAGCGCTGACGAAAATACACACAGCAATACAAGCCGCGTGGAGGCCTATCGACGCGGCTTTTTTGCTTTTTAGGGGTTCAGTTCAGTGGACCGGATCGTAGTCTTAAAGTAATTCCACTGCGAAAGCAGTATTTCGCTACGCTTAAATAAAAAAATCGCCTCAAAAGAGGCGATTAAATGTAGTGAGTGCTGTTTTATTCCGCACCGGATTCTGACGCCTCGCTGCCGCTTGGCTTGCGGCGTTTACCGACATTTTTGGTATCGCGATGGCGTTTTTTCACGCGCGGTTTCTCTTCTTCTTTCTCTTTCTTCTCTTTACGCTTCGCCAGCGCCTTTTTCGACGGTTTTCCGGTTACTTTGGCACTTGGCGCGCGGCTTGCTGGACGCAGCTCTTCAATCACGCGCGCTTTCAACGGTTCGTTGATGTAACGGGTGATTTTGCCCAGCAGCACGTGATCGTGCGCTTCAACCAGAGAGATCGCGGTACCTTTACGGCCCGCACGCGCAGTACGACCGATACGATGCAGGTAGGTATCAGCGGTGCGCGGCAAATCGTAGTTAATGACGTGCGAAATATCGTCAATATCGATACCGCGCGCGGCAACATCAGTGGCGATCATCACCTTAACGCGGCCATCATTCATGCGTTTGATGGCTTCGTTACGGTTCACCTGCACCATTTCACCTTCAAGATAGCTCGTGCGAATACCGGCTTCGTGCAGCCAGGTAACCAGCTCATGCAGACGCTCACGTTTGCGTACAAACACGATAACGCGCGTTGCATCGGGCTGGTTCAGCAGGTGAATCAGCAGCTTGTTTTTATGCTCGAGGTCGTCGGCGCGGTAATACCATTGCTGAATCTTTTTACGTTCGCTTTTGCTTGGGTCGGCCTCAATGAAAACCGGCTCGTTCAGCAAGCGCTCGGCGAAGTCTTTAATGTGTTCGCCTTCCAGCGTCGCAGAGAACAGCAGCGTCTGTTTGCGCCAGCGGGTTTCTGCGGCGATGGTCTCGATATCCTGAGCGAAGCCCATGTCGAGCATGCGGTCAGCTTCATCAAGAATCAGCGTTTCGACGGCGCGGCAGTCGAAGTTCTCTTCTTTGATGTACTGCAGTAAGCGGCCGGTGGTCGCCACCACGATATCCTGGTTTTCGCTGAAGACTTCAGCATGGTTCATATACGCCACGCCGCCGGTGATAGTGGCGATATCAAGGTGCGTATGTTTAGCCAGTTCACGTGCGTGATCGGCAACCTGCATTGCCAGTTCACGCGTCGGGGTAACAATCAGAATGCGCGGTGGGCCTGACTTTTTGCGCGGAAAATCGAGCAAATGCTGTAAAGCGGGCAGCAAAAACGCTGCAGTTTTCCCCGTCCCGGTTGGAGCCGAACCCAGAACGTCACGGCCTTCCAGCGCGGCAGGAATGGTCTCGGCCTGAATAACAGTAGGGCGAGTGAAGCCTTTTTCCTGCAAAGCTTGTAGCAGGCTTTCGTCGAGTTCGAGTTCGGAGAATGTGGTTACGGTCATGGTCTACCTCAGTTTGGGGCGCTGATTATAGACAGAACGAATATAATCTTCATCTGTTTGTGTAGGTATTACAGGCGCAGGTGAATTCCCATCCCCACCACGTTACACTTCCGGCAGTAAAAAATTCAATGGTAGTTAAGCATGTCTCAGGACCAACCGCCGGTGCGGGCGACGTTAAGAAAAGATGGTTTTACCTTTAAGCAGTTTTTTGTAGCGCACGATCGCTGTGCGATGAAAGTCGGTACGGATGGCGTATTAATCGGTGCCTGGGCTCCGGTTGCGGGTGTGCGCCGCATTCTCGACATTGGCTGCGGTAGCGGGCTAATTGCGTTAATGCTGGCCCAACGCACGCCGCAACCGGTTGAAATTGATGCGGTTGAACTGGAAGCCAATGCGGCGAGCCAGGCGCAGGAAAATATGCAGGCCTCGCCGTGGGCGGATCGAATAACGGTCCATCATCAGGATATCGTGAGCTGGAGCGAGCAGTGTGAAAAGCGCTACTCACTGATCGTCAGTAATCCACCTTTCTTTGCGCCAGGGATGGCTTCCAGCAGCGCAGAGCGAGATGCCGCGCGCAGCACCACCACGCTCGATCATCGCACGCTGCTGCGCTGTGCCGCACAGCTGATCGAAGAAGAGGGCCTGTTTTGCGTGGTGCTGCCCGCTGAGGCGGGTGAAACGCTGATTTCGCTGGCGCAGGCGGATGGATGGCATCTGCGTTATCGTTACGACGTTGCCGCTTATGCCCAGCGTCCGCCGAATCGCCTGGTGCTGGGCTTTTCACCCACCGCTGGCGAAACGTTGCTGGAACGTCTTGCCATTCGTAATGAAGATAAAAGCTATTCGGTAGATTGGCTCAGCCTGGTCAAAGCGTTCTACCTATTCCGCTAACTTTTAGGCTGCAGGATGGTGGGTAACGCGTCGGCAAGGAGCTCGGGATTGTCGAGGGTGAAGTGCAGCCCGCGGCTCTCTTTGCGCTCCAGCGCGCAGCGCACCATCAGCTCGGCTACCTGTACCAGATTGCGCAGTTCCAGCAGATTGTTAGAGAGGCGGAAGTGAGCGTAGTACTCATCGATCTCCTGCTGCAGCAAATTGATACGCCGTAGCGCGCGCTCCAGACGTTTGGTGGTGCGCACAATGCCCATGTAATCCCACATAAAGAGCCGCAGCTCATGCCAGTTGTGCTGGATAACAACCCGTTCATCTGCATCATCTACGCGGCTCTCATCCCATGCAGGCAAATGTTCGACTGCGGTGACATCGGGTAGGCTAGCGATCATGTCTTCAGCCGCTGACCATCCATAAACCAGGCACTCCAGTAGCGAATTTGATGCCATCCGATTCGCGCCATGCAAACCGGTGTAGCTGACTTCGCCAATGGCATACAGCCCGTCAACGTCGGTACGGCCCTGTTGATCGACCATCACGCCGCCGCAGGTGTAGTGTGCTGCGGGTACGATGGGAATCGGATCTTTGGTGAGATCGAGGCCAAACGTCAGCAGCTTTTCATAGATCATCGGGAAGTGCGCACGCACAAAACTCTCCGGCTGATGGCTGATGTCGAGATACATGCAATCAACGCCCAGGCGTTTCATCTCGTGATCGATGGCTCGGGCCACGACGTCGCGCGGGGCCAGCTCGGCGCGTTGATCAAAATCTGGCATAAAGCGCGTGCCGTCGGGACGCAACAGCCAGGCACCTTCACCGCGTAATGCTTCGGTTAACAGGAAGTTCTGCGCCTGCGGATGGAATAAACAGGTGGGATGGAATTGATTGAATTCCAGATTGGCCACGCGGCAGCCGGCGCGCCATGCCATGGCAATACCATCGCCCGATGCGACATCGGGGTTGGTGGTGTACTGATACACTTTCGCCGCACCGCCTGTCGCTAGCACCACGGCGCGCGCGCGACAGGTTTCTACCTGTTCACGATTGCGGTTCCAGATCCACGCGCCCACTACGCGACGTTTCCCTGGCAGGCCGAGTTTATCGGAGAGGATCAAATCCACCGCATTAGTGCGTTCAATAATACGGATATTGGGATGGCTAAGCGCCTGGCTTACCAACGTGGTTTCCACCGCGCGACCGGTGGCATCAGCACTGTGCAGAATGCGACGATGACTGTGGCCGCCTTCACGCGTGAGGTGGTAACGTGCTTCCCCATCACCGTGCGGTTCTTTGTCAAAGGCTACGCCATTGTCAATCAGCCATTGCACGCAATGACGCGCGTTGCTGGCAATAAAGTTTACGGTGTCGCGATCGCACAAGCCTGCACCGGCAATCAGCGTATCTTCCACATGCGATTCAATGCTGTCGGTTTCATCAAATACTGCCGCGATTCCGCCTTGGGCATACAGGGTTGAACCCTCATTGACCTGGGCTTTGCTCAGCACGGTAACCTGATAATGCGGTGCCAGGCGTAATGCTAATGACAAACCTGCGGCACCGCTTCCGACGATAAGCACATCACACTGATATTCAGGGAGCGTAGTCATAATGTTTAATTTACTAAACAAAAGGTGGCTTGAGCATAAGCCCGGATGCGGTTGCTGTGAAGTATTTTGAACAAGATGCGTGGAAAAATTATCCAGCAAAGAGAGATTGTAACGCGATATCAGTGAGTTAAGTTTAAAAATAAACAGAACGTGTTTTTTATATCAAACACTCTGAAAATTCAGGTAATAAAGATGAAAATGCAGGCGTCATAAGGTACTCTGCCAGCGATTATCGGTGCCGCAAAAGACACCGCCAGCGTGGCAAGTCGCTACACTGAAAGACAATCAACAACAATGATGTCGTGGTTCCGATACGGAAAAATTCTGGTCGTAGTGAACTTCAGGCCAACAGATCACTCTAAGCGCATGCTTGCTCAGAACAATGAGATGTGCTGGCAGTTCACTTACGCATAAAAAAGTTTTGGGGAGACATTACCTCGGATGAGCGAGCAGTTAACGGATCAGGTTCTCGTTGAGCGGGTTCAGAAGGGAGATCAAAAGTCCTTTAATCTACTGGTGATTCGTTACCAGCATAAAGTGGCGAGCCTGGTTTCACGCTATGTTCCTTCAGGCGATGTGCCTGACGTGGTTCAGGAATCTTTTATTAAAGCGTATCGCGCACTGGAATCATTCCGTGGCGACAGCGCCTTTTATACATGGCTGTACCGCATTGCGGTTAACACAGCGAAAAATTATCTGGTTGCTCAGGGGCGACGTCCACCATCCAGCGATGTGGATGCGATTGACGCGGAAAATTTTGAAAGTGCAGGCGCACTGAAAGAAATTTCGAACCCTGAGAACTTAATGTTGTCTGAGGAACTGAAACAAATCGTCTTTCGCACCATTGAGGCGCTTCCCGAAGATCTTCGTATGGCTATTACCCTCAGGGAATTGGATGGCCTAAGTTACGAAGAGATTGCCGTCATCATGGATTGTCCGGTTGGTACCGTACGTTCGCGTATCTTCCGAGCACGAGAGGCTATTGATAATAAAGTTCAACCGCTTATCCAACGTCAGTGATAACGGCTACTGGAAGGGTACCAAAGCATGCAGAAAGAAAAACTTTCCGCTTTAATGGATGGTGAAACTTTAGATAACGAAGTGTTGGCATCGTTGTCCAGGGATACGGATCTTCAGCAAAGCTGGGAAAGCTACCACCTCATCCGCGACACCTTGCGAGGTGATATCGGAGAAGTGCTGCATTTTGATATCTCCGCACGCGTGGCTGCGGCCATCGAAAACGAGCCAGCGCGCAAAGTGACTCCGCTGATCCCTGAAGCGCAGCCTGAGCCGTCTCGTTATGAGAAGATGCCGTTTTGGCGCCGCGGTGGGAGCTGGGCTGCTCAACTGACTCAGGTTGGTGTGGCGGCTTGCGTATCACTGGCAGTCATCGTTGGTGTTCAGCATTTCAACAGTTCTCCAACGGGCAGTGCTACTGAAGCCTCTGATTCGCCAGCGTTTAATACGCTGCCAATGATGGGTAAAGCATCGCCAGTTAGCTTGGGCGTGCCTTCAGAAGCATTTGATACCAACAGCTCTAACCAGCAGGTGCAGGAACAGCGTCGTCGCGTGAATGCCATGCTGCAGGATTATGAGTTGCAACGTCGTCTGCATGCCGATCAGGTTCAGTTTGAAAAGAACGATCCGCAACAGGCTCAGGCTAATGTTCCCGGAAATCAGTCGTTAGGAACTCAGCAGCAGTAATGAAGCAGCTTTGGTGTGCCGTTAGCCTGCTGGCAGGCAGCCTGTTTTGCTCATCTATCGCCTCGGCGCAGACCTCTGCGTCCGGGGCGTTGTTGCAACAGATGGAGCAGGCAAGCCAGAACCTCAACTACGAATTTGCCTACATCAATGTCTCGCGCCTTGGCATTGAATCTCTGCGTTATCGTCACGCGGTTATCGACAATCGTATCTTCGCCCAACTCTTGCAGATGGATGGGCCGCGCCGTGAAGTCATCCAGCGTGGTAATGACATCAGCTATTTCGAGCCAGGATTGGATCCTTTCTCTCTGCCGGGCAATCACATTATTGATGCGCTACCTGGGTTAATGTTCGCGGACTTCTCCCGTTTGGGTGAGGCCTACGATTTCATCCCGGTGGGGCGCTCGCGCATGGCCGATCAGCTGTGTGAAGTGGTGCGCATCGTGTCACGTGATGGTACGCGCTACAGCTATGTGGTGTGGCTGGATGTCGATACCAAATTGCCGCTGCGGATCGATCTGCTGGATCGTGATGGCGAAACGCTGGAGCAGTTCCGCGTGATCAGTTTTGCCGTCGATGAAGGCGTACGTAATTTGATGCAGGGGCTGGAAAAGGCCAACTTGCCGCCTTCGCTATCGTTACCGGCTGGTGACAAAGTTGAACTCAGTTGGCAGCCAAACTGGCTTCCGGCGGGCATGAAGCTGATTTCACAAAGCCGACGTGATATTCCGTCGATGAACAAAACCGTTGAATCTCGTCTGTATAGCGATGGCTTATTTAGTTTTGCCATCAATATCACCCCTGCCGATAAAAGCAGTAGCGTGCAAGCATTGCGCACTGGGCGTCGTACGGTGCAGACAGAAGTGCGCGATAATCGTGAAATTACGGTGGTGGGTGAATTACCGCCCGCCACTGCCAAACGTATTGCGGACAGTATAGATTCGGGTGCACAAAAATGATGAGAGAATGGGCCACCGTTGTGGCGTGGAAAGAAGGTGTTGCCACGCTGCACACGGAAGCAAAAACCTCGTGTAATAGCTGCTCAGCACGCAAAGGCTGTGGCAGCCACGCACTTAATCAGCTGGGCCCTAAAAACGCACACGTGATGACAATCGCCAGCGCTGAGCCGCTCCAACCGGGTCAGCGTATTGAGTTGGGCATCCGTGAAAGTAGCCTTTTGGGTTCAGCGTTGCTGGTTTACATGACGCCGCTGTTTGGCCTGTTTTTAGTTGCAGGGATTTTTCAGATGCTGTTCCACAGCGATTTAGCGGCGGCCTGTGGCGCGCTGTTGGGCGGAATCGGTGGCTTTATTGTCGCTAAAGGTGTTTCTAACTTATTTGGCGATCGCGAGGCTTTTCAGCCCGTGATTCTCAGCGTTGCGTTACCTCCTGATGCACTGCGTGTGGAAAACGAAGCTTGATCCCCATCAGGCCGCGTCTAGTGCGGCCTTTTTCGTTCTGCTTAATCTCTGAATTCTGTTGCGATTCCCCACAGTTCCATTCTTTAACGCGCGACGTTAACAGTGTAATATGCGTCGTCATTAATGAGGCCGACAAGGTTTCGGGGAAAGCTCCCTTTCCTGAAAGTGTCTGTGCTCAAGTTTTCCACTGATTTTTTACGTGAAGATATTCATATAAATGAAGCACATACGAAATTTCTCCATCATCGCTCACATTGACCACGGCAAATCAACGCTCTCTGACCGTTTGATTCAAATTTGTGGTGGCCTGAGCGATCGTGAGATGGCTGCGCAAGTTCTTGACTCAATGGATTTGGAACGTGAGCGCGGCATTACCATTAAAGCGCAGAGCGTAACGCTCGATTACAAAGCGCTGAACGGTGAAACTTACCAGCTCAATTTTATCGATACTCCGGGTCACGTTGACTTCTCCTATGAAGTATCCCGTTCGCTGGCGGCGTGTGAAGGAGCATTGCTGGTGGTCGATGCAGGACAGGGCGTTGAAGCACAGACGCTGGCAAACTGCTACACCGCAATGGAAATGGATCTGGAAGTGGTACCGGTACTGAACAAAATCGACCTGCCTGCGGCCGATCCTGAGCGTGTGGCGGAAGAGATTGAAGATATCGTCGGCATCGATGCGACCGACGCGGTGCGCTGCTCGGCGAAAACTGGCATCGGCGTGCCCGATGTGTTGGAACGTTTGGTGCGCGATATTCCGCCGCCAGAAGGCGATCCAGAAGGTCCTTTACAGGCGCTGATCATCGACTCATGGTTCGATAACTATCTTGGTGTGGTGTCGCTGATTCGCATTAAGAACGGCACGCTGCGCAAAGGCGACAAAGTGAAGGTCATGAGCTCTGGCCAAAGCTATAACGCTGACCGCTTAGGTATCTTCACGCCAAAACGTGTTGATCGCAACGAGTTGAACTGCGGTGAAGTAGGCTGGTTGGTGTGCGCGATTAAAGACATCCTCGGCGCGCCAGTGGGCGATACGCTGACCTTGCAGCGCAATCCGGCGGAAAAAGTGTTGCCGGGCTTCAAAAAAGTGAAGCCACAGGTTTACGCTGGCCTGTTCCCAATCAGTTCCGACGACTATGAAGCATTCCGTGATGCGCTGGGCAAACTGAGTCTGAACGATGCGTCACTATTCTACGAGCCAGAGAGCTCAACCGCGCTGGGCTTCGGTTTCCGCATCGGCTTCCTCGGTCTGTTGCACATGGAGATCATTCAGGAACGTCTGGAGCGCGAGTACGATCTCGATCTGATCACCACCGCGCCAACCGTAGTGTATGAAGTGGAAACCACCGACGGTCAAACGATTTACGTCGACAGCCCGTCGAAATTGCCACCGCTGAATAACATTGCCGAACTGCGCGAGCCGATTGCTGAGTGTCATATGCTGCTGCCGCAGGAGTTCCTTGGCAACGTCATTACGCTGTGCATCGAAAAACGTGGCGTGCAAACCAACATGGTTTACCACGGCAAGCAGGTCGCGCTGACGTACGAAATTCCGATGGCTGAAGTGGTACTCGATTTCTTCGACCGTCTGAAATCAACGTCACGCGGTTATGCGTCGCTGGATTATAACTTCAAACGTTTCCAAACCTCTGACATGGTGCGTGTCGACGTGATGATTAACTCAGAACGTGTTGATGCGCTGGCGCTGATTACTCACCGTGATAACTCGCAATATCGTGGCCGCGATCTGGTGGAGAAGATGAAAGATCTGATCCCTCGTCAGCAGTTTGATATTGCGATTCAGGCGGCAATCGGCAACCACATTATCGCTCGCTCAACGGTCAAGCAGCTGCGTAAAAACGTCCTGGCGAAATGCTATGGCGGTGACGTTAGCCGTAAGAAGAAACTGTTGCAGAAGCAGAAAGACGGTAAGAAGCGAATGAAGCAGGTCGGCAACGTTGAGCTGCCGCAGGAAGCATTCCTTGCCATTCTGCATGTCGGTAAAGACAGCAAATAAGGATTTTTAATGGCTAACATGTTCGCCCTGGTTTTAGTGATCGCCACGCTGGTCACTGGCATTATCTGGTGTATCGATCGCTTTAAATGGGCTCCGGCTCGTCGTGCTAAACAAGCTGCGGCACAAGCGCAGGCAGGCAACGCGCTCGACAGTAAAACGTTGGCGAAAGTCGCAGCGCAACCGGGTTGGGTTGAAACTACGGCATCGGTATTCCCGGTGCTGGCAGTGGTGTTGATCGTGCGTTCATTTATTTTTGAGCCGTTCCAGATTCCATCAGGTTCAATGATGCCAACGCTGCTGATTGGCGACTTCATCCTCGTAGAGAAGTTTGCCTACGGTATTAAAGATCCGATTGCGCAAAATACGCTGATCCCTACCGGTCATCCGCAGCGTGGTGATGTCGCGGTCTTCAAATACCCGAAAGATCCAAGCGTCGATTACATCAAGCGCGTGATTGGTTTGCCGGGCGACAAAGTGGTGTTTGATCCGTACAGCAAAACCCTGACTATCAATCCGGGTTGCAGCAGCGGCAATTGCGACACGGCACTGCCGGTGACGTACACTAACGTTGAGCCAAGCAACTTCATTCAGACCTTCAGCGGTTTCGATGGTAATGAAACCGGCAACGGCTTCTTCGAAGCACCGCAGGGCGAAACCATGAAGGGCGGCCTGCGTCTCGGCACGCGTAAAGAGACATTGGGCAACGTAACGCACGATATCTTGTTAGTAAACGAAGCGCAGAGTCAGGCAAGCATGTATTATCAGCAGCCGGGTCAGCCGCAATCGACCTGGATTGTGCCGGAAGGGCAGTATTTCATGATGGGTGATAACCGTGATAACAGCGCCGACAGCCGCTACTGGGGCTTTGTGCCCGAGAAGAATCTGGTCGGCAAAGCGGTTGCTATCTGGATGAGCTTCGAGAAACAAGAAGGACAGTGGCCGACCGGCGTGCGCTTTAGCCGCATTGGTGGGATTCACTAATTAGCTTTAAAAAAAGGTTGGCCTTCCGTAAGGGAGGCCAGTGCACACGAAACAGAACAGGTTGGTACGCAGCCCTGTTTCGTATGCAGAGTGACAGACGCACAGAACAACTGGAATCGCATGAACCCCATCGTCATTAACAAGCTGCAGCGCAAACTGGGCTACACTTTTACTCATCCGGATTTATTGCAGCAGGCATTGACGCACCGTAGTGCCAGCAGTAAACACAATGAACGTCTTGAATTCCTTGGCGATTCTATTCTCAGCTACGTGATCGCTAATGCGCTTTATCACCGCTTTCCGCGCGTCGATGAAGGCGATATGAGCCGCATGCGTGCCACGCTGGTGCGCGGCAATACGTTGGCAGAGATGGCGCGTGAATTTGACCTCGGCGAATGTTTACGTCTTGGTCCGGGCGAGCTGAAAAGCGGCGGTTTCCGTCGGGAATCGATTCTCGCGGATACCGTTGAGGCGCTGATTGGCGGCATTTTCCTTGATAGCAGCATTCAGACCGTCGAAAAGCTGATTCTTGATTGGTATCACTCGCGTCTGGAGCAGATCAGCCCAGGCGATAAGCAAAAAGATCCGAAAACGCGCCTGCAAGAGTATTTGCAAGGGCGTCACCTGCCGCTGCCCTCGTATCTGGTGGTACAGGTGCGTGGCGAAGCCCACGATCAGGAATTCACCATTCACTGTCAGGTGAGTGGTATGGCAGAACCGGTGGTGGGCATTGGTTCCAGCCGCCGTAAAGCCGAGCAAGCTGCCGCCGAACAGGCATTAATTAAGCTTGGCCTCGAATAAATAAGTCACATCGCAGCGTCGAAAGCGGCGCTGCCCAAGTCAGGACTCGAATGAGCGAACTCGAAACATATAGCGGCTTTGTCGCGATTGTAGGCCGACCAAACGTCGGTAAATCCACTTTACTGAACCAGTTGCTGGGGCAGAAGGTGTCGATCACTTCACGCAAGCCGCAAACCACGCGTCACCGCATTATGGGCATCCACACCGAAGGCGCTTATCAGGCGATCTACGTGGATACGCCAGGGCTGCACATGGAAGAGAAGCGGGCGATCAACCGCTTGATGAACCGTGCAGCCAGCAGCTCCATCGGAGATGTTGAGCTGGTGATCTTTGTGGTTGAAGGCACGCGCTGGACGCCAGATGACGAGATGGTGCTTAACAAGCTGCGTGATAACAAAGTTCCTGTGGTATTGGCGATCAATAAAGTCGATAACATTCAGGATAAGAGCATTCTATTGCCCCATCTGCAGTTCCTCAGCCAGCAGATGAACTTCCTTGAAATCGTACCGATCTCTGCGGAAAGCGGCAAAAACGTTGACGCTATTGCAGCGATTGCGCGCAAATGCCTGCCAAAATCTGAGCATCATTTCCCGGAAGATTACGTCACCGACCGATCGCAGCGTTTTATGGCATCTGAGATCATCCGTGAAAAATTGATGCGCTTCCTTGGCGCTGAGCTGCCTTATTCCGTCACCGTAGAAATTGAGCAGTTTGTCTCTAACGATCGCGGCGGCTATGACATCAATGGCCTGATCCTCGTTGAGCGCGAAGGCCAGAAGAAGATGGTGATCGGCAATAAAGGCGCCAAGATCAAAACCATCGGCATTGAATCGCGTAAAGACATGGAAGAGATGTTTGAGGCGAAAGTGCATCTTGAACTGTGGGTTAAAGTGAAATCTGGCTGGGCGGACGATGAACGTGCGCTGCGCAGCTTAGGTTACTCTGACGAAGGTTAATCGATGGAAGGCTGGCAACGCGCCTTTGTGCTGCATAGTCGCCCTTATAGCGAAACCAGCCTGCTCCTCGATCTGTTCAGCGAAAGCGAAGGGCGCGTCCGCGTCCTTGCCAAAGGCGCCCGTTCGCGCCGCTCTCAATTAAAAGGCGCGCTGCAACCCTTCACGCCACTGCTGGTGCGCTGGGGCGGCCGCGGCGACGTCAAAACGCTGCGCAACGCCGAAGCCGTTTCACTGGCATTACCGCTGAGCGGCATCACGCTCTACTGCGGGCTGTACGTTAATGAACTGCTTTCGCGCGTGCTGGAGCAGCAAATTCCCTTCTCTGACATGTTCTTCGATTATCTTCATTGCATCCAAACGCTGGCGGCAGGCAACGGCTCGCCTGAACCGGCGCTACGCCGCTTTGAGCTGGCGCTACTGGGACATCTTGGTTACGGCGTGGATTTCCTGCACTGCGCCGGCAGCGGCGAAGAGATCGCCGATGAGATGACCTACAGCTATCGTGAAGAGAAAGGGTTTATTGCCAGTTTGGTGGTGAACCAGCGTAGCTTTACCGGCCGTCAACTGCGGGCAATATGGGAACGTGATTTTCCGGATGCTGATAGCCTGCGCGCTGCTAAACGCTTTACGCGCATGGCACTGAAGCCCTATCTTGGTGGTAAACCGCTGAAGAGTCAGGAGCTGTTTCGCCAGTTTGTGCCAAAAAAGAAACCCGATGTGGCAAACGACTAGCGCTGGTTCTACCGCCTGATATATTCAGCACGGTACACTGCAAACACACTGAACACATTTAAGGATTGTCATGGCTGAGTTGCTGTTAGGCGTCAACATTGACCACATTGCTACCGTGCGCAATGCGCGTGGCACAAACTATCCCGATCCGGTGCAGGCCGCGTTTGTTGCCGAGCAGGCCGGTGCCGACGGCATTACCGTGCATCTGCGTGAAGATCGTCGCCACATTACCGACCGCGACGTGCGCATTCTGCGTGATACCATTCAGACGCGCATGAATCTGGAGATGGCGGTCACGGACGAGATGATCGACATCGCCTGCGAAATCAAACCACACTTCGTTTGTCTGGTGCCGGAAAAGCGTCAGGAAGTCACCACCGAAGGTGGGCTGGATGTGGCTGGCCAGCAGGATAAAATCAATGCGGCGGTGCGTTTGCTAAGTGAAGCGGGGATTTTGGTGTCGCTGTTTATCGATGCCGATCATCGCCAGATTGAAGCCGCCGTTGCCAGTGGCGCGCCCTATATTGAAATTCACACCGGCGCGTACGCCGAAGCGGCAGAAGGACTCGAGCGCCAGGCTGAGCTGTCGCGTATCCGAAAAGCCGCTACCTTCGCGGCCAGCCTTGGCCTGAAAGTGAATGCCGGCCACGGTTTGACCTACCATAACGTACAGCCGATTGCTGAACTGCCTGAGATGCATGAGCTGAATATCGGTCACGCAATCATTGGTCGCGCGCTGTTTAGCGGTTTGGCGGATGCGGTTACTGAGATGAAACAACTGATGCGGGAAGCGCGTCGCTAATGGCGATTCTCGGACTTGGCAGCGACATCGTAGAGATCGAGCGTATCGCGGGCGTGATTGAGCGTTCCGGCGATCGCCTGGCGCGCCGCGTATTGAGCGAAGCCGAGTGGCAGCAATATCAGGCGCACCAGCAGCCGGTGCGTTTTCTTGCCAAGCGTTTTGCGGTAAAAGAAGCGGCCGCGAAAGCGTTCGGTACCGGCATTCGCGGTGGCCTGGCGTTCAATCAGTTTGAAGTGTACAACGACGCGCTGGGCAAGCCGGGGTTACGTTTCTTTGAACAGGCTAAAGTGATTGCCAGCCAGCTCGGCGTACAGCACGTGCATGTGACGTTAGCGGATGAACGCCATTACGCTTGCGCGACGGTAATTATCGAGAACTAAGGGTGCAACACCACAAACTTCTCCCACAGCATCTCACGACTTTCCGGGTGCTGTGGATCCGCAATAATGGTGTTATCAATCGGGCAGACGCTTTGGCAGGTCGGCACATCATAATGGCCCACGCATTCGGTGCAGCGGTCAACATCAATCTCATAGATCGCGTCGCCTAAGCTGATTGCCTGATTTGGGCATTCAGGTTCGCACATATCGCAGTTGATGCATTTTGTGGTGATGAGTAAAGCCATGGCTGCTGTCGAAGTATTGAAAGTAGCCGCGCACTTTATCACAAAAGGTGTGACTTTTGATCGCTGGTTTACTGCTTTAAATCAATCAATGTTGAAATAAAACAGTAATGCCAAGGTCAGAGTATGGTTTCATCTGAGGCAATATTACAAAGTGTTAATTTGGGTGGAGGTCTCCTGGTAGGTAGATTATAAATATGCACTTATTAAATGCATCTTGTCTTTTTACCCAATGGAACAGCAGGCTTCAATTGTTGCAGATTATTGGTTGTTAACAACGCTTGATTATCTTACGTATCATAGGATGAATAAATATAAAAACCATGAGCGTAATAAGCCTGTTAATGACTTGACGGAAAAATATAGATCAATTTTAAGGTGCTTCCCATAATGAATAAACGCCTTTTTTTACCGATGCTTTTTTTACTCAGTGGATGCGTTGGCGATAGGCTGAGCTATCATCTAAAAGGTGATGCCTTTATAGGACGAAATCAGCTTTGCATAAAAACTGTTCCTGAAGATCAATTAGAGTATTACATGTTGAGTTCTTCTGAAAATAATTATGCTAAACCATTAGTCGTTAAAGATGACGTTGAAACGAAACGACTAAATACTTGCATTCCATTTGTCCTTAAAGAGCATGAGAGTTACGAGTTAATTTATGTGTTAAATGGTGGTAAATATCGCCTCGAATTTAAAACTGATGCACATTTCAACGTAATAAAAACATATAGCAAGTCCTGAAATTTCAATGTGTCGCATAATCAAAAGGCCGTTGAGCGGCCTTTAAAATTGTTACACCAGCTTTTTCACCAACGCTTCGCTGTGGCGAATATGGCTGGACGCGCGTTCAGGATCGTTTTGTACTAGCGCCATAAACAGCAGATCGGTCAGCGCCAGTTGTGCGCTGGTGGATGATATCGCCGCGCTACGCGTACTTTGCTCTTCGGCCACGGTATACAGGCAAATGGTTGCACACTGCTGTAACGCATTTGGCGTGAAGCCGGTGAAGGCCAGCACATCGGCGCCTACCTGTGCCGCTTCCTGCGCCGCCAAATTGATTTCACGCCGTTCGCCGGTATAGGAAATTGCCAATAACACATCGCCGGGTGCCATTGCCTGCACACTGGCCAGCAGCGCATGCATATCCTGTTCAGCCACCGCATTGATGCCGATTTTCATCAGCTTCCACGAGAAATCTTTTGCCACCAAACCGGATGCGCCAATACCAACCAGTAAAATACGATTGGCATTTTTCAACAGCTGCAACGTTTGCATCAGCTTTTCTTCGCTGTTGATATCCAGCGTGGCGCGGATCGCGGAGATCTTCTCGGTGAGCAGTTTCTCGCCCACCACTTTAAGCGGATCGTCGCTAAGAATATGATTGTGTACCGTAATCGCATCACGGTCGGCCATCGATTCGCTCAGCGCCAGCTTCAGCGCCGGAAATCCTTTATAGCCCAGCTTTTGCGCAAATTTCACCACGCTGGACTGGCTAACGCCGGCTTCTTCCGCCAGCTTTTGCGAACTCAGATGCCGTGCCCGATCCGGCTGCGACAGCAAAAAATCCGCCAATCGACGCTCATTTAGCGCCAGTCGAGGATAAAGTTGGCGAATTCGCAGCAATGAACTCATGGTTAGATCCTTAATTCAGCTTTCCAGATAGCGCGGAGCGCTTTGCACTTATGGTGCTGGCAGGCTTCGGCCAGATAACAACGCGCGGGCAAAGAGAATAAACTATTCAGCTGGCATTGTAGTCATTGGAATTAAAAATAGCAGTTTTCGCCCCGAACGCTGAAGCTGGCTACACTGTAGTGCAGAAACCGCGAAGGATAGAAAAGGAGTGTTGTTTGACAAAAGGTACGCAACGACGCGTGGTGTTTTTCGATCTGGACGGCACGCTGCATCAGCAAGATATGTTTGGCACCTTTATGCGCTACCTGCTGCGACGTCAGCCGATCAATGTGCTGTTGGTGGTGCCGTTGTTACCGGTGATTGGGCTCGGTATGCTGATCAAAGGTCGCGCGGCGCGCTGGCCGATGAGTTTACTGCTATGGGCGATTACTTTTGGCCACAGTGAAACGCGCCTGCGTCAGCGTGAAGCCGAATTTGCTGACTGGTTCCGCGAACGCGTGACCGCCTTTCCGGTGGTGCAACAGCGACTTACCGATTATCTCAGCAGCAATGATGCCGATGTCTGGCTGATTACCGGTTCTCCGCAGTCGCTGGTAGAAAAAGTCTATTTTGATTCAGCGTTCCTGCCGCGCGTGCAACTTATCGCCAGCCAGATGAAACCGGGCCGCGGTGGACGTTTGTTGGCCATGCGTTGCCTGGGGCACGAAAAGGTGGCGCAGCTGGAGGAGAAAATCGGCACGCCTCTTCAGCTGTATAGTGGCTACAGCGACAGCAAGCAGGACAACCCGCTGCTGTTCTTCTGTCAGCATCGCTGGCGCGTTACGCCGCGCGGCGAGCTGCAACAGCTGGAATAACGCTTCGATTCCGGCAGTAGCATCGCTATAATGCGCCGCCTTTGATGCCCGCAGGAGTTGCCCGGTGAACCCACAGACAGATGAATATTGGATGCGTTATGCGCTGGAGTTGGCGCGTCGTGCGTGGGAGCAGGGCGAGGTTCCAGTGGGTGCGGTGCTGGTGCAGGGCGATAACGTGATTGGAGAGGGCTGGAATCGTCCGATTGGTCAGCACGATCCTACCGCGCATGCGGAGATCATGGCGCTGCGTCAGGGCGGCAAAGTGCTGGAAAACTATCGTTTACTGGATACGACGCTGTATGTAACGCTGGAGCCTTGCGTGATGTGCGCCGGTGCGATGGTGCACAGTCGCATCACGCGGTTAGTATTTGGCGCCAAAGATGAGAAAACCGGTGCGGCGGGTTCTTTACTGGACGTTATTGGTCATCCCGGCATGAATCATCAAATCCAGATTGATTGCGGTGTGTTGGCAGACGAGTGTGCCGGGATGCTGAGTGACTTCTTCCGCATGCGTCGCGAGCAAAAGAAAGCGCTGCGACAGGCGCAGCGCAGCGGTTAATTCATCGCAATTTTCGGTTCGACTGCCGGGTAACCGGCGCCTAATTCCGCTTCCAGCGCCGACTGTTGCGCGATGCGCTTCTCTTGCTCCTGCAAATATCCCACCAAACTGATCTGATACTTACGAATATTCTCCACGTAGTTATAAGCTTCGTGGCCGCGTGCGTAACCGTAAGTGGTTTGCGTGTAGTAACGTTTCTGGCTCAGCATTGGCAAGCGCAGCTTCACATCTGCCCAGCTATCCGGGTTGCCGCCCTGTTTCGCCGTCAGCTTACGCACGTCCAGCATGTGCGCGTAGCCCATGTTGTAGGCCGCCAGCGCGAACCAAATGCGCTCATCTTCAGGTATCGTCTCCGGCACCTTTTCCATCATGCGCTTGAGATATTCACTGCCGCCGCGAATACTCTGCTCGGGATCGAGCCGATCGTTCACGTCAAGGCTGTCCGCAGTATTGCGCGTCAACATCATCATGCCGCGCACGCCGGTGGGCGAGGTGGCCTGCGGATTCCAGTGCGACTCCTGATAAGAGATCGCCGCTAACAAGCGCCAATCCATGGTGGCGGAATACTTCTCAAACAGCGGTTTGATATCGGGCAGCGTATTATCGATGGCGCGCAGGAAAGTACGCGTATCTACGTAATCGAAAGTGCCGACGTGACCAAGATACTTCTCTTCCAGCCGCGCCATCGCGCCTTCTTCACCCATTTGGCTATAGAAGTCGAGCATGGCCGCATTCAGACTGTCATCATCGTTACGCGGCAGATACCATGTCACCGGCTCTTCATCCGTCACATCAAATGCCACCGCCAGCTGCGGATGAATGCGTTGCAGCAAGCCAATGGTGACCGAATCACCCACGGTATAATCCAGCTTACCGTCGGCGACGGCTTCAAGCAGCGCTTTCTGCCCTTGATCGGTGGAGATCGCCCAGTCGAGATCGGGATAGCTGTCAGCTTTGGCGGAACGTAAAGTTGACAGATATGCCGAACCGGACTGCACAATCAGGCGGCCTTTAAGATCGCCGAGATTTTTCGGGCGAGGCTTATCAATGCGGTACACCAGCTGCTGCGACACCGAATAGTAGCTCGGGCCACTTTGATAGTGCGCAAGGCGTTCGCTGTTATAGATCAAACCGGCGGCAAGCAAATCCGCTTTACCATCATCCAAATCGTCAAACAGATCGCCAAGGTTAGGACGCACCTCAACTTCCAGTTTCACGCCAAGATAATCGGCGAAGCGCTTCGCCAGCTCGTAATCCATTCCGGCTGGTGCATTGTTAATGGTGTAGTAAGTCAGCGGAGAGTTCACCGTGCTGATGCGCAGCACTCCGCGTGATTTGATCTGTGATAGCGCGTCTTTTCCTCCCCCGTACCACGGGATGGAGGGCCACAGTGCTAGCGCAAGCAGCACGGTGATCAGACCGATAAACAGATAGTTTATTTTTAGGCGTTTCAAATAGTTGTCTCGTAATGGCTCACAGGCCTCTGTCTTTTAAAAGGCAGTATTTATGTTGTTTTAACTCCCAGAGCGAGGGGCATTTTGCGCAACAAAAAGAGGCAGGGCAACTTTTATAGCAAGAATTGTGCAAAATTCAGCCAAACGCCAGGTGCCAGAATTTATGCGCAAACGGTTTCGTATCCCGTGCTGTTTCTCTATAATACCGCCCGTTTTCCCCTGTTGCGCCCAATGAAGCGTCGCCCGGCACTTCAAAGACGAGAGATCTTTAATGATGGAAATTCTGCGTGGTTCGCCCGCTCTGTCGGCATTTCGTGTAAACAAACTGCTGACCCGCTTTCAGGACGCTCACCTTCCAGTGAGTGATATTTACGCCGAGTACGTCCATTTTGCCGATGTCAGCGCACCGCTCAGCGCGGATGAACACGCCCGCCTGCAACGCCTGCTGAAATACGGTCCTTCTCTCGCCGAACATGCGCCACAAGGGCGTCTGTTGCTGGTTACGCCGCGTCCCGGCACCATCTCGCCGTGGTCATCGAAAGCCACCGACATCGCACACAACTGCGATCTGCCCCAGGTGTTACGCCTTGAGCGCGGTATGGCTTTCTATGTGCAGGCCCCCGAGCTGACGGAAGCGCAGTGGCAGCAGCTTGCCAGCCTGCTGCATGACCGCATGATGGAAACCGTATTCGCTGACCTCAGCGATGCGCAGCAGCTGTTTGCCCATCAGCCGCCGCAGCCGCTGAAAAGCATCGACGTGCTGGGCGCAGGCCGCCGCGCGCTTGAACAGGCCAATACCACGCTGGGCCTGGCGCTGGCCGATGATGAGATCGATTACCTGCTTGATGCCTTTACTAAGCTGGGGCGTAATCCTAACGACATTGAGCTCTACATGTTTGCGCAGGCAAACTCCGAACACTGCCGTCACAAGATCTTCAACGCCGACTGGATTATTGATGGCGAAAAGCAGCCGAAATCGCTGTTTAAAATGATCAAAAACACCTTTGAACATAACCCTGAGCACGTGCTCTCGGCCTATAAAGACAATGCCGCGGTGATGGAAGGTTCTGAGGTTGGTCGCTTCTACGCGGATGCGCAGCAGGGCGAATATCAATTCCATCAGGAAGAAGCGCACATCCTGATGAAAGTCGAAACCCATAATCATCCAACTGCCATTTCGCCATGGCCGGGTGCCGCGACCGGTTCCGGTGGCGAAATCCGCGATGAAGGCGCAACCGGCCGTGGCGCGAAACCAAAAGCCGGACTGGTCGGTTTTTCGGTTTCGAACCTGCGCATTCCAGGCTTCGAACAGCCGTGGGAAGAGGATTTCGGTAAGCCGGATCGCATTGTCACTGCGCTGGACATCATGACCGAAGGCCCGCTGGGCGGCGCGGCATTCAACAACGAATTTGGTCGTCCGGCCCTTAACGGCTACTTCCGTACCTATGAAGAGCGCGTTAACAGCCACAATGGTGTAGAACTGCGCGGCTACCACAAGCCAATCATGCTGGCGGGCGGTATCGGTAACATCCGTGCCGATCACGTACAGAAGGGCGAGATTGTGGTGGGCGCCAAGCTGATCGTGCTGGGCGGTCCGGCCATGAACATCGGTTTGGGCGGCGGTGCGGCTTCTTCGATGGCTTCAGGCCAGTCAGATGCCGATCTTGATTTTGCTTCGGTACAGCGCGACAACCCGGAAATGGAGCGCCGCTGCCAGGAAGTCATTGACCGTTGTTGGCAGCTAGGGGAAGCCAACCCGATTCTGTTTATCCACGACGTCGGCGCGGGCGGTCTCTCGAACGCGATGCCAGAGCTGGTCAGCGATGGTAACCGCGGCGGCAACTTTAACCTGCGCGACATCCTCAGTGATGAGCCAGGCATGAGCCCGCTGGAAGTGTGGTGTAACGAATCGCAGGAGCGTTATGTGCTGGCGGTGGCGCCAGAGAAGCTGGCGCTGTTCGATGAGCTGTGCCAGCGTGAGCGCGCGCCGTATGCGGTGATTGGTGAAGCGACTGAAGAGCTGCATCTGAACCTCGCCGACAGCCATTTCGACAATAAGCCAATCGACATGCCGCTCGACGTGCTGCTGGGCAAAACGCCGAAGATGACGCGCGATGTTGCCAGCCAGCAAGCCAAAGGCGATGCGCTGCAGCGTGAGGGTATTACGATTGCTGATGCGGTGCATCGTGTGCTGCATTTGCCAACCGTGGCGGAAAAAACCTTCCTGATCACCATCGGCGATCGCAGCGTAACCGGCATGGTCGCGCGCGATCAGATGGTGGGTCCATGGCAGATCCCCGTTGCCAACTGCGCCGTCACCACCGCCAGCCTCGATAGCTATCATGGTGAAGCATTCTCCCTTGGTGAACGTGCACCGGTCGCGCTGCTCGACTTCGCGGCTTCCGGTCGCCTGGCGGTAGGCGAAGCGCTGACCAACATCGCAGCCACCTCAATTGGTTCACTGCAACGCGTCAAGCTATCTGCGAACTGGATGGCCGCAGCCGGCCACCCGGGAGAAGATGCGGGTTTATATGCCGCAGTGAAAGCGGTTGGCGAAGAGCTGTGTCCGGCGCTGGGTATCACTATCCCAGTAGGCAAAGATTCGATGTCGATGAAAACCCGCTGGCAGCAAGGCACCGAGCAGCGTGAAATGACCTCGCCGTTGTCATTAGTGATCACCGCGTTTGCGCGCGTTGAAGATGTGCGTCGCACCGTCACGCCGCAGCTGCAGGCCGATCAAGACAATCTGCTGCTGCTGGTGGATCTGGGTAACGGCGCTAATACCTTGGGCGCAACCGCGCTGTCGCAGGTTTATCGCCAACTTGGCGACAAGCCAGCCGATGTGCGTGATGCCACTCAGCTGGCTGGCTTCTTCAATGCTATTCAGGCGCTGGTGGCCGAGCAGAAACTGCTGGCCTACCACGATCGTTCCGACGGCGGCCTGCTGGTGACGCTGGCAGAAATGGCCTTCACCGGACACTGCGGTATCGACGTTGATATCGCCGCGTTGGGCAGCGATGCTTTGGCAGCGCTGTTCACCGAAGAGCTGGGCGCGGTACTGCAAATCAACGCCGCGGATCGCGCTGCAGTGGAGCAGGTGTTTGCTGACCACGGCCTGAGCGCTAACGTGCACGTGATGGGTAAAGCGCTGCCGGGCGACCGCTTCGTGATCCGTTCTGGCGACAGTGCAGTGTACAGCGAAAGCCGCACCACGCTGCGTACCTGGTGGGCAGAAACCACCTGGCAGATGCAGCGTCTGCGTGATAACCCAGCCTGTGCCGATCAGGAGCATGAAGCGAAGAAAGATGACAAGGACCCAGGTCTGAACGTGCATCTAACCTTTAAGCCAGAAGAGGACGTTGCGGCACCGATGATCGCCACCGGCGCGCGTCCGCGTGTGGCGGTGCTGCGTGAGCAGGGCGTCAACTCCCACGTGGAGATGGCGGCGGCTTTCCATCGCGCTGGCTTTACTGCGGTTGACGTACACATGAGCGATCTGCTGGCCGGTCGTCGCGGCCTGGAAGAGTTCCAGGCGCTGGTTGCGTGCGGTGGTTTCTCTTACGGTGACGTGCTGGGTGCGGGGGAAGGTTGGGCCAAATCCATCCTGTTCAACGGCCGCGTACGTGATGAGTTTGAGAACTTCTTCCATCGTCCACAAACGCTGGCGTTGGGCGTTTGTAACGGCTGCCAGATGATGTCGAACCTGCGTGAACTGATTCCAGGCAGCGAACTGTGGCCACGCTTTGTGCGTAACCAGTCCGAGCGCTTTGAAGCGCGTTTCAGCCTGGTCGAAGTGGCGGCGAGCCCATCGCTGCTGCTGGACGGCATGGTAGGATCGCACATGCCCATCGCCGTATCACACGGCGAAGGTTTTGTCGAAGTGCGTGACGGTGCGCATCTGGCACAGCTGGAGAGCAAAGGTCTGGTGGCGCTGCGCTTCGTCGATAACTTTGGCAAAGTGACGGAGCGCTATCCGGCGAACCCGAATGGCTCTCCAAACGGCATCACCGCAGTCACCAACGAAAGCGGTCGTGTGACCATTATGATGCCGCATCCTGAGCGCGTGTTCCGCACCGTGAGCAACTCATGGCACCCGGCAGAGTGGGGCGAAGACAGCCCGTGGATGCGTATCTTCCGCAATGCGCGTAAGCAGTTGGGCTAAGCGTTAATCTTGAGTTGTTTTGCTGGTGCGCATCAATGCGCACCTTACAAGGCCGCCTAACCGCGGCCTTTATTTTTTTGTAGGGTCGCCATTAATGGCGACCTGGCTAAAAACCGCACAAGTATGCAAACTGTCGGAAAAAGGCGACAATCCCGCCATGCCAGTGTCGTCAAAAGGTGACATTTAACCCATTGATTTATAATGTTGAAAAATGAGGGCTCTTAACGCGTTGCTAATTGGCGACACTTGTATCTGACCAATCGGTCCGCTTTACCGACAATTCTCGCTGCCTTGTTGGCACTCCTCTGATAATCAACACTATTTATTTTCTGGCACGATACTTGCTATACTCACATTGTGGCTCATTCTCCTGTTTATGATTGCCCCGCTTAGGCGGTTGAGCTCATAAAAACTGAATGACGCACCAAACGGAGCCTGTCGTCCACCTCACCGATAATCGCTTGCTTTGCAACGTTATCAAACATCGGACGCAACGTTGAGTTAGGCTCCACCTATTTTGTAAGCGATGCTGCGGCGTCGCTCTCACGGCAGGCCAAAAGGCCTGCCGTTTTCATATCCGGCCTTTCCTCCGTTTTGATACTTCGCTAGCATGCCTGCAGCTCACATTTAAGGAAGCGCGGTTGTGAAGAAATGGCGTTTGTTCCCCCGATCCCTGCGGCAGTTGGTGTTGATGGCCTTTCTGCTGGTACTACTGCCATTGCTGGTGCTGGCATGGCAAGCGTGGGAAAGCCTCTCGGCGCTGAGCAATCAGGCGGCGGATACCAACCGCAATACCTTCACCGACGTTCGTCGTAGCGAGGCAATGGCGCGTACCGCCCTTGAGCTGGAGCGTAGCTATCGCCAATATTGCGTATTAGGTGATGTGTCACTGGCGAAGCTATATCAAACACAGTGGACGCGCTACGGCCAGATGCTGAGCAGCCACGCCGCCAGTTTGCCCGATCTTCCCTCTTTTAAAGTGCTGCAAACCACTTTGCCGCAGCTGCAGCAGATGCAATGCGATAACGGGAATCCCGAAGCTCAGGCTGGTAGTGCGCTGGAACGATTTTCCGACGCCAACACGCAAATGGTTCAGGCGACGCGTGAAGTGGTGTTTTCGCGCGGCCTCCAGCTGCAGCGTGAAATTGCCGATCGCGGTCAGTTCTTTGGCTGGCAGGCACTGATTCTCTTCCTGATTAGCCTGGTGCTGGTTTTGCTGTTTACCGGCATGATCATTGGCCCAGTAAAACGTGTTGAACGCATGATTAATCGTCTGGGCGAGGGCAGATCGCTGGGTGATAGCGGCAGTTTTCGTGGCCCGCGCGAGATTCGCTCGCTGGGACAACGCATTGTCTGGTTGAGTGAGCGTCTGAGCTGGCTCGAAGCGCAGCGCCATGAATTTTTGCGCCATCTCTCCCATGAACTGAAAACGCCGCTCGCCAGCCTGCGCGAAGGGACAGAACTCCTGGCCGATCAGGTCGCTGGACCGCTGAATGCCGAGCAGCAGGAAGTGGTGGCGATACTCGATACCAGCAGCCGTCATTTACAGCGGCTGATTGAACAATTGCTGGATTACAACCGCAAGCTGGCCGATGGCCCCCTGACGCTGGAACCGGTTGCGTTAAATGACATCATCGCTGCGGTACTGAAAGTACATTCACTGCCGGCTAACGCGCGAGCACTGACAACGCACGTAGATTTGCAAGTTCATCACTGCCTGGCGGAAGCCACGCTGCTGCAGCGCGTCATTGATAACCTCTATTCGAACGCCGTGAACTACGGCAGCGAATCCGGTAACATCTGGCTGCAGAGCCAGCAGAAAGGCAACCAGGTGTGGATTGAGGTGGCAAACACCGGCACACCAATTCCGGCTGAAGAGCAGGCGATGATTTTCGAGCCCTTTTATCAGGGCAGCCAACAGCGTAAAGGGCCGGTTAAAGGCAGTGGGCTAGGTTTAAGCATTGCCAAAGATTGCCTGCGCAGGATGCAAGGTGATTTGCAGTTGGTAACGCGCAAGGATGCGGATGTCTGTTTTCGTATAATTTTGACGACCAGCGCCGGGAATGCCTGATTAATGAAATTAACCCTATGCAAATTTGTGAGCTGTGCATTGCTGGCGTTGGGCCTTAGCGCCTGCCAGGCCCCCTCACGCGATCCTGCGCAGCATAATGGCGCCAGCTTGCCTGAGCCGGACGTGCGTCTGCCCGATTATCTGGCGACCGATTGCCAAAACCTGTGGCAAATCGAAACGCCAGCCGCTGTAAGTAACCCGCTTTACTGGCAGCGCGCCATTGATTGTGCAGAGCGCTTATCACCTGCTGAAGCGCGCGCCGAAGCGCGTCGCTGGCCGGTACAGGGATGGGCGCGCGCCTTTAAGCAAGGCATCTTACTGTCGAACGGCAACGTGACGCCGGTTGAGCGCCGCACTTATGTCGATACCTTAGATAGTTACGGCACCTTTTATCCGGCGTCAGTTCGGCCGTTGCTGCAGCTGTGGCGCAGTAATCAAGCGGCCCAGCTGCAGCTGAGTGAAGCGCGTGGACGTTACGCTGCCCTGCAGCAGAGCAACGATGCTGAAATGGATAACCTGCGCCAGCAGCAAACCAAAATGCGTCAGTCGCTGGTGGATACCCAACGCAAACTCGAGCGTTTAACGGATATTGAACGCCAGTTGTCATCGCGCAAAGCCGCAGACAGCAGCGACACATCGCACGGTAGCGATGTGCAAAGTGAGGATCAGTAATCATGAAACAAGCCGCACGCTTACTGCTGGTGGATGACGATCCGGGCTTACTGAAATTGCTCGGTATGCGTCTGAGCAGTGAAGGTTATCAGGTGGCGACGGCGGCCAGTGGCCCGGAAGCGTTGCGTCATCTGCAAAAAGAGAAGGTCGATTTAGTGATAAGCGACCTGCGCATGGATGAGATGGACGGTCTGGCTCTGTTCGGCGAAGTCCAGAAACGTCACGCGGGATTACCGGTCATCATCCTCACCGCCCACGGTTCGATTCCGGAAGCCGTCTCGGCGACCCAGCAAGGCGTGTTTAGCTTTCTGACAAAACCGGTGGACCGTGATGCGCTCTACAAAGCGATTGATGAAGCGCTGGCGCAGCGTGCGCCCATCGGCGATGAGGGATGGCGTGAAACGATTGTGACGCGTAATCCGCAAATGCTGCGTCTGCTGGAGCAGTCACATATGGTGGCGCAATCCGACGTCAGTATTTTGATCAATGGTCAAAGCGGCACCGGTAAAGAGGTATTGGCGCAGGCGATTCATGCGGCCAGCCCGCGCGCGACAAAACCGTTTATTGCGATTAACTGCGGCGCGCTGCCGGAGCAACTGCTGGAATCTGAGCTGTTTGGCCACGCCAAAGGCGCGTTTACCGGTGCCGTTAGCGCACGCGAAGGCTTGTTCCAGGCTGCGGAAGGCGGCACGCTATTCCTTGATGAAATTGGTGATATGCCGCAGGCGCTACAGGTGAAACTGCTGCGTGTTCTGCAGGAGCGCAAAGTGCGCCCGCTAGGCAGCAACCGCGATTTAACTATTAATGTGCGTATTATTTCGGCGACGCATCGCGACTTGCCGAAAGCGATGGAGAAAAAAAGTTTCCGCGAGGATCTTTACTATCGCCTCAATGTGGTAAATCTCAGAATTCCCGCGCTGCATGAGCGCGCGGAAGATATCCCGCTGCTGGCCAATCATCTGCTGCGTCAGTCCGCCGATCGCCATAAACCCTTTGTGCGCAGTTTCTCTGTCGATGCCATGAAACGGCTGGTGGGCGCGTCGTGGCCGGGTAATGTACGCCAGCTGGTGAATGTGATTGAGCAGTGCGTAGCGCTAAGTACCGCACCGGTGATCGGGGATGCGCTAGTGGAGCAGGCGCTGGCCGGAGAAAATACTGCGTTGCCTACTTTCGTTGAGGCACGCAATCAATTTGAGCTGAACTATCTGCGCAAGCTGCTGCAGATGACCAAAGGAAATGTGACTAACGCCGCGCGTCTGGCTGGACGTAACCGTACTGAATTCTATAAGCTGCTGTCGCGCCATGAATTGGACGCCAGCGAATTTAAAGAGTAGCTTGCTGCGGCAGCGTCAGGAACAATTATACTAACGGTATCCGTCCATCATGGAGGGAGTTAAAAAGGATCTGTCATGAAAAAGATCGATGCAATTATCAAACCATTCAAACTCGATGATGTACGTGAAGCTTTAGCCGAGGTAGGCATCACCGGGATGACCGTCAGTGAAGTGAAAGGTTTTGGGCGTCAGAAGGGCCATACTGAACTGTATCGCGGTGCCGAGTACATGGTCGATTTTCTGCCAAAGGTGAAAATCGAAATGGTGGTGGGTGACGACATCGTCGACACCTGCGTAGAAACCATTATGAAAACCGCGCAAACCGGCAAAATTGGTGATGGCAAAATCTTTGTCTTCGACGTGGCGCGCGTGGTACGTATTCGTACCGGTGAAGAGGACGAAGAGGCAATTTAAGCCCCTCCGCGCATTACCTGAAAAAGCCTGCCTTGCGCAGGCTTTTGTTTTAAAGCACTTTGTGTGGGCCAAACACTTCGTAGTGAATGCGATCGGTGTTTACACCCGCATCAATTAACTGACGTGCGACAAACTGCATGAACGACAGCGGGCCGCAGATCCAGAATTGACGATCGGCCTGATTGAGTGCGGAAGAGATACTCGCCAGATCCATCAAGCCTTGCGCATCGAAGCGCCCGGCATCGGTGGCTGCCGGCTGGCGATACCAGATGTATGGCGTGAAGTTTGGCAGACGTGCACCGAGTGACTGCACTTCTTCAGCAAAGGCATGTTGTGAACCCGCTTCAGCCGCATGCAGCCAGTTAACTGCGGCAGGGTGTTGTTGCTCGGCAAGATTTGCCAGCATCGCCAGCATGGGCGTTTGACCAACGCCAGCCGAAATCAGCGTAACGGGCGTCGTAGGTTGCGCCTGCAGGAAGAAATCGCCAGCTGGCGCAGCGCACTGCACGATATCTCCGACCCGCGCGTTATCGTGCAGCCAGCCCGAGACGCTGCCTAAGGCTTCGCGCTTCACGGCAATTCGATAAAATTTGCCGTTAGGCTGATGCGTCAAAGAATACTGGCGGTGCTGGATATTTTCACTGCCCGCTGGATGCAGGCTAATGGCCAGATATTGACCGGGCAGAAAGGCCGCCACCGGCATGCCATCATTTGGCAACAGCTCAAAGCTTTTGATCACGGAGCTTTCCTGTTTGATGGCGCGAATACGGAAATCACGCGCGCCGCGCCAGCCGCCTATTTTCTCTTCGGACTCACGATAAATGGCTTCTTCTCGCTGAATAAACACATCCGCCAGCACGCCATAAGCTTTACCCCACGCGGTTAACACCTCTTCACCCGGATGCAGCAGCTCATCAATGGTTGCCAGCAAATTTTCTCCGACGATGGCGTACTGATCGGGCTGAATATTTAAGCTGGCATGCTTCTGGGCAATTTTTTCTACTGCAGGCAGCAGTACGGCCAGATTTTCCAGATTGCTGCCATAAGCGACGATCGCATTGAACAGCGCTTCCCGTTGATTACCACTGCGTTGATTGTTCATGTTGAACACATTTTTCAATTCGGGATGCTGCGTTAGCAGGCGCTGATAAAAATGGCCGGTAAGCTGGGGGCCGATTTGCGCTATAGCAGGCAAGGTCGATTTGATAATGGCGATAGTTTGGGCATCAAGCATGGTGAAATCCTTAGGGTGAATTTAAACATGTATTTTAAATGCATCTTAAGTTCAATCTAAGCGCCTGTAAATCCCTCGTAATGCTTAAGGATTAAGCAAGAAAGGTGCGGGCTGGGCCGCAAACCTGAAATTTTATCGGGATTAGAGTGAGGAAATATCATGATTTACTGGCTGCAATAAAAGCGTAAAAAACCCGTTCCAACGCCATGCCAATCGATTGCGCAAAAAGAGGGTGTTGGCGCTACCGTCACCTGGCAAAACCGTTTACACTGTTCGCCTTCGCCCCTTTGCCGGGGCCTAAACTGCCGTTAAAAAGTAAGCTGAGTCAGGAGAGTCCGGATGTTAAAGCGTGATATGAACATTGCCGATTATGATGCCGCGTTGTGGCAGGCGATGGAGCAAGAGAAAGTGCGTCAGGAAGAGCACATTGAACTGATTGCTTCTGAAAACTACACCAGCCCACGCGTAATGCAGGCACAAGGTTCACAGCTCACCAACAAATATGCTGAAGGCTACCCGGGCAAGCGCTACTACGGCGGCTGCGAATACGTTGATATCGTTGAGCAGCTGGCAATTGATCGTGCTAAAGCGCTGTTCGGCGCAGACTACGCTAACGTGCAGCCGCACTCGGGGTCACAGGCCAACTTCGCGGTATATACCGCGCTGCTGCAGCCGGGCGACACCATCCTGGGTATGAACCTGGCGCACGGTGGTCACCTGACGCACGGTTCTCCGGTTAACTTGTCTGGCAAGCTGTATAACGTTATCCCTTACGGCATCGATGAAACCGGCAAAATCAATTACGACGAACTGGCTGAGCTGGCGCAAACCCACAAGCCGAAAATGATCGTAGGCGGATTCTCTGCTTACTCTGGTATTTGCGACTGGGCCAAAATGCGTGAAATCGCTGACAGCGTTGGCGCGTACCTGTTTGTTGACATGGCACACGTTGCGGGTCTGATCGCGGCAGATGTCTATCCAAACCCTGTTCCACATGCTCACATCGTCACTTCGACCACCCATAAAACCCTGGCGGGTCCACGTGGCGGCCTGATCCTGGCGAAAAACGGTGACGAAGAGCTGTACAAAAAACTGAACTCCGCGGTGTTCCCGGGCGGTCAGGGTGGTCCTTTGATGCACGTGATTGCTGGTAAAGCGGTGGCGTTCAAAGAAGCGATGGAGCCAGAGTTCAAAACTTATCAGCAGCAGGTTGCTAAGAATGCCAAAGCGATGGTGGAAGTACTGCTTGAGCGCGGCTACAACATCGTTTCGGGTGGCACGCACAACCACTTGTTCCTGATCGATTTGGTAAGCAAAAATCTGACCGGTAAAGAAGCGGATGCTGCTCTGGGCCGCGCCAACATTACCGTAAACAAAAATAGCGTACCAAACGATCCGAAAAGCCCATTTGTGACGTCTGGCGTCCGTATTGGTACTCCAGCCGTTACCCGTCGCGGCTTCAAAGAAGCTGAAGTCCGTGAATTAGCGGGCTGGATCGCCGACGTGTTGGACAACATTAACGACGAAGCAACTATCGAACGCACTAAGCAGAAAGTGTTGGATATCTGCACTCGTCTGCCGGTATACGCGTAAGTTTTACGCTTGCCGATGCGGTATAAAAAAGGATGGCGTAAGCCATCCTTTTTTTATTGCCGTGGCCGCGGGGCTCTGACAAAGTAGCGGCCACTCATGCTGCTGAGCAGCATTTTTTGCTGGAGGGAATATGGCAATCGGCTCGGCCAAATGGCTCGGATTAGGCTACTTTACTTACTTCTTTTGCTACGGTATTTACCTGCCTTTCTGGAGCGTCTGGCTAAAAGGCACCGGTCTGGATGCCGAAAAAATTGGCCTGCTCATTGGCTGCGGCATGGTGGCTCGTTTTGTGGGGAGTTTGCTGATTGCTTCCCAGGTGAAAAATCCCTCGCAGCTCATCACCGCGCTACGCCTGCTGGCGTTAATGACATGTCTGTTTGCGATCGGCTATTGGATTGGACAGCAGTGGATGTGGCTGCTGTTAGTCATGGTGGGCTTTAACCTGTTTTTCTCGCCTTTGGTGCCCCTCAGCGACGCATTAGCCGCAACCTGGACCCAGCAAATCGGCCTGGCTTACGGCCCGGTTCGCCTTTGGGGATCGCTGGCATTTGTCATCAGTTCCGCCTTGACCGGCATGTTAGTCAGCGCCTTTTCATCACAGGCAATTCTTGTGCTGCTGTCATTGGGGGCGATGAGCATGTTAGGCGGCATGATGTTAACGCCAGCGACGAAGCCACAAGGCAATGAACGTCAGGCAACGACCGACGGAGGCTGGCAAGCATGGCGTGAGCTGCTGCGTGAAAATGCCGTATGGCGTTTCATGCTGTGCGTAACGTTATTGCAGGGCGCGCATGCAGCCTATTACAGTTTTAGCGCTATCTGGTGGCAAGAGAGTGGCTATTCAGCGTCAATTGTCGGTTATTTGTGGTCGCTGGGCGTGGTGGCCGAAATCGTTGTTTTTGCCCTCAGCAGCAAGCTGTTCCGCCGCTGGACCGCGCGCGATCTGCTACTGCTATCTGGCGTATGCGCCATTGTGCGCTGGACGTTGCTCGGTTCCAGCACGGCGTTGCCGCTGCTGATCGTGGCGCAGATTCTGCACTGTGGTAGCTTTACCGTTTGCCACCTGGCTGCGATGCGCTTTATTGCCGCACGCAAAGGCGCAGAAGTGATTCGTTTGCAGTCGCTGTACTCCGCGCTGGCGATGGGCGGCGGTATTGCGGTAATGACGATGATTTGCGGCGTACTTTTCACCCATCTGCAAGGACACCTGTTTTGGGTGATGGCCCTCGTGGCGCTTCCGGCACTGTTCCTGCGCCCGCGCGTGGCTTAAGTCTCCAGCAGCTGGCGAATGCGCTGCTGCTGATGGCTACTCAGCGGCAGCTCGGCATGAATCAGCGGCGGTGAAAAAAGCGGTAACGAGATAGCATAGGGCGTGATGACCAGCGCAATATCACGTGATGCCCCTTCACGCTGAAAGTGCATCACGTCTTGATAAGTGATGTTGATCGGCAACAGCGTCATCTCACGTAGCTGCTGCTCCAGCAGCTCTTCCAGCGCCGAATCTGCGCCGGTCAGCAGCAGGACCTGTTTTTCCTGCAGCGCACTTTCCTGCATCAGCCAGGCACCAAATAACACCGCCACCAGGCTCACTTCCTCAGCGCTAAAACGCGTGCCAAAATCACTGCTGAAATGCTGCAGTGCGCGCTCCGTAGTGCGCAGCAGGCGTGGGTAAAGCCGTGCCACATCCAGCGCCACGCTGTTATCGATACCGATAGCGAAATGGCTGCGGTCCAGCGCCTGCGCCAGATGGGTAAAGAGTTGCAGGGTGAGCTCAGGCTGATTCCTGAACTGTGTCTGCGCCAATTGTTCAAAGCGTGCGATGAGCGCGTGTACCGCACCCATCAGTTTCACCGCCTGAGGATCGCGGAGCTGTGCACCATCAGGCGCGTGAATCAGGCTAAACAGCAGCGTCCAGAAATCGGTTTCGCTCACATCAGGCGCTATATGGCAGCGTTTCTGCCAATGGTGGATAACATCATCAGCGGCGCTTCGTTCTATCTTCTCTGCCAGCCACGCGCGCTGCGCCTCGCTAAAGATGGCGTTTTGGCGCTGGCACAGGGAATATTTCATAAAGATCTGCAAAAACAGACGATCGCGTGGGCTAAACTCACGCGCGAGTCGCAGGCTACAGTGCTGAATTAACGCCTGCAGATTGGTTTCATCCCAGAGCGCTTTCTCAATTTTCAATACTTTCAGGCGCTGGCGCAGAACCGGGGCAAAATGCTCGCAGACGAAATCCTGCGACAAACGCAGCGCGCGTCGCAGCCAGTGGATCAGGCAGAGTCGCCTGTCCAGTTCCGTCCCATGAATGCGGAAGCTGCCATCTACCATCTGGTGTAGCTCCAGTTGATGGTAACGCTGTATCTCCTCTCCCACATCCGCGATATCCTGTCTGGCGACAACAGGCGCCACGCCATTTAACTGGCAGAGCTTTTCAAGCGTCAACGCGGGAGCGGGCAGAAATAGCAGCAGTAGCAGATGACAACGACGCTGGGAACGGCTGAAGAGTGGTGCAGAAGAAGGTGCAGAACTCATCAAGGGTTAATCCGCAGGTCATTTTTGAGCTAAGAATAGCTAACTCCACGTGGTAGCCCTGTACTTTGTCGTGACTTTTGTTCAGAGCTTTAGGGCGGGTCACAATTTTTCTGGACCACTCTCCACTTCACTTTAAAATTGTTACGTTATAACACATGAAAATTGCTCTCATTACGTTTACGCTGTTGTTCAGCACGCTAGCCTGGTCCCATCCGCATAGCTTTATTGATATGAAAACCCAGTTCATCAGTGAAAACGATCGTTTAAGTGGTATGAAAATGGTCTGGACCATGGATGAAATCACCTCGGCTGACCTGCTCTACGACGCAGGAAAAGCGAAGCCCGGCGATGTGGTGTGGAAAAAGCTGGCGGCGCAGGTGATGGCTAACGTGCTGGGTCAGCACTACTTCACCGAAGTGTGGCAAGACAAAAATCGGGTTAAATTCCTCAACTTGCCGAAAGAGTACAACTTGTCGCGTGCGGGTAACAAAGCGGTGCTGGAGTTTATTGTGCCGCTGGGGGAGCCGCAGTCATTAAGCGCGAAGCAGTATCGCATTCAGACGTTTGATCCGAGCTATTTCGTGGATATGTATTACGACAATCCGCAGTCATTAACCATGGACGACACCGTTAAATCACACTGCCAAATCGATTTGCATACGCCTAAACCCGATGACTCGCTCAAGCAGTATGCGCTGTCGCTGGATAAGGCCGATGCGCCGCCGGAAGATATGGATCTCGGCCAGCAATTTGCCCAAACGGTAACCCTGACATGTCATTGATTTCTTCTCCTTCACGTCGTCTATGGCCGCTGTGGCTAATGGCGGTGCTACTGCTGCTGGCTGGCGTGCTGCTTTGGCAGCATTGGACGCAAATTTTGCTGCAAAGCGTGCTGTGGCAAAAAGTTCTCAATCGCGAGATGACGCAACTCTTGCAACAGGTGGCTGAAAAACCGCAGCAGGCGGGGGGAACGCTGATGCTGTTTAGCCTGGCGTACGGCGTGCTTCACGCGCTTGGCCCGGGGCATGGCAAAGTGGTGATCAGTACGTTTCTCGCAACGCATCCCGCGAAGCTCAAAACCAGCCTGAAGCTGACGCTATTGGCGGCATTGTTACAGGGCGGCGTGGCGATCGGTTTAGTCACGATGATGCTGGTGGTGCTGCAGACCTCATCACGTCAGCTGCATCTCGGCAGCTACTGGCTGGAGAAGGGCAGTTATCTGCTGGTGATTGCGCTTGGCGTGTGGGTAGGCTGGCGTGCACTACGTTTGCTGAGCCAATATTTACGTCCTGCGCAGAGAATGCAGATTCGAGCGATTCATCTGCAGCATCAGCATGATGAATACTGCGGTTGCGGCCACGCGCATCTGCCAACGGCGGCGCAGATGGACAAGGCAGTGAGCGCTAAAACGCAGGCGCTGGTGGTGCTCTCCATGGGTCTGCGGCCCTGTTCCGGTGCCATTATGATGCTGCTGTTTTCTAAAGTAATTGGTGTTTATGTCTGGGGTGTGGCATCAGCCGTGGCGATGGCGGCGGGCACTGCATTAACCGTTTCGGCACTGGGTTTATTGGTGCAGCGTTCACGTACACTGGCGCTACGTTTAGGAAATTCACGTGGCACCGGCCAGTCAGCAAAGCTGCTGATGCCGCTGCTCGCTTTATTGGGAAGCGTGCTATTAATCGCTGCAGGCGTTGCTTTGTGGCAAAGTGCTTCGCCGGATATTGGCGGCGGAATTCGTCCTCTCATTTAAGTAAAAAAAATAATAAGCGCGGCGGGAACATCCTTCCGCTGCGTTTATTTTTGTTCTCTACTTCATATAATTAAATATCTCATTCGTCGTTATCTGGTGAAAATAGCGTTCTCTTACTAAGCTCAATTACACCAGTGAGACTTCTGGTCCATTTAGCAATAATAAAAAATTATCGTGATATTTTGCGAGGAGAGAACGATGCCTGAATCTCGGATTAATAATGGCAGCGTGGAAACTGTGCATGAAGCCCATGTCGGTTTACCGTTGAAACGTATTTCCTGGAGCGCAGTATTTGCCGGCGTTATCGCTGCGCTAATCATCCATATATTATTAGGTATTTTAGGTACAGCCATTGGCGCGACATCCATCGATCCGCAACAGGAACAAAATCCGCTGCAACATCTGGGCACGGGGGCGTTAATTTGGACCGGCGTAAGTATGCTGTTGGCGATTGGTGTAGGTAGCTATGTCGCTGGACGGCTGGCGCAACGGGAGGGCGCACTACATGGGTTATTGATGTTTGGTGTGAGTACCATTTTAACCCTGTGGCTGGCGATAACCTTAGCAACCGGTATTATTGGCGGCGCTTTTAATATTTTAGGTGCGGGTGTTAATGCCGTAGGCAGTGGAATTTCAGCCGTTGCGCCATCGGTAACCAATATGGCAAAACAACAGCTTCAGGAAAATAACATTAATCTGGATGATTTAAAGAATGAACTGCAAACGACCCTTCGTCAGACGGGTAAGCCGGAATTACAACCTGAAAATTTACAAAAAGATGTAAATAGCGAAGCAAATAATGCGCAGGATCAGGCGAAACAAAGCGCGCAAAATCCACAAAATGCGGATACCGATCTGGCAAATTGGCTGAAAGGGGTAATGAGTCGTCATTCCGATACCTTACAAGCGGCCGATCGCGACGCACTGAAAAATATTATTAAAGCTCGTACCGGTAAAAGCGATCAGGAAGTTGATCAAATTGTTACGCAGACCGAGCAAAGTTACCAAAAAGCCGTACAGCAGTATCAGCAGTTGAAACAGCAAGCGGAGCAGAAAGCACGTGAAGTTGCTGAGAAAGCGGCTGCGGCAACGGCAAAAGCAAGCTGGTTTACCTTCTTTATGCTGATCATCGAAGCGGTTCTGGCGGGCGTTTTGGGGCGGATTGGTCGTAAGACACAGCCGCATCAGGTATTAAGTCACGAACGTCGGTAATAAAAAAGGCGGCTGATTCAGCCGCCTTCTCTTACTTAGCGCTTCAGCGCTTCACTTAATTCTTCACGCATGGTGGCCAGCATCGCTTTAACCACGCGTGGGTTACCGGCGACAATGTTACCTGACATCAGGTAACCGTGGTTGCCGGTAAAGTCAGTCACCAGGCCGCCCGCTTCGCGTACCAGCAGTTCGCCCGCCGCAAAATCCCACGGCTTCAGGCCAATTTCAAAGAAACCATCCACGCGTCCAGCCGCCGTGTAAGCCAGATCCAACGCAGCCGAACCGGTGCGACGAAAATCCGCACACTGGGTGAACAGTTTGCCTACGATATTAATGTAAGGAGTGGCATGCTGCTTCAGCTTGAACGGGAAGCCGGTAGCCAAAATGGTGCCGTCCAGATCGCGAGCGGTGCTGCCGCGCAGACGATAACCGTTCAGCTGTGCGCCCTGACCGCGTACGGCGGTGAACAGTTCGTTGCGCATGGGATCGTAAACCACAGCCACTTCGGTGCGGCCTTTGATGCGCACAGCGATAGATACTGAGAAGTGGGGTAAACGTTTAATGAAGTTGGTGGTGCCATCCAGCGGATCGATTACCCATTGAATGTCTTGATCTTCGCCCGCCAGTTCACCGCTTTCTTCGGTGATGATGGTGTGTTTCGGGTACGATTTACGAATTACTTCGATAATCAGACGTTCTGCGTCGCGGTCAACATTGGTAACGAAGTCGTTGCTGCCTTTTTGGCTGGCTTCGACAGCGTCCGGGGTTTCGTAATTCTTGGCAATTAAATTTCCGGCCTTGCGCGCTGCGCGCACGGCGATGTTGAGCATCGGATGCATCGGTATCTCTCGCTGGATGTTAAAGAACGGGGAAAACGGCGCGGAGTATATCAGTGTGTTCAGCAAATGTCCTACTTTTATGTTAGGATGCGCGCCATCATTTCCCTGATCGCCTCTAATTATGCTGCAAAATATCCGAATCGTACTGGTAGAAACGTCTCACACCGGCAACATGGGCTCTGTCGCACGCGCCATGAAAACCATGGGTTTAACCAACCTTTATCTGGTCAACCCGTTGGTAAAACCTGATTCTCAGGCCATTTCCCTCGCCGCCGGCGCCAGCGATGTCATTGGCAATGCGCGCATTGTCGATACCATGGATGAAGCCATTGCCGGTTGTAGTTTAGTCGTCGGCACCAGCGCCCGTTCGCGTTCCCTGCCGTGGCCTATGCTTGACTCGCGTGAGTGCGGCATTAAAAGCGTGGAAGAGGGCAAGCAGGCACCGGTTGCGCTGGTATTTGGCCGTGAGCGGGTGGGGTTGACCAACGAAGAGTTGCAGAAGTGTCATTACCATGTGGCGATTCAGGCCAATCCGGAATACAGCTCGCTAAATCTGGCGATGGCAGTGCAGATCATCGCTTACGAAGTGCGGATGGCGTGGCTGGACGCGCAAGATAAAGCGGCGCCGGTTGCCGAGCCTGAAGAATCGCCGTATCCATTGGTCGACGATCTGGAGCGCTTCTATCAGCACATTGAGAAGATGATGTTGAACAGCGGCTTTATTCGTGAAGGCACGCCAAGCCAGGTGATGAGCAAGCTGCGTCGTTTATACACGCGCGCACGTCCGGAACGCGATGAGCTGAACATCCTGCGCGGCATGATGGCCTCATTCGAAAAGCGCAAAGGTAATGGGGATAATAGTTGAGTGAAACAGTTGGTTAAATAGTTGAGTAAATTACTTGGTTAAATAGTTGACCGTTTTACTCGGGAATGTCAGACTGGCGTCAATTCATCAGATAACCCGCCGATAACCGGACGGACGCTTACGAGGTTGTATGCTATGAGACTGACATCCAAAGGACGTTATGCCGTAACCGCTATGCTGGACGTTGCACTGCACTCACATGAAGGCCCAGTGCCGCTAGCTGACATTTCTGAGCGTCAGGGCATTTCGCTATCCTATCTGGAGCAGTTATTCTCACGCTTACGTAAGCATGGCTTAGTGGCCAGCGTTCGTGGTCCGGGCGGCGGTTATCTGTTAGGTAAAGACTCTGGCGCCATTGCCGTGGGTGCGGTAATCACCGCCGTTGATGAATCTGTCGACGCCACCAAATGCCAGGGTAAAGAAGGCTGCCAGGGCGGCGAGCGTTGCCTGACGCACGTTCTGTGGCGCGATCTGAGTGAGCGCATCAGCGACTTCCTTAACAACATCACGCTGGCGGAACTGGTGAATAATCAGGAAATCCTCGATGTTGCCGATCGTCAGAACGCGATCGACAATCGCCGCTTCCAGCAGCATCGTGTGCAAGAAACCATCAACGTTAATCTCCGCGCGTAATTGATCTCACTTCGGCCTTTCCTGCTAAGGTAGGTTAGGCCGAAGCATGCTATAAAGACGTATGATTTTTTATACGGAGTTTTAGCGCAATGAAATTACCGATTTACCTGGATTACGCAGCCACCACGCCTGCCGATCCACGTGTTGCCACCAAAATGATGCAGTTCCTCACCATGGATGGCACCTTCGGTAACCCCGCTTCCCGTTCTCACCGTTTTGGCTGGCAGGCTGAAGAGGCCGTTGATGTTGCTCGCAATCAAATTGCTGAGCTGGTCAATGCCGATCCGCGTGAAATCGTTTTTACCTCTGGCGCAACAGAAGCTGATAACCTGGCAATTAAGGGGGCAGCACAATTCCATCAGGCGCGCGGCAAACACATCATTACCAGCCAAACCGAACACAAAGCGGTGCTCGACAGTTGTTTGCAGCTGGCGCATGAAGGCTTTGATGTCACTTTCTTACAGCCGGGCAGCGACGGCATTGTCACGCCGCAGATGCTTGAATCTGCACTGCGCGACGATACGGTGCTGGTGTCGCTGATGCACGTTAATAATGAAACCGGTGTGATTCAGGATATCGCTGCCCTCGGCGCGCTGTGCCATGCGCGAGATGTGCTGTTCCACGTTGATGCCACCCAAAGCGTCGGCAAGTTACCGATTAACGTCAGTGAACTGCCGGTGGATATGATGTCGTTCTCGGCGCACAAGCTCTATGGCCCCAAAGGCATCGGTGCGCTGTGGGTGCGACGTAAACCGCGTCTGCAAATCGATGCGCAGATGCACGGTGGTGGACACGAGCGTGGTATGCGATCAGGCACTTTGCCGGTGCACCAGATTGTTGGCATGGGCGAAGCCTATCGCATTGCGCGTGAAGAGATGAGCAGCGAAATGGCGCGTCTGGCTGAGCTGCGCCAGCGTCTGTGGAGCGGCATCAGTAAACTGGGTAATGTGAACCTCAACGGTTCGCTCGAACAGGGCGCACCAAACATCCTCAATATCAGTTTTGCCCACGTTGATGGCGAATCGCTGATTATGGCGCTGAAAGATCTGGCGCTCTCATCCGGTTCCGCCTGTACCTCGGCCAGTCTCGAACCCTCATATGTACTGCGCGCAATGGGCGTTGAGCAGGAGCTGGCACACAGCTCGCTGCGTTTTTCGCTCGGACGTTTCACTAGCGCAGAAGAAATTGAGTACGCTATCGAACTGGTTAACAAAGCGGTAACGCGCCTGCGGGCAGTATCGCCTGCGGCAACCTCCCGCTAATTCATGCACCCCTTGCGCCGGTTCTGGCGCAAGGTGACACCTAACGCAAACGGAGCCACGCGATGACAACACAACCGATGATAATTACGCTCAGCTCCCAGGCCGCCGACGCGCGCTGGGGTGACAAAGCATTGCTGAGCAGCAACGAAAGTGGCATGACCGTTCACCTGACTGGCGCCGACGCGCTGATGAGCATCCAGCGCGCCGGGCGCAAGCTGGACGGTCAGGGCATTCGCCACGTTGCGCTGCACGGCGAAGGCTGGGATTTGGAAAAATGCTGGGCATTCTGGCAAGGCTATCGTAGCCCGAAAGGCAAGCGCCAGGTCGAGTGGCCGGAATTCAATGAAGCCGATCAAGCTGAATTTGAGCGTCGTTTGAAGATCGTTGATTGGGTTCGCGACACCATCAACCTGCCGGCGGAAGATCTCAGCCCCGAGCAGCTGGCGCATAACGCGGTTGATTTGATCAGCGAAGTCGGCGGCAAAGCGGTGAGCTATCGCATCACCAAAGGTGACGATCTGCGCGAGCAGGGATATGCCGGCATCCACACCGTTGGGCGTGGTTCCTCGCGCGTACCGGTACTGCTGGCGCTTGATTTCAACCCAACCGGCGATGAAGCTGCACCGGTTTATGCGTGTCTGGTGGGTAAAGGTATTACTTTTGATACCGGCGGTTACAGCCTCAAGCAGAGCGCTTTTATGGATTCAATGAAGTCCGACATGGGCGGCGCGGCAACGCTGACCGGCGCACTGGCGTTAGCGATTTCGCGTGGTCTGAACAAGCGCGTGAAACTGTTCCTGTGCTGCGCAGACAACATGGTGAGCGGCAACGCGTTCCGTCTGGGTGACATCATCCGCTATCGCAACGGTAAAACCGTTGAAGTAATGAACACCGATGCGGAAGGCCGTCTGGTGCTGGCCGATGGCCTGATCGATGCCAGCGAGCAAAATCCAGAGCTGCTGATTGATGCCGCCACGCTGACGGGCGCAGCGAAAACGGCCTTGGGCAACGATTACCACGCGCTATTTACCTTTGACGATGTGCTGGCCGAATCGCTGCTCGGCAGCGCAACCGGTGAGAACGAAGCCTTCTGGCGTCTGCCGCTGGCGGAATTCCATCGCAGCCATCTGCCTTCAAACTTTGCCGACTTGAATAACATCGCCAGCCCGTCACACGCGGCGGGTGCCAGCAGCGCGGCCGCGTTCCTGTCGCATTTCGTCAGCAAATACCAGCAGGGCTGGCTGCATATTGACTGCTCTGCCACCTATCGCAAAGGTGCGGTGGATCAGTGGTCCGCCGGTGCAACCGGTTTAGGTGTGCGTACCGTCGCCAATCTATTGCTGAAATAATCCCCATCACGGCAGGCGCAGGCCTGCTTTTTTTGGAAATGACTACATGAGTAACCGTCTTGAAGAGGTGCTGAAGTTGGCCGCCACTGAGCCTGCGCACCGTCCGGAATTTTTCCAACTGCTGCTGGAAGCCGATGTTTGGGTACCTGGCGAAAGTCCTGCCGAACAGTTTGATGCCACCTCACCGGTTGAGTTACAGCACTGGGAAAAAGAGGGCGGCGGCAGCGTAATCCCGTTCTTCACTTCCGAAGAAGCGATGGGCGAGGCGATCAAAGGTGAACAGCCGTATCTGCGCATGCCGGTGCGTACGCTGTTTGAGATTACACAGGGCGACACGCTGTTTCTCAATGCGAAACTGCCTGCCGGCAAAGAGTTTTCGCCGGGCGAAATTGCCCATTTGCTGAGTGAAGAGGGCAGTGCGCTGAGTCAGCAAACCGTGCTGGAAGGCGGACAAGCGCTGCTGCTCTCCGAAGTGGCAGAGCCACCGGCGCAGATGATTGATTCGCTGACGCAGCTGTTTGCCAAGTATAAGCAGGTGCGCCGTGCTTACGTTGCCAGCATTCGTGAAAGCGCAGCGGAAGAGCCGAATCTATTGATTGGCATCGAAGCGGATAGCGATATTGATGAGATTATTCAGGCAGCGGGCGGGGTGGCAACCGATACGCTCGCCGACGATGCACCGATTGATATCTGTGAAGTGGTGAGTGAAGATCGCGGCGTCAGCCATTTCTTTACTGCCCACATTACGCCTTTTTACGAGCGTCGCTGGGGCAGTTTCCTGCGCGATTTCAAAGGCAGCCAGCGGATTATTTGATGTATTGCCTGGTGCGCATGAATGCGCACCTTAGATGTAGGGGCGCCATTCATGGCGACCTGATCATCACTTCTCAATCGGTACATCGTCGCGGCTGCCCCATTCCCCCCACGAACCGTCGTACAGCGTCACATCGCGTACGCCAAGTGAGGTCAGCGCCAAAATCACCACCACCGCCGTCACACCGGAACCACAGCTGGCAATCACCGGCTGATCCAGCTTCACGCCTGCTTTTTCAAACAAATCGCGCAGTTCTGCCGCCGGTTTCAGTTCACCGTTCGCCACCAAACTGTTCCACGGCACGTTGAGGCTATGAGGTATATGACCGCGCAGCAGCCCTGGACGCGGCTCATCTACTTCGGCGTTAAAACGGTTAGCCGCGCGCGCATCCACAATCTGTGCGCCGCCTTCATGGCTAATCAGCAGCACGTCGGTCAGACGTTTTACCTGCGTACTGTCATAGGTCGCCTCAAATTCCGCTTCTGGCAGAGTAACCGGCCCGCTGGCTAATTCGAAACCGGCTGCCTTCCAGCCCTGTAATCCCGCGGCGAGAATTGACACGTTTTCACAACCGAAGGCGCGCAGCATCCACCACGCGCGCGGCGCGGAGAACAGGTTGCCTTCGTCATACACCACCAGATGTTTATCCCGGCTGATGCCCAGCTCGCGCATTGCTACCGCAAAGGCTTCGGCGCGCGGCATCATATGCGGATAGGGGCTGGTATGATCTGAAAGCGCTTCGATATCGAAGAACGGTGCATTCGGTAAATGGCCGGCAAGATATTCAGCCTTCAGATCCCTTACGGCTTCCTGGCCGGGTGGCAACATGCGGGCGTCAATAACCTGCAACGTTTCCTCGTTGTAATGTTCTTTCAACCAATCGGCGGACACAAATATGGCTGTCATAGCAACCTCTTCTCAGCAAACGGGAAAAGACCAGTCTCCGGGAATGTGAACGCTATCTCAAGGGCATGATTGCTAAAGTTGGCGGGTTGATGTGAAATTGCGCAACATTACGTTTTCTTAACTTGAGAGTGGTGAGGGATTTACCATGGCAAAACCTTCTAACCGGTTGCTGCTCAGCATGCTGATCGGTGGTGTACTAGTGGGCGGCACAGCATCGACGCTCTACGCGGCGGAAACTGCAGCCGCAACAGCAACGCAGAAATCACTCTCCGTTATCGATCTCTCCGAACTGCAACTCGACGGTGCCGCAGCGCTGGTGTTGACCTTTAACGCGCCGCTCGATAGCCAGCAGGATTTCGCGGCACGCGTGCAAATTATCGATGACAAAAGTGGCAAAGTTGATGGCGGCTGGGAGCTGGCGCAAAACGGTAAAGCGCTACGTTTTCGCCATCCTGAACCCTCTCGCAAATTGACCGTCAATGTCGATGCTGGCCTCAAAGCGATCGATGGCAGCACGTTATCTGCACCCTTTAGCCAGACCCTGACCACGCGTGATATCCAGCCGATGGTGGGTTTTGCCAGCCGCGGTTCGCTGCTGCCGCTGCGTCTGACACAGGGATTACCAGTGCTGGCGCTGAATGTGAACAACGTCGACGTGGATTTCTTCCGCGTGAAGAAGGCCACGCTGGCGGATTTCCTCGCTCAGTGGAATTACGGCAATAATATCTCGTACTGGGAATCACGCGATCTGCTCAAAAACGCCGATCTGGTCTACAGCGGGCGTTTCGATCTTAATCCGGCGCGTAACACGCGCGAAAAAATGCAGCTGCCGCTGGGCGATGTTGAGGCGCTAAAACAGCCAGGCGTGTATCTGGCGGTGATGAAACAGGCTGGAACTTACAGCTACACGCAACCGGCGACACTGTTTACCCTGAGCGACATCGGCCTGTCGCTGCACCAATTCCCTGATCAGTTGGAGCTGTTTGCCCAAAGTCTGGTCAATGGCGCACCGCTTGATGACGTCAGCGTGCAGTTGCTGGATGAAAAGGGCAAGCAGCTGGCGAGCGGCACCAGCGACCGTAACGGCCATTTGCGTTTACCCGCGCATGCCAAAGGCAAGTTGCTACTGGCAACACAAAAAGGCCAAACTTCGCTGATCGATCTCGCTCGACCCGCGCTGGATCTGGCGGAGTTCCCGATTGATGGCCCGCAAGGCTATGACAAACAGTTCTTCATCTTTGGCCCGCGCGATCTCTATCGTCCCGGTGAAACGGTGATCGTCAATGCGCTACTGCGTGATGCTGATGGTAAACCTTTGCCGCCGCAGCCGGTGAAAGCCGAAGTGGTGCAGCCGAATGGTGAAGTATCGCAAACCTTCGTCTGGCAAGCGGACAACGGCGTTTATCAACATCGCTTCGCGTTACCTCCCTCAGCCATGACCGGTGAATGGACACTGCGCATTAACAGCGGTGACAACCAGCCGCGTAGCTGGCCGTTCCACGTCGAAGATTTCCTACCCGAGCGCATGGCGCTGGCGCTGAGTAACAACGCACAGCCGCTCAATCCGGCTGCAGACGTTACCTTTGATGTGGACGGGCGCTATCTATACGGTGCGCCTGCTGCTGGCAATGAATTACAAGGGCAACTGTTCCTGCGCCCAGCGCGTGACGCGGTTGCGGCGCTGCCGGGTTATCAGTTTGGTGACATCACCGAAGATGTGAAACGTACGCTGGATGACGTAGACGAGAAGTTGGATGAGAGCGGAAAGCTGCAGCTTAAGGTTGAGAGCAGCTGGAAGGAGAGCCATTCGCCGCTCAACCTGATTCTGCAAGCCAGCCTGCTGGAAACCGGCGGCCGTCCGGTGACGCGTCGCGCTACCCAGGCAATCTGGCCCGCGCCTGCGCTGCCGGGGATTCGTCCGCTGTTTAACAGTGAATCGGTATATGACTATCGTACCGATCGCTATCACGATGAGCCCACGGTGGCGGAAAACAGCCTCGCCGAGTTCGATGTGGTATACGCAAATGCGCAGGGTGAAAAACTGGCGGCGCAGGATCTGGATGTACGCTTGATCCACGAACGCCGCGACTATTACTGGAGCTTTTCCGACAGCGAAGGTTGGCAATCGCGCTACGATCAAAAAGATCTGCAGGAAGAGCAGCAGCGCATCACTCTTCCCGCTGGCGGCAGTCAGAAAGTGAGTTTCCCGGTGGAGTGGGGCAGCTATCGTCTGGAGGTACATGCCGGTGACAACATCATCAGCAGCGTACGGTTCCAGGCCGGATATGGCTGGCAGGACAACACCAACGGCACCGGCGCGCTGCGTCCGGATCAGGTCAAACTGAAGATTGATAAAACCGCCTATCAAGGGGGCGACACCGCGCATGTGCAGGTTGAATCACCCGCCGCCGGTAAAGGCTATCTGATGGTGGAATCCAGCAGCGGCACGCTGTGGTGGCAACCGTTGGATGTTCCGGCGGGCGGCGCAACCATTGATGTGCCGATTAGCGACAGCTGGCAGCGACACGATCTCTATCTCAGCGCCATCGTAGTACGTGACGGCGACAAAGCTAGCGGCGTTACGCCGAAACGCGCGGTCGGCTTGTTGCATCTGCCGATGGCCACTGAAGCGCGCCGCCTCAGCTTAGCGTTAGACGCGCCGGATAAAATCCGCCCTGAGCAGACCTTAAAAGTGAAGGTAAAAGCCAGCCGTGAAGGTGGCGCATTGCCGAAGCAGGTTCAGGTATTGCTGTCTGCTGTAGATAGCGGCGTGCTTAACATCACCGATTACAAAACCCCCAATCCATGGGACGCCTTCTTTGGTCGTAAGCGCTATAACGCCGATCAATACGATGTATTTGGTCAGCTAATTGAAGGCGGCGGCAAGCTGGCCGCGCTGCGCTTTGGCGGTGACGGCGACGAGGCGGATGCGCTTTCGCGCGGCGGTAAAAAGCCGGTTACCGACGTGCAGATCATCGCACAACAGCTGCAGCCGGTGACGCTGGATGCCAACGGTGAAGGCACGCTGGAACTGCCGATCCCGGCTTTTAATGGTGAGCTGCGTTTAATGGCACAGGCCTGGAGCGACGATAGCTTTGGCGCTGCCGATCGCAAGCTGGTGGTAGCCGCACCGTTGATCAGCGAACTGGCGACGCCGCGCTTCCTTGCCAGCGGCGATCAATCCACGCTGGCACTGGATCTCACCAATCTCACCGATCAAGCGCAAACGCTAAAAATTAACGTCAGCGCCAGCGGCCTGGTTGCTCTTAACGGCCAGATCCCCGCCAGCGTGCAGCTAGCGAAAGGCGCACGCACCACGCTGCAGATCCCGGTGAAAGCGCAGGGCGGCTTTGGCGAAGGCAATGTGCAGGTCAACGTATCCGGCATGAGTTTGCCGGGCGAAACCCTGGCAGCGAGTGAGCACAGTTGGAAAATTGGCGTACGCCCGGCTTATCCGGCGCAAACGCTGAGCTTCGATAACGTGATGCAAACCGGCCAGAACTGGCAGGTGATGGCGAGTGCTTTCAATGGACTACAGCAGGATACCCTGAGTGGACAACTGTCACTCAGCAACCGTCCACCGCTGAATATCGCCAGCTTCATCAGCTCGCTGTATGCCTATCCCTACGGCTGTCTGGAGCAGACCGCCAGCGGCATTTGGCCCTCGGTGTTCACCAACCATGCGCAGCTGACAGCGATGGGCATTAAAACCAGCAGCGATGAGGCGCGCCGCGCGTCAATTGATACCGGCATCGCGCGTCTGGCTGGCATGCAGCGTGGCAACGGGAGCTTTGGCCTGTGGAGCAAAGAGAGTCAGGAAGAGTTTTGGCTGACCGCTTACGTCACCGATTTCTTGTTGCGCGCCAGCGAAGCGGGCTACAGCGTTCCGGATGGCGTGATCAGCCGCGCCGATGAACGCTTGCTGCGCTACCTGCAGGACCCGGCGCAGATCGAAACCAGCTGGAGCAGCGATGCCGATGGTTTACGTTTCAGCGTGCAGGCCTATGCTGGATTGGTGCTGGCCCGCCAGCAACAGGCTCCACTTGGCGCATTGCGCGCACTGTATGAAAAGCGTGAGCAGGCCAAATCCGGGCTGGCAATGGTGCAGCTTGGCGTGGCGTTGAAAATGATGGGCGATCAGCAACGCGCACAGCTGGCGCTGGCGCAAGGTATTGGTCTTGAACGTAAGCCGAACAGCTGGCTTGGTGATTACGGCAGCCCGGTGCGCGATCGCGCGCTTATTCTGTCGCTACTCGCCGAAAACCAACTGCTGCCGGAGATGCAAGGTCCGCTGCTGATCGAGCTGGCGAAAGCTGTTCATGGGCAACGTTGGTTCTCCACCCAGGAAAACAATGCGTTGTTCCTTGCCGCTCGCACCTTGCAGCAGCACAAAGGTGAAAACTGGCAGGCGACACTGCAAGGCAACGCGCAGCCGCTGAGTAGCAATCAGCCACTGAATATCGGCATGACTGAAGATCAGCTGCGACAAGGCGTGTCGGTAAAAAGCGACAACGCGTCGCCACTTTATGGCACGCTGAATGTGGTGGGCTATCCGCGCAACGCACCGGCGCCAATGAGTAATGTGCTGAAGATCAGCCGGGAATACTTTTCACTGGACGGTAAGCCCGCCGACCTCACCAACCTGAAAAGTGGCGAACTGCTGGTGGTACGATTGAAGATTGCGGCCAGCGAGCGGGTCAGCGATGCGCTGGTGGTGGATCTGCTGCCTGCCGGACTCGAGCTGGAAAACCAGAACCTGAGCGACAGCAGCGCCAGCTTGGGCGACAGCGCCGATGCGCTGAAAGAGAGCATGATGGATATGCAGCAGGCCAATATTAAACATATTGAGTTCCGTGACGATCGCTTTGTCGCCGCGCTGGCGCTCGACGGCTACACGCCGGGCACGCTGCTGTATCTGGCGCGTGCGGTCACGCCGGGCAGCTATCGCCTGCCGCCGCCGCAGGTGGAGTCGATGTATGTGCCTGAGTGGCGCGCGATTGGTACAACGCCTGAAAAAATCAATGTGCGATAAGTGTTGATGGGTAGGAGGAACCGCTCAAAGCGGTGGCGCTGGCTGCCGCTTTGTTTACTGCTGCTGGTGGCTGCGCTGTGGCTGCTGGATCGCCTCATGCCATTGCCGCTGCGTGAAGTACAACCGGCGCGCGTGGTGGTGGCAGAAGATGGCACGCCGCTGTGGCGCTTTGCAGACCCGCAAGGCATATGGCGCTACCCGGTCACTCTTGATGAGGTGTCACCCGCCTATATTGAGGCGCTGCTCACCTACGAAGATCGCTGGTTCTGGCGCCATCCCGGCATTAACCCACTGGCGATTGTTCGCGCCATTGGGCAAAACGTGTTGCATCGCGGGGTGGTTTCCGGTGGCAGCACTATCACCATGCAGGTAGCACGACTTATCGATCCACACCCGCGCACCGTGCGCGGTAAAGTGGTGCAGGCGTGGCGTGCGCTGCAGCTGGAATATCATCTCTCCAAACGCGATATTCTCACGCTCTATCTTAATCGCGCGCCTTTCGGCGGCACGGTGGAAGGCGTTGGCGCGGCGAGCTGGATTTGGCTGGGAAAGCCGCCGTCACAGCTCACCAAAGGTGAAGCCGCGCTGCTTGCGGTGCTGCCACAGGCACCGAGCCGCTTACGTCCGGACCGCTGGCCGCAGCGCGCCGCAGCGGCACGCAATAAAGTGCTGGATCGGTTGGCTGAGTATCACGTCTGGTCGATGCAAGATGTCGCCGAAATCAAACAAGAAGCCGTTTGGCTACCGCCGCGCCAGATGCCACAACGTGCGCCACTGCTGGCCCGGCGCTTATTGTCGCTATCACCCGACAACAAAATTACCTCCACAATTGATCTGTCGCTCCAGCGCGAGCTGGAAAATCTGGCGGCGTCGCTAAAAAGCAACCTGCCGCCGCGCACCTCGCTGGCGCTGCTGGTGGTGGATCATCAGAGCATGAAGGTGCGGGGCTATGTGGGATCGGCGGATTTCACTGACGACAGCCGCTTTGGTCATGTGGACATGATAGCCAGCGTGCGATCGCCGGGCTCGGTGCTAAAACCCTTTGTTTATGGCATGGCGCTGGATGAGGGGCTGATTCATGGCGAATCACTGTTGCAGGATGTACCGCGCCGCTTTGGCGACTATCGTCCTGGCAACTTTGATTCGGGCTTCCATGGGCCAGTAAGCGCCAGTGAAGCGCTGGAGCGATCGCTGAATCTGCCAGCGGTGCAGCTTTTGGATGCCCTGGGGCCGAAAACGGTCGCTGCACGACTGCGTAATGTGGGGCTAAACCTACGCTTCCCGGCGGGAGCAGAACCTAATCTGTCGCTGATCCTTGGCGGTACCGGTGCGCGGATGGATGACATTGTGGCGGCCTACAGCGCTTTTGCCCGACACGGTAACGCGGCGCAGCTTCGCTGGCTGACGACACAGCCGTTGCAAGAAAGGCGGCTGTTGTCGCCAGGTGCCGCATGGATTGTACGGCGAATTCTGGCGGGTGCAGCGCAACCGCCGGCCAGTGGCGCAGTCGCCGATGTTGCGCCGCTGGCGTGGAAAACCGGCACCAGTTACGGCTATCGCGATGCGTGGACCATAGGTATCACGCCGCGCTATTTGATTGGCGTGTGGGTGGGACGGCCGGATGCCACGCCGGTCGCCGGACAGTTTGGATTTGCTTCGGCAGTGCCAGTGATGAATCAGGTCAATCATCTGCTGGCCGGACACGGGGCGGTGAGCGTGCCACGCGATCCTCGTCCAGCTTCTGTCAGCGCAATGAGCATTTGCTGGCCCGGCGGACAGCCGTTGCCATTAGGCGACGAAAATTGCCGTCAGCGCCGTCAAAGTTGGGTACTGAATCAAACCGTGCCGCCGACGCTGCTGGCGCCGGGCCAGGAAAGCGTCAATGGCTTGCGCCAGCGCTACTGGCAGAATAGCCACGGTTTGCGGGTGGCGGCCGATTGTCCTGACGCGCAAAGCCGCGAACGTGTGATGTGGCCATTGCCGCTTGAGCCATGGCTGCCGATTGCAGAGCGGCGAACGCAGCGTTTACCGCCCATCGATCCCGCCTGTCCGCCGCTCAATCAGGGCAATGCGCCGCCGCTGGTGATCACTGGTGTCATCAGCGGCCAGCGCGTGCAGCCGCTGCCGGGCAAGGTAGTGCTGGTAATGCCGGTCGCCGTTCAGGGCGGCCAAGGTACCGAGCGCTGGTGGTTTTTGAATGGAGAGCCGCTGGAGCGGGATGCCGGGAAAAATAGTGCGGGGTTAGTGCTGGACCAACCGGGCAACTATCAATTAGTGGTGATGGATGAAGCCGGGCAGCTGTCATCGGTGGTATTCACTCGCGGTTAAGTAGAGCGATATGGCATATTTTTTGCCTGCGCGCCCCGACAAAAATCAATTATTTTCAATAATTCCACCAATCGCCAATAGGCAACGCCCAACGATATCCCTATAATCGGCGCGTTTTCTTACCGGGAGCGGACTCCCGGATTCTTCAGGATGCTAACTAGAGGTCAACATGGCAATCGAACGTACTTTCTCAATCGTGAAACCAAACGCCGTCGCTAAGAACGTGATTGGTGCAATTTATAACCGTTTTGAAAGCGCGGGCTTCAAAATCGTTGGCGCAAAAATGCTGCACCTGACCAAAGAGCAGGCTGAAGGCTTCTACGCTGAGCACAAAGGTCGTCCATTCTTTGATGGTCTGGTTGAATTTATGACTTCTGGTCCAGTTGTGGTTTCTGTGCTGGAAGGCGAAAACGCCGTTCAGCGTCACCGCGATCTGATGGGTGCAACTAACCCAGACAACGCGCTGGCAGGCACTCTGCGTGCTGACTACGCAGACAGCTTCACCGAGAACGCAACCCACGGTTCTGACTCTGCTGAATCTGCAGCACGCGAAATCGCGTACTTCTTCGCAGAAAACGAAGTCTGCCCACGCACTCGCTAAGTCGCGTTGATGCCTAAGCGGACACGCGTGTTTACAGCTGTTCAACATCTGTGAAACGGTTCCCCTGGCATCATGCAGCAGATGTAGTACAATTATGCGCCCTTGTTGAGTCCGACTCAGCGAGGGCGCTGTTTTTTTCCTACTATTAACCAGAGCCGTAACGTGTAACAACGAGGCCAGAGAACATTATGTCCGAACAGATTGTGACGCCGTCGTCCGCTTCCCCCGTGGTTGTTTCCCCAAAAAACGAAAAAATTAACCTGCTGGATCTTAACCGTCAGCAGATGCGCGAATTCTTTCTTGAAATGGGCGAAAAGCCATTCCGTGCCGATCAGGTTATGAAGTGGATGTACCACTACTGCTGCGATGATTTCGAGCAGATGACCGACATCAACAAAGTGCTGCGTGGCAAACTGATGCAGCGCGCTGAAATTCGTGCGCCGGAAGTGGCGGAAGAGATGCGTTCCAGCGATGGCACCATTAAATGGGCGATTCGCGTAGGCGATCAGCTGGTGGAAACCGTGTATATCCCGGAAGCTGACCGCGCCACTTTGTGCGTCTCCTCGCAGGTGGGATGTGCGCTAGAGTGCAAATTCTGTTCGACGGCGCAGCAGGGCTTTAACCGCAATCTGCGCGTGTCTGAGATTATCGGCCAGGTGTGGCGCGCCGCCAAAATTATCGGTGCGGCGAAAATCACCGGTCAGCGCCCCATTACCAACGTGGTAATGATGGGCATGGGCGAACCGCTGCTCAATCTGAACAACGTGGTACCGGCGATGGATATCATGCTGGATGACTTCGGTTTCGGTTTGTCAAAACGTCGCGTGACGCTGTCAACGTCAGGCGTGGTGCCGGCGCTGGATAAGCTGGGCGATATGATCGACGTAGCGCTGGCAATCTCACTGCACGCGCCGAATGATGCCATTCGTGATGAAATCGTGCCGATCAACAAAAAGTACAACATCGAGACTTTCCTCGCGGCGGTAAAACGCTACATCGGCAAGTCTAACGCCAATCAGGGCCGTGTGACGATCGAGTATGTGATGTTGGATCACGTTAACGACAGCACCGACAATGCCCATGAGCTGGCAGCGTTATTGAAAGAGACGCCGTGCAAAATCAACCTGATTCCCTGGAACCCGTTCCCAGGCGCGCCCTATGGCCGCAGCTCTAACAGCCGTATCGATCGCTTCTCTAAAGTGCTGATGGATTACGGTTTCACCACTATCGTGCGTAAAACCCGTGGTGATGATATCGATGCCGCCTGCGGTCAGCTGGCGGGCGATGTGATTGACCGCACCAAGCGGACATTGCGTAAGAAAATGGCGGGTGAAGCCATCTCTGTGAAGGCGCTCTGAAAGCCAGCGCCTGGTGATACTCACCGGGCGTAACTCGTGTCAGTCTCTCCGCACACTTTTTAGGGAGAGACTGAAATGCGTAACGGATTACCCGCAGCGATTCTGGCTGGTTTTGTTGTAACCGGTTGTGTCAATCATCCTGTACAGCAGAGTGCAGCGGATATCCGCCTGCAGCTCGGATTGCACTACCTGGCGGTGAAGGATTATGCCGCAGCACAGCGCAATTTATTGCGTGCTCAGCAGGCAGCACCGGATGATTATCGTGTCTCGCTGGCCCTGGCTCGCGTGGCGCAGGCGCAGCAGAATAGCGCGCAAACACGTTGGCACTATCAACGGGCGCAGCAATTAGCGCCGCTGAATGGTTATGTGGCTAACAATTACGGTGCGTTTCTCTGCGGTTTAAGGCAGTATGACGAAGCGCATCAACAGTTTAAGCTGGCAATTACCGCGCAGGAGATCGACGCTCGTCAGGATGCTTTTCTGTTTTCGGGCTATTGTTACCTGCAAGCTGATGAGAGTGCCGCAGCGCGCGAGCAGTTAGGTTACGCGCTGGATGCCGCACCGGAGCAGGGCAATCAACTGCTAAGGGAAGTGGAAAGGCGGCTTGAACAGCCGGAACATACGTCGGTTCCGCTGCTTTTAGAAGTGTACCATCAGCATTTGCCTGCAACGGCAGAGAGCACATGGTTACAGATACGTTTCGCCGCGCAACAGGGAAACGCTGCTGACGTTACACGTTATGGCGACCGGTTGGCGCGAAGTTTTCCACAATCGATACAGTACCAGCGTTATTTAGCTAATGAATACTGAAGCCACTCAAGAGAATTCTGCAGTACATTCCACAGGTGAACGCCTGCGTCTGGCCCGTGAGCAAATGGGGCTGACCCAGCAAAACGTCGCTGAACGCCTGTGCCTGAAACTTACTACCGTGCGTGATATTGAAGAGGATAAATCACCCGCTGATTTAGCTTCTACCTTCCTGCGCGGCTACATTCGCTCCTATGCCCGATTGGTGCATGTGCCGGAAGATGACCTGCTGCCGATGATGGCAAAACAGGCTCCGGTGCGTGCCGCTAAGATCGAGCCAATGCAGAGCTTCTCATTGGGTAAGCGTCGTAAAAAGCGCGATGGCTGGCTGATGATCTTCACCTGGTTGGTGATTTTTGTCGTAGTGGGTTTAACCGGTGCGTGGTGGTGGCAGAACCATAAAGCGTCACAGGCGGATCTGGTGTCGATGGCCGACCAAAATGGCAGCGGCGACAACAGCCAATCCATTCCACTGGGTGATAACAGCACCGACAGCAATACCGATGCGGATACCAATGCAGCCGGTACGCCAGTCGATAACGGTGCGGGTGCCGTCGCAACGCCTGAAAGCAACACCGCGAGCAGCGCGCCTGCTGCGAGCAATACTGCGCAAACCAACGGTAGCGTTAACGCCGTGGTTTCACCAAGCCAGGCACCGATTGATAATGCGCCGCCAGCGGCCACGTCTCCGGCTCCTGCTAACAGCGTTCCGGCCGGCCAAATGCCTACCGCTAACGCGGCAGTCAGCCAGCCGGCAGGCGATCCAAATACCGTAGTGATGAACTTCAAGGCCGATTGCTGGCTGGAAGTGAGCGATGCAACCGGCAAGAAATTGTTCAGCGGTTTACAACGTAGCGGCGGTAAACTGAGTTTGTCTGGTACGGCTCCGTATCGTCTGAAAATTGGCGCACCGAGTGCGGTTGACGTGCAATATCAGAATCAGCCCGTTGATTTAAGTCGTTTTATCCGTAATAACCAGGTTGCCCGTCTGACGCTGGGTGCGCAATAACGCGCAGCGCGCTTTCCGGGGAATTGTGGAGAGAGAATATGCATAACGAAGCACCCATTATCCGTCGCAAATCAACACGGATTTACGTCGGCAAGGTGCCAGTTGGCGATGGTGCGCCCATCGCCGTTCAGTCAATGACCAACACCCGCACCACCGATGTGGACGCGACCGTCAACCAGATTCGCCAGCTTGAGCGCGTCGGGGTGGATATTGTTCGCGTTTCCGTTCCGACCATGGATGCGGCTGAAGCCTTCAAACTGATTAAACAACAGGTCAACGTGCCGCTGGTAGCGGACATTCACTTTGACTATCGCATTGCGCTTAAAGTCGCCGAGTATGGCGTGGATTGCCTGCGTATCAACCCGGGCAACATTGGTAACAATGAGCGTATCCGCCAGGTGGTGGATTGTGCGCGGCATTACAACATTCCCATTCGTATCGGCGTTAATGCCGGTTCGCTGGAAAAAGATCTGCAGGAAAAGTACGGTGAGCCAACGCCGCAGGCGCTGCTCGAATCCGCTATGCGCCATGTGGATCATCTCGATCGCCTCAACTTTGATCAGTTTAAAGTGAGCGTCAAAGCCTCGGACGTCTTCCTCGCCGTTGAATCCTACCGCCTGCTGGCGAAAGCCATCGATCAGCCGCTGCACCTCGGTATTACCGAAGCGGGTGGCGCACGCGCCGGTTCGGTGAAGTCGGCGATTGGCTTAGGCCTACTGCTGGCCGAAGGCATCGGTGATACGCTGCGTATATCACTGGCAGCCGATCCAGTTGAAGAAGTAAAAGTGGGCTATGACATCCTCAAATCCCTGCGTATCCGCTCGCGCGGCATCAACTTTATCGCCTGCCCAACCTGTTCACGTCAGGAGTTTGATGTCATTGGCACAGTGAATGCGCTGGAAGAACGTCTGGAGGACATCATCACGCCAATGGATATTTCGATCATCGGTTGTGTGGTGAATGGTCCGGGCGAAGCCACGGTTTCTACCCTCGGCGTAACCGGCGGAGCCAAGAAAAGTGGCTTCTACGAAGATGGCGTGCGACAGCGCGATCGCCTCGATAACGATGACATGATCGATCAGCTGGAAGCGCGTATTCGTGCTAAAGCTTCCATGCTGGATGAAAGCCGTCGTATCAACGTACAGCAGCTGGAAAAATAACCAAGGTACGCGCGCATCGCGTACCAGTTTGTGATTGAACCTGTGCGGTTTCATCCTCATAAGGTATGATGCCGCTCAGGTTTTTTTGTCTTAAAGAGATTCTAACGTGGCGAAGAATATTCAAGCGATTCGCGGGATGAACGATTACCTGCCGGCGGATACCGCGATTTGGCAGCGTATTGAAGGCACCCTGAAGCAGGTGCTGGCCAGCTATGGTTTCAGTGAAATCCGTCTGCCAATCGTTGAGCACACCCCGTTGTTCAGCCGTGCAATCGGTGAAGTCACCGACGTGGTTGAGAAAGAGATGTACACCTTTGAAGACCGCAACGGTGAAAGCCTGACGCTGCGTCCGGAAGGCACCGCAGGTTGCGTGCGCGCCGGTATCGAGCACGGTCTGCTGTACAATCAGGAACAACGCCTGTGGTACGTTGGCCCTATGTTCCGCTATGAACGCCCGCAGAAAGGTCGCTATCGCCAGTTCCATCAAATTGGTGCGGAAGTTTTTGGTCTGCAGGGTCCGGATATCGATGCCGAACTGATCATGATGACCGCTCGCTGGTGGAAAGCGCTGGGAATAGCCGATCACGTTGAGCTGGAACTGAACTCTATCGGTTCGCTGGAGGCGCGCGCTGACTACCGTAATGCGCTGGTAGCGTTCCTTGAGCAGCATAAAGAAGCACTGGACGAAGATTGTAAGCGCCGCATGTATACCAATCCGCTGCGCGTACTCGACAGTAAGAATCCTGATATTCAGACACTGCTCAACGATGCACCGACGCTCGGTGAATTCCTTGATCAAGACTCACGTGAGCACTTCAGCGGCCTGTGCGCGCTGCTGGACGACGCCGGCATCAAATATCGCGTCAATCAGCGTTTAGTGCGCGGCCTCGATTACTACAACCGTACCGTATTCGAGTGGGTCACCAGCAGTCTTGGCTCGCAAGGTACCGTATGCGCTGGTGGACGTTATGATGGCCTGGTCGAACAGTTGGGTGGCCGAGCCACGCCAGCCGTCGGATTTGCCATGGGCCTGGAACGTTTAGTGTTGTTGGTGCAGGCGGTTAATCCAGAATTTGAACCGACGCGCATTGTTGATGTCTATGTTATCGCTTCGGGGCAGGGCGTTCAGTCCGCCGCGATGCAACTGGCGGAAAAACTGCGTGATGCCGAGCCGGCGCTGAAGTTGATGACCAACTTTGGTGGCGGTAACTTCAAGAAGCAGTTTGCCCGTGCAGACAAGTGGGGCGCACGCATTGCACTGGTGCTGGGCGAAGATGAAGTGAAAGCGGGCCAGGTGGTAGTTAAAGACTTGCGTACCGGCGATCAACAGACGCTGGCTCAGAGCGACGCCGCTGCGACGTTGCGCACGCTGCTGCAGTAACCGCAGCACTGCAACAGCCATTTTAAAGAGAGGGATTGCGTGGAAGTTTACAGCAACGAAAACGAACAAGTTGACGCGCTGCGTCAGTTCTTTGCCAACAATGGCAAATTCCTGGCCGTTGGCGTGATCATCGGTATCGCTGCGCTGGGTGGCTGGCGTTTTTGGTCCAGCCATCAGGAAGGAACCGATAAAGCGGCATCAGCAGAGTACCAGCAGTTGACCAGCGCGATGCAGGCTGACAAGCCGCAAACGCTGGACGCGGTAGCCAAATTCGCCAGCGAAAATAACAACACCTATGGTGCGCTGGCATCGCTGGATCTGGCTAAGCAGTACGTTGAAGCCAATCAGTTAGACAAAGCAATCGCTCTGTTACAGAGTGGGCTGAAAGATACCAAAGATGCCAACCTGCAGGCGGTAATTAACCTGCGTCTGGCACGCATTCAATTGCAGCAAAGTCAGGCCGATGCCGCCCTTTCTACCCTTAACAATGTCAAGGGTGATGGCTGGACAGCCATTGTGGCGGATATTCGCGGAGAAGCACTGCTGAGCAAAGGCGATAAGCAGGGCGCACGTGATGCCTGGAGCAAAGGTGCTGAATCGCAGGCCTCTCCTGCGCTGAAGCAAATGCTGCAGATGAAGATGAATAACTTAAGTTAAGCCAGTCAAGAGAGCGCACATGGAATTACGTAAATACCTGCTGCCAGGGCTGATTTCAGTCACTCTGCTCAGCGGTTGCTCGCTGTTCAGCGGCGAAGAAGATGTAGTGAAAATGGCCCCGCTGCCAAAGGTAGAAAACCAGTTTACGCCGCAAACGGCGTGGAGCACGTCTGTTGGCGATGGCGTGGGTGATTTCTATTCCAATCTGCATCCAGCCTGGCTAGATGGCACCGTGTATGCCGCGGATCGTTTTGGCGTGGTTAAAGCGCTTGATGCCAGCAATGGCAAAGAGAAATGGAAGGTTAATCTCTCTGAGAAAACCGGCTTCTTCTCTAAAAACATCTCTGCACTGCTCTCGGGTGGCGTAACCGCCAACGGCGACCGCATCTATATCGGTAGCGAACGTGGTCAGGTATTTGCGCTGAATACCAGCGACGGTGGTATTGCCTGGCAGACCAAAGTGGCCGGTGAAGCATTGTCGCGTCCGGTTGTGAGCGATGGTCTGATTCTGATTCACACCAGCAACGGTATGTTGCAGGGACTTGATCAGAGCACTGGCGCGATCAAGTGGAGCGTAAACCTCGATATGCCTGCGCTGTCGCTGCGCGGTGAATCTGCACCTACTGTTGCCTTCGGCGGCGCGATCGTTGGCGGTGATAACGGCCGTGTGAGTGCAGTCATTCTCAATCAGGGCCAACTGATCTGGCAGCAACGTATTTCTCAGCCAAGTGGCGCCACTGAAATCGATCGTCTGAGTGATGTCGATACCACACCTGTCGTGGTTAACGGTGTGGTATATGCGCTGGCCTATAATGGCAACCTTACCGCGCTGGAACTGCGTTCCGGTCAGATCTTGTGGAAACGTGAGATTGGTGGTGTGAAAGACATGGTGGTCGATGCGGGACGTATCTATCTGGTCGATCAAGATGACCGTGTGATTGCGCTTAATGCTGACGGTGGCGTGGCTATCTGGCGTCAAAGCGACCTGTTGCATCGCAACCTGACTTCGCCCGTGCTGTTCAACGGTTATCTGGTGGTGGGTGACAGCGAAGGTTATCTGCACTGGATCAACACGCTTGACGGACGCTTCGTGGCGCAGCAGAAACTGGATAGCGATGGCTTCCAGACTGAACCGGTTGTTGCCGGTGACAAGCTGCTAATCCAGGCGAAAGGCGGTGAGGTTTACGCCATTACCCGTTAAGGATTTGGCTCTGCGGGAATCCATTTTCCGCTCGCTTAAACGGCTCCTGATTCGTCAGGGGCCGTTTCGTTTTTAGTCAGGCATGGTATTCTTTGCGCCTTCAGCCTGACGTCTGGCGTCAAATATCGTTATAATCACGCCATTCTGGCGAATTATTTAAAAAACTGAGGCAAGTCTTATGGTACCTGTGGTCGCGCTGGTTGGGCGTCCCAATGTGGGAAAATCTACGCTATTTAACCGTTTAACACGCACACGTGATGCGCTGGTAGCGGATTTTCCTGGACTGACTCGCGATCGCAAATATGGTCGCGCCGAAGTGGAAGGGCGCGAATTCATTGTTATTGATACCGGCGGTATTGATGGCACCGAGGAAGGCGTTGAAAACCGCATGGCGGAACAGTCACTGCTGGCGATTGAAGAAGCCGATGTGGTGCTGTTTATGGTTGATGCGCGCGCGGGCGTCATGCCGGCGGATCAGCAAATCGCCAATCATCTGCGTGCACGCGAGAAAGCGACCTTTGTCGTCGCCAACAAAACGGATGGAATTGATCCTGAAGCGGCAGTGCTGGATTTCTATGCGCTGGGCTTAGGTGAAATTCACCCGATTGCAGCGTCGCATGGCCGCGGCGTGAATAGCCTGCTGGAAACCGCCTTGCTGCCGTGGATGGACGAAATCGTTCCAGAAGTGGAACTCACGGAAGAAGAAGAGAACGCCGCCTATTGGGCCGCATTAGAAGAAGATGGCGAGAAGGCGCTGGAGGAAGAGGAAGAAGAAGATTTCGACCCAACTACACTGCCGATCAAACTGGCTATCGTTGGTCGTCCAAACGTAGGTAAGTCAACGCTCACCAACCGTATTCTTGGTGAGGATCGCGTTGTGGTCTACGACATGCCGGGCACCACGCGCGACAGCATCTACATTCCGATGGAACGTGACGAGCGCGAGTATATTCTGATTGATACGGCTGGCGTCCGTAAGCGCGGTAAAATTACCGAGACGGTAGAAAAATTCTCTGTCATCAAAACGCTGCAAGCAATTGAAGACGCTAACGTGGTGATGCTGGTGATTGATGCGCGTGCCGGAATTTCCGATCAGGATCTGTCGCTGCTTGGCTTCATCCTGAATAGTGGGCGCTCACTGGTGATTGTGGTCAACAAGTGGGACGGCATGACGCAGGAAGCGCGAGATGAAGTCAAAGAGCAGCTGGACTTCCGTCTGGGCTTTATCGATTTTGCGCGCATCCACTTTATTTCAGCTCTCCACGGCAGCGGCGTGGGTAACCTGTTCGAATCCGTGACCGAAGCCTACGACTGCTCCACCAAGCGTGTGGGCACGGCAATGTTGACGCGTATCATGACCATGGCAGCCGACGATCATCAGCCACCGCTGGTGCGAGGCCGCCGCGTGAAGCTGAAATATGCGCACGCCGGTGGTTATAACCCGCCAATCGTGGTGATCCACGGTAACCAGGTGAAGGATCTCGCGGATTCTTATAAGCGTTACCTGATGAACTACTTCCGTCGTTCACTCAACGTGATGGGCACGCCAATTCGCATTCAGTTCAAAGAAGGCGATAACCCGTACGCGGGCAAACGCAACCTGTTGACGCCAACGCAGCAGCGTAAACGTCAGCGTTTGATGTCGCATCTGAAGAAAAACAAGCGTTAAAATGAGAAGGGCCCAGCAGGGCCCTTTTTTTATGCAGGTGCGTATGAATGCGCACCCTGCGAAAACCGAGCGCTTTAAACGTAGGGGCGCCATTTATGGCGACCAACCGCCAAATGCAGAGGATGATCTATGAATTCTCCATGCCCAATCTGCCAGCAGCCGCTGACTCACGATGAAACCGGATTTAACTGCTCCAGCTGTGAACGTCATTTCGAACACATCGCCTTATGTCCTGATTGCCATCAACCCTTACAGGTGCTGAAAGCCTGCGGCGCCGTGGACTATTTTTGTCAGCATGGCGACGGTTTAATCTCGAAAAAACGCGTGGAGTTTGTGCCTGATCTGCCTGCCTCCTAAGAAATGTCATTCTACGCTGGTCTATTTATTAATAGGTTACGACCCGGTTTGTAGCAAAAATGCTATTAACCAGTAACTACCGCGTTATGGATGTTCACTTTTTAATGTACCAGGTGGTACAATCCTGCCGCCTTGGGGCGAGAATCACTCTCATCTGCGTTGTGTCCTCGCTCACAAGCGACGAATCACGGGCCTTGCTCCCGTACCAATAGATATAAAATAAAGCGTAAAGGTATGTTCTTGTCTCCCGCCTCGGCAGGAGCCAATACCGGCTGCCACAGGCTTACCGGCACCAGCGCGTTATTTTTTCAGGAGAGTTTTTGTTATGGCAGAAAATTCCGCTCGTCCCGGCAAAGGGCTGAGCATCTGGTCTGTACTGTTAGGCCTGGTCCTGGTTGCAATCGGCTTGTTCTTCGCTATCGGCGGTGGCAAGTTGGTGGCGCTGGGCGGCAGCTGGTACTTCCTCATCGCCGGTATCGTGATGCTGCTGTCGGCCGTCCAGTTCTTCCGTCGCAAATCATCCGCCGTCACGCTGTTTATTCTGGTGTTTGCCGGTACGTTGATTTGGTCACTGTTTGATGCTGGTTGGCATTTCTGGCCGCTGGTATCACGTCTGATGGTTCCGGCTGGCTTGATGCTGCTGGCATTCATCACCTGGCCAGCCCTGCGTAAGCGTGAAGGCAAAAACTCCCTGGCGAAAGTCTCCTATGTACTGTCCGCGGTTATCGCGGTTGGCATGGTGGTGACTTTCGTGCAGATGTTCCAGCCGCATCCTACCGTGGCGTTTGATGGCAAAGAGCTGCCGCTGATTCCGGTGGATAAATCGAAACCGCAGCAGGACTGGAGCAGCTACGGCCGTACGCCGGGTGGCGACCGTTTCGCAGCCATCGATCAGATTACCCGCGATAATGTGAAAGATCTGCAGGTTGCCTGGACGTTCCATACGGGCGATACGCCGATCAGCCCAACGGGCAACGGTGCGGAAGATCAGCAAACTCCGCTGCAGATTGGCAACACGCTGTATCTTTGCACTCCACACAACAACGTGATTGCGGTAGCCGCTGATAGCGGTAAGCAAATTTGGAAACGTGAAATCAACGCGCAGGCTGAAGTGTGGAACCGCTGCCGTGGTTTAGCCTACTTCGATGCGACTAAACCCTTGCAGCAGCCAAGCCAGCCGGGTTCAACGCCGGTCACGGCCGCCGTGCTGCCCGCAGGCGATACCTGCCAGCGTCGTATTCTGATGAATACCATTGATGCGCGCCTGATTGCTATCAACGCCGACAACGGTGAGCTGTGTGACAGCTTTGGTACGCACGGTGTGGTTGATTTGAAAATCGGTCTGGGTAACGCGCCCGATCCGCAATATCAGCTGACGTCGCCTCCTGCGATGGCCGGAACCACGGTAGTGGTGGGTGGTCGCGTCGCGGATAATGTCCAAACTGACATGCCTGGCGGCGTGCTGCGTGGTTTTGACGTGATCACTGGCCAGATGCGTTGGGCGTTTGACCCAGGCAACGACGATCCTAATGCGGTCCTGATGCCGGGCAAAGATTACACCCGCAGCACACCAAACTCGTGGGCGCCGATGTCTTACGATCCGGCGATGAACACCGTGTTCCTGCCGATGGGTAGTTCGTCAGTGGATCTGTGGGGTGCGAACCGCACCAAACTGGATCACACTTACGGCGCATCCATCCTGGCGCTGGATGCAACCACCGGTAAGCAGAAGTGGGTTTATCAGACCGTACATAACGATCTGTGGGATTTCGACCTGCCAATGCAGCCGAGCCTGGTCGACTTCCCTATGAAGGATGGCACCAATAAGCCAGCCGTGGTCATCGGTGCCAAAACCGGCATGATTTGGGTGCTGGATCGCCTGACCGGCAAGCCTTTAACGAAAGTTGAAGAGCAACCGATGCCGCAGGGCCATATCCCGAACGAGCAGTACACCAAAACCCAGCCGCACTCAGTGGAGATGCCGGGCATTGGTAACCAGAAGCTGACCGAGTCTGACATGTGGGGCGCAACGCCGTTCGACCAGCTGGTGTGCCGTATTGCCTTTAAAGGCATGCGTTACGATGGGCTGTTCACCGTGCCGGATACCGATAAATCCCTCAGCTTCCCTGGTTCCCTGGGCGGTATGAACTGGGGCGGTATTTCGTTTGATCCGAACAATCAGTACATGTTCGTCAACGATATGCGTTTGGGCCTGTGGGTACAGATGATCCCGCAGGACACCAGCAAAACGGCTGCCAGCAACGGTGGTGAAGCGATCAACACCGGTATGGGTGCGGTTCCGCTGAAAGGCACGCCTTACGCGGTGAATAAAAACCGCTTTATGTCTCCGCTGGGTATTCCTTGCCAGGCACCGCCGTTCGGTACACTGTCGGCGATTGACATGAAAACGCGCCAAATCGTTTGGCAGGTGCCAGTTGGTACCGTAGAAGATACCGGTCCGTTCGGCATCAAAATGCGCGCGAAAATGCCAATTGGTATGCCGACATTAGGCGGCACGCTGGCCACGCAGGGCGGCCTGGTATTTATTGCCGGTACGCAGGATTACTATCTGCGCGCTTTCGATAGCTCAACCGGTAAAGAAGTGTGGAAAGCACGTCTGCCAGTGGGCAGCCAGGGCGGTCCAATCAGCTATGTTTCGCCAAAAACCGGCAAACAGTACATCCTGATCTCCGCAGGTGGCGCACGTCAATCGCCAGACCGTGGTGATTACGTGATTGCTTACGCGTTGCCAGACAGCAAATAAGTTCCACTATGAGAAAGGCCGACATCATGATGTCGGCCTTTTTTTTACCATCCTTAGCGCACTTTATCCCTCAAGGTACCTTATTCACTGCTGCTTAGAAGGGCGGCGGCTTTTTTGACCTCCTTTTCTTCCAGCTTCCCTGGCTCTTTCAGGATCGTTTCTGAAATTACCCCCGCTGACTTTGCCGCCAGCGCTACCTGCTTCCCTGGCGCGCTCCGGGTCCTCTGCAAAGTTCCCGGCACCACCTCGTTGCTTTTTTTGTGTCATAGCAGAGACCTCATCTAAGGGTGTTTTCTTCGACGTGGACTAGCTAGCCACATAATGAGTATAGTCAATAAGTTATGTCTTTCCTTGAGAGATATCTTATAACTTATTCGCCGTCGCGCCACAGCGATTGCAGCTCGGGTGGCGCCAGCTGCTCGGGAATTAACATCACTAATGTTCTGGCCTCACGGTGGGTGGCATAGGTGATTTGAATGCGATAGTAACGCTGGTCTCCGTGCCCCAGATTGGCAGCCTGATCCTCTGGTTCGCCGAGCGGCATGGCCTGTTCCAATACCTGGCAGACGCGCTGCTTTTGCGGTTCAGGCAATTCTGACAACGCAAAGCGCCGCTCACCGCGCAACTTGGGAATAAAGGCGATACCGCCTTCACGTGCCAGCTCGATGATGGCGTCGTCGGTCAGTTGGATGTCCACGTTACGCCCACCTGCTGCCAGGCGGATTGAATTTTTTCCGCCACTGATTGATTAAACTGTTGATTGGCGTGCTGCACGGTAAAGCGCGCAAAGGTGCTGAAATCAGCATCCTGCGGCAGGGTTTTATCGCACAATGTGTCGTACCAGGCCTGCCCGGCGATTTCCCACGCAAAGCCACCCAGCGCTTTTGCCGCCAGATAAAATGCCCGATTGGGAATACCGGAATTCAAATGCACGCCACCGTTGTCGTCGCGCGTTTCGATGTAGTGTTGCATATCGGCCGGCTGCGGATCTTTGCCTAACACCGGGTCGTCATAAGCGGTGCCAGGTGACGACATCGAGCGTAGCCCGCGACCATTAACGCCCTGTGCCAGCAATCCTTCGCCGATAATCCAGTCAGCTTGATCGGCGCTCTGCTTGAGATGGAACTGCTTCACCAGCGAGCCAAACACATCCGACATTGATTCATTCAGGGCGCCAGCCTGCTGGAAGTAAATCAGTCCGGCTTCGGTTTCCGTTACGCCGTGCGTAAGCTCGTGGGCCACCACATCCAGTGCGATGGTGAAGCGATTAAATATCTGGCCATCACCGTCGCCAAATACCATCTGTTGACCGTTCCAAAAGGCGTTCTGGTACTCCTTACCGTAATGCACGGTGCCATCAAGCTTCAGGCCTTTATTGTCCAGTGAATTGCGTTGGTAGGTTTGCCAGAAGAAATCGTAGGTAATGCCAAGATAATCCCAGGCTTCCTGGGCAGCGACATCACCGTTTTCCGGCTGACCCTCTGCGCGGATTAACGTACCCGGTAGATTTTGCGTGCCTTCGGCGTCGTAAATCGCGCGCTGTACGATGCCTGGTTTGGCAGTGGCGACGCTGGGGGCTTGATGGTTATGTTCACCCATCAGTTGTTGCACGTGCGTTAGAGTGCGGCGCGCGTAGTCTTGCTGCGCACCGGTGCAGTTATCAATGATATTGCGCAGCATGTAGGGAGGAATAACGCTAAAAGGCATACTAACTCCTGATCATAAATGAATATGTCAAAAGTATAGTTTTTAACCTATCAACGCGCTTTACGGCTGCGGGATTTCTGCGGTTCCAGCGCGGTAACCTGGCTTTCCACCCAGCCATCATCCAGCCGGGTGCGTAGGAGATCGCCTTTACTCAGCTGCTGGGTTTTCTTCACCACCTGACCTTGCGTGTCAGTGGTGACGCTGAAGCCTCGCGCCAGCGTCGCCAAAGGGCTCACGCCTTCCAGCTGCGCGGCCAGGTTGCCAAAGCGCTGACGATTATGATTGAGCTGTTTTTCCATGCCCTGCTGTAAACGATAGTGCCACTGCTGCAGCTGCTGCTGAGCGCGCAAAATACGTCCCTGCGGCTGCTGTGCGTTCAGGCGTTGCAGCAGGCGGTCCTGCTGACGATTCGCCACACGCATGCGCTGGTCCATTGCTTCGCCCAGACGGCGCTGCAGCTGAAACAGCGCGGTTTGCTGGCGAGCCAGACGCAGCTGCGGATGCTGCTGCTGTAAGCGATGCTGGATACGGGTGAAGCGGCGCTGCTGCTGTGCCAGATAGAAATCCATCGCCATCTCCATACGCTGCTGCTGCGATTGCAAACGGCGTAAGAGCTCCAGCTGGTTCCGGCTCACCAGTTCTGCCGCCGCAGAAGGCGTTGGCGCGCGTAAATCTGCAACGAAGTCGGCGATGGTGACATCGGTTTCGTGCCCGACGGCGCTGACGATGGGCAGGCGACTGGCAAAAATCGCCCGCGCCACGCGTTCGTCATTGAAGCTCCACAAATCTTCCAGTGAACCGCCGCCACGTCCCACAATCAGCACATCACACTCATCACGCTGGTTGGCCAGCTCAATGGCGCGCACAATCCCGGCCGGCGCATCCACGCCTTGCACCGCCGTGGGATAGATGATGACGGGCAAGGAGGGATCGCGACGATGCAGCACGCGCAGCACATCGTGCAGCGCCGCTCCGGTGGCGGAGGTAATCACGCCCACCTGACGGGCTGGATCCGGCAGCGGCTGTTTGAACTGTTGATCAAATAAACCTTCTGCCGCCAAACGCGCCTTCAGCTGTTCGAACTGCTGTTGCAGCAAGCCTTCGCCTGCCGGATGCATGCTTTCGATAATCAGCTGATAGTCACCACGCGGTTCATACAGCGTAATGCTGGCGCGCACTAAAACTTGCTGGCCGTGTTGAGGACGGAAAGTGACGCGACGATTGCTGTTGCGGAACATCGCGCAGCGCACTTGCGCACCATCATCCTTCAATGTGAAGTACCAGTGGCCGGAAGCGGGCTGGGTAAAATTTGAAATCTCAGCGCTGAGCCACACCAGGCCCATCTCATTTTCCAGCAGTTGACGCACCGTGGTGTTCAGGCGGCTGACAGTAAAAATATTGGCGGTTGGCGGTAGCGACATGTGATGTAGATCAAATTTTAAATCAGAGGGTTAATCAACTGATACTACATTGCTCACCCTGAGGATCAAGACTTTTTCTGAAAAAACACTGGAGGCAATCGGTTTCGGCCTGTATAATGCCGCGGCAATATTTTATCTGTTTTAATCGCCCCCAGGTGGAGATATTGCAATGTTAAGAATCGCGAAAGAAGCCCTCACATTTGACGACGTTCTGCTCGTTCCCGCTCACTCCACTGTTTTACCCAACACCGCTGATCTCAGCACGCAACTGACAAAAAACATTCGTCTGAACATCCCAATGCTCTCGGCGGCAATGGACACCGTAACTGAAGCGGGTCTGGCTATTGCGCTGGCGCAGGAAGGGGGATTGGGCTTTATCCACAAAAATATGTCAATTGAGCGCCAGGCGGATGAAGTTCGCAAGGTGAAAAAACACGAAAGCGGCGTGGTAACCGATCCACAAACCGTATTGCCGACCACCGCGCTGGCGGCGGTTAAAGAGCTGACCGAGCGTAACGGTTTTGCTGGTTATCCCGTGGTGAACACCGACAACGAACTGGTGGGCATCATCACCGGTCGTGACGTGCGTTTTGTGACTGACCTGACCTTGCCGGTTTCTGCAGTGATGACGCCGAAAGAGCGCTTAGTGACGGTGAAAGAGGGTGAAGCACGTGAAGTCGTGTTGCACAAAATGCACGAAAAGCGTGTTGAGAAGGCGCTGGTTGTTGATGACAGCTTCCACCTGCTGGGCATGATTACCGTTAAAGATTTCCAGAAAGCCGAACGTAAACCTAACGCCTGTAAAGATGCGGAAGGCCGTCTGCGCGTCGGTGCAGCGGTTGGCGCAGGCGCGGGCAACGAAGAGCGTGTTGATGCGCTGGTGGCTGCCGGTGTTGACGTGCTGCTGATTGACTCTTCACACGGCCACTCAGAAGGCGTATTGCAGCGTATTCGTGAAACCCGCGCAAAATATCCAAACCTCGAAATCATCGGCGGCAACGTAGCGACCGGCGCAGGCGCATTGGCGCTGGCGGAAGCCGGCGTGAGCGCGGTGAAAGTGGGTATCGGCCCGGGCTCAATCTGTACCACGCGTATCGTCACTGGCGTTGGCGTGCCACAAATCACAGCCGTTTCTGACGCGGTTGCCGCGCTGGAAGGCACCGGTATTCCGGTGATTGCAGATGGCGGTATCCGCTTCTCTGGCGATATCGCTAAAGCGATCGCAGCCGGTGCAGCAGCCGTTATGGTGGGCTCAATGCTGGCCGGTACCGAAGAATCCCCGGGCGAAATCGAGCTTTATCAAGGCCGCTCGTTCAAATCTTATCGCGGCATGGGTTCACTGGGCGCAATGTCAAAAGGTTCCTCAGATCGTTACTTCCAGAGCGATAACGCGGCAGACAAACTGGTACCAGAAGGTATCGAAGGGCGCGTTGCCTACAAAGGCCGCCTGAAAGAGATCGTGCACCAGCAAATGGGCGGCCTGCGCTCTTGCATGGGTCTGACCGGCTGCGGCACCATTGACGACCTGCGCACCAAGGCAGAGTTCGTACGTATCAGCGGCGCGGGCATCAACGAAAGCCACGTGCATGACGTGACCATCACCAAAGAGTCACCAAACTACCGCATGGGTTCATAATCCCGTAAAATTTAGCGCCCGGCACCAGCCGGGCGCTTTTATTATTAAGTCCATCCCAATGGAAACGCCTCAATGACGACTGAAAATATTCATAAACATCGTATTTTGATCCTCGATTTTGGTTCTCAGTACACGCAACTGGTTGCGCGCCGCGTGCGCGAGCTGGGCGTCTACTGCGAGCTCTGGGCGTGGGATGTCACCGAAGAGCAAATTCGCCAGTTCAACCCAAACGGCATCATTCTTTCTGGCGGTCCGGAAAGCACCACCGAGCAGAACAGCCCGCGTGCGCCGGAATATGTGTTCAACGCTGGCGTTCCAGTGCTGGGTGTTTGCTATGGCATGCAGACCATGGCGATGCAGTTGGGCGGCAAGGTTGAAGGCTCCAACGAGCGTGAATTTGGTTATGCGCAGGTAGAAGTGCTGACCCAGAGCGCGCTGGTGCGTGACATTGAAGATGCGATTAGCGCGGCAGGTAAACCGCTGCTGGACGTGTGGATGAGCCATGGCGATAAAGTTACCGCTATTCCCGCCGGTTTCGAAACCGTTGCCAGCACCGAAACTTGTCCGTTTGCCATCATGGCGAATGAAGAGAAGAAATTCTACGGCGTGCAGTTCCACCCGGAAGTGACGCACACGCGTCAGGGCTTGCGTATGCTGGAGCGTTTCATTCGTGACATCTGCGGCTGTGAAGCGCTGTGGACGCCAGCCAAAATCATCGAAGATGCGGTTGAGCGTATTCGTCAGCAGGTGGGTAACGATAAAGTGATCCTTGGCCTGTCAGGCGGCGTTGACTCTTCGGTGACCGCGATGCTGCTGCACCGCGCCATCGGCGATCGTCTGACCTGCGTGTTCGTGGACAACGGTCTGCTGCGTCTGAATGAAGCTGAGCAGGTTCTGGAGATGTTTGGCGACCACTTTGGTTTGAACATCGTACACGTTGCGGCTGAGGCGCGTTTCCTTGATGCGCTGGCTGGCGAGAACGATCCGGAAGCCAAACGTAAAATCATCGGCCGTGTCTTCGTTGAAGTTTTCGACGAGCAAGCGCTGCGTCTGGAAGACGTGAAATGGCTGGCGCAGGGCACCATCTATCCTGACGTGATTGAATCTGCCGCTTCAGCGACCGGCAAAGCGCACGTGATCAAGTCGCACCACAACGTGGGCGGTCTGCCGAAAGAGATGAAGATGGGGCTGGTTGAGCCGCTGAAAGAGCTGTTCAAAGACGAAGTGCGCAAAATTGGTCTGGAACTCGGCCTGCCGTACGACATGCTGTATCGCCACCCGTTCCCGGGCCCAGGTTTAGGCGTACGCGTGTTGGGCGAAGTGAAGAAAGAGTATTGCGATCTGCTGCGCCGTGCCGATGCTATCTTCATTGAAGAGCTGCACAAAGCCGATCTGTACAACAAGGTCAGCCAGGCCTTCACCGTGTTCCTGCCGGTACGTTCTGTGGGCGTGATGGGCGACGGTCGTAAATATGATTGGGTGGTATCCCTGCGCGCAGTGGAGACCATCGACTTCATGACCGCGCACTGGGCGCACCTGCCGTACGATTTCCTCGGCCGCGTCTCCAACCGCATAATCAACGAAGTGAACGGCATCTCCCGCGTGGTTTATGATATTTCGGGTAAACCACCTGCGACGATTGAATGGGAATAAATCCGACTCTGAGTCATGCGTAAAAACGAAGCCCGCTTAACTGCGGGCTTTTTTATATTTGTATTTTGGTTAGTAATAGGGCGTTCATTCAATAAAGTTCAATCGCATAGTTCGTGAATACAAACTCGCCCCTTTCGTTGCACTATAGCGCGTGATTATTACTCATCAGGATGCCGTCGATGTTGCCTTTCAAAGCCGTACTGATCTCTTTTCTATGCATCATCTTGCTCTCATTAGGCGCCAGTCTGGCGCAGGCAACGCGTGGTGGTGAGTTAACGTCGGAACGCGGCGGCTGGGCGTCCGCCCGACGCGATTCTGCCGGTATCGCACCCGATCCCCAGCGTTACGCATCCGAAGCTATCGTACAGGTCTATGCCGCGCCTACGTATGGCTGGAAGGGCGCAGTGGCGGTGCATCCGTGGATTATCTTCAAGCGCGCCGGGGAGACCCACTACAATCGCTATGAAGTCATCAGCTGGGGCAGCGGCGATAAAGTGCGGCGTAACAGTAATCTGCCGGATGGCTATTGGTACGGTGCCAAGCCACGTCTGCTGGTAGATCATCGCGGCAGCGCGGCACAGGCGATGATTCCGCAGATCGAAGCGGCGATTAAATCGTATCCATGGCCAACTACCTATCACGCCTGGCCGGGGCCCAACAGCAATACCTTTATGGCGCATATTGGCCGTGAAGTGCCCGCGCTGAAACTAGATCTGCCAGCCAATGCGCTCGGCAAGGATTATCGCTCACTGTTGAATCCGGTGGGGTTACCGCCTTCAGGACGCGGCGTACAGCTCTCTGTACTCGGTGTGCTTGGCGTAACGGTGGGAGCGGAAGAGGGATTAGAGGTGAATGTGCTGGGTCTGAATATGGGACTGGATTTCACCCCATTCAGGCTGCGTCTGCCGTTTATCGGCGGTATCGGTCAAAATAACGTGCAGCGCGACAATCCGTAAAAGCGGCCCCGAAATGGGGCCGCTCTTTTAGCAGACGCCGAAATCGCCATCTTCGTGATACAGATTCACGGTATCGGCTTTGAGTTCAATTTCTCGCTTAATGTGATCGTCAACGCGTGCGCACCACAGCATATCGCCTTCCACGCGCAGCACCTGCATCTTTGGGCCACCGGTCTTCGACTGTACAAAATCATCTACCTTAAACATGCTTTTTCTCCATCAGGTCAGTGATATTTACAGAGTTTATATGTACTTCACTGGCTGTGCGCTTGATTTTGTGCCTTAGTGATGCAGCAAAAACACCGTCGCCAGACCGAGGAAAATAAAGAACCCGCCGGTGTCGGTGATTGCCGTAATCAGTACGCTGGAGCCAACGGCAGGATCGCGTTTCATCTTAGTCATGATTAACGGAATCAGCACGCCCATCAGCGCGGCCAGCAGCAGATTGAGCACCATCGCCAGCATCATCACGCCGCCCAATTGCAGATTGTCGTACATCAGCCAGGTGACGCCGCCCATAATACCGCCCCAGAACAGGCCATTAATTAGCGCCACGCCGAGTTCACGCATAATCAGAAACGAGAAGTTACCCGGTTCCACCTGGTGCAGCGCTAGCGCACGCACAATCATGGTGATGGTTTGATTGCCGGTATTGCCGCCGATGCCCGCAACGATCGGCATCAGTGCGGCCAAGGCCACCAGCTGTGAAATCGTCGCTTCAAACAGGCCAATCACGCGGGACGCAACAAACGCGGTGCACAGGTTTACCGCCAGCCAGGCCCACCGTTTACCAACCGCTTTACGCACCGGCGCAAACACATCTTCGCCCTGGCTGATACCGCCCATTTTACGAATGTTGCTTTCATTCTCTTCATTGACCAAATCAACCACGTCTTCGATGGTGATACGACCAATAAGCTTGCCTTGCGCATCGGTAACGGCGGCGGAGATCAGGTTATAACGTTCGAACGCACTGGCAGCGTCTTCGGCTTTATCGTTGAGCTGGAAGGTAGTGGGATGTGAGTTCATCACCTCGGCAACTAACATCTTTGGTTTGTTCAGCAGAATATCGGTGAGGGTTAACTCACCCAGCAGTTGGTTTTGTTCATCAGTAATGAAGATCTTATCTGTGCCGTCCGGCATCTTTTTGCCTTTACGCAGATAGCGCTGCACCGTGGCCAGAGTGACGTCCGATCGCACCGTCAGGATGTTGAAATCCATGATCTGGCCAACGCGATCGCGATCCAGCTCTATCACGCTCAGCAGACGCGCACGCAAACTCGGTTCCAGCGTAGTAAGCAGACGGCCGGTTAAATCACGCGGCAAATAGCGCGCCAGATATACCTGATCGTCGATATCCAGCGGCTCAATGGCATGCAGAATATCGCGATCAGACATTTCTTCCGTCAGGCTGGCCCAAACGGTTTCCGAAGCTTCAACCAGCACGCGGCCGCGCTGTTCTGTGGGAACTAAGCGCCATAGCGCCTGACGTTCCTCTTCAGGTAAGGCTTCAAGGATATCGGCTAAATCCGCAGCGTGCAGCTGCTGAAGTTCATCTTCTAGCTGCTGGCGCCAATCGGTGATGTTGCGCAGCTCGGCAGCATTAAGATCGACGGATTTATCCAGCAGCACATCGACTAGATCATGCTCATTAAGCAGCAGAGTAAGAATATGGTGACGGGTTTCAGCTAATTTTTGCGAATGCACAGCAGACATAACGCGTTCCTTGTGTCTGTAAAGTCAGCTCACAGTGTAGCGCGTTGCGGGTAACAGAGCGTAAAAAGCAGCATTGTCTCAAAGAACAATGTCGAGAAGCGATCGGCACCCGCAGCGAATTTAACGGGAATCGCTGGTGCTTAGCGTGACCGGCTCAGGAATGGCTTTCTTTTGCTGATGATGCTCAATGGCACCGGGAATGATGAAAAGCAGGCGGCCAATCAAAATAAAGAAGCTGATCAGCAAAATAATGCGGCTCATGGTGCTGGTTTTGGGACGTCTTCGTGGAGATATAGCGCTATTCACGCGGGGTGGTTCCTGTAATTACCCATCAGGGCGGAGGCAACATTTAGTCATACCTTCATCGCTAAATCAATCGCTGTGTGAAAAATGAGCAAGAAAGGGGCAAAGTGTTGATCGAAGTCAGACAAAAAAACGGCCGCGCGCGGCGGCCGTTGTATCAGTAGCTGGCTTTCTGCGCCAGCAAGGTGGCAAAACGGGTTTTAATGCGATTACCGTTTTCATCACGCCGATGCAGTTCACCAACATCTTCGTTGTACTTCACGATGTGCCAGTTACGGTAGTAATGGCTCAGTTCGCCGGATTTAAAGGCGAACGGAAAGTTCTGCGTATTAGGATAATCATCGGTGTTCATCGCCACCACAATCAGGTTGTAGCCGTACTTGCGCGTGCTGGCCTGCATATCGGCAATCAGCTGTGGGATGGTGGACGGCTGCAGGAACATCATCACCACAGTCGAAAGTACAAACTGATAGTCACCGTTAAACCGTACGCTATTGAGGTCGCACAATTCGGTGTGAATATTCTGCAGATTCTCTTCAGCGATGATGCTGTTCAGGCGATCGAGGCTCGTCGGATTGCTGTCCCAGGCCGTGACTTCAAAGCCATGCTGATTGAGGAAAAGGCTATTTCGGCCCTGGCCACAGCCTAAATCCAGCGCTTTCCCCACTTCAAGGTGGGGAAGGGCCGCCAGGACTTCAGAATGCGTCGGCGTCAGACCGTACTTTTCAGCGAAATAGTTATCGGGGCGTGTTGTCATGGTGATACGACGGGCCAGCAGCCCGTTTTACTCCTCTTCCAGCATCAGTTTCCAACCGGTGACATCATTCCAGTAGGCTTGCTCACGCTCCAGATCCAGCTGCACCAGCGTGTTCTGGCTCATGAAGCCCGCCGGGAAGGTGAGCGTCCAATGACCATCGTCCGTGCTCAATTTGAGCGAATCCGGTTTGGTGGTTGCCTGGCGCTGGTTATTCAGCAGCGTGCCGAGGCGCAGCAGGAAGACCATCGGTAGAAACTGTTTCTTTTTAAACAAGGTGAAGCGTGGCATCTCATCCTGCTTCACCGCTTTGCGATGGAAGCGTACCAGCGTGGCCAGCAGCATCTGTTGATCCTGATTAAAACCCGGCATATTTGAGTTTTGCAGGATATAGGCCGAATGGCGCTGCATGCCGCTGTGATTGATGGTTAGTCCCACTTCATGCAATAGCGCCGCCCATTTCAGCAGCGCTGACAGCTGCGGATTAGCATGCTTCGGATTCTGTTCCTGCCACTGCAGATAGAGCTGCTCGGTGGTTTCCAGCACGCGACGCGCCTGGTCGCTATCAATCGCATAGTGATTTGCCAGGCTCTGCGCAGTGCGACTACGAATATCCTGATGGCGGAAACGTCCTTCCATCTCATACAGCACGCCTTCGCGCAACGCGCCATCAGAGAGACGCAGCTCGCGAATCGCTAACGCATCAAACACGCCACACAAAATTGCTAAGCCCGGCACGAACACCGCTTTACGCTCTTCCGATAATCCCGGCAGGCTCAGGGCGTTAAAAGATTTATGCTTCAGCACTTCGCTGGTGAGCAGCTCCAGCGTTTCCGGGGTAATCAGCTTCTCTTTTTCGCCCATCGCCAGCAGCACTTCACAGGCGGCTTTAATCGAGCCCGACGCGCCCAGCGCGTATTGCCAGCCATGCAGACGATATTGCCACGCCATGGTTTCCAGCTTCTGCGCAGCGGACAGGCGCGCACGGCGGAAGTTCTCCGCTGAGATTTCTCCTTTTGGGAAATAGAGATTGGCGAAGCTGACGCAGCCCATGCGGCGGCTTTCCACCAGCTGTGGCTCAAAATCTTCACCAATGACCAGTTCCGTTGAGCCGCCGCCGATATCAATCACCAGCTTGCGGCCTTTTTCCGGCTGCGTATGCTCCACGCCCATGAAAATCAGACGTGCTTCTTCATTGCCGGAAATGACCTCGATAGGGTAGGGGATCACTTCGGCAGCGCGCTGCAAGAACTCTTCTGCATTGCTGGCGATACGTAGCGTGTGCGTGCCGACGATGGTGACGTTGGCCGGGCTGAAGCCCTGCAAACGTTCAGCGAACAACGCCAGACAGCTCAGCCCGCGTTCAATCGCCTCTTCGCTTAGGCGATTTTGTGCATCCAGCCCATCGGCCAGATGTACGCGTTGTTTCAGGCGGCCCAGCACTTGCAAAGCGCCATCCACCACGCGGGCAATGACCATATGGAAGCTGTTCGAGCCGAGGTCGATTGCCGCGAACTCCTGAGGTTTCGGCGTACTTTTATGTGAGATTGGCATAGGCGTTATTCGGGTTGTTCCAGTTTCTTGATGTAGTCGTAAATGGCCAGCTGCGAGCGGACTTTTTTACGGTTGCCACGCGGCACATAACGGTTACTCAGCTCTTTATCGACGATGCGGGCTTTCACCGTATCGCTAAACAGAATGGCAATGATGTCCAGTATGCGCTGCTTCACGCGTGGATCAAGAATCGCCACAGCCACTTCAATGCGGTGATCAATGTTACGCGTCATCCAGTCCGCGGAAGAGAGGAACACCTTTTTCTCGCCGCCATTCTCAAAAATATAGACGCGGTCGTGCTCGAGATAGCGGTCAACAATACTGGTAATACGAATATTTTCACTAATGCCCGGTAAATCCGGAATCAGGGAACACATGCCGCGCACCAGCAGATTCACTTTTACACCCGCTGATGATGCTGCATATAGCCGATCAACCAAACCATTATCTACCAGGTTATTGATTTTCAGCGTAATGCCCGAAGGATTCCCCTGCTGCGCATTGGCGATTTCCGCGTCAATCAGCTTATACAGCACGTCACGCGAGTTCTGCGGCGACACCAGCAGGTGCTCGAAGGTGACCGGGCGATACGGGTTTTCAATAAAGTTAAATACGCGACGTACTTCATTGGTAATGCGCGCATCGGCGGTCAGCAATGAATAGTCAGTATAAATGCGTGCGGTTTTTTCGTTGAAATTCCCGGTGCCGATATGCGCGTAACGCACCACCTCTTCCCCTTCGCGGCGTGATATCAGGAACAGTTTGGCGTGAATTTTCAGACCTGGCGCAGAGAAAATGACGTGCACGCCGGCTTCGGTGAGGCGTTTTGCCCAGCGAATATTGGCTTCTTCATCGAAGCGCGCCTGCAGTTCAACCACCACCGTCACTTTCTTGCCGTTGTAGGCGGCGTGAATCATCGCATCCATGATGCGCGAGTTCTTCGCCACGCGGTAAATGTTGATCTTAATGGCCAGCACGTTCGGGTCGAACGAAGCCTGGCGCAGCAGCTCCAGCACGTGCTCAAAGGTGTGATACGGATAATAGAGCAGCACATCGCGATTGCGGATGGCATCGAAGCCGTTGCGGAAGCCATCGAAGCCAATGTGGCGAATCTGCGGCAGTGGGCGGTTTTCCAGATTACTTTTACCGACGTTCGGGAAGCCGATGAAATCTTTGAAGTTATGATAACGGCCGCCGGGCACAATCGAATCATAGTTTGAAATCGACAGCTTATGGCGCAGCATTTCTACCATCGCATCCGGCATATCGCGCTGATAAACGAAGCGCACTGGCTCGGCATTAAGACGCTGCTTCAGGCTCGATGACATCAGCTCCAGCAGGCTAGATTCCATCTCCGTCACTAGATCGTACTCGGCATCGCGCGTCATCTTCATTGAATAGGCATTCAGCGTATCGTAATCGAAGAAGCCTTTAAAAATTTCATCCAGGCAATAGCGCAGAATGTTATCCAGCAGAATCATCGGTTTGCGACGGCGTGGCGATTCAGCCGGCAAGTTAATAAAGCGCGGCACTTTATCCGACGGGATCTCCAGCAGCGCATAACGCACATCGTCGCCGCGAATGATCTCGACCGCCAGATAAGTGTAATCGTCTTTCAGGAATTCGATCAGGTCGGTGTCATGGTTGATCAGAATTGGCGTAACGTGCTGGCGTAATTGATGTTTGAAGTAGTAGCGCAGCCACTCTTGCTGATTCGGTGACAGCTGGCGTTCGTTGATCAGGAAGATCTGATTACGCGCCATCTCCAGTAGCAGATCGTTGTAGAGTGCATCAAACTCTTGATCCGATTTCTGCACGCGCAGCTGAATTTTTTTTAATAAATGACGCAGGGAAGTGGGCTTGCCTTGCTCTTCACTGATCAAAATTCGCCGCTTGAGATCGGCAAAGCGAACTTTGTAGAACTCTTCAAGGTTATTGGAATAGATTCCCAGGAAGCGCATCCGCTCAATCAGCGGATTACTTTTGTCCGAGGCTTCCTGCAATACGCGTTCATTAAAGCTTAACCAGCTTAATTCTTTTTCTATATACAGCTTATCCTGACCCATTCTGACTCCGAGATGCTGATGCTGGACGGAATGTCCGGCGGAAAAAGCGCAAAAATGCGGTACCGCTCAGTGTCCGTCACCATTATGGCGAGAGTATGGCAGGCTTGTCCAACGTCAAAGGTTGTCTTATCAATCAGCTACGGGCAACATAGCGACTTGTTTCCACCGGTAACCTGGCCTGCATGAGCATAAATCGTATTCCTGTCCACTTTAGCGACCGTCGTCGACGCGCCACTGATACTTTTGTGCGCCGCGTAGTCACTGCCTGTGGCGTGGGAATTTTGCTGTTGATGCTGCTGCTGTTCTTTTGGTTGATCTGGGTGGTAGTGCCGTTGTTCAGCGCACCGGGCATGCACGCCACCACCAACATCCAGCTCTGGGATAAAGCCCCGACGCTGGCGATGGGCAGCGATGGCCATCTGGGCTGGCGCATTAGCCGCAACGAAGCACGTTTTATTCCGCTCGATGGCCAGCCGGCCGGACCGGCGCTGGCGCTTAATGGCACGCCTAATGCGGCGGTCACCAGCAGCGATAACCGCAGCGTGCTGCTCAATATGCAGGGCGAACTGCTGTTAATGCAACCGGTTATCAACAACGACAGCGGCGAATGGCGTTTCCCACTTGGCGATCGGCCGCTGCATCTCCCTCAGGGGCCGGTCAGCAACATGGCGTTGACGTCGCTCAGCGATAATCGCTGGCTTATCGCCGCGCAAACCGCCGCGGGCATCACTCTGTTAACGCTGGAAAATCAAAAACCAGTACAACAGATTCTTTTGCCGCAGCAGCAGGCTGAGCATCTGCTGCTATCGCCAGATGGCACGCTGCTGTACGCCAGCAGCGGACGTTTGCTGCGCGTTTGGCAAATCACCGCGCAGGCTGCGCAGCTGCGCGAAACCCAAACCCTTAATCTGCCGCCGCAGAGCCTGCATATGCTGGCGGGCGGTCGTAGCTTGCTGATTCAGGATGCGCGTGGCGTGCAACAATGGTTTGCGATTGCGGGTGATAAAGGGCCGCGCCTGCAGGCGATTCATACTTTCAACGGCAGCCAGAATGCGCTCGGCGTTGCGCCTGAAGCGCAGCGTCGTGTCTTTGCCACTTATGACGCACAGGGCAACATTCAGCTGTTCGCCAGCAAGCAGCTGGGCGCGATATTAACGCGTCAGCTGGCACCGGGCATTCAGGCGCTGGCGTTCTCGCCGCGTGGTGATGGCTTAATCATTGAGCGAGCCGGGCAATGGCAACAGTTTGCGCTGGATAATCCGTGGCCAGACTTCACCTGGCGCAACCTATGGCAAAAGATCTGGTATGAAAACTATCCGCAGCCCGACTGGGTATGGCAATCCACGGCGGCGGGAGATAGCTATCAGGCCAAGTTCAGCCTGATGCCGCTGGTGCTGGGCACGCTGAAAGCCGCCAGCCTGGCGCTGCTGTTTGCTACGCCGCTGGCGTTGGCCGCGGCAATGTATACCGCGTGGTTCATGTCGCCCGCTTTACGCCGTTGGGTGAAACCTGGCATTGAAATGATGGGGGCACTGCCGAGCGTGGTGATTGGTTTAATCGCCGGCGTCTGGCTGGCGCCGCATATCAGCACCGCGCTGGTCGGCGTTTTGCTGCTGCCGCTGGTACTCGCCGCCACGTTATTATTATGCGGCGTGCTCAGTCCGCGTTTGCCTGCAAGTTGGCGACGTCCGGGTTTTGAAGTGATTCTGCTGCTGCCGGTGCTGTTCGTCATGACGTTACTCACGCTGTGGCTGCCAACGCTGTTTTGGCCGGAAATGGGTGAACGCTTAGCGCATTACGAACAGCGCAACCTGCTGGTAGCCGCGCTGGCGATGGGTTTTGCGCTGGTGCCGCTAATATTCACCTTATCTGAAGATGCGTTATTCAGCGTACCGGGTGCGCTGGGGCAGGGTTCGCTGGCGCTGGGCGCCACGCCGTGGCAAACCCTGACGCGCGTCGTGCTGCCGGGCGCCTCGGCGGGTATCTTTGCCGCCTTAATGATTGGTTTTGGCCGAGCCGTCGGCGAGACGATGATTGTGCTGATGGCCACCGGTAATACGCCAGTGAGCGAAGGTGGCCTGTTTACTGGCCTGCGTGCGCTCTCCGCCAATATCGCCATTGAAATGCCCGAAGCGGCGGCCGGCAGCGCGCATTACCGCATTCTTTTCCTCAGTGCCTTGCTTCTGCTGATCTTCACTTTAGTGATCAACACCATTGCCGAATTGATTCGTCAGCGCCTGCGCCAACGTTACAGCCAGCATGAGGGCCAGGGATGAAAGCGATGCAACAGAACGATCGCTGGCGCTGGCTGACGGCCGGCGCTGTCGCGGTATGTCTACTGGCGTTTACCTTGCTGATTGGTCTGCTGGGTTGGCAGGGCGTACGCGCCTTCTGGCCACAACCAGTCGATCAATATCAGTTCCAGCCGCCGGAAGGCAGCGCGGTGATGGTGCTGGGTGAAACGCTGCAAAAACAGCAGCAGGGCGCGCAGTGGCGTTACGTGGTGAAAACCGGCAACCGCGATTTTGCTGCGCCGGATTTTCGCGTGCTGTATAGCCAGGGCGCAGCGAAAACCCGTCGACCTGCTGATGTGATAGTGCTGCAGCGTCGTAATGGCGGCAATGCGTACGGCTGGCTGGTGGAGCTGCGTCAGGATAATGAAGTGATGACCGCACGCAGCCGCGATGCCTTGCTGCATCAGCGTTTGCAGCAGGTGCATGAGCAACTGCGGCAGGCGAGCCAAATTCGCCGCATTGATATGGCGCGTCTTAACGCGCAGCTGGAGAGCCTGCAACAGCAGGCCGATGAGCAGCAGCGTAACGGCACTTTCAACCTCGAAGTGCAGTCCGAGTTTGATGCTAATCGCACGGCGTTACAGCGCCGCTTTAACGCGCTGGCCCAGCAGTTAACGCATCTGCAGCAGGAAAGTCAGCGCGATACGCTGGTGCTGCGTGATGTGCAGGGCGTTGATCATACCCTTCCGCTGGCGCAGGTTGTTGATGCGTGGTACCCGAATGCCATGACATTAACCAACAAAATGCTGCACTTTTTCAGTCAGATTTGGCAATTTGTCAGCGATTCACCGACCTCCGGCGGCGGCGAAAGTGGCGCGTTTCCGGCGATCTTCGGTACCGTGCTGATGGTGCTGCTGATGTCGATAATTGTGATGCCGCTTGGCGTTATTGCCGCGCTTTGGTTGCATGAGTATGCCGGGCGCAACGCATTGACGCGCCTGGTGCGCATCGCGGTGGTTAACCTGGCGGGCGTGCCATCCATTGTTTACGGCGTGTTTGGTCTCGGCTTCTTTGTCTGGCTAATCGGCGGCACGATTGATCAGCTGTTCTTCGCCAGCGCGTTACCTAATCCCACCTTCGGCACGCCAGGTTTACTGTGGGCCGCGCTAACGCTGGCGCTGCTGACGCTGCCAGTGGTTATCGTCGCGACCGAAGAAGGATTGTCGCGTATTCCGGATAATCTGCGTCAGGGATCGCTGGCGCTGGGCGCAACCCAGGCGGAAACGCTGTGGCGCGTGGTGCTGCCGCTGGCGGTACCGGCAATGCTGACTGGCCTGATTCTGGCCGTGGCGCGCGCAGCCGGAGAAACCGCGCCGCTGATGCTGGTAGGCGTGGTGAAAATGGTGCCAGAGCTGCCGGTGGATGCGGTATTCCCCTATCTGCACCTCGATCGCAAATTCATGCACCTCGGTTTTCAGATCTACGATTTGGCGTTCCAAAGCCCAAATATTGACGCTGATCGACCGCTGGTTTACGCCACTGCATTGCTGCTGGTGGTGATCATTCTGTCGCTCAATCTGCTGGCCATGGCGCTGCGTCATCGGCTGCGTGAGCGTTACCGGCTCATGACGCACTAAAAAGGTTTTCTGATGACGCGCGATCACGACATTGCTCTTACCGTTAATCAGCTATCGCTGTGGTACGGCGAGCGCCAGGCGTTAAATAATATTGATCTGCAGATCCCCAAAAACCGTATCACGGCGCTGATTGGTCCTTCCGGCTGTGGCAAATCCACGCTGCTGCGCTGTTTTAATCGTATGAATGATGTGATTGATCGCTGTCGCATTGAGGGCGAAATTTTACTCGATCGTTACGCCGTGATGCAGGCGAATCAGGATCTTCCCGCCCTGCGTCGCCGCGTAGGCATGGTGTTTCAGCGACCGAATCCGTTCCCCAAATCAATTTACGAAAACGTGGTGTACGGCCTGCGCTTGCAGGGCGTGCGCGATCGCCGCGTGCTGAATGAAGCCTGCGAACGTGCGCTGCGCGCGGCGGCGCTGTGGAGCGAAGTGAAGGATCAGCTGGGGCAGAATGCGTTAACGCTCTCGACCGGTCAGCAGCAGCGTTTAGTGATTGCGCGCGCCATTGCGATTGAACCCGAGGTGTTGCTGCTGGATGAGCCGACGTCGGCGCTCGATCCGATTTCAACCCTGGTGATCGAAGAGCTGATGACCACGCTGAAGCAGCATTTCACGCTGGTGCTGGTGACGCACAACATGCAGCAGGCGGCGCGGGTGTCGGATTACACCGCGTTTATGCATAACGGTCAGCTGGTGGAATTTGATGAAACCGATCGCATCTTTACCTCGCCAAAAGCGCGACGCACCGAAGATTACATTACGGGAAGGTTTGGTTAATGACGGTCGCCATGAATGGCGACCCTACATCGTAGGGTGCGCATTTATGCGCACCAGAGAAATCAGTCGTGGGCGTAACCCTGCGGCGGCAATGGTTCACCATCCAACCATGCTTTACCCGCACGCATCTGCAAACGCCCATCAACAAACCAGCTGATGACTAGTGGATAAATTGCGTGTTCCTGATGCTGCACGCGCGCGCTGATGTCATCTTCGCTATCGCCCGCAAACACCGGCACGCGCGCCTGCAAAACGATCGGTCCGCCATCCAGCTCGTCAGTCACAAAATGCACCGAGGTGCCATGCTCCTCGTCGCCGTTTTCCAGCGCCTGACGATGAGTATGCAAACCCGGATACTTTGGCAATAGCGACGGATGGATATTCACCAAACGATCGTGATAGTGCGCGACGAAGGTCGGACTGAGGATACGCATATAGCCGGCGAGCACCACCAGATCGGGCGCGTAAGCATCAATCTCCTGCATCAGCTGGCGATCAAAAGCATCACGGTCGGCAAACTCGCTGGCGGCTAACGCGTGGCTGGGAACATGGGCTTCCCGCGCGCGCGTCAAACCATAGGCGCTGGCTTTATTACTGAAAACGGCAGCAACGCTGCCGTTAATCCGCCCGCTTGCGCAGGCGTCGAGGATGGACTGAAGATTGCTTCCGTTGCCGGAGATCAGCACAACCAGTTTTTTCATGGGTTAATAACCACACGCTCTTCAGCATCAGAGGCTTTAATCACACCAATTTTCCACGCTTTTTCGCCAGCGTCGGTCATTAGCTGTACCGCTTTATCCGCATCCGCTGGGCTCAGCGCAATCACCATGCCCACGCCGCAGTTAAAGGTGCGGTACATTTCGTGACGGCTGACGTTGCCGGCCTGCTGCATCCAGGTAAATACTGACGGCCACTGCCAGCTGCTCTCTTCCAGCACGGCTTGGGTGTTGTCTGGCAACACGCGTGGGATATTTTCCCAGAAGCCGCCGCCGGTCAGATGTGAAATCGCATGCACATCAACCTGTTCAATCAGGCTAAGGATGTTTTTCACGTAAATGCGGGTAGGTGCCAGCAGGTGATCGGCCAGTGATTTGCCGTCCAGCTGCTTGGTTTCTGGATCGGTCTGGCTGACTTCCAGAATTTTGCGCACCAGCGAGTAACCGTTCGAATGCGGGCCGCTGGAACCCAGCGCAATCAGCACGTCGCCGTCCTGCACTTTCGAACCGTCAATGATTTCTGATTTTTCCACCACGCCAACGCAGAAACCGGCCACGTCGTAATCTTCGCCGTGATACATGCCTGGCATTTCAGCGGTTTCGCCGCCCACCAGCGCACAGCCCGACTGCAAGCAGCCTTCGGCGATGCCGGTGATGACCGATGACGCGGTTTCTACATCCAGCTTGCCGGTCGCGTAATAATCGAGGAAGAACAGCGGCTCTGCACCTTGCACGATCAGGTCGTTGACACACATCGCAACCAGATCGATGCCGATGCTATCGTGGCGTTTGAGATCCATCGCCAGACGCAGCTTGGTGCCGACGCCATCAGTTCCGGAGACCAGCACCGGCTCGCGGTACTTTTGCGGCAGCGCACAGAGCGCACCGAATCCGCCCAATCCACCCATTACTTCCGGGCGGCGGGTTTTTTTCACTACGCCTTTAATACGGTCAACCAGATCGTTACCAGCATCGATATCGACACCGGCGTCTTTGTAGCTGAGAGAGGTTTTGTCGGTCACTGCGGAATCCCCACGCGAGTTGCGGTTGGTGGCAAAAATTAAGCGCGGCAATTCTAACAGCGCAGGCAAACGTTTGCGAGTCCCATCTCACGCTGCCTTTGCACAGCGTCAGATTTTCGCCAATCCTTACTCTTGAGCTGATTAAGGCAAGCCATTGACCGATGACAAGTGGCGCGGCGGCGAAAAGGCGGTATAATCCGGCGATTTTTTTTTAGCTCAACTCAATTCCGGGAGAACAATCATGAAGATCGTGGAAGTCAAACACCCGCTGGTCAAACATAAACTGGGCCTGATGCGTGAGCATGATATCAGCACCAAGCGTTTCCGCGAGCTGGCCTCGGAAGTGGGCAGCCTGCTGACCTATGAAGCTACTGCCGATCTGGAAACCGAGCGCGTAACTATCGAAGGCTGGAACGGTCCGGTCGAAATCGATCAGATCAAAGGTAAAAAAATCACCGTCGTTCCGATTCTGCGTGCGGGCCTGGGCATGATGGAAGGGGTGCTCGAGCACGTACCGAGCGCGCGTATCAGCGTGGTTGGCGTCTATCGTGATGAAGAGACGCTGGAGCCAGTACCATACTTCCAGAAGCTGGTATCGAATATTGAAGAGCGCCTGGCGCTGGTGGTCGATCCGATGCTGGCAACCGGTGGTTCCATGATTGCGACTATCGACCTGCTGAAGAAAGCCGGTTGTACCAGCATTAAAGTGCTGGTGCTAGTGGCCGCGCCGGAAGGCATTGCGGCTTTAGAAAAAGCGCATCCGGATGTGGAGCTGTACACCGCATCTGTCGATCAGGGATTGAACGAAAAGGGATACATCATCCCGGGACTCGGCGATGCCGGGGACAAGATTTTCGGAACCAAATAAAGCAACCAGCCGGCCAGAGAGTCGGCTTTTTTTTGTCTAAAAACACAACAATGTCATCCTTGAGTTATTCACGCCCGGGCAATGCAGCCATAGCGTGAAGAACGTAGAGGATAGGGGATAATAATGACTCGTCGCGCTATTGGCGTTAGCGAACGCCCACCGCTACTGCAAACCATTCCACTCAGCCTGCAGCACCTGTTCGCCATGTTTGGCGCAACCGTGCTGGTGCCAATTCTGTTCCACATCAACCCGGCTACGGTGTTGCTGTTCAATGGCGTCGGTACGCTGCTCTATCTGTTTATCTGTAAAGGCAAAATTCCGGCCTATCTCGGCTCAAGCTTTGCTTTTATTTCGCCGGTGCTGCTGCTGTTGCCGCTCGGTTATGAAGTGGCGCTTGGTGGCTTTATCCTCTGTGGTTTCCTGTTCTGTGTGGTGGCATTGATCGTGAAGAAAGCCGGTACCGGCTGGCTTGATGTGATGTTCCCGCCAGCGGCGATGGGCGCGATTGTGGCGGTTATCGGCCTGGAACTGGCGGGTGTGGCGGCGAATATGGCTGGTTTGTTGCCTGCTGACGGTACCTCGCCAGACAGCAAAACCGTGATCATCTCGATGGTGACGCTAGCGGTCACCGTATTTGGTTCGGTGCTGTTCCGTGGCTTCCTCGCCATCATCCCGATCCTGATCGGCGTACTGGTGGGTTATGCGCTCTCGTCTGCGATGGGCATTGTTGACTGGAGTACGGTAGAGAATGCGCCCTGGTTTGCGCTGCCAACCTTCTACACGCCACGCTTTGAGTGGGTGGCGATGCTGACCATTCTGCCTGCCGCGCTAGTGGTGATTGCCGAGCATGTCGGCCACTTAGTGGTGACGGCCAACATCGTGAAGAAAGATCTGATTCGCGATCCTGGGCTGCATCGCTCCATGTTTGCCAACGGTTTATCCACCATGATCTCCGGCTTCTTCGGCTCAACGCCAAACACCACTTACGGCGAGAACATCGGGGTAATGGCGATTACCCGCGTTTACAGCACTTGGGTGATCGGTGGCGCGGCAATCTTCGCTATCCTGCTCTCTTGCGTTGGCAAGCTGGCGGCGGCAATCCAGGCGATTCCGGTGCCGGTCATGGGCGGCGTATCGCTGCTGCTGTACGGCGTGATCGGCGCATCGGGTATTCGTGTGCTGATCGAATCCAAAGTGGATTACAACAAGGCGCAGAACCTGATCCTGACGTCGGTAATCCTGATCATCGGCGTGAGCGGTGCCAAAGTGCACATTGGCGCCGCCGAGTTAAAAGGCATGGCGCTGGCGACGATTGTTGGCGTGGGCCTGGCACTGATTTTCCGTTTAATCAGCCTGTTACGTCCTGAAGAAGTGGTGCTGGATGCGGAAGAGAAGCGCGAAAGCTAAGGCTGCAAGCCGGGCAGGGAAGCCCGGTTCATCTCCGACAAAGATCGTGATAAACTTGCGCGGTTTTCTGCCCGCTCATCCGTTGAGGTACTTCTGAACACGCCGGCACAGCTCTCACTGCCACTCTATTTACCCGATGATGAAACCTTCGCCAGTTTCTGGCCGGGGGAAAACACGTCTCTGCTGGCGGCGCTGCAAGGCGCACTTTCACAGCAACACGGCAGCTATCTCTATTTCTGGTCACGCGAAGGCGGCGGCCGCAGTCATTTGCTGCACGCGGCCTGCGCCGAACTCTCGGCGCGCGGCGAAGCGGTGGGTTATGTGCCGCTGGATAAACGTACGTGGTTCGTACCGGAAGTGCTGGAAGGCATGGAGAATCTGGCGCTGGTATGCATCGATAATATCGAATGTATTGCGGGCGATCCCGAATGGGAAATGGCGATCTTCGATCTCTACAATCGCATCCTGGAAATCGGTAAAACGCGTTTACTGATTACGGGCGATCGACCGCCGCGCCAGCTCAATCTCGGCTTACCGGATCTGGCTTCGCGTCTTGATTGGGGGCAGATCTACCGTTTGCAGCCGCTGTCGGATGAAGATAAATTGCAGGCGATGCAGCTGCGTGCGGGATTACGTGGCTTTGAGCTGCCGGAAGATGTTGGGCGCTTCCTGCTGAAACGACTCGATCGCGAAATGCGCACGCTGTTTGATACGCTGGATCGCCTCGATCGCGCCTCCATTAGCGCGCAGCGTAAACTCACCATTCCCTTTGTTAAGGAAGCGCTGGATCTTTAACGCATTGTAACGAATGGATTTAAGCTGAATTAACCGCGCCACATGCCGTAGCGGCGCAATTCATTGCGCGATAAATCGCGCCGCTACGGAACGTGCGATGATTTATTCACGCTTAAGCGATCGGCATTAAGCCATGAATGGCGACCCTACGTGCGCGGTTTTCGTAGGGTGCGCATTTATGCGCACCTGGACATTATCCCTTCTGATACACCTTGAAGCGCTTTTGCAGTTCACGGAACTGATCGATGCGCGCGTCATAGCGCGCCTGCTTCAGGCTGCCGAGCGGTACCTGCGCACTGGCGCTACTCAAGGTGCTTATGGCCTGATCGAGTTGCCCATTTAGCGCTAAACCTTCGGCACGCGCCGAGAGTTCTTCATCACGCAAGCCCTGTGCGGCCGAAGCCTGCGCCAGCAGATCCCAGGCGTTGAGATCGTCCGGATGCGCGAAAGTGTAGCGGTTGAGAATGCGGCTGGCGTTCGCCGGCTGTTTCGCTTCAACATAGGCGTTGGCGAGGTTCAGTTGCAGCACCGGATTGGTGCTGCTGCCTTTGGCGCTACTCAGCATGGTGATTGCCTGCTGTGGCTGGTTCAGTCCGATGTCGATATCGGTCATGATATCGAGAAACCAAACGTTGTCCGGCTGCTTCGCCAGCAGCGGCGCAATCACACGCTTCGCGCTATCAAAGCTTTTCGCCTGCAGGAACTGCACTGCTTTACCGTACTGCGCCGCTTGCTGTTCACGCACGTTGCCTTTGCTGTACTCATTTAACAAATCATCGGTCAGCTGATTACGGCCAGTGGAGTACATGCCCAGCGAGCGCACCTTAGCCATATAAAAATCCTGTGAGGATTGCACCACCACTGGACGCATCTGGTTGGCACGGTTGCGCGCATCGGCCAGGCGGCTGTCGGGCAACGGATGCGTTAGCAAAATTTCCGGCGGCTTGGAGGAGAAGCGGCTTTGATCGGCCAGTTTTTGCAGGAAGTTTGGCATCGCTTGCGGATCGAAGCCGGCCCGTTGCAGCACCTGGATGCCGATGCGGTCCGCTTCCTGTTCATTGCCTTGCGTAAAGCTGATGATGCCTTGCTGCGTGCCCGCCAGCGTACCGGTCAACGCTGCCATGCCTGCTTGTGGACTGGCCATCGCCAGCAGAATGGAACCCAGCGCACCCACCCAGGTAAGGGGCGCGTTACGTTTCTGCTCTTCCATCGCGCGCGCCAAATGGCGCTGAGTCACGTGCGAGATTTCATGCGCCATGACCGAGGCGAGCTGGCTTTCATTATCGGTGTAGCGGAACAGCGAGGAGTGCAGCACTACATTGCCGCCAAAGAAGGCAAAAGCGTTAAGCTCATCGTTTTGAATCAGAAAGAAGTGAAACGGCGTGCGTACCGAATTGGCGTGCGCCACCAGACGCTGGCCAAGTTCATTAATGTATTGATTTAGTAGCGGATCGTTAATCAGTGGCGCACTGGCACGCAGCTGGCGCACGTAGAAGTCGCCCATCTGCAATTCCTGATTAATCGACAGCGTTGAACCTGCCGTGGTGCCCATATCAGGCAGCGTATCACTCAGGTCGGCACGCGCACTGAGTGCGGGCGTAAGCAGCAGCGTAGGAATAAGGGCTGCCAGCACTGATTTTTTCAACCGGTTAAACATGCCTTGATCCTGTAAAAGTCACCTGATTTTGGACAGGTAAGAGGTTCAAATGTTCTGCGCTCTCATCCATTTGTGCAGCGCGCTCTATCTTAACCAGCCTGCCGCGACAAGCAAAGCGTGTCGCTAAACGAAGGTGAAATGAAAAAATGGTCGCGGTATTGAAAAATTGCAGCAAAAAATTGAATAGCTGTGCGCTTATAAATAGGCGTTGCTTAACATCAAAACTTAAAGTTAAGTAAAGTTGCTCAAAATTACTGAATTTGGCATGAACTTTTCCAGGTTTACTCTGAAAAGCAGTGGACAATCTGAGGTATTGGCCCATTTTATCCATCAACTAATTTAATCGTGAATGAGACACGCGTTACGCGCTATACAGTTATTAACGGATAGATTTTAAACGCACGTAAACTTATTTCCTCTGGATTGTGCTCACCATTTCACGGCCAGCCATTTCTGCGCTTTCCCCGCCGTAACAATCGAAAGGCTTTTTCAATTAACCCTGCTAATTATTTTTCGCGCAATGAATATGCCGGACACCCCGTCAGTACAGGACTTTTGCCCGGCGTGCGCTGTGGTATAGATAAGGCACTTTATTCAAACGGACTGTGAATTGACGCGCAGTGCATGCCGGAGAATCTTTATGCGTTCTGTTGTTTCATATGCCCTGATTGCCATTGTGGGTGGTTTTGTGGGCGCCACCGTGAGTAAAGGTGATGACCTGTATCAGCGCGTGGTAAGTCATTTTTCCTCCGAACCGACCGATCCGGATGGTTTCTGGAGCACTCCCGCCGTCGATGGCTACGGCAAAATCCATTATGAAGCTGACGCGGCATTTAAGCCGGTTGTGGGCCTGAGCAACAAAGTGGTGTTTCAGATCACCAAAAGCGAAGGGGATATGAAGCGGCCAAATCTTGGACTGGAGCGCGTGGCGCGCGTGGTCAATCTCTATATCGCTTCAGGCGTACCAGCCGAGGATCTGCATTTTGTCGTTTCGGTCACCGGTGATGCCACACCCGCGATGCTGGATAACGCGCATTTTCAGCAGTTCTACAAAGCCGATAACCCGAACTTAGCGCTGATTGGCGCACTGAATAAGTTGGGTGTGAAGGTGTCGGTGTGCGATCAGTCCGTGGCGTTCCATCACTTCCCCAAAGCGTGGATCGATGCTTCCGTGATTCATGCTCTCTCCAGTCCGACCACCGTGTCGACGCTGGAAAATCAGGGTTATGCCCTTTTACAGATGTAAATTTCAGCTACAGGAGAAGTGAAATGCGTCCAGCATCCTATATTGTCATCGCCGCACTGGCAGGTTTTGTCGGCGGTAATGTGTTACAGCTTCCGGAATGGGTAGATAAAGTCAGCGGCAAGTTTGCGGACAAGAAAAGTGAACCCGCCGATTTCTGGAGCACACCTGCCATCGCGGGTTATGGCAAGATCCACTTTGTCAGCGTACCAGACTACAATCCCGCCGCCACGCCGGGTTTGAGCAATAAAGTTGTCTTCCAGATTAACCGCAGCGAAGGCGATATTCGTCAGCCCAACCTCGGGCTGGAGCGTGTGGCGCGCGTGACAAACCTCTATTACGCAGCGGGCGTACCGCTGGATCAGCTGAAGTTTGTGGTATCGATTAATAGCGATGCGGTGCCAGCGGCGCTGAATAACGACCAGTTCCGCAAAGCGTATGGCACCGATAACCCAAACCTTAAGCTGATTGATGAGCTTAAAAAGGCGGGCGTGAAAGTGACTATTTGCGATCAGTCGGTGGCTTTCCATCAGCTGGAACGTAACTGGATTGATACCCGCGTCACGCATACGTTGTCGAGTGGTACCACCGTCGCCTCGCTGCAAAACGAAGGTTACGCCTTCCTGATGTTGTAATTTCTGACTGACAGCAGTTGGCGCTGCTGTCATCTTCCCGTCATTTTTCCGCGATGTTGCTGTCACAGTTCGCCGCTAGTTTAAGCGCCAATGAGATCGATCTCATTGGTACTTTACGAGGCGAATATGTCCGATTTGATCAGTGTGGCCAAACTGGCTGGCGTTTCTCGCGCCACCGCCGCACGCGCTTTTTCCGATCCGCATCTGTTGCGCACTGACACCCTGCAGAAGGTGTTGATGGCATCCGAGCAGCTCGGCTTTCGCCCCAATCATATTGCCCGCCAGCTGCGTACCCAGAACTCCACCACGCTCGGCGTGCTGCTGCCGTCGCTGCTCAATCCCATCTTCGCCCGCCAGCTGCAGGCGATGGAGCGCCAGGCACGCGTGGCCGGTTATGGCTTGCTGGTGGCGACCAGCGATTATCAGCCCGAGCGTGAAGCGGCCATTGTTGAACACATGCTGCGCCAGCGCGTCGCCGGTTTGGTTCTGACCGTGGCCGATGCCGACCACAGCGCGGTGCTGCAAACCTTACAGCAGGCGGAAATGCCGTTTGTGCTGACGCATAACGTGCCTCAGGAGAGTCATTGGCCAGCGATTTGCGTCGATAACCGTCAGGCGATGCAGGAAGCCACCGACCATCTGCTGGCGCTTGGGCATCGCCACATCGGCATGGTGGCAGGGCCAATGCTGCAATCGGACCGCGCGCGTCTGCGCTATCAAGGCTATGGCGATGCGATGCAGCGGGCGGGATTGCTTCCGCTGCCGGTGATCGAAATGGCCAGCCACACGCAATCTGATTTCGCGCGGTTGCAGCCTCAGCTGCAAGGCGATACGCCGCTCAGCGCCGTAATTTGTACCAATGATTTGCTCGCCATCAGCCTGATTGGTGCCGCGGCACGCGCTGGCGTGCGCATTCCACAGCAGCTGTCGGTAATGGGCTTTGATGGCATTGATATTGGCGAGCACATGGCGCCCTCGCTGGCGAGTGTCACACAGCCAGTCGATTTGCTTGGCGCTGGCGCTATCGACATGTTGTTACAACAGGCCAGCCGCGGTACGCGCGTGCTGCCACATCAAATACGGCTCGGCGCCAGCATCGCCGCCCCCGCTTTATCTTTGATCGCTAACTCCAGGGAACCATCATGACGCTGCATAAAAAAGTAAAAATCGTTGCCGGTGCGCTTGTAATCAGTGCCGGTTCGCTGTTCAGCATGACCTCTCACGCCGCCGATACCGCGATTTGCTACAACTGTCCGCCCGAATGGGCCGACTGGGGAACCCAGCTTAAAGCTATCGCCAAAGACACCGGTATTCAGGTGCCGCAGGACAACAAAAACTCCGGTCAGGCGCTGGCGCAGATGGTGGCGGAGAAAGGTAATCCGGTGGCAGATGTGGTTTATTACGGCGTCAGTTTTGGCATCCAGGCCGACAGCGCCGGCGTTATCACCGGTTACCAGCCCGCCCATTGGGACGAGATCCCAGCCGGCATGAAAGATCCGGACGGCAAATGGGTGGCGCTGCATTCTGGCACCATGGGCTTTATGGTTAATGTTGATGCCCTTGGCGGCGCACCGGTACCGCAATCCTGGGACGACCTGCTGAAGCCAGAATATAAAGGCATGATCGGCTACCTCGATCCGGCCAGCGCCTTTGTGGGCTATGTGGCGGCGGTGGCGGTGAATCAGGCGAAGGGCGGCAACATGCAGGACTTCACGCCTGCGATCAACTGGTTCAAAAAATTGCAGGCCAACCAGCCGATCGTACCGAAGCAGACTGCCTATGCGCGCCTGATTTCCGGTGAGATCCCCATCCTGCTCGATTACGACTTCAACGCCTATCGCGCCAAATATAAAGATCACGCCAACGTGGCCTTTGTTATTCCCAAAGAGGGCACGGTGACGGTGCCGTACGTCATCAGCCTGGTGAAGAACGCACCGCACCCAGCCAACGGCAAAAAAGTGATCGACTACGTGCTGTCGGATAAAGGTCAGGCAATTTGGGCCAATGCCTTCCTGCGTCCGGTGCGTCCTTCAGCGATGTCGGCCGACGCGAAGAAATTCTTCCTGCCAGATAGCGATTATGCACGTGCGCAAACCGTGGACTACCAGCAGATGGCGGATGCGCAGAAAGCCTTCTCGGCAAAATACCTGAGTGAGATTCGTTAATGTCGATGTCTGACACCCTGGCGACCACGCGTCGCCAGATTCGCACACTGCCGGGCAGCCGCTGGCTGTGGCTGACGCTGCCCGCGCTGTTATTCTTCTGCGCTTTCTGGCTGTTGCCGTTTGCCCGGTTGCTGCAAATGGGGATGCAAGAAGACCGCAGCACCCAACACAGCGGTTACTGGACGGTACTCAGCCAGCCGCATTACCTGGTGAGTTTGCTAAACACGGTACTGCTGTCGCTGGCGGTGACGCTGGTGACGTTAATGATTGCCGCCATCGTTGGCTGCTTCCTCGCGCGCCAGCGTTTTGCTGGACGCGGTATCTTGCTGGCACTGCTGACGTTTCCGCTGGCGTTTCCCGGCGTGGTGGTGGGCTTTCTGGTGGTGATGCTCGCTGGACGTCAGGGATTGCTGGCGCAGATTAGCCTGCACCTGGTGCATGAACGCTGGACGCTGGCCTATTCGCTGGCCGGTCTGTTTATCGGCTATCTCTATTTCTCGCTGCCGCGCGCCATCGTCACGCTGGTGGCAGCCAGTGAAAAACTCGATCGCTCGCTGGAAGAGGCGGCACGTTCGCTCGGTGCCAGCCAGTGGCGTATCACCTGGGATGTGATTGTTCCCGGCCTGCAGCCCGCGCTGCTCTCGACCGGCGCACTCTGTTTCGCCACCAGCATGGGCGCGTTTGGCACGGCTTTTACTCTCGGCACCGATTTGGCGGTGCTGCCGCTAACTATCTACGGCGAATTCACCAACTATGCCAACTTTGCGACGGCTGCCGCGCTATCGGTGGTGATGGGCGGATTCGCCTGGCTGGCGCTGATGCTGGCGCGTCGTCTGGCGCAGGCTAAGGGGGCGCAATGAGACGTCGCGGCATGTTTAGTCTGCAACTGCTAATCACCACCTTTACCGCGCTGTTTATGATCGTGCCGGTGGTGCTGTCGATGCTGGCAGGCGTGACCAATAACTATTTTATCGGCCTGCGCAGCGGCCTGACGCTGAAGTGGGTTGAGCAGGTGTGGCAAATGTACGCTGATACCTTCTGGCTCTCGCTGCTCATCGCGCTGTTCTGCCTGCTGGTGACCTTAGTGATTGGCGTGCCGGCAGCGTGGGGCTTGCTGAAAGCGCCGGGACGCTGGGCGGCACGCATTGAAGCGTGTTTGATGCTGCCGGTGGCGCTGCCGGGTTTGGCCACTGCGCTGGGTATTATTCTGCTCTACGGCCAGTTTTCCGGCCTGCGTGATAGCTGGCTGTTCATCCTGATTGGTCACGTGCTGTTCACCTTGCCGTTTATGATGCGGCCGGTATTGGCAGTCATGCAGGCGGTGGATATGCCGCGGCTGGAGGAAGCCTCGGCCAGTCTTGGCGCCACGCTGTGGCAGCGCTTCTTTACCGTGGTGGTGCCGAACTGCCGCAACGGTATTCTCGCCGGGGCTTTTATGGTGATTACGCTCTCGGTGGGCGAATTCAACATTACCTGGATGCTGCACACGCCGCTGACCAAAACCTTGCCGGTTGGCCTTGCCGACAGCTACGCCTCGATGCGGCTGGAAGTAGGATCTGCCTATACGTTAATTTTTATTCTGATGATTCTGCCGCTGCTGCTGATGCTCAATGCCGTGAATCACTGGCTTAACCGCGCGGTCTCGCGCCAATACAAGGAGGCGGCATGAATCCTTCGGCCGTTACCGTAACGCTGCGCCGCTGCGCGCGTCATTTTCACCACCATCAGGCTCTGCAACCGCTCGATCTCACCGTCCATCCCGGCGAAACGCTGGTGCTGCTGGGGCCTTCCGGCTGTGGCAAAACCACCACGCTGCGCATTATCAGCGGACTGGAGAGCTGTGATGCAGGGGGGGAAGTGTGGTTTGACGATCGTAACGTCACCGCCTTGCCGATTGAAAAACGCAACGTCGGCATGGTGTTCCAGAACTACGCCTTGTTTCCAAATCTGAATGTAGCGGAGAACGTGGCATATGGGCTGAAAGTGCAAGGCGTGGCGCGCGCCGAGCGGGAAGCGCGCGTGCAGGAGATGCTTGAACTGGTGGATCTCAGCGCGCTTGCACAGCGCAGTATCGACAAACTTTCCGGCGGGCAAAAGCAGCGTGTGGCGCTGGCCCGCGCGTTAGCCGCACGACCTAAAGTGCTGCTGTTTGATGAGCCGCTGGCAGCGCTGGATGCGCGCCTGCGCGATCGTCTGCGGCTGGAAATTGGCGCACTGTTGAAGAAACTGGCGATCACCGCCGTTTACGTCACTCACGATCAGCAGGAGGCGATGGCGCTCGGCGATCGTATTGCGGTGATGGAGCGGGGCCGTTTGGTGCAAATCGATACGCCGCAGAATATCTACCAGCAGCCGGCTTCGAAGTTTGTCGCCGATTTCGTTGGGGCAATTAATTGCGTGGATGTGGATGCGCGCGGTAATCCGCTGCGTTTCTGCCGTCCTGAAGATGTGCTACTGGCCAGCGACAATCGCTATAGGCGTCAGGGATTTATCCTGGCCAGTACCTTTTTAGGTGCCTCGCAGCGGTTGATGATCGACATTGGGCTGGCGACACCGATTCAGGTGGATCGCCACGCGCGTGAAGCCTGGCATGCCGGACAGCCGGTGAGCTGGATGCTGGCGCAGGACGCCGCGCTGCAATTTGCTTGACAGGTTTTCAGCTGCCCGGTGCGCATAAATGCGCATCCCACCGTGAACGGATGCGGTTTTGTAGGATCGCCATTAATGGCGTAATGCTCGTCAGTTAAGCGTGAATCGGTCACCATGAATGGTGACCCTACGTGGATATCGCCGGGTTTTCGTAGGGTGCGCATTCATGCGCACCTGCATAAACAGGCATTTTTTTTCTTAAGTGAGCGGCATTACGCCATTAATGGCGACCAACAGGCGCTTACATATCCAGAGGAAAAGAGTTGTGTCTGAAGCCATGACGTTGATCGCGCAAATCAGCGATTTACACATTAAGGCGAACGGTCGCCTGTCGTACAAAAAAGTGGATACCCAGGCCGCGCTGCTGCGCGTGATTGAGACACTGAATCGCCTGGCGCCGCGCCCTGATATGGTGGTGATTACCGGTGATTTGGTCGATTTTGGCACGGCGGAAGAGTATCAAACCCTGCGTCTGGCGCTGGGGCAGCTGCTGCTGCCGTATCGGTTGATGCCCGGCAATCACGACGATCGCCAGGCCCTGCGGGCGGCGTTTCCCGATCATCACTATCTGCAACGCGGTGAAACGCTGAACTGGCAAGGGCAAGTAAAAGGCGTGCAGCTGCTGGCGCTGGATTCCAGCGTGCCGCAGCAGCCGTGGGGCTATGTCGATGAAACGCAGCTGCAGTGGCTGGATGAGCAGCTGCAGCGTGCGCCGCAGCTGCCGACGCTGGTGCTGTTGCATCATCCGCCCTTTGCCTGTGGTATTGAGCATATGGATAAACAGCCGCTGCGCAATCCCGATGCACTGGCGGCGATTATCCAACGCCATCCACAGGTGGAGCGCGTGCTCAGCGGCCATTTGCATCGTTCGGTACAGGCGCGTTTTGCCGGGACGCTGGCGTGCGTTGCGCCTGGCGTATCGCATCAGGTGGCATTTGATCTCACGGAAAATGGCCCGGCAAACTTTGTGCTGGAGCCGCCCGGATTCTTGTTACATCGCTGGCATGCAACGCAGGGCATGAGTACGCATCTGTGTGCCATTGGGGATTATCCGGGACCATGGCCGTTTTACGATGCGAATGGCCTGATTGATTAGTTCCAGCCTAGAGAAAGAATTGCGTGGGTCTGCCAGGATGCGTCGTGCTCAATCTGGCTTGTCGGTGTACAATTGTCCGTTCCTTCACCAGGACAAAGTATTCCAACAATAACAAGACTGTCAGGCACTCGAATTTATGAATCTACTCATTAGAGCGGGGGCGTTATGTTAGCGCGTCTCCGGCCAAAAACAGACCTGCGAACCCTGATCGCGCTCTTAGCGATTACCAGCATCGTGATCACGCTGGCCAACACCTTGTACGCCACCTGGCGCGTGCAGCGTATGGTCCTAATCGAAAGTACTTTGGAAGCCAATCGCGCTTACGCCGCTAAACTGGCAGCCACGACCGAAGTCTTCTTTCAGCTGGCTCAGTCGCAGCTGCACTACAGCGCGACGCAGTTGGGCAATGATTTTGATAATGCCGATCTGGCGCAGCAGGAAGTGAACCGCCTGCGTGAGCAAACCAACAGCTTTAACTCGGTTGCGGTAGTGGACAGTAATGGGATTGTGAAAGCGATTTCGCCGGAATCACTGATGCTGAAAGGCATGCAATTGACCAGCCAGTCATCGCGTGAAGCGCTAGCAAAGCGTCAGCCGATGGTAAGTAAGCCCAGCATCTCCGCCGCCAATAACCTGATTGTCTTTGTCTCCTGGCCGATCATCAGCAAAGACGGCCGCTATCGAGGCTATGTTGGTGGCACCATTTATCTGAAAAAGAAAAGCATTCTGAACGCGCTGCTCGGCGAGCAGTACTATCGCGATGGCACCCATGTTTACGTGTTGGACCGCAATAATCAGGTGCTCTATCACCAGAATAGCCAGCTGATTGGCAAAAGTGTGCCTGGCATCATTAGCGATCGCCAGCGTCAGGAGCACACCAACGGGGAAGTGCAGCTGACCGAAGGGGATGTGGCCAAACTTGCCGGCTACGCCATCGTCCCCACGACCGGTTGGATGGTGGTGGCATTGAAGCCGACCCATGTTACGCTGGCGCCGCTCTCGGGTTTGTTATTGAAAGTATTGAAAAACTCGGTGCCGTTTGCGCTGCTGACCCTGTTGGTGGCGGTGATTCTGGCGCGATTGATTGCGCTGCCGCTTTGGCAATTGGCGCGGAAAGCCAGCCAAATGGATTCACAGGGCGTATCGAGCGAGATTCGTGGCATTCGCGCCTGGTATTTTGAAGCGGCGCAGGTGAAACGCGCGCTGCTCACCGGCATTGGCTTAGTACAGGACAAGATTGGCCGGCTGAAATCCGAAGTGCAAACCGATCCCATGACTAATCTGCTTAATCGACGTGGCCTGAGCGCGGTACTCGACTACTTCGCCACCATGCGCCAGCCTTTTTCGGTGCTGGCGCTGGATATCGATCACTTCAAGCGGGTTAACGATACCTTTGGCCATGATGTCGGTGATGAGGTCATCAAGCATGTCGCGCGAACTCTGCGCAACAGTGCCCGTCAAACCGATGTGGTGTGTCGCAACGGCGGGGAGGAATTCCTGATGCTGCTGCCGGCCACATCAGTGGAGGATGCACGTATACTGGCCGAACGTGTGCGCACCAGTATCGCGGAAAACTGGATTGACGATGTGGGCAATGTCACGCTGTCGGTGGGCATTGCCGATTGGCAGCCTGATGAGGGAACGCAGGAGCAGAGCCTGAAGCAGGCCGATGCCGCGCTTTATCAAGCAAAAAACGCCGGACGAAACTGCGTGATGATCTCCGGTCAGGATGCGTTGGTCAGTAGCATTACCCATTAACCCTCCCTTTCATGCACGTTCTGCCGCGGCGCAATGTATTGCGTGATCTATCGCGCCGCTACAGAATGTGCGCTCTTCTGTTTTCAAGGATGTTTTGCATGCTCGTTCTGCTTTATCAATGGTACAAACGCCGCTTCAGCGATCCGCAAGCCATTGGCCTGTTAGTGATTCTGCTGGCGGCGTTTTGTATTTTGTTCTTCTTCAGCGGCTTGCTGGCACCGCTGCTGGTGGCATTAGTACTGGCGTATCTGCTTGAGTGGCCAACGGTACGTTTACAGCGGGTAGGCTGTAGCCGCACCTGGGCAACCAGCGTGGTGTTAGTGATGTTTGCGGGCATTTTGTTGGTCATGGTGTTGATTGTCGCCCCCGTGGCCTGGCAGCAGGGTATTAATCTCACGCGTGATTTACCTAATATGCTGAATAAACTCTACGTATTTGCTGCCGGCTTGCCGAAGCGCTATCCGGCGCTGGTTGATGCCGGCATCATTGATATCATCGTTGAAAACCTGCGCAGCCGTTTAACGGGGCTGGGCGATTCGCTGGTGAAGTATTCGCTGGCGTCGCTGGTGGGATTGATGACGCTGATGATCTATCTGGTGCTGGTACCGCTAATGGTGTTCTTCCTGCTGAAAGATAAAGAGCAGATGCTGAACGCGGTGCGTCGCGTGCTGCCGCGCAATCGCGGTCTGGCGGGCGTGGTATGGCAAGAGATGAATCAGCAAATAACCAACTACATCCGCGGCAAAGTTCTGGAAATGGTGGCTGTGGGGTTTGTCACCTGGCTGGCCTTCCTGATGCTAGGACTCAACTATTCCCTATTGCTGGCGGTGCTGGTAGGCGTTTCGGTGTTGATTCCTTATATCGGCGCGATGGTCGTCACCCTTCCCGTGATCGGCGTCGGCTTGTTCCAGTGGGGATTAGGCAGCGATTTCTGGACGATGATCGCCATCTATCTGGTGATTCAGGCGCTGGATGGCAATATTCTGGTGCCGATTCTGTTCTCTGAAGCGGTTAATTTGCATCCGCTGGTGATCATTCTGTCCGTGGTGATTTTTGGCGGGATGTGGGGATTCTGGGGCGTGTTCTTTGCGATTCCGTTGGCAACGCTGGTGAAGGCCGTGGTGCGTGCGTGGCCTGAAACGCCAGCGCTGGACGCGCCACACGCGGAGTGACAGAAAACGGGTGCGATAGTCGCACCCGTTTTCTTTAGGCTGATTTCAAATAATCCAGCACGATATCGTGGTGGTTAGCGGTTTTGAAATCGTCGAACACTTTCTCGACCTTGCCTTCGCCATCGATCAGGAAGCTGATGCGGTGAATGCCGTCATAGGTTTTACCCATAAAGGTTTTCTCACCCCACACGCCAAACTGCTCGCACACCTGATGATCTTCATCGGATAGCAGCGTGAAATTCAGCATCTCTTTATCGGCAAAGCGCGACAGTTTCTCGGCTTTATCGGTGCTGATGCCCAGTACCGTGACACCCTCCGTTTTCAACTCATCCATGTTGTCGCGCAGACCGCAGGCCTGCACGGTGCAACCCGGCGTCATGGCTTTCGGATAGAAATAGACCAGAACACGCTGTCCCTGGAAGTCGGCCAAATTTACTTGTTCGCCGTCCTGATCGGGCAAGCTAAATTTCGGTGCAGTATCACCGGCTTTCAGTGGATTCATCACAACTCTCCATTTTTTCGACATGCTGTGGGTAATACACCATCAAGAGCGAAAGTGCCAGATGGGGTTTACCGTCAGGGTTATTTCACTACACGGTTTGCGTATGACGGCAGAGTGTGTGGCGAAATAACCCGGAGCCTGATTAAACGCTGCTGTCTGCATCGTCGGTGACACTATAAAGACGAATTGAGCCTTGTGCATGCAGTTCTTCACACAGCTGATTAAACGCCTGCTCAATTGGCGCGCTGACGGGATTTGCCGGGCTGTGCGCCGTCATCTGAATATAGAGCGTAGGCGCCACGTCGTCCTGTGCCGGTTTAATCCGCGAAACCAGTTCGGCGATATTCATCTGGTGTTTATCGAACAAATCGGTGAAACGCTCAATAATATGCGGTGAATCGGGCACTTCAACCTGCACCCAAACTGTTGCCGGCATCGGTGGCGTGGCGCGCGCATTGGTGCGCTTCATCACAATCAGCAGCTCCAGTTCGGCACCTTTCATCGGCAGCGTTGATTCAATCAGGGTTATCGCATTCCAGCTACCGGATAACAGCATAATAAAGGTGAACTCATCACCCAGCATTGCCAGGCGGCTGTCTTCAATATTACAGCCGCAGCTGCTGACGTGACGGGTGATGGTATTGACGATACCTGGACGATCAACGCCCAACGCGGTGATCACCAGATGGTGAGGCTGTGACTGCGGCAAAATGGCATTTCCTGTACGTTCGCTAATAACCATAAGGTAAACATAAAAAAAACTGCTGACAAGGGCAGGAATGGCGTGGCTCACTTGCTTTTCTTTCAATGTAAAACGTAACATGAGGCACTTGTTTGTCGAGGGGATAGCCCATGTTCACCGGAAGTATTGTTGCGCTCATTACGCCAATGAATGAAAAAGGTAATGTCTGCCGCGAAAGTCTAAAAAAACTGATTGATTATCATGTTGCCAGCGGCACCGCGGCGATTGTTTCTGTTGGCACTACCGGCGAATCTGCCACGCTGAGCCATGAAGAGCATGGTGATGTTGTTATGCAAACGCTGGAACTGGCGGATGGCCGTATTCCGGTTATCGCAGGCACCGGCGCTAATGCCACAGCCGAAGGCATCTCTCTGACAAAACGCTTTACCGGCAGCGGCGTGGTGGGCTGTTTGACAGTAACGCCTTACTACAACCGTCCCACTCAGGAAGGGCTGTTCCAGCACTTTAAAGCCATTGCCGAAAGTACCGATCTGCCGCAGATGCTGTATAACGTTCCTTCGCGTACCGGTTGCGACATGCTGCCGGAAACCGTCGCGCGTTTAGCCGAAATAAAAAATATTATCGGAATCAAAGAGGCCACCGGGAACTTATCACGTATCTCACAGATCCAAGAGCTGGTTAATGATGAGTTCATCATCGTCAGTGGCGATGACGCCACGGCGCTGGACTCAATGCAACTGGGCGGCAAAGGCGTAATTTCAGTCACGGCTAACATTGCAGCGCGTGAAATGGTAGAACTCTGTGCCTTGGCGCAACAGGGCAAATTCGCCGAAGCGCGTCGCCTGAATCAGCGTCTGATGCATCTGCACCAGACGCTTTTCTGTGAACCCAATCCAATCCCGGTGAAATGGGCAGCAAAACAGCTAGGATTAATCGCGGATGACACGCTGCGCTTGCCAATGACGCCTCTGACCGATGCCGGTCAGGCAAAAACGGCTCAAGCGCTGATTAAAGCGGGTCTGCGATAATTTAGGGAGAATCAATGAGTTATTCAGTTAAGCGCTCGACGCTGGCAACGGTTGTGGGCCTTTCCACCCTGATGCTGCTAACAGCGTGTTCCAACGATCAGCGTTATAAGCGCCAGGTCAGTGGTGATGAATCTTACCTGCAGGCGCCGGAACTGCATGATTTAAAAGCCCCGGCGGGCATGATTCTGCCGCTGCAGAATGGTGATTATGATGTTCCGCATAGCGTGGCAAAAGGCGCGGTAGGTAAAGAGCTCGATATTCGTCCGCCTGCCCAGCCGCTGGCGCTGCTGAACGGTACACGTGCGCAGTTCACCGGTAACACCGGCGTGCTGGCCATCGAAAGCAGCCGGGGTTCTATCTGGTCACAGGTTGTTGGCGTTATTCAGTCTTACAAATTCCCGATTGCCCAGCGTGATGATGCTTCACAGCAGCTGACCACCGATTGGGTGCAGTGGAACCGTGCAGACGAAGATAACCAGTATCGCGGTCGCTACCAGATCAGCGTACAGAATCAAAGCTACCAGCAAGTGCTGACGGTACGTCTGCTTGAGCTGCAGCAGTCAGGACAGGCCGTAACGTCTCCGGCGCAAATCCAACGCTATACCGGCCAGATGTTGAACGACATCAGCACCGGCCTGGATAAAGTGGATTCTGCCAGCCAGGATGCGGCCGCAAACCGCGCGACCGGACAGATTGACGTCCAGAGCGGTGCGGATGACACCGGTTTACCGCTGCTGATTCTGCGTGCACCGTTTAACGTCACCTGGCAGCGTTTGCCAGCAGCGCTAAAACGCGTGGGGATGGAAGTCACTGACGACAACCGTTCGCAAGGTAGCCTGAAAGTCACCTACAAGCAGCCGGGCAGCGGCGTGTGGGATGAAATTGGCGCCAAAGATCCGGAATTACCGAACGGCGATTACAAATTGCAGGTTGGCGATCTGGATAACCGCAGCAGTCTGCAGTTCATCGATCCAAAAGGTCATGTGCTAACCCAGACGCAGAACGATGCGCTGGTGCAAGTGATTCAAGGCGCGTTGAAATAAATTGCCAAAGGGCCGGAGATTCTCCGGCCTTTTTGTTTTGGATTTGTCATTCGTTTGCCGCCTTCCTGCATCTCGAATTATTTTGTGTATAATAGCGCCCGGCGAAGTAAACGATTGCGTCACGCAGTCGGCGCGCGGTGAAGCACCGCTGAACACGGGTTTTTTCATGTTTGGAGTTAACAAGATGCAAAAGCGAGCTGAGTTGTATCGCGGTAAAGCGAAAACCGTATACAGCACCGATAATCCGGATCTGCTGGTACTTGAATTCCGCAACGATACGTCAGCAGGAGACGGTGCACGAATCGAGCAGTTTGATCGCAAAGGAATGGTCAATAACAAGTTTAACCATTTCATCATGACCAAATTGCAGGAAGCGGGCATTCCTACCCAGATGGAAGCGCTGCTGTCAGATAACGAAGCGCTGGTGAAAAAGCTAGAGATGGTGCCGGTCGAGTGCGTGGTACGCAACCGTGCGGCAGGATCGCTGGTAAAACGTCTGGGCGTGGAGGAGGGCATTGTGCTCAATCCACCGCTGTTTGATCTCTTCCTGAAAGATGACGCTAAACACGACCCGATGGTCAACGAATCCTATTGCGAAACCTTCGGCTGGGTCAGCAAAGCCAACCTGGCGCGAATGCAAGAGCTGACCTTTAAAGCCAACGATGTGCTGAGCAAGCTGTTTGATGACGCGGGCTTAATCCTGGTCGACTTCAAGCTGGAATTTGGCCTGTTCAACGGCGAAGTGGTGCTCGGCGATGAGTTCTCGCCAGACGGCGCGCGTCTGTGGGATAAAAACACCCTGGACAAAATGGATAAAGACCGTTTCCGCCAGAGCCTCGGTGGGCTGGTTGAAGCCTACGAAGAAGTCGCCCAGCGTTTGGGTGTGAAGCTGGATTAAGTCCATCCATCAAGCTTGTAAGGTCGTCATTTATGACGACCTTTTTTATGTCCGCAATACAGGTCGTCATTAATGACGGCCCTACGGTGTTATGTGACTACAACACTGGTGCTTCCCGCTGACGCCAACTAAAATCATGCCAAACATGTTTAAAGGAGTTAGACCATGCGCTGGCAAGGGCGTCGTGAGAGCGACAACGTAGAAGATCGACGCAATGACTCACCCGGCTTTGGCAGCGGCGGTGGGCGGCAAATTCGCATTCCACGCGGCAAAGGTGGCCTGATTTTACTGGTGGTAGTCGCCGTGGCGGGCTATTACGGTTACGATCTTACCGCGTTGCTGGAAGGCGGTGGCAGTGTCGCACCCACATCGCAGCAGCGTCAGGTGAACTCGGCGCAAAGTAATGAAGATGCCAAATTCACCTCGGTAATTCTGGCGACGACTGAGGATACCTGGAGCAAGCTGTTCCAGCAGATGAATAAACAGTACGTGCCGCCGAAGCTGGTGATGTACCGCGGTGCGACGCGTACTAATTGTGGTACCGGCCAATCGGCGATGGGACCGTTTTACTGTCCAGCCGACCAAACCGTCTATATCGACTTGTCGTTTTACGATGATATGAAAACCAAACTGGGTGCCGGCGGCGATTTTGCTCAGGGCTATGTCATTGCTCATGAAGTCGGCCATCACGTACAAAAACTGTTGGGCATTGAGCCTAAAGTTCGCCAGATGCAGCAGGGCGCGAGCCAGGTGCAGGCAAATCAGCTGTCGGTGAAAATGGAGTTGCAGGCTGATTGCTTCGCCGGCGTCTGGGGCCATTACATGCAGCAGCAGAACATCTTAGAAGTGGGCGATTTGCAGGAAGCGCTGAATGCCGCTGAAGCGATTGGCGACGATCGCCTGCAGCAGAAAGGGCAGGGCCGCGTGGTGCCGGATAGCTTCACTCATGGCACCTCGCAGCAGCGTTACACCTGGCTGAAGCGCGGTTTCGATAGTGGCGATCCGGGCCAGTGCAACACCTTCGCTAGCAACTGATGTCTTTAGTTGACGTGACGGCGGCAATGCAGCGTGCGGGCATTCGTCGCCTGTGCGCGATCGGTGGCGATGCCGATTGGGTATGGCAGCAAGCCGCCCGCTGGCGCGCAGAGCTACCCGGTGATTGGCTCACGCTCAGCGACAGCCATGAGCTTCCTGACGCCGTTGCGCCCACCGCACTGCGTACTTTGTTAGGGCGTGAATTCCAGCATGCAATCTTTGATGCGCGTGACGGTTTCCATGCCGAAGCCTTTGCGGCGCTGGCGGGCACCTTGCGTGCGGGCAGCTGGCTGTTGCTGCTGACGCCCGCGTGGAAAAGCTGGCCGAATCAACCTGATGCTGACAGCCTGCGCTGGGCTGATGTCGCAGAGCCCATCGCCACACCGCATTTCATCCAGCATCTGCAATCGCTTATGCTGCGCGATCCGCAGGTGATGTTACTGCGTCAACATCAGCCCGTGCGCCAGGCCGCCGGGATAGATTGGCCGGCGTGGCGCTGTCAGGCACCGCAGCAGCAGGCACAGATGCTGCAACAGCTCTCAGCAATGCCCAAAGGCGTTGCGGTGATTACCGCCGCGCGCGGTCGTGGTAAATCAGCGCTAGCCGGCATGCTGGCGCAGCACAATCAGCACGCCTTAGTTACCGCTCCAGCCAAAGTTTCAACCGACGTGCTAGCCGCGTTTGCCGGTGAGCATTTCCGTTTTATGGCGCCGGATGCCATCCTCGCACTGGAATCGCCTCCACCGGCGCAATGGCTGATTGTTGATGAAGCGGCCGCGATCCCTGCGCCGCTGTTGCAGCAGCTGGTGCAACGCTTTCCACGCGTACTGCTCACCACCACCGTGCAAGGTTATGAAGGCACCGGGCGCGGTTTTATGCTGCGTTTCTGCGCCACGTTGCCCGATGTGCGCTACTTCCAGCTCGACGAGCCGTTGCGCTGGTCGCCCAACGATCCGCTGGAGCAGTGGCTCAGCCAGGCGCTGCTGTTTGAAGATGCGCAGGAAAACCGCGTAAACGCTGAAATCGCGATTTATCCAGCCACGCCACAACACAATTTACCGGCGCTGGAAGCGGGTTATCGCCTGCTTGCCAGCGCGCACTATCGTACTTCACCGCTGGATTTGCGTCGGATGCTGGATGCGCCCGGCATGCGCTTTTGGTTAGCCGGCGAAGCTGAACACATCACCGGCGCGCTGTGGCTGGTGGAGGAGGGCGGTTTAGCGCAGCCGCTTGCCGATGCAGTATGGGCGGGTTATCGTCGGCCGCGCGGTAATCTGGTGGCACAGTCGCTAGCGGCACATGCCGGGTTCGCTGAGGCAGCAACATTGCGCTCATTGCGTATTAGCCGAATTGCGGTCCAGGCGGCCAAGCGCCAGCGCGGAATCGGCAAAACCCTGGTGGCTACCGCACGGCAACAGGCACAGGATTATGACTACCTTTCCGTGAGCTTTGGCTACACTGAGGCGCTGTGGCAGTTCTGGCGCGCCTGTGGATTTACGCTGGTACGTATTGGTTCGCAGCGCGAAGCCAGCAGCGGTTGTTATGCCGCCATGGCGATGTTGGCGATCACGCCGGCGGGAAGCGCCTTACAGCAGCAGGCTGCACAGCGGCTCGCCCGTGATTGGCCGTGGCTACAAGATCTTGTCGATCTGCCGTTGGTGATTGCTAGCGATGCCAATCAGCAATTGAATGAGGATGATGAGTGGCTGCTGGCAGGGTTTGCCTGGGCACTGCGACCGTTTGAAGCCAGCTATGCCGCGCTGCAGCGTTTGGTACGCCACTCTCCTTCACCGCTATTGAATGCCATCCTGCTGCAAAAACAAACGCTACACGATGTCGCGCAACATGTCGGTCTTAACGGGCGTAAAGCATTGATGCATAAGCTGCGCGGCGAGGTTGCGCAGGTGCTGATCCAACACGATGCACATGCCGCAGATCGCTGGCAGCAGCGGCTCCGCTCGTTGCAATAAATCCATTATCTCGTTCAAATTTTCCCGATATCTCTGTGCGAGCAGCGGCGTATAGTGATTGCAGGAGGATCTTATGGCACTACGATATGTAATTGTTCAGCAGCCGAGCAGTGCAGCACAGCTGTTTCTGCTGTATCACGGCGTAAACGATAACCCTGATTCGATGGCGCAGATTGGCAGCTGGTTCGCCAAAGCGTTTCCGCAGGCGCTGGTGGTTTCTGTTGGTGCGCCCTATGCCGGCAGTGCGCCGCAGGGACGGCAATGGTTTGTCGAAATTCCGCCGCACGATCGTTCGGAGCAGCAGGGCGTCGATGCGATAATGCCTGAATTCATTGCCTCGGTGCGTCACTGGCAGCAGAAGAGCGGCGTTCGTGCTGAAGCCACTGCGCTGGTAGGATTTTCGCAAGGTGGAATGATGGTGCTGGAAGGCATAAAAGCGCAGCCGGATCTGGCAGGGCGAGCCATTGTGTTTAGTGGACGCTACGCCACGCTGCCGCAGCGTGCAACAACGCGCAACACCATCCATTTGATTCATGGCGATGAAGACGATCAGATTCCGCTACAGCATGCGGAGGCGGCAAAGCAGCGGCTCATTTTATTAGGCGGCGATGTGACGTTGGATATTGTTGAAGACTTGCCACACGCGATTGACGACCGCAGCATGGAACTGGCGCTCAATCACCTGCGCTATACCGTGCCGCGTCGTTACTTCGATGAAGCGTTGAGCGGCGCTAAACCTGGCGATGATGATGTGGTGATGATGATCTAGCCGCGCAACGTAGGGGGTGCATTAATGCACCCCGGGAATCGGTCGCCATAAATGGCGACCCTACATTTTCAGAATGGCTTTTAACTGTGGTTATTTCTTTTTCGGCCAGTCGTCCTCATCATCCCATTTATCGTTAAAATCACGATGCGGCGGCAAATCCGGCTTGTTTTCCATGAATTTTTTATGGTCAATACGTTTTAGGTCTTTGTAAACGTTCATCAAAATACCGACCATTAGCAGGATCACCAGGATCCACCAGTACTCTTTAAAGAATTCCATCCCTTATCTCCTTCTGCGCGCTTAGGCGATCAGCTGTTCCATGATGCGCTGGTACATACGGCTCAACATCTGCAAATCTGACGCCTTCACGCACTCGTTAATCTTATGAATGGTGGCATTCACCGGGCCCAGTTCTACCACTTGCGCTCCCATGCGGGCGATGAAGCGCCCATCGGAGGTGCCGCCGGTGGTGAGCAACTGCGGCTTAATCTCATTATAGTGCGTGACAGCATTCACTACGGCATCAACCAGCTTACCGCGTGAAGTCAGGAACGGCTGACCGGAAACATTCCACTCCAGCGTATAGCGTAACTGGTGACGATCCAGCAACGCTGCCACGCGATCTTTAATCATTTGATCGGTGAGCTGCGTGCTGAAGCGGAAGTTAAACTGCACAAAGCATTCACCGGGGATCACGTTATTGCTGCCGGTACCCGCCTGAACATTGGCAATTTGCATGCTGGTGGGCGGGAAGAATTCGTTACCTTCATCCCACACCGTCGCCACCAACTCATTCAACGCGGGCATGGCGCGATGTACCGGATTATCCGCCAGATGCGGATACGCCACATGGCCCTGCACGCCGTGAAGGGTTAGATTTGCCGTCATGGATCCGCGACGACCGTTTTTCACCACGTCGCCAACAATCTCGGTGCTTGACGGCTCGCCGACCAGGCAGTAATCCATGCGTTCGTTGCGCGCCATTAAACGCTCAACCACTTTTACCGTACCGTTAACCGCGCTGGCTTCTTCATCCGAGGTAATCAGGAAAGCCAGACGCCCTTTATGCTGAGGATGAGCGGCGACAAAGCGTTCTGCTGCCACCACCATCGCCGCCAGCGAGCCCTTCATGTCAGCTGCACCGCGGCCAAACAGCATGCCGTCGCGGATGCTGGGTTCGAACGGCGGGCTGATCCAGCGATTGGCATCGCCTGGCGGCACCACATCGGTATGACCCGCAAATGCCAGCGTTTCGCCCTGACCGCGCGTTGCCCAAAAGTTTAGCGTATCGCCAATGTGCATCGGTTCAACGCGAAAGCCGATAGCCTCCAGACGCGCAATCAGCAACGCCTGGCAACCGGCATCATCCGGGCTGAGAGAGGGGCGACGGATAAGCTGCTGAGCCAGCTCAATGACCGGACAAAACATGTTATGACTTCTCCTGGATAAACGCGTGGTAAAGGGAATCGTTGAAGCCGACCAGCAGATCGCCCTGCGGCGACGCCAATACCGGGCGCTTGATGATGGCCGGCTGGGCGAGCATCACGGCTTTGGCGCTGTCTGCATCGTTAACGGCCGCGCGCTCGGCTTCTGGCAGCTTACGCCAGGTGGTGCCCCGCGTGTTGAGTAGCGCTTCATAACCTAACTGATCAATAAAAGATTGCAGCAGCGCATCATCAAGGCCATCAACGCGATAATCATGAAAACGATAGTCGATGCCGGATGATGCTAAAGAGTTGCGTGCTTTTTTTATCGTGTCGCAATTTTTAATTCCGTACATCACCCACTGCGCTGTCATCGCTTATTCCCATTTTGATAAAAATAAAGCGCGAGTTTACCACAGCGCTCTAAGTGCCGTGAGCGTTGACGGCGGCTGTACGCTTTATTGCTGGATTTTTCATGACAATTTTACGGCGATAAATTTTATTACTTAGATCCAGTAAGCGCTTTCATTCACGCCTTCAATAATCACCTGCAGCATCATCAGGCCACTAAGGATTATCTTAAGCGTGAATGTGTGCTACTCAATGCAAAACTCACTTTTTCCTAGCAGCATTAGCGGGTTGCTGAAATGTGCGTCAGTACACAATTTCAGAAAATTGCAGCTTTTGTTTACTTTTGCCGATAGTGATAACAGGTGGAAGCGTATTCACCTGTAGAAAAAATCGGCGTAGAATCGCCACTACAATAAGAGAGGGTTTTATGGTCGACACTGAAATGGGAAACTGGAAAGAATTTATCGAAGCGATGTTACGTAAGTAACGCGTGAAGAGAAAAGCAGGGCACTTCCCAACTTGCTGTAATTCTTACCACACACAACAATAAAGCCGCCATGTATGCAATGGCGGCTTTTTTATTGCGTCGTCACGGGCCTTTAAAAAACGGTCGCCATAAATGGCGATCCTGCGGTTGGGGTATGCACGGACGTAGGGGCGTCATTTATGACGACCTAATAAACCTAATCGTGCGGCTTCTCTTTCAGCGGGAATCTTCGGCGGACCACCACGAAGAACAGCGGCACGAAGAAGATGGCCAATACGGTGGCCGAGATCATCCCCCCCATTACACCGGTACCCACCGCGTGCTGGCTGCCGGAACCTGCGCCGCTGCTGATCGCCATCGGCAATACGCCAAAGATAAACGCCAGCGAGGTCATCAAAATCGGGCGCAGACGTTGACGTGAGGCTTCCAGCGTCGATTCCAGCAGTTCCCGGCCTTTACTGTTGATCTCATTGGCAAATTCTACAATCAGAATGGCATTCTTTGCCGAAAGGCCGATAACGGTGAGCAATCCCACCTGGAAATAAACGTCGTTCTCCAGTCCGCGCAGCCATGTCGCCACCAGTGCGCCCACGACGCCGAGCGGCACCACCAGCATCACCGAGAAAGGAATCGACCAGCTCTCATATAAGGCCGCCAGACACAGGAACACCACCAGCAGCGAAATGGCATAGAGCGCCGGCGCCTGCGAGCCGGACAAGCGTTCCTGATAGGATGCGCCAGTCCACTGGAAGCCTACGCCCAGCGGTAACTGCCCGACCAGTTTTTCCATGACGTCCATCGCCGTGCCGCTGCTGACGCCGTTTGCCGCCTCGCCAACAATCTCCAGTGAAGAGTATCCGTTGTAACGTTCCAGACGCGGCGAACCGGTTTCCCAATGGCTGGTGGCGAAGGCCGAGAAGGGCACCATGCCGCCGCTGTTGTTGCGCACATACCACTTATTCACATCTTCCGGCAGCATACGGAACTCTGCCGCGGCCTGTACATAAACCTTCTTAACGCGTCCGCGATCGAGGAAGTCATTAACGTAGGTTGAACCCCACGCGGTGGTTAAGGTGTCGTTGATGGTATCCAGCGATACGCCGAGCGCCTGCGCTTTACGCTGATCGACATCGATCTGTAACTGTGGACTGTCATCAAGACCGTTGTGACGCACGCGCGACAGCGACGGATTGCTGTCCGCCAGCTCCAGCAATTTATCGCGCATCGCCATTAGCTGGGTATGCCCGATGCCGCCGTGATCCTGCAATTCCATGTCGAAGCCCGATGAGCTACCCATGCCGGTAATCGCTGGTGGACTGCTGGCAATCACGCGCGCTTCTTTAATCTTGTGGAAAGCTTTCGTTGCCCGTTCGATGATCGCGAAAGAGGTGCGATCGCTGCCTGGACGTGCTTCCCAATCTTTCAACCGCACAAACAGGCGCGCTACGTTCTGTCCGTTGCCGCCAGGACCGGCACCGATGGTTGAGAACACCGAGAGCACGTTATCTTTCTCGCTGGTCATGTAGTAATTTTCGACTTTTGCCACCACGTCTGAGGTTTGCTCCAGAGTGGCACCGGCGGGTAATTGCACCTGCGTCAGAAACACGCCGCGGTCTTCCAGCGGCAGGAAGGAGGTTGGCAGGCGAATAAACAGAAACGCCATCACGCCGATAATGGCGAGATAGAGCAACAGCCAGCGCCCGCCTTTCAGTAGAATTTTTGCCACGCCGCGCTCATAGCGCTCCGCGCTGGCGTTGAATGTACGGTTGAACCAGCCGAAGAAGCCGCTGCGGCCATGATGATGGCCCTGCGCCAGCGGTTTCAGCAGCGTCGAACAGAGCGCGGGCGTGAGAATCATCGCCACCAATACCGACAGCACCATTGCCGAAACAATGGTGATTGAGAATTGACGATAGATCGCGCCCACCGTGCCGCCAAAGAACGCCATCGGTACAAATACCGCCGACAGCACCAGCGCAATGCCCACCAGCGCACCCTGAATCTGTCCCATCGATTTGCGCGTCGCCGCGCGCGGTGAAAGGCCTTCTTCGCTCATGATGCGCTCAACGTTTTCCACCACCACGATGGCATCATCCACCAGCAAGCCGATGGCGAGTACCATGGCGAACATGGTGAGCGTATTGATGCTGTAGCCAAAGGCGTAGAGCACCGCAAAGGTGCCAAGCAGCACCACCGGCACCGCAATGGTAGGAATCAGCGTAGCGCGGAAATTTTGCAGGAACAGATACATCACCAGGAACACCAGCAGGATGGCTTCCAGCAGGGTTTTGACCACGTCCGTAATTGAGGCTTTAACGAACGGCGTGGTTTCATAGGCGACTTTAGCTTCCAGCCCGTGCGGGAAGTAGTGTGATAGCTCCGCGATGCGCGCGCGGACCAGCTTGTCGGTGTTCATCTCGTTGGCGCCAGATGCCAGCTTAATACCGAGCCCGGAAGCCGCCTGGCCATTGTAGCGGCTAAGGAAGTCATATTTCTCCGCGCCCATCGCCACGTTCGCCACGTCGCCCAGCGTTACCACTGAGCCATCGCTGTTGGTTTTCAGCGTCACCGCTTTGAACTGTTCGGGCGTTTGCAGCATCGATTGCGCATTTACCGTGGCGTTAAGCGCCTGCTTGTCCACCGACGGCAACCCGCCCACCTGACCCACCGCTACCTGAGTGTTCTGTGATTCAATGGCGCTGACCACGTCTTCGGTCGTCAGCGCATAGGCAATCAGCTTGTTAGGATCGAGCCAGATACGCATCGCATATTGCGAACCGTAGGCATCCACCTGGCCCACACCGTCAATGCGGCTCAGCGGATCCTGAATGTTACTGGCGACATAATCTGAAATATCCTGCTTGTCCATACTGCCGTCGGTCGAGACAAAGGCAATCATCAGGATGTTGCTATCACCGGTTTTATTTACCGTCACGCCCTGTGATTGTACCGCCGCGGGTAGTTTGCGCAGCGCACTTTGCAGCTGGTTCTGGACCTGCTGACGCGCTTCGTCGGGATTGGTACCGGCCGTAAAGGTGAGAGTGATTTGAGCCTGGCCGGTATTGCTGCTGTTCGAGGACATGTACATCAGGTTATCGATACCGGTCATGTTCTGTTCGATAACCTGCGTGACGGTATTTTCCAGCGTCTCCGCCGATGCCCCGGGATAGTTCGCGGTGATACGCACGTTAGGTGGCGCGAGATCGGGATACTGCTCAATCGGCAGCGAGATGATCGCTAGCGTGCCGCACAGGCAGAGCAAAATAGACAGAACCCAGGCAAAAATGGGGCGGTCGATAAAAAAATTCGACATGGAACCGACACTCCTCAGCTGCGTATTTTTTACTTTTATTATGTTGAGCGCGAAGCAAGGATGGCTTCACGCTGGCGGAGTGCAAAGTGCTCTCTCAGAAAACTCCTGCTGCTGCTACTCTACGCGGCACAAATTAGAGAATCGTGGATAAATTAAGGAGAAAGTGTAAATGTGGTCGCGGCTTTCTGTGCGCTGCTACACATTACGGCTCTCCAGCCACAATACCGTGGCGGCCACGCGCGAGCGCACGTCCAGCTTGCGCAGCAGATTGCGAATATGCACTTTTACCGTCTCTTCGGAGATATGCAGGGTTGTTGCGATCTCTTTGTTCGACAAGCCGCGCGCCACTTCCTGCAGCACATCCAGCTCGCGTTCGGTGAGCTGCTTAAAAGGATTCGAGGTTGGCTGGCGCGTGGTGAGGTAGTCGGCGACCGTTTCGCTAAATACATTCTCACCTTTGGCTCCCCGCATGATCTGCGCCAGTAACAGCTCAGGTTCACTGTCTTTCAGCAGATAACCGTCGGCGCCGGCATCCACCATGGCGTAAATATCATTGCGCGCATCGGAAACCGTTAATATCAAAATGCGTGCGGCAATGCCTTCGTTACGCAGGGCTTTCAGCGTATCCAGCCCGGACATGCCTTTCATATTGAGGTCCAGCAGGATGACATCGGGTGATAGCCGACGCGCTTCTGCCAGCGCTTCGGTGCCATTATTCGCCTCGGCCACCACTTCCAGGCGTGGCTCCAGCGCCAGAAGCTGGCGGATACCGCGGCGCATCAGCGGATGATCGTCAACGATCATAATTGTCAGGGAAGGGTTGGCCATAATGTCTCCAGTATCAAATTTTGTAGGGTCGCCATGCATGGCGATCTCATGCTCATTGTTAACTCAGCCGGTGCGCTGGACGCGGCGGAAAACGCAGCGTGACGCGCGTACCTTGCGTCTGCGGGGTGATCGATAGCGTACCGGAAAGCCGTGCGGCGCGTTCTGCCATGATGGTCAGGCCGTAATGTCCCGGCGGCTCTTCAAGGCTAGGAATGCCGCAGCCATCGTCATCAATAGTCAGCAGGTGGTCCTCATCAGCGACACGCTGGTAGCGAATATGAATATTCTGCGCCTGTGCGTGGCGAATAGCATTCAGCAGCGCTTCGCGTGCAATCTGCAGCACATGCACCTGCTGCTGGGCATCGAGCATTTGCAGACCGGGTTGATAATCGAACTCGATTACCGCCTGCGACTGCTCTTGCAGCGGTGCGATCATCGCCTGCATCGCCTGAACCAAATCCGCTTGTTCAATAGTCAGACGGAAGGTGGTGAGCAGCTCGCGCAGTTGCTGATAAGCTTCTGACAACGCGCGATCAAAATCGGCAATAATCGCCTGCGCCTGGGGCTGAGTGTCATCAACATTACGTCGCAGCAACGCCAGCTGGATGCGCAGGAAGGAGAGCGATTGGGCCAGCGAGTCGTGTAATTCGCGCGCGATGGTGGCGCGTTCTTCTATTAATAGCATCTGTTGATACTGTTTTTGCGTCTGCCAGATCCACAGCGCACGAGCCAGCATATTCGCCAGGCTCTGCATTAACTCGTCGGCCGGGGGCGCGCGGCGAGTTTGCCAGCGCAATTCACCTAAGGTCTGATCTTCCTGCATTAAGGCGAGACGCTGCCAGCTGAGGTCGTCCGCCGCCACACCCGCCTGAAACTCAATTCCTTCGCTGGTAATTTGCAGCACCGTCAGCGCTTCACGGCGCTGTACCAGCCGTAGCAACCCCTGAAACAGTTCTGGATTGGGTGGGCTACTGGTGAGGATTTGTGAGCTTTCATATAACAGTGACAGCGTGCGGTTGGCCTGAGTGAGATCTTCGGTTTTCTCCCGCACCGCGCACTCCAGCAGGCGATAGTGGGAATGCAGGCGTTCCGCCATGGTAGTAAATGCCTGCGCCAGTACGCCAAGTTCATTTGGCTGTTCCACCGGCAGGGCGGGAAAGGTGAAATTCGCCTGCTCGACAGAGTGGCTGGCGGTCACTAGCGTATTGAGAGGACGCACCACATTGCGGCGAATAAAACGAATCGTCCATAGCGCCAGCGCGACAATAGCTAAAAAGCCAAACAAACTACTGGCCGCCACCAGGTGCATTTTCAGTTCGGCGTAATGCTGCACCGCCAGTACAAAACGGTCGATTTCGCTGACATAGCCAGCGACACGCTGCTGATAAACTTGTGCACGTTCAGGCTGCAGCGTTTGTTGCAACATCGGCCAGCTATCCCGCAGATAACGATAGCGACTGCTGACTTCCAGCGGTACCCACGGGCGTTCCAGATGTTGTAATGCCGGGGATTCCAGCGTTTGCTGGTAGAGCGCCATGTGATGTGCCAATTGTTGCGGATCGCGCGCGCTATCCCATGCGAGACGATAAATCTGCATACGCAGCGAACCGGCAACATTTACGGCTTCAGCATCGCGCAGGCTGCTGGAGAGCGTCATCAGCGCCAGTCCGGAGGTCAACAGCGACAGCAGCACAATCATGCCCAGTGCGCGGGCAATAGTGCGAGTAACGGGACGTTTCACAATCACAATAATAACCCTTTTAAGAGCGGGGGATTATAGGGCAGCAGCGCAGTGACGGCGAGGTTGATTTCGACACATCAGGTTACTTTTAGCAGAGAAAACCATTTCTCTTTACCTTTCCCTGGATAATCCGCGCTTAGCTGGCGAATTATTAAACGCCTTTACCCCATGCTCAACCTGGTTTTCATTCCCTGCGTGATAATGAGTTTCGTAACGCTTAACCAATGGAAGACAACCGGAGCATCTCATGAAGACACGTTATGCCATTCTGACCGCCGCATTGCTGGCCACCGCCAGTTTCTCGACGCTGGCGGCTGAGCCGTTAAGTGCCGCGCAAGCGCAAAACCTGCAAAGCGCAGGCACCGTTTCTATAAGCGGTGTGCGCGGTTCGCTGGATGATGCAACGCGCCATCTGTCGCAAAAAGCGCAAGAGCAAGGTGCCAGCAGCTATCGCGTTATCGGCCTGCAAACCCCAGGTGATTCAAGCCTGTGGAGCGGTACCGCAGAGATTTACCGTTAATTCCCTCCAGTAGTTATCCCTGTAGCCATCCCTTTACCGGTCAGCCCTCTGGCCGGTTTTTTTGTGCACCGCGACGGATTATTACAATTCAACTCGTGCAGCCTGGCGGTATTTTTTGCTTCGTTCTTGCAGAACGGGTAGGATTCATCGCCGTAAATTCCCGCCCCGCCACGTGACATCGTTCCGCCGCTGTGGCACCGGGTTTTACCCCATTTCGCACCGCCATACGCAATCGTTTGGTTAGGCGGTGATTGATGGTCAGGACAAACAGGATAGCTATGAAATCAATTAAAAAAACCGCAGCCGAACAACGCGCTGCGAAAAGACGCTGGCTCAACTCCCACGACAGCGGTTACCACAAAGCGATGGGTAACCGTCAGGTACAGATGATCGCCATCGGCGGTGCCATCGGTACCGGTCTGTTCCTCGGTGCTGGCGCGCGCCTGCAAATGGCCGGTCCAGCACTGGCATTGGTTTATCTGGTGTGCGGTATCTTCTCCTTCTTTATACTCCGTGCGTTGGGCGAGTTGGTATTGCATCGTCCTTCCAGCGGCAGTTTTGTCTCTTATGCGCGTGAATTCCTTGGGGAAAAAGCGTCTTACGTGGCAGGCTGGATGTACTTCGTAAACTGGGCAATGACCGGTATCGTCGATATCACCGCGGTCGCGCTGTATATGCACTATTGGGGCGCGTTTGGCGATGTGCCGCAGTGGGTGTTTGCCCTTGGCGCATTAGCGATTGTCGGTACCATGAACATGATCGGCGTGAAGTGGTTTGCCGAGATGGAGTTCTGGTTTGCTCTGGTGAAAGTGCTGGCTATCGTGGTGTTCCTGATCGTGGGTGTGGTGTTCCTCGGTACCGGTAAACCGCTGGATGGCAACACCACCGGTTTCCATTTGATCACCGATAACGGCGGCTTCTTCCCGCATGGCTTGCTGCCCGCGCTGGTGCTGGTGCAGGGCGTGGTATTCGCTTTCGCCTCAATTGAGCTGGTGGGGACCGCGGCGGGAGAGTGTAAAGACCCGAAAACCATGCTGCCGAAAGCCATCAACAGCGTGATCTGGCGTATCGGCCTGTTCTACGTCGGTTCAGTCGTGCTGCTGGTGCTGCTGCTGCCGTGGAATGCCTACCAGGCGGGGCAAAGTCCGTTTGTAACGTTCTTCTCCAAGCTGGGTGTGCCTTATATCGGAAGCGTGATGAACATTGTGGTGCTGAGCGCCGCACTGTCGAGTCTGAACTCGGGCCTCTATTCCACCGGCCGTATTCTGCGCTCCATGTCGATGGGCGGTTCTGCGCCACAGTTTATGTCGAAGATGAGTAAGCAGCAGGTACCGTTCGCCGGCATCCTGGTGACCATCGCCGTCTACGTCATCGGCGTGGTGCTGAACTATTACGTCCCTTCACAGGTATTTGAAATCGTTCTGAACGTGGCATCACTCGGCATCATCTCGTCGTGGGGCTTCATCGTGGTGTGCCAGATGCGTCTGCGCAAAGCGATTAAAGAGGGCAAAGCGGAGGACGTCAGCTTCAAGCTGCCCTGGGCGCCGTTCACCTCGTGGCTGACGCTGCTGTTTCTTGTGAGCGTATTAGTGTTGATGGCGTTCGATTATCCCAACGGCACGTACACCATTGCCTCGATTCCACTGATTGCCGTGGTGCTGATTCTTGGCTGGTTTGGCGTGCGTAAACGCGTCAATGCCGAAGCCATGAAAGAGCATGAACATCATGCTGACGATCCGGATGATGCACCGCATAAGCTGGCGGACGATAACGCGCGTTAACGTTAGCGATTCTCATCTCGGGGGGCCTTTTGGCCCCCGTTTTTATTTCAATTCCCCTTCACTTGATCCGACGTCGGGATTTACACCTTTCGGGTGATATAGCCCTCATTAATGTCAGGCTATTTTACGCACCATCTCTTTCTCCCCGTTTAAGGTGAACCGATGGCGTTGTCGCGACGCGAACTTTTTACCGGGCAGCGCGTAGCGCCTGCTGACGGCATCCCTTTACCCTGGTGGCGGGGAGAGAGCGGTTGTGATGGCTGTGGCAAATGCGTTACGGCCTGCGAAACGCAGATCGTCCGGCTTAGCCGCGGAGAAATACCCCAGCTCGATTTTCGACAGGGCGAATGTACTTTTTGCGGCGCCTGCGCCGAAGCCTGCCCACAGCCGCTGTTCCATGCCCGTGAAACGGAGCCCTTTTCACAGCGCATTCGCATTGATAACCGCTGCATCACTTTTCTTGGCGTCAACTGCCGCAGTTGCCAGGAGAGCTGCGAACAGCAAGCGATTCGTTTCCACCTGATGCCCAACGGTGTCGCACAGCCTGAAACCCTGCCGCAGCATTGCACCGGCTGTGGCGCCTGCATTGCGCCTTGCCCGGTTTCAGCCACAGGATTACACCATGAACCATGAAAAAAGTTGGCACGTCTGCGGCCTGGTAATTCAGGCGCGGCCTGCGTCCATACCTGCCGTAAAAGACGCGCTGCTGGCGTTTGCCGATAGCGACATTGCCGCTGAAGATGCGGCACGCGGCACGCTGGCTGTGACGCTGGGCGCAGCGGATAGCGCCGCCCTGCTACGCAATATTGAAGAGAGCCGCAACATTCCCGATGTGTTGGCGGTATCGCTGGTTTATCACCAGCAAGACGAAATTGAAGAACCTTGTAAGGAAGCATCATGAGCATAAGTCGTCGTGATTTTATGAAGGCCAATGCTGCGGCTGCAGCTGCAACGGCTGCAGGACTCACTATTCCCACCGTCACTAAAGCCGCGACCTCGCTGGTATCGCCGATTCGCTGGGAAAAAGCACCGTGCCGCTTCTGCGGTACCGGCTGTGGCGTGCTGGTTGGCACCCAGGATGGCCGTGTGGTGGCCTCACAGGGCGACCCGCAGGCAGAAGTGAATCGTGGATTAAACTGCATCAAAGGCTATTTTCTGCCGAAGATCATGTACGGAAAAGATCGTCTGACTCAGCCGCTACTGCGCATGACCGACGGTAAATTTGCTAAAGACGGCGAATTCACCCCGGTGAGCTGGGATCAAGCCTTCGATATTATGGAAGAGAAGTTCAAAGCGGCGCTGAAAGCCAATGGGCCGGATTCGGTCGGCATGTTCGGGTCTGGCCAGTGGACGGTATGGGAAGGCTATGCGGCGTCCAAGCTGATGAAAGCCGGTTTCCGCACCAACAATCTCGATCCGAATGCGCGTCACTGCATGGCATCGGCGGTGGTGGGCTTTATGCGCACCTTCGGCATGGACGAGCCGATGGGGTGCTATGACGACATTGAGCAGGCCGATGCTTTCGTGCTGTGGGGCTCCAACATGGCGGAGATGCACCCGATTCTCTGGTCGCGCATCACCGCACGCCGTCTCAGCAGTGACAATGTCAAAGTCGCGGTCTTGTCGACATATCGTCATCGCAGCTTCGAGCTGGCCGATAACGGTATGGTATTCACGCCGCAGAGCGATCTGGCGATCCTCAACTTCATTGCCAACTACATTATTCAGAACAACAAGGTCGATAAGACCTTCCTGCAGAATCACGTCACGCTGCGTAAAGGCGTCACCGATATCGGTTACGGTTTACGTCCAACCGATCCGCGTCAGGCCTCGGCGAAAAATCCCGACAGCGGCGAATCGACGCCGATGAGCTTTGATGAGTTTGCCAAATTCGTCTCGGAGTACACGGTAGAAAAAGCCAGTGCCATGAGCGGCGTTGAGCAGGATCAGCTGATCGCGCTGGCTGAGCTGTACGCCGATCCGAAAGTCAACGTGGTGTCGTACTGGACCATGGGCTTCAACCAGCATACGCGCGGCGTGTGGGCGAACAACCTGTGTTACAACCTGCACTTGCTAACCGGCAAAATCTCGCGTCCGGGCACCGGTCCATTCTCGCTCACCGGCCAGCCGTCGGCGTGCGGTACGGCACGTGAGGTGGGCACCTTCTCACACCGTTTACCGGCTGACATGGTGGTCAACAATGACAAACACCGCGCCACGGCGGAGAAATTGTGGAAGCTGCCGCAGGGCACCGTACCGGCCAAAATCGGTTTGCATGCGGTAGCGCAGGATCGCGCGCTAAAAGATGGCAAGCTCAACGCTTATTGGGTGATGTGTAACAATAATATGCAGGCCGGGCCAAACCTGACGCAGGAGCGTATGCCAGGCTGGCGTGATGAGCGCAACTTTATCGTGGTCTCCGATCCTTACCCAACCGTGAGCGCGCTGTCAGCCGATCTGATTCTGCCAACCGCCATGTGGGTGGAGAAAGAGGGCGCCTACGGCAACGCCGAGCGTCGTACGCAATTCTGGCATCAGCAGGTGAAAGCGCCGGGCGAGGCGAAATCCGACCTATGGCAGCTGGTGAATTTCTCCAAACGTTTCAAGGTTGCTGAAGTCTGGCCGCAAGCGCTGATCGCGCAGAATCCAGAACTGCATGATAAAACGCTGTTTGACGTGCTGTACGCCAACGGCCAGGTCAATCAGTTCCCGCTGAGCGAAGTGGCGGATGACCAGCTGAATGATGAAGCGCGCGAGTTCGGCTTCTATATCCAGAAAGGTCTGTTCGAAGAGTATGCCAGCTTTGGTCGCGGCCACGGCCACGATCTCGCGCCGTTCGATGCTTACCATCAGGCGCGCGGTCTGCGCTGGCCGGTAGTGGATGGCAAAGAGACGCGCTGGCGCTATCGCGAAGGCTACGACAGCTATGTTAAAGCCGGCGAAGGCGTGCGTTTCTACGGTAAGCCGGATGGCAAAGCGACCATTTTCGCTCTGCCATATGAAGCCCCGGCGGAATCACCGGACGATGAGTACGATCTGTGGTTCTGTACCGGTCGCGTGTTGGAGCATTGGCACACCGGCACCATGACGCGCCGCGTGCCGGAGCTGCATCGTGCGGTGCCGCAGGCGTTGCTTTACATGCATCCGCTGGATGCTAAAGACCGCGATTTCCGTCGCGGTGAAAAAGTGCGCGTAATGTCACGTCGTGGTGAAACCCTTGCTACCGTCGAGACGCGTGGTCGTAATCAGCCGCCAAAAGGACTGGTGTTTATGCCGTTCTTCGATGCTGGCGTGCTGGCAAATAACGTCACGCTGGACGCTACCGATCCGCTGTCGAAGCAGACCGATTACAAAAAATGCGCCGTCAAGCTGGTTAAAATTTAAGGCAGGATGCAATGAAACCCTTAATCACATTCGTTACGTTGGCCGCCCTGATGCTGGGCGGCACGGTTTACGCTAATAACGGCGTCGATCTTAATCAGTCACCGGAAGTGACGGCCACGCAGCAGGGCACCATTCATCAGCCCAAAGAGCAGAGCCGTAAACCCCTCAACTACGTGAACCAGCCGCCGGTGATCCCGCATAGCGTAGATGGCTATCAGGTGACGAAAAACGTTAACCGCTGCCTGCAGTGCCACGGTACGCAGAGCTATCTCACCACCGGTGCGCCGCGCGTCAGTCCTACGCACTTCACCGATCGCGATGGCCAGGTCAGCAGCACCGTCTCGCCGCGTCGCTATTTCTGCCTGCAGTGTCACGTGCCGCAAACCGATGCCAAACCGGTGGTAGAAAACACCTTCAAACCGGCTGACGGCTTCGGTAAGTGAGGAATAAATGAAAGAGAAACTTCTGCGCATCTGGCGCTGGTGGCGACGTCCCAGCCGTCTGGCGCTGGGCACGCTGCTGATTGCGGGTTTTGCCGGCGGGATTATTTTCTGGGGCGGTTTCAATACCGCAATGGAGATGACCAACCGCGAGCAGTTCTGTATTGGCTGCCATGAAATGCGCAACAACGTCTATCAGGAATATATGCAGACGGTGCACTACAACAACCGCAGCGGCGTGCGCGCCACCTGTCCAGATTGCCACGTGCCGCACGAATGGGGCCCGAAAATGCTGCGTAAGCTGCAGGCGAGTAAAGAGGTGTATGCCAAGATTTTCGGCCTGATTGATACGCCGAAGAAGTTCGAGGAGCACCGTATTGAGCTGGCACGTAATGAGTGGCGCAGGATGCAAAACAATAATTCGCAGGAGTGTCGAAACTGTCACAACTTCGATTATATGGATTTCACCGCGCAGAAAACCGTGGCGGCGAAGATGCACAGCAAGGCCATTGAAGAGGGAAAAACCTGTATCGATTGCCACAAAGGCATTGCGCACCATTTGCCGGATATGAAAGATCAGCCAAACGGTTTTTGATAGGTAAACCGTGCAGGCCTAAAACGTAGGGTCGCCATTTATGGCGACCTGGTTTTTATCAAACGTCCCAACTTCACAATTCAGATAGTTTTCCCCGCCGCTTCGGCCTATTATCTCAGGCTCCCTCAAATGAGCAGTGGAGCGGCTATGTCGTTAAAGATCAACATCATCAAAGATAAGTTGCTATCAGAAAACTGGTTTGTGCTGCGCAACTACACCTACGAACTCACCCGCAACAATGGCGAAGTCGTACGCCATAAACGCGAAGTTTACGACCGCGGTAATGGTGCGACCATCCTGCTGTATAACACTGAAAAAAATAGCGTTCTGCTGGTACGTCAGTTCCGCATCGCCACCTATGTCAATGGCAATACCAGCGGCGAGCTGATTGAAACCTGTGCAGGATTACTGGATGACGATTCGCCGGAAGATTGCATTCGTAAAGAAGCGATTGAAGAGACCGGCTACCAGGTGGGGAAAGTAGAGAAGATTTTCGAAGCCTATATGTCACCGGGCGGCGTAACGGAACTGATTCACTTCTTTGCGGCAGAATATACCGATGCGCAGCGCGCCACGACAGGCGGCGGCGTTGAGGATGAGGAGATTACCGTGCTGGAGCTGAGTTTCCCGGAAGCGTTGATGATGGTGAAAGATGGCCGCATCCGCGACGGTAAAGCCATTATGCTGCTGCAGCACGCGCAGATCGCCGGTTGGTTGCAGGCGTAAATTTCGGCCAGGTCGCCATGAATGGCGACCCTACAGCGTGCGCGTTTTAATCGTAGGGTCGCCATTCATGGCGACCAAATCATCCACCGCACGACATCAAACACACTCTCCCAACGTTTCCGGGACACATTCCGGATATGCCTGCAATCTTGCCAGCGCTTCGGCATATGAAGGCATCGAGTGCGCTGCACCAGAACGCTCCACGCACAGTGAAGCATAGGCCGCGGCAAACAGCGCCGCCTGTGTCAGTTCGTCACCGGAAGCCAGACGGGCCGCTAATGCACCATTAAACGCATCGCCCGCGCCGGTGGTATCCAGCGGCTGCGCCGGGAACAGGGGAATGCGCAGTGGTGCTTGGCCTGCAACCGACAGCAAGGCGCCAGAGGTTCCCAGCGTGATGATCACCTGACGCGCGCCTTTGCGGTGCAGCACCTCTGCCGCGCGCTGCGCGCTGGCGAAGTCGGTCACTTTCACGCCGCTGAGCTGCATCGCTTCGGTGCTGTTCGGCGTTAGCAGATCCACTTTCGCCAGCAGCGCATCACTCACTTTCTGCCACGGTGCCGGATTCATAATCACAAAAGTGCCGCCAACACGGGCGTTATCGATCATGCGCTGAATGGCGCTGAGGTTATTCTCCAGCTGCACCAGCAAAATATCCGCGGCGGCAACGGTGGGCTGACAGCGCGTCACTTCGGCGGCGGTGACGGTAGTGTTGGCGCCAGGATAGACCGAAATCATGTTCTCAGCATCGTCACCCGCAACGTAGATCAGCGCGTTGCCGGTGGGTTTCTCTTTGCAGGTAAACAAGGTGATCGCATCGAAGCCGGTTTTTTCCAGATGGCGGCGGGCAAACATGCCGAAGTCGTCATTGCCAATTTTACCGATGTAGTGCACGCGAGCCCCGGCACGCAATGCGGCCGTGGCTTGGTTCGCGCCTTTGCCGCCTGGCCCCATCATGCTGTTATGGGCGGTGAGCGATTCGCCGGGCATCGGGAAGCGGTTCATCACCGCCACCACATCGAGGTTAAACGAGCCAAACACACACACTTTTCCTTTCATCATGCACTCCTGAACAGACGTTCTGCAGCTAAACAGGCCCCGCGGCAACCGGTGTGGTCGGTGGATTGGCTAAACACGATCTTCAGGCCATCGCGTGTGGCGGGCGGTCGTAAATGCTGCTGAATCTGGCTACGCAATTGCGCCAGCGGGAAGTCAGCCATTGCCAACACACCGCCGCCAAGAATCAGGTATTCCGGATCGAGAATGTTCATCTCAGTAGCAATGAGTTGCGCCAGCCGCTGCACAAAAGCCTGCAATTCCGGATGGTCGCGGTGCTGGCTAAACAGCGCCGACATGCCGGTTTCTGGCACGTTAGCGGCCGCCCAGCGGCTCAGCCAGTGGCCTGAGGTGACCGTTTCTGCGCAGCCGTGATTGCCACACGGGCAGGGCAGATCGTTACCGGCAATCGGCACATGGCCAAGTTCGCCGGCGCCACCGTGTTGACCGTGATAAAACTGGCCGTTGATCCACAAACTGTTGCCCATGCCAGTTCCAGGATACAAGCCCACGGCGTTGTCTGGCAGTTGCTCCAGCTGCAGCAAATCCCACATCATCAGATGGTTAACATCTTTATCCATCGCCACCGGCACGCCCAGGCGCGCGGTGAGCATGGCAGCAACGGGCTGACGATCCAGAGCCTGAATAAACGGCAGCGAAATCACCTGCTGACGATCGCGACTGAGAATGCCGGGTAAACCGAGCATCACGCCGCTGACCGGCTGCTGCTCTAAGGTTTCACTGATTAACTGACCCAATGCGGTTAACGCATCGGGCTGCTGCGCCCAGCTGGCCGTCGGCACCTTGCGGAAGCTCGACCATATGCGACCTTCTTCCATCAGTTGCAGACGTGTGCCGGTGCCGCCAATGTCGATACCGAACCAGCGTTGTATCATGCCGACACCTGCGCCAATCCCTGAGCCTCATCAATGCTTTCGCGCATCATATTCCAGGCGGTTTCCAAATCGTCGTGAATATTGAACAGGCCAGACGTCCCGACAATCAGCACTTCGGCGCCCGCGCCGACCAGCGTGTGGTAGGTGCGGGTGTTGCAGGAACCGTCAATTTCAATCAGGTATTTATAGCCGTTGGCCTGCTTCAGCGCTTTCAGCTCCTGCACCTTCTGCACCATTTCCGGAATAAACGGTTGTCCGGCATAGCCAGGATCGACCGTCATCACGGTGATCTTGTCGACCAGATGAATGTAGTGATGGATAAACGAGACCGGCGTAGCCGGGTTTAGCACCACGCCGACTTTCTTGCCGAAGCTGCGGATCAGATTGATCACGCGGAACGCATCGCGGTTGATGGTTTCGGCGTGCGGGCAGATGTAATCGGCGCCCGCTTTGGCAATCACTTCGATGAAATCGGTGGGCTGCTCGACCATCAAATGGACATCCAGCGCTACCTTGGTGAAGGGGCGGATCTGCTCAATAAAGAACGGCGACAGCGTGATATTTTTCACGTAGTGGCCATCCATAATATCGATATGAAGAAAGTCTGCGCGGGAGTCCAGCACGGCGAGCTGGTGCTTGATCTCCATCAGATTCATACACATCAACGACGGGGAGACTTGAATACGCATCATACTTCCTTTTTTTCGGTCAAAGGGTTAAGTGCCGCGGCCAGCTTGCTGAGTCTGACGGCACGATGTTCGTTAAAACGGGTTTTAAAGTGTTTGAAGGCCAGCACCACAATCAGCACCGCGCCCCACATCGCCAGGCTGACGTGCTGGCTGATATTCATCAGATTGAAACCGGTGGAGAGCACCTGCAGCGCGATCAGCGCCAGCACCACGCCGGTGACGCGGCCAAAACCGCCGTTGGGATCGGTGCCGCCAAGGATGATTGCCAGCACTGTGAGCAGCAGGTAAGCGTCGCCGTAGCCCATACGCGCCGAGTTAAAGCGCGCCATCATGATCAATCCGGCTAACACGCACAGCAGGCTGGAAATGACGTACACCAGAATCACCATACGATGGGTATTAATGCCGCTGAACCAGGTGGCGTTGATGTTGCTGCCGCCCATGTAGATGCATTTACCGGCGCGGGTTTTGCCGAGGAACAGCGCCAGCAGCGCGGCGGCAATCAGGAATACCCACAGCGGTAGCGGCACGCCGAGCAGCGTATTGGAACCCAGCGCCTGCACCACCGAAGGCATTCCACTGACGGCCGCCCCTTTGGTCAGCCAGATGCCGATACCGTTCAGCGTCATCATCGTGGCCAGCGTCACCAGAATCGGATGTGCGCCGATACGCGTCACCATCACACCGGTTATCACGCCGATCACCGCCGCAATCAGCATTGCGCCGATGATCGCAATCACCAGCCACAGTAGCTGCATGCCGGTACCCGCATCGGCGGGCAGGGCGCTCATCAGCGTCCAGGCGATAAACAGCGCCGTCAGGTTGGCGGTGGCGATGATCGCCAGATTAAGCCCGCCGCTGAGAATGGCGATAAACATTGCCAGCGTTAGCAGGCCGAGTTCAGGCAGCTGGAACGCCATACTCATAAAGGTTGAATCGGTGAGAAAGCGCCCCGGCAACATCACGGTGAACAGCGCCAGCGCCAGTGCAATCAGCAGCATCAGGCCGATATTGGTGCCGTCCGGACGCAGAGCAGAGAGTGATTTCATATTTTGCCCCTTCGGTCAGACGAAACTGACGTCAGTTTCTTTACGTTTTTTGTAGTGAGTCACGGCGATAGCCACCATGATCACGCCGCCTACCACGATGTTCATGAAGTAGTTGGAGACGCCAATCAGATTCAGGCCGTTCTTCAGGATGGCGATAAGAAAGACGCCCATCAGCGTGCCGCTGACCGTACCTTTGCCGCCCACCAGGCTGGCACCGCCTAGAACGGTGGCGGCCAGCACATCTAGCTCGCCGCCGACCAGCGCGTTCGGCACCACTTCACCCATGCGATAGACCTGCACTAATCCGCCAATCGCCGCCATCGCACCGAGCCAGCCGTAGGCGAAAATATGAATCAGGCCCACGCGAATCCCGATACGCCTTGCCGATTCCGCATCGCCGCCGACTGCATACAGCTGGCGACCAAGATTGGTCTTGTTCAGCAGCAGTGCGGTCAATCCGGCAATCACCAGCATGGTCACCAGCGGTAGGCCAACCTGAAAACTGTTGCCCTGCCACGTGAACGGCAGCACGCTGCGCAGGGTGATCCACCAATCCGGCAGCGAGTAGAGGCTTTTGCCGCCGGTCGCCCACATTAGCAGTCCAAACAGCAGCGATTGCATGCTGATGGTGATGATGATCGACACCACGCGCAGCGTGGTAATCAGCAGGGCGTTGATGACGCCAAACAGCGTGCCGCATACCACCGCCAGCACGATGCTGAGCACGGCGTTATCAAACTGGAACTGCACAAACAGCGAGGCGATCAGGTATTGCACTACCGACGCCACCGCCGCGAAGGAGATATCGATGCCGCCGGTCACCAGCACCACAAACAGGCCGAGCGCGAAAATACCTGTCACGGCATAGCTTTCCGCCAAATCCAGCAGGTTTTGCACCGTCAGGAACTGGTCGCTGGCCATCGAGAAGAACAGGATGAAAGCCAGCAGCACCCAGGCGAGCCAGCCCTGGCTGGAGTGCGGGCGTAAACGAGAAAAATCAGGCATTGATCACCTCCGCCAGCTGGTGTTGCTCAACGGTATCGGGTTGGTATTCGGCATGTACGGTGCCATCACGGAAGTGCAGGATGCGGTCGCAGTTGTACCAAACCTCGGGCACTTCGTCGGAAATCAGAATGATCGACAGACCTTCCTTCGCCAGCGCATGAATCAGCTGATAGATGCTGGCTTTGGCGCCGACATCCACGCCCACGGTCGGCGAATCGAGAATCAAAATGCGCGGCTGGGTCAACACCCATTTCGCCAGCACAATTTTTTGCTGGTTGCCGCCGGAAAGCGTGGAGATCGCCAGATTGGGATCGGCAACGCGCACGCCGAGCTGCTGAATCCACTGCAAAATCAGCTTGTTCTTGCGGTATTCATCAATGATGTGAAAACGGTTCTGCAGCTTGTCGAGGATCGGCAGCACCATGTTGTCGGCCACCGATTGCTGCTGTACCAAACCGAGGGTGAGACGATCTTCGGAGACGTAACCGATCCCGGCTTTGATCGCATCTTCATGGCCACGGAAGCGCACCGGTTTGCTGTCGAGCCAGATTTTGCCGCTGTCCGGTTTGGTCATGCCAAACAGTGACAATGCCAGTTCGGTGCGGCCGGAGCCGAGCAGGCCGCACAGGCCGAGTACTTCGCCTTGATAGAGTTTGAAATTAACGTCGTGATACTGGCCCGCGCGCGTCAGTTTCTCGACTTCGAGAATCAGGCGATCGTCATTGCGGGTCGGCGTTTTTAGCTGATAGTCCAGCTTCAGGCCGGTCATCAGTTCGGTGAGATGGTGCGGCGTCATCTCTTTGGCGGGCCAGCAGCCCATTTTGCGCCCGTCGCGGATGACCGTGACGCGGTCAGAGATCTCCAGTACTTCATCCAGGCGATGGCTGACAAACACCACGCAGATGTTTTTATCCTTCAGATAACGCACGGTGCGCAGCAGCTGATTCACTTCGGTACGCGTTAATGATGCCGTTGGCTCGTCCATAATCACCAGCCGCGCATCTGCCACCAGCGCCCGGCAAATCGCCACCTGCTGGCGCTGCGCAATCGATAGCGACGACACTTTCGCGTCGAGATCGAGTTCGAACTTCAATTCATCAATGATGCGCTGCGCCGTGGTACGCAGTTTGGCTTTGCGATGCCAGCCGAGCAGGCTATTCAGGTTATGCTCGAAGGCGATGTTCTCCGCCACGCTGAGATTGGGGAACAGCGACAGATCCTGGTAAATCACCTGGATGCCGAAGTCACGCGCCTGACGGGTGGTCAGACGCGGAAAGGTTTGCCCATCACCAAGGGTAATGCGGCTGCCGCTATCCGGGGCATGCACCCCGGAGATGACTTTGATTAAGGTGCTCTTGCCACAGCCATTAGTGCCAGCGAGACAGTGCACTTCGCCAGCCAGCAAGGTCAGCGAGATATCGCTCAGTGCGCGGTTACCACCAAAGGTTTTCGACAGATTATCGAGCGCAATCAGCGTCTGTGGGATCACCTCATTCATCATTACAGCCCCATTTTCACCAGTTTTGGCAGATTCTCTTTGTCCAGGCTTTCGGTGTTGTTGCCGAGGATGGTGTGGGTCGCCTCGTCAACTTTCACTTTGCCTAAACCCTCAATGGTCATTCCGTCGGTGATGGGCTCTTTCTTCTGCATCATGTCAGCGATACGCACAAACACTTCGCCAGCGGTCTGTGGGTTCCAGATGTAGCCGCCTTTGATGGCACCGCGCTGCACCAGCGATGCGCCCTGGCCAGGGCTGAAGGCACCGATCACGCAAACCTGGTCAATCTTGTTGCGGTTCATCACCGCACGGCCGGCACCAATTGGACCTTGTGAACCGAAGGCCATAATGCCCTTCAGATCCGGGTACTTAGACATCAGCTCGTTGGTGGTGCGAATGGAGTCGTCCAGCGATTCGCCGACGCCAAATTTGTCGGTAACCATCTGCATTTTTGGATAATGCGCTTTCTGGTAATTCAGTGCGGCGTCGGTCCACTGTTGATGCAGCGGCACCGTCAGGCTGCCGACATACATGGCGTATTTGCCTTCCTCGTGCATGCATTGCGCTAGCGCTTTCATGTGATTGATGCCGTGCGTTGACGCATCCACCAGTTCGAAATCCCAGTTCGCGCCTTTCTGATCCGGTGATTCATGGGTGATCACCTCAATACCGGCATCACGCGCGCGTTTCAGCACCGGCTCCAGCACTTTCGGGTCATTCGGCACCACGCCAATGATGTCGACCTTCTGCGCAATCAAATCTTCAATCGCACGCACCTGCAAAGCCGGATCGGCGGCAGTTGGACCGACCATCCACGCGTCAATGCCACGTTTGGCTGCTTCACTCTTAATGCCCGCTTCCATGGCGTTGAACCACGGAATACCGCCAATTTTCACCACGATGCCCATGCGTAATTTATCAGCGGCGTGTGCGCCAGTGGCAGCGAACAGGGCGAGTAAGGAACAGGCGATAAGATGTTTTTTCATAAAGACTCCGATTTAATTTTTTATTAGCTGCATAGAATGGCTGCGCTGGGAGCAATCAATAATATTGACGCCGTTCCAGGCTAATTCTTGTTCCAGCTCTTTGTCTTTTAATTGGTCAGTAATAAGGAAGTCCACATCGCGATAATGGCAAATACGCGCGAATGAGGGCCGCAGGAATTTACTTCCGTCAAGCAGCAGATGCTTTCTTTCCGCTGCTAATAACATCTGTTGTTTTAAATGTGCGTTGTTTTCGTTACCTTCACGTAAATAACCGTCATTGCCTAAACTGCTACAGGAAAAAAAGATTTTATTAATCTGAAATTCCCTGAGCGGCTGCTCAGCGACGACGCCGTGGAAATCTTCATAACGGTCTGAATATTCTCCACCCAGGCAGATAGTGCGGATGCTGCCGCGTGCTGCAAGGGTTTGCACTATTCGGATTGAATTGGTTAACACCGTTAATTCAATATCCGGAAGCTGTCGCGCTAAATACCAGCAAGTGGTGCTGCTATCGAGTAATATACAATCCCCTGGGCTAATGAAATCGAGTGCACGTTTGGCGATAACCATCTTTGCATCGACGTTTTCATTTACCCGCTGGCGGAAAGATAGATCATACTCGTTAACACCTCTTGTATTTCCCTGAATGTTGGCGGCCTGTCTTTTTGCTGGTACCGCACCTCCGTGGCTGCGTTGTAACAGACCACGTTTCTCCAGCTGAGTTAAATCACGACGAATAGTTTCTTGTGAAACCTGACATAACGTGACTAATTCAGCGACAATGACCCGACCATTTAAATTTAATTCATCAATAATTCGCTGCTGTCTTTCAATCGGCAACATGACTCCCTCCGATGGTTATAAATTACTGGATAGTGCCGCAGGAAAGTGTGGGCTGCGCACGAGTCCGCAGTCGTCAAAATGCCTGACCCCAGTAGAGTGATTTGGATCTGCTTTTTATGTAAATGAGATGTCTGGTTATCAAAAATAAGTGACACGAGTCACAGCAATAAGCGTCATATGGCTTAATTGGCTATCTACGCGCGTTGAATGCCGACCATGGCAAATAAAGCTACCATGACCGCTTGTGACCGTTTATGTGTATTTGACCGTTTTGTGATGGTGCATCATTTGTCCGACGAATCCGATTGAGTACTAATCGTGCGAAAAGGATGATGGAGATATCGCGTTATCCCGTACCCGATCGACATAGGGTGACTGCTTTTGCAGCAGTTAACCCCGCTTTTAGGGCCGGCTCACAGTTTAGGCCTGCTGACAGCGTTCCCGTTGCGCTATCATTTTCTTTCCAGGAATTTGGGGACCGATTTTTTTAATGTCGTATTGGATGAAGTTACTGCTTTTATTGCCCTTCCTCTTTGTCGCGTGCGTACAGGCCGAACCGTTGCAAAAGTCGTTTTCTGACTGGCAGCTAACCTGTAACAATGCGGCTTTTTGCGTGGCGCGCAGTTTTCCCGGCGATAACGGCCTGGTGATGACACTCTCGCGTCATGCTGGCGTTAACGATCGTCCACTGCTGCGTATCGATTACGGCAGCGCCTACAGCGGTGAGCTGCCGGGCGGTCCGCTAAAAGATAACCTGCTGCTCGATCAGCGCCGTTTAACGCCCGATCTCAAACACTGGACGGTAGAACCTCACCATCTCGCGACCAGCAATGCCATCGCTATTGACGAGTTTCTGGCTCAAACGCTGGATGCACAAAATCTGCAATTAACTTACAAGGCTAATGCCACCATTCCGCTCAGCGGTATGAAGGCAGCGCTGCTGTTGATGGATGATGTGCAGGGCAGGGTGAACGGTGCCAGCGCATGGGTGAAACGCGGCGATCGCGTGCAGTGGGACGTGCCGCCGCAGCCGCTACTGCCGCTGCTCCCAACGCCGTTGCCGCCGCCTGCGCCGTTGACTCAGGAAGAGACCAGCGGATTGATTGATTACGGCACCTGGCGCGTAAATACCGATAACTGCTCGCTCGATCCGCTGCGGCGCGAAGTGAGTGTCTCACCGCTCACCGACAGCAAAGCGCTGCTGCTGGTCAGCTGCGAAACCGGCGCTTATAACGTTATCGATTTGGCATTTGAAGTGACGCGTAGCGCGCCTTATGTGGCGCGCGGTCTGAGCTTAACTTTGCCATTCACCCCCGCTTCCCGCAGCGATAATCAGCTGGAGTTAGTCAATGCGGAGTTCGATGCCAGCAATGGCTTGCTCTACACCTTCAGTAAAGGGCGTGGCTTGGGAGATTGCGGTGTGGCAACGCGCTGGCAATTTGACGGCAACGAGTTTGTGCTGGCGGAATATGCGGAGGAGAAAACCTGTGATGCATGGCACAGCAGTGATGACTGGCCAACCTTGTGGGTTAGCCAATCGCAGAATGCAGTGCAATCGCGTTAACCCGGTGCGCATAAATGCGCACCCTACGGTTGTTTGTAGGGTCGCCATTTATGGCGACCGTGTTAATCGCGGCATTGGAGTTGGCGCCATTTATGGCGACCGTGTTAATCGTGGCATTGAAGTTGGCGCCATTTATGGCGACCGCCATCCATCTCGTTAGCGAATCGCTTGCACCGTCATAGGTGAACCGGACTGATTCCCCACCAGTTCGGTCAGCATATTGTTAACGCCATCGCTCATCGGGGTGAAACGCGTGAGCGGTGAACGCGTCACCACCACAAAGACGCCTACGTTGTGCTGCGGCACCATCGCCATATAGGTGATGAAGCCGCCGCCGCCGCCGGTTTTCTGAATAATCCCCGGACGCCCCTCTTTCGGTCCCATATATACCCAGCCCATGCCCAGCGCATCCGCGCGCCCCGGCACATCCATACCTTCTACTTTGGTTAATTGGTCACGGCGGTAAATCAGGGTTTGCAGGCGATCGATTTGTGGCGTGCGGTGATTCACGGCGGAATTGAGGAATTGCTGCATCCAGCGCCCCATATCGTCTGGCGTTGAGTAAACGCCACCGCTGCCAATCGCGGCCAGCGTGTTGTTACACGGGCTGGCGCCTTTTTCCGCCACCATCAGGCGCTGGCACTGATCCGGTGATGGCGTAAAAGTGGTGTCTTTCATACCGAGCGGACGTGTCACTAATTGCTGCAATAGCGCCGGATACGGCGTGCCTGCCGCCTTGGCCAGCGCATCACTCAGCAGATCGAAGCCGAGATTGGAATACGCCGCGCGCGAGCCGGGCATCGCTTTCAGTTCGGCACCGCTCAGCCACTGCCAGCGATCGGATTTGGTTGGCCAGACAAATACCGGACGATGCGGTTTGCCGCCCGGCTGCTCGCGCGGCAGCCCGCTGGTGTGCGTGGACAGGTTAATTAGGCGAATCGGTTGTCCGTTATAGCTCGGCACGCGCGCGCCGGGTGGGGCATATTTGCTCAGCGGATCGTCAAGACGAATCTGGCCACGCTCGGCCATTTTCACCATCACTTCGCTGGTCATTAACTTGCTTAGTGAGGCGATACGAATGACGGAATCAGGCTGTGGACGCACGTTATTGCCGGGACGCGTGTCACCAAAGCTGGCGAAAACGCGCTGGTTACCATCAATAGCCACCAGCGCCATACCGGTGGCACCGCTGCCATAGAAAATGTGCTCGGCGTAGCGATCAACAATCTGTGAAGCCAGTAACGGATCGGGCGACGACTGCGCCATGCTTTTTAATGGAAGCACTGAAACCATTAAGGCCAGTAAAAAAGGGGTACGTTTTTTCAACGGGAAAGCGTCCGCTATCAGAATCGGAGGAAAGCTTATAGTAATCAGTTTGTGCGAGGCGTGAAGAGGGCAGAGCGGATTTTTTTCTGTATCAGGCTGTGATCAAAAAATGGCCCTTACGCCTAAAAGACGCAGGGCCAAATCAATTAGTGCGGCTTGAGTAAGGCTTCGGTGTGGCTGACGATGTTCTCGACGGTGAAGCCAAATTCCGGGAACAGTTTGCCAGCTGGTGCAGACTCACCGAAGGTGGTCATGCCGACAATTGCGCCGTCCAGACCGACATACTTGTACCAGTAATCGGCGATACCGGCTTCCACCGCCACGCGCGCTTTCACGCCGGATGGCAGTACCGATTCACGATAGGCAGCATCCTGCTTATCAAACACGTCGGTGCTTGGTAGTGAAACCACGCGAATTTTATGGCCGCCAGCGGTCAGCTTCTCCGCTGCGCCCAACGCGATTTCGATCTCTGAACCGGTGGCGATGATGATCGCTTCCGGCGCACCGTCGCTGTCTTTCAGCACATAGCCACCGCGCGCGATATTTGCCACCTGCTCCTGGCTGCGTTCCGGCTGCAGCAAGTTTTGACGCGACAGAATCAGCGCCGTTGGGCCGTGATGGCGCTCAACGGCGGCTTTCCACGCGACGGCGGTTTCCACCTGATCGCACGGACGCCACAGGCTAAGGTTTGGCGTGACGCGCAGGCTGGCAATTTGCTCAACCGGCTGGTGCGTGGGACCATCTTCTCCGAGGCCGATCGAGTCATGCGTATACACCAATACCTGACGCGCTTTCATCAACGCCGCCATGCGCACCGCATTACGCGCGTACTCAACGAACATCAGGAAGGTGGCGGTATAAGGCACGAAGCCGCCGTGATGGGCGATACCGTTACCGATTGCCGTCATACCAAACTCACGCACGCCGTAGTGAATGTAGTTACCGGCAGTATCCTCTTTGATCGATTTCGAGCCTGACCAAATGGTGAGGTTACTTGGCGCCAGGTCGGCAGAACCGCCAAGGAATTCCGGCAGCAGCTTACCAAACACTTCCAGCGTATTTTGCGATGCTTTACGGCTGGCGATTTTTTGCGGATTAGCCTGTAGCTCTTCAACAAACTTCTGTACTTCGCTGTTCCAGTTGGCTGGCATTTCACCGTTCAGACGACGGCTAAACTCTTGTGCCAGCTCGGGATGCGCCTCTTTATACGCGGCAAATTTCTCATCCCAGGATTTCTCACGCTGTGCGCCCGCTTCTTTAGCATCCCACTGCTGATAAATCTCTTTCGGGATCTCAAACGGTGGATAGTGCCAGCCCAGTTTCTGCCGCGTTAGCGCCACTTCTTCTTCGCCCAGCGCCGCGCCGTGCGACTCCTCTTTACCGGCTTTATTCGGCGAGCCGAAGCCAATGGTGGTGCGGCAGATAATCAGCGACGGTTTATCGGTGACGCTTTGTGCTTCTTTAATTGCGGCAGCAATGGCTTCTGAATCGTGGCCGTCAATGCCTTCTGCGCTGCCGATCACATGCCAGTTATAGGCTTCGAAGCGTTTGTGGGTGTCATCGGTGAACCAACCTTCGGTTTCACCATCGATGGAAATACCGTTGTGATCGTAGAAGCCAATCAGTTTACCAAGGCCGAGCGTGCCGGCCAGCGAGCTGACTTCGTGCGAAATACCTTCCATCAAACAGCCATCGCCCATAAACACGTAGGTGTGATGGTCAACGATGTCGTGACCGGGACGGTTAAACTGCGCCGCCAGCGTACGTTCAGCAATCGCCAAACCGACCGCATTGGCTAAGCCCTGGCCCAGCGGCCCGGTGGTGGTTTCCACGCCTGGCGTGTAACCAATTTCCGGGTGACCGGGGGTTTTTGAATGCAGCTGACGGAAATTTTTCAGCTCTTCCATCGGCAGATCGTAGCCGGTGAGATGCAGCAAGCTGTAGAGCAGCATTGAGCCGTGACCGTTGGAGAGGATAAAGCGGTCACGATCGGCCCAGGCCGGGTTGTTCGGATTGTGCTTCAGGACATCGCGCCATAACACTTCGGCGATATCTGCCATGCCCATTGGCATGCCGGGGTGGCCGGAATTTGCTTTTTGTACCGCATCCATGCTGAGTGCACGAATCGCGTTAGCCAACTCTCTGCGTGAAGACATAAGGTTCTCCCTTGTGATTTGGCGATAGCGGATGAGCCGTTGCCCATCCGCCATAAGAGTGATTGCGGGTTACAGACGTGACGAGAGGACGTCTTCCAGCTTCTGTTGGTCGATGGCGAACTGACGGATGCCGTCTGACAGTTTTTCAACCGCCATCGGATCCTGATTATGTTCCCAACGGAATTCCGCTTCTGACAGTGAAGCCGGCTGATGGAAGCCTTCAGTTGATGGCTCCAGCTTGCGTTCCAGTGGCGCGTCGCTGTTGGCCAGCTCTTCCAGCAGATTTGGCGAAATGGTCAGGCGATCGCAGCCGGCCAGCGCCAGGATCTGTTCCACTTTACGGAAGCTGGCGCCCATAATGACGGTGCTGTAACGGTGCTTTTTGTAGTAATCGTAGATACGACGCACAGATTTCACGCCTGGATCTTCATCCACCACATACGGATCGATAGGTTTGCGTGAGTTGTACCAGTCGTAAATACGGCCAACGAACGGTGAAATCAGGAACACACCGGCTTCGGCACAGGCGCGCGCCTGGGCGAACGAGAACAGCAGCGTCAGGTTGCACTGAATACCATTTTTCTCCAGCTCCTCGGCGGCTTTGATGCCCTCCCAGGTGGAGGCCAGTTTGATCAGAATGCGTGAGCGATCGATACCGTGCTCTTCGTACAGACGCACCAGCTTCTCGGCTTTGGTGACACACATGCCACGATCGAAGGAGAGGCGCGCATCCACTTCGGTCGAAACACGGCCCGGCACGCTTTTCAGAATTTCCATACCGAGATTAATCGCCACTTTATCGCTGGCGTTGATAATTTGCGTCTCTTTGCTGCCGCCCTGTTTTTTTGCGTAGTCGATGGCGTCATCAATCAGGTGCTTGTAACCCTCGAGACCGGCGGCTTTCAGGATCAATGATGGGTTGGTGGTCGCGTCTTGTGGGTGATAATTGCGAATAGATTCAATGTCGCCACTGTCAGCCACCACGGTGGTGTACTGTTTTAATGCATCTAGCTGGTTCATCGCTTAACTCCTTGATTAGCAATAATGTGGGCAAACGTGCTGCACCCATTCCTGTTAAGTAGTGGTCCAACACAGTGCTACAGACGTTGCACGAAGAAAATGCGTTTTCTCTGATTGTGCCGTCGTGGCGCTTAAGAGGTGCGATAGTGAAAGGAGGACGGGCCTTAATCGGTTCAGCTACGCTTTTTGCCATCACTAAGAATAGCAGGCTGTGGCAAAGCCGCAGGCGAAGCGGTAGCAATCCGTGCCTTTCAGACTGCGCGTTCTTTGAGCGCCTTCACCCTCTTTTGCTGCACAGATTCCTATACTGAACGCTCATTTAGCTGCGCCACAGGATGCCTAATGGACGATCAACTCAAACAAAGCGCTCTCGATTTTCACCAATATCCCACCCCCGGAAAAATTCAGGTTTCACCCACCAAACCTTTAGCAACGCAGCGTGATTTGGCGCTGGCCTACTCGCCGGGCGTAGCTGCGCCCTGTCTGGAAATCGCCGCCGATCCGCTGGCCGCGGGCAAATACACCGCACGTGGCAATCTGGTGGCGGTGATCTCCAACGGCACCGCGGTGCTGGGGCTCGGCAACATTGGCGCGCTGGCGAGTAAGCCGGTAATGGAAGGCAAGGGCGTGCTGTTTAAAAAGTTCGCTGGCATCGATGTGTTCGATATCGAAATTGATGAGCACGATCCCGACAAGCTGATTGAAGTCATCGCCGCGCTGGAGCCGACCTTTGGCGGCATCAACCTGGAAGATATCAAAGCGCCGGAGTGTTTTTATATTGAGCAGCAGTTGCGCCAGCGCATGCAGATTCCGGTGTTTCACGACGATCAGCACGGCACGGCGATTATCTGCACCGCCGCAGTGCTTAACGGCTTAACCATCGTCAAAAAAGCCATTAGCGATGTGCGGCTGGTGGTATCCGGTGCGGGCGCCTCGGCCATCGCCTGCCTTAATCTGCTGGTGGCGCTCGGCATGCAGAAGCACAACATTGTGGTGTGCGATTCCAAAGGGGTGATCTATCGCCATCGCGAGCCCAACATGACGCCGACCAAAGCTGAATATGCGGTTGCCGACAGCGGCGCACGCACGCTGGATGAGGTGATTGGCGGCGCGGATATTTTCCTCGGCTGTTCCGGCCCTAAAGCGCTGACGCCGGAGATGGTGCAAAAGATGGCGCAGGATCCGCTGATTCTGGCACTCGCCAATCCTGAACCGGAAATTATGCCGCCGCTGGCGAAGCAGGTACGACCTGACGCCATTATCTGCACCGGGCGCTCTGATTTCCCTAACCAGGTAAACAACGTGCTGTGTTTCCCGTTTATCTTCCGCGGCGCGCTGGACGTGGGCGCTACGGCGATCAATGAAGAGATGAAGCTGGCGGCGGTGCATGCGATAGCGGCGTTAGCGCAGGCGGAGCAGAGCGATGTGGTGGCCTCAGCGTATGACGATCAAGACTTAAGTTTCGGTCCGGAATACCTGATTCCTAAACCTTTTGATCCGCGATTGATTGTGCAGATTGCGCCAGCGGTGGCAAAAGCGGCGATGGAATCTGGCGTGGCTACGCGGCCCATTGACGATTTTGATGCCTACCGTGAGAAGCTCACCGAGTTCGTCTACAAAACCAACCTGTTTATGAAGCCGATCTTCTCGCAGGCGCGCAAAGATCCGAAACGCGTGGTGATGGCGGAAGGGGAGGAGGTGCGCGTGCTGCACGCCACGCAGGAGCTGGTGACGCTCGGGCTGGCGAAGCCGATTCTGATTGGCCGTCCCAACGTGATCGCCATGCGCCTGCAAAAGCAGGGATTAAAAATCGAAGCGGGTAAGGATTTTGAGATCGTTAATAACGAGTCCGATCCGCGCTTCAAAGAGTACTGGAACGAGTATTACCAAATCATGAAACGGCGCGGCGTAACGCCGGAAACCGCCCAGCGTGCGGTGATCGGTAATCCGACGCTGATTGGTGCAATTATGGTCCATCGTGGAGAAGCCGACGCGCTGATCTGCGGCACCATCGGCGATTACCAGGAACATTACGATGTGGTGGAGAAAGTGTTTGGCCTGCGCGATGACGTGAAGGTGGCGGGCGCGATGAATGCATTGCTGCTGCCGAGCGGTAACACTTTTATCGCTGACACTTACGTTAATGAAGATCCCAGCGCCGAGCAGCTGGCGGATATTACGCTGCTGGCGGCGGAAACCGTGCGGCGCTTTGGGATTGAGCCGCGCGTGGCGCTGCTGTCGCACTCCAGCTTTGGTACGTCCAACGCGCCGGGCGCGCGTAAAATGCGCGAAGTGCTGGCGCTGATCCAGCAACGTGCGCCGGATTTAGAGATTGATGGTGAAATGCACGGAGATGCCGCGCTGGTGGAGAGTATTCGCCGCGAACTGATGCCGGATAGCCCGCTTAAGGGCACCGCCAATTTGCTGATTATGCCCAACGTAGAAGCGGCGCGCATCAGCTACAACCTGCTGCGCGTCTCCTGTTCAGAAGGGGTCACCGTGGGGCCAGTGTTGATGGGAATCAGCAAGCCGGTACATGTGTTGACGCGTATTGCCTCGGTGCGGCGTATTGTGAATATGGTGGCGTTAGCGGTAGTAGAGGCGCAGACCGAACCGTTGTGAAACCAGGTCGCCATTAATGGCGACCTTACGAGTTATGCCAACCAATCCTTCACCGGCAAAAAATCACGGTATAACGCGGCTTCGGGAGAGTTGGCTTCCGGTTGATAATCATATTCCCAGCGCACCAGCGGCGGCATCGACATCAAAATGGATTCGGTGCGGCCGCCGGTTTGCAGGCCAAACAGCGTACCGCGATCCCATACCAGATTGAATTCTACATAGCGACCGCGACGATAGAGCTGGAACTGGCGCTCGCGATCGCCCCACGGCAACGCTTTGCGCTTCGCCACAATCGGCAGATAGGCCTGAGAGAAACCGTTGCCCACCGCTTGCATAAAATCGAAGCAATAGTCGAAATCCGGCGTGTTCAGGTCGTCATAAAACAGCCCACCGATGCCGCGCTGCTCGTCGCGATGCTTGAGGTAGAAGTAATCGTCACACCATTTTTTGTAGCGTGGATAGATATCCTCGCCAAACGGCTGGCACAGATCGTGGGCGGTTTGATGCCAGTGCAGCGCATCGTCTTCGAAGCCGTAATAGGGCGTGAGGTCGAATCCGCCGCCGAACCACCAAACGGGATCGGCACCTGGTTTTTCTGCAATAAAAAAGCGCACGTTGGCGTGGCTGGTGGGAACGTAAGGGCTTTCCGGATGCACCACCAGCGACACGCCCATTGCTTCAAAGCTGCGACCCGCCAACTCGGGGCGATGCGCAGTGGCGGAGGCCGGCATTTGGTCGCCATGCACATGTGAAAAGTTCACGCCCGCTTGTTCAAATACCGCACCATTACGCAACACGCGGCTGCGTCCGCCGCCGCCGCCGGGGCGCTGCCACTCATCTTCAGCAAAGCTCGCCTTGCCATCTTCCGCCGCTAATTGGGCGCAAATATCATCCTGCAGCGCCAGCAAAAAGGCTTTGACGCGGGAAATATCGGGATTGCTCATCAGTTACTCGTTCCGGAAATTTGCCGCGATTCTATCACAGGAAAAAGCTAGGCTTCGCGACGATCGACCTCATCAAAGTAACGGGAGATGCCATCGGCAATAGCGCTGGCGATTTTCTGCCGAAATGCCTGGGTGCCGAGCAGCTGCTCTTCGCGCGGATTGGTAATAAAGGAGGTTTCAACCAATACCGAAGGAATCGACGGCGATTTCAGCACGGCAAAAGCCGCCTGCTCGGTGTGCTGGCTGTGCAGATGATGCACCGGGCGGATCTGATCCAGCACGTGCTTGCCGAGCGTCAGGCTGTTACGGATGGTGTCGGTCTGCACCAGATCGAACAGAATCTGGTTGAGGTAATGATCTTTATCCTGCACTTCGGCGCCGCCCACTTTGTCAGCATCGTTTTCACGCTGCGACAGGTAGCGCGCCATTGCACTGCTGGCTCCGCGGTTGGAGAGCGCAAACACCGACGCGCCATTGGCGTCCGGGCTGGTATAGCCGTCGGCGTGAATCGACATAAACAGATTGGCGCCATGCTGGTGGGCGATCTCAACACGCTGATAAAGCGGAATAAAGTGGTCGCTTTCGCGCGTCAGGCGGACTTCGATGCGCGGATGCGATTGCAGCAACGTTTTCACGGTATTGGCGATGGCAAGAACGATATGTTTCTCTTCGGAGCCTTCTTCACCTACCGCGCCGGAATCAATGCCGCCGTGACCGGGATCGATCATCACGATACGTTTGCCATTAGCGGCGGGTTTCGGTGGCGTATGGCGCGAGTTGACGCGCAGAGTGCTGTTCTCTTCCGTTGCCTGCACGGCGCGCGGCGACAACACCGCCAGCGCTAAACCGGAAAGAATCAGTTGGCGACGATTGGTAAGGCGCTTAAGCAGTGAAATCTTCTTCATTAACGGGTCCATGACAGGTAAATCCTGCCCAATGTTATAGCGTAACAATGCCCAGGCGGCGACCTCGTAACTATTTCAAGCGTTTACTTTCTATTGCAACTGACTAACAGAAATGTCGCGCTTTTTTTGCACCGTTGTGTCGCCTGAGGGTTGCGCCTGGCAAAGAATGCGTGATAATCAGCGAATTGTGCCTAACAGCAGGGTAACGTCGATGGAAATCCGTTCTTTCCGCCAGGAAGATTTTGAAGAAGTGATCACGCTCTGGGAGCGTTGCGATTTGTTACGCCCCTGGAACGATCCGGAGCTGGATATTGAACGCAAAATGAACCACGACCCGGAACTGTTTCTGGTGGCGGAAGTCGGCGGTGAAGTAGTCGGTACGCTGATGGGCGGCTATGACGGCCACCGCGGTTCTGTCTACTATCTGGCGGTACATCCCGATTATCAGGGGCGTGGTTTTGCCAATGCGTTGATGAATCGTCTGGAGAAGAAGCTGATCGCGCGTGGCTGTCCAAAAATCAATTTGATGGTGCGCGAAGAGAACGATCAGGTGGTGGCGTTTTATGAGAAGCTGGATTACGAGCCGGTGGACGCGCTGCTGCTGGGCAAGCGTTTAATTGAAGATCGTGAGTATTAATGATCGGTTTGAAATACCTTCCTGAAGAGTACGATGCGAAAGGGCAGCTGCGGCTGCCATTTCTTTTTTGGCTGATTCTGTTATTGCAGGCGCGCACCTGGCTGCTGCTGGTGATGGCGGGTGCCTCTCGCCAGCAGGGCAACGATTTGCTGGCGCTGTTCTATCCCGATCGCCAAAGCTTCTGGCTGGGACTGGCATTAGGCATCCCGGCGGCCATCGGCTTGTTGTTGACGGGCTATCGTCAGCGCTGGCCGCGTCTGTGGCAAAGCTGGCGTCACGTATTGAGTGCGTCGCTGCTGATAAGCCTGCTGTGGCAAGGCTCCAGCTTGCTGCAGGGGGCGTTTCCCGACTCGCCGCTGCCGCTGTTATTGACGCTTTTCGATTTGCTCGCCTTGTTCTGGCTGCAAACCCAACGGCGGCTACGCGACTGCTTTCTACCAGAGCATCAGCACGTCGAGTAAACTTTTTGCCGGTTTGTGACTCCAACAGGCACGCCAATCGGCTTAGCAGATCAAGGAGTTTTCATGAAAGTTGTTCGTCACGCACTGCTGGTTAGCAGCATGGTTCTGGCTGGCTGCGCCAGTTCGGGTTCTTCTACCAGCGCGAGCGAAAGCCATTGGTACAATCCACTCAGCTATCACTGGTCTGCGCTAAATCCATTGGGCTGGTTTGGCGGATCGCTTGAGGTGACTGAACAAGGCGTGGCGGGCCTGACAAGCACCACGGCGATGTCGGAGGAGGCCATCAATAAAGCGCTAAACGGCGATTATAAACTGCGTCAGGGCATGCGCACGCAGAATGGTCAGGTGGTCGATTTCTGGCAGGCGCTGGATGGCGACAACGTCAAATTGGTGATTAACGGCACTACCAGCGTTGAGCGTATTGAAGTGCAGGATGCCGATGCTAAAGCGGCAGACGGCAGCAAGATTGGCGACCTGTTCAGTGAAAAATTCAGCAAAGCGTTTAATAACTGCAAAATGGCTTCAGGTTTGGATGCGCATGATGTTGAATGCCGTGCACCGGGCAGCCAGCATATTGTCTTTGTCTACAGCGGTGAATGGCATGGCCCTGAAGGTTTGATGCCATCTGACGACACCCTAAAAAGCTGGAAAATAAGTAAGATCGTCTGGCAGCGTTAATCGATTAAACGTTGCGTAAACGCACACTGAGTGCGCGGCTTTCCGGTATGATACGGGCGAAAAAATACCGTCTAACCTTCATGCCGGAGAGCACATTCATGTCTCAGTTTCAGAGCGGTATCCTGCTGGAACACCGCCGATTCGCCATTTGGCTCGAAGCCCGCGTTACGGGCGACCTTGATGCGCTGCGTCAGGGCAGCAAATCCTTCTTAAAGCAGCTCAATGCGCTGCAATCCCAATTCAGTCAGGCTGGACTAGGCGCGGTGATCGCTTTTGGTGATGCGCTGTGGCGCGATCTACAGGGCAGCGCCTCCGCGCCAGAGCTCAAAGCTTTCGCGCCGTTGGGTAAAGGTATTGCGCCTGCGACCCAACGCGATGTGCTGATCCACATTCAATCACAGCGGCATGACGTGAATTTCGCGCTGGCGCAGGCTGCCATCGGCGCCTTTGCGGATGCCGTTAATATTGAAGAAGAGACGCACGGTTTCCGTTGGATAGAAGATCGTGACCTTTCCGGCTTTGTTGACGGCACGGAAAACCCACAGGGCGAGGCGCGCCAACAGGTGGCGATTATTGGTGAAGGTCCGGATGCTGGCGGCAGCTATGTGTTTACTCAGCGCTGGGAGCACAATCTCCAACTGTGGAATCGTCTGGCGGAAGAAAAGCAGGAAGCGATCATTGGGCGTACTAAAGAGACCAATGAAGAGCTACCGGGGGATCAACGTCCGGAGACTTCACATCTCAGCCGTGTCGATCTGAAAGAACAGGGCAAGGGCCTGAAGATTCTGCGTCAAAGTCTGCCTTACGGCAGCGCCAGCGGTAAGCACGGTTTGTACTTCATTTCCTACTGTCATCGCCTGTATAACATTGAGCAGCAGTTGCTGAGCATGTTCGGCGAGCGCGACGGCAAAATGGATGCCATGCTGCGCTTCACTAAGCCGGTCAGCGGCAGCTACTTTTTTGCGCCGTCGCTGGCGGCGTTGCACGCGATTTGATTAAGGTAGGGCGCCATAAATGGCGCCCCTACGAAATCTCGCATTATAGTGTCGCCATTTATGGCGACCTGTTTAACCCGGTTCAATCCCATCCGCTGCATAAACTCTCCCGCCGTCTTATGCTTTTTTAAACTTTGAAATCCCTAAACGATATATAAAACCGTTACAGCTTTCTCCTGAGTTATAAATACACTGACTGCATCTAATGACATTGGCGTAATGGCCGTCTTTCAGGGTGCAGCATGACACTTCCGATTTCGAAAAAATGGCTTGGCGGTATCGCGCTCTCGCTGAGTATCGCGAGTGCGGCGCAGGCGACCGAGTTGCTCAACAGTTCATATGATGTTTCACGCGAACTGTTCGTCGCCCTGAATGCGCCCTTTGAAAAGCAGTGGGACGCTGCGCATCCCAATGACAAGCTGACGATCAAGCAATCGCATGCCGGTTCTTCCAAGCAGGCGCTGGCGATTCTGCAAGGTCTGCGCGCTGATGTGGTGACCTACAATCAGGTAACGGATGTGCAGGTGCTGCATGACAAAGGTCAACTGATTCCGGCTGACTGGCAACAACGTTTACCCAACAACAGCTCGCCGTTTTACTCCACCATGGCATTTCTGGTGCGTAAAGGTAACCCAAAGCAGATTCACAGCTGGGCCGATCTGGCACGCGACAACGTGAAGCTGATCTTCCCTAATCCCAAAACGTCAGGCAACGGGCGCTATACCTATCTTGCCGCGTGGGGCGCTGCCGATCAGGCAGATGGTAAAGATAAAGCCAAAACTGAAGCCTTCATGACAAAATTTTTGAAGAACGTCGAAGTGTTTGATACCGGCGGTCGTGGCGCAACGACCACCTTTGCCGAGCGCGGCTTAGGTGATGTGCTGGTAAGCTTTGAATCGGAAGTGAATAATATCCGCAATCAGTACGGCAAAGATCAGTATGAAGTGATCGTACCGGAAACGAATATTCTGGCGGAATTCCCGGTGGCGTGGGTCGACAAAAATGTCGAACACAATGGCACCGCTGACGCCGCTAAAGCCTATCTGAATTATCTCTACACGCCTGAGGCGCAGAAAATCATCACCAGCTATTACTATCGCGTAAATAACCCACAGCTGATGGCGCAGCAGAAAGACCGCTTCCCGCAGACCAACCTGTTCAACGTCAACGATGCCTTTGGCGGCTGGGATAACGTGATGAAAGTCCATTTTGGTTCAGACGGTGAGCTGGACAAATTACTGGCAGCGGGGCGCGGATAATGTTCGCGCTGGCGCAAAAACGAGTCTTGCCTGGCTTTGGCTTGAGCCTTGGCACCAGCCTGTTGTTCACCTGCCTGATTCTGCTGCTGCCGATCAGCGCGTTACTGATGCAACTGTCGCAGATGACGCTGACGCAATATTGGGATGTGATTACGCATCCGCAGCTGATCGCCGCGTATAAAGTGACGATTCTGGCGGCGGGGGTGGCATCACTGTTCAATGCGGTATTTGGCATGCTGATGGCGTGGATTTTGACGCGCTATCGCTTCCCGGGCCGCACGCTGCTGGATGGCTTGATGGACCTGCCGTTTGCATTGCCCACCGCAGTCGCGGGTTTGACGCTGGCGGGCCTGTTTTCGGTAAACGGCTGGTACGGTCAGTGGCTGGCGCATTTTGATATCAAAGTTTCTTACACCTGGCTCGGGATCGCCGTCGCCATGGCCTTCACCAGCATCCCATTTGTGGTGCGTACCGTGCAGCCAGTGCTGGAAGAGTTAGGACCGGAATATGAAGAAGCGGCAGAAACCCTTGGCGCTACGCGCTGGCAGAGTTTCCGGCGCGTAGTGCTGCCTGAAGTCGCACCGGCTTTACTGGCGGGTACCGCGCTGTCGTTTACCCGCAGCATTGGCGAGTTTGGTGCGGTGATCTTTATCGCCGGTAACATTGCCTGGAAAACGGAAGTGACGTCGTTGATGATTTTTGTCCGCCTGCAGGAGTTCGATTACCCGGCAGCGAGCGCGATTGCTTCAGTGATCATGGCGGCTTCTCTGCTGCTGCTGTTTGCGATCAACACCCTGCAGAGCCGCTTTGGCCGTCGCTTAGGAGGCCACTGATGGCGGAGATTTCACACCTCAATCACGCCGATCGCCAGCCCATTAACTGGGGCAAGTGGCTGCTGATTGGCATCGGCGCGCTGGTTTCCCTGCTGCTGCTGGTGGTGCCGATGGTGTCCATCTTTTGGGAGGCACTTAATCAGGGCTTAGTGGCTTCACTGACTAACCTGAAAGATGGCGACATGCTGCACGCCATCTGGCTGACCCTCTTAGTGGCGCTGATTACCGTGCCGGTGAATATGGTGTTCGGTACGCTGCTGGCGTGGCTGGTGACGCGTTTTACCTTTCCGGGGCGCCAACTGCTGCTGACGCTTTTTGATATCCCCTTTGCCGTGTCGCCGGTGGTTGCTGGCTTGATGTATCTGCTGTTCTGGGGCGTTAACGGCCCGGCAGGTGGCTGGCTAGATGCACACAATATCCAGATTATGTTCTCCTGGCCCGGCATGGTGCTGGCTACCATCTTCGTTACCTGCCCGTTTGTGGTACGCGAATTGGTGCCGGTGATGCTCAGCCAGGGTAGCCACGAAGACGAGGCGGCGGTGCTGCTTGGCGCATCCGGCTGGCAGATGTTCCGCCGCGTGACGCTGCCGAACATCCGCTGGGCACTGATGTACGGCGTGGTGCTGACTAACGCACGTGCGATTGGTGAGTTTGGTGCGGTCTCGGTGGTTTCGGGATCGATACGCGGCGAAACCTATACCTTGCCGCTTCAGGTTGAATTACTGCATCAGGATTACAACACCGTGGGCGCCTTTACCGCCGCCGCGCTGCTGACCCTGATGGCAATTGTGACGCTGTTTCTGAAAAGCGTGGTGCAGTGGCGATTAGAGCATCAGCAGAAGCGCCTACAGGAGGAAAATCATGAGCATTGAGATTAAACAAATTAACAAAGCGTTTGACCGCACGTCGGTACTGAACGACATCTCTCTGGATATTCCTTCCGGCAAGATGGTGGCGCTGCTGGGACCGTCCGGTTCCGGGAAAACCACGCTGCTGCGCATTATCGCCGGGCTGGAACATCAGAACAGCGGCCAGATCCATTTTAATGGCAAAGACGTGAGCCGCATCCATGCGCGCGATCGCCAGGTCGGCTTCGTCTTCCAGCATTACGCGCTGTTCCGTCACATGACGGTATTCGACAACATTGCTTTTGGTTTGACCGTACTGCCGCGCCGTGAACGGCCGAATGCGGCAGAGATCAAAAAGCGCGTAACGCGTCTGCTGGAGATGGTGCAGCTGGGCCATCTGGCAAATCGTTTCCCGGCACAGCTTTCGGGCGGCCAAAAGCAGCGTGTGGCACTGGCACGTGCGCTGGCGGTCGAGCCGCAAATTCTGCTGCTGGATGAACCGTTTGGTGCGCTGGATGCGCAGGTGCGTAAAGAGCTGCGCCGTTGGCTGCGTCAACTGCACGAAGAGTTGAAGTTTACCAGCGTGTTCGTCACCCACGATCAGGAAGAGGCGATGGAAGTGGCCGACACCGTGGTGGTGATGAGCCAGGGCAATATCGAACAGGTGGGTACGCCTGATGACGTGTGGCGCGATCCGGCTACTCGCTTTGTGCTGGAGTTTCTCGGTGAAGTGAACCGCTTTAATGGTGAAGTGCACGGCTCGCAGTTCCACGTTGCCGCACATCGCTGGCCGCTGGGCTATACGCCTGCACATCAGGGCGAAGTCGAGCTGTTCCTGCGTCCATGGGAAATTGATATTTCACGCCAGAGCAGCCTGGAAACACCGCTGCCGGTGCAGGTGCTGGAAATTAGCCCGCGCGGCCACTTCTGGCAGCTGGTCGTGCAGCCAAGTGGCTGGCAGGGCGACGTCTTCTCCGTGGTGTTCGATGGCGATCATACTGCGCCGATTCGCGGTGAACGCTTGTTTGTCGGCCTGCAACAGGCCCGCATCTATCATGGCACTACGCCGCTAAGCCCGGTTGCCTTTGCCGAGAGCGCCTGATATTTTTGACACTCCTTCGGGCGGGACTTTCCCGCCCGAATTATTTGCCTCTCTTTCGTCTGGAATCAAACGTGACCACACTGGAAAATACCATCGGCAATACGCCGTTGATTAAGTTGCAGCGCCTGACGCCTGACAACGGCAGCGAAATCTGGCTAAAGCTGGAAGGCAACAATCCAGCCGGCTCGGTGAAAGACCGTGCGGCCTGGTCGATGATTCATCAGGCGGAGCTGCGCGGTGAGATTAAACCGGGTGATACCTTAATCGAAGCGACCAGCGGTAACACGGGCATTGCGCTGGCGATGATTGCGGCGATGAAAGGCTACAAGCTGCGTTTGCTGATGCCCGATAACATGAGCCAGGAACGTCAGGATGCGATGCGCGCCTACGGTGCTGAATTGCTGCTGGTGACGCGTGAGCAGGGCATGGAAGGGGCGCGGGATCGGGCACAGGCGATGGCCGATCGCGGCGAGGGTCGCGTGCTGGATCAGTTCAACAATCCCGATAATCCGCTAGGACACTATCTCACCACCGGCCCGGAAATCTGGCAGCAAACTCATGGGCGCATGACGCATTTTGTCTCCAGCATGGGCACTACCGGCACGATTACCGGCGTGGGACGTTACCTTAAAGAGTTTGCGCCGACGGTGCAGGTGATTGGCCTGCAGCCGCAAGAGGGCAGTAGCATTCCCGGTATTCGTCGCTGGCCGGAAGCTTATCTGCCCGGTATCTTTCGTCCGGAACTGGTGGATCAGGTGATTGATATGACGCAGCGTGAAGCCGAAGAGACAATGCGAGCGCTGGCTCAGCGTGAAGGTATTTTTTGTGGCGTCAGTTCTGGCGGTGCGGTAGCTGGCGCATTGCGTATTGCTGCGGCTCAACCTGGCAGCGTGGTGGTCGCGATTGTGTGCGATCGCGGCGATCGCTATCTCTCCACTGGCGTTTTCCACTGAGTCATTATTTCCGCATTTTATCTGGCCTGTGCCTACCGTAATGGTGCGCACAGGCCATTCTTGTCTATAGTCTCCCTAATAATCGTCTGTAAGGATCGCGTAAAACCGGCTGCGTTCGTAATGAACTCAGGACAAAATAGCGGCAATTTTGTACGAGAGATAAAGATGAAAATTCTGCTTGTTGATGATGATGTAGAACTCGGCACCATGTTGAGCCAATACCTGATTGCGGAAGGTTTTGAAACACAACTGGTTTTAACCGGTCACGCTGGCGTGGAAGGTGCGTTATCCGGCAACTATACCGCGATGATTCTCGACATCATGCTGCCCGATATGAGCGGCATTGATGTGCTGCGGCAGGTGCGTCAGAACAGCCGCTTACCGGTGATTATGTTGACGGCCAAAGGAGACAACATCGATCGCGTGATTGGTCTCGAAATGGGCGCAGACGATTACATGCCAAAACCGTGCTATCCGCGTGAACTGGTGGCTCGTTTGCGTGCGGTACTGCGCCGCTTTGAAGATCAGGCTCCGGTGCCCGATAAGAAAGAGCTGCTGCGCTGGGGCGATTTGAGCCTCAATCCGGCTACGCGGATTACTGAATGGCAGGGCAAAGCGTTTGATCTCACCGCATCCGAGTTTAATTTGCTGGATCTGTTGCTGCGTGCACCGGATCGCGTGGTATCGAAAGATGAGCTATCGGAAAAAGGCCTTGGTCGCCCACGTGAAGCGTACGATCGCAGCGTGGATGTGCATATCAGCAATATTCGCCAAAAGCTGGCAGCGTTAACGGCTGACAGCGTCAATATTGAAACTGTGCGCAGTATTGGTTACCGCATTCGATGAAACACAGCTACCGCGGCCGCATGTTCTGGAAGATTTTGCTGGGCTTCTGGATTGTGTTTGTCATTATTAGCCAGCTGCTGTGGCTTGGCTTTACGTTATCGGGTAATCGCCACGAGCCACCGGAGATCGTCGCTATTCGACGCATCGTTAATCTGCAAATGGCATCGGCGGTTTCGGTACTGGAACGCGGTGGCTTAAGTTCGCTGGACGATATGATGGCGGATTGGGAACCTAACGATCGTCAATTTTTCTCCGTTATTCAGCACGATAAACCCGTCGCGATGCCAGGTAATGCGCCGCCTGAAACCTTTAGTGCGCCGTTTCATGGACCTTTCCCTGATGTGATTGTGCGTTGGGTGAAAGGGCAGGATGGCAAGCAGTACGAACTGCGCTATGACGTGAAGGGGCTGCGCGAAGACAGTTCGATGGGCGGTGGCCGTCCGCGACGTATCCTCAATATCCCGGAGCCGATGTTTACCTTTGCCGGTGCGCTGGGATTACTGTTCAGCCTGCTGCTGGCATGGAACCTGACACGCCCTATGCGTCAGCTGCGCGAGGGCTTTGCGCGCGTGTCCAGCGGTGATCTGTCGGTGCGCCTCTATCCGGTGATGCGTAAGCGCCATGACGAGCTTTCAAATGTTGCACAAGATTTCGATGCGATGGTCGAGCGGCTTGATACGTTGGTGAAAGCGCGTGAAGAGCTGCTGCACGATATTTCGCACGAGCTGCGCTCACCGTTGGCGCGTCTACAGCTGGCGACCGGCCTTGCGCGTCAAACGCCAGCCTCGGTGGAATCCTCGCTCAACCGCATTGATGAAGAAGCGCGCCGTCTGGATAAGATGATTGGCGAGCTGTTGACGCTGTCGCGAGCCGAACATGAGAGCATGCCGGGCGAGCAATATTTCGACCTCACCGGCCTGTTGCACGCGGTGGTCACCGACGTTCGCTATGAGGCTCAGATCCCCGGTGTGAAAGTTGATTTCCAGGTTGATGAAAATGCGGATTATACCGTGCACGGTAATGCCGAGTTGATTCGGCGTGGCGTAGAGAACGTGCTGCGCAATGCGCTGCGTTTTTCGCATAAAGGGCAGCATATCAACGTGAGTCTACAGGCGGAAAATCAGTGGCTGGCGATCAGCGTGCGCGATCAGGGGCCCGGAGTGGATGATGAGAAGCTGTCGAGCATCTTCGATCCCTTTGTGCGCGTGAATTCGCCCTTGATGGGCAAAGGTTACGGTTTAGGGCTATCGATTGTCCGGAAAGTGATTCTGGCACATCACGGTGAAGTTAAGGCGGTCAATCGCCCGGAAGGGGGATTGGAGTTGACGTTAAGGCTGCCGCGCTGGAAGCAGCAGTGATTTCGTCTGGTATTAGCGATCGCATTGCATTGTTGCGGCTGTAAAACAAAAACGGCACCCAGTGGGTGCCGTTTTTTTATTATCGCGAATCAGCCGAAGCTTACTTCTTGATGCGGATAACCGGCGTCTCGCCTACCGTTACCTGACCGGAGAGTTTGATGAGCTCTTTAATTTCGTCCATATTCGAGATCACAACCGGCGTCAGCGTCGATTTCGCTTTCTCTTCCAGCAGTGCCAGATCAAACTCGATCACCACGTCGCCTTTCTTGACCTTCTGGCCTTCTTCAGCGATGCGTTTGAAACCTTCACCTTTAAGCTCAACCGTGTCGATACCGAAGTGAACGAACAGCTCGATACCATTATCAGACTCGATTGAAAATGCGTGGTTAGTTTCGAAAATCTTGCCGATAGTACCATCAACCGGAGCAACCATTTTGTTACCGGTTGGTTTGATTGCGATACCGTCACCCACGATTTTCTCAGCGAATACCACATCAGGTACGTCTTCGATATTTACGATTTCGCCTGACAGAGGCGCAACGATATCAATAGTGCCTGACGCGCTCTCTGATTTTTCGCCAAAAAGTTTAGAAAACAAACCCATGATCTTCTCCTAAGCAGTAATTTGAGGCTAGCGTCCGTGGATCAGCAGAGCGTTTTTTCTTTAATGAATTTGTTAACTAAATTCATTAAATCATCCGCTGTCGGTTGATCCAGAGCCTGCTCCGCCAATGCCTTCGCATCTTCGAAATTAGTATTACGAATAATCTTCTTGATGCTCGGGATTGAAATGGCGCTCATGCTGAATTCATCCAGCCCCATTCCCAGTAACAGTAGTGTAGCACGTTCATCACCAGCCAGCTCACCACACATGCCGGTCCATTTCCCTTCGGCATGTGATGCATCGATCACTTGCTTAATGAGACCGAGAACAGACGGTGACATTGGGTTATAGAGGTGTGAAATCAAATCATTACCACGATCGACCGCCAGAGTATACTGCGTCAGGTCATTTGTCCCAATACTAAAGAAGTCGACTTCTTTCGCCAGATGGCGAGCAATCACTGCGGAAGCTGGCGTTTCTACCATGATGCCCACTTCAATGGTCTCATCAAAGGATTTGCCTTCTTCACGCAATTGCGTTTTCAGCAGCTCCAGCTCGCCTTTCAGGATGCGAACTTCTTCTACTGAAATAATCATTGGGAACATGATGCGCAGTTTGCCGAAAGAGGAGGCACGCAGAATAGCGCGCAGCTGCGCATGCAGGATCTCTTTACGGTCCATCGCAATACGGATGGCGCGCCAGCCGAGGAACGGGTTGTCCTCTTTCGGCAGGTTCATGTAAGGCAGATCTTTGTCGCCACCGATGTCCATGGTACGCACGATAACCGCTTGTGAACCGACTGCTTCAGCTACCGCTTTATAAGCCTGGAACTGCTCTTCTTCAGTTGGCAATGAATCACGGTCCATAAACAGGAATTCAGTGCGGTATAAGCCTACGCCTTCCGCGCCGTTACGCTCTGCACCTGCTACATCACGTACTGTACCAATGTTGGCGCAGACCTCAACCTGATGACCGTCCAGCGTAATCGCTGGCAGATCTTTCAGTTTTGCCAGCTCATGTTTCTCAGACAGATACTGTGTCTGGATGGCTTTCAGTTCTTCCTGTACTTCTTCAGTAGGATTCACGTAAACCTTGTTGTTTACGCCATCCAGAATCAGGAAATCGCCGTTTTTAACAGTGGCAGTCACGTTGCCGGTACCAACAATCGCTGGTAGCTCAAGCGAACGCGCCATGATCGAGGTGTGAGAGGTACGTCCACCCAGATCGGTAATAAAGCCCAGCACCTTTTTCAGGTTCAGCTGTGCGGTTTCTGACGGCGTTAAATCTTTGGCCACCAGAATAGATTCTTCAGCAATCGCGCTCAGATCGACGATGTGCAGTCCAAGAATGTTCTGCAGCAGACGCTTACCGATATCACGCACGTCAGCGGCGCGCTCTTTCAGGTATTCGTCATCCAGCTCTTCCAGCGCAACGGCCTGGCCTTCAACCACAGAATGTGCGGCAGCGTCAGCAGTAGCGTGATCTTTCTTGATGAGGTCGATGATTTCCTGCTCAAGCTCTTCGTCTTCGAGCAGCATGATGTGACCTTCAAAGATCGCAGCTTTCTCTTCACCGAAGGTTTCACCGGCTTTAATGCGAATGGCTTCGAGCTGTGTAGCAGCTTTGCTGCGTCCATCGAGGAAGCGCTGAACTTCCTGCTCAACCTGATCGTCGGTAATTTTTTTACGACTGATGACGATCTCATCTTCTTTCAGCAGGAGTGCGTTGCCGAAAGCGATACCCGGTGATGCTAAAATGCCTGAAATCATAACCCTACCTTTTAATCACGATGGCTCATTGACCCAATGCGTCGCCACTGTCGCGGAGCAGTACTCTAAGGAAGCAATAACGCGGACAGGTTGTCCGCGATCAAGATATTTGCACTCAATGGGGCAAAGGGGTCGGTTTTGTTGCGAACTGAGCCGGTTACTCCAGCTCAGCCATCAGCTTAACCAGGTGCTCAACCGCTTGCTGCTCGTCTTCACCTTCGGCAGACAGCGTAACAACCGTACCCTGAGTCAGACCCAAAGTCTGCAGTTTGAACAGGCTTTTCGCGCTGGCCGATTTGCCATTGGAAGTCACAGTGATTTCTGACTGGAAAGCCTTGGCTTCTTTAACGAACTGAGCTGCAGGACGGGTATGAAGGCCGTTAGGTGCGGTAATGGTAACTTCTTGCTGGAACATTCTATTTCCCCAACTTTATCAGGTTTGGTGTTATGGATCTAAAGTCTAGCCTGGAGCCGTAACTTTAGCCTGTATAGGTGCGCTGGTATGGCATAAAGCTGACCAAAAAATGCGCTTGAATAAGTAGGTCATTAACCTGGAAAGATCAAAAACCGCACTGATTCGTCACTCTTCTCATTATGCCGTGATTCGCCGTTTAGCCAAATCAGTAAATCGATTCAGCTTGATCCACTTCAAAGGCAGATTAATTTCAGGCACCGAAATAATTGGAAGCTTAAATACCAGAGCCCTATCACTGAAAGCAATCTGTCTGGTGATAAAAGTGAGATCTGCGCCACAAAAAAGCACCCATGCGGGTGCTTTTTTCATCAGTTTCAGACTTTGTACATCATTGCTGCAGTTCTTTCTCGGTGAAGAGATCGGCAAACAGTGCGGTGCTTAAATAGCGTTCGCCCGAGGAGGGCAGGATCACCACAATATTCTTATTGGCGAAGGCTTCGTCTTCCTGCAGCTTAAGGGCGGCTGCCACAGCAGCGCCTGACGATATTCCCGCCAAAATCCCTTCTTCTTCCATTAACTGGCGTGCCGTGCTGATGGCTTCTTCATTGGTGATCGCCACCACGCGATCGATCAGTTTCAGATCAAGGTTGCCAGGAATGAAGCCGGCACCAATACCCTGAATTTTATGCGGGCCAGGTTTTATCTCTTCGCCAGCCAACGCCTGAGCAATGACCGGAGAATCGGTTGGTTCAACCGCAACGGTAATCAGGTCTTTCTTGCCTTTGGTATTTTTGATGTAGCGGCTTACGCCAGTCAGTGTGCCACCAGTGCCGACGCCGGCGATAAATACGTCCACCTCACCATCGGTATCTTCCCAGATTTCTGGTCCGGTAGTTTTCTCGTGGATTTCTGGATTCGCTGGATTGCTGAATTGCTGTAACAGCACATATTTATCGGGATCGCTGGCTACAATCTCTTCGGCTTTCGCAATGGCACCTTTCATGCCTTTTGGGCCTTCAGTGAGCACCAGATTCGCGCCTAGTGCTTTCAGCAGCTTGCGACGCTCAATTGACATAGTCTCCGGCATCGTCAGCGTCAGCTTGTAACCGCGCGCAGCCGCCACGTACGCCAGGGCAATACCGGTGTTGCCGCTGGTTGGTTCAACCAGCTCAACGCCCGGCTTCAAAATACCGCGTTTTTCCGCGTCCCAAATCATATTGGCACCGATACGGCATTTGATGCTGAAGCTCGGGTTACGTGACTCGACCTTAGCCAGAATGCGGCCGTTACCGATGCGGTTCAGTCGAACCAGCGGCGTATGACCAATTGTCAGAGAGTTGTCTTCATAGATCTTACTCATAGCTCGTCCTTAACTGTATGAAATATTGGGAACCCTCAGAGCATACCTTTTCTTCCGATGTGCGGAAGGAAAGAAATCGTATATCTATATAGCGCACAACCATAAGCCTTAAGCAAAAAAGCATAAGGCAATTTAACGCTTTAGTGGCGCGCGTGTTGCTGTCGATATCGATCAACCCACATCGCCGTTGCGCCGCATACGGCAACGGGCAGGATCGCCAGATTGATAATCGGAATCATAGTAAACAGGCTGACGAGCGCGCCAAATTGCATATTTGCCGTCTTGTGCTGTCGCAATGCGTGGCGCATCTGCTGAAAACTCACTTTGTGGTTATCAAACGGATAGTCGCAATACTGCACTGATAACATCCAGGCACTGAATAAAAACCATAGAACTGGCGCCACAGTTTGTCCAAAACCGGGGATAAAGTGGAGCAGCAGCAAGCCAAATGCGCGCGGCAAATAGTAACCGAGCTTCTGCAACTCCCGCTTCATGATGCGCGGAACATCCTTAATCATGCCCATCCAGCCGCTATCCGGCAGCGGTTTTCCGGTCAAACGACCTTCAAGCTGTTCAGCGAGCAGGCCGCAAAATGGCGCGGCAATCAAATTGGCTATCGTAGAGAAGAAATAGCTGAACACCAACACGATCGAAATCACTGAAAGCGGCCATAGCAGATAGCTGAGCCACTGTAACCAGTCGGGGATATGTGACATTAACGCAGGGATCCACTGACCCAGGCGCTGAAACAACCAGATAAAGGCGCCGCCAAGCAGCAGAATGTTGATGATAAGTGGGATAATGACATAGCGACGAATGCCTGGCAGACGCACCAGTTTCCATCCTTCGGCAAAGTAATGAACACCATTAAATGTTGAGACCGAATTCACAGCGGGCATAGCAAGCCTTTCTCCTAAATATGGCGGCGTGGACATCATAACCTGGCTTTTTATCGGTTACAGGCGTGCTTTGTGCGAAAAAACAGCAAAAAAGCGTGGGGCAGCTATCTAATTTGTCAGAAAATACTGCACAGACTTGCACTTGTTTAGCTGGGCAAATACAGTTAGAGGATAAAGTTTGCCGTGGTGGCAAGGTATTGGAACAACAGAGAATACAATGATGCAGGATTTGCGTCTGATATTAATCGTTGTTGGCGCGATCGCCATAATAGCGCTACTCCTTCATGGACTGTGGACCAGCCGTAAAGAGCGCTCCTCCGTGTTTCGTGATCGCCCGCACAAACGTCTGAAACAGCGCGAAGAAGCCGATGAAGATCTGCTGAGCGAAGATGATGATGGCGTCGGCGAAGTCCGCGTACGCCGTCATCGTGATGCTGATGAAGAGCCCGAGTTTACGCCGCGTCCGGTGAGCGCGCCGCGTGCGCCTGAACCTGTGCGTCAGCCGGCTGCACATCAATCCGATCCATTATTAGGCGATCCACTGCTGGATAATGAGCCGGAAGCTCGTAAGCCTGCCGCACCGCAAGCCCCGGTGTCGAAGCCCGCTCCAGTACCGCAACCCATTCAATCCGATCCGCTGCTGGATAATGAACCGCTAGCAGCCACGCAGCCTGCGCCGGAATTCCTGGCTGCGGAAGATGAGCCAGAGCTTGCACATGAAACTCCGGTAGCGCAGCCGCAAGAGGCGCCTAAGCAGGCTGCTGCACCGGGAAGTAAAAAAGAAGCGGTCTTGGTGCTGCACGTCGCTGCACATACCGGAGGCGAACTGAACGGTGAAGCTCTGCTGCAAGGTATTCTGCAGGCTGGCTTCCAGTTTGGTGAAATGAATATTTTCCATCGTCATCTGAGCCCAGCAGGAAGCGGCCCGGTGCTGTTTAGCCTGGCGAATATGGTCAAGCCTGGATCCTTTGATCCGGATGAGATGGGGAATTTCTCCACGCCGGGCATCTCTATCTTTATGATGGTACCGTCATACGGAGATGCGAATCAGAACTTTAAGCTGATGCTGCAATCGGCACAGCGTATTGCGGATGATGTTGGTGGCGTGGTGCTGGATGATGAGCGTCGCATGATGACGCCGCAGAAGCTGGAAACCTACAAAACGCGTATTCGCGAAGTTATCGGTTAATCGCCGCTAATTGACTCAAACTAAATACAACCCCCGCATGTCGGGGGTTTTTTATCGGATAAGAGACTATGAAATCGGTTCAGGAGCAAATTACTGCGCTGCGCACCACGCTACATCATCACGAATATCTCTATCACGTGATGGATACACCGGAAATTCCGGACGCAGAATATGACCGATTAATGGTACAGCTGCGTGAGCTGGAAAGTGCGCATCCTGAATTGATTACGCCTGATTCACCGACGCAGCGCGTGGGTGCCGCGCCGCTAGCGGCTTTTGAGCAGGTGCGGCACGAAGTACCGATGTTGTCTCTGGATAACACGTTTGATGAAGCAGGCTTCCTGGCTTTCAACAAACGTGTGCAGGATCGCCTTAAAAGCAGCGACGATCTCACCTATTGCTGTGAACTCAAGCTTGATGGCCTGGCGGTGAGTTTATTGTATGAGGATGGACTGCTGGTACGCGCGGCAACGCGTGGTGATGGCACAACCGGCGAGAACATTACCGCCAACGTGCGCACTATCCATGCCATTCCGCTGCGGCTGCATGGCGATAACATCCCTGCACGCGTGGAAGTGCGTGGTGAAGTGTTTATCACTGAAAGCGGCTTTGAAAAACTCAACGAAGAAGCGCGTCGCACCGGCGGTAAAGTTTTCGCTAATCCACGTAATGCTGCAGCAGGTTCGCTGCGCCAGCTTGATCCACGCATTACTGCCAAACGTCCGCTGACTTTCTTCTGCTATGGTTTCGGCTTACTGGAGGGCGGAGAGATGCCAGCCAGCCATTGGCAGCGCCTGCAGCAATTTAAAGCGTGGGGATTACCGGTTACCGATCGTATCCGCCTCGCACATAGCGCCGATGAGGTGCTGGCGTTTTATCGCCAGATTGAGCAGGAGCGTCCTTCGCTTGGTTTCGATATAGATGGTGTCGTCATCAAGGTTGATTCTCAGGCACTGCAGGAGCAACTGGGATTTGTGGCGCGAGCCCCGCGCTGGGCAGTGGCGTTCAAATTCCCGGCGCAGGAACAGATGACCTTCGTACGTGATGTTGAATTCCAGGTGGGCCGAACGGGGGCAATCACACCCGTCGCGCGTCTTGAGCCGGTGCAGGTTGCTGGTGTCGTGGTCAGTAACGCGACGCTGCACAATGCCGATGAAATAGCCCGGCTGGGGTTACGCATTGGCGACAAAGTGGTCATTCGCCGCGCTGGCGATGTGATTCCGCAGGTGGTTAACGTAGTGGAATCTGAACGCCCTGATGAAACGCGAGAAATTGTTTTCCCAAGTCATTGTCCGGTCTGTGGTTCAGACGTTGAGCGGGTGGAAGGCGAAGTGGTCACGCGTTGCACCGGTGGCCTGATTTGCGGTGCACAGCGTAAAGAAGCGCTTAAACACTTCGTCTCACGTCGCGCGATGGATGTGGACGGCATGGGTGATAAAATCATCGATCAGCTGGTGGAAAAAGAGTATGTCTCAACGCCAGCCGATCTGTTCCGTCTTACTGCCGGTAAACTAACTGGCCTCGATCGCATGGGGCCGAAATCGGCACAGAATGTGGTCGATGCGCTGGAGAAAGCCAAATCCACTACTTTAGCGCGTTTCCTGTATGCGCTTGGTATTCGTGAAGTGGGTGAAGCCACCGCCGCCAATCTTGCAAATCACTTTGGTGAACTGGAAAAAGTGATGAATGCCGATCTCGATGCGCTGATTGAAGTGCAGGATGTGGGCAAAGTCGTCGCTACCCACGTGCGTAACTTTATGGATGAAGAGAGTAATCGTGCAGTAATCCGCGAGCTTACCGAAGAGATCGGCGTACATTGGCCGCAGGTTGAAGTGGTTAACATCGAAGAGATTGATAGCCCGTTTGCCGGCAAGACCGTGGTACTCACCGGGTCTCTGTCAGTAATGAACCGCGATGATGCCAAAGAGCGGCTGATTGCACTGGGCGCGAAAGTCAGCGGCAGCGTATCGAAGAAAACCGATTTACTGATTGCTGGTGAAGCGGCGGGTTCTAAACTGGCGAAGGCGCAAGAGCTTGGCATTCCGGTCATTGATGAAGCGGAAATGATTCGCCTGCTTGGAGCCTGACGTGGATAAACAGCAGCTGGTAGAAATCGCGAATACTGTGATGCCGTTCGGCAAGTACAAGGGCAGGGTGCTGATTGACGTGCCGGAAGAGTATTTACTGTGGTTCGCGCGTAAAGACGAATTCCCGGCCGGTAAGCTAGGTGAATTAATGCAGTTAACGTTGGTGATCAAGAGTGAGGGACTGGAAGGTCTGGTCAAACCGCTCAAACGCAGCGAAGAGTAAAACGGCCCGCATTTGCGGGCCGTTTTATTTAAGATTTCTGAACGTCTACCTGCTGCTGCGCCAGCCTCTTTTCATTACCGGCTTTATAACGCTGGGCAATGAAAGAACATACCATGAGCTGTACCTGATGGAAGATCATCAGTGGCAGCACGATGATCCCCACCGAGCTGGCCGGGAACAGAATGTTGGCCATCGGGACACCGTTGGCGAGGCTCTTTTTCGAACCACAAAACAGCACCACAATTTCATCTGCACGGCTGAAGCCGAACAAACGCGATGCGCCGAGGTTAATGGCTAGCGCAATAAACAGCACCAGCACACTTCCCACCAGAATCCACAGCAAGGTATCAACGCCAACGCGATGCCAAATGCCATTCACTACCGCTTCACTAAAGGCGGAATAGACGACCAGCAGAATTGAAGTTTGATCGGTTTTACCTATCAGGCTGCGATGTTTCTCAACCCAGGCGCCAATCCAGCGGCGCGACAGATGGCCAACCACAAACGGCACCAGCAGCTGCAGCATGATTTTACCAATCTGTTCCAGGCCATTGCTGGGCGCATCGCTGTGAACATTCATCACCAGATTCACCAGCAGCGGCGAAACAAACACGCCGAGTAGGCTGGATGCGGAAGCCGCACACACTGCGGCGGCAACGTTACCGCCGGCCATGGAGGTGAAGGCGATAGATGACTGCACGGTCGCGGGCAGAATGCACAGATAGATGAAGCCGGTGTAAATCTCAGGGCTGACATTAACCGGATGCCACCAGACAATCAGCAGACCCAGAATCGGGAAAATGACAAAAGTGCTGCACATGATCCACAAATGCAAACGCCAGTGGCTACTGCCGGCAATGATCTTCTCGCGCGACAATTTGGCACCATGCATAAAGAACAGCAGGGCAATGGCGGCGGTCGTTAGGTATTCAAAGAATTCGACAAACCCGCCTTTGGCCGGGAAGAAGCTGGCGAGAAGTACGGTGATGATGAGTTTTACCATCATCGGATCGAGGCGTAAAAATCCCATTGTTAAAATCCGGTTAAATATAAAAAAATGATGGTGCTGATTGTGCGCTAGCCGCGTTTAGAAATAAAATTGATTTATTGCATCAATCTATGAGTGGAATCGATGAATTATACCCTGCGTCAGTTGCGCACCTTCGTTGCGGTGGCGCATCACGGTAGCTTCAGCTTGGCGGGGCAAGCCATTGGCCTCAGTCAGTCGGCCGTTAGCCACAGTATTAAAGAACTGGAAGCTGAGATGGGCGTGCGATTGCTGGATCGTACTACGCGTGAAGTGATCTTGACCGAAGCGGGGCAGCAGCTGGCTTCTCGACTAAAACGCTTGCTGGAAGAGTTAAATACCACGGTGCTGGATGTGCGGAGTTACGGCGAACAGCGCAGTGGTACGGTGCGCGTTGCCGCCAGCCAGACGCCTTCAGCGCACCTGATGCCACAATGTTTGGCCAGCAGCCAGCAGCGCTATCCCGATATTCGCGTCATACTGCACGATCGAGTGCAGCAATGGGTGCTGCAAAGCGTGCGCAATGCGGAGGTCGATTTTGGTATCGTCATCGGCCCGCTTAATGATACCGATTTCGATAGCGAAGAGATTCTTCAGGAACCTTTTTTACTGCTCTGTCATGAAAACGATGAGCTGGCGCAGATTGAGCAAGCAGAGTGGTCGATGTTGGCGGGACGCAGCATGGTGCTGCAGGATTATGCTTCCGGTAGCCGCGTGCTGGTTGATGCGGCGCTACAACAGCTGGCGTTAAGTGTGAATGTGGTGCAAGAGATAGGCCATCCCGCCACTCTCTATCCGATGGTAGAAGCGGGCATTGGCATCAGTATTCTGCCAGCGCTGGCGCTGCCGTTACCTTCCGGATGCAAACTCAGGGTGCGAAGACTCTACCCGGAAATAAATCGCAGCCTGATGCTGATTAAGCGAAAAAACCGCTCTCTGACGCCTGCAGCGGAAGCGATCTGGCAAGAGGTGCGTCAGCAGGCCGCTCTGCTGACGCAACAACGCATAGTTAAACCAGCGTTTTAAACATAAACGTTAATCTGATTGGTATCGGTTGGGCGATTAATGCCATCCGCTTTCGTCGCAGCAGGCTGTTGTGCTTCCTGCTGCTGCTGTGCCTTTTCTGCTTGCTGCTGCTCAATTTGCGCGATTTGCGCTTCAATCATTTGAATCTGTGATTGCAGCATCTGTTCCTGTTCAGATTTTTGCTCATCGGTGAGCGTATCGTCGCTGGAAAGATCTTTCAGCTGTTTGGTAATACTTTGAATCTGTTTGTTTAGACTGGCAATTTCCGAAGTCGAACCGCCGCCGCTGCTCGCCGTGCTGATACTGCTAACGCTTGATATAGAAGACATCGTTTTCTCCTTGCAATAGACCATTATCGTTATCGGTCAAAGGCGGAGGCGACTTGAGGGTAGGGAGTGTTAAGCTTGCGAAAAGGTTTTGTAGGGATTGAACGCTTAAGAGGAAGCTAACCTTCTGAGCACAGAAACGAAAAAAGCGCCAATAGGCGCTTTTTTCTGAATTGGTGGGTCGTGCAGGATATGCCTCGGCCCATCCTGGGCCTCGCCCTTCGGGTGATGCTTACGCATCAGCCTGAATCGCTCCCGGCGATTCAGTCGAACCTGCAGCAGGTTCTCACCCTGCACGCTAACCTTCTGAGCGCAGAAACGAAAAAAGCGCCAAAAGGCGCTTTTCTCTAAATTGGTGGGTCGTGCAGGATTCGAACCTGCGACCAATTGATTAAAAGTCAACTGCTCTACCAACTGAGCTAACGACCCGAAGTGGTGGGTGATGACGGGCTCGAACCGCCGACCCCCTCCTTGTAAGGGAGATGCTCTACCAACTGAGCTAATCACCCACTTCGGTACTGCTTAACAAGAGCGTTTTTCAACTGAGATATGGTGGGTGATGACGGGCTCGAACCGCCGACCCCCTCCTTGTAAGGGAGATGCTCTACCAACTGAGCTAATCACCCATATCTTATCTCTTGTTCACTGCGGGCCAACTCAAAAATCTTCATTTAAGAGTGGTGGGTGATGACGGGCTCGAACCGCCGACCCCCTCCTTGTAAGGGAGATGCTCTACCAACTGAGCTAATCACCCCCGCTGTGTGGAGTCGCATTATAGGGATCCTTTAAAGTGAGTCAACGCTTTTTAAAACTTAAATGTGCGTTCGCTTTAAAAATAATCATCGTGAAGGGCTTTTAGCCAATGTGCTGGTTTTATTAGCAGAAAAGCGTTCAGCAAACCGGGATGCCGCCGCGACAATCATTGAGGAATCATCCTCACCTGCTAGAATATGCGCACTGTTTTTCGCGTTAACCCGTTTTTTTGTCATCCAGACAATGAAACCTGCGCATTTAAGGCAATGCTGAATGAAAATCAAAACTCGCTTCGCACCCAGCCCTACCGGCTATCTGCATGTGGGCGGTGCACGTACTGCTCTTTACTCCTGGCTCTATGCTCGCCACAACAAGGGCGAATTTGTTTTGCGTATCGAAGATACCGATCTGGAGCGATCCACCCCGGAAGCCATCGAAGCCATTATGGACGGTATGAACTGGCTGAGCCTCAACTGGGATGAAGGTCCGTATTATCAGACCAAACGTTTTGATCGCTACAACGCGGTGATAGACGACATGCTGGAAGCAGGCACTGCCTATAAATGCTATTGCAGCAAAGAGCGTTTAGACGCGCTGCGTGAAGAGCAGATGGAAAAAGGTGAAAAGCCGCGCTACGACGGACGTTGCCGCGATAGCCATGAACATCACGCCGCAGATGAGCCGTGCGTAGTGCGCTTCCGCAATCCTCAGGAAGGCTCGGTTATCTTTGATGACCAGATTCGTGGTCCGATCGAATTCAGCAACCAGGAACTGGATGACCTGATCATTCGTCGCACCGACGGTTCACCAACCTACAACTTCTGTGTTGTCGTGGATGACTGGGATATGGGCATCACCCACGTGATCCGTGGCGAAGACCATATCAACAACACGCCACGCCAGATCAACATCCTGAAAGCGATTGGTGCAGAAGTGCCAACCTACGCGCACGTATCAATGATCCTCGGTGATGACAGCAAGAAATTGTCTAAGCGTCATGGTGCAGTTGGCGTGATGCAGTATCGCGATGACGGCTACCTGCCAGAAGCACTGCTCAACTATCTGGTGCGCCTCGGCTGGTCACACGGCGATCAGGAAATATTTAGCGTGGCGGAAATGGCTGAGCTGTTCACCCTTGATGCAGTGAGCAAATCCGCCAGTGCTTTCAACACGGAAAAGCTGCAGTGGCTGAACCATCATTACATTAATACGCTGCCGCCGGAATATGTTGCTACGCAGCTGCAGTGGCACATTGAGCAGCAGAAGATTGATACCCGCACGGGGCCGGAACTGGCGAAGCTGGTGACGCTGCTCGGCGAACGCTGCAAAACGCTGGTTGAGATCGCTGCCTCTTGCCGTTACTTCTATGAAGAGTTTGAAGCCTTTGATGCGGATGCCGCGAAGAAGCATCTGCGTCCCGTTGCGCGTCAGCCGCTGGAAGTGGTGCGCGATAAATTGGCGGCCATTAGCGACAGCAGCTGGAATGCCGAGAATGTGCACAATGCGATTCAGGCGGCGGCAGATGAGCTTGAGCTGGGCATGGGCAAAGTCGGTATGCCGTTGCGCGTAGCCGTTACCGGTGCGGGTCAGTCTCCCGCGTTGGATGTCACGGTAGAGGCGATTGGTCGTAGCCGTAGCGTAGCGCGAATTGAGAAAGCGCTGGCGTTCATCGCTGAGCGTGAAGCAAACGCATAACCTGATATGAAAAAGCCGGAAGCATGTGCTTCCGGCTTTTTTATTCTTCCTGAATTCCCAGCCTTTCCAGTACGCCGCGAATCCCTTCCCGTAATAACAACGCCGCAAATTGTTCCTGCTCCGCCGCTGTCATTTGCTGGACAGAATTTATTAATAACGCAGGTAACGTATTTTGTTGTGCACCGTAATTAGCCGCCGGTTCGTTCGCGTGGCGGGTAGATTGAACAAAGCTTTTTACGCGTTCATCAATATGAATCAATCGCGCTTTACCACCCTGAACACCGGGTTTCGGCGTGGTTGTCCAGTTTTCACGCTTGATCCATTTATTCACCGTTTGCCGACTGTAGCCCGTTTCCAGCGCGAGCTCCTCGGGGGTAAGCCATTCCTTTTTCACGATGCTGTCCCTGTTAAATACATTAGCTATACATATTACAACAAAACGTAACGGGGAGAAGTAACCTAGGCAGAAAATGCCTTCTGCTCTACAACAAAAGGCATATTTCTATTATTGCGCTTCGCTAACCGCGGCGCTTTCTGGACGGAAAGCGATGAAATAGGTGAGACCAACAAATACTGCGCCGCCAACACCGTTACCAAGAAATACGGCAATAACGTTTGGCGCAAATTCAGCCCAGCTCAGTTGGCCTGCGAAAATTGCGGCCGGCACAATAAACATGTTAGCGACAACGTGCTGGAAGCCAATCGCCACGAAAGCCATCACCGGGAACCACATGCCAAAGATCTTACCCACCACGTCTTTGCTGGCGAAGGCGAGCCAAACGGCCAGACACACCAGCCAGTTGCAGCCAATGCCGGAGATGAAGGCATGCAGGAAATCGGCATTCACTTTGGCGTGGGCAATTGCCACGGTTTTCTTCAGGTAATCACCCTCAGTCATCCCCAGCATGTGACCAAAAAACCAGGCGACCGCCACGCTGCCGATGAAATTAGCAATGGTTACCCAAAACCAGTTACGTAGCACGTTAAAGCCACTGATTCGGCGCGCGAACCAGGCTATCGGCAGGGTCATCATATTTCCGGTGAGCAGTTCGCCTCCGGCCAACACCGTCATAATCAAACCGACCGGGAATACGGCGGCACCCAGCAATACGCCGAATGAGCCCCATTCTGCCGGGAGTTGATTAATAACATGCAGGTCGAGCAGAAAACCGGTGGCGATAAATGCTCCGGCCATAAAGCCAAGAATTAACAAGGTGGAGATAGGCAGGCGGCTTTTAGCTACGCCAGCTTGAATCGCCAGTTGGGCGATCTCTTTTGGGGTATGCAGCGACATAATTCACTTTTCTTTTATTGAACAAAGGGATATTGCTGGCCGGTCATAAAGAGAAAGACCCTGGAAGGATGACCGGTTAATTAGCGCGCTAAGTTTCACACGCACCATTAACGAAAACAAGACTGTTCCTAACATCTTTAACTAAAGTTTAACGATGTAATGCCAGGTCGTTGCCAAATAGCCGAGTGGGAGTGGGCTCAGAAAGGCGGCGCACCCTGAAAAAAGGCTATGATAGCGTGGGGTTGACGCCTTTTTCAGCGATCGAACACAGAACGAGAATTTGACGTTGACACTCAAGAGGCGGTTTCATATTATGCCGTCCGTCGAGTTTACTCGGCAGTTTTTCGGTTCGGGGGTATAGCTCAGCTGGGAGAGCGCTTGCATGGCATGCAAGAGGTCAGCGGTTCGATCCCGCTTATCTCCACCAAACAAACCTTCCCAACGGTTTGACCGAAAAATGATTTCCAGATGTGGGGGTATAGCTCAGCTGGGAGAGCGCTTGCATGGCATGCAAGAGGTCAGCGGTTCGATCCCGCTTATCTCCACCAAATCTCTGTTCGTTCTGAACACATTCAAAAAACCATCAATCTAGAGCAGCGCAATCTATTGTGCGGTTTTGCCGTTTCTCAAATGCGCAGGCAGTAACAGCGGAAATTCAATATCGTGCAAAGATTTTACCTTCAGCGATGAGGCGGGTGATTGCAGGGGAAAGCAGGGACGATGCGGGATAGAACCGATTGAACAATTAAGATGAGAAGGGCGAGCCGAAGCCCGCCCTGACGATCAGAAGGCCAACACCAGACCGGCAATGGCTGCAGACAGCACGCTCACCAGCGTTGAGCCGTACAGCAGTTTCAGGCCGAAGCGTGAAACCACATTACCTTGCTCTTCGTGCAAACCTTTAATCGCACCCGCCACAATCCCGATTGAGGAGAAGTTAGCAAAGGAAACGAGGAACACTGACAAGATACCTTCCGCATGCGGCGAGAGTTGACCGGCGATTTTCTGCAGGTCCATCATCGCCACGAATTCGTTGGAAACCAGTTTCGTTGCCATGATGCTGCCAACCTGCAGCGCTTCGTGCGAAGGCACACCCATCACCCAGGCGAATGGATAGAACACATAGCCCAACACGCCCTGGAAGCTGATGCCGAAGATCAAATCGAACAGTGCGTTCAGGCCGGAAATCAGCGCGATGAAACCAATCAGCATTGCGGCCACAATAATCGCAACTTTGAAACCGGCGAGGATATATTCGCCCAGCATTTCGAAGAAGCTCTGACCCTTATGCAGATCCTGCAACTGCAGATCTTCTTCGCTGTCCACGCGGTATGGGTTGATAAGCGACAAGACAATAAAGGTGCTGAACATGTTCAGAACCAGCGCAGCTACCACATATTTCGGCTGCAGCATGGTCATGTACGCGCCGACAATCGACATGGAAACGGTCGACATCGCGGTCGCTGCCATGGTGTACATGCGGCGCTGTGACATTTTGCCGAGGATATCCTTATAGGCGATGAAGTTTTCTGACTGTCCCAAAATCAGAGAGCTTACGGCGTTAAAGGATTCCAGTTTGCCCATACCGTTGACCTTTGACAGCACGGTACCAATGCCGCGAATGACCCATGGCAATATACGGAAATGTTGCAAAATACCGATCAACGCTGAGATGAAGACAATTGGGCAGAGAACATTCAGGAAGAAGAAGGCGAGGCCTTTCTCATTCATGTTGCCGAATACAAAGTTGGTGCCTTCGGCCGCATATTTAAGCAGATGATCAAACACACCCGCGAAGCCTTGTACAAAGCCGAGGCCAACGGATGAGTTAAGGAAGAACCAGGCCAGCAGCACTTCGATCACTAAAAGTTGAACGATGTAGCGAACGCGAATGCTTTTACGGTCGTGACTGACCAGCAAGGCCAGCACGGCTACCACCACTAGTGCTAAAATAAAATGCAAAACATGGGACATGTCGGCTCCAAATTTGAGGAGGGTTGTATTTTGCTGCGTATTCTATGTAACGCGTTACTTAAAAACGAGATCAAAACCACATTATAAGTAATCGCTATCGCGTTATTTCTCAGATAAGTCTCACCGCTCACAACCCGGTTACAAATCATTCACAAGAAATATCCACAAAAACATTGTCTATAAAATGACCCAGGAGTAGAGTCAATTGCGTTGCCACTTTTTTGACGAGAACACGCTTTACCTAAAGGTATAGCAATGGCTATACTTCATAGCACTATCTATTAATACAATAACTATAATCAAATTTCACTTGCCTTGCTGACCGCTTAAGCTGCTCGGGTCACATGCATTAAGACAGGGTCAAACTATGTTAGAAAGCCGCACCGTAGAGCGCGCCGCTCGCGGAGCCAGAAAGATCAAGCTCGCCCTGCTGGGTCCCGCGTTTATCGCGGCTATTGGTTATATCGATCCCGGTAACTTCGCAACCAATATTCAGGCCGGCGCCGCTTACGGCTATAAGCTGTTATGGGTGGTGGTGTGGGCCAATGTCATGGCGATGTTGATTCAGCTCATGTCCGCCAAGCTGGGGATTGCCACCGGCAAAAATCTGGCTGAACACATTCGCGATCGCTTCCCGCGCCCGGCGGTGTGGTTCTATTGGGTGCAGGCGGAGATCATCGCAATGGCAACCGATCTCGCGGAATTCATCGGTGCAGCGCTTGGTTTCAAACTGTTATTGGGGATATCGCTTCTGCAAGGCGCGGTATTAACCGGGATTGCTACTTATCTGATTTTGATGCTGCAGAGTCGTGGCCAAAAGCCGCTGGAACTGGTGATTGGCGGTCTATTACTGTTTGTGGCGGCCGCCTATATTGTTGAGCTGTTTTTCTCACAGCCCAAGGTCAGCGAATTAGTTGTTGGGATGGCATTACCTACGTTACCGACTTCAGATGCGGTTTTCCTTGCCGCTGGGGTATTGGGCGCCACTATTATGCCGCACGTGATTTATCTGCACTCGGCGCTGACGCAGCACGGTAATAAAGGCAGTAAAGCGGAACGCTACTCCTCCACTAAGCTGGATGTGGCGATCGCGATGACCATTGCGGGCTTTGTTAATCTGGCAATGATGGCGACGGCCGCAGCAGCGTTTCACTTCAGCGGCCATTCGAGCATTGTCGATCTCGACCAGGCGTATCTCACGCTGCAGCCGCTGCTTGGTCAGGCTGCGGCTATTGTCTTCGGCCTGAGCCTGGTCGCTGCCGGTCTTTCATCTACCGTGGTCGGTACGCTGGCGGGACAGGTGGTGATGCAGGGCTTTATTCGCTTCCACATTCCATTGTGGTTCCGTCGTACTATCACCATGCTGCCCTCATTTATTGTGATTTGGGCGGGATGGGATCCTACGCGTATTCTGGTGATGAGCCAGGTATTGCTGAGTTTTGGTATCGCGCTGGCGCTGATTCCGCTGCTGTCATTCACCGGAAATCGGGAGTTAATGGGCGACGCAATGGTTAACTCGCGCCTGATGCAGAATGCCGGGCGGCTGATTGTGGTGTTGGTGATCGCACTAAATCTTTACTTGTTAGTGGGTGAGGCGCTCGGCTGGTAAGACGCAGATAAAAGAAAAATCCCGCAATTAAGCGGGATTTTTCCTTTAATGATGGTGATGATCGTGATGGCCACGGCGATCGTCATGGCGATGATCGTGACGCCAGTGTTCACGACGTTCGCGTTCATGCCAGCGACGTTCGCGCTCACGTTCATAAGCGCGGTGACGTTTCCACTCTTCATGACGCCACCAGCGATGATCGTTGTACTGATAACGGTCGTTCCACCAGCGCGGTTCACGCCAGCGACTGCCGTCCCAGTAATTGCCGTGTCGGTCGCGATCGCCGAGATGTAGCGTAACACCCGGAGCTAAATTGATGGTGGCACTATTGGCTTCTGCTGTGTGCGACGCCAGCGGGGATAGGGATGCCAGCAAGGCGGCAAATAAAATGGCACGTTTCATAAATTCTCCTTTTCGGCGGCTTATTACTGCTACCGTTGCGCTATTTTGCCACATCGGACCAGCCATACCTTGAGAATCAATCCGAAAAAACGTGGCGGTACATCTTTGGAGAATTTTCTGCTACAGAGAACACCCGGCAAAAGCCGGGCGAGTAAGCGTTTACACTAAGATATTATCGATAGCTTTAATTTCATCCGAGCTCAGCGCTGGCTGACTTAACATCTCCACGGCATCATCAATTTGCGCAGTTTTGCTGGCACCGATTAGCACCGAGGTCACCCGCGCATCGCGCAATACCCAGCTTAATGCCGTTTGCGCCAGCTTTTGGCCACGCTGCTGAGCAATGGCCTGCAACTGACGCACTTTTTCCATCTTCTCTTGTGTCAATTGGCTTTCACTCAGGAACTTACTGCCGCTCGCGATACGCGAATCTTCTGGAATACCCTGCAAATAGCGGTCAGTTAATACGCCACCCGCCAGCGGTGAGAAGGCAATGCAGCCAACGCCGTTATCGCCTAGCACATCCAGCAAACCCTGTTCCGGCGTGCGCTCAAACAGGGAATAACGCGGCTGATGAATCAGGCATGGCGTACCGAGATCGCGCAGAATCGCAATTGCTTCAGCGGCTTTGTCCGCTGGATAGTTCGATATGGCGGCGTACAGCGCTTTGCCCTGACGCACCACCTGATCGAGCGCACGCATGGTTTCTTCCAGTGGGGTTTCGGGATCGGGACGGTGATGATAGAAAATATCCACATACTCCAGCCTCATACGTTTAAGGCTCTGATCGAGACTGGAAATCAAATATTTGCGTGAGCCCCAATCGCCATAAGGGCCATCCCACATGGTGTAACCCGCTTTCGTCGAGATCACCAACTCATCGCGTAGCCCTTGAAAATCCTCGCGCAGAATGCGACCAAAGTTAGATTCTGCCGATCCCGGAGGCGGGCCGTAATTGTTGGCCAGATCGAAATGAGTAATGCCGCGATCAAAGGCGTGTCGCAACAGTTCACGGCTATTATCGACGCGGGTACTGTCGCCAAAGTTGTGCCATAGCCCCAGCGAAATAGCCGGTAACTTCAGGCCGCTACGGCCACTGCGACGATATTGCATCTGTTGATAACGTTCAGGATGGGGAAAAGCAGTCATGCAGCGTTCCTGTCTCAATAGGGGAGAAAGTGACATCAGCATAGCAGTGTATGCGTTTACACTAAGGTGAAACGCGCCGAAGATCGCAACTTACAGAATTATCTGTCGTCGTAACGAATGCTTGCCACAAATCCCCGCATCGCGATGGTGAAAACCTCGCCAATTCAGCCACATCGCTAATACTCCTGATCATCCCCTTAACAAGGAGCTGTCGATGAAAACCTTCAATATTGGCGATTATTTACTGCACCGTTTACAGCAATCCGGCATTCGTCATTTGTTCGGCGTGCCGGGTGATTACAACCTGCAATTTCTCGATAGCGTGATTGCGCACCCGGAAATTACCTGGGTAGGTTGTGCGAATGAACTCAATGCGGCCTATGCGGCAGATGGCTACGGTCGCTGCAACGGCGCAGCGGCGCTGCTGACGACCTTTGGCGTCGGTGAATTAAGTGCTATCAACGGTATTGCTGGCAGCTACGCCGAATATGTGCCGGTAATTCATATCGTTGGCGCGCCAGCGAGTCAGGCGCAGCAGCAAGGGGATTGCGTGCATCATTCGCTCGGTGACGGCGATTTTGGCCATTTTCTTCGTATGGCGCAGGAAGTGAGCGTCGCCTCTGCGGTGTTAACGGCGGAAAATGCGGTGGCCGAGATTGATCGGGTGATCGCCGAGGCGCTAGAGCAGCATCGTCCGGGCTACTTGTTACTGGCGGTGGATGTGGCAGCAAGCGATGTTGTGATGCCCAGCGCAATAAACGTCGTTTCTGACCAGCAGCAGCAGCAGGTGGCCGCCGCGTTTGCCGATGCGGCAGAACGCTTTCTGGCACCGGCGCAGCGGGTCGCGCTGCTGGCGGATTTCCTCGCCTCGCGCTGGCAGCTGCAGCCACAGCTCGAAACGCTGCGGCAACTGCGCGCGATTCCGGCGGCCACCTTATTAATGGGCAAAGGCGTGCTGAATGAGCAGCAGCCAGGCTACGTTGGCACTTACGCAGCAGAAGGCAGCAGCGACCACGTACGTCAGGCGATTGAGGACACCGACGTAACGCTGTGCGTCGGCGTGCGTTTTACCGACACCTTAACCGCCGGCTTCACACAAAATCTGCCTGCCGAACGCGTCATCGATCTGCAGCCGTTTCAGGCCAAGGTCGCTGGCGAGGTGTTTGCGCCGCTAACGATGGCACAGGCGCTGGCTGCATTAATGCCGATTTATCAGCGACACTGCGCGCACTGGCGACTCGCAGAGGGCATGCAGTGTGAAGAAAATGAGCATATCGGTGCGGCGCTAATCAGTCAGAACGCTTTCTGGCAGGCGATGCAGCGCTTCCTGCTGCCGGGTGACATTATCCTTGCCGATCAAGGTACTGCCGCATTTGGCGCCGCGGCGCTGCGCTTACCGGTCGATGCGCAATTGTTGGTGCAGCCGTTATGGGGGTCGATTGGCTATACTTTACCTGCCACCTTTGGTGCGCAAACCGCACAGCCCGATCGTCGTGTGATTCTGATTATCGGGGATGGCTCAGCGCAGTTGACGATTCAGGAATTGGGCTCGATGCAGCGCGATGGTCAACAACCGATCATCTTTCTCCTGAATAATGATGGCTATACGGTTGAGCGAGCAATTCACGGTGCCGAACAGCGTTACAACGACATCGCCCAGTGGAACTGGACCGCATTGCCCCACGCGATGAGTGTACAGTGCGCGGCGCAGAGCTGGCGCGTCAGCGAAACGGCACAACTTGAGGCGGTGATGGCGCAATTAATGCTTAATCGCCGCCTGTCGCTGGTAGAAGTGGTAATGGATAAACAGGACTTACCGCCGCTGCTGCGTAAGGTGACCGCCGCGTTGCACCAGCGCAATAGCCGCTAAAATTCGGAAAGTTGCCGCTGTGCAGTGAGGCAGGGGATCGGTAGGCTGTGCAGCATTGTTGAATGGATTACGCCCATCGTGCAGGTGGGCGTTGTTGTTTTATTGGCAGGCTTTTATAGTGTCCTGCAATTGTTTATGACCCAAGCGGAGCAGCAGAAGAATGACAACATACGCCCTGGTCGGCGATGTGGGCGGCACCAATGCCCGCCTCGCATTGTGTGAGGTGGAAACTGGCACAATTTCGCAAGCCGAAACCTTTTCAACATCAGACTACGACAATCTCGAAGCGGTGATCCGTCATTATCTCGACGAGCAAAAGCAGGACATCAAACATGCCTGCATCGCCATTGCCTGTCCGATCACCGGCGATTGGGTGGAAATGACCAATCACGATTGGGCGTTTTCGACCAAAGTAATGAAGCAGAATCTGGCGCTGGAAAGCCTGGAAATCATCAATGATTTCACTGCGGTATCAATGGCGATTCCAATGCTGAGCGAAAAGGAAGTGATTCAGTTTGGTGGCAAGACGCCGGTTGAAGGTAAACCTATCGCCATCTATGGTGCAGGCACCGGCCTCGGCGTGAGTCATCTGGTGCATGTAGATAAACGTTGGATCAGTTTGCCGGGCGAGGGCGGTCACGTCGACTTCGCGCCAAACAGTGAAGAAGAGAGTGACATTCTTGAGGTGTTACGCGCGGAAATTGGCCATGTTTCGGCTGAACGCGTGCTTTCCGGTGCGGGATTGGTCAATCTGTACCGTGCCATCGTCAAGTCTGATGAGCGCGAACCCGAAAATCTTAAACCAAAAGATGTGACCGAGCGTGCGTTGAAAGATACGTGCATCGATTGCCGTCGCGCGCTGTCGCTGTTCTGCGTCATCATGGGCCGCTTTGGCGGTAACCTGGCGTTGAACCTTGGCACCTTTGGCGGCGTCTATATTGCCGGCGGTATCGTGCCGCGCTTCCTCGATTTCTTCAAAGCTTCCGGCTTCCGTGCAGCGTTTGAAGATAAAGGCCGTTTCCGCGATTATCTGGTCGATATTCCGGTATATATGATCACTCACGATCAGCCGGGCTTGCTGGGTGCCGGGGCGCATCTGCGTCAGGTGCTGGGTCGCGAGCTGTAATTCCCTGGGGCGAGCGGCGTCTGCCGTTCGCCTTATAACCTCATCAACTGCCGAAAGGCTTTCACCTTGCTGCGACTCACCGGCACCTGCGCATCCAAATCACGTAACTTCACCAAATAAGTATTGTTAAACCAGGGTTCGATCTCGCGTATTTTGCTGAGATTAACGCAATAAGAGCGGTGGCAGCGGAAGAACTGCTGCTCCGGCAAACGGCTACAGAATTCACTGATTACCATCGACATCACATAAGCCTCGCGCCGCGTATAAACAAACGTTAGCTTCTCGTGAGCCTCAACATAGTAGATCTCGTTGATATCGGTGACGATAATGCGCTCATCTTTGATCAGATTGACGGTTTGCGGGGTGCTGGCCGAGGGGTTATTAGGCTGAGATTGCTGCTGTACGCTGGCTTCAAGCTTACTCAGCATCGTCACGATACGTGATTCGTGATACGGCTTAAGAATGTAGTCAAAGGCGTCCAGCTCAAACGCTTCTACCGCATGTTCTTTCCATGCAGTGATAAACACAATCAGCGGCTTATGGGCAAACTGATTGATGTTTTGCGCCAGCAGCATGCCATCGAGCGACGGAATATTGATGTCGAGGAAAATGACATCTACCCGATGATTTTGCAGGTACTTCAGCACTTCGAGCCCATCATCAAAGCAGGCTTCAACGCTGATGTTACTGTGCTGCTGAATCATCCAGCTCAACTCCTGCTGGGCGAGAAACTCGTCTTCAACGATGATGGCTTTCACGCAGAGGTTTCCATGGTATGGCGTAACGGAGCAGGGAGCAGCTGACCATTTTTGCTCAGGGTAAAGGCGATTTCTGTCCCGGGATTATGGCGGCTAATGCTCAAACCCTGTCCGGAGAGTAATTTCACCCGATGATGGACATTTAACAGGCCAATTTTGTTGCCGGGCATCTCATTACGTGCCACGCGGTTCATCACATCGTCACTGATCCCTGCGCCCGTATCGCGCACCGCCACGCGGACCTGGTCGCCCAAATCTTTCACGCTCAGCGTTACTACGCCCTTGCCGCGACAAGGCTGAATACCGTGCACGATGGCATTCTCCACCAGTGGCTGAATTAGCAGGCTTGGCAGCGTGAAATGGAGATCCTCATCCACGTCATAAATCATCGTCAACTTATCGCCGAAGCGCGCCTGTTCAATGGCGATATAATCCTTTACCTGCCACAGCTCTTTCTTGATATCGATAAGTTCATCATCGTTGAGTTCGAGGTTGTAGCGTAAATAACGTGACAAATTAATCACCAGCTGGCGCGCCGTATCTGGATTGAGGCGAATCGAGGATGAGATAGCGTTGAGGGCGTTAAACAGGAAATGCGGGTTAATTTTACTTTGCAACGCGCGTAATTCAGCCTTGTTTGCCATCTCGCGTAGCTGCTCAGCGCGTGACACTTCCAGCTGCGTTGAGATAATTTGCGAAAGCCCAATCGCCATCTCTTTTAACGAACCGGTGATGCGATGTGCGCGACGATAATAGATTTTTAAGGTCCCGGTCACTTCCCCTTTTTCCCAAAGGGGAATAACCAGCATCGAGTGAATATCTTTGGTACGGTGCGCCTCATCGTTATTCTTAATGATAATTTTGCCGCTGGAGATCGCCTGCGCGGTGGTGGGGCTAATCGCATCGTCACCGTTGTGATAGTTCTGCTCGCCGTAGCCAACGTAGGCTAAAATCTGCTTGTTATCGGTGATGGCGACCGCATCGGCATGAATGTCGGTACGAATGATATCGCATACTTTATGCATCGACTGGCTATCAACCTGACGGAACAGCGGCAGTGTTTTGTTGGCGATTTCCAATGCCAGCTTAGCCTGACGTGCAGCAATCGCCTCTCTTTCACCTTCGACGCTTTGTACCAGCAGCACAATCAAACCAATACTTGATGCGCCGAGGATCATCGGCATAGCAATTTCATAAACAATGGTAAGACCCAGCGCCATGGGCTTGGCCCACAGTACAATTAGCAGCATGGTCAAACTTTCACACAGCATGCCGCCGATAATCCCGGCACGCCAGCGTTGCTCTTTACTAACGCGCTGATTGATCACGCCTGAAGCCACTCCAGCAATAATGCTGGTGATCAAACAAGGTATGGCTGTAATGCCATCCATATCAATCAGATAGCGATGTACGCCGGCAATTAAGCCGGTGGCGATGCCCACCCAGGGACCAAACAGGATGCCGCCGGACATCACCGCAATCACTCGCACATTAAGCAGCGAGCCGTCGACATTAATGCCGGACCAGGTGCTGAACAGCGCGAACAGCGAGAAAATGGCCGTTACTACCACCTTTTCACGCACTGAATGCTCATCTTTTTGCAGCAGTTGACGAAACACACGTGTGCGCGTGAGGAAGAACAGGCAAATCAGCATCAGCGCCGCACGGTCAAACACCGCCAGCAGCATGTCGAAGTGGGAAAGCAAGGGCATCTCTCAGGCAGGAAAGAAAAAGGTATGATAAAAAATGTGATCGCGATCCGCCAGCACCACGACAATCAACAGACCTTTCTCGTAGCCAGGATCAATTTATGCCGCTTCGGTCGCCCTAAATGGCGCCCCTACCTGCTCCGTTCCATAAGGTCGCCATTCATGGCGACCAGGCAATCCCGGTAAAAAGAGGAAAAGTTGAGTAGTAAAAAGAGGATTAGCGAAACCGTGCGCCGATCGCTGGTTGTCAGCAGGTCGGTTTGCTATGTTGCCGTATGCAAAAAAGCGGAGCTCAGCCATGCAATTACTCACCCCACGTTTATCCCTTAGTCGGCTGCAACCGGAAGACTGGCAGATTTTCAAAGCGGTGCATGAGGATGCCGCAACCATGACCTGGGTGAGTGAAATTCCTGATGAAAACGATATTCGTCAGCGCTTTAACGAGCGACTTGCGCCGTGGCAGGCGAGTAGTTTCCACATGCTGTGTCTGGTAGCACGAATCAGAGAAACGGACGAACCCATTGGCCTGTTTGGCTGTAGCGCGGAGTGGCATCCCTATCGGCAGGCCGAAGTGGGCTATATGCTGCGCCATCGGTTTACCGGTCTCGGTTTTGGCAGCGAGGCGCTGGATGCCCTCTGTACCTTTCTGCTCCAGGCAGAATTTCATAAGCTGAAAGCGATGGTCATTGAGGGGAATTGGCCGTCGCGACGCATTCTCGAGAAGAATGGTTTCGCCCTGGAGGGAACGTTACGGGATAATTATCTGCTAAACGGCCAATGGGTAAGCGATTGGGTGTTTGGCCGCCTCAATCCAAATAATTAAAATTATTTTATTCTGCTCTCGACAATCTTGTTATCAGCGCGTTATGTTCTTGGTGCGGTCAACACAATGACCCACGTCGCTCGGACGGTCCGGGCGCTTACGTAATCCAGAGGATATCATGGCTGATAACAGCACACCCCGTCGTTTCTCGCGTATTGAACGCCTTCCCCCGTATGTTTTTAACATTACCGCTGAATTGAAGATGGCTGCGCGTCGGCGCGGTGAAGACATCATCGATTTTTCGATGGGTAATCCGGATGGCCCAACGCCGCCGCATATCGTCGAAAAACTTTGCCAGGTGGCGCAGCGAGAAGACACGCACGGTTATTCAACCTCGAAAGGTATTCCGCGTTTACGTCGCGCAATTTCGCGCTGGTACGCCGATCGCTATCAGGTTGAAATCGATCCGGAATCAGAAGCGATTGTCACCATCGGTTCCAAAGAGGGCCTGGCACACTTAATGCTGGCCACGCTCGATCACGGCGACACCGTGCTGGTGCCGAACCCGAGCTATCCCATTCATATTTACGGCGCGGTGATTGCCGGTGCGCAGGTGCGTTCTGTACCGCTGGTGGCAGGCGTTGATTTCTTCAACGAGCTGGAGCGCGCGATCCGTGAAAGCTATCCGAAGCCGAAAATGATGATCCTCGGCTTCCCTTCGAATCCCACTTCACAATGCGTTGAGCTGGATTTCTTCGAGCGCGTTATTGCGCTGGCGAAGCAGTACAACGTGCTGGTCATCCACGATCTCGCCTATGCCGACATTACCTATGATGGTTGGAAAGCACCGTCGATTATGCAGGTGCCAGGCGCGCGCGATGTGGCTGTGGAATTCTTTACCCTGTCGAAAAGCTACAACATGGCGGGCTGGCGTATTGGCTTTATGGTCGGTAATAAAGAGCTGGTTGCGGCGCTGGCACGTATTAAGAGCTATCACGATTACGGCACGTTTACGCCACTGCAGGTGGCCGCGATTGCAGCGCTGGAAGGCGACCAGCAGTGCGTGCGCGACATCGCCGAGCAGTATAAACGCCGTCGCGATGTGTTAGTGAAGGGCTTACATGAAGCGGGCTGGATGGTCGATTTGCCCAAGGCATCAATGTACGTCTGGGCAAAAATCCCCGATCACTACGCGCATCTTGGCTCGCTGGAGTTTGCTAAATTATTGCTGCAGGAAGCTAAAGTGTGCGTCTCTCCGGGCATCGGTTTTGGGGATTATGGTGATACTCACGTGCGTTTCGCGCTTATTGAAAACAGCGATCGTATTCGTCAGGCGGTGCGTGGCATTAAAGCGATGTTCCGCGCCGACGGCATTTTGCCAGGAACGGTGAAAGCACTGGAAGAAGAGGAATAAGCGCTGAGTGGGGCGACTGCGCGTCGCCCCGCCTGGCGGCTCTACAGCATCAGTACGAAGGTACCGACCCAAAGCAATAGGAAGAAAGAAATTCCCATCAAAGCGTATCTCACAAAACAACTCCTCTGAGCGGCTACCCAGCGGGCGATCCCAAACCCGCGTAACCCGAACAGAATAAGAGAAAGGTGGAGTTCATAACCGCTACACGCTTTCTTCTCAGGTCGCTCCAGGCAAGCCCAGAACAGGATCGATCGTTAATTTACGCGGAATTTTGCGGAAAATAAATAGCGCGCTTCTGAGAAGTTGCTCACATTTTCATCGCGCTTCAATTTCCGGTATTGCCGACATGCCAACACGCAGTTTGGCCAGGTCAGCCTGGTTGGCATCCAGCACGATTTTCACCGGAAGACGCTGGACGACTTTAGTGTAATTGCCGGTGGCGTTGTCCGGTGCAATCGCCGAAAAGGTCGCGCCGGTTGCCGGTGCAATGCTATCAACGCGACCGGTAAAAATCTTACCCGGCAACGCATCAATCTTAACCTTCACCGTTTGTCCTTGCTGCACATCTGCCAACTGCGTTTCCAGATAATTGGCGGTGATATAGGTTTGCTGTAACGGAACAACGGCCAGCAAGCGCGTACCGGCGCTGACATAGGCGCCCAGACGCACCGAACGCTGACCCACCATGCCATCGACTGGCGCCGTAATGCGCGTGTAGGAAAGGTTTAGCTTTGCCTGATCGACGCTAGCCTGCGCGGCGGTGACATCCGCTTCCGCCTGTCGTACGGCTGCCTGCAGTACGCCAACCTGCTTAATCGCAGACGCTAACGCGGCTTCACTTTGACGGACGGTGGCGGATGCCGAACGCTGTGTCGAACTGGCTTTTTGCTGGTCGTCTGCCGCAATGGTGCCATTTTTATACAGCTGGTTGTAACGTGCGGCGCTTTGTCCAGCGTACTGGGCGGAAGCCTGATTTGCCGCCACGGTCGCTTTCGCCTGCTCAATAGTGGATTGTTGCTGTTCAAGCTGCGCCTGGCTGCTCAGGCGTTTCGCCTCGCTAACCTGCAAATTGGCCTGCGCGGTTTCAAGCGCCACGCGGTAATCGCGATCGTCGAGCGTCGCCAGCAATTCCCCAGCCTTAACCCGCTGGTTATCCTGCACATTGACGCTGGCGATATAGCCGGAGACTTTCGGTGCAACCAGCGTGTAATCGGCATTAACGTAAGCATCGGTGGTGCGGCGATCGTTGCCGGTCATGGTGGACCAGACAAAAAAGGCTATCGCCAACAGCACCAGTAACAAGGCGCTTAACAGCACCGTTCTTTTCATAGCAAAAGCTTGCATAGCAATTATCCCGACGTCGTCGTTACAGGTTGAATCAACGTTTGTGGCGGCCAGACGCGTTTTGGCAGCCAGGCGGTTAACAGTAAAAGCAGGGCGGCGAATGCAATCAGCATCTGATAGCAATCGCTCAGGCTAAGCACCATCGCCTGGTGTTTCAGTAAGGTGGCAAAGCCGCTCAGGTTTTCTGCGCTGCTGGCACTACCGTCAGGCAGCAGGGGGAAACTGCTGCTGGACTGCGTGCTGTCAGGGGCGGTCATCAGCCATGCGCGGCCGGTGGCGTTATTGATCAGCACATTGGAGTGAAACTGTTCGCGGTGGCTGATAAACCATTCAACCAGCGTACCAGCCGCGATGCTGGAGAAGCCGCGCACGGTATTGAACATCGCTGAAGCAAAAGGGCCTTCCGGCGGTGCGACCACGCTGGTGGCGCTCATCAACACCGGTAAAATCACCATTGGCTGACCGAAAGCCTGCAGAATCTGAATCAGCCAGAAATTCTGGCGTGCCCAGTCGGTGGTAATGTGCATGCCCAGCAAGCAGGACGTCACCAGTAGCGCGACACCCGCCGTGAGCATCCAACGGCAATCGACCCAGCGAATATTCAGCAGTGCGGCAAGGAACGGCGCTATGAGCAACTGCGGTAAGCCAATGGTTAACGCCAGCGGTGCAAATTGCAGCGTGCGAAAACCCTGCACCTGCGCCAGATAGGCCGAAGGCAGCGCTGAACCCGACAGGGAAAGAATCAACACGCCTGCCAGCACCAGCAGCCCATGCGCGAGGTTGCGCCTGCCCAGCATTTGCAATTTGAACAGCGGCAGCGGGTGAAACCATTCATTAATAAAGAAAACAGTCAGCAACGCCAGCGCGCTGAATAATAGGGCGCAGAATAACGGCGATTCGAGCCAATCGAGCCGCTCGCCCTGCGTCAGTGCCAAAATTAACAGCGCCATGCCGCTGCAGCCGGTAATCATGCCGAAAAGATCGATCTGTTTGAAACGCTCAAGGCGCAGCGGATCCTGCGGCAAGCCCCAGCCAATCAGCAGCATGGCGATGAGCATGGCGGGAACAACTTGCCAGAATACAAACAGCCAGCTGACCTCATCGGTCCAGAAGGCTGCCAGCGAGGCCGCCATATTCGGACCAAAAGTCGCGGTCAGCGCATAGCCCGCTAAACCATAAAGTTTGATTGGCGGCGGCAGGAAGCGTAGCGCGACGGTCATCAGCATCGGCGGCAGCGCACCACCAAACAAACCTTGCACCACGCGCAGCGCAATAAATAGTGGCGCGTTAGGCATTAATGGCAGCAGCAGGCCGCTGAGCATAAAGCCTGCAGAGACGCAGAGCGCAAAGCGTCGCAGTGAAAAGGTGACGGCTAGCCAGGGCGCAATCATCATTGCCGCCACTTCAGCGGCCTGGTAGGCGGAAATGATCCAGCTTCCCTGGTCGTAGCTGATGCCGATAGCGGCGCGGATGTCGGCTAACGCGATATCGGTGACGCGATCGTTCAATCCTGAAGTGAGGGCGGCGATCAGCACGCCAACCAGTCCCAGCGCCAGGCGCAGGGTAAATGGATGGGGCACCGGAGCCGCAGTGGGCTGGGCGTTCATAGCAGGCTTCTCGTTATAATGTTGATGCAGTGTATTGCAATGTGATACAGGCGGCATATTACATATCGATATGCTGTATTGCAATGTGATACAGGGTGTAAAAGTGCGATCATTCGCGCTAGAGTAGGGCAGGCCAAAAAGGAAGAGATAAATGGTTGAACGTCCCTCAAGCCGTGAGGATGAAAAAGCGGGTGGTATTCAGGTCATCGCACGTGCGGCAAAAATTTTAAATGCGCTGGGTGAGCATCCTGGCGGCATGAGTTTGGGTGAAATCGCACAGGTGGTTGATTTGCCGCGCTCCACTGTGCAGCGTATCGTCGCCGCACTGGATAGTGCGCAGCTGGTGCGCAGCAGTGGAGCGGGCGGTTTACGCCTCGGGCCTGCGTTGCTTAAACTCATCTCCAGCGTACACAGCGACGTGGTGGATATTGTACGGCCCTTCCTCGAGCAACTTTCATCAGAGATAAATGAAACGGTCTCGCTTTCGCGCGCTAACGGAACGCAGTTATCCATCGTGCACTATGTTGTCGCATCGCGTGAACTACGCGTGGTGCCGCGCATCGGTTTAAATCTGCCGCTGTATAGCACTTCAGGTGGACGCGCGTTGCTGGCGCTGGAAAGCGATGATGATGTGCGCGTGATGATGGGTGAAGCTTATAAAGAGTTGACCGAGATGACGGTGAAAACGCTGCCACAATTGTTGGCATTAATTGCGGAAGTGCGCAGCAGCGGACTGGCGATCGACCGCGGTGAAACGCTGGAGGGCGTTTCAACCATGGCGGTTGCTATCGACACGCTATTTGGTCGATTCTCCATTTCGCTGCTGGTTCCGAGCGCGCGTTTTCATAAACACGAAGCGCACTATCGTGAGCAAATCATCAAGTGCAAAGATGCCTTGATTCGTGAAATTGGCAAAATGACCGCTGTGGAAGGATAACCAACTGATGAAAACCTTGCTGATGGCCATCGATAACTCACCGGTGGCGGAGAAAGTGATTGCGTTGACCATTGAACAGGCATTGGCACAACAGGCTCAGGTCACAGTACTGTGCTGCGTCGATCCTGCTTATTCCTCATGCAATCAGCCGATTGAGATTGACGCGGGTGAAGATCCTGATGATTTTGTCGCGGCGAAAGATGAGCAAAACACCGCCGAAATGGTGGTGCGTCATGCGTTAGCCCCTTTGCTGCGAGCGGGCGTCACCGCCAAAGGGTTAATTCTGGCAGGCGAAGCGGCGGAAACCATTGTTGCGCAATCGTCTCTCTTGCAAGCCAGCATGATTATCATGGGACGGCGTCATCTGTCGCCGTTTAACCGCCTGTTGAAAGGGTCGGTTAGCGCGGCGGTTATTGAGCGCGCCAATTGCCCGGTTTTAATTGATGTTCGTAAGGATTAACGCCGTTCGATGCTCTCGCTTTTTCCTATTACGCTTGCCGCTTTCGCGCTGCTGGCGATCATTATCATTTTGCTGGTGCGCACCACCTCGCTCAGCGTTTGGCAAGGGGTGCTGCTGTTTCTGCTGCCGCTCGTTCTGGCGAATTTGCTGTGGTTCAGTTGGCTACATCCGCGACAGGAGCGGCAGGCGTTAGTCTCTGACGTCGCGACTCAGCTCAGCCTCGCGCCCGGTTATCGCCTGCTAAAAATTCAGGAACCCGCGCTGTGGCAGCTGCTGAATCGCGAGCTGCTGCATAAGCGGCTGGAAGGCGTACCCGCCGATCAGGCTCTGGGCGATATGCGTGGTTGGTTGATGGATCTGGTGAATCAGCGCCTCACGCGTGCTCCCGATGCGGCAATTCTCAACTACGTGCGCGTGTCGGTTGAAGAGATGCAGGCGCTGCAACAGCAGGAACCACAGCGCTGCTTCCGCTTCCTCTATCCCCAGGTGAATGGCGGCGTTAACCTGCAACAGGTGCTGTCGCCCGAATTGAATCAGCGAGACGCTCAGGCACTTGAAACCTTGCTTCAGCAGAGCACCGGTCAGGAACAGCCGCTGGATCAGGCTGCAGCGCAGCGCGATCTGCAAAGCGTCGTGGAGAAGTTGTATGGCAAGTGGGGCGATAGGCTGCAACAACTCAATATGCCTGCTGATACCGCCGTCGATCGCGATGCGATGTGTGCGATGTCGATCGATCTCTATAACGGCATTCTCGCATTGCCTGACAAACAGGCCGCCAATCTTTTGCGTAAGATGGTCAGCCTTACCGGTTAGCGGGCAAAAAAAAGCCCGCTCAGCGCGGGCATAAAGGTCACTTTCCGTATCATTTTTATGTAATCACCTGGTGTGGTGCAGACGTCGTTTTGTCTGAGGGCATCATCGCACCGGTGGTGTGATAAGCAAAACCGTTTGGTTTTATTGATTTGATTGGCAAAAACTTCGCAGTAACCAGACATTTCGCGCTTTACTCCTATAGATGAGCGCGGCGTTGCATTTTAGACTGCGACGCTTGAGAGGACATCCTAATGAAAAAAGTGTTTGTTAGCGCTTTGGCGCTTTTTATGTTGGCCGGGTGCAGTGTCAGCAAGCCGGGAGGATTTGAGCGCGTGGATGAAGATATCAGTTCAAATACCGTACAGTATCGCTACGATCCGCAAAAGCTTAATAAAGATGCCATGGAAATTGACCTGGCAAATTATTGTAGTCAGCGGGGTTTTGACAAAGTGGAATCATTGCCTGCGCAAAAAAGCCATTTGCCCGGATTAAAGAAAGCCTGGTATCAATGCAATTATGCGGTAAAAAGCTAAAAAAATAGGGCGGGATAATTCCCGCCCTTTTCATTTTCTTATTATTTGCTGTGTGTGCTTTGCCCAACTATCTGCGGTGTCCATAACCGCCATGCCCATGATGCCAGCCTCCACCTCCGTTATGGCCCCAACCAGGACCGCCGCGACCGTGATCGATAATACAGCCACTTAACATCGTCATAATGGCTACCACTGACGCAACCTTAATGAGCTTTTTCATGGAGAGTCCTCCTCTGTTCCAATGTCGCCAGATTACAGTGGAATAGTGGAGTGAAGATGCAGGAAATGTAGAGTTATTACTGGATGTATTACGGAGTGTGTCAATTAAATGCTAAAAATGGCGGACGCTAAAATAAACCAATCGGAATAGACCGAATGCCTGATAATAATAACGCGATTATTCCGAAAGGCAAGGGTGAATAATTGAGGGTCTTAATAAAAGTGTATTGTGGATAAATGGTGAAGAGAATGACTGCCGCCGAATAAAGCGGCAGTCCGATAGGGTTAATTATTCAATAAAGGTTCTGCCACGGTTTGACGATTTGGCAGACGGATGCTGAGCGACAGGACCAGTGAAATCACCAGCAAGGTCATAATCAGGCTGAAGGTGACGGTAAAACCACCGAACGCAGAGGCGACCAAAGAACCCAGTACGCTGCCGATACCGAAGCCGAGGTAGATTAAGCCATAGTTCTTGGTCAGGTTATTGAGCCCAAAGAAATCGCTCACCAGTGACGGGAATACGGTGATGGTACCGCCAAAGCTAAAGGCGACGCAGGCTAATGACAGGAAGAAGGTGGTTTCATTCATGTGAGTGAACAGCAGAATACTCATACCTGCCAGGGAGACAATCTGCGCGAGCGTAATCACACGAATACGCGCCATTTTGTCCGAAAGCACACCAAGAATAAGACGACCACTGAGATTGGCTATTGCAATCACCGTCACCGCATTCGCTGCTGTCTGCGCGCTAAGATGTACCATGCCCTCGCCGATATCTTTCGCCACGCCAATGACGTACAAACCGCTCATGCAAGCCGTCAGGAACATCAGCGCCAGCATCCAATACTGCGGTAAGCGCATCGACTGTGCGAGGGTATAATCTTTTGCCTCAAGCAGCGCGTTGCCACCACTTTTCTGCATGGGCGCATCACGCATCATCAGCGCACCGAAAATGATCATACTCATGGCCAGGACACCCCAAATCATGAAGGTGTTTTCGAGGCCTTGAGTGCTGAGCAGCGCACCGCAAATAAATTTGAAACCAAGACTTCCTAATCCGTATGCACCAATAGAGCAGGCAGAAATCAGTCCTTTGCGCTCAGGGAACCATTTCACGCAGTTTGATAGTGTCATCAAATAACCGGCACCATCTGCGAGTCCAACCAGGATACCGGCGCTGAGGTACAGCATCATCAGATTGTCGGCATGAGCTGTCAGCCAGAACCCTACCGCCATGAGAATACCTGCGCCGATGGTTACGTTGCGCACGCCAAAACGTTCTTGCAACTTCCCGGCCAGTGATGATGCGATTGCCAGGCCAAGACTGAGCAATCCGAACGAGAAGGCCACCTGGCTGATAGGCGCATCCAGTTTCTGTGCCAGCTGACCGTTAAACAGGCTCCAGGTGTAAACCGAGCCCAAAGCGAACTGAGTGATAATGGTGCCGATTAGAGTAAGTATGCGAGTACGTTGGTAATTCGCGTTGGTTGCTGTTTTCATTTTTGTCTCTCATTCGAGAATGCGGAATCTGAGGCGATAATAAAGTGCCTTCGCGCGTGCGGGGTGGGCATTGGCGCGAAGAGACAAGACAAGGGAATGAAATGCAGCGAAACGGGTATGAATGACATTGCGATGACAAATCGTGATGTCATTTCAAGCGTAGCGATTGCTGCGGGTAACCATGTGTAAGCAGGTGTATCTTTGGCGCTATATTGCCTGCAAAGCTGGCGATGTTTGCCAGGCTTAAAATTCATTCAAGAGGAGGAAATATGAAAGACCGAGCATATGAATCCACGTCGAGCGAGGATGAGGTTTGCTGCATTATCGGTCAGGCGGTGATCGAGTTAAGCGATGAGCATCAACCAGTGAATAAATCCACATTGTCGCTGAAATTACTGGCAATGGCCGACCGCGACAAAGACGATGAACGCGTCCTGCTTTACTGGATTGCCAGGAAAGCCATCACTAAACCTCACCAGCTCAATATCGGCGTTCAGGGCTGGCGCTAGAGGAACAAAAGAGCGGGCGCAATGCCCGCTCTCGTTTTTCATGCCGGGCGCAAGCGCCTCGGCGTCGGCCAGCGTACAAACATCACCATATTGCCTGCCAAAATCATGACTAAGCCTACAATGGCATTACTGTGCCAATGATACCCCTCATAAAGGGTTGAGAGCGTGAGCGCTACTAACGGGAAGAGTAGCGTGCTATACGCTGCCTGGCTGGCACCGATACGACCCACCAGCGTGAAGTAAGCGCCAAATCCCAACACTGAACCGAATATCGCCAGATAGCCCATGGCGGATAGCCACTGGACGTTCAGCGCTGGAGCCAGCGAGTCGCCGTTAAGTAATGCCAATGCAGCCATCACCAACGCGCCGTAAAGCATGGCGTAGCTGTTGGTGGTGAGCACATCACGCTGTCGACGCTGATGACGCAGGGAAATCATATTTCCGAATGAGAAACCAAGGGTACCAAGCGCACTCAAACCCACACCCCACAACAGTTGCGGGGCGGGATGCGCAGCCTGAATATCATTCCAGAACAGCGCGACAATGCCGCCAAGGCCAAGAACCGCGGCAGGCAGTAGACGAAACGAAGGGCGTTGACGAAAGAAAATCCAGCTGTTGAGTGCGTTGTAAAGTACTGCCATCGAGAAGATGACCGACTCCAGTCCGCTGCTAATCCACGCCGCTGCATGGTAGAAGCAGACAAAGTTAAAGCCAAACACACAGCAGCCTTGTAGCAGGCAAAAGAGGTGATCGCGCTTATCGAGCGCGCGCAGGCGGCGCATCAGTTTTAATATCGCCAACATCACCAGTGAAGCCAGTAAAAACCGCCAAAACACCGCCACCAATACCGGTGTTTCAGCCGCTTCCTGCTGCAAGAAAATGGCGATCCAGGTAGTGCCCCAAATCATCACAACGGCAAGATACAACATTAAATTCATCACAAACTCTCCGGCAAGAACTGGCCCGCAGTGTGGCGCGAATGCTCATCGTCGGCTTGCACGCTTTTGCGAGACAATTGCAAAATCTTGCGCTTTTTCTTTCCTTGTCCTGCCGTGGCCTGTTCTCTGTCTGCTGAGATCCGTACACTGTGCGCTAATCAACTGCGAGCGATAGTGAACCATGGCCGATTATCAGACCTTTAACATGCTACAGCGGCATAAAGCGCAACTGCGCGATAGCGTACAGCTTTCGAGCGGTATCAAGCTGGCGGCATGGTTTAACAGCGGCGATCGCGTCACTAACCTCAGTAATCACCATACGCTGAGCCTGTATACCGCCGACGGCTATGAAACATGGCATAAAACTCAGCACGGCTGGCGCAACGGCGGTGGACCAGATCGCTTTTGCCTGATGCCCGGCGGCGTAGAATCGGTGTGGGATATCCGTGCCGATCTCTCCTTTGTTCATCTTTACTGTACCGATGAGCATCTCCACCATCTGGGTGAGCAAATTTGGGATCGCAGCCCATCACAACTCAATTTGCATGAAAAGGTATTTGCCGCTGATGATCGCATCACGCAGCTCTATCGTCACTTTCTGTTAAGCACCGACTGGCAGCAGCCAGCCAATCAGTTGATGCTGAGCAGTACCTCAACGTTATTGATGACGCATCTGTTACAGCGCTACAGTGATGTGCAGTGGCATACGCCGCAGGTGCGCGGTGGCCTCGCCCCTGCGGTACTGCGACGGATAATGGCTTATATCGACGCGCAGCTCGAACAACCTTTAACACTGGCGCAATTAGCCTCTGAGGCTGCGTTGAGTGAATACCATTTTGCCCGTATGTTCCGTAGTAGCGTCGGCGAAGCGCCGCATCAATACGTCATGCGTCGCCGCATGGATGCCGCTTTGCAGCTGCTGAAATTTAGCCGTCTACCGCTAACGGAAATCGCGTTGCGATGCGGTTTCCACTCATCAAGTCACTTCAGTAACCGCTTCCGTCAACTGCATGGCGTTACGCCTTCGGCATGGCGGCAAGATCAGGGCTAATAGGGCACTAAAAGCGATCGGCTTGAGGCGATTAACCAGCAAACAAAATGAGTTGTGGCGAGAATAATGAGCACGGATGGATGAACGCTTGCCGTAGCGAGAGGGCTGATTTAAGGGGGAGAACGGCAATTAACTGGTGTCCCCTGCAGGAATCGAACCTGCAACTAGCCCTTAGGAGGGGCTCGTTATATCCATTTAACTAAGGAGACCTTGTTTTCGTTACTTCTGATTTAACCGAAGTCGTTTCTATACTACCGTAAAACATCAGTTTTTAACAACCGTTACAGTTTTAACTGTGTGAGTTTGTTTCGCTTGATTCTTAATCATATCAGGTTCGTTCACTTGCCTTTGAGTACACATTGAGTACAGAATGCAATGAATCGGTGTGTACAGGAAATAAATAAGTGGCGCTAAGCGATACCAAACTTCGAAGCATAAACGGTAAGCCATATGGTGGCCCGGCAGAAGTCACTGACGGCGATGGCCTGAGCGCCCGGATCACCCCAACCGGAACAATAGCTTTTCAGTTTCGCTTTCGCTGGAACGGTAAGCCCGTTCGCCTGACTGTTGGTCGCTATCCCACCACGACTCTCAAAGATGCACGCGTGATTGTCGGCGAGATGCGCGGATTGTACACGAAGGGCATCCACCCTAAAACCTACTTTGCCAGCAGCAAGGGTGAGTTAACTATCAAAGATTGCCTTGATGAGTGGTGGGATAAGTATGTAGAAGGGCTCAAACCCAACACCAAAATTCTGTACAAGTCAGTTGTGTACAACACCATGTACACAGAATTCGAAGACATGCCGGTTGCAAACATTCCGGTATCGCAGTGGGTTTTATTCTTTGATAAGCAGGAGAAGCTTAATAAGAAAAAGGCGAGGGTGCTACTGCTGCAGCTCCGTTCTGTTATCAACTGGTGTATCAGCCGCCAGCTCATTCCATCCTGCGAGCTCACTAAGCTTAGCGTGAAGAACATCGGTAAAAAACCTGATGTTGGTGATCGCGTCCTGACCTATACCGAACTGGCTAAGATATGGCTAGCGCTGGAAAACAGCAAAATCACTACCTCTAATCGTGTTCTTCACCAGTTGCTTTTGCTCTGGGGCGCGCGCCTTTCTGAACTTCGCCTGGCGAACGCTGCAGAATTCAACATGAGCGACTTCATCTGGACGACCCCGGCAATACATTCGAAGATGGGTAACGTGATACGCAGACCAATATTTGAACAGGTTAAGCCTTACATTGATCGGCTGCTTGCCACTGGTAACGACGTGCTTTTTCCTGGACAGGAACTGGATAAGGCAATAGACAGGTCTTCGTCAAATCTCTACATGAAGAAGCTGCGAAGTGGAATAGAGATACCAGAATGGCGCACACACGACTTCAGGCGATCACTGGTTACCAATCTCTCCAGTGAAGGAGTAATGCCGCATGTTACCGAAAAGATGTTGGGGCATGAGTTGGGCGGGGTGATGGCAGTTTACAATAAACATGACTGGCTTGAGGATCAGCGTAAAGCTTATGAACTCTACGCTGATAAAATCTTTTGGCATGTTAAACAGCTCGGTTAATACCACCTGACTCAATCCACCTCTGAACTGCTTTTCGGCTATAGCGTGCCGGATGGGTCAGGACAGGTGAGGGGAAGCCGTGGCACTTACGCAAACGCCATAGAGCTGTACGCGCCTTGCCAATTTCCTGCATAACTTCCTGCTCGCTCATAAAATCAGTATTCATTTTTCCTCCACGCTCACCCGCTGCAACGGGTTAATTTAACCGTGACATGTCACAGCATTAATTTGGTTTCATGCCAGCCGCGATTAGCCCAACATGCTGCTTCGCCTTTGCATGGGCAATCCCTAACCGGCAATCGATCACCACACTTACCGCACTTACGCTTGCTGATTATCCGAAATCTCGAACGCACACGCGCATCATCCTGGCGAATCAGCAGCGCGATATACTCAGCTGCATCATAGGGTTCGCGACCGGGGCGACGAGCGGCGCAGTTGTGCGCCAGCATCGCTAATTCCTGACTATCCAGAACCAGCTCCAGTTTCTGTTCACCGGCAGCGGCCTGACGTGCCCGCTGCGCTGCTTTGCGCTCAGCTGCTGTCATGCTCATCGTTATGCTTCCTTATCTGCACTATGCTTAGGCAGGAGGTACATATGTGTGGACGATTTGCGCAGTACAGCAGCAGAGACGAGTATTTTGAATCGTTCGGCCTCAAGGCTGACGAAATCCAATATGACCCGGAACCAATAGGGCGCTTTAACGTTGCCCCCGGCACAAAGGTGCTTCTGCTTAACGAACGCGATGATGAGTTTCATCTCGACCCGGTTATTTGGGGCTACGGTCCCGAATGGTGGGATAAGCAGCCGCTGATTAATGCTCGCGGCGAAACTGCCGCGACCGGTCGTATGTTCAAACCCCTGTGGAATCATGGTCGCGCCATCGTTCCGGCTGATGGTTGGTTTGAGTGGGAGAAGGATGGCGATAAAAAGCAGCCTTACTTCATCTACCATAAGAAAAACCAGCCACTTTTCTTCGCTGCTATTGGCAAAGCTCCCTACGATAAAGATCACGGACACGAAGGCTTTGTCATCGTGACGGCTGCAAGTAACAAAGGCATGGTCGATATTCATGACCGGCGACCGCTGGTGCTGACAGGCGATGCTGTCCGGGAGTGGCTCAGCGCTGACACCACACCCGAACGCGCGCAGGAAATCGCGCATGATGCGGCGTTGCCTGAAAAAGACTTCACCTGGCATCCAGTTTCCAGAAAGGTAGGCAATATTCATAATCAGGGCTCCGAGCTGGTGGAAGAGATAGACGATCCAATTGTGTGATTAGCCACGCGCTTAAACTCAATGACCCACACCCACGGGTTAGCCTGCCAGCTGTCAGCGCCATAAATGGATTGCCAGACATGATGGAAGTGCTCATGTGGCGTGGCGCTGTACATGTAGCCGGGGATAGAGTCGTGCCCGCCATTACACCCTTCAGCAAGCGCATCACTCTCGGTCATGCTATTTAGCCGCTCCACACGAACGCCGGTAATCTCAAGCGTTATGCGGGAAGCCCAGCGCGGCATGTGGATGGATGGCGTCCATCTACCTTCTGTGCCGTTAATCAGGTCTGGGTACCAGTTTGCAAACCAATACTTTTCAAGGTTCGGATCGTCCTCTTCACCTTCATCTTCATTGAGGTCTCGGACTTCACCATCTGCGCGGTATGCCACAGCTGGACAGCCTTCATGATTCACATCGGCCCACGTCTCACGCACCCACAGGCGATCACCTACTGCACCGAATGGGCATGAGAACAAAGCTGAGCGTGTATGGACTCCAGTAGCATTCGACTCGGCCCAGTGGTATTTACCAATATCGCCGCGTTTAGTTGAATCAGTGATGCGCAATAAGCCGAACTGGTGTGATTCCGGCTGCACCTTCATGATCCGGCGTGTCTGCACCTTCCTGCCTTCCATAACTGCACGAACCATTTCGCTGTTAAAGTGGATTCCACGTTCACACATGGCGCACCGCCTTTTCTTCTAACGCCCAAGCGTTAGCTAATGCTTGCGTTACTTGATAGAAATCATGCTTAACCACTACCTCAGAAAGCGTTCCATCAGTGCCCACGGTTTCAATTTTTGTGAAATTACCTCCGTTAGCGAAATCAGCGCTGAACTGAGTCACAGCGTTAGTTTCAATGACGGTCTCTCCATTAAGAGTGAACATTTTTAGTTTCATCACTCACCATCCTTAGTCATGGCAGAACGCGCAGCATAAAAATCTGACTTCTGCTCGTCGTTAAGTAAGTCGTCGGAAATGATGGCGGCATACTCGCTCCCGCACCAAGAGATAGGCTCGCTTTCGCGAATGGCTTTATTCAGAGCCTCTGCAGCCAACCAAATGGCCTCGGGAATATCATGATGATCACCGCCATCGGGGATGATGTCTTCGAAGTGGTCATTCATATCGATTTCGCGTGGATAATTTGGCGTGCAGATTAATAACTTCAATTCTGAAGGAAGCACGTTGTTTTCCAAGCAGTGATCAACCAAAGATTCAGCGTCGAAGAAATAAGTATCATCATCAAAAATCACCAGAGGCTCACCGGCCCATACCTTTCTCTCAAGACCGATGAATTTCTCTTGTCGGCTTGCTTCCCAGCATTTCTCGCAGTAGCCATTGCTGGCACGAATACCATGGTCGGGATTTTTATCGCAAATGCGATGCGTACTGCCGCAGTAGCGAGCCATATGCTCATCTTGGCCCCAGAACCTGCCACTCCTATCGACCCATCCAGTTAAGGTTTGAATGCTCGCCGCTTCATCTGACTCATACATGACAACAACTGGTTTTGTTTGAATTTTCATGAAACCACCTTCAGCGTTACCGGACGTGAGCGGAGTAAATCCATTTCCAGCTGCGAAATGATATTCACCGCGTGAGAGATACCAGGCTGGTGGTTATTGCCCAGCGTCGATACAGCCCGGCGAGCTTCACCAAACGCTTCACAGCGCAAAGTACGAATCCACTGATCGGATGCTGGTGTTGCGAGCGCAACATTCATGTCATCAATAAGATTCAGGTGTTCACCAGTGCTCTGAAGCGCTCTGATTGCATCCGGTAGCACGCTGTTCATGCGCAACACTTCAGCAGCCATCAGGTTGCCACGAACGTTTGCAACGTCCAGGCGTGAAGCAAGGTCGCTTACCAGTTTTGCAATCTCCAGTAGCGGCGTGTCAGCCCCGATGGATTTAGCAAACAGATGGGAGGCAGCAACCACTTCTTTGTTTGATTTTTGGTTAATCATGCTGGTGGCCCTCAGTGAACGGTACGGCTTGCGCTGTTAAGGCGCTCGGCAGCTGCCTGCGCTGCAATCGGATTAGTAATCACTGAGCCGTCCGGCATAATCCAGCCGGCTAAAATGATGCTGTAGGGCAGGGTGACGATGCCCACGGTTATATGGTCTTTAGGATGCTGCATACTTCCTCCACGCTTTTTGGTTGCGGGAATCCCTTGCCATTGCTGGCAATAAATCATTGAGGGATTCATTTAATTGGCTGACAGGTTCTGCAAAACCTGTAGCCTCGTTACTCCACGTTGAAAGGTATTGCGGTGCCGGGTGCCTCCCGGAGCTCTGGCTGAACTGGCAAGAACCAGAGCGGGTTTAGACTTTGAGCCTCAACCGATCGCGTAATCGTTTGGGCCAGTTCACCACACTCGCACTTGGTGCCATCACCACAATGGTTGAGAGCTTTACAGTTCCCGGCCCGGCTGAGGATGAACCAAACGATTCCGGGGGTTAAAGCTCTCACCATTGTGTGCCGGTTACCCCATCCGGCGCAGGCACTGATGGTCAATTAAGACTGAACCAGCCTGCGGATTTAAGTTGTGGTGGCCGGTGCTCCTCGCCGTTCACGCGCGCTGGTTTAGCCACCGCTCAAGGCGGGTTTGTTATCCAGCGGCTTCAGCCGACAGCATGACTACTCGCTAATCACACCCATGCTTTCGCATTCACCACAACGTTGAGAGCACTTAGCGCTCTAGTGGCGCGCCAGAGTACGCCCACCAAATGCTCTCATCGTTGTGTGCCTGTCTTTTCACCACATCAGGCTCGGTGGTATGCTGCCCATTCCTACACAGGCAATTAGAGAATCTTATGGATAACAATGGACTTCAGGCTCAAATTAACGCATTAAATTTCGACATTGATAGACTTAAGGCCGCGCACAAGCAGTATGACGCCAACTTCGCAAACCTAACGGTAAGAACAGAAATCACCGTCAGCCTAATCGCTGCGCTAATTAATTCTGGCCTTATTGACAAAGAAAAGGCTTGTGAATTCGTTAAAGCAGCACCTCTAAATCTTCCTGGACACGAGGAAGCGGTCGAGGGAGCGAAGCAAACAATCATTAAGATTCTTTCGTCAGCGAAGTCTGCTTGATAACCGATACATCAATGACAACCGATCCGTTTTGAATCACGAACGGCTTGGTCTTACTGTCTCTTAAGCGTCCACTTGCGGCGCTTTTTGATTTCTTGGCCATCAATAAACTCGCTAAAAAGTGGCGGTTACCCGGACGAACACTATCTTCCCTCTCCTACAAAGGTTGAAAGCCCCGAAGAAACCGCCCAAACACTCAAAACACAGCCTTGTATTGCACATCCACTTCACTGCATTCGAACGTCATTACACCGGTATCTGCATCACAGATGAGTTCGGCATCAGGGAAGAGTTTCAGGAAGGTGATCAAGTCACTTAAGCTGGTGTCGGCCATTTGCTTAATCATCTTCACTTCAAGTACCTCACGTATACATCCGATGGCCTAAATATACTTATGAGTATATTGAGTGTAAATACTTAAAGGTAAATAATTTGTACGCGTGGGTATATGATTATGAATGTGAAGGGAATTTATTTATTTGTGGTGTTTTACGTGCATAAAAAACCCGGTAAATACCGGGTTAGAAGAGGTATGTTGAGTGCTCAGGGAAGGTTGGTGACTTTAGCATCCACAACTACACCTATTATGCGACAATTGCCGTTAATTTCCGTCATTGGATATTGAGGATTCAAGGGCTTGAGAAATTTACGACCCGCATCTATTACAAGCTTCTTAAAGGTGGCTTCGTTCTCGCTATCTAGCTTTGCAACAACGAGTTTTCCATTTCGTGCTTCAACCTCTGGATCGATCAGAATAGCCATTCCTTCTGGAATACTCAGCCCAGCCGGGGCTGTCATCGAATCGCCTTTAACATCTAGCCAAAATGAACTTTCTGAACAGTCAACTGTTGTTTCATACCAACGGTCAACGCTTTTTCGGTGATATGGTTCTACGGCTTCCATCCATTGCCCTGCGCTTACCCAGCTTATTACAGGAAAGTTTCCCTTAGGCTCATTAGGGCCCTTGTAGGCCACATTTGAATCTTTCGTATTAGCTAAGCCATCTAACCAACCCCGACTCAACCCTAACGCATCTTCTATCTGGCGTGCAGACTGCTCGCCAATATTGCGTTTATTTGCCTTCCCTGATGGATAAAGCATACGAGATACGACAGTCGCATCTAGGCCTGCAGCCTCTGCAAACTTTCTTTGAGTTTCATATCCATCAATAAGCTCTTGAAGCTTTTGTCTACGGATTTCGAAGATGTCATGACTTGGTTCAGTTTTCATACCCGAATGATACGAAAAAGTACCTGAAGGTAAATGACTCTCAGGTATTGAATTGAGTATACTTGTAGGTATACTGATTTCATCAACCACAGGAGGCTTCATGGAAACGTTAAGAACGTATCTGAATGGCCTTGCGTTGGGTAAGCAACGGGACTTCGCTGCGACTTGCGAAACTTCACTTGAATACCTCCGTAAGGCTATTAGCAAGGGGCAAAAGTTAGGCCCAGCTTTATCAGTTCTCATCGAAATTAATTCAGACGGGGCGGTAAGCAGAAAGGACCTTCATCCCAATGATTGGATGAAAATCTGGCCCGAACTTGATTCTAAAGCGACTGCCGCTTAGCGGTAACTACAACAGGGAAATTGAAATGGTAGACACCATCAACACGGCAGTTCGGCTTATGTGCAAAGCACACCCACACGGTCGTTTGGGTATGGCTGATGACATGGGCATGACTATCGATCAGTTCCATAACCATCTTTACCGCAAGTGCGGCAGCCGCTTCTTCTCGATGGATGAGTTGCAGCAGATGGAAGACATATCAGGTAGCACTTACCTGGCTGAGTACTTCGCCAACCGTAAAGGCTTAACGCTGGTGGACATCTCTTCAGTGCAGCACGTGGATAAGGTTGATTTGTTCGACATTGAAATGCAGTCCAACGCTGCTGCTGGTGAGTTAGCGATAGCTAAGCGCGAGGCAGCTGCTGACGGAATCATCGACAAAAAAGAGCTTAAAACGCTTACCGGTTTATTCCATCAGAAGATGCGCCATCAGATGCATGGTTTTTTTGGCTTCCTCGCTCTTTATGGCGTGGGTGTTTCAGATCACAACGTGGATTTGTTCATGGTTAATCGTAAGGCGGAAGTAGCCGGAATGCAGATTCAGGCAACGGAGGTGTGAAGTGAGTAGAGCAGAAAAGTTGAACGCCCCAGTTTGCAGACCGGAGCGTTCGGCATCGTCAAATCAACTTGCGTGGAGAAGTAACGACATGAACAGCATAAATCAAATAAGACCTTCAGTGCAATTTCGCTGCCGCGTGGAGGCTGGTCAGTTGCGGTATGAGCAAATATTACGCGTCGCTGGTGGGTCAAACAACTACCAGTCAGCGGAGCCGGTGGTAGTGCAAAACGCATGGAATGATTTCTATCGTAAACCGGAGGCTACCCAGTGCGAGAACTTGACCGATGGTTCAGAGATCGTCGCGGTATACCCGTTCGGGTTATCCGCTGGGAGCCAGAATCAGGCCGGGTCATCTACCTCAGAGACAATTACGAACATGGTGAGTGCTTCTGTCCTCTACACCAGTTCCAGCGCGATTTTCGGGAAATAGAGGCACCACATGAGCGTTAAATTATCTGCATACGTCTGGGACGGTTGCGCCGCAGCGGGAATGAAGATCACCAGCGTTGCCATCATGGCGCGTCTTGCTGACTTTTCCAGCGACGAGGGCGTTTGCTGGCCCTCAATTGCCACCATTGCCCGCCAGATCGGCGCAGGTGCCAGCACGGTGCGTACGGCTATTGCAACTCTTGAGCAAGAGGGCTGGCTGACCCGAACCGAACGCCGAAACGGCAATCGCAATGCCTCGAACCTGTATCAACTCAATGTCAAAAAGATGCGCGAAGCTGCCATGTTTCACCTGACAGAATCTGATGCATCAAAATCTGACACGTCAAATTCTGACACATCAAAATCTGGTGCATCAGTTTCTGACGCATCGATATCTGGTGCACCAGAATCCAGCATGAAATGCGGTTTTCACCCTCCAGAATCTGGCGACGATCCGTCATTAAATTCAAAACATGATCCATCAGTAAAAACACTTAGTCAGGTTTCTGCGAAACCCGACAGCAGGATTGATTCAAATCGGCTGGCTATTAACGTTCTCGAACACCTGAATCGTGCAGCTGGTACTCGCTACCAGAAAGCCAGTTCATCGCTTGGCCCTATTCGTGGACGACTCGCGGAAGATTTTACTGCCGATGATTTGATCCTGACCGTTGATTACATGGTCGCGAAGTGGGGTAGCGACGCTCAGATGAGTGATTACCTGCGACCATCAACGCTGTTTCGTCAGAGTAAGTTCCCTGGCTACCTGAAATCGGCTGGCAACTGGGAGAAGGCTGGCCGGCCTCCGTGTGTCGGTGGTCAATGGAAGCGCGATGTGATGCACGTTCCAAGCGCTGATTATCCAATTCCTGATGGCTTCCGGGGGTAACGATGAACACTGAAACGCTGATTCTTACGCACCTGATTACTCACGAAGGCAAGACACCGGCTCAAATATCTCAAGCCATTGGTAGAACCAGAAGCACGGTGAGCTTCACCCTGCAAAGGCTTGCAGCGACTGGTGAGGTATGGCGAGACGAGTACACCCGTTATTTCACATCTGTCCCTAATGCTGCTGAGGATGCATCGTTCGTGGAGTTGAGCGACAAGGCGTACCGGTACCAGGACAAAAACTGGTGGAACAAGGCGGCAGATACCTGGTTGCGTGCATTCGACTGCACGAAGAATCCTGGACTGCGTGAAAAGGCCATCACTTGCCGTAAGTACTGCATCAGCATGGCTAACTGGCGGCTGCCAAAGCCTGAGCCTGACTTCCCAGAGAAGGCGAGGAGAAAGCGATGAAATCGGCCATCAAAGCGCACTACTGGCGCAACGAAGATTACTACCGTGGCATCCGTCTGGCTGCCCTGATGATTACCGGTTTAGTTATTGCCCTCGTATGGGAGTTGAAAACAGCATGAGCAATTTGCTTCAGGTTTACAAAAACAAAGACAACAACGAAACCGACATCACGGTACGTAAAACTTACCTGCTGGGTGTTAGTGAGCTGTATATCGAACCTGGTTACAACGTTCGCGACATCAATCAGGTTCACGTCGAAGAATTCCGCGATGCTTACATTGCCGGCGAGCACGTCCCGCCACTGACCGTACAGGTAACAGAGCAGGGCGTGAAGATTATCGACGGTCACCACCGCTGGCATGGCGCGAAGCTGGCACAGGAAGCAGGCCACGAAATCCGCCTGGAGTGCAAAGACTTCACAGGCAGCGAAGCTGATCGTATTGCGTTCATGGTAACGAGCAGTCAGGGCCGCGCACTGGAGCCACTGGAACGCGCAGCAGCTTACCAGCGCATGAGCAATCAGGGATGGGAGCCAGCTGAAATCGCGAAGAAGGTTAAGCGCTCCGTTGCAGATGTCGATCAGCACCTCGCATTGCTGGCTAGCGGTGATGAGCTGATTGGCATGGTGAAGCGTAACGAGGTCGCCGCCACTACAGCCGTTGCACTCTCCCGCGAACATGGAGCCAAAGCCGGGACTATTGCAGCTGAGGGGCTGGCAAAAGCCAAGGCCAGTGGCAAGAAGAAACTGACCCGCTCCGCAGCAATCGCCAACCCAGCACAGGTACGCGAAGCCATTCGCAAAAAACACGCCGCATGGTCACAGCAAACCTTCGGTGATGTCGGTCCGATTGGCCCACTGAAACACCTAGCCAAAGAAGCGATGGAAGCAGCCGAAGCCGTAGACGACCTGTCCGAATGGGCTGACCTCCAGTTCCTGCTGTGGGATGCAATGCGCCGCGCTGGCATCACCGACGATGAACTCAACACAGCCATGGATATCAAGCTGGCAGTGAACATGTCCCGCAAATGGCCTGAGCCGAAAGATGGCGAGCCGCGTGAGCACATCAAGGAGGGCGCGTAATGCCATACCAACTCATCTACGCCGATCCTCCATGGCCTTACAACAACAGCATCAGCAATGGTGCTGCAACTGACCACTATCAGACCATGACAATGGCTGACCTTAAGCGCCTGCCAGTATGGGATTTAGGTACTGAAAATTCGGTACTGGCTATGTGGTACACCGGCACCCATAACCAAGAGGCCCGCGAACTGGCTGAAGCGTGGGGATTCCGGGTGCGCACCATGAAGGGTTTCACGTGGGTGAAGCTGAACCAGCGTGCCGAAGAGCGCTTCAACCGCGCGCTGACCGAACAGACCATTCACGACTTCACCGATCTGCTGGACATGCTGAACGCAGAGACCCGCATGAACGGCGGCAACCACACCCGAAGCAACACAGAGGATGTGCTGATAGCTACTCGCGGCACTGGTCTGGAACGCTGCAGCGCATCGGTTAAGCAGGTTGTGTATTCATGCCTGGGCGAACACAGCGCTAAGCCGTGGGAAGTAAGAAATCGTCTGGAGAAACTTTATGGTGACGTTTCACGCATTGAGTTATTTGCGCGTACCGCCGCCGAGGGCTGGGATTGCTGGGGCAACCAGTGTGACAGCAGCGTGCAACTGATCGCTGGGAGGGTCGCATGATCGATCACCATCCCCACAAAGGTGGCACGAACAAATCCAAGGGTGGGTTCTGATTATGGCTAAATCAGTAAAGCAAGTTTTGCTTGAAGCTTTGCAGGGTGACAAGGCAAACCTTCAATTTCTGCATGAGTGCATGAGCAACATTAAGCAGCGACGTAACCCGGCATGCTCAGAGATTTCATTTCTGACTGATGCCATTAATCCAGGAAACGTTGCACGTCATGATGGAATGGTTGGCTATGTACTTTGGATTGACCGCGAAACGCTGCGGAAAATAGAAAATGAGCCGCCAGAACTGGAGCAGCAGGAATCCCCAACGGACACCTACCGGCAGATTGAAAATGATGGCTGGATTGAGTGGAAGGGTGGGCAGTGCCCTGTGAAAGATGGTGCAATTGTCGATGTTCGCCTTCGTAGCGGTCAGGCCAAGTTTTTCTGTGCATCGGAAGCATTAATATGGGCCAACGGAAACTATGTTCGGGATGAAATGGACTGCGACATCATCGCCTATCGGGTGATTGAGAATGATGGGAGGGAAGGATGTTGAAAGAAGAGTTAGAGCGAAAGAAATTTGAAGCTTGGATTATGTCCATGCCACATGTAGAACAGGATGATATTTCGCGAAAGGGAAGCGGTGAATACCTTCACCATCGGACGCAATCCTGCTGGGAATCATGGATCCGTGCGATAAGTAAGGAGTCATGATGAGCCAGTTCACCAACCATCAAACCAGCGGCGATGATTGCCGTGAAAGTGGTGAGGGGGCTGAATGAAGTTAACCCTGCCATTCCCTCCAACATTAAACACCTACTGGCGACACACGCCAAAGGGAGTATTAATCAGCGCCTCCGGGCGCTCTTTCCGATCCAATGCTATTGCGGCGGTATACCAGCAACTGAAGCGCCGCCCAAAGCCGATTACAGTGAATGTTGTTGTGACTGTGATCCTTTACCCGCCAGACAAGCGCCAGCGCGATTTGGACAACTATCTGAAAGCCGCATTCGATAGCCTGACACATGCTGGCGTATGGGTGGATGACAAGCAGATTCAGCGGTTGATAGTCGAATGGGGTCCAATTACGAAGGGTGGCAAATCAGAGGTGACGATCAGTGAATATCAGGCGGTGGCCGCATGAGGGCAATACTCACACCTGACGTAGCTATCAACACCGGTATTGTGCTGCTTAAGCCGGGTCGCGATCTGATACCAATGTTCCGTGAACGCGTACTGGTCTGCACAATGCCGCGTGACATGTCACACCTTCCATCGGGCTTAATCAACGACAGCAGCCAGCCATTACTGGATGACCCACCGCTTAAAGCTTTCTTCGCTGACGAAAAGGTGATCGTAGCTGCTGGTGGATGGGAAAACCATGATGCATGGGTGCAAAAAATTAGCGCCTGTCAGTATCCTGAAAAAGATTCCTACCACCATCAGCATTACACTACTCTGCGGACTGATTTTGGCTCACTTTGCCTGTGTTATGCCTGTGATAATTACTGTCGCTCAAATGGCATGCCTGGTATCCTGGAAAACGTCGCAGCAAGCAATCTGGCGCGGTGGGTAATCGAATCGGCATGCCTTCAGATGGGTTTGGGCGCGGATCACCGAATGACGTTACCTGAGCTGTGCTGGTGGGCATGCTTAAAGGGAGTAATCGACCTGATACCAGAATCACACGCCCGCAGCGTTCTGCGTATGCCTAAGCCAGTTGTTGATACCGGGCCAATGCCGGAAGCGGTGATCACTCCAGCGCGGTCGGCGCAGGAGATGATTCTAGAATCGGCCGAGGTGGTGAAGCAGGTTCTGACAATCAGCATCGACCCGGAGTCGCCACAGTCATACATGGCGCGACCAAAGCGCATCAGATATATCAATGAGAAGTACACGCGGTGGGTCAAGGCGCAACCATGCGCCTGTTGCGGAAAGCTAGCAGATGACCCGCACCATATTATCGGACACGGACAAGGGGGGATGGGAACAAAGGCGCATGATTTATTTGTGATACCGCTTTGCAGAGCGCATCACGATGAACTGCACCGTGATCCAAAAGTATTCGAAGAGAAATACGGCAGTCAGGTAGTGCTGCTGTTCAGATTCCTCGATCACTCGATTGCAGTCGGCGTGATCGGGTAAATTAAAAGCGTGGAGGATAACAAATGCGTGATATTCAATTAGTACTTGAGCGCTGGGGCGCTTGGGTATCCAGCAACAAAGAGCAAGTTTACTGGTCATCTATTGCGGCCGGTTTCAGCGGTTTAATTCCTTCAAAAGTAAAATCCCGCCAGTCATGTTGCGATGATGACGCAATGCTGCTGTGCAGCTGTATAGCCAAATTAAATAAGAACAATGAAGACCTGCACGATTTGCTCTTCGATTACTACGTATTTGGAAAAACCTTTATGGAGCTGGCGAGAAAGCACCAATGCTCTGATGGCCATATTGGGAAAAAGCTTCAGAAAGCGGAGGGCGTGGTAGATGGCATGTTGATGATGCTGGATATACCCCTGCAGATGGACCGTTATGTTCAGCGAGAAGATTTTAGAGCAAGTGCATAAAAAGTATTTACGTACGTAAAAAGCCTGATAATCTGATAAGGCTCGTTACTACGCAGTACTTCTTATTCTTCAAGACTCAGTTGCAAAATCTGTGAGTGACATAAACGCCCGAAGCTTCACCAGCTATCGGGCGTTTTTATTTGCACGTAATAATTAACCCTGTGGCTGACGGGCCAGGAAACTATCGCGTAATGCGTCAGGGTTCATATTTAAGAGGGTCGCCATAGAGCGGCCTTCTTTCGTTTTTGCGCCCGCCAATCACTGTTATCCGAAACTTTCACGCCGTGGCGGTGCGCAATTTTTATTTAAAGACTACCGACGGCACCGACCTGTTATTGGGAGGTGAGGATGAAACGTATGCCAGAACGTGATCCGGGCTTCTGGGCAAGCCTGCTTGCCTGGCTATATGCCCACAAAAACGAATCGGGTTATGCCGGTTTAGCCGGTGTGATGGCGATTCTACGGGCGACATATTTTGGCCGTGACACATGGCCGCGCCGATTGCTTGATGCAGCTATGTGCAGCGTGTTTGCGTTTTTTCTTCAGCCGACACTACAGGTTATGGGCTCTGTCTTTAACTGGAACTTCAGCGATGACCTGACGCGAGTGGTTGCCGTGTTTCTTGGCTTTCTTGGCGTTGACTGGTTCTCAACAAAACTTCGTCGCTTCATCGATAAACGATTAGGGGATGGCAATGCTGACACCCAGTAATTTCCAGCGCGCTACCGGCGTATCTGATGCGCTGCGCGACAAGTGGTTTCCCCGCATCGCTGCCAGCATGAATTCATTTGGCATCACTACCGCGTTGCGTCAGGCGCACTTTCTGGCGCAGGTGGGGCATGAGTCAGCCGGTTTCACGAAAGTGGAAGAGGGCCTGGACTACAGCGAGAATGCGCTCCTTGCCATGTTTGGCAAGCGCATCACAGCGGCACAGGCAAAAGCCTATGGACGCAACGCTGAGCATTCCGCCAATCAGAAGATGATCGCCAACATCATTTACGCTAACCGCAATGGCAATGGTGACGTTGCTTCTGGTGATGGGTACCGCTATCGCGGTCGTGGGATTATTCAGATTACCGGCAAGGCAAACTACGCAGCCCTGTCTGGTCAACTCAGTGCTGACGTGGTGGCAAACCCCGACCTGCTGACTGAAAACCTTCAGGCGGCGATGTCAGCAGCAGCATGGTGGAAGAATCACGGCTTAAACGAACTGGCAGACCTTGATGATGTTACCCGCATCACCAAAGTCATTAACGGTGGTACTAACGGTCTGGAAGACAGGAAATCCCGCTTATTAAAAGCTAAGGGGATTCTATGTTCAACGTAATCGGCATTATCCGAAACTATTCGCACGTATTTTTCATTGCTCTTATCTGCATCTGTCTTTGGGGACTGAATGCCCGTAACTCACAGCTGACTGCTACTAACGAGCGGCTGGAACAACTGGCAAACAGTAAAGACAGCCAGATAAACGATCTGCGCTCAAAGAACGACGACTTAGCCGCCAGCGTCAATGATCTGGTAAAGGCTGTTAACAAGCAAAACGCGGTGATGAGTCAGGTTGCAGAACAACGCGCGGTGACGGCACAGCAGAACAGGAAATTACAGAATGAGATTAAGCGCTATCTGGAAGCGGATAAAAGCGCTGCTGCTCCTGTCGATAGTCGCGCTGTTGAGCGGTTGCGGGACGCGGCAAAGTCAGCAAGTGGAATACCGGACAATCAGCCAGCCACGGTTAAACCTGCCAGCGGAACTGACAAGCCCATTACAGGCACCGGCTCCCGGTGACTCCATGAACTATGGCGAATCAGTAGAGCTGAACATTTCGCTTTATGGCGTGATTGAGCAGTGCAACATCGATAGGGCGGCAATTGTGAAAATACAAACACATTAACTCTCATGGTAGTTATCATGATTAGAATCATCATATAAACTCAATGGATGGTCATATTTCAGTGTTATAGTTCTCGTAATTCTTGAGGGGGCTATAATGGACAAAGAGACACTTGATCTAATTCAATCAATACCTAAGGATGTTTGGCTTCAACTATATAATGATGCTCCAAAGCCCATGCTTCGGCAGTTTGGCAAACTAGGAGAAGACTTAGCCAAAACACTAAGGCTTATCACTTTCCCGGTTCAGTGTACTGCTTTCATACAAGATAGAATTGACGAGGGCTTTAAGCGTGCAATCCAAAAAGTTCCAGAAGAAAGGAGAGTTACTCCTCCTGAAGGATTAATTTTAGATATTGCTGATAAATTAAAACATCATGATAGCGAGACTCTGGTAGGAAAACTCTATGTCGAGCTATTGTCTGCATCTATGGACCGAGAAAGAAATAATCAAGCTCATCCGGCTTTCCTGCCAATTATCGGACAGCTATCCTCAGATGAGGCTCTATTCCTTCTTCGCCTCTCAAAGAAAAAGCCTTCGCTTTATATAAAACATATGCTTACTTGGGACCTTGTTACTAAAGAGGAAAGAGAATTATTGCTGGAAGGGAAAAGTTTTCCATTTTACGATGAGGAAAAAAACCTTCTTGATATGACACTTCATCCTGAGGAATATTTCTACCCAAATAATTTCTATATTTACATTGAGCATCTTAACGAGCTAGGGCTGCTGGAGTACACCAACGAAGCTACTTCTGAAGATTGGAAAAGATGGGCAGAAATAAAGAGTATTAAATACGACATGTGGTGTATACAGCTAACTAAGTTTGGGGAGCTTTTCTTTAAGTGTTGCACAGATGCTCTGGTCAGTTTAGACAAGTGAGTTTGAAATTTATGAAGCCGCCTAAGGGCGGTTTTTTATTGGAGTTTCAATGTCCGAGCCTCGTATCTACAACAGTCGCTGGGACAAGGCCAGACTGTCATTCCTGAAATCGCACCCCATCTGTGTCATGTGCCACAGGCAGGGTAGAGCCATAGAAGCAACGGTCGTCGATCACATTAAGCCTCATCGCCTGAAAGAGGCAATTAGAGCCGGTAACCAGGAGGACATAGCGAAAGCTCAAAAACTCTTCTGGGATAAAGGCAACTGGCAATCCCTCTGTAAGCTGCACCACGACTCTACTAAGCAGCGCGAAGAGAAGCGCGGTTATATTATCGGATGCGACGAGAACGGGCTGCCACTAGACCCACAGTCGCACTGGCGCAGGGAATAGAGCACAGATACACGGGGAGGGGCGGATAAAGAGTTCATGGATTATCCTCTTCCTGACCGCCCGCCCCCCTTTTTATGCACAACCGCGAAATGAAAAGTTTTTTTCTGGGAGGTTTTTATGGCCGGAAGACGACCAAAACCTACCCATCTGAAAGTTGTTACTGGGAATCCCGGCAAGCGCGTGCTCAATAAAAAAGAGCCGAAGCCCGCTCGGGAAATTCCAAGCCCTCCATCACATCTGACCGACTGGGGTAAAACAGCCTGGGGAAAGCTCACCGTTCTTCTGGACGGGATGGGCGTGCTCACGGTTGCGGACACATTTGCGCTCGAACGGCTCTGCGATCTTTATGCGGAAATTCTGCAATTGCGCCAGATAGTCGATATCGAAGGGCGCACCTATACGACTAAAACCCAGATGGGTGATTTTCTGATTAAAGCAAACCCGGCTGTCGCCATGCTGGCGGATGTAGATCGCCGGTTCAAAAGTTATCTGGTGGAGTTCGGCCTTACACCGGCTGCCCGGTCAAAGGTAAATGCTGATGGTGGAGAAAAAGAAGAAGACCCGTTCAACCAGTTCTTCGGTTGATCCAGCTACACAATATGCCATGGACGTTACCAGCGGCTCAGTCATAGCGGGCCCGGATATCCGCGCTGCCTGCGCCCGGCATCTTCGCGATTTAGAAGAAGGGCCAGAGCGCGGACTGTTTTGGGATGTTGAAGCTGTAACTCGCGTCGTTAATTTCTTCGCTCAGGTTTTAAAGCTCAATGGTGGGGAGCATGAGGGAAAGCCTTTTATCCTTCTGCCATGGCAGTGTTTCATCGTTGGTTCTCTGTTTGGTTGGAAGACGGAAGACGGCACGCGCCGCTTTCGCATGAGCTACATCGAATCCGGTAAGGGTTCAGGCAAGTCTCCCCTGGCTGGTGGTGTTGGTCTTTATCTGCTGATGGCGGACAAGGAGCCACGCGCCGAAGTCTACGCGGCGGCCACAAAAAAAGACCAGGCGATGATCCTATTTCGCGATGCTGTAACGATGGTCGATCAGTCGCCCGCTCTGGCGCAGCGCATCACCAAATCCGGCACCGGTCTTAACGTGTGGAATCTCGCGTTTCTGCAGACGGGCTCTTTTTTTAAACCCATCAGCTCTGATGATGGTCAGTCAGGTCCGCGTCCGCACGGCGCGCTGATTGATGAAGTCCATGAGCATAAAACAAACGCCGTTGTTGAGATGATGCGTGCCGGGACTAAGGGGCGCCGTCAGGCGCTGATGTTCCTCATCACCAACAGTGGCCACGATAAGACCAGCGTCTGCTACGAATATCATGAGTACGGTCGCAAGGTTGCAGCCGGTGACCTCGTTGATGACAGCTTCTTCAGCTTCATTTGTTCGCTGGATGAGGGCGACGATCCATTTAAAGATGAATCCTGCTGGGGAAAAGCTAACCCATCTCTGGGGCAAACATTCACGGATAAATATCTGCGTGAGCAGGTGACGCAGGCGCGTGGCATGCCTTCAAAAGAGAGCATCGTTCGTCGCCTTAACTTCTGTCAGTGGGTCGAAGCGTCCGACCCATGGATAGACAGCGACACCTGGATGAATTGCGAACAGGACTTTGATCCCGAAGATTTGGCGGGAGAAGAGTGTTATGGGGGGCTGGACCTGTCAGGCTCCCGTGATCTGACTGCACTGGCGCTTTACTTCCCGAAATTCAAAAAGCTTTTAGTTGAATTCTGGACGCCTAAAGACTCTCTGCTTGAGCGCGCCAAGACGGATCACGTTCCCTATGACGCCTGGCTGCGTAATGGTTTTATTCATGCGCCACCGGGCAAGGCTGTGAATTATGGGTTTGTTGCCGTTCGTATTGGTGAGTTGGCGGCCAGATATGACATTAAGTGCATCGCGTTTGACCAGTATCGCATTAAATATCTGGAGCCCGAACTCGAAAGCGAGTCTGTTAGCGTTGACCTTGTTCCGCACGGTCAGGGCTTTTATAAGGCGCAAGAATCCGGACTCTGGATGCCGCGATCTATCGAGTTGTTTGAGGAACATCTTAATAACCGGGTACTGGTTATCCGCCCTAATCCCTGCCTGCGCTGGAATGCGGCCTCTGCGGTGCTTGAGGCTGACCAGAAGGACAACCGCATATTTGCCAAAAAGAAAAGTACCGGCCGTATCGACGGCGTGGTGGCTTCCGCTATGGCAATAGGTGCAGCAGAGGATGCAGTGCTGGTGGACAGCGGCGATCCTGATGACTTTTTTGATGACCCGATCATGGTAGGTATCTGATGAAGGAAAAAAAACAGCCGGGTCGCATCAAGAGCGCGATTGTGAACTGGCTTGGTGAGTCCATTGGGCTTAACGATGCTGCTTTCTGGCAGGAATGGTACGGCACCAGTAGCAGCGGCAAGGTCGTGACAGCAGAGAAAGCGCTGGCGCTGGCCTCTGTATGGGCCTGCGTGCGCCTGCTGAGCGAGTCAGTTTCAACCCTGCCGATGAAGGTTTACGAACGTGCCGCTGACGGCTCGCGCAAGCTGGCGCTTAATCATCCGGCCTATCAACTGCTGTGCCGCCGCCCGAACAGCGAAATGACGCCGTCGCGCTTCATGCTGATGGTCGTTGCCAGTATCTGTCTGCGGGGTAATGCCTACGTTGAGAAAAAGATGATCGGTACCAAGCTGGTCTCACTGGTTCCGCTGCTTCCCCAGAGCATGAAGGTGGAGCGGCTGGACAGCGGCGAACTGCAGTACACATACACCGAGAAGGGCGTACCGCGCATCATCCCAGTTAAAAATATGATGCACATCCGGGGCTTTGGTCTGGATGGTGTATGCGGAATGATGCCGATGCGCACCGGGCGAGACGTGTTTGGTGCAGCGATGGCGGTCGAAGAATCAGCCGCAAAAATTTTTGAAAACGGTATTCAGACGTCAGGTTTCTTTCTTTCAAAGAACCTGCTGACCAAAGAGCAGCGCCAGAAAAACCGCGAGAACCTCAACCGGTTCGTTGGTTCAAAAAACGCGGGCAAGGTGATGGTCCTTGAGGGCGACATGTCTTACCAGGGCATCACCCTTAACCCTGAAGATGCGCAGATGCTGGAGTCACGATCCTTCAGTATTGAGGAAATCTGCCGCTGGTTCCGCGTGCCGCCGTTTATGGTCGGTCACGTTGATAAGCAGAGTAGCTGGGCGTCGAGCGTTGAAGGCATGAACCTGCTCTTCCTGACGAATACGCTGCGCCCGATGCTGGTGAACATTGAGCAGGAGATCTCACGCTGCCTGCTGAACGGTGATGAAGACCTATTTGCTGAGTTCTCCGTTGAAGGCCTGCTTCGTGCCGACAGCGCCGGACGCTCCGCTTATTACACCACCGCGCTGCAGAATGGCTGGATGTCCCGTAATGACGTGCGCCGTCTGGAAAATCTGCCGCCGATTGAAGGTGGTGATATCTATACCGTGCAGCTGAACCTGACACCGCTTGAAGACTTACGCAAAAACAGCATTGCCACAAGAGCCACGCTGTTGCGCGAAGTCCACAATGCCGTTTTCCCGGACATTCCTTTCGATCAATCACCGCTTAAACAGGCGGCTTAGGAGCATCCCCAATGACAGTAAAAAGTCTTCCGGCAGCGCCGGAGGGGCGGCCTTTTGCGCGCGAAAATCGCAATCTGCCGTCTTCCGCAATGGATCGCTGGAACGGTGGCATCAAGGCCGCAAAGAGTGATGAAAACAGCATTTCCGTGTTCGACGTCATTGGCGTTGACTGGTACGGCGATGGCGTTACCGCCAGCCGCATCGCTGCTGCGCTCCGCTCAATCGGCGGTGCCGACGTGACCGTGAACATCAATTCGCCGGGCGGCGACATGTTTGAAGGCCTGGCGATTTACAACCTGCTGCGTGAATACGAAGGGAAAGTGACCGTCAAGGTGCTTGGACTTGCTGCCTCAGCTGCTTCGATTATCGCGATGGCTGGTGATGAGGTCCAGATTGGTCGCGGTGCATTCCTGATGATCCATAACTGCTGGGTTTATGCGATGGGCAACCGTCACGACCTTCAGCAGATTGCGGCGGACATGGTGCCTTTTGATAAGGCTATGAACGATATCTACGGTGCTCGCACGGGGCTGGATACCGCCACTATCGACGCGATGATGGACGCTGAAACTTACATTGGTGGCAGTGATGCCGTTGATAAGGGTTTTGCGGATCGGTTGCTTTCGGCAGATGAAATCGCTGATGACGACGACAGCCCCGCCGCTGCATTACGGAAGCTGGACGCGATGCTGGCAAAAACCGATGCACCGCGCTCCGAACGTCGAAAACTTCTCAAAGCATTAACCGGCAGCAAGCCAGGCGCTGCTGCCACTCCTGAAGGTATGCCGGGCGCTACCGACGAAATCAACCCTGAAAGTATTGAACAACTTAATAACGCGCTGGCCGCGTTCGGCAAATGAGGATTATCCATGTCTGAAGTAAATGAGATTCTGAAAAAGGTCACGGCAAGCATTGAAGAAGCTAATGGCAAATTCAGCGCTAAGGCAGAAGACGCCCTGAAAGAGGCAAAAAAGGCGGGTTCACTCTCAGCTGAAACGAAAGGCGCAGTTGATAAAATGGCTTCTGAATTAAATGCCCTGCGTGAAGCCGAAAAAGTTCTTAAAGCCTCACTTGGGGAGCTGGAGCAGCACGTTGCTCAGATGCCGCTGGCGAATGCAAAAAAAGTTGTAGAAACCGTTGGCCAAACCGTGGTCAGTAGCGAAGCACTGAAAGCATTCGCCGCCAGCATTGAGGGCAACCGCCGCCTGAGCATTCCGGTTAATGCCGCGCTGCTTTCAGCGGACGTTGCCGATGGTGTCGTTGAGCCACAACGTCTGCCGGGTATTGATACGCAGCCAAAACAGCGCCTGTTTATCCGCGATCTGATTGCCCCCGGTCGCACATCATCTCCGGCTATTTTCTGGGTGCAGCAGACAGGCTTTACCAATGCCGCAAAAGTGGTGCCTGAGGGCACGACCAAGCCGTACAGCGGCATCAAGTTTGCCACCAAAATCACGCCGGTGGTCACTATCGCTCACATGTTCAAAGCCGCGAAGCAAATCCTTGACGACATGCCGCAGCTTCAGTCAACCATCGATGCAGAAATGCGCTTCGGCCTGAAGTATGTCGAAGAGCAGGAGATTCTTTTTGGCGACGGCACCGAAGGCGCGCATCTGCACGGCATTGTGCCTCAGGCCACCGCGTTTGAGGCCGCGTTCGAAGTCGCAAATCAGAGCGGTATTGATGACCTGCGTCTGGCGATGCTTCAGGCACAACTGGCGCGTTTCCCTGCGTCGGGCCACGTTTTGCACTTTATCGACTGGGCCAAAATCGAGCTGACCAAAGACACGCTGGGTCGCTATATCCTGGCAAATCCGGCTGCGCTTACCGGCCCGACACTCTGGGGGTTGCCAGTTGTGGCCACCGAAACTGCCGCATTCCAGGGGAAATTCCTGACCGGTGCGTTCAATGCTGCCGCGCAGCTCTTTGATCGTGAAGAGGCCAACGTGGTCATCTCAACTGAGAACGCCGACGACTTTGAGAAAAACATGATCTCAATTCGCTGCGAAGAGCGTCTGGCGCTTGCAGTTAAGCGCCCTGAAGCCTTCATTTACGGCTCGTTCACCGCTCCTGCTCCGGCTGGCGCGTAACCCATCACGGCGGCCTGCGGGCCGCTCCACGGAGAAAGCACGATGAAACTGACTCTTGTCCGGCCTAACTATCACGATGGCGTTGTCGTTCCTGAAGGCGGCACGATTGAAACCACGGAGCAGCATGGCCGCGAGCTGGTGAAAAAAGGTTACGCGCGGGAAGTGGCTAACGATGACGCCAAAGCGAAAGCGGCAGCTGAAGCTAAGGAAAAAGCTGAAGCTGAAGCCAGAGCAAAAGCCGAACCTGATGCTAAAGCTCAGGCAGAGGCAGAAGCCAGAGAAAAAGCGGATGCGGAAGCCAAAGCGGCAGCTGAAGCGAAGGAAAAAGTCAAAAAATAAGGGCAGGCCATGCTGCTGACGCTCGACGAAATTAAACAGCAATGCCGGCTGGAAAAGGATTTTACGGAAGAAGATCGGCTGCTGGAATTATTTGCCCTGGCTGCAGAGGCAAAGGCGGTGACCTACCTTAACCGAAATCTCTATAAAACAGTGGACGACATTGCCCCGCTTGATACTGACGGCATTGTCATCACCGAGGATATCCGTCTTGCTCTGCTAATGCTGGTCAGTCACTGGTATGAGCACCGTAGCTCTGTGTCCGAACTGGAGATGACTGAGACGCCTCAGGCGTTTGAGTTTCTTCTCTATTCACGCCGCCTGCCTGTGTCGGGGTACTGATATGCTGTTACGGTCATCAAATACCAGCGCTGTATTCACGCTGCCCGATCCTGGTGAACTCAATAAGCGCATTCACTTACGGCAGCGCATAGATCAGCCGACGGCCGATTATGGTGTTGAACCGGTTTATCAGAATGAAAAGGATGTGTGGGCAAAGGTCCGGCAGGTAGGCGCTACGACTTATCACGAATCCATTCAGGCTGATGACATCATCACCCACTACATCACGATCCGGTTTCGACAGGGCATTACTTCTGATTTTGAGGTCGTTTATGGCGGCAATATCTACCGGGTTAAGCGCCTTCGCGATCTCAACTCCGCTGGCCGTTACCTGCTGATGGAGTGCGAGGAGCTGGGCGCGGTAGAGCGCGATGGAGAGATGTATGGCTAAGCCGCTGCTGCACGTCGATTTCGAACAGCCGAAAGAGCTTGTCTTTAACCGCGCCAAAATGCGCAAGGCCTTTGTAAAAATAGGCCAGGTGCACATGCGTGACGCACGCCGGATGGTGATGCGGCGTGGGCGTTCATCTCCAGGCGAGAGCCCAGCATACCTCACTGGCAGGCTGGCACGCTCAATCGGTTACTACGTTCCGCGTGCATCAAAAAACCGTCCTGGACTGATGGTGCGGATTGCGCCAAACCAGAAGCGGGGCGAGGGCAACAGGCTCATTGAAGGCGATTTCTATCCGGCCTTCCTGTTTTACGGTGTCCGGCGCGGGGCGAAACGCGGTAAAAGCCACCATAAAGGCAAGTCTGGCGGCAACGGCTGGCGTGTTGCGCCACGCAAAAACTATATGGCTGAGGTGCTTGAATCCCGCAAAAGCTGGACGCGTTACGTCCTCAGCAGGGCGCTACGCACCTCCCTCAGGCCTGAAAGGAAAAAGAAATGAAGCTATCCCTTGTGATAGCTGCGCTTCGCGCGCGATGTCCTCGCTTTGCGGGCAACGTGGCTGGTGCGGCGGAATTTAAAGCCATTCCTGAAACCGGGAAAATGAAGTTACCTGCGGCATACGTTGTGCCGACTGAAGACGTCACCGCCGAGCAAAAGTCACTGACCGACTACTGGCAGAACGTCACTGAAGGGTTTGCAGTTGTCGTTGTGCTGGACAATACACGCGACGAACGCGGACAGGCATCAGGTTATGACGCGGTGCATGACGTGCGGGGTGAAATCTGGAAGGCGCTGTTGGGCTGGCAACCGGATGAAGACGCGGGCCCGGTGGCTTATTCCGGCGGTCAGCTTCTGGATATGGACCGTGGACGACTCTATTACCAGTTTGAATTCATGCTGACGCGTGAAATCACAGAAGATATGACGCGCCAGCATGACGATCTCAATGCTCTGGATGATTTCAGAGAAATCGATGTCGACGTGGACTTTATCGGCAAAGACCAGAAACCAGACGGCATCATCGAACACAAACTTCGGGTCAACCTCAGCGAGTAACCAATGAAACTAAAACCTGTTGCCGGGCGGTCAGTTCCTGATCCTGCCCGTGGCGACCTATTGCCCAAAGAGGGGCGAAACGTCGAAATGAGTACCTACTGGCTCCGCCGTATTAAGGCCGGGGATGTTACGGAAGTCAAAGCAGAAACCAAGGCTTCTGCAAAAGACGCAACTAAACAAGGTGGCGAGTAATGACTGTCAGCTTTAATCAGGTGCCTTCTGATATCCGTGTGCCGCTGTTCTGGGCAGAGATGGATGCCAGCCAGGCAAACAGCGCGAGTTCAAGCAGCCCGGCACTGCTAATCGGGACAGTGGCGACCACGGCAACTGTTGTGAAAAACACGCTCACTATCATGCCCTCTGCTGATCTAGCCGGGAAAATCTGCGGCTTCGGTAGCCAGTTGCACCGTATGGTCAAGAGATATCGCGCCATCGATCCATTTGGTGAGTTGTGGATTCTGGCTGTGGGTGAATCTACAGGTGCGCAGGCAGCAGGCTCGGTAGTCATTGCAGGCACAGCTCAGGCGTCAGGTACGCTCAGCCTTTATATCGGGGTTGAACGTGTGCAGGCCGCCGTGGTGATTGGCGATGAGGCTGCTGACGTTGCCACCACGCTGGCAGCTGCTATCAACGCGAATGCCAGTCTGCCTGTTACTGCAACAGTCACTGACGGATCAGTGGCAGTGAAAGCGCGCCACAAAGGCCTGACCGGGAATGACATCCCGCTGATGCTGAACTACTACGGCACGGTGGGCGGTGAAACTACTCCGGACGGCATTACCGTGACCATCACTGCGCTCTCTGGCGGCACCGGTTCACCGGACCTTACCGACACCATTGCTGCCATGGGCGATGAGCCGTTTGATTTTATTGGTCTACCGTTCAGTGATTCGGCTTCTCTCGCCACCATGGCGCTGGAAATGAATGATGGATCGGGACGCTGGAGCTATGCGCGTCAGCTTTATGGCCACGTCTACACTGCGAAAACAGGCACACTGTCAGACCTGGTTTCCTTCGGCGACACCATGAATAACCAGCATATCACCGTTGCGGGTTATGAAGTGGCCACACAGACAGCCTGCGATGAGTTGGTAGCGATGCGTACCGCACGCAACGCGGTATTTATCCGTAACGACCCAGCGCGGCCAACACAAACCGGTGAGCTGACCGGGGCATTGCCGGCACCGAAAGGGAGCCGCTTCATTCTTTCAGAGCAGCAGTCTCTGCTGACGCACGGTATTGCAACCGCCTATGCCGAAAGCGGTGTGCTGCGTATTCAGCGCGATATCACAACCTATCAGCAGAACAGCTACGGCGTGGCTGATGACAGCTATCTGGACAGTGAAACGCTGCATACCAGCGCTTACGTCTTGCGAGAACTGAAGAGCGTGATCACCTCCAAGTACCCGCGCCATAAACTGGCCAATGACGGCACCCGCTTTGGTGATGGTCAGGCGGTGGTGACGCCAGCGGTTATCAAAGGTGAGATGTGCTCGGTCTACAAACAGATGGAGCGTTCAGCCATTGTTGAAAACTTTGACCTGTTCAAAACCTATCTGGTGGTGGAGCGCAACGCGGATAATCCAAACCGCGTTGATGTGCTGTTCCCGCCTGACTACGTTAATCAGCTGCGCGTGTTTGCTCTGGTTAATCAGTTCCGTCTGCAATACAGCGAGGAGAGCGAATAATGTCCCGTATTGCTGGTACCACGTATTTCAAACTCGACGGGCTTCAGCTGTCGCTGACGGGCGGCATAGAAGTGCCGATGAACACCAAGGTAAATGATGATGTCATTGGCCTTGATGGTTCTGTTGACCGTAAAGAAACGCACCGCGCGCCTTACATTAAAGGCACCTTTAAAGTGCCCAAGGGCTTCCCGCTCAGCAAAATCACCGAGTCCGACAGCATGACCGGTACTGCTGAGTTGGCTAATGGTCAGGTGTATGTCCTGACCGAAGCCTGGTTGTTTGGTGAGGCCAACCACAATGCTGAAGAAGGTACGGTTGACCTTGAATTCCACGGTTCAGAAGGATTCTACCAGTGAAAGAGTTGGTACTGACTAAACCTATTGTGGCGGCAAATGAGACGCTTCATGTGCTGGAAATCCGAGAGCCCACTTACGACGAAGTTGAGCAATTCGGTATCCCTTTCAGCTACAACGAGTCCGGTGAAATGAAACTGGATTCCCGCGTCACGCTGAAATACATCCCGGTGCTTGCTGCTATCCCGCGCTCTTCTGCGGCGAAACTGGCGCTCAAGGATGTATTTATGGCTTCAATGACAATCGTTGGTTTTTTTACGGGGTCGGAAGCGGCGGAGGGTTCAGAAAGCGACTCTACAACACCGCCCACTTCTGGCGAATAAATCCGCTTGAGCTAAAAAATGTCAGCCTCAGCAAATTTCTTGAAATGGAAGCTGAGGCCGTCCGCATCTCTGAGGAAATGAACCGTGGCAGATAGTTTTCAGCTGAAGGCGATCATCACGGCAGTGGATCAGTTGTCTGGTCCACTGAAGGGGATGAGCAAAAACCTAAAAGGCTTCCAGAAGGAGGCCAAAAATATCATGGTCAATGCGGCGGCTATGGGCGTCGCGCTGACCTCAGCGTTTGCAGTGCCAATCAGCCAGGCGATGGATTTCGAATCGCAGATGGCGGACGTACGCAAAGTCGTTAACTTCGACACACCACAGCAGTTTAAAGAGATGAGTGAGGACGTACTTAAACTCTCGACTCAGTTGCCAATGGCTGCAAACGGTATTGCACAGATCGTCGCGGCTGGCGGTCAGTCCGGTATCGCGCGTAAAGACCTGATGCAGTTCGCCAGCGATGCTGTGAAGATGGGCGTGGCATTTGACCAGACAGCCGAAGAGTCAGGTCAGATGATGGCGCAATGGAGGACGGCGTTCAGGTTAACTCAAACTGATGTTGTAGTACTTGCTGATAAAATTAACTATCTGGGCAACACCGGACCTGCGAATGCCGCGAAGATATCCGAGATTGTCACCCGTATTGGCCCCCTGGGGGAAATTGCAGGCGTAGCATCTGGAGAAATTGCGGCATTGGGTGCCACAATTGCTGGTATGGGTGTTGAGCCAGAGATTGCTGCTACAGGCATCAAAAACTTTATGAAAGCGCTGACCTCAGGCGCAGCTGCAACTAAATCCCAGAAGCAGGTACTTAAAGCGCTCCGAATTAATCCTAAGAAGTTGGCAGCGGCTATGCAGAAGGATTCTAAGGGTGCAATGCTGAAGGTGCTGGAAGGTATATCCAAAATACCGAAGGCAGATCAGTCTGCAATCATGAACCAACTATTCGGCAGTGAATCGGCAGGCGCAATTGCTCCTTTGCTCACGAATATGGATTTGCTGCGCACCAACTTCAATCGCGTTGCGGACGCTCAGCAGTATGCGGGCTCAATGCAAAAGGAATATGAGTCGCGCGCGGCTACTACCGCCAACTCAGTCCAGTTGCTGAGAAATCAGTTTAACGCTGCCAGCATCACTATCGGTGAAATGTTCCTGCCCGATATCGTCAAGCTGACTCAGAAGGTTCAGCCAATGGTCGAACAGTTCAGACAGTTCACCAAAGCTAACCCCGAAATGGTACGTGGCACCTTTAAGTTTGGTCTGACGTTGCTTGGTACCGCTTCTGCAGTTGGCATTGCCGTCAAGGCGGTGAAGATGTTCGAAACCGTGTTGAAGATGTCCACTATGGGCAAGCTGGTTTCCCTGCTGGTGGTGGGTGGGAGCCTTATTGTAAGCAACTGGGATCAGGTTGGTCCGGTTGTTAAAGCGGTATGGCAAGACGTAAATGATGTCGTTGAAGCGATGGGTGGATGGAAAAGCACGATTGAGGGGGTCAGTGCCGTTATGGCTGGCGTATTCACCATCCGCACCGTCGGCACTTTGAAAACCGCGCTTACAACAGCAACTTCACTTTCCGGCGTGCTGGCGCAGATTGCCTCACTAGGAGCACTTACGGTTTCCATCGGCGTAGCGATTTATATTTTCAAAAAACTGAATGATATCGCTGATGCAGTCACTGAAAAGGACGGCACTACATCCTTCTGGCAATCCCTGAAGAACCGATGGAATGCTGGCGGCTGGTATAACAATCAGCAGGGAGGTGCAGGCTATCAGTCAGCGGTCCCGCTTTCACGCCCACAGCAGGGTGAGCTGAAGGTGACATTCGATAATGCTCCACCCGGCATGCGCGTTGCGCCAGCGGGTAATTCATTGCCTTGGCTTAATTATGATGTTGGTTATAATCGGTTCAGTGGGAATAACTAACATTTAATATTCCAATTGATTCCCATTGTTCTCTCTTTTAATTAACTCTGGTGATGGAATATGAAAAAAATCGCAGCAGTAATTCTTTCCTTGTTTTCCGCAGTATCATTAGCTAAAGACAACAGCTTTACGACTAACTTCGTTAATGAGGTCCAAAAGGCAGCTGACGGAGCAGGCCAACTTAGCGAGCAGATAGTTGTAGAGTGCCCATCACCTTCCGCAAGTGGAACCTTTCTTATCACCCACGCAACTTACGATTTTGGAAAAAGTTTGGGGGTATATGTTTTCAAAGGGGGTGCGGGGCCAGATGCAAGGCTTAACTGGATTGGCGCTAAGTTTAAAAATGGCGATCTGAGCTCAGATTTAATAGTTGGTTATGACTTTGGGTTCACGCTTCCGGGTGGGCAATTTTTCCTGACAGTAATGAAAAACGGTAAAATTAAAGCCGGAGTCAATAAAAATGGCACATCGGGTGTGAAGGAAATTAACTGCAAGGTCATAATGCCTGACTGATTAGGACACAAAAACACAACCCGCTTCGGCGGGTTTTTTATTGCCTGGAGATCGCATGAGCTGGATTGATAATCTGCAGGATGCCTCACTGCGCGGCGTGCCTTTCAAAGTCGATGAGGATGAAGCCACATTCGGCCGTCGTGTTCAGGTCCATGAATACCCTAATCGAGATAAGCCATGGGCTGAAGACATGGGCCGCGCAACGCGTAAATTTAGCGTCCAGGCTTATCTGGTCGGTGATGACTATTTTGAGCAGCGCAACAAACTGATCGAGGCAGTTGAAAAGCCCGGAAGCTGCACTCTCGTGCATCCGTTCTACGGCGAAATGACCATCACCGTTACGGATGAAGTTCGCTTTAGCCACACTAAAGACGAAGGCCGCATGTGCCGCGTCAGCTTCAGCTTCATCGAGTCGGGCGAGTTGTCATTCCCTAAAGCCGGTATTGCAACCGGGTCGAAGCTTACGGGCGCAGCAGCGCTGATGGATGATTTCCTGTCATCTGCATTTGAGGCGTTTGGGCTTGATGGCTTGCCAGACTTCACACAAAACGGTCTGCTGGATGATGCAACGGAAATGTTCAACACCGTCACTGATGCCATGCAGTACGTTGACTCTGGCATCAGCGCTGCCTCACGCCTAATGCAGGGTGATTTGTCTGTATTACTGATGCCGCCATCAAGCGGTATGAATTTCGTCAACCAACTTCAGACCATGTGGCGAGCCGGTACAAAACTTACTGGTAATGTCACAGACCTGATCTCAATGGTTAAAGGTCTCAGTGGCATTACTTTAGATACCGGACTTGCCCCGCGCGGGGTATGGAAAACCGACAGTGCCAGCACGCAGGCCAGAACGCAGCAGCGCAATCACGTTGCGCAGGCCATACGCACATCAGCGCTCAGCGAGGCGGTGAATACGGTAACGAGCCTTCCGAAATCCTCATCATCAACGATTGCGGCAGAACACCCATCTGCAACAGTCATTGTTTCGCACCCTGCGGTGAATGACGTGCTGGAAGATGGTGCAGCCGTGGGGGTAATTACCTCCACAGCAACTGATACGGTTCCGTCCTGGGATGATTTAACCGAAGTGCGTGACACGCTGAATACCGCTATCGATCAGGAGATGACCCGCGTAACTGATGACGGACTGTTCCTAGCCCTGCGACAGGTGCGCACTGCGCTGAATGAAGATATCACTGCTCGCCTGGAGCAAACCTCCAGAACGGTTGAACGCGTCCCGCCCGAAATTTTACCTGCGGTAGTGCTTGCTGCTGACTGGTATGACGATGCCGGGCGTGAATATGACATCACCGCGCGTAATGCCATCCGGCACCCCGGCTTTGTTCCGGTTAAAACCCTGAGAGTGCCTGTCCAGTGAATACAACCGTACTTCTTCGCGTTAATGGCCATGAGTGGGGCGGGTGGACTTCTGTCCGCATTGCCGCTGGCATTGAACGCATCGCAAGGGATTTCAACGTACAGATCACCCGCTCATGGCCGGGTGATGAATCACAGGTCAGTCGTCGCAGCCGCATCAAAAAGGCCGATAAGGTTGAAGTGCTGATCGGTGACGATTTGGTCATTACCGGATGGGTGGAAGCAACACCCGTTCGTTATGACGCTAGCAGCATCTCAATGGGCATTGTCGGGCGCAGCAAAACAGCAGACCTCGTTGATTGTTCGGCCTCACCCTCTCAGTACAACGGACGTTCAATCGTTCAGGTTGCATCTGACCTTGCCAAACCTTTCAGCATTAACGTTGTAGATGCTGGCGGCGTTTCGGGCGTACTGCAGGGCGTGCAGGCTGATCAGGGCGAATCCGTTATGGATGTACTGAATAAGATGCTGGGCCTGCAGCAGGCGCTGGCCTATGACAACGCAGCCGGTGATTTAGTCATTGGCGGCATTGGTACGGTCAAGGCCACTACAGCGCTGGTGCTGGGTGAAAACATCCTGACCTGTGACAGCGAGCAGAGCATTAAAGACCGTTTCAGTAGCTACCAGGTGTCAGGCATGCGCGCCGGAAACAACGACGATTTTGGCGAAGCAACAACAACGGCTATTCGGGGCACGGCAACAGATACTGGCATTGCCCGTTACAGGCCGCTACTGGTCAGGCAAACAGGTAATGCCACTTCAGCAACCTGTGCAGAGCGAAGCGAGTTCGAAATGCGCCAGCGCGCCGCCAAAACTGATGAAGTGACCTACACCGTACAGGGCTGGCATCAGGGTGACGGCAAGTTGTGGCAACCCAACATGCTGGTGAACGTATTTGATCCCGTTCTGGGGTTTGATAACCGGGAAATGGTTATCGCCGAAGTGACCTATCAGCAGGATGAAAACGGCACTATCAGTGAACTGCGCGTTGGCCCCGCAGACGCTTACCTTCCAGAGCCTGCCAAGCCCGGCAAGCGTAAGAAAAAAGCCGCAGCGGAGGATGATTTCTGATGACTGGCCCACTTAATGCGCTGAACCGCGCAATTTCAAACATTCTCGCCCGGGCGGTATTGCGCGGTATCGATACGGCCAGTAAGTGCCAGATGCTGGAAATCAGCATGCCTGGTGGGGAGGGTAAAAGCGATATTGAACACCTTGAGCCATACGGCTTTACTTCAGCTGCAAAGGAGGGCGCTGAAGCCGTTGCAGCCTATTTTGATGGAGATCGTTCACATGGAGTTGTGCTGGTGGTCTCGGACCGTCGGTATCGGCTGAAAGGCTTAAAGTCCGGTGAGGTTGCCATTTATGACGACCAACAGAAGTCGGTAACCCTAACACGCACAGGGATTGTTGTGGATGGTGGCGGGAAACTAATCACCCTGAAAAATGCCCCTAAAGCCCGTTTCGAAATGGACATCGAATCCACCGGAAATATTACTGACAACTGCGATTCTGGCGGCGTCTCCATGGCTCAGATGCGTGTGATTTATAACGGGCACAAACATAAAGAGAACGGCGACGGCGGCGGCATAACAGATGCAACCTTGCAACAGATGGGGGGATCATGATCCTCACGATTAACGGTAAGAAACAGGCTGTTTATGAGATTAATGACCCGCTAACTCGCGCTGTGGTCATCTCGCTCTTCACCTGGAGAAAGGCAGGGAAAGATGATGTCCCTGAAGAGGTCAATGGCTGGTGGGGCGACACGTTTCCCACTGTGCAGAATGACCGAATCGGCTCCCGGCTTTATCTGTTAAAACGCTCAAAACTGACCAACCAGACTCCTCTAAAAGCGCGCGAATACATCACTGAGGCGCTGCAATGGCTGACGGCTGATGGTGTTGCAGCGCGCGTTGACGTTACCGCAGCAAGATTGAACATTAACGCCATGTCAGTTTCCACCGTAATAAGCAAACGCGACGGTACAACGTTGTCGCTTTCATTTGATGATTTATGGAGTGAACTCAATGGTTGATAGCGGCTTTTCCCGCCCGACACTCCCTCAGCTGATTACCGCAGTACGCAGCGATATTCTGACGCGCCTTGAAGCTGACACCACGCTGGCAGAACTCCGCCGAACGGATGCAGAGGTATACAGCCGCGTGGTGGCCGCATCGGTGCACACCGTTTACGGCTACATCGACTATCTTGCCCGGAATCTTCTACCTGACCTCTCGGACGAAGACTGGCTAACTCGCCACGGCAATATGAAGCGCGCCCCGCGAAAAGCCGCCACTGCCGCTTCTGGCTATGTTCGCTGGGATGGCGTGACGGGAACAGCAGGCATATCTGCAGGCGTAACGATTCAGAGAGATGACCTGGTATCTTTCACCACCACGGCCAGCGCCACACCATCAGGCGGTGTTCTGCGCGTGCCAGTCACCTGCGATATCGCAGGCGTAACAGGCAACACTGATGACGGCATTACCATGCGCCTCACCAGTCCGGTAACTGGACTGCCATCCGCTGCAGTTGCGGACACTATTCAGGGCGGCACCGATATCGAAGACCTTGAAGTGTGGCGCGCCAGAGTCATTGAGCGCTGGTATTACACCCCACAGGGTGGCTCAGACACCGATTATGAGATCTGGGCAAAAGAGGTTTCAGGCGTAACGCGTGCCTGGACTTACCGGCACTGGTCAGGGCGCGGAACGGTGGGGGTCATGCTGGCAAACAGCGACCTCTATAACCCGATCCCGGATGATGCTGTTGTGTCCGCCGTGCAGGCACATATTGAACCGCTGGCACCGATAGCCGGTGCAGATGTTTATGCATTTGCCGCTACGCCGAAAGTGGTCGATTACCATATCCGGCTGACTCCAGATACTGAAGAAATCAGACTCGCGGTTGAAGCTGAAATAAGAGCCATGAACCTCCGCGACGGTGTGCCAGAGGGCGCCCTTGAACCCTCCCGAATCAGCGAGGCCATCAGCCTGGCGACTGGTGAATACAGTCATGTTCTGGTTAGCCCTGCAGATGAAGTGCCAATTGCGAAGGGCGAAATAGGCGTGGTGGGAGACTTCACATGGACCTGACAGCGCAATACGAGCAGATGCTGGGGGCGCTGTTGCCGCGCGGCCCCGCATGGGATGCCAGTGATCCATTGCTTTTAGGTTGCGCACCTGTTCTGTCGCGGGCTCACGCTCGCGGCGATGCCCTGATGCTTGAGATTGACCCGCGATCAGTCACTGAACTTATTGACCGCTATGAAGGTATTACGGGGCTGCCTGACAGCTGCACACCCACAGGCACACAGACGCTGCAGCAGCGCCGCCAGAGGCTTGATGCAAAGATAAATCTCGCGGGTGGGATTAACGAAGCGTTTTATCGGGCTCAGCTTGATGCGCTTGGTTATACCGGCGCAACGATCACGCGATATCCAAAAAGCAGTTTCACCTGTAATTCAGTCTGCACCGACTCACTATACAGCGACGAATGGCGCTATTACTGGCGAGTGAATATTCCAGCATCTGTTCAGATAAACCCAATGACATGCATCGGTGACTGCACTGATTCAATCCGCACCTGGGGCGACACCGTTGTTGAATGCGTCCTCAGTAAACTTGCCCCATCGCACACCTATGTAATTTTTTTGTACACGGAGTAATTATGCATCGTATAGATACATCTACCGCTCAGGTGGATAAATTTGGCACGGGTAAAAATGGCTTTACCGGCGGTAACCCGCAAACTGGTGAACTGCCAACTGCGCTTGATGAAAACTTTTTTGACGCAGTTCAGGAAGAGATTTGCAATGTAATTGAGGTCGCTGGCATTACCTTAGTTAAGGGAACACGAAATCAATTATTGAGTGCACTTAAAAAAAGTTTTCAGTCCGGAAGATTGATTGGTTTAAAGGTATTTACCGCGAGTGGAACTTACATTCCAACAGATGGAACTAAGAAAGCTAAAGTCACGGTTACTGGTGCTGGAGGGTCTGGCGAGTTTGTTCTAAATGCAGCGCGTGGTGCTGGTGGCGGAGCGGGAGGAACTGCCATTAAGTTTTTAGACATCTCATTGGCAAGCTATGCGATTACTGTTGGTCTAGGGACAACATCAACAGGTGGAACATCATCTTTTAGCACTCTCCTTTCAGCAACAGGAGGAGCCCCTGGAGCATCAGGGACTGGTGGTGCAGGTGGTATGGGTGTTGGCGGAGATATAAACCTTCCTGGTGGTTATGGAAGTGATGGTCCTGGTGCCGGTTATTCAGGTGGTTCAGGGGATGGCGGTGCATCCTATTGGGGCGGGGGGTATCGTTCTGCCAATGGGGCAGGAACATCTTTCCCTTCACCCGGTGCACCTGGCGGTGGTGGTGGCGGTAATGCGGCGGCTAATAGTGCTGTTAGCCGTTCTGGAATTCAAGGCATTGTGTTGGTTGAGGAATATTCATAATGGCAAGGTACGCAAGAATCAACGAAAATCTCGTTGCTGAGATATTTGAAACAGATAATGACATATCAGAAATGTTCCACCCAGATATTGTTTGGGTAGATGTATCAAAATTGTCTCCCGCGCCCGAAGTCGGATGGAGTTATTCCGATAGCGAATTTAGCAAGCCAGTTTTAGATTATAAATCTATTAATAACAGCATAAAGCAGGAGCTTAGACTCTCCGCCGAAAGTAACATTTCCGTTTTACAATATGCTGTTGACCTTGGAATGGCAACTGAAGATGAATCCAGACTTCTTACTTCTTGGAAAAAGTATTTAGTGTTAATAAGTAGAGTTAACACAGAAGGTGAAGTGGATTGGCCTGAACAGCCCGCCTCCGCATTTAATTAATTAGCTTCAGCTTTTTTCTTAACATGTGCCTTACTCTAACCATTTTTTTCTCAATAATTACTGAAGAAGCGTATCCGCAGACTATTGAAGCAATAACGCAAAGTGCCAACACCTGAGGTCTTTTATAGTCAACTGCTAATTCAGAAATAGCGAAAAATATTAAGAAATGATTTAAGTATACGCCATACGAAATGTCACCAAGTATGGCGTCATACTTGTGATAATTGAATTTAGTTAACAGGCAGACAATAGGGAGCCCTATCATGTAACCAAATATTAGGTTTCTATTGCCAAGCATTGGTCCAGAATCATATACATATGATAGGATTAGTAAAAATGTAAAGTATGTGTAAGTAAGCAAAATTATCTTTCTGCCAAGGCCTGAGCGAATAAAAACACCAGACATGAAAAACAGAAGTGTTCCCCATATCATCCTATATCCATTGTAATCATTTTGAATTATTAAGCTAAAGGCTATAGTGAAAACCAATAATGATAAGATATGAGTAATAACTTTTTTCCTAAATATAATTATTAGCGGTGCTAATAAATAAAATTGTAACTCTAAACCTAATGACCAAGACTGAGGTATAGCAATCCACTCATTGTGATAATGAGCAAAAAAGTTTAGCGGTAGCATCAAAAAGTTACTAACAACTAATAGAGGATTAGTTAATATAAGTTGATTGCCTGTCAAAAACATCACGGTAAATGTGATTAACAAATAAAAAATAAACTGAGGGAAGAGCCTAAGGCACCTATCACTGTAAAACAGTAATATTTTTTGAGGGTTGTTATAGTACTTTTCAACCAGAATACTAGTTACGTATCCGCTGATAATGAAAAAAGATACAACAGCAGCAGCTCCCTGGTTATACCCAAACACTCTCAAGCCGCCATGTGATGTCACAACCAAAATAGCTAAAATAAGCCTGTAAGTTCCCATCTCAATCCCTTGTGTTTGCTTACTAAATCTTAACAGAGTGAAAAGCTAGTTTAAAGAAACGCAGGCCGAAAAAAGCCCCGGCGACGGGGCAGAGGTAGACCGCGCCGATCTGAGCAGGCTGCGGATAGTTCAGTCTAGAACCAGTGCTTATACCAAGCCAGTCCCAGTATCAGAAGGATGAGTGCCAGCACATTGAGTATTGTCACACCCTTGGGCGATAGGTTCATTGGGTATTCCTCAATGAGATGTTGATTCTTAATTGTAGATACTGTGCGGATTTCGAGCATAAAAAAGCCCGGAGCAGTGGTCCCGGGCGGCAAAAAATTAATGCCTAACACTTCCAGCAGGTTGAGAGCTGTCTCGAGAAGAAATTGAGACAAGTTAATAATAGTCAGTAGCTTATAGTTTTCCATATAGCCATTAAAAAATGCCCGCGTGTGCGGGCTAAAACTTCTAAGGCTAAGTCATGTCGTACGCAACACGCTTGCTGTGTGTTACGAAAGAATAATAATCTACTGGAACAGATTTGCTGTTAGAAACATTTGAATTAATCATATGCTAGACAGTGACCATCAAGTTCGTTCAAATTTGAGCCGTTTCTTATCCCATTCCCCTGAATCAGGAGTACGGTAAAACCTCCACCACAGGAGGAAGCATGGACATTGAAGTTTGTGACCTCGCCTTAGATGCCGTGCGCAATGTTATTGGGCAGGCCGTTATGGATATGCTTGAGGAAGGCCTGCCAATCACGAATGACTCTCTGGTCGAATATCTGGCCGCTATGTACGAAGATATCGACCGGAGCTGTGTAGCTGAGCTGGCCATGTATCTCTTTGGGGTCAGCAAGCACTGATAAAAGCCTGCTGCTTATGCCTGTGGCTGACCAACGGGTCCCTTGCTCATTGGGCCGTTAGGCAATGGCTGCTCAGTTTGAACGTTAGGGCGCCCGTCGGGCCCGATAGGCCGCTCAGAGTGATAGCATCCTGATAAAGCCATCAGACTGGCAATGATAATAATCCCGCCAAAAACTCTTTTCATACAATCACATCCTTTGTAATGGCAACCATGTGTTGCTATCTAATCGTAGAATTCCCGCCCACGTTGTCAAAAAACGAGCAATCAGAAAAATAAAAATCGTTATCCACCAACCGCTTTACAAAAACCTCTCCCGCTGCGCCTTGATCAATTCCACCGATCAATATTACTGTATTTATATACAGTATCTATCAGGGAGGGAGATGACCATGCCCCGCGATTATGAAATCATGATGGCCTTTAAGCAGGCTATGAAACGAGATGCATCAGGCCGCTTCACTATCAGCACGCTAGACTTTGTCTGCGAACTGGAGCGGCTCAACTGGCATTACACTCTCCGGTCAGCCAATAGCTGGATCGAGATGCACACCACGACGTTCCGCGACATCTCAACCGCAGATGGCGATGAGCGCACGTTTCAGGTGTTCAATCCAAATGGCGGCATGTGATGTTTGCGCTCGTTGACGTGAACTCATTTTACGCCAGCTGCGAGACGGTGTTTCGACCAGACCTGCGCGGCAAGCCGGTTCTGGTGCTGAGTAACAATGACGGCTGCGTCATCGCCCGTAGCGCTGAAGTGAAAGCGTTGAAAATCCCGATGGGAGCGCCTTACTTCAAGCTAAAGGACGATATCCGACGCCACAAGATTCATGTGTTCAGCAGCAACTATGCGCTGTACGCGGACATGAGCAATCGCGTGATGACCATACTCGAAGATATGGCACCGTCGGTGGAAGTCTATTCGATTGATGAGGCGTTCATGGACGTTACCGGGCTGGACAAGCTGCAGTCTTTCGATGCGCTTGGACGAAAGGTGAGGGCGCGAATAAAACAGGAGGCGCATCTCACTGTTGGCGTTGGCATAGCACAGACAAAGACACTGGCTAAGCTGGCTAACCATGCTGCTAAAAAGTGGACAAAGACCGGCGGCGTGCTTGACCTGTCGGACGTTGAGCGCCAGCGCAAGCTCATGGCGCTGATAGACGTTGAGGATGTTTGGGGCGTGGGAAGGCGGATCGCCAAACGTTTAAAAATTATGGGCATCAATACAGCCTTGGACTTGGCTAACAGCCCCATCAAGCTGATGCGCGATAATTTCACTGTCGTAATGGAAAGAACCATCCGGGAGCTGCGCGGCGAGCCCTGTCTCGAATTGGAAGAGTTCGCGCCGACTAAGCAACAGATAGTCTGCTCACGTTCGTTTGGCACCCGCATCACTGAATACGAAGACATGAGGCAGGCGGTTTGCTCATATGCAGAGCGCGCTGCCGAAAAGCTGAGAAGGGAGCGGCAGTATTGTAGTCAGGTAGCGGTGTTCGTACGAACCAGCCCGCACGCTGAAGGCGAAGTGTTCTATGGCAATCAGGCCATGGGCAGGCTCCTTACCCCAACAAACGACACGAGAGAGATTATTCGTGTTGCCATGCAGGGACTCGACCATATCTGGCGCGACGGGTGCCGGTATATGAAAGCAGGCGTGATGTTGGGAGACTTTTACAGCCAGGGTGTCTCTCAGCTCAATCTCTTTGACGAATTCAAACCACAGGCCAACAGCGAATCACTGATGCGTGTCGTTGACGGTCTCAACCAGAGCGGGAAGGGGAAATTATGGTTTGCAGGACAGGGTATCCAGAAATCCTGGGAGATGAAGCGCGAAATGTTGTCGCCGGCATACACAACCAGACTGTCAGACCTGCCCGTGGCGAAGTAACGTTTATGCTTCAGCCACTGCAGCACCTAATCCCGACCAGCAAGAGCTGCTATCTGGTGGAGTGGAAAGGGCGCAGCTGTGTCATCGATGAGAAGCGGCGGCCACAGAACGGCGATACTGTTCTGCTCGATATGTCAGGCCTCTATGAATGGGGGCACGCTTATCTGCACCCTAGCCGGATTATTACGGATGACGGCCTGACGCTGGAAGATGATCTGCTTGAGGATGTGGCTGTTGTGGGAGTGGTGACGCATGAGGTGACTGCAATACACGAACAGGATGGCTCGCCAATTTGAAAGTTTGCCGTTTCGATCTATTTTTATTTTAAGCCAAATTTACATCATCAAATTCAGTATGAAAGACATCAGATCACATAGAGCAGGGATGATTGGGTGCGCCATTGGAGTTGCTGTCATTGAGATCACAGCCAGAGGCGGAGAGATTAATCATGCAAACATATTGTATGAGCTTGAGAGGATTGCAGCATCGTCTAACGATCTGCAGGTAAAGGCATTTTCACTTGATGCAGCTGAGCTTCTAAGGAAGCAATCGGAGGAAGCTTCCGAAAGCTAGGCTTGAAATAAAAAGCCCGGTAGTGGTGGCTGACCGGGCTAGGCACAATCCTATGCCAAACATTTCCAATGAGAGCAGGTCAACTTTACAGGGAAGTAGAAGTGACAATTTGATAATAGAGCGGACCTGAATAAACGCTAGCGAAGCGGCAAATCCATTCTGCAAAACTAAAATCAAACCTTTGATCTATATAGGATTGATGCGTGTGACATTTAGTATCAAATAAGCTCAGTAAAACCTATTTTTTATAAATAAAATCAATAACATAACAAACTTTTAATCATGTAATGCTGCGTCATCTCGTACATGATTTTCCCTCGACATAATATCGCCAGAAATGACGCTTTACCAATAGATGTTATCTTTAAGGATGTGTAGGTTTTAGTAGTAGTGAAGCATGAGGTTACTACGATTCATGAGTAAGGCAATTACAAATGATTAACAATAAAGCCCGGCATCATAAGTCGGGCTCATTAAAACTAATTAAAAAATAATCATTATCAATAAGTAAGAGACTGTTAATTTTTTATTAAAGTTCTAATGTGTTCAAGTTCCGCATCATTAAATAGATCTTTTATATCACTGTCTATTTTGGATAAAACCTTTTCAATTAGCTTCTTCTGCAATGTTTCATGAGAACGATCTTTGGTCGCGACTGTTAATGCTTTTGTAATCAAATCTTTTATTTCTTTAATATCTGCATATTCTTTGCAAATCAGCATGTAACAAGCTAAGTTATAAATCAGAATTGGGTTGCTATTATCCTTTTTAATTAACTCTTTAATTATTTCTAGGGCACCTTTAACATCATTAACTCGTTTAAGTACAAAAGCTTTTAATACTAAAAATTTATCGTACATTTTATAGTTGCTTTTTTTATCAATAAGCTTCAAACCATCATTGATAAATCCAATTGAATCTTCATATTTTTTTTGTGCAGCAAGTTCATCTTCATGTGTGAGCGGGATTTTCTGGCTGAATCTTTGTGCCGCTTCAACTGCATCTTTTGCTTTCATGTAAAGCAAGTCAATTCTGAATTCTAAATCTCTTTGTTTAAGTTCTTTATTCTCTTCTTGCAGTGAACCTATGTCATGCTTGTTTTCTTTATTTTCTTCGTTTAATACTTTAACTTCACTTTGCAGGACTTTATTAGCAATGTTGTCTAAAAGTCCATATCCTAAATATGACGCAATGCCAGAAAGAGAAATCAGCATAAACATTTGCTCTATAAATACAGATGCGGACTTATCCTTAATAGGTAACATGATTGATTCATAATTAAGGTGGAGAAATGAAGCTATAAAAGGCAGGCAAATAAATGCTGATCCAATGCCAATGGAGTGTGAGCTTAATATTTTCAGGTTTTTAGTTTCTGCAGTATCAGAAAGGTATATCTTACCACGCCTGAGGTTGCTTCCTAAAAGGGCTCCTCCCAAGATAATCAAAACTAAAAAACTAAAGTTTAACAATACAGAAATTGTGGGATGTTGCGTTAGAGAGAAAGAAGAAAAGTAATCCATCTTTAGAACTTCCATTGAAAAAGGGCGTTAAACGCCCTTTCCGGTGTCCGGACCTAAAAGCTTAATTTAGAAATCCGGATGCTCATCTGAGAATCGAAATTTCATAATCATGCTCACTCCTAGTAAGGTTAACTTAAAAATTCGCTATGCATACTTGTTGATGCAGCAAGGTAACTATAGCTTGCTACTAAAAGGGGTGCAACACCATTAGTGTTTTGATTGCAAAGCGCAATAGCCACCCCGAAGCTATAAAATTACATATAAATCATAAGCATATCTCGATAGCCATAACTTTAATCTGAAATTTTCATCATGGTAAACGAATTGTTTTTGTGTACAAAAACGAGTACCTTTTTTTAGGGTTGTCTTGTTTATATTGTTGTTATTAAAGGATATTTTTATAAGTATCACCATATCCATTTAACTAAGGAGACGCCGGGCGCGCAGTATAACGCACCACGCGGTTAATTTTAACTACGCGAAGGTTGATCGCTCAATCTATCAACAATATAAGGCCAACCTCACACCTGTTTTTGCTTCTCTTTCCGCTTCTGTTCCGCACGCGCTTTCGCTTTTGCCGCTTCACTCATGTCATTACGAATCTGCGCATGGCTGATCAAAGCAAAAATAAGCGTACCGCCGGTGATATTGCCGAGCAGCGTGGGCAGCGCAAAAGGCCAAAAGAATTCATACCAGGGCAGCGTACCGGCAAACACCAGATACAGCACCTCAACGGAGCCCACCACGATATGCGCTAAGTCTCCGAGCGCAACCAGCCAGGTCATCATGACAATTACCACAATTTTTGCCGCGCCCGCATAGGGGAACATCCATACCATGGTGGCGATAATCCAGCCGGAAATCACCGCATTAGCGAACATTTCGCTTGGTGGGTTTACCATCACTTTTTCACTGATAGCGGTAAAGGCCTGGCGGGTAGCATCGTCAAAAATCGGCATATGATTGAAGGCTAATGCGCCCAATGCGGTACCGATTAAATTGCCGACCAGCACCACGCCCCACAGGCGCAACAGCAGAGCAAAGTTGCTGCCGGTGGGTTTGTGCATCACGGGTAAAACGGCAGTTACGGTGTTCTCGGTAAACAGCTGCTGACGCGCCATTATCACGATGACAAAACCAAAGGTATATCCCAGGTTCTCCAGTAAAAATGCGCCGGGTACGCCTTTCAAATGGACCTGAAAAATGCCTTTTGCCATCAAGGATGCGCTCATCGACAATCCCGCGGCCACGGCAGACCACAGCAGCGCCATACCATCGCGTTCTAACTCTTTTTCCCCATCCTGGCGAATCTCTTCATGAATCGCTGCGGCCTGCGAAGGCAGAGCATCTTCATCGACTTCAATCTCCTTGCCTTGATCTTTTTCATCACTCTCTACATCGTTGTCACTGTTTGAAATCGATGGTGAATGTTTCATGTTTTCCCCTGGTGATAATGCCAATGCGTAATAAGCGTAGTTGGTTTTAGCAAGGGTATTTTGTTACGAAGATTCAAAATAAGAGTAACGAAGTTTTAACTGAGATGGATTTTTGAGCGATTCATTGATCTGATGCGCATGAATACCTCATTTGGGGTAAGGGGTGACGGGCTCACAGGCTTCGGCCCACAGATTCATTGTGGTATTATCCCCGCCTCATTAATTGCCGTGATTCTCCCTTCTTATGCTCGAAGTCATTAATCTCTCATGCGTTCGTGATGAGCGAACCTTGTTTCACGGATTGAGCTTCCGGGTGCAACCGCGCGACATTGTGCAAATCGAAGGGCCGAACGGGGCTGGCAAAACGTCACTGCTGCGCTTGCTGGCCGGATTAAGCCGCGCGGAAGAAGGTGAAGTACTGTGGCAAACACAGCCAATCCGCCAGCAGCGCGAAATATGGCAACAAAACCTGCTGTATCTCGGCCATCATCCTGGCGTGAAATCGGTACTTTCTCCATTAGAGAATCTGCATTTCTGGCACGGTAGCAGCAATGAAGACGCGATCTTTGATGCCCTTGAACAGGTTGATTTACTGGGGTTTGAAGAGGTGCCGGTAGCGCAACTCTCCGCAGGGCAGCAGCGACGCGTGGCACTGGCCCGACTGTGGCTCAGCCCGGCATCGGTGTGGATCCTCGACGAACCGCTTACCGCCATTGATAAAGGTGGCGTGGAAAAATTAATGGCGCGTTTCGCTGCTCATGCCGATAACGGTGGTGCGGTGATTCTCACCACGCATCAGGATCTCCCCGGTAATCGGGATCGCGTGCGTAAAATTCGCCTTACTTCGGAGTGGGCTTGATGTTAGGCCGGGTCATTCAGCGCGAATTAAAAATCGCCTTCCGCAGCGGCGCTGAGGTAATTAATCCGCTGTGGTTTTTCCTGATTGTTATCACGCTGTTTCCATTAGGTATTGGACCAGAGCCGCAACAGCTGGCGCGTATTGCGCCGGGCGTAGCATGGGTTGCTGCCTTACTGGCCTCGCTGCTGGCGCTTGAGCGGCTGTTCCGCGATGATTTTCTTGATGGTTCGCTTGAGCAATTACTCCTGCTGCCAACGCCGCTGCCGCTTACTGTGCTGGGCAAAGTGATTGCTCACTGGTTAATTACCGGCCTGCCTTTAATTTTATTATCGCCGCTGGCCGCCTTATTACTCTCGCTGGATTTCTCTGGCTGGCGCGCGATGGCGCTGACGCTGTTACTTGGCACCCCAACGCTGAGCTTTCTGGGTGCGATTGGCACCGGATTGACGGTCGGACTACGACGCGGTGGGGTGTTACTCAGTCTGCTGGTGTTGCCGTTATCGATACCGGTTTTGATTTTTGCCAGCGCAGCGATTGATGCGGCCAGCATGGGATTACCGATCGGGGGTTATCTGGCGATTCTGGGCGCAATGCTGGCCGTGAGCGCAACCTTGTCGCCGTTTGCGACGGCTGCGGCCTTGCGTATTAGTCTGCATTAATTCGTGTCGCCCCAGAGCGGCCGAAATCTGAATTCTTTTTATTGTGAGCAATGCAAAATGTGGAAATGGTTACACCAGTGGGCAAAGCCTGAGCGGCTTTACCAGCTATGCGGTCGCTTGATTCCCTGGTTCGCGGTGCTGGGTGTTGGCACGCTGTTACTCGGTTGGATATGGGGCTTCGGCTTTGCTCCGGCGGATTATCAGCAGGGCAACAGCTTCCGAATTATGTACATTCACGTGCCGGCTGCGATGTGGTCAATGGGCGTATATGCGTCAATGGCGATCGCGGCCTTTATCGGCCTGGTGTGGCAGATGAAGATGGCTGATCTGGTCTCGGCCGCGATGGCGCCGATCGGCGCGGTATTTACCTTTATCGCGTTGGTCACCGGTTCCGCCTGGGGCAAACCGATGTGGGGTACCTGGTGGATCTGGGATGCACGCCTGACATCTGAGCTGGTATTGCTGTTCCTTTATATGGGTGTCATCGCGCTCTACCACTCGTTTGACGACCGCCGCACTGCCGGTCGTGCCGCAGGGATTTTAATTCTGGTTGGTGTGGTCAATCTGCCGATCATTCACTTCTCGGTTCAGTGGTGGAACACCCTGCATCAGGGCTCATCGGGCATCCTCCAGCAGGCCATCGATCCCAGTATGCGTACGCCGCTGCGCTGGTCGATTCTTGGTTACTTGCTGGTGTTCGGTGCCTTAACGCTGATGCGCCTGCGTAATCTGATCCTCTTTACCGAGCGCCATCGTCCGTGGGCGATTGATGTTGCGCAGGGAGGGGGCAAATCATGACGCCAGCCTTCGCATCACTCAGCGATTTCTTCGCCATGGGCGGCTATGCGTTTTACGTCTGGCTGGCCGTCATTCTCACGTTGATTCCACTCTTCGGCCTGGTGCTGCACACCGTGCTCTTTCGCCGCCGAATGCTGGCAGAAATTCGCCAGCGTCAATCCAGGGAGCGCCGCATTCGCGCCGCCAAATCGAAAAAAACGGCCAATGAAGCAGGAGAATCCGTTTGAATATCCGTCGTCGTAATCGCCTGTATGTGGCGATAGCGGTGTTGATCGGGCTGGGCCTGGCAACGTCGCTGGTAATGTACGCGCTGCGTTCCAACATCGACCTGTTTTATACCCCGAGCGAAATTCTCTACGGCAAGGGCGAAGATCATCAGAAGCCCGAGCCGGGCCAGCGCCTGCGCATTGGTGGCATGGTGATGCCTGGTAGCGTTAAGCGCGATGCGAAAACCCTCGCCGTCTCATTCAAACTGTATGACGCCAACGGCGTGGTGAATGTCAGTTACGAAGGCATCTTGCCGGACCTGTTCCGCGAAGGGCAGGGCGTGGTCGCGCAGGGGGTACTGGAAGAGGGCAACCTGGTGAATGCCAAAGAAGTGCTGGCGAAGCATGATGAAAAATATACGCCACCTGAAATTGAAGATGCGATGAAGAAGAATCACACCGGACCCGCGTCCGCTTATCAACAGGCGGGAGCGCAATCATGATGCCGGAAATCGGTAGCTTCTTGCTGTGTCTGGCGCTCGGCCTGGCGCTACTGCTGAGTGTTTATCCGCTCTGGGGCGCGGCGCGTCAGGATGCACGTTTAATGGCGATGGCTCGCCCGCTGACGTGGGGTTTGTTTATCTGTGTCGCGGCTTCATTCCTGGTGCTCGTGCACGCCTTTGTGGTGAATGATTTTACCGTGGGCTATGTCGCCACCAACTCCAATACTCTGCTGCCGGTTTACTATCGTATCGCAGCAACCTGGGGGGCGCATGAAGGTTCTCTGTTGTTGTGGGTATTGTTGCTGAGCACCTGGACTTTAGCGGTGGCGATTTTCAGCCGCGGTATGCCGCAGGATGCGCTGGCGCGCGTGCTGGCGGTAATGGGCATGATTAATCTGGGCTTCCTGCTGTTTATCATCCTTACCTCGAATCCGTTTACGCGCACCTTGCCGAACTTCCCGATCGATGGACGCGATCTCAACCCGATGTTGCAGGATATCGGGCTGATCTTCCATCCGCCCCTGTTGTATATGGGGTATGTTGGTTTCTCAGTCGCGTTCGCTTTCGCCATTGCTTCACTGATGGCGGGGCGCCTGGATACCGCATGGGCGCGCTGGTCACGTCCGTGGACCACTGCCGCATGGGTGTTTTTAACCATTGGTATCGTGCTCGGTTCTGCCTGGGCCTATTACGAGCTTGGCTGGGGCGGCTGGTGGTTCTGGGATCCGGTAGAAAACGCCTCCTTTATGCCGTGGCTGGCCGGCACGGCGCTGATGCATTCACTGGCCGTCACCGAAAAGCGCGGTAGCTTTAAGTCGTGGACGGTGTTACTGGCGATTACTGCGTTCTCTTTAAGCCTGCTTGGCACCTTCCTTGTGCGTTCCGGCGTGCTGGTTTCAGTGCACTCATTCGCCTCTGACCCGGCGCGCGGCATGTTTATCCTCGCGTTCCTGGTGATTGTGATTGGCAGCTCGCTGCTACTATATGCGTTAAAAGGTGGCCAGGTGCGCAGCCGCGTGCAGAGTGAAGCCTGGTCGCGCGAATCCTTCCTGTTAGGCAACAACGTACTACTGATCGCGGCGATGCTGGTGGTGCTGCTGGGTACACTTCTGCCGCTGGTGCATAAACAGTTAGGCTTGGGCAGTATCTCTGTTGGCGAACCTTTCTTTAATACCATGTTCACCTGGCTGATGGCGCCGTTTGCGCTGATGCTGGGCATTGGCCCGCTGGTACGCTGGCGCCGCGATCAGCCGCAGAAGTTGTGGAAGCGTCTTGGCGTTGGTCTGCTGGTAACGCTGATTTTGTCCATCGCACTGCCGTGGCTGTTGCAGGATCGCATCGAAGCGATGACGGTCATCGGACTGCTGATGTCGATCTGGGTGATCATGCTGACGCTGATGGAGCTGCACGAGCGCGCAACGCATCGCCACTCCTTCTTCAAAGGATTGCGTCATCTCTCGCGCAGCCATTGGGGCATGGTGCTGGGCCATCTTGGCGTGGCGGTCACGGTGGTGGGTATCGCTTTTAGCACCCAATACAGCGTTGAGCGTGATGTGCGTATGAAAGCCGGCGATAGTGTCGACATCCACAACTATCACTTTACTTTCCACGGTGTGCGCAACCTGCAGGGCCCGAACTACAGCGGTGGTGAAGCCATCATTGAAGTGACGCGCAACGGCAAGCCGGAAGCGGTGATGCAGGCAGAAAAACGCTTTTACGCGGCGGCACGCACCATGATGACCGAAGCGGCCATCAGCGGCGGTTTCACGCGCGATCTTTATGCGGCGCTCGGTGAAGAGCTGGATGACGGTTCATGGGCAGTGCGTATCTACTACAAGCCTTTTGTTCGCTGGATCTGGTACGGCGGCGTGTTTATGGCGGTGGGCGGCCTGTTCTGCCTGTTCGACCCCCGTTATCGCTCGCGTAAAAAAGCAGAGCGCGAGGAGCTGGCATGAACAAAAAAATCCTTTTTATCCCGCTAGTCCTGTTTTTACTGCTGGCGGCGGCACTGCTCTGGCAGCTGTCGCGCAACGCCAATGGCGATGATCCTACGCGCCTCGAATCGGCGCTGATCGGCAAACCTGTGCCGGTGTTTAAACTCGAAGCGCTCGATAAGCCAGGTAAAATCTATGACCAGCATGTGCTGACCGATGGTAAGCCGATTCTGCTAAATGTCTGGGCGACCTGGTGCCCAACCTGCCGCGCGGAGCATCAATACCTCAATACGCTGGCGGAAAAAGGCATCCGTGTGGTTGGCCTGAACTATAAAGACGATCGCAGCAAAGCGGTGACCTGGTTGAACACCCTGGGTAATCCTTATGCACTGAGTCTCTATGATGGCGACGGCATGCTCGGCTTGGATCTGGGCGTTTACGGCGCGCCGGAAACTTTCCTGATCGACGGCAAAGGTATTATTCGCTATCGCCACGCGGGCGACATGAACGATCGCGTTTGGCTCGAAGAAGTGAAACCGCTATGGGACAAATATAACCAGGAGGCGGGCGCATGAAACGACTGCTTCTTTTAGTGGCGGGCATTGTTCTCAGTACCAGCCTGTGGGCGGCAATCGATACTTATCAGTTCGATTCGGTACAGCAGGAAGAGCAATACCGCGAACTCACCGCCTCGTTGCGTTGCCCGAAATGCCAGAACAACAGCATTGCCGACTCTAACGCGATGATCGCCGCAGATATGCGCCTCAAGGTCTACGAGCTGATGAAGCAGGGTGAAAATCGTCAGCAGATCATTGATTACATGGTGGCGCGCTACGGCAACTTCGTGACCTACGAACCGCCAGTTACGCCATCCACCTTGATTTTATGGGTGGGGCCGGCGCTGTTCGTGGTATTAGGGGCCGCAATTATTGTTCTGCGTAATCGCCGCGGCAAAACGCGTAGCGAGCTGGACGACGATGAACAACAGCGCCTTGCGGCGTTACTCAAGCGTGACGGGAAGCCGTAATGACTGGATTCTGGATTACCCTGATTATTTTGTTGCTGGCAGCAATCGCGCTGTTTCTGTATGCAGGCTGGCGTCAACGTGAAGTCAGCACGGGCGACCGCGATCGCCTCAATACCGACTTCTATCAACAGCGTCTGCGCGAGCTGGAGCGGGATGAAGAAGAGGGCGTTGTGGCTGAGCGACCGGAAATGGTACGCGAGCTACAACAAACGCTATTAACCGATATTCCACAGCAGGATGCTGCTCATACTCACCACAGCAGCCGCTGGGTATTGCTGCCGGGCGTCATTATGCTGCTGGTGGTGTCACTGGGTATGTATCTGAAAACCGGCGGCCTGGCCCAACAGACGGCCTTTGTCAGCGTGCAGCAGGCGTATCCCGTGTTGCGTGCTCGCGTGATGGATCCCAATGCGCAGCCGCTGACGATGGAAGAGTTGGCCCGCTTACAGCTAGGCTTGCGTAATGCATTGCAAAGTGATGCCAACAACCTTAACGATTGGGCGATGTTAGGGCGACTGGGCATGGTACTGAATAACGCGACCGATGCGGGCCAGGCGTTTGAGCATGCGTTGCAGCTGGCACCTGACAATCTCGAGCTGCAGCAGGATTACGCTGAAGTGCTCACGCGATCCAGCGATCCGCAGGATAATCGTCAGGCCAGTCTGATGCTCAAAGAGCTACTCAAGCGCGATCACAGCGATGTGCGTACCTTGAGCCTGCTGGCGTTTAACGCCTTTGAGCAGCAGCAGTATAACGAGGCGATTGGTGCCTGGCAGGTGATGTTGAAACTGTTACCGCCAGGCGATCGTCGCATCACCATGATCGAACGCAGCATTGAACAAGCGAAAACCGATGCAGGACAGCAAAATAGCAGCCTGGCATTAACGGTGAGTTTGACGCCGCAGGCAGAAAAAATGTTACCGCAAGGCGGAGTGATGTATATTTCTGTGTCTGACGGTGTTTCACCGGTGCCTGTGGCTGTGAAGCGGTTACCGCTGAGCCACTTCCCGTTATCGCTTACGCTTGATGACAGCAATGCCATGATGCCCGATCGCCTACTTTCGGCGCAGCATCAGGTGCAGGTCAGGGTGCGCATTTCGCGCGACGGCAGTGCTAATCCACAGTCTGGTGACTGGTTTGGGTTAAGCGCGGTCACACCCTGGGATGGTCATCAGCAACTGGCTGTGGAAATTAATCAACAGCAGCCCTGAAGCGATACCTTACTGATCCGCACAGGGAGAGAAGAATGAATAACCGCCTGACCGGTTTGGCGTTGGCCAGTTTACTGCTGGTGGGTTGTGCCAGCTCAAAACCGGCCGACACGACGGAACCTGCACAACGCAGCGATCCGTTGGAAGGCTTTAACCGCACGATGTTTAACTTCAACTACAACGTGCTGGATCCTTATGTTTTGCGTCCGGTTGCGGTGGCCTGGCGTGATTACGTGCCGGTACCGGCACGCAGCGGTATAAGTAATGTCCTCGGTAACCTCGAGGAGCCTGCCAGCATGGTCAACGCCATTTTGGTCGGGGAACCGCGTCAGGCGGGCATTCACTTTACCCGCTTCTTCCTTAACACCGTGTTAGGGCTGGGTGGATTTATTGACGTGGCAGGTAAAGCCAACCCAGAGCTGGCACGTGAAGTGCCGCATCGCTTTGGTAGCACCTTAGGACGCTACGGCGTGGGTTACGGCCCGTACGTTGAATTGCCGGCCTATGGCAGCTTCACTGTTCGTGAAGATGGTGGTGACTTCGTCGATACGCTCTATCCCGTGTTGAGCTGGCTGAGCTGGCCGCTCTCCGTCGGGAAATGGACGCTTGAAGGTATTGAAACGCGTGCGCAGCTGTTGGATTCTGATGCGATATTGCGTCAGCAACAAGATCCCTACGCCTTCATCCGCAATGCTTACTTCCAGCGCCATGACTTTATTGCCAACGGCGGTAAGCTGAAGCCAGAAGAAAATCCGAACGCCAGCGCGATTCAGGACGATCTTAAAGACATCGACTCCCAATAAATAAAAAGGCGACTCAATGAGTCGCCTTTTCATATCTCTTGAGACATCAGAACTTATAGTTAAAGCTCGCGCCGTAAAGCCAGGCTTTACCTTCAGAGTTAAAGGTGTAAGGGCCTTCCTCTACGGTGACTTTCTGTCCGTGCATGTAGGAAACGCCTACATCGACTGACGCATCTTCATTGAACGCGTAAGAGGCACCGGCGCTCAGCCACAGACGATCCTGATCGGGGATGGAGATGGAACGCTTGTCGGCAGGAACCGGGCTGTCATCAAAGGCGATACCGGTACGGAAGGTCCAGTTATCGTCATAGAAGTAAGTGGTACCCAACGCAATTCGATAGGCATCGTGGAAGCCTTCATCCTTATAGAACAGCGTCTGGCCATTGCTGCCGGTGGCTTTCAGCTCCTGGAACTGACTCCAGCTGGTGTATGCCAGGCTATAATGCACAGCCCACTGCGGCGCAACTTTATGCCAACCGGAGACTTCCCACATCTCTGGCAGATTCAAGGTCAAGGCACCCGGGATAGTGGTACCGTTTGTACCATACGGCAGACCTAAAGCCAGCGCCTGTGGCGTGCCATTGTAGGCGGAAGGGATGTTGCTCTTATAGTCACCGTCAAAGTCGACTTTTACTTCTGAGCGATAGGTAAAGCCAAAGCGGTTATTTTTATCCACTTCGTACAGGATTCCGGCGTTCCAGCCGTAGCCCCATTCATCACCTTTTAAATGCGCAACCTGAGTATCCGCTGGCAGTCCTGCTAATGCTCCGGCTTCACCGGCATAACGCTCAATTTTTGCTTTGGCATATACCGCATCAAAACCGACACCGAAGCTAAAGTGTTCATTTAGTCGATAAGCGGTGCTGATATTAAAGTTGCCGGTCATCAAGTCGGTTTTACCGCCGTAGCCGCCCGCGGTATAACCATCGTTAAATTCAGTTGCCAGGCCATAATTAGAGGTTGCAGAGGCGCCAATCCACCATTGATCGTTAATCGGGTGCACGTAGTGAATATTCGGGATCCACTGGTTTGGCGCAATATTCTTCGCATCAAGGCTGCGACCAGACAACGGACTTTGACCGCTAATATCGACTTCGGGATCAATATAAACCGCGCCGATGGAGAAAGAGGGACGATCCATCAGCGCCATGGTGGCTGGGTTTCGGCTGGCAGATGCGGCGGTATCGCCCATTGCGCCTTCACCTGAATAAGCACGACCTAAACCAATTGCTGAAAATTCATTAAGCTGAAAGCCTGCGGCGTAAACATGGGAACAGACGAGCGTTACTGCAGCTGCCACAGCTGACTTTGCAAACAGGTTTTTATGGTTCATGACCACAACCTCATCTAAATTTATTATTAAACGTTGTTACGTCGCGTAACAAAGAGCGGCGAATTGTAGGGACTGACGGCAAAACGACATATCAGACCAGTGCGACGAGTATAGGTCCGACCTGTGTATTTGTTGCAATATTGTTTTTTAAATATTTCTGATTTGATCGATAAAATCAGATCTGCTTAACAAAAACTTAGCGGTTCAACCTCAGCATAACGGTCAATTTTGTTTTGGATCAATTTTTAGTGTGATATTCGTCACTTAGCGACTTGATGATAGATGTGAAAAGGCTGTAGGCGTAGACTTTGCTGCAGAAAATGATCCGATTGTGTTGATTTATCGTCAGGAGAGAATAATGACTGCTGCCATTAATAAATGTAGTGCTAACGAAACGGCTGCCTGCTGCTGTGTAGATGTTGGCACCGTGATGGATAATACCGATTGCACCGCAAGTTGGTCTGGTGTGTTTGCCGATCGTCATGCAGCTGATGCGATGCTCACGCATTTGAGTGAAAAAGCGCGTCAGGTGGAATCCGATCCCTGCGATATTCGTGCTGAGTTCACGGAAGAGGGTGACGCGGTGCGTTTGAGCGTCGACTTCACTTTTGCCTGCCAGGCGGAAACCCTGATCTTCCAGCTCGGCTTACGCTAATCCCGTCGCTGCCGGAATCCCCTTCGGCAGCCTTAACTCATTTTCGTGTATTCCCTCGCACTTTTTCCCTCTAGTTATTGGCGACTTAGCAACACTTAGTTAACACTGATGATCAGGTCAGACCTGTTTGGCAATGATGCCCTGGTCGAAAATTACAGGTGATTGCAATGAGCAAAGCGCAGCCGCTACTGACGCGTCAGGGCGAACGTATCGCCATAACCCACGGATTACGTACTCCTTTTGCCCGTCAGGCGACGGATTTCCACGGCATTCCTGCGCTTGAATTAGGGCGCATGGTGGTGAGTGAACTGATGGCGCGCAGCGAGTTACCGGTGGAAATCATCGACCAGCTGGTGTTTGGCCAGGTGGTGCAGATGCCGGAAGCGCCGAACATTGCGCGTGAAATTGTCCTGAGTAGCGGATTGGGCGTGCACACCGATGCTTACAGCGTGAGCCGTGCCTGCGCCACCAGTTTTCAGGCGGTGGCTAACGTGGCGGAAAGCTTGATGGCTGGCACAATCGATGCGGGCATTGCCGGAGGTGCCGACTCTTCCTCGGTGCTGCCGATTGGCGTGAGTAAAACCCTGGCGCGCGCGTTAGTCGATCTCAACAAAGCGCGCAGTTTCAGCCAGAAGCTCACTATCTTGCGCCGCTTACGTCCACGCGATCTCTTGCCGGTACCACCGGCAGTGGCGGAGTACTCTACCGGGCTGCGTATGGGCGATACTGCCGAACAAATGGCGAAATCGCACGGCATCACGCGTGAGCAGCAGGATGCGTTAGCGCTGCGTTCGCATCAGCACGCGGCACGCGCCTGGCAATCGGGCGTGTTGACGCAGGAAGTCATGCCCGCCTTTGTACCGCCGTGGAAAGCCCCGATCGAGCAGGACAATAATATTCGTTTTAACGCGAGCGCAGCGGATTACGCCAAACTGCGCCCGGCATTTGATCGCCGCCACGGCTCGGTGACGGCCGCCAACAGCACGCCGTTAACCGATGGCGCGGCGGCGGTGATTCTCATGCGTGAAGGTCGCGCGCGTGAATTGGGCATTACACCGCTCGGCTATCTGCGCAGCTATGCCTTTACCGCTATTGATGTCTGGCAGGATATGCTGCTCGGCCCGGCATATGCTTCGCCGCTGGCGCTGGATCGCGCCGGCATCACGCTAAACGACCTCACGCTAATTGATATGCATGAAGCTTTTGCGGCGCAAACCCTGGCGAACCTGAAAATGTTCCGTGACGAACGCTTTGCGCGTGAGGTGCTGAATCGTCCTCACGCATTAGGCGAGGTGAATGAGGAGCGGTTTAACGTACTCGGCGGCTCAATTGCTTATGGTCATCCGTTTGCCGCTACCGGTGCGCGTATGATCACGCAAACGCTGCAGGAACTGCGGCGGCGCGGTGGCGGGTTAGGTTTAGTCACCGCCTGTGCGGCGGGTGGGTTGGGCACCGCAATGGTTCTGGAGGCTGAATAATGAGCGAATCTGCCTTTCATTTACAGATGCGTCTCGACCATGTTGGTGTGATTACCATCGACGTGCCAGGCGAGAAGATGAACACGCTGAAAGCGGAATTTGTACCGCAAATTAAAGCGGTGCTGGATGAAGCGCGTAGCCACAAACAGCTGGCGGGGTTGGTGTTGATTTCCGGAAAGCGCGACAACTTTGTTGCCGGTGCGGATATCAGCATGATTGCCCAATGCCAAACCGCTGAAGAAGCTGAAGCGCTGGCAAAGCAGGGCCAGGATGTGATGGCGATGATTGCCGCGCTACCGTTTCCGGTGGTGGCGGCGATCCACGGCGCCTGTCTGGGCGGTGGATTAGAGCTGGCGCTGGCCTGCGATGCACGCATCTGTACACTTGATGATAAAACGCGCCTCGGCCTGCCGGAAGTGCAGCTTGGATTATTGCCCGGTTCTGGTGGAACGCAGCGTCTGCCCCGACTGATTGGCGTACAGCAGGCGCTGCCGCTGATCCTTACCGGCAAGCAACTGCGCGCCAGGCAGGCGCTCAAACTCGGTATTGTTGATGATGCCGTGCCACAGTCAATTCTGCTGGAAACGGCAATTGCGCGTGTACATAAAGGAAAAGGCGCGCGCAGAGCATTATCGCGTCGCGATCGGTTGCTGCAAGGTCCGGTTGCGCGTCATATCCTCTTTGCGCTGGCGCAACGTCAGACCAACAATAAAACTCAGGGCAACTATCCTGCCGCTGACCGTATTTTACAGGTGGTGCGCACTGGCCTTGAGCAGGGCAGCAGCGCCGGGCATGAGGCAGAAGCGCGCGCCTTTGGCCAACTGGCGATGACGCCAGAATCGGCGGCGCTGCGCAGCCTGTTCTTTGCCTCAACCGCTTTAAAGAAAGAAGCGATGGCGAGTGCCGAACCTCGCGAGCTAAAGCAGATTGGCGTGCTCGGCGGTGGTTTGATGGGCGGTGGCATTGCCAGCGTGACGGCGCTCAAGGCCGGTTTGCCGGTACGCATCAAAGACATCAATCTTACGGGGGTAAACCACGCATTGCAGTACAGCTGGGAGCTGCTGAGTAAAAAGGTGAAGCGACGTCAGCTGAAGGCGGCTGAGCGTCAGCAGCAAATGGCCCGCATCAGCGGCGGTACCGATTATCAGGGCTTTAGCCAGCGCGATCTGGTGATTGAAGCGGTCTTTGAGGATCTGGCGCTGAAGCAGCAGATGGTTAGCGAAATTGAAAGCCATTGCCAGCCGCATACGATTTTTGCTTCCAACACCTCGTCGTTACCGATTGGCGATATCGCTGCCAACGCGCAGCGACCGGAGAATGTGATTGGTCTGCATTTCTTCAGCCCGGTGGACAAAATGCCGCTGGTGGAGGTGATTCCGCATGCCAATACCTCGGCCCAAGCGCTGGCGACCACAGTACAGCTGGCGCGTCAGCAGGGTAAAACAGCGGTGGTAGTCGCTGACCGTCCCGGCTTTTACGTCAACCGTATTCTTGCACCCTATATAAATGAAGCGCTGCGCTGTTTGCAGGAAGGCGAACCGATCGAGCATATCGATCGTGCACTGGTAAAATTTGGATTCCCGGTCGGGCCGCTCCAGTTGCTGGATGAAGTGGGAATTGATGTTGGCAGCAAAATCAGCCCGATTCTTGAGCAGGCTTACGGTTCGCGCTTTAGTGCCCCCAAGGCCGCAAGCGCGATTCTGGCCGATGGGCGAAAAGGGCGGAAGAACAACCGGGGCTTCTATCACTATCAGCGCTCACGCTGGCCCGGTAAACGCCAAGCTGATGCAGCGATTTACGCACTTTTGCATGTCAAACCGCAGGCGAAACAGAGTGAAACGCAGATTGCGGAGCGCTGTGTGTTGATGATGCTGAACGAGGCTGCACGTTGTCTTGATGAGGCGGTGATCCGTAATGCGCGCGATGGCGATATCGCGGCCGTATTTGGTATCGGCTTTCCGCCCTTCCTTGGCGGGCCGTTCCGCTATATGGATCAGCGCGGCATTGGCGATATCGTCAAAGCATTAAGGTCGTTAATGCAGCAACATGGCGATCGTTTCACGCCGAGTGAGGCGCTGGTCGCATTGTCAGAAGAGAAAATGAATTTTTACACTTCTGCACAATCTTGAATAGGCGTACAGATTCAGCGGGTTAGTATGGTGGCCGCGCAACGGCTAGCGCGGCACCATTCTGAGATGTGCTTATTTAATAAACAACCGGTTGACTATACTGAAGCCATTGGGGTAAAACACACCGTTCATTCGCAGAATGAAGCGTCTGGTGCTGTGGTACCGGGCGATATCGACAAACAACAGCGGTGCTTTATGCAAGTTTTTATCATGCGTCATGGCGATGCAGCTCTGGAAGCAGCGAGTGATTCTGTTCGTCCTCTCACCCTTTGTGGCTGTGACGAATCGCGTCAGATGGCAAGCTGGCTCAATGGCAAAACGCCAGAAATTGATCGGGTATTAGTGAGTCCTTATTTGCGCGCCGAGCAAACGCTCGCAACGGTACGCGAAACCCTGAAGTTACCGGTAGGGCAGGACGTGCTGCCAGAACTGACGCCGGGTGGCGATCCAGGCATGGTGGCCTGTTATCTGCAGGCGCTGGCGCAAAAAGGCGTTAAGTCGGCGCTGGTGATTTCTCACCTGCCGCTGGTGGGATATTTGGTCTCTGAACTTTGCCCGCAGGAAGCGCCGCCCATGTTCGCTACCTCTGCGATAGCCTGTGTAAACTTTGATGCCGATGCCAGCGAAGGCAAGCTGGAGTGGCAGGTTAGCCCGTCAAAATTGGCCAAAGCCATTTAATCTCTGTGGGCCGCAATCGCGGCCCTATCCTTATCTACCGCAGCCATTACGGCAGTTCAGGCGGTTGCCACTCTTCTACTTCAATCAGCACCAGCAGCGCCGCGTCGCCGCCGAACATTTTCGGTGCCTGATGAAACGCCATCACATGCGGATGTTGCGCGAGCCACAGAGGCGTTTGCTGCTTGAGGATATGTTTGCCGTGGCCAGTCATCACGCTGGCACAGAACAGATGCTCACGACGACAGGCAGCGATTAAGGCACCAAGTTCCTGTTTGGCTTGCACCTGAGTTAGCCCGTGGAGATCGAGAAAAATCTCCGGCGTGTAATCGCCACGGCGTAATTTCTTCTGCTCGTAGTGGCTAACATCCGCACGCACATAGCGAACCGGTCCTTCACTGGAGAGCAGCGGCTGAAACTCATCAGAGAAATAATGGCTGTTATCCGCCTGTTCTGAAATCAGACGTTTCAGCGGCACTTCACGTGTTTTCACCACCGGCTTGTGCACGATGGTGTCCTGTTTCAGCTTGCGCGTTCCACTCATCAATTGGCGGAACATCTCCTGATCGTCCTGGCTTAGCGGCGTTTTCTTACTCATGGCTTTGTGATTGATTTAGAAAAGACGGGTGAACAGTCGGTGACATACCTTAACCGCAAGCGTTAACAAATGTCAGCTTTTTCACCTCGCCGCGCTGAATTCTGCCCGGCTTCGTGGCACACTATCGGCCGATTGATTTTATGGCCTGCGGAGGGCTACGTGGACAAGATATTCGTCGATGAGGCAGTGAACGAACTGCACACCATTCAGGACATGCTGCGCTGGGCAGTCAGCCGTTTTTCGGCGGCAGGAATTTGGTACGGCCACGGCACGGATAATCCCTGGGACGAAGCAGTCCAACTGGTTCTGCCAACGCTATGGTTGCCGCTGGATATTCCTGAAGATATGCGCCATGCACGTCTGACCGCCAGCGAGCGTCATCGCATCGTTGAGCGCGTTATTCGCCGCGTCAATGAACGCATTCCGGTGGCTTATCTTACCAACAAAGCCTGGTTCTGCGGCCACGAGTTCTACGTGGATGAGCGCGTGCTGGTTCCGCGTTCACCGATTGGTGAACTGATCGAAAACCGCTTTGCCGGTTTGATCGGCGATTCGCCTAATCACATTCTTGATATGTGCACCGGCAGCGGCTGCATCGCGATAGCCTGCGCCTATGCTTTCCCGGAAGCGGAAGTCGATGCGGTGGATATCTCCACTGACGCGCTGGCCGTTGCCGAGCAGAACATTGAAGAACATGGCTTGCTGAACCACGTTACGCCGATTCGCGCCGATCTGTTCCGCAACTTGCCGCCGGTGAAATACGATCTGATCGTCACCAATCCGCCGTATGTGGATGCGGAGGATATGGACGATCTGCCGAATGAATATCGCCACGAGCCGGAGCTCGGCCTTGCCGCAGGCAGCGACGGCCTGAAGCTGGTACGCCGCATTCTGGCATGTGCGCCAGATTATCTCAGCGAGCAGGGCGTGCTAATTTGCGAAGTCGGCAACAGCATGGTGCACATGATCGATCAATATCCCGATGTGCCGTTTACCTGGCTGGAGTTTGATAACGGCGGTGACGGCGTATTTATGCTGACGCGCGAGCAAATCGTAGCGGCACAGCACCATTTCTCATTCTATAAAGACTAAATAAAAGGGCGAGCGCTCGCCCGCAACATCGCAACAAGGAATCAGCATGGCCGGAAACAGCATCGGACAAGTTTTTCGCGTAACCACTTTTGGCGAGTCGCATGGTATTGCGCTGGGCTGCATTGTTGACGGTGTGCCTCCCGGCATTCCGCTCACCGAAGCCGATATTCAGCACGATCTCGATCGTCGTCGTCCCGGCACCTCGCGCTATACCACCCAGCGTCGCGAGCCGGATCAGGTGAAAATTTTGTCCGGCGTGTTTGAGGGCGTGACGACCGGCACCTCAATCGGCCTGCTGATTGAAAATACTGACCAGCGCTCGCAGGATTACGGCGCAATTAAAGATCTGTTCCGTCCTGGCCATGCGGATTACACCTATGAGCAGAAATATGGCCTGCGCGACTATCGCGGCGGCGGGCGCTCTTCCGCGCGTGAAACCGCAATGCGCGTGGCCGCGGGGGCGATTGCCAAGAAGTATCTGCAGATGAAGCACGGCATTGTGGTGCGCGGCTATCTGGCACAGATTGGCGACGTAGCCTGTGAGCTGAAAGACTGGAGCATCGTGGAAGAGAACCCGTTTTTCTGCCCGGATGCCTCAAAGCTGGAGGCGCTGGATGAACTGATGCGCGGCCTGAAAAAAGAGGGCGATTCCATTGGTGCCAAAGTCACCGTGCTGGCTGAAAACGTGCCGCCGGGATTAGGTGAGCCGGTATTTGATCGTCTGGACGCGGATTTGGCACATGCACTGATGAGCATCAATGCGGTAAAAGGCGTGGAGATCGGCGACGGTTTCGCGGTGATCAACCAGCGTGGCAGCCAGCATCGCGATGAAATCCGCGCTAACGGTTTCCAGAGCAACCATGCGGGCGGCATTCTGGGTGGCATCAGCAGCGGCCAAACCATCAGCGCTAATCTGGCGATGAAACCGACCTCAAGCATTACCGTTCCGGGCAATACCATCACGCGCGATGGCGAAGAAGTGGAGATGATCACTAAAGGTCGCCACGATCCTTGCGTCGGCATCCGCGCCGTACCGATTGCCGAAGCGATGATGGCAATCGTGTTGATGGATCACCTGCTGCGCCAGCGCGCGCAAAACGGTGACGTTAACAGCAACGTTCCGCGCTGGTAAGCCCGATGATGCGCCGTCTGTTCATCACCTGTGCCGCGCTGTTGTGCAGTGCGGCCGCCGTTGCCGCGACGCCGTGGCAGCAAATCCATCAGCCGATTGCCGGCAACCCGCAGTCGATTGGCGGTTTCGCCAACGGCTGTATTGTTGGTGCGCAGCAGCTACCGCTGAACTCACCAAATTATCAGGTGATGCGTCAGGATCAGCGCCGCTACTTCGGCCATCCAGACTTGATCGCCTTTATTCAGCGCCTCAGTACGCAGGTTCATCAGCTGCAGCTGGGCCAGGTGCTGATTGGCGATATGGGCATGGCGGCAGGCGGCCGTTTTAGCAGCGGCCACGCCAGCCATCAAACCGGTCTGGATGTGGATATCTGGCTGCAACTGCCAAAAACGCGCTGGAGTGCGCAGCAACTGCTGAGGCCGCAGCCGCTAGATTTGGTCTCTGCGGACGATAAGCAGGTGATCGCACGCCATTGGCAGCCACAAATTGATAGCTTGATTAAGCTGGCAGCGAAAGATGATGAAGTGACGCGTATTTTCGTTAATCCGGCGATTAAAAGACAGCTTTGTGCTGATGCCGGTAGCGATCGTGCGTGGCTGAATAAAGTGCGTCCGTGGTTTGCCCATCGCGCACATATGCACGTGCGTCTGCGTTGCCCAGCAGGCAGCCTTGAGTGCCAGGAGCAGGCCCCGCAGCCGCCAGGTGATGGCTGTGGTGCCGAGCTGGACAGCTGGTTCCTGCCGAAAAAACCTGGCAGCACGCCGCCGGTGAAGAAAACGCCGCCGCCGTTACCGCCGTCATGTCAGGCTTTATTAGATAAACATTTGTTATAACCTCGATTCTTCAACCCGCAGGTGCGTTGGCTGCGCTCGTCCACCCCAGTCACTTACTAATGTAAGCTCCCGGGGATGAACGAGCTTGCCGCCTTCCTGCAGCTTGAATTATCGAGATTATTTAGGAAGATGGTTGATGGATCTTTTTGTTGTCAGCCCGCTGGTCATCGGCGTGCTGTTTTTTGTGGCAATGCTGGCGGCATTCATCGACTCGATTGCCGGAGGCGGGGGCTTGCTCACTGTACCCTCTTTGCTGGCGGCCGGGCTCTCACCCGCTCAGGCGTTAGCCACCAATAAGCTGCAATCGGTCGGCGGTTCCTTCTCCGCCAGCCTCTATTTCATTCGTCGCGGTGCGGTGAAGCTAAATGAGCAGTGGCTGAATATCGCCATGACGTTTCTTGGCGCAATCGGCGGCACCATCCTGATTCAGCATCTGCAAGCGGACGTTTTGCGGCAAATCTTGCCTTTGCTACTGATCTGCATCGGTTTGTGGTTCCTGCTGATGCCGCGTTTGGGGGAAGCGGATCGCGAACGTCGTCTGCACGGTTTGCCCTATGCGCTGGTGGGCGGCGGCTGCGTCGGTTTCTACGACGGCTTCTTTGGCCCGGGCGCGGGTTCTTTCTACGCGCTGGCTTTCGTTACCCTTTGCGGCTTCAATCTGGCGAAAGCCACTGCCCACGCCAAAATCCTAAATTTCACCTCGAATTTCGGCAGCTTGCTGTTCTTTATGTTCGGTGGAAAAGTGGTGTGGGGCACTGGCGTGATTATGCTGCTGGGTGCCTTTATCGGCGCGCGCCTCGGCGCCAGGCTGGTGCTGAGCCGCGGTCAGAAGCTCATTCGCCCAATGGTAGTGACGGTTTCGGCGGTGATGAGCGCTAAATTATTATGGGATAGTCACGGCAGCGCATTCATGGCCTGGCTGGCAACCCTGTGATCCAATCCTCGTCAAGACCGGCAGCCAGTGCGACAATGGCGCCGGTTTTTTTTAAAGATTAAAAATTATGAGTACAACACACCATTACGATCAGCTGATTGCCATCTTTGATGGCTGCTTCGTTGACGATTTTCAGACGCGTCTAATTAAAGGCGACGACGAACCTATTTATCTTCCAGCGGATGAAACCTCGCCGTGGAATCGCGTGGTGTTCGCCCATGGCTACTACGCCAGCGGGCTGCACGAAATTTCCCACTGGTGTATTGCCGGTGAAGCGCGTCGCAAGCTGGTCGATTTTGGTTATTGGTACTGCCCGGACGGGCGTGATGCGCAAACTCAGAGCCAGTTTGAAGCCGTTGAGGTCAAACCGCAGGCGCTGGAGTGGTTGTTCTGTGTTGCGGCGGGCTTTCCCTTCAACGTAAGTTGTGACAATCTCGAAGGCGATTGTGAGCCAGATCGCATAGCGTTTCAGCGTAAGGTTCATGCTCAGGTGATGACTTATCTGGAGCAGGGTATTCCGGCACGTCCGGCCCGTTTCATCGATGCATTAATGAATTATTACGGCACGCCGGCGTTGACGGCGGCCCAGTTTCCCTGGCCGGAAGACCTGTGATCCGCGATGGCATTATAAGAAGAGAGGAAGAGATGATCGTAGAATTTGAAACCCGCATTCTGGCCCTGATTGATGATATGGTCGATCACGCCAGCGATGACGAGCTGTTTGCTGGCGGCTATCTGCGTGGTCATCTGACCCTGGCGGTGGCGGAGATTGAACTGAGCGGCGAACATACGCCGGAAGCGCTGCAGACGCATGTCACCAATAGCCTGCAAAAAGCCATTGCGGCTGGTGAACTGTCGCCACGCGATCAGGCGTTGGTTACGGGGATGTGGGACAATCTGTTCCTGCAGGCGCGTCAGAGCGCTTAAGCTGTGGGGGCGATCGCTCGCCCCGCAGATTAACGAGCCGCTTTTTTACCCTTCAGCAATTTTCGTACCCAGTAGCGATTTGGATTCAATGCCGTAAGCGTCGCCGCATCCAGCGGCTGGGGTTCGCCGCTCATTTGCGCTGCCAGCACTTCGGCCGCCAGCGGCGCACTGCATAAACCACGCGATCCCAACGCACCCAGCACAAATAACCCTGCATGCACTGGCGCTGCGGGCACGGCTTCAGCGCGTGAACGCTGCGCGGGAAGATCCGCATACTGCGTGAGCAAAGCATCGTAATCCGGCGCGCTGCCGCTCATCGGCAGGTGATCGCGCGTGGCGCAACGCACACCGTTGCGCGCCTGATTATCTGATACATCTACCTGCTGCGGCCATGCACTTTCCGGTAGGCAGTTGATCAGCCGCTGACGGTTTTCTTGCTGGTCATCGGCACGGAAATCAGTCGTGGTATCGCCGCGGTGATAGCTGGCACCAATGCAATGGGTAGCGAAATTCGGACTAACCGGCGTGAGATAGCCGTCGTAACAGAGCACGGTGCGCAGTTCGCCGAGCGAATCATTAGTCGGCACGTGGCTCACCTGACCGGCTACCGCATATACCGGCAGCATTCTGCTTTGCTCGATATCCAGCAAGGCGTGACCATTCGCCAGTACCACCTGCTGATGCTGCACAGATGGCCGATCGCTAAAGTGTAGTGTCCAGCTTTCATTGTTCCGCGTAAGCTGCGTTACCTGATGCAGCCACTGAACGCGCAGGCCTTGCGTTTGTGCATACTCCAGCAAATTACTGGTTAACTGGGAAGGGGAAAGCCAGCCACCCTGCGGATAATAGATGCCGCTGAAACCCAGTTCGACACCTGCGAGCTTTTCCGCCTCTTCTTTATTTACGCCATAAGCGATTTCACGCGGTAGGTCCATGTTGAGCATCTGCGCGATTTTATCCGCACTTTTACTGTCCCAGCCGAGCTGCAGCACGCCGCTCCAGTGATGCTCAAACTCCACCGGCACCCAATCATACAGGCGACGAGCAAAGCCAAAGGCGGCAGGGAAAAAGGTCGCCAATGCCGGATCGTGCTGATTGAGCAGCGGATAGAGCGCGCCCTGACGATTGCCGGATGCCCCCAACGCTGGCGCATCATCAGCGCAATATAACGTCACGCGCCAGCCACGACGCAGCAACGCTAAGGCCAGCACTGCGCTGGCGACGCCGCCGCCAATGAGCGCGACTTCCTGGCTTGCAGCTTGCGGTCGTGCATACCACGGCTGGCTGTGCGGCAGCTCAGCTGCCTGTTCCAGCACACCGATCAGCATCTCACGTTTGTGGCCAAATCCTTTGCGCTTCTGCATGGTGAAACCAGCGTCCTGCAAGCCACGGCGCACAAAGCCAGACGCCGTAAAGGTGGCGAGCGTGCCGCCCGGACGCGCTAAGCGCGCCATGGCGGCGAACAGGGCTGGCGTCCACATCTCCGGATTTTTCGCCGGGGCAAAGCCATCAAGAAACCACGCATCCACCTGGCGATTAAGGCTGTCATCAAAGGTGTGAATTAGCGCGTTAATATCACCAAGCCAGAGATCCAGCGTGACTTCGCCACCGTTAAACAGCACGCGCTGGCAGCCCGGCAATGCCTGCGGCCACTGCTGTTGTAGCTGTTCAGCCCACGGCTGGAGCTCAGGCCAATGCGCATGCGCAGCGATCAAATCCTCGTGCGTCAGCGGGTATTTTTCGCAGCTGATAAAGTGCAGGCGCTGGAGTGGGGCCGTGGGATGCTCGGCGCGGAAGCGATCAAACGCTTGCCACAGTGTGAGAAAGTTCAGACCAGTCCCAAAACCGCTCTCGGCGACGATAAATAAATCGCGCGAATGATCGGCAAAACGGTGCGGAATATGATTACCGTCAAGGAAAACATAGCGCGTCTCTTCCAGCCCATTGTCGTTGGAGAAATAGACGTCACCGAACGCTCGGGACACAGGTGTACCCTGTTCATTCCAGTTTATTTGGGCATGTTCTACTGGGGCAAATTTCACGGGGAAAGGCTCATATTTCAGGCAGTGGCGCGAGTTTAGCGACAGACGTGACATGACGCAAATTTACAAAACGAAATGGCTGATCGGACTTGTTCGGCTTACAACTGTACGCTAGAGTGCACGTCAATCCAAAAGAGTGGAACGAGGACTATTGAATGAAACGTGCAGTGATTACTGGCCTGGGTATTGTTTCCAGCATTGGTAATAACCAGCAAGAAGTGCTGGCTTCTCTGCGTGAAGGCCGTTCCGGTATTACTTTCTCCGAAGAGATGAGAGATGCCGGTATGCGCAGCCACGTATGGGGCAACGTCAAACTGGATACCAACGGGCTCATCGATCGCAAAATCGTGCGTTTTATGAGTGATGCCTCGATCTACGCTTACCTGTCTATGGCTGAAGCGATTAAGGATTCAGGCCTGACTGACGAACAGTATCAGCAAAACCCACGTGTTGGCCTGATTGCCGGCTCTGGCGGCGGTTCTCCGCGTTATCAGGTATTTGGTGCGGACGCTATGCGTGGCCCGCGCGGCCTGAAAGCCGTTGGTCCTTACGTAGTGACCAAAGCCATGGGTTCAGGCGTATCTGCTTGCCTGGCAACCCCGTTCAAAATCCACGGCGTGAACTACTCCATCAGCTCAGCGTGTGCCACTTCAGCACACTGCATCGGCAACGCCGTTGAGCAGATTCAGCTGGGCAAACAGGACATCGTTTTTGCTGGCGGCGGCGAAGAGCTGAGCTGGGAAATGGCCTGTGAATTTGATGCGATGGGCGCGTTGTCGACCAAATATAACGAAACGCCTGAAAAAGCGTCACGTACCTACGATGCCAACCGTGACGGTTTCGTCATTGCAGGCGGCGGCGGTATGGTGGTAGTAGAAGAGCTGGAACATGCTCTGGCACGTGGCGCGCATATTTATGCTGAGATCGTCGGTTACGGCGCCACCTCCGATGGCGCAGATATGGTAGCACCTTCAGGCGAAGGCGCAGTGCGCTGCATGAAGATGGCGATGCAAGGTGTTGATACGCCAATCGATTACCTCAACACCCACGGCACCTCAACGCCAGTGGGTGATGTGAAAGAGCTGGGTGCGATTCGCGAAGTATTCGGCGATAACTCACCCTCTCTGTCTGCGACCAAAGCGATGACTGGCCACTCTCTGGGTGCGGCTGGCGTGCAGGAAGCGATCTACACCTTGTTGATGCTGGAGCACGGCTTCATCGCGCCAAGCATCAATATTGAAGAGCTGGATGAAGCGGGTAAAGGTCTGAACATTGTGACCAAGCCGACCGAAAAAGCATTGACTACCGTGATGTCGAACAGCTTTGGTTTCGGTGGCACCAACGCCACGTTAACCATGCGTAAGCTGCCAGCGTAATTGCAGATTTTACAAGGTGCGCATGAATGCGCACCCTACGAAAACCGCGTTATGCCTTCGTAGGGGCGCCATTTATGGCGACCGAATGATGCAAGTATTATCTCAAGGGCCGGTTATCCGGCCCTTGTTGTTTTGACAATCCACCTCCTGCTTGCCTACACTCTCTCTCCATCCGAAACAAAATTATCAATTCCCATTAAATGTGAACCAAATATCCCGTTTCTGTTATGGCAGCAAGCGCGTGTCTGGTTATGACAAGGAGTTCGCCGCCCGATGATCCCCACTGCCAGCGCAGAGCAGCAATCAGTATTGCCGTTAGCCTGCACCTCATTTGCGGTATTTCTCACCTATCTCACTGCCGGTTTGGCGCTGCCGGTGATCCCGCTGTATGTGCATCAGCAACTCGGCATGAGTAATCTGATGGTCGGCGTGGCGGTAGGAATTCAGTTTTTTGCCACGCTGCTAACGCGCAGCTTTGCTGGGCGGCGTGCCGATCAGCATGGTGCGAAGCTCACTACGCAGCATGGCATGATGGCCATCGCGCTGGTCGGCGTGGCCTATTTGGCGGCGGCACTATTACCGGTGTCCCCTTGGGCGAAGTTTGGTTTGCTGGCGCTAGGGCGACTGTTGCTGGGATTTGGCGAAAGTTTGCTGCTTACCGGAAATCTGACGTGGGGCATGGGGCTGGTCGGCAGTAAACGTTCAGGTCTGGTGATGTCGTGGAACGGCATGGCGATATACGGATCGCTGGCGGCGGGTGCGCCATTGGGGCTGCTAATTAATCAGCACGGCGGCTTTGCAGCACTTGGCGCAGTGGCGCTGCTATTACCGCTGCTATCGCTGGCAATCAATGGCTGGATTCGCAAAGTGCCGGTTGTTGGCGGCGAGCGGCCATCGCTGTTTAGCGTGGTAAAAACCATCTTCCAGCCGGGGCTGGCACTGGCGCTGCAGGGCACCGGGTTTGCTGTCATCGGTACCTTTACTTCGCTCTACTTTGCGGCGGAAAACTGGGGCAATGCCGGTTTTGCGCTCACGGCGTTTGGCTGCGCCTTTGTACTGGTGCGCGTGTTCTTTGGCGGTTTGCCGGATCGTCACGGCGGCGTGCGCGTGGCGATGGTATCGCTGCTGGTGGAAACCGCCGGATTACTGCTGCTGGCGTTGGCCAGTTCCGGCTGGATGGCGCTGATTGGCGCGGCATTGACTGGCTGCGGCTGCTCGCTGATCTTCCCGGCGCTGGGTGTGGAAGTCATCAGGCGCGTATCGCCGCAGATCCGCGGTACCGCGCTCGGCGGCTTCTCTGCTTTTCAGGATATTGCTTACGGCGCCAGCGGACCATTGACCGGCTTACTGGCGACGGCGCTGGGTTACGGTTCCGTGTATGTTGCGGGTGCCTGCTGCGCTGCGCTGGGAATTCTGGTCACCTGGACGTTTTCGCGTCGTGCGACAGCAGCGTAACTAGCTTATCGCAGGCGCTGATAATCTCACCGGGTGTCAGCGCGGCAAATCCCAATAGCCAGCCCGCTTGCTGCGCTTCCCCCGCATAGAGCGGTGACAGCCGCGGTAACAGTAATCCTCGCGCTTTAGCCTGTTCGGTTAAGTGCGCTTCATCCCCCTGCAGCAACTGCACTGTTAACTGCAAGCCTCCTGCCGCCGGCAGCGGCTGGAGCCAGGGTTGCAGTCGCGTATTGATCTGCTCCAGTAAACAGTCACGTCGACTGCGATACAGCTGGCGCATCAGGCGTAGATGGCTGGCAAAATGGCCTTGCTGAAGAAACTCCGCAGTGATTGCCTGTGGCAACATCGCGCTGTGGCCGTCCATCACGCTGCGCGCGCGCCCAAGCGCCTGGACCAACTGCGGCGGCACCACCATCCACGCCAGACGCAGCGAGGGAAACAGCGTTTTGGAAAAGGTGCCGAGACAGATGACCCGACTGTCGGTTTCTACGCCTTGCAGCGCTGGAGCAGGGCGATCCTCGTAGTGAAATTCGCTGTCGTAATCATCTTCAATTAGCCAGCTATCATGCTGGCGCGCCCACGCCAGCCAGTGCAGGCGGCGCGCCAGGCTCATTGCTGTGCCCGTTGGGTAGTGATGGGCGGGCGTGAGATACACTAATTTCGCGCTGCCACTGAGCGGCATCGCTCCTTCCGCATCCAGCGGCATGGCGCGACAGCGCGCACCGGCGGCGAGAAACGCATTGCGCGCCCCGGGATAACCCGGCTCCTCCAGCCACACCTCGTCGCCCGCATCAAGGAACATTAACGCCAGCAGTTGCAACGCCTGCTGTGAGCTGGTGAGCATCACCACCTGTTCTGCCGAGCAGCGCACGCCACGCGACAGCGCCAGATAATCGGCCACGGCCTGGCGCAGCGACGGCAGACCAAGCGGGTCGCCATAGCCCATTACGCCACTGCCCAGTGAGCGTTGCACCTGATGAGTGATGCGACGCCACTGTGCATGCGGAAAAGCGCGTAACTCTGGCGAACCGGCGGCGAAGGCGTGAGGAAACGGCGGATCCTGACAGCCGCCAGTCGCCAGCACCTGTTGACCACGCTGGGAAAAACGCGGTGAGCAAGCGACCCGACTTTTCTGCTTGGGCGGCGGCATGCGAATCGAGACAAACGTGCCGCGTCCGCCCTGGCGCTGCAGATAACCTTCGCTTTCCAGCTGCGCATAAGCAGCCTCGACCGTAACGCGTGACAGTGATAAATCGATTGCCAGCTGGCGACTGGCGGGCAGTTGCTGCGCATGCTGCAGATGACCGTTGGCAATTGCCTGACGTAGGGTATTGCACAACCGTTCGCGCAGGCCGCCTTGGGTCTGGTGGCTAAATAGCGCCAAAAATGAGGTCTTCATCGTGGTCTTATTGGGGTGATAGAAGTGGTATCAGCATGCAGACCACTTTGCCGTAAACTGAGAAAAAATCACAGTGGGAGAAGGCAATGTCAGCGGTCTTAAAATTTGCTCCGGCCAGCGCAAACGAAAGCGTGGCGTATTTGCAGCACAAACTGAGCTTTTACACCGATGCGTGGGATTTAGCGCAAGATCTGGCGCAGGGGATCAGCGCGATCGTAGTGGTCGATGCACGTTCTGAGGACGTTTATCAGGCAGGGCATATTTGCAGCGCCATCTCGTTCCCGCATCGCACCATGAATGCGGCATCGACCGCGCATCTCGATCGCAGCAAAGTTTACATCACCTATTGCGACGGCATTGGCTGTAACGGCTCAACCAAAGCGGCACTCAAGCTGGCGTCGCTGGGGTTTCAGGTGAAAGAGCTGATTGGTGGGCTGGATTTCTGGAAGCGCGACGGTCATCCAATGGCATGGGGAACGACAGCAGGCGAATGGCCATCTGCCTCGCCCGCTGCACACTGTGGCTGCTAGATAAGTAACCACAGCAGGAAGGTGAACACCAAGAGTCCGACAATCAGCGTGAGCATTGGACGTTGAGCCAGCGGCTGCGGCAGGATTTGAATAAACGGCGACCAAATCGGCTGCGGGTGCATCTCGCTATCGGCCAGAGGCTGTTCGTGCAGCTTTTCGGCGCGACGGCTAAATAAAAGATTTAGCAGATCCTGCGTTTGCGCTGGCGTTAGAACGGTATGGGGCATCGCCTGGAAACGCTGCTGGCTGTAATCCTCCAGCAATCGCTGCTCATCCTGCGTCAGCGGTTGCTTCAGCGAGGTTTCCAGCATCTGCAAGGTCGGCGCGCTGTGCTGACCCAGCGTCTGCCGCACCTGCAAATATTGCGTTAGCAGCGGGAAGTGGCGGGATGGAATCGGATCGCCACTTTTCAGGTTTACCAGCTTCAAGGTGTCGGCCAGCAGCTTCACCGGCGATTCCCCGGTAGTAGCGGCAAGACGTGTAACCTGTTGATTCAGCGATTGCTGCTCTGCCGGCAACAAGCTGCGATCGGAAGATCGCGTTTGCTGCGGTTGCGGAATTGCCATCTGGCCGTTTTGCAGCATGGTCAGCACCTGGCGCAGCTGATCCTGCGACAATCCGCTCAATACCGTTTGGTTAAACTGCTGACGAATAAAGTCGCTCACTGCCTGGCGATTATTGCCCTGCGGCAATTTTTCCAGCAGCTGCTGTAACAGCTGGCGCGTGGCAAGGCTGTTTTGTACCTGGGTCAGACGGCCATTGAGATGCTGTTCTGCCGCCGGGAAATGACGTGATTGCAGCTCACTCTCATTTTTCACGCCAACTTCGTGACGCACGCCTGCCCACAGTTCCGGGGCTTTTAGCGTGCTGAGTGACATGATGCGTACAATCAGGCGTTCCAGCGTGGTGCGCTGGGCAGGGGATAACGGTTGTTCACCGGCGGGGCCACCAGGACGGGTTGGGCCAGTGGCTGGCGTTAAAGATGAACGATCGCCCGCGGGCACACCGGGACCGCTGAGAGGTTGCATGGCGGAATCCTTGAAAAACGGGTCAGATCCGGGTGCGCCGGAAAAACGAGGCCACATGATAGCAAAAGCCCCCGGGAAATCCACGGGGGCTACGGTCTTTCCGGATAATAAATCAGGGGGCGGGATCGGGAAGGATAACGTTACGCGGCTTGCGTAACGGAGTTTTCAAACGTTGCGCCAGAATGACGCCCACCAAAGTCATGCCGCCACCAATCCAGTGATAAGCGTGCAGCTGCTCATGCAGGAACAAGACGGCGATAGCCGCAGTAAAAACCGGTACAAAATTCATGAAGAGACTGGTGGAACTGGCACCAAGGCGCTGAACGCCTAAAATCCACAGGAAAGGCGCGATAATTGACGCAAATAGCCCGGCATACAGCACCAGCGGCAGATTATGCACGTTGAGCGATACATCTGGTGCATGCACGAAGCCGGGAATCAGCAGCAGTACGCCAAAGAAAATCTGCACGTAGAGGCTTTGCCAGGTGGGCAGTGGAATCGCCCAGCGCTTAGTCAACACGCCATAAAGCGCGTACGAGGTTGATGCCGCCAGCATCATCAACTCGCCGTTACCAAGACGTTGATTCAGCAACTGCGCCGGATTGCCCTCACTTACCAGCCATACTAAACCCACGAAGGACAGCACGCCGCCAATCAGAATGCCGCGCGTGGGGGCAAGGCGCAGTACTATCAGGCTGAGCAGAATGGTCAGCAGCGGAATGGTGGCGCCGAGAATACCCATCATCACTGCCGAAACGCTGTGCGCCGCGTAATAGGCGAGGCTCTGATACAGCACCATGCCAAGCAGTCCGAGAATCAGCAGTCTCCAGCCGTTGCTTTTTATGGTGTGACGATGACGCCAGACGCCCGGCAGGCAAAACGGGGCCAACACCACCAATGCCAGCAGCCAGCGATAGAAGGAGATCGCCGCAGGATCGATACTTCCTGCCGAAAGTTTGCTAACGATAGTGTTGATCGACCAAATCAGCACCGCGATCAGCGGAAACAAAAAATTCATAGTACAGCTCCTCAGATAATCGCGAATAGTTTACGTTTGACCGGTTTAGACTAGATAGTTAAAATCGGACAATATTTGTTAGTGACCGGACAGAATGAATCTTCAAGTCGAATATCAGCCGCCGATTGATGCACCTCTGCTGCGCTACTTCATGCGCTACGATGCCGTTAACGCGAAAACCGAATATCTGATGCACGCACATGATTGGGGGCAGGTCATATTTGTCACCTGTCGCGTGCTGGAGTTAGAAGTGGAAGGCGAACGCCTGCTGACGCCTGCCGATATACCGATTTGGATCCCGGCAGGGCATCGGCACAGTAGCTATAACCATAACGACGCGCGTTTTCGTACCTTCAACATCGCTGCCGATCTCTGCAGTGGCATGCCGGATAAAGCCTGTTTATTGCATGTCGATACCCTCGTGCACGCCATCATGAATGATTTCGCCCGCCGCGAGCTGGAGCAGCCGCAGACGCAGGCCGACTGGCGTTTGTGTGAAGTGCTGATGGATCGCCTGCACATTGCGCCAGTGCACAACAGCTATTTGCCGATGTCCGATGACAAATTCCTCGCACCGATTCTGCGCGCGCTTGAAGCCCATCCCGGTGATAACACCACGCTGGCACAATGGGCAAAGCGCGTGTTTACCACCGAGCGTACGCTAGCGCGACGCTGTCAGCAGCAGCTGAATATGTCGTTCAGCGAATGGCGTCAGCGTTTACGCTTTTTACGCGCCATCGCGCTGCTTGAGCAGGGCTGCAGCGTGCAGGGCATCGCTCATGAGCTGGGCTACAGCTCAGCCTCAGCGCTGATTGTGATGTTCCAGCAACAGGCCGGAACGACGCCGGATCGCTATCGCAGCCGGTTAGGTTAATCCCTGGCTTTATGCCAAAATATTCCCCGTTGATCTCAACCAGACAGGACCGCCGCAGTGAAAATTCTCGTCGATGAAAATATGCCTTATGCCCGTGAACTGTTCAGCCGCACCGGTGACGTGGTAGCGGTGCCGGGACGTCCGCTGCCGGAAGCTGAGCTGCAGGATGCCAGCGGGCTCATGGTGCGTTCGGTCACGAAAGTGAATGCAGCGCTGCTGGCCGGCACGCCGGTGAAGTTTGTCGGCACCGCCACCGCGGGAACTGACCATATTGATGATGCGTCGCTGGCGGTGGCAGGCATTGGTTTCTCTGCCGCGCCGGGCTGTAACGCGATTGCGGTGGTGGAGTATGTCTTCTCTGCGCTGCTGCTATTGGCGGAACGCGATGGCTTCGAACTGCGCGATCGTACGGTGGGCATCGTTGGCGTGGGCAATGTTGGCGGGCGCTTGCAGAAACGTCTGGAAGCCTGGGGAGTGAAAACGCTGTTATGCGATCCGCCGCGCGCCGATCGTGGCGATAAGGAAAGCTTCCATTCACTGGATGAGCTGGTGGCGCAGGCCGATATCCTCACCTTCCATACGCCGCTGTTTAAAGAAGGGCCATATAAAAGCTGGCATCTGGCCGATGCGGCGCTGCTGCTGGCGCTCAAGCCCAACACGATTCTGATCAATGCCTGTCGCGGTCCGGTGGTGGATAACGCCGCGCTGCTGGAAATCCTCAAGATGCGCCACGATCTCAGCGTGGTGCTGGATGTGTGGGAGCCGGAGCCGGACTTATCGCTCGACCTGTTGGATAAAGTGGATATCGCCACTGCACACATCGCCGGTTACACGCTGGAAGGTAAAGCGCGCGGCACTACGCAGGTGTTTGAAGCCTGGTGCGATTTTATCGGTCAGCCGCAGCAGGTCTCGTTAGACAGTCTGCTGCCTGCACCGGAATTTGGTGCGATCACGCTGCGCGGCCCGCTCGATCAGCCAACGCTAAAACGCCTGGTACATCTGGTGTATGATGTGCGCCGCGACGACGCGCCACTGCGCAAAGTGGCAGCAAAGCCAGGCGAGTTTGATCGCCTGCGTAAGCAGTACGAAGAGCGTCGCGAATGGTCATCGCTCCAGGTAAATTGCGACAATGCCGAGACGGCGGCGATGCTCAATCAACTCGGCTTCCGTGCCAGTTTGTAAAGTTAATTCAATCACCTGCAATTTTGCGGGGGATAATTCCTAAATCACGGGCGGTGTTTTCACCGCCTTCTGTTTTTGTGTCAATCTCTGGAGTAAACCAACATGTCTGACGGCTGGAATATCGCGCTTTTAGGCGCAACAGGCGCAGTAGGGAACGCTGTACTGGAACTGCTGGCTGAACGCCAGTTCCCGGTTGGTGAATTGTATTTGCTGGCCAGTGAAAATGGCGCCGGCGAGAACAAACGTTTTGAGGGGCGTACCGTGCTGGTGCAGGACGCGGCTGAGTTTGACTGGACGCAGGTGCAGCTGGCATTTTTCACCGCCGGACGTGAAGCCTCGGCGCGCTATGCCGAAGAAGCGGCGAGCCAGGGGTGTCTGGTGATTGATAGCAGCGACCTGTTCGCGCTTGAACCGGATGTGCCGCTGGTAGTGCCGGATGTGAACCCACAGGTACTGGCGGATTATCGCAACCGCAATATTATTACCGTGGCTGATAGCCTGGTGAGCCAGCTGCTGTGCGCCATTAAACCGCTGGTGGATCTGGCAGGTCTGAGCCGCCTGCAGGTGACCAACCTGATCGCCGCCTCCAGCCACGGTAAAGCCGCAGTTGATGGTCTGGCCGGTGAAAGTGCGCGCTTGCTGAACGGCGTGCCTGCCGAGCAGCACTATTTTGGTCGCCAGCTGGCGTTCAACATTCTGCCGCTGCTGGCTGACAACAACGGCAGCGTGGAGAGTGAGCGTCGCGTGGTTGAGCAGGTGCGTAAAGTGCTGCAGGACGAAGGTTTATCGATTGCGGTCAGCAGCGTGCAGGCACCGGTGTTCTATGGCAATGCGCAGATTGTGCATGTGGAGAATCTGCGTCCGTTGTCGGCAGAAGAAGCGCGCGATGAACTCGGCCGCTCCGGTGATATCAACCTGAGTGAAGAGAGCGATTACCCAACGCAAGTGGGCGATGCGTCTGGCAGCGACGTGCTGAGCATTGGCTGCGTGCGCAATGATTACGGCATTCCGGAGCTGCTGCAGTTCTGGTCAGTCGCCGATAACATCCGCTTCGGTGGTGCATTGATGGCAGTGAAAACCGCCGAGAAGCTGGTGCAGGAGTATTTCTATTAATGTTGTCTGAAGGTAAGACGCTTAAGCTGGCGTTGGGTATTGAGTATGACGGCAGCCGTTATTACGGCTGGCAGCGGCAGAATGAAGTGCGCAGCGTGCAGGAAAAACTGGAGAAAGCGCTGTCGAAAGTGGCGGATCATCCAGTGGTGGTGTTCTGCGCTGGCCGCACCGATGCGGGCGTGCACGGTACCGGGCAGGTGGTGCATTTCGAAACCACCTCGTCGCGTGCCGATGCGGCCTGGACGCTGGGTGTTAACGCTAATCTGCCCGATGACATCGCGGTGCGTTGGGTGAAAGCGGTGCCGGATGAGTTCCATGCGCGCTTTAGCGCCACTGCGCGGCGTTATCGCTACGTGATTTATAACCATCGGCTACGTCCAGCGATTCTTGGTAAGGGTATTACCCATTATTACCATCCATTGGATGCGGAGAAGATGCAGCGTGCCGGCCAGGCGCTGCTGGGCGAGAATGATTTTACCTCGTTCCGCGCCGTGCAGTGTCAGTCACGCACGCCGTGGCGCAACGTGATGCATCTCAACGTTTCGCGTCATGGACCGTACGTGGTGGTCGACATCAAAGCCAATGCGTTCGTGCACCATATGGTTCGCAATATTGTTGGCAGCCTGATGGAAATTGGCACGGGCAATCAGCCGGAAGAGTGGATGGCAACGTTGCTGGCGGCCAAAGATCGCAAGTTGGCGGCGGCGACCGCCAAAGCCGAGGGGCTTTATCTGGTGGCGGTGGATTATCCATCCCACTTTGCATTACCTCAGCCTGCGTTGGGACCGTTGTTCCTCGCGGATTAACCTTTAATTGTTGGATGTCAGGGGAGTCGTGGTTATATGGAGTTTATCCACTTTTTGATCGATTTTATTCTGCATATTGATGTGCATTTGGCCGAGCTGGTGGCGCAGTACGGCGTGTGGATTTACGCCATTCTGTTCCTGATTCTGTTCTGTGAAACTGGTTTGGTCGTGACGCCGTTCCTGCCTGGCGATTCGCTGCTGTTTGTGGCGGGGGCGCTGGCGGCGCTGCCGGGTAACGATCTCAATGTACATCTGATGGTGACGCTGCTGGTGATCGCTGCCATCCTTGGTGATGCGGTGAACTACACAATTGGTCGTTTGTTTGGCGAGAAGCTGTTTAGTAATCCGAACTCGAAAATTTTCCGTCGCAGCTACCTGGATAAAACCCACGCGTTTTACGATCGCCACGGTGGCAAAACCATTATACTTGCGCGCTTTGTACCAATCGTGCGAACCTTTGCCCCCTTTGTGGCGGGGATGGGACATATGTCTTATCGCCACTTCGCGCTCTTTAACGTGACGGGTGCGCTGCTGTGGGTGCTGCTGTTCTCTTACGCTGGCTACCTGTTTGGTGACTTGCCGGTGGTGCAAGAGAACCTGAAGCTGCTGATCGTCGGCATCATCGTGGTTTCCATACTGCCTGGCGTCATTGAAGTATGGCGTCACCGTCGTCAGCAGAAGTCACAGTAAGCGCGTAACCAGATTTTTATCCACAGCGTGAACGGGTTGTGGTTTAATGAGCGACATTTACGGCCTGCTGAAGGTGATTTCAGCAGCAATGAGAAGACTGGACCAGGTCAGCATTAAACAGAAAGGTCATCAATGAGCTGGATTGAACGCATACTGAATAAAAGCACTGCCACCCCATCGCGCAAAGCCAGCATCCCGGAAGGGGTGTGGACCAAGTGCGATAGCTGTGGGCAGGTGCTGTACCGCGCCGAGCTGGAGCGTAACCTCGAGGTCTGCCCGAAGTGCGACCATCACATGCGCATGCATGCCCGTGAGCGCTTGCATAGCATGCTGGATGAAGGTTCGCTGGTTGAGCTGGGTAGCGAGCTGGAACCGAAGGATCTGTTGAAGTTCCGCGACTCAAAGAAATACAAAGACCGTTTGGTTGCTGCACAGAAAGACACGGGCGAGAAAGATGCGCTGGTGGCGATGAAAGGTACGCTGCACGGTATGCCCGTTGTGGCGGTGGCTTTTGAGTTCTCCTTTATGGGCGGCTCAATGGGTTCCGTGGTTGGCGCGCGCTTTGTGCGTGGCGTTGAGCAGGCGCTGGAAGACAATTGCCCACTGATTTGCTTCTCCGCTTCCGGCGGTGCGCGTATGCAGGAAGCGCTGCAATCGCTGATGCAGATGGCAAAAACCAGTGCTGCACTGGCGAAAATGCAGGAGCGCGGCTTGCCGTACATCTCCGTGCTGACCGACCCAACCATGGGCGGCGTTTCCGCCAGCTTCGCGATGTTGGGCGATCTCAACGTAGCGGAACCGAAAGCGCTGATTGGCTTTGCCGGTCCACGCGTTATCGAGCAGACCGTGCGCGAAAAGCTGCCGCCGGGCTTCCAGCGCAGTGAGTTCCTGATTGAGAAAGGCGCGATCGACATGATCATCCGTCGTCCGGAAATGCGCTTTAAGCTGGCAAGCCTGCTGGCGAAAATGATGAACCTGCCAGCACCGCTGCAGGATGGTAATCAGCCTGATGTGGCTGAGCCGGAGAGCAACGAAGCCTGACAGGCAACGGAAAGGAATCTTCCTTTCCTCCAATGCACCGTCTACACGAAATCATTCGAGCTGCAGCAAGGCGGCAAGTGAATACATCCCCGGGAGCTTACATCAGTAAGTGACCGGGGTGGATGAACGCAGCCAACGCCGCTGCAGCTTGAAGGATGATGTGTATTAATTAAGAACGGGACACATGGATAATTCTCTTCCTCAAGCCACGTCGCCTTTGGCCACGTGGCTTCATTATCTTGAGCATCTGCACTCGCAGGCCATTGAACTCGGTTTGGATCGTATTCAACGCGTTGCTGAACGCCTCGATCTACTCAAACCCGCTCCTTTTGTCTTCACCGTCGCCGGTACTAACGGTAAAGGCACCACCTGCCGCACCCTGGAAACGCTGTTGTTGGCCGCCGGTTATCGCGTGGGCGTTTACAGCTCGCCGCATCTGGTGCGTTATACCGAACGCGTACGTGTGCAGGGTGTGGAACTGGATGAAGCGCTGCACAGCGCCAGTTTTGCCGCAATTGAAGCCGGGCGCGGTGACATTTCTCTCACCTATTTCGAGTTCGGCACCCTGTCGGCATTCAATCTGTTCCGCGATGCCAATCTCGATGTGGTGATTCTCGAAGTTGGCCTTGGCGGACGCCTTGATGCCACCAACATTGTCGATGCTGATGTCGCAATGATCACCAGCATTGCGCTGGATCACACCGATTGGCTGGGTCCGGATCGCGAAAGCATCGGCCGCGAAAAAGCCGGCGTGTTCCGTGCAGGCAAACCGGCGATCGTCGGGGAAGACGATATGCCGGGCACCATCGCGGAGGTGGCGACGGAGAAGGGGGCAGTGCTGTTGCAGCGCAATCGCGACTGGCAGTGGCAGCAGACCGGCGAGAGTTGGATGTTGCAGGATGCGCACGGTGAACTGCGCGATTTGCCGTTGCCACAGGTGCCATTACCGAATGCGGCGACTGCGCTTACCGCGCTGCGTGCATCGGGCCTGAACGTCAGTGAAGCGATTATTCGTCAGCATCTGCCACGCGCTATTTTACCCGGTCGTTTTCAGACCGTGAGCGAATCGCCGCGCGTGATTCTCGATGTGGCGCACAATCCTCATGCCGCTTATTATCTGGCTTCACGTCTGGCCGCTGAGCCATTGCGTGGCAAGGTGCATGCGGTGGTCGGTATGCTGCATGACAAAGATATCGCCGGTACGCTGGCCGCGCTGGCGCCACAGGTTGATTGCTGGTACTGCGCGCCGCTTGACGGTCCGCGTGGTGCAACCGCTGATGAGCTCATGGCTCATCTGAAAAATGGAACGTCTTACAGCAACGTTGAGGCAGCCTGGCAAGCGGCGCGTCAGCAGGCGCGTCCTGAAGATGTGATTCTGGTGTGTGGGTCTTTCCACACCGTAGCGCAGGTTATGGAATCGATGGCAGCGGAGAACGGCAGTGGCAAGTAAGTTTCAAAATCGCTTAGTCGGTACGGTCATTTTGGTGGCGATTGGTGTCATCGTCTTGCCTGGCCTGCTAGACGGTAAGAAAAAGCATTACAAAGAAGAGTTCGCCGCTATTCCGCTGGTGCCGAAGCCTGACGACCAGCAGGACAGTGAAATGGTTCCACCGGTGACACAGCCTTTACCGGCACAGCCACCGGAAGGTGCAGGCGCGGTGCAGAACCCGGCGAGCGGCAAAACTGCCACCAGCGGCAGCGCGCAGCCGACGCAGAATACCGAGCCAAGCGTAGTGACGCCGCCACCGGTACATCAGCAGGTGCAACCGAAGCCGGTAGAACAGCTGAAGCCAAAACCGGTCGAGCAGCCGAAACCAAAGCCGGTAGAACAGCCGAAGCCAAAACCGGTTGAGCAACCGAAGCCGAAGCCGGTAGAGCAGCCAAAACCGGTCGAGCAGCCAAAACCGGCAGAAACGCCGAAGCAGAGTGAGCCAGCTGCGCCGACGGGGCAGGCGTATGTGGTACAGCTGGGTGCGTTAAAGAACGCCGCGAAAGTGAGCGAGATTGTGGCGCAGCTGCGTCTCTCCGGCTATCGCGCCTTTACCGTTCCGTCATCGCCGGTGCAGGGGCAAATTACCCGCATTTATGTCGGTCCGGATGCTAACAAAGCGAAGCTGCAAGGTTCACTTAGCGAGCTGCAAAGCATCTCAGGTCTGGGTGGGGTGGTGAAACCTTATAGCGCGCGATAGGGCGCTGATAAGCCGCGCCGATAGTAGAAAAAGGCGCGGCTTTACAAAATTTTTGTAGCGAAGCGCGGCAATAAAATCATTAAATATCAGCATATTAAATTGCTGATAATACACGGGGCGAGGAAAGTTTTTTTCATCGCCCTTTTTACGGATACAGAACCGGAAAACCCTACGCAAACGTTTTCTTTTTCTGTTAGAATGCGCCCCGAACTGGATGCAGGGGGTGCGATAGCACTGGGCTGGAAGAGTTCATGATCTGGATTGATTACGTCATTATTGCGGTAGTTGGTTTTTCGGCTCTGGTCAGCCTGATTCGTGGGTTTGTCCGTGAAGCCTTATCTCTCGTTACCTGGGGATGCGCGTTTTTTGTCGCCAGTCATTATTACGCCTACCTTGCAGTCTGGTTTACAGGTTTTGACGACGAACTGGTTCGCAACGGCATCGCCATCGCGGTGTTATTCGTGGCCACCCTGATTGTGGGGGCCATCGTGAACTATGTGATCGGCTCGCTGGTTGAGAAAACTGGCTTGTCGGGAACCGACAGGGTGTTGGGGGTCTGTTTCGGGGCGTTGCGTGGCGTGCTGATAGTGTCTGCTATGCTTTTCTTCCTTGATACATTCACCGGCTTTTCCAAAAGCCCGGACTGGCAACAGTCGCAGCTTATTCCCCAGTTCAGTTACATCATCAGGTGGTTTTTTGATTACCTGAAAAGCACGTCGAGTTTTTTACCCCGGTGACACCATCGGGAGTGCGGCTAATGAGGAAATGACAATATGTGCGGTATTGTTGGTATCACCGGTTTTATGCCAGTAAACCAGTCAATCTATGACGCGTTAACGGTGCTTCAGCACCGCGGGCAGGATGCCGCCGGCATTTGTACCATCGATGCTATTAACTGCTTCCGTTTGCGTAAAGCCAACGGTCTGGTAAGCGATGTGTTCGAAGCGCGCCACATGCAGCGTCTGCAGGGCAACATCGGGATTGGCCATGTACGCTACCCTACGGCAGGCAGCTCGAGCGCCTCTGAAGCGCAACCCTTCTACGTGAACTCCCCGTATGGCATCACGTTGGCGCACAACGGTAACCTGACCAACGCGCATGAACTGCGCAAACAGCTGTTCGAAACGGGCCGCCGTCACGTTAATACCACCTCAGATTCCGAAATCCTGCTGAACATTTTCGCGCAGGAGCTGGACCGTTTTCAGCATTACCCGCTGGAAGCCGACAACATTTTTGCTGCGGTGGCGGCAGTGCATCAGCAGGTGCGCGGCGCTTACGCGGTCGTTTCTATGATTATCGGGCACGGTATGGTCGCCTTCCGCGATCCTAACGGTATTCGTCCGCTGGTGCTGGGCAAGCGCGTCATCGCTGATGGCCGCACCGAATATATGGTGGCGTCAGAAAGCGTCGCGCTCGACACGCTGGGCTTCGAGTTCATTCGTGACGTTGCGCCGGGTGAAGCGGTGTACATCACCGAGCAGGGCCAGCTGTCTACCCGCCAGTGTGCGGAAAACCCGAAAACCAATCCTTGCCTGTTCGAGTACGTTTACTTTGCGCGTCCGGATTCATTCCTCGATAAAATCTCGGTGTACAGTGCGCGCGTGCGCATGGGCACCAAGCTGGGTGAGAAAATTGCCCGCGAGTGGGAAGATCTGGACATCGATGTGGTGATTCCCATTCCCGAAACCTCCACCGATATCGCGCTGGAAATCGCGCGCATCCTCGACAAGCCTTATCGCCAGGGATTCGTGAAAAACCGCTATGTTGGCCGTACCTTTATTATGCCGGGCCAGCAGCTGCGCCGCAGCGCGGTGCGCCGTAAGCTCAACGCTAACCGTGCCGAGTTCCGCGATAAAAACGTGTTGCTGGTGGATGATTCCATCGTACGCGGTACCACCTCAGAGCAGATTATCGAGATGGCACGCGAAGCGGGTGCGAAACGCGTTTACCTCGCTTCTGCGGCACCGGAAATTCGTTTCCCGAACGTCTACGGAATCGATATGCCAAGCGCAACCGAGCTCATCGCTCACGGCCGCGAAGTGGAAGAGATTCGTCAGCTGATTAAAGCCGATGCGTTGATTTTCCAGGATCTGAACGATCTGATCGAAGCGGTGCGTGAAGAAAACCCTGATATCGCCCAGTTCGAGTGCTCGGTATTTAACGGCATTTACGTCACCAAAGATGTCGATCAGCAGTACCTTGAGTATCTGCAGTCGCTGCGTAACGACGATTCCAAAGCCATTGCGCGTCAGACAGAAGTAGAAGGTTTAGAGCTGCACAACGAAGGCTAAGCTTCACGTTGTGGCAGAGTAACGGCAGGGCGGGCGCAATCCCGCCCTGTTTGTTTTTGTATTTTTGCTCAGGTAGCCGCTATTATTGCCGCAATCTGAACGGGCAAGGCTGAATTATGAAACGACTGATCATTGGTATTTCCGGCGCCAGCGGCGCAATCTACGGCGTGCGCATGTTGCAGGTGCTGCAACCGCTGGCGGAAGTGGAAACCCATTTAGTGATCAGCCCCGCAGCGCGTCAAACGCTGGCGCTGGAAACCGATTTCACCCTGCGCGAGGTGCAAGCGATGGCCGATGTGGTGCATGACGTGCGCGATATTGCCGCCAGCATCTCCTCCGGCTCCTATAAAACCCTCGGCATGGCGATTGCGCCGTGCTCAATGAAAACGCTCTCCGGTATTGTGCATAGCTACAGCGATAGCCTGCTGACGCGCGCGGCAGATGTGGTGCTGAAAGAGCAGCGTAAGCTGGTGCTGTGCGTGCGCGAAACGCCGCTGCATCTGGGGCATCTGCGCATGATGACCACGGCAGCTGAACTCGGTGCGCTTATTATGCCGCCCGTACCGGCGTTCTATCATCGGCCACAATCGATTAGTGAGTTAGTCGATCAAACCGTCAATCGCGTGCTGGATCAGTTTGATATTGAGCTACCGGAAGATCTTTTCACCCGCTGGAGCGGTGCATAATGGTGCATTAATGCACTGACTGTGTGCAATTTCGCGTGCGCGATCACTCTTCGTGCATCTTGTGCACCAAAAGTTAACAATGTCGCTTTTTCTTCCTTACACCGCTGTTATATTTCCCTCACAAACTAAGTGCTTGCGCCGCTTACCGGCGGAGTATTTAGCGCGCCTGTTTACGCTTTAGCCGATTAGCAGAACTGGCATGAAACGTGCACATCTTAGAGCGCAAACCAACACATCACGCACCACATAACAATAAGCACTTCACTTGAGGGTTACCTATGAAAAAGCGAGTTTTGGCTCTTTCTCTGATGCTGGCAATGGCAAGTAGCGCGAGTGTCTTCGCTGCTGTACCACAGACGCTGCGCATCGGAACTGACCCGACTTATCCGCCATTCGAATCCAAGAACGCGCAGGGCCAGCTGGTTGGCTTTGATATCGATCTGGCCAACGAAATTTGTAAACGTATCAAGACTAAATGTACTTATGTGGAAAGTGATTTCGATGCGCTGATCCCGTCGCTGAAGGCGAAGAAAATTGACGCCATCATCTCTTCTCTCTCTATCACCGAGAAGCGTCAGGAAGAGATTGCCTTCTCAGAGAAATTGTATGCGGCTAATGCGCGTTTAGTGGCGCCAAAAGGTTCAACGCTGCAGCCAACCATTGAATCGCTGAAAGGCAAAAACATCGGTCTGCTGCAGGGCACCACGCAGGAAACCTATGCAAAACAGTACTGGCAGCCGAAAGGCGTCACCGTTACGCCATACGCTAACCAGGATCTGGTCTACCAGGATCTGAATGCCGGTCGTATCGATGCTGCGTTCCAGGATGAAGTACAGGCGAGTGAAGGCTTCCTTAAGCAGCCGGTCGGTGCGAAATATGCCTTTGCCGGCCCAGCGGTCAAAGACGATAAAATCTTTGGCGTCGGCACCGGTATGGGTTTGCGTAAAGATGATGCAGACCTGAAGGCGGCGATCGATAAAGCCTTTGGCGAGATGCGTAAAGACGGTACCTACGACAAGATTGCTAAAAAGTACTTCGACTTTAATGTCTACGGCGATTAATTATCCTGTCTCCTGACCGTCGCCCTTCAAGCCGCAGGAGCGTTGGCAACGTGTATTCATCCCGGTCACTTACTTGTGTAAGCTCCCGGGAATTCATACACTTGCCGCCTTCCTGCGACTCGAATGTCTTGGTCAGTGCCGTCTTTGCATTAGGCGGTAATTTTACATTTTCCTCACGACAGGATTGAACCATGTTGTATGGCTATTCCGATGTAATCCTTAAGGGCACCCTTGTGACGCTAGAGCTGGCACTCAGCTCGGTGCTGCTGGCGGTGGTGCTCGGCCTGATTGGCGCTGGTGCTAAACTTTCCCGCAATCGCCCGCTGGCGATGCTGTTTGAAGGCTATACCACCTTAATTCGTGGTGTGCCCGACCTGGTGTTGATGCTGCTGATTTTCTACGGATTGCAGATCGCACTTAATACACTGACCGATGCGCTGGGGCTGGCCCAGTTTGATATCGACCCGATGGTCGCCGGTATTATCACGCTTGGTTTTATCTACGGCGCTTATTTCACCGAAACCTTTCGCGGTGCGTTTCTGGCAGTGCCGAAAGGGCAGATCGAAGCAGCCACCGCCTTCGGCTTTACCGGCTCGCAAACCTTCCGTCGTATTTTGTTCCCGGCAATGATGCGTTTTGCGCTGCCGGGCATCGGCAATAACTGGCAGGTCATTCTGAAAGCGACCGCGCTGGTCTCGCTGCTGGGCCTGGAAGATGTGGTGAAAGCCACGCAGCTGGCAGGCAAAAGTACCTGGCAACCGTTCTACTTCGCGATTGTGGCGGGGGTGATTTATCTGGTGTTTACCACGCTGTCGAACGGCGTGCTGTGGTGGCTTGAGCGCCGCTACACGGTGGGTGTGAAAAGGGCCGAGCTATGATTGAGATTATTCAGGAGTATTGGAAGCAGCTGCTCTGGACCGATGGTTATCGTTTTACCGGCATTGCAATTACGCTGTGGTTATTGATTCTTTCGGTTGTGATCGGCGGTTCTCTTGCGGTATTGCTGGCGATTGCGCGCGTCTCCTCCAACCGCTTTATCTCCACACCTGTATGGTTGTTCACGTATGTGTTCCGCGGCACACCGCTGTATGTGCAGCTACTGGTGTTTTACTCTGGGATGTACACGCTGGAAGTGGTGAAAGGCAACGAGTTGCTAAACGCCTTCTTCCGCAGTGGACTGAACTGTACGCTGCTGGCGTTCACGCTGAATACCTGCGCCTATACCACCGAAATCTTTGCCGGTGCAATTCGCTCGGTGCCGCATGGGGAAATCGAAGCGGCGCGTGCTTACGGCTTCTCGCCGTTTAAACTCTATCGTTGCATTATTCTGCCCTCGGCTCTGCGCACGGCGCTGCCGGCTTACAGTAATGAAGTGATCCTGATGCTGCACTCCACTGCGCTGGCGTTCACGGCCACGGTGCCGGATCTGTTAAAAATCGCGCGCGATATCAACTCGGCGACCTATCAGCCGTTTACCGCGTTTGGCATCGCTGCGGTGCTGTATCTGATTATCTCTTACGGGCTGATTAGCGTGTTCCGCAAAGCTGAGCAACGCTTCCTCGCGCACGTAAAACCCTCTTCATCGCATTGAGTATCACTATGGCTGAAAATAAATTAAGCGTTACCGAACTGCACAAACGTTACGGTGAACATGAAGTTCTCAAAGGTGTGTCACTGCAGGCTAATGCCGGCGATGTGATCAGCATTATTGGCTCGTCGGGTTCCGGGAAAAGTACCTTCTTGCGCTGCATTAACTTCCTCGAGAAACCGAGTGAAGGCACGATTGCGGTGAACAATCAGCAGATCAATTTGGTGCGTGATACCGATGGTCAGCTGAAAGTGGCCAATAAAGAACAATTACGCATGTTGCGCACGCGCCTGACCATGGTGTTTCAGCATTTTAATCTGTGGAGCCATATGACGGTGCTGGACAACGTCACCGAGGCGCCGATTCAGGTGCTAGGACTGAGCAAGGCAGAAGCGCGCGAGCGTGCGGTTAAATATCTGGATAAGGTCGGTATTGATGCGCGCGCGCGCGCCAAATATCCGGTACATCTCTCCGGCGGCCAGCAGCAGCGTGTGTCCATTGCGCGTGCCCTGGCAATGGAACCAGAAGTGTTGCTGTTTGACGAACCGACCTCGGCGCTGGATCCAGAATTAGTCGGCGAAGTGCTGCGCATCATGCAGAAGCTGGCCGAAGAGGGCAAAACCATGGTGGTGGTGACGCACGAGATGGAGTTTGCTCGTCATGTCTCTAATCACGTGATCTTTCTGCATCAGGGTAAGATTGAAGAGCAGGGCACGCCGGATGAGCTGTTCGGTAACCCGAAAAGCCCGCGCTTGCAGCAGTTCTTGAAGGGGTCGTTGAAGTAATTCCTGGTCGCCATGAATGGCGTAATGCCGCTCACTTAAGCAAAAAAATGCCTGTTTATGCAGGTGCGCATGAATGCGCACCCTACGAAAACCCGGCGATATTCACGTAGGGTCACCATTCATGGTGACCGATTCACGCTTAACTGACGAGCATTACGCCATGAATGGCGACCCTACTTCGTAGGTGCGCATGTATGCGCACCATTTCATTCCTGCAGCAATCTCAGCGCGGTATCCTCATCGGTCACCAAACCTGATACCCAACCACCCTGCAGTGCGGCACGTATTGCCGGATACTTACGCTCGCTGCCGGCAAAGCCGATAATCTGCCGCTGCGTTCGGCTCTCCAACCGTACGCTGGTGAGCAGCTCATCAGTTTCACCCAACACGCGCTCACCTTGCTGATTGAAAAAGTGCCCGAGCATTTCGCCAACCACGCCGCGCGCGTTAAGCGCTGCCACTTGCGTATCGGTAATAAAGCCCTCGGCATGCAGCGGGCATCCGGGCTGAACCTCACCTATGCCAACAAACGCCACATCCGCCTGCAGTGCGCGCAACGTCACGCGTTGGTACACCTGATGCTGAATCCACATCGCCTTATCTTCGGGGGTATCGGCATACAGCGGGGCCGGGATGAAGAAATACTTGCCCTGCATTTTCTCCGCCATCTTCAGCGGTACATCGTAACGTGTGCCCGAATCATCCCGCGCAATTGCGCCAATCATTGATACGCACTGATGCTGCGGCCGTTCTACCCAAGGTAATGCATCGATCATCGAACGTAATGTCTTACCGGAACCAATGCCAAATACCTGCGGTTGCTCGTCATTAATGTATTGCGACATTACAGCAGCGCCTTCTACCGCCAGCATCTGCTGGATGGCATCCTCGTCGAGATTGGCTGAAGGCACCACGCGGCATAGCGTCAGGCCGAACTTATCCTGAATCTCACGCGCCAGATGCAAACAGTGCGTCACCGGATGATCAATTTTCACGCTCACCATACCCATCTCACGCGCGCTGGAGACAAGGCGCTGCGCCACCTGACGCGACAAGCCCAACGCGCGTGCAATCTCCTGCTGCGTCACGCCCGCGACGTAATACATCCAGGCCGCGCGTGCCGCCAGTTCTTGTTTTTTCTCTTCTCTGCTCATCACGCTGTTCCGCCAAAAACGATGTGCCATGTTAACGCGAGAGAGAGGATAAGTGTTAATTGAGCAAAAGCCCTAAAATCGAGCAAAAGTGTTAATTGTGATTCAGCTCCCAGAATGTTCTTTGCCGCAGGCACTATGCTACACGCCATCGGGCAAATGCCCTTAATCGTGGCAAATGTTTATTTTGAGGCGAATATGACCAGTAAATCAGTGTGGATGCATATCGGCGCAGGCTCATTTCATCGTGCGCATCAGGCATGGTACCTGCATAAATTACGAGAGCAGGGCGATGACAGCTGGGGTATTGCACTCGGTAATATCCGTGAAGATGCTGCGCCGCTGCTGAACCAACTCTCTGCGCAAGCGGGCGAATACGTGTTGGAAACCGTTACGCCAGAAGGCGAGCGCGCCTATGAAACCATTACGTCGCTGCGCAAAATCCTGCCGTGGGACAGCGACATCAGCGCGCTGATTGATCAGGGTGCAAAGAGTGAAACCCGGGTCATTGGCTTTACCGTCACCGAAGCGGGTTACTACTTGACGCCAGAACATGAACTTGACCTCACGCAGAGTGATGTACAGGCCGACGTAACAGGCGATATCCGCACAATTTATGGTGCGCTGGCGCGCATTCTCGCACAGCGTGTTGCCAACGGCGGTGCACCGGTTACGCTGCTCAACTGCGACAATCTACGTCATAACGGCGAACGTTTTCGTCACGGCTTTCTCGCGTTTCTTACAGCAAAAGGCGATCACGCTCTGGCTCATTGGGTGCGTGAAAACACGACCTCGCCGAATACCATGGTCGATCGCATCACACCCCGTCCTACGCCGGATGTGGCTGAGCGCGTAAAAGCCGCCACCGGCAAAGACGACGGCGCAGCGGTGATGGCTGAATCCTTTATTCAGTGGGTGATCGAAGATGATTTTATTGCCGGTCGTCCGGCGCTGGAGAAGGTTGGCGTTGAACTCGTCGATTCCGTGTTGCCGTGGGAAGAGGCAAAAATTCGTATCCTCAACGCCACGCACGCGGCGATTGCCTGGGCCGGTACGTTGATCGGTCTTAATTATATTGATGACAGCACGCGTCAGCCGGCGATTTATCAACTGGCGTATAACTATGTCACGCAGGACGTGATGCCGTCGCTGTCACCCAGCCCGCTGGATCTGGCCGACTATCGCGACGTGGTTCTGGCGCGCTTCAGCAATCCCTACATCAAAGACACCAACCAGCGCGTTGGCGCCGATGGCCTGTCGAAAATCCCCGGCATGGTGACGCCAACGCTGCGTGAATGCTATCAGCGCGGTGCAGAGCCGGCGGCCACCGCAGTATTACCGGCACTATTTTTCCTGTTCCTGCAGCGCTGGGCCAGCGATGCACTGCCGTATCAATATCAGGATGGCGTGCTGCAAGCGGACGCGCTGCGCCAGCAGTTTGCCCGTGCCGATGCGCTTAACGCGTTCCTCAGCGATAGCGCGCTGTTCGGCGAGCTGGCGCAGGACAAAGCTTTCCATGCGCTGGTCACGCGCAGCGTTGCCGATTTACAGCAGTGGCTAAAACAGCCTGAACGCGCGCTGGCCGCAGTGTAAGGAGTGCATTATGTATCTCGGCATTGATATTGGAACCTCGGAACTTAAGGCACTTCTCATCAACACGCAGGGCGAGATCGTTGCCTCTAACCATGCCACGCTGCACGTGCAGCGTCCGCACGCACATTGGGCTGAGCAGGATCCTGAGCGCTGGTGGCAAGCCTGTGGCGAGGTGATCGCTGGATTGCGTCAGCAGGCCGCACAAAGGTGGGGCGAGGTTCGTGCCATTGGTTTATCAGGCCAAATGCATGGCGCAGTGCTGCTGGATGCGCAGGGGGATGTACTGCGGCCCTGCATCCTGTGGAATGACACGCGCAGCGCGCCACAATGCGAAGCACTGCGCGTGCAGCATCCGGAGATGATGCAGTTGAGCGGCAACATGATCATGCCGGGCTTCACCGCGCCAAAACTACGCTGGGTGGCGGAAAATGAGCCAGAGATTTTCCGCCGCATCGACAAAGTGCTGCTGCCAAAAGATTATCTGCGCTGGCGTATGACCGGACGTTTTGTCAGTGAACCCTCAGATGCGGCGGGCACGCTTTGGCTCGATGTGGCACAGCGCGATTGGTCTGATGAACTGCTGGCGATCACGGGTTTAACGCGCGCGCAGATGCCAGATTTGGTGGAGGGGAGCGCGGTTAGCGCCACGCTACAGGCCAATCTGGCAAGTGAATGGGGCTTATCGGCCTCGGTTAGCGTCGCGGGCGGCGGCGGAGATAACGCCGCGTCGGCGGTGGGCGTGGGCGCGGTCAATCCGGGGGATGCCTTTATTTCGCTCGGGACTTCAGGTGTGATTTTCGTGGTCAACGATCGGTTACTCGCCGATCCGCAATCTGGCGTACACGCATTCTGTCACGCCTTGCCGGGCCGTTGGCATCAAATGAGCGTGATGCTTAGTGCCGCCAGCTGCCTGCGCTGGTTATGCAATCTGCTGTCGGTTACCGAAAGCCAGTTGATGGACGAGATGGCACAACTCAGCGATGAACAACGGCGTCACGCCCCGGTTTTCCTGCCTTATCTCTCCGGCGAACGCACGCCGCATAACGATCCCGATGCTTCGGGTTCTTTCTTCAATCTGCGACATGAAACACCTCGCGCGCTGCTGGGCTACGCCGTGATTGAAGGGGTGGCGTTTGGGTTGGCAGATGGATTCGCCGTGCTCGGCGATGCGAAGCGGCAGATTCATCAATGCAGCCTTACCGGCGGCGGCGCTCGCAGCACGCTATGGGCGCAGTTGATTGCTGATGTGCTGCAACTGCCGATTGTCACGCATCCCGCCAGCGCGTCCGGCGCATTAGGCGCAGCGCGCCTGGCGTGGCTGGCCGACGGCGGCCTGGAGAGCGAGGTCTGTCTTAAACCATTGGAACAGGCGCGTTATCAGCCGGATGCCGCGCGCGGCAGCGTACTGCAACAGCGACTGCAGGTGTTCCGCTCACTCTACGCACAACAGCAGCAGGCGCGTACGTTACTGCCTGATTAACCGGATTACCGAACAGAGGATGATTGTGATGCAATCGAACGAATACTGGTTTGGCTTACCGAAAAAGATGTTTTGGGGCTTCTTCGCCATTGCGATTTTTATGGCGGGTGACGGTTTTGAGATGGCGTTCCTGTCGCGTCATATCACTGACATGGGCTTCTCCCCGGCGCAGTCGGCCGTGGTGTTCACGTTCTATGGACTGGCCGCCGCGCTGGCGGCATGGGCATCGGGCGTGGTGGCTGAATTGATTACTCCACAGCGCGCTATGATGATTGGGTTTGTGCTGTGGATCGTCATGCACACGCTGTTTATGTCGCTTGGTTTGGGGATGCGTAACTATCCGCTAATGGTGCTGTTTTACGGCATTCGCGGTCTGGCCTATCCGCTGTTTATCTACTCATTCATGATGATGCTGGTGCAGGTGCTGCCGCGTGAAAAACTGGCGGCCGCTACCGGTTGGTTCTGGGCGATGTATTCGGTGGGTATCGGCGTGGTGGGCAGCTATTTGCCGAGTCTTACGATCCCGATGCTCGGTGAAACCGGTACGCTGTGGCTGGCGATCGTTTGGGTGGCGTGCGGTGGCGTACTGGCCTATTTCAGCCTGCGCAATGTGCCGGTTGACCGGTCGCGCGTTAATCTGCCGATGCGTGACAAAATGACCGAGATGTCGCGGGCGGTGACCATTCTGTTTACCAATCAGCACGTGTTTTATGCCTGTCTGATTCGCATCATCAATACGCTGTCGCTGTTTGGCTTTGCCATCGTTATGCCGCTGCTGTTTGTTGATCGCCTCGGCTTCAGCATCTCAGAGTGGCTGCAAATTTGGGCCGTATTCTTCTTCGTCACCATTTTCACTAATATCTTCTGGGGCATTACCGGTGAGAAACTGGGCTGGATCCGTCAGGTGCGCTGGTTTGGTTGTCTCGGTATGGCGATCTCCAGCCTGGCGTTTTATTACCTGCCGCTGTATGCCGGTCATAACTTCTGGGTGGCGCTGATTCCGGCGGTAATGTTGGGTGTTTTTGTCGCGGCCTTCGTGCCTATGACAGCGGTGTTCCCGACGCTCGAACCCCATCACAAAGGAGCTGCAGTTTCGATTTATAACCTGTCGGCCGGGTTAAGTAATTTCGTTGCGCCTGCCATTGCCTCAATACTGCTGCCGTTCTTCGATATCGTTGGCGTGGTGTGGGCTTACACCGTGCTGTATGTGTTCGCCGGCGTGCTGACCTTTATTATTCGCGTGCCTCAGCCGGGACATACCCGTGAACCTGTGGCGTTGAAATCTCGCGTCGCGCAACAGCGCAGTTAATACCTCAGGGCGGCCGACGTGCCGCCCTGATTATTCACCCGGCGACATCCTGCAGCGCTTGCTCTAAATCGTACCAGCGAAAACCAAAGCCTGATTCCTCCAGCCGCTTCGGCAACACATGTTGTCCTCCCAGCACCAACACCGATGATTCCCCCATCATCAACTTGATGGCGCTGGCTGGCGTACGCATAAAGGCGGGGCGATGCATCACATGACCGAGCGTGGCGGCGAACTGTTCATTACGTACGGCGTAAGGCGCAACCATATTAAACGGTCCGCGCAGTTCAGGGTGATCGATCAACCAAAGCATGGCGTTGACCAAATCGTCGATATGGATCCATGGCAAATACTGTTTACCGCTGCCTATTGGGCCGCCCACGCCGAGCTTAAACGGCAGCTTCATCTTCGCCAGTGCGCCACCTTCTTTGGCCAGCACCACGCCGGTACGCAGCAAGCACACGCGGGTGCGATCGCTCTGCGCTGCTAAGGCGAGTTGCTCCCAGCGCGCGCACAGCGCATGGGTAAATTCATTGTGTCCAGGGTCTTCTTCGGTGAGCACCAGATCGCCGGTATCCCCGTAAAAGCCGGTAGCAGAACCAGAAATTAAAAACTGAGGTGGGTTGCTGCTGGCGTTTATCAGCGAAACCAGCTGCTCGGTGATCTGCCAGCGGCTTTCACACAGCCGCTGCTTTTGTTGTTCAGTCCAGCGCTTGTCCGCAATGGGTTCTCCTGCAAGATTGATAACGCCATCAATGCCGTTTAAATCAGACTGCTGATTGATGCCGGACCACAGTGCCACCCGAGGATCGAGTTTTTCACGTGCGGCGGCGACATCGCGCGTCACCACGCTTACCTGATGACCAATTTGTAATAAGCGCGGAATCAGGTGACGGCCAACTAGCCCGGTGCCGCCCGTAATCAGTAAATGCATGTTGAGCCTCCTTGTAATTTTTTCTTTGCTCAGATTCAGCATAGAAGAGAAGCGCACGCGCGGCGTGACTGGGCTTACGGTTATGAAGAAAAAGGGAAAGTTAGCGCTGGCCTTAGCGAGTAAAGATCCGACCAGCACACCATTGCCTTAGCAAATAAAAATCGGTAAACATGAAGCACACCTGACCCTTACCCGAGGCAGCCAATGAATTATCCAACCATTACTTTGTGGTCCGATTCTTCTTTTTTCAGCCCCTACGCCATGTCGGTTTATGTTGCGCTAACCGAGAAGGGCATTCCCTTCACTCTCAAGCGCGTCGATTTATCGCAGAACGCGCAATGGGATGAAGAGTATCGTGCACTGTCTCTGACCTGTCGGGTACCGACGCTGCAAATTGATGATGTTGTCCTGACGGAGTCTTCCGCGATTGCTGAGTATCTGGAAGAGCGTTTTCCTGCGCCAGAGTTTGAACGACTCTATCCGCGCGATCGCGAAAAACGGGCGCATGCGCGTGAAGTACAGGCGTGGTTACGTAGCGATCTGATGGCGTTGCGTGCCGAACGTCCTACTGAAGTGCTGTTTGCCGGTGAGCGTTTTGCTCCCCTGACGCAGGCAGGTGAACGGGCCGCCAGCAAACTGATCTCCGCCGTACAGCGTCTTCTGCCCGATGGTCAGCAAAATTTGTTTGGTGAATGGTCAATTGCTGATACGGATTTGGCGGTGATGATCAATCGCCTGGCGCTGCATGGCGATGCATTGCCGGTGAAGCTGCAGCACTATGCCGAGTTCCAGTGGCAGCGTGCTTCAGTGCAGCTATGGTTAGCGGAATCCGGTAAAACCCGCTAAGCACGATGCGCCTTGCGGAGGCGAAAAGAACGCTTTACCTTACGGCAGATTCTAATAAAGCATGACAACAGGCGCGTGCTGGGCACGCCGAAAACAGAAAAGGGTTACGGATGGTGGATCAAACGGCAGGTGACGGTATCGAGTGGGTTGATATTGTTAGCGAAGAGAACGAAGTCATTGCGCAGGCCAGCCGTGCGCAGATGCGTGCGCAATGTCTGCGTCATCGCGCCACTTATATTGTGGTGCATGATGGCATGGGCAAAATTCTGGTGCAGCGTCGCACTGAAATCAAAGACTTCATGCCGGGTATGCTCGATGCCACCGCCGGTGGTGTGGTGCAGAGCGGGGAAGACCTGCTGGAATCTGCGCGTCGTGAAGCGGAAGAGGAACTCGGTATCGCTGCCGTCCCGTTCGCTGAACACGGACAATTCTACTTTGAAGATCAGCATTGTCGCGTCTGGGGCGCGCTGTTTAGCTGCGTTTCGCATGGTCCCTTCGCGATGCAGGAAGAAGAAGTGGATGAAATTTTCTGGATGACGCCAGAAGAAATCACCGCGCGCTGTGATGAATTCACTGATGATTCGCTGAAAGCGCTGTCGCTATGGCTGAGCCGTAACAGCGATGCTGCACGTCGCAAGCAGAGCAGCGAAGCGTAATTCCGCAGACGTAAAAAAGGCGCCTATCGGCGCCTTTTTGCTTTTTAGCGAGCGGGGAAGGGGATTAGCCTTCGGCTTGCTGGGACTGAATCGCCGTCAAGGCAATGGTGTAAACAATGTCATCTACCAGTGCGCCACGCGACAGGTCATTCACCGGCTTACGCATGCCTTGCAGCATCGGTCCAATGGAGATCAGGTCGGCTGAACGCTGTACCGCTTTATAAGTGGTGTTGCCGGTGTTCAAATCCGGGAAGATGAACACAGTAGCGCGACCTGCAACCGCAGAGTTCGGCGCTTTGGATTTAGCCACGTCTTCCATAATCGCGGCGTCATACTGCAGTGGACCATCAATCACCAGGTCCGGACGTTTTTCCTGCGCAATGCGCGTTGCTTCACGTACTTTCTCAACGTCGCTACCGGCACCTGAGTTGCCGGTTGAGTAGGAGATCATCGCTACGCGTGGATCGATGCCGAAGGCTTTAGCGGAATCAGCAGACTGAATCGCGATTTCGGCCAGCTGCTCTGGGTTAGGATCCGGGTTGATAGCGCAGTCGCCATAGACCAAAACCTGCTCTGGCAGCAGCATGAAGAATACGGAAGAAACCAGCGAGCTGTTTGGCGCGGTTTTAATCAGCTGAAGCGGTGGACGAATGGTGTTAGCGGTGGTGTGAACCGCGCCTGATACCAGACCATCAACTTCGCCGCTTTCCAGCATCATAGTGCCCAGCACCACGTTATCTTCCAGCTGCTCTTGCGCAACAACTTCTGTCATGCCTTTGCTCTTACGCAGCTCAACCAGGCGCGGTACGTAGTTTTCACGTACCACTTCCGGATCAACGATCACGATGCCTTTGCCCAACTCAACGCCCTGAGCGGCAGCCACGCGCTGAATCTCTTCCGGGTTGCCCAGCAGCACGCAGGTGGCGATGCCGCGCTCGGCACAAATCGCCGCCGCTTTCACGGTACGTGGTTCATCGCCTTCAGGCAGAACAATACGCTTGCCGGCTTTGCGCGCCAGCTCGGTCAGCTGATAACGGAACGCTGGCGGCGACAGGCGACGGCTGCGTTCAGAGGTGGCGGTGAGTGATTCAACCCAATCTTCATTGATGAAGCTCGCTACATACTCCTGCACTTTCTCAATGCGCTGAGTATCGTCGGTTGGCACTTCCAGGTTGAAGCTCTGCAGGCTGAGTGAGGTCTGCCAGGTGTTGGTTTTCACCATAAATACCGGCAGGCCGGTTTGGAACGCACGTTCGCATAGACGCGCGATAGGCGCTTCAATCTGATAACCGCCGGTCAGCAAGACCGCACCGATTTCCACGCCGTTCATCGCGGCCAGACACGCGGCCACCAGCACATCCGGACGATCGGCAGAGGTAACCAGCAGTGAACCCGGGCGGAAATGCTCGAGCATGTGCGGAATGCTGCGCGCACAGAAGGTTACTGATTTCACGCGGCGGGTTTGGATTTCACCTTCGTTGATGATATCGGCATTCAGATGGCGACACATGTCGATAGCGCGCGTGGCGATCAGATCAAAACTCCATGGCACACAGCCCAATACCGGCAGCGGGCTGTTGGCGAACAGCTGCTTTGGATCGATATTGGCGATGCTGGCCTTAGTGGAGTCATCGAAAATCTCTGACAAATCCGGGCGCGTGCGGCCTTGCTCATCAACCGGTGCGTTCAGTTTATTAATGATCACGCCTGTGATGTTTTTATTCTTGCTGCCGCCGAAGCTGCTTTGCGTCAGTTCGATACGCTCTTTAAGCTGGGCCGGAGAGTCGTTACCCAGCGCCATCACGAAGACGATTTCAGCGTTCAGAGTTTTGGCGATTTCATAGTTCAATGCCGAGGCGAACTGATGTTTACGCGTTGGCACCAGACCTTCAACCAACACCACTTCAGCGTCTTTTGCGTTCGCGTGGTAGTTAGCAATGATCTCTTCCATCAGCACGTCTTGCTGGTTAGACCCCAGCAGCGACTCAACGCGTGACATCTGCAGCGGTTCAGCGGCAGGAATCGCGGAGCTTTTACGAATAATGCTGGTGGTTTGGTCTGGCGCATCGCCGCCTGCACGTGGTTGGGCAATGGGCTTGAATACGCTCAGGCGCACGCCTTTGCGCTCCATGGCACGGATCACGCCGAGGCTGACGCTGGTCAGGCCGACGCTGGTGCCGGTAGGGATGAGCATGATTGTACGTGACACGATAGAAACCTCTCAGGTGTTGCAGACTGTCTAAAACAACTCCGTCAGCCTGGGCTGACGGAGAGAAGTGATGTTAGGCGGTGAGACGCGCGGCATCCTGGGCAATGACCAACTCTTCGTTGGTAGGGATCACCACTGCCGGGCGAGTGCCTTCTTTATTGATGAAGCCTGATTTACCGAAGCGCGCTGCCAGATTGCGCTCGTGATCGACTTCGAAGCCCAGCAGGCCCAGTTTCTGCAAGGAGAGCTCACGTACCATTGCGGCGTTTTCACCGATACCGCCAGTAAATACCACGGCATCCAGGCGGCCTTCCATCAGTGAGGTGTAGCTACCGATGTATTTCGCCAGGCGGTGACAGAACACATCCATCGCACGTTTGGCATCTTCTTTAGTGGCGTAGTTATCTTCCACATAACGGCAGTCGCTGGTGACTTCTGTCAGACCCAATAGACCAGACTCTTTGGTCAACAGTTTGTTGATAGCATCAACGCTCATGCCCAACGCATCATGCAGGAAGAAGATGATCGCAGGGTCGATATCACCGCTGCGGGTGCCCATCACCAAACCTTCCAGTGGGGTAAGTCCCATTGAGGTATCAACACACAGGCCGTTACGGATAGCGGAAACAGAGCCGCCATTACCGAGATGGCAAGTGATAATATTCAGCTCGTTCACCGGCTTGTTGAGCATTTTTGCGGCTTCCTGCGTCACATAGTAGTGACTGGTACCGTGTGCGCCATAGCGACGAACACCATGCTCTTTATACAATTTGTACGGAAGCGCATACAGATAAGACTCTTCCGGCATTGTCTGATGGAATGCTGTATCAAAAACCGCCACATTTTTATCGGAAAGATGCGGGAAGTTTTTTAGCGCTTCATCTATACCGATAAGGTGTGCAGGATTGTGCAACGGGGCGAATGAAGAGGCATCTTTAATGCCCTGAATAACGGACTCGTCGATAATGACTGATTTGGTTAACTGCTCGCCGCCATGAACAATGCGATGGCCGATTGCAGCGATTTGTGCCGAAAGCTCTGGTTTTTGTGCCAGAATAGTTTTAACGATGAAGTTGAGCGCTTCGCTATGTGCAGCGCCCGCACCCAATGGGGCTTCTTGTTTGCTTCCTTCCAGCTTCCATTTAATGCGAGCTTCAGGTAAATGGAAACATTCAGCCAAACCCGACAAATATTCATCGCCAGTGGCTGGGTTAAGGATGGCAAACTTCAGAGAGGAGCTGCCGCAGTTCAGAACCAGGACTAACTTCGTCGACATGGAAGTACCTATTTGTTAAATAGTGGCTAAAAATAACGCAATCAGACTAACAGCGTAGCCCAGGAAAGCTGGTAGGTTAATGATAAACATCATGTGCTAGTCAAAAAATCGCTGACATGCAAAAAATTTTGGTGATTTTACGCTAATTGTTGATAAGCGCTTAGCGAAACATGGCTCAGACTGTGCTTTTATTGAGCGGAAGCTTCCGGTAATGTTGCTAAAACGGCGTCAGAATACTCACTGTGCCCTGCAAAGACAAAAACTTTTGAAGGATGTCACGTAAAGTTGTGTAGTTATCTATTTATTTTAAATATTGCATATTTAGTTGAGGTCTATCATGGCGAATGAGACAGACAATCCCGGCTGGTTCGGCTTGTTCCAGCGCGGGCAGCGATACATGAAGACCTGGCCAACGGATAAACGCCTGGCTCCGGTGTTTCCTGAAAACCGCGTAGTTAATGCAACGCGCTTCGCTATTCGCTTTATGCCGCCGCTGGCTATTTTTACGTTGACGTGGCAAATCGCGATGAATGGACAGCTCGGTCCGGCGATTGCCACCGCGCTATTTGCCTGTAGCCTGCCGATGCAAGGTTTATGGTGGTTGGGTAAACGCTCCGTTACGCCCCTGCCGCCAACGCTCTTGCAATGGTTTCATGAAGTACGTACTAAGCTTGAAGAAGCAGGGCAGGCTATCGCTCCCGTCGATGGTAAACCTACTTACCAGGCGCTTGCCGATGTTTTAAAACGCGCATTTAAACAGCTCGATCGCACCTTCCTTGACGATCTTTGATCTACTTACGCTTCTACCCGCCAAAGAAATTGCGACAAATCCCGGTTTAAATCAAAGAAAAGTGGTGTGGAGATACACGCATCACTTTCCTTATGTAATCATTTCTTCATTGTTTAAATCTTAAGCGGCCGTCGGGCCCTGGAGCAAACCATGGAAATGACCCATGCACAACGACTCATTCTCTCCAATCAATATCAAATGATGGCGATGCTGGAACCAGATAATGCAGAGCGCTATCGTCGTTATCAGACCATCATTGAACGCGGTTACGGCTTGCAATTACGTGAACTGGATAAGGAGTTTGGGGAATTAACGGAAGCGACCTGCCGCTTACTCATCGATATTATGGAAATACATCATGCATTGCATGTTTCATGGTCAAATCTGAAAGACGCCAGCGCCATCGACGAGCGTCGCCTGGCTTTTCTTGGTTTTGACGCCGCGACAGAGGCGCGTTATTTAGGCTATGTGCGCTTTATGGTGAATGTTGAAGGACGCTATACCCACTTTGATTCCGGTACGCACGGGTTTAATGCGCAAATACCTATGTGGGAAAAATACCAACGTATGCTGGCGGTGTGGCACACTTGTCCGCGTCAGTATCATCTCAGCGCGAATGAAATTGCGCAGATTATTAATGCCTGAATAAGGAGCGACGTGTGAAGTACAGGGGTTTTCTGTTTGATTTAGACGGCACATTGGTGGATTCACTGCCCGCAGTGATTCGTTCATGGTCACTGTGGGGCGAGCGCCACGGTTTGCCGGCGGAAGAGGTCCTGAGCTATATACACGGAAAACCGGCCATTAATTCGTTGCGCCATTTCATGGCCGGGCAATCGGAAGCGGCAATACAGGCGGAATTTCTATGGCTTGAACGCTTAGAGGCTGAGGATACGCAAGGGGTGCAAGCCATTCCGGGTGCGTTAGCGTTACTCGCCACGCTGAACGAGTTACAGATTCCCTGGGCAATTGTGACATCAGGTTCGATTCCAGTTGCGCACGCGCGCCATAAAGCGGCAAATCTACCGATGCCAGAAGTCTTTATCACCGCTGAGAATATTAAGCACGGCAAGCCGAATCCAGAGCCTTATTTGCTGGGCGCTGAACGTTTAGGGCTTTCGGCGAGACACTGCGTTGTCGTCGAGGATGCACCAGCGGGCATCATTTCAGGTTTAGAGGCGGGCAGCGCGGTCATTGCTGTAAACGCACCAGCAGATTCGCCGCGTCTCAACGACGTGGCGTTTCGCGTTACGACGCTGGAACCTGTAAAGGTGACGAAAGAGCGTAGCGGCGAGTTTACGCTCTCAATTAGTGCATAATGAAACGGGCCTGAGCGGCCCGTTTTTTATAATGGGGTATCTTGCGAAATCTCATCCAATGAAAGGCTAAAGCTGGGGATAAACACCTCAACGAAATAGTCCATCTCCGGCGAGCGACGCTGTGAGAGCGTTTTTTCCAGTCGCGCCTTGGCCAGCAGAAACTCGTTATTACCCGCTGATAACTCTTCCAGACACTTCACGTATGCGCATAACGCATCCGCTTGCTTCACCACCGACTGCTCACTTTCCGTATGTAAATGTTCATCGATTAAGGGGCGATAGGCATCCTGTAATTCTGGTGGCAGCATATCGATCAGTTTCTGCTGAGCAATCTTTTCAATTTTTTTATATTCGTGAGCGATCTGCGCGTTGTAGTACTTCACCGGGGTGGGCAAGTCACCGGTCAGGACTTCGCTGGCGTCGTGATATAACGCCAGCATTGCAATACGCTCGGCATTGAGGTTGCCATCGAATTTTTTGTTTTTGATGATAGCGAGCGCATGCGCCACCATCGCCACTTGCAAACTATGTTCTGAGACGTTTTCAGTACGCACATTGCGCATCAGCGGCCAGCGATTGATCAGTTTGAGGCGGGAGAGGTGGGCGAAAAAATGGCTACGGGTCATGGACTATTCCTGTTCGCACGGCGGGGAAGGTTGATCTTCCCCGAAATACGATAACTATACCCTAAATAATTTGAGATGCAGGAAGGCGGCAGGTGTGAAACTCCCCAGTCGCTTACAAAAGTAAGTCATTGCGGTGACCACACGCAGCCAACCCCGCTGCAATTCGAAGTATAAAGGATATATTACTGACGATACCCTTGCAGGAAACGACCAAACTTGCTGACGGCCATTTCCAGATCGTCCACGCGCGGCAACGTAACGATGCGCACGTGATCTGGCCATGGCCAGTTGAATGCCGTACCCTGAACCAGCAATACTTTCTCCTGCAGCAGGAAGTCCAGCACCATTTTCTGATCGTCAAAGATATTGAATTTCTTCGCATCAATGCGCGGGAACATGTAAAGGGCACCTTGTGGTTTCACACAGCTGACGCCAGGGATATCGTTAATCAATTCCCACGCTCGCTGACGTTGTTCGTACAATCGCCCGCCCGGTGTAATGAATTCACTGATACTTTGATAGCCGCCAAGCGCTGTTTGAATCGCATGCTGAGCCGGTACGTTGGCACACAGGCGCATTGACGCCAGCATTTCTAAACCTTCGATATAACCTTTGGCATGTTTCTTAGGGCCGTTCAATACCATCCAACCCTGACGGAAGCCTGCTACCCGATAGGTTTTGGACAAGCCATTAAAGGTAACCGTCAGCAGGTCCGGCGCCAGTGCAGCAATGGAGTGATGCTGTGCTTCGTCGTACAGAATTTTGTCGTAGATTTCGTCAGCGAAAATGATCAGGTTATGCTGACGCGCGATTTCGACGATTTCGAGCAGCAACTCTTTGCTATAAACCGCGCCGGTGGGATTGTTCGGGTTAATAATGACAATGCCGCGCGTACGCGGTGTGATCTTGCTGCGAATGTCATCCAGGTCCGGGAACCAACCCGCCGATTCATCACACAGATAATGTACGGCTTTACCGCTCGACAATGAAACCGCTGCGGTCCACAGCGGATAATCCGGTGCGGGAACCAGCATCTCATCGCCGCTGTTCAGCAAAGCCTGCATTGCCTGCACAATCAGTTCCGATACGCCATTACCAATATAAATGTCTTCAACTGTTACATCGCGGATGTCGCGCGCTTGATAGTGCTGCATGATGGCTTTTCGGGCCGAATACAGTCCTTTCGAGTCACAATAGCCTTGAGCGCTGGGCAGGTTACGAATGACATCCACCAGAATTTCATCTGGCGCTTCAAAACCAAACGGAGCAGGGTTGCCGATGTTAAGTTTGAGAACTTTGTTGCCTTCTTCTTCGAGACGTTTCGCTTCTTTCAGTACCGGCCCACGGATGTCATAACAGACATTTTCTAGCTTGCCGGATTTATCAATTTGAAAATTCATTATTACCGCCTTTACGGGCAGAGTCCTTTAACCTGCCACCAAAATCAAACCAGCCCAATTTACTCTTCTCAACTTAACAAAAGAAGGGGAGCGCTGGGTTTTGGCGTCTTTGGCACTGATTCATTGTACAGGTGGCGAAAAAGTCATTGAAAATCGATTAATCTGGTTCATTAATCCAGTAATTCTAAAAAAAATGAGATTAAATACTGAGGTGACTTCGTTGCGGTGTAAATGCCTTCTTCCATAGGGAAAGGCATCTATTCAGAAATTTTTCAGTCACAATTGGCTTAAAAAAATATTAGCGACCTGGTGAAATAGTTAAACGAATCTTGTTAGATGATGAAAAAACCTTCAGTAATGATTAAGCACTGGTTGGCGTTACCAAATACAGTTCATTCTCATTCACTTTTTATCTGCGGGATTAACCGCTATTAAACGGGCTAACACCGTGCAAAACACCCGTAAAATAGCATTTGGGCTGTAACTTTCACGTAAGTGCATAGGATTCAGAACCAGGAGGGCTTAAAAAAAGAGCAGTGTTATGGCAGGATGTGTTTGAAAAGCCTTTTGGTCAAAAATTGCGATGTTTTGAACAAAAACATTTCCATTTATAGCGTAAAAATGATTAAGTATAATTTATTATTTGATGCACATTATAGCTTCGCATCGACATAACATGATGTTATCTCTTTTGAACCCGCAGGGATTTTTTCGCGGGGCGCATAGACAACTACGCAGCTTCCAGCACCTGTACGACATACGTCTTCGGCCCAGAAGTTCTGCTGTCTATAATGACGCCACTGCTCTGAACTCAGAGTGGTGCGATCGTCGGCATCCGCCTGACAATTTTTTTCATGGTAGCCTCCACACAGGGGCTGTCATTAAGCACCATTACCTCTTATCTATTTGATAAGAAAGGTAATACACCAGGGTAGTAGTTTTAAAAAATCTTATAAGTGAAGAAAAAACATGACTAATGCAAATCGTCCGATACTGAATCTCGACCTCGATCTGCTGCGTACCTTTGTTGCCGTTGCCGATCTGAATACTTTTGCAGCAGCGGCTGCAGCAGTTTGCAGAACGCAGTCAGCAGTAAGTCAGCAGATGCAACGTCTGGAACAATTGGTTGGTAAAGAGCTGTTTGCCAGACATGGACGTAATAAACTGCTGACGGAGCATGGCATTCAACTGCTGGGTTACGCCAGGAAGATCCTTCGTTTTAACGACGAAGCTTGCACCTCTTTAATGTACAGCAACATCCAGGGCGTACTGACCATTGGCGCTTCAGATGATACCTCCGATACCATTCTGCCGTTCCTGCTTAATCGCGTAACGTCGGTTTATCCGAAGCTGGCCATTGATGTTCGTGTGAAGCGCAACCCGTTCATGATGGAAATGCTGAATCAAGGTGAAGTTGATCTGGTTGTGACCACGTCCAGCCCGGGCAATTTCACCCACCAGGTACTGCGTACCTCACCAACGTTATGGTATTGCGCGGCAGATTATATCTTCCAGCGTGGTGAAGCCATTCCTTTGGTTCTGCTGGATGAGCCAAGTCCTTATCGCGATATGGCAATTGATCATCTCAATGAAGCGGGCATTCCGTGGCGTATCTCGTACGTCGCGTCAACGCTGGCTGCTGTGCGTGCGGCCGTAAAGGCTGGATTGGGTGTAACGGCGCGTCCCGTTGAGATGATGAGCCCAGAATTGCGCGTAATGGGCGCGGCAGAAGGTTTACCGGTATTACCTGATACCCAATACTTGCTGTGCCGTAACACTGATAGCGACAATGAACTGGCTTTGGCCATTTTCAATGCGATGCAGTCAACCAATGATCCTTATAATCTGAGCGCCAATCCAGACGGTACCTTATTGCTGGATGATGAAGAGTAGAGAGTAGACTGCTGGTAATTCCTCGCAAATGGAATGCCTGCTAATTGTTAAAATTGATAAAAATAAGCCTTAGCGTGGTAATTTCCTGCTAGGGCTTTTTTTATGGCATTTTAAAAGCGTTTTTTTAACCATTTTATCGATGATAATTTTTCTGCGATTACAAATAATGAAATGTGTTCCATTTTGCTCCAATCTGGAATGCTTTTATCAATTCGTGCCAACTTTCGTGTGCTATTACCCTCGCTCTTCGCTGTTTTTTTCCTCATAAAACCCATTTATGTGCTTTGGATCAAAAAAATACCCCTGATAAGGGGGGGGAATCTCAGGCAAGACCTGTCAAAATATGATTGTTAAATGCACGATCCATGCATGTGAATACCCGCTACACTAAAATTAACCTCACAAACTGAAGCGATTAAGCTGGCGCTGACGAGGTTGGATGTTAATAATATGATGCAGGTGTAAAATAATGTTTGGATACTTTTGTCAAAGTTGACAAAAGGTTATAGAAAGGAGTAAAAACCCCTATAAAATTGCTGCTTTAATGCTAATGACAGCAAAGTTTATAAGGTTTTTTATCCTTCCCTTGAATCGATGTGGTGTGTTTGCTGCAACAGTGCAGGATGCCATCACCACTTTTGATGAGTAAGCAAAGAGTATGTCGACAACTACAGAAGTGATCGCTCATCACTGGGCATTTATTGTTTTTATCGTTATTGCGTTTGGCCTGTGTGCCTTCATGTTGACCGGTGGCTGGCTGTTAGGTGGACGTGCGCGTGCACGACACAAAGACACCCCATTTGAATCGGGTATTGAGTCTGTCGGTGATACTCATATTCGCCTCTCTGCAAAATTCTATCTGGTTGCGATGTTCTTCGTCATTTTCGACGTCGAAGCCCTCTATTTATACGCATGGTCGACGTCCATCCGCGAAAGTGGCTGGGTCGGCTTTGTCGAAGCCGCAATTTTCATTTTGGTGCTCTTGGCAGGCCTGGTTTATCTGGTGCGCATCGGTGCGCTGGATTGGGCTCCTGCGCGTCGTCGCGTAGTAGTCAAATCTGTCCCGGTCAGTCACAGCCACACCAACCCTCATAAGCAGTAAAAGCGAGGCAATAAGATGGACTACACGCTGACACGCGTAGACCCGAACGGGGGCGGCGATAACGATCGTTATCCTCTGCAGAAACAGGAAATTGTTACCGATCCGCTGGAGCAACACGTTCATCGCAGCGTCTATATGGGCAAGCTTGAACATGCCCTGCATGACATGGTGAACTGGGGGCGTAAAAACTCACTCTGGCCTTATAACTTCGGTCTTTCCTGCTGCTACGTAGAAATGACCACGTCCTTCACGGCGGTGCATGATGTGGCACGTTTTGGCGCGGAAGTTATGCGCGCCTCGCCACGTCAGGCTGACTTCATGGTGATTGCCGGAACGCCATTTACTAAAATGGCGCCGGTTATTCAGCGTTTATATGATCAGATGCTGGAGCCGAAGTGGGTGATTTCTATGGGCGCTTGCGCTAACTCGGGTGGCATGTATGACATCTACTCAGTGGTGCAAGGTGTCGATAAATTCCTGCCGGTTGACGTTTATATTCCTGGCTGCCCACCGCGTCCAGAAGCCTACATGCAGGCTTTACTGCTGTTGCGTGAGTCGATTGGCAAAGAGCGTCGCCCACTCTCATGGGTGGTAGGGGATCAAGGGGTTTATCGCGCCAATATGCAGCCAGAGCGTGAAAGAAAACGTGGCGAGCGTATTGCCGTCACCAACCTGAGAACGCCTGACGAAGTATAAGCTTCCCGTACACGGATGGAGCCACGGCCGCAGCAGAACACCACAATTTAATGTGCGCCGCCATCCTGACGCCTTCTTTTGAGCGCCTGATTACAGGCCGGAATGGTGAGTAACGTATGACTGATTTAACCACGCAAGATCTCGCACAGCCTTCATGGCAAACCCGCGATCACCTGGATGACCCAGTGGTCGGCGAGCTGCGTAACCGTTTTGGGCCGGATGCCTTTACCGTTCAGGCCACCCGCACCGGAATTCCGGTGGTATGGGTGAAGCGTGAACAGCTATTGGAAATTGTTGAGTTCCTGCGCAAGCTGCCAAAACCGTATGTCATGCTGTATGACTTACACGGTTTTGATGAGCGCCTACGCACTAACCGCGCCGGTTTACCCGCCGCGGATTTTTCCGTTTTCTATCACCTGCTGTCGATTGAACGCAACCGTGACATCATGCTCAAGGTGGCGCTGTCAGAAAACGATTTAAATGTGCCAACCATCACCAAAATTTTTGCCAATGCCAACTGGTATGAGCGCGAAACCTGGGAGATGTTTGGTATCACCTTCAATGGTCACCCGCACCTGACGCGCATCATGATGCCACAGACCTGGGAAGGCCATCCGCTGCGTAAAGATTACCCAGCGCGTGCCACCGAATTCGATCCCTTTGAGCTGACCAAGCAGAAAGAAGATCTGGAGATGGAGGCGCTAACCTTCAAGCCGGAAGATTGGGGCATGAAGCGTAGCACCGCCAATGAAGACTTCATGTTCCTCAACCTTGGCCCTAACCACCCGTCTGCGCACGGTGCTTTCCGCATCATTTTGCAGTTGGATGGCGAAGAGATCGTCGATTGCGTTCCCGATGTTGGCTACCACCATCGTGGCGCTGAAAAGATGGGCGAGCGCCAATCCTGGCACAGCTACATTCCGTACACCGACCGTATCGAGTATCTCGGCGGCTGTGTCAACGAAATGCCGTATGTGCTGGCAGTAGAAAAACTGGCGGGCATCACCGTACCGGATCGCGTCAACGTGATTCGCGTGATGCTGTCCGAGCTGTTCCGCATCAATAGCCATCTGCTCTATATCTCCACCTTTATTCAGGACGTCGGCGCCATGACGCCGGTGTTCTTCGCCTTTACCGACCGTCAGAAAATTTATGACGTGGTTGAAGCGATCACCGGTTTCCGTATGCACCCAGCGTGGTTCCGCATTGGTGGCGTCGCGCATGATCTGCCGAAAGGCTGGGAGCGCTTGCTGCGCGACTTCCTCGACTGGATGCCGAAGCGTCTGAAAGAGTACGACAAAGCTGCGCTGCGCAATACCGTGCTAATGGGCCGTTCGCAGGGCGTGGCGGCTTACAACATGGATGAAGCACTGGCGTGGGGCACCACCGGTGCCGGTCTGCGCGCTACCGGTTTAGATTTTGACGTGCGTAAATGGCGTCCGTATTCAGGCTACGAAAACTTCGATTTCGAAATTCCCGTTGGCGCAGGCATCAGTGATGCGTACACCCGCGTTCAGCTGAAAATGGAAGAGATGTGGCAGTCACTGCGTATCCTGGAACAGTGTCTGAACAACATGCCTGAAGGCCCGTTCAAAGCGGATCATCCGCTGACCACGCCGCCACCGAAAGAGCGCACGCTGCAGCACATTGAAACCCTGATCACCCACTTCCTGCAGGTTTCGTGGGGCCCGGTGATGCCAGCCAACGAATCCTTCCAGATGATTGAGGCGACCAAAGGGATCAACAGTTACTACCTGACCAGCGATGGCAGCACCATGAGCTATCGCACCCGCGTGCGTACGCCGAGCTTCCCGCACCTGCAGCAGATCCCGTCCGTGATCCGCGGCAGCCTGGTATCCGACTTGATCGTTTACCTCGGTAGTATCGATTTTGTTATGTCAGACGTGGACCGCTAATTATGCACGATCAAAAGATTGCTATTCACACCATCGACCCGACTGAGGTCTTCGTGCTGAGCGAGGCCGAGCACCACGCTATCGAGCACGAAAAGCACCATTACGAAGATGCGCGTGCGGCTTCGATTGAAGCGTTGAAGATCGTGCAGAAACAGCGCGGTTGGGTGCCGGATGGCGCGATTAACGCTATCGCAGAAGTACTCGGAATTCCCGCTAGTGATGTAGAAGGTGTTGCCACTTTCTATAGTCAGATCTACCGCACGCCGGTTGGCCGTCACGTGATTCGCTACTGCGACAGCGTAGTGTGCCATATCACCGGTTATCAGGGCATTCAGGACGCACTTGAACAGAAGCTGAATATTAAGCCTGGTCAAACCACGGCGGATGGTCGCTTTACGCTCTTGCCTACCTGCTGCCTCGGTAATTGCGATAAAGGGCCAACCATGATGGTGGACGAAGATACGCATGTTCATCTGACGCCTGAAGGCATCGCCAACTTGCTGGAGCAGTATCAATGACCATTAAACAGATCATTCGTACTGCTGAAACGCATCCATTGACCTGGCGTCTTCGTGACGACAAACAGCCAATCTGGATCGATGAATATCGCAGTAAAAACGGCTATGTCGGTGCTGAAAAAGCGCTGAAAGATTTCAGTCAGGACGAAATTGTCGCGGCGGTAAAAGACTCGGGCCTGAAAGGCCGCGGTGGCGCCGGCTTTAACACCGGCCTGAAGTGGAGCCTGATGCCGAAAGACGAATCCATGAACATCCGTTATCTGCTGTGTAACGCCGATGAAATGGAGCCAGGCACTTATAAAGACCGCTTACTGATGGAGCAATTGCCGCATCAGTTAGTTGAAGGGATGTTAATCAGTGCGTTCGCGCTGAAAGCCTATCGTGGCTACATCTTCTTACGTGGCGAGTACATTGAAGCGGCGGTTAACCTGCGTCGTGCGATTGCCGAAGCCACTGAAGCAGGTTATCTCGGTAAAAACATTCTCGGCACCGGTTTTGATTTTGAGCTGATTGTTCACACCGGCGCAGGTCGTTATATCTGCGGTGAAGAGACTGCGCTAATCAACTCGCTGGAAGGCCGTCGTGCCAATCCGCGTTCCAAGCCACCGTTCCCGGCGAGTGCCGGCGTATGGGGCAAGCCGACCTGCGTGAACAACGTGGAAACGCTGTCGAACGTGCCGGCTATCTTCCTTAACGGCGTTGATTGGTACAAAAACATCTCTACCAGTGAAGACACTGGCACCAAGATGATGGGCTTCTCCGGTCGCGTGAAAAATCCTGGCGTGTGGGAACTGCCGTTCGGTACCACCGCACGTGAAATCCTTGAGGATTACGCTGGCGGCATGCGCGATGGCTTGAAATTCAAAGCCTGGCAGCCAGGCGGCGCAGGAACCGACTTCCTCACCGATCAGCATCTCGATCTGCCCATGGAATTTGCCAGCATCGGTAAAGCCGGTAGCCGTTTAGGTACCGCCTTGGCAATGGCAGTCGATCACGAAATCAATATGGTTTCGCTGGTGCGCAATCTGGAAGAGTTCTTTGCACGCGAATCCTGCGGCTGGTGTACGCCATGCCGTGATGGATTGCCGTGGAGCGTGAAGATCCTGCGTGCGCTGGAGCAGAAGAAAGGCCAGCCGGGTGATATTGAAACTCTGCAGCAACTCTGCCGTCAGCTTGGCCCAGGTAAAACTTTCTGTGCTCACGCACCGGGCGCCGTTGAGCCATTGCAGAGCGCGATCAAATATTTCCGTGAAGAGTTTGAAGCTGGCATTGCGCCGCAGGTGTTTGGCAATACCCGAGCCATCGGCGGTATTCAGCCGAACCTGCTGAAAGCGCGCTGGTAATCAGCCGCCGTACACGGAGCTCACCCTGCCGAAATGGCGAGGGGAAAGAATTAGATGTTTAACGCTCGTCTTAGGGCGAGCCTTACGGAAGCATGTTCACTATGGCTACAATCCATGTAGACGGTAAAGAATATGATGTGAACGGAGCGGACAACCTGCTGCAGGCGTGTCTCTCTCTGGGCCTTGATATTCCTTATTTTTGCTGGCATCCGGCGCTGGGAAGCGTAGGGGCCTGCCGCCAGTGCGCGGTGAAGCAATTCCAGAATGCCGAAGATACCCGCGGTCGCCTCGTCATGTCCTGCATGACGCCGGCGTCGGACGGCACCTTTATTTCCATCGACGATGGCGAAGCGAAAGAGTTTCGTGAAAGCGTGGTGGAATGGCTGATGACCAACCATCCGCACGACTGCCCAGTGTGCGAAGAGGGCGGTAACTGCCACCTGCAAGATATGACGGTAATGACCGGACACAGTTTCCGTCGCTACCGCTTCACTAAGCGCACGCACCAGAATCAGGATCTCGGCCCGTTCATTTCACACGAGATGAACCGCTGTATCGCCTGTTATCGCTGCGTGCGTTACTACAAAGATTATGCCGACGGCAAAGATCTTGGCGTTTACGGTGCACATGACAACGTCTACTTCGGTCGTCCGGAAGATGGCACGCTGGAAAGCGAATTCTCCGGTAACCTGGTAGAAATTTGCCCGACCGGCGTATTTACCGATAAAACCCACTCTGAACGTTATAACCGTAAATGGGACATGCAGTTCGCGCCAAGCATCTGCCAGCAGTGCAGCGTGGGTTGTAATACCAGCCCTGGCGAGCGCTACGGTGAATTGCGTCGTATTGAAAACCGCTACAACGGCAGCGTAAACCACTATTTCCTCTGCGATCGCGGCCGTTTTGGTTATGGCTACGTTAATCGCAAAGATCGTCCTCGTCATCCGGTGCAACAGCGCGGCAACGATACGGTCAGCCTGAATGCTGAACAAGCGGTGAATGCGGCGGCGGATGTTCTGCGTCGAGCGAAGAAAGTGATCGGTATCGGTTCACCTCGTGCCAGCATCGAAAGCAACTTTGCGTTGCGTGAGCTGGTGGGCGCAGAAAACTTCTCTACCGGTATGCCGGCAGGTGAGCAGGCGCGCGTGGAGCTGATGCTGAAAGTGCTGCAGGACGGCGGCGTTTACACGCCATCGCTGCGCGAAATTGAAAGTTACGATGCGGTGCTGGTGCTGGGTGAAGATTTGACTCAGGTTGGCGCGCGCGTGGCGCTGTCTGTACGCCAGGCGGTAAAAGGTAAAGCACGTGAGATGGCAGCCGCACAGAAAGTGGCTGACTGGCAAATCGCGGCAATCCTTAATATCGGTCAGCATGCCAAACATCCGCTGTTCGTGACCAACGTTGACGAAACCCGACTGGATGATATCGCGGCATGGAGCTATCGTGCGCCGGTGGAAGATCAGGCACGCCTCGGTTTCGCCATTGCCAATGCGCTTGATGAAAGCGCTCCGGCAGTAAGCGGTTTCGACAGCAAACTGAACGGCAAATTAGATGTCGTGGTTCAGGCGCTGGCGGGTGCGAAAAAACCGCTGATCATCTCAGGTACGCATTCCGGTAGCATCGCGATGATTGAAGCCGCCGCGAACGTGGCGAAAGCCTTGAAAGCGCGCGGAGCCGATGTCGGCATTACCTTGCTAGCCGGTGCGGCGAACAGCTTTGGCCTCGGCCTGATGGGCGGGCAATCGCTGGATAGCGCACTGGAGCAGCTGAGTAAAGGCGAAGCCGATGCGTTAGTGGTGCTGGAAAACGATCTCTATCGTCATGCGCCAAAAGCCAAGGTGGATGCGGCGCTGGATACTACAGCGAATGTGATTGTGGTCGATCATCAGCGTACTGCAACATTGGAGAAAGCCGGTTTAGTGCTTTCTACCGCCAGCTTCGCTGAGAGCGATGGCACATCGATTAACCACGAAGGTCGCGCTCAGCGCTTCTTCCAGGTTTATGATCCTTCTTATTACGATAACAGCGTAGTGATGCTGGAAAGCTGGCGCTGGTTACGCTCGCTGCACAGTGCCATTGAAAGTCGTCATATCGATTGGACGCAGTTAGACCACGTCATTGATGCCACCGTTGCGGCTCTTCCGCAGCTGAAAGGCATTAAGGATGCCGCGCCAGATGCGAGCTTCCGTATTCGCGGTCAAAAACTGGCCCGTTCACCGCACCGCAGCAGCGGCCGTACCGCGATGCGCGCCGATATCAGTGTGCATGAACCGCGTCAGCCGCAGGATAAAGACACCATGTTTGCCTTCTCGATGGAAGGTAACAACCAGCCGGGTGCACCACGTTCGCAAATTCCATTTGCCTGGGCGCCAGGCTGGAACTCGCCGCAAGCATGGAACAAATTCCAGGCTGAAGTGGGCGGCAAACTGCGTCATGGCGATCCGGGCGTGCGATTGTTCGAAGCGAGCGATCGCACATTGCCATGGTTCACCGCTATTCCAGAAAGCTTCGTTGAAGGCAGCCAGTGGCGTGTCGCACCTTACTACCAGCTGTTTGGTAGTGAGGAGATGACGCAGCGTTCACCGACATTCCAGAAACGCATGTCTCCGGCCACGCTGGTGATCAACCCTGCCGATGCTGAGAAACTGGGCGTGAATAACGGTTCCTCTGTGGAGCTGGTATGCGCCGGTGAAACGCTGCGTTTGCCAGTACGTTTCTCTGCGTCACTGCAAGCAGGGCAGGTAGGTTTACCGCTCGGTATGCCGGGCGTGCCGCCGTTCCTCTCAGGTGCGCAAATTGACAAACTGCAGGAGGCCGCGCAATGAGCTGGCTGACACCGGATGTTATTGAAATCCTGATCAACATCGGCAAAGCGCTGGTTATCCTGCTGGTAGTGGTAGGTTGCGGCGCCTTTATGAGTTTCGCTGAACGTCGTCTGCTCGGTTTATGGCAGAACCGTTACGGACCGAACCGTGTCGGTTGGGGCGGCTCGCTGCAGCTGGCTGCTGACATGATCAAAATGTTCTTCAAAGAGGACTGGGTTCCGCCGTTTACCGATCGCTTCATCTTTACGCTGGCACCGGTTATTGCCTTCGTATCGCTGCTGCTAGCGTTTGCCATTGTGCCGGTTTCGCCAACGTGGATGGTCACTGACCTGAACATCGGTTTGCTGTTCTTCCTGATGATGGCGGGTCTGGCGGTTTATGCGGTGCTGTTCGCCGGCTGGTCAAGTAACAACAAATACTCACTGCTGGGTGCGATGCGTGCCTCAGCGCAGACGCTGAGCTACGAAGTGTTCCTTGGTTTGTCACTGATGGGTGTGGTGGCGCAAGCCGGTTCATTCAACATGAACGCCATCGTCGAAAGCCAGGCGCATCTGTGGAACATCATTCCACAATTCTTCGGCTTCCTGACGTTCTGTATCGCGGGCGTAGCGGTCTGTCACCGCCACCCATTTGACCAGCCAGAAGCCGAGCAGGAACTGGCGGACGGTTATCACATTGAATATGCCGGTATGAAGTTCGGCTTGTTCTTCGTCGGTGAATACGTTGCGATCACCACCGTGTCAGCGCTGATTGTTACGCTGTTCTTCGGTGGCTGGCACGGTCCGTTCCTGCCGCCATTCATCTGGTTCGCTCTGAAAACAGCGTTCTTTATGGTGATGTTTATCCTGATTCGTGCTGCGCTGCCGCGTCCACGCTATGACCAGGTGCTGTCGTTCGGCTGGAAAGTGTGTCTGCCGTTGACGCTGTTGAACCTGCTGGCAACCGCCGCAGTGATTCTGTCCACCGCGCAGTAAGGGACAATGAAATGACTTTAAAAGATATTGTCGTTGGCTTCGGCACGACAGTGCGCAGTATCTGGATGATAGGCATGCATGCCTTCGCCAAGCGCGAAACTCAAATGTATCCGGAAGAGCCGGTTTATCTGCCGCCGCGCTATCGTGGACGTATTGTGCTGACGCGCGATCCGGATGGTGCCGAGCGTTGCGTTGCCTGTAACTTATGTGCGGTAGCGTGCCCTGTGGGCTGTATCTCGCTGCAGAAAGCCGAGACGCAGGATGGACGCTGGTATCCGGAGTTTTTCCGCATCAACTTCTCACGCTGCATCTTCTGTGGTCTGTGCGAAGAAGCTTGCCCAACCACCGCGATTCAGCTGACGCCAGATTTCGAACTGGGTGAGTTCAAGCGTCAGGATCTGGTGTATGAGAAGGAAGATCTGCTGATTTCCGGTCCGGGTAAATACCCGGAATACAACTTCTATCGTATGGCTGGTATGGCGATCGACGGAAAAGAGAAGGGCGAAGCGGAAAACGAAGCCAAGCCGATCGACGTCAAAGGGTTGTTACCTTAAGGAGCCAGGTATGGAATTTGCGTTTTATCTTTGCGGACTGGTGGCGGTGCTGACGACGTTGCGCGTCATCACGCATACCAATCCGGTACATGCGCTGCTGTACCTGATTGTCTCGCTGCTGTCGATTGCTGGCGTGTTCTTCTCGATGGGTGCTTACTTTGCTGGCGCCCTGGAAATCATCGTCTATGCCGGTGCCATTATGGTGCTGTTCGTCTTCGTGGTGATGATGCTGAACCTGGGTAAAACCCAGCAGGATCAAGAGCGTGAGTGGCTGAAGCCTTCACTGTGGATTGGTCCAGGCATCGTCTCTTTGCTGCTGTTGGTGGTGATGATTTACGCTATCAGCACTGCGCACGATCAGGGCATTGATGGCACCATCATCGACGCCAAAGCCGTAGGTATCAGCCTATTTGGTCCGTACGTTCTGGCAGTGGAACTGGCATCCATGCTGCTGCTGGCCGGTCTGGTGGTGGCCTTCCATATTGGGCGTGAAGAGCGTCACGGCGAAGTGCTGAGCAATCGTCAAGCGGATGCGCAAGCGAATAAGGAGGATCACGCATGATCCCGTTACAACACGGTCTGATGTTGGCCGCTGTGCTGTTTGTTCTCGGCCTGACCTCCGTGGTGCTGCGTCGTAATATCCTGTTTATGCTGATTGGTCTGGAAATCATGATCAATGCCTCGGCGTTAGCGCTGGTGGTGGCGGGCAGCTATTGGGGACAAGCTGACGGCCAGGTGATGTACATTCTGGCCATCAGCCTTGCGGCGGCGGAAGCGAGTATTGGTCTGGCGCTGTTGCTCCAGCTCTATCGTCGTCGTCAGACGCTGAACATTGACACAGTGAGCGAGATGCGCGGATGAATCTTCTCTATTTAACCGTATTATTTCCGCTGATTGGCTTCTTGCTGTTAGCGTTTTCACGCGGTCGCTGGTCGGAAAACCTGTCGGCTGCCGTTGGCATGGGTTCTGTTGGTCTGGCAGCATTGACCACTATTTATGCCGGTTTTGACTTCTTCAATCAGGGCCAGCAGCCTTTCACTCAGGCGCTGTGGACCTGGATTCACGTTGGCAATTTCAATATCAAAGTAAACCTGGTGCTGGATGGCTTATCGCTGACCATGCTGTCAGTCGTCACCGGCGTTGGTTTCTTCATCCACATGTTCGCTTCATGGTACATGCGTGGCGAAGAAGGTTATTCGCGCTTCTTCGCATACACCAACCTGTTCATTGCGAGCATGGTGGTGTTGGTGCTGGCCGATAACCTGATGCTGATGTATCTCGGCTGGGAAGGCGTGGGCCTGTGCTCCTATCTGCTGATTGGCTTCTACTACAGCAATCCAGAAAACGGCAAAGCGGCGATGAAAGCCTTCATCATCACCCGCGTCGGTGACGTGTTCCTCGCTTTCGCGTTGTTCATCCTTTACAACGAACTCGGTACGCTGAACTTCCGCGAACTGGTTGAGCTGGCGCCAGCGCACTTCGCTGCTGACAATCACATGCTGCAGTGGGCAACGCTGATGCTGTTGGGTGGCGCGGTCGGTAAATCGGCACAGCTGCCGCTACAAACTTGGCTGGCGGATGCGATGGCGGGCCCAACTCCGGTTTCGGCGCTGATTCACGCCGCCACCATGGTCACCGCCGGTGTCTACCTGATTGCGCGTACGCATGGTTTGTTCCTGTTGACGCCGGAAGTGCTGCATCTGGTGGGCATTGTGGGTGCGGTTACGCTGGTGCTGGCAGGTTTTGCTGCGCTGGTGCAAACCGACATCAAACGCGTGCTGGCCTACTCCACCATGAGTCAGATCGGCTACATGTTCCTCGCGCTTGGCGTGCAGGCATGGGACGCGGCAATTTTCCATCTGATGACGCATGCGTTCTTTAAAGCCTTGCTGTTCCTCTCTTCAGGCTCGGTCATTCTTGCCTGCCACCATGAGCAAAACATCTTCAAGATGGGCGGCCTGCGTAAGAGCATTCCGCTGGTCTACGTCTGCTTCCTGGTGGGCGGCGCGGCGCTGGCGGCACTGCCGCTGATCACCGCAGGCTTCTACAGTAAAGATGAAATCCTGTTTGGTGCGCTGGCAAATGGCCACATCAATCTGATGGTTGCGGGTCTGGTGGGTGCATTCCTCACCTCGATCTACACCTTCCGCATGATCTTCATCGTGTTCCACGGCGAAGAGAAAATCCATGCGCACGCCGGCAAAGGCATTACTCATCATCTGCCGCTGATTGTGCTGATGGTGCTCTCCACCTTTATTGGTGCGCTGATCACGCCTCCTTTGGCGGGCGTATTGCCACAGAACGAGTTTGGTGAAGGCGGCAAAGTGATGCTGGAAATCACCTCAGGCGTAGTGGCTATCGTCGGGATCCTGATCGCTGCAGCGCTGTGGCTGGGTAAACGTCAGCTAGTGACCAGCATCGCCAACAGCGCGCCGGGTCGTTTCTTCGGCACCTGGTGGTTCGCGGCCTGGGGCTTCGACTGGCTGTATGACAAGGTGTTCGTAAAACCTTATCTCGGCATCGCCTGGCTACTGAAACGCGATCCGCTTAACTCACTGATGAACCTGCCTGCGCTGCTGTCGCGTATCGGTAATAAAGGATTGGTGGTGAGCGAAAACGGTTATCTGCGCTGGTACGTGGCTTCGATGAGCGTTGGCGCCGTGGTGGTGCTGGCGCTGCTGCTGGTGATGTAAAGATTGATGAGCGGGGCGGGTTCGCTCGCCCAATTAGAATGTCAAAAATTGCCTGAAGTAAGGCAATAAAAAGGGAAGTTTGCCGTGTTATTACCTTGGCTAATAATCATACCTTTTGTCGGTGGCTTGCTCTGCTGGCTGGCGGAGCGCCTTGGCGCGAAAGTTCCGCGCTGGATTGCCATGATCACCATGGGCCTGACGCTGGCGCTTGGCCTGCAGCTCTGGTTGCAGGGAGGCTATTCACTGACGCAGGCTGCGGGTATTCCGCAATGGCAATCGACGTTCTCCGTGCCGTGGATTCCGCGTTTTGGTATCAACTTCCATCTGGCGATTGATGGTCTGTCGCTGCTGATGGTGGTGTTGACCGGCCTGCTCGGCCTGATGGCAGTACTGTGTTCCTGGAACGAAATTGAGAAGTATCAGGGCTTCTTCCACCTCAATCTGATGTGGATTCTTGGCGGTGTGATTGGCGTGTTCCTCTCCATCGACATGTTCCTGTTCTTCTTCTTCTGGGAAATGATGCTGGTGCCGATGTACTTCCTCATCGCGCTTTGGGGGCATAAAGCTTCTGACGGTAAAACGCGCATCAGTGCGGCGACCAAGTTCTTCATCTATACCCAGGCTTCCGGTCTGATTATGCTGGTCGCGATTCTGGCGCTGGTATTTGTGCACTACAACGCAACCGGCGTGTGGACCTTCAGCTATGAAGAGTTGCTGAAAACCCCGATGTCACACACCGTTGAATATCTCCTGATGCTGGGCTTCTTCATCGCCTTTGCAGTGAAAATGCCGGTGGTGCCACTGCACGGTTGGCTGCCTGATGCGCATAGCCAGGCACCGACCGCGGGTTCAGTTGACCTCGCCGGTATTTTGCTAAAAACCGCCGCCTACGGCCTGTTGCGCTTTAGCCTGCCACTGTTCCCGAACGCGTCTGCGGAATTCGCACCCATTGCGATGTGGCTGGGTATTATCGGCATCTTCTACGGGGCGTGGATGGCCTTCTCACAGACTGATATCAAACGTCTGATTGCCTACACTTCGATTTCGCACATGGGCTTCGTGCTGATTGCCATCTACACCGGCAGCCAGTTGGCATTCCAGGGCGCGGTTATCCAGATGATTGCCCATGGCCTGTCTGCGGCGGCGCTGTTTATCTTGTGTGGCCAACTGTATGAACGTCTTCATACGCGTGATATGCGTCAGATGGGTGGTTTGTGGTCGCGAATTAAGTGGATTCCGGGTCTGTCGCTGTTCTTTGCAGTCGCTAACCTGGGTATGCCGGGTACCGGTAACTTCGTTGGCGAATTCATGATTCTGACCGGCAGCTTCCAGGTGGTGCCGGTAATTATCGTAATAGCGACCTTTGGTCTGGTGTTTGCTTCGGTTTACTCCTTGATCATGATGCAACGCGCTTATTTCGGTGAAGCGAAATCGAAAGATCCGCTGCCGGGCATGTCACCGCGTGAGTTTATGACTATCGGCGTATTGGTGGTGCTGTTGGTGCTGCTGGGGATTTATCCACAGCCGATCCTCGACACGTCCCATGCTGCGATGAGCAATATTCAGCAGTGGTTTACCGCTTCAATTTCAACTACAAGGCCGTAATTCGCCATGACAATAACTCCTCAACATCTGATCGCATTACTGCCGCTGTTGATCGTCGGATTGACGGTGGTGGTGGTGATGCTGTCCATTGCGTGGCGACGCAATCATTTTGTTAATGCCACGTTGACGGTGATCGGACTTAACATTGCGCTGTTTTCTCTGTGGTTTGTCGGCCAGGCGGGGGCGATGGATGTCACGCCGCTGCTGCGCGTAGATGGCTATTCAATGTTCTATACCGCGCTGGTGGCATTAGCGAGTCTGGCTACCTGCACCTTTGCTTATCCATGGTTAGCCGGATTCCCGGACAATAAAGATGAATTCTATCTGCTGGTGCTGATTGCGGCTCTCGGTGGGATTGTGCTGGCGAGTGCTAATCATCTGGCGGCGCTGTTCATCGGTATTGAACTGCTATCTCTGCCGCTGTTTGGTTTGATTGGTTACGCCTTCCGCCAGAAACGTTCGCTGGAAGCGTCGCTGAAATACACCATTCTGTCAGCTGCGGCTTCATCATTCCTGCTGTTCGGTATCGCGCTGATCTATGCCGATTCCGGCAGCTTGAGCTTTGTGCAGTTGGGTAAAAGCCTGAGCGACAGCATGATTCAGGAGCCACTGTTGCTGCTGGGTCTGGGTATGATGATTATCGGTCTGGGCTTTAAGCTTTCCTTGGTGCCGTTCCATCTGTGGACGCCAGATGTTTATCAGGGTGCGCCTGCGCCGGTTTCAACCTTCCTGGCTACCGCCAGCAAGATCGCCATCTTCGCCGTGATTATGCGCCTGTTCATGTACGCGCCCGTCACTGATAGCGAAGCCGTTCGAACCGTGCTGGGCATCATTGCCTTTGCCTCGATCCTGTTCGGTAACCTGATGGCGATTTCTCAGAGCAACATCAAGCGTCTGCTGGGTTACTCATCAATCGCGCATTTAGGTTATCTGCTGGTGGCGCTGATTGCGGTGAAAACCCATCAGCTGTCGCTGGAAACCGCCGGAGTTTATCTGGCCGGCTATCTGTTCAGCAGCCTTGGTGCGTTCGGTGTGGTGAGCCTGATGTCGAGCCCATACCGAGGTCCGGATGCGGATACACTTTACTCATATCGTGGTCTGTTCTGGCACCGTCCGATTTTGTCAGCCGTTATGACCGTAATGATGCTGTCACTGGCGGGTATCCCGATGACGCTCGGCTTCATTGGTAAGTTCTACGTTATCGCTTCGAGTGTGAATGCACATCTGTGGTGGTTGAGTGGTGCCGTGGTTGCTGGTAGTGCGATTGGTCTTTACTACTATCTGCGCGTGACGGTGAGTCTGTATCTCAGCCCACCAGAACTGCATAACCGCGATACACAAGCCAACTGGGCATTTACAGCGGGTGGTGTGGTGGTGCTGATCTCCGCAATTCTGGTGCTGCTGCTTGGCGTTTATCCGCAGCCGCTTATCTCGCTGGTGCAGATGGCTCAGCCACTGATGTAATCCAAATTGATGCGACAACTGAAATCGGGCCCACGGGTCCGATTTTTTTTGCCTAAAGGAGGCCGGAATGAGAGTTTGCACACATTGCACAGATAAGGTCTGAGGCGTGTAAAGCTGTTCAATGCGGTGCGCATTAGCGCTGTGGTACTCTTGCAGCATCATTTTTACGCTAAGAAAAGGAATCGCCATGGAAATGCTTTGGCTAGATTGTCACCACAGCGAACTGACCGCAAAGCAACTCTATACGCTGCTCGCGCTACGTAATCACGTCTTCATCGTGGAACAAAAGTGCCCTTATCAGGATATTGATGGCCAGGATTTGGCGGCAGACAATCGCCATATTCTCGGGTTTCTTGACGGTAAACTGCTAGCGTACGCGCGGGTGCTAACACCATCGCAAGAGGGAGCGCCGGTGCTCATCGGCCGAGTCATCGTTTCTGAAGAGGCGCGCGGTTTGAAATTAGGCTATCGCCTGATGGAGAAGGCGCTGGAAAGCTGCGAGAAATACTGGCCACAGCAAGCGGTTTATCTCTCTGCACAGGCACATCTGGAAGGTTTCTACGGAAGGTTGGGCTTTAAAGCGGTCACGGAAGTCTACATGGAAGACGATATTCCTCATATCGGCATGCAGAAAGCATAGCGGCGAGGATCGCTCCTCGCCGCTATCATCAGCCCGGCGTCATCTGCCGATCATCAACATATTTACGCTGGTCTGGCGGCGGCGGGAAGTACTGATAAAGCCAGGTTTCACTTAACGTCTCATCCTTGGTGCGCAGGAACAGACGCATATCTACCGGCTTGGTAGAAGCGCTGCTCGGATACCAGTCAAACAGAATGCGGTAACCGTTCAGCGGTTCGACATAAAGTATCTCGACCTGCTTAAACGTCCCATCAGAAACGGTAATCACCGGCTCAATACCCTTAGGTGCAGCGGCTTTCAAATCACCCCCGACAAAATCAATGGCAAAGCGGCGGCACCACTGATCCGGGAAGTGTTCGCCTGGCGCCCAACCTTCCGGGAAGCCACCAATTCCGGTACGTGTTGCATCGACACGCGCTAAACCACTGCGCACTGGCGGCAACTGGCTCCAGTAAAGCTTGTACTGGAAGTTGAATTCGCTACCGGCTTTCACCGGTTCTGACGGCTGCCAGAAGCAAACAATGTTATCCAGCGTTTCACCGGTGGTAGGAATCTCCATCACATTAATGGCGCCTTTGCCCCATTTGCCAATCGGTTCCACCCACAGGCTTGGGCGTTTGTCGTACCAGCCAATCACATCCTGGTAATTTTTAAAGTCATGATCGAGCTGCAGCAGGCCGAATCCACGCGGGTTCTCGTCTTGATAGGCGTTGAACTGCAAGCGCTGCGGGTTATTGAGCGGGCGCGCAATCCATTCACCTTCACCGGTCCACATCGCCAAACGGTCGGAGTCGTGAATTTGCGGATGATAGGTGTTACACATGCGGCGCTCATTGGTACCACAGCTGAACATGCTGGTCATTGGCGCGATGCCGAGCTGGCGGATTTCGTTACGCGCAAACAGATGGTTCTCAACCTCCATCACCACGCGTTTTTCTTCGCAGTGAATGGTGAACTTGTAGGCTCCGGTAATGCTGGCACCATCAAGCAGCGCATACACCACAAACGTGGTGTCATCGGCTTTCGGCGTTTCAAACCAGAAGGCGGTGAAGTCCGGGAACTCCTCTTTGCCATTGCTAAAGGTATTAACCGCCACGCCGCGCGCGGACAAGCCGTACTGGAAGGTCTCATCGACGGCGCGGAAATAGCTGGCGCCGAGGAACGAGACGATATCGCGGCGCGCCAGTTCCGGTTTCTTAAACGCACGGAAACCGGCAAAGCCGAGGTCGGTTTTACCTACCAATTGTTTGGTATCCACGTTGGCATCGTGGTAGTTGAACAGTTCTGGACGGAAGTGGATCTCGCGTGCTTCGCGGCTAGCGGCATCGACCGAAAACATGCGAATGCGGCGCTTAAAACCCATACCAACGTGGAAGAATTGCACATCGAGTACGCGATCGGGAATGTTATTCCACAGCGAGTGATTGGCATCATACTGAATTTCGTTATAGGCCTGAGGCGTTAAATTGGCCAACGTATCGGGCAGGGGGCCGGGTGCGCCACCCCAGGGCTGTTTTGCCAGCGCGGAGGCTTTCTTTTTCAGTGAGTCGAAATCGAAGCGAACCGCGGTACCGTCGGCGATGCCATCATCGGCCCAGGCGGATTGTGCAAACAGCGTGGAGAGACCCGTCATGCCGCTAACAGCGGAGAGGGCCATGGACGCTTTCATAAATTTTCTACGATTCATGCCGGAAATCTAATCCTTAGCTGCTCGGGTGTATTGTGACTGTCGTGCGTGCTTCACACATGTGTGACGCTGAGCGTCAGGCTACAGGGGGTTACGACAGTGGCGAAATTAAAAAATTCAGTCCGCAGAAAATTTATCAGATTAATCAAATAAGCGAAGCAGATTTCGCGCCGCCGGGCCGCGGATAACATAACTTTGCAATGAAATGGATGAAACTCAGTAGAATCCTGGGGAGTCGTCGCCAGCAAAATTGGAATTTATGACTATAGTTAAACCACAACGAGTTAAGAACATGGAGGAACGACATAGTGTCATCATCAGACCAATTTGAAACCCACCTTGACGACGACCTGGCGCTGCTGACCGAAACGCTGGAAGAAGTATTGCGCGCTTCGGGTGACCCGGCCGATCAGAAATACATCGAGCTGAAACTCAAGGCTGAACAAGCGCTGGAGGACGTAAAGTCACGCGTTAGCCAGGCGTCCGACAGCTACTATTATCGTGCCAAAAATGCGGCTTACCGCGCCGATGATTATGTGCATGAAAAACCGTGGCAGGGGATTGGCATCGGTGCCGCCGCTGGCCTGTTTGTCGGTTTACTGCTGGCACGACGTTAAGTTCCAACGGGCGCGATACGCTTCGCGCCCGCTTCCTGCTTCTCCTCTCATTCATTCCCATCAAATCTCTGTTTCGCATCATCCGCGATTGTGTTTCGCCTGCGCGCTTTCTACAGTAAGGCAACAGGGATAAGGAGAACACAACGTGATACGTGTAGAAATGCTCTCAACGGGCGATGAAGTGTTACATGGGCAGATTGTCGATACTAACGCCGCCTGGCTCGCCGATGTGCTTTTCCAGCACGGCTTACCGATGACCAGCCGCAGCACCGTGGGTGATGCGATGACCTCATTGGTTGAAGCCTTGCAGAGCCGCAGCCAGATTGCCGATGTGCTGATTGTGAACGGCGGTTTAGGACCGACCAGTGACGATCTCAGCGCACAGGCCGCCGCCACTGCCAGCGGTAGCGAATTAGTGATTCAGCAAGCCTGGCTGGAAAAAATGGAAGCCTGGTTCGCCAGCCGTGGGCGCGTTATGGCACCGAGCAATCGCAAGCAGGCGGAAATCCCGGCAAATGCTGAGATGCTGGATAACCCGGTCGGCACCGCATGTGGCTTTGCGTTGCAGCTCAACCGTTGCTGGATTTTCTTCACGCCGGGCGTGCCATCGGAATTTAAAGTCATGGTCGAGCAGGAGATCATTCCGCGTCTCAAAGCGCGCTTTGCGTTGCCAGAACCGCCGCTGTGTTTACGCCTCACCACCTTTGGCCGCGGCGAAAGTGATATTGCCGCCGAGCTCGAGCCACTACCGCTGCCGGCAGGCGTGGTGATGGGTTATCGCTCGTCAATGCCGATCATCGAGATCAAACTCACCGGACCCGCCGAGCAGCGCGTGGCGATGGAGCAAGTGTGGCAGCAGGTAAAACTGTTGCTGGCAGAATGCACTATCTTTGAGGGCACCGAAGGATTACCGGCGCTGCTGGCGCGCGAACTGCAGCATCGTGGTTTCCGTCTGGCGCTGAGTGAGCAGTTCACCGCCGGTTTACTTCACTGGCAGCTGGCTGCCGCAAACGTTGCCCTCAGTAAAGCGGAGATCTTGCCGGCGCAGGATGAAGATCTGGAATCATTGGTTGTGCGCACGCGTGATTGGGCGCAGCAGCAGAGTACCGCGCTGGCGTTATCCGTCGGCAATCTGGAAGAGGGCGAGGTATCGATTGCGCTGCACACGCCGGAAGCGAGTTGGGGCCAGCGTGTGAAGTTTATGCATGGTCGTCATAATGTGGAAACGCGGCAGAAAGTGGTGGCGATGATGGCGATGAACATGCTGCGTCGCTGGCTGCACGGCAGCGAGGTCAGCACCGGTCACGGCTGGATTGATATTCTTGAAACAGTCAAAAACTAGCGCGCCGTAGGGTCGCCATTCATGGCGACCTTCTCAATCATGGCTCGATCTCAATCACAGCTCAATCTCAATTTCCCCTTTGGCGCGACAGCAGCAGGGCAAAATCTCGCCTTGCTGCACAAACGCTAACGGAGTTTCCGCATAATCCACTTCGCCTTTCAGTAAGCGCATGCGGCAAGAGCCGCAGTAACCTTCGCGACACTGAAATTCCACGCACAGATTGTTTGCTTCAAGCGTGGCCAGCAGATTAGGGTGATCTTCTGCGCACTCCAGCCGGGAGCCGGAACTGCGCAGAATAACAACAGAACGACTCATAATTACAGCTGGAAGCCGTCGAAATCGTCTTCGCCCACTTCAGAATCAATCTGACCGACCAAATACGAGCTCACTTCCACTTCCTGCGGTGCAACCTGCACGTTATCGGACACTAGCCACGAGTTGATCCATGGAATCGGGTTCGAACGCGTCTGGAACGGCAAATCGAGGCCAACAGCCTGCATGCGGATGTTAGTAATGTACTCGATGTACTGGCACAGAATGTCTTTGTTCAGACCGATCATCGAACCGCCGCTGAACAGATATTCTGCCCACTCTTTCTCCTGCTCGGCTGCTTTCTTGAACAGGTCGTAGCATTCGTCGCGGCACTCGGCGGCAATCGCTTTCATCTCTGGATCGTCTTCACCGGTGCGCAGCAGGTTCAGCATGTGCTGCGTGCCGGTCAGGTGCAGCGCTTCGTCGCGAGCAATCAGCTTGATGATTTTAGCGTTACCTTCCATTAGCTCACGCTCGGCGAAAGCAAATGAACAGGCGAAGCTGACGTAGAAGCGAATTGCTTCCAGCGCGTTGACGCTCATCAGGCAGATATACAGCTGTTTTTTCAGATCGCGCAGGTTAACGGTGACGGTTTTACCGTTCACCTGATGCGTGCCTTCGCCCAGCAGATGCCAGTAGCTGGTCATCTCGATCAGATCATCGTAGTACTTCGAGATATCTTCCGCGCGCGCCAGAATTTGTTCGTTGGTGACGATATCGTCAAACACCACCGCCGGATCGTTAACGATATTACGGATGATGTGGGTGTAAGAGCGCGAGTGGATGGTCTCGGAAAACGCCCAGGTTTCAATCCAGGTTTCCAGCTCAGGAATGGAAATCAGCGGCAGCAGCGCCACGTTCGGGCTACGTCCCTGAATCGAATCCAGCAGCGTTTGATACTTCAGGTTGCTGATGAAAATGTGTTTTTCATGCTCTGGCAGCGCCTGGTAATCGATACGATCGCGCGAGACGTCAACCTCTTCCGGACGCCAGAAGAAGGAGAGCTGCTTCTCAATCAACTTTTCAAAGATGTCATATTTCTGCTGATCGAAGCGGGCAACGTTCACTGACTGGCCGAAGAACATGGGCTCTTTCAGCTGGTCATTTTTGTTCTGCGAGAATGTGGTGTAAGCCATTTTGAGTCCAAATGTGAAGAGGGCCGACCGTTGCGGCCCTGACAAGATGAGATTAGATCTTACATGCGCCGCTTTCGCAGCCATCATCCTGAATAGAAGGCGCCAGATCGTCCTGTGCATCTTCTGCACCATCACGGGTGTTTTGATAGTACAGGGTTTTCACGCCGAATTTGTAGGCGGTCAGCAGGTCTTTTAGCAGCTGTTTCATCGGTACTTTGCCATTGGCAAAACGGCTCGGATCGTAGTTGGTGTTCGACGAAATCGCCTGATCGATAAACTTCTGCATCACGCCAACCAGCTGCAGATAACCGTCGTTGGACGGCATTTCCCACAGCAGTTCGTACTGATCTTTCAGACGCTCATACTCTGGCACCACCTGACGCAGAATGCCGTCTTTGGATGCTTTGATGCTGATGTGACCACGCGGTGGTTCGATACCGTTAGTCGCGTTCGAAATCTGCGAAGAGGTTTCAGATGGCATCAGCGCCGAGAGCGTAGAGTTGCGCAGACCGTGCGTGGTGATCGACTCACGCAGACCTTCCCAATCCAGATGCAGCGGCTCGTTGCATACCGCATCGAGATCCTTTTTATAGGTGTCGATCGGCAGAATGCCCTGCGAGTAAGTGGTCTCTTTGAACCACGGGCAGGCACCTTGCTCTTTCGCCAGTTCGTTCGAGGCTTTCAGCAGGTAGAACTGAATCGCTTCGAAGGTTTTGTGCGTCAGGTTGTTGGCGCTGCCATCAGAATAACGCACGCCGTTTTTCGCCAGGTAATAGGCGTAGTTGATCACGCCGATGCCCAAGGTACGACGGCCCATTGCACCGCGTTGTGCCGCAGGGATTGGGTAATCCTGATAATCCAGCAGCGCATCAAGCGCACGCACTGCGAGGGTTGCCAGCTCTTCCAAATCGTCGAGGCTGTTAATCGCGCCCAGGTTAAAGGCCGACAGCGTACACAGGGCGATTTCGCCGCTTTCGTCATTCACATCGTTAAGCGGTTTGGTTGGCAGGGCAATTTCCAGACACAGGTTCGATTGACGAACCGGCGCGATGCTCGGATCAAACGGGCTGTGGGTGTTGCAGTGATCGACGTTCTGAATGTAGATACGGCCAGTCGAAGCACGTTCCTGCATCATCAGTGAGAACAGTTCAACCGCTTTCACGCGCTGCTTGCGGATGCTGTCGTCTTTTTCGTATTTGGTGTACAGACGCTCGAACTCGTCCTGATCGGCGAAGAACGCATCGTACAGGCCAGGTACGTCAGACGGGCTGAACAGCGTGATGTCTTCACCCTTCAGCAAGCGGGTGTACATCAACTTGTTAATCTGCACACCGTAATCCATGTGGCGCACGCGGTTGCCTTCAACACCACGGTTGTTTTTCAGCACCAGCAGGCTTTCCACTTCCAGATGCCACATTGGATAGAACAGCGTTGCTGCACCACCACGCACGCCGCCCTGTGAGCAGGACTTCACCGCGGTCTGGAAATGTTTGTAGAATGGAATACAGCCGGTATGGAATGCTTCACCACCGCGAATTGGGCTACCCAGCGCACGAATGCGGCCGGCGTTGATGCCGATACCGGCGCGCTGTGAAACGTATTTCACAATGGCGCTGGAGGTAGCATTGATCGAGTCAAGGCTATCGCCGCACTCGATCAGCACGCAAGAGCTGAACTGACGGGTTGGGGTACGCACGCCGGACATAATCGGCGTCGGCAATGAGATCTTGAAGGTAGAGATCGCATCGTAGAAGCGCTTCACGTAATCCATACGGGTTTCGCGCGGGTAGCCAGAGAACAGGCAAGCCGCCACCAGAATGTAGAGGAATTGAGCGCTTTCGTAGATTTCACCGCTGACGCGGTTCTGCACCAGATACTTTCCTTCCAGCTGCTTAACCGCGGCGTAGGAGAAGTTCATGTCGCGCCAATGGTCGATGAACTCGTCCATCTGCGCGAACTCTTCGGTGCTGTAATCTTCCAGCAGGTGACGGTCATATTTGCCCATCTCAACCATCTTCACCACCTGGTCGTACAACTTCGGCGGTTCAAACTGGCCGTAAGCTTTTTTACGCAGGTGGAAGATCGCCAGGCGCGCGGCCAGGTATTGGTAATCTGGCGCATCACGTGAGATCAGGTCTGCGGCAGCCTTGATGATGGTCTCATGAATATCAGAGGTTCTGATGCCATCATAGAACTGAATGTGTGAGCGCAGTTCAACCTGTGAAACGGAAACGTTGTTCAGCCCTTCGGCTGCCCAATCCAGTACACGGTGAATTTTGTCGAGATCAATGCGCTCCTGGCGGCCATCGCGTTTAGTAACGAGCAGACTTTGGTTCATGTCGCGTTTTTACCTGTCCATGCATGAATGACGTATTTATCCCCCATCTATGCACAAGGTCTATGCACAAGCCGCTCGTTGTGAGTAAGCCTGTGAATAAACACTATATATAGGGGGTGCGGGAAGTTTGAACAACAATATGGTGAGTATTCTAGTCAGCAATCTCTTCTTAACAAGAGTTGATTTTCACTAAAAAATCGTCCTTAGAGGGTGGCTAAAATCCTGGATCCCCATGCCGCAAGGCCTGCACATCGTGTCAACCGCTCAGTACTTTTTTTTCACTTTATGATCGAGCGCGTGTTTCTTGCTCAACTGATACGATTCGAGAATTATCTGAGGTCAAATAAGCCCTGACAAGGCCGCCAGCAGCGAACTTATCTAAAATTGCTTATGAATTTTTTGTGACTTGCTAAGCCTATAAAAAAGGCAGGCACGCGTCTAAAAGGAAATTGATCTGGATAGCGGGTCGCCATGAATGGCGACCCTGCGGGCAGAATATTGTAGGGTGCGCATTCATGCGCCCCGGGTTGATCAATCCTGGCGGTGGGTATGAATCATATAGTTCACGTCAACGCCGCGGCCGAGTCGGAACTGATTACTCAGCGGATTGTAGTGCAGGCCAATCATATTTCTTTCGCGCAGCGGCGTTTCATCCACCCAATTCAACAACTCGGCCGGACGGATAAACTTCTTCACGTCATGGGTGCCGCGCGGCACCATGCGTAGCACATACTCTGCACCAAATACCGCCAGCAGCCAGGCTTTTGGATTACGGTTAATAGTGGAGAAGAACACTTCGCCGCCCGGCTTCACCAGTTGTGCGCAGGCTAGCACCACGGAACGTGGATCGGGCACATGCTCTAGCATCTCCATACAGGTCACCACATCATATTGACCAGCATGGCTGGCGGCGTGATCTTCCACGGTTTGCTGTACGTAATTAACGCTGACGCCGCTCTCCAGCGCGTGCAGACGCGCCACTTCCAGCGGCTCCGCACCCATATCCAGGCCAGTAACCTCAGCGCCTTCGCGCGCCATGCTTTCGGCCAGAATGCCGCCACCGCAGCCAACATCGAGGACTTTCTTACCGAACAGGCCATGGCTGTGCTGCGCAATCCAGCCAAGTCGCAGGGGATTGATACGGTGTAGAGGCTTAAATTCACCTTCTAAATCCCACCAGCGCGATGCCACCGCCTCAAACTTGGCGATCTCGGCGTGGTCAACGTTCTGGCGGCTTTCCTGCGGTTGTTCACTCATTGAATCATCACTCCAGACAAAATATTCCCTCAGTATAAACGCTTAAGCGCGGTGAGCGCATCTCTGGCAGCGAAGGAAAAGCGGCATTAAGACCTGGTTTACGTTCACCGAAGGGAAGCGATGTGATATACTTTCGCACCTTTAAATCCGGGATTATGTAGAGGGATAGCGGCTCCATGAGCGACCTTGCGAGAGAAATTACACCGGTCAATATCGAAGAAGAGTTAAAGAACTCTTACCTCGATTACGCCATGTCGGTCATTGTTGGCCGAGCCTTACCCGATGTGCGTGATGGTTTGAAGCCGGTACACCGCCGTGTGCTTTTTGCCATGAGCGAACTGGGTAACGACTGGAATAAACCCTATAAAAAATCCGCCCGTGTGGTCGGTGACGTCATCGGTAAATATCACCCGCACGGCGATTCCGCGGTATATGAAAGTATCGTGCGTATGGCCCAGCCGTTCTCCCTGCGCTATATGCTGGTTGACGGTCAGGGTAACTTTGGTTCAGTCGACGGCGACTCCGCTGCAGCGATGCGTTATACCGAAGTCCGTATGGCAAAGATTTCCTCGGAGCTGCTGGCTGACCTGGAAAAGGAAACCGTCGATTTCGTGCCGAACTATGACGGCACCGAGCAGATTCCTGAAGTCCTGCCAACCAAAATTCCTAACCTGCTGGTAAACGGTTCTTCCGGTATCGCGGTAGGTATGGCCACCAATATTCCACCGCACAACCTCACGGAAGTGATTAACGGCTGCCTGGCTTTCATCGAAGATGAAGACATTACCGTTGAAGGCTTGATGGAGCACATCACCGGGCCAGATTTCCCGACTGCTGCGTTTATCAATGGCCGCCGCGGTATCGAAGAAGCCTATCGCACCGGGCGCGGCAAGATTTATATCCGCGCGCGTGGCGAAGTGGAAACCGATGCCAAGACTGGACGTGAAACCATTATCGTTCACGAACTGCCGTATCAGGTGAACAAAGCGCGTCTGATCGAGAAGATTGCTGAGCTGGTGAAAGAGAAGCGCGTTGAAGGCATCAGCGCACTGCGTGATGAATCTGACAAAGACGGCATGCGTATTGTCATTGAGATCAAACGCGATGCGGTGGGTGAAGTGGTTCTCAACAACCTCTACTCACTGACGCAGCTGCAGGTTTCTTTCGGCATCAACATGGTGGCGCTGCATCAGGGCCAGCCGAAGATCATGACGCTGAAAGGCATCATTGAAGCCTTCGTGCGCCATCGCCGCGAAGTGGTGACGCGTCGTACCATTTTCGAACTACGTAAAGCGCGCGATCGTGCCCACATCCTCGAAGGCTTGGCGATTGCATTGGCGAACATCGATCCGATCATCGAACTGATTCGTCGTGCACCAACACCTGCAGAAGCCAAACTGGGCCTTTTGGCGCAGTCGTGGGATCTCGGCAATGTGGCTGCCATGCTGGAACGTGCCGGTAATGATGCCGCGCGTCCGGAGTGGCTGGAAGCCGAGTTTGGTATTCGCGATGGTCAATATTATCTGACCGAGCAGCAAGCGCAGGCGATTCTGGATTTGCGTCTGCAGAAACTGACCGGCCTTGAGCACGAAAAACTGCTCGACGAGTACAAAGAGCTGCTGGACCAGATTGCTGAACTGCTTTACATCCTGCAGAGCGCTGAGCGCTTGATGGAAGTGATTCGTGAAGAGCTGGAGCAGATGCGCGATCAGTTCGGCGATGCCCGTCGTACGGAAATCACCGCCAATAGCGCTGACATCAACATCGAAGACCTGATCAATCAGGAAGACGTGGTGGTTACGCTGTCGCATCAGGGGTATGTCAAATATCAACCGTTGACCGACTATGAAGCCCAGCGCCGCGGTGGCAAAGGCAAATCAGCCGCACGTATTAAAGAAGAAGACTTTATCGATCGTCTGCTGGTGGCCAACACCCACGACACCATTCTGTGCTTCTCCAGCCGTGGCCGTCTCTACTGGATGAAGGTCTATCAGCTGCCAGAAGCCAGCCGTGGTGCGCGTGGTCGTCCCATCGTTAACCTGTTGCCGCTGGAAGCCAACGAACGTATCACCGCCATCCTGCCGGTGCGTGAATATACCGAAGGCTTCAACATCTTCATGGCAACCGCGAGCGGCACCGTGAAGAAAACCGCTCTGCAAGAGTTCAGCCGTCCGCGTAGTGCGGGCATCATCGCCATCAACCTGCGTGAGGATGATGAGCTGATTGGTGTGGCGCTGACCAACGGTAGCGACGAAGCGATGCTGTTCTCTGCCGCCGGTAAAGTGGTGCGCTTTGCCGAAACCGCCGTGCGTGCGATGGGCCGTTCTGCCTCAGGCGTTCGCGGTATCAAGCTGGCTGAGAAAGACAAAGTGGTGTCGCTGATTGTGCCACGCGAAGAGGGCGCGATCCTCACCGTGACGCAGAACGGTTACGGTAAACGTACTGCTAATAGCGAGTATCCAACCAAATCGCGTGCAACGCAGGGCGTGATCTCGATTAAAGTCACCGATCGAAACGGGCCAGTTATTGGCGCGGTACAGGTGGTGGATGGCGATCAGATCATGATGATCACCGATGCCGGAACGCTGGTACGTACCCGCGTGTCGGAAGTCAGCGTGGTTGGCCGTAACACTCAAGGCGTGATTCTGATCCGTACTGCGGAAGATGAAAATGTCGTGGGTCTGCAACGTGTTGCTGAGCCGGTGGAAGAGGAAGAACTCGACGCCATCGACGGCAGCGTAGCGGAAGGCGAAGAAGATATCGCGCCGGAAGTGGAAAGCGATGACGAAGCGCCGGAAGCCGACGACGAAGAGTAATCCGTAAGGTGGTTGATAAACGGCAGGTCATTAAATTGACCTGCCGTTTTTTTATCTGAGTTTTATGCTAACGGCGCACGCCAACTGGCTTTTTAGGGCCGATAAAGCTAGTGTATGGAAGCTTTTCAACATCCTGATAACCCCTTACCGCCAGTGAGCCTCTTTTGAAATATCTTGTCTCCTTTCGCACCACGCTCCGTATCTCGCGCTACCTTTTTCGTGCGCTGGCGTTGCTGCTCTGGGCGCTGGGTGCGCTACTGACGACTTTTTACATCATCAATGTGCTGCACGAGAAAGAGAATGCGGTTCGTCAGGAGTTTGCAACGAATTACGGCCAGGCGGAATGGTACATCCGTCACTCTGCTGATGTGATGCGCGAACTGAAATACATCACCGAAAATCGCCTGAGCAGTAGCGCTAACGGTCTGGACGTGTTGAACGGTTTACCTCCGGGCAAAGGCACGCTGCCGCAGTTCACGCCGCTATTTTCCGACGGTGACTGCACCTCAATGAGCAACACCTGGCGCAATTCGCTGGATTCGCTCAGCGACTACATTAATTACTGGAAAAGTAACTTTGCCTCGGCCTATGAATTGAACCGGGTGTTTTTCGTCAGTGGCGAAAATCAGTGTCTGGCAGACTTCACCATCGGCACCAACAATTCAGTCGATCGTGAACGCAGCCTGAAAGCACTGCGCGAGCGTGTCCTGCACTATCGGAATGGTAATGAAGAAGAGCGCCGCAATCCGATGTACTGGATCACCAGCAGCGCGCAGCCAGGCGTCGGCAACTTCTATATGGTCATGCCGGTGTATGTGGCAAACAAACTGCAGGCACTGCTCGGCGTAGAGCAGAATATTCGCCTGGATGAGTTTATTCAGCCGGGCGGTTTACCGCTGGTGGCCACCATCACCGATGAAAACTATCGGCCGCTGATCAGCTCGCGTCGCGGTGGTCCGGGTTACTCGCTGGACGACCTGCCGGACAACAGTACCTGGTTTGGTTATCTCGATAGCTATCGCCAGCTGGTGTTGAAAAAGCCGCTGCCGCCAACCAATCTTAATGTGGTGTGGTCGCTTTCCACCGATGTGTTAATGGATCAGCTCAAACTGATGCTCATTAACGCGCTGTTACTCAACATCTTCACGGCGGTAATTTTGTTCACGCTGGCGTGGATATTCGAGCGGCGTATGTTCTTGCCGGCTGAGGAGAATGCGCATCGGCTTGAGGAGCACGAGCAGTTTAACCGTAAGATTGTCGCTTCTGCGCCGGTCGGTATCTGTATTCTGCGTACCAGCGACGGTACCAATATTCTAAGTAATGAGCTGGCGCACAACTATCTGACGCTTCTCACACAGGAAGATCGCCAGCGGCTGAATGAGATTATCGGCGGTCAGCAGGTCAATTTCGTTGATGTGCTCACGGGAAGTAATACCAACCTGCAGATCAGCTTTGTGCACTCCCGCTATCGCAATGAAAACGTCGCGATTTGCGTGCTGGTGGATGTGTCGGCGCGCGTGCGCATGGAGCAATCGCTGCAGGAGATGGCGCACTCGGCCGAGCAGGCCAGCCAGTCAAAATCAATGTTCCTGGCTACGGTTAGCCATGAGTTGCGTACGCCACTTTACGGTATTATCGGTAACCTCGATCTGCTACAAACCAAAACGCTGCCGAAAGGCGTCGATTCGCTGGTTACCGCTATGAACAACTCCTCGAGCCTGTTACTGAAGATCATCAGCGACATTCTCGACTTCTCTAAAATCGAATCTGAACAGCTGAAAATCGAACCACATCCGTTCTCACCGCGAGAAGTGGTCAATCACATCGCCAGCAATTATTTATCATTGGTGGTTCGCAAGCGTCTGACGCTGTATGTATTTATCGAAAATGATGTGCCGCTGGCGCTGGATGGCGATGCGATGCGTTTGCAGCAGGTCATTTCAAACTTGCTGAACAACGCCATCAAGTTTACCCACACCGGCTGCATCATTCTGCATGCCTATGTTAAAGAGGGGTATCTGGCGTTCCGCGTGCGCGATACCGGCGTCGGCATTCCGGCCAAAGAGGTTACGCGCCTGTTCGATCCCTTCTTCCAGGTGGGTTCTGGCGTGCAGCGCAACTTCCAGGGAACAGGATTGGGTCTGGCGATCTGCGAAAAGCTGATCAACATGATGGATGGCGATATCGAAGTCGATTCCGAGCCAGGCATGGGCAGCCAGTTTATCGTGCGCATTCCGATCTATTCTGGTCAGCTGGCAGCGCCACCGCTGCTGGACGGATTACAGGAAAAAGCCATCTGGCTGGATATGCGCAATGAATATCTCGCCAGCTTCCTGCTGCGTTTGCTGCAACAGCAGGGCATTCAGGCGGCGTATTATCAGGGCCAGGCGGCGAGTGATGATGTCATTATCAGCGATCATGACGAACTTCCCGCACAAAGCGGGCGTGCGTGTATTCGTATCTGCGGTGAGCACATTGATATACCGCAGGAAACCTCCCCGGGGCAGTGGATTCAGAGCAGCGCCATGCTGCACGATTTACCGCAGCTGCTTGGCCGTATTTACCGTATCAATATCAATAGTGAAACCGCCACGCCGCTGCCGCTGGCTACACCGCAGGAAACCGCCAATTACGACGATATTATGGTGCTGATCGTCGATGACCATCCAATCAACCGCATGCTGCTGTCAGAGCAGCTTGGTACCGTCGGTTATCAAACCAAAACGGCACAGGATGGCGTTGATGCATTGAACGTGCTGAGTCGTAACCATATCGATATTGTGCTGAGCGACGTCAACATGCCAAACATGGATGGTTATCGCCTGACGCAACGTTTACGCCAGTTAGGGCACACGTTCCCGGTGATTGGCGTCACGGCGAATGCGCTGGCAGAAGAGAAGCAGCGTTGTATGGATGCGGGCATGGATAACTGTCTGTCGAAACCGGTGACGCTGGATGTGCTAAAAACCACGCTAGCGATGTATGCAGAACGCGTCAGGAAGGGCAGGGAAGGGACGTAGCGAAAGTACGGGCGGTGTGTGCAACACCGCCCGCAAGTATTACTCTTTGTCGACCTGAGTGGCGCTAACGGAAGAGAGATAGTTCAAAAGCGCAATATCGTTTTCCACGCCCAGTTTCATCATCGCTGATTTCTTCTGGCTACTGATGGTTTTGATACTGCGGTTCAGCTTCTTGGCAATCTCCGTCACCAGGAAGCCTTCTGCGAACAGACGCAGCACTTCGCTCTCTTTCGGCGACAGACGCTTGTCACCGTAGCCACCGGCGCTGATGCGCTCCAGCAGTTTTGCCACGCTTTCCGGCGTATATTTTTTACCTTTCTGTAAAGCAGCCAGGGCTTTAGGCAGATCGGTTGGTGCGCCTTGTTTCAGGACAATCCCTTCAATATCCAGATCCAACACCGCGCTCAGGATCGCTGGGTTATTGTTCATGGTAAGAACGATAATCGAGAGATCCGGATAGTGACGTTTAATGTATTTGATCAGGGTGATACCGTCGCCATACTTCTCGCCCGGCATTGAGAGATCGGTAATCAGGACATTGGCGTCCAGTTTGGGCAGGCTGTTTACCAGTGCTGTTGAGTCTTCAAACTCACCTACAACGTTAACCCATTCGATCTGTTCCAGCGACTTACGGATACCGAACAGAACGATCGGATGGTCATCGGCAATAATTACGTTCAAGTTATTCATCTTATTGGTTACCTTGCTGCAGCAGTTGGCTGACGTACGCGTCAATTTCACTGGTGGTATTTTTAATGGTCAAATCGTCACATACTTTTATGTGTTGTTCTAACGCTTCACAAAGCTGTTTACCTGACCCCAGATTGAGCATGGCAAACACGCCTTTCAGGCGATGTGCTGTCTGAGCAAGCGAGGGATAATCCTTTTCCGCCGCTTCAGTATACAGTCTCTTCACATCTGGCGGTACTGTCTCGGTAAACAGCTGGAAATAGCCACCGCTTAACAGCGGTGAGGCTGCTTCATCTTCGCTACTCTCCTCCATTAAATCATGGGCAAGTTGCTTCTCAATCAGGGCCAGCAGCGCATCAAGCAGCGCGTTGCTGAGATTGAAGTTGACCCTGAATTGCTTATCATTCAGTGCGTGATGACCGATTTCGTCACCGGCCAGCAGCAGCGCCCAGCCCGTCATGCGGGCGGGATCGTCGGTTACCAGGACATCATGATCCTGGCCGGTCAAACGTTCGTCGGAAGTCAGGCATTTCGCTCCCCAGTTTTCCAGATGGCGGCAAACAATTTTATGCACGTCTTCAACGGCGATATCGACCAGAGCGGTCACGCCTTCCAGCAGCTTCTCTTCCTGTTCGCCCTGCTGTTCCAGCGCCAGCGGCAGCTGAATGTTATAGCGCGTTCCGATATCGGGTTTAGCGATGATCTCAAGCTGGCCGCCCATCTGTTTACACAGCTGTTTACACAGGAAAAATGCCATGCCCGATGCCTGGCCGAAGCGATCTTGCGTGGTATCGCCAAGGTAGGGGAAATCGACATTCGCCAGTTCATCGATGCTCAGGCCCGAACCCGTATCCACCAGCTGCAGCAATACCTGATTGGGTTTTTCCTCGCTGGTTTTAATCTCCAGCGAAATCTTGCCCCAGCGTGTGGTGGTCAGCGAATAGTGCATTAACGTGGTCAACACTTTGCGCAGGGCGCGACGATCGCCAAAGCGCATTTCATCATTGGCAAGATGATTATTCACCACCAGCGCCAGACCTTTACGGCGCAGCAACGGCAGGCTTTCCAGCGCGATTTCGTCCAGCATATCCTGCAGATTGAATACGCTGGCATCCGGCGACCAGTCATGCGCTTCGAGGCGATTAAGCAGCACAATGTCATCCACCAGCCGTGCCAATGCCTGACTTTCGTCGAGCAGATCGAGCACGCTTTCATCATCGTCCCGCTGGCTGAGCTGCACCAGCTGCGTCACCATGCTCTGCAATGGGCGATTCAGCGCATGTCCCAGATTTTGCATCAGCTGCTGACGCATTTGGTGATTACGATCCAGCACTTGTTGCGCCTTCTGCAGCTTCTTATTGACCAGTAATTCTCGGTCCTGATCGCGCATCATAAACAGCTGCGTATGCGGCGACAGCACGCTGCGCGCATGGCGAATTTCATACACTTCGTTATTGATGGTCGCTTGCAATACGCCCTGATGCTGATCGGACATATTGATGATTTTCTGCAGATTCAGATGCGGCAGCAGGTGTTCAGCGATTTTATTGCTGAGCAGCGTGCGGTTAGTCGCGAAGTCATACACCAGCAAACCCACGGGTAGACTGGCAACAATCTCTTCGTTCAGCATCCGCAGGGAATCGAGTTCGGCGCTCTGGTTCTCGTTAGGGCGCAGCGATTGCTGACGCAGCAGGGTGATACCGGCAATCGACAGCAAAAACAGCACAAGGTTGATCAATAGCGGCCACATCAGATTATGCAACGTATCCATCGCCAGGCTCGTGAGCGGCACGCGGTACACTAACTGCAACGACGTACTTGGCAGTGAGGCAGCAATTTCCAGGTTAGGGTTAACCAGCGCCACATGGGTACTTTCACTGCTGCTATCGTCGTTGCTGGTGGGGGTGCTGCTGGTTTGCGTGGCATCCTGACGCAGCTGGAAATTCTCCAGCGGCATATTGCGCGGAATCAGATCGTTAACCGGCAGATCAAAGGCCACGACGGTGGCTAAATGGCCTGGCTGGTTGAAGGTGGTGCGCAGGGTAAAGTAGTGATCGTTCTGCCAGGCAAAGTGGCGTAGCGGTGAGAAGCTTTCACGCTCATCCAGCGCATTGGCCTGCTGCAACATTTCGGCGCGGCGGCTATCGACCAGCGTATTGATCGCGCTCTCTTTGTAACGTGTCGCCATGTCTTTCAGCGGCAAGGTGGAGATCATGATCAGGCTATTGTCCTGACCATTCAGAAAATACATCGACCAGGTTGGATTCTCCGCGCCCCACAGCGTATCAAGATAGTTGGACATGCGCATGGTCATATCCAACGTGCTGCTATCGTGCGATCCAAAAATCAGCGCTTCGGTTTTACGGCGGGTTTTTTCCAGATAATAGACATCCGGGCGCAGACGCGTTTCCTGCAGATTGCTATTCGGCGTTGAGCCGGCGGCGCTGGTGGCAAGATTTTCATAGATCTGCCAGGTGGCAAAGCGTGATGCATCAATGCGTTTCTGCATGGCACGCGCCAAATCGGTCATCGCATAGCGCTTTTCCGTAATCCAGGCATTGACGCTGTTGTGCACCATCGCGCCCAGCGCCAGAAAAAGCACCAGGTTAAACACCACGAAAAAGCGCGTAACGTTGCCGGATGTCAGAGGAAATTTATAAAGCATAGTGTCTCAGGACCATGGAATTAGCGCGCAACCCGTCGGGCACTGGCCGCGACGGCCAGCAGTAGCAGAGCGATCAGTAAAAATGCGCCACTCAGGCTGATCCACTGGGATATCAATCCGATTAAAGCCGGACCTGAAAGAATACCCGCATAGCCTAAGGTTGTCATGGCCGAAATCGCCAGATTTGACGGCATATCGTGTTGATTCCCGGCGGCATTGAACAGCATCGGTACCGTATTAGCCAGGCCAAAACCAACCAGCAGGAATGCCAGCAGGGCAATTTGCGGCCATGGCAGTAAAACCGCCAGCGTCATGCCGGCTGCAGCGGCTAATGCGCCGGTTAACATCACCGGATAGCGGCCAAAGTGTTGAATCACTTTGTCGCCCGTCAGACGGCCGATCGTCATCGCCACCGAGAATACCGCGTAGCCCAAGCCAGCATGTGCAGGGCTCATAGCAGGGCTCTGCAATAGCAGTAGCGCGCCCCAGTCGAGTACGGCACCCTCGGCAAGAAACAGGATAAAACAGAGCAGGCCAAGGAAAGCCACCCAGCCCCGCGGGATAACCAGCCACGGCTGATCGGGCTGATGCAGACGTTCCTTCATTAACGTCGGCAGGCTCCACACCAGCAGCAGGACGATGAGCACCATCACCACGCCGACGGCTTGCAACGGCGTCAGGCCGCTGCCCAGCAGTAGGCTGACGGAACCCGCGCCAATAATGCCGCCAAGACTGAAGAAACCGTGAAAGCCGGACATCATCGGTTTACGCGCCGCTTTTTCCACTTCAACGGCCTGTACGTTCATGGCGACATCCAGCATGCCGAGCCCGGCGCCAAAAACCATTAAAGTCGCGGCCATCAGCCACATTTCATCAAGCGTCGCCAGCAGCGGCAGGGCAACCAGCACCACCAGCGTGGAACAGAGCATCACCCGACGACCACCGAAGCGCGCGATCAGACCGCCGGTAACCGGCATCGCGGCCAGTGAACCGATGCCCAGGCACAGCAGCAGGCCACCAAGCGATGCACCGCTCAGCGCTAGACGCTGGCTGGCAAAAGGCACTAACGGTGCCCAGGCTGACATGCCCAATCCAGCGATAAGGAAAACGATACGTGTTCCCAGGTTGACACGATGATGCAATTTATTCTGCTGTGCGGCGTCCAGTGCTGTCATAAATGTTATTTTTCATTAGCGTATAAAGCGACGAAGTTTAGCATTAAAGCCAGCGTCGCACCGCGCATCAGAGGATATCCGATCACAAGTTATCAACGCCAGAAACAGGCATATTACCGATTTTTTACCAGACGCCGCGCTTTTCCAGAACTTTCCTGGGCTGTACCAGGCAAAACTGGAGTGACTTAAGTAAAATTTTCCCTGCTGATTGTTGCAGTATACTGATGAGATATACCGCGCGGCACGCGGCTGACACACGATTCTTTTGGCGCTGTCGCAAAGCGCACATTTCCGGATTTTCGCCAATAGGCAGCGACCACGTAAACCCGATATGTTAGCTATCCCATCGGCTCCCGGTGCGGAATAGAGCGAGATCGATATTATTTCTCCCCTTTGGGAGAAAATTTGCTGTGTCTTAATTTCATCCTTGTTACCGGCAGGTAACCCCTTTTCATCAGGCGAAGCGGGCCGTTTATTAACGGCCTGTATGGCGCACCGGTCCGCTTAAAACATTAATAAGCATAATGACTGTGGCAAATCATTTCCTGTAACGAGGTTACCTATGTCTTCACGTCAATCCGAACATCAATTAGCAGCAATTTTGCAATCGGCAGTCAGCCTTTATCCGGTGGATGATAACTCAGCAAGTCTGCAACTTCGCAGCATAGATACCACGCCGCCCGCAGCGCTGCATCCTTATGAACCGATAGCCCAGGATGGCATCATTGCCGCATGGGAGGCGGGCAAAAATATTCACCTGCGCGGACGCGCTGAATCTGAGCCCGGCGCGACGGTTACTTTGACCTTTAACGGTGAAAGCTGGCACAGCACGGTGAATCAATGGGGCTACTGGAATGCATCGATGCCGCCATCGGTACTCCACGGATTGGCTGATGGCGCCTATTCGTTGACGCTCACCATTACCGATAAAGCCGGTAACAGCACCGATACTCAGGTTGAATTTGGGGTTTACGTCGATAAAACTATCAAACCCACGCTCACCGTCGATCCCATCAGCGGTGATAACGCTGTTAACGTTGCGGAAGGGATTTACGGCGTGGACGTGCACGGAAGCGCTACGCATATGCCGAATAACAGCCACGTTACGCTGACGTTAGCTGGTAAAACCTATACCGGTAGCGTTAATGGACAGGGTGAATGGACGGCCACAATCCAGGAACAGGATCTGCAGGCGCTACAGGATGGTGTTTATAGCCTAAAAGTCAGCGCCACCGATCCCAATGGCAAGACCACTACCACGCATCAGGATGTCACGCTGATCACCCATGTCAGCAGCTTGCCGCACATCAGTTTTGACAAAGTGACAGCCGATAACGTCATCAATAAAGAGGAGAGCCAAAACGATCTCACCTTTAGCGGCGATCTCTCCGTGGTGGTGCCGGGCCAGCAACTGTTGCTGTGCAGCGGCGATGCAGTCTATCACGCGCAGATTGGCAGCGATGGGCATTGGCAGGTCACCATTCCAGCCAGCGACGTGGCAAGTTTTATTGCGCTGGGCGAAGTTCGCGTTTATGCGCTGGATGGTGCAGGCAACAGCACCGACGCGATGCTGGAACTGAACGTGGTAACCAAGCTGCCCGACATCTATTACGAAATCAATATCGGTGGTGATACCACACTCAACCAGCAGGAAGCGCAGCACGATCTCAGTTTCTATCTGGAAGGCGTCAGGGAATTGACGATTAACGGTAAAAACTACACGCCGGTCGATGGCACGGTGACCATCAGTGCCGCAGATTTACAGGCGCTGCCGGATGGTGAAGTATCAGCGCTTGCCACGCGCGGAGATGAGTACGGCAACCATGACACGCAGATCATCGAGAATCTGTTCAACGTTGCTATCCATCAGTTGCCGACAATGACGCTGAATCAACCTTTTGGTGATGGCGTGTTGGATGCGGTGGAGGTTAATAACTGGCATCTGATTCAGGGCAGCAGCACTCATCTTGAGCAGGGCAGTGTAGTCACCTTGACGCTCGGCGATCAGAGCTACAGCGCCACGGTAAAAGCCGATGGTAATTGGTCGCTGACAATTTTAGCCGGGCAGCTCGCTCCCCTTGATGACGGCAGCTATCAGATGAAGGTTAGCGCACAGGATAAAGCGGGCAACGTGGCGACGGCAACGCAGCCGGTAACGATCGACAGCCACGAGGCGGTTGCCAGCGCCAGCAGTGAGCCGGCAGGCACGCTGCTCGCGAATGTCAGTGCAGGCAGCCTCGACCATAGCGATCAACATGGCGATGCGTCGATCCTCCGCGGCAGTGAAACGCATTACAACGCCAGCGACAGCAGCTATACCCTCGCCGATCATCTGCAGCAGCAACACCCGGTGCAGACAGTCGTTTAACCCACATACCAACCGCTAGCGCTCTCAGCTAGCGGTTGCCAGCCTCTTTCCATTGCTTATGAGACCACAGGGATGACTGCACAACCCTTTAACAGCGACAACGGCATCGCGGCGATGCTGCGTGTGGCGGCACGTTTCGGCAAACCAGCGGATGGCAGTACGCTGCATCAGCAGATGCGTTGGTTTCAACATCTGGCTCCCGCGCAACAGTTAGCACGTCTGGCTGAACTACTGGGATTGCATTTCATGCTGATTCCTCACGATAAACTCCGCTGGCGTCAGGAAATTGTTCCGGTGTTGCTACTGCTGGAAAACGGCAGCCTTGCCTTGATTGAAGAGGTAGATCGCGATGGCGGCGTACGCTATTGGCTGAGCGAAGGTGGCGACGTGATGCGTTCAGCCTTGCTGAGCGATTTGTTAGCACAGGCACAGGCCAATGTCGGCGTGATTGGCGTGGCGGCGCGCGGGCGAGATGCGCGCATTGATGAGTTTGTGCAGCCCTATGAGCCACACTGGTTCTGGCATAATTTTCGCGGCATGAAGCGACGCATGGCTGAAATCAGTCTGGCATCGCTGGTAGGCAACGTGCTGGCGCTGGCGGGAATTCTGTTTTCGATGCAGGTGTACGATCGCGTCATTCCCGCGCAGTCACAGCCGACGCTATGGGTGCTGTTTACCGGCGTGTTGCTGGCGGCTGCGCTTGAATATCTGATCCGCCTGATGCGCACTCAGGTTTCCGATCTGATGGGCAAGCGCATCGACCTAAAAATTTCAGCCATGCTGTTCGCGCGTGCCATGAACATTCGTAATGAAGCGCGGCCACGCTCTACCGGATCCTTTATTGCCCAGCTGCGCGAGATCGATCAGGTACGCGAACTGCTGACCTCCACCACGGTGAATGCCGCGGCCGATCTGCCATTCGTGCTGCTGTTTTTATTGATCATGGCATCGATTGGCGGCTGGCTGGTGTTGATTCCGCTGCTGTCGATTCCGCTGATCGTTATTCCGGGGTTGCTGGTACAGATCCCCATGGCGCGGCTGGCGCGGGAAGGGCTACGCGAGAGCGCACTGCGCCAGGCGGTGCTGGTGGAAACCCTTGAAGGGGTGGAAGACATCAAAGCGCTGCAGGCCGAACCCTATTTTCAGCGCCAGTGGGAGCAAACCCACGACGTCAGCGCCACCATCAGCAACCAGCAACGCTTGTGGGGCGCGCGTCTTACCGGTTGGTCAGGAAGCGTCCAGCAGCTCACTTATGCCGGTATGCTGGTATTTGGCGTGTATCTGGTACTTGATAATCAAATCACCACCGGCACGCTGGTGGCCTGTAGCTTGCTCTCTGCGCGCACTATTGCACCGCTCATGCAGCTCACCATGGTGTTCTCGCGCTGGCAGCATGCAAAATCGGCCATGAAAGGGCTGGATGAATTACTGAAAAAGCCGCTCGATCAGCCCGACCGCGCTACGCTGGCGCATTGCCCGGTGCTTACCGGCCATTTTCAGCTGCAAAACGTGCACTATCGCTATGACGAAGAGAGCGGGAACAGTGTGCTTAACCTTCCGCAATTGCAGATTACGCCTGGCGAGCGCGTGGCAATTCTTGGCAAAGTCGGCGCGGGCAAATCAACGCTGCTGAAAATGCTGGCCGGACAAGCGCGCGCCAGCCAGGGAAAAGTGTTGGTGGATGGCGTGGATATCACCTGTATCGATCCGGTCGATCTGCGCCGCCAGCTTGGCTGGCTGTCGCAGGATTCCAGGCTGTTCTTTGGCACGCTGCGGCAGAACCTGTTGCTCGGTAATCCGCATGCCAGCGAGCAGGAGATGTTGCAGGCACTGCGCATTAGCGGCGCGCTGGCGTTGGTACAGCAGGATGCTGCCAGCCTCGATCGCATTATTCACGAAGGGGGACGGGGATTGTCCGGCGGTCAACGGCAAATGGTATTGCTTAGCCGGTTGATTCTGCGCCAGCCGCAGGTGGTGCTGCTGGATGAACCCACCGCAGCCATGGATGAACAGCTGGAAGCTCAGGTCATTCGGCAGCTGGCACAATGGGTGACGGGCCGCACGCTGGTGTTGGTAACGCATCGTCCTGCCTTACTGCGTATGGTGGACCGCATCGTGGTAATGGATAACGGACGCATTGTGGCTGACGGGGCGCGCGACGAAATTCTGCGCCACGCCGCGGCGAATAGGGGAGATGCAGCATGAGCATGGTGATCGTCGATAAAGATCTGGCGCGGCGCGAGCGTCGCACGTCGGCCATTATCTGGCTGTGCGTGTTGACGCTGCTGCTGTTTCTGCTGTGGGCGCACTTTGCGGTGTTGGATGAAGTAACGGTAGGCATCGGCAAAGTTACGCCATCAACCCATGCGCAAATGATCGATAGTCTGGATGGCGGCATCGTCAAACAGCTGAACGTGCACGAGGGGACTATCGTGCAGCGCGGGCAGGTGCTGGCCACGCTTGATCCCACGCGCTTTCAAACCAATTTTGGTGAAGCGATTGCGCGCGTCCGCACATTGCGCGCTTCGGCTGAGCGGTTACAGGCCGAGCTCAGCGATCGGCCGCTGAACTTTAGCGCAGAGACCCAGCAATATCCCGAACTGATCGCGCGTGAAACCCAGCTATATCAGGCTCGCCGGCAAAATTTTGTCGAAACGGTTGGCAATCTACGGCAATCCCTCACGTTGGTGCAGGCGGAACTCAATTTGACAGAGCCGCTGATGCTTCGCGGCGCGGCCGGGAAGGTGGACGTTATCCGTCTGCAACGGCAGGTAAGCGATTTGCGTGGCAAAATCGACGAGGCACGTAACGACTATTATGTGCGCGCGCATGAAGAGCAGGTGAAGAACAACGGTGAACTGGATGCGCAGCTGCAGGTTGCCGCGGGAAAACAGGATCTCCTTGCACGTACGACGTTACTCTCGCCGGTGCGAGGCATAGTGAAAGATATTCGCGTCTCTACGGTTGGCGGCGTATTGGAGCCGGGCGGCAAACTTATGGAGATTGTGCCGCTGGAGGATCAGCTGCTGATTGAGACGCGTATCAATCCGCGTGACATTGGCTACATTCGTCCCGGGTTGCCTGCGGTGGTCAAGATCACCGCCTATGATGCCGCCATCTACGGCGATCTCCGTGGGGAGGTGGAAACGGTATCGCCGGACACGCTGCAAGATGAAGTCAAGCATGATGAATTTTATTATCGCGTCTATGTACGCACTAACAAGGCGGAGTTAGTGAATAAGCACGGGCGTAAATTTGCCATTATGCCGGGCATGGTGGCGAATGTTGAGATTAAAACGGGTCAGAAAAGCGTCATGGATTATTTGCTCAAGCCACTGAATAAAGCTAAAGAATCGTTACGTGAGCGCTAGCAATAAGCACCGTATATTAATCCAGCGATCTTTGTTGTCCACGGAAATTAACATTTCTGCATTTAGGCTATCGATTGAACATTATGTGCGAAAATAGGCAAATAATGCGCTAACTCTTATGGGTTAATTTAACCCTGATAATTAACTTTACAGAAAATAAGGATGGGCGCTGGAGAGCAGACAAAAAAATGCCGGACAATCATGTCCGGCGGGAAATTAGGGTAAATCAAATCATTCGGGGTGAATGAAGGTAATAATGAAATAAATGATGATAGCGGGATAATTGTATGCTCTGGCTGAAAATGATTTTTGTCATTCAGTGCGAAAATGTAATTCATGTAATTGATTGATTTTAATTGATTAAAATATTTGTTGTCATTAAGTGCTATATTTTTTACCTATCTGTGCTGGTTATTAGTTCCGCTGAATTTACATCCTGAAATAACTAATAAATACACTGAAACACTTTTGGAAATTTAGTAGCATTTTCGTGATAGATTATTGCCCAACATAAAATAACAATGGCTTGCCGGCTGAATTTTTAATCGTTCAGTTCGCAGTGGCATAAATAAAGGCACATTAAAGAGGGTAATAAAATGAAACGTCGCGTTCTCTCCCTGATGATTCCTGCATTGCTGGTAGCAGGTTCAGCAAGCGCAGCTGAAATTTACAATAAAGATGGCAACAAATTAGATCTCTACGGCAAAGTTGACGGTTTGCACTATTTTTCCGACAACTCTGGCTCAGACGGTGACCAGTCTTACCTGCGTTTTGGCTTCAAAGGTGAAACTCAGGTGACCGATCAGCTTACCGGTTACGGCCAGTGGGAATACCAGGCTGCATTGAACACTGCAGAAAGCGAAGGTACCGCTAACAGCTTCACCCGTGTCGGCTTTGCGGGTCTGAAATTTGGTGATGCAGGTTCATTCGATTATGGCCGTAACTACGGCGTGATGTACGACCTGGGCGCCTGGACTGACGTACTGCCAGAGTTCGGCGGCGATACCTACGGTGCGGACAATTTCCTGTTCCAGCGTAGCAACGGTCTTGCCACCTATCGTAATACCAACTTCTTCGGTTTGGTGGATGGCTGGAACTTCGCGGTTCAGTATCAAGGCAAAAACGACAACCCTACCGAATCCTCATCCGGCCGTGATGTGCTGGGCGAAAATGGCGACGGCTACGGTTTGAGCACCACCTATGATCTGGGTTCCGGTTTCGGTATCGGTGCGGCAATGTTCCAGTCTGACCGCACCAATAATCAGAATGGCAATGCGCCAGGTATTCTGGGCCGTGGTGATAAAGCCGAAGCTTATAGCGGCGCGCTGAAGTATGACGCCAACAACATCTACCTGGCCGCGATGTACAGCCGTTCGTACAATGCCACGCGCTTTGGTTCAAGTGACGCAACCGCTTACGGTTACGCGAACAAAGCGGATAACTGGGAATTGGTGGCGCAGTACCAGTTCGACTTCGGCCTGCGTCCTTCACTGGCCTTCGTGTCTTCTCGCGGTTCCGATATCGAAGGGTACGGCAGCCAGAACCTGAAAAAATATGTTGATGTGGGCGCGACCTACTACTTCAACAAAAACATGTCGACCTATGTTGATTACCAAATCAACCTGCTGGATGACAATAACTTCACCGATGCCGCCGGTATCAATACCGATGACGTCGTAGCGGTAGGCCTGGTTTACCAGTTCTAATCGTGATGGAGCGTGACAGCGCGTCACGCTCCCGTTTTCAGCAGTGCGCTTAGCGCGCCTCGCAATATCTCAACTATCTGTTTTGCCTCTTCCCCAATCTGCACCTGTACAATGGCACCTTCAACCAGCAACACAATCTGCGCCGTTTTCATCTGCTGCTCGGGCGCCAGCTTTTCTTTGATTGCCTGCGCCATCTCGTGCTTATGCTGGCGAATCAGTTCGCTGGCTTCAGCTAAGCTGCTGCCTAATTCCGCCGCTGTGTTAATAAAGGCGCAGCCGCGAAAATCGGCATCGTTAAACCAACTCAGAAGTGCCGCGGGCAGGGCATCGTCCAGCGTAACGTGCTGATTCAGTGCAGCGCGAAATGCCGCCATCCAACGCTGATGGCGCTGCTGTAAAAACGCTAAAACCAGCATATTTTTTGCCGGAAAATGACGATAGAAAGTCACTTTCGTCACGCCGGCCTCCGCGATCACTCTATCCACACCCGTAGCGCGAATACCCTGCTGGTAAAACAATTGTTGTGCGCACAACAAGATGCGATCGCGGGCAGAGGCTGCGGCATCAAATATCAGAGGTTCAAGCATAATTAATCCTGTTCAAATATGTAGACAGAATTGTCTACATCCGGCAGGATGAATCAAGTAGACAGACCTGTCTACATGTTCAGGAGAGAAAATATGTTGGTGCCACCGTTTAATCAGGAAACGGCGTTAAAGAAAGTCCGCATGGCGGAAGATGCGTGGAACAGCTGCGACGCACAGCGGGTTTCATTGGTTTATAGCGAAGATACGCGCTGGCGTAATCGCAGCGAATTCGTCAATGGACGTGCGGAAGTCGTGACATTTCTGCAACGTAAATGGGTAAAAGAGTTGGATTACCGACTGATCAAAGAGCTGTGGGCGTGGCATAACGATAAGCTGGCGGTGCGATTTGCCTATGAATGGCATGATGACAGCGGCAACTGGTTCCGCAGCTATGGCAATGAGAACTGGCACTTTGGTGCCGATGGCTTGATGATTCAGCGCTTCGCTTGTATCAATGATCTCCCCATCGCCGCAGAGGATCGTCTGTTCCACTGGCCTGCTGGAACGCGCCCGGACGCACATCCGGGCTTAAGTGAACTGGGGCTATGAAGAAGATTACTGCATCCCGCGCCATTTTTTTGCTTTAGGTGCCGGTTGCAGTGGCGGCGTGGTGGCCATACTGCCTTCCATTGCCACGCCCGCCAACGTAAAGGCCGAGAAACTCAGCCAATGCTGCCATTTACTGTTTTGCGTTTTGCTCTTTTCCATTCTGCACCTCGCTGATGTTCAACTCATCCTCAACGATGCAGAATTCATGCCAGACCACCGCTCGCAGCGCCACGCGCAGCGTCAGCACTTTGCTACACTGCGCCGGCGCTGAAGCGGTGCAGGAGGGGGATTTTCTGGTGCAAAAATTTAACGTCGGCGTGAAGGATAATGTTGAATCAGACGGTGGCGATAGCGTTCCCAGCATCTGTAGCTGCCGAAAATAAACAGTCCGGTGGTCACTGCAATAATGAAATAAACCATCTTAGCTCCTGTAGGTAAAAACGGTGCAGGAACGCGTTATCCTGTCTTAGGGTTCAGCGAACATCAAGCAGCTTTAGATGGATTTACAAGCGATTTATGCTTTGTAACCGGCTGTAGCAACAGTTAATAGATGAGGAAGAGATGCATTTTCAGAATATTCTGCTGATAGGGCTGGTGGCTTTTGCCCTGAGCGGTTGTGAAAAAAATGATAGCCAGCCAGCAATGGTGCTGGAAGGTAAAACCATGGGCACGGTCTGGCGCGTCAGCGTAGCGGGCGTGGCGTCATCACGTCATGCTGCATTGCAGCAATTGATTCAGCAGCAGTTGGATCGCGATGACGGAGAATTATCGACGTGGAAACGCGATTCGGTCTTGTCGCGCTTTAACCAGTATCAGGGCAGCGCACCACAGGCGGTGAGCAGCGATATGGCGGACATTGTCACCATGGCGCTGCGTATTGGCAAAATGACCGGAGGAGCAATGGACATCACCGTTGGTCCGCTGGTTAATTTGTGGGGTTTCGGCCCAACGAAGCAACCGGCGCACACGCCAACGGAGGCCGAAATCGCTGCGGCTAAAGCGCTCACCGGTTTGCAGCATCTGCGCGTAATTCAGGGCGTTGAGGGACAATGGCTGCAGAAAGATCTGCCCGGCCTGTACGTGGATCTCTCCACCATGGGCGAGGGCTATGCCACCGATCATCTGGCACGTCTGATGGAGCAGCAGGGCATTACCAACTATCTGGTTTCGGTGGGGGGCGCGGTGCTGAGTCGTGGCGTTAACGCTAACCAGCAACCGTGGCGCGTGGCCATTCAGAAACCCACCGATCGTGAAAATGCGGTGGAAGCACGTGTTGATCTGCAGGGGCACGGCATCAGTACCTCAGGCAGCTATCGCAACTATTATGAACTGGACGGCAAACGTATTTCGCACGTCATCGATCCCGCAACAGGCAGGCCGATAGAGCACAAGCTGGTTTCAGCAACCGTGATAGCGACCACCGCGCTGGAAGCGGACGGCTGGGATACTGGCTTAATGGTGCTTGGCAGCGAGCGCGCCCAGGCGCTGGCGCTTAAAGAGCATCTGGCAGTCTATTTGATTAGCAAACAGGGCGATGGCTTTACGCACTGGATGTCGCCACAGTTCAAATCCTTCCTGATCGATCAGAAATCGCAGTAGTAAAGGAGGCGTAAATGTTGGATTTATTTAGCGACGAAGCCCCGTGGCAAGAGCCGCTGGCCGAGGGTGCCGTGATTCTGCGGCGTCGTGCACGCGATAGTGCCGACGCGTTGCTGGCGGCGATTCACCACATTGCTGAGCAAAATCCGTTTGCTCATCGCATTACGCCTGGCGGCCATCGTATGTCGGTGGCGATGACAAACTGCGGCAATTTTGGCTGGTCAACCGATTCGCGCGGCTACCAATATACCGAACAGGATGCCAGCAGCGGGCATCTGTGGCCGCCGATGCCTGCGCTGTTCCGCGAACTGGCGCAGCAGGCGGCAGAAGAAGCCGGTTTTGCCGCTTTCAATCCCGATGCCTGCCTGATTAACCGCTATGAGCCTGGTGCCAAACTGACGCTACACCAGGATAAAGATGAGAAGGATCTGCGCCAGCCGATCGTCTCTGTTTCGCTGGGTTTGCCAGCGGTGTTTCAGTTCGGCGGCTTTGAGCGTGGCGACGCCACGCAACGCGTATTGCTGGAACATGGCGATATCGTGGTGTGGGGTGGCCCTTCACGCCTGCGTTATCACGGCATTCTGCCACTTAAACCGGGCATTCATCCGCAGGCGGGTGCTTTCCGCTATAACCTCACATTCCGCCGTGCGTTTTAGACTTTTATTTTTGTCGCGGCGCGATTTATTGCGCGATAAATCGCGCTGCTGCAAAGGTGCGATAAAAAGCGTTTTGCTGAGGGAAATACGGGATGAGAATTATTCTTGCTATCAGCGGGGGCGACATTAAACTGCAGGCTGCTTTATTGACCGCTGGAATTTTTTAATGGCATTGCTGCATGTAGTTTATCGCCAGTACCGCTGGCCTTTTATTGGTGTCATTCTTCTCACGCTGCTGAGTGCCGTGCTCGGTATCGGCCTGATTGCCTATATCAACAACGAACTGATCGTTGCGGTAAATACCTCGATTTCTGTCCTGCCGAGTTTCCTTGGCCAGCTGTTCTTGCTGATGGCGGTTACGCTTGGCTCACAGCTGGCGCTGACCATGCTCGGCCACCATTTTGTCTGGCGTCTGCGCGGCGAATTCATTAAACGTATTCTCGATACGCGCGTAGAGCGCATTGAACAGATTGGTAATGCTCAGCTATTGGCCGGCCTCACCAGCGATGTACGCGCCATCACCATTGCCTTTGTGCGTTTACCGGAGCTGATTCAGGGCATCATTATTACCCTGGGGTCGGCACTTTATCTCGCCTGGCTCTCGCCGAAGATGCTGCTGATCACCAGCCTGTGGCTGGTGGTAACGCTGGTTGGCGGCTGGCTGCTGGTGTCACGGGTTTACCAGCATATGGCTAAGCTGCGCGAGGTTGAAGATGAGCTGTACCGTGACTTCCAAACCATTATTGAAGGACGCAAAGAGCTGCAGCTCAACCGTGAACGCGCGCAGCTGATTTACGAAAGCGTGTATCAGGAAAATGCCAAAAGCTATCGCCATCACATTGTACGTGCCGATACCTTCCATCTTAGCGCGGTGAATTGGTCGAATATTATGATGCTGGGCGCCATTGGCATTGTGTTCTTTATGGCTAATGGCCTTGGCTGGGCCAACACCGCCGTCGCGGCAACCTATTCACTGACGCTGCTCTTCCTGCGCACGCCGCTGCTGGCGGCGGTTGGCGCCTTGCCGACGCTGCTGAGCGCACAGGTGGCGTTCCGCAAGCTCAATACTTTTGAACTGGCGCCGTATAATGAAGCGTTCAAAGCATTGCCTAACGTCAGCGACTGGCAAACGTTAGAGCTACGCGATGTCTGCTTCCATTATGGCGAGCGCGGCTTCCAGGTTGGACCCATTAACCTGACGCTGCGTCGCGGGGAATTGGTGTTTCTGATTGGCGGCAACGGCAGCGGAAAATCCACATTAGCCATGCTGCTCACCGGCCTTTATCAACCGCAATCGGGCAGTTTGTTACTTGATGGCAAGGTGGTTGACTGGCATAACCTCGAAGCGTATCGCAAACACTTCTCGGCGGTGTTCACCGATGTGCACCTGTTTGACCGGTTAATCGGCCATCAAGGTCAACCGGCTAATCCGGCGCTGGTGCAGCAGTGGCTGGAACGTTTAAAGATGCAGGATAAACTCAAGCTGGAAGGCAACAGGGTGCTGAATCTGCAGCTGTCGAAAGGACAGAGCAAGCGTCTGGCGCTGCTGCTGGCGGCCGCGGAGGAGCGTGATATTTTGCTGCTCGACGAATGGGCGGCGGATCAGGATCCGCATTTCCGGCGCATCTTCTACCGCGAGCTATTGCCGTGGTTACAAGCTTCAGGCAAAACGGTGTTCGCCATCAGCCACGACGATCACTACTTTATTCATGCCGATCGTCTGCTGGAGATGCGCGAAGGGCAGCTGAGCGAGTTGACTGGCAATGAACGCGACATGGCCACGCTGGATGCGGTGCAACGTACCGATACCGGGCATTGATGTTAGCCGGGAAAGCTTAGCGAAAACCCTTATTGGGCAAGGCGTTGCGCAGGGAGTAAAGTCACTCGCAGCAGAAATCCTCGTTTCTGCGTCCCTAAACATTTCTGTCGTCTTGTGTTGTCACCGGCTCAGGGGAATTTCTGAGCCGGTTTTTTATTTTGTCGGCAACGGATGGATAAGCAGCGTCGTAACGTGCCCTGCATGGAGCCAGAAGCGCGCCTGTAAGCGGGTTTTGCTGGCAAAAGCTGTAGAGAAATCATGCGTTAGCCGCAGCTGAGCGATGCCTTGCGTGATGTCCAGTCCTACGAGTTCCGCCTGCAGAAAATCCATTGGCTGGTGCAGCTGCGGCCACAGCGCTTTATATAAACTCTCTTTCAGCGAAAACAGCAGCGTAGCCGCCTGTGCAAAGGGCAAAGGTTGCGCCAATAGTCGCCGCTTTTCATGCTTGCTCATCAACAAATCGGCCGTTTCCTCTGCGGTTTCCTCTGCCATCACCTGCTCCACATCCACTCCAAGACTCAGCGGCTCACGCGTTGCGGCTACCACGGCAATGTTATGCGTATGCGATAGTGATCCCTGCATGCCGGCTGGCCACAGCGGTGAACGATCGGGCGCATTACGCAAGACAAAGCCAGGTAAACCGAGTTGCGCCACGCTTTGCTGAACCAGCCAGCGGCTCGCCAGATGTTCGGCTTTACGCTTTTTCACGGCACCTTGTAGCGATTCAGGCAGCGGCAAATGCCACGCCTGATGCAGATCGCTATGCCAATGGTTTTGATCGAATTCACACCAGGCGATCGGCAAGCTATCCCGCGTAATACCGGCGGCGCGGATAAAGGCAGAAGAGGGCAGCGCAAGGGGTGTTTGAGAGGGAAACATAAAAAATCACGGCTGACGGAAAACGTAGTTTTACCAGTCAGCCGGATGGAGAGCAAGCTAAAGGGGCTCGCTCACTTTTAGTTATTCGGGGGAATTGCCATACCTTTAATCTGCACCACAAAGTGCTGATGACCTTTGGTGATGCGCGCGCCCCGATCGCACCAGCGCGTGGCCAGACGGAAGAAGTCGTCGCTGCCGATATCGTAAGCCAGTTCCACTTTATTGATACCCGAGTGCAGCAGCTCTTCCGCATCCTGCAGGTTTTTTGCTTTGATGACCATAATGGTTTCCATCGAAAAAACAGGAGTCCTAAGAGTAAGAGAAGTCTGTGACATTTTTGTTTCAGTTTGATGAAGTGCTGTCACAATTCTCCAAAAATGTGATCTGGCTCGGCTCGGTTGCTTTCGGTAAGTTACTGATTTTTTTGATGAGAATGATGATTTTGTTGGCGTAATTCTGATTGTTTCGACGTGATATGAAGGGTGTTAGAAGGGGATGAGGCCGAGTGGTGAACTCACAAGGATAAAGGGTTACGTCATCATTTAGAAAACAGCTTTTGAAAGTGCTGGTTACGACCTGCCGCTCTGTGAAATTCAGGCAAAAAAAAGCAGCCATAAAGGCTGCTTTCTTCGGGATTTTGGTCGGCACGAGAGGATTTGAACCTCCGACCCCGGACACCCCATGACCGTGCGCTACCAGGCTGCGCTACGTGCCGAACGTGATGGAATATTACTGTTTCTTCGCACGATTGCAATATGAGCAGCATTTAACTGCCTCATTATTAATCAGTTTGCGATGAATCGCTTCTCTTCAGTCAATACCTGTAACAGCAGCGCCAGCTGTGGCTTATGATCTTTCAGCCGTTTGCCGTGGATATCGTATGCGCTATAGCTGCCATTATTATTCAGCACTAACGTTACCGTCGGCGTGGTCACCACCAGCTTGCCGTCTTCGCTGCTGGCAACCCAATCATGGCTGCGTTGCGCGGCAAACAGATCTTCACCCTGCGAATAGTTGGACGGATTAGTGCGCACATGCAGCAGACGCTGCATCAGCGTGGTCATGACGTCTTGCTGATCGGTTAAACGATCGATGGTTTGTGCGGGCGTATTCGGCCAGTGCACCACCAGCGGCACCTGTAGCGTGGCGCGATTGCCTGGATTGTCATCATTGCTATCCGGATTGACGGCACGTTGCGCGGTAATCACGACCACAGTATTTTTCAACAAATCACGCTGTTGTAGCGTTTGCAGCACGGCATTGATTTGCTCATCAACACCGCCAGCCTGACGTAGATAGCTGCGCTGACGCGCCTTCACGTTATCGCCGTTGATGGTGACACCGTTCAGGGCAATCCATGAGAACCACGGTGTACCGTTCGCTTTCTGACCGTTAAGCCAGTTTTGCCACTGCGTTACCGTGGTGCTGTTCGGCTGCGTGTCGGCCTGCGGTAGCGAATAATCCGCTAACAACGCCTGACGATAAAGCGGCTGGCTAAAGCCATCCGAAGAGAACAAGCCGAACTGATAACCTTGTGCATTCAAAGCATTCAGCAGAGCGGAGGGCATACGCGATGCCAGTACGCCATCCATGTAGCTGGAAGAGATGCCGTAGAACAGGCCAAACAGGCCTTTTTCCGGCTGCAACCCGGCGCTGTAATGCTGCGTAAAGCGCACATTTTCGCTAGCAAATTGATTGAGTGATGGCAGCGCTTTGTCCAGCGTACCGTTATTCAGACCGTCAACGGTTAGCACCAGCAGGTTATGGCGCGTGCCAGCATCACGGAAAGTAATGTCGCTGAGCGGATACTGCACCGACAGCGCTTCCGGATCGCCCTGTTGCACCAGACGGCGCTGGTACTCTTGCGCATCCAGCAAGCCGTGGCGTTCAAGGAAGCGACGCGCGGTCATCGGATAGGAGAGCGGCAGATTGGCGCGCTGCATGGTAATGGGACGATAGAAATTGGCGTCGGCCCAGATATACAGCAAATGGCTGGCGAAGAAGGCGCTGATAAACAGAGCGGCCAGCGGCTTACCGAACGAACGCCGATTGAGGCTGCGCAGCTTTTGCCAGCTCCAGGTGGCGAACAGCATCTCCACGAGAAAAATCAGAGGCACGCTGATAAACATCAGCTGCCAGTCGCGCGCCATCTCGCTTTGGTCCGGGTTGATCACCAGCTCCCACACCACCGGATTAAGGTGCAGGTGGAAGCGGCTGAAGACCGCGCTGTCGACCATAATCAGCGTTAATCCGGCGGTAGCGATAATCGCCGATAGCACCCTAAGCAAGCGCTGTGACATCACCACAAAGGTGAGCGGGAAAATGATCAGCAGATAACCGGCGAAGACGATGAAACTAAAGTGGCCGATCCAACTGGTATAGGCATAGATGCGGCCCGCAAGCGACGCGGGCCAATCGGCAACCAACAGATAGCGGCTGCCTAAAATAAACGCGAAGATAATATTAAACAGGGCAAACCAATGCCCCCAGCCGATCATCTGGGAGACTTTTTCGCGGTAGCGCTGCCGGTTGGTTACCATATTATGAGGTCAAATCTGCATATTAATGAGCGTTGTCGTCGCGTACGGAAGACTGTAATGCTTCCGCGAAAGATCGTGCCAGGGTGCGGCGTTGAGCCGGTGAAACGCTGGTATTGATCAAATTAGTTACCATGTTACCCAATACCATAAGGGAAAGGTCGGTTGGCGCTTTGTCTTTCTCAAGAATCTGCGCCATCTCTGCGAGGAGCTTTTCCACGCGTTCGTCACTGTAACGGGATGATTGTGGCATATCGTCGTCTAATCAAGGGTGAAAAGGCGGTATATTACCGTAACAACGCACTTTTTTCCGCAATTTTATCGCAAGCAGAGCGATCAGTTTGTGCTGGTAGTTGAAAGCAGCAGCGGGCGGTGTTTGAATACGCGCCTGAGCTAAAAGGAGAGTCTACCATGAGTCTGGATATCGACCAGATTGCCCTGCATCAGTTAGTTAAACGTGATGAAAACCAGCTGGAACTGGTACTGCGCGACACCTTGCTGCCAGCTACCCGCGCGGTTGAAGAGATGGCGGAAGAGCTGCATCGGGTTTACAGCGCCAAAAGCAAAGCTTACGGCCTGTTTAACCAAGATAGCGAGCTGGCGGATGCGCTGCGTAACTGCCGCAAAGGGGAGGATGACTTTCTGGCATTTAGCCGTGCGGCCACCGGTCGCTTGCGCGATGAGCTGAGCAAATATCCGTTTGCGGAAGGTGGCGTGGTGCTGTTCCTGCACTATCGCTATCTCGCCGTGGAGTATTTGCTGGTCGCGGTATTAAACAGCCAGTCGAGCATGCGCGTGAACGAGCAGCTTGATATCAGCAGCACCCATTATCTCGATATCAACCATGCGGATATCGTGGCGCGTATCGACCTTACCGAATGGGAAACCAATCCGGAATCTACCCGCTATTTAACCTTCCTGCGCGGCCGCGTGGGGCGCAAAGTGGCGGATTTCTTTATGGATTTCCTTGGCGCGAGTGTGGGTCTGGATACCAAAGCGCAAAACCGCGGCTTGCTGCAAGCGGTGGATGATTATTGCGCGGAATCGGACCTCGATAAAAATGAGCGTCAGAATTACCGTCAGCAGGTTTACAGCTACTGCAATGAGCAGCTGCAGGCGGGCGAAGAGATTGCACTGGAAGACCTATCCAGTGAATTACCGCCGCTCGGCGAAAAAACCTTCCAGGCCTTCACCCAGGAACAAGGGTATGAGCTGGAAGAAACCTTCCCGGCCGATCGCAGCACGCTGCGCCAGTTGACCAAATTTGCGGGCAGCGGCGGTGGATTAACATTGAACTTTGACGCGATGTTACTTGGCGAACGTATTTTCTGGGACCCAACGACCGATACGCTGACGATCAAAGGTACGCCGCCGAATCTGCGCGATCAGTTGCAGCGTCGAACCAGCAGCAAATAAATGAAAAAGCCGGGCAGAGAGTTGCGTAGTGCCGCCCACTTAAGCAAAAAAGGCCTTTTTATGCAGGTGCGCATGAATGCGCACCCTACGAAAACCCGGCTATATCCTCGTAGGGTCACCATTCATGGTGACCGATTCACGCTTAACTGACGAGCATTAGGCAGAGAGTTGCCCGGCTTTTTTATATAAGACTTCCTGATCAGAAAGAATAGTTCAGCGAACCGTTGAGTGCGGTGTCGGTCTGATACTTTCCGCCTGCACTGTGCTTCGCCCCTACCTGCAATGACCAGTTATCGCTGATCGGCCCCTCAAATCCTACATGCAGGCGATAGCGGTTGTCGCTCCACGCGTTGTAGACGCGGCTGGCGTGGCTGTCTGCAAGCGTCAGCGTTGAGCCGCTGCTGCCCGGCGAATATTGCTTGCTGATATCAGCGAACAGTGACACCTCTGGCAGCACAGAACCCAGACCACGCTTTCTCAGTGCAATGCCGGGTGATACCGACCACGGCGTGGCGCTGCTTAACGCGATATCGGCATCGTAACCCTGCAGCTGATAGCCCGGCAGATAGCCGACGCGGGTTTCCAGATAAGGTGAGAAGGTGAAGGAATCATCGAACAGCGCGATTTCACGCCCTGCTTTTGCGCTTGCCGCCAGCATCTGGCTGGTGCGCTGCGTGCCTTGTACCTCCAGCGCCGGATCCAGCTTTAAATCCTGACGCAGGTGGATATAGCGTGCCGCCAGGTCGGTAAACCAGCCGCTATCTGCCAGCCAGGTGGCATAGGTGCCGAGAGTACTGAGCTGATTTTTAATCGAGCCCGCACCTTTCGCGCTACCCAAACCATGGCTGGCCATCAGGCCATACCGCCACGCGCCGTCCTGTTTATCTGCGCCCAGTTCAAACGCCTGCTGCTGAATGTTAACGCCCGCTACGCCGCCGTGGTTATAGCGATAACCGCCCCAGACGCCGTGCATCTGCGCATCGCCATGCAGCGTTTGCGCGCGATCGTTAAGTGAAGCGGTAATTTCACTGAACAGATACTGTCGTGACGCCAGCAGCGCGCGGGTGTTGTGCAGCAGGCCGTTATTATCGCTGATGATAAACCAGTCTTCCGGCTTACCCGGCTCGGGTGCGGGATCGATAACCGGTTCGGGTTTTGGATCCGGAGTCGGGTCGAGCACTGGATCCGGCGTCGGCACCGGAACGGGATCAATCACCGGCACCGGCGTTTTCGCGATGATCCACTTCACGCGGCCCGCGTCCTCAATGACCTGATAGTCCGGTGTGTAGAGGGAGAATCCCCGTCCGATCGGCGGCAGGGTGAAGTAGTCATGCGCGGTGCCGGCCGGCGCATCCAGCAATACGATCTGGTTCGGAACCTTATCCGGGAAGGTTTCGCCGAGCATAAAGCCGAGATCAAGCGTGTTGCCAGCGCCCTGCGCCGATTTATCAATGTACAGGCTGTCGCTGACGCCGGTTTGCGGGGCAATACCAAAACCCAGCTGCAGGTTGTTGGCATACAGATCTTCTACCCACAGCTGTTTAGGCTGCCAGGTTTTATCGTCATCGGCGAGCGTCGAGATAATGCCGCCCTGCGGCGCGCTGAGGCGCTGCATGCGGCTGTCGCCCGTCAGGTTCCAGAAGGTTTCACCCGACATCGTAACCCGCGCGGTATTCTGATCGGTGATGCGGCCACGTAAGTCGACCTTACCGAGATGAAGTTCAGTCTGGTCGCCCAGAGTGATATCGCCGTGTACCGTACTGGCGGGCAGGGCGCGTAACGCTGCTGCATCACGCGCTGCGGTTTCGCAGGAAGTTGCAGTGCTCTGTACCGGCGAAACGCAGCGTAAAATCTGGTGTTGATCGTCCGCTCCGGGCTGGTAACCCAGCAGCACCTGGCTGTTGTCACCGGCCTGAATATTGGCTTTCACCTGCGCGTATTCGCCCACCTGCAGCCGCGTGTTACTGGCGGCGACGATGTTATCGGCAATAAAGGTTGAGGTGTACCAGTCGTCATCGATGATCAGGCCGCCTGCGTGCGGTACCGGCTGGCCGGAGAGCAGCAGCGTGCCGTTATTCACATTAATGTTGCCATTGATATTACTGCCGCCGGTCAGCGCCAGCCTGGCAGCAGACATTTCCGGTGAGAAATCAAAGTTAAACTGGCCGTTGACGCCGTCCGGATCGTAAGAGCCGATATAGCCGCGGTAGACCAGATTATTGAACTGCATGGCGCGGTAGGCTCGCGCTTCTTCTGCGTCAAAACCGATATATTTCCAGTAGCTATTGTCCTGCTGATTGGTCGGGAACCAGCTGTAGGTGCTGGTTTTAAGCTGGAAGTATTCAATGCGCTGCGAGCGGTCGTTCCAGTCTTCGTAAATATCGCCAATAGTGCCCGCATGGGTGGCGGAATCCCACTCCTGAATGGTGATATCAGCAGGTTTGAAGCCGGTCAGCGTCAGGCTGGCAGCGCGATCGGCGCTCTGGTTTATCAGCGTGGCACCGCTGTCGGTGTGGTTAATTTTTTTCATCGTCAGGTCGTGGCCGTTCAGATCGAGCCTGCCGCCGCGATAGCCGAAGAAAATATCGTCACCTGCAACCTGGTTATCGCCATTGAGAACGACCATCGGGCGGCCGCTGACGATCATCACTCGTGAGAAAGCCTGCTGATTGCCCTGATCGTCGGCCTGCTGATCGAGAATGACGGTGCCGTCGCCGACGTTGAGGCCGCCTTGGTTTTTGCCTTTGGCGTTGACGTGCAGCGTACCAGCGCCAATTTTATGCAGGTCATCATCGGCAAGGCCATTGACCTGCCACAGCACCTTTTTGTCCGCGTCGACTTCAATACCGCCACCAACCCAGGTGGCAGTAGCGCCCTCCGCTGATTTCACGGTGTAGTTATTTGAGAACTGTAGCTTGCCAGCACCGAGATTAACGGCATCGCTCAGGATAATGTCACCGCCCGCACCGTTAAAACGGATATCTTTGCTGGCATCAAGCTCTTCCAGCGTGGCTTTACCCGGAGCAAGGTGACGATATTTTTCGTCGAGGCCCTGCCAGCTCCACTGTTTATTGTTTTGCTCAATCGTAGATGCATTCCAGAAAAGATTTCCCGCACCAGCAGTGTCGGTAACGTCAGGGGAGGTATTAGCAGCAATAACGCTGGCGAAATAATTGTCTGGAATTAGTGTTGCAACAGCTTCATATCCATATCCGGTACTGCTTCTGTAGAATGCAGAAAATACAGCAGCAAGCTTCCACTGTTTATCGACAGAATCATAGACATAATAGGGGCTGCCGCTATCACCGGATATTGGAGCAATCGAAAGTGGGGATGAGAGTTCATGCCCGGGGGCATATTGCGTCCAGTAAAAATAATTTTTTGTAAAATGTACACCTTCAGGATTGATTGTTCCGCCTGACAGCCATTTATAAAATGATGCTACCGAAATAAGTTCTGTTTGTTCATCGTTCACCTGCCGTTGATAACCGGACCCAACGCGCACATAAGCGGTGTAGCGAGAATTATGTCCGTTTTTTAACTCGCTATTTTCTACATGGCTAACGGGAACGACATCCGTAACGACCTTATTCAAACGCGGAGTCATAAAGTCCTGGTCGATCGCATCAGGTATGGCATTACGTCTTATCGCTATATACGTAGGAGAAAATTCAGATTTTCCACCAAATGAGACGGCATCAACTCCACCCAGATGACGTGCCGTCATTACATAGGATGGCGATACCAATGCGGTGTAGCCCAAGCTAGAAACACTGCTCATATCTGGCATGGGAAAATTCAGATAAGCATCCAGCTCCCCTGTTTTCTTATAAACCGGAATATTGCTGACACCAATGCGGTATTTGCCCATATTTTCCGCAAAGTCGCGATAGTCCTGCACATTGGTGTCATGCCGCATAACGCCTGCTGAGGAAGACAGGCAGATAAACAGCGTGCCGTAAGAGATGATGTTGGCTTTTTTCACATGAATTCCCTTTCTCATAATTCCCTAAAGTCACGAAGAAAGGCGTCATAGTTTCATGTAATCGCGCAAAGCTTACGCAGAAACGTCTCAAAGAATTAAGCGGGGAGGAGGGGTAAACGCGGGGTTTTAACGGTGGATTTTAGACAAAATAAAAGGGCCGGTTTCGCAACCGACCCTTCTACCAACAACTCATTCAGCGATTAAGCGCGAACGAAGTCGATGTGGTGCAGTTTTGGCTTGAACGGATGACGCTGTACCGCCTGAGCTTTAACTTTCACTTCTTTACCATCAACAACGATGGTCAGCACTTCGCTGTAGAACTCAGGTTTAACCTGCACGTTCATTACGGCGTCGTGGTCCAGTTCGATAGCAACTGGTGCTTCATTACCGCCATAGATGATGGCTGGGAATTTGTTTGCTACACGCAGGCGGCGGCTCGCACCCTTACCCTGGTCTTTACGTACTTCAGCGTTAATAGTGAACATTTGATATCTCTTCAATAATTCCTGCTACAGGCGACCCAGCAACAGGACGGTTATTCAAACTGCTTTTACGGATGCAAAAGCGGGCGGCATTATAGCCCCAAAGGGGGGGCAGGGGCAAATGATTCCGCCGCTCAGCGCAGTTCGTTGGCGCGACGATAACGTCCTTGATAATCAAACATTTTCTCACGGATCTGCCAGAAATGGCCTTTCGCACGTGCTACCACAAAATCGGGATGGCGCAGCAAGGGTTGCAGCGCCATGACATCGGCAGCGGTTTGCCATCCAAGTTCCACGCCTGGCGCGCGCTGATGCGGACGCATAAACACTTGCTCAAAAGCTTTACGCTGCGCCGGCGTTTGCAGGCGAAAACGCTCGCTTACGCTGGTGCCATCTTCATCAAAATAGCTGGCCTTAAGCCATTCGCCTTTGTCGTCGCGTCCTTGTTCCAGCGTCATGCCGGCACAGCGCAGTACGCGCGCATCTTTCAACTTCAACGCGGCTTTCAGCATATCGTCAGGATCGACCAAAATTTTGTCGCACTGCTGGCAGCGGCGGGCGGCGATGTCATTCTCGGCACCGCAATCCGGACAGCTTTTAAAACGAAAACGATAGTCACACTGTTCGCGCTGGCCTTCATCATCTTCCAGCACACCCTGACAGCGGCGACCAAAATGCTCAATGATGTGGCCATCTTCCGTTGCTTTGCCCCAGAAAGTATTGGCGAAACCGCAAGCGGGACAAAAAACCTGCACCGGCTGATTATCGCTGGCGCCTTTTGGTGCGCCCACTTCCGGCGTGAAAAGATCGTGCGGATTACCGGCGTAATCGAGCACCAGACAATCAGTTTTGCCGGGCGAGAGCCGCAGGCCGCGACCAACAATTTGCTGATACAAACTTACCGATTCGGTGGGGCGCAAAATCGCGATCAGATCAACATGCGGTGCATCAAATCCGGTGGTCAGGACCGCCACGTTGACCAGAAACTTCAGCTGTTGCGCTTTGAACTCGCCAATCAACCGATCGCGATCTTTCACCGCGGTTTCCGCCGACACCAGCGCGCTGTTCTCTGGCAAAAGCGTCAGGATTTCTCGCGCATGTTCCACAGTGGAAGCAAACACCATTACGCCGTGCCTGTCCTCAGCAAACTCCACGATCTGGCGGATAATATGTGGCGTCACGCGATGCTGCTGTTTCAGCTCGCGGTTAAGATCGGCCTCACTAAACAAGCCGTTATTTTGTGGAATCAACCGGCTGAAATCATACTGTACCACCGGCATATCCAACCGCTCCGGCGGCACCAGAAAACCGTGTTTAATCATGTAGCGTAACGGCAGCTCATAAATGCAGTCGCGGAACAGCGCTTTCTCATCACCGCGCACCATGCCGTGATAGTGGAACTGATAAATCCAGCCTTTACCGAGGCGGAAGGGCGTGGCGGTTAATCCCAGCAAACGTAGGCTGGGATTGTGCTGACGCAGATGAGCGAACAGCTGCTGATACTGGCTCTCTTCGTTATCACTAATGCGATGACATTCATCAACAATCACCAGTGAAAAGGCGCTGTCGAAGCGATCAAGATTACGTGCTACCGATTGCACGCTGCCAAATACCACTTTGCTTTCACTTTGTTTGCGTTGTAAACCGGCGGCGAAGATATCCGCTTGCAGGCCATATGCCTGATATTTGCTGTGGTTCTGCTCCACCAATTCTTTGACATGGGCCAACACCAGTACACGTCCGCGCGCCAGCCTTGCCAGCTCAGCAATTACCAGGCTTTTTCCCGCACCGGTCGGCAGCACAATCACCGCAGGCGTGGTATGACGGCGGAAATGGTTGAGGGTGGCGTCAACCGCCTCTTGTTGGTATGGGCGCAGAGTGAATGACATCGGGGCAAACTTTTTTCTGGAACGGGCGCGCATTATGTCATGAAAGCAGCTGAAACGCAGGATCGCCTCTGTTAGCCGCAGCGGGTTCCCGCTATACTGCCCACACCTTATTCAGGGACAAAACACCGTTTCAGTTTCCCCGCAGTAACAGGCAAAACGAATTCATGCGACTCGAAAAATTCATATCTCAGCAGCTGGAAGTCAGCCGTGCTATCGCTGGACGCGAAATCCGCGCCAAAAAAGTCACGATCAACGGCGAAGTGGTCCGCGATGCGGCTTACAAAGTATTGCCAGACGATGAAGTCGAATATGACGGCAATCCGCTGGTGGTACAGCAAGGCCCGCGTTATTTCATGCTGAACAAGCCGCAGGGTTACGTCTGTTCAACCGACGATCCCGATCATCCTACCGTGCTGTTCTTCATTGAAGAGCCGGCGGCGTTCAAGCTGCATGCGGCAGGGCGCCTGGATATCGATACCACCGGTTTAGTACTGTTAACCGATGATGGGCAATGGTCGCACCGTATTACTTCACCAAAGCATCACCTTGAAAAAACCTATCTGGTGGAAGTGGAAGAGCCGATCGATCCTTCCCTGGTGGAGAAATTTGCGGCGGGCGTACAGCTGCACAATGAAAAAGATCTCACCAAACCGGCGGTGCTGGAGATTCTTGATGAGAAGGCCGCGCGTCTGACGATCAGTGAAGGGCGCTATCATCAGGTCAAACGCATGTTTGCTGCGATGGGTAATCACGTTTCAGCGCTGCATCGTGAACGCATCGGTGACATCGAACTGGATGACGATCTCGGTGAAGGTGAATATCGCGAGCTGACCCAGGAAGAGGTTGATAGCATCGGCCTGCCTGAAGAGCTTAAACAACGTAAATAGCAGGAGAACGCGGTGCGTAAGGAAAAGAATTCACCGGTTGGCTTAGTGATCATTCTCGGATTGCTGGCGATGTTGATGCCGCTCTCTATCGATATGTATCTGCCAGCAATGCCGCAAATCGCCCGCGAATTCGCGGTATCGGCTGGCAGCGTACAGATGACGCTCAACCTTTACATCCTCGGGTTTGCCATCGGCCAGTTAGTATACGGGCCTTTGGCGGACAGCTATGGACGTAAGCCGGTGATCGTGCTGGGAACACTGATCTTTGCCTGCGCCGCAGCGGCTTGCGCGTTATCACAAACCATCGATCAGCTGATCTTTATGCGTTTCCTGCACGGCTTATCTGCTGCCGCAGCCAGCGTGGTGATCAATGCACTGATGCGTGATACCTACTCGAAAGAGGACTTCTCGCGCATGATGTCGTTTGTCATGTTGGTCACCACCATCGCACCGCTGCTGGCGCCGATCATCGGTGGCTGGCTGCTACTGCTGTGGAACTGGCACGCGATCTTCTGGACGCTGGCAGGTGCGGCGCTGATTACGACGGTGCTGGTGGTGACACAGATCCGTGAAACGCTGAAGCCCGAGCAGCGCCAGCGTTTTCATCTGCGGACGACGATGAGCAACTTCGTGGCGTTGGTGCGCCATAAGCGCGCGTTTAGCTATATGCTGGCAAGCGGATTTTCTTTTGCCGGTCTGTTTACCTTCCTCAACGCCGGCCCCTTCGTTTACATCGAAGTGAATCACGTTTCGCCACAAAACTTTGGCTATTACTTCGGTCTGAACGTGGTGTTCTTATTCGTGATGACATTGATCAACAGCCGCGCGGTGCGCCGCTTTGGTCCGCTGAAAATGTTTCGCCTTGGGCTAGTGATTCAGTTCGCCATGGGCGTTTGGCTGCTTATCGCTAGCGCGCTGGATTTAGGTTTCCTCTCGCTGGTGTTTGGTGTAGCGATGTTCATTGGCTGCGTATCGACGGTATCGTCGAATGCGATGGCGGTGATTCTTGATGAGTTCCCGCATATGGCCGGCACCGCTTCATCACTGGCCGGTACGCTGCGCTTTGGCGTGGGGGCATTAGTCGGGGCACTGCTGTCGTTGGTGAGTATTAACAGCGCCTGGCCAATGGTGGCTACCATCGCGCTGTGTGCCACCGTTTCAATTGTGCTGTTTACCTACGCATCACGCCCGCATCATTCGGTTTAAGTTATTGCGGTCGCCATGAATGGCGACCCTACATGCCTGAAATCCCAACCTTTTCCGTAGGGTCGTCATTTATGACGACCTGGTATTTCTTCAAATCTCATCTCACCGCTCGCGAATCCCCATTCATTCGTTATGCTTAATGTTTCCATAATGTGAAAATTTATAGATAAAAAAGTAACGACATTGCGTCTAAAATGATTGTTAACGGCGGCTGAACAGGGTAAACATAGGCCTAAATGTGAGAAGCCTCGCAAATTATCTATTAGCTACACGCTTTGTGCTTAAAACAAGAAGGCAAACCAAGTCCGCATTCTGAGCTAACCAGGTTGGGATTCACCGCGTTATGCCGTCGTTGTGAATAAAGTAAACGTCTCTGGGGGCCGTATAACTATGCTGCAACTTTCTGTTGTGCATCGCTTGCCACAACATTATCGCTGGTCGGTTGATCATGTAGGTGAAATAGAGCGTCAGGAAACGGCGGATGGCGTGCATGCCGGGGATTTAGTGGTGCTGCGTCTGCTCAGCCACGATGGTCATCCGGCGTTGGAAATTCTGCACCAGCTGCAAGAAACGCTGGCGCAAATTCAGGTCGAGTGCAAAATCGCCGAGTGTGAAGGGCAGCCGTGTTTACTGATTCGGCGTGATGATGAAAGCGCGACCAATTGCTGCCTGAAAAATCAGGGCGTCGCCATTGCTGAAACCTTCGATGGTCATTAATTGATGTCTTTACCCTGTGCGGAAGCCAATAGCTGGCGTGTGTATTCAGCCGTTGGTGCATTAAACAGCGTATCGCAGTCACCTTGTTCCACCACCTCGCCCTGCCGCAGCACAATGAGCTGATGGCAGAGTGCGCGTACTACCTGCAAATCATGGCTAATAAACAGGTAAGCTAGCTGATGCTGCTGCTGTAAACGGCGCAGCAAGGTCAGGATCTGTTTCTGCACTGAACGATCGAGTGAAGAAGTCGGTTCATCTAACACAATAAGCTGGGGTTCAAGAATCAGCGCCCGGGCGATGGCAATACGCTGACGCTGGCCACCCGAAAACTCAGCGGGATAGCGGTTACGGCTATCGGTATCCAGCCCGACCTCCTGCATCACCGCAATCACCTTTTCTTCCTGTGCGGCCGCGCTGAGTTCAGGACGATGCACCGCTAACCCTTCGGCAATCACTTGCTGCACCGTCATACGCGGATTGAGCGATGAATTAGGATCCTGGAACACCACCTGGATGCGCTGGCGCAGCGGCAGCAATTGTTTCGGCGAGAGCTGATGCAGCGGCTGATCCTCAAACCAAATCTCTCCGCGTGCGGTAATCAAACGCAGCAGAGCCAGACCGGTGGTACTTTTGCCGGATCCCGATTCTCCTACCAGTCCAAGGCTTTCACCCCGGCGTAGCGTAAAGCTAAGATCTTGCAGCGCCATTTTTTCCGCTACGGTACGCCGCAGCAGGCCACGACGGATAGGGAAGCCAACCTGCAGGTTTTTCACCTGCAGCAGCGGTTGCGCATTGTTCAGCGGCACCGGTCTACCATCCGGTTCTGCGGCCAGGAGCTCGCGGGTGTAGGCCTGCTGCGGCTGACTTAACAGTAAATCGCAGCGGTTGTGTTCGATGGTGCGCCCATTGCGCATCACCGTAACGCTATGCGCCAGCTGGCGCACAATGTTGAGGTTGTGCGTAATGAATAGCATGCCCATATTCAGTTCACGCTGCAGTTCGCGTAGCAGCTGCAAAATCTGAGCCTGAACCGTGACATCCAGCGCGGTGGTCGGTTCATCCGCAATCAGCAGCTTCGGCTGGGTAAGTAACGCCATGGCGATCATCACACGCTGGCGCTCGCCGCCTGATAGCTGGTGCGGAAAATCCTGCAGGCGCGATGCCGCATTGTGGATGCCAACGCGATCGAGGCAGCTCAGCATCTCTCCGCGTGCCGCTTCGCGACGCATGCCACGATGCACAGAAAGCACTTCGTACAGCTGCTTTTCCACGTTGTGCAACGGATTGAGCGATACCATGGGTTCTTGAAAGATCATCGCCACCTGGTTGCCACGCAGTCCACGCATCGTGCGCTCGCTGGCCTGCAAAATATCCTGTCCGTTGAACAGAATTTCACCCTGCGGATAGTTGACCGGCGGCTGCGGCAATAAGCGCATGATCGACAGCGCAGTGACGCTTTTCCCTGAGCCGGATTCCCCCACTAGCGCCAACGTTTCGCCCGCATCGATACGCAGCGAGATATCGTCCACTACGCGGCGATCGCCAAATGCCACCGCCAGATGATTAACCGTTAACAGGCTCATTTAGCGTCCTCGACTCGGGTCAAAAGCATCGCGTACTGCTTCACCAATAAAAATCAGCAGCGACAGTAGCAGGGCGAGGGCAAAAAAGCCGGCAAGGCCTAACCACGGTGCCTGTAAATTATTTTTTCCCTGCAGCAGCAGCTCACCCAGTGACGGCGACCCGATCGGCAAACCAAAGCCGAGGAAATCCAGCGATGTCAGGGTGGTGATTGAAGCGCAGAGAATAAAAGGTAGAAACGTCAGCGTTGCCACCATGGCGTTGGGCAACATGTGACGCAGCATAATGCGGCTGTCGCTAACGCCAAGCGCACGTGCGGCACGAATATAATCATAATTACGCGTGCGCAGAAATTCGGCGCGCACCACACTTACCAGACTCATCCAGCCAAACACCACCGTGACCAGCAGCAGCCACCAGAAATTGGGCTGAATCACGCTGGATAGCAGAATCAGCAAGAACAGCGAAGGCATGCCGGACCACACTTCAATCAGGCGCTGGCCGATCAGATCAATGAGTCCACCAAAATAGCCCTGTACTGCCCCCACCACGATGCCAATCACACTGGAAAACAGCGTTAACAGAATGCCAAATAGCAGTGAGATGCGCGTGCCATACAGCAAACGCGCCAGCACATCACCGCCGTTGGCATCGGTACCCAGCCAGTTTTGCATGGAAGGCGGGGAAGGGAAGGGCACATCGGTGGCGAAATTGATGGTGCTATCGCCAAAGCGAATCGGTGCCCAAATCGCCCAACCTTGCTGAGCAATACGCTGTTTCAGCCACGGATCCTGATAGTCAGCGGGGGTGGCGAAATCGCCGCCGTAATCACTTTCGCTGTAGTTGAACAACAGCGGCATATACCAGCGTTGCTGATAGTGCACCAGCAGCGGTTTGTCGTTGGCCAGCAACTCGGCACCCAATGACAGAACAAAAATGATCAGGAAAATCCACAGCGACCAGTAACCACGGCGGTTATGACGAAAACGCTGCCAGCGCTGCTGGTTTACAGGAGATAAACGCATCAGCGTCCCTCAAAATCAATGCGCGGATCGACCAGCGTGTAGGTGAGATCGCTGAGAATGTTCATGAGCAGACCAATTAGCGTGAAAATATACAGCGTGCCGAACATCACCGGATAATCGCGCTGAATGGTGGCGTCATAGCCGAGCAGGCCCATACCGTTGAGTGAGAACATCACCTCAATCAACACCGAACTGGTGAAAAACATGCTGATAAAGGTGGCGGGGAAGCCGGCAATCACCAGCAGCATGGCATTACGGAACACGTGACCGTACAGCACCCGCTTTTCATCCAACCCTTTTGCACGCGCGGTAACCACATATTGTTTACGAATCTCATCGAGAAACGAGTTTTTGGTCAGCATGGTCAGCGTGGCGAAACCGCCAATCACCGTGGCCAGCACCGGCAGCGTGATGTGCCAAAGATAATCGGTGATTTTGCTATACCAGGGCAGCGTATCAAATTGCGGAGAGGTCAGGCCGCGCAGTGGGAACCAGTCGAAATAGCTGCCGCCCGCGAACAGGACAATCAGCATGATGCCGAACAGAAATGCTGGAATAGAATTACCGATGATAATAAAGATGCTGCTCCAGATATCGAAGGGGCTGCCGTTGCGTACCGCCTTTTTAATGCCGAGCGGAATCGATACCAGATAAATAATTATCGTGCTCCACAAACCAAGACTTATCGAGACCGGCAAACTCTCTTTGATCAGCTGCAGCACCGAGGCGCTACGGAACAGACTGTCGCCAAAATCAAAGCGAATGTAGTTCCACAGCATTTCACCGTAACGCTGCAAGAGCGGTTTATCGAAGCCGTAGCGATGTTTAATCTCTGCAATCACTTCCGGATCGAGGCCGCGCGCGCCGCGGTACTGGCTATCGCCGGGATTATCGCGTAGCAAGGCCCCGCGCGTGCCGCTATCACTGCCGCCAGAGCCGGGAATGCCGGTGCTGTGACCAAACTGCACGTTGGCCAATGCCTGATCTACCGGGCCGCCCGGTGCGATCTGCACAATAAAGAAGTTCAGGGTGATAATCGCCCATAAGGTGGGGATGATCAGCAGTAACCTGCGTAAAAAATAGGCTGCCAAACTGCGCTCCTCAGCGTCGATCGGCCGGCAATCGTCCGGCTTTGTTCACATCGTACCACCAGTTTTCCAGACCGGTAGCAAACGCAGGTTTAATCTCGGGATGGGAGAATTTGTCCCAGTAAGCCATACGATCTTCGGCGCTGTACCACATCGGAATCATATAGGCATTCCACAGCAGGATGCGATCCAGTGCCTGACCAAGCGGCAGCAGCGCTTTCTCATCGCCCTGATGATCAACGATCTGCTGTACAAAGTGGTCAACGATGGGATCTTTCACCCGCGGTGTATTCCATGAAGAATCAATGAACTCCGATTGCCAGATAGTCCGCAAGCTGGTCGAGGGCCACGGCATCGCGTAATAGAGTGACGGGATCATGTCGTAATCACCTTCACGTAAACGCCGTAAATATTGCGAGCTGTCAATCTGGCGCAGTGAAACTTTAATGCCCAGCCGTTCGAGGCTGTGCTGGAAAGGCAGCGCCCAGTCATTTTGCGTGCCGCTGCGCATCAGCAATTCGAAGCGGAACGGCTGGCCCGTTTTGACGTTCACCAACTGCTGATTTTTAATCTGCCAGCCAGCCTCTTTCAACAGGTTCATGGCTTTGAGTAAGTTTCCACGATCGAACCCGCTGCCATCAGAGCGCGGCGGGGCATATTCATTAGTGAAGATTTGCGGCGGCAATTGCGTTTTGTACGGTGCCAGCAATATTAACGCTTCGGCTTTTGGATAACCTTTTGCCGCGTAGACGGTGTTCTGGAAATAGCTGTCAGTCCGTTTATAGGCGCCATAAAATAACGCTTTGTTCATCCACTCAAAATCGAACGCTAGCGTGATGGCTTCACGTACGCGGCGGTCGGCGAACAGCGGTTTTTCATTATTAAATGCCAGCCAGCGGGTATCGGTAGAGACGGTGTTTGGGATCGTCGATTTAACGATAGCGTGACTGGCAAAATTGCGGCCGCGATATTGCGTGGCCCATTTTTTTGCCGAGCTCTCCTCGCGCAAATCATAAGCGCCAGCTTTGAAAGCCTCAAAGGCGACGTTGTCATCCAGATAATAGTCGTAGCGCAGCGTGTCGAAATTGAAACGCCCGCGGTTAACCGGCAGGTTGGCGGCCCAGTAATCCTTTACCCGGCTGTATTGGATAAATTGACCCGATTTGTAAGACGTCACGCGATAGGGGCCGCTGGCAAGCGGCGGATAGCCAATGGGTTCATTGAACTTTTTGTTTTGCCAGAACTTCTCCGGCAAGACCGGTAGCGTCAGCCAGCTCAACACCCGATCTTTATCCGCTTTGGGCATGTCGATGCGCACGGTAAGACGGTTCAGCGCTTTAACTTCTACGCCACGAAACGCCACGCGAAACTGCGGCACGCCTTCGGTCATAAACTTCTGAAACGTAAACGCCACATCCTGCGCGGTGATGGGGGTGCCATCCTGAAATTGCGCATGGGGGTTAATCGACACTTCCATCCAGCGATAATCGCTTGGGTAGCGCGCTGATTCGGCAATCAGCGGATAGTAGCTGCCCGGTTCATCGTCAGAGGTGGTAAACAGACCGTCGTAGAGCGTATCGGTGCCAATGCCTGGATTACCACGCGAGGCGAAACGGTTGAAGTTGTCGTAAGTACCGACCACGGCCAGCGTGATTTTGCCGCCCTTAGGCGCTGCGGGATTGGCGTAATCGTAATGAGTGAAATTCACCGCATATTTGGGGTCGCCCAGCTTAGCGAAGGCATAGCTTTCGTTGATGGTCGCGGCCTGCAGCGGCGCAATAGCACTACAAACCAACAACGCTGTGATAATACGCAGCAGCATAAGTGAGGCGATCTCCTGTGGTAATCCGCACGTTATGGTAGCAGTTTCATGGGGTTCGCGTGATGTTAACTCAGCGCCCGCTGGCGTTGATAATAGCTGATGAGATTTTCCGGCCTTAACGGGCGGCTAAACAGGTAACCTTGCAAATGGGTTACGCCGCGATTCACCAGCCACGCCGCTTGATCGCCCGTCTCTACGCCTTCCGCCACGGTTTTCAGATTGAGCTTTTTTGCCAGCAGCAACACGGTATCCAAAACCGGAGAGGTGACGGTTTCAGTGCCAATGCTTTGCACAAAACCTCTGTCGATTTTTAGATAATCGAACGGGTATTTTTCCAGATAAATCAGCGCACTGTGACCGGTACCAAAATCATCAATGGCGATCTTAACGTTGTTTGCGTGCAGCCAGGCGAAGATTTCTCCCGCGTTTTTTTCTCTCACCATGGTGCGTTCAGTGATTTCAAAAACATAGTTGAAATGCCCGGCGGGCATGGTGTTCATCCACTCCTCTACATCGCGGCGAAAACTTTCTGAGGCCAGGTGTAGCGGTGAAAGATTAAGGCTAAGACGCGTGCCCTGCGGTAGCTGTTGATGGAGAAACTGAGCATCCCGCGCGACCAGCGTAAAAAGGTGCTGAGTGAGTGGAATAATCAGATTCTGCGTCTCCGCATAACCGATAAAAACATCGGGTGGGATCATGCCTTCCGTCGGATGTGTCCAGCGGAGGAGGGCTTCAACGCCGTATGGCTGGCCGTCATGCGCGGTGACTAACGGCTGGTATTCGACGTGGAACTGCCCCTGTTTAATGGCCAGCATGATCTCTTTGCCCGGCCGCTGATGTCTTGTTAGCAAGAGCCAACTCAATGCCGTGACGAATAACGAGAACAGCAGACCGGTCAGCAGAGCAAGGAGATAATCGCGTGGCGCTAAGGTGGTGCCAAACAGTAAAAAATGCAGAGGGCTATTGTTAAAGGCGATCTCACGCAGCGGAACAGGTAGATCACTGCGGTTTACCACTTGATTGCTGTTGCTCAGCAGCGCCTTGTTGCCCATTACCAACGCCATTCCGGTGATTTCCGGATGGTAGGAAGCCAGCAGCTGATAAGGCGTGAGCGTGATATTCATGGTGGCGAGAATGCCGGTTTCCTCCGCTCCGGGATGCTTCACCCATAACGCCAGCGCCGGTTTGGTCGGCTGCAACGGTGTACCTTCCAGCAAACGCATATCGCGATCGCGTTCCAGTTCAGATTCAGGAGAAATATCGTTGGCGGCCAGCAGGAAGGCACCGGTTGCCGAGGAGCAGTACGCGTAGCTGTCGCGAACCAGCAATATAGCGCGAATATTCCCAGCGAACGCAGCCCGTGATGTCAGCTCGCGACCAACGCTGTTGCAACTAAATTGTGTGTATTGCTGCAGGGGATAAAGCGTATCCGATAGCGTTGAGATGACCTGTTGTAAATCGTCCCGGCTTTGCGCTAACAGTTGTTCATGTTGCTGGCTGCGCTTCTGCCAGGTCAGAGTTAACAGCACCGTAACGAAAAGAAGAAAAAATACCGCGCCTACGATCGCGCTACTCCAGGCGATGCGGCGTGAATAGCTTGCATGACGTTTCAGCGTCCCCGACAGTGGCATGGAGTGCATTCCCCTTGTCTTGCCATTTTTATTATGTTTTTCGCTTTAGTCGCTACCCATTTTTCTTCTTGCGGCCGTGGTAAAAACGGCGTTTGCAGCGCGATGTTTGGGTATCAGGAAGTCAACGAGAATATAACGAGTCAGCAAATAAAGTCTCGTTATATTTTTGATTCTCAATTACTTTTTATGCGTTGGATTTGAGTTAAAAAGCGTTAGGCAAAAAAAAACGCTGCCGGGGCAGCGTTTTCTGATTCTCTGGCTGAGAGGATCTTCAAAGGTGTTCGTTAGCTCGGGTTTTTAGCTAAAACCCGACGCGCTTCGCGGTAACGTGCTTTCCAATAACTGTCGTTTAAACTGGAAATCATGACGCCACTGCTGGTAGACGCGTGAACGAAATTATCGTTACCGAGATAGATGCCAACGTGACGACCGGTTGAGCCCGCGCGGAACAACACTAAGTCACCTGCCCGCAACTTATTGCGTGAAATTTCTTTACCGGTGTCTTGCTGTTCTGACGTTGAACGTGGCAAATCTAAACCGAACTGCTCGCGAAAGGTGCGCTGAACAAAAGCAGAACAATCAATGCCGCGTTTGGTGTCGCCGCCTAAGCGATAACGTACACCTTTCCAGTCACTGTACTGTTCCATGATGCGGGACTTAACGTCCACGTTCTGCACCATTTGTTCAAATTCGTCCTGAGACGCTTGAAGTAAAAAACCATTCTGGTTGTTAACTTCATGATTCTCGTTATTCGCGTTCTGACCGTTATGGGTACTGCTACATGCTGATAAAAGTGTTGCGAGTGCTACTGCGGGAATGATCCGCCTGAGGTATCTCAGTATTGGTTGAGACTTGACCATTATAGGTGTTTTCCTTCGATTTCCTTACGACAGAATGTCGTCAGCCAGATGACAAAACGGATAGAGATTAATAAGTACAACCGTCTAAGACAATTCCTTAATTACTAAAATGTGTTAATGAACACATTTTTGTTGTTTTTGGCACCGCATTTTATGCTGTTGCTTACTAATCGGATTTGAGGTTAACCGATTACAGACCGCGTGGCGAGTGCTTTTATATAAATTTTTATAGCTTTTTTCGATGTGAAATCAATCTGTAACACAAAGGCTATTTTATCAGCAATTCGCAGCGATTTAATAGCCAAATAGCGGTGCAATCAGGGGGTAATTCTGGCGCTAAGGCCGATTTTGAGAGGAGTGGGGCTGGACAAACTCGGAAAAAGGCTATTGTTACGCGTTTTTTATCATAATGTTTTCTTTTATCAGAATAAGGTTAGTTTGCTAATAATCTAATTAAGTTTTCATTAAGCGCGAGCGAGTGACTTTATCTTTTATGATCGCTCGCGCTTAACAATTACGCGTGTGGCTTATATTTGCCCGGAAGTGAACGATTCAACCAATTCACTACCTTGTCGCTGAACGGTGTTAATAAACACCAGCTCATGCCCACCAGAACCACGGATAATGAACCCACAGCGATATCGGTGAACCAATGCGCCCCGGCCATAACGCGCGGCAGAGCGAACACAACGGTAATAATCAAACCCGCCAGGAAGGCGCGGAAGCCGAAATAGCGCCACATAAAGCAGGTAAAAATAATTAGCATCATGCCGTGATCGCCAGGGAAGCTATCTTTCGAAGCATCTTTCGCCGGAATTCCGGTTAATTCACTTACGCGATGCACGTTTTCAAAGAAGAGCGTTGGGCTGGAGTGTTGTACCGGCAGCAAATGGCCGAGCTGGTTAAGAATCACCGCGCTTAGCAGCATGGTGATGCCGATAGCCAGCATGCGACGGCGGCCTTGCGGTGTCTCACGACGCCAGAACCACAGATAAAGCAAACCCATCGCCAGTAGTGAAACCACATCAAAACCGCGGAAGTTAGTGATAGCCACTAAGACAGCGAAGCCGTGATGGTTAACCATCTGATTATTAAAGCCATAAAAAATGGCCTTATCGATACCAAACCAGAACCCGTGATCGGGTGGTAAGTACCATGAAAGGAACAGCATCACCCCCAATGCATTAAGCAGCAGAATGGTGATTAATCGAGAAGCGCGCATAAAAAATAGACTCAAAGTGAAAACAACGTGGCAACCTAACGCATCTAATTTAAACGAATCTTCAACAAGCCCGTCTGCAAAAGATTCCAGTCTGCTGGCTGATGATGGATCAATTCAATACGGCTATCCGGTGGTGTGGTGGGCCGGGTTTCAATAAAGAGGTCCTCACCCTGGCGGTTGATGTTAACCAAACCGTCCGGTGTACGTAACACGCCTTTCACCCGATCAACCGGTGCAAGCCTTGCCCACTCTAGCGCCTGGATCGTATCGAACACCGTATCACCATCAAAAATCCAGCCACAAGAAGCATAGCCTTGGCCTTCATTTAACGCACGTCGCCAGCGCGCCTGACCATCCAGTTTTAATGCCGCCAGCCCTTGTGGACGGGCAGAAGCATGATGATGCGCCGCATCAGGTACCGCACGATCCGCCAAAGCGGGTTGGGTAAGGAGCTCGGGCGCAATCTCTCCCCACGCCGCTTCCACTATTTGACGATCGCCTAAAAACTGCTGCTGCCAATCCTGTAAACGCTGGCGATCTTCATCGCTCCAGCGATCGCTTTTATTGGCGACAATAATATCTGCTGCCACCAGCTGGTCGCGAAAATTCTCGTTCGCCACCACACGTGGATCCGCCAGCTGGCGTGGATCGAGCAGCGTTAAAGTTGCATCAACCTGAATCCAGGGCTGATACACGGCAGCGCGCAGCATATTCAGCAGCTGCTTTGGATGACCAAGGCCGGTAGGTTCGATAATCAGGCGATCGGGTTTCGCCTGTTTCAGCAGCATGTTTAGCCCCACCTGCAACGGCAAGCCATTGACGCAGCACATGCAGCCACCGGGAATCTCTTTCAACGTTGCACCGCGATCGGCCAGCAGCGCGCCATCGATACCAATCTCGCCAAATTCATTGACCAGAATCGCCCAGTTTTCATTGGCAGGTTTAGTGGCTAACAGGTGCAGCAGGGTGGTGGTTTTTCCGCTGCCGAGAAATCCAGTGATGAGGTTTACGCGCGTCACAAAGGGGCTCCCAAAGAAAGAGATAATAGGCGCGCGGAAGTGGGGGATCCGGCGCGCACGGCGTTGTTATACTATAACAATCACCGACGGCCGGAAGGAAGTACGATATCAGTCAGCGCGGCCCATATAGCGTCGTTCTGCAATATGAATGCGGATGCGTTCGCCGTTGCTGAGGTATTCAGGCACCTGAATAGACAAACCCGTACTCATAACAGCAGGTTTAGAGCGGGCACTGGCGGAGGCGCCTTTGATGCCCGGCGACGTATCGACAATTTCCATATCAACCGTTTGAGGTAATTCCAGTGCCAGAACCTGGCCGTCCATCGTCAGCACCTGAATGCCCGGAATACCGCCTTCAGGAATAAACAGCAGCTCTTCTTCGATTTGGTCTTTCTTGAAGTTGTAAGGCGTGTAGTCTTCATCATCCATAAACACGTATTCATCACCGTCTATATAAGAGAAGGTGACGGCGCGGCGGCTGAGCGAAATGGCATCAATAATATCGTCGCCCTTAAAACGCTCTTCCACTTTCAAGCCGGTGCGGACATCGGTAAAACGCATCTTATAGAGCGTAGCGGCACCGCGCGCACTGGGGCTTTGCACATCAATGTCTTTCACCAGCAACAGTTTGCCGTTCCAGGTGACTGCCATCCCTTTTTTTATCTCATTTGCCTTTGGCATTGTGCTTTTCTCGCTGACTGAAGGTTAATGCGCGTCACGTTACTCGCGCGACGAAAAACTGGCAAGTGAGGCGGTGTAAAATTGTTGCGCGGGCATGGCATTCACTGCATCAGCCTGTTATTGTCGCGGCGAATTCTCTACAGGAGCGCATGATGTTTTGTCGTGACCAGTGCGGTGCCTGTTGCACAGCCCCCTCAATCTCTTCTCCCATTCCAGGGATGCCGCACGGCAAGCCAGCAAACACGCGCTGCGTACAGCTCGACGAACAGCAGCGCTGCAAAATCTTTGGCTCGCCACTGCGCCCTGCGGTATGTGCCGGTTTACAGCCAAGCGCAGAAATGTGCGGCAACAGCCGCGATAGCGCCATGACTTTCCTGCTCAAACTGGAAGCCGAAACGGCGCCTTAAATGGCGGAATATCGCTCACTTAAGCAAAAAATGCCTTTTTATGCAGGTGCGCATGAATGCGCACCCTACAAAAACCCGGCTTTATCCGCGTAGGGTCACCATTCATGGTGACCAATTCACACTTAACTGACGAGCCTTACACCATAAATGGCCAGCTGACGCAGTGCTGAACGATTTGCCTTAATGTGCCCAGCTGTTACAGCAAATGCATCAGCTTGCCTGACGGTAAAAATCTTAAATTCAGCATGAAGTGTGCGTAGCATCAAAAATCTGCTACTCAGATCGCGCATTTTCTTGCCTGAAGGACATTGCTGTACCATATTCCCTGAAACGTTTCAGCGTTGCGACGACGGCCAAGTCCGTGATGCGTGGCGCCTTTTTTTACCCGATAGCTGAAACGATTCAATACAGCAAGCGAGGAGAGATATGTTCCAGCTCGAAGTTCAGGCTATTCATACCGGTGCTAATGCACAGAATAAAGAAGAGGCCATTCGCCAGGTTGCCGCTGCGTTAACGGCTGCGGGAAATGTGGCCGAAGGCTACGTTAACGGCATGCTGGCGCGCGAACAGCAAACTACGACCTTCCTGGGTAATGGCATCGCCATTCCACACGGCACCACCGACACCCGCGATCTGGTACTGAAAACCGGCGTACAGGTTTATCAGTTTCCGCAGGGCGTTGATTGGGGCGAAGGGCAAACGGCGTATGTGGCCATCGGTATTGCCGCGAAATCTGATGAACACCTCGCGCTGCTGCGCCAGCTTACCCATGTATTAAGCGATGACAGTATTGCTGAACAGCTGAAAAGCGCCTCGGCAGAAGAGCTGCGCGCGTTGCTGATGGGCGAAAATCAGGCGGCTGAGTTCAAATTCGATACCTCGCTGATAGCCATAGATGTTGCGGCCAGCGATTTAATCACCTTGCAGGCGCTGAACGCTGGTCGTCTGCAAGCGGCAGGCGCGGTGGATACGTCATTTATTGCCGATGTGGTTTCGCGTACGCCGTTGAGTCTCGGGCAGGGCATTTGGCTCAGTGATAGCGCTCAGGGCAATCTCGGCAGCGCCGTGGCGGTAAGCCGTGCTGCTGCACCTTTCCAGCATCAGGGCGAAAATGTCGCGCTGCTGCTCACCGTTGCGGCTAACGATCAGCGGCCGCTGGAAGTGTTGGGCTATCTCAGCAATCTGCTGCTGGCCAACAAAGCTGAACGGCTGCTGAAGGCGGATGCCGCCGGCATTTTGGCGTTGCTGACCAGCGAAGTGGATGAAGCCGCCGAGTCGCTGACCGCGGAATTCACTATCCGCAATGAGCACGGCCTGCATGCGCGTCCGGGTACCGCGCTGGTGAGCGTAATCAAACAGTTCAATAGTGACATCTCCGTGACAAACCTTGACGGTAGCGGCAAACCCGCCAACGGCCGTAGTCTGATGAAAGTGGTCGCGCTGGGCGTGAAAAAAGGCCATCGCCTGCGCTTTACCGCCAGCGGCGAAGACGCACAGCAGGCGCTGAACGCAATTGAAGAAGCCATTAATTCTGGTTTAGGCGAGGGGGTTGCATGAGCCGTCGTGTCGCAACAATTACATTAAATCCCGCTTACGATCTGGTCGGTTACACGCCTGAGATCGAGCGCGGTGAAGTTAACCTGGTAAAAACCACCGGTCTGCATGCAGCGGGTAAAGGCATTAACGTTGCCAAGGTACTGAAGGATTTAGGCATCGATGTCACCGTCGGCGGTTTTCTCGGCAAAGAGAATCAGGATGGTTTTCAGCAGCTGTTCAGCGAACTGGGCATTGCCAACCGCTTTCAGGTGGTGCAGGGCCGCACGCGCATTAACGTCAAGCTGACGGAAAAAGATGGCGATGTGACCGATCTCAATTTCTCCGGATTTGAGGTTACAGCGCAGGATTGGGATCGTTTCACGGCGGACTCGTTAACCTGGCTCGGCCAATTCGACATGGTATGCGTCAGCGGTAGCTTGCCAGCGGGCGTTGCGCCAGAAGCATTTACCAAATGGATGAGCGATCTGCGCACGCTCTGTCCTTGCATCATCTTCGACAGCAGCCGTGAAGCGCTGGTCGCTGGTCTGAAAGCCGCGCCCTGGTTGGTTAAACCGAATCGTCGCGAGCTGGAAATTTGGGCCGGACGCAAGCTGCCTGCGCTGCAGGACGTGATTGATGCCGCGCATGAACTGCGCGAGCAGGGCATCGCGCACGTGGTGATTTCTCTCGGCGCAGAGGGCGCGCTATGGGTTAACGCTTCCGGCGAATGGATTGCCAAACCGCCCGCCTGTGAAGTGGTCAGCACCGTGGGTGCAGGCGACTCTATGGTCGGCGGCCTGATTTACGGCCTGCTGATGCGTGAATCCAGCGAGCACACGCTGCGTCTGGCAACGGCAGTGGCGGCGATGGCCGTCAGCCAAAGTAACGTTGGCGTTACCGATCGTACCCAGTTGGCCGCGATGATGGCGCGCGTCGACTTACAACCCGTTAACTAACAGCAGGAGAGCGATAATGAAAACGCTGCTGATAAAAGATTCTTCACTGGGACTGGCGTCAGGACATCTGGCGCTGGAACACTTACGCGCCACTGCGACGCAGGCCGGATTAACACTCACCGATAATGCCGCTGAAGCAGAGCTGGTGCTGGTTGCGGGCCATAACGTGCCTGATGATGCGCAGTTGGCAGGCAAATCTGTGGCGCGGGTGGATGTGCAGCAGGCGCTGCGCGATCCGCTGGCGGCGATCAATCAAGCCAAAGCAAGCGCCAAAACCTGGCAACCTGCGACGTCGGCAGCTGCTGTACCGGTTGCAGCGCAGAGCAGTGGCCAGAAACGTATTGTCGCGGTGACCGCGTGTCCAACCGGCGTGGCGCATACCTTTATGGCTGCCGAAGCCATTCAGGCCGAAGCAACCAAGCGTGGCTGGTGGGTGAAAGTAGAAACCCGTGGTTCAGTCGGCGCGGGCAACGCCATCACGCCAGAAGAAGTGGCCGCAGCCGATCTGGTGATCGTCGCGGCGGATATCGACGTGGATCTGGCGAAATTTGCCGGTAAGCCGATGTACCGCACCTCAACCAGCCTGGCATTGAAAAAGACGGCTCAAGAGCTGGATAAAGCGCAGGCTGAAGCGAAAACTTATCAGCCGAGCGGCAATCAGACGGCTAGCGCGCAGAGCGACAGCAAAGAGAAAGCCGGTGCGTACCGTCATCTGCTGACCGGCGTTTCCTATATGCTGCCGATGGTGGTGGCGGGTGGTTTGAGCATCGCGCTCTCTTTTGCCTTCGGTATTACCGCCTTTAAAGAGCAGGGCACCCTGGCCGCTGCACTGATGCAAATTGGCGGCGGCAGCGCCTTCGCCCTGATGGTTCCGGTTCTGGCCGGCTTCATTGCCTTCTCGATTGCGGACCGTCCGGGTCTGACACCAGGTCTCATCGGCGGCATGATCGCCACCAGCATTAACGCCGGTTTCCTTGGTGGCATCATCGCCGGTTTCATTGCCGGTTACGCCGCTAAAATGCTCAGCAGCAAAGTGAAACTGCCGCAGAGTATGGAAGCGTTGAAGCCGATTCTGATCATTCCGCTCGTCGCGAGTTTGATTACCGGTCTGCTGATGATTTACGTGGTCGGTAAGCCAGTGGCTGGCATCATGAGCGGCCTGACTCACTGGCTGGCCAACATGGGGACGGCTAACGCGGTTCTGCTGGGGGCGATCCTTGGTGGCATGATGTGTACCGATATGGGCGGCCCGGTGAACAAAGTCGCCTATGCATTTGGCGTTGGCCTGCTGAGTTCGCAAACCTACGCGCCAATGGCGGCGATTATGGCGGCCGGTATGGTGCCACCGCTGGCGATGGGCCTGGCGACGATGGTTGCGCGTCGTAAGTTTAATAAAGGTCAGCAAGAGGGCGGCAAAGCGGCGCTGGTGCTCGGCTTATGCTTCATCTCTGAAGGTGCGATTCCATTTGCTGCACGTGACCCAATGCGTGTGCTGCCATGCTGTATCGTGGGTGGCGCGGTAACAGGCGCAATTTCGATGGCGATTGGCGCCAAACTGATGGCACCGCACGGTGGTCTGTTCGTGCTGCTGATCCCAGGCGCGATTACGCCAGTGCTGGGTTACCTGATGGCGATTGTGATCGGTACCGCAGTGGCGGGTCTCGGCTACGCGATTCTGAAACGTCCGGAAGAAGAGCTGGCGAAAGCAGCGTAACATTCGCCAGACGTGAAAAAGGGAGCCTCGGCTCCCTTTTTTGTATCCTGTAGGGGCGCCATTCATGGCGACCTGGTTATCACATTATCCCTGTTGCTCAGCCTTCAACCACGCAATCTCATCCTTCCAGATATCCGGATTGATGGTTTCCAGAATCATCGGAATGCCGTCAAAACGTTTATCCTTCATCAGCCAGCTAAACGCCGTTTTGCCGATATTGCCTTCACCTAAGCTGTGATGGCGGTCAACGCGGCTGCCCAGCGTGCTTTTGGCATCATTCAGGTGCATGCCGCGCAGATACTGGAAACCAACGATGCGTTCAAATTCGCTAAAGGTCTCCACACAGGCTGCTTCGCTGCGCAGATCGTACCCACCGGCAAAGGCGTGACAGGTATCAATACACACGCCAACGCGCGACTTATCTTCTACATGCTCAATAATGGTGGCGAGATGTTCGAAGCGGAAACCAAGGTTGCTGCCCTGGCCGGCGGTGTTTTCGATGACAGCGACCACACTGCTGGTTTTATCCAGCGCGATGTTAATCGATTCGGCGATACGCTTCAGACAGGCTTCTTCTTCAATCTGCTTAAGATGGCTGCCTGGATGGAAATTCAGCAACGTTAAGCCCAGCTGTTCGGCACGTTGCATCTCGTCGAGAAACGCATCACGTGATTTTTCCAGCGCTTCCATCACCGGATGGCCGAGGTTAATCAGATAGCTATCGTGTGGCAGAATCTGCGCGGAGGTAAAGTTGTACTGGTCGCAGGCGGTCTTGAAGGCATCAATGACTTCACCCGAGAGCGGCGCCGCACGCCACTGGCGCTGGTTTTTAGTGAACAGCGCAAAGGCTGTGGCTTCAAGTTCGTGGGCACGGATCACTGCCTGGTCCACGCCGCCGGATGCACTGACGTGTGCGCCGATATATTTCATGCCGCTCTCCTGATTGGGCGATTGCTGCTGCAAAGCGCCCATCATAGCGGATGCCGTTAAGCCATGAAATGTTGCACCAGCACATTGAGTGCGCCGCCGCCCAGAATCAACCAGCCAAACATCACCAGTCCGAGCAGCAGCGGTTTAAAGCCAGCCTGCTTTAATGCGCTAAAGCGGGTGGTCAAACCCAGCGCGGCCATCGCCATTGCCAGCAGCAAATTTGCCAGCTGATTGAGCGTGCCAACCACCTGGGCAGGCAGTAGATGCAGCGAGTTAAACAGCGCAACGACAATAAACAGCAGCGCAAACCACGGGAAGCTGGCGGATGTCGGCTGTGCAGCCTGCTGGCTACGCTGGCGCTTCAACCAGCTACCTAGAATCAGCAAGAACGGCGCCAGCATCATCACGCGCAGCATTTTAGCGATGACCGCGGTGTTTTCCGCCTCGGCACCCATCGCGTGTCCGGCTGCGACGACCTGCGCCACTTCATGCAGCGTAGAACCGGTGAAGATGCCGAAATGGGCTGCGCTGACGTTAGGCAGCAGCGTCCACAGCAGCGGATAAATCACGATGCCTATCGTGCCAAACAGCACCACCGTCGCCACGGCCACCGCCACTTTTGACGGTGGCGCTTTAACGATAGGCTCGCTCGCCAGCACCGCCGCTGCGCCGCAAATGCTGCTGCCCGCGCCAATTAGCCATACGGTTTCGCGATCCATCTTCAGCAGACGAATGCCGATAAAACAGGTCAGCAGGAACGTTGAGCTGAGCACTAGCGCATCAATCAGCACGCCGCTGATACCCACATCGGCAATCTGCTGCACGGTAATACGAAAGCCATAAAGGATGATACCGAGGCGCAGCAAGCGCTGCTTCGCCAGCAGCACACCACTGTCGCAGTGTTCGGTGATGTGTGGATAAAGGGTATTGCCCAGCACGATGCCCAAGATTATCGCTAAGGTTAGCGCGCCGAATCCGGCACCCGCCAGCCACGGCTGATTGGCTAACCACGCCGCACCACCGGCAATGGCCGCGGTGAGCAGTAAACCCGGCAGCCAGTGATGTAGGTGAAACGGGGGTTTATTGACGCTTAGCTCAGCCATATCTTTCTCCTCGTAGGGGCGGCATTCATGCGGATGAAAACCAAAATTAGAAAGCGCACATTCCGTAGCGGCGCAATTCATTGCGCGATAAATCGCGCCGCTACAGGATCTGCGATGATTTATGCCGTGAGTTTGTCTAACGTTTTTCCAATGCCTAAATCCTGCGCTGCGCTGGTTTAAAAGTAAAATTGATAATATATTTATAATTAATCGGAATAAGTAATAGATGAGGAGGGCGCATGCACATCACGCTGCGTCAAATTGAAGTGTTTACCGAGGTGCTGAAAAGCGGTTCAACCACCCAGGCATCACAGGTGCTGGCGCTGTCGCAGTCGGCGGTCAGTGCGGCGCTGGCGGATTTGGAGAATCAACTTGGCGTGCAGCTGTTTGGTCGGGTCGGCAAGCGTTTGGTGGTCAATGAGCATGGACGTTTGCTCTATCCGCGCGCCGTTGGCTTGATGGAGCAGGCGGGTGAGATTGAGCAACTATTTAAAGAAGATAACGGGGCGATTCGCCTGTTTGCCAGCAGCACCATCGGCAACTATTTGTTACCGGGCATGATCGCCGCCTATCGCCGTGACTTCCCCACGCTGCCGCTGGAGCTCAGCGTCGGCAATAGCCAGGATGCGATTAATGCCGTGGCGGATTTCCGCGTGGATATTGGCCTGATTGAAGGTCCGTGTCACGAGCTGGATATTATCAGCGAACCGTGGCTGGAGGATGAGCTGGTGGTATTTGCCGCGCCCGATGCCGCAATCCTGCAGCAGCCGATTACGCTGGCAGCGCTCGCCGCCGCACCGTGGATTCTGCGCGAGCGCGGGTCGGGTACGCGTGAAATCGTTGATTATCTGCTGCTGTCGCACTTGCCACAGTTTCAGCTCGGCATGGAGTTAGGTAATTCGGAAGCGATTAAACACGCGGTGCGTCATGGCATGGGCATTAGCTGTTTATCGCGGCGCGTGATTGCCGATCTGCTTGAGGCGGGCACGCTGGTGGAAGTTGTTGTTCCGCTGCCGCGCCTGACGCGTACGCTCTATCGCATCCACCATCGTCAGAAGCATGTGTCGAAAGCGTTAAGTCGCTTTTTATCGTATTGCCGTGAATAATTGCGGCTTTTATTACGCTGCGGCTAATAATTTCCGGCCGATCATGAAGGTAACTAATAACCCGACGTGAATGCTATACAGCTTGGGTCTTGGTGCTACAATCGCGCCTTATTTTTATCCAGCATAGCGTTTACACATGCATAATGACTCAAAAACAACACAACAACCTGGATTGCGCCGTGAATTAAAAGCGCGTCATCTCACTATGATCGCCATTGGCGGTTCCATCGGTACCGGCCTGTTTGTCGCCTCGGGTGCCACCATCTCTCAGGCAGGACCGGGCGGTGCGCTACTTTCTTATGCGCTGATTGGCCTGATGGTTTACTTCCTGATGACCAGCCTTGGCGAACTCGCGGCCTTTATGCCGGTTTCGGGCTCCTTCGCCACCTACGGCGCCAAATATGTCGAAGAAGGTTTCGGCTTCGCACTGGGCTGGAACTACTGGTACAACTGGGCGGTGACCATCGCCGTTGACCTCGTCGCCTCGCAGCTCGTCATGAATTACTGGTTTCCGGATACGCCCGGCTGGATCTGGAGCGCGCTGTTCCTCGGCCTGATGTTCCTGCTCAATTACATCTCGGTTAAAGGCTTTGGCGAAGCGGAATACTGGTTCTCGCTGATCAAAGTGACCACCGTCATCATCTTTATTGCGGTTGGCGTGTTGATGATTACTGGCATCATGCGCGGCGCTGAAAATGCCGGCTGGCATAACTGGACGGTCGGCGAAGCACCGTTTGCCGGTGGTTTTGCTGCGATGATAGGCGTGGCGATGATCGTCGGCTTCTCCTTCCAGGGCACCGAATTGATCGGCATCGCCGCCGGTGAATCACAGGATCCGGCGAAGAACATCCCGCGTGCGGTCCGTCAGGTATTCTGGCGTATTCTGCTGTTCTATATCTTCGCGATTCTGATTATCAGCCTGATTCTGCCGTACACCGATCCTAAATTGCTGCATAACGATGTCACTGACATCGCCGTAAGCCCGTTCACGCTGGTGTTCCAGAACGCCGGTCTGCTGTCTGCGGCGGCGGTGATGAATGCCGTTATTCTGACGGCGGTATTATCTGCAGGTAACTCGGGCATGTACGCCTCAACGCGTATGCTGTTTAACCTGGCTCGCGAAGGCAAAGCGCCACGTATTTTCGGCAAGCTGTCGAAGGGCGGCGTGCCGCGCAACGCGCTGATCGCCACTACCGTGGTGGCGGGATTGTGCTTCCTGAGTTCGAAATTTGGTAACCAGGAAGTGTATCTGTGGTTGCTGAACACTTCAGGCATGACGGGCTTTATTGCCTGGTTGGGCATCGCCATCAGCCATTACCGCTTCCGTCGTGGCTATGTGGCGCAGGGGCATAGCCTGGCCGATCTGCCGTACCGCTCCGGCTTCTTTCCGCTGGGACCGATTTTTGCCTTTATTCTGTGTCTGATCATTACGCTGGGGCAGAACTATCAGGCCTTCCTTGCCGATCGTATTGATTGGTACGGCGTAGCGGCAACCTATATCGGCATCCCGCTGTTCCTGATTATTTGGTTGGGTTATAAGCTGGCACGCGGCTCACGCTTCGTGAAGTACAGCGAGATGGAGTTCCCAACGTTTAAAGAGTGAGTCGCCATGAATGGCGATCCTACGACACAGAGCGCGCATGATGCGCGCTTTTTTTAACATTTGTTACCTGGATATAATTGATAATTATTATCACCTGCACTATTGTGGCTGCCGTTATGATTTCGACAAGAAACAGGTAGAACAATGCGTACCACGGACGCCACGCTGGTGGCGGAAAACGGCCATCAAGCCGACACCATGACACGTTATCGCCAGGTACTGCGTCAGCGACTGTTGTTAATTGGCGTGTTGGTGCTGGCGATACTGGCATCGGTGATTCTGGATTTCACTCTCGGCCCGGCTGGGCTCTCCCTCGACACCTTGTGGCAAACGCTGACGCATCCCGATGCGGTTGATGCGGGCACGCGCGTGATTGTATGGGACATTCGCTTGCCCTACGCGCTGATGGCAGTGGTGGTGGGGTTTTCGCTTGGTCTCGCCGGTGCAGAGATGCAAACCATCCTGAATAACCCGCTCGCCAGCCCGTTTACGCTTGGCGTTTCGTCGGCGGCGGCCTTTGGCGCCGCGCTGGCCATCATCCTCGGTATCGGTATTCCCGGCATTCCCGATCAGTGGTTTATTTCCGCTAATGCCTTCGTGTTTGCGCTGTTTGCCGCGCTGATGCTGGATGGCGTAACGCGCTGGACTAAAGTTTCGACCTCTGGCGTGGTGCTGTTTGGTATCGCGCTGGTGTTCACCTTTAACGCGCTGGTCTCGATGATGCAGTTCATCGCCAGCGAAGATACGCTGCAAGGCTTAGTGTTCTGGACCATGGGCAGCCTGGCGCGTGCCTCGTGGGAGAAGCTCGGTGTATTAACCGCCGCGTTTGCCATCCTGATCCCGTTCTCCATGTTCAGCAGCTGGAAACTGACCGCGCTGCGCCTCGGCGAAGATCGTGCCGTGAGCTTTGGCATTGATGTGCGCCGTCTGCGTCTGGCGACGCTGCTGCGCATCAGCATTCTCTCCGCGCTGGCGGTGGCCTTTGTTGGGCCGATTGGTTTTATCGGTCTGGTCGCGCCGCACATTGCCCGCATGATGTTTGGTGAAGATCACCGTTATTATCTGCCCGCCAGTGCGCTGGTTGGTGCGCTGGTACTGTCGCTGGCGTCGGTAGCCTCGAAAAACCTGATTCCTGGCGTAATCATCCCGGTGGGGATTGTGACGTCGCTGGTCGGCGTGCCGTTCTTCCTCAGTATTATTCTGCGTCATCGGGGGACGGTGTAATGGAACAGGGATTACGTCTTAGCCATTTCTACGCCGGTTATCCAAAGCGCAAGGTGATTGAAGATCTCAACGTGCCCGCACTGCCGCGCGGAAAAATCACCGTGCTGCTGGGACCGAACGGCTGTGGGAAATCAACGCTGCTGCGCGCGCTGGCCGGTTTGAGCAAAGGGCAGGGTGAGCTGTGGCTCAATGGTGAAGAGCTAATGGGCCAGCCGTTTGCCCGGCGGGCGCAGCGCGTGGTGTATCTGCCGCAAACCTTGCCAGCGGGCGTGCATTTGCACGTGCTGGAATCAATTATTGTGGCGCAGCGCGCGTCAGGTGGCTTGCACAGCGCCTCGAGCGAAGCGGAGATTATGCATCTGCTGGATCAGCTCGGCATCGCGCATTTAGCCATGCGCTATCTCGATCAGCTTTCTGGCGGGCAAAAACAGTTAGTTGGCCTGGCGCAATCGCTGATCCGCCGTCCGGAGCTGCTGCTGCTGGATGAGCCGCTGAGCGCGCTCGATCTTAACTACCAGTTCCACGTGATGGATTTGGTGCGCCGTGAAACCCGTCTGCGCAACATTGTCACGGTGGTGGTGGTGCATGATATCAACATCGCGCTACGTCATGCTGACCATGCCCTGATGCTCAAAGAGGGTAATCTGTTGGCTGACGGCGAACCATCAAAGGTAATAACGCCAGAGACGTTGGCGCAGGTGTATGGCGTGCGGGGGCGTATCGAACATTGCTCGCGCGGCATGCCGCAGGTGATGATCGATGGATTGGCGGAGACGCTGGTTTAAATAAGGTGCGCATGAATGCGCACCCTTCTTAGGGTCGCCATTTCTGGCGACTTCGTTACACCAACAAATGCTTCGCGTGAAAACGCAGATGATCCTCAACGAAGCTGGCGATAAAGAAGTAGCTGTGGTCATATCCCGGCTGAATGCGTAACTCCAGCGGGAAACCTTGTTCACGCGCCACCGCTTCCAGCCGTTCCGGACGCAGCTGATCGGCGAGGAACTGATCGCTATCACCTTGATCGATCAGAATCGGCAAACGCTGCTCGACTTGCTTCATCAACAGACAGCTATCCCATTCGCGCCACGTCTGACGATCCTCTCCCAAATAGGCGGCAAAGGCTTTCTGCCCCCACGGCACTTCAGTGGGATTGACGATGGGCGCAAATGCGGAAGCTGAAGCAAAACGTCCGCCAAGACGCAGCGCCAGCACCAGCGCGCCGTGTCCGCCCATCGAATGACCCATTACCGATTGACGATCGCTCAGCTTAAAGTTATCCGCTACCAGCTCCGGTAACTCTTCGCTGAGGTAGTCGAACATGCGGAAGTTCGCTGCCCACGGCTGCTGCGTCGCATTGAGGTAGAAACCTGCGCCCTGACCGAGATCGTAGCCGCTGTCGTTGGCCACATCGTCACCGCGCGGGCTGGTGTCAGGCATGATCAGCACCAACCCCAGCTCCGCCGCCACGCGCTGCGCACCGGCTTTGGTGGTGAAGTTCTCATCGCTGCAGGTTAATCCCGCGAGGAACCACACCACTGGCGGTGGCGCATCGCTCTGCGGCGGCGGCAGAAAAATGCTGAAGGTCATTGGGCAGTTCAGCACCTCCGACTGATGGCGCCAGCGCTGCTGCCAGCCACCAAAAATGCGATGCTCTTCTAATAGCTCCAAAGTGGATGCCATAACGTCTCCTGATTATTTGGTAAAGTGCACCACTGTTCGGATCGATTTCCCTTCATGCATCAAATCAAACGCGTCATTAATCTCTTCCAGCGGAAGATTGTGGGTGATGAAATCATTTAATGCGAACTTACCGTCGAGGTAATCCTGCACGATGCCCGGCAGCTGCGAACGGCCTTTGACACCACCAAAAGCAGAACCGCGCCAGACGCGTCCGGTTACCAACTGGAACGGACGCGTGGAGATTTCCTGTCCGGCACCTGCTACGCCGATGATGACGGATTCGCCCCAGCCTTTATGACAGCACTCCAGCGCCGAGCGCATCACGTTGACGTTACCGATACATTCGAAGGAGAAATCGACACCGCCATCGGTCAGTTCAACAATCACATCCTGAATCGGCTTGTCGTGATCTTTCGGGTTAATCAGATCGGTTGCACCCAGCTTGCGCGCCAGATCGAATTTGCTGGTGTTGAGATCGATACCGATGATGCGACCGGCCTTCGCCATTTTCGCGCCGATAATCGCGGATAAACCAATGCCGCCCAGGCCGAAGATCGCCACGGTATCGCCTTCTTTCACTTTCGCGGTGTTCATCACCGCACCCATGCCGGTGGTGACGCCGCAGCCCAGCAGGCACACTTCTTCCAGCGGCGCTTCTTTGCTGATCACCGCCAGCGAGATTTCCGGCACCACGGTGTATTCAGAGAAAGTTGAAGTGCCCATGTAGTGGAAAATCGGCTTGCCGTCTTTAAAGAAGCGGGTCGTGCCGTCAGGCATTAAACCTTTGCCCTGGGTGGCGCGAATCGCCTGACACAGGTTGGTTTTGCCGGAGAGACAGAACTTACATTTGCCGCACTCTGGCGTATAAAGCGGAATCACGTGGTCGCCTACCGCCACGCTGGTTACGCCTTCACCAATTGCTTCTACTACGCCGCCGCCTTCGTGACCAAGGATCGCCGGGAATACGCCTTCTGGATCTTGCCCAGACAAGGTATAAGCATCGGTGTGGCACACGCCGGTGGCCACGATACGTACCAGCACTTCACCTTTTTGCGGTGGCATCAGATCCACTTCTTCAATTTTCAGCGGTTCGCCAGCTGCCCAGGCAACGGCGGCGCGGGTTTTAATCATGTTCATGCAATCCCTCTTCCTGTAGATGCGGGGGTAAGTAGCCCCGATGGTCGTGATGTCGATAACAAAGAAACTCACTCAGCAACGTGCAGCGGATGCCGCAGTTCGTCGTTAACCGGGCGGTCGTCAAATAATTCAATAATCAAATACTTCAGCGCTTCCACGTTGGGGGTAAACGCATCGCGCCGCCACATTAGCCAGGTGGCGGTATCGCGGTAGGCGGGCGGCAACGCATGTTCCTGAACGCGCGCACGGGCAGGCATCTGCGCCAGCACCGAGGCGGGAATCATCGCCACGCCCGCGCCACCGGCCACGCAGGCGACCATCGCGTGATAGGACTGAATTTCCATCACGCTGCTCGGCGCGGTTTGGCTCTCGCGATACCAGGCTTCCAGCTTAGTGCGGTAAGAACAACTGTTACGAAAGGCAAACAGCGTATCGCCCTGGACATTGCGCGCGCTGTTTATCGGCGCATGCTCCGGGCTGGTAATCAGCACCATCTGCTCGTTAAAGGCGATACAGCCGTTGAGGTCATCGTGCGCCACCGGACCATCGACCAGCGCGGCCGCCAGCGTCCCTTCGCGCACTTTGTCGATGATTTCGCCAGAAGTATTAGTGATGAGCGAAAGCTCAACCGCCGGAAAGCGCTGGTGATAGGCCGCCAACAGCGCAGGCAGACGCGTCGCCGCCGTGCTTTCCATCGAGCCTAGCGCGAAATTACCGCCTGGCTCACCGGCGCGCGCCATATTCAGCGCCTCATCGCTGAGTGCCAGAATACGCTGCGCATAATTGAGAAAATTGTGGCCCATCGGCGACAGGCGAATGCGCTGCTTCTCACGAATAAACAAGTCCACGCCAATTTCTTCTTCAAGCTGACGCAGGCGCGTGGTGAGATTGGAAGGCACGCGATGGAGCTGCTCGGCTGCGCGGGCCAGTGAGCCAGACTCGGCGACGGAGCAGAACATGCGGAGTTGTACTAAATCCATATTCTCTTCTCGTAAACAACTTCGTTAGTATTATTCACTTTTCGTGAGTTTAAACGTCATGCATGCTAGTGACAAGTGATAAAAACATCCTGAGGTCGGTATGGCGTTTCGCGTCGCGCTCAGCGCGTTCTTAAGTTTAGTGGTTGCGATGGGGATTGGGCGATTTGCTTTTACTCCCCAGGTTCCATTGATGATTCATGATGGTCAGTTGACGCTTACCAGCGCCAGTTTGGTGGCGGCACTCAACTATCTGGGCTATCTGTTTGGATCTTTTGATGCCATGCGCGCGCGCAAACGCGTTGAGTGGCGTCTGCAGGCGGGCGTTTGGGGCGCAGTTATATTGACGCTGCTTTCAGCGTGCGTCAGCGGGCCATGGTTACACGGCGTGATTCGTTTCCTGATTGGCTGGGCCAGCGGTTGGGCAATGGTGTTGCTGGCCGCCTGGGCCAGCGAGCAGCTGCACTTGCATGGACGTTCGGGTTTATTGGCCGCGGTGTTTGCCGGTCCTGGCACCGGGATTTTTCTCAGCGGCATGCTGGCTGTGCTGCTGCATGCCAGCGGCGTCAGTGCGGCGTTTGCCTGGGCGGCGTATGGTGTGCTGGCGCTGTTGCTCATTGCTGCCATTGCGCGTTTCCTCCCGCGCACGGGGCAACTGCATCGGCCCGATCAAGCCGCCGATCCGCTGGTGCTGAATGGCGATCTCAAGCGATTAGTGTTGAGCTACAGTCTTGCCGGATTCGGCTACATTCTGCCCGCCACGTTTATGTCGCAAATGGCGGCAGCGCGTTTCCCCGATAGCGCATTCGCCCAGTTTGTCTGGCCGGTATTCGGCGGCGCTGCGGTGATCGGCATTGTGCTAGGGATCATCACGCGGCATTGGGGCAGCAGCCATCTCCGTCTCGCTATCGTGCTGTGGGCGCAGGCTCTGGGCGTGATTGCGGCGATTGTGATGCCCGGTCTGAACGGCCTGATGCTTGGTGCGCTGCTGATTGGTGGCGGCTTCCTGTGCGTAGTGCAGCTGGCATTGCAATATGGCCGCGAGCTGGCGCCGCAGCATACGCGTTATTTAGCCGGATTGTTGACCACCGGTTATGCGGTAGGGCAGTTGGGCGGTCCGCTGCTGTCGTGGATTTCCAGCGTGCTTTGGCATCGACTGGAACCCGCGCTGTGGGTCGCCGGCCTTAGCTTAATCCTTGCAGGTATACTGGTTTTACGCCGCCGTACAGCATGAAAAGCTTTCATCTTCTATCGAAACGATGAGTATAAACTTAGCAAACAATAACGGATTAACCTTTTGTTTTTTAAAATAAAATATATCGACAAGATATTAACTTTGGTTCATGGCGATTTATCATCCAATTTTAGGTAGACTTAACCATAAAATTTGGATGATTTTTAGGGACGAAAAATAATGAAGACCAATGAAGAAAAGCTTTTAAAATATGGATTTAACCAAAGTGATCTGCAAAAACTAAAGAATAATATAGCTAATTATGGGGGGTCGTTAGATTCCGTAACCCATGACCTGGCAAACCGCTTTAAAGCATCAAAGTGGATTACTATTGTTGCTTTAACCATCATGGTTTTAACGCTAATGCTGGCATCAAGTGATACCAGCATTACGCTTTTAGCCACACTAGTAATTGTATTACCTTTCATCTGGTATTTAACACCTGCAACACTGGCATACAAATCTTGGCGTTATCGAAAAAAGGTAGCTAGTTCAGAAGGTAATCAGTAAGACATTAGGTCAAAAATAACTTTTGCCGTAACACCATAACCCACAATTTTCATTGTGAGCTTTGGACGGCTCATAGCGCTGACTTTTCGGTAATAATCCGTGGGTAGATATCTAAATAGACGCCAGGTGCCCGGGCGTCTTAACAAGCCGAATACGCTATATGCATTTGCAGCAAGTGACACTGATTTGTATATTCCCAACCCACTATTGCGACTGAACCCCATAAATTCAGCTGTGGCCATTGCCGCATCAGCAATAAGTCCTTCAGAGGTTTTGTTACCCATTGCATAGCGTGCAATTTCTTTGCTTATGCTGTTCGCACCATCAGTAATAAGAACAGCACCGGCCAGAACACCTAATGGCGTCATAGAGCTGAGAAGTGTTAAACCAACGCCCATTTCAACACCGGACAAAACCACATTTACTGCAGAAATCACAAATCCGACAATTTTGCTGTTTTCACGTATAAACTCTACTTGTGCGTAAAGTTCCACGGCTTTCATGCGTAGCATGCGATCTTGTTCCTGAAGATTTTCAGTTTCGACCCTAAGATTTTCAATACATTGAACGCACTCTTCGTCGGATTTGGCATTACGTGCTGCAGCAAACTGCTCCTCCACAACACCTTGTATCTCTCTGACAAAATCCATCCGGGTCAAAGAGTCCTGAAGATGAGAGAAGGACACAGAATTGGCTGTATCGATCAGTTTTCTAGCTTCAAGATTTACCATTGTTTCAGCCCAGGCTTTACTTCTTCCACCTGAGCGCATCATTTCAAGCAACACAGCATCCATTTCTGTTCTCCTTGCTCATTAATTAATCATTGCTGCCGTTCTATTCTCAGCAGTAAGCCGTCGTTTCATCAATAAATATGTAAGTCTCGATATACTTGTTTTATGCGATGCTTTCAACAGATATGTACATTACTACTTAAGCGATGGCGCATAGTACTAAGCCAATTTTTTAATCTAATTCATTTGCATTCTAGACGTTCGCCTTCAGTAAATGGTATTTACAAAAAAACGTGTGGGGGAGCATTTCAAAATAAACAATGAATTATCAACTTACCGTTCTTTTTTACATGATTATTCCTCGACTTCCCCAGATTGATTGCTGGATTACAGGCGCGGAGTGTTTCACAATACGCGCTCAGAATTTCCCCCGTGGGCGAAGACCCGCGGGCGCATCACCTGCCGGAGAAGAGTAAGATGAGCACCTTAAGTCAGGAAGCCGCCCTGGTTCACGAAGCGCTGTTGGCGCGTGGTCTGGAAACGCCATTACGCGCGCCGATACGTGATATGGATGATGCCGCGCGCAAGCGTGAAATCGCCGGTCACATGACCCAAATTATGCAGCTGCTGAATCTGGATCTGGAAGATGACAGCCTGATGGAGACGCCCAACCGCATCGCCAAAATGTATGTGGATGAAATTTTTTCGGGTCTCGATTACGCCAACTTCCCGAAGATCACTGTCATCGAAAACAAGATGAAGGTTGATGAGATGGTGACCGTGCGTGATATCACGCTGACCAGCACCTGCGAGCATCATTTTGTGATCATCGACGGCAAAGCCACCGTGGCCTACATCCCGAAAGACAAAGTGATTGGCCTGTCGAAAATTAACCGCATTGTGCAGTTCTTCGCCCAGCGTCCGCAGGTGCAAGAGCGCCTGACGCAGCAAGTGTTGGTCGCCCTGCAAACGCTGCTCGGCACCAATAACGTTGCCGTGTCGATTGATGCCGTGCACTACTGCGTGAAAGCGCGTGGCGTGAAGGATGCGACCAGCGCGACAACCACTACCTCGCTGGGTGGCTTGTTCAAATCCAGCCAGAACACGCGTCAGGAATTCCTGCGCGCGGTTCGCCACAGCTAATCTTTGGGGCGGCGGTTTGTCGCCCGATTTCCTGTCTCCGTCAAGGCACTCGATGCAACGCTATCTCGCGCTGGATTTCATTCGTGGCTGCGCCATTCTCGGAATATTGCTGTTGAATATCGTCGGTTTTGCGCTGCCCGCGGCAGCCTATCTAAATCCGGCGTGGCAAGGGCAGGCTTCCACATCTGACGCCTGGACCTGGGCGGTCATGGATGGTCTGGCGCAGCTCAAGTTTCTTACGCTATTTGCTTTGCTGTTTGGCGCTGGGCTTTATTTGCAAGCGCCGCGCGGCAGCCGCTGGATGTCAGCGCGCCTGACGTTGCTGGTGTTCATCGGCTTTATTCACGCACTATTTTTCTGGGAAGGCGACATTCTGCTGGATTACGGCCTGATTGGGCTGATTATCTGGCGCATGCTGCGCGACGTGCCGTCTGACCGCGCTCTGCTACAAACTGGCGCGTTGCTTTATCTCGTTGGCTGCGGCGTTTTGCTGGTGTTTGGTGCCATTTCGAGCCCGAATCCCACGCGCTCCTGGCTGCCTGGCGCGGCCGATCTGGAATATGAAAGCTATTGGAAAATGCTTGGTGGTTGGGAAGCGGTGCAGAACCGGCTTGACCACTTGTCATCGGGGTTGATGGCGCTGGCCTCCCAATATGGCTGGCAGCTGGCGGGGCTAATGCTGATTGGCGCTGCCCTGATGCGTAGCGGCTGGCTTAGCGGGCAATTTAGCGTGCAGCACTATCGACGCTCTGCAGCATTACTGCTGACGATTGGCTGGCTGATTGCGATTCCAGGCATTGCAGCGCAGTGGATGATAGGCTGGGAGTTCCGCTGGACCGGCTTTTTTCTGCAAATACCGCGCGACCTCGCCAGCCCGTTCATCAGCCTTGGCTATGCCGCACTTTGCCTCGGCTTCTGGCCACAAATTGCTTCAACGCGCTTCAGCTATGCCATTCAATGCGTTGGCCGCATGGCATTGAGCAATTATCTGTTACAGACGCTCATTTGCACCACGCTCTTCTATCGTTTCAATCTCTTCCTCAAGTTTGATCGCCTGCATCTGCTGGCCTTTGTCCCGGCAATCTGGCTGATTAACATCTTGTTTTCTGTGCTATGGCTGCGATTTTTCCCACAGGGGCCGCTGGAGTGGCTGTGGCGTAAATTGACGCGTCTTGCCGCCGGAAAAACCACACCTTCTTCCTCCACCAGATAATGATATTCATCACAAAGGTTGCAGAATTGTATGTAACCGCTTTCATTGGTGTGACGTAATTCACGTAGTCGTTCCCTGTGCCCTGCCAGAATAGCGCCGTTACGCGCTTGTCGCGCATTTTCAGCCCCTGTGGAACAGCTGCATGATAACGATTCGTGATGTCGCTCGTCAGGCCGGTGTGTCAGTTGCCACCGTGTCACGTGTGCTCAATAACAGCAGTGCAGTCACCGCCGATACCCGAGAAGCCGTGTTGGCCGCGGTTGATGCACTCGACTATCGCCCTAACGCCAATGCGCAAGCCTTAGCAACGCAAGTCAGCGATACCATTGGTGTGGTGGTGATGGACGTCTCCGACCCCTTCTTCGGCGCATTAGTTAAAGCGGTGGATACCGTGGCGCAGCGCGTACATAAACACGTGCTCATCAGCAACTCATGGCACTTGGAAGAGAAAGAACGACACGCGATTGAGGTGCTGATACGTCAACGCTGCAATGCGTTAGTGGTGCATGCGAAAACGCTTTCAGACGCAGAGTTGATGCAATTTATGGATCACGTTCCTGGTATGGTACTGATTAATCGCACAATTCCTGGTTATGAGCATCGCTGTGTTTGCCTTGATAACGTTACAGGCGCACAGGTTGCCACGCGCATGCTGTTACAGCAGGGCCATCAACGCATTGGTTTTCTCAGCTCCAGTCACCCAATTGAAGATGTGACGCAGCGGCGTGATGGCTGGCTGCAAGCCCTGGCAGAACAGGGTATTCGCCCGCAGGAGGCGTGGATTGCGCATGCCGAGCCCGATATGCAAGGGGGGGAAGCGGCGATGGTGGAACTGCTTGGGCGCAATTTACATTTAACCGCCGTGTTTTCCTACAATGACGGCATGGCGGCGGGGGCATTGACGGCGCTTAAGGACAACGGCATCCAGGTTCCACAGCATTTTTCAGTCATTGGTTTTGATGATATTCCCATCTCAAGATACACCGATCCGCAATTAACTACCGTCCGCTATCCTATTGTTTCCATGGCTAAACTTGCTACAGAACTGGCGCTGAAGGGAGCTGCAGGCGAGCTGGATCAACATGCCACACACTGCTTTATGCCGACGCTAGTGCGTCGTCATTCGGTGGCGCAGCGGCAAATTGTGGAGTCGGTCACTAATTCAGGCGATAGCCCTGTGTAACCGTTTCCAATCTGTGATTGTATTCACAGTTAATTAACATGCCGCTCACTATGATGGCAGCGTCTTACCGGACTGAAACATCATGTAACGCTGGGTAATCCTTCTCTCAGCAGGTTTCAGTAGCCGATTGAAATAGTTCACAACACTCTTCAGGAAGCGTTTACGTACAGGGAAGTCAGGATTGCGATGGTGGCCCGGCTTTGCGTTACGCGTCCGCCCCATGGATTCAAATTAAAACCGACGGCGCTGTCTGCCCGCAGGCATTACGGCGCAATGAAATGCCCTACATAAAAACCGGAGATACCATGAATAAGAAGGTTTTCACGCTCACAGCACTGGTTGCCAGCATGATGTTTGGTGCAACTGCGCACGCCGCCGATACTCGCATTGGCGTGACCATTTACAAATACGACGATAACTTCATGTCGATGGTGCGTAAGGACATTGAGAAAGAAGCCAAAACCGTCGGCGGCGTCCAGCTGCTGATGAATGACTCGCAGAACGACCAATCCAAGCAAAATGACCAGATCGACGTGTTGATGGCGAAAGGTGTGAAAGCGCTGGCGATCAACCTGGTGGATCCGGCTGCTGCGGCAGTGGTGATTGATAAAGCACGCGGCAATGACGTGCCGGTGGTGTTCTTCAACAAAGAACCAAACGCCAAAGTGCTGGCCAGCTATCCGAAGGCCTATTACGTTGGTACCGATTCTAAAGAGTCAGGCATTATCCAGGGTCAGCTGATTGAGAAGCACTGGAAGGCGACGCCAGCCTGGGATCTGAACAAAGATGGTCAAATTCAGTTCGCGCTGCTGAAAGGCGAGCCGGGCCACCCGGACGCTGAAGCGCGTACTAAATACGTGATTGATACCCTGAACAAAGACGGCCTGAAAACGCAGCAGCTGATGATGGATACAGCGATGTGGGATACCGCGCAGGCAAAAGACAAAGTGGATGCCTGGCTGTCTGGCCCGAACGCCGACAAAATTGAAGTGATCATCGCCAACAACGATGCGATGGCGATGGGTGCGGTTGAAGCGCTGAAAGCACACAACAAAACCAATATTCCGGTGTTTGGCGTGGATGCACTGCCAGAAGCGCTGGCGCTGGTGAAATCTGGTGCGCTGGCGGGTACCGTGTTGAATGATGCGGAAAACCAGGCAAAAGCCACATTGGATATTGCCAATAACCTGGCCAATGGCAAAGAAGCCACCGCAGGCACTAACTTCAAGATGGAAAATAAAATCGTACGTGTTCCTTACGTACCAGTAGATAAAGAAAATCTGTCGCAGTTTGTGAAGTAATTCATCCTGGGCGCGGCACTTCGCCGCGCCTTATTGCATCTGACCAACGCTTTATTTAGCCAGGTAAATTATGGCCAGTGAGAATCCGACCACACAGCGTGAATATCTGCTGGAGATGACGAATGTCTCGAAATCATTTCCAGGGGTTAAAGCCTTAGATAATGTGAATTTAAAAGTGCGGCCGCACTCCGTTCATGCATTAATGGGAGAAAACGGTGCCGGGAAATCTACATTATTAAAATGTCTGTTTGGGATTTATAAAAAGGATACGGGGAGCATCCTGTTTCAGGGTGAGGAAATTGATTGCAAAAGCTCCAAAGAGGCGCTGGAAAATGGCGTGTCGATGGTGCATCAGGAATTAAACCTGGTTTTGCAACGCAACGTGATGGATAACATGTGGCTTGGTCGTTATCCGCGTAAAGGTGTGTTTGTCGATCAGGATAAAATGTATCGCGATACCAAAGCGATCTTTGATGAATTAGATATTGATATCGATCCGCGCGATAAAGTCGCCACCTTGTCTGTTTCGCAAATGCAGATGATTGAGATCGCCAAAGCTTTCTCGTATAACGCCAAAATCGTTATTATGGATGAGCCGACCTCGTCGCTGACCGAAAAAGAAGTAAACCATCTGTTCACCATCATCCGTAAGCTAAAAGACCGTGGCTGCGGCATCGTGTATATCTCACACAAGATGGAAGAGATCTTCCAGCTGTGCGATGAGATCACCATTTTACGTGATGGACAGTGGATTGCTACCCAGCCGCTGGAAGGGTTGGATATGGACAAAATCATCTCAATGATGGTTGGCCGTTCATTGAACCAGCGTTTCCCAGACAAATCGAACGTACCGGGTGAAGTCATTCTAGAGGTGCGCCACTTAACCTCGTTGCGTCAGCCTTCCATTCGCGACATCTCATTTGATCTGCATAAAGGGGAGATTCTCGGCATTGCAGGTTTGGTGGGGGCGAAGCGAACTGACATCGTCGAAACCCTGTTTGGTATTCGCGAAAAGTCGGGTGGCACCATTAAGCTGCACGGGAAAAGTATTAATAACCACAGCGCCAATGAAGCCATTAATCACGGTTTTGCGCTGGTGACGGAAGAGCGTCGTTCCACCGGTATTTATGCTTATCTGGATATTGGCTTTAACTCGCTTATCTCCAATATTAAAAAGTATAAATCCAGCATGGGATTGCTCGATAATAAACGCATGAAGAGTGATACCCAATGGGTAATTGATTCAATGCGCGTGAAAACGCCGGGTCATCATACGCAAATTGGCTCGCTTTCCGGTGGTAACCAACAAAAAGTAATTATTGGTCGCTGGTTATTAACGCAGCCGGAAATATTGATGCTTGATGAGCCAACGCGTGGCATTGACGTGGGTGCAAAATTCGAAATTTACCAACTGATTGCTGAGTTGGCGAAGAAAGAGAAGGGCATCATTATTATCTCTTCTGAAATGCCAGAACTGTTGGGTATTACCGATCGTATTTTAGTGATGAGTAATGGCCAGGTAGCGGGCATTGTTGATACCAAAACGACCTCGCAGAATGAAATCCTGCGTTTAGCGTCATTACACCTTTAATGAAGCAAGGGCTTTAACATGAAAGCGACTACTAAAAAGAATGCGCTAACCTGGTTAAAAGAGGGTGGCATTTATGTTGTCCTGTTTGTACTGCTGGCAATTATTATTTTCCAGGATCCCACTTTTTTAAGTTTAATGAACCTGAGTAATATCCTGACCCAATCCTCTGTGCGTATCATTATCGCGCTGGGTGTTGCCGGCTTGATTGTTACGCAAGGTACCGATCTTTCGGCAGGACGTCAGGTGGGCTTAGCGGCGGTGGTTGCTGCCACATTGCTGCAGGCCATGGATAACGCCAACAAAGTGTTCCCGCATCTGGATACCGTGCCAATCCCGTTAGTTATTCTGACTGTTTGCATCATCGGCGGTGTAATTGGTTTGGTGAACGGTGTGATTATTGCTTACCTCAAGGTAACGCCATTTATCACCACCTTGGGCACCATGATCATCGTTTACGGTATCAACTCACTCTATTACGACTTTGTGGGTGCCTCGCCGATTGCCGGTTTCGATCCGGGCTTCTCCAAATTTGCCCAGGGCTTCCTGCGTTTCGGTGATTTTAAACTGTCATTTATCACCTTCTACGCCGTCATTGCCATCGTCTTTGTTTGGGTGCTGTGGAATAAAACCCGCTTCGGTCGCAACATCTTTGCCATCGGCGGTAACCCGGAAGCCGCAAAAGTGTCAGGCGTAAACGTTCCATTCAACCTGATTCTGATTTATGCCTTGTCGGGTGTGTTCTACGCGTTCGGTGGGATGCTGGAAGCGGGCCGTATCGGCAGCGCCACCAACAACCTCGGTTTTATGTATGAGCTGGATGCGATTGCGGCGTGTGTCGTCGGCGGCGTGTCGTTTGCCGGGGGTGTGGGTTCAGTGGCGGGTGTGGTAACCGGTGTAATCATCTTTACCGTCATCAACTACGGTTTGACCTACATCGGCGTGAACCCTTACTGGCAGTACATTATTAAGGGCGGCATCATCATCTTCGCCGTGGCGCTGGATTCGTTGAAATACGCGCGTAAGAAGTAACAAACGTCATCAAAAAAGGGTCACCTTCAGGCGACCCTTTTTTATTTCTGTAACTTCTCTTCCAGCTCTAACAGCTGCTCTGGCGTGACCGCCGGATAACTCTGCGCGTCCTCAGGGACTTCATGCACCGCCGGAATTGGCACTAACGGCCCAAGGAAGCGCGGTTCACGTTTCATCAAATATAAGTCCGCCAGCGCGCCTAAACGCGCCCCCACTTCACGGAAACGCACCGACAACATATTCTTCGGCGATGGTACCGCATAACACTGCGCCTGAATGCCTAAATGCAGCGCAATATACAACGCACGCTCACAGTGAAAACGCTGGGTAATAATGATGAAATCGTTGGTATCGAACACTTTGCGCGTGCGCACAATCGAATCCAGCGTGCGAAAACCGGCATAATCCAGCACGATATCTGCCGGCGCTACGCCGGCTTTGATCAAATCACGACGCATGGTCATTGGCTCGTTATAGCTTTGCTGCGCATTATCACCGCTCAGCAGCAGATAATTTACCTTGCCGCTATTGTAGGCGTTCAATGCCCCCTGAATACGGTAGAGGTAATACTGATTGATAACGCCGGTGCGGTAATACTTAGCCGTGCCCAAGACCACGCCGACCTGACGATGCGGCAGCGAGGTGACATCTTCATAAATAAAGGGGGCGGTTTTCCAGCTGATCCAGCGATCCAGGCCGAGCGCGGTCGCCACCACCAATAAGATGATGAAAAACAGACCAAACAATACGCGTTTAATCATGCGCGCGGGCACTCGGTTGGCAGAATTCAGAATGGCTAAAGGCTACTTGAGGCGGACGGGGGAAGCAAGTAAACGCCATTTGGCCGGCGTTTTTTTAAACACGATCGGACCTGCAAAGTCCGATCGTGCTGCGACTTAAATCGAGGTACGGCGATAGTGACGATACTGCGGCAGCCAGAAGTTGTTGCTCACGGCTTTCGACAAGACATCTTCTGAAGTGACAACCGCCACACCAGCCAGCTGCGCCGCTTTACCTACTTCGATGGCAATCAGCTTCGAAACGCCCTGAATATCTTTGATTTCCGGCAGAACCGGTCCTTCACCATCATTCGCCAGCGGTGAACAGTCAGCCAAAGCGCGGCTGGCGGTCATCAGCATCGAATCCGTCACGCGGCTGGCGCCAGAAGCGATTACGCCCAAACCAATTCCAGGGAAGATATAGGAGTTATTGCACTGGGCGATTGGATAGGTTTTCCCTTTCCATGTCACCGGCGAGAATGGGCTGCCGGTGGCAACCAGCGCTGCACCGTCGGTCCAGGCGATGATGTCGGCTGGCGTTGCTTCCACGCGTGACGTCGGGTTCGACAACGGCATAACGATCGGCCGCTTCGTGTGTTTGTGCATCTCGCGGATAATCTCTTCGGTGAACAGGCCAGGCTGGCCAGACACGCCGATCAGAATATCTGGTTTGGCATTGCGCACCACGTCCAGCAGAGAAATTGAGTCGCTGCTGGTGTCCCACTCTTTCAAGCTGTCGCTCTTCTGCACCAGCTTGCTCTGGAAATTAAGCAGATTAGGCAGCTTGTCGGTCAGCAGACCAAAACGGTCCACCATCATCACCCGGCTGCGGGCTTCATCATCACTCAAGCCTTCAGATTTCATCTGCGCGATAATCTGCTCGGCGATACCACAACCGGCAGAACCGGCACCCAGGAATACCACTTTCTGCTCACACAGGCGGCTGCCCGCAGCGCGGCTGGCAGCGATTAGGGTGCCAACAGTAACGGCGGCGGTGCCCTGAATGTCGTCGTTAAAGCAGCAGATCTCATCACGATAGCGTTCCAGCAGCGGCATGGCGTTTTTCTGTGCGAAGTCTTCAAACTGCAACAGCACATTTGGCCAGCGGCGATTAACCGCCTGAATGAATTCGTTAACGAATTCTTCGTATTCTTCACCGGTGATACGCGGATGACGCCAGCCCATGTAGAGCGGATCGTTCAGCAGCTGCTGGTTATTGGTACCTACGTCCAGCACAACCGGCAAGGTATAAGCCGGGCTGATGCCACCGCACGCGGTATACAGCGACAGCTTACCGATTGGGATACCCATGCCGCCAATGCCCAGATCGCCGAGGCCAAGAATACGCTCGCCATCGGTCACCACAATCACCTTCACATTCTGCTTGGTGGCGTTTTGCAGCATGTCTTCAATGCGATCGCGGTTGTTATAAGAGATGAATACACCACGTGCGCGGCGGTAGATTTCTGAGAAGTGCTCACAGGCGGCGCCGACGGTTGGGGTGTAGATAATCGGCATCATCTCTTCCAGATGATTATCGAGCAGTCGGTAGAAGAGGGTTTCGTTGGTGTCCTGGATGTTGCGCAGGTAAACATGCTTGTCGTTATTGTTTTTGAAATCCAGGAACTGGCGCCAGGCTCGTTCTGCCTGCTCTTCAATGGATTCCACTGCCTCAGGCAGCAGACCGTTTAGGTTAAATTCGTTACGTTCTTCAAGGCTGAAGGCGCTGCCTTTGTTCAACAGCGGAAATTCCAGCAGGATCGGACCCGCGTAAGGAATATACAGCGGACGTTTACTTTCGTAGTCGAGTTCCATGCAGTGCTTGCTCCGGTTGCAGTGTTTTCTGACGTATCGCCGAGAAAAGGTAACGCCAGTCCATCTGGATGTGAAGAGGGTCTGGCGCCCGATCCTATGAAAATTCCTGCAGATGTACAGCTTTTGTTAACAGAAGGTCACAAAAGCGGTAAAAGGATCACTAAACTGATGTTTTCGAAACTAAAGTAAGTGAGAAATCTTCACATCCCAGGGCTGCCAGCGTCGCGCGTGTGGCATCCGACTGACTTAGCGTGCTGCCCTGAGATTCGGCCAGCACGGCCTGCTGAATAGTATCGAGCGCTTCATTGCTCATGTTCATTAAAATCAACGCGGCCTGTAACGGTGGCAAGCTTGGGTTAAAAGCGGCATTTTCCGCATAGCGGCCCGTAAAGGTTTTACCACTCTGGCTGCGAAGTGCTACGCCGCTGTAGCTCTGGCTGTAAGGTGCGTGACTGTGATTTGCGGCCTCAATGGCTGCTTGTTGCAATGCATCACCCTTTACGGCAAAACCATGATTGACCGGCGTTAACAAACGTTCGGTGATGTTCAAATCAGCGGGGCCAAACGCATCCGGCAGATAATCACCGAGCGTGCTCACGGCGCGTCCCGGCAAGCTAATGCGAATTGCGGTGCCGCTATTAAGCTCATTCATGAACTGGCGGCAATGGCCGCACGGCGTGTAGTTGACGGTAATTGCCGCTAATTTCTCTTCACCGCGTAGCCAGGCATGGGTAATCGCACTTTGCTCGGCATGTACCGTCTGCTGCAGCGGCGCGTGCAGGAACTCCATATTGGCCCCGAAATACCAATGGCCGCTAACGCCGCGAGAAATGGCGCCGACGTTGAAATTCGAAACGGTAGCCACAGCGCAACTTGCTGCCAGCGGCAACAGTGCCAGCGCCAGCGCATCATCATCCAGACCGGTAAGCTGTTTCAATTGCGCGATATCCTGAGGACGCAATACGCCATGGAAATCAGCCGCATCCAGCAGCGGCTGGATCGCCGTTTGTAGCGCTGCGGGCAGGGCAGAAAAAGCAGTAGAGAATCGTGGATGCATGATGTGATGACCTCAGTTTCGCGTTAGCGGCAATGCGCCGCCTGACGTTTTATATGTGATCCAAGTCGCTCTGACAATGCAAGCTGATTGGGTTGTTTCAACTTTGCGAGATCTCTCGCAAGTTTTAGCCAAACCAATGCATTAACAGGGGAAAAAGAAAGGGTGCCAGTAATGACGTAATGATGCCGCAGATCACCAGCGCTAAAGAGCTGAATGCGCCTTCCTGATAATCGATCTCTGCAGCACGCGCCGTACCTAACGCATGCGAAGCGTTACCAATCGCCAAACCTCGCGAAGATTTGCTCTTCACCTTAAACAGATTCAGCAACATATGACCAAATACCGCGCCCAGCACCCCGGCGATCAGCACGCAGATCGCACTAATCGCGGGAATACCGTGTAATGAAGCAGACACAGCCATCGCAATCGGCGTGGTAACCGATTTTGGCATGATAGTGGCGGCGATTTCTGGCGTCGCGCCCATCCACAGGGCAATGGCAGTGCCTGACACCATCGCTGTAATGCTGCCAATGAAACACACGCTGATAATGGTTTTCCAGCGTGCGCGAATTTGATGCATCTGCTCGTACAGCGGCAGGGCCAGCGCGACCACGGCGGGTTGCAGTAGCTGATTCAGCAGGCTGCTGCCAGCAAAATAGCGGGCATAGGGCATGTGGGTGATCAATAGGAGCGGAATGACAATCGCCATCGCGACCAGCAAGGGATTGACGATGGAAATATTGATTTTCGCCGCCAGCTTGCGCGCCAGCAGATAGGCGATCACGGTCAGCGGTAGCGACCACCAGGCATCAGTCATGGTTTTTCTCCTGCGGACGCTGCATTCGTTCTGCGCTCAGGCCGACAATCAGCAAAACCAGGAAAGTGCTGACCATGCACGACACCACAATCGGCCCAAACTGGGCGGTGAGAATGTCGGTATAACCCATTACGCCTACGCTAATGGGAACAAACAGCAGTGCCATGTAGCGAATCAGCAAATGACAGCCGGGTTTGACCCAGTCAACCGGCAGAATTTGCAGTGCCAGCAGTAGGAACAGCAGCAGCATGCCGATAATGCTACCGGGAATAGTGATTGGGAGCAGGGCAGATATCCCCATTCCGGCGTAAAGCGCCGCATAAATAATGATGAAGGCGCGCAGATAGCGCCAGCAGGCAGATAGCACGGAGGGCATGTCAGGCTCCTGTTTTCATGGCGCTTCATCATACGCATTAAGCGCTTAGCGTGCTAGCGATCACATTGGAATGTAGATTCCAGCTTTTTCATCGCGTTCTTTTCCTCTTCTGTGCAGGGTGTAGGGTGGACAAAAAATTCAGGGAGAGGGGAATGATGAAGGCTGTTACACGTCAGCGTGAACTGCGCAAAGCAATGCCAGAATCGGAGCATCAATTGTGGCATTTTTTACGTAACCGGAATTTGTGCGGAGTGAAGTTTCGGCGCCAGCATCCGATTGGACGCTATATTGTCGATTTCGCCTGTATTGAAAGGCTGTTAATCGTGGAGCTTGATGGCGGGCAACATAATGAAGATGCGGCAAAAATTTATGATGAACAACGAACGGCATTTTTACAGCGCAGTGGCTGGCGAGTGATTCGATTCTGGAATAATCAGGTTTTCGAGGAGTTTGATGCGGTGATGGATGAGATATATCGACAGCTGACGCCGCGGCCTGCGCCCTCACCCTAGCCCTCTCCCGCAAGCGGGTGAGGGAACCGTTTTAAGCGAATATTTAATTTAATGCTCCAACCTAACCATTCCCTCTCCCGCAAGCGGGTGAGGGAACCGTTTTAAGCGAATATTTGATTCAATGCTCCAACCTAACCATTCCCTCTCCCGCAAGCGGGCGAGGGAACCGTTTTAAGCGAATATTTGATTCAATGCTCCAACCTAACTATTCCCTCTCCCGCAAGCGGGCGAGGGAACCGTTTTAAGTGAATATTTAATCAATGCTCCAACCTAACTATTCCCTCTCCCGCGCGCGGGAGAGGGCTAGGGTGAGGGAAAACAAAATATCCTACTTAACCGGCATTCCCGGTACTGCGCCGCTATCGACCGACAGCACGAACAGGTCTTTTCCGCCCGGACCGGCTGACAGCACCATGCCTTCCGAAATACCGAAGCGCATTTTACGCGGCGCGAGGTTGGCGATGATGATGGTCATTTTGCCAACCAGCACGGAAGGATCCGGATACGCCGCGCGAATACCAGAGAAGATCTGACGCTTCTCGCCGCCCACATCCAGCTCCAGACGCAGCAGCTTGTCAGAACCGTCTACCAGCTCGGCTTTCTCAATCAGCGCCACGCGCATATCGACCTTGGCGAAATCATCAATGGTGATGGTGTCACCAATTGGCGCATCGGCCAGCGGCCCGGTTGCTGCAGGCTTATTTGCCGCCGCCGCGTCCTCTTTTGAGGCTTCAACCAGCGCCTCAACTTTGCTCATCTCGATACGGCCATACAGCGCTTTGAACGGTGCTACGTCGTGATCGAGCAGCGGTTGCGCAATCGCATCCCAGCTCAGTTCGCTCTGCAGGAAGGCTTCAGTACGCTCACTCAATGATGGCAGCACCGGCTTCAGCCAGGTCATCAGCACGCGGAACAGGTTGATGCCCATTGAGCAGATGGCTTGCAGATCGGCATCACGGCCCTCTTGTTTCGCCACCACCCATGGCGCCTGCTCATCGACATAGCGGTTAGCCAGATCGGCCAGCGCCATGATTTCACGAATCGCACGGTTAAATTCGCGGCTGGCCCAGGCTTCGCCAATCCTTTCAGAGGCATCAACAAAGGTCTGATACAGCGCCGGATCGGCCAGCTCGCTCGCCAGTTTGCCGCCAAAGCGTTTGGTCAGGAAGCCCGCGTTACGCGATGCCAGGTTAACCACTTTATTCACCACATCCGCATTCACGCGCTGCACGAAATCTTCCAGATTCAGGTCGATATCGTCGATGCGTGAGGAGAGCTTGGCCGCGTAGTAATAACGCAGGCTGTCGGCATCCAGATGCTGCAGCCAGGTGCTGGCTTTAATAAAGGTGCCGCGCGATTTCGACATCTTCGCGCCGTTTACCGTTACATAACCATGCACGAACAGGTTGGTTGGCTTGCGGAAGTGGCTGCCTTCCAGCATTGCCGGCCAGAACAGGCTGTGGAAATAGACGATATCTTTACCGATAAAGTGATACAGCTCGGTGGCCGAATCTTTCTTCCAGAACTCGTCGAAATCGATATTGCCGCGCTTATCGCACAGGTTTTTAAATGAACCCATGTAGCCGATTGGCGCATCCAGCCAAACGTAGAAGTATTTACCCGGCGCGCCTGGAATTTCGAAGCCAAAGTAAGGCGCATCGCGAGAGATATCCCACTGCTGTAACCCCGATTCGAACCACTCCTGCATTTTATTCGCCACCTGCTCCTGCAGCGCGCCTGAACGCGTCCACGCCTGCAGCATGGCGCTGAAGGACGGCAGATCGAAGAAGAAGTGTTCGGAATCACGCAGCACCGGCGTAGCGCCAGAAACCACCGATTTCGGGTCGATCAGCTCGGTTGGGCTGTAGGTCGCGCTGCACACTTCGCAGTTGTCGCCATATTGATCCGGTGATTTACATTTCGGGCAGGTGCCCTTGACGAAACGGTCCGGCAGGAACATGCCTTTCTCAGGATCGTACAGCTGCGAAATGGTACGGTTCTTAATAAAACCATTCTCTTTCAGACGACCATAAATCAGCTCGGACAGCTGACGGTTCTCATCGCTGTGCGTCGAGTGATAGTTGTCGTAGCCGATGTTGAAGCCGGCGAAATCGGTCTCGTGCTCTTGCTTCATTTCGGCAATCATCTGCTCTGGTGCCACACCCAACTGCTGCGCTTTCAGCATGATTGGCGTGCCATGTGCGTCGTCAGCACAGATGAAGTGAACCTGGTTGCCACGCATTCGCTGGTAACGGACCCAAATGTCAGCCTGAATGTGTTCAAGCATGTGACCGAGATGGATTGAACCGTTTGCGTACGGCAGCGCGCACGTTACCAGAATTTTTTTAGCGACTTGAGTCATGTTTGCGTAGCGTTCCGTTGAAGAAAAATCGGGTTTAGATGTTAACCGAAGCACTCTCTGGCGTAAACACGACAGGACATCCGCGTCACTTTTAGCGCCTATCTGATATTATTGAACAGACACCGCCGCAATCTGGCGAGATGAAAAAACAAGGAGTAGGGATGACTTCACAATCCCAGCAACATCATTCACCTGAAGCGCTGCGGGCCCTGGTCAGCGGCGTGCTGAGTGACTTTGAACATCCGACGCTGCAACACAACCTCACCACGCTGAAAGCTTTGCGCCACGTGGCGCTGCTGGATGACAAGCTGCATATCGAGCTGGTGATGCCGTTTGCGTGGGCCAGCGCCTTTGAAGTTTTGAAAGCGCAAACCAGTGCAGAATTGCTGCGCTTAACCGATGCCAGCGCCATCGACTGGCGGCTGCGCCACGATATTGCCACGCTGAAGCGCGTGAAAAACCATCCAGGTGCGACCGGTGTGAAAAATATCATCGCGGTGAGCTCTGGCAAAGGTGGCGTAGGCAAATCCAGCACCGCAGTGAACATGGCGCTGGCGTTGATTGCGGAAGGCGCGCGCGTGGGGATTCTTGATGCGGATATTTACGGCCCGTCGATTCCTAACATGCTCGGCACCGAAAATCAGCGTCCCACTTCACCGGATGGCACGCACATGGCGCCGATTATGGCGCACGGCCTGGCAACCAACTCCATCGGCTATCTGGTAACCGACGATAACGCCATGGTGTGGCGCGGCCCGATGGCCAGCAAAGCCTTGATGCAGCTGCTGAACGAAACCATGTGGCCGGATCTCGACTATTTGATTCTCGATATGCCGCCAGGCACCGGCGATATTCAGCTCACGCTGGCGCAGAACGTGCCGGTGACCGGCGCGTTAGTGGTGACGACGCCGCAGGACATCGCGTTAATCGATGCACGCAAAGGCATGGTGATGTTTGAGAAAGTGAGCGTACCGGTATTGGGCGTGGTCGAGAACATGAGCATGCACATTTGTAGCCAATGTGGCCACCACGAACCGATTTTCGGCACCGGCGGCGCGCAGAAGCTGGTGGAGGATTACCACACCCGCCTGCTGGCACAGCTGCCGCTGCACATTACGCTGCGTGAAGATCTGGATGATGGTGAACCAACCGTGGTGCGCCGTCCTGACAGTGATTTTACCGCGCTGTATCGCCAGCTGGCAGGACGCGTCGCGGCACAGCTCTATTGGCAAGGTGAAATCATCCCGGGCGATATTGCTTTCCGCGCGGTTTAACGCCGTCCACTTTCGCTGGCGCGAGCCGCCAGCGGAAAATGCATCAGCACATATTTTCCCTGCTCACTTTCGCCAACCGCTTCACGCCGCCAGCCGTGTTTCAGATAAAAATCCATCGCCGCCTGATTCTTTTGCAAGCATTTCAATGCGCCGGTGGAGGTGAAACGTTCTTGAACCTTTTCCAGCAGCGCGCTGCCAACGCCTTGCCCTTGCGCATCCGGATCGACATACAGGCTATGCAGGAAGTTGTCGTTATCCAGCACCGCCGCAAACCCCACGCGATGCCCGTCCAGCTCGGCTACCAGCACGGTTTCACCCAAAATCACCGCATCAAAATCTTCTAATTGCCAATCATCGCCAGCCAGCCACGTCCAGTTATGGCGACGCGCGGCCAGATACAGCGTGCGCAGAAAAGGGCGATCGGCTTCGTCAAAAAAACGTATATGCACTCAACAACTCCATTCTCGTGATTTGCAGGTGCGCATAAATGCGCACCCTACGAAATCCTCACGGGTCAAATGTAGGGGCGCCATTCATGGCGACCAGTTAATGATTAAGCCATCAGTCAAAAGTAGCAGTTTCACGCCGAAAAGATAAAGCCTGTCAGAACAACGGCTTTTTTGTGTAGAATGCCCGCGCGAGCCGCATGAAATCTGGCGTCGGCGCTTTGATAGCTTTTGGTTATCTGATTGATAACGTCTGCATATTAGAAGTTGGCCCGAAAATTCTGTAACTTGCATCACATCTTTTAACGGAGGTCACCATGTCCATCATTAATACCAAGATCAAACCATTTAAAAACGCAGCGTTCAAAAACGGCGAATTCATCGAAGTCACCGAGAAAGACGTTGAAGGTAAATGGAGTGTTTTCTTCTTCTACCCGGCTGACTTCACCTTCGTATGCCCAACCGAACTGGGTGACGTTGCAGACCATCATGAAGAGTTCCAGAAACTGGGCGTAGATATCTACTCTGTTTCTACCGACACGCACTTTACCCACAAAGCCTGGCACGGTTCTTCTGACACCATCGCAAAAATCAAATACGCGATGATCGGTGACCCAACTGGCGCGCTGACCCGTAACTTCGAAATCATGCGTGAAGACGAAGGCCTGGCAGACCGTGGTACCTTCATCGTTGACCCGGAAGGCATCATTCAGGCGATCGAAATCACCGCAGAAGGCATTGGCCGTGACGCATCAGACCTGATCCGCAAAGTGAAAGCAGCACAGTACGTGGCTTCTCACCCAGGCGAAGTTTGCCCGGCAAAATGGAAAGAAGGCGAAGCAACGCTGGCTCCATCACTGGACCTGGTTGGCAAAATCTAAGCCAACATCACGCCATTCGATCTTTCTCTATCGGGTGCTACGGCACCCGATTTTCATGACAGGAACTCACTATGCTCGACACCAATTTAAAAACCCAGCTCAAGGCTTACCTTGAGAAACTAACGAAACCGGTTGAGTTGATTGCCACATTGGATGATGGCGCTAAATCGGCAGAGATCCGTACTCTGCTGGTCGATATCGCGAGCTTGTCAGATAAAGTCAGCTTCCGTGAAGAGAACGATCGTCCGGTGCGTAAACCCTCTTTCCTGATTACTAACCCAGGCAGCCAGAGCGGTCCGCGCTTTGCCGGTTCGCCAATGGGCCATGAATTCACTTCACTGGTTTTAGCCCTGCTGCAAACCGGTGGACACCCTTCGAAAGAAGCGCAGAGCCTGCTGGATCAAGTGGTAGCGCTGGAAGGTGACTTCCATTTCGAAACCTATTATTCACTGTCGTGCCACAACTGTCCTGACGTGGTACAGGCGCTGAACCTGATGGCGGTACTGAATCCGCGCATCAGCCATACCGCGATTGATGGCGGTATGTTCCAGAACGAAATCACCGAACGCAACGTGATGGGCGTGCCAGCGGTATTTCTGAATGGCAAAGAGTTCGGTCAGGGCCGTCTGAGCCTGGCGGAAATCGTCGGTAAAGTGGACACCAACGCCGATAAACGCGCGGCGGAAGAGCTGAACAAACGTGATGCCTATGAAGTGCTGATCGTCGGCAGCGGCCCAGCGGGCGCAGCAGCGGCCATCTACTCGGCACGTAAAGGTATTCGTACTGGCCTGATGGGCGAACGCTTTGGTGGCCAGGTGCTCGACACCGTCGACATTGAAAACTACATCTCCGTGCCGAAAACCGAAGGCGCCAAGCTGGCTGGTTCATTGCGCGCTCACGTTGATGATTACGACGTGGATGTGATTGATACCCAGAGCGCCATTAAGCTGATTCCTGCGGCGAAAGAGGGCGGTCTGCACGCGATTGAAACCGCATCCGGCGCGGTACTGAAATCTCGCAGCATTATCATTGCCACCGGGGCGCGCTGGCGCAACATGGGCGTACCGGGCGAAGAGCAGTATCGCACCAAGGGCGTCACCTATTGCCCGCACTGCGACGGTCCGCTGTTCAAAGGTAAACGCACGGCGGTGATCGGCGGCGGTAACTCAGGAGTTGAAGCGGCGATCGATCTGGCCGGCATTGTTGAGCACGTCACGCTGCTGGAATTTGCCAGCGAAATGCGCGCCGATAAAGTGCTGCAGGACAAACTGCGCAGCCTGAAAAACGTCGACGTAATTCTGAATGCGCAGACCACGGAAGTGAAAGGTGACGGTAGTAAGGTTACCAGCCTGACCTACATCGATCGTAATAACCAAACCAGCCATGAAATCGCGCTGAGCGGTATCTTCGTGCAAATTGGCCTGCTGCCAAACACCACCTGGCTGGAAGGTGCGGTTGAGCGCACTAAAATGGGCGAAATCATTATTGATGCCAAGTGCGAAACCAGCCTGAAAGGCGTATTCGCCGCCGGCGACTGCACCACGGTGCCATATAAGCAGATCATCATCGCCAGCGGTGAAGGTGCGAAAGCCTCACTCAGCGCCTTTGATTATCTGATTCGTACTAAACCGGCTGAATAATTTTTGCGATAGCCACGCAATAGCCCCGTAACCTGTGTTGCGGGGCTTTTTTTTATCTTTATACGTCCTTAGCCTAACCAGCGTTTTGCTTCGGCATCGCTGATATCGCGGTAATAGACTTTATGCAGTCGTTCACCGCAGCTTTTGCATTGTGCTTCTACATGAGTAGAAAAATAGTGGCGACCCGCTGGCGAAATTGCGCCTTTACGGGATATTTGGACGTTGCGCCATCGATGTGCATGCGGAATAAAGCTGAAGAATTTTAATTTCATTATCGCTACCGGATTGGGGTGGGCGGTGTCTGTCTTTAAATCCGGGATGCCATTAGGCCGATTTTCACGCGAGATGGGCTTGATATTTATCAAGCGTTATTCAGACAGGTCTCGATTTTAAGGTGGTGTGGCGTGGAACGTCCTCGTTTGCTCAGGATGAATGAACGAGGCATCCACTGATTTACAAGCTCCGATGCTGCCATTATCCTGTCTGCGGCATGAAGCAATACATTCATGCTATGACTCGGGGTGCCCCTGTAACACAGGGCTGAGATACACCCGCTGACCTGATCTGGATAATGCCAGCGTAGGGCCACCGTCAAAGAAGGAATTGTAACCCGTTTTGAGTAAAAACAATGGGTTACTTATCTCTCATTGCTCTCTGTTTTTCACTGAGGTCAAATGAGGGTGACATTGTGGGGTATAAATCTCTTCGCTATACGTTTCAGCGTTCAAATACGTATTACATCCAATTCCGCTTTTCTGACGGTAAATCTTTTAAACGTAGCCTCGACACTGATAGCTATCGTGTTGCCAGCGCAATAATGGCCTCGCTAATTCCTCTGGTTCCATTTGTCCAAGATCAAACTCTTGCACTAACAGATTTCACAAAACGCATTGATGCAATCAAATCCTCAATAGCAGGTGATTTGAAAAGCGTTCTTTCGTTTGCAGGTGGTAAATCAAAATCAGAGAAAGCTGTGAAGCCTAAAGAGGTAAAGTCTGGCTTGTCACTCGTCAAAGCCTGGGAAATGTATAAGGCGGCTAAAGGCACAAAGTGGAGTCGTGGAATATCACAGGCCAATGAGCGCTTTATGGAAGTTTTGTTTGTTGTGCTAGGTAGGGATAAGGATGTAATCACAGTCAATAAACAGGATATAAAGCAAGTAATGGAAGTTGTTGAAAATCTGCCTAAGCGCGTAGTGCAGCCATACCGCTCAATGACGTTAGAACAATTGATTGCACTTGAAGATGTTCCAGAGGCTGATCTTGTGGGTGATGAGGCGATGCATAAGCATCTGAAGATCTACAAAAGTCTGTTCAAAACCTTCCTTACAGATGACAAGGGAATACTTGAAAAGAGTCCTACAGACGGGATCTCCGCTTCAGCCTCTAAAGCACGGTATGGCGCTTACTCTGCATCTGAGATGAGGAAGTTTGTTCAGTGGGCTATTGAGCAGCCGGAGGGCTGGGAGAAATGGATAATGCTGCTGCTTGCTTACACAGGGTGTAGAAGGGCAGAGATTGCCACATTACGTAAGCACCAAATCAAGTATGACGAAGACAGCAAACGTCATTATCTACTTATTGCTGAAGGTGGGCAGGGTAAGACAGACAATGCAACCCGTAGAGTGGTTATACATTTGCACTTGATTGAATGGGGCTTCTTGGATTTTGTAGCACAGTGTGATGATGTTCTTTTCCCTGATGTCTCAGGAAGCAACATGACAAAGATTGGTAAAACTTTCTCGGATATCAGGGATCAACTTGGTATTCCCTATCTTGATGATCACCAGCAAAGAAGGTTGCTTCATTCAATGCGTCATGCTGTAGCCACAACCTCAATGGCTGGTTGGGTGAAAAACGTTGCGCATCTTCAGGCAACATTAGGACATCAAATGACGGGGATTGGCGTAACAAAGCGATACTTGCACTCGTTTCCTCTTTCAACAATATGCTATGTTATTGATGGTTTGAATTGGGACTGCATATAAAAATTCGTTCCTCTTTTCTACAAGCTCTTAAATGAGGTGGCATAATGGACACGCCTGAATACATTTATAAATACCAAGCGCTAAATATTAATAACCTATCAGCGCTAAACAGTTCTAATCTTTGGTTTTCAGATTTTGCAAGTTTAAATGATCCATTTGAGGCGTCTTACGAAGTAGCTGCAAAACTCATATTCAGCAAAGACGCCCACAACTACAGATTTGATGATGTGATAAAAAAGAGTATCAGTAAATCTGCGGTCTGTAGTTTTAGTAAAGTTTCCCCTCTTGATAAGGGTAATTTCAAAACTACTTCGCTCATGTGGTCACATTACGCTAATCAATTCTCAGGGATTTGCATTGAGTTTAATACTCAAAAACTGCTTTCCTCACTAAGAACAAGAGAGAATCAGCTTGTTTTCTCAGATTCAGTGACTTACGAAGATAGAATTCATGAATTTAATGATTTTATCCAAATATTTGACGTAGATGTAATGTTTAAAAAACATTCATCATGGGAATATGAAGATGAGTTTCGAATAGTGTTAATTGGGGATATTAATAATGAAGGCGACTCGATCCAGTCTAAGGGGTTGCACTCCTATGATCCCACCTCAATTTCAAGAATATTTATCGGTGGTAGAATGGATATCCATCAAAGGCATTTACTTGAAGTGATTCAAGGTAACATAAACTCTGATATCGAATTGGTTTCATTATCAATAAGGAACAATAGCTATTCCTTTGGTATAGATTATCCCGATGATGATGATATTGAATATATTTAAAACGGTAATTCGCCTTGCATGTCGCAGAATTCATCAAGGTTGCCGTTATGCGCATCTAGCATCATCTGGTGGTGGGTAAACCACATGCCCACCTCAAAGATTGTCACTGGCGTTTCCAGCACTAACCAAAAGGCTGTGTTTGTGACACGCCCAAACCAATACAAGCGTTTATCCTCTACACGCTTAGTCTCAAACAACACCACAGCCCCCTGATCAATGCGTTCCAGATAGCCGCCTCTATGAACTACTGTGACCCGTTCCCCATGCTCCCGATAGAATTGCACGCCGCGCGTGATGCTCGGATCAAATCCGTCTTTGTTACCCATTTCACAACTCACATATACTGTTTTTATATACAGTTGCGTTCAATCTGCCTCAATGCAAGTTGAAATAAAATACACAAAAAATGCTAATGAAAATGGTAAGGGAATGATAAACATTGATCGTTAATGCCGATCAATATAATAATAATGATCTATTAATCCTATCAATTAAGGCGTGTAAAATGACCCGTAGAACTGCATGGATGTTAATGTTTGGAAGTTGTTTTCTCTTTTGGGGTAGTGTGTTATGGATGATGCTTTAGAAGTAGAAGAGGGTGAAGCAGTAAAAACGCCGCTGGATGGTTGGGAATTATCTGAACAACAACGGCGATTCATCGAGTCTCTAATAGATGAAGGCGACTTATGGGACAATGACATAAAATCAACGGTCAATAATCATTCAAAATACATTGACATGTTTGATGACATTTAGATATGTTCAGATGGTCAATAAGAAACCTCTCAAAATCACATTAAGCTATCTTACTGCAAAAGGATGTTGAAATGAGTCTAAAGCTTTTAAGAGAGTCTGTTATTAGCCGCAAACCAATATCCTTTCAATACAATAAGCCCGGCAAGGTGAGCGGAGAGCGTGTAGGTAATGTGCACGCAATATATATACTTCGTCGAAAATCTGATGGCGTTGAAACTACCAAGCTGCATATAGTTCAGACGTCTGGTGTAACAGATAGTGAAGTTAATTTCCCCGAGTTTCGCCAATTTGATATAGAGTCAATCACTGATGTTGTAATTTTGAGTGGTGAGCCTGATTTTCCAATTGATGATAAATATAGACCAGAATCTGATTACTACTTGAATGTTATTGCTAAGGTGTGATTATGAGTCTTGATCATTCTTATATTATTGGAAGTGATGATAATAATGAGTTAATGTTAAATATATCTGGTCTTGATTCTTGTGAAAAGAATGTGGCAGATTTATCAGCAAACTTTTATGCTTTGTGCTCGAATACAGGTGTGTCAAAATTTACTTGCAAATTGAATGTTCAAAATTTGCGAGAGTTACATCATCACCTTTCGAAATATAGTATCATTTGCGATCACGAATCGCTGTCAACTGGACGCTTTGTTGAAGTTAAAGGTAATTATCAGGAGGTGATTAATATCCTGGAAAATACAGATAATGCATCCTTAATCATGGCCCTACAGCATTTGGTTAGCAAGAAGTTAACCCACAATGATATTAATACCATCCTTGGCAGAAAAGACTCCTTGGCAGAATATGAAGATATGCTTAAGAAGTCAGATCAATACAATGAGCCTGATTGGCAAAAATTCTTTGAGCGTAATGAGTGGATTTTTGGTTATGGGCTGACTTATAAATATCTTAAGATATTACAACGTGAAGCCCATGTCTCAAAGACTGATCTAAATGGCGCAAATGATGTCATTACTGATTTTCTGATGTCAGATTCCCGTTATACTAAAATAGTTGAATTGAAAACACCAACGACGAAGCTTTTCACGAAACGTCAGGGTAGGTCTGACACTTGGTTTTTATCAAGCGAATTAACGGATGCAGTGAGTCAAATTATTGCACAGAAAGCCAATTGGGAAATTGAAAGTCAAACTCGTAACTATACTGCTGATGGTAATTTGATTCGCGAAGAAACATTTGATGCTGAGTGCATTCTCATTATAGGCTCTCTTTCTTCAATCGAAGGGACGGATAAAGAAAAAGCAATAAAAAGGAAAACTTTAGAGCTATATCGTAGGAATTTAAAAAATATCGACATACTCTTTTATGATGAGTTGCTTGAAAGATCACGATATATCGTTAAAAGTGCTGAGGTGATCGAAGATAAACTAACATCAACGTTAGTTCTTCCTGAGTGATTTTTGTCATAAAGTGATTAATTCCCTAGTGTTAGAGAATTAATTCATTTCGCCTGCTAAGGCGATTTTAACTATATGTATATAAAAATTCTAACTTTTTTCGCTCCCCGATACCTTCTGTTACCCCATTAATTAATACTATTAGCGATTACCAAAAAATTTTGACGCCCCCTATAGTAAACCAACCCCCAAATTCCCACGCCGCAATCTTAGTTGTCATGTAGTGTTGCCTGTAGCTGTCACTTTCTGACTACCTAACGCGAATTTTTCCCCCGCCCAAAATCTGGCGCAGACGCCTTTCAAATATCTGATGGTAAATCTGTCTCATTTAAGTATACCCAATAGATAGCTGTGAGAATTGTATCTTTAGGGTGGATATAATACTCTATTGACTACATAAAGTGAGGTGTGTATCATTATGGTTATTGAGATTAACCTTTGTGAGACTTTAAGATGAATACATTGATTTATGCTCGTGCTTCTACTGCTGGACAGGATAGCTCTCGTGCGCTGCCTTCACTGCGTGAGTTCGCTGGCGCTCGTGGTTGGCACATCGGCGGTGAGTATGTAGAGAATGCTTCAGGTGCAAAGCTGGCACGTCCTGAACTGGATAAGCTATTGTCTGATAGTAAAGCTGGAGATGTGCTGCTGGTGGAGAGTATCGACCGCTTGAGCCGTCTTGAGGCGTCACAATGGAAAGTGCTAAAGCGCACCATTGAGGATAAGGGATTGAAGCTGGTTGTGATTGACTTGCCTACTTCTTGGAACCTGCTGCAAGCTGAGAGCAACGCATTGATCGATGGGATCATGCGAGCTGTAAACGATATGATGATTGAAATGATCGCCGTTCAAGCCCGTCAGGACTATGAGACACGCCGTGCGCGTCAGGCTCAAGGTATTGAGAAAGCTAAATCTGCTGGCGTTTACAATGGTAAACCGAAGGATGAGGAAGCGCGTGAGATGGTGCGTGATCTGCTGGAGAAGGGCGTAGAGCCTAATCGAGTGATGAAAGCTGCTGGTATTAGTCGTGCTACGTTCTATCGTATCAAAAAAGAACTGGCAGCGGCATAACGCCGCGTTGCCTTACGGGTGGTGCACCTGCCGTAAATCATCTGCCAAAGTGCAAGGCCACGCCTTAAAATCCCAACTCTCCAATGTCCAAGCTGTTCGCCATTTCACAACAAACCATTCCCAACTTTCCTTGATGCTCTCTGCGTCTACCTGTTCGCGTTGCTCATCCGGTAGCTTACGCTTTCCACTCACATAATCTTCGAAGTTATCCTGATGAATCAGGTAGCCTGTTGCATACTCGATGAGAGGTGTCCCATCAATACGGCGTGGGCACGGTATTAGCTTCTGTCTGGCCTTCTCAGGTGCTTCAGGTTGTTCTTGTAATCTCATATTGTCAACCTTGTTTAAATCGCTCCTGATGGCGCTGATGCGCTCATTTATTGCGGGATCTGCAAGGAAGGTATCTAAGTTCTGTTTGTATCGTTTGTTAGCTGCCAAATGGCCTCCTGTAAGTCTACGGTGATCTGATGCATCGGCTGTATGCCGTGGCTTAGTTACTCCTGTTGATTATAAAATTAAAACTAAATAGTGGTGTGACCCGTGGGTCAAACTGCGGTATGAAATGCCGTGTTTTGAATATAATTTTTAACGAAGAGTTGTTAAGCAAAGCGGCACTTTCGCGGGGAAAGTTTGCTTGCGTGAGATGCCCATCTCCGGGAGTCCCGGAAATGATCACTATATAAATTTAAAAAGGTTTTGATGGAGGGTCGTCTCCATCGTCTCCAGCCTAGGCTCCCTTGATATCACTGGCTTTAGAAGATTTGGTGGGCCGTCTCCAGGGTCGTCTCCGCATCGTCTCTAGGGTCGTCTCCGGTGTCGATAATGTCCCTCACTCTGTCCAAAGATAGATCTTTATGGTGCCAAAACCACGTATTCGTTGTGGTTTTGTATCGTTTAGAGACTACCTTCTGGAATGGTCTGGAGCGTTTGTAGTTGTGTTCCGTAAGTTTATGGCTGGCGATTTGGCTATCACGCCCAAAGAGATCTGACACTGCCGCGATCTGAAATACCTTGTGCTTGTCCAGAAAACTCTCCAGCTCAACATCCAGCACTGATCGGCTTGCCTCTACCATATCGTAGAAAGTGGCTGTCTTAGGTGCCACGTTTGGTAGGGGGGAGACATCCAGTGACATCAGGTGATCGTAAACAAAGTTGATACCTCCTGCTCTTAACCACTCTTTGAAGTCTTTAGTGTCCTGTGTCTTCTCCATACGTTTTGGACAAAACCAGCGGCGTTCTTCTTCGTCGAGGCGCAAAGGACGGGTATCATTGCTACTAAGGATCACTCTGGTGTAAATCTTCTCTACAGCCGCCTCCTTGTAGAGCCTGCGAACACTGACAGAAGCATCAGATAGTTTAGCTTTGATACGGGTCTGCTGAGATTCTGACAGAGATTTAACATCATTAAGGTGTAACAGGATTGTGCCATTGAACACGGTGCTGTGAAGGTCGTTAACTTTAGCAAAATCATCAACTGATTGATGGTTGGGGGTCATCATTTCAAGCATCTCAACCAATGTTCCTTTACCTGTTCCCTTTGTCCCGGTGAGCATCAGGTGCCACGGTTTACGATACGCTGGATATTGCAACATGTGAGCAATCCAAAGCTCCACCACGGATCTCTCTTGTTCAACAGGAAAGCAGTGGGACATAAAATTGTGGTATGGCGCTAAGGTTTTATCCAATTCAGGATTCTCAGGTATACGGTAGAATGGTGTATACGTGTTGAGGGTGTTGAAGCCAGCGCCTGACTTGAAATAACGGTCTGATGTTTCAGGGTTGAACTCCTGACCGATCACATAAGGGAGTATCTTTGTCTTCTGAAGGGCAGTGATGCCCGGTGCCCGACCATTGCCACCCGACCACTCATAGAATGTTCCGGCAATAGATTGTTCGGTTAGCTTGATTCCAGTTGGAAGATTGAATAAAACGGTGCCGTGATGGGGATCGGCTGTTAATACCCAACCGCTAACATTCATATGATTAGCGAAGGCTTGAGTCTGGTCTGGTTCGGTCATTTCGTGGGATCTCCAAAGTATTGTATAGCTGTTTCAGGATGAAAGCCTGCTGTGATAAATCGCCGCGCTGCTGGTCAATAACGGCGCGTAAATCCTGGGGGATTCGAAGTGGAATCCCGCGTTCTGTGTTGTTCATTTGATTACCTATGATGTGAGGTGATGCAGATCGAGAAGGGAGTAAAATCTGTCTGTTGCAATGTGATAGATAACTGGCGTTCCTTCGGCTGTGTAACGTAGCTCGATGAGGCCCAACCGCACCAGTTCCAGTAAGTCAGCTTCCATTCACTACTTCATACTTGAGATGGCCCATTTCTTCCCATACGGCGCTGTAGTAGACGCCCATACGGAGAAAGATACGTCTGATAAACTCATCCTTTGCCTGGTAGGGCCAAAACTCATAGATGAGATCCACCACTGAGGGATAAATGTCTGGATGGCAGTTAAACAGGGCTGCACTCCATTGGCTGCGCTCAAGCGTGGCACTAAGTAGAGCGTTGAGCCGTCCCTCAAATGTATTGGTGTTAGAGTTCAGAATGAGGCGGCAATGTCCGATGTCGTGGTCGTGGTCAATTCTCGGTTTGCGCAGACGCGCCCCTGTGATCCAATCTACGCCGCTCTGTGCTTTTGCCATCATCTTGCAATAAGGTGCACGTTTCGCCGTTGCCAGGCGCTCAGGATTCTTTTTCATAGCAAACTCATTGAACATTAGCCCACCTCAATCTCTGATAGCGCGGCACGGATACGTTCGCGCATTGTTGGTGCTTCGGCTTCAAGTGCTGCGGCTTCTTCTGCTGCTTTGGCTTCCATTTCAGCGCGATAAACTGCCTCATAAGCCTGCGTAATCTCGTCGGTGATTTCTTCCATCAGTGCGGCTTCTGCTTGGGTGATAAGCTCTGCACGATCTGCATCGATGACAGATTGAGGACGGTCTAATACCACTCGCATCATTGGGCTACCCGGAATGAAGATATCCTGCGATCTCAGGTCTGCGATTCGGTATCCGTTGAGGATGTGCTCCTGTAGACGAACTAAGCTCACCGGGTGGGGTTCTGCCAACTCGACACGCTCACGCAAGTGACGTCGAACATACTCAGAGACGTATCCGTCTCGCTCTGCCTTATAGATGGCTTTGATTTCTTTTACTGCTGCTGGTGGTAGTGAGAAGGGTTTCATTGTTGTTGCTCCTTGATTTCTAATAATCGTTTGATGTTGATTCGGTTGCAGCTTTTGCACGTAAACGGTGATTTGCTGTCTGCGGCGTATTCGGTGACGTAATACCAGGTGCCGTTGTAGAAGTCCTTTTGAATAAGGCCAGATTCCAGCCACTGATTGATCACACGGTGTGGATTGCCGTTGTCCCATTCGGCGGCGAAGTCTTCCCAGGTGAAGCAGTGCTTCATCATCTGTTCAGCCCAATACAGGAAGGCCACGCGGGTTGGGGTTGTCGGGAGGTTGTGACTACGAAGGCGGTCGCGGTAAACGTGATATTCGAAACGAGGTAGCCACGTCTCGATAAAGTTCAGGTCTTTGTCACTCATCTGTATGAGATTTCCTTTTATTTAATTGAAAAATCCCACGCGAAAGTAAAGCCCGGCTCATCAAGGAGACACTGCTTGGATGACAGTTTTGATAATGAGCGCGGCAATCGCGTGGGAGATTTTGTTGGGGTTGGCATACCGCGGCTCACTGATTAGTGAAGGTTTGCTATGAAATGGTGCTGTGTGACGCAATCACGGCTGGGACAGTGATGCTCAAAGCTCGTTAGATATAAGTAAACTCAGCGAGAAGTATCTTGCGCTTTGCTTACCCTATGCTCTTATATTAACAGAGAAAGCACAAAATGTCAAGATAAATATATTGACTTAAATCGTAAATTGTGTCATGTAGATTCGTTCCTGATGCGTCTATTGGAGGCTTTGTGGTGGATGGGTTGACTGCCATTCTGTAATCCTGGCTTCTCAATGGCGGCTAAGTTTCTTAATAAGGCAGAATAAACAGATCAAGGCATCTTCGGCATTAAAGCCGGACTACATATTTTCTCTCTGGCGTGTTCGCTAACCCGCATTGCCATGAAATTAGGTTTCTACACCGTGGCGTAAAGTTCAGCCATCCTGCATGGTTTGAGAGCGTTAAATCACCATTACCAATCTGTGTTGTGGTATTCAGAAAAGAACACTGTGCAGGAGATAAGCGCATAACTGTAGCTTGTGCCGATTCTGGAAAGGAGTTATGCACGGTTGCAGGACGTAAGCCGGGCAAGCCTTCAACTCACACATTTTCAATCAAGGATAAGGTTCTTCAGGACTTTAGAAGAGGCATGAATGTGAGGGAATTAGTGGAACGGCACAAAGTAAGCAGGGCAACTATTTATAGATGGGTCAGATAGCTCCTGTGACGTTCAAAGAAGCACGCTTAATAGAATTGGTTGTTGGGTTAGAGTTGGAGATTAGAGTGGATTACATGAAGTGTGAGATGTGCTGAGTTATCTCAGCAGGATAACCTCTAAGGTTAAGTTCAATCTAAAGTTTGTTAACTGTGTTGTGTTTCATCTGTTAGAACTGAGAGATTAGAACTAACTTTAGTTATCACTCGAGTAAGGTGATAAGTCTAAACACTCAATGATCTTATCCCTCTACCCTTAATAGGAAGGGACACATTCTCTAGCTATGTTCCATGTAGTAGACTCCTATCTACGATAGTCATCTACTACATGGAACATAGCTAGAGAGAATATTTAAATAATAGCATTGCTATACTCGCTATCGCTCGCAACTTCGGCGGTAAAATACCACAAACAAATTTAAATGTCAATAAAAACTTATTGCTTTTTTCTCGGTTGTATGCTCACAAATGGCTAGACACTTTTTTGTTTTGCCACATAACTTAAAGTTAAGGGCAGACGTTGACATCCGGCGCGGACAATCCGAGCCTACAGCAGGATAACGGTGTTTTTGCTATCTTCTGAGGGTTCCTGTTTCATTGGATGGCCTAACAACTCCGCTCCTCCACAGGCAATAACGGCATGCCCTGCCGCTAAAATCTTTTCAGCCCTAAGCTTGCTATAATGGTTGCTTGAGGCGTCATCTGAAACTGGCTTGAAATTGTTATCGCGTTCGCGCACGGTAACAAGTTCGCCGCCATTCCAATTCAGCTTGTAATCAAGCTGCCTTTTCAATTCATAAGTCTTGTTGGACAGGAAATGTTTAGTGCTCTTAGGATGCTTAAATAAAGAGGTCGCCTCCTCGAGATTTTCGATCACAACAATCGCGTGGTTTTTGCTTAGTGTTGTTGAAATCTTATGGAAATGGTCTTTACGCATATTCGAGATGCGATTTAACAAGCGGTTTACTTTGTATCTTTGTTTGACCCAATTAGAGCTAAATTTCTTCTTCTTGCGCAGACGCTTAATGTTTTTCTCAAGAGACTTTTCCATTTTAGATAAAGATTCTTGAGACAAAAAATCAGTCCCTTCAGAAGTCGTGATGCATTCGATGTTACTTACATCGAGTCCAATTATTGAGGACTGTTGGGATGAAAACTCATTAACCTCACATTCGGTCTGTAAACTCACATACCACTTGTCCAGCTTCATTGAAACTGTGACATTTTTGATCACGCCTGTAATGGAGCGGCTTTTTCTATAACGCACCCAACCTAACTTAGGCAATTGAATTCTTTCATTGCCTTCATCCAGCTTCACACGCTGTATAGGGTAACGGAAAGCATCATTTCTGCCTTTCTTTTTTGGAGAAGGGAAGGTTGCTCTACGTGCAAAGAGATTGTTGAATGCTTTATCAAGATCCTTCAATGATTGTTGAAGGATCTGGGAAGGGGCATTGCTCAACCATGACATTTCTTCTTGGCTTTTCCATTCAACTAGCCATGGTGCCATTTTATTATAAGGGATGTAGCGATCACCATTTCGCCAAATGTCGCTTTGCATTGTTAGAGCACGGTTATACACAAAACGACAAGCACCAGCAAATGACCTCATAGAAGCAATTTGTTCTGGAGTTGGTTTCAATTGAAACTTGTATGCTTGGCGCCTGATCATTTCGACAACTATGCAACCTAAAAGTGGACTTAAAATCGGGAGTATTTCATCAGTAAACACACTGTAATAGCAATGCTTTTACGATTGAAAATAAAGCCCCCACGCGAATGCGGGGAGGCTTGAGCTATTAGCCCTGAAGCAGAGATAATACCTGCTGTGGAACCTGGTTAGCTTTGGCCAACACTGAGTTACCTGCCTGCTGGATGATCTGTGCTTTAGACATGTTTGAAACTTCAGTTGCGTAGTCAGCATCCTGAATACGGGACTGTGCTTCAGACAGGTTTGTTGTGGTGTTGTTCAGGTTGGTGATAGATGAGTCCAGACGGTTTTGAACTGCACCCAAGCTTGAACGGAACTTATCTACTTGCGCGATAGCAGCATCCAAGGCAGCAAGAGGATCAGCGGTTTTACCGTCTGCAACTGCTTCTACTGTGTTTGTAGCGCTGGACAGGTCAGCACCTGCCAAATCAGCAGCCGCATAGGTTTTACCTGAAGCAGCATCGGCTACTACCTCAGTTTTTCCATCAGTGCCTCCTAACTTAACTACAGCATCAGTAACAGATTTACCATCGGCATCAGTATAACTAGCTGTTTTGACAGAGGCCTTGCCAGATGCATCTACAGTTGCCGCATAAAGATTACCCGTAGCATCTTTTAATGCATAAGTATCGGTATCTTTACCATTAGCATCCTGCAATTTAACGAGGCTAACAGTTCCCAGAGATGCTGTAGCAGTGTCTGTTCCAAAAGTAACAGTGTTACCGCCAGTTGTTGTTGTAATGCTTGTTTCTTTGGTAAGACCTGTAGGCGTAGTAGCTTCAGCTGTTGCGCCTGTAGCCATGGTAACCTTACCGTCATTTGCTACTGCAACAGCGTAATAACCAGGGTTATCTCCGCCAGTCACGTTAGCAAAATAATCGCCATTCGTATCTTTGTATACACCTTCAATTGCAGCTCCAGTTCCTGCTGCTGCATCAGTAGACAAGGTTGTAGCTGATGTATCAATTGTAGATGTTGAACTAGTTCCGCCAATTGAGGTAATAGCAGCACTTGTAGTTACGGCATCATTGTTTTTAACACTATATCCAGACAGGTTTAGCGTGGACGAATCAATTTTCTTCAGGTCAATATCGATCGTTTGGCCATCATTAGCGCCTACCTGAATTTTCATAGCGCTATCTTTTGCCAGAACGTTCACGCCGTTGAACTGAGTCTGACCTGAAACACGGTCAATTTCGTCCAGACGTGATTTGATTTCGTCTTGGATTGAAGACAGGTCAGAATCAGAGTTGGTTCCGTTCTGCGCCTGAACAGTCAGTTCACGAACGCGCTGTAAGTTGTTGTTGATTTCTGAAAGTGCGCCTTCAGTGGTCTGCGCCAGTGAGATACCGTCGTTGGCGTTACGAGCGGCCTGAGTCAGGCCGTTGATGTTAGAAGTGAAGCGGTTCGCAATCGCTTGACCAGCAGCGTCATCTTTCGCGCTGTTGATACGAAGACCAGAAGACAAACGCTCGATAGAGGTAGACAGAGCAGACTGGTTCTTGTTGATGTTGTTCTGAGTGATCAGCGAGAGGCTGTTGGTGTTAATTACTTGAGCCATGGTAAAAGTTCCTATTAATCAAGTCATTTGGTTAAGGTTTGGGCTTAAACCCCTTCGGCTTCAGCGCCGTCATACCTACTATCGTCACCCCCCAGAAAAACTTTAACTTCCTTTTTATTTCTTTTTACAAACTCACGTTCGGCAGGGGTTGCATCAGGCAGCCTGTCAACCAGGCATCTTTGTTAATCGGCACGTTGGGTCATTTATTAAATCCTTTGGATAATCCCTAGGTGAGGTCAAAGGTGAGGTAAAACGTGAGGTCAAAGGTGAGGTATTGTGGCTTTACCTGTTTCCGGCGAGCAAGAAGGCGAATGTGGTTAGGCCAGCTTGCTTTGCAAGCGACACTTCCCTTATGCTGGTGATAAGTAATGAGAGATTTACTTTAATGACTCGGGGTGCCCCTGTTAAACAGGGCTGAGATACACCCGCTGACCTGATCTGGATAATGCCAGCGTAGGGAAGTCAGATGCCTGACCGCATTCGCCTTCTTGATCGCCGGTTGGGAGCTTTATGACACAGCCTAACCTTCTCTCCACTGCGCAACTCGCGCAATCCTTGCTTCTCCTGCGACAGCAAGCGCCACTGGTGCACTGTATGACCAACGACGTGGTGCAAACCTTTACCGCCAATGTATTGCTGGTGCTGCACGCTTCTCCGGCGATGGTGATTGATGCTGAAGAGGCCGCGCAGTTTGCCGGGTTTGCCGATGCGTTATTGATAAACGTCGGCACGCTTACGCGCGATCGTCGAGACGCGATGTTAGCGGCGGTGCAGGCCGCGCAAAAAGCCGGCACGCCGTGGACGCTGGATCCGGTCGCGGTCGGCGCATTAACGCTGCGCACCGAATTCTGCCAGCAGCTGCTTGGTCTGCATCCGGCGGCGATTCGTGGTAACGCCTCAGAAATTCTCGCCCTGGCTAATCAGGCAACGGGCGGTCGTGGCGTGGATAGTCTGCATCAGGCCGATGCCGCGCTGAGCGCTGCGCAACAGCTGGCGCGTGACTATGACACTGTCGTCGCCGTAACCGGCGAAGTGGATTACGTTACCGATGGCACTCAAACGTTGGCGATCCCCGGCGGGAGTCCGCTGATGACGCGGGTGGTCGGCACCGGTTGCGCGTTGTCGGCGGTGGTGGCGGCTTTCACCAGCTTACCGGGCGAGCGTCTGCTGCATGTGGCCGCTGCCTGTCGTGTGATGTCGCTAGCCGGTGAAATCACGGCGCGTCAAGTCGAGGGGCCGGGCAGTTTTGCGTCGGCTTTTCTTGATGCGCTCTGGACGCTGGAGATGACAGTATGAAACGCATCAACGCATTAACCATCGCCGGTACCGATCCAAGTGGCGGCGCCGGTATCCAGGCCGATTTGAAAGCCTTCTCCGCGCTGGGCGCGTATGGCACCAGCGTCATCACTGCGCTGGTGGCGCAGAATACCTGCGGCGTGCAGTCGGTTTATCGTATCGAACCCGATTTTGTTGCCGCGCAGCTCGATTCGGTGCTGGACGATGTGCGCATTGATAGCGCAAAGATCGGCATGTTGGCAGAAACGGCGATCGTTGAAGTGGTGGTCGAGCGGCTGAAACGCGCCAGCCTGCCGTTTGTGGTGCTGGATACGGTAATGATTGCCAAAAGTGGCGATGCGCTGCTGTCGCCGGATGCGGTAGCCAGCGTACGCGAACTGCTGCTGCCGCAGGTCTCGCTGATCACGCCGAACCTGCCGGAAGCCGCAGCACTGTTGGGGCGCGCTATGGCGCAGGATGAAAAAACCATGCTGCAGCAGGGCGATGCGCTGCTGGATCTTGGCTGTGAGGCGGTACTGATGAAAGGGGGACATCTTAGTGATGCCGAGAGCCCGGATTGGCTGATCACCCGCGCGGGACGCCAGCGTTTTACCGCGCCGCGCGTCAATACCCAACACACGCACGGCACCGGTTGTTCACTCTCAGCGGCGCTGGCCGCACTGCGGCCACGGCATAATGATTGGGCGGCGACGGTGGCTGAAGCCAAAGCCTGGCTGCAGCAGGCGCTGCTGCATGCCGATTCGCTGGAAGTGGGCAAAGGCATTGGGCCAGTGCACCATTTCCATCAGTGGTGGTAGGGCGTAACGCCAGATTGCCGCTTTTTCACTGCGAATCCGTCTGAAAAATGGAGTCAGCAATTTGCCAGCCTGCGGCATTCCGGTCCAGGCTGTTGGGGGGGAATCGACAGGTGTCGGTTCCAATCCAGCCATTTATCAGGAGCGAACATGACGGACATCGTACAGTTATTGGGCAAAGAGGCGGATAGCCTTCTTCAACATCGCTGCATGACCATTCCAGCGGACAGCCTCTATTTACCCGGCTCGGATTATGTTGATCGTGTGATGATCGACAACAATCGTTCTCCTACCGTATTACGCAACATGCAAACCCTGTACAACACCGGACGTCTGGCGGGCACCGGCTATTTATCCATTCTACCGGTCGATCAGGGCGTGGAGCACTCGGCGGGCGCATCGTTTGCTGCCAATCCTGCCTATTTCGATCCGAAAAACATCGTTGAACTGGCGATTGAAGCCGGTTGCAACTGCGTGGCGTCCACATATGGCGTTTTGGCTTCGGTTTCGCGTCGCTACGCGCACCGTATCCCGTTTATGGTGAAGCTGAACCATAACGAAACCCTGAGCTATCCAACGCAATACGATCAAACGCTGTATGCCAGCGTGGAGCAGGCGTTTAATTTAGGTGCGGTAGCCGTTGGCGCCACCATCTATTTTGGCTCTGAACAATCACGTCGGCAGATTGAAGAGATCTCTGCGGCGTTTGAACGCGCACACGAGCTGGGAATGGTGACGGTGCTGTGGGCCTATCTGCGTAATGATGCATTCAAGAAGGAGGGGGTAGATTATCACGCCAGCGCCGACCTGACCGGCCAGGCCAACCATCTGGCGGCCACCATCGGTGCAGATATCGTTAAGCAGAAGATGGCTGAGAATAATGGTGGCTATAACGCCGTGAAATTTGGTCACACCGATGAGCGCGTGTACAGCAAACTGACCACGGAAAATCCGATTGATTTGGTACGTTATCAGTTGGCGAACTGCTATATGGGGCGCGCAGGTTTGATTAACTCAGGCGGCGCCTCTGCCGGTGAAACAGATATCGCTGAATCGGTGCGTACGGCGGTGATCAACAAGCGTGCGGGCGGTATGGGGCTGATCCTTGGCCGTAAAGCGTTTAAGAAGTCGCTGAAAGAGGGCGTGCAGTTGATTAATGCGGTGCAAGATGTCTATTTGTCGAAAGATGTGTCGATTGCGTGATTGCGTGAAAGGTCAGCATAAATGCTGACCCTACAACACATTGAATATTATGCATATCGTAGGGTCGCCATTCATGGCGACCTCTTAGCATTAAGGCGCCTCAAACCACTCGCTGTTGCGCTCGGCGATGGGCGTGATGGTCAAAATCATTTCCTGTAAATGGCGGCGCATCGCGCTTTCAGCGGCTTCAACATCATGCGCTTTCAACGCATTGAAAATATCTTCGTGCTGCTGAATCAACCGTTCCGGCGGTGAGACTTCACTCAGCGTCAGAAAGCGTACGCGATCCATGGTGGCTTTAATATTTTCCACCGTTTCCCATGCCAGCAGGCAATGGATCCCTTCGGCAATTAAGCGATGGAACTCATCGTCCAGCGCTAAAAAAGCCTGACTGTCATGCCGTTCAGCGGCCAAACGCTGCAGCTGCAGATTGTGCTCCAGCGCCATCAGTCCCGCTGCATCAATCTCCTGCGCGGCGCGGCGGACGACAGCAATCTCTACCGCTTCACGGATAAAACGGCCGTCGGCCACGCGCTGAGCGGAAATCTTGCGCACGAAAGTGCCGCGCTGCGGTAAAACCTGTACCAATCCAGCTTCGGCCAGTTTAATAAAAGCTTCTCGTACCGGCTGACGGGAAACGTTAAAGCGCGCCGACACTTCCTTCTCCGACAGCAGCGAGCCCGGATGAATGACACAGGTCACGATATCTTTACGCAGGTAACGATAGATCTGCTGATTTACCGGTTCGCTGGTGGTTATGGTATAGGCAGTCGACATGCAGCAATATCCGTATTACGGCTGGCATGTGCCAGCCCGATGAGAAAGGTTCAGTCTAATCAGCACGCTGCGTCTGCGCTACTCATTTATGAAGGCGCTTAGCCTTGTGTGACAAGGGCATGCACCGTGGCGCGCGCGCCCTGATTCACTAACTGCTGATAGAGCTCGGTCACACGGGTGACAAAGGCGGTGTGCTGCAGCAGATCGTCGCCGAACACCGCCTTCAGCCCCAACAGCGCTTTGACGCGCGCTGCGCCTTCCTCACTGTTGGCCACGATGTCCGCCAACCGATCTTTCAGCGGATCACGGATCTCAATCGGCGCGCCTTGCTCGTCCACACCGCTGACATAGCGCATCCAGCCAGCTACACCCAGCAGCAGATAATCGCATGAGGTGCCGTTGCGCAGATGCCAGCGCACGCTATCGAGCAAACGCTGCGGCAGTTTTTGCGTGCCGTCGGTGGCGATCTGATAAGTGCGATGCTTAATGGCGCGATTTTCGTAGCGTGCAATCAGTGAGTTGGCATAGGCCTCGAGATCGACGCCTTGCGTACGCAGCGTAGGTGCCTGATCCTGCAACATCAATGCACGTGCCGCCTGGCGATAGCTGGCATCAGCCATGCAATCGCTGATGTGGTCGTAACCGGCAAGAAAGCCAAGATAGGCGAGGAACGAATGGCTACCGTTCAGCATGCGCAGCTTCATCTCCTCAAACGGTAATACGTCGCTGACCAGCTCCGCGCCGGCGTTTTCCCAGGCCGGGCGACCGTTTACGAAGTTGTCCTCAATCACCCATTGAAAGAACGGTTCGGCTTCCACCGCCACTGGATCGCGGCTGCCTAAACGTGCGCTCAGCGTGTCGAATGCCGCATCGGTCATGGCCGGAACGATGCGATCCACCATGGTTGAAGGGAACGTGATGTGCGTCTGGATGTAGGCCGCCAGTGCCGGGCTATGGCGCTCCGCCAGCTGAGTCACCACATTGCGCGTGACGTGGCCGTTTTCCGGCATGTTGTCGCATGACATCACGCTAAACGGCGGTAGATTACGTTCACGACGGCGAATAATCGCCGCCAGAATCAGCCCCGGTAACGAACGTGGTGCCGTTGGATGTGCGAGGTCATGCACGATATCCGGATGATCGGGATTCAGCTTGCCGCTGGAGGGCATATAGCAATAGCCTTTCTCGGTCACCGTCATCGAGACAATTGCCACTTCCGGCTGGCTCATGGCTTCAATCACCGCCTCAATGCCGTCACTTTTGCCGTGCAGCGCCTGCGTCACCACGCCAATCACGCGCGTGTGCAACGTCTCATCGGCCATTTCCGTCAGCGTGTAGAGCAAATCCTGCTGACGCAGCGCCTGAATCAGCTCGCCGCTGTTGAGATTCACTTCACAATAGCCCCAGTCGCTGCCCTGTGCGGCCAGTTTATCGGTCGCAAGCGCCTGATGCGCACGATGAAACGCACCAAAGCCAATGTGCACCATACGGGTTTTGAGTTGTGTGCGATCGTAAGAAGGGCGTTGTACATCAGCGGGGAGGCGTTCAAGCTCTAACATAATCATTCCTTTTAGCAAATGGGGCGCTGAGCGCCCCACGAGAATTACACCGAAACTGGTTTGTTGTTGGCCTTGGGTTCACGAATCACCAGCAGCACCAGCAGGGCACCGACACCCGCCACTGCACCTGCCAGGATAAACGCACTGTCGAATTTACCCGAGTGTTGTACGATGAAACCGGTGACGACAGGGCCGATAACGCCTGACAAGCTACCAATCAGATGGATAAAGCCGCTGATACTGCCGACACGGCTTTTGTGCACCACGTCCTGCACGATTGCCCAGTAAATCGCGCCGGTGATGTAGAGGAAGAAGATGGAGATCGACATCATGATCACCGCCGAGTTGACCTCTTTTATCGTACCTGCCAGCGCTACGCAAATAGCGGCGGCAGTAAGTGAAACCACCAGCACAATTTTGCGTGATAGCAGCAGTTTACCGGTGAGGTTGAAAATCTTATCGGAAATCCAGCCACCCAGCGCCAGTCCCACGAAACCGACAATCCACGGGATCATGGTGGTGATGCTCATCGCTTTGATATCGAGGCCATGCGCCTGCACCAGATACGCCGGGAACCAGCTCAGGAAGAAGAACAGAATGTAGTTGTAGCAGAAGAAGGCAAACGCGGTGACCAGAATGATCGGCTGGCGCAGGTAGAAACCCAGTCCGTGCGCGTTGCCGCTCGGGTCGATAACGTCAGCCGGTTCTTCGGCTTTCAGTTTTTCCACCAGCGCACGCTCTTCTGGGGATACGCGTTTACTTTTCGCCGGGTTATCTGCAGCAAAGAAGAACCACAGCGCCAGCCACACGAAACCAATTGCGGCGATGACGACAAACGCCGGACGCCAGCCGAACGACAGTGCCAGATAGCCGACAATCGGCCCAGCAACAGCGCCGCCCAGCGGTGAACCCGAACTCAGTAAACCCATCGCCGTCGCGGCTTGTTTTTTCGGGAACCAGCCGTTAATGGCCTTGTTCGCCGAGGCAGAAATCGGCCCTTCCGCCATGCCAAACAGCACGCGCAGAATCATCATTGACCAGAAGCCGGTTGCCATGGCGGTCAGGCCGCAGAACAGTGACCACATGCCGACGGCGGTGCCGAGTACGATGGTCGGGCCGAATTTATCGGTCGCTAAGCCACCGATAAAGTTGAAAAGGGCGTAACCAAAGAAGAAGCTGCCGAAAATCATGCCGAACTGTTCGGCGTTAATCGTCAGGTCTTTTTCCACCAAAGGTACGGTCAGCGAGAGGGCGATACGATCGAGGTAATTGATCATAAACACCAGGAACAACAGCAGTACGAGGGTCCAGCGCAGGTTCTTAAACATAGAAACTCCGTCATCGTCATTTTTTATAGTAATAATGCCGGCGGGTTATGACCGGCATGGGGACACCTGGTGTGCGGGTTAACTTAACCCATTTGTAGGATCACTTTGCAGCAGGTGCGGGGATCTTTTTCGAACAGCGTCATGGCTTGCTCAACGTCCGCCAGCGGGAAATAGTGTGTTACCAGCTTTTCCGGCTGGATCTGACCTTGCTCAATCCACTCAATCACCTGTGGAAAGCGATTGCTGTTGAGGCGAGAGGTGAACAGCGACAGCTCTTTACTGGTGAGACTTTGCTGCGTAATGCTGCAAGGTTCGCCGGAGAAGCCGAGCAGACCGATGCGCGCCGCAGGTGAGGCGAGAGCCGCGGCTTCAGCGAGAATAGACGGATGGCAGGCGGCATCAATAATCAACGTGGGTTGCACACCTTCAAGCTGGGCTGCTAGGGGGATTTCGCTGTTGTTAAACACGCCATCGGCACCGTTTTCCTGCGCCAGCGCCAGACGCTCCGGCAGACGATCGACCACCAGCACCTGCTCGACGTCGTAAACGCCTTTCAGCACCTGAATAGCGGTAAGGCCCATCGGGCCGGCACCGTAGATCAGCGCCACGTCGTTCGGCTGTGGTTTGAGAAAGGCGGTAATGTTGGCGGCAATGGTGAAAGGCTCAACCATGCTGGCAAGTTTATCGGGAACGCTATCGGGCAGACGGTAGGCATTTTTCGCCGGTGCCACCGCATACTCACTAAAGCCACCGTCGCGATGTACCCCAATCACCTGCAGCTCTTTGCACACATTAGGGCGGCCAATAGAGCAGGGATAGCAGTGACCACAGCTCACCACCGGATCGACAGCCACACGTTCACCAATGCGATTGTTTGCCACGCCATCACCTACGGCATCAATCAGGCCAAAGAATTCGTGACCAATCACGCGCGGATATTTCGCAAAAGGATTATGCCCATGCCAGATATGCACATCGGAACCGCAGATGCTGGCATATTGCACTTTAACGCGTACTTCACCTGCAGCGGGCTGCGGCAGCGGGCGCTCTGCCAAAACCAATTCACCGGGTTGTTCAATCACCACACTTTTCATCATTTACTCCTTGCCTGCTGCCAACCTAAGTTGTGAAGCCGGCATCAATGGGAAAGCAATGCTGAAAAAATACGCGCACCAATACTACCATACAAGTCGGCGTTGCAGAGTTGTGAAGAAAGTCACAGAGCGTGAAACAGGGAGAGATGATTGCAGTGCGTAAGTTGTTCCATCACTCAGGAACTCTTTTACAGGGACGCCATTAATGGCGATCGTGATATCAAGGCAGGCTAAATGGTGCCGTTGAAAAAGACAAAACCCGCTCAGGTTTCCCTGAGCGGGTTTTTAAATTTGGCTCCTCTGACTGGACTCGAACCAGTGACATACGGATTAACAGTCCGCCGTTCTACCGACTGAACTACAGAGGAATCGTTTGAACGGGGCGCATATTAACGAGCAGGCTGCACCTTGTCAAAACTCTTTTTCACAATTTTTTCTGACTGCTGAATAAAGCGTCAATTCCAGTGTTGATACTGCTTTAAAGCCGAAAAATAGCGCCAGCCGCAGCCGTATTTGTGATGGTTATCACCAATGTTATGCAAAATTACATTCTGATTTGTCGTTTTTGTCAGATACCTCGCATGCATGATCACAGATATTTCATTTCGTCGTTGTCGGGCCAAAAAGCGAAACATATATTCCATATCACTTGATACTCGAACGAACGCAGGAATCATCATGAACAAAGTCAGAATCGGTATGATTGGCAGTGGATATATTGGTCGTTGTCACGCGATAGCCTATGCGCAGGCCCCCACGGTTTTTGCCCTGAAAGGAGAAATCGTGCGTGAAATGCTGGCGGAAGTGAGTCCAGACCTGGCCGCGAAACAGGCGGCTACCTTTGGCTTTGCGCGATCTACCGGCGACTGGCGCGAGCTGGTACGCGATCCCAACATCGATGTTGTTGATATCTGCGCGCCGAATTTCCTGCATAAAGAGATGGCGCTGGAAGCAATCCGCAACGGCAAGCACGTCTATTCCGAGAAACCGCTGTCGCTGTCGGTGGCGGATGCGGAAGAGATGGTTCAGGCGGCGCAGCAGGCCGGTGTGAAAACGCTGGTCGGCTTCAACTACATGAAGAATCCCACCAGCCAGCTCGCGCGCGAGATTATTGCTCGCGGTGAAATCGGCGATGTGGTGCACTTCTATGGCACGCACAATGAAGATTATCTGGCGCGTCCGGAAACCCCGCTCGACTGGCACTGCCAGAAAGCGCTGGCAGGATTGGGCGCGCTTGGCGATTTGGCCGCACACATTGTCAACATGGCGCACTACCTGGTTGGCGATATTGATGAAGTCAGTGGCGATATGATGACGGTAATTCAGCAGCGCCCGGATCCGAAAGATACTTCGCGCCTGTTGCCGGTGGAAAACGAAGATCAGGCTAGCGCGCTGCTGCGTTTCAAAAACGGTGCGCACGGTGTGTTTGAAACATCGCGCATCGCCTGTGGCAGTAAAATGGGCCTGACCTATGTGGTTACCGGCACCAAAGGCACGCTGCGCTATACCCAGGAACGCATGGCCGAGCTGGAGCTGTATATCCATGATGAACCGGCAGGGCGCCAGGGATTCAAAACCATTTTGACCGGTCCTGCGCATCCGGACTACGCCAATTTCTGCGTCTCAGCCGGGCACGGCATCGGATTTAACGATCAGAAGACCGTTGAGATTCGCGATTTAATTAACGGGATTGCGGCAGGCGATCGTATGTGGCCCGATTTCGCCGAAGGATTACAGGTGCAGAAAGTGTTGGAAGCCGTGGCTGTTTCAGCGCTGGAACGCCGCTGGATGAAGGTGTAATGACGAGATTTATGCCAAATCGTAGCGGCGCAATTTATTGCGTAATGCTCGTCAGTTAAGCGTGAATGGGTCACCATAAATGGTGCCCCTACATGGATATAACCGGCTTTTCGTAGGGTGCGCATTCATGCGCACCTGCATAAAAAGGCTTTTTTGCTTAAGTGAGCGGCATTACGCATTTATTACGCCGCTACGGTAATGTGCGTTAAGCCAGCAACGGGCACTGCGGTGGTAAACGACAGCTCAGCGCACCCGGCATCACTTCAATGTCAAACGCGCTGCCGCTGAGCGGTTCACCATCCAGATTAAACGTCATTTCATGCGGTGAGCGAATGGTCAATGACTGCAGCTGCGCTGAAACGATATTCGGATTCTCATCATCACGCGTCAGCGAATGCAGCAACGTCGGCAATAACTCTTGCGCGGTGACGATGCTCAAATTCAGTTGCCCGTCATTAATCAGCGCATCCGGGCAAAGCCTTTGGCCGCCACCCGCCTGACGCCCATTACCAATCCCAATCACCAGCGCATCGCCCTGCCAGTTGAAACCGGGGCCGCTAATTTCACAGCTGTCCGGCTTCAGGGCATCCACACGCATCAAACCGTGAATAAAGTACGACACGCCGCCCAACGCTGATTTCAGCTTTTCGGGCGTTTCGGTGGTAATACGGGTGCCAAAACCGCCGGTCGCCATATTGATAAAATAGCGATTGCCGTTGACGCGCGCCAAATCAATCGCGGTAGCTTTTCCTACCAGCGCCAGCCGCAGCGCCGGCTCCATACCTTCCGGAATACCCACGCTGGTGGCGAAATCATTGGCGGTACCGAGCGGTAAAATACCCAGCGCCGGGCGCTGCGGTTCCGGCAGCTGTGCCAGCGCCGTCGCCACTTCATTAATCGTGCCATCGCCGCCGCCCGCCACCACGGTTTCTGCCTGCAAATCGACCGCTTCCTGCACATAGCGATCGCCATCACCCTTTTCGAACGTGACGCGCACCGCCAGATTAAAGCCTTCGTCACGCAGCGTTTGCACCGCAGCGCGCAAATCTTCATTACCTGCGCCTTTCCCATTGAGGATCAACAGCGCCAGCGGTTTATTTTGCATGATCAGTTCCTTGATGCCAGAGAAAGAGAAGTGGTTATAGCATAGCTGCGGCGAGAACTTTATCGGCGGGCGATGAAAAAAGAAAACCCGCACGGGGGAGCCGGGCGGGTGAATGAGGTGGTTCCTGTTACAACCTGCTGATTATTGTTACTCGTTAGCAGCAGGCGGGATTCTAAAGCGGGACGATGCGGCGGTCTGTGATCCTGTTCTAACTTCACCGCTTTCTTTTCATTATGTGCGATTTTTGCCGTGCGGATCGTAAGTGCTGTTGCCGTCGGTGAAGTTACGCAGCAACAGGGCAAAGGACAGATTGACCGATTCTGGCACCGGGATCCAAACGCGATGCCCATCGCCCGGAGCAACGTCAACCGCCGCGCCTTTATCATTCTGCATGCTTTCGAGTCGGCAGTTGAGATTGCCTTCCGGCGTCATGATCTCCACGGAATCCCCCAGCATAAACTTGTTTTTTACCGCAATCTGCGCCCAGTCACCGCGACGTTCACCGGTAAATTCACCAACAAACTGCTGGCGCTCTGAGATAGAAAATCCGTTTTCGTAGTTCTGATAACTGTCATGGGTGTGACGACGCAGAAAACCTTCGGTGTAACCGCGATGCGCCAGACCTTCCAGCGTCTCCAGCAGCGCGGGATCGAAAGGTTTACCCGCGGCGGCATCATCAATGGCACGCCGATAAACCTGGGCGGTACGTGCACAGTAGTAGAAGGATTTGGTGCGGCCTTCAATTTTTAATGAGTGCACGCCCATTTGGCTTAGCCGTTCAACGTGTGCCACGGCGCGCAGATCTTTGGAGTTCATGATATAGGTGCCGTGTTCGTCCTCGAAGGCACTCATCATTTCACCCGGGTTTTTCTTCTCTTCCAGCATGAATACGCGATCGGTATTAGCGCCGAGGCCGAGCGTTGGCGCCTGCACGTTGACCGGCTCATGGAAGCTGACAATATTACCGACCTCATCCTGCTTACCTTCTTCCACTTTGTATTCCCAGCGGCAGGCGTTGGTGCAGGTACCCTGGTTCGGGTCGCGCTTATTGAGGTAACCGGAGAGCAGGCAGCGACCGGAATAAGCCATGCACAACGCACCGTGCACGAAGATTTCAATCTCCATTTCCGGCACCTGCTGGCGAATTTCGGCGATCTCATCCAGCGACAGTTCACGTGACAGAATGACGCGGGTTAAACCCATTTGCTGCCAAAACTTCACCGTCGCCCAGTTCACCGCGTTGGCCTGCACTGACAGATGGATCGGCATTTCCGGGAAGGCTTCACGCACTAGCATAATCAGGCCAGGATCGGACATGATCAGCGCATCCGGCTGCATCGCCACCACCGGCGTTAAATCGCGGATAAACGTTTTAAGTTTGGCGTTATGCGGGGCAATGTTGACCACCACGTAGAATTTCTTACCCAGCTCATGAGCTTCATTAATGCCCGCAGCCAGTACCTCATGGGTGAATTCATTATTACGTACGCGCAGGCTGTAACGGGGTTGCCCGGCATAGACCGCGTCAGCGCCATAGGCAAAGGCGTAACGCATATTCTTCAGCGATCCCGCTGGAGAAAGCAGTTCAGGTTTAAACATGGAATGTCTCACTGATGTCAGGTCAGCATGCCATCGTGGATGGCAGGTGCAGCGGCCGCGTCAGGCGGCCCTGCAAAAGGTGGGGAATTGTAGGCAGGGCCACACCCGATGTAAATTGACCTGGATCAATGTAACCCGTTGCGGGCTACAACAAGCGGCAAACGTCCGCTTCCCAGCGATAACCCATACCGTACACCGCGCGGATAAACGGCTGTTCCGCATCCAGATTTTCCAGCTTACGGCGCAGGTTTTTAATATGGCTATCGATGGTGCGATCGGTGACCACGCGATAATCATCATAGAGGTTATTTAGCAGTTGCTCGCGCGAAAAGACTTTTCCCGGCTCCAGCGCCAGGGTTTTCAGCAGACGAAACTCGGCGGGCGTCAGTTCCAGTTGCTGTTCGCGCCAGCTGGCCTGGAAACGACTTTCATCAATGTGCAGAGGCGATGCCTGTTGCGCCTCCTCCGGCGAGCGTTTGACCCGGCGCAGAATGGTTTTAACGCGAGCCACCACTTCACGCGGGCTAAACGGCTTGCAGACATAGTCATCGGCGCCAATTTCCAGCCCAAGCAGGCGGTCGATCTCTTCGGTACGCGCGGTAACCATGATGATCGGTAGCTCAGAGAAGCGGCGAATTTCACGGCACAGCGTCAAGCCATCGCGGCCTGGCAGCATCAAATCCAGCAGCATCAGGTCAGGTGGCGTTTGCTGTACATAGTTCAGCACCTCGTTGCCATCAGCAATATGGTGCGTGCGGTAGTTGGACGCCTGCAGATAATCAATCATCAGCTGCGCCAGTTTGGGCTCATCTTCTACGACAAGGATCAGAGGATCGCTATTTTCCGGGCTCATAAGTTGCGTCTAGTGAGGAACATACGGCAAGTTTAGCCTGATTTGCAGTCCACCTAAATCAGAGTGATCTGCACTGATGCTGCCGTTATGCGCTTCAGCGATATTTTTACATATCGCCAGGCCAAGCCCAGAGCCGCCGCTGGCGCGATTGCGTGAACTTTCGGCACGGAAAAAACGCTCAAATAGTTTTTCCTGATGAGCAGGATCAACACCCGGTGCGCTATCCGCGCAGGTCAGCTGCCAGTAATCGCCCACCTGCTGCATGCTGAGCTGGACCACGCCGCCAGCATCGGTATAGCGCAGGCTGTTTTCCAGCAGATTAGTGAACAGCTGCATCAGGCGGTCGGGGTCGCCAAAACTCTCCGCCTGAGGAGGAATGGCCAGATTGAGGGTTAAACCGCGGCTGCGATAGCGTTCGCCAAAGCTGCCCGCCACCACTTCCAGCAGATTCACTAAATCTACCGGCTGCTTGCGATAAGCAAGAGCGCCCGCGTCGGAGAGCGACAGCTGATGCAGATCGTCCACCAGCTTGGTGAGTAGCGAAACTTCACTTTGCAGCGAGCTAATAGCATCGGGCGTGAGTTTGCGTACGCCATCCTGCATCGCTTCCAGTTCACCGCGCAGGATCGCCAGCGGGGTACGCAGCTCGTGGGAAATGTCAGCCATAAAGGCGCGGCGGTTGCTTTCGTTCTTTTCCAGCGAGCTGGCGAGCTGATTAAAATCGCGTCCTAACTGGCCCAACTCATCACTGCTGCCCACTTCCACGCGCGTGGCGAAATTGCCCGCCGCCAGATGATGCGTGCCATCCACCAGACGTTTCACCGGCGCCAGCAGGCCGCGTGCTAAGAGCCAGGTAACCAGCGCCGCCAATAATCCCGTAAGCGCGACAATCATCCAGCTGGTGCGCCGCTGTTGCTGATCAAAATTAATATCGGTGCTGCGCGTCAACCGTTCGGCAGGTGAGGCAATCACCCAGCCGACAATCTTACCGTTGCTGAGGGTGATGTTACGCCGCGTGCCTTCCGGCGGCACCGGCTGGCGCGGGCCGGATAATACTTTATATTGCTGATCGATAATCCAGAATTGTGTGCGCCAGCCGTGTGGCGGTAGCTGATTGCTGCTGCCGGGATTCTGCTCTAATGAGCGCAAAATCGAGAACACCAGCCGATCATTGGTGCGCAGAAAATCCCAGTTGCCGTGCTGCTCATATTGATCGGCCAGCGCATCGCTCAGCAAGGTTAAGCGCTGCTCGTTGCCTTTTTTGATGTAATCCACAAAACCATGTTCAAAGCTGAGACGTACGCCCCAGTGCATAGTGATGATCACCAGCATGCAGGTAGAGAAAATCGCCGCAAACAGTTTGGCGCCAATGCCCAGTTTTACCGGCCGTTTCATCCTTTACTCCTGCTTCTTAAATCAACGTTTTTACTGACATCTTTTGGCACCCGCCAGAACACCAGCGCAGGCAGCACAATCACCAGCGCCATGCACAGATAGGTGTAGATGAATGTCTGATGGGCGGCCGCGCTATCGGTAATGACGCCATGGCCGAAGGCCCCGAGCAGTAAACCGGCAACGGTGACGCCAATACTCATCGATAGCTGCATAATCATTGAAAGCAAACTGTTGCCGCTGGAGGCGAGATCGTCCGGCAGCTCTTTCAGCGTCAGAGTATTCATGGAGGAGAAGCGGATGGCATTGACCATACCCTGGAGTAACAGCACCACCGGCAGCAGCCAGATCCAGCCGAGCAGCGCCACCAGCGGGAACAGCAGCACCACCAACGCCAGCGCGATCGTGGCACCCACCAGCGCATGGCGATAGCCGAATATATTCACAATGCGGACCACTACGCGTTTCGTCCCCATATTGCCGAGCACCATCGGAATCATCATTAAGCCGGCGTGGAAAGGGCTGTAGCCAAGGCCAACCTGCAGGAAAATCGGCGTCATAAACGGCAGCATGCCGCTACCGATGCGCCCGGTAAAACTGCCGAGCAGCCCAATGGAATAGATGCGGTTATCGAACAGTTTCAGGCTGAAGAGTGCGTTGTCATTGTTGCGGCCATGCATCAGATAGAACAGCAGGGAAAACACGCCAACTAAAATCAGTAAGCCGAGCAGCAGTGGGGAACCGCCCGAACTGCGCTGCCCGTCGAGCGCCAGCGTCAGCGTTGCCATGCCTACCGCCAGCAGCACAAAGCCGAGAAAATCGAAGCGCCGCGTTTGCATGGTGTAATTGGGCATCAGCGTCAACGTGGCAATTGCGCCAATGATGCCAACCGGGATGTTAATCAGGAAGATCCAGTGCCAGCTGGCGTACTGCACCAGAATACCGCCCAGCGCCGGACCGAGTAGCGGACCAATCTGTCCCGGCGTGGTGACAAAAGTCATCGCCGACATGTATTGCTCACGCGGCACGATTTTCATCACTGTTAATCGCCCAACCGGCACCATCATTGCGCCGCCAATGCCTTGCACCACGCGCGCCATGATCAGCTCATCAAGCGTGCTGGAGAAGGCACACAGCAGCGAACCAATACTGAACAGCACGATGGCGCAGAAGAAAATATTGCGCACGCCAAAGCGGTCGGCCAGCCAGCCGCTGATGGGCAGCGTCACTGCGACCGTCAGCACGTAGGAGACGATGACCGAATGCATATTTAGCGGGCTGACGTTGAGATCGCGCGCCATCGAGGGGATGGCGGTATTTACGATGGTGGTGTCCAGCGCCTGCATAAAGAAGCCAAACGCGACGATCCACAGCTGCCAGCGCACGGTAGCGTTTTTGGTGTCCACTGAATCTCCTCTGTTATACGGTCACCATAAATGGCGTAATGCTCGTCAGTTAAGCGTGAATCGGTCACCATGAATGGTGACCCTACGTGAATATCGCCGGGTTTTCGTAGGGTGCGCATTCATGCGCACCTGCATAAACAGGCATTTTTTTGCTTAAGTGAGCGGCATTACACCATTAATGGCGACCCTACAAATGTGGGGTGCGTAGGGGCGCCATTCATGGCGAGCTCCCTTAACCCGTCACCAATACCCTCTTCTTCCGCCGCCGCAGCTTATCCATCATCAAATACACCACCGGCGTGGTATAGAGCGTCAGCAGCTGGCTCATTATCAAACCGCCCGCGATGGTAATACCGAGCGGCTGGCGCAGTTCAGCGCCATCACCGCTGGTTAACACCAGTGGCAAAGCACCAAACAGGGCGGCCAGCGTCGTCATCAGAATCGGGCGGAAGCGCAAGAGACATGCCTGGAAAATGGCGTCGCGCGCCGACAGATTGCCGTTGCGCTCGGCCTCAAGCGCAAAGTCGACCATCATGATGGCGTTTTTCTTCACGATACCGATCAGCAGCAAAATACCGATCAAGGCAATCAGGCTGAACGGCGTGCTGAACAGCTCCAGCGCCAGCAGTGCACCAACGCCCGCCGACGGCAGGGTAGAGAGAATGGTCAGCGGATGCACGTAGCTCTCATACAGGATGCCCAGCACGATATACACCGCAGCAATCGCCGCCAGCATCAGGTAGAGCTGGTTGGATTGCGACTGCTGGAACACCTGCGCAGTACCGGCAAAGCTGCCGCGTACGGTGGAGGGCACGCCAATCGCCGTCACCGCGCGATCAATTGCCTCGGACGCCTGCGACAGCGATACGCCTTCCGGCAGGTTAAACGAGATGGTGGAGGCGGCCGACAAGCCTTCATGGTTCACCGAAAGCGGCGCATTTGCCGGTTGCCACTTAGCAAACCAGCTGAGCGGAATCGCTTTACCGTCGCTATTGATCACGAACATCTGATCCAGCGAGCTGATGTCCTGGGTGTAGCGCGGATCGACTTCCATCACCACTTTGTACTGATTAAGCGGCTGGTAAATGGTGGAAATCTGACGCTGACCAAAGGCGTTATTCAGTAAGGCATTGGCTGCCGAGACATCAATGCCTAGCCGCGCCATGCTTTCGCGATCGTAAGTCAGATTCATTTCGCTGCCGTTATCCTGCTGATCCGAATTGACGTCGGCCAGCTCCGGCAACGCGGCAAAGACCTGGCGTATTTTCGGTTCCCATTCACGTAAATCATTCAGGTTATCGGACAGTAAACTGTACTGATAGCTGGCATTTGATTCGCGGCCGCCGATGCGAATGTCCTGCACCGCGTTAAGATAGAGGTTCGCGCCGGGCTCTTTCGCCAGCTTGATGCGCAGTCGCGCAATCACCTGCTGTGCGCTTTCGCTGCGCTCAGAGAGCGGTTTCAACGAGACAAACATCGAGCCGCTGTTGGTGCGCGATCCGCCGGTAAAGCCGGTGACGTTATCCACCGCCGGATCGGCCTTGATGATATTCATGAAATCCTGCAGCTTACCGCGCATCGCCTGGAACGAAATACTCTGATCCGCCGAAATAAAGCCTTGCAGGCGGCCGGTATCTTGTTCCGGCATAAAGGTTTTCGGGATCGCGATAAACAGCCAGACGGTGAGCGCTACGGTGCCAAGCAGCAGCATTAATACCCAAATGGCGTGATTCAGCACCCAGCCGAGCGATCGCGCGTAGCCGTTTTGTACCTTGAGCAGCAGTTTGCCAAAACCGCGCGTGCGCGGCTGGCTGCGCTTTTCCTGCGGCTTTAGCACGTAGGCGCACATCATCGGCGTCAGCGTGACCGAGATAAACAGCGAGATAAGAATGGCCACCGACAGCGTAATGGCAAATTCAGAGAAGAAGCGGCCGATAATCCCGCCTATCATCAGCAACGGCAGGAACACGGCAATCAGCGACAGGCTCATCGACAGCACGGTAAAACCCACTTCGCGCACGCCGGTTAAGGCTGCCTGCAACGGTTTCATCCCCGCTTCAACGTGGCGCGCAATATTCTCCAGCACCACAATGGCGTCATCCACCACAAAGCCGGTGGCGATAGTCAGCGCCATCAACGACAGGTTATTCAGGCTGAAGCCGCACAGATACATGGCGGCGAAGGTGCCAATCAGCGACACCGGCACCGCAGCGGCGGGGATCAGCGTGGCGCGCCAGTCGCGCAGAAAGGCAAACACCACCAGAATCACCAGCGCCACGGCGATAATCAGCGACTGCTCCACCTCATGCAGCGAGGCGCGAATAGTCGGTGAGCGATCCTGGGCGATTTGCAGATCGATGGCGGCGGGAATAACCTCATGCAACGCCGGCAGCTCGCTGCGAATGCGGTCGACGGTATTGATGATGTTGGCTTCCGGCGATTTCCGCACCACCAGTAACACCGCCGGTTTACCTTGGGTCATACCGGCGTTGCGTACGTCCTGCACCGAATCCTGCACGTTGGCGACATCGCTGAGCCGTACCGCTGCACCGTTGTTGTAGTGCACCACCAGCGGCTGATATTCGCTCGCCGTTTGCAGCTCATCGTTGGTGCGCACTTGCCAGCGCTGCTGCACATCATCAATCGCCCCCTGCGGACGGCGCTGATTGGCATTGCTGATGGCGGTGCGCACCGCATCGAGCGACACGCCCTGGTTGAACAGCGCCTGCGGATTCAGGTCGACGCGCACCGCTGGCAACGAGCTGCCGCCCACCGTGACGTCGCCGACCCCCTCAATCTGCGAGAGCTTCTGCGCCAGCTGCGTTGAGGCGTAATCATACAGCTGACCGGGATTATAAATATCCGAGGTCAGCGTCAGAATCATGATCGGCGCATCGGACGGGTTGGCTTTGCGATAGCTGGGACGGCTCGGCATACCGGTGGGCAACAGGCTTTGTGCCGCGTTGATTGCCGCCTGCACGTCGCGCGCTGCGCCGTTAATGTCGCGATCAAAATCGAAGACCAGAATGATGCGCGTACTGCCGAGCGAGCTGGTCGAGGTCATTTCGCTTACGCCAGCAATGCGGCCGAGCGAACGTTCCAGCGGCGTCGCCACCGAGGCCGCCATGGTTTCCGGTGAAGCGCCGGGCAGGGAGGCGGAGATCAAAATCACCGGGAAATCCAGCTGTGGCAGCGGCGCGACCGGCAGCAGGCGAAAGCCCAGAATACCGGCCAGCGCTATCGCCAGCGTCAGCAGCGTCGTGGCAACGGGACGATGGATAAACAGGGCGAAAAACTTCACGATGCCGCCTCCGAGCGCTTAAAGCGACGGCGCGTAGCGTGGGCGAGACGATCGAACAGCAGATAGATCACCGGCGTGGTGAATAACGTTAATACCTGGCTGACAACCAGGCCGCCAACCATCGCAATCCCCAGCGGACGCCGCAGTTCGGCACCCACGCCAGTACTCAGCATCAGCGGCAGCGCACCGAGCAGTGCCGCCAGGGTGGTCATCAGGATCGGGCGGAAACGCAGTAAGCACGCCTGATAAATTGCCTGGCGCGGCGGCATGCCTTGCTCACGTTCCGCCGCCAGGGCGAAGTCGATCATCATGATGGCGTTTTTCTTCACAATGCCGATGAGCAGGATAATGCCGATGATGGCGATGATATCCAGCTCGTTGCCGCTCAGCATCAGCGCCAGCAGTGCACCCACGCCCGCCGTCGGCAGCGTCGAGAGAATGGTAATCGGATGGATAAAACTCTCATACAGCACGCCAAGCACGATATACATCGCCACCACCGCGGCCACAATCAGCCACACGGTGCTGGACAACGCGGCTTCAAATGCCAGCGTGCTGCCCTGGAACTGCGTCATCATTTCTGCGGGCATGCCGACCCGATCTTCCGCCGCGCTCACCGCTTTCACCGCATCACCCAGCGAATAGCCCTCCGCGACATCAAACGAGAAGGTGGCGGAGGGGAACTGGTCGAGATGATTAATGCTTAACGCCGCGTGACGTTGCTCGATCTGCGCAATGGCGCTCAGCGGTACACTGCCGCCATCGCTGCTGTTGAGCCGAATACCGTCGAGGCTTGCCAGCCCTGGCGTGGCATCGTTGTTCTGCTCCAGCACCACGCGATATTGGTTGGCTTGGGTGTAAATGGTAGAGATCAGCCGCTGGCCAAAGGCGTTGTACAGTGCGTTATCGACGTCGGCCATGCTAATGCCTAGCCGGCTGGCGCTGTCGCGATCGACGCGCACAAAGGCTTCCAGGCCTTGATCCTGCCAGTCGCTACTGACATCACGCAGCTGCGGCAGCGTGTTGAGCTGTTCCAGCAGCTTCGGCACCCAGGTGCTGAGCGAATCCAGCGATCCGGATTGCAAGGTGAACTGGTAAGGCGTGCGGCTGGCCTGAGTGTCAATGGTCAAATCCTGCACCGGCTGCAGCCACAGCGAGACGCCCGGCACCTGCGCTAACGCCTGCTGCAGGCGCTGCTGTACCGCTGGAATACGATCGTCACGTTGGTTGAGCGGTTTGAGGTTGATTTGCAGCCGTGCGCTGTTGAGCGCAGCGTTGGTGCCATCGACGCCGACGAATGACGTCATGCTTTGTACTGCCGGATCTTTCATGATGATCGAGGCAACATCGCGCGTACGTTCAGACATGTTGGCATAAGAGACCGACTGCGGTGCCTGCAACGTGCCCTGAATGATGCTGTTATCCTGCTGCGGGAAGAAGCCCTTGGGGATCACCACCCACAGCAGCACGGTGATCACCAAGGTGCCCAGCGCAACGGAAAGGGTGAGCCACGGATGACGCAGCACGCGCGTTAATCCGCGGCCATAGCTGGCGATCACGCGATCAAACAGCGCTTCGCTCGCCCGGGAGAAACGGTTCTGTTTGCGCAGCGATTCGACGCTCAGCATGCGGGCGCACATCATCGGCGTCAGCGTCAGTGACACCACGGCGGAGATCAAAATCGCGACTGCCAGCGTTACGGCAAATTCACGGAACAGGCGACCAATCACATCGCCCATAAACAGCAGCGGAATCAGCACGGCAATCAGCGAGAAGGTGAGGGAGATAATGGTAAAGCCTATTTCCCCCGCACCTTTAAGCGCCGCGGTGAGCGGTTTTTCGCCTTTTTCGATATAGCGCGAAATGTTCTCAATGACCACGATGGCGTCATCGACCACAAAACCGGTGGCGATGGTCAGCGCCATCAGCGTCAGGTTGTTGATCGAGAAGCCGAGGAAATACATCGCGGCAAAGGTGCCGACCAGCGATAACGGCACGGCGACCGCAGGAATAATGGTCGCCGGCACGTTACGCAGGAACAGATAGATGATCATCACCACCAAACCCATCGCCAGCATCAGCTCGTGCTGCGTATCGCTGACTGAGGCACGGATGTTGGTGGTGCGGTCGGTGAGCAGCTTCACATCCACCGATTTCGGCAGCGTGGCGGTCAACGTTGGCAGCATCGCGCGAATGTTATCGGCGGTGGCGATGATATTGGCGCCCGGCTGGCGCTGCACATTGAGTACGATTGCCTGCTGGCGGTTAGCCCAGGCGCCAAGCCAGCTGTTCTCCGCCCCTTGTTCAATGGTCGCGACATCGCCAAGCCGCACCGGTGCGCCGTTGTTGTAGCTGACGATCAGCTTGCGGTAGTCCTCCGCCGAGGTCATCTGGTCGTTGGCCGACAGCGTAATTGAGCGGGTTGGACCGTCAAGGCTACCTTTCGCCGAGTTCACGTTGGCGTTGGTGATGGCAGTTCGCACGGATTCGCTGGTCAAACCGAGTGCGGCCAGCGCCTGGGTGTTCATTTTCACCCGTACCGCTGGGCGTTGTCCGCCCGAGAGCGTCACTAAACCGACGCCAGACACCTGCGAGATTTTCTGCGCTACGCGGGTTTCCACCATATCCTGCACCTGCGTAAGCGGCATGCTGGTGGTCGTCACCGCTAACGTCATGATCGGCGGATCTGCCGGGTTTACTTTGCTGTAAACCGGCGGATTAGGCAGATCGCTCGGCAGCAGATTGGTAGCGGAGTTGATCGCCGCCTGGACTTCCTGCTCGGCCACATCCAGTGGCAGCGTCAATTGAAACTGTAACGTCACCACCGAAGCTCCGCCTGAACTCTGCGATGCCATCTGTTTCAGGCCGGACATCTGGCCAAACTGGCGTTCCAGCGGGGCGGTGATGGATGAGGTCACCACATCCGGACTGGCGCCAGGATAGAGCGTTACCACCTGAATCGTCGGATAATCCACTTCCGGCAGCGCGGAGACCGGCAGAAAACGGTAGCCGAGTACGCCTGCCAAAAGAATGGCGATCATTAATAGCGTGGTGGCAACCGGGCGCAGAATAAATAGGCGTGATGGGCCGCCGCTGGCGTCTGGAGGCATGACCTGCATTATTGACGCTCTCCACGTGCCGGCTGCGCGGCGCGCGTGCTGTGCGTTGCGGTGCTTTGCGGGGCGACCACTTCTACCGTTGAGCCTTCGGTCAGACGATCGAGGCCGTCGGTCACCACGCGATCGCCCGCTTCAAGTCCGGCGCTAATCACCACTTTCTGGCTATCCTGCAACCCGGCCGTGACGCGTTTTTTGCTCACTTTATTGTCGCTGTTCACTACCCAGACAAAGTGGCCATCGTTACTCATTTGCAGCGCAGCGGTCGGAATCACTACCGCATCTTGCAAGGTGTCGACTTTCAAACGGGCGTTAACAAACTGGTTGGGAAACAGCGTGTCATCTTCGTTGCTGAAGCGCGCTTTAAGCTTGATGGTGCCGGTGGTGGCATCAATCTGGTTATCCAGACTCAACAATGCGCCCGTGGTCAGTAACGTTTTATTGCTGCGATCCCAGGCTTCGACGATGAGCGGCTGGCCGCTTTTCTGCGCCTTGAGAATTTGGCTGATGTTGTTCTCTGCGACGCTGAATACCACGTCGATCGGGTGCGTTTCAGTGATCACCACTAAACCGGTGGTGTCGCCAGAGGTGATGTAGTTGCCGACATCCACCTGTTTCAACCCGACGCGTCCGCCGATTGGCGCAGTAATACGGCTATAGGTGAGATTAAGCTGGGCGCTAGCAACATTGCCTTCATCGGCTTTGATGGTGCCGAGGGTTTCGCTGACCAGCGAGCGCTGCGTATCAAGCTCCTGCTGCGAAACCAGTGACGTTTTCGCCAATTTTTCATAGCGGCTGAGATCGCGACGCGCATTGGCAAGCGTGGCCTGGTCTTTTGCCAGCTGACCCTGCGCCTGCGTTAACGCTACCTGGTAGGGACGGGGATCGATTTCCGCCAGCAGCGCGCCGGCGGCGACCTGTTGACCTTCCTGGAAATGCAGCGCCATCAGCTGCCCATCAACCCGGCTGCGCACCGTCACGGTATTCGCGGCGGTCACCGTGCCAAGGCCGCTCAGATAATAGGGCACGCTTTGGGTGGTGGCCGTGGCTGCCTGCACCGGTGCTAACGGACGACGAGCTGAGCCGCCGCCAGCCCCGCGTCCCCGATGCTGCTGGCCTTCCGCCTGCGCCTGTTTATTTGGCTCTGCTGGATGCTGCCACCAGAAATATCCTCCTGCCAGCACGGCGATAACAGTGATGGCTAGCAAGGTTGTTTTTAGTCGACGATTGCTCAATGTGTGTGCTCTCCAGCGGTTTCGTTTTCCCCAAATGCGAAAACAAAAAAGCCGTTTCGCAAACGAAATGATTGTAGTCGCCCGAATCGGGCAAAATTTGAAGGAAATAAGAATATCGCCCCGGCGAGGCTAAGTATTCATATTCTGTAAATATTCTGGCAGTAATACGCATAAGCGCATCGATTTACTTTGCTAAGCTCAATAACAGGCATGTCTCGTTTGAATAAAGGAGAACAAAATGAGTCAACAAAAACTCCGCCAGCTTGGCGACAGTGGTATTGAGGTTCCCCGTCTTACGTTTGGCGGCAATGTATTTGGCTGGACGGTAGATGAAAAGACCTCATTTTCACTACTGGACGCGCTGGTGGAGAAAGGCTTGTTCTTCATTGATACCGCCGATGTCTATTCGCGCTGGGCACCGGGCAATGAAGGCGGTGAGTCGGAAACGATTATCGGTAAATGGCTGAAGAAAAGCGGCAAGCGCGACCGCATCGTGCTGGCGACCAAAGTGGGCATGGAGTTGTCACCCGAGAAAACCGGGCTGAAGCCCGCCTACATTCGCCAGGCGGTAGAGGATTCGTTGCGTCGTCTGCAAACTGACGTCATCGATCTCTATCAGGCGCACCGCGATGATGACACCACGCCGCTGCTGGATACGCTCAAAGCTTTCGATTCGCTGATCAAAGAGGGCAAAGTGCGCGCTATTGGTGCGTCTAACTACAGCGCCAACCGTCTGCAGGAAGCGTTGGATGTGAGCAAGCAACACGGGCTAGCGCGTTATGAAACTCTGCAGCCGGAGTACAATCTGTACGATCGTCAGGAGTACGAGAGCGGACTGGAGCAGGTGGCGGTGAAAAATGGCCTGGGCGTGATCAACTACTATTCGCTGGCCAGCGGTTTCCTCAGTGGCAAATACAAAAAACCGGAAGACGCCAGCAAAAGTAAGCGCGGGCAGGGCATCGTGGATAAATATCTGAACGAACGCGGTAAGCGTATTATTGAAGCTTTAGAAGATGTTGCTGCCTCACACGATGTTTCGGCAACGCAGGTCGCGTTGGCGTGGCAAATCGCGCGTCCCAGCATTACCGCGCCGATTGTCAGCGCCACGTCGCTGGCGCAACTGGATGAGCTGGTAAAAGCAACTCAGCTTGAGTTGAGTAAGCAAGAAATCGAAGAACTGGCGAGCGCCAGTAAACTGTAATGATTTAGGGGCGTTACGGCGTCCCTTTATTTTCATTTTTTGCCACGCAAAAAATGCCATTCCTGCTAAAAAATTTCCATTCATCGATCGTCGTCACAATTGCGCTAACCCACTGGCAACATTACCCTTACTGCGCACATATTTGCAAAAACTGACATATCCCCAGCACTATCCTCTGTTCGATCCCTTTCAGTCACTCATATAAGAAAAATTATCATGAACAGAAAAGAAGCAGTGCAGCAATTACCTCGCCTGGCAGCGGGAACCTTGATGTTTGCGATGCTGAGTGCCTCAGCGATGGCCGCTGATGCATTCAGTTACGACTCACCCTACATGTTTGGCGATTGGGGCGGATACCGATCACAGCTGGAAAATGACGGCATTAAATTTGACGTCAACTACACCATGGAAAGCGCCTCTAACCTCGGCGGTGGTGCCGATACTAATACCTCCATGCGTTATAGCGATCAGTGGGCGTTTGGCGCGAACTTCGATCTGCAAAAGCTACTTGACTGGCAGGATGCGCAGTTCCAGGTAACGATTACCGATCGTAACGGTCAGAACATCTCCGATCAGGTTGCCGATCGTCGTACCGGTATGCTCTCTTCCACCCAGGAAGTTTACGGACGTGGACAAACCTGGCGCTTAACCCAGTTTTGGTTGAGCAAAGGTTTGTTTGATAACACCGTGAACCTGAAAGGTGGTCGCGTGACCGTCGGTGAAGACTTCGATAACTTTGACAGCAAGTTCCAGAACCTGGCATTTGGTAGCGGCCAGGCCGGTAACTGGCGTGGCGATCGCTGGTTCAACTGGCCTGTTTCCCAGTGGGGCGGCCGTGTGAAAGTGAACTTCACGCCGGAAGTATTCTTCCAGGTAGGCTTCTATAACCAAAACCGCGCGAACTACGATCGCGGCGATGGCTTCCGTCTCGACACCAGTAACTCTGAAGGGAATCTGGTGCCGGTGGAGTTGGGCTGGAAACCGACCTTAGGCGCAGACAAGCTGCCGGGTAATTACCGTATTGGTTATTACTACTCGTCAGCTAACGGCGATAACTACGGCAGCTGGCGTGATGGTGCGTACCAGAGTAAGGATCACGCCTACGGCGGTTACGTGCTGTTGCAACAACAGCTGACCGCGCAAGGCGGCGATGTCAGCCGCGGCCTGGGCGTAACCGTGCAAGCGGTGATGAATGACCACAAAACCTCAAAAACAGACAACTATCAGTCCGTTAGCTTTACCTGGAAAGGGCCGTTCGATGCACGTCCACAGGATGAGATTGGCGTAGGTGCGGCGCGTATTCACGTCAACAGCGCCTATACGCGTTCGCTGCGTGACCAGAACGATGCCAACGGTGAAACCAACTTCGATAGCCCAACCTATCTGCCGATTCAGGATGGCTCGGAGTACAACTATGAGATTTACTACAACGCCCAGCTGACCAAATGGCTGCAGCTGCGCCCGAACCTGCAGTATGTGGTGGCGCCGGGCGCCGTGAGCGAAGTGAAAGATGCGTTTGTTGGTGGGATTAGTGCGAACGTGAATTTCTGATGTTTAATGTGGGTCGCCATCAATGACGACCCTACATCCGATCGTAGGGGCGTCATTTATGCCGCCCAATTAGCTTAACCGAACATCACTTCCGCCCAGCGCGCCAAACCGGCTGTGACCGATCCGAAATCATCGCCACCGGCGATCGGCGTATCGGGAAGCGCCTGCTGTAATGCGGCGCGAATGACTGGAGAACGTGCACTGCCGCCGGTGAGGTAGATCACTTCGGGTTGGGTTTCGCAGGTGGCAAGGGCCAGATGCACCTGTTCAAGGATACGCTCCAGCGGCTGATTAATGGCTTCTTCCAGCTGTGTCGCGCTGATTTGGGCCTGTAACTGGGCGGCGATAAACGCCAGTGAGGCATCGCTTTCGGTGACTTCCGACAGCGCAATTTTGCTCTCCTCAGCCGCGCGCACCAAACGATAGCTCAGCTTCTGCTGCCACACCTTCAGCAGATGCGCCACCTTGTCGCCTTGCTCGGCATCACGAATTAAATCACGCAGCAGCTTGCCGCTGGCGGCGGAGTAGAAATCACTTTGCGCTGGCACATCGTTAATGGCCACCGCGTTCCACCATGGCAACGCAGGTAGCGCGGTCCCTTTCTGGGTGTTGCCTCCCAGACCAAGCAGTGGCATCAGGGTTTTGAACGCGAGCATGATGTCGAGATCGTTACCGCCCACGCGGCAGCCGCTGTGTCCCAGTAAACTTTCCCGACGATCGGTTTTATTGCGCCACTCCGGACCCATCAGCAACATTGAGCAGTCGGTGGTGCCGCCGCCGATATCCACCACCAGCACGCGCGTCTCTTTCTCCAGCGTGGCTTCGAAATCCAGGCCCGCTGCCACCGGTTCAAACTGAAACTCCACATCACGGAAACCCGCACGCTGTGCCGCGCGTAGCAAAATGCCTTGCGCCTGCTGGTTGGCGTCTTCGCCACCTAATCCCTGGAAGTTAATCGGGCGACCAATCACCGCTTGCTCAATCGGGCGATCGAGCTGGGTTTCACCCTGCTGGCGGATGTGCAGCATCATGGCGCACACCAGATCTTCAAAGAAGGCGATTTGCTGCGGTTTCAGGCCGTTGGCGCCGAGGAAGGATTTTGGTGATTTCACAAACCACACTTCTTCGGGATCGACCATATATTGCTGCAAGGCGGTTAAGCCAAACTGCACGCTACCCGGCGTGACATCAATATCTTCTTCGCGGTTAAAGCGCAGCGCACGCTGCAATAATGCCGTGCCTTCACTGTCTGGCGTTGGCACCTGATGATGGCGATGTAGCCATTCACTGATCGCTTCGCGCGTTGGCGCACAAATCATGGAGGGAAGCAGTCGCTGACCATTCTCCAGCGTCAGCAGACGCGGCGTGCCATTATCACTGACTGCAATTGAACAGTTGGCCGTGCCGTAATCGAATCCGATAAACATATTTATCCCCCATGCCGGAAAAAAGGGGGCGACTTTAGCGCAGCCAGCGCGGGCTGGCAATGGGTAGACGTGGCAGATTACATCTGCACTTCCTGATAAACGTGATACTGACCACGGCCGGCATGTTTTGCGCTATAGCAGGCAACATCCGCCTGTGACATCACTACGGTGCTGATGCAATTGTTTTCATCGATTTGCGTAATGCCTGCACTTGCGCCGACGTAATAAGGTGCATCGTGCCATATAAAACGGTGTTCGCTCACCGCCGCAACTATCTGCTGTACCACATCCCGCACCTGATCCACTTCACAGTTCGGTAAGAGCAGGCCAAATTCATCGCCACCTAAGCGCGCCAGCATATCGCTGGAGCGTAGATAATGCGGCATCAGTTCTGCGAGCTCGCGCAGTAGCGCATCACCCGCGGCGTGTCCGGCGGTATCATTGACCGCTTTAAATTTATCGAGATCGATAAACACCAGGACATGCTGGGTGTGGTGGGTCGCGGCATCGTTGACCAGGCGTTTTAGCCGCTGCTCAAAGCTATGACGATTCGGCAGGCGCGTCAGCATGTCGTGTGAAGCGCTGTAGCTCAGGCGCTTCATCACTCTGCGGGATTCGCTGACGTCCTGAATAACCATCACCGCGCCGATGCTGCTACCCGCTAAGGTTTTCAGCGGCGTAATGCTGTAGTGGATCTCCACTAATGCGCCATCCGGCGTGTGCAGCACCAGCTCTTCATCAAGATCGGGTGAGATTTTTTCACCGGGCAGTTGGCACAGCAGCAGATTATCCACGCGCGGCCCGGTTTCGCCGCGGGTAATATTAAGGAGTTCGGTAATCGGCACGCCTGCGGCTTTCTCTTGTGACCAACCGCTGAGCGTTTCTGCCACCGGATTCATAAAGGTAACGCGCATTTCATCATCGGTACTGATGACCGCTTCACCGATAGAATCCAGGGTGATTGCCATGCGCTCTTTTTCCTGGAATAGCGCTTCGTTCAGCGCGCGCAGCGGCGTGATGTCCTGACAGATGCCCAACATGCGTTCAATCTGTCCATCCTGACTCAGAATGCGGTTGGCCTCAGAGCGCACATAGCGCGGGCCTTCGGGCAAATTAATACGGTATTCAATCTGGAAGGCGCTGCGGCGCTCAATGGCCTGCTGAACAATCAGCGCTGCGCTTTCGCGCTCTGCCGGGTCGAGAAGATGCAGCCACAAATCATAGGTTGGCGTTTGATGAGGAGCCAGCGCAAACAGCTCATACATGCGTTTATCCCACAGCATTTCGCCGGTTAGCAAATTCCATTCCCAGACGCCAATGCCGCCGGCTTCGTTCGCCAGCGTGATGCGCTCCATCAGGCGGCGATTTATCTGCTCGCTCTGCTTCAGTTCGGAAATATCGATAATCTGAGCGATGAAATAATGCGGCTGCAGCGCAGCGTCGCGCACCATAGAGACGGTCAGCCGCGCCCAGACGATCTCGCCATCTTTGCGGAAATAGCGCTTCTCCATGGTGTACGTCATGATGTCACCGGCCACCAAGCGTTGCAGCTGCTGCAGATCGCTGTTGAGATCGTCAGGATGCGTAATTTGCTGAAAGGTCAGCTTTTTTAACTCATCCGCCGGGAAGCCCAGCGTCCGGCACAGCGACTGATTAACCTGCTGCCAGCCACCGTTGGGAGAGACCAACGCCATGCCAATGGCCGAATACTCCATGGCATTGCGAAAGCGCGTTTCACTCTCGCTGATATGGCGCTTTTCGCGCTGGAAAGCATCCATCACCAGCGCCATAGCATGACTGGGCAGCAGCACCAACAGGAACGGTAGCCAGGTGCTGACCTGACCCAGCAGCAGGCCATTTTGCGTCAGGTTCACCCAGTTAAAAGCGAGCAGTATCGAGATGAAACTGGCATTCAGGAAGAACAGCAGGAAAGCTTCAAATTTCGGCAGGCGTACCGAACACCAGAACAGGATCACTACGATAAAGGTAAAGGGCCAGGGCAGAAAGCGCAGCGATAAATAGCTTGCCAGCAGGGTGCCGAACAAGGTCAGGCATGTTTCCAGCTGGCGGCCGGGCGTAATCAACTGGCGCAGCGGTTTGTTGGGCCAGAGCAGCAAAACGGGGCCAAAAGCCAGTACGCCAATCACTTCCGAAATAACCCACGTTGAGAAAAAGGGCAGGGAAGCGTGACCTTCGACATGCAACATCCATAACGCCAGCAACCCACCGAGCAGCGGCGCAAGCAGGCCAGCGCATAACGCAAAACGCACCCAGTCCAGCAGCGAATTGAGCGGCGCGCGGCGATCGAGCAGGGCGCGCAGCATCAGGCCACCCAGGATAGCCTGACACATATTTAAGATGGCAAATTTAATGTTGCTGAGGGCGGGGCCAATAATGATGAGACTCGCTAACGCAGTGCCAATCACGCACGCGATAAGCAATAAAGGCACATATTTTAAAGGCGCCCGAAACACAATGACGGTCATCAGCGCGGTGGAGTACCACAGCGGGGAAATACGTCCGCTAATGACAATCAGTTCCAGACAAAACAGTGTCAGCAGAAAGGCCAGCGCGCCAAAAATTAGCGCATGAAGCCAGGTATTTTGCGGTCGATCCTGTGAGGTTAATATTTCGAGGGTCATGCAGGAATCCAGCTGCGCCACATTGGAAAATGCGCCAATCTAATCTCTATTTTTCATGCTAGCACATCTGTTTAAGATATCTGTGGGGAAATCTATTTTACGGCTTATTCCCTGAATTAATTGGCCCTTTGCGCACCAAGGGCCAAACGATTAATGGCGAAAAAGATCGGCGCGGGTGTAAGGTTTTTCCAAACCTGCAAGGTTGGCCGAGAAACGTTCAAGAAACTGTTGTGTGGTTGCTACACGCCCATGACCGAGCAGTAACAGCGGCACCAATAATGCCACGCTGATCTGCGCCAGGCTGAAGCCTTTTAGCGCAGTGTGGCGCTGGCTCAGTAAGAAAGCCGTGCTGAGCATGAAGCCCAACATCAGTCCAGCCAGCACTTCGCTTTTAGAGTGGGCATGAATCACCAGGCGAGATAAACCGACCATCAGCGGGATAAGGTAGCCAATGCCAATAGTGACCACGCGCCAGCGCGGCGACCAGCGCCCGGAGACCAGCCACATCATGACCGGCCACAGCGTGGCAGACATGGCGCTGTGGCCGCTAAAACCGGTAAAGTTGAATCTGGCGCTACCAATGCCAAAGCCAAGGAACATAATTTTCGAGATGCTCACCAGCAGGCCGGCGAGACCAAAGGCTAACACCCAATACCAAACGGTTTGGCGGTTGTCGCTTTTCCAGGGTAAAACGAGTGCGATAATCACCGCGGTGGGGATCAGCAACATGCTGTCGCCAAAATAGGTCAGGGTTTTCCAGCTCATACTTTTCCTTGCGGCTCTTATTCGATAGCCAATACGGTTACAGTATTGGCAGATGAACAGTGTATCGATTAAGCGTCTGGCTGCAAAAGGGGATATTCTGAAAAGCCGCTGGCCCATTTCTCTGGCATCAAACCGGTGAAATACCTATAATTGCCGCCAACTAACCCTCTCATTCGGCCCGTTGCAGCTTCGGCTTAGGCAGGCTCCAGTTATCAGGTCTTAAAAAAGTATGACTGACAAGTCTCATCAGTGCGTGATCGTTGGCATCGCAGGTGCATCCGCATCCGGAAAAAGTCTTATCGCCAGCACGCTCTATCGTGAAATCCGTGACCAGGTCGGTGACGAGCATATCGGTGTGATCCCCGAAGATGCCTACTATAAAGATCAGAGCCACCTCACCATGGAAGAGAGGGTAAAAACCAATTACGACCATCCGAGTGCGATGGATCACGATTTGCTACTGCAGCATCTGCGTGCGATCAAGGCAGGACAGGATATTGAGTTGCCGGTTTACAGCTACGTTGAACACACCCGCACCAGCGATTGCATTCATCTCAAACCCAAGAAAGTGATCATCCTTGAGGGCATTCTGCTGTTAACCGATGCGCGCCTGCGCCAGGAGATGAATTTCTCCATCTTCGTCGATACGCCGCTGGATATTTGCCTGATGCGCCGCATGAAACGCGATGTGAATGAGCGCGGACGTTCGATGGATTCAGTGATGAGTCAGTATCAGAAGACGGTGCGCCCTATGTTCCTGCAATTTATTGAACCTTCTAAGCAGTACGCTGACATCATTGTGCCACGCGGCGGGAAAAACCGTATCGCGATTGATATCCTTAAGGCCAAGATTAATCAGTATCTTTAACGACACGGCGTCCGGATGAGCGTGACGCGCTGTCGTAGCCTTTCGCTACACTTAAATCAGGGAGTACCAGCGATGAGATTATGCGATCGCGATATTGAAGCCTGGCTGGACAACGGAAAGTTGGCGATTGAGCCGCGCCCGCCAGTGGAACGTATTAACGGCGCGACGGTAGATGTCCGTCTTGGCAATCAGTTCCGTACGTTTAGCGGCCACACGGCAGCTTTTATCGATTTGAGTGGTCCGAAGCACGAAGTCAGTGCCGCGCTGGACCGCGTCATGAGCGATGAGATTGTGCTACCGGAAGGCGAAGCCTTTTTCCTGCATCCGGGCGAACTGGCGCTGGCGGTGACGCTGGAATCGGTGACCATTCCAGACGATTTGGTCGGCTGGCTGGATGGACGCTCTTCGCTGGCGCGTCTTGGTCTGATGGTGCACGTGACGGCACACCGCATCGACCCTGGCTGGCAAGGCCGTATCGTGCTGGAATTCTACAACTCGGGCAAACTGCCGCTGGCGCTGCGTCCGGGCATGTTAATTGGTGCTTTGAGCTTTGAGCCATTATCAGGCCCGGCGGCACGCCCGTATAACCGCCGCGAAGATGCGAAATATCGTGGTCAGCAGGGCGCGGATGCCAGCCGCATCGACAAAGACTGACTAAAAAAGGCTTGCCAAAATACGTCGAGGTGCAGCAAGGCGGCAAGCGAGTCAATCTCCGGGAGCTTACATCAGTAAGTGACTGGGGTGAGCGAGCGCAGCCAACGCTGCTGCAACTTGAAGCATCAAGGCAATGAGGATTTGATGAGAAGAGTGATAACAACACTGGCCATCCTGTTAGTGGTGGTCGTAGCGGGCATGACGGCACTGGTGTTGCTGGTCAATCCCAACGACTTTCGTACCTATATGGTGCAGCAGGTTGAGCAGCGCAGTGGTTATCAGCTTCAGGTGAGCGGCGATCTGCGCTGGCATGTCTGGCCGCAGCTGAGCATCCTTGCCGGGCGCATGAGCTTAACCGCACCCGGTGCCACACAGCCAATGGTGACAGCCGATAATATGCGGCTGGATGTCAATCTTTGGCCGCTGTTATCACATCAGCTCAGCGTCAGCCAGGTGATGTTAAAAAATGCCATTATCCGTGTGACGCCCGAAAGCGACGCGCAGAAGCCAAGCGGTGCGCCGGTGGGGCCGAGCGACGCGGAACCGGTCAGTAGCGTTAATAATGGCTGGTCATTCAATATTGGCAAACTGCGTCTGGCAGACAGCCTGCTGATTTGGCAACAGCAGGGCGGCGATGAGTACAACTTCCGCGACCTCAATCTCAACCTCGATCAGGATGCCAGCAAGCAGGCGAATATCGAACTCGCTACGCGTGTCTCGCGCAACCAGCGCAACTTCAGCGTAAATCTCAAAGGGCAAATGAATGTGGCGCAGTATCCACATCGTCTGGTTGGACAGTTGAGTGAGCTGAACTATGCGCTGGACGGTGCCAATCTACCGCCGCAGGGGATTAAAGGGACCTTGAGCGCTCAGGGCGAATGGAACGGCGATAACCAGCACTTCTCACTGCAAAACATGCAGCTTACCGCCAATGACAGTGCGCTAGACGGCAACGCTGAGGGGCGTTTGGCATTACCGCAGCAGCTCAATCTGGCGCTGCATGCCACCACGTTAAATCTCGATAATTTGATGGCCAGCGCGCCCGCGACTGACAGCAGCACCACACAGCACGCCAGCGTTATGCGGACCCCGGTGATCGCCGAGCCGCGCATGCGCGATAACAGTGACTCGCCGCTTAATCAAATGGATCTGATGCTCAACCTCACCGCAGATAGCAGCGTGTGGCGCGGCTTAACGCTCACCAGTTTACAGATCGACGCCAGCAATCAGCAGGGGTTAATGACGCTGAGTAAGCTGCAGGGGAAATTCGGTGAAGGCCATTTCTCTCTGCCGGGAACGGTCGACATTCGCAATCCGGTGACGCAAGTCACGCTGCAGCCAGAACTGGAGAACATCGCGATTGCGCCATTGCTCAAAGCGTTAGAGCTGCCGGAAACTTTACAGGGTACCATTTCTCTGCAGGGCGATCTCAGCGGAGCAGGCTTGAGCATTGAAGAGGGCAAACGCAACTGGCAGGGCAGTGCAGATCTGGAAGCGGCCAATCTGCAACTGGCACAGCTGAATCTGCAGCAGATGGTGCGTCGTGCGGTGGCGCGCGTCAGTAATCGCGTAACTAACGATCAGCCTGACGATCAGGGCATTCAGCAGTTGAGCGGAAGAGTCAGCCTTAAGCAGGGCATTATCTCTATGCCGGACTTGCAAGGTGGCAACAGTCGCCTGGCGGTACAAACTAAAGGCAGTGTCGATCTGGTGAAACAGCAGCTGGACGTCACCGTCAATATGATGCTGCGCGGCTGGAAGGGTGACGATAAGCTCGCCAATTTGTTGAATCAGCAAACTATTCCGCTGCGCATGTATGGCGGATGGAATAATTTGCAGTATTCGTTACCGGTGGATGATGTGGTGCGTCAGCAGCTGCAGAACCAAGCTAAATCCCGCCTGAATGAATGGCTGGATCGCCAGCAACCGCCGAAGCAGCCGTAACAATATTCGTAGAGTTGCCATTGGTGGCGACCTGGTGTGCATTAATGCGCACCCTACAATGGGCCGGTGCGAATGTTGTAGAGGCGCCATTGGTGGCGACCTGGTGCGCATTAATGCGCACCCTACAATGGGCCGGTGCGAATGTTGTAGGGTCGCCATTCATGGCGACCTGGTGCGCATTAATGCGCACCCTACCAAATATTCCACCTTGTTATATCGATGCCACCGGCACAATCTCTACCTTCTGCACGCGGTGGTTTTCCACCTGAAGCGTCCGCAGCAAATAATCGCCAATCTGTAACTCTTCCCCTTCCTGCGGCACATGCTGCAGGCTATCCATCAGTAATCCCGCCAGCGTGTGATAATTACGTTTCTCATCCAGCGGCAGGCGCACATAAACCGCTAAATCCTCCAGCGGCATATGTCCATTCGCCACCCAACCCCCATCTGGCAGCGGCTGTATATCGTAGCGCGCGTCCACTTTTTCCCCTTCAATAGGCAGATTACCCGCAATGGTTTCCATGAGATCGCTCAGCGTAACCACCCCTTCGACCGATCCAAACTCATCGACCACGAAGGCAAAATGAGTACGAGCATTGCGGAACTGCTCCAGCGCTTGCAGCAGCGTAACGCGCTCAGGGAAGATCAACGGTTGGCGAACCAACGCGCGTAAATCCAGTGATTTGGTATGCAGTGATTGATGAAGCAGATCAATGACGTGTACCACGCCAAGCGGGTCGCGTCCCTGCTCGGTAATAAGAATGCGCGTATGTTGATTACGATCAAGCTTGGCCATAATCTCCGCGGGATCTTCGCTGAGGTCGATGTGTTCAACGTCATGGCGCGAGGTCATGATGCTATTAATCTGCCGCTGGCCCAGTCCCAGCACGCGCGCAATCATGCGTCGCTCCTGACGATTAAACAGCGCGCCTTCTTCGCTGTCGCCCACTAATGAAGCGGTATCGGCATCCAGTTCTGCGCGCTGTGCCTCGCCACGCAGAATGCGCAACACCGCTTCCGATGTGCGTTGGCGCAGCGGGCGGCCTGCAGAGAGATAACGACGGCGATTGAAAATTGCCAGCTGGTTAAGGATCTCTATCAATATTGAGAAGCCGATAGCGGCGTAGAGATAGCCCTTTGGAATAATGAAACCCACACCTTCTGCCACCAGGCTGAAACCAATCATCAGCAGGAAACTCAGGCAGAGAATCACAATGGTGGGATGGCCATTGATGAAACGCGTTAACGGCTTGCTCGCCAGCAACATCAGCAATATCGCGACGGTGACGGCGGCCATCATCACCGGTAGCTCATTCACCATGCCAACGGCCGTGATCACCGAATCCAGAGAGAAAATGGCATCCAGCACCACTATTTGCGCCACCACCGGCCAGAATTTAGCACCGCTCTTATTTTGACCCGTTTCCTCATCACCGCCTTCAAGGCGGCTGTTCAGCTCGGTAGTGGCTTTATAAAGAAGAAAGAATCCTCCGGCGAGCAGCAGCAGATCGCGCGCGCTGAAGTCGTGTTGCCACAGCGTTAACAGCGGTTGAGTCAGCGTAACCAGCCAGGAAAGTGAGGCGAGGAGCGCTAAACGCGAGATCAGCGCAAGCAGCAGGCCAAATATGCGCGCCCGATCGCGCAGCGTCGGCGGCAACTTTTCTACGAGGATGGCAATGAAAACCAGGTTATCAATGCCCAATACCAACTCCAGAACGATTAGCGTTACTAATCCAGCCCAGAGCGATGGATCAACGATCCACTCCAACATGTGTTAATCACCTTAATGTCTAGGGGTTGAGCTTTATCTGATGATAGTGAATCGTCGAAGAGGGTACAAATACCTTCCAGCGCGTTGAATCCGCGCAATAGGTCAAGCATGCACAATATTCATGTTGGTTGTCCGCGAAAGATAAGACGAAAGTATGGATAAACAACGCAGCAAAGTGAAGGCCACTATTATTTCTTATCCACAGCTAAGCACGTGCATTTTTAATGCAAAATAATGATGCGGGGAGTATCGAATTAATCTGAATTTTAGCGGGGAATGGCCTGAAAGCGCTGGCACCAATACTTATCGCTGGTAGTCTTTTTCCTAAAATAGTGCAGGGAAGACGGGGCCTACTTGTAAACAAGCCAGTAATAACTAGTATAGCAACGTGTTAGTAAATGTCTGCGCCAATGTTGTTAATAGCGTGCTCTTCAGCCTCCTAATGTTGTGAATTGTGATCGCACGCGGACCACGGCCAGTAATTAGCGCATAAATGCCGCATAAAACAGGCTGTAAATAGGATGATGAAAGCGGCATTGGCAGCGACAGCCAAGGGCGGTAGCGTGCCTAAAGCGCGTTTTTACTCGGTAATAAAGTCTGTCACTGTGGCAAGGGAAGTCAGACTAATCTGTTGGTATTAATCATAATTCTCTTGCTTACTAAAGTAAGAATTGGTTTGGCCTCAGAGAATTTGCCGCAGATTGCCTCAACGAATGCAGCGAATATATCGCTCATTTATTAAACAGCATTGAGGCGTTAGGGATTAGAGAAATAATATAAAAGAGTTAAATATGCGCGATAACGAAATTACATATAAAAGTCTTCTGACCAAAATTTTACTGGCGTGCTCGGATTTAATTTGTTTCAACGCGGCGTTGTTTATTGCTATGGCGCTGATTAATTCGTTCACCGACTCACCATTGGCAGATATATCTGAAAAATATCTGCAGTTAAAAATAGCCACGCACATTGCGCTGTCGGTTATTTGTGTAGGCTGGTTCTGGGTTCGCCTGCGTCATTATACCTACCGCAAGCCATTCTGGTTCGAGCTTAAAGAGATCTTTCGTACCATTCTTATATTTTCTGTCATTGATTTGTCAATTTCAGCACTTTCACAATGGCAAATGTCTCGCTTCGTCTGGGTCACTACCTGGATCCTGGCGCTGATTCTCCTGCCGCTGGCGCGTGCCATCTCCAAGCGCGTGCTGAATCATTACGGCATGTGGAAGAAGCAGACCATCATTATCGGCAGCAGCCGCAATGCACAGGAAGCCTGGCAGGCACTGCAGAGCGAAGAAGTGATGGGCTTTGATGTCATTGCCTTTTTCGACGTGGACAAAAGCTGCCCACAAGCCAGCATTTCGGGCGTGCCGGTGCTGCACAACGAGCAAGAGCTGTGGCAGCTGACCAACAGTGAAACCCAATTCATCGTCGCGGTGGAGTTTGAGCAGAGCCAACATCGCGATCACTGGCTGAAAACCTTAGCCATGCATAATTGCCGTTCCGTATCGGTGATCCCCACGCTGCGCGGCGTACCGCTTTACGGCACTGACATGGCCTATATCTTCAGCCATGAAGTGATGATTCTGCGTGTGAATAACAACCTGGCGAAGCGCACCTCGCGTTTCCTCAAGCGCACTTTCGATATCGTCGGCGCGCTGAGCATCATCCTGGCGTTGTCCCCGGCGTTACTGGTGCTTGGCTTTATGGTGGGTCGCGATGGTGGACCGCCTATTTATGGTCACGAACGTGTGGGGCTCAACGGCCGCAAATTCAAATGCCTGAAATTCCGCTCAATGGTGATCAACTCGAAAGAGGTGCTGGAAGAAGTACTGCGTACCGATCCGGTGGCGCGCGCCGAGTGGGATAAAGACTTCAAACTGAAGAACGATCCGCGCATTACCAAAGTCGGCCATTTCATCCGTAAAACCAGCCTGGATGAGCTGCCGCAGCTGTGGAACGTGGTGCGTGGCGATATGAGCCTGGTCGGCCCTCGCCCGGTGATTGAAGATGAACTCTGCCGTTATGCCGGTGATGTCGATTATTACCTGATGGCGAAACCAGGCATGACGGGATTGTGGCAGGTTAGCGGTCGTAACGACGTTGACTATGAAACGCGCGTCTATTTCGACTCGTGGTATGTCAAGAACTGGTCGCTGTGGAACGATATTGCGATTCTGTTCAAGACGGTTGGCGTAGTACTCAAACGCGATGGCGCCTATTGATAGACAGCGGGGCAGGGGACGGATGTGGCGTCCTCGCCTATAAACTGCCGGCGCTGGGCGTGTCGTTATAAAAACAACTGCCGTCAATGCGCCTGATTAAACGGGTTATTTGCCGGCTGATGAATTACCCACTTTAATTGATGTCGTCTTATGGCACGGTGACAACATAAAACCAAGGGAGCGCATAATAATGACCCACAGTTTCAGTGTTTAACCCGTCACATTAATTTTTTGTAAGACGCTTACACAGCGGGCGATTTCGCCTCTATCAATCATTAACTGATAGCGAAGAATCAGATGATAATGAAAACTAAATTGATACCTTTACTGGTATCCGCGACTTTTCTCTCCGGATGTACCATTGAGCCGGGTTCTCACCTTTCCACCAGTGGAAAAGATGTCATTGAGCAACAGGATAGCAACTATGACATCGACAAATATGTAAACGTCTTCCCGCTCACGCCGCGTCTGGTTGAGCAGATGCGTCCGAAGCCATTGGTCGCGCAGGCTAACCCGCTGCTGCAAAATGAAATCCAAAGCTATGAATATCGCATCGGTGTGGGCGACGTGCTTAACGTCACCGTTTGGGATCACCCCGAGCTGACCACCCCAGCCGGTCAATACCGTAGCGCCAGCGACACCGGTAACTGGGTACAGGCCGATGGCAGCATCTTCTACCCGTATATCGGTAAAGTGCGCGTAGCCGGTCGTACCGTGACAGAGATCCGCACCGAGATGGCGCGCCGTCTGGCACAGTTCATCGAGAGCCCGCAGGTTGACGTTAACGTAGCCTCGTTCCGTTCGCAGAAAGCCTACATCACCGGTTCTGTGACGACGTCGGGACAACAGCCGATCACCAACGTACCGCTGACCGTACTGGATGCCGTGAACGCCGCAGGTGGCTTAGCCGCCGACGCTGACTGGCGCAACGTGGTGCTGACGCACAACGGTAAAGAACAACGTATTTCGCTGCAGGCGCTGATGCAAAACGGCGACCTGAGCCAGAACCACTTGCTTTATCCGGGCGATATCCTTTACGTACCTCGTAACGATGACCTGAAAGTCTTCGTGATGGGTGAAGTGAAGCAGCAGTCAACGCTGAAGATGGACCGCAGCGGCATGACGCTGGCTGAAGCACTGGGCAACTCGCAGGGTATGGATCAGACCACCTCTGATGCTACCGGCGTGTTCGTAATTCGTCCGATTCGCGGCGCCAATCGCACTAAGATTGCCAACATCTATCAGCTGAACACGAAAGATGCGGCATCCATGGTGATGGGTACCGAATTCCAACTGGAGCCGTACGACATCGTCTACGTCACCGCCACCCCAATTACCCGTTGGAACCGTGTGATTTCAGGTCTGCTGCCGACCATCGTCGGTGTAGACGACGCCAGCTCCGCGGCACTCCGTTTCCGCACCTGGGGTAACTAAGGTTTCGCCATGATTAAGTCCGTGTTAGTCGTCTGCGTCGGCAACATTTGCCGCTCCCCTACCGGGGAGCGTCTGTTCAAACGCGCACTTCCGAATATCCGGGTTGCTTCTGCAGGGCTGGGCGCTCTGAAAGGTTATCCGGCCGATCAGACCGCGCTTGATGTGGCCGCCGAACACGGCGTGTCGCTCGAGGGCCATCAGGCACAACAGTTAACGGCCAGCATGTGCCGTGACTTTGACCTGATTCTGGTGATGGAAAAGCGTCATGTTGAGCAGGTGAATCGCATCGATCCAGCCGCACGCGGAAAAACCATGCTGCTTGGGCACTGGCTCAACCAACAGGAAATTGCGGATCCGTACAAAAAAAGTCGCGAGGCCTTTGAAGAGGTCTACGGGTTACTGGAAAACGCTACCCAGAAATGGGTCAACGTATTAAGCCGATAGTTGGGATTATCCATGAATATCAAAAACAAGGTTATGACCGCGCCAAAGGAAGATTCGAATGGATGGGATCTGGCGCATCTTGTGGGACAGCTGATTGATCATCGCTGGATCATTGTTGCCGTTACCGCATTCTTTATGCTGGTGGCGACCCTCTACACACTGTTTGCCACGCCAATCTACAGCGCTGATGCCATGGTGCAGGTTGAGCAGAAGAACACCGCCTCGGTTCTGAACGAGCTGCAGGATGTATTGCCGACGACGCCAGCTTCCGATACCGAGATTCAGATTGTTGAATCCCGCATGGTAATTGGTAAAACGGTTGCCGACCTCGGTCTGGACACGGTGGTGCAGCAAAAGTACTTCCCGGTGATTGGTAAAGGTATGTCGCGCCTGATGGGCAACAAACCGGCGCAAATCGCTATCTCACGTCTGGAAATTCCGCAGTCTATCGACAAACGCACCGTGCAGCTGGAAGTGACTGGCCCAGAAACCTACACCGTCACCAACAATGGCGACGAGCTGTTTAAAGGTCGGGTTGGACAACTGGAAAACCACGGCGACGTGACCATGTTGGTCAGTGGTATTCAGGCGGACGAAGGCACCAGCTTCAACGTAACGAAACTCAGCGAACTGCAGGCGATTAAAAACGTTCTGGGTGCACTGACCGTGGCGGATAAAGGCAAAACCACCGGCGTCCTTGGTCTGGAGTATCAGGATGAAGATCCAGAGCAGGCCAGCCGCGTACTGAACCAGATCGTTAACAACTATCTGCTGCAGAACGTTGAGCGCAAATCAGAGCAGGCAGAGAAGAGCCTTGAGTTCCTGCGCACTCAGCTGCCACAGGTGCGTAGCAACCTGGATGAGGCTGAAGATAAGCTGAATACGTTCCGTCGTCAGAATGAGTCAGTGGATATGTCGCTGGAAGCCAAATCGGCACTCGACTCTTCTGTGAGCGTGCAGAGCCAGCTGAACGAACTGACCTTCAAAGAAGCGGAAGTTTCGCAGCTGTTCACCAAAGATCACCCAACGTACCGCGCCCTGCTGGAAAAACGCAAAACGCTGGAAGATGAGCAGGCAAAACTGAATAAACGCATTTCAGGTATGCCACAAACTCAGCAAGAGATTCTGCGTCTGACGCGTGATGTGCAGTCAGGTCAGGAAATCTACATGCAGCTGCTGAATCGTCAGCAGGAGCTGGGCATCAGTAAAGCCAGCACCGTCGGTGATGTGCGTATTATCGATGGCGCCGAAACGGCCGGTAGCCCGGTGGCACCGAAGAAGCCGCTGATCATCGCTGCTAGCTTGATTCTCGGCTTGATGCTCTCTGTAGGTCTGATTCTGCTGAAAGCGCTGTTCCACCACGGCATCGAAAATCCAGAGCAGCTGGAAGAGCTGGGCATGAACGTCTATGCCAGCGTACCGCTCTCTGAATGGCAACGTAAGAAAGATACCGAAGCGTTGGCGCGTCGCGGTCATAAAGAGAAAAGTGACCCGCACAATACGCTGCTGGCGTTGGGTAATCCCACCGATCTGTCAATTGAAGCGATTCGTAGCCTGCGTACCAGCCTGCACTTCGCCATGATGGAAGCGAAAAACAACATCCTGATGATCACCGGTGCAAGCCCAGGTATTGGTAAAACCTTTATCTGTGCCAACCTGGCAACGCTGGTATCAAAAGCGGGTCAGCGCGTGCTGTTCATTGATGGTGATATGCGCCGCGGCTATACCCACGAACTGCTGGGTGCGGATAACAAATCCGGTCTGTCAAACGTGCTGTCAGGTAAAAGCGAGTTCTCGCCTGCGATGATTCAGAAAGGCGTTTACGGCTTTGACTTCCTGCCGCGCGGTCAGGTACCGCCGAACCCGTCTGAGCTGTTGATGCACCGTCGTATGAGTGAGCTGCTGGATTGGGCGAGCAAAAACTATGACCTGGTATTGATTGATACGCCGCCGATTCTGGCCGTCACCGATGCCTCTATCATCGGTAAGCTGGCCGGCACTTCGCTGATGGTGGCGCGCTTCGAAACCAACACCAGCAAAGAACTGGATGTCAGCTACAAGCGCTTTGCGCAGAATGGCATCGAGATCAAAGGCGTCATCCTCAACGCCGTCGTACGTAAAGCGACGAATGCCTATGGTTATGGCTACGACTACTACAACTACGAATACGGCAAAGAAACCAAAAGCTAAGCAGTAAACAAAGGGGGCGGTTTACCGCCCCTTTTTTATGGCAATGACGCTTTACGCCAGGTGCGCAAAAATGCGCACTCTACGTCTTGTAGAGGCGCCATACAGGGCGACCGGTGCAATTTTTATCGGGTGCATTTTGCGTCCAAACACATACACACAGCACAGTCTTAGGTATTCCCGTGATGGTACGTAAAGTCCTAATGAGAAAAGATACTAACGGCATGATTTTTCAGAGCAAAGCCGATTCCTTTCTCAGGGCCGAACGCGATACCGTTGAATCTGGAACAGCTGTTTAAGAGGTGCTGGCAATGCAGGACATCCGCTTCTCAATTGTAATTCCCGCGTATAACGCGTCGAAATCGATTGTTACGACGCTTGATTGCGTCAAAGCGCAAACCTATCGCAATTTTGAAGTCATCATTGTGGATGACAAATCGGCTGATGCAGCCGAACTGGCGCAGGTAGTACGCGGCGAGCGTTATCAGGATCTGGATATCAAACTTGAGCTGTCTGAGGTGAAACTCAACGGCGCGGGTGCCCGTAATAAAGGCATCGAATTGGCAACGGGCGATTTTATCAGCTTCCTTGATGCCGATGATGAGTGGCATCCCGATAAACTGCGGGTAGTCAGTGAAACCATCGCCAGGCTCGAGGCGCAGGGCAAGTCACGCTACGTCATCTTTAGTCAGGTGAACATCCATCAGGATGGCAGCTTCCTCAAGGTGATGCCGATGCAACCGCCCGGTAAAAACGAAACCGTGGCTGAGTATCTGTTTGGCTGTTATGGCTTTATCCAGACCAGCACCATTGTGTTGAAGCGTGAAGATGCAGCGAAAATCCAGTTTGATGCGCGTTATATCCGCCATCAGGATTACGATTTCTGTATTCGTGCCGACCGCATGGGTTATGACTTCGTGATGATCGACAAGCCGCTGGCAACGTACCATCTGGTGACCAAATTTGGTTCCAAGCACAAAGGCGAGTCGGTGAAATACTCGTTCTTCTGGCTCGATACCATGAAGCCGCATCTGACCACGCGCGATATCCATACTTATAAGGCATTCAAGCTACCGCTGCGCTACAAGATGGATGGCAAATCGCTGCAGGCCAGCCTCAGTTTCGCGCGCTACTTCTTTCTGACCAATCGTGACAATCGCGCTTACTTCATGAATCGCCTGCTCGATAAGGTCAAGTCACGCTTCACGGGTAGAAGAGCCGTTTCCTGATTCACTTATTTGACTTTCACTTGCTCCCATAACGGGGGCAATTTTTTGGTTCCTGAAACTCCGGGTAGATAAATGACAAATCATGTTGGCACCATCGGTATTGTGATGCCGATGTATAACGCGCGGAATACCGTATTGCGCGCGGTTGAGTCGATCAGCAACCAGACCTACAGCGACTGGCATCTTTACCTGATCAACGACAAATCGACCGATGATTCACTTGCTCTGGTGCGTGAACACTGTCAGGACACGCGTATCACCATCCTGGATAATGAGATGAATCTTGGTGCCGCCGAGACCCGTAACGTTGGGCTGCGCGCGGCAAAAGAAGAGATCATCGCGTTTCTTGACAGCGATGATGAATGGCACGTGGAAAAGCTGGCGGAGCAGGCTGCGGCCATCGCCGCTGGCGACGATTTTGTGATTACGCACTATCACTACAAAACCAAAACCGCCGATCACGACATTACTTACAGCAAACCCTACCTGCAGCAGGAAAACTTCGTGAAGAAGCAGTATCGCGTGTGCTTCTCATCGGTGTGTTTCCGCCGTCCTCCTCAAGGCATCTTCTTCCAGCGTAAAGGTCACGAAGATTTCCTGTTCCTCTATGAATTGTTCCAGCGCTACAAACAAGCCCGCGTGATCCAGAACATCCTGGTCAACTATTACGAGCTGGGTGATTCCCTGTCACGTAACAAGAATAAAGCGGCGAAGTGGCACCTCGAACTATTAAGAATTATCTATAAAAACAATCCGTTAAAAGTATATTACTATTACACGTGGTACATGGTGAACGGGGTTCTTTTCGCTCTGAAGCATCGTTGATACCCGGCATCCTTCACGCTGCAACTGCGTTGGCTGCGCACGTCCACCCCAGTCACTTACTGAAGTAAGCTCCGGGGGATGGTCGCACTTGCCGCCTTGTTGCAGCACGAATGATTTGGGTCTCAATTAAACAGTCGTTTGAGGTGGAAAGGATTAATGAAAAAGATCGTTTTGGTGATTAAAGATGCCTACTCGTATGCGGGCACGGAAAACATCTGCAACTTTATGTCTGAGTGCCTCGGCGAACAGCATGACGTCACCATTTACTCGTTGGAAGGCAGCGGCAAAACCTTTTATCCGTTTGAACGGGTGAAGAAGATTGTCAGCTTTGAAGGCCACAGCAACCCGATTAAAAGCGCCGTCGCTAGTATTCATCAGGAAGGCTTCGACAGCGTATTTCTGATCAGTATGGGCCGCCTGAGCGTGATGTTTGCGTTCTGGAACCTGATGGCGCTGAAGAAAAAGCGTTTTAAAGCCTATGCCTGCGAACATATCGCGATTAACTCCTTCAGCAAGCCAATCAAGTTGCTGAAATGGCTGATGCTGCGCTATTACGACCAGGTGATCGTCTTAACCGACAAAGATCATCAGGTGTTTAATCGCTGGAACATCGCCAGCCAGCAAATCCCCAATCCTGTGGTTTATAAGGCGTTTCAGCGCCAGACGCGCAGCCGCCAGGCATTAGCGGTGGGGCGTCTTGATAACCAGAAAGGATTCGACCTGCTGCTGGATATCTGGGCGGATTTCAGCAAGAAACATCCAGAGTGGACGCTGGTGATTGCCGGTGACGGTGAACTGCGTCAGCAGCTGCACGACCAGGCTGCGGCGTTGGGGATCACCAACAGCGTCAACTTTGTTGGCAAAGTCAGCAATATCAACGATTACTATCGCGAAAGCGACATGGCGCTGATGACCTCGCGCTACGAAGGCTTGCCGCTGGTGCTGCTGGAAGCGAAATCCTGGTCGCTGCCGGTGGTGGCATACGATTGCCCAACCGGCCCGCAGGAGATCATCAATCATGGTGAAGATGGTTTCCTGGTGCCGATGAATGACAAAACCCAGTTCTTAAAGCGCATGGAACAGTTGGCCAGTGATGATGCTCTGTTCTACGCGATGAGTGAAAAAACCAAAGAAACCGCGCTCAAGTTTGACGGTAACCAGATCAAACAGAGCTGGCTCGCGCTTGTTTAGCGACAACTATCGTGCCTCGGGAATCCTTTTTGGCCGTATAACCACGGGAATTGAAGCATGAAAAGAAGAGAAGTCTTGCAGACCGCAGCCTCCTCCATTGTTGCCGCGCTCTCGGTGAGTGCGTTTTCCAGCTACGCCGCAAAAAGCGGCCAACCGGCCTTAAAAGCGGTCGATCCCTCTAGCGTACCGCCGGGCGATGTACCGATTTTAACGCCAGAAAACGTTTACACCATGCCGCCACAGTTCTGGCAGAACTTTGAAGGCAAACTGTGGATTGGTAAGGCGGGTAGCGATGCCAGTCAGTCCGGTAATCAAATCCCGGTTTTCCTGCGCGACGCCAATGGCAAAGTGTCACAAATCAGCCAGCCTATCGCGCTGAATAAGGGCAACTTTGCGCAATTTATTCATGATAACGCCGCGTTAATTGCCGATCCTGCTCACTCAATGGTGGTGGAAGATAATCAGGGCAATACGCTGTTTTCCATCAGCGATGTCTCACGCCCTAATCAGAGCAACTTCAGCCAGCGTCTGGCGCAGCCGAACGGCTATCAGTTGATTGGTGAAATCCCGTCGGTCGAAGAGCTGCGCAAAACGCGTCCGCTGTTCGCCGGTGCCAAAATTAAGCTGAAAAGCTGGCACGAAGGGCTGGAAGTGGGCGGCGGCGAATTCGTTGGCACCTTCGGCGATGGCAAAGATGATGGCGGCGTGAACTTCAGCGGCAACGGGTTTACCTGGCGCCGCGTGGTAGAAGATTTTAACCGCCTGACGCTGTTTGATTTCGGTGCGATTGCCGATGGCAAAACCGATACGGCACCAGCAATTAAAGCCATGTACCAATGGTCGATTGATGCCAGCCAGCAAATCTGCGTGCAGTTCCCGGCAGGGACCTTCTTCGTCACCGAATGTGATTTTGGTGACGAAGGACGTCGCTTCTTCCGCATTTCCGGCGCCATGGTCAACTTTGGATACTTCCCGGCGACCACGCTGGTCTCGGATGGACGTTCTGAATTTTTGTTCCAGGTGAATGCGCGCTGGACCGAAATCTCCAACCTCAACTTCAACGGTAACAACGATAAGCGTCCCAACAAGCAGGGCTTGTTCCGCAATACCTGCCCGGGTGGCCAGTTCTTCCGCGGTGCCTGCTTGCGCTTCAATCAGGTCGGCGGTGTTTCGCTCAGCCTGCTGGATACGCTGGATTGTAAAATCGATCAGTGGTACGCCAACGCCTGTACGGGTGATGTGATTAAAGCCAGCTGGTCAGGACAAAAGGCGGGAGCCTGGGATCACAGCACCGCGATTGAGCTCTCTAACTTCAATGCTCAGCACTGTAAAGGCGGCATGGTGCTGAATCTGCCGCGCTGCAGCCAATCGATCATTCATAACGGCTGGATTGAACACAGTGATTTTCCTGGCGATATCTCGAACGGACAGTGGATTATTGATGCGCTGAGCATCGAGGATTGTAAGAACCCGCTCAATGCACGCAACTCGCGCCTGAATATGCGTCAGACCAATTTGCAGTCGGGCAGCTGGATTGATAACTCGCTTGAAGGCGATCGCTGGCTGAACATTTGGGAGATGGGCTCAACGCGCGTTGAATCTTACGGCGTGGCGATTGATGGCAGCCTGAAATACAACTACATCACTTCGCGATTCCGTCTGACCAACAACACCAATCAGGAAACCTGGTTTGAGTTGGGCAACTTCTATTCGCCGACGGTGGGCGATAGTTGGGAAATCGAAGTGTTTGGCCAGTCGCAGTTCAGCAACGGCACCACTAATCAGCCGTTGATGGAGGTTATCGACGGCAAAGGCACGGGTGGACGCGCGGTAATCCATCTGCAGCGCAAGAAGAGCAAAGCTGAAGCCAGCTGGTCAGCCGAAGGCAGCTCGCCTGTGGTTGAGGTGCGTATTGAGCCACGCACCGAGACCGATACCAAAGTGTTCGTCAAGCTGGCGGGCTGGACGCCGACCACCGCGGTGCTGATTAAAAGTACCGCCAAGGATCGCTTCCTGACCGGTCGCTGTGCGCGCGTGGATGCCGTGATGGACAAAGGCGCGCCGGGGAGCGGCACCCAGCAGGCTCCGCAGCGCTTTAGCCTGCACAATGGTAAAGCGGGCGTCGGTGGCAACGAGCAGGGCGATTTGCTGCTGGCATCGCGCGCGCTGAAGCCGGAACAGGTGGATACGCGTGAGCCGAAGGGATTTATTTCCGTCGTCATTAATGGTGAGCAGGTGGCTATGCCGTATTTCGCCATTAAATCGTAATCAGTGATGGATAAAACCGGTCGCCATTAATGGCGACCCTACCTTGACTCAGCATTTGATGATGGTTTTGTAGGGTGCGCATTGATGCGCACCGGATAGCAGTACCGCTGTTTAGCACTACTTTTTGGGTTTTGATCCCATTGCAGTCATTTAACACAGAGTTCACTTTGCCAGTTCGATAGTTGGCGGCTTGTAAAAATTACAAAAATTTTTCCGGAGTTTTTTTATGAAAATTTTATTGGTAGGAAACCATACCTGTGGAAATCGTGGGGATGGCGCGATTTTACGTGGGCTGATTGATTCACTCAACTCTGCGCGCGCGGATTTGCAGATCGATGTCATCAGCCGTTATCCGACAAGCTCTGGCTATTTATTGCAGCAGGATATTCAGCAGGATTCCCTGTTCCTGCATAACAGCAAATCTGGCAAGGGTTTAGTGGGCAGCCTGAAACGCAAAGTGGCGAACCGTCTGATGCCCGACATCATGATGGCGCATCTGGGAAAAGGCGGCCTGTACAAATCATTTTCGGTGCCACCGCATTTGGCGGCGTTCACTAAAAGCCTGGCGCAATATGATGCGATCATTCAGGTTGGCGGCTCGTTCTTCGTCGATCTGTATGGCGTCACGCAGTTCGACCACGCGCTCTGTGCGTTGATGGCGAAAAAGCCGCTGCATATGGTAGGCCACTCGGTGGGGCCGTTTGAAAATCCACGCGTCAACGCGCTGGCCAACTTCGTGTTCGATCGCGTCGATAGCCTGGTACTGCGCGAGGAGGTGAGCCACGATCGTCTGAAACAAGACGGCGTTACCACCAGCAAAGTGAAGAAGGGCGTCGATACCGCCTTCCTGGTGCAGGCTCGCGAAGTGGAGAATCCCAGCCACAATCTGCTGCACTGGCAGGCAATTATCAGCGCGCGCAAAACCATTGCCATCACCGTTCGTGAACTGGCGCCGTTCGATAAACGTCTTGGCGTGACGCAGAAAGAGTATGAAGCTGCCTTTGGGCGCGTCATCAATGCGATGATTGCTGAGGGTTATCAGGTGGTTGCATTTTCAACCTGCACCGGTATCGACAGCTACGCCAAAGATGACCGCATGGTGGCGCTGACGCTGCGCGATCATGTCGAGCATCCTGAGCATTACCATGTCATCATGGACGAATTCAACGACCTCGAACTCGGCATCCTGCTGAGCCATTGTCATCTGACGATTGGTACCCGCCTGCACTCTGCCATCATCTCCATGAACTTCGGTACGCCGGCCGTGGCTATCAATTATGAGCACAAGTCGCTTGGTGTGATGAAGCAGCTCGGCCTGCCGCAGATGGCCACCGATGTGCAGAGCCTAATGGATGGATCGCTCATCGATAAAGTGCAGACGGTGCTGGCCGACTACGACAATGTGAAACGCAAAGTTGATACCGCGGTGGCGCAGGAGCGTGAGATTGGCAACCGCATTACAGCAGAAATTCTCAACGTCCTGGGGTGAAGTGATGAAGCTGACCTTTTTCACCATGCGTTTTCCTGTTGCCTCTGAGACGTTTGTGCTCAATCAGGTGACGCATTTCATCGACGCAGGCTACGACGTGGAGATTATCTCCGTGTTTCCGGGTGATATGATCAATCGCCACGCCGCGTTCGATGACTACAATTTGGCAGCGAAAACCCACTATTTACTGCCGGAAGAGAAGGTATCCAACCTTGATAAGCTGACGCAGCGTATCGGTTTGATACTGCCGAAAATCACCAAGGGCGCGTTACTTAAGTCGCTAAACGTGCGCCGCTATGGCGCACAGGCCAGCAAATTACTGCTGCCGGCGATTGTCGCCAACACTAAGCAGCCTTACACCGCCGATGTTTTCCTGGTGCACTTTGGCTATGCCGGCGCGCTGGCTAATAAGCTGCGCGAACTCGGCGTGCTGAAAGGCAAACAGGCGACAGTGTTCCACGGCGCGGACATTTCACGTCGTCATATTCTTGAGGAGCATAAGCTCGACTACATCAACCTGTTCAAACAGAGCGAACTGATGCTGCCCATCAGCCACCTGTGGGAAAACAAGCTGATTGAGATGGGCTGCCCGCGGGAAAAAGTGCGCGTGACGCGCATGGGCATCGAGCCGGAGAAATTTAACTTCCGACCGCGCGACGCGTTCCATCAGCCGCTGCGTATCGTTTCGGTGGCGCGTCTGACCGAGAAAAAAGGGTTGGATGTGGCGGTGAAAGCCAGTGAAATTCTGCGCAATAACGGCGGCCAGTTCCAGTTCACCATCATCGGTAACGGCGAGCAGGATGGCATGATGCGCGAGCATATTGCGCGCGCCGGACTGCAGGAGTTCGTCACCATGCCGGGCTTTAAACCGCAGGATGAGATTCGTCAGGCGTTGAACGAAGCAGACATCTTCCTGCTGCCGTCCAAAACCGCGGCGGATGGCGATATGGAAGGCATCCCGGTGGCACTGATGGAAGCGATGGCGGTTGGCTTGCCGGTGGTGTCCACCTATCACAGCGGCATTCCCGAGCTGATTGAGAATGACGTGAGCGGCTGGCTGGTGGCGGAAAACGATCCGGACGAGCTGGCGGCGACGCTGCTGCGTTTGTCACGCGGCGATGTGGATGTGGCACCGGTGGTCGCGGCGGCGCGGCAGAAAGTGGAAACTGAGTTCAATCAGCACATCGCTTACGGTGAGCTGGCGAAAATTCTGGAGCGCATGGTGTGAGCGGATTAAAAAAACAGGCCGTTTGGCTGTTTGGTAGTACCTGTTTTGCCGCATTGCTTCAGGTGTTACAGCTCGCCGTACTGGCGCGCAAACTGGAAACCCACGAGCTGGGGTTACTGGCGATCATCAATGCGATTCTGGCGGTAGCGACCGTGCTGCAGGATATGGGCATGAGCAGCTACATCGTGCACCGTCAGGATATCAATCGCCGTGAACAGAGCACTATTTACTGGGTGAACGTCTCGCTCAGTTTTTGTACTGGCCTGATTATGCTGGCGATTGCCTATCCGGTGGCGTGGTTCTATCACCTGCCGGAACTGGTGGGGCTGATTATGCTCACCAGCCTCAACTTCCTGGTGCTGGGACATTTGTCGCAGTATCAGGCGCACTATGTGAAAACCAAACGCATGGTAACGCTGGCGAAGATTGAGATGGCCACCAAGCTGTTTGCGTTCCTGTGTACCGTAGCGATGCTGTATTTCACCTCTCTGACGGTCGCCGCAGCGATTCTTGGTCTCTTTATCAATGCCTTTACGCGCATTCTTTGCATGATCTACTTCGGCGAGAAATCGTGGCGTCCCACCTGGGAATTCGACGGCAAAACCTTTGTTAGCGCCGTGCGTTACGGCATCTATCAGCTCGGTTCGCAGACCATTAACCAGCTGCGTACTCAGGCGGATGCGCTGATCGTCGGTAAAGTGATGGGTGCGGAGATGCTGGGGATTTACTCGCTGGCAAAAGAGCTGATTCTGCAGCCGCTGAAGTTGGTTTCGCCGGTGATTAACCGTCTGGCTCTGCCGCGCTTTGCGGAGAAGCAGCAGGATCCCGAGCAGCTGAAAAAGCTGTTCCTGAAAGGCACCTTCGTCATCATGCTGTTCAGCAGCGCGATGTATCTGGCGATTGGTATCCTTTCACCGGTGATTGTGCGCGTACTATACGGCGCTTCGCACGAGCAGGTTTACCATCTGATTCCGCTGATGCTGCTGTTTGGCATGCTGCGTCCGATGGGCGGCTTAACCGGCGCGATTTCGCAGGCGAACGGGCGCACCAACGTTGAGTTTTACTGGAACATTGTGGCGAGCCTGGTGGTGGTAGCCGTTCTTGCGACGACCTATATCTGGCCGAATGTGCTGTACGTGGCGCTGACGCTGTCGATTTCGCAGGTGCTGATCTCTGCCTTCGCGCATCCGTTCTTCATCAAGCCGGTGATTGGCATTCGCTTTTTGCCTTATGCGCGCCAGTGGGTATCGGTATCGGTGGTGTTCGTTGGCCTGATGATGCTGGTGAACCACTTCAACCTGTTTATTATGCCGGAGTGGTTTGAAGGCATATTGTAGTCATCAACTTCAAACACGCGCGATGAATCGCGCCGCTACAGCTGACGCAACATTTTCACGGTCCGTAGCGGCGCCATTTATGGCGCGATGTTGGCACACCTTTCTATCAATCTCTGGTCTCATCATCACAAATCCTTTCACGATTTTTCAGCGGTTTAGGGCATCCGTTTCCCATTGGGACTGCGGCGTTTTTACCGGCCAAAATGGCGATTTCTGATGTCGTGACAGAGAGTTAGTGTCGGATTTTCAGATTAAGATTATACTTGCTCGACCGGCCGATCCTGCATAATCGACCTCACGCATTCACTTCATGAAATGGAATAAATATGACCAAGCTTAAAGCAGTAATCCCCGTTGCAGGTCTCGGTATGCATATGCTTCCGGCGACGAAAGCCATTCCGAAAGAGATGCTGCCAATCGTCGACAAACCAATGATTCAATACATTGTTGACGAATGCGTCGCGGCTGGCATCAAGGAGATTGTGCTGGTCACGCATGCTTCCAAAAATGCAGTGGAAAACCACTTCGATACCACCTACGAGCTGGAAGCGCTGCTTGAAGCACGCGTTAAGCGCCAGTTGCTGAGCGAAGTGCAGTCAATCTGCCCGCCAGGCGTGACAATTATGAACGTGCGTCAGGCTAACCCGCTGGGTCTGGGCCACTCCGTCTTGTGCGCGCGTCCGATGATTGGCGATAACCCGTTTGTGGTTGTGCTGCCAGACGTGCTGCTGGATGATTCCACCGCTGACCACCTGCGTTACAACCTCGCTTCTATGGTTGCGCGTTTCGAAGATACTGGCCACAGCCAGGTACTGGCAAAACACATGCCGGGCGAAGATCTGACCGAATACGGCGTGCTGACCACCGAAGAGCCGATTGATAATCCAGGCGATATCAGCACCATCACCAGCTTTGTTGAGAAGCCAGAAGCGGGCTCAACCGATTCCGATCTGACCGCGGTTGGCCGCTACGTGCTTTCTGCGGATATCTGGGAAGAGCTTGAGCGTACTGAGCCAGGCGCATGGGGCCGCATTCAGCTGACCGATGCTATCGCCTCACTCAGCAAGAAGAAGCCTGTGGACGTGCAACTGCTAACCGGTACCAGCTACGACTGCGGCCGTAAACTGGGTTACATGCAGGCATTCGTCTCTTACGGCTTGCGTAACAACGCACAGGGTCGTGATTTCCGCGAATCCATCCAGAAAATCCTGGCGAAATAAGCTTTCTCATTCTCTACCGCGCCCATCGCGCGGTTTTAAAGGAGTACACATGGCTATTTTGGTAACGGGCGGGGCAGGCTATATCGGCTCCCATACGGTGCTGGCGCTGTTAGAGCGCGGCGACGACGTGGTGGTGCTGGATAATCTTTGCAATGCCTCACGCGAAGCTATCAATCGCGTAGAGAAGCTCTCCGGTAAAAAAGCCGTCTTCGTTGAAGGCGACATCCGCGATCGCGCCTGCCTGCGTGACCTGTTTGCCACCAACGATATCAGCGCCGTGATTCACTTCGCCGCGCTGAAAGCCGTTGGCGAATCCACGCGCATGCCGCTGGAATACTATGAGAACAACGTCGCCGGTACCGTGGTGCTGTTGGAAGAGATGCGCGCTGCTGGCGTGTGGAACTTTATCTTCAGCTCATCCGCTACCGTTTATGGTGCAGATGCGCCGGTGCCGTATGTGGAAACCACACCAATCGGCGGTACCACCAGCCCGTACGGCACCTCTAAGCTGATGGTTGAATTCGTGATGCGCGATTTCGCGAAAGCCGACCCGAATTTCAAAGCCATCGCGCTGCGCTACTTCAACCCGGTTGGCGCACATGAATCTGGCGAAATCGGTGAAGACCCAAGCGGCATTCCTAACAACCTGCTGCCGTATATCGCACAGGTCGCGATTGGACGTTTGGATAAGCTGGGCGTATTCGGTAACGATTATGACACCCCAGACGGCACCGCACAGCGTGACTACATTCACGTTGTCGATTTGGCGGAAGGGCACCTGAAGGCGCTGGACCATCTGGCGAAGGTTGAAGGCTACAAAGCTTACAACCTCGGCGGCGGCGTGGGCTTCTCCGTGCTGGAGATGATCAAGGCGTTCGAGAAGGCGTCTGGTAAGCTGATTCCGTACGAGTTCAAGCCACGCCGTGATGGTGATTTGCCGGCGTTCTGGGCGGATGCAAGTCTCGCCAATACAGAGCTGGACTGGCGCGTGACGCGCGGGATTGATGCCATGATGCGTGATACGTGGAACTGGCAGTCGAAGAATCCGAATGGATTTAAGTAAAGCTGAATGTATAATTAGAAGCCCGGCAAATGCCGGGTTTTTTTACGTCTTAATAATTTTTCCTGCATCTAGATTGATTGAAATTTATTCGCCAAAATCATTTTGATAGCAGGAAAACTCCTAAACGCAAATCAGTATAAAATATCCAGCAGCTCTATCCATCTTGCTGTTTTAGCATGAAAATTACCGAGGCTTTAATTGTCTGAAAAATAGACTATATTCTTTTGAATCATTTGGTTGGGTTCAGCTCATCCGATAAGCCACTGTGAAGATTCCAGGCTAATCCATGAGACAATAACCATGTTAATTCGGCAGCACAAAATGTATTATTTGCGGTGGTCTCAGACTGAGTCAGTTTTTGCAGAATAATTGAGCGCTTAACAGTCTGAGATAAAAAGCACAGGATTGACTTGTTACACAGCAAAGTGGTTGCTGCAAGCCAAGGGCGGTAGCGTGGCTGTTTTTTATTTTTGATGAAAAAATAACCCGCTGATAAATGATATAGCAGTCTAAAAGAGACACATTAGAGGTTGTGGAATGTTACTTCCCGTAATCATGGCCGGAGGAACCGGCAGTCGTTTGTGGCCCCTTTCACGCGAACTCTATCCCAAGCAGTTCATCAGCTTGCATGGACAGCACTCAATGCTGCAGGAAACGGTAAATCGCCTTAACGGCGTGGAAGCCCGTGCTCCGCTGGTGATTTGTAATGAAGAGCACCGTTTTCTGGTTGCAGAGCAGCTGCGTCAAATCAACAAACTTTCACACAACATTATTCTCGAACCGGTCGGCCGTAATACCGCTCCGGCGATAGCTCTCGCGGCCATTAATGCGATTGAGCAGGGTGATGATCCTGTGCTGCTGGTTCTGGCTGCTGATCATGTGATCGAAAACTGCGAGGCATTTCATCAAGCTATTTCAACGGCTACTAAATATGCCAAACAGGGGCATTTAGTTACTTTTGGCATTGTGCCAACAGGCCCCGAAACCGGTTACGGTTATATCCATCGTGGTGCACAGATTGCCGGTTCCGAAGATGCGCCATTTGGCGTGCAGCGCTTTGTTGAGAAACCAAATTTAAAAACCGCAGAAGATTATTTAGCGTCCGGTGAATATTACTGGAACAGCGGTATGTTTATGTTCCGTGCCAAGCGCTATCTGCAAGAGCTTGAGAAGTTCCGTCCCGATATTCTGGAAGCCTGCCATCGAGCAATGGCTAATGTTAATGAAGGCAGCGACTTCATCAGCATTGATAAAGAAGACTTCACTGCCTGTCCAGATGAATCGGTTGATTATGCCGTGATGGAAAAAACTGATGCTGCGGTGGTTGTGCCACTTGATGCAGGGTGGAGCGATGTCGGCTCATGGTCAGCGCTGTGGGAAGTAAACGAGAAAGATGCTGCAGGCAACTCGCTCAAAGGTGACACTTTCCTGCATAACACCAAAAATTGTTACATCAATAGCGAAGATCAATTAGTCGCTGCCATTGGCGTGGAAGATTTGGTCATCGTTAATACTAAAGACGCGGTGCTGGTAGCGCGTAAGGATCAGGTACAAGACGTTAAACGCGTGGTCGAATTCCTGAAGAGTGAATGTCGTAGCGAATATCGTCGCCACCGCGAAACGTATTGGCCTTGGGGACGCTGCGATTTAATCGTAAATACCGGTCGATTTAACGTAAACCGCATTACGGTGAAACCAGGTGAAGCATTTGATCTGCAGATGCATTACCACAGAACTGAGCACTGGGTCATTCTTTCCGGAACGGCCAAAGTTACTATTCAGGATAAAACCTTGCTGCTGACGGAAAACCAATCGACCTTCATCCCGATTGGCCACCAGCATACGTTAGAGAACCCGGGCAAAATTCCATTAGAACTCCTCGAAATCCAGTCTGGTTCTTACCTTGGTGATGATGATCTTATCTTGATTAAAGAACAGTTTGCTCGCAAAGAAGGATAATAAGAAAAAATGGAAGCACTGACTTGTTTCAAAGCGTATGACATTCGCGGTGAGCTTGGTAAAGAGCTCAATGAAGATATCGCTTATCGTATTGGCCGCGCTTACGGCGAATTTATCAAACCCAAAACCATTGTGGTTGGAGGCGATGTCCGCCTGACAAGCGAACCGCTTAAAATGGCGCTGGCAAATGGCTTAATGGATGCCGGCACCGATGTGCTGGATATTGGTATGAGTGGCACAGAAGAGATCTACTTTGCCACTTTCCATCTGGGAATTGATGGTGGCATTGAAGTAACGGCCAGCCATAATCCTATGAATTACAACGGAATGAAATTAGTTCGTGAAGGTGCACGCCCTATAAGCGGTGACACTGGTTTGCGTGATGTTCAGCGCCTCGCGGAAGCTAATCAATTTGCAGAAATTGATCCTGCCAAGCGTGGTAGTTATAAGCAGATTTCCGTTCTGGATGCCTATGTTGATCATTTGATGGGTTACATTGATTTGGCTAATTTTAAAAAGCCAATGAAGCTGGTGATTAACTCAGGTAACGGTGCCGCTGGTCATGTGATTGACGAGATTGAAAAGCGCTTCCAGCAGGCTAATGCTCCGGTTAGTTTCATCAAGGTTCATCATCAGGCAGATGGTCACTTCCCGAACGGTATTCCTAATCCTCTGTTACCTGAATGCCGCAAAGATACGTCTGATGCAGTGCGTGAGCATACAGCAGATATGGGTATTGCCTTTGATGGTGATTTTGATCGCTGCTTCCTGTTTGATGAAAATGCGGAATTTATTGAAGGCTATTACATTGTTGGTCTATTAGCCGAAGCGTTCTTAAAAAAAGAACAAGGTTCTAAAATAATCCACGATCCTCGACTCAGCTGGAATACGGTTGATGTCGTCAATAGTGTGGGAGGAACCCCGATAATGTCAAAAACAGGGCATGCATTCATTAAAGAACGTATGCGTGAAGAAGATGCTGTTTATGGTGGTGAGATGAGCGCCCATCACTATTTTCGTGATTTTGCCTATTGTGATAGCGGCATGATCCCATGGCTTTTAGTGGCTGAGCTCCTCCAAACGAATGAGGCGAGTCTTCAATCTTTAGTCAAAGAGCGAATGGCTAAGTTTCCCGCCTCCGGTGAAATTAATCGCAAAGTTAATAATGCTGCCAAACTCATTGAGTTGATAGAAGACAAATACAGTGCAGGCGCTCTGGAGATTGATAAAACTGATGGACTCAGTATGTCGTTTGAGGATTGGCGTTTTAATTTGAGAACGTCCAATACTGAACCATTAATGAGATTGAACGTAGAGAGTCGACAGAATCCTGAGCTCATGATGAAGAAGACATCAGATATATTGTCTTTACTTGATAAGGGTAATTATGTTTGACATGTTGAAATCTATTTATCAATATCGCGGTTTTATTATCAGCAGCATAAAGCGAGATTTTCAATCTCGTTATCAAACAAGTATGTTAGGAGCACTATGGTTAGTGCTCCAACCACTTGCGATGATTTTAGTGTATACATTGGTTTTTTCTCAAGTAATGAAAGCCAGAATGCCTGATAACACAGGATCATTTGCATATAGCATTTATCTTTGTTCAGGTGTTTTAACGTGGGGGCTGTTTACCGAAATTTTAGATAAAAGTCAGGGCGTATTTATTAATAATGCCAACTTGATAAAAAAACTCAGCTTCCCTAAAATTTGTTTGCCGTTAATTGTTGTCGCATCAGCTATACTTAATTTTTTAATAATTTTTTCACTTTTCATTATATTCCTTATATTTACCGGAAACTTCCCTGGATGGCTGATTCTAACAATGATTCCAGTTATCTTGCTGCAAATAGCATTTGCGACAGGGTTAGGGATGATCTTTGGTGTTGTGAATGTGTTTTTCAGAGATGTTGGGCAGTTTGTTGGTGTGTTATTACAATTCTGGTTCTGGTTTACCCCGATTGTCTACGTATTAAATTCTCTGCCTCAATGGGCGCACAAAATCCTTATGTTTAATCCGGTTGCACGTCTGATGCAGTCTTATCAGGGGATATTTGCTTACCATAAAATACCAGAATGGAGCTCACTAATTCCGGTACTGATTTTGAGTATTATCTTTTGTGTCTACGGATTTATTTTATTTAGAAGACACGCGACTGAAATGGTGGATGAACTCTGATGACTCATATCTTGGTTTCCGGCCTTGGAAAAGCATACAAAATTTATCAGAGAAAAGTTCATCGATTGAAGGAATGGATGATTCCCGGTATTAAGCCGCAACACTCCCTTAAGTGGATTTTGAAAGATATTAATTTTGAAATAAATGAGGGTGAAGCAGTTGGCATCATTGGCATCAATGGTGCTGGAAAGAGCACATTGCTGAAATTAATTACTGGCACAGCTAAACCTACGACAGGTAATATTGATATTTCAGGCCGTGTTGCCGCAATGCTTGAACTTGGTATGGGATTTCATGCGGATTTCACCGGCAGGCAAAACGTCTACATGTCTGGCCAATTACTCGGCTTGTCGATTGAACAAATTAATCAACTAATGCCAGAAATTGAGTCCTTTGCTGAGATTGATGACTATATTGACCAACCCGTCCGAGTTTATTCAAGTGGTATGCAGGTAAGGCTGGCCTTTAGCGTGGCAACGGCTATTCGACCAGACATCCTGATCATTGATGAAGCGCTGTCGGTTGGAGATGCCTATTTCCAGCACAAAAGTTTCGAACGCATTCGCGAATTTAGAAGAAAGGGAACAACATTGCTTCTAGTCTCGCACGATAAGCAGGCTATCCAAAGCATTTGCGATCGAGCCATCCTATTAAACCAAGGTGAGGTGGCTATGGAGGGGAAACCAGAGGCTGTAATGGATTATTATAATGCGCTGCTTGCAGATAAAGAAAAAAAATCCATTAAGTTGAGTGATAATAATGGAAAATTAGCGACGCTCTCAGGTACTGCAGAAGCGCGTATTAGCCGTATAGAGCTGCTAAATGAAGATAATGAGTCGATTGAAACTTTACAGGTCGGAGAAGCTGTCTCACTAAAAATTCAAGCTGATATACATGACGATATTGATGAATTAGTCGTGGGCTATGTTATTAAAGATCGCTTAGGGCAGCCTGTGTTTGGTACAAATACTCATCACATGAATAAAGTGTTGAGTGGGATTGCGGCTGGAAAAAAAATTGAGTATACCTTTAGTTTTGACGCCAATTTGGGCGTTGGCTCCTATTCCATTGCAGTCGCTTTACATTCATCAGATACACATGTTGCTAGAAACTATGAATGGCGCGATCTTGCTTTAGTTTTCACAGTTGTGAACAGCGGTAAACCATCCTTTATAGGCGTAGCCTGGATGCCACCCCAATTGGAGATTAAAGGTGAGTAATAATTTTTACCGTGCATTTGAAGACAAACATCGTGGTAGCGTTGCCGATATCCGTCAAAGATTAACAGTATACTTGCCGTTAATTACTAAACTTAATTCTTACTTTCCTGATGCGAGCGTCGTCGATATAGGTTGCGGACGTGGTGAATGGTTAAAATTACTGCGTGATAACAATATTCAGGCAGTAGGGGTCGACCTTGATGAGGGGATGCTTGCTGAAGCACATAAAGATGGCCTCACAGTTGAATTAGACGATTGTATCAATTTTCTCAAGAGGCAAAATAGTGACAGTGTTATTGCAGTCACGGGCTTTCATATTGTCGAGCATCTTCCGTTTGAAATTGTTCATACGCTGGTACTAGAAGCGCTTCGGGTATTAAAACCCGGTGGTCTTCTTATACTTGAAACGCCGAACCCCGAAAATATAAGTGTAGGAAGTTGTTCGTTCTACATGGATCCTACTCATCATAACCCTATCCCACCGGAACTATTAAAGTTTCTGCATGATTATTATGGATTTGAAAGAACGCGAATAGTCAGACTCCAAGAAAGTGCCCGAATTAAAGATAGTTCTTCTAAACTTACACTATCGGAAGTATTGAAGGGGGTCAGTCCGGATTATAGTTGTGTTTCTCAAAAGGCAGCTTCTCTAGAGTTAACTACCGAATTTGACGAGTTTTTTGTTAAAAAGATCGGTGTAACCTTAGATGAACTTGCTGATCGCTACGATATGGTAATAGGAGATAAACTGGATGTTATCTCCTTGGAGCATGCTAAGGAAATTGAAAGCATTCGTGCTGAAATTAAAAGAAATAATGATTTTAATAAAGAATTAGAACAAAGATTGTCTGCAGTTTATTCTAGTAATTCTTGGCGCATTACTGCTCCTTTACGGGGTATGATAGAAATAGGTAAGCGTGCAAACGTTGCTCGTAAAAAAGGCCATAAATATCTTGCTAAAGCTATAGTACGCAAAATATTGCAGCGGCTTGTCCTTGTGTCCATGAAATACCCAAAGGCTAGGTCTGGAGTTTTGGGCTTGATGCGTAAACTCGGAATATATTCTTTAGTAAAGAGTGTATATTTTAGATCTTTAAAAGAAAAAAAACACGTGCATCATTATAATAATTCTTCATCTGTATCGCATTTTGATAATTTGACAACCAGGGCTAAGGAGATCTACCAAGATCTTCATGACCATGAAGTAAAGAATCATAAAGGTAATAAATAATGAGAATTATAATCGATTTACAGGGCGCACAAACTGAAAGTAGATTCAGAGGGATAGGGCGCTATTCATTATCTATTACTAAAAGTTTACTACGTAATAACAGGTACCACGACTTCTATGTTCTTCTTAATGGTAACTTTGAACATACTATTGAGGGCATAAAAAATACTCTAGATGGTCTGTTACCTGAAAAAAACATTCTGGTATGTCAACTACCGGCACCTCTTCGTGCCTGCGATGAAGGAAATGAATGGAGACAGAGTGCTGCTGCAATTATTCGCGAGGAAATGATACGCACACTTTCAGTTGATTGGGTTTTTATTACTAGCCTATTCGAAGGTCATATTGATGACGCCACGCTCACCATTAAAAAATTGCAAACCAATACGAAAGTAGCGGTGCTTCATCACGATCTTATACCCTTAGTCAATGAAAAGACTTATCTGCAAGATGGTCATTTTCGCCAATACTACATGAAGAAAATTGAATGTCTGAAAATAGCAGATCTTATTCTGACAAATTCAGATTATACCGCCCATGAAACTCATAAATGTTTACCTGAAGCTTTAGGTAAAATTGTTTCAATCTCATCTGCCACTGAGGATGACTGGTACGATAAAGAGATCATTGATATTACAATCGATAAAGTAAAAGAAAAATTCTCAATCAATAAAGATATTATTCTTTATGCGCCTGGTGGTTTTGATAAGCGTAAAAATTTTGAAAGACTTATTGTTGCATTTTCTGAAATTGAACCTGAACTGCGCTTTAGTAAGCAATTAGTTATTATCAGCAAGGTCAATGAGGCTGAACGCAACTATCTGCTATCTATCGTAAAAAAGGCAGGTCTGTCAAAAAATGATGTTATTTTGACCGGTTATGTTAGTGATGATGAACTAATTCTTCTCTATCGGAACTGCTTCCTATTTATTTTTGCCTCTGAGCATGAAGGGTTCGGGCTTCCTATTTTAGAAGCAATGAGATGTGGCGCGCCAACAATTGGTTCGAATGTGACCAGTATACCTGAAGTTATTGGGTTGGAAGAGGCGCTTTTCGACCCATTTTCTGTCAACTCCATCAAGTGTAAAATTCGTGACGTTATTATTAATGACAAATTCCGTCATTCCCTCCAAAAGCATGCTTCGAGTCAAGCCACAAAATTTTCTTGGGACATTTCTGCTCTACGTGCTCTTGAAGCTCTTGAACACTTCGAGTCTGAAATCAATGTTGCAGGCGGGAGTACCTTAGAGGCTATCTCTGCAATCGACAGCATAAAAAAAATTAGCACCAAAGTGAGGCCTAATGATCAGGACATTTTACGCGTCGCCGAGGCGCTAGACCGTAATCTTAAACGGGTAGAACTGAATCATGTTCTATCTAAACCATTGGAATGGCAGGTCGATGGCCCCTTTGACTCATCTTATAGTCTCGCCTTGGTCAATCGTGAATTTGCTCGTGGCCTTGCCAGAGAAGGCGTAGAGATTATTCTGCATTCCACTGAGGGGCCTGGCGATTTCTCCCCAAACTTATCTTTCATGCAAAGATCGGCCAATGCTGACTTGCTAGCATGGAATGAGAAGGCTGACAAAGAGAAGACTCAATCAGTTTCCATTCAGTCACGTAATATCTACCCGCCAAGAGTGTCTGGGCTCAATTCTAAGGTAAAATTTTTACACTGTTATGCTTGGGAAGAAACGGGATATCCGCTTGAGTGGATTCATAGTTTTAATCAAGAGCTTGATGCGGTTCTCTGTACTTCACACCATGTTAAAAAGATTCTCATTGATAACGGCCTGCGCATACCTGCAATAGTAACGGGTAATGGTTGTGATCACTGGGAAAGTGTTTACGCAAAGGACTACTCACTTGGAACCATTAAAAGATTCCATTTTCTGCATGTCTCATCATGCTTCCCGCGTAAAGGGGCAGAAGCAATGCTTGAGGCCTACGGTCAAGCATTCAGTCGTGAAGATGATGTGACTTTAGTCATTAAGACTTTTGACAACCCCCATAATACAATCTCTGAGAGCCTTGAAGCATGGCAGAAAGAACGCCCGAATTTTCCTGAGGTTATCATTATCAAAGAGGATCTTGACGAAAGTAGCCTTAAGAGCATCTATGAACAATGCGATGTGCTCGTTGCGCCAAGTTGTGCGGAAGGCTTTGGGCTACCCATTGCGGAAGCCATGTTGAGTGGAATGCCTGCTATTGTCACAAACTGGAGCGGGCAAAAGGATTTTTGTGATTCAACGAATAGTTGGCTGGTGGATTACCATTATGCTCATGCCAAAACTCATTTTGGTCTTTACTCTTCTGCTTGGGTCAATATCGATGTTGATGACCTGGCGAGAAATATGAAACTTGCAGTGTTGACACCAAGAGAGCAGCGAAGTGAAATGGCTAAAAACGGACGTGAGAAAATTCTTTCTGGCTTTACGTGGTCTGCTGTCGCACAGCGTTCTGTCTCTGCAATACGTTCTCTTGAAACTAAAAATTGGGAGTGTAATCAACAAGCAAAAATAGGTTGGATAACGACCTGGAATACCAAATGCGGCATCGCAACTTACTCACAGCATTTGATTGATAATATGTCTGGTGTTAATCCAGTTATTTTTTCACCCAATGGGCAAGAGCTCATTGACAAAGAAAATGACTTTAGTATACGTAGTTGGAATATTGGTAAAGAAAGAAATGATTTCGACTCTATCATCCAGCATATAGAGCGTATTGGACTTAATACTATTATTATTCAGTTTAATTTTGGATTTTTTAATCATGCCGAGCTGTCAGAATTAATCTACGCATTAAAACAAAAAAATGTAGTTATTGTGATGACACTGCATTCGACAGTTGATCCTGAAAAGAAACCAGAACAGAATTTTAAATTAGAGCATATGCTTGATGCCTTAAAATGCTGTGACCGTCTGTTAGTGCATTCCTTTGCCGACATGAATCGCTTAAAGTCTCTTGGGGTGGAAGAAAACGTAATGCTTTTTCCCCATGGTGTTTTAAGCAACGGAAGTTTATCACTTAAGCCACAAACTAAAAAAAGCATGCCAGTTATCGCTAGTTATGGTTTCTGCTTACCTCATAAAGGTCTTAGTGAAATTGTACAAGCGGTAAAAATTCTAAGAGACCAAAACAATACAGTTAAATTAAAACTGGTTAATGCTGAATTTCCTGTTGGTGAGTCCCGAGATTTAATTTTTGAATTGAAAAAATATGTTAACGAAAATAATATTTGCGATCTCGTGGAATTCCATAATAGTTTCTTATCTGATGATGAAAGTTTAAACTTATTGTCAGAAGCTGATCTGCTCCTTTTTGCCTATCAAGATACTGGGGAGTCTGCTAGCGGGGCGGTACGATATGGGATGGCTACAAGCAAACCTGTTATGGTTACTCCTATTCCCATCTTTGACGACCTTGGTGATGCAGTATTTAAGTTTAATGGATTCACTGCCGCCCAGATTGCTAAAGACATCACTACACAGCTTAATGAAATTAAAAGCGAAAGCCCGAAATGGGAAGCGGTTACGAATTCAGCGGAGAGTTGGCGCAGTCAGCATGATTATCGTGTTGTAGGCATGCGACTTGATAATATCTGTAACGGTTTGATTAGAAATAGAGTAATCAAAGATTTCAATTAATTGTACTATGAGCCATAGTTATAAGGCTCTCATGAGGAATTTATGAAGGTTATTCTCTCTATCGAACCAATAAAATATCCCATAACAGGTATTGGTCGTTATACTTACGAATTAGCAAAAGCGTTAAAAAAAATAAAAAAAATCGATGAGCTTCTCTACTTTGATGGGAAAAAGATTGTTCAGGATATACCTGATGAAAACACAGGTATAACATTATCACATGGATTAAAAAACATTCTTAAAAACAATTCCGCAGCAATTAAAATATATCAAACGCTTTCACCAAAAATAAAAAAAAGAATACTGTCACGCTACGGCAACTATATTTATCATGGTCCGAATTTTTTTTTACCAGAGCATGAAGCTAAAAAAGTGTGTACATTTCATGATCTCAGTCCGTTCATATACCCGAGTTTTTTTGAGCCGAAAAGGTGTAAATACACCCAGCAAGAAATTCTAAAAGGACTTAAACGCAGCGATTTTATTATTACGGTTTCGGAATATATCAAAAAAGAACTGTGTGAGCGTTTCGATTACCCGAGTGATAAAATAAAAACTACGCATTTGGCTGCTTCAAAGAACTTTTTTCCGAGGGATGAGTTACAAACATCATCGGTATTAAAAAAATATAACTTAAAATACCAAGGGTTTTCACTATTCGTCGGCACTATTGAGCCCCGTAAAAATATAGTTTCTCTCATCGACGCTTATGAATCTATGCCAGCTGAACTTAGGCTCTCTTATCCACTGGTTATTAGTGGGTTTAAGGGGTGGAGAAACGAGCAGATTCTTTTTAGAATTAAAAAAGCACAAAGTGAGGGATGGCTGATTTACCTGGGATATATTCCTAATGCGGATATACCTCTGCTTTACAGTGCAGCCAAAGTATTTTGTTTTCCCAGTAATTATGAGGGGTTTGGCTTGCCTGTTTTAGAAGCACTACAGTCTGGTGTTCCGGTAGTATGTTCAAATAACTCCTCATTACCAGAGGTAGCCGGTGAAAACTCATTTTTTCATGAGGCAGGGGATGTTGAGGGTATACGAAATCAGCTCGAAATTGCATTATGCTCTGATGAACATAGAAATCATGCAATTGAGCGGGGAATCATTCATGCCAGACGTTTCAGTTGGGAAAAGTGCGCCCAACAAACGATGGATGTTTATAAAGAATTAATTCATTTATGATAAAAGTTCTTCATTTTTATAAAACTTATTATCCAGATACGTTCGGTGGTATTGAACAAGTTATATTCCAACTTGCCGAGGGCTCAAAAAATAGCGATATTGAGACTAATGTTCTCTCATTGACCCCCGGTGAGACAAATCTTAACGCAACCATAGCCTCTCATAACGCCTTCAAGATCCATTCGGATTTCTCCGTAGCATCAAGTCCATTTTCATTTAGCGCACTATCACTGTTTAAAGAACTTTCAAGTGAGGCCGACATTATTCATTACCACTTCCCATGGCCATTCATGGATGCTTTGCATTTTATTTGTAAGATAAACAAGCCAACGGTAGTAAGCTATCATTCTGATATAGTGCGTCAGAAGAAATTACTAAAAATTTACACACCATTAATGCATAAGTTTTTATCATCTGTAGACAAGATAATTGCTACTTCACCAAACTATGTGGAAACAAGTCCAACCTTAAAAAAATACCTAGATAAGGTTGAGGTAATACCTATTGGAATTAATCAGGAAGGGTATGACCTACCAAATTCCGCGGTGCTTAATTCCTGGCGAACCAGACTACCTGAGCGTTTTTTTCTTTTTGTCGGAACACTTCGTTATTATAAAGGATTGCATGTACTATTAGATGCTAATAAGGATAAAGATTTCCCAGTAATTATTGTGGGATCTGGACCCATCGAGAATGAATTGAAATTGCAAGTCGAAAAACTTGGTCTCAAGAATATTATTTTCCTTGGTGCACTAGATGACGTTGATAAAATAGCGTTGTTACATCTCTGCTATGCGATGGTTTTCCCATCACATTTAAGATCAGAAGCATTTGGTATTTCATTATTAGAAGGGGCGATGTTTAGCAAACCTCTCATCTCGAGTGAGATAGGTACAGGAACATCATGGATAAACATTCATAATGAGACTGGTATTGTCATTCCACCATCTGATCCGGAAGCATTGGCAATGGCGCTAGAGACATTGTGGGAAAACCCGGAATTGGCAAAGACTTACGGAAATAAGGCTTACGAGCGTTACCGGGAACATTTTACAGGTGAAAAAATGGTCTCAGCATACCAGTTTCTGTATAAGTCATTGATAAAGTAGTTGTTTTTTTGGTTGGTGACTTTAGCATCATTCACTACCCGAATATGACTGTAGTGAGTTAACATAATTTCCACCTTTGTTCGCCAGCAGAATTTGTCTGGTAATGAGACCTTCAGACAGGAGTACAAAATGTCCAAGCAACAAATCGGTGTTGTAGGTATGGCAGTAATGGGCCGCAACTTGGCTCTTAACATTGAGAGCCGCGGTTACACTGTTTCTATCTTCAACCGTTCACGCGAAAAGACTGATGAAGTCATCGCTGAGAACCAAGAAAAGAAACTCGCTCCTTTCTATACTGTTGAAGAGTTTGTTGAATCGCTGGAAAAACCACGCCGTATCCTGCTGATGGTACAGGCTGGTGAAGCGACTGATAAAACCATCGCTTCCCTGACTCCGCACCTGGATAAGGGCGATATCCTGATCGATGGCGGTAACACCTTCTATAAAGACACCATTCGTCGTAACAAAGAGCTTTCTGACCAGGGCTTCAACTTCATCGGTACCGGCGTTTCTGGTGGTGAAGAGGGTGCACTGAAAGGGCCATCTATCATGCCTGGTGGCCAGAAAGAAGCATATGAACTGGTTGCGCCTATTCTGGATAAGATCGCTGCGCGTGCGGAAGATGGTGAAGCTTGTGTAGCTTACATCGGCCCGAATGGCGCTGGTCACTATGTGAAGATGGTACATAACGGCATCGAATACGGTGACATGCAGCTGATTGCTGAAGCCTATGCGCTGTTGAAAGGCGCGCTCGGTCTGAACAACGAAGAGCTGGCTGAAACATTCACCGAGTGGAACAACGGCGAGCTGAGCAGCTACCTGATCGACATCACTAAAGATATCTTCACCAAGAAAGACGAAGACGGTAAATATTTGGTTGATGTGATTCTTGATGAAGCAGCCAATAAAGGTACCGGTAAATGGACCAGCCAGAGCTCACTGGATCTTGGTGAGCCGCTTTCACTGATCACTGAATCTGTATTTGCCCGTTATTTATCTTCCCTGAAAACCCAGCGCGTTGCGGCTTCCAAAGTATTGAGCGGCCCGCAGGCGAAAGCCTTCACTGGTGATAAAGCTGAGTTCGTAGAAAAAGTGCGTCGCGCTCTGTATCTGGGCAAAATCGTTTCTTACGCTCAGGGCTTCTCTCAGCTGCGCGCTGCATCGGAAGAGAACAACTGGGATCTGCATTACGGTGAGATTGCTAAAATCTTCCGTGCGGGTTGCATCATCCGTGCTCAGTTCCTGCAGAAAATCACTGATGCTTACGCGAACGATGCAGACATCGCTAACTTGCTGCTGGATCCATACTTCAAGAATATCGCTGATGAATACCAGCAGGCGTTGCGTGATGTTGTTTCTTATGCAATTCAGAATGGTATCCCGACGCCAACCTTCTCAGCGGCGATCGCTTATTACGATAGCTACCGTTCAGAAGTTCTGCCAGCTAATCTGATTCAGGCTCAGCGTGACTACTTCGGTGCTCATACTTATAAGCGCATCGATAAAGATGGCGTATTCCACACCGAGTGGTTGGATTAATAGCAATAAGGCTTCCTTCGGGAAGCCTTTTTTTATACCAACAACTCCCCCCGTCTCCCCGCATTCTCCCCAGCCAGCCGCACCACCAGCATCCCAGCCGTGACAAACTTAGTCAGATTCCTTGCATACAGCACGCCACCAAACTCAGCCACCAGCGGTGTTACCTGGTCAGTAATCGGATCTACGACTTCTGCGACAACTTCCCCGGCTTTAATCCATTCGCCCAGCTTGCGTCGATAAAGCACCAGCCCCGAATGCGCCGCATGGATATACTCACAGCCTGCCAGCTGAGTCGCTGGATGGAGCAGGGCAGGGGAATCGCCCAATTCGCCGGTGATATAGCCGCCTTCAATCAGCGCATTGATGATCGCGTCAGCATCCTTTTCCGCCTGCTCTGGCGATACATCCGCCAAACCGCGCAGCTCCAGCGTTACCGGCAGCAATCCGCGCGGCATAGGGTACTCGTCGCCAAAGCGCTCAGCCAGGGTTAGCCACGGCTCACAGCAGGCTTCATCAAACGGCTCACCACCTGATATCTGTGCCAGCAGCTGCACTTCACTTCCCAGCCAGCGCGCCAGCGGTTCGATATCCGGCCACGCGTGCGGCGTGGTGTACAGATGCGGCAGCGCGTCCCAATCGCAGTGCAGGTCAATCATCAAATCTGCCTGGCTGGCCATACGCATCAGCGTAAAGCGCTGAGAATCGAGCTCGGTGCGCGCCATCAGGCTGCGATAGTGACGATCGATCGCCTCGCGAATCAGACGTTTGTTTTCGTATTCACTCTGCGTGAGCGAGTCTGCCAGCTCCTCAATCAGGGCTTCTCCCAGTGCCGGGAAGCGGCGATTGAAGTCCTGACCCGATAAAGTATGAAAACGGCCCAGATGGCTGCCGTGCCAGTGTTGGCCCATCGCCAGAGGATTAGCCACCGGCACCAGTGTGATTTTGGATTTGAGCTTGCCAGCAGATTCCAGCGCTAATAGCTTTTGCTTCAAATACCATGCCACCGCCATACCTGGCAGTTCATCGCCATGCAGAGCGGCCTGAATATAAACGCGCTGCTGCGAATCAGTACCAAAGTGGAAACTAACAATTTCGCGTTGCGTGCCCAGCGAGGCGCTTAATAGAGGATGATGTTGTTGTTGCATAACGCTATCGATGTCCTTTATTCATGGCACGCTTTCAGCGACGCCAGATGCATTTTCTGATGGAATTATAGTGCTGAGTGCAAAAAGGGCGGCAAAAAAGCCGCCCAAAAGATTACTGCTGGATGGAGATGTCAGTCGCGAAGTACTGTTTCTGAATTTTATCGAAAGTGCCGTTGTTCTTCAGTTCGGCAAACGCGTTATCCAGTGCGGTTTTCAGTTCGGTGTCGCCTTTACGCAGACCAATGGCGGTGCCTGGACCGATAATCGGATCCTGCACAATCGGGCCCGCCAGTTCGAAATCTTTACCCTGCGGATGCTTCAGGAAGCCATTGGCCGCCTGTGCCGCATCGGTGAACACCACGTCAAGTCGGCCTGAAATTAAGTCGCTCTCAACCTGCGCCTGATCGCCGTAAGGCACCACCTGCACGCCGTGTGGTTGCCATTTAGCAAGTGCATAACGCTCCTGCACCGTGCCTTGCTCAACGCCCACGGTTTTGCCTTTCAGTGATTCGGCGGTTGGCAGCAGGCCGGAGCCTTTACGCGCAATCAGTTGAGTATGGGTGTCATACAGCGGCACGGTGAAATCAATCTGCTTCAGACGCTCTTCGGTGATGCCCATATCAGACAGAATGGCATCAAACTTACGCGCTTTTAGCGCCGGGATCATGCCATCGAACTGGCTCTCTACCCAGACGCATTTGGTTTGCATCTGTTCGCACAGCGCATTGCCGAGATCGATATCAAAACCGACCAGCTTGCCCTGTGGCGTTTTGGATTCGAATGGGGGATAGGTTGGATCAACCGCGAAACGCACCTGATCAATTTTCGCCTGTGCGCCGAATGCGCAACCTGCCAGCACAGCCAGCGCCAGCGTCTGACGCAGGCGGGCGGTAAAACGAGAACTTGCCATAATATCGGTCTTCTTGTGTTGTGATGTTGAATCACGAAGAGTACCGCTCACCGTCGGACATGGCAATTAGAGGATTATTTTCATCACGTTACCATTATGCAGCGCCTGATAATCCGCGATATTCAGCACCACCGACTGCTCCAGCAAGCCTGCATTAAAGGCAATTTCGTCATAGCGTTCAAACAGCAGCGGATCCACCACTAATTGTAAATCCGGATGGAAACTAAACGGCGGAATGGCACCAAACACGCAGCCGGTTAGCGCATCCACTTCCGCCGGCGAGGCCAGCGACGCACGACGGCCGCCAACTGCCGCTGCCACTTTGCTGAGATCGGCTTGCCGATCGGCGGGCAACACCGCCAGCACATGCTGTTTGATGCCGTTACCTTTCACATGACACACCAGCGCTTTCGCGCCTTGTCCCACTTCAGTTCCGCGAATCGCCGCCACCGCTTCACATTTGCCAGTCGCTTCATGCGTCATCACGCGATAGCGCGCCCGATGCTGGTCGAGCAGGGCGAGCAGTTTTTCATGGGTGGTCATGTTTTTTTCCATGCTGATGAATAGCGTAGGGTGTGCATTTATGCGCACCTGGAAGATTGGTCGCCATGAATGGCGACCCTACGGAAAATTATTTATGCCGCGCGCGCAGATTATTGATGATGGTGCTCAAATCCAGCTCCTGATCTTGCAACAGCACCATCAGGTGATAAAGCAGATCCGAAGCTTCATTGGTCAACTCGTGACGATCGTTAACCGTTGCCGCCAACGCCGTTTCCACGCCTTCTTCACCCACTTTCTGCGCGATACGCTTGGTGCCGCTGGCATAAAGCTTCGCAGTGTACGAACTCTCAGGGTCGGCGCTTTTGCGCGAAGCCAGCAGCTGCTCCAACTGATAGAGGAACGTCCAGTCCGGCGCGGCCGGTGAGAAGCAGCTGGAAGTGCCGAGATGGCAGGTTGGGCCAATCGGATTCGCCAGCACCAACAGCGTGTCGTTGTCGCAGTCCGGCGTAATGCTCGCCACTTGCAGGAAATGGCCCGAGGTTTCGCCTTTGGTCCATAAACGGTTTTTGGTGCGTGAGAAGAAGGTGACGTTGCCCTCGCTGAGGGTTTTTTGCAGCGCTTCTTCGTTCATATAACCGTGCATCAGCACTTCGCCGGAAACGTTGTGCTGGACGATAACGGGCATCATGCCCGCGGTTTTGACCCAATCCAGCCTGGCCAGTTGTTCTGCAGTTAACACGCGCGAATCTCCACACCGTTGTCGATCAGGAAGTTTTTCAACTCGCCGATATTGATAATTTGTTTGTGAAACACCGAAGCCGCCAGCGCGCCATCGACGTTTGCCTGCTCAAAGGCTTCAAGGAAGTGCGGCATGGTGCCTGCGCCGCCGGAGGCGATCAGCGGCACTTTGCAGACATCGCGCACTTTCTTCAGCTGCACCAGATCGTAGCCGTTACGCACGCCATCCTGGTTCATCATATTGAGGACGATTTCACCTGCGCCCAGTTTCTGCACTTCCTGCACCCAATCGAGGGTTTCCCACGTGGTGACTTTGGTGCGCGCTTCGTCGCCGGTGTACTGATTAACGTGATACTTACCGCTCGCTTCGTCGAACCAGGTATCAATGCCCACCACAATACACTGCACGCCAAAGCGATCGGCCAGGCGCGTAATCAGTGTAGGATCGGCCAGCGCCGGGGAGTTGATAGAAATCTTGTCAGCGCCGAACTGCAGAATGCGCGCTGCGTCTTCCTCACTCTTAATGCCGCCCGCCACGCAGAAAGGAATATCAATCACTTCCGCTACGCGCGATACCCAGCTTTTGTCCACCACCCGGCCATCCGATGAGGCGGTGATATCGTAGAAGACCAGCTCGTCCGCGCCTTCCTGCGCATAACGCTGCGCCAGCGGCACGATGTCGCCAATGATTTCGTGGTTGCGGAACTGAACGCCTTTCACCACTTGCCCGTCACGCACATCGAGACAAGGAATTATCCGTTTTGCCAGCATGCAATCGCCTCCGCTACCGTGAATTTATCTTCCAGTAAAGCGCGACCAACGATCACGCCCTGCGCGCCGCAGCCGCGTAATGCCGCGATATCATCCAGCGAACCGATGCCGCCGGAAGACTGGAAAGCGATATCCGGGAAGGCCGCAGACACCTCTTTATACAGCGCGACGTTAGAGCCGCTCAGCGTGCCGTCGCGAGAAATATCGGTACACAGCACATGCTTGAGGCCAACCGGCAGATACCAGCCAATCACCTCTTCCAGCGTGACGCCCGCCGCTTCCTGCCAGCCGCTGATCGCTACGTCTTTGCGATTGTTGGCGTCAATGCGCACATCTAATGCCAGCACGATGGCGTCCGCGCCAAACTCGCTAAACCAGCTTTTCACCTCTTCCGGTTGCTTCACCGCGGTGGAACCGACCACCACGCGCGTAGCGCCGGCAGCCAGCAGCGCCGCCACGTCATCACGGTTGCGGATGCCGCCGCCCACCTGCACCGGCACATTCACGCCGCGCAGCAAGGTGGTGAGCAGGGGAATCTGGCGTTTCGCCGGATCTTTCGCGCCGGTCAAATCCACCAGATGCAGCACCTCGGCGCCCTGGCGTTGGTAGTCCTGCAAGCGTGGCAGCGGGTCGCTACCGTAATCGCGCTGCTGGCCGTAATCGCCCTGATGCAGGCGCACCACTTTGCCGTCGATTAAATCTAATGCGGGGATAATCATCACATCTCCAGGAAATTTTTCAGCAGCTGCGCGCCGGCTTTGCCTGAACGCTCCGGGTGGAACTGCACGCCAAAGAAGTTATCTTTCTGCAGGGCCGCGGTGAACGGATGGCCGTAGTCGCACTGGGCGATGGTCGCCGCATTCACCGGCATGGCGTAGCTGTGCACGAAATAGAAGTAGCTGCCATCGGGAATATCGCGGAACAGATGATGACCCGCTCTGGCGGTGATCTGGTTCCAGCCCATGTGCGGCAGCGGTAAACCTTGCGTATCCATCAGCGACACCGGCTCATCGATCAAACCGAGCGTGGTCACGCCACCGTTCTCATCGCTGCCGCGGCCGAGTAGCTGCATACCGAGGCAAATGCCCAGCACCGGCTGGGTACAGGCTTTGATCAGGTCGATGAGATCGCGCTCCTGCAGCTGATTCATCGCTGCCTGCGCGGTACCCACGCCCGGCAACAGCAGTTTGTCAGCATGCAGCACCACGTCCGGATCGCGGCTAACCTGCGGCGTGTAGCCAAGGCGCTCAATCGCCCACTTCACCGACGACAGGTTGGCGCAGCCGGTATCAAGGATCACCACGTTCATCACAGCACTCCTTTCGAGCTCGGCAGGGTGTTGCCTTCCACGCGAATTGCCTGGCGCAGCGTGCGGCCAAAGGCTTTGAACAGGCTCTCTACGCGATGGTGATCGTTGCGGCCTTTGGTTTTCAGGTGCAGCGTGCTCATCATGGCGTAGGAGAGCGAGCTAAAGAAGTGCTCAACCATCTCGGTGCTGAGATCGCCGACGCGCTGATAGCTAAATTCGGCTTTGAATTCGATGTGCGGGCGGCCGGAGATATCCAGCGCGCAGCGCGCTAGGCACTCATCCATTGGCAGCACGAAGCCGAAACGGCCGATGCCACGTTTGTCGCCCAGCGCTTTCAGCAGCGCTTCGCCGAGCGCCAAACCGGTATCTTCTACCGTGTGGTGATCGTCGATATAGAGATCGCCTTTTACATCAATGTTCATGCGGAAGCCGCCGTGCACCGCAATCTGATCCAGCATGTGATCAAAGAAGCCGACGCCAGTGTTAATTTTGCTGCCGCCTTCGCGGTCCAGCCACACTTCGACTTTAATCTGCGTCTCTTTGGTGTTGCGTTGCACCAGCGCGTAGCGATCGCGCTTAGTCAGGCGAGCCTGAATCGCATCCCAATCTTCGCCTTCCGCGCCATAACGCAGGCCCTGAATGCCCATGTTCTGCGCCAGCTGAATGTCGGTGAGGCGATCGCCAATCACATAGCTGTTGGCGGTATCCAGCGCGCCAGCGGCCAGCCAGGCTTCCACCATTTTGGTTTTCGGCTTGCGGCAATCGCAGTTATCTTCCGGCATGTGCGGGCAGATCAGGATGTCGCTGAAGTTCACGCCTTGCGAGCTGAGAATCTGCATCATCAGGTTGTGCGGACCATCAAAATCGGCCTGCGGGAAGCTGTCGGTACCCAGGCCATCCTGATTGGTGATCATCACCAGCTGATAACCGGCTTCCTGCAACGCCAGCAGCGCAGGAATGGCATTCTTCTCAAACGCCAGCTTCTCCATACGATCCACCTGATAATCGGTAGGTGGCTCAGAGATGAGGGTGCCGTCGCGGTCGATAAAAAGGATCTTCTGACTCATGCTTGCTCCACTGATAAGGCTTGCAGCGCGGCGATCAGGCGCTCGCACTCTTTACGGGTGCCGATGGAGATGCGCAGGCATCCCGCAAGGCCGGGGTTTTTGTTTTGGTCGCGCAGAATAATGCCTTGATCCCACAGCGTTTTAAACACTTTTGGTGAATCCGTGAAGCGCGCCAGAATGTAGTTGGTTTCACTCGGGAACACTTGCTGCACCACCTCAATCTGCGGTAACTGCTCAAACAGCCAGGCGCGATTGGCGTTCAGTTCGGCGACGTGCTGGCGCATCAGCGCGATGCCTTGCTCGCTCAGCGCTTGCCCGGCGACATCGGCCACCGGCGTGGCAAGCGGATAGGGCGCAATCACCTTCATCAGCAGATCGATCACCGGTTTGTTGGCCAGGGTGAAGCCGCAGCGCAAACCGGCCAGCGCAAAGGCTTTTGACAGCGTACGCAGAATCACTAAGTGCGGATAATCCTGCAGCCAGCTCGCCAGCGTCGCTTCCGGGCAGAACTCGATATAGGCTTCATCAGCCACCACCAGCGCTTTACCGGCGGTCATCGCCAGCAGCTCGCGGATGTCATCCTGATTGATCAGGTTGCCGGTAGGATTGTTCGGGCTGCACATATAGACGACTTTTACGCCGTCGATCTGCTCGGCAATCGCTGGCAGATTGAGCTGCCAGTCGTCGAGCGCGGCTACGGTGCGATATTCAATGCCGATGGTTTCGGCACTGACGCTGTACATGCCGTAGGTTGGCGGGCAGAACAGAATGGCATCTTTGCCCGGCTCGCAGAAAGCGCGCATCAGCAGCTCAATGCCTTCATCGGCACCGCGGCTCACCAGAACCTGCTCCGGCGTTAAACCGGCGTAAGCGGCGTAACGCTCAATCACCAACTTCGGCTGGCATTCCGGATAGCGGTTTAGCGTCTGCTGCGACAGTTCAAACGGCACCGGCAGCGGGAATTCGTTGGCGTTCAGCCACACATCACCGTTGCCACCCAGACGACGCGCCGATTGATACGGCGTTAGCGCACGCACGTTGGCGCGCGCTAACTCTTCAATATTCAGGCTCATGCTTGCTCCTTCAGCGCGGCAACACGCAGGGTAACGGCATTTTTGTGGGCTTCCAGCTGCTCGGCGGCGGCCAGGGTTTCAATTGTCGCGGCAAGATTAAGGAAACCTTGTGGCGTTAACTCTTGCACCGTCATACGTTTCTGGAAATCGGCCAGTCCAAGGCTGGAACAGGTGGCGGTGTAACCGTAGGTCGGCAGCACATGATTGGTGCCAGACGCGTAATCGCCCGCCGATTCCGGCGACCAGTCGCCAAGAAACACGGAACCGGCGCTGGTGATGCTGTCTACCAGCTCGCGCGGCTGACGCGTCTGAATAATCAGGTGCTCCGGGCCGTACAAGTTGGAGATCTCGATGCACTGATCCAGGTCGCGCAGCACAATCAAACGGCTGCTCTCTAACGCCTTACGCGCGGTGGCGGCACGCGGCAGCTGTGCCAGCTGTTCCTCAACCGCTTGCGCCACGCCTGCAGCCAGCTGCAGCGACGGCGTCAGCAAAATCACCTGCGAATCCGGGCCATGCTCCGCCTGCGACAGCAAATCGGATGCCACGAATGCCGGCGTTGCGCCTTCATCCGCAATTACCAGCACTTCCGATGGACCGGCAGGCATATCAATTGCCGCACCGTCGAGACGCTGGCTGACCTGACGTTTCGCTTCCGTCACATACGCGTTGCCTGGGCCAAAAATCTTGTCCACTTTCGGCACAGTTTCGGTGCCGAAGGCGAGGGCGGCGATGGCTTGTGAGCCGCCAACCTGAAACACCTCTTTCACACCGCACAGCTGCGCGGCGTAAAGGATTTCATCGGCAATCGGCGGCGGCGAGCACAACACCACGCGGCCGCAACTGGCGATACGAGCTGGCGTCGCCAGCATCAACACGGTTGAGAACAGCGGGGCGGAACCGCCAGGAATGTACAAACCCACCGATTTCACCGGCCGGGTAATCTGCTGGCAGCGCACGCCGGGCTGAGTTTCGACATCCACTTCGGCTAGAATCTGTGCGTTATGGAAGGTTTCAATATTAGCCATTGCGGCAGCCATTGCCTGCTTCAGCGTGTCGCTCAGGCGATCGCTGGCGGCTTGCATCTCTTCTGGCGTGACGCGCAAATTATCCACCTGCGCCTTGTCGAAGCGCGCGCTAAATTCGCGCAGCGCTGCATCGCCTTCATTTTTCACTTTCACCAGCACGTCGCGCACGATGTGACTGATGCTTTCTGAAGCCGACATCGCCGGACGCATCAGCAGCGCTTGCTGCTGCTCTGCGCTGCACTGTTGCCAATCAATCGGTGTCATCAGGTTGCTCATCGTGTTACTCCAACATTTTTTCAATTGGCAGTACGAGGATTGAGCTGGCGCCCAGCGCTTTCAGCTTTTCCATGGTTTCCCAGAACAGGGTTTCGGTGCTCACCATGTGCATCGCCACGCGGCTCACGTCACCGGCCAGCGGCAGCACGGTTGGACGCTCGGCGCCCGGCAGCAGGGCAATCACTTCTTCCAGACGCTCGCTTGGCGCGTGCAGCATGATGTACTTAGACTCACGCGCTTTGATCACGCCCTGAATGCGCGTCATCATTTTATCAACCAGTTCCTGCTTGGCGGCAGGCAGTTCGCCGTCGCGCTGAATCAGCACCGCTTTAGAGCGGTAGATGACTTCCACTTCGCGCAGACCGTTGGCTTCCAGCGTGGCGCCGGTAGACACCAGGTCACAAATCGCATCGGCCAGGCCAGCACGTGGTGCGACTTCGACAGAACCGTTCAGCAGACAGGATTTAAAGGCGACGCCTTGTTTATCGAGATATTTCTTCAGCAGGTGAGGATAAGAGGTGGCGATGCGGGCGTTATTCAGGCATTGCGGGCCGGTGTACTCTTCATCAACCGGCATCGCCAGCGACAGGCGACAACCGCCGAAATCCAGACGACGCAGCGTGAAGTAGCGCGGATCTTCGCCCTGAGCACGGCGGTTCAGCAGCTCTTCTTCCAGCACGTTCTCACCGACGATGCCGAGATCCACTACGCCATCCATCACCAGGCCAGGAATATCGTCATCACGCACGCGCAGGATATCGATGGGCATGTTCTCCGCAAACGCAATCAGACGCTGCTGCTGAAGGTTGATTTTGATACCGCAACGGGCCAGCAGTTCGCGTGATTCATCGCTTAAACGGCCAGATTTCTGCATAGCTATGCGAATTCGGGTGTTATCTAACATGGTTCCTGTCCTCTTATTCAATCCTGTCTGAACGTATTGGGTTGCGTCCGCCCATAAAAAAACCCCCGGAAGAAGATCTTCCGGGGGCTCTCTTTGCGTTCGCACCACTGGAAGATCCTAATCGTCTCCCAGCACACATCGCCTGAAAGACTAGTCAGGATGATGGTGATGATGGTGGTTGAACTGAACGCGTGTCATAGTAAATTCCGTTGCTGAATGAGTATTCATTTGCGTGCTGATTAACCTAACGAAGATGGTGACAATTGGCAACCCTTTTTTAAGCGTCAATTTCCGGAATCTCCCGAAACAGTTTGCGCTGGTTTGGCACATCTACCGGCACTAAGATGAAGTCTGAGCCCATAGCAGGAGTCGATATGAAAAAGGTCGCGATTGTAGGTCTGGGATGGCTGGGTATGCCGCTGGCGATGGCGCTAACGACACGCGGCTGGCAGGTGACCGGCAGTAAAACCTCGCCGGATGGCGTGGATGCCGCACGCCGCTGCGGCATTGAGGCGTTTCAGCTGGTGCTGACGCCCGAACTGGAGTGTGAAGCCGAAGAATTAGATACGCTGATGGCAGTGGATGCGCTGGTGGTGACCTTGCCCGCCAGCCGCACGGTGAAAGGCGCGGAAGATTACATGCAGGCAGTACAGAACGTGGTGGATACTGCGCTGGCGAAAAAAGTGCCGCGCATCATCTTTACCAGCTCATCGTCAGTTTACGGCAGTGGCGAGGGCGTGATGAAAGAGAACAGCCCGCTGCAGCCGGAAACGGTGGCCGGTAAGACGCTGGTGGAACTGGAAAACTGGTTGCACGATCTGCCGGGCACCAGCGTGGACATTGTACGCCTCGCGGGATTAGTCGGGCCGAATCGTCATCCGGGGCGTTTCCTGGCGGGCAAAACCGGGCTGGAAAATGGCGGCCATGCGGTGAATCTGGTGCATCTCGACGACGTAGTGGACGCGATTGTGCTGCTGCTGCAAACGCCGAAGGGCGGCCACGTTTACAATCTGTGTGCCTCGAAACATCCGTCGCGCGACAGTTTTTACCCCAGCGTGTCGAAGCAGTTAGGGCTAGAGCCGCCAACGTTTGTGGCGGAGCCGGAGCGCTCGGCCGGAAAAGTGGTGGATGGCTCAAAAATCGCCAATGAGCTGGGCTTTGAGTACACCTACGATGACCCGATGAAAATGCCGCTGGAGTAGTTTTTCAGGTGCGCATTAATGCGCACCCTACGATGTAGGGGCGCCATTCATGGCGACCTGGTCACACCCCAAACCGATCCCTTAACGCATACCAGGCCGCGCCCATCGCCGTGAGCGGCACTTTAAATCTTCGTCCGCCCGGAAATGGCAGGTGCGGCAGTTTCGCGAACGCATCAAAACGCTCCGCATGCCCACGCAGCACTTCAGCAATCAACTTCCCAGAGAGATGCGTACAGGTAACGCCGTGGCCGCTGTCGCCCTGCATAAAGAAGGCATTCTTCTCCACCTGGCCGAACTGCGGCATGCGCGACAAGGTCAGCAGGAAATTGCCGCTCCAGCGATGGCTGATTTTGATATCGCGCAGCTGTGGGAACGTACGCAACAGTTTAGGACGAATCAGCGCTTCGATATCATCCGGCTCGCGCGCACCATACACCACGCCACCGCCATACAGCAGGCGGTTGTCGGCAGTCAGACGGAAGTAATCGAGCAGATAGTTACAATCTTCCACGCAGTAATTGTTTGGCAACAACCCTAGCGCCTGATCGCGCGTTAAAGGTTCGGTGGTGACGATTTGCGAGCCGCACGGCATACTTTTGCGGCTCAGGCGCGGTTCGAGCTGCGCAGGTAAATAGGCATTGCCTGCAAAAATCACAAAGGTGGCGGAGACTGCTCCTTTGGCGGTTTTTATTCGATGCGGTGCGCCATATTGCACTTCAATTGCCGCCGATTGCTCATAGATGCGTCCGCCATGGCGGCGAATGGCTTCTGCTTCACCCAGCGCCAGATTCAGGGGATGCAGGTGGCCGCCGCGCTTATCGAGTAATCCACCCACATAACGATCGGTGGCGACTTCGCGGCGAATAGCGCGTTCATCCAGCAGTTCCAAATCGTGATTGCCATAGCGGGCCCAGCTGGCTTTCTGGCTGCGCAGGTGGCCCATTTGTCGCTGATTGAACGCCGCAAAAATCCCGCCGGGACGATAATCACAGGCAATGGCATAACGATCGATGCGATCGCGAATAATCTCCGCGCCTTCAAACATCATGCTGCCAAGCAGTTGTGCGGTCTCTTTACCGTAACGCTGCTCAATCACATCCACATCCCGGCTGTAGGAGTTCACCACCTGGCCGCCGTTACGACCGCTGGCGCCGAAGCCAATTTTTGCCGCCTCTAACACCACCACATCGTAACCGGCTTCCGTCAGAAACAGGGCGGAAGAGAGGCCGGTAAAGCCTCCACCAATAATACAGACATCACACTGCACCGATTCTTGCAGTTCAGGCCACGGCGCGTGAGCGTTGGCGGTGGCCGCGTAATAACTTCCCACATGTTGCATAACATCCTCCTTAAGCGCGCAACCTTAGAAATGAGCTGACGTATGCACTTTTCCAGATGCCAAAGTGGCACGATTCATGGCTGTTTTTCGTTGTGATAATGGATAGCGGCCTGGATAAAGGCCGCAAACAACTGGCGCGAAATCGGATCGCGATCGGAGTGCCATTCCGGATGCCACTGCACGGCAAGCGCGAAAGGGTGCTGGCGCAGGCTTACCGCCTCAATCAGCCCGTCGGGCGCACGTGCTTCGACGCGCAATTGCGGCCCAGGCTCGCGAATGCCCTGACCATGTAATGAATTGACAGCAAACGCCTCGCTGCTGCCGAGCAGCTGGCTCAGCATGCCATCAATTTCTGGCTGCACCTCATGCACCGGCGCATACTGCTCATCCAGCGACAGCGTGTCGTCTTCCCGGTGTTCGTGGAAAAGATGTGTCATATGCAATTGGCGATGCAGCGCGCCGCCGTTCGCGACCACCAACTCTTGCAAGCCGCGACAGATGCCAAACATCGGCATCTTTTTACCCGCCGCATGTGTGATAAGCCCGAAGGCGAGACGATCGCGCGCCGGATCGGCATGCGCCTCTTTGCCATCCTCGCCATAGTGCCAGGGTTCGATATTGCTGGGGCTGCCGGTCAGCAAAATGCCATCCAGCACCGTCATACTGTTTTCTAATAGATGTGGAGAATGCATCAGTTGGTGGGGCAACGGCAGCGGCACGCCACCGGCCAAAACGACAGCGTCGAGATACTTGTTGTGAACCGTTTGCGCTGAATGGTTGCCAATAACATTTTGGCACATCACTACACCAATCAAAGGCTTGTCAAAAATAATGCCCATAACGTCTCCGCGCTGCTGTTCAATATTTTCGCCGAAATGGCACGGCTGGCGTTAAAAGTGTGCAATGTTTTGTCAATCTAGCAACCGCTTGTTCGTTCTTCAAACAGATTTGTTACATTTGCACACTTTTTGCGTTAGCGCTATGTTAGAGGAATGGCTGTTATTTTGAGCATTGCGCGCACCAATTCTAAACGGTAAAGGGCGGGTGGGATCATGACGAACCTCGTAGAAGTAGAAGACTTCACGCGACATAGTGAAGAGAAACGAACAAGCGCGTTCCAGCTGGAGGTGAAAACCTGGCTGGAACGCCATCCTGAAACGCAGTATGTCGATATTCTTCTTAATGATTTAAATGGGGTATTTCGCGGTAAACGCATTCCCATCGCCGCATTGGCAAAACTGGAAAAAGGGTGTTATTTCCCGGCCTCAGTCTTCGCCATGGATATTCTCGGTAATACCGTCGAAGAAGCCGGACTAGGACAGTCATTAGGCGAACCCGACCACCTCTGCATACCGGTTCCTGGAACCTTAATCCCCTCAGCCGCCGACCCCACGCACATTGCGCAGCTGCTGCTCACCATGTGTAACCAAGATGGCACTCCCTTTGACGTTGAACCCCGTAATGTCCTCAATCGGCTGTGGCAACAGCTGCGTAATCGAGGATTGTTCCCGGTGGTAGCGGTAGAGCTGGAGTTCTATCTGGTGGATAAGAAGCGTGATGCGGAAGGATTTATTCAACCGCCGTGCTCACCGGGCAGCGATGAGCGCAACATGCAGAGCCAGGTTTATTCGGTAGATAATCTCGATCATTTCGCCGACGTGCTGCGTGATATCGACACTCTGGCGAAGCTGCAGGGCATTCCCGCTGACGGCGCACTGGCGGAAGCGTCGCCCGGACAGTTTGAAATCAACCTGCATCACACGCGCGATGTGCTCAAAGCCTGCGATCATGCCATCCAGCTTAAACGCCTGGTGCGTCAGGTGGCGGAAAATCACGGCATGACCGCCACCTTTATGGCGAAGCCTTATGAAGAGTATGCGGGCAGCGGTATGCATGTGCACATCAGCATGCTGGACGCCGCCGATCACAACGCCTTTGCGCTGGATGACGGCAGCGATTCACCGCTGATGAAACGCGCGCTGGCGGGCATGATCGATCTGATGCCGGCTTCGATGGCGCTACTGGCGCCAAACGTTAACGCCTATCGCCGTTTTCTGCCCGAAGCCTATGTGCCGCTGCAAGCGTCATGGGGGCACAATAATCGTACCGTAGCACTGCGCGTACCCTGCGGGGATATGGATAATCACCGCATTGAGTATCGCGTGGCGGGAGCCGATGCAAATCCCTATCTGGTGGTGTCAACAATTCTTGCCGGAATTTTGCACGGTTTAGATAATCAGCTACCCTTACCGCATGCGGTGCAGGGCAATGGACATGAGGCAGAAGGGCTGGCGTTACCGATTCGGCAGAGCGATGCGCTGTATGAATTCGAGAATAGCTATCCGCTGCAAAAGCTGCTGGGTGAGCGTTTTAGCGGGGTGTGGCACAGCTGCAAACAGTATGAACTGATGCAGTTTGAGCGCCTGATCACCGCCACAGAGATCGACTGGATGCTCAAGAATGCTTAACCGCCTGAAGAATTGATCTAACGTCTTGTGCCGATGGCATAAGTTGGGGCAAAATACGCGCCCTGCAAAATGAGAAACTAACCGACGTTAACCACGTCGGTTATTTTTTTGCATGATGTACTCACTGACATTTAAACGAGGCCGGACACGCATCCGGATAGATAGATACTGACAAACACGCGTTGTGCGTGAGATTTGAGGAAAACAAAGATGGGACTGTTTAACATTGCACCAGCTCAGGCTGGTTCTCGCTTTCGTGATGATTACGGCGCGGCGACAATCGCAAACACAAAAATCACTTCTCACTGCAGCAAATTGCGCAGTATCCCTGTAGCCCAACCGATCGCGGTTGTCGCTTGCGGGGGACTGAACAATGTCGCTTAACACCTCTGCCGCACCTCAGCGTGCACACCTGAAAAAATCTCTGACCTTGATCCCGGTTGTCATGATGGGCCTGGCGTATATGCAGCCAATGACCCTGTTTGATACTTTCGGTATCGTGTCTGGATTAACCGACGGCCACGTCGCCACCGCTTATGCTTTCGCCCTGATCGCGATTCTGTTTACTGCCGTGAGCTACGGCAAGCTGGTACGCCGCTTCCCATCTGCGGGCTCCGCTTACACCTATGCTCAGAAGGCAATCAGTCCGCACGTCGGCTTTATGGTTGGCTGGTCATCACTGCTGGACTACTTGTTCATGCCGATGATCAACATCCTGCTGGCGAAAAGCTATTTTGAAACGCTGGTGCCGGGTATTCCGTCGTGGATTTTCGTGGTGCTGCTGGTGGCCTTTATGACCATCTCTAACCTGCGTGGAATCAAAACCGTTGCCAACTTCAACAGCGTGATCGTGGTGCTGCAAGTGGTGGTGATGGTCGTGATCACCGGCATGGTGGTTTACGGTGTGGCACACGGTGTGGGCGAAGGGACATTGGTCAGCAGCAAACCGTTCTGGTCTCAGGATGCACACGTGGTGCCGATGATTACCGGTGCGACGATTCTCTGCTTCTCGTTCCTCGGCTTTGACGGCATCAGCTCGCTGTCGGAAGAGACCAAAGATGCTGAACGCACTATCCCACGCGCGATTTTCCTCACCGCGCTGATTGGTGGTGTGATCTTCATTGGGGTTTCTTACTTCCTGCAGCTGTACTTCCCGGACATTTCGCGTTTCCAGAATCCGGACTCTTCACAGCCAGAAATCATGCTGTTCGTGGCGGGTAAAGCGCTGCAGATTGGCATTCTGATCTTCTCGGTGGTGACGGTATTGGCTTCTGGTATGGCCGCACACGCCGGTGTTTCACGTCTGATGTACGTGATGGGCCGCGACGGCGTGTTCCCGCAGCGTTTCTTTGGTTTCGTGCATCCGAAATACCGCACGCCGTCATTGAACGTGCTGCTGGTGGGGGGCGTGGCGCTGCTGGCAATCAACTTCGACCTGGTGACAGCGACCGCGCTGATTAACTTTGGTGCGCTGGTGGCATTTACGTTTGTCAACCTGTCGGTGATTGCCCAGTTCTGGATCCGTGAAAAGCGTAATAAGACGCTGAAAGATCACCTCAACTATCTGGTGCTGCCAATCATGGGCGCTCTGACGGTAGGTGCGTTGTGGATTAACCTGGAAGAGACCTCAATGGTTCTCGGCCTGGTGTGGGCGGCGATTGGTATTATTTACCTCGCGTTTGTCACCCGTACCTTCCGCAATCCGGTTCCGCAGTTCAGCGAAGAAGTGTGATTTAAATGACCAGGTGCGCATGAATGCGCACCCTACAACGTAGGGTCGCCATTCATGGCGACCTGGTCGATAATCCCAGCAAACTCATCCCGCGATCACCAACTCCCACTTCCCCGCACTCAACGCTTCACGTCCCGCTTTGCTCAACTCCGCATCGGTAATCAAGGTATCAAACCGCTCCAGCGGCAGCGCCAGATACGTCGCAATCTTGTTGTACTTCGAGCTGTCGCTGAGCAACACGCGTTTGCTGCTGACATCGCTCGCCGCCTGCTTTACCGGCACTTTATCCTCGTCCGGCGTATACAGCCCGCGCGGACCCCAGCAGGAGGCCGAGATAAAGGCGATATCGATCGCCAGCTGGCGTAAATTGCGCGCTGCGGCTTCACCAACGCTCGAGCGATTCTCCCGGCACACCGTACCGCCAGTGTGGATCAGCTTGCAGCCGCTGCTCTCCATCAGCAAACGTGCAATCACAAAATCATTGGTCACCACCAGCAAATCGTCACGTTCCGCCAATTCGCGTGCCAGCGCCAGTGTCGTGGTACCGGCATCCAGATAAATGCAGCTGTTTCGCGGAATATGACGTGCGGCGTACTGCCCAATCGCCATCTTTTCGCTGCTGTACATGCTGGTTTTTGCCAGATGTGAAGGTTCGGCCGCTAAACGATCCGCCGAGCGCACACCACCCGAAACCGACAGCACCGCGCCTTGCTCTTCCAGCTTCTGTACGTCGCGACGAATCGTCATATGCGACACGCCCAATCGTTCTGTTAGCTCGGCAATGCTCACGACGCCGCGCTCGGCAACCAACGCTAAAATTTGCTGATGACGTTCAACCGGAATCACACGCCTCTCCCGAATTATCATTTTTTCACATTGTAGATCATCGATTCACAGCCCGCAGCACAATTTATGTTGCCGAAATTTCAGTAAAAAGCGCGGCTGACGGGATTTACTTCCGCCATTATTGCGTTGTGAATCCCTGTTAATCCTTAAGCAGGTAAGTTAATTTTTGTGATGTTACGCACGTTTATTGCCCGATATCTGCGGCAGACTTAACACCAATGAACAAATTATCACTTAAATTAACAATGGAGGTCTGCTGTGTCAGCAACCGTGAATAACATCGGCGTGATTGGTTTAGGTTCCATGGGCATGGGTGCCGCGCAGTCTTGCATCCGTGCAGGATTAAATACCTGGGGAGTTGATCTCAATCCGCAGGCGCTGGAAACCCTGCGCCAGGCCGGTGCACGCGATGCCCAAACCTCTGCCGCCCGCTTTGCGGCTGAACTGGATGCGGTGCTGCTGCTGGTGGTTAACGCCGCGCAGGTTAAGGCCATTCTGTTCGGTGAAAACGGTGTGGCGGCGCAGCTCAAGCCGGGCACGGTGGTGATGGTCTCTTCTACCATCTCTTCACAGGATGCGCAGGCGATTGAACAGCAGCTGGCACAGCATCAACTTTTAATGCTGGATGCGCCGGTTTCCGGCGGGGCAGCCAAAGCCGCGGTCGGGGAAATGACGGTCATGGCTTCCGGTAGCGATGAGGCGTTTGCGCGGCTCAAGCCAGTGCTGGATGCGGTGGCGGCGAAAGTCTATCGCGTTGGCAGCGAAATCGGTCTGGGATCCACCGTCAAAATCATTCACCAGCTGCTGGCGGGAGTGCACATTGCCGTGGGTGCCGAAGCGATGGCGCTGGCCGCGCGCGCCGGTATTCCGCTGGACACCATGTACGATGTGGTGACCAACGCGGCGGGTAACTCATGGATGTTTGAAAACCGCATGCGTCACGTAGTGGATGGCGATTATTCACCAAAATCTGCCGTGGATATCTTCGTGAAAGATCTCAATCTGGTGGCGGATACCGCTAAATCGCTGCACTTCCCGCTGCCGCTGGCCTCCACCGCGCTCAACATGTTCACCGAGGCCAGCAATGCCGGGCACGGTCGCGAAGATGACAGCGCGGTGATCAAGATTTTCAGCGGCATCACGCTGCCTCAGGCAAAGGAGCAGTAATCATGCGTTTAGGCGTCATTGCGGACGACTTTACCGGTGCCACCGACATTGCCAGCTTCCTGGTTCAGCACGGCCTGCCGACCATTCAATTTAACGGCGTGCCACAAGGTCAGGATGAAGTAAGCGCGCAGGCAATTGTGATCAGCCTGAAGTCACGATCGTGCCCGCCGCAGCAGGCGATCGCACAGTCGCTGGCGGCGCTAGAGTGGCTACAGCAGCAGGGCTGCGATCGTTTCTATTTCAAATATTGTTCCACCTTCGATAGCACCGAACAGGGCAACATCGGCCCGGTGACCGATGCGCTGTTGGCGGCGTTAGGTGAAACGCAAACGGTGATCTCGCCGTCGCTGCCGGTCAACGGCCGCACCGTGTATCAGGGCTATCTGTTTGTCGCCGACCAACTGCTGTCTGAATCCGGCATGCGCCACCATCCCGTAACGCCGATGACCGACAGCAATCTGGTGCGCCTGATGACGCGTCAGGCCAAAGGTCAGGCGGCGGTGATCAATGCAGCATTGCTTGATCAAGGTGCCGACGCGGTGCGTATGCAGCTGGAGAGTTTGAAAGCGCAGGGCATCAACTATGTGGTGCTGGACGCGCTGCACGAGCAGCATCTGCTGACGCAGGGCGAAGCGCTGAAAGCGATGCGTCTGGTGACTGGCGGTTCAGGACTGGCGATCGGGATTGCCCGCGCCTGGGCGACCCAGCAGCAGAACCGCGATGCCGAGCAGGCGGGACGTCCGCAGGGCGAACGCGCGGTGGTGATCTCTGGCTCTTGCTCGCAAATGACCAACCGCCAGGTGCAGGCGTACCGCCAGCAAGCGCCATCGCAGGAAGTGTTGGTTGAACGCTGTTTGGAAGACGCCGAAGGTTATGCGCAAACGCTGTGCGATTGGGTGGCAGCACATCATCAGCCTGGGCTGGCACCGTTGCTGTTCGCCACCGCCGATGCGCAGCAGCTGCAGGCGATTCAGCAGCAGTACGGTGCCGCGCGCAGCAGCGAAGCGGTCGAGCAGTTGTTTGCGGCGGTGACACGTGAACTAAAAGCGCGCGGCTGGCAGCGCTTTATCGTCGCCGGCGGCGAAACCTCGGGCGTGGTAGCGCAAAGCCTGGGCGTTACCGCATTCCACATCGGACCGATGATTTCGCCGGGCGTGCCCTGGGTGCGTGACATCCATCAGCCGCTGTCGCTGGCGTTAAAATCCGGCAACTTTGGTGACGAACAGTTCTTTTCCCGCGCACAAACGGAGTTTTCACTATGACCGAACAACAAGCACGCGATGAGATGGTGCAGCTCGGCGCCTCCTTCTTTCAGCGCGGCTACGCCACCGGCTCGGCGGGCAATCTGTCGCTGCTGTTAGAGGACGGCAATCTGCTGGCCACGCCTACCGGTTCGTGTCTCGGCGAGCTGCAGGCCGATCGCCTGTCAAAAGTGACGCTGCAGGGCGAATGGCTTTCCGGCGACAAGCCATCGAAAGAAGTGGCGTTTCACCGCGCGCTTTACCTGAACAATGCGGAGTGCAAAGCGGTGGTGCATCTGCACAGCCACTATTTGACCGCGCTCTCTTGCCTCAACGATCTCGACAATGAAAATTGCATTCGCCCGTTCACGCCGTACGTGGTGATGCGCGTGGGAGATGTGCCGGTGGTGCCATATTACAAGCCGGGTGATGCGCGTTTAGCTGACGATCTGGCTAATCTGGCCTCGCGCTATAACGCCTTCCTGCTGGCGAATCATGGCCCGGTGGTGGTGGGCAAATCACTGCGCGAAGCCGCCAATAATACCGAAGAACTGGAAGAGACCGCGCGTCTGATGTTTACGCTCGGCGACCGCTCAATTCGTTATCTCACCGCTAACGAAGTGGCGGAATTGAGGAATGTCTAATGCCTAAGTTTGCAGCCAATTTATCTACGCAGTTTGGTGAACAGCCGTTTATCGCGCGTTTTGCCGCCGCAGCTAACGCCGGTTTTCGCGCCGTCGAGTTTTTGTTCCCGTATGATTTCCCAGCAGACATCATCAAAGCGGAGCTGGAAAAACATCAGCTGGAGCTGGTGCTGTTCAACACCGCGGCGGGCAACGTGCAGGCGGGCGAATGGGGCGTTTCCGCCATTCCGGGCCGTGAAGAGCAAGCGCGTGGCGATATTGACCGTGCGCTAGAGTACGCGCTGGCTTTGAATTGCCAGCAGGTGCATGTGATGGCAGCCACGCTACCCAACGGCGCCGATCGCGCAAAGTATGAAGCGACTTTTGTGCAGAATATGCACTACGCTGCCGAGCGTTTTGCGCCGCACGGCATTCGCCTGTTGCTTGAGGCGCTCAATCCCGTGACCAAGCCGAATTACCTCTACTCTAGCCAGTATCAAACGTTATTGATGATGGAGCGAATCGATCGTCCTAACGTCTTTACCCAGCTCGATCTGTTTCATGCGCAGCTGGTGGACGGCAATCTGACCCATCTTATCCGTGAATACGCCGGGCGTTATCGCCATATCCAAATTGCCTCGGCGCCGCATCGCCACGAGCCTGACGAAGGCGAAATCAACTATTCGTATCTGTTCAACCTACTGGATGAAGTGGGCTACGACGGTTGGGTGGGGTGTGAATATATCCCGCGCGGCCGCACCGAAGCCGGTCTTGGCTGGTTCGCGCCCTACGCAAAATAACCCGGGTTTTACCGCTCAACACAGGGCTTTTGTGCGCTGTGTTGGGCAAGTCATACCTTAATCCGTCAACACCAGAGAAATCTGTACCTAAAAAATACTTATAAGATAGAGGGTTACCATGTCTACCGCGTTGTTACTCGCCATTGCTACCGCCAGCATCGTGATCTTGCTGTTGCTGGTTATTAAAACCAAAGTGCACCCCTTCGTGGCGCTGATAATTGTCAGCCTGCTGGTCGCCATTGCCACCGGCATTCCGGCGGACAACATTATGGAAACCATCTTTAGCGGGATGGGCAATTTGCTGGGGCATATCACCATTATCATCGTGCTGGGTGCGATGCTCGGCGCGGTGATTGAAGCCTCGGGCGGGGCGGAATCGCTGGCGCAGCGCTTTAGTAAATCGCTGGGTATCAAACGCACCGTCGCGGCGCTGACCATGGCAGCCTTTATCCTCGGCATTCCGGTGTTTTTTGAGGTTGGTTTTATCATCGTGATTCCGCTGATTTATGGCTTCACCAAAGTGGCGCGCGTCTCGCCGCTCAAGTTTGGCTTGCCAATGGCGGGCGTGATGTTAACGGTGCACGTGGCGCTGCCGACGCATCCAGGCGCAGCGGCGGCCGCCGGTATTTTGCATACCGACATGGGCTGGCTAATGATGCTGGGGATTATGATCTCGATTCCGGTTGGTATTGTCGGCTACTTCGTCGCGAAAGCGATGAACCTGCGTCAGTATCATCTGTCGGTTGATGTGCTGGAACAACTGCAGCTGGCGAAACCGGAAGGCACGGCAAAAAACGACGCGCCACCGCCGGGTGCGCTGACCATTACCGGGCTGATCATCGTGCCAATCCTGTTAATCGTCCTGGGAACGTTGGCTCACACCACGCTGGCAGAGGGCAGCGTGCTGCGTTCGGTAATGACGGTCATAGGTACGCCGGCGATTGCGTTACTGATTGCGCTTGGGCTAGCGGCGTGGCTGCTGGGCGTGCGTCGCGGCTGGAGCAAAGAGAAGCTGGAAGATCTGACTGGCCGCGCCATCCCCAGTTCTGCCAGCGTGATTCTGGTAGCGGGCGCAGGTGGAGCATTTGGTAAAGTGCTGGTGGAGTCCGGCGTGGGTAAAGCGCTGGCGCTAACGCTGGAAACCCTGCATCTGCCGCTGGTGCCCGCAGCCTTTATTCTGTCGCTGGCGCTGCGTGCATCGCAGGGATCGGCCACGGTAGCGATTCTCACCACCAGCGGCTTACTGAGTCAGGCGGTGGGCGATGTGACGGATATGCAGCGCGTACTGGTGACGCTGGCAGCCTGTTTCGGCGGATTAGGTTTGTCACACGTCAATGATGCGGGTTTCTGGGTGGTGACGCGCTATCTGGGCTTATCGGTCGCCGACGGTTTGAAGACCTGGACAGTGTTGACAACCGTGATGGGCCTGAGCGGTTTCGCGCTGACGTGGCTGGTGTGGGGAATGATTTAAGGGTTCCCTGGTCGCCATGAATGGCGACCCTACAAACGGGCATTGCGTACGGTCGCCATTCATGCGGTCATTGCGTAGGGTCGCCATTCATGGCGACCTGTCACCAGACCGCAGAGGACTAAGACACCAGCTCCTGCGCATACAAATACAGCGCCTTCAGCTGCGCCATCTTCTCTGCATTACCCTCATGCAAACTCGCCAGTGACTCTAGCTCCAGCAGGAACGCCTGCACACGCTCAGCATTGAGCGCTTCGCGGCGGTGCTGCAACCAGCGTTGCTGCTCGGCATCATCCAGCGTGCCGGGGAAATTACGCGCCCGATAGCGGAACAGCAGTTTGGCAATGCGCTTATCTTCAAAGGTTAAATCCAGCGCCGGCAAATTCTGCGGCGGCGTCTGACGCACAATGTTCATACCCGCGCGATCGGCATCGCTAAAGAATCCGTCATACAGCTGCGCATCCACGTCATCTGTAGGTTTAAACGGCTCCGCTTCGGCAAACAGCGCCACCACTTTTTCCCGCACTTCCGCATGCTCGCGCAGCACTTTTAGGTTCGCGAGGCAGCGTTGGCGATCGATACCTAAGCGCGCAGCATCTTCCGGACGCAGCGTGCTCGCCGGCGCCAGCACCGGACATTTATTGATATGGACCAGCTTGATCGGCACGGCAGGAAGATCGCCCAACTCGCTGCTACGCGTATACAAACGCTCGCGCAGTTCGTCAGATTCCAGCTCAAGCAGCGGCGACATCTCACCGGCCAGATCGGCAACAATCAGCGCATTACGGTTATCCGGATGCCACGCCAGCGGCACAATCCAGCTGGTGTTGCCGCGCGCTGCGCCGAACATGCCGGAAACATGCACCAGCGGTTTCATCTGCGGGATATCAATTAGCGTCATCAGTTTCTGCTTGTTGCGATGGCTAAACAGAAACTCAAACAGCTTCGGCTGCTTCTCTTTCACCAGTTTCGCCATTGCCAGCGTGGCATACACGTCAGACATTGCATCGTGCGCCTGTTCGTGCGCCACGCCGTTGGCCTTAGTGAGATGCTCCAGCTTAAAGCTCGGGAAGCCGTCATCATTTTCCGGCCAGACAATGCCTTCCGGACGCAGCGCGTAGCAGGCGCGCATCACATCCAGCAGATCCCAGCGCGAATTGCCGTTTTGCCAGCTCCAGCCATAAGGATCAAAGAAGTTGCGATAGAAGATATTGCGCGTCACTTCATCGTCAAACCGCACATTGTTGTAACCAATCACACAGGTTTGCGGCTCGCTAAACAGGCCGTGAATGCGCTCGGCAAATGCCGCTTCTGTCACGCCACGCGCTTTGGCGGTTTGCGGCGTAATGCCGGTGATCATCACCGCTTCTGGCTGCGGCAAATAATCGTCCGCGGGCTGGCAGTAAAACACCTGCGGTTCACCTACCGCATTGAATTCTTTATCGGTACGCAGGCCAGCAAACTGCGCCGGGCGGTCCAGCGAAGGACTTTTACCGAAGGTCTCATAATCGTGAAATAAGAAGGTGAACTCAGAGGCGGGCACGGCATTATCCTGGCTGTGGAGAATCAACGCACAGGATAGTCGTCCCTGGGTGGCAGTACAACCTTGATCATCCTCGCTGCGAGCGGGCGTGCAGCAATTAGGCGCAGTTCATACTTTTTTTCAATTTATTCAGATCTGTAAGCGCTATTTGCCGTAAAACGTGCGGCGGTAAATTCATTTTTTGATTTCGAGGAAGAAGTGTTGAAAAGGCGTCTGCTGGTAACTGTATCTGGAATGATTGTTTGGGCATCGTTGGCGCAGGCCGACGACAGCATGCCGTTTCCCCTGACGCCACCGCCGATTGATGCGGCTTCGTGGGTGCTAATGGACGCCACTACCGGCCAGATTCTGACCGCCGGTAATCCGGACGAAGAGCGCAACCCGGCAAGTTTGACAAAACTGATGACCGGCTATGTGGTCGATCGCGCTATCGATCAGAATAAAGTCAGCCGCGATGACAAAGTCACCATCGGTAAAGACGCGTGGGGCGCAGGCAATCCGGTGTTCAAGGGCTCTTCGCTGATGTTCCTTAAGCCGGGCGATCAGGTTACGGTACGCGATCTGATGCGTGGCGTGATTATCGATTCCGGTAATGATGCCTGTGTGGCGCTGGCGGATCATGTCGCCGGTAGCGAAGCCAGTTTCGTCACCATGATGAACAGCTACGTGCAGAAGCTTGGTTTAACGCACACCCACTTCGAAACCGTGCACGGCCTCGATGCGCCGGGTCAACACACTACCGCACGCGATTTAGCCGTGCTGTCACGTGCCATTATCAGCGGCGAGCCCGATTTCTACGCCATGTACGGCGAGAAAACCCTGACCTGGAACGGTATCACCCAAAACAACCGCAACGGCTTGCTGTGGGACCAGAATCTGCACGTCGATGGCCTGAAAACCGGTCATACCGAAAGCGCTGGCTTCAATATCATCGCGTCCAATGTGGTAGGGCGTCATCGCCTGATCGCGGTGATTATGGGCGGCAAGAGCCCGAAAGGGCGTGAAGATCAGGCACGCAAACTGCTGGTGTGGGGCCAAAACAACTTTGATACCGTGCAGCTGTTCCACGCGGGCAAGAAAATCGGTACGGAAAACGTCTGGTACGGCAATCCGCACCAGGTGGATGTCGGCACCACCCAGGATATCTATCTGTCACTGCCGCGCACTGAAGTTTCCAATGTGATGGCCAAGTATGTGATTGATCGCAAAGACCTGGAAGCACCGTTAAAAGCGGGCGAGCAGATTGGTGAAATCCAGGTGATGGACAAAGATAAGCAGCTGGCAAGCTATCCGCTCTACACGCTGCAAGCGGTTGATCAGGCAGGCATCATCACGCGCATCAGCGATTACCTGAAAAAGAAACTGTAATCCATCGCGTATTTTAGCGTTGCCATCATCGCCGCTACACGGCGGTGATGGCACAATCGAGCTTTCTGCTGCTGATCTGAGGCAAAGTATGAAAGCATGGATTGTTGAACGTCATTCGCAAAGCTGGCTTGGCTACCACCTGCAAGGACCGTGGGAGGAGACCGTGCCGCGTGGCTTTGACCGACTGAAGCGTTGGGTCAGTGAGCATGATGCGAAAGGTGAATGGCTGGCTATTTATTACGGTAATCCACGAGAGCTGTCGCCGGAAGAGTTGCGGGTTGAAACGGTGATTACTGCAGCGGAAGCGGTGATTCCCGCCCCCGGTGACGATATCGAAAAAGGTCTGTTGCCCGGCGGACGCTATTTCCATGCCCGCGTTGAGGTACGTAATAACGAATTTTATGAGGCATGGTGCAGTTTGTTCGATAAGTTAAACGCCCAGAGTGAGTGGCAAGTGGATAATCGTCCCTGTTTCGAACAGTACCTTTCCGACGGATCCGACAGCGGCAACTGGCTGGTGGATATGTTCATTCCGGTGCGCGCGGCTGAATAAAATACGCGGTCACCATAAATGGCGACCCTACAAAACACGCCCGTAGGGTCGCCATTCATGGCGACCGATTCAATCACCGCACAAAACCCGACGCGTTACATCAATGTTTCTATTGAGAAAACCAGATGTAACATGCATGTTTTATTTCACGTAAAGACGAAAAAGATTGCGTTCAACCCTGATGGTTCGCGTCTTGCCAGGGTAACATAGCGCGCAAATCGTTACCGTTCCCGGACAACCATGTTACGCGCCGACAAGCCCATCTCGCCGATTGAGTTCTGGTTCTACCGCCACTATCGCATCATGCATGGTGTACGCATCGCTATCGCCTTTGTGCTGTGCTTCCTGTTTGTACGCCTCACCGATATTCCTGAAGGCACCTGGCCGCTGATTACGCTGGTGGTAGTGATGGGGCCAATTTCAACCTGGGGCAACGTGCTGCCGCGCGTAGTCCAGCGCATCAGCGGCACCTTCGCCGGTTTACTTTCCGGCTTGATTGCCCTGAAGCTGGAGCTGTTTTCCCTGCCGGTGATGCTGGTGTGGTGCGCCATCGTAATGGTGGTTTGCGGTTATTTGACGCTGGGAAAACATCCCTATATGGCGTTGCTGATCGGCATCACGCTTGGCGTGGTGGTGGGCGCACCGGCCGGTGATTTCACTATCGCCATGTGGCGCGGCGGGGATGTGATTCTGGGGTCGCTGATGGCGCTGCTGTTTAGTGCCATCTGGGCTCAACGCGCTTACACTCATTGGCGCATCCAGCTGTCAGATGCTTTCATCGCCATGGCGAAACTGCATCACACCGGTTTTTCTGCCAATTTGCTGGAAAAACCGCGCCTGAATAAACCTTTCCAGAAGCTGCTAAGTGCCGTCATCAAAATGCGTTCGCTGCTGGATCCGTCAAGCAAAGAGACGCGAATTCCGAAATCGGTGTTTGAAGCGATCCAAACTATCAATCGCAATATGGTAAACACCATGCAGATGCAAATTGATGCGTGGTGGTCGTCGCGCGAAAGTCATCTGATTATGCTCAATGCGCCAACGCTGCGCCGCACCCAGCAGATGACGGAAGACACGCTTAATGCGCTGGCCACGCTGGTGGTGAAAGGGGAAACCGAAGAGATCACCGCTAACAGCCTCGTACTGGAGGAGATCACCCAGGAGCTGGAGCAGCTCATCGCTAATCGCAGCGGACGTTCAGAAACGACGGCAATTTACGGTTACGTCTGGCTGAGCCTGGAGCAGGCGCGTCAGCTGGAGCGGATGACCGATTTAGTGCGCCTGGCGTTGCGCAAATAGTTTTCTCAGGCAATGACTTAATGTGAATCACGCTTTCTTTGCGCTAAGATAAGCGCCAGTCCGAATTTAGCTGTGAAAATTGCAACCCTTGCGGTCAAACCGCTAAGCTAAACGTTATGACTATTCCGCCTGCCGATGCAGGCCTTAAGAAAGGTGCCAACATGGAAAATGCCAAGCAATCATTTCAGGACGTACTGGAGTTTGTGCGTATGTTCCGTCGTAAAAACAAACTGCAGCGCGAAATCGTGGATAACGAGAAGAAAGTCCGTGATAACCAGAAACGTGTGTTGCTGCTGGACAACCTGAGCGAATACATCAAACCTGGCATGAGCATTGAGGCGGTGCAGGAAATTATCGCCAGCATGCGTGTGGATTATGAAGACCGCGTGGATGAGTACATCATTAAAAACGCTGATCTCTCCAAAGAGCGTCGCGAGCTGTCGAAAAAATTGAAAGCGATGGGCGAGCCTAAAGCGCAGTAATTCTCAGGGGCCGAAAGGCCCCAAATTTCAGGAAGCAACACCAACCTGTAGCGGCGCAATTGATTGCGCTATTTTTATGCCCGTTTCAACATCGTGCCGCTACCAAATGTGCAGTTATGTGCTGCTCAATCTGCGCGCCAGCGCCTGCAGCTGCTGTGCAATCGCCCTTACATTCACCTGACCCTGCTGCGGTGCCGCCGTGGTTTCACGCAACACCAGCTCGGTTTCCAGTCTCTCATCCGCTAACGTGCCGCCTTCCAGCTGTGCCACTAAGCGATCGACGCTTATCGCGCCCAACTGCTGCAAATCCTGGCGCACGGTGGTTAATGGCGGCTGATACCAGGCGCTTTCTGCCGTGTCGTCGTAGCCAATCAGCGAAATCTCTGCGGGGATATTCACGCCGTGCTGATGCAGCGCCCGCATCGCGCCAAGCGCCATCTGATCGTTGGCCACCAGTAGCGCCTGCGGTAGCTTATCCGGCAACTGCGCCAGCACGGCCTGATAGCCCGATGCCGCGCTCCAGTCACCGCTCAGCACGCAGAACGGCGTGAGCCGATGTGCTGACAGCGCCTGCTGCCACGCGGTGAAACGCGCACGTGCCGATGCCGAGCGTTCAGGCCCATTCAACACGCCAATCTGCTGATGGCCGAGCGCCACCAGATGATCCACGGCCTGTTTCGCCCCCGATTCGCTCTGATATTGGCACTGCGCCACCATGGCGCTGCGCTCTACATCCAAAAACAGCGTCGGTTTATTACCGCACTGCAGCTGAATCTGTTCGGCTTGCTGCGCATCCAGCGGCAGATTGATCAGCAGCGCATCAACCCGTTGCGCCAGCAATTCATTTACCGTGTCCTGCGGCGCGCTGCTGGCATTCGCCATGGCAATCACCAGGTGATAACCCTGCGCCGCCGCACGTTGCTGAATTGCCGAGGCAATTTGTGCGGGCGCCATCAATGCGAGATCGCTGGTGGCGAGACCCAGCGTGCGGGTGTTTTTACCCGCCAGCTGCTGCGCGACCCGATTCGGCACATAGTTGAGCTGCTGCATCGCCGCTTCTACTTTGGCGCGCGTGCGCGGCGAAACCTGCTCGGAGTGGTTGAGAACGCGGGAGACGGTTTGGTAGGAAACCCCCGCCAGATGGGCAACATCATCAAGGGTTACGGAACGCGCAGTCATGGATCTCTCCTGAAGATTAAGCGGCGAGTGTAGCAAATTTTTCCCTGCCGACGCGCGCTTAAGCCGCTACACTGCCAAAGTGAAAATGAGGAGAAAGGCATGCAGCTTAACAACGATCACATTCAGGATATCAATACCCTGGCGACCTGGCTGGCACTGGATCACATGCCGCAAACGGGCACGCTCGACGTCGATTTAGCCATTCTGGCCGGCCACGCGGTGCTGCCAAACGTGGAGGCGGTCATCGCCCTGGCGAAAAAGTATCAGCTGCCGTTATTGGTAAGTGGCGGCATTGGCCACTCTACATCGTTATTAGCAGAGATGCTGAGCACACATCCGCTGTATCGCCAGATTGAGACCCAAGGCAAAAGCGAAGCAGAACTGCTGGGCGACGTAGCGCGCGTGTTTGCCGCGCTGCCGGACGATCAGCTGCTGCTGGAAACCGCCTCTCGCAACTGTGGCGAAAATGCCGCTTTCAGTCAGAAATTACTGGATGAGCACAGCTGGCAGCCGCAGCGCGTGCTGCTGGTACAGGACCCGCTGATGCAGCGGCGCACGTGGGAAACCTTCCGCTATCAGTGGCGCGACCGCGCCGATGCGCCGGAATTTATCAGCTGGCCGGTGTTTGTGCCGCAGGTGATGATGGATGCGGGCATGCTACGCATTATTGGTGCGCCGCCGCAGGGCTTGTGGTCGATGGAACGTTTTCTGTCGCTGCTGATGGGGGAAATCCAGCGCCTGCGCGACGACGAAAATGGCTACGGTCCACGCGGCAAAGGTTTCCTCGGTCATGTAGATATACCGGAAGAGGTGGAAGCGGGCTGGCAGCGGTTGAAGCAGCTGCCGGGCGTGCAGTCTCGCTTATGATATTTCGGTCGCCATCAATGGCGACCTTACGACACGACCGCACGCCAATCGCGCCAAACAACCGTAGGGTCGCCATTCATGGCGACCCACGTTAACGACCCTGCACATACACCTGCAAATTGACATACACCGCGTTCAGCAATGGTGTCACCACGCCACTGCGCGCACCACGCACCAGCAAATCACCAATCACCTGATCGGCCTCAATCTCGTAGCCCTGGGTTAAATCCCGGTACATCGATGAGGTCATCGCCGCTTTGGGATTATTCAGCGTCTCATAAATCTTCGCCGTCACCGCCGGGCGCTGTTGATAACCTTCCGCGCTCAACACCGCCAGTACTTCACCAAAAATTGTTTGCAGCAGCGCTTCGCCACCTTGTGCGTTCAACACCTGCTGCGTATTGCCGCGCGCGATACAGCACACCGCACCGAGCGTGCTCAGCAGCAGCCATTTTTCCCACAGTTCGCTGATAATGTTGTCGGAGAAAAGGGTATCAAACTGCGCCGCGCGTAGGGTTTCATCTATTCGCTGCAGGCGCGCATCGTTATTGCCATCCAGCGCGCCGTAATAGAGCATATGCAGCGGCGTCATCTGCACCACTTCGCCGTTTTCACCCAGCGTGGCGTTGATTTTACACAGGCCGCCAATCACCTTGTCACCAAAGCGCGCCCGCAGCGTGTCGATATGACGCATCCCGTTAAGAATGGGCATGATCAGCGTGTCAGGACCCACGGCGGGAGCGATATCGTTCATCGCCTGTTCCAGGGCGAAGCTTTTCACCGTCAAAATAATCAGATCATAATGGCTGTTAAGCGAATCCGCCTGCGCCAGCTGAGGTTGCAAAACTTCCGTGCCATCAGGCGTTTTCAGCACCAGCCCGGTTTGCTGCAGCTGCTGAAAACGGCGCTCGCGCACCAGAAATGTCACATCACGTCCTGCTTGCGCCAGACGCGCACCGAAATAACCGCCGGTTGCACCGGCACCGACCACCAGAATGCGCATGATTCAAACCCTGTCAGAGTGAAAGCCTTACCTTAAAGTGCCGGGCGATGGCTTTCCAGCCCGTAAATGCTGAATCACATGCAAGTTTTTAACGATGAGTAAAAAAGGCTCAAACTGTTCGTATTTATTCGTACAATGGGTTTAGGCTGTTGCGCAGCGGCGGGCAATGGTGCGCGCCGCTCTTTCCAGTCGAGAAGACTAAGGACGCATCATGCCCCGAACCCTCCCCATCGAACGTTATCGCAACATCGGCATCTCCGCGCATATCGATGCCGGTAAAACCACCACCACCGAGCGCATCCTGTTTTACACCGGAATGAGCCACAAGTTAGGTGAAGTGCACGATGGCGCGGCAACCACCGACTGGATGGCGCAGGAGCAGGAGCGTGGCATCACCATCACGTCGGCGGCGGTAAGCTGCTTCTGGCCGGGTATGGACGGCAGCTTTACGCCGCACCGCATCAACATCATCGATACCCCCGGACACGTTGATTTCACCATTGAAGTGGAACGCTCAATGCGCGTGCTGGACGGCGCGGTGATGGTGTATGACGCGGTTGGCGGCGTGCAGCCGCAGTCGGAAACCGTGTGGCGCCAAGCCAACAAATACCGTGTGCCGCGCATCGCCTTCGTTAACAAGATGGATCGGCAGGGCGCAGATTTCTTCCGCGTGGTGCAGATGATGAAAGATCGCCTGCACGCCAATCCGGTGCCGATTGTGATTCCTATCGGCGCCGAAGAGCATTTTAGCGGCGTGGTCGATCTCAACAAAATGCGCGCGATTTACTGGGACGATGCCAGCCAGGGCATGAGCTTTAGCTATGCGCCGATCCCCGCTGAATTGCAGGCGCTAGCGGCCGAGTGGCGTGAGAACATGGTCGCGGCGGCGGCAGAAGCCAGCGACGCGCTAATGGAGCGCTATCTTGAGCTGGGCGATCTTAGCGAAGACGACGTCATTGCCGGCTTGCGCCAGCGCACGCTGCAGGGTGAAGTTCAGCCAATGCTGTGCGGCAGCGCGTTCAAAAACAAGGGCGTGCAGCGCATGCTGGATGCGGTGATTGAGCTGATGCCATCGCCGCTCGACGTACCGGCGGTGAGCGGCGTCAATGAGCAGGGCGAACACGACGAACGTCATGCCGATGACAGCGAACCGTTCTCGGCGCTGGCGTTCAAGCTGATGAGCGATCCCTACGTTGGCCAGTTAACCTTTGTGCGCGTCTACTCCGGCGTGCTGCGTAAGGGCGACAGCGTGTGGAACGCGGTGAAAGGGCGCAAAGAGCGCATCGGCCGTATCGTGCAGATGCAGGCTAACGATCGCATTGAAATTGAAGAGATTCGCGCAGGCGATATCGCCGCCTGCGTTGGCCTAAAAGAGGTCACTACCGGTGAAACGCTGTGCGATCCCAACGCGGTAATCACGCTGGAGCGCATGGAGTTCCCCGACCCGGTGATTTCGCTGTCGATAGAGCCGAAGACCAAGAGCGATCAGGAAAAAATGGGCCTGGCGCTGCAGCGGCTGGCGGCGGAAGATCCGTCGTTCCGCCTGCATACCGATGAGGAATCCGGCCAGACGATTATTTCCGGTATGGGCGAGTTGCATCTGGAGATTATCGTTGATCGCATGAAGCGCGAGTTCGGCGTGGAAGCCAACATTGGTCGGCCGCAGGTGACTTATCGCGAAACCATTCGTAAAACGGTGCGCGAGGTGGAAGGCAAGTTTGTGCGTCAGTCCGGCGGTAAAGGCCAGTATGGCCACGTGGTGCTGACGCTGGAGCCGCAAACGGCGGGTGCCGGTTTTGCCTTTGAAGATGCCACCAAAGGCGGCGTGGTACCGCGCGAGTTCATTCCTTCGGTAGAGAAGGGGATTCGAGAGGCGCTGAACAGCGGCGTGCTGGCCGGTTATCCGGTGGTGGACATCAAAGCCACGCTGACGTTTGGTTCGTATCACGACGTCGATTCGTCAGAAATGGCGTTTCGTATGGCGGCGATCTTTGGCTTTAAAGCCGCAGCGAAGCTGGCCGATCCGGTGATCCTTGAACCGCTGATGCAGGTGGAAGTGGAAACGCCGGAAGAGTATGCCGGTGGCGTGATGGGCGATCTCTCATCGCGGCGCGGGACCTTGCAAGGCATGGATGAGCGCTTTGGCGCCCGCATTATTCGCGCCGAAGTGCCGCTGTCCGAGATGTTTGGCTACGCCACGACGCTGCGTTCGATGTCACAAGGCCGCGCCACCTACAGCATGGAGTTTGCGCACTATGCCGAAGCGCCGCGTAATGTGGCTGAAAGCATCATCGCGGCTCGCACGTAATTATGTCGTAGGGTGCGCAGTAATGCGCACCGGGTAAAGAAAGGTCGCCAATAACGGCGTAATGCTCGTCAGTTAAGCATGAATCGGTCACCATGAATGGTGACCCTACGTGGATATCGCCGGGTTTTCGTAGGGTGCGCATTCATGCGCACCTGCATAAACAGGCATTTTATTGCTTAAGTGAGCGGCATTACGCCAATAACGGCGACCTTTCTCGTATTTAACAAATCCATTGTCACTATTGTCGTTTTACTTTTATTTGTCCGGATTTTAATAATTCAGCGGGAATTAAATACGGGCCAGATGACGGCCATCAATAATATTTACCTGCATTCACCAAGGACAATATGAAATTAACGTCAATAGCGTTGGCCTTAGGCTTTAGCCTGCTGGGAAACACCGTTAGCGCGCTGGCTGCCGATCAGCCCGTCAGCGGCGGCACGCTCACTGTCGGCGTGGAAACCGAACCGACCACCTTTAACCCGCAGCTCAACGGCCAGGACAAAGCGGAAATCACGCTGCGTAACTTCTGGGAATCGCTGTTGGCACGCCGTCCGGACGGCAGCTTTGTGCCGTGGCTGGCTGAGAGTTATCAAGCCAGCCAGGAGGGCAAAGTCATCCGCTTCAATCTGCGGCGCGACGTCACCTTCTCCAACGGCGAGAAGTTCGATGCCAACGCGGTGGCCGAGAACTTCCGCCAAACCCAGGTGGCGCAATACTGCGCGGGCACCAGCCTGTGCCTGATGGGTTCGCACATCGATAAGATTGAAACCCCAGACGATCACACCGTTGTGATCACCCTGAAAGCGGTCTATTCACCGTTTCTCTCTTTCGCCGCAGGGCTGCAAATTCTGGCCCCCGCCAGCTGGAAATCACCGCAGTTGAAATCGGGCGGCAAAGATTTGGCTGGCACCGGGCCGTTTATTCTCGAGAGCTATGAGAAAGGCCAGCAGGTGACTTACGTTAAAAACCCGAAATATAACTGGGCGCCAGCCACTGCTAAACATCAGGGTCCGGCATATCTCGATCGCGTGACGTATCGTTTCCTGCCGGAATCATCGGTACGCACCGGCGCGCTGCTCTCTGGGCAGGTGGATGCGATCGAGGGCATTTCGGGCAACGATGCCGGCGAATTTAAAGACAATAGCGATTTTACCTACCAGCACGCGCTGAACACCGGTACGCCGTATTCACTGTTCCTCAACGTGGAATATGGCCCGACGCAGGATGTGAAGGTGCGCCAGGCCCTGCTGCAGGGATTGGATATCGACCCGCTGCTGAAGTCGGTCTATCGCGGCGAACGCACCCGCGCGTGGGGCATCACCTCGCCGATCGATCCGCTTTATAACAACCAGCTGGAAGGCAAGTACGGTAACAATCCGGCTGCCGCCAACAAGCTGCTGGATGAGGCGGGCTGGCAAACCCGTGATAGCGAAGGCTTCCGTACCAAAGCGGGCCAGCGTCTGCGTATCGAGCTAATTCAGGCGCAGGCCACGGTGCGCGATCAGCGAGATGTGCTGTTGCAGGCGATTCAGGCGCAGGCGCGTCAACGTCTTGGCATCGATCTCAAGCTGAACTATGTTGATTCGGGAACCTATGCCGATGTACGTAAGAGCGGTAAGTTCGGCACCATTGCTAACTCCAACACGCCCACCGATGGCGTGGATATTGAAAACCACTATCGTCCGATAGCGCAAGGTGGGGCGATTAACTACAGCCGCGTCAACGATGCGAAGATCAATGGGCTGCTAGATAAAGCCGCCAGCACGCTGGATCTGCCGCAGCGCCGTGATGACTACAGCCAGCTGCAGCAGGTGGCATTGTCGCAGCTGGCGCTGGCCGTGCCGCTGTATGAACCCGAAGATCAGTTAGCCACCGCCAATTATGTGCACGGCTACGGTTTCCGCAGCTATAAGCAGATGCCGGAAAGCGTTTACGATGTGTGGTTGAGTCAACATTAATCGTGCGAAAAGGCAAAGATTGCAGCGGGCAGCCATCACGCTGTCCGCTCGATTTAAATTGCCAGAGGCTATTTATTTCAGTTGTATGTCATCGTGAACGTCGCCGTGGTATTTGCCGTTCCGCTCTCAATGTTTGCTGCGGTTTGATAATAGCGAGCGGTGAAAGCAAGTTGTTTTAAACCGGCCGCATTAGCGGTACCAAAGTTAAGCTGCTTCCCTAATGCCACCACTTGGGTACCTTTGAGTATTTGAATACCGATGCCAGATGCCTGGTTTTTCCCGGCAGTGAGAGCAAGAACACCCGCTGGGCCTGCAGACGTACCTTCCAGCGACAGTTTAATCTTGGTTTTTGCATCGCAATTAAGATCAATCGTAAAGTCTTTCGGCTTAGCGGTTGTCCCTTTACCTTTAAAATCTGAGATGACTGCATTATCAAGTTTCACGTTAACGGTTTTAGTCATCAGCGTACAGGCTACGGGGATAATAGTATTCGTACCTGTCAGCGCCAACGTAGTGCGATATTTTGGTTCGGGTTCAGCATAAAAATAGGCGAGCGTACCGGTGGTTAAATTGCCTGCACCGACACTCCCGGTGGATAATTTTATTAATGTAGCGCTTAACGGATCGGGCATTGAAAGAGAGGCATTTGCGGCCATAGGTTTGCTAAACGGAACATTGTTAAGTGACTGGTGAATTTCTATGCCTATTCCGGGAATATTGGTTTCATAAATCGTATTTCCAAAGCTGCTGGCGCGAGTAAATAGCACCGGTACGCCTCTATAATTCCAGGCTTGAGTGCAACGAAACAGCGTGGATCCGCCGCTAATTTGGCCCGTAAACGCTGAGGTGATAAAAGCGCCTGCTGGATAATCGCGTTGTACAATGACATTGCCAAAACTGATATTACTAATGATCTCTTTCCCTGCCACTCCCCATGCGCAAGCTGCGGATACCGTATGGGATACCCAGAAGAGTGAGCAGATGATTAACCCTAATAAGAATGTATTTTTATTGTTAGGGAGCATGGTTATTCCTTATTTACAGCGCGCAACAGCATGCTTAATTGCGCTGTTTTGCTGTTTATCTAAGGGCAAAGTAAAATCTGCCTGGCATTGTTGCGTGGCTCCATTCCCCCATTTCACCTCCAGCACGCCACGTTGTGCTACGCCGCTCAGATACACCTGACCACCCTCGCCAACAATACTGCTGTTGTCGTTGTCACCAAGAATATGCGCCGAGGCACCAAATGGCACCAGGCCGTCATGGCGTGTCAGAGTGATTAACGCTCGGCTGCCGACGCGGGTTTTAAACTCTGCCAATACCAGCGCGCCTTTCGTCGGAACCACGGTTGCCGTGGCGCTATCAATATCGAGTTCTTCGCCATAGGTATTGGTATCAAGCGCTACGCGGTTATAGCGATACGGAGTGGCGTAGGGGATAACGGCGTAGCCGCGCCAGTCCGTTTTTACGCCGGTATTGTTTTGTACACTCACGCCACTGGCTCCCGGTGCGCGTACCACGATAGCGCTGTCGCCAATGGCTTGCCCTAACGTTACTCCGTACGGATGCGCGACGATTGAGCCCTGCGCACCGTAGTTCACCTGACGTGAGTTACGGCTGTAGTTGTAGCCTGCATCTATTTCGCCAACGCTCGCTTTGTAAGTCGCATTTACATCACCGCCATATCCCTGGCCGCGACGATCGTAATTCTGCTGTACCAGATAATTCAGGTTGTTATCTTGCAACGTCGTCCCGGCCAGGCCCACGCTGTGGGAGGTGCCGCTATTTTGGCTGTGGCTCATGCCATAACGTGCCCAGCTGCCGGAAAGGAGTTTATCCAGCGGGATCTGCAAATTAAAAGCGATCTGGCGATCGTCTTTCGCTACTCCCGGCGTCTGGCTATGGGTGTAGTTTAAACCGTAGTTGATCCCTCGATGGGTTGCGCTATAACCCACTGAAATATTGCGCTCTTTACCACTTTGCTGCCAGTAATCCTGCTGGGAGGCCGCAACATAGAAACTGCCGATGCCAAAAAAGGATTGGTTAATGTTCAGCATTGCCTGGCTGCGTTTGTTGTAGCGTAAACGCCAGACATCATTTTGGCTGGCATTCACCTCATTGGCTTCCTGCAAACTATAGAAACCCGACGTGGAATAACGGTAGCCTGCCAGCGTGAAGCTGGTGCCGGTTGCCGCAATCTCTTTGGCATACTGAAAACGATAAGACTGACCACGGTGCGCCGATCCATCACGCAGCTGGGTTTGGGCCTGGGTGACATCCACCGAAACCGATCCCCAATCACCAAAACTATGGCCTACCCCCAACGCCGCCGAGTGATAGTGGTTGGCACCCTGTACACCACCGTACAGCGTGTTTGATCCCGGCAGGCCATAAAGTGCCGTTGCCTGAGCAAAACCCGGGGGACTGCCGCTTGCGTAAGTGGAACGATAACGGCCCGTCGTGGCCGAGTATTTCAACTGGCCTTCGCGCTGCATGATGGGAACAGCAGAGAAAGGCTGAACGGACACCCGCTCTGAGCCATCTGCCTCGCGCACGACGACCTCCAAATCACCGCTGGAAGCGGTAGGGTATAAATCCCGGATAACAAAGGCGCCTGGCGCAACATAGGTTTGGTAAATAACGTAGCCATTTTGACGCACCGTAACCTGCGCATTCGACTGGGCAATACCGCGGATCACCGGGGCAAAACCGCGCAGGCTATCAGGCAGCATATTTTCATCTGAGGTGATTTGCGCACCGCGAAATTGCACGCTCTCGAACACGTCGCCTGGCGTGGCGCTGTCTCCCAGGGTGAGTTGGCCTTTGAGAAACTGGATATCGCGCTGGAGATAGGTGCTAATGCTCTGCCAGCTGGCTGCCTGCTGCGTGCTGCTTGAGAAAGTAGAGTAATTACGCAGCCGCCAGGCACCAAGGTTTAGGCCACCGCGCAGATTGAGGAAATTGCTGTTGAGACGGGCGTTACCGTATTGGGTATTTGCACCGCTGTAGCGGTAGTTCAACTGTGCCGATGTCATTCCCTGATCCCAAAGTGCCGAATCGGTTGTACTGCGGGCAGCAACGTTTAACGCGGCCTGCGGGATACTGACATCAAGGCGCTGCTGGTTAAAATCGAAGTGGCTCGCGGCATCTGGAATCACGCTGGCCAAATCACTGACGGGTTGATCCTGAGGAAGAGAGGCAAGACCGGGAAAGGCCTCTGTCTTCACACCCATCGCGCTGAGCTGAGCCGGCGTAAATTCCGGTAACAGTTGATCTTTACTGGCGATGAAATTGACATCCCGGGTTGCTAAATGTTGACCATTCACAGAGATATCTACCCGGTACTTGCCGGGTAGCTGATTGTCACCAGACAAAAACTGTGAAAGATCACTGGCCGCCTGGCCGCTGTCTGAAATTTCAAGGGCTGCAGGATTAAAATAGACTTCCGCTGCGGCTTCGCGACACTGCAGAGACACACCGACTGCAAGGGTCAGAGCAACGCAATAAGCCGCTTTGGAATAAGTAAAATCATGAATATTACGTGGCGCGCCGGCGCGTCGAATGAGTGCATGTCGAGGCTGTTTTAGGGTGATTGTAGACTTCATGACTCATAGTTCCGCGTGTGAAGATGACATGCACCGAAAAGGGTGCTCAACAACGCCTCCTCTTCGTCACCAGCAGGAGACATTAAAATTGCTGCAAAGGGTTAGAATGAACGGGTTTCTGCGGCGGTAATCCCGCCAAAATCATTGATCATTTGCCAGGTGACTGAGCTGCTCTTAGGGTTATCCAGCGGCAGCGTCATGGACGATTTCGGGGCAATCATGCCAGGATCTTTGAGGGCAAAACCCCCCACCGTGAGGCTGTTAAAAGAGAGGAAATAGGGCGTTGGGTTGTTGATGGCAAGATGGTCGCCCTGCTTGCTAAAGGTCAGCTGCTTATACGCCAGCGCGGCACCCTCTTTTAAGGCGGCTGGGCGGTAAAATAACTTGATCTTGGTTTTGACTGAGATGAGCAGGCGGTTAGTGTCTGTACTTTCCGAACCCGGTATCGCTTTGATGTTGGCCCAAAATACCGATTCACGATCGTCGGGGAGATTGCCGCCGGTGCGAACGATACGCAGAATGTTTTCTTTACCTCCATCCAGGCGGAAAAGCGGTGGTGTAATAATAAAAGGCGGTTTCTCTTCATTAGCCTGCGGATAAGATTCAACCCACGACTGAACAAGGAATGGGGCTTTTTTATCGGTGTTCTTAACCGGAATTGAGGTTTCTTGTTTCCCGGCATCGTAAATAATACGCGTACCGCCAACCACAACGCTGGCTTGCGCTGAATGCAGTGAAATTACCCCTGAAAGCGTGACACAACAAAATGCAGCTAATAAACGAGTCATTTTATTTCCTCTGCTTGTGATTTTTAAATATCTCCTCATTAAAAATAACCCGCCGACCAGGCGGATTATTTAAATTAAAGAGAGAAGGTTAGTTATAAACAATGGTGAAGTCGGCTGCGGCTTCTGCTGTCCCGTCAGTCACGGTTGCCGCGGTGGACTGATATTTTGCAAAGTAAGTCAGGGTAGCGGTGGTGGTAAGATTTTGGGATTTTGATGTGCTCCCAATTGGGATTAACGTTACGCCATCATCTTCAAACAGGGCAATACCGAGGTTTTTCGCCGTGCTCGCTCCGCTTAACGCCAGCAGTTTACGGTTATCTGCGTGAGTCGGACCGGTGAAGTTAACGGCAGCCGCAGTGATTGCGGCCGGGCAGGCGGTCAGATCGATTGAAATTTGGCGACTACCGCTGGTGGCGCCGATTGCGCTGAAATCGCTGGTTGCGACTCGTCCGAGGTCAATATTCTGGGATTTTGTTGTCGGACTCACGGTGCAGGCATCCGCCGAGACAGTACCGGTAAAATTAAGGGTGCCACTGGCTGCATGCGCCGTAGAGACCAAGGCGGATCCCGCCAGAACCGCTAAAATAAGACTTTTTTTCATCATGGTGTTGCTCTCCATGCTCAACCATTTAATCATCTGAGCAATTAGTTAATAATTTTTTTAATGTAAGTACATCATTTGCAGAGCGTAGAAATTGTTCCGTAAATGATGTGGTCCCATTAAAATTTATTTATAAGAGGGCGGCAATGGAGTGAATTCTTAGTGATTTGTAGGAAAATTCCGATCCCGTTAAATAATGACTTTAATCAATATTTGTCCGGCAAGGCGACACAATGTGATGAATAATTAAATTTATTTTAAAAATAAATGGATATTATTTTATGCTGAGGCGCGGTGTGAAGCCTGACCGGCAGCCATCTGCGTAGTAAGGATGAACGGATTTATTATTCCCATATTCTACACATCGATTGCCACTATTCTCGTTTTACTTTAATCCGTCGGATTTTAATACTTTCCTCAACCATGATTAAGGAAAGGGTCACTATGAGCCAGCTGATTGAAGTCGCTACCGCCGACGATGCCGAAGAAATTTTTGCTCTGCTGCAGCGCGCCTATGCGGCGCTGGTGGCGCTGGATGTGCATTTCACCATTTCGCAGGGCAACGTCGAGCAGGTTCGCCGCGTTATCGAACAGGAAACCGTGCTGGTGCTGCGCAAGTGGAAACGCGCGGTCGCCACCGTCACGGTGCGTTTTCCGTGGCAGCAGGATGAACATGCGCCCTCATCGTGGCCGTTCATCCACTGGTTCGCCGTCGATCCCGATTACAAAGGGCAGGGTTACGGCCGCGACATCATCACCTATGCCGAAGAGACACTGCTGAAGCAGACGCTAAAAGCACCGGGCGTCTATCTGGCCACTGCCACCAAACATCCGTGGCTGAGCGAGCTCTATCTGCGTCGTGGCTATCAACCTTTCCATCACCGCATTAATCCTTTAGGCGAGGCGCTGGTATTCCTGAAAAAGGAATTTACCCCGCCAGCCGAGCAACCCGTCGCCAAAATCGCCTGAATAACCGAAGAAGCACCTGCAACGTTTAGGGATCTTATGCAAGCGAATTCATTCACTCTCGCGCTGGGTGTGGTCTGCCTGCCGGAAGCGCGTCGTTATCTGGCTCAGCCCTCACTCATCAGGAGGCGAAGATGAGTCTGGAAAGCATTGTCACGCGCACGCCACGCGCACCTCGGCCATCGATGTGGCGCAGCGACCTAACGCGCCGTATCGTCAGCCGTCTGCTGGGCGGCGTACTGGTGCTGTGGGCAGCGGTTTCGCTGGCGTTTCTCGGCGTGCATCTGGCACCAGGTGATATCGTTAGCCTACTGATTGGCGAACAGCTGCGCACGCCGGCGATTGAAGCAGCGATCCGCGCTGAATGGGGCTTGAACGAGCCGCTGTGGTGGCAATATCTGCACTATATGTGGCGCGTGCTGCACGGCGATTTTGGCCGCTCCTACATGCTCAATACTGAAGTCAGCCATCTGCTGGCGACGCAGCTGTGGCCCACCATCAAACTGACGCTGGCAGCGCTGCTGGTCAGCATCCTGTTTGCGGTGGCGATTGCTGTCGGCACCGCACATCGCCGCATCGGACGCCGCATCGCCAACGGTTTTGAACTGCTGTTGGCCTCCACGCCATCGTTCTGGATGGGCATTGTGCTGCTGTTTATTTTCAGCTTTACGCTGCGCTGGTTCCCGGTGGCGGGCGATCGCTCGCTGTCGTCGCTGGTGCTGCCGGCGCTGGCGCTAGGCCTGGCGCAGGGCGCCGTGATTGCCCAGTTGCTGCGCCGCGAACTGGAGCGCGCGCTGGATGCGCCGTTCACCCTGACGCTGCGTGCGTGGGGCGTGGGTGAAACCACCATTCGGCTGCGTCACGCGCTGCGGCATGCGGCGCTGCCAGCGGTGACCTTAACCGGCTGGCTGGTGGGCGGCTTGCTCAGCGGCGCGGTGATCACCGAGCAGGTGTTTGGTCGTCCCGGCCTCGGTAAATTAACGGTGGATGCGGTGCTGGCGCAGGATCTGCCGGTGGTGTTGGCGGTGGCGATTCTGTCGGCGCTGATTTACGTGGTGATGAGCACCGTAGTCGACATCCTGTCGCTGTGGATCGATCCGCGCCTGCGTGGAGAAACGAAATCATGATTGCCGCGCTGCAACGTCACCCTGTTTCACTGCCCGCCGCCGTGTGGGCTGCGATTCTGTTTCTTATTGTCTTAGCTATCGCGGTGATTGCGCCGCAGTGGCTGGCGCACAGCGATCCGCTGCTGGCCGATCCGGTCAATGCTCAATTGCCGCCTTCGGCGCAGCACTGGCTTGGCACCGATCAGCTGGGACGCGATCTGTTAACGCGAGTGATTTACGGCAGCCGCTATTCGCTGCTGATCAGCGTGGCGGCGATGGCGCTGGCGGTAGTGTTTGGCACCTTGCTTGGGCTGGTGGCTGCGCTGGCGCGTGGCGTGGTAGATGAGCTGCTCAGCCGTGCGGTGGATGTGATTTCCGCCTTTCCCGATCTGCTGCTGGCGCTGATGCTCATCGCCTTCACCGGGCCCGGCACCAATAACCTGATTATCGCGCTCGGTGTGGCTTCGGTGCCGCGTTTTGCCCGCGTGGTGCGCGCACAAACCTACAGCGTGATGACCTCTGGCTACGTTGAGCAGGCGCGTACTTTTGGCCTGTCGCGCTTCACGCTGATTACGCGCCACATTCTGCCGCACGCCATTGCGCAGGTCCCGGCACTGGCCACGCTCGGACTTGGCACCGCGATTATCGGCACCGCCGGATTAAGTTTCCTCGGCATGGGGCCGCAGCCGCCAACCGCGGAATGGGGCCTGATGCTGGCGGAAGGGCGCAACTATCTGCGTAATGCCTGGTGGATTGCGGTGTGGCCGGGCGTGTTTATCACGCTGACTGTGATTGCGGTTAACACGCTGGGACGTTACTGGCAGGCACGTTTTGAAGGACGCTCAGCATGAGTCAGCCATTTATTGATATCCATAATCTCTCGATTCGCTTCGGTCCACAGCAGGTGGTGAAGAATCTCAGCCTGCAGGTGGCGGCGGGAGAATCAGTGGCGCTGGTCGGGGAATCTGGTTCCGGCAAAACCCTCACCGCGCGCAGCCTGCTCGGCCTGCTGCCGGAAGGGGCCATCGTCACTGCCGATCGTTTTACCATCGACGGACGCGATATGCGCCATGCCAGCCGCAGCGACTGGCGTGCGCTGCGCGGTCGCCGCATTGGCTACGTATTGCAAGACGCGCTGGTGTCGCTCGATCCGCTGCGCCGCATTGGTCAGCAGTTGGGCGATGCGTTAAGCGCCGCCGGCCATCGCGGCAATCTGCACGATAAAAGCATCGAGTTGTTACAGGCCGCGGGCATTCACGATGCGGAAAGCCGACTGGAACGTTATCCGCATCAGCTTTCGGGCGGCCAGCGTCAGCGTGCGCTGATTGCCACCGCGCTGGCGGGGACGCCGACGTTATTGATTGCCGATGAACCGACCACCGCGCTGGACATGACGGTGCAGCGACAGATTCTGCAGCTGCTGGCGCAGCGGCGGCGTGACGGCCACGGCCTGCTGCTGATCAGCCACGATTTGGCGGTGGTGGCGGAGCTGGCCGATCGCGTGCTGGTGATGCGCGATGGCGAAGTGGTGGAGCAGGGCCACAGCGGCCCGCTGCTGCAACGTCCACAACACGCCTGGACGCAGCGCCTGCTGCGCGCGGTGCCGACGCCCGCCACGCGCGGTTTGCGGCTCAGCGCCGCCGAGCCAACGCCGCTGCCGCCGCGCCCACAGCGTAGCCACGCGCCGCTGCTGGAAGGCATCGGTCTGCACAAAGCCTACGGCGATCGTCTGGTGCTGAATGACATTAACTTCACGCTGCATGCCGGTGAAACGCTCGGCGTGGTCGGTGAATCCGGCTCGGGCAAAACCTCGCTGGTGAAAGTGGTGATGGGTTTAACCGAGCCGGACAGCGGCACGCTGCTGCTGGAAGGTGAGCGCTGGGATCGTCTGCCGGAGAAAGCGCGCCGCGCCCGGCGTGCGCGCCTACAGCTGATCGCGCAAGACCCGTTCAGCTCCTTCGATCCGCGTTACACGGTGGAAAAAATCATCGGCGAAAGCCTCGACAGCGCCGGTATTTACGGCGACGCGCGCCGTCAGCGCGTGCGCCAGCTGCTGGACGAAGTGCAGCTCGGCGATCGCTTTCTGCAGCGCTATCCACAGCAGCTGTCCGGCGGCCAGCGTCAGCGCGTGGCGATTGCGCGCGCCTTTGCTCCCAATCCAGCGCTGCTGGTGGCCGATGAGCCGGTGAGCGCGCTGGATGTATCCGTGCAGGCGCAGGTGCTGGATCTACTGGCCGATATGCAGGCCGAGCACGGCACCGCGCTGCTGTTTATTTCGCACGATCTCGGCGTGATCCAGCATCTGGCGGATCGCGTGCTGGTGATGCAAAACGGACAAGTGGTGGAGAGCGGGGCGCTGCAGCAGGTGTTCGCCGCGCCGCAGCATCCGTGGACGCAAAAACTGTTACAGGCGTTGCCGGCGATCCCCGACTGGCAGCCCGCACACGCATATTAAGGAGAGCAGAATGAGTCAAACACAACGCCAGCTGCGGCTGGGCGCGATTATTCAGGGCGTATCCGGCAACATGTCGGCCTGGCGCCATCCCGATGCGGTCGCGGATGCCAGTATTAATGTGGATTACGTGCTGGATCTGGCGCGCAAAGCGGAGCAGGCGAAGATCGATTTCTTGTTCGTGGCCGACGGCTTGTACATTACGCCGCAGTCGATTCCGCACTTCCTCAATCGCTTCGAACCCATCACCTTGCTGTCGGCGCTGTCGCTGGTGACGAAACACATCGGCCTGGTCGCCACGCTCTCAACGTCCTACAGCGAACCCTTTACCGTGGCGCGGCAGTTTGCCAGCCTCGATCATCTTAGCGGCGGCCGCGTCGGCTGGAACGTGGTGACCTCGCCGCTGGAAGGCTCGGCGAAAAACTTCTCACGCAGCAGCCATCCGGAACACGATGAGCGCTATCGCGTGGCCAGCGAATATCTGCAGGTGGTGAAAGGACTGTGGGATTCGTGGGAAGGCGATGCCTTTGTGCGTGACAAGCAGAGCGGAGAATTTTTTGCTGCCGACAAGCTGCACACGCTGAATCATAAAGGCCAATACTTCTCGGTACAGGGGCCGCTAAACGTGGGGCGCTCACCGCAGGGACGGCCGATTGTGTTCCAGGCGGGCGCCTCCGAAGCGGGGAAAGCTTTTGCCTCAGAAGCTGCCGATGCCATCTACACGCGACAGGAAACGCTGGAGCAGGCGCGCGAGTTCCGCGAAGACGTGCGACGTCGGCTAGTGGCGCGCGGCCGTGATGCCGACGAGATTCGCGTGTTTCAGGGCATCAGCGTAATTATCGGGGAAACGGAACAGGACGCCGAACGGCGCTATCAGCAAACCGCCGAGCTGGTGACCATCGATAAAGCGCTGGAGTATCTTGGCCGCTACTTTGAACATCACGATTTCAGCCAATATGCACTGGATGAACCCTTTCCGGAGATTGGCGAGCTGGGCAGCAACAGCTTCCGCAGCACCACCGATAAGATTAAACAGAACGCGCGTGAACGCGGTTTGACGCTGCGTCAGGCCGCGCTGGAGGAGGCTACGCCGCGCCCGAGTTTCCTTGGCACGGCACAGCAGGTGGCGGACGGGCTGGCAAACTGGTTCCTGGCCGGCGCCACCGACGGCTTTATCGTGCGCGGCGGCACGCCAACGGCGTTTGATGATTTTGTGGCGCAGGTGATTCCGCTGTTGCAGGCGCGCGGTATCTATCGCCATGAGTACGAAGGCGAGACGCTGCGGGAAAATCTCGGGCTGGCCGAGCCAGAGAACCAGTTCGTTGCACAGCGCCAGAGTCAGCAGGTGGCGTGATGTTCGCCAGGTCGCCATAAATGGCGACCCAACAAAAACCGGCACACTTCCTGTAGGGTCGCCATTTATGGTGACCGTTTCACTCGACATAATAGATAATTATAAAGCCGTTACGCCCAGCGCAGCAGCAGCATCCTTCCACGCTTTAACTTCGTCATAAAACGCCCTTTCGGTGACGCTGAAGCCGCCAATCAAATTCTCATGCAGCAGATCCTGATAACGCGGATCGCTGGTCAGTTCTTGCAGCGCGCTGCGCAGTATCACCAGCGTTGCCGCATCGGTTTTGGCTGAGGTGATCAGCGGCAGTGCAGCACACAGCGGCGTTTCGCCGATGATCTCCAGCCCTGCCAGCTCGTCAGGGAAGTTGCGGCGCAGCAGCGCCCAGGTGATGCAGTCGATCGCCGCGATATCCGCGTGGCCGGCACGCAGCGCCGCCAGCGATTGGCGATGACTGCCGCTAAAATGCGTCTCGCTAAAGAATTTTCCATCCTGCGCCAGCGGCGCAATCACGTAGCGCAGCGCGTTAAAGCCGGAGTGCGAATCGTTGCTGTTGCACACTGCACGTCGACCACGAAAATCGCTGAGTGTCAGGTGCTCATCTTCGCTGCGCGCCACCAGCCAACTGCGATAGCGCGGGCCGTCGCAGCCCTGTGCACTTGACTGAAAGGTGCCAACCAGCTGCACATCCGGCAGCAGTTCTACCAGCGGATAGCCGCAGGTTTGGCTCAGCAGCAGTGCGTCATCGCGCCAGTGCGGCAGTAAATTCTGCGGCCACGTAACCTCAGCCTGCACGCCGCGTTGCAGCAGCAGCGTCGTTAGCGCTGAGGTCAGGCCGATCGTCGCCTGATGATTGATGTGGTACATCGGTAACGAAATGATGGGCATTCTGTGCATCCTTATGCGTGCCCGGATGGGCGGTAACATCAACTGATTTGCGCCAGAAGCGCGCTAACCATTCGCCATAACCGGCGACGCGAAAACCGTGATTACGCTGGTGGTAGCCATCGCGATACAGCAAATAGACTTTGCGCAGGCCATACCACGGCAAACCGGGCAGATCGTGATGTACAGAATGATAGTTGAGATTGAGGAACAACAGACGCCAGGGCAGGGCAGCTTCATTATTTACCGAGCGCGCCAGCGGCTCTTCTTCAGCACGATGCTCGTAGAAAGAGCGCACCTTCGTTAGCATCAGCGCCGGGTAGCTTACCGCCAGCACGAACCACAGCGGCGAAAAGCCTTGCTGCGTCATCCAGTAAAACAGTCCGCTCAGCAGCGTGAGATGGCTGATCCACATCGCCATGGCCGGTTTATCGCGCTGGATAAAAGACGTAATGAGGGTGTTGATGGTCGTCGCCATATCAAACAGCGGACCCAGCAGTAAGCGTCCCGGAAAGGTGTTGCGCAGATGAACGATCTGCTGTTGCCACGGCTTGAGCTGTGCCCAGCGTTGCGGTGAAAGATAATAGGTTTCAGGATCTTCGTCGGGATCGGTCAGCGTGTGATTGCGGTGATGCGCCAAATGCGAATCACGATACAAACCATAGGGATACCACACCGCCAGCGGCAGCGTACCGAAGAGCTGGTTGAGGCGCGGCAAACGCGTCGGATGACCGTGAATCAGCTCGTGCTGCAGCGAAAGATACCAGGTGGTAAAGAGGATCAGCAGCAGCGTGCTGAGGGCTAACCCCAGCGTTTGCCAGTAGATGACGCAGGCAAACCAGCCGCCATAAACGACCACCATTAATAGCCATGTCGGCAGCTCGCTGCGCCACAGCCAGCTGCGCGCCAGTTGATGTACCACCTCGCGCTGTTGCGCATTGAGATAAGCCGCTGTCCCTTTACTCATGAAGAAATTGCACCTGCCAAACGGGAATATGACAGCGAAGATGATTGATCTGCGTGACGATAACAAAGAATCTCTTTTTCTTAGTTATGCAAAAAAGTTGATGATGCGCGCGAAATCTATTGGCTATCAGTCACCTCGTCTGTGGCGTAACCTTGCTGTATCGAAAACGCTCGGGCCAATGCGGCCCACGGGGAGAATTTCAACATGAAAAAAATTGGCTTTTTATCTTTCGGTCACTGGACCCCATCACCACAATCGGCCACCCGCTCCGCGCAGGATGTGCTGCTGCAATCGATTGATCTCGCAGTTGCTGCTGAAGAGTTAGGCGCGGATGGCGCTTATTTCCGCGTGCATCATTTTGCGCGTCAGCTTAGCTCACCGTTTCCGCTGCTGGCGGCGGTGGGGGCGCGGACTAAAAAAATCGAGATTGGTACCGGCGTGATCGATATGCGCTACGAAAATCCGCTCTATATGGCGGAAGATGCCGGTGCGGCGGATCTGATCTCCAACGGTCGTCTGCAGCTGGGGCTGAGCCGTGGTTCACCGGAGCAGGTGATTGAAGGGTATCGCTACTTTGGATTTAATCCGCAGAACGGTGAGAGCGATGCTGATATGGGGCGTCGTCACACTGAAGCGCTGCTGGAAGTGCTGCGCGGTGAAGGTTTTGCCAAGCCCAATCCACAGCCGATGTTCCCGAACCCGCCGGGCCTGCTGCGTCTTGAGCCCTTCTCAGCCGGTTTACGTGAGCGCATCTGGTGGGGATCCGGGTCCAATGCCACGTCGATTTGGGCGGCACAGCAGGGCATGAACCTGCAAAGCTCCACCCTAAAAGATGATGAAACCGGCGAACCTTTTCACGTGCAGCAGGCGAAACAGATTCGTGCCTATCGCGCAGCCTGGGAAGCCGCCGGACATCAACGCACGCCGCGCGTTTCGGTAAGCCGCAGTATTTTCGCACTGACCAACGACACCGACCGCGCCTACTTTGGCCGCAGCGGACAGGATCAGGATTCGGTTGGTTTCCTCGATGAGAAAACCCGTGCGATCTTCGGGCGCAGCTACGCCGCCGAGCCGGATAAGCTGATCCAACAGCTGGCGCAAGATGAAGGGATTGCCGAAGCCGATACGCTGCTGCTCACCATCCCGAACCAGCTGGGCGTGGATTACTGTGCGCACGTGATTGAAAGCATCCTCACCCACGTCGCACCCGAGTTGGGCTGGCGTTAAGTCTCCAGGTGCGCAGCAGTGCGCACCTGACCTGAAACTGCGCGGTCTTTTGTAGGGCCGCCATTCATGGCGACCGATTCACGCTTCACTGACGAGCATTACGCCATTCATAGCGTTCCATAAAATAACCCCAATAACTCCAAACCTTGCAATGCGGAGTTATTGGGGTTATTTTTATGTTTTCAGGATGCAGTAAGGCAAGTGCATGGATAGCAGATCATTGATGGCTGAGATTAAGGCCGATGGTTGGGAACTGATACGCATTAACGGTAGCCATCACCATTTCGTCCATCCCGTAAAAAAAGGATTGGTGACGATACCGCACCCAAAAAAGGATTTGCCGATAAAAACGGTGAAAAGTATCAGGAAACAAGCCGGACTGATTGTCCATTAATTGAAAGAGGTAAATATGTTTTATCCCATTGCGATTGAAGCTGGCGATCAATCGACAGCATTTGGCGTTACCGTACCGGATTTGCCGGGCTGTTTCTCGGCCGGTGATACCTTAGAAGAAGCAGTGAAAAACGCCAAAGAGGCGATTATCGGTCATTTAGAGTTGATGGTAGAACTCGAGCAGGATATTCCGGCGGTTTCCGATCTTAAAACGCTGATGAAAGATGCGGAATATGCCGGTTATGTTTGGGTGCTGATTGATGTGGATGTCACGCGGATTCTTGGTGGGTCTGAGAAAATCAACGTTACCTTACCGAAGTTGCTGATTGATCGTATTGACCGTTGCGTAGCGACACACCCCGAATTCAAAACCCGTTCAGGTTTTCTGGCGCAGGTGGCGCTGGAACGTATTGCGAAAACCCGCTGATTAACCGGTGCGCAGCAATGCGCACCTTATTTATCAATCCGCACTCAGCTCCCACCACAGCTTATCCAGCGCGTAATAACGGTCGCGCTCAGCTGCGGGCTGGTTCAAATCGCGCTTCCACGGTTTGGCCAGAATGAAATGCAGGTTCTTCACATCCTCTTCGCGCCACATCGCACTGTGCTGGAACGGCAGGGTTTTCAGCGCGTTGTAAATATACGGCAGCGGCAGCCAGCGATTCTCGAACACTTCATTGAGTAAATCCTGCTCGGAGAACGGATAACGGCGCAGATCGCTAATCGCCGCCACTTTCTCTTGTAACCACTTAAACACCGACAAATCAGGTTTTAGCACCAGGAAACCGCCGTTCAAATAGCGATCCAACGTGGCGGGAGCCGCCTCGCCGCGATCCTGCCAGGTGTAATGACAATTCTCCGGCTGCCAGCTGGCCGGATAGCTGGCGATGTTATTTGGATTGCAGCGACAGGCGTGACATGCCGCCAACGCATGTTTGCCGAGATCGAGCGTAAACAGCTCGTCCATATTGCGCAGCACCAGCATATCGGCATCCAGAAACACCACGCGTTCGCAGTCGACCAGCTCCCACGCGCGCAGCTTGCTCCATACTTCACCAAACTGCGCGGAAGCGTAATGCTGCTCTAGCTCGGCATTCGGCATCAGCGGCTCCACCGGATGGATCACGCAGCCCAGCGCCTGCAACGCTTCTCGCGTTTCCAGATCGATAGCGTCTGTCACCATCACAATCAGCGGCCAGCGCGTTTCGCTGCGTTTCAGCGAACGGTGTAGCGCTTTCACACCAATAAAATAGTCAGGCTGCGTTAACAGCGTTACCCATGCAAACATGGCTTCTCCCCTTCAAACTTAATCAAACAAAGCAGTGACATAGTCATTGCTAAAACGGCGTTGCGGATCGAGCTGGTTACGCACTTCGCGGAAGGCGTCCCATTGCGGATAGATATCGCGCCACTGGTAGCGCTGCGGATCGTAATATTTGCCCCAGTGCGGACGTCCACCTTCGGCCGCCAGCAGCTTCTCCACTTCAGTAAGAAAGTGCAGGCCATCTTCCGACAGTGAGCCATCGTCGGCGTAATACACCACAAAGCCGAAGAAGCAGGTCGCGTGCTGATACGCCGGGCTGAGCCAGGCTTCAGACGCGCCCGTACAACGCAGGATAATTGGATAGTGCATATGCGGATGGTTCTCGGCATACCACGCTTTGATCTTGCTGATAATCTGCGGCGTTTTCTCCAGCGGCACGCCGATCTCAACGTTGATTTGCGGCACCGCAATGCCGCGGCAAAATAGCTGATAGATATCGCCGCTGATGTCGGTGAAATCGCGGAAGCGCGTCACGGTGCGGAACTGCTTGCCGCCTTTGCCGTGAATCTGCGTATCGCGATGCATCTGTGCCAGCGTCTGATCGATGGTCTCATTCAGGCTGCTGTCGGTATCATCGCCGTGCTCAATCACTTCACGCTGATTGGCGTACCAGGCTTGTGACTCCGCTTCACTGGCTTCATGCGCGTTCCACACGTGCATCAGGTTGTCATCAACAAACCACCAGGCTTTGCTCATCTCATACTGCTGATTCCACGCCACCAAATCCTGCTCCAGCGTATCGGCGGAGACGGCAAACTTGTGGCAGGTAAACAGGCGGAAAGGACGCGTGCGCAGCGTCACCGCGGTCACAATACCCAGCGTGCCGAGCGACACCTGCGCCGCAGCGAAATCGGGCTCGCCGCGTACCAATTCACGCACGCTGCCGTCGGCCAGCACCAGGCGAATGCGCAACGCTTCATCGGCCAGCGAGCTCTGTGCCAGGCCCTGGCCGTGCGTGCCGGTTGCCATAGCCCCGGCCAGCGTTTGAACCGCAATTACGCCCGGCGAGGAGGCCAGCATGCGATCCATCTCGGTAAGCTGGCTGTAAACCTGCTCCAGCGGCGTGCCGGCGGCAAAGGTCACGCTATCAGCGTCATGCGCAATTACGCCGTTAAAGGCGCTGAGATCCAGCAGCAGATCCTGCTCATGCACCCCTAGCATGCGGCCCGGTGACAGGCGGCTGCCGAGCACGCGCACTTTGCCGTTGGCGGCGCGCAGCAGTTGTTGGAGCTCCGCCTCATTTTGCGGCTGCTGTAACTGATTGCGCTGACCTACCACCGTGTTCTGCGCCCAGTTCCACAGTGCGCTGTCCTGGTCGGTATTGTGCGTATGGCGTAAGGGATAAAGGTGGGGGTCTTTGTTCACTACGGCGTTCCTTAGTCTGAGGTCTGTGACGGTCCCAAGAGTTTAAGCGTAGACCATCACAGCGAAGCCGCAGACTACGGGGCTTTGCGCACATATCGTAGCGTGGCGGTGACCGCTAACTGCCGATTACGGCGGATGCTGTCCTCCTCACTATCGTTCGGGGTGAACAGCGTATGAAAGGTGTAGCGATTGGAGACGTGGTGCACACAAATACTGCTCAGCAGACGATGCACATCAACGGTGTCGAGCTGATCGATAAATAGCCCTTGCTGTTGGCCGCGCGTCAGGATGTCATCAAGCAGATCAAGCGCGCTTTTATTCAACGCTTTGATGCGTTCAGACTGAATGATGTAGCGCCCGCGCAGCAGGTTTTCGGTACATACCAGCCGCATAAAGTCAGGATGTGAGACGTGATAATCAAAGCTAGCCTCCACCAGTTTGGTCATTGCCAGCTCAGGCTCCATTTCGGCAAGATTCAGCCCGGTTTCATGCTGACGTATTGCCTGGTATACCTGTTCAAGTACTTCAATATAGAGCTGCTCTTTGTTGCCGAAGTGATAGACCACCATGCGTTTGGTGGTTTGCGCATGATCTGCAATCTGCTCCAGACGCGCGCCCTGCATGCCGAACTCCGCGAACATTTTCAGGGCACCGGCAAGGATGCGTTTCTTAAGCCCTTCAGGGTCATTTTTCCGTTTCGTTGTAGTGTCCGACATAGCGCTCAATAACAGGTTTTTCAAAAGGGGGATGGTAACACAGCCATTTTCTCGCTTGTGACGAGGTGAGCGGCGTGCGGCTTTATGCTTTTCAGGAATAGCATTCCCGAATAAATCATAATGCAGGAATAAGCAACTGCGTATACTGCGGTCATCTGTCATTACGACAGCTTATTTTGACTCGCGCAATTATAACGATTGGGAAATATTTTATGCACACACGTCTGGCATCCGTTAAAAATAAATTCTTGTTATCCGCTGGCGCGCTGCTGCTGGCCAGCGCGGCGCTATCGCCATTGTCTGTGGCCCACGCTGCCGATAAAACCTCGATTAAAGTCGGCATTATCAGCGGCGAAGATGAAGATGTTTGGCGCGAAGTGATCAAACAGGCGGCAGCCAAAGGTCTGACGGTGAAAACCGTGATTTTCAACGATTACAACCAGCCGAACGAAGCGCTGCAAAATGGTGAAGTGGATGCCAACGCCTTCCAGCATCAGCCATTCCTCAATAACCAGATCAAGGTGAATCATTACGACATCGTGCGCGTGGGTGATACCGCGGTGTGGCCGATTGGTCTCTACTCGAAGAAAGTAAAAAAGGCGGCAGAGTTGAAAGAGGGCGCGGTGATTGGCGTGCCAAACGATCCCTCTAACGAAGCGCGCGGTCTGGTGCTGCTGGAGCAGCAGGGGCTCATCAAGCTGAAGCCAGGCGTGGGTATTGCGGCCACCACCGCCGATATCACCGCGAACCCGCATCATCTGCAAATCAAAGAGCTGGATTCCGGCATCATTGGCCGTTCCGTTCCTGACCTCGACGCTGCGGTAGTGAACACCGATTGGGCGCTAAAGAGTGGCCTGACAACCGCCGATCGTATTGCCCAGGAGCCGGTAAAAGATAACCCGTACAACAACTTCATCGCGGTGAAGAAAGAGAACGTGAGCGCGCCGTGGGTGAAAACGCTGGTGGCTTCCTATCAGAACGACGCCGTGAAGACCGTGTTTGACAAAGTCTACAAGGGCACGGGCGAAACGGCCTGGTAAGGAACGAAAAAGATGACGTTATTCTCAGGAGCCGAAACCCCCTTCAGCACGTTGCAACGCGGCGTGGTCGACAGCGCGCATGACGAAGCGCAGGTAACGTTTCGCGACAGCGGCAGCGTAGTGCGCTTGCAGGGAGTATCACGTCGCTTCGGGCAAACCCGGGCGCTGCACGCTATCTCGCTAACGGTGCAGAAAGGCGAAATTCTTGGCCTGATTGGGCGCAGCGGTGCCGGTAAATCGACGCTGATTCGCTGTTTTAACGGGCTGGAACAACCTGATGAAGGCGTTATTGAAATTGAAGGCCGGAACATCACCGGCCTGTCAGAAAAGCAGCTGCAAACGGTGCGCAGCCGCGTTGGCATGGTGTTTCAGCACTTCAATTTGCTTTCGGCCAAAACCGTGGCGCAGAACGTGGCGCTGCCGCTGAAAATCGCCGGCATGGATAAAGCGCAGCGTCAGCAGCGCGTGACGGAACTGCTGGATCTGGTGGGATTAGCGGACAAAGCGCAAAGCTATCCGGCGGCGTTATCCGGTGGTCAGAAACAGCGCGTCGGCATTGCGCGCGCGCTGGCGGCGAGTCCGGCGCTGCTGCTGTGTGATGAAGCCACTTCCGCGCTCGATCCGGAAACCACGCGCTCGATTCTGGCGCTGCTCAAATCGCTTAATCAAAAACTCGGCATCACCATTTTGCTGATCACCCATGAGATGGAGGTGATCAAATCCGTGGCGCATCGCGTGGCAGTCATCAATGCCGGAGAAATTATCGAACAAGGTCCGGTGTGGCAGGTGTTTGCCCATCCGCAATCGGATCTGACCCGCATGCTGCTGCGGGGATTGCTGCCACAGCTGCCAGAAAACCTGGCCGCACGCATCAGCGATCAGAAGCAGGGCGACGCCATCTACAGCGTGCATTTTGCCGGTGACGATGCGCAGGGCGATCTGTTAACCCGCTTTGCGGCCGCGCTGCCAGGTAAATTCCGCCTGCTGCAGGGCGGTGTTGATCACATCCAGCATTACGCGGTAGTGCGTTTCTTTATTGCGCTCCCGGCGGCAAACGCGGCCGATGAGCAGCAGATTCTCAGCTGGCTGCATGCGCAGCAGGCACACGTGGAGTTGGTGGGTTATGTCGCCAGTTATGATTGATCTTTTGCTGAATGCGCTGGGTGAGACGGTGCTAATGACCGCGATCTCTGGCCTGTTTTCACTGGTGGCGGGTTTGCCGCTCGGCTTGATTCTGGTGATGACCAGCCCGGGCGGGATTGCCGAACATCGCGGCGTTAATCGCGTGCTGGGGCTCATCATCAACGGCTTCCGCTCGCTGCCGTTCATTATTCTGCTGGTGGCACTGATTCCCTTCACGCGCTTCCTGGTCGGCACGTCGCTCGGCACCTGGGCGGCGATTGTGCCGCTTTCGATTACCGCGACGCCTTACTTCGCGCGCGTCGCCGAAGTTTCCTTGCGCGATGTCGATCGCGGGCTGATCGATGCGGTGCGCGCCATGGGTGCCAGCAAGCTGCGCATTGTCTGGGACGTGCTGATCCCAGAAGCGCTGCCCGGCATTCTTTCGGGTTTTGTGGTGACGCTGGTGGCACTGATTGGCGCTTCGGCGATGGCCGGTGCGATTGGCGCAGGCGGACTGGGGGATTTGGCAATTCGTTACGGTTATCAGCGTTTTGAAACCTCGGTGATGATTGCGGTGATCGCGGTGCTGATTGTGCTGGTCTGCGGCATTCAGTGGGTCGGTGACCGATTGGTGCAGCGTATTGATAAGCGTCATGCCTAATCGGTGGCCATGAATGGCCACCCTACGAAGGCCGGTGCAAATTTTGTAGGGGCGCCATTTATGGCGACCGCCGCATAGTAAAAGGAGAGTATCTATGTCGCTGAATGCCCTTCAGCTCACCCTGGAAAACAGCCTCGAACAGCACAGCGCCGCCTATCTCAAGGTCTCGCAGGCGATATTCCAAAACCCGGAAACCGGCAACAACGAGTATTTCGCCAGCGAACAGCTGACGCAGCTGCTGACGGCGCAGGGCTTTGACGTCACGCGTAACGTCGCCGGACACGAAACGGCTTTTTATGCGGTAAAGACCAGCAGCAAACCCGGTCCAACTATCGCTTTTCTGGCGGAGTATGACGCGCTGACCGGCATCGGACACGCTTGCGGCCACAATCTGATTGGCACCACCAGCGTGGCTGCGGCCATCACGCTTTCCCAGGCGCTGGAGGAAACCGGCGGCCGCGTGGTGGTGCTGGGTACGCCAGCCGAAGAGGGCGGCTTAGCCGGGCCGGGCGGCCCCAAGGGCAACGTGAAGAAACGTTTTGTCGAAGCCGGATTACTGAAAGATGTCGATGTGGCGCTGATGGTGCATCCCGCCGGTAAAACGCGCTTGACTGAATCGACACTGGCGAATAATCACCTCTACTTCCACTTTTACGGCAAGCCGTCACATGCCGCCAGCGCGCCACATGAAGGTATTAATGCGCTGGATGCGCTGGTGTTGCTCTACAACGGCATCAGCGTGCTGCGTCAGCAGCTGCCGGACGGGGTGCGCGTGCACGGCATCATCACCAACGGTGGCCAGGCGCCGAACGTTATCCCGGAATACGCTTCGGCGCACTACTACATCCGTGCCGACAGCCGTGAAGTGGTCGAATCGCTCGAACCACGTCTGCGCGCCATAGCCGAAGGCGTGGCGCTGGCGACCGGCGCGCGCGTTGAAATTGATCATCAAATTGGCCCGCGCGATTTCAAACTCAATCCGGCACTCGATGCGCTGCTGCTGGATGAGTTCATCGCCGCAGGCGAACAGGTCGATTTGTCACCGCAGAAGAATAAAGTCTCTACCGATGCCGGCGACATCAGCCATGCGGTGCCAACGGCGCATCCGTGGCTGAAAATCGGCCCTGACGATCTGATTTTCCACACCGTGCCGTTCCGCGAAGCCGCTAACTCAGCGCGCGGTTATCAGGCGCTGTTGATAGGTGCTCGCGTGTTAGCGCGCACCGGATTGCGCCTGCTGACCGACGCGGACGCATTAAACCATGTCAAAGCGGATTTCGCGCGACAACCATAAAGGAGAGTGTTGTGTCGCAAACCTATCGCAGAAAATTGAAAACGCTGGTCGGTGCCAGCAGCGTGATCTCCGCGGCTAACGACAGCCAGCCGGGAGTGGGGATCGCGCGTGCTATCGAACTGGCGAAGATTGCCGAACGCGAAAAAATTACCGGGCTGTTCACCGCTGATTTGTTGCAGGCCGATCCGGCGGGCTTAGCGGGCACCACCGGCACTCAGGATCCGCTGATTGCGCTCGCCGCGCTGAGCCAGGTGACGTCACACATCGGTTTGATAGCCACCGTCAGCACCAGCTGGCTGCATCCGTACAATCTGGCGCGTCAGGTCGCCACGCTCGATCACATTAGCGGCGGGCGTGCGGGCTGGAATGCGGTGACCTCCTCCGTTGGCGAGGAAAACTTTGGCGAAAGCCCGCTGCCGCCACCGCAGGAGCGCTATGCGCGTGCCACCGAATTTATCGAAGTGATGAACGCGCTGTATGACGCCAACGAGCGTGCAGCGGTGCAGCGCACCGCCAGCGGCGGCATTCGTCTCGATCATACTAAACTGCATCCGATCAACTACCGCGGTGACTATTTTCAGGTTGCCGGACCGCTTAACGTGCCGCCACCGCCGCAGCGCCGTCCGGTACAATTCCAGGCGGGACAGTCCGAGGCGGGCGTGACGCTGGGCGCGCGCTATGCCGAAGTGATTTACACCTCGCAGCCGACCTTTGAGGCCGCGCAGACGTTTGTGGCTGAGGTGCAGCAACGCGCACGACGTTTTGGTCGTGAGCATAATCCTCCACTGATCATGAATTCCTTCCACGCCATCATTGGTGAGAGCGACGCTGATGTCGCGCGTCGCCTGCGCGAAAAACATGAACGCATCAACTATGAGCAAGGGCGTTTACGCGTGGCGGATATGTTAGGAGGGGAAGTGGATCTGCACGATGTGCCGCTTGACCAGCCGCTACCGGCGGCGTTGATTCCTGAAGTGACGCAGGTGCATCGTCGTCAGGGCCGTGCCGCCATCTTCCGTGGCTATGCGCTGGAAGGATTAACGCTGCGCGAGCTGATCATCAAAGCCGAAGAGACCGGCCACTGGTTTGTCGCCGGCACGCCAGCAACGCTGGCGGATGCCATCGAACAACGTTACCAGGCTGGCGTACTGGATGTGATTTCACTGCATGGCCTCGGCCAGCCGGACCAACAGGATTTGCTGCTCAACGGCCTGCTGCCGGAACTGCGCCGCCGCCAGCTGATTGATACGGATTATGTGGGCAGTGATTTCCGTAGCAGCCTGGAGCTGGCGGATTTACCTGTGATTAATTAAGCCGATTGCGGACTTACGAGAAGACCAGTTTGTTCCCGGTGCAGCGCGTTGTTCAGGAAGTCCGCAATTTTCTCTTCAATGTGGCTATCTATGGTGCGCAAACGGAGAAGCGGGATATCACATTTATCGAGCACTGACTGCTTCAATTGATCACGTTCCGCTTGTAGCGTTTCGGCGTGCTGACCACCATCAACTTCAATAACGCCAAGCGGCTGTTTACCCACGCGATAATAAAGTACAAAATCGCAGCTCGCGCCTTGATTCATAAACTGCTCTTCACGTGACGTGAAGATGCTACTCGGCGCAATAATTAACTGTTTGAGTGGAATCTGGTTATGCAACTGGAGCGAAGAAAATTGCGCGAGTTTTAGCGCATCTTTAATTAAACGTGCGGCAATCTGCTCAGATTTAAAATTTGAATCCTCAGGATTAAGTCGTGCTTTTAACGTATCAAGAGATTGGTCATACTCTTCATAAAGTAGGTCGAAAGCAGAAACAACCGGGCTTTGATAAACGTTATCGTTATCTGCATAATATTGCATGTAGCGAATCAGTGCGGCGATGTGTTGGTTGTTTTGGGTAAACACATTATCACCCGTCACCAAAGTAAAATGACGTTTAGCGCGCGATACTGCCACATTAATCAGTTGCGGATCATCAACGAATGCCAGGGATTGTGAGCTGGCTTTTTTATCGAGCACCGTCGAAAATACTATTTCATCACACTCCCGCCCTTGAAACTTATGCACGGTTGCGCTGACAAAATCCTGACCTAAATAGCCTTCAGAGAGATCAACCTGCGCATTATAAGGGGCAATAAAGCCGCGCTGAGATTGTTCCTGCCAGTCCAGAGCATTCATTGACTCGATTTCACGTAGATTACTATTATCCCGATTATGATTACCCTTAGCGGTAATCACTAAAGATAAGGCTTTTTCACCCCGATCGCGTGTCATGGCAATTAATTGATTATCGTAGAACTGTTTATTACAAAATTGAATGATTTTAGGATGACATCGGTAATGCTCTTTCAATAACGTGACAGGTAGGTTCTTGCCGTATACGCTCAAAACTGAATCCAGCAGGCTATGACGTTGGCAGTCGTAAGCTGCCTCGGGCGCTGTAATATCAAACGGTAATTTCGCCGGTACGTGTGGAAGTTGCTTGCGGTCACCGACAATCACAACATTATGCGCACATGCCAATGCAAAGACGCCGGGTAAAATATCCTGCTGCGATGCTTCGTCAATAATCACGTAATCCAGCGGGTTATCAGAGCCAACGGAACTGATAATTGAGTAAGTTGTGCTACCAATAACAGGAAAACGCTGTAAAAACGCGCTGAAGTTTCTACGGTAATTGCCTTCGTTGATCTCTTCCACCGGGCTGAGATGTTGGCTCAGATGAGCCTGTAAACAGTCATGCGAATCCTGCGAAATGGCTTTAATCACCTGCGAAACATCGCGATGAACTAATTGCTTTTCAGCATGGGCAAGCTTCTCTTTTGCCAGCGTGAGGCGCTGGCGATAGTAGTGGCGCTGTAGAGCATAGAAACAGGCCAGACGTTTTTCCGGTGTCTTAAGTGGCCGGGTATCAATAATGCCGAAGCGGAAGAACAGTGTAAAACGCTGCGCTAAGCCTATCTTCTCACGCTTCATAGATTGCAATAATGCCATCAAATCCGTGCTTTTTTGCGGTGTCAGGCGATGTTTATCAACCGGCCATCCTGAGGAAATTGAGTGGTTGCTCATCCATTGCGAGAGGTATTTTTCCTCAATTTTTAATTCCTCAATCTCGGCCAGGTAGCGTGCTTTATCACACTGCGCATGCAAATGGGATTTAATCTCAGTAACCGCTTTAGCGATCTCTTCTTTTCGCGGTGCAATATTTTTCCAGCAATTTGGCAAAGTAGGGAGTTGGGCAAAAAAATTCGCCTTGTTATCGTTGCTACCGAGTTTCGCCACCACATGCCCTAATCCATACTCTTCGAGTTTCTGATAGACATTCTCTACAGCAGCATTGTTATTGGACACAATGGCAACGCTTTTATTCTCCATAAGAATATTAGCAATAATATTAAGAATGGTTTGGGTTTTTCCGGTGCCTGGAGGACCTTCAATGACGGAAAGTTGCGAACTAAATGCCTGCTCTACGGCCTGTATTTGGCTGTGATTCATGCCAAACGGGTAGATTAGCTGAGGTGAAAAATTGCGCCTGGCATTATTGCCCGCGAGGTAAGCATGTAAAGCAGTATCATTTATCGGAATTATTTTCGATAGCTGATGGGCCAGGTTTTCAGCAATCACCGTTTGATCGGTGGAAGCACTTTTGACGCGAGCCTGTGCCATTTCGACCAGATAGGAAAATAACGCTTTATCTTTATAGTCCGCAGGGTGATAAATTTCCGCCTTATCAGCCATCATGAGGTAGCGATAGCTATTACCGGGGTAGGTGTAAAGTACATATTTATTACCGACCATCACGGCATTTTCAATTTCCTGAAATGTAGTGGTGCCTTTCTTACGCAATAGCGTACCGCTAATAGGGCTAATTGGCTCAATTTGGCATTCAGTGAATGGCCACGAATACGATTTACCGGAGTGAAAAATCCCTTTAAGTTCCAATTGCTTATTATTATTGTATTTCAACTTCCAGTCTTTAAGTTGAGCGGTGCGGTCTTCACCGTTCACTATGATCGTCGTCATTTCCCCATCCATGAGTAGCGTTAATGATTGAAGGACTATAACCGCAGACGTGATGTGGGTGAAGTTTTCTCAGCCATTCTTTCTTATGACTCTTCTGGAACCCGTCTCCACACTTAGCTTCAAGCTTAATGCACCATTTTCCACATCTATGCACACTCCACTTATCGCTTTACACCTATATAGCATTTGACCTATATTGACAAGGAGGCATTGTGTGGAAGATAGAGACAACCGACAGATTTGATCGCTGGCTAATGTCGCTTGATGATGTTGACCGGGCTTGTGTACTGGCAGGCCTTATCGTTTTGCGAGAAAAAGGTCCGGCTCTAAGCAGGCATTATGCCGATACGATTAAAGGTTCACGTTATAGCAACCTGAAAGAACTGCGAGTACAAAGTAAAGGCGATCCCATTCGAGCATTTTTCGCCTTCGATCCATGGCGAATAGGTATTGTACTTTGTGCTGGATGCAAAGTAGGCAATGAAAAGCGCTTTTATGCTGAGATGGTGCCGCTGGCCGAGCGAGAATTTGCCAGGCATTTAGATAACAAGAGATGAAAAGGAGAGAGGCGATGGGCAGAACGCTAGAACAGATCCTCGCTGATGAAAAGCCTGAAGTGGTTGCCTGTGCCAAGGCTCTGGCGGAAGAGACCTTGCTCAACATTCATTTAGCGGAGCTGCGTGAGAAAGTGCAGAAAACCCAAGTGGAAATGGCGCAGGCGCTCAACATCAAACAACCTACCGTTGCGGGCATGGAAAAGCCGGGCCGTGACCTTAAGCTTTCTACGCTGAAGCGCTATATCGAAGCGGCGGGTGGAAAATTGCGGCTGGATATCGAATTACCAGACGGTTCGCATTACGAGTTTGTGGTGTAACCATCAGCAAGTTATGTTCTGAAATCCCTTAAGGTGCGCATTTATGCGCACCATGAAGGTGGTCACCATAAAGTTACGACCTTACTAAGTGCATAAAACACAAAAGCCCGCTCAGGTTTCCCTGAGCGGGCTTTTTAAATTTGGCTCCTCTGACTGGACTCGAACCAGTGACATACGGATTAACAGTCCGCCGTTCTACCGACTGAACTACAGAGGAATCGTGTGAACGAGGCGCATATTAGCGATGCCGATCCCCATTGTCAAAGCCCGACTGCACACTTCTGGTTTAAGTGCGCGTAAAAGCAGCGGAATGACGCTTTTTTGCCTTGAACGATCAGATTCTAAACTGCCAACAGGATCTCACTTTAAACGCAATTCCTTTGAGATGTTAGAGGCGTGTCAAAGTTTTGTTATTTGCCGATTTTAAAACAATCGTTTCAGTGCTTTTATGATGAAAATTTCAAATGTGGATTGGATGAAATAAATGAACTGCTCATCACCACCTGCGAAACGCGCGCAGGCAGCTAAAACAGAATTGAGAAAATAACACATTGATAATTATTAGGTTGTAATAAACAGATGCAGTAAGCCAATAGCGTTAGACCAGAAGCCTTACCTCTACAACCACAAAAAAAACGCCAGCGATGTTGAGTGAATGTAAAAGATATTTTTCATTCGTCGTCTCAGCCAACCTGAGCATGTTAACGAAAAAGAAGGGTTACCTATGAAATTCAAAAAAGCGTTAGTGACTTCCCTGTTAGCTTGCATGTTGCCTGCCGCAGTGATGGCAAAAGACCTTCAGGTGGGCGTCTCTATGGCGCTGTTTGATGACAACTTCCTCACCATTCTGCGCACCGCAATGCAGAAAGAGATGCAGAAAGACAACATCAAAGGTCAGGTCGAAGACGCGAAAGGCGACGTTTCACAGCAGCTGCAGCAGGTTCAGAACTTCATTGGTCAGGGCGTTGACGCCATCATCGTTAACCCGGTAGACACCAACGCGGTAAAACCACTGGTGGATGCGGCGGCGAAAGCGGGCGTGCCGTTGGTGTTTGTTAACCGCAAACCGGCGGGTGAACTGAAAGACAAAATGGCCTTTGTCGGTTCCGACTCTGAACTGGCCGGTCGTCTGCAAATGGAAGCGTTAGCGAAAAAAATGAACGGCAAAGGCAACGTGGCGATTCTGCTGGGTGACCTCGCCAACGAATCGACCCGCGAGCGCACCAAAGGTGTTGAAGCGGTCGTCGCGAAATATCCTGGCATCAAAGTGGTACAGAAGCAGACCGCTAAATTCATGCGTAACGATGCGGTAGACGTGGTGAGCAACTGGTTAACCGCCGGTGATGACATCCAGGCCATTGCGTCTAACAACGATGAAATGGCCATTGGTGCACTGCAGGCGCTGGGTAAAAACCCGAACCACATCTTGGTTGCCGGTGTTGATGGCACCCCCGATGCGCTGCAAATGATCAAGAACGACAAAATGGTCGCCACCGTGTTCCAGGATGCTAAAGGCCAGGGTGAAGGCGCGGTACAAACGGCGGTCAAACTGATTAATGGCGAGAAAGTGCAAAAAGTCGTCGATATCCCGTTCCAGCTGATCACCAAAGACAATTACGAAAAGTTCGCCAGTCAGAATCAAAAATAACCGTTCCCGACTTAGCCGTACGGAGGTGATGTATGACCGCTTTTGCGCTTGAAGCCGAAGGCATCAGCAAGTTCTTCCCCGGAGTGAAGGCACTCGACAATGTCTCACTGCGTATTAAACCGGGGTCGGTACATGCCCTGATGGGTGAAAATGGCGCGGGCAAATCCACTTTAATGAAATGCCTTATCGGGATGTATCGTCCCGATAAGGGCACCATTCGCATTAAAGGGGAGCCGGTGCAGTTTCAGGACACCATGGATGCCTTGCGTTCTGGCATCTCCATGATTCACCAGGAGCTCAATCTGGTGCCTTACATGACCGTGGCCGAGAACATCTGGCTCGGTCGCGAACCGATGAAGTACGGCTTTGTCGATCACGGCAAACTCAATAAGCAAACGCAGGCGTTGCTGAACCGGCTGAATATCCGTCTGAAAGCGGATCGTATGGTCGGTGAGCTTAGTATCGCCTCGCAGCAGATGGTTGAAATTGCTAAAGCGGTATCGTGGAATTCGGACATCGTGATCATGGATGAACCGACCTCGGCACTGACAGAAACCGAAGTGGCGCATCTGTTCACCATCATCCGTGACCTGCGCGAGCAGGGCAAAGCCATCATCTATATCAGCCACAAAATGGATGAAATCTTTGCCATTACCGATGAGATCAGTATCTTCCGCGACGGTTCCTGGGTGGGCAGTAATGACACCAGCCACTATACCCGCCAATCGTTGATTACCCAGATGGTGGGCCGCGAACTGACGCAGCTGTTCCCGAAATTTAATGGGGAAATCGGCGAAGATGTACTGACGGTGCGTAATTTAACCTGCAAAGACCGTTTTACCGATATCAACTTTACGGTGCGCAAGGGTGAAATTCTTGGCGTTGCCGGCTTGGTAGGTGCAGGGCGCAGCGAAGTGATGGAAAGCCTGTTCGGCATGGAGAGCTTCGACAGCGGTGAAATCCTGATTGATGGCGTCCCGGTGAAGATTGATTCCCCCTCCACGGCGATTGAGAAGGGCATGGCGTTTCTCACCGAAGATCGCAAAAAGTCCGGGCTGTTCCTGGTGCTGTCGGTGATGGAGAACATGAGCATCGTCAACATGCCGGATTACACCCACAAAAGCGGTTTTGTCAGCCATATCAAAATGGCGCAGGACTGCATGGATCAGATTCGCAAACTCAACATCAAAACCCCCACCATGGATCAGATCATCAATAACCTCAGCGGTGGTAACCAGCAGAAGGTGCTGATTGCGCGCTGGCTGCTGGCGCAACCGAAGATCCTGATCCTCGATGAACCGACGCGCGGTATTGATGTTGGGGCCAAAGCAGAAATTTATCGTTTGATCAGTGAACTGGCAAACCGTGGCGTCGCCATCATCATGGTGTCGTCCGAACTGCCAGAAATTCTCGGCATGAGCGACCGCGTGATGGTAATGCACGGCGGACGTATAACCGGCATCCTCGATAAAGAAGAGGCCAATCAGGAAACCATTTTGTCGTTGGCATCCGAGTGAGGCGTGAGACACCTATGAGTAATGTAAAAATTTCGGCCCCGCAGGCCGCAGAACAACCCTCTTTCTTCAGCAACCTGCGTCATAAGCTGCCTAAAGATACGGGTATTTTTGTTGTGATGGTGGGCATTGCCCTGATCTTTGAAATCGCAGGCTGGTACGTGCGTGACCAATCCTTCCTGATGAACACCAACCGCCTGGTGCTGATTGTGTTGCAGGTGGCGATTATCGGGATTATCGCCGTGGGCGTGACGCAAGTCATTATCACCACCGGTATCGATCTATCGTCCGGTTCGGTTATCGCCTTAACTGCCGTCGTCGCGGCGAGCCTGGCGCAGACCTCCGATAGCCTTACGCCAATGTATCCCTCATTGGTCAACCTGCCCGCCGTGATTCCGATTGTCGCCGGCATCGGAGTAGGGCTGTTGTGCGGCGTGATGAACGGTGTACTGATTACCAAAACCGGGATTCCTCCGTTTATCGCGACCCTCGGCATGATGGTTTCCGCGCGCGGTCTGGCGCAGTACTACACGCAGGGTAATCCGATCAGCTTCCTGTCAGATGGCTTTACCTCCATCGGCCAGGGCGCAATGCCGGTGATTATTTTCCTGGTGGTGGCGTTCCTGTTCCACATTGCGCTGAAGCACACCCGCTACGGCAAATATGTCTACGCGATTGGCGGCAACATGACCTCCGCCAAAGTGTCCGGCATCAACGTTAACAAGTACCTGATCATCGTCTATACCATCGCCGGTGCGCTCTCAGGGCTGGCGGGTGTGGTGCTGGCGGCGCGCGTGAGTAGCGGCCAGTCAAGCATGGGCATGGCCTACGAACTGGACGCCATCGCCGCAGCGGTTATCGGCGGTAGCAGCCTGATGGGCGGCGTTGGACGCATCACCGGTACGCTGATTGGCGCGGTGATCCTCGGACTGATTAAGAGCGGCTTTACCTTTATCGGTGTCGATGCGTACGTGCAGGACATTATTAAAGGCATCATCATCGTTGCCGCGGTTTCAATAGATATGCACCGCAACCGCAAAAAACGCTGATACGCTTCATACTTCGCGCTGTAGCGGCGTTGGCTGCGCCCGTTTACCCTGGTCACATAGTTGTCTATGCTCCCAGGGCTAAACGGGCTTGCCGCCTTGCTACAGCGCGAAGTATTTTGCGTATCGACACCGTGCATTTAACACAAAAATTCTCTCGGTCGGTTCCCTCTCCCGCGAGCGGGAGAGGGCCAGGGTGAGGGACAGCGCGCACCCTCCCCACCACATAAGTTTTCCTGCTGGTTAATCCCCTTCTTTCCCGCTCGTTTGGTTTCATTAACGCTATTTCTGCCCTTTATCGGCTATTTCTGCACCATACCCGCTCATCGCGTCATCACTTTTTTGCACGCCTGCCTCGCATTTTCCGCACCATCGCAGTGCAACCTGATGCGTTCTTAATCCTTTTGCGTCATCGCCCGCGCTTATTAACCCGTTCGAGGTAATCACAAACGCTTATTTTCCGTGCCTTTAGGAAAAATCCGGCCATGCTTTTTTACCGCTTGAATAAACCTGGCCTGCATATTGCAACTTCATCTACACAAGCCAGCAGGCTGAGACGCCCAACCTGGGTATTCGGGGATTGACGGAGGCAACATGAATTTAAGACGACTCAAGTACTTTGTAAAAATCGTCGATATCGGCAGCCTGACTCAGGCAGCAGAAGTGCTGCACATCGCGCAGCCTGCGCTTAGCCAGCAGGTCGCTACGCTGGAAAATGAACTCGATCAGCAATTGCTGATCCGCACCAAGCGCGGCGTGACGCCAACCGAGGCCGGTAAAATTCTCTATGCCCACGCCCGTACTATTTTGCGTCAGTGCGAACAAGCGCAGACGGCGGTGATCAATGCCGGGCAGGCATTAAATGGTCAGGTATCGATTGGCTTAGCGCCGGGTACCGCCGCATCGTCACTTACCATGCCGCTGCTGCACACGGTGCGCGAGCAATTCCCCGATGTGCTGGTGTATCTGCATGAAAACAGCGGCACCTCGCTGAATGAAAAAGTGATGAACGGCCAGCTGGATATGGCCGTGCTGTACGATCGCGCGCCGACGGCGGGCATCAACAGCATTCCACTGATGAAAGAGGAGCTTTACCTGGTGGGCGCCACGGCGTGTCCGGGCACCACGGTCGATCTGGCAGACGTCGCGCAGATGAGCCTGTTCCTGCCGCGTGATTACAGTGCGGTGCGCAAACGTGTGGACGAAGCCTTCTCGCTGCGCCGCCTCAGCGCTCGCATTATTGGTGAGATTGAGTCAATCTCGACGTTGACCGCCGCCGTAGCGAGCGGCATGGGCGTCACAGTATTGCCTGAATCCGCCGCGCGGGCGCTGGTCAGTTCAACACATGCCTGGATGGCGCGGATTAACAGCCCGTCGCTGAATTTGCCGCTGTCACTGAATATCTCGGCGCGTTTGCCGCTGTCGCCATCGGCGCAGGCAGTGAAAAACATTCTGCTGTCACTGCTGAATAAGCCGATGGTGGAAGATCGTGAATTGATGTTGGTGGGCTAAAATTGCAGCCAGCCGTTAACGCTTAACCTGGTAACCTATCGTGACCTGGTTACTGAGCACCGTGAGCGGCGGCTGTAAGGGCCCACGACGTATCGAGAAGTATTCGAAGTGGAAGGGCCCAGCCGCCGGAAAACCGACGGGCAGGGTAATCTCACCCTGTTGTGCGGGCAAAGGTACGCAACGGCTGACGCTGCAAAATTGCAGGCGCAGCCCTTGCGGCGCCGGGCCATCCATTTTGATCTGCCATTGCAACGTCTCCGCGCTGGCATGTTGGGGCAGCGCCCCGGTGCTCTGAACGGGACGGCTTTTCAGCCTCTGCTTGCCGTGCGTCAGCGTGCCGCCGTAGCTTGCGCTGCTCCACGACCCGCTCGCCGCACCGGCCAGCGGCGATGCCGCCAGTAGCAGCATCCCCATTCCCAGCATCAAACACTTCATGCTTTACTACCAATCATCCACGTCATGCGCACATTACGCTGCGTGTTGATCTCCTGGCTGGAGAGCACCGCCATCTGTGGGAACATGCGGCGCAGATAGCGTGACAGCATCAGACGCAGCGATGGGTTAACCAGCAGCACCGGCGGTGCGCCAAGTCCTTCCTGATGCATCAACGCTTTCTCCGTCTGTTTCATCAGGTTTTCCGCAATACCCGGCTCGATGGCGCTGCCGCTCTGAGTCGCCTGCACCAGCAGTTGCTCCAGAGACATATCCAGCCCAATCACCTGAATATCCTCTTCGCCTGGGAACCACTGCTGCGTGATGGCGCGAGCCAGTCGGGCGCGCACGCGGGCGGTCAGATCGTCGGTATCGCTGTTCGGGCCGGCAAACTCGGCCAGCGTATCAATAATGGTACGCATATCACGAATCGGTACGCGCTCAGACAGCAGGTTTTGCAAGACCTTATGCAACATGGTCAGGCTAATGACCGCTGGAATCAGATCTTCCACCAGTTTTGGCGCATGTTTCGTCAGCTGATCGAGCAGCTGCTGCGCTTCCTGACGGCCAAACAGCTCTTCCGTATGGGTAGAGATCAAGTGATTAAGATGCGTGGCCACCACGGAGCTCGGATCCACCACCGTATATCCCAGCGTCTGCGCCAGTTCGCGATGTACTTCATCAATCCAGCGAGCAGGCAGTCCAAAGGTTGGCTCGGTACAGGCGGTGCCGGGGACTTCACCCTCCGCGCAGCCGGGATCGATCGCCATCCAGCGATCGGGCTGAACTTCCCCGTGACCAATCTCCACGCCTTTCAGCAGGATGCGATAACGCGTCGGCGGCAGGTCGAGGTTGTCACGAATATGCACCGCCGGCGGCAGGAAGCCCATTTGCTGAGCAAACTTTTTACGAATGCCGCGTACGCGCGTCAGCAGCTGTCCGTTCTGCTCCTGATCCACCATGGGGATCAGGCGGTAGCCCACTTCCAGCCCTAGCTCATCTTCCATCTGTACGTCCGACCAGGTGGCTTCATTCACCTGCGCCGCTTCGGCTTCCGCCATCATCGGATCGTGTGAGACAGAACCTGATGCGCCAGATTTCTTCTGCTCAGCCTGACGGCCACGCAGCCACCATGCGGTGAGCAGCAGCACGGCAGTAAACAGCAGGAAGACAAAGTTTGGCATGCCCGGAATCAGACCGAGCAGGCCAATTACCGCGGCGGCCAGCAGCAGTACGCGCGGAGAGGTAAACAGCTGGCTCACCATCTGCTCGCCAACATCCTGGTCGTTAACCACGCGTGTCACCACCACACCCGCAGCGGTAGAGATCACCAGACCCGGAATCTGTGCCACCAGACCATCACCGATGGTCAGCAGGGTGTAGGTTTCGCCCGCCATTCCCGCGGACATATCGTGCTGCATCACGCCAATAATCAGTCCACCGATAATGTTGATGGCCATGATCATTAAACCAGCGATGGCGTCGCCGCGCACAAACTTACTGGCACCGTCCATCGACCCGTAGAAGTCGGCTTCCTGCGTTACCTCTTTACGGCGACGCTTGGCTTCATCTTCGCCAATCAGGCCGGCATTCAGATCCGCATCAATCGCCATCTGTTTGCCCGGCATCCCATCAAGGGTAAAGCGCGCACCCACTTCAGCGATACGGCCGGCACCTTTGGTGATGACCATAAAGTTGATGATGATCAGAATCACGAAGACGATAATACCGATGGCAAAGTTGCCGCCCACCAGGAAGTGGCCAAAGGCCTCCACCACTTGGCCAGCCGCGCCGGCACCCGTATGGCCGTGCATCAGGATCACACGCGTTGAGGCCACGTTCAGCGCCAGGCGGAGCAGGGTAGAGAACAGCAGCACCGTCGGGAAGGCCGAGAACTCCAGCGTATTCTGGGTGAACATCGCCACCAGCAGAATCATGATCGACAGCACGATGTTGAAGGTGAACAGCAGGTCCAGCACGAAGGTTGGCAGCGGCAGGATCATCATCGCGAGGATGGTCATGATCAGCACTGGCCCCGCCAGCACCTGCCATTGGGTTTCCTTCATGTTGGGCAAACGTAATTTTGTGGCGAGATTAGCCATCACTCTTTACTCTCTTGTGCGAAATCCAGCGCGGCCGGAACCGGGAGGTCTTTCGGCAGCTGCGGGCGTTGACCTAAGCCTTTTCGCCAGCGACGCAGGCTATAAACCCAGGCCAGCACTTCAGCTACGGCGTTATACAATTCAGTGGGAACCGGTTGTCCCGGTTCACAATGGCGATAAAGGGCACGCGCCAGCGGCGGCGCTTCCAGCATGGGTACGCGGTTTTCGTCCGCCAATTCACGGATGCGTAGCGCAATCAGACCGCTACCGCTGGCCACCACAATCGGTGCCCCCATACTGCCTTCTTGATATTTCAGCGCGACCGAATAGTGGGTGGGGTTGTTCACCACCACGTCTGCTGCGGGCACATCGCTCATCATGCGTGATTGCGCCATCTGGCGTTGAAGCTGCCTGACGCGACCTTTCAGCTGCGGATCACCTTCCTGATTTTTGAACTCGTCTTTGATCTCCTGACGACTCATACGCAGCTTTTTAAAGTGGCTCCACAGCTGGTAAATCACATCGAAGGCCACCATCGGGATCAGTGACAGGATGATCACCAGCATGCAGCCGAGCAGCAGGCGGCTAATGTCACCTAATGCCATGCCGAGCGGTTCAAACACCAGCCCAATAAACTTCATCTTGTTGAGCCAGAGAAACAGCCCGCCACCGATCCCCGCCAGCGATACTTTCAGAATCGCTTTAGTCATTTCAGACAGCATCTGCGAGGAGAACAGGCGCTTGATACCGCTGATCGGGTTCAGTTTCTTCGCGCTGAACTTAATCGCTTTCCCGCTCAGATTGAGGCCGCCAATAATGGAAGGCGCCACCAGGGCGGTAATAAACAGGCCGCCGACAAACGGCAGCATCGCCAGAAAGGCGCTGCCGAGTAGCGCACCGGCGTGATGCAGCATATGTTGAGGGTCGCTCACCAATAGCCGGTCAAACACCAAACCGTTATGCAGCATATGCATCAGTTTGCGCGCCAGATGATCGCCGCCGGAAACCATCAATCCCCAGCCAACCAGCAGCATCGCGAGCGTGGTTAACTCACGCGAGCGCGGAATCTGTCCCTCTTCCCTGGCCTTCTGTTTTCGGTGGGGTGTGGGGTCTTCCGTTTTGTCGTTTTCACTCTCTTCGGACATAGGTTTCGCCAGGCCTGGTTAGAAGCCGAGCGACTCCAGCAGGTCATCTACCTGATCCTGAGACGTGGCGATGCCTTCTGCCATGGCATCGATTTGCGGACCGTTTTTCAGATTTTCCATCTCAGGCGGCGCGACGGCTTCACGTTCACCCATGTTTTCAACCAGCACATTAATCAGCTCTTTCTCCACGGTCTCAATCACATGCATCAGGCTTTGTAGCACCTGGCCGGTGAGATCCTGGAAATCCTGCGCCATCATGATTTCGGTCAGCTGGCGATTGGTCAGCTGGGTTAATTCCGGTACCTGTTGCAGATAGCCGCGCGTCTCTTTAACCAGCTCGCGCGCATCGTCCAGCGGCTGTGGATTAGCGAACCAGGCATCCCAGCGAGCGCTCAGCTGCGTGGCATTTTCGCTCAGCGTATCCTGCAGCGGACGGGCCACTTCAACGCTGGTTAACGCACGATCGGCGGCCTGTGAGGTTTTACCCACCACATAGTTAAGGCGATCGCGGGTATTGGGAAAGGCATCGGCTACTTCCATAATCGCCTGCTCTAGCCCGAGATTGGCCATGCTATTACGCAGCAGGCGAGTCAGCTGACCGATGCGTAAAAAGAGGTCTTTCGTGTTATCCGAAGCCATGCTCATTACCCAAGTTTTTCAAAAATTTTGCCGAGCTTCTCTTCCAGCGTGGCAGCGGTAAACGGCTTAACGATGTATCCATTGGCACCGGCCTGGGCGGCGGCAATGATATTTTCGCGTTTGGCTTCAGCGGTAACCATTAGCACCGGCATTTTCGCCATAGCGGGATCGAGGCGAATGGTTTTCAGCAGTTCCAGACCGTCGATATTCGGCATGTTCCAGTCGCTGACCACGAAATCGAATTCGCTAGCACGCAGCTTATTCAGCGCATCCTGTCCGTCTTCGGCTTCTTCAATGTTCTTGTAACCCAGGTCCTGCAGCAGGTTACGTACGATGCGTCGCATGGTGGCGAAGTCATCGACCACCAGAAAACGCAGGCTTTTATCCGTCATGTGAGTTGTCTCCTGAACGTCCGGCAGACGTTCTGTTTCGTTGTTTGTTATGGCTAAAACTGTCCAGCAGGTGCTGGCTGATATCATCGAGATCGACCACCGCTTTCACGCCGCCCCGCGCAATGGCTTCGCGCGGCATGCCAAACACCACGCAGGTGGCTTCGCTTTGCGCCAGGGTGTAAGCGCAAGCGTTGTATAACGCCAGCATGCCGCGCGCGCCGTCGTGGCCCATGCCGGTGAGAATGGCGGCGCTGGCGTGTCGACCGGCATGCAACGCCACCGAGTGAAACAGCACATCCACCGAAGGACGATGGCGATTCACTTCCAGCGCGTTGCTCAGGCGAACGGCATAACCTTTGCCCTGACGCACGATCTCCATGTGCAAATCGCCTGGCGCAATCAACGCGGTGCCCATCTGCACGCGCTCACCATCCTGCGCTTCACGCACGTTGATCGCGCATAGCGAATCGAGGCGCTGTGCAAAGGAGCGGGTAAAGCCCGCGGGCATATGCTGGGCAATCACAATCCCCGGGCAATTGACCGGCATCTGCACCAGCACCCGGCGCAGTGCTTCGGTGCCGCCGGTGGAGGAGCCGATGGCAATGAGACTTTCGTGACCCACGCGCGCGTCAAAAATGGGCTGACGCTGCTGCGGGCTGGTGTGACCCTGGCCCACCCGGGCTTTTGCCGAGCTGCGAATCTTCTCCACCACGCGTTCGCCCCACTCTTGCCAGTCGCTGTTGGTGTGCGCATCGGGTTTGGCGATAAAATCCACCGCGCCCTGTTCCAGCGCACGCAGAGTGGTGTGTGAACCCTGCGTGGTCATGGATGAGATCATCACGACCGGCATTGGGCGCAGCCGCATCAGGCGGGAAAGAAACTCCAGCCCATCCATGCGCGGCATATCGATATCCAGCGTCAGCACATCCGGATTGAGTTTCTTGATCAGCTCGCGCGCCACCAGCGGATCCGGTGCGGTGGCCACCATTTCCATATCTGGCTGCTGATTGATGATGGCGCTGAGCATGTTGCGCATCAGTGCGGAATCATCCACGGCCATGACGCGAATCCGCTTCACGCGCGGCTCTCCAGCACTTCATATACCGACTGTCCGCGCAGACGCAGCGGGATATTCGGATAGTTGAAATGCTCGGAATGGCCAACAAACAGCAACCCACCGGGTTTCAGCATGCGGGCAAAGCGTTGCAGCAGACGCTCCTGGGTAGGTGCATCAAAGTAGATCATCACGTTACGGCAAAAAATCGCATCGACAGACTCAGGCACGCTTGCCCAGTTGGCATCCAGCAGGTTGAGCTGCAGATAGTTGATGCTCGCCAGCAGTTCACGCTTCACCTTCACCATTTCACTGTTCTCACCCGAGCCGCGTAAAAAATAGTGGCGCTTCTGCATCAGCGACAGCGTGTCTAAATCGCTCAGACGGTAGACGCCCGCTTCGGCCCGGGCTAACACGTCGGTATCAATATCCGAGGCCCAGATACGCGGTCCGGAAAGGGAGGCGCCGAGCGTTTCATTTAGCGTCATGGCGATTGAGCAGGGCTCTTCACCGGTAGAGGCGGCGGTGCACCACACGCGGTAGCCGTTCCGGCGTTGATGCGCGTGTTGCGCCAGCACCGGAAAATGGTGGGCCTCACGGAAGAAGGAGGTCAGGTTAGTGGTCAGCGCATTAATGAATGTTTGCCACTCCGGATGTTCCGGATGGGATTCAAGAATCTGCGCGTACTCGCTGAAGTTATTCAGCGCCAGTTCATGCACACGACGCGAAAGACGATTAAAAATCATCTCGCGTTTATGGGCATTAACCACAATGCCGGCGCGGCGGTAAATTAATTTGCCAAAGCGCGCTAATTCGCCATCCGATAAAATCAGCTGATGACGTAATAAGCGCGCAGAGTTGCTAGTAATTAGGCTCATAGAATATTAACAAGCCTTAAACCGGCGTGTTCATTATTTCCTGATAGGCGCTAATCATCTTATTTCTCGCCTGCATGCCGAAGCTAAATGAAATTGATGACTTCTGCATAGAGAGCATAACGTCATTCAGGCCAATATCACTGGCGCCAGACATCCATTGCTGCGTGGTATTCTTCGCATCGAGCTGAGTTTTGTTTATTTCATTGATACTGTTAAATAGCGCATCTGAAAAAGAGAAGCCTTTCTCGGGCGCGTCCAGTCTGGCTTTCGGTGCGCCTGAAAGCTGCTGCGCCTGGGTCTGGATCTGATCAAGCACGCCACGCATGAGTGTTGCTGACATTTTTTACGTCCTGAGTGAGTAAAATAAAACGCTATTTGTTAATACTGAGTTAATTGCACATCTTTTAAACGTCAGCAGCTTAACATGTATATAAAACCTGAAGAAAATCCGATAAGCGAACAGAACTTTGAGCTTATCCGGGATTAAATTTTCCCCTAATGCGTCGATAATGCCTGCCTGAAAATTCTCCCACGAATTTGAATTTGTCGTTATCGGTATACGCTCAGGCGTCAGCCGGCACGCATTATCGATACATGATATTTCTTACAGGATCAGGCATGAGTGCCACATTGAATGATTTAACCAACAACCCGGCTGAGCAATTTAAATCGGCAATATCATGGCTGCGCAGCAGCCCGAAATTGCTATTGGTGATTTGCGCCGCCGCGGCATTGTCAGTGATTATCGCGCTGATGTTCTGGGCGAAAGAGCCGGACTATAAAGTGTTGTTTAGCAACATCAGCGATGAGGATGGCGGTGCCATTGTCGCGCAGCTGTCTCAGCTCAACGTCCCGTATCGCATTGATACACCGGGCGGGGTGATTATGGTGCCGGAAGCCCAGGTGCATGAAGTGCGCATGAAGCTGGCGCAGCAGGGGCTGCCGAAAGGTGGCGAGGTAGGCTTTGAGCTGATGGACCAGGAGAAATTCGGCACCAGCCAGTTCAGCGAGCAGGTGAATTACCAGCGCGCGCTGGAAGGCGAACTGGCTCGCACCATCGAAAACCTCGGTCCTATCCAGCTGGCGCGTGTACATCTAGCGGTACCGAAACCCTCGATGTTTGTGCGCGACCAAAAGCTGCCAACGGCATCGGTGACCGTCAACCTGATTAAAGGCCGGACGCTGGATGAAGGGCAGGTGGTGGCGATCACCCATCTGATCTCCAGTGCGGTCACGGGTTTGACCGCAGAGAACGTCACCATCGTCGATCAGCGTGGCAATCTGCTGACGCAACGTGGCGTGGGTGGCTTACAAACTTCACAGCTGAAATACACCAGTGAACTGGAAAATGATTATCAGCAGCGCATCCAGCGCATCCTGGCGCCGCTGGTGGGCGACAGTAATGTGCGGGCACAGGTCACCGCGCAGCTTGATTTCACCCAGCAAGAGCAAACGCAGGAACAGTATCAGCCGAACGCCGATCCACAAAAAATGGCGATTCGTAGCCGTCAGGCCAGCCTTGCTGAGCAGGGCAATGGTCGCGCCACCGGCGGCGTGCCTGGTGCGCTGAGCAATTCGCCACCAACGCCGGCGTCGGCACCGATTACCCAACCGCTGAACACGGCGGCAGCGGAGGCGAAGAAAGGCACCAATGCGAATAGCACCACGACGTCAACGTCCACGCCTGCCAGCAGCGGACAGCCTTTTAACAACCGCAGTGATGAAACCACCAACTTCGAGCTGGATCGCACGCTGACGCACATCAAGTCCAACATGGGCAGCATTCAACGTCTTTCGGTCGCGGTGGTGATTAACCATCTACCGCAGGGCGAAGAGGGCAAAGTGCAGCCGCTGAGTGAGGCGGAGCTGACGCGCATTAGCGCGCTGGTGAAAGAGGCGATCGGCTACAGCGAAAGCCGTGGCGACAGCGTCAATATCATGAACTCGCCGTTCAACGGCATTGTGGAAGAGCCGCTGCCGCCGATCTGGAAGCAAGAGCGATTCCAGTCACTGATGATGACGCTGGCCCGCTATCTGATGATTGCGCTTATTGCCTGGGTGATGTGGCGCAAGCTGGTTCAGCCAGCGTGGCTGCGCCACCACGAGATCACCTTGCGCCGTCTTGAGATTGAAAAAGAGACGCGTCAGGAAGAGATTGCGGCGAAAAAACGTGCCGCCGAGAAGGAAGCCAGCGATCGGGCGCAGCAGCGCGTCGATACCGAAATCAACAGCCAACAGCTGCGTGAACTGGCGGAGCAGGAGCCACGCGTCATTGCTCTGGTTATCCGTCAGTGGATGAATAAGGAACACACTAAATGAAGGCCTCAGATAAAAGCGCCATTGTCATGCTGACGCTGGGCGATGAACTGGCGGCTGAGGTGTTTAAGCATCTCAATGCCCATGAGGTAAAGCAGATCAGTAGCTCTATGGTCAACATGGCGGGATTCACCCATGACCAGATGGCTGCGGTACTGCGTGAGTTCAAGAAAGACTCAACCGAGTACGCTGCGCTCAGCCTCAACACCAACGATTATCTGCGCAGCGTGCTGGTTAAGGCGCTGGGCGAAGAGCGCGCGACCTCGCTGCTGGAAGATCTGCTGGATACCCATCAGGGCACCAACGGTATCGAAACGCTGAACTTTATGGAGCCGCAGTCGGTGTTTGATCTGATCCGCGAAGAGCATCCGCAGATCATCGCCACCATCCTCGTGCACCTTAAGCGCAACCAGGCGGCTGATGTACTGGGCAAATTCGAAGATCGCGAACGTAACGACATTATGTTGCGTATTGCAACCTTCGGCGGCGTTCAGCCAGCTGCGCTGCAGGAGCTGACCGAAGTGCTGAATAACCTGTTGCACGGTCAGAATCTCAAACGCAGCAAAATGGGCGGGGTACGACCTGCCGCAGAGATTCTCAACCTGATGAAATCGCAGCAGGAAGAGCTGGCCATTGAGGCCGTGCGTGAGTTCGATGGCGAACTGGCGCAGAAGATCATCGACGAGATGTTCCTGTTCGAAAACCTGGTCGAAGTGGAAGATCGCAGCATCCAGCGCCTGTTGCAGGAGATCGAGAACGAAACCCTGCTGATTGCGCTGAAAGGGGCCGACGAACCGCTGCGCGAGAAATTCTTCTTCAATATGTCGCGTCGTCAGGCGGATCTGATGAAAGAAGATTTACTGTCGCGCGGACCGGTACGCCTGTCGCAGGTGGAAGCGGAGCAGAAAACCATCCTCAACGTGGTGCGCCGCCTGGCCGAAACCGGCGAAATCATCATCGGAGGCAGCGACGATGCCTACGTTTGATAAAAAGTTTGAGCAGGCCAGCGGCACGGAATGGCGCAGCTGGCAGCCTGATAACCTGCTGAGTGATACCAGCGCCGTGGCCGCACCGCTGCCAACGCTGGATAGCCATCAAAGCGAACAGGACATTCAGGCCGAACTGGCCCGCTTGCGCAAGCAGGCCGAACAGCAGGGATATCAGCAGGGGCTAAGCAGTGGTCAGGAAGAGGGCCGCAAGCAGGGTTTTGACGCGGGCGTACGCGAAGGCCGCGAAGCCGGACTGGCGCAGGGCAAAGCCGATGCCGTCGCCCAGCAGCAACAGCTGCTGCGTCAGGCCGAGGGCTGGGTCAGCAATTTTAAACTGGCGATGGACAGCTTGGAGAGCCTGGTGCCGGGGCGTCTGGTGCAGCTTTCATTAATGGCGGTGCAGCAGCTGTACGGATCGGCCAGCGTGGCGGACAACACGGCGCTGCTGAAGCAGATCCGCAACCTGATGAAACAGGACGCGCTGCTGCACGGCACCATGCAACTCTACGTGCATCCAGACGATCGGCAGAATGTCGCCGCCGCCATGGGTGACACCCTGGCGCAGCTGGGATGGGAGCTGCACAGCGATGCGCAGCTGGCCCCCGGCGGCTGCCGCATCATCTCGCCGGAAGTGGAGTTTGATGCCAGCCTGGAAACACGCTGGCAGGCGCTGTGCCAGCTGGCGCGCGAGGAGCTGTCACAATGAGTCAGCAGTTGAAAAACTGGCTGCAGGCGCTGGATCGCGTGGAAGAGAAGCTGGGCGACATGCCCTGTTTCCGCCAGTACGGCAAACTCACGCGCGCCACCGGTCTGGTGATGGAAGCCGTTGGGCTCAAACTGCCGATTGGCGCGCTGTGCGTTGTTGAGCGTCGCACCAGTCAGGGCATTAGCGCGGTAGAGAGCGAAGTGGTGGGCTTTAACGGCTCCACGCTCTACCTGATGCCGCTTGAGCAGGTAGATGGCATTCTGCCCGGCGCACGCGTGTACGCGCCCGAAGCCGATACCAGCCAGGGCAAACAGCTGCCGGTTGGGCCGCACCTGTTAGGCCGCGTGCTGGATGCGCAAGGGCGGCCGCTGGATGGTCGTCCACCGGCCGGTAAACCAGCCGCCAGCCTGTTCACGCCGGTACTCAATCCGCTCCATCGCGATCCTATTAAAACCGTGCTGGACGTGGGCGTACGCGCCATCAACGGCCTGCTGACGGTCGGTCGTGGCCAGCGTATGGGCCTGTTCGCCGGATCGGGCGTGGGTAAGAGTGTGCTGCTGGGCATGATGGCACGCTTCACCACCGCCGATGTGATCGTGGTGGGGCTGATTGGTGAACGTGGCCGTGAAGTGAAAGATTTTATCGAGAACATTCTCGGTGAAGATGGACGTGAGCGCGCGGTGGTGATTGCCGCGCCTGCCGATGTCTCGCCGATCCTGCGCATGCAGGGTGCCGTTTACGCGACGCGCATCGCCGAAGATTTCCGCGATCGGGGCATGAACGTGCTGCTGATTATGGATTCCCTGACGCGTTACGCCATGGCGCAGCGAGAAGTGGCGCTGGCCATTGGTGAGCCACCGGCGACCAAAGGGTATCCACCGTCGGTATTTGCCCGCTTGCCCGCGCTGGTTGAGCGCACCGGTAACGGTATGCCTGGCGGCGGTTCCATCACCGCGTTCTACACCGTTCTGACCGAAGGCGACGACCAGCAAGATCCGATTGCCGATTCGGCGCGCGCCATTCTGGATGGCCATATCGTCCTGTCGCGCCGGCTGGCAGAGCAGGGGCATTATCCTGCGATTGATATTGAAGCGTCGATCAGTCGTGCCATGACCGAACTGATCCCGCACGCGCAGTACCGCAAAGTGCAGCGTTTTAAACAGCTGCTCTCTGCCTATCAGCGTAACCGCGATTTGGTCAGCGTAGGTGCCTATGTAAAAGGCAGCGATCCCTTGCTCGACCAGGCGATTAGCCAATATCCGGACCTGGAGGCCTTTCTCCATCAGGCCATCCATGAACGCAGCGGCTATGACGACGCTATCGGCGCGCTGAACCACCTGTTTCCCACCCTAACGGAATAAGCTGATGAAGGTAAAAAACCCGATGACCCTGCTGCGGGATATGGCAGAAGAGAAGCTGACGGATACCACTCGCGCGTTGGGTGGCGTGCAGCAGCGCTTGCAGGATGCGGTTCAGCAGCATGAGCAGTTACAGCACTATGAGCGGGAGTATCAGCACTCGCTGCGCCAGGGAATGATGGAGCGCGGCATGTCGATGGCCGATCTGGTGAATCACCAATCCTTTGTTTTATCCCTTAACCAGGTGGTGAAGCAGCACGCTACCCACGTTAACCGCTGTGAAAAGGCGGTGGATCAAGCAAAAGCCAGCTGGGTGCATGACAAACAGCGCTTGAACGCGTTTGAAACCTTGATTGTGCGACGTGAAACCGCGCGTGCTCAGGTGGAAACACGGCAGGAACAGAAGTTGATGGATGAGTTCGCCCAACGGGCCGGACAGAAACGAGAGAGACTATGAATATTGACGTTACTGCACTGCTCAGCGGCGGTGCAGATCTGCTGCCAGCGAAAGGGAAATTTACCGGCGCGGACTTTGCTGTCGCCCTGGACGATAAGCTGCAGAACCTGGGCCTGGTGCACACCGCGTTGCCGACGGGGCCAGCGATGCTATTGCCTGGCGATGTGGCCCTTGCCGATCTGATGCCCGAGCTCGAAGCAGCCGTGTTGCCAGTAGAACTGAGTGACGCGTTGCCCAGCGATCTCGCCGCCGCGCTGGACAGCCTCGTACCGCAACAGGGCGAGACGCTGGTGGAGCAGGCTGAGCGGGAAGCAGACCCGCTGGCGCTGCTCGAAACGCTGGTGCCGGGCAATCCACAATGGCAGCTTCAGCAGCTGGTGAGCCACAACGTTGCCTCGGCAGCGGATAATGGCATCACCGTGAAGGCCGCAAAAGACCCCGCGCCGTTAACCGAAGCGTTTGGCGCATTGGCAAAAGCCGCCGCTACCGAGACGAAGACACCCGGACCGGGCAAAGAGCCTTCTCTGGCTTCTATGATCGCCAGCAGCAGTGCCGCGCCACAGCACAGCGAGACGCTGCCTGGCAATGAAGCCAGCGTGGTAGCCGCAGTGGCGGCTCCCGTATCCGCGCCTGTCCGTAACAACGTTAGCATCAGCGCCGTCGCTACCGTGCCTTATGCGCCGCAAACACCCGAATGGAAGCAGGCAGTTAGCCAGCAGATTGTGATGTTCAGCCGTAACGGCGTGCACAACGCCGAAATTCGTCTTCATCCTGAAGAGCTGGGCTCGTTACAGATCAGCCTGCGTTTGCATCAGGAGCAGGCGCAGATTCATATCGTCAGTGAACATGCGCAGGTACGTCATGCTCTGGAGCAGGCGATGCCGCAGCTGCGTGCCGCCATGGCGGAATCAGGATTGCAGCTTTCGCAGGCGAGCGTCAGCGCTGATAACCCCTATGCCGGCGCAGGTGCGCAGGGCGAATCGTCAGAAAATCAGCATCCGGCACCGCAGCAGGGGGATGAAAACAGCCTAGAAGAAGAAACTTCGCCTGTTGTGATCAACCAAACCGCGGGAAATATCCACGGAATCAATACCTTTGCCTGAAGTGCTGAAATAGCTTCATGTATGAAATTTTATCGCCTGATTATTCAGCGGATAACCTGGACTACAATACCGGCCATGCGAATGACAGGGCTGTGAACCGTCTTTCTTTATTTTAGAGCTAACAATCAATGAGTAAGAAAAAGCAAAATGCCACGCAGGGTGGAAAATCACGCTCGCTGCTGGTTCCCCTGTTGTTGCTAATTACCGTCGCCGCCTGTAGCGCGGCGGGATATTTATTCTGGCAAATGAAGTCAGCTAAACCGGTGACGGAAGAGGCTGAGCAGGCAGAAGTCGTCCAGCCGGCGGTAGAAATTAATCCGCTTTATTTATCGCTGAATACCTTTACCGTCAGCCTTAAGCCAACCAGCAATGAAGCCGATCGCGTGTTATTTATTGGCATATCGGTGCGCGTGGCCGATCAGCCATCGCTGCTGCTGCTGGAAAAATATTTGCCGGAATATCGCAGTCGTCTGTTTATGTTATTAACCCAGCAGACCTATGAAGCGTTATCCACCGATGAAGGCAAGACGCAGCTGATTGCAAGTTTGAAAGAAGAGATGGCAAAGCCCATCGGTAAAAACCTGGCGGTGAAACCTACCGATATTTTAATTAATGAATTTATTCTGCGGTAAATATTATGGTGGATAGCTTCTTATCACAGGATGAAATTGATCAGCTGCTTAATGCCGATAGCGGTAGCAGCAACGAAAATGCCGGTGGCGAAGTGGACGGGGGCATAAAACCCTACGATCCGCATACGCAACGCCGGGTAATTCGTGAACGACTTCATTCGCTAGAAATAATTAATGAACGCTTTGCCCGACAGTTCCGTATGGGACTGTTTAATTTACTGCGCCGTAGCCCGGATATCACTGCGGGCAATATTCAGATTCAGCCATACCATGAGTTTGCCCGTAACCTGCCGGTGCCGACCAACCTGAATCTGCTGCATCTGAATCCGCTGCGCGGCACCTCGCTGATGGCGTTTTCGCCAGGGCTGGTGTTTATGGCGGTGGACAATCTGTTTGGTGGCGATGGCCGTTTCCCCACCAAGGCCGACGGGCGGGAATTTACCCCGACCGAACAGCGCGTTATTCATCGCATGCTGTCAATGGCGCGTGAAGCTTATGAATTCGCCTGGAGCACCATCTATAAAATTAAAACGGAATACATTCGCTCTGAAATTCAGGTGAAGTTTACCAATATCACCTCGTCGCCCAATGATGTGGTGGTGACCACACCGTTCTCGGTGGAAATTGGTTCACATCGTGGCGAATTTAATATCTGTATTCCTTTCAGTTCGATTGAGCCTTTACGTGAATTGCTGAGTAATCCGCCGATGGATAACTCACGTTATGAAGATGCTAACTGGCGCGGATTACTTGCCAGTCAGATGCGTGAAACCCAGCTGGAGCTGGTTGCCAGCTTTGCGGGTGTGGAAACGCGGCTTTCGAATGTGATGCAAATGAAGAAAGGTGATGTCATTGCCTTCGACAAACAAGAGCTTATTGAAGCCAGCGTCGGCAACGTGCCGGTGCTGAAAGCGAAATATGGCTCCGTAAATAATCAATATGCTCTAAAGGTCGAACAGATGGTTCAGCCAGCATTATCATCATTAACTAAGGACTAATTTCCCTATGAGTGATATGAACAACTCGTCAGGCGGTGAAGAGAGTATCGACAACCTTTGGGGTGACGCACTGAGCGAGCAACACTCGGCGGGAATAAGCGAACACATGGCGAGCTCTCCGTTTTCAGATGACATGAATCTGATCCTCGATATTCCGGTAAAAATGACCGTGGAATTGGGCCGTACCAAGATGACCATTAAAGAACTGCTGCGTTTAAGCCAGGGTTCGGTGGTCTCGCTGGATGGTCTGGCCGGTGAGCCGCTGGATATTCTGATTAATGGTTATTTAATTGCGCAGGGCGAAGTGGTGGTGGTCTCCGATAAATTCGGTATCCGTATCACCGATATTATTACGCCTTCTGAACGCATGCATCGTTTGAGCCGCTAATGAATACCGCTGCCCCGCTTGTCCAGGCTGCACCTGCCAGCGACGTATTGGCGACCGACTCTGTACTGATGACGGTGACCGGTGCGCTGGCGCTGATTATTCTCGCCATGGTGATCCTGGCCTGGATTGTGCGGCGCAGCGGTCTTTCCCGTCGCTTACACGACAGCCAAAATGTAATGACGCTGGTGGCGACCAAGTCGCTCGGCAACCGTGAACGCCTGGTGCTGGTGGATGTCGGCGATCAGCGTCTGGTGCTGGGCGTCACCGCCACGCAGATCGCCTGCCTGAACACGCAACCGCGTCCGGAAACCGAACCTGCTGCTACGCCACCGGCCAGCAACTCCTTCCCGCACATGCTGGAATCTTTCCTGCAGAAATACCGCAAGGAAAACCGCTAATGAAACGTCGTCAATCCGGTCAGCTGCTGTTGCTGGCCGCCGGGCTACTATTGCCCGTCGTCAGCGCGCTGGCGGCCAACAGCGATATCACTCTCGCACGTCCAACGGGCGAAGAGGGCTGGTCACTGCCGGTGCAAACGCTGGTGCTGTTGAGTGGCTTTACCTTTATCCCCGGCGTGTTGCTGATGATGACCGGTTTCACCCGCATCGTTATCGTGTTCGGCCTGCTGCGTAATGCGCTCGGCACGCCCACGGCGCCGCCGAATCAGGTGATTGTCGGTCTGGCGCTGTTTCTCACTTTCTTTGTGATGTCGCCGGTGTTCAACCAAATCTATGACAACGCCTGGCTGCCGCTGCAGAGCAATGCGATTTCCATGGAAGAGGCGTTGACTGAAGGGGTGAAACCGCTGCGCGGATTTATGCTGGATCAGACGCGTGAACGTGACCTGGCGATGTTTGCCACTATCGCCAAAAAAGAGAACATCGCCACGCCTGAAGAGGTGCCGCTCAGTATTCTGGTGCCCGCTTTTGTCACTAGCGAACTGAAAACGGCCTTCCAGATTGGCTTCACCATCTTTATTCCGTTCCTGATCATCGATTTAGTGGTGGCCAGTATCCTGATGGCGCTCGGTATGATGATGGTGCCGCCCACGACAATCGCGCTGCCGTTTAAGTTGATGCTGTTTGTGCTGGTTGACGGCTGGCAGCTGATCATCGGTTCACTGGCGCAAAGCTTCTTTAGCTAAGGACACGGAAATGACTCCCGAAAGCGTAATGGCGATGGGCATGCAGGCGATCAAAGTGGGATTAATGATCTCCGCGCCGCTGCTGCTGGCCGCCCTGGTAACCGGTTTGATCATCAGTATCCTGCAAGCCGCCACGCAGATTAATGAAATGACCATGACCTTCATCCCCAAAATCCTGATGATTGTTGGTATCGCGGTGGTATTAGGACCGTGGATGATGAAGATCTTTATTGAATATGCCCGTACGGTATTTACCAGCATTCCCTTTGTGATTGGCTAATGGCGTTCGGAATCCCGCTCGAGCAGCTCTACGCCTGGATGAGCCACTATTTCCTGATTATGGTGCGCATTGGCGCGGTGCTGCAGGTGGCGCCGGTGTTTGGCGAGCGCAGCGTGAGCGCGCGATTGCGGCTCTGTTTAGCCTTATTGATTGCGCTGCTGCTGGGTTCCAGCATTCCGGATGCCGGCATTGGCATTTACTCGTGGAGCGGCGTTGGCGTGATGGCAAAGCAGCTGCTGATTGGCGCGGCGCTCGGGCTGACCATGCAGCTGCTGTTTGCCGCGGTACGATTGGCAGGGGAGATCATCGGCATGCAGATGGGCCTCTCTTTCGCGACCTTTTTTGACCCCAGCAGCGGCAACAGCCCAGTCATTTCACGCTTCCTCAACGTTCTGGTTACGCTGCTGTTTCTCACCTTTAACGGCCATTTATGGCTGCTGGCCTTCGTGGCGGAAACCTTTCATGCGCTGCCGATAGATGCAACACCGCTGCACAGCGGCGGCCTGCTTTACGTGGTGAAAAGCGCCGGGATGGTTTTCAGCCAGGGATTAATGCTCGGCCTGCCGATCATCGCGCTGCTGCTGTGCATTAACTTTATTCTGGCGCTGCTGAATCGCCTGACGCCGCAGCTCTCCATTTTTGTTATCGGCTTCCCGCTCACGCTCAGCATCGGTATGGTGGCGCTGTTCCTGCTGGCGCAAACGCTGGCACCTTTCTTTGAACGTCTGATGGAGCGGGGATTCGATACGCTGGCAGAATTAGTGCTCGCGCTGTTTTAATTGCCGCGCCAGCCTCAATTCATGCAGGCAATACGCGCCACCGTTTCGACGCCCGTCGCCATCACCTTGCCATCCAATAAATAGAGCGAAGTGGTACCACTTTCACCATTATGCAGCGCCGGGAAGACGTAGGTTGAGACATCGTCATCGCTGCTCTGGTCGCCAATACGGCGGTTATGGCCGGTAATGGTCATCTGCAGCAGGTTGTGGGTGATGCTGCCCTCAAAACGCAATTCACGATTCACCGTCACCGGCTGTCCTACGCGCTGTCCGTCGCTGAAGCGCGACAGGCTACCGACAAAGGTGACATGCCCACGGCTAATGCTGTCGCGGTAGCTGCGGTAGCTGCCGCGCAGCAGCGCCACGTCTTTGCCTTGCTTGATGTCATAAAACGACACCGGCATTACGCACTGCGATTTCAGCGGTGAGGTGTACATCGTGTGGATGACAAAACCACCAATCGCCGCCGCGAAGCCGCCAATAAACAGCAGCAGCATCGGCAGGTTAATAAATTTTAAAATAGAACGATTCACAGTCATTCTCTGCGTCCTGGAAGGGTTGCTGGCAGGCAATCAGGCCCTGATGATGCGTTGATGGGCTGGCCCCCAGCGTGATATACAGCACTTTCGCCGGTTTTTCTAACGGGCGTTTGCTAATGACATGATTCTCATAAGTGCTCAGGGTTGCCTCAATCAGCGCCTGCTGATCCTGACGATCCTGGGGCACGAATACCTGCGTATCGGCAGGCACGCCGGGACCGCTCCAGGGCACGAACTGGATGTGATCCAGCCGGGCCATAAACTGACCGTACAGCGTATAGGCGACGATCAAACCGAGTATCACGCCGCAGCAGCCTGCCGCACTCCATCTGAGCCACCGCCGGTTGCGGGGTTTCGGCTGGACTGCGGCAAGTGGCAACGCTTCTGAAAGCGTGACCTGCGGTGCACGAGTGGGTTGCGGAGGAGCATCGGTAGCGTAAGGAGGCGCGGGTGTTGCCTGGGGTTCATGGATCAGCAGACGGTAACCGCTGCGGGTGACGGCTAACAGAGAAATCTCCTGCTGTGACGCCAGGGTGTGTAGGGCACGCCGTAGCTTGTTGATCATCACCCGCACACTGTTGTCGGTGACTTCTACTCCCGAACTGCGCCAGCCGATATCCATCAGCTGCTCCTGAGATAACACTTCACCTTCCGCCTCAACCAGCGCCTGTAAACAGAGGCTGGCGCTGGCCGGTAGATTAACACTTTCCCCGTCGGACAGCCGTGTCAGCGTTCGCGTCTGTACATCCAGCGTCATTGACGATCCGATCGCAATGTGATTCAACATAGATAATTGATTCTTCTGTGTTTTTAGAGGGAACAATCTAATAATTGTTTTTATTAACGTTCACAACTTCGCCAGTTTCAGGGGCGTATGAAAAGGTGCCAGTTTTTTAAGCCCAAAGCCTGTTTTTTTCAACCAGCAGGGGGGGTATGAATTGGCACAATTAATATTATTAATCACCTGCTAATCAAACATGCCATCCCTTTCATTAAGCGTCAGGGGCATTTAATAACATTAACGCGGGCGCTGATAGCAGCCAAAGACCACTCAGAAATGGCTGCGATAAAACTCACCCGGCTGCACCTACCTGCTACTAACTATAGACACTGGCTTCGCGCACTGTGGCATGAATATGCGCAAACTTCCCATCCACTACTGACTAACAAATCGGAAAAGTCCGAGTTGATTTGCGGCCGCGATTATATCAGTACTTACGCATTTTTTACCAGAAATGTCATTAATATTAATTAATGGTTTCTCATAACTCCTTCTCCGCTGAGGCCCGCTATTTGCCTGGACGTTATCAATGCTAAAAACTCTTTCACCGCTAATGAGTTGGCAAAAATGGTGCGGAATTCTAATGGAGTTTTAACGGGGCCGATTATGATTTACGTTATTATTTATGGACGCTTTAGCGGATTAATACTCTGAAATGCTTTTTTCATCACATTATCCCTTCTGACGCATCAATATTGCGCGCTTATCAACCCTTTGAATCCGCTATTTAGCCGAGGCTTACGCCACCAGCCGTAATAAAATAGGCTCAGGCTGGCGGCGTCCTGCTGCCGTGGTATTACAGGTATTGATTCCATGATCTTTGCACTTATCCTGGTTGTTATCCTTATTACATTGCTGGTATTAGTTCAGGCGGGGATTATTCCGCGCTTTATTAAATATGAAGGTGAGCGGCTGCGCTCCCAGGTCGATGAGTTAGCAGAACAACTGCGCGGCCAGCTCGATCGCGTTGAGGCCCAGCAGCGCTCTGTGACCGAGAGCGTGGTGACACTGAGAAGTTACACGCTGGATAAGCCGCTGGCGGGCAATGGCTTGCTGGATGATGTTTCCGGTAGCGAACGCCACTTCTTTAATGCGCTGGTGCGTGAGTTGAGCGATCGTCTCGGCGGTCGTATCTGGATTGTTGAAGATACCGGCCGCATTGTGGGCGATGCCGCAGGCGCCGCAGGTCAGCACTCACTCAGTGAAGGTGATTTGCCGATGGCGATTCCCTTACGTTCGCTGCTGGCGCAAAGCGGTGAGGCGCTGCGCCACACCACTTTTCGCAGTGCCAGCGGTGAGCACACGCTGATTGTGCAGCCGATCGTTGAAACGCCGTGGATGCTAGCCATCGATGTGCCGACGCGTCGCCTTGGCGAGCGGCCCGACATCCCGCTGCACAAGCCGTGGCCGCTGGCGGTGATGGTATTAGTCTCGACCTTAACGCTGCTGCGCAGCCTCAATTTGCATCTGGCGCGTATGAATGATGAGTTGCCGACCCTGCTGCGCCATGAGGTGCCGGCGGTGCGCGATCAAAGCGCCCAGCTGCCACCGCTGATGCAGGAGATTGGCGAGCAGATGGCCGTTATGGCGCGCGCGGCGATCCGCGTTGGCCAGCAGAATGAAAGCCTGCTACAAACACCGGAGGCCAACGCCAATCGAGTGGCGATGCTGGCCGACAGCGTTGCCGGCATTGTGCAGACGCTGCAGGGGTTGCAGGAAGCCGCCTCGGTGATTGCAGACAGTTCCGGCGCGCTGGTGCAACTTGCCAGCCGGGCTTACAGTTACTCACTGCATCAGGAAGAGAGCATTTTTGCCGTGGAAGCACGCAATCTGGCGCAGCGCTGCGCCCGCTCTTCGAAAGAGCTGCGCGCACTGATTACCGATGCCATTATGCAGGCGCAGGGCGATACGCCGCTGCAAAATAACAGTGTGCTGATTGAGGAGGTGTATTCCTCGGCGAATACGCTGCTGCAGCGCACCAACGGCTAAAGACCATGGCCAGCGCTAAATAGGTTTGCGCGCGTGTTGCATTAAAAACCCTCCAGCGGAGGGTTTTTTTATGGGCGCAATTCGTCCAAGGCCCGTTTTCTTTTAATCAATGAAAGGTTTTGTGCGGGGGATTGGGGCGCTTATTTCCTGTTCGCCATCAATGGCGTAAAGCCGTGCAGTTAGGCGCCGTTTTACATCACCGCACCTTCTGTAGCGGCGCGATTTATCGCGCAATGCATTGCGCCATCAGGTCGTGCTCCTGCAGTCATTATCGTTTTCGCAGGTTGCACCGTCGTATCAGGCATGGGTATTTCGTAGGGTGCGCATTAATGCGCACCAGGCAGTGCGCGGTAATATCAGGCACGGTCGTTTCGTAGGGTGCGCATTAATGCGCACCAGGCAGCGCGCAGTAATATCAGGCACGGTTGTTTCGTAGGGTGCGCATTCATGCGCACCAGCAAAATCCCACAATCATCGCGCAAAAAAAAGCCCTCCGCGACGGGAGGGCAAAAGATGCATGTAAGTGCAACTTAATGTGAGGTGTACAGCGTTATTTTATTATTAACGCAGCAGGCTCAGTACGTTCTGTGGAACCTGGTTAGCCTGGGACAGTACGGAAACACCGGCCTGCTGCAGGATGTTAGAACGGCTCATTGCTGAAACTTCAACAGAGAAGTCTGCATCCTGAATACGTGAACGTGCTTCAGTGGTATTGATCACGGTGGTGTTCAGGTTAGCGATGATAGAGCTGAAACGGTTCTGAATCGCACCCAGATCCGCCTGGAAGTTGGTCACCTGAGTCAGCGCACCGTCCAGGGTTTCCAGCAGAGAATCGTTCGCTGCAATTTTCACTGCCTGAGCATCAGCTGCGCGTACTGGGGTAGCATCGATCTGCGGAACACCGTTTGTGTCCATGGTGAACTTCTGAACATCATCTCCGCTAACGGCGTAGTAAGAGTTCGGGTTTTTATCATCAGCGATGATTTTGATGCCGCTGGTTTTCGCGTCCTTACCAAACGCTGCTTGAGAAATTTCTTCCAGCTTCGCCGCGTCGAGTTTGAACTTCGCGCCACCTGCTTCAGTCAGCTCGCCGCCTTTTTTCACGTTGCTCAGGCTGGTCAGAGCACTTGGACCACTTTTTAATACATCCGCATCCAATTCACTCAGTTCAGCACCTTTCGCAACGGTATTAATCAGAGAAGGATCGCCTGCGGTTGGGTTATCCTTAAAGCTGATCTCGAGCTCATACGTTTTGTTTGTCGCGGTGTCAGTGGCGAAGAAACGCGTATTGGTGCCTTCAGTCACGGTTGTAACTTCGACTTTAGTATTATCTGTCTGACCAATTTTAGCACCAATCTGGGTGATTTCGCTGTTAGCTAATACGAAGTCTTCAGCTTTACCTACTGCAATGCTAGCGTCTTTAGCAAGAGGGCTACCCGCCGCCTTGAACTGTGAACCCTTCATCGCCGAAGACTGCAGCTTAGCGAACTCAGCGTCGAAGTCGTCCAGGTTCAGGGTTTCCAGGTCCATTTTGGTCAGGTCGATATTGATGGTCTGGCCATCTTTGTCGCCGATCTGAATGGTCAGTGCATCTTTAGAACCGTCCAGCACGTTAACGCCGTTGAAGTTAGTGGTTTCAGAGATACGCTTGATTTCGTCCAGACGGGCAGTGATCTCTTTCTGGATTGACGCGCGGTCATCAGAAGAGTTGGTGCCGTTTTTCGCCTGTACGGTCAGTTCACGGATACGCTGCAAGTTTTCGGTCACTTCGTTCAGCGCGCCTTCAGTGGTCTGCGCCAGTGAGATGCCGTCGTTGGCGTTACGACCAGCCTGAGTCAGGCCACGGATAGAAGAGGTGAAGCGGTTAGAGATGGCAAGGCCAGCGGCATCATCTTTCGCGCTGTTGATACGCATACCTGAAGAGAGACGCTCGATAGCAGTACCCAGAGAAGTCTGTGATTTGTTCAGGTTGTTTTGAGCCATCAAGCTCAGTGAGTTGGTATTAATGACCTGGGCCATGATCGAATTCCTTTATAAAGTTAATTTTAAGAACTGCTGCTGAGAAATATGCGTCTGTTGTTGCGCATACTCCATTCATCGGTGGGCAGGAAAATCACATAAATATTTTTTTGAATTTTTTATTAATGCCAATAAATAGCAACAGAAATGCCGCCAATTATACGACTAGCGCCAGCTAATTCCTTAATAAGCGGCAAAGTGTGTATTTTATCGACGATAGCGTTGTTGCGGCGAATGTAAAAAATTAAACTTATTCCCTGAAATTCCGATGGGAAAAGAAGAACACTTCTTATATTGCTTACAGGAACCTTATTATGGCGATTGCACCAATTTCTGGCTTGGGTGGATCCGGACTCGATATTCAACAACTGCTGGGCCAGCTTGAAGCCGCAGAAAGTAAAAAGCTTAACCCCTATTTACAGAAACAAAACAGTTATAGTGGCCAGCTCTCTGCCTGGAGCAAGATTTCCAGCTCGCTGGACGCATTAAAAACCAACCTGGGTAAACTGCAGGATGAAGGTTTTAATGGCGTCAGCATTGGCGATAACAAAGCCTTTAAAGCCACCGCAGGTAAAGGCGCCATTCCTAACAGCTACTCCGTGGCGGTGGCGCAGTTGGCCAAGTCGCACAAAATTGGTTCAGCCGCGCAGGACACCAACGATGCGCAATTGGGCGACGGCAGCGACACGCGCACCTTAAAAATCACCGTCGGTGAAGGTCAGCCGATGGAAGTGACGCTCAAAAATGATGAGACATCGCTGGTGCAGATCGCGAAAAAGATCAATGCCCAGAACGGAGACGTCAACGCCACGGTGATGGCGGCGGAAGGCGGCAAGTTCAAACTGGTTGTCACCTCCAAGAAAACCGGTAGTGAAGGCGAGATTAAGATGGAGGTTAGCGGGGATGATACGCTGGCTGGCGTGCTGGATTATGGTCCAGGCAAAACCTCCGGCATGGAAGAAATGACCAAAGCGCTTAACGCCAAGATGTACATTGACGGAGAGCTTGTAGAGCGTAGCTCAAACACTATTACCGATGCCATTGAAGGCATTACGTTTGAACTGCGTGAAGTCTCCGAAATTACCAAAGATGGCGGCGAAGTTGAAAAGAACGAATATAAGCCTGAAACCCTCGCGGTAACCGCCGACACCTCCAAAGTCAAAAGCATGATTGAGGAGTTCGTCAAGCAGTACAACGCCTTCCTCAGCACTGCTTCCAGCGTGAGCGTTTATAAAGAGCCTACCAAGAATGACGGCGAGCTGGCACAGCAAAACCCCAACAACGGCGCGCTGTTTGGTGATGGCACGCTGCGCCGCTTAAGCAGCCAGCTGAAATCAACGGCAGTGGGGAGCTATAGCGATATCAGCAAAGTTTTCCCCTCGCTGGGTAGCCTGGGCATTAGCGTTAAATTTGATGAATTTAAAGCGGGCCAGGAGAGCACCGGGACGATGGGCACGCTCACCATCGACAGTAAAAAGCTCGAAGAAGCGCTGAAAAACAACCCGAAAGAGGTGGAAGCGCTGTTCCTCGGCAAAGATGGCGCCGAAGGCCTGAAAGGCAAGATGGACGGACTGTTCAAAACCTATCTGGGCGATAACGAAGGTTACCCGAAAGTTGAGGGCGCTATTGCCACGGCGAAAAAAGGCATTGAGGCCCAGGATAAGCGTAATGAAAAGCAGATCAGCCGTATTGAAGATCTGATCAAGCAAAGCCTGGCGCGCAGCCAGAAAGAGTTCATCCGTCTCGATAAAGCGATGACAGAAATGAATAACATGAGTACCCAGCTGCAGTCTGCGCTGCTCGGTATGATGAACAGTTAATCCCCTAATTCCCGGGCAGCGCGTCTGCCCGGCAGGACAAAATGATGTACAGCAAAACCGGCAAGAATGCCTACTCTGATGTTTCCCTCGACAGCCAGGTTTCTGGCGCCACGCCGCACCAGCTCATCACCATGCTGTTTGACGGTGCGATAAATGCGATGCGCCGCGCTGAAATCTATTTTCAAACTGGCAACGTGGCGCGCCGCGGAGAGATGATTTCACGCGCGATCAACATTATCGACAACGGCCTGCGTTCCGGGCTCGACCACGACATCGGTGGCCAGATTTCCGCCGATCTTGAGCGTTTATATGAATACGTTTCACGCAGCCTGCTGGAAGCCAGCGTCAATAAATCAGGCGAGCAGTTGCCGCACCTGATCACGCTGATGGTTGATTTGTCTGAGACGTGGAAAGCCATCGAACCGCAAGCACGTCAGGTGAGCCATGCAAAATAAGATAATGGCGCAGATTATGCAGCTGCAGGAGGTAAACCAGCAGCTGCAAGCGTTGGCCAGTAAAGAAGAGTGGGCGGCATTTAGCGAGCAGATCGGTGCCTATTTAGCGCAGATGCAGGCGTTATGCCAGCGCGATTTTACGCAAGAGCCGGAGACGCTCACTGCGCAGCAGCTTGCGGCGCTGCTGGCAGAAGATGCCCAGCTGCGCACTCTTATCAAATCCCGCCTCTCTATCCTCAGCCAGGATATGTCCGCAATGCGCAAATCGCGCAGCTCTTCCCAGGCGTATAACGCCGTTTAATTCTTGTCAGTTACCGGCGTGCGGTCGCCGTTGATGGCGTAATGCCGATCGGTTAGCGCCGTATCAAATCACCGCACCTTCCGTAGCGGCGCGATTTATCGCGCAATGAATTGCGCCGCTACGGAAGGTGCTCTCGGTAATTTCATGGCTTATTATCAATGGCGACCCTAAGGTTTCGTAGGGTGCGCATTCATGCGCACCTGCATATACGCAATTTATTGCGCGCGTTGCCTACCGGGATAGTGATTATTCTTTTACGCCGGGCAAAAAAAACTCGCCGTGAAGGCGAGTAAATAAACATCCAGAGGTCAGGAAATCAGATACTAATATTGTATTTGCGTCCGCTCGGCAGATTATTGGATTCTCCTGCGGGGCCATAAAGTGTGCTGGTATTGTGGCCGACTTTCTCTACCACTTTTTGCATTTGCTGATTCTTCTTCATATGGCCTTGCAGCAGATGTTCCACTTGTAAATTAAGTGATTTGGTAATGCGCACGCGTTCGCTTACCAATTGCCAGCAGGCAAATAATTTGCTGTGTTGATGGTAGGGCGCTTCAAGCGCAGACTGCTGCTCCTGCTGGCGACGCAGTTCATCATAATATTGAATGGTCGACAGCAGCTGACTTTTATTATCGGTCAGGATTTGCAGTGAAACCGGGTTTATCTGCGTGCGATTTAGCTGATTGACTTCCTCAATCATAATCGCCTCTAGTTCGTCCAGAGACGTTTTCATCTGTGTCAAAATAGGAAAAAGCTTTTCCATAACTTAAAAAGGCCTGCAATTATTAAAACTGAAAGAGTTCCTGCACCAGCGATTGCGCTATTTTCTCGGGCTCAATCGGCATTTCGCCTGCGGCTAATGCGGCACGGATTTCAGCAACGCGCGCATAATTTACGTCGCGGCTGTCGTTGGTTTGAATCTGTTTGGTCAGCGCACTCAGGGTGACTTCGGTTTTATCCGCCTTTGCGCGGCCAGCAGATGACGGTTCATTATTCTGCGTCTGTGAGCGGGTGCGCATATCCTGCGTGGCGGCGATCGTGTTAATCGCTGCGGTTGCTTTGGTGCTTTCAATACTCATATTCATCCTCGCCAGTTTTAGGTGTGCCACTGCGTATAAACTAGTCATCGGTGATTGGCGAAAAAACTAAAATTATTGTTGTAAAAAAATCGTCACCTGGCCGTCTTCGTTCACTTTGCCATTGATTGTACGACCATTATTAAGCCGAACTTTTAACGTATCGTTGACCGCCGCGTTGTTCATTGCCTTGCCCTGGCTGCGAATACGCAGGCCCGCCGAGGTGGTGACCAGGTCAACGGTTTGTCCTGAGCGCAAGCGCCACTGCTGGCGCAACTGACTCTGTACTAACGGCTTTCCCAGCGCTAACCCCCGGGTCAAACGCTGACCCACAATCTCATTGGCTTCAAACACGAGTCCCAGCGGTTGCCCCTCCAGATTTCCCGTTACGCGCTTAATATCGCCTGGCTGGATGATGTCACCACCGGCCAGATCGTGGGCGGCCACCCACCAGCTGCCCTGGGCGCTGATGCGCACCGGTAAGTAGTGATTGCGCTTGCCGCAGTTGGCGATCACCGTGCGCTTGCCGGTCAGGCGCGTATCGTGTCCCGCCAGTCGCAGCTCCGGGTTTTCACATAACACCGCCAGCTGCTGTGGCGTGGCCAGCAGCTCCACGGTGCGCACGATGTCAGTGTTCACTTCCACCTGAGGTGAAAGCAGCGCATCCAGGCGCGTTTGCAGCCGCTCAATGGCGGAGGGCGTATCCGGCACGCTGGCGATTAACGGCAGCGAACAGCAGGCCAACGCGGTAGCGAAGATATTTACAAGAGGGATTTTCATCCGGGGTGCCTTAAATATAAAAAGAAAACGTGTGCTGTATTCAGCGTGATTAAATTATAACCGCTGATGCGTTGCTTTTAATGCGGTAAATGGCAACACCTTTGTCGCCATTTACTCGCTTCATTCCTCTCAACCCGCATTGCTTTATTTTATGAGTCTAAATGCGTTTATTTCTGTCGACTCTTCGCAGTGTGATAATTCACCGCTGCTGTCTACACTATCGCCGGTAAAATAATCTGTAGCAGGAGCCATCTTTAATGGTCAATAAACTGGACGACGCGTTTCGTTTTCAGCAGCAAGCGCTGGGTTTACTCTCGCGCCGCCAGGATATCCTGGCATCAAATATTGCCAATGCCGACACGCCGGGTTATCAGGCGCGTGACATTGATTTTACAAAGCAGTTAAAAAACGCCATGGATAATCAACAAATGGCGAAATCACCGGTCTCACTGGCATTAACGTCAGACCGGCATATTGCAGCCAAAGGAAAATTAATTGACGACGATCAATTAATGTATCGCATTCCGGATCAGCCGAGTGCCGATGGTAATACCGTGGATATGGACCGCGAGCGCGTTAATTTCGCGGATAACGGCGTGAAATATCAATCCGGGCTGACCTTCCTTGGCGCGGATATTAAGAAAATGATGACGGTATTAAACCAGGGGTAATGATCAGTGTCACTTTTCAGCATATTTGATATTTCCGGCTCAGCGATGGCGGCGCAATCACAGCGCCTCAACGTTAGCGCCAGCAACATGGCGAACGCCGACAGCGTCGTCGGTCCAGACGGCCAGCCGTATCGCGCACGTCAGGTGGTGTTCTCGGTGGAGGCACAGGCCGGTCAGGATGTCGGCGGCGTGCGGGTGAGTGACGTTGTGGAGAGCAGCGCGCCGGATCGCATGGTGTATGAGCCGGGTAATCCGCTGGCCGACCAGCAGGGCTATGTGCGCATGCCCAACGTCAACGTGGTGGATGAGATGGTGAACACCATCTCCGCCTCACGCAGCTATCAAGCCAACGTAGAAGTGATGAACTCTGCTAAGAGCCTGATGCTGAAAACCTTAACCCTTGGCCAGTAAGGACTGAGCACATGGTTTCTGCAGTAAATAACAGCATTAACACAGCATCATCAGGCAACGGCAGCGCCGCCGCCGATTTATCCGACAGCTTTATGCAGCTGTTGGTGGCACAGATGCAAAATCAGGATCCCACCAATCCCATGGACAACAACCAGCTCACTTCACAGCTGGCACAGTTCAATACCGCAGCGGGCATCGAGAAGCTGAATACCGCAGCGCAAAATATGCAGCAGACGATGATTTCGCTGGGAAGCATGAATGCGGCGTCATGGGTTGGGCGTAGCGTGCTGATGGAAGGGGATCCTAAGGTGACCGTGGGCCGCAATAACGAAATTCTGCCGATCGCCGATACGAACGCGACGCCAGAGTCTCAAGACTTCAACTTCTACCTGAAGAACGATGCTGACACCGTCACCGTGACGCTGACCGATGCGGAAGGCAATGCCTACACCGCAGATCTGAAAAACGTTAAGGCGGGCACCAAGAAATTCAGCCTCGACGATCTGAAAGAATTCAAACCGGCTGAACCCGCACCTGATACCGAGTACACCGTCACTTTCAGCGCCAAAAAAGGTGAGGACACCGTTGATGTCACTGGCCTGACGGCAGAGACGGTCGCGGGTGTGACCTTAACCGACGCAGGCCCGTACCTGCACCTGGTGGGTCGCGACGACATGGTTACGCTGGCCGATATTTTTGTCATCCAATAATAATCCCTCTTACTTTCTGGAATTTCATTATGAGTTTTTCTCAGGGCCTGAGCGGCCTCAATGCAGCATCTAAAGCGTTGGACGTGGTAGGCAACAACATCGCCAACTCCCAGACCGTTGGTTTCAAAGCCGGTTCGGTTTCATTTGCCGACATCTTCGCCGGTACCACCGGTTTGGGTGTGCAGGTTGCGGGCATCAACCAGGACTTCAACAGCGGCAGCCTCGCATCAACCGGACGCGATCTGGATATCGCGATCGATGGCAAAGGCTTTTTCCGTTTTGTGAACGAGGGCGGCAGCGTGTTCTACGGCCGTAACGGCCAGTTCAATACCGATGAAAAGGGCAACGTCATCAACAGTTCCGGCATGTACCTGACCGGCTACCAGGCCACGGGCACACCGCCGAAAATTGAGCCAGGCGCGCCGATTGGCCCGATCCGCATTCCTACCGATGATATGCAGCCGGAAGCCTCAACCGCCGGCACGCTCACGGGCAATCTGAAAGCTGATGACGATAAGGTGATCACCAGCGCCTTTGATGCGGAAGACCCAAGCACCTATAACTTCGTCAGCCAGATCGAAGCCACCGACAGCCTGGGCAGCAAGCACACCGTCAAAGTCTATTTCGTCCAGACCTCGCCGGGCGAGTGGAAAGCCTATGCGGGTGATGAAACGTCACCCCGGATGGACACGGGTTCACCGCCGAAGCCTATCTATTCAGAGATGCAGCTGAAGTTTGATGCCAGCGGCAACCTGATCCCTGGCACCACCGTCCCCGCTGGCGGCGTCATGAACATTACGGGTGCTGCGCTCAACGGCGCCAACGCACTTAATCTGCAGCTTGATTTAAAAGCGCTGACGAAAAATGCCAGCGACAGCCTGGTGAAACTCGGCGAAATCGATGGTCAGGCACCGGGTAAATACCAGAACTTTAAGATTGGCGATAACGGCGAAGTGGTTGCCACTTACAGCAACGGTAAGCGTCAAACCGTGGCGCAGATCGTGCTGGCCGATTTCCCCAATACCAGCGGTTTGCAGTCGGAAGGTAACAACGTCTGGTCAGAATCATCGAGCTCAGGTCAGCCGTTCCTCGGCGCGTCCGGCACCGGCAGTTTTGGTGACGTCAACGGCAGCATGCTGGAGCAGTCGAATGTCGATATGGGCGCGGAGATGGTCAACATGATCGTTTATCAGCGTAACTACCAGTCGAACTCGCAAACCATTAAAACCCAGTCTGAGCTGTTGCAGACGCTGGTTAACCTGCGTTAAGGACGGCCTGAATGGATCGCGCAATATATACCGCCATGAGCGCCGCCAACGCCTCGCTCAATCGCCAGGCGGTTACCTCCAACAATCTGGCGAACAGCTCAACGGCCGGTTTCCGCGCGCAGCTGGCGGCGTTCCGCGCCGTTCCGGTGGCAGGCGAAAGCCTCAACACCCGTGCGCTGGTGGCGGAATCAACGCCGTTCCACGACGAGAGCATGGGTCCCATCACCCACACCGGACGCAACCTGGACGTGGCGCTGCCACAGAACGGTTGGCTGGCGGTGGAAATGCCGGACGGCAGCGAAGCCTATACCCGCAACGGCACCATTGAGGTGGATAACCAGGGCGCGCTGAGCGTCGGTGGTCGTCCACTGATGGGCGATGGCGCGGCGTTAACCGTGCCGCCGCAGTCGGAAGTGACCATTGGCGCGGACGGCACCATCTCCGCGCTGGGCGGCGGTGACGATGCCACCGCGCTGGTGCAGGTCGGCCGCCTGAAAATGGTCAATGCGGAAATGAGCAGCCTGCTGCACGGCGATGATGGCCTGTTCCGTTCCGCAGCGGCGGGCACCCTGGCGCAGGATGAGCAGCTGCGCCTCAGCCCCGAAGCACTGGAAGGCAGCAACGTCAGCCCGGTTAAGGCGATGGCAGAGATGATCGCTAACTCGCGTGGCTTCGATATGAACATGAAAGTGATTCGTACCGCCGACGAAAATGCCCAAAAGGCTAACCAGTTACTGAGCGTCGGCTAAGCCGCGCCAAGGAGCATCAACATGATTCGTTCTTTATGGATCGCAAAAACCGGTCTGGAAGCACAGCAGACCAACATGGACGTTATCTCCAACAACCTGGCGAACGTGAATACCAACGGCTTTAAGCGTCAGCGTGCGGTATTTCAGGATCTGCTGTACCAAACCATGCGTCAGCCTGGCGCGCAGGCATCTGAAGGGAGTTCGCTGCCAAGCGGCCTGCAGCTTGGTACCGGCGTGCGTCCCGTCTCGACCCAGCGTGTTCACACGCAGGGCGGACTGAACCAGACCGGCAATGAGACCGATGTGGCGATCGAGGGTAAAGGTTTCTTCCAGGTGCAGTTGCCGGATGGCAGCACCGCTTACACCCGCGATGGCCATTTCGATAAAAATGAGAACGGCCAGCTGGTGAATGCCGAAGGCCACCCGGTGCAGCCGGGCATCACCGTACCGGCGGATGCTAAGAAACTGGAAATCAGCGCCGACGGTATTGTCAGCGCCACCGTGCCTGGCCAGGCGCAGCCACAGCAAATTGGTCAGCTGACGCTGGCGACCTTCGTCAATGACGCCGGTCTGGAGAGCATTGGCGGCAACCTGTACCGCGAAACCCAGTCGTCCGGTGCGCCAAATGAGCTGAACCCGGGCCTGGAAGATGCCGGTACGTTGAAGCAGAGCTACATCGAAACCTCCAACGTCAACGTGGCCGAAGAGCTGGTGAACATGATTCAGGTTCAGCGCGCTTACGAGATCAACAGTAAAGCGGTATCCGCCTCGGATCAGATGCTGCAGCGTCTTTCTCAGCTGTAATTTCCCTCTCCGGGCGCGGCCTGCAACATTCGCCACGCCCGGACTATTACGACATTGAAATGAAAACTTCTTTCTATACCTTGCCGCCGGTTGCGGTCATCGCCTGTGCACTGCTGCTGAGCGGTTGCGCCCACATCATGCAGAAACCGCTGGTCACCGGCCCCACCTCGGCCGCGCCGACGCCGATGGCGACGACAGTCACCAGCGGTTCGCTGTTCCAGGCGGGCCAGTCGATGAATTATGGCTATCAGCCGATGTTTGAGGATCGCCGCCCGCGTAACGTCGGCGACACGCTGACGGTGCTGCTGCAGGAAAACGTCAGCGCCAGCAAAAGCTCTTCTGCCAGCGCCAATCGTGACGGCTCTGCCGGTGCGGGCCTCACCGCCTTGCCGGGTAAGCTCAAAGGCTGGCTGGGTAATGGCAAAGCAGATTTTGACGCCAGCGGCAGCAACGATTTCTCCGGTAAAGGCGGCGCGGCAGCGCGTAATACCTTCACCGGCACCATTACCGTTACGGTCAACCAGCTGTTGCCGAACGGCAATTTGCAAGTGGTGGGCGAAAAGCAGATCGCCATTAATCAGGGCACCGAGTTCATTCGTTTCTCTGGCGTGATTAACCCGCGCACCATCAGCGGCAATAACACCGTGCCATCGACCCAGGTGGCCGATGCGCGTATCGAATATGTCGGAAACGGCTATATCAACGAAGCGCAGAATATGGGCTGGCTGCAGCGCTTCTTCCTGAACCTTTCTCCATTCTGATACGGCAATGAAAAAAGAATCCCTGTTTGTATTTTTTAGCATCCTGCTCATCGCCTGTACGGTGATGCTGCCGGGTGCGGCGAAGGCAGAACGCGTGCGCGATCTGGCTACGGTGCAGGGCGTGCGTTCTAACGCCCTGATGGGCTACGGCCTGATTGTGGGTCTGGATGGCACGGGCGACCAGACCATGCAGGCGCCCTTTACCGGCCAAAGCCTGAATAACATGCTGTCGCAGCTCGGCATTACCGTGCCGCCGGGTACCAATATGCAGCTGAAAAACATCGCGGCGGTGATGGTGACGGCAGAGCTGCCACCGTTTGCTCGTTCCGGCGATAAGCTGGATATCGTGGTCTCTTCGCTGGGTAATGCGAAAAGTCTGCGCGGCGGAACGCTGCTGATGACGCCGCTGAAAGGCGCGGATAACCAAATCTACGCCATCGCACAGGGCAACGTACTGATCTCCGGCGCGGGTGCTTCCGCAGGCGGCAGCCGCGTGCAGGTTAACCAGCTCAACGGCGGGCGCATCAGCTCGGGCGCCACGGTTGAGCGCGAAATACCGAATGATTTTGCCAGCCAGAACGTGGTGCGTTTGCAGCTGAATGAATCCGATTTCTCGCTGGCGCAACTGATCAGCGATGAGATCAACCGGCGCTATAACGGCGGGGCGGCCATTCCTGAAGATGCACGTACCATTCGCCTGTTTGCCCCGGCCACCGGCCCAGAGCGCGTGCGCTTCCTCGCGGCGGTTCAGGACATTCCGGTACGCGTTAGCGTGCAGGATGCCAAAGTGATTGTGAATTCGCGCACCGGTTCGGTGGTGATGAACCGGCATGTTTCGCTGGATGCCTGCGCCGTGGCGCACGGTGCGCTGACGGTGGAAGTGACGCAAAACAATGTGGTCAGCCAGCCGGACACGCCGTTTGGCGGTGGGCAAACGGTGGTCACGCCACAAACTGATATCTCGGTGCGTGATAACGGCGGTTCATTACAAAGCGTACGCAGCAGCACCGATCTCAATACCGTGGTACGCGCGCTGAACACGCTGGGTGCCACGCCGAATGAGCTGATGTCGATTCTTGAGGCGATGAAAAACGCCGGTTGCCTGCGGGCGAAACTGGAGATCAATTAATGGATGCGATGGATAAGTTTGATCGGCCAGCCTTTGATGTGCGCTCGCTGGATAAGCTGAAACGGGAGGCCGGGCGGCAGTCGCCCGGCGCCTTAAAAGCCGCGGCGCAGCAGATGGAGGGCATTTTCGTGCAGATGATGATGAAAAGCATGCGCGATGCCACCATCAAAGACGATCTGCTGCATAGCCAGTCGTCGGAGATGTTTACCGCCATGCACGATCAACAAGTTGCACAAAACATCGCCGAGGGAGGACAGCTCGGCTTTGCCGATCTTATCGTCCGCCAGCTCGGCGGTGAGAGTGAACAACATAACCTCAGCGCACCCGGCAGCGATCCGGTGTCACTGGCGGCAGGCAAGCCCACCGCCTTCGCGCGTGCCGCCACCGGACCGGTACGTTTACCGGCACCGGTATCGTTTGGTAACCAGAACATCAGCGGCAACAACTTTATTGCCAAGCTGATGCGTCCGGCGCAGGCGGCCGCGCAGCAGAGTGGCGTGCATCCGCATCTGATTCTGGCGCAGGCCGCGCTGGAATCGGGCTGGGGCCAGCGTGAAATCCCGGCCGCCGATGGCAGCCCAAGCCACAACCTGTTCGGCATTAAGGCGACCGGCGACTGGAAAGGTAAAACGGCTGAGATCACCACCACCGAATATATCAACGGCGTGAAGCAGAAAGTGAAAGCCGCCTTCCGCGTATACGACTCCTACGAACATGCGCTGGCAGATTACGCGAAGTTATTGACCAACAATCCACGCTACAGCCGTGTGGTGAATTCCACCACGGCGGAGCAGGGCGCGAAAGCGCTGCAGGCGGGCGGTTATGCCACCGATCCGGCCTACGCAACCAAACTCATCAATATTATTCAAAAGGTCAAAGGGGATATTCAGCAGGGCGTTTCAGCCTATAAAACTGACCTGGCGCAATTATTTTGAAGAAGGTGTTTTAGAGATTTTTACTATCACCGATGAGTTATATACCGACTGAATATTTTGGCCTGGCGGCAATTAGCAGGTCATCTTGATATCTACAGAGAACTTATGAATAACCTGTTTAATTTAGCGAAAAGTGGCCTGAATGTAGGTCAGTCCGCTTTAAATGTTGTGGGTAGCAACATGATTAATGCTACGTCGCAGAACTATAGTCGTCGTGAAATGATTATTGAGGAATCGGGTGGCCTCGCCACGGCGCAGGGTTTCTACGGCTACGGCGCCAGAGTGAACAATATTAGCCGTGTCTACGATGCGTTTACCAATACTCAGCTGCGGGATTCAGGCTCTAAACTTGGGGCGCTGGACGGACGTTATCAGCAGTTGGCCGATATCGATAACATGCTGGGCGATGTGTCGGACAACGTTTCGGTGTCACTGAACAACCTGTTTAAATCGATGGCAACGCTGAGCGGCGATGCCTCCGATGGCCCGGCACGCGCGGCGGTGTATAGCTCACTCGGCGTGTTAACACAGCGCTTTAACGAAAGCGGCAAACGTCTGGATAATCTGGAAAAAAGCACCAACAGCCAGATCGATCTGAGCGTCAAAGATATTAATGCCTACACCCAACAGCTGGCGGAGATTAACAAGCAGCTGGAGCGCGTGCAGGCACAGAATGGCTCCGCTCCGGCCGATCTACTGGATCAGCGTGATGCCCTGCTGGAATCGTTGGCTTTGCAGGTTGGCATTGATGTCACCGAGAATAAAATCACCGGCCGCGTTGACGTCACGCTGTCAGATGGTCGCCCGCTGGTGTTTGGTGAAGAGCAGTACAAACTCGCCACGTCCCCTTCGCCGAGCGATCCCAATAAAACCATTGTCTCTTACGTGAACAAAGAGGGTAAAAGCGAGGCGATTAACGAATCCAGCTTTACCAAAGGCCGCCTGTCGGGCTTGTTCAAGTTCCGTAATGAAGATCTGGAGCTGGCGCGCAACGAACTGGATCAAATTGCGTTCCAGATGGCCAGCCGCTTTAACGAACAGCATCGTCAGGGTTATACGCCAGCGGGCGACGCCGGTGGCGACCTGTTCAAGCTGCCCGATATGCAGGTCTTTGCCAATACGAAAAACACCGGCACGGGCAATCTCACCAATGGCAAAGTCACGGATTACACCAAAGTAAATGCTGAGGATTACAGTATCAGCTTTGACGGTAGCCAGTGGACAGTGACGGGTTCGGACGGACGCACCGTGCCAGCCACGCTCTCCGGCGATACCCTGGCCTTTGACGGCGTAGAGATTGATGTGCCGGCGGGTGCCGCTTCGGGCGACAGTTTTACGCTCAACCCGGTCGCCGGTGCCGCAACCGGCATTAGCCGTGCGCTGGCCAGCGCGCAAGACTTTGCCGCGTCCGACAAAGTAGATGGCGGCCCAAGCAATAACAACAACCTGGAAAAAATGCTGAAAATCCAGGACGAGAAACTGATTGGTAAAAGCACGCTGAGCGAAGCCTATTCCAGCCTGGTGGGCACCATCGGTTCCAACGCCCGCGCCGTGCAGTCGAATATGACGTCAGCCCAAATTGATGCCGACACCAAACTTGAAACCAAGCAGGCCTTCTCGGGTGTCGATCTGAATGAAGAAAACGTCAATATGACGATGTTCTTACAATATTACCAGGCGAGCGCGCAGATGTTGCAAACCGCAACGTCGTTACTCGACACCCTGTTAGCCATTAAATAAGGAAAATATAATGCGATTAAGTACGCTTTATATGTTTAAACAAAGCGCTGAAGGTATGTCGAAGCGCGTAAGTGATAATAATGATGTGCTGTTACGCCTTTCTAATATGAAATCATTATTGCGCGCCTCAGACGATCCGAGTGCTGCCACCAGCGCGGTAAAATCGCAGGATGCGCTGGCGAAGCAGGAGCTGTACAAAAATGTCCGTTCATCGACGCGTAATGCATTGCAGCATGAAGATAATATTTTAAGCGGCGTGGGCAATTTAATGACCACCAGCCTGACGGAAAAAATCGTTGCGGCGAAAAGCGATACTTACTCAGCAGAAGATCGCGCTGCGTTGGGGAAAGAGCTGCAGGGTATTCGTGCCAATCTGCTGGATCTGGCGAACAACCGCGACGGCAGCGGCCGCTACATCTTCTCCGGTTTTAAAACCGACAGTCCGGCTTTTGATAGCAGCGGCACCTATATCGGTGGTGGGGAAGCGCGCAAGCTGACGATTGCGGACGGCACCGAAATGACGGTGGGGCATTTGGGCAACGACGTGTTTGGCGATCTGTTCAAAGACCTGGATGGAGCAATCACCGAACTGTTGCGCGATCCCCTCGATCCGGATGCCATGCAGGCGGCGCTTAGCGTTGCGAGCAAAGCAGTCGATTCCGGCATTGATCGCCTGGGTAAAGCGCAGGCTGAGCTGGGGACTAATTTGCAGCAGATCGACGCATTAGATATGAATGGCGATACGATGATCAACGATCTAACCGTGCAGGTGCAGACGGCGATTGGTTCTGATTACGAAACCATGACCAGCCTGTTGATGGATTCCAAAATGTCGGAATTTTCCCTCACGGCTTCGATGATGGTATTCCAGTCAATGCAGAAGATGAATTTATTCAATAAATAATCGCTTCACTCCTTTATTCACTTTCCAGGACTTCTTACCGCCAGCCGTTTCTCTGCTGGCGGTAGAGAACACAAACTATGTTTAATAATTTGAAAATATATACCAGGTTGAGCCTGGTGATTGGCGTTTTCGCCATGACGCTAATGGGCGTGACGGCGTTCACGACCTATAACACCTATATCAATAATCTTAACTTTAAACGTATTTTAGTGGCTGCAACTAATAGCGACCAGATGCGTGATGCCGCCTATAACATTAGCGCCGCGCAGGCGAATATTGGCGACATGATGATGATGGTGATGCGCGGTGAAACCGTTTCACCGGAAACCGAAATGCTCACCAAAAATGTGCTGAAAATGTCTCTCGATGCCGTGGACGACTATATGGCTTCCCCGTTCAATAATGACCAGGAACAGCGGGCTGCCGCTGAAGTGAACAGCGCATTTAACGATCTTTATACGGCGGTGCAGGCGAATCTGGATGCGGTGCATAGCTCCCGTGAATACCGTCATACGCCAGCAAATCTTCAGTCGCTGCGCAGCGCGCTGCGTGAAAAAATTAATCAGTTTAGCCTGATCGCTGACCAACACAGTGATGAAGCGGTGGCGACGGCAGAAGCGGACTACAACGCCATGATGGTGTTGGGCTGCACGGTGGTGGTGATTGCGCTGGTGATGTTGTTCATGGTGCGCTTCTGGCTGCGCCGCGCGCTGGTGAAGCGCATGGATATGACCATTGATGTGCTGAAACGCGTGGGTTCTGGCGATCTCAGTAACGTCATTGAGCATGGCAATCGCGATGAAATTGGCGCCATGCTGGCCGAACTGGAAGCGATGCGCGCCTCTCTCAGCAGTACGATTTTCAGCATTCGTGAAGGCGTAGTGCGCATGCACACCAATTCACAAGAAATTGCCCAGGGCAATAACGATCTCTCTTCTCGCACCGAGGAGCAGGCCGCTGCGCTGCAGCAAACCGCCGCCAGCATGGAGCAGATCAAAACCACGGTACGGCAAAATGCCGACAACGCCTATGCCGCACGCCAGCTGGCGGAAAGCGCCAGCAGCAATGCGCAGCAGGGTGGTGAAGCGATGCAAAACCTTGAGCAGATCATGGTGCAAATTACCGATAGCTCGCGTCAGATCGCCGACATCAACGGCGTCATCGACAGCATTGCCAACCAAACTAATATTCTGGCGCTGAACGCTGCGGTTGAAGCGGCACGCGCGGGTGAGCAGGGGCGTGGATTTGCCGTCGTGGCCGAAGAAGTGCGTAATCTGGCGAAACGCAGTGCCGAAGCGGCCAAAGAGATCAATACGCTGATCAATACCTGCGTAAGCAATATGGATAGCGGCTCACGTCAGGTGAATCAGGCGAGCGTAGTGATGCAGGATATCGTCACGTCCGTGGCGCAGGTGCGCCAGATTATGGGTGAAATTACCTCCGCATCCGATGAGCAGAGCGCCGGAATCAATCAGATTTCCCAGGCCGTCAACGAAATGGATCTGGTGACGCAGCAGAACGCCGCGATGGTGGAAGAAGCGGCGATGGCGGCAGGTGAGCTGGAAGCGCATTCCGACGAGCTGGAAAAACTGGTGGCGCAATTTGCGCTTGGTGAACACGTTACCCATCAGCACGATTTGCTGCCGATGAAAATGCACGCGCCACGTTTACACGCGAAGCCAGATAATAACCACGCCCAGTGGGAAACCTTTTAATTTATTCAAAGGCGATAAATAGCCGCACCGATTGGCGCTTTCTCAACGTAATTACGCAAACAGGCTAATTAAGTACCGGAAAGCGCCATGTTATAAAGCCTTATTGCACTATTTGAAAAGGCGTTTTCACCGGATAATTCTCACTGAGAATATGGGGTGGAAAAGTAACGTGAACGGTATTTATACAGCCGAAGGGCTGGAAGATAAAACAGCGCTGTGGTCGAAATACCACTATCTGGTACGGCAGGAAGCTTTACGCTTACAAAAGCGATTGCCGGCCAGTGTCGAGCTGGACGATCTTATTCAGGCTGGCGCCATCGGTTTTTTAGGTGCTGTTGAAACGTTCGACCCAAAGAAAGGCGTCACGCTCAGCGCCTGGATAATACAACGCGTGCGCTGGTCATTAATGGATGAATTACGTGAACGTGATTGGGTGCCGCGTCGCGTCAGAACCCATTCACGTGAAATGGTTGCCATTATTCGTGAAATAGAACAAGAGCAGGGGCGTGAAGCCAGCGAGCTGGATATTGCTGAGCGCATGGGCATTTCTCTCAACGAATTTCATCAAATGCTGGCCGATACCAATACCAGCCAAATGTATTCGATAGAAGAGTTGCAGGAAATGTCACCGGATGCCTGGGAAACGTCCACGGACGAACATGAATCGCTCAATCCGCTATATGAAACCATTCAGAATAAGCTGGTGGAGAGTATTGCTGAGCATATTCGTTTTTTCCCGGAGCGCGAGCAGCGTATCCTGCAGTTCTATTATCAACAAGATCTTAACATGAAAGAGATTGCCTTGATTCTTGGCGTGACGGAAACGCGCGTTAGTCAGTTGCATAGTCTGGCAATTAAACGCTTACGCAGCCGGATGGATGATACCTCGTTCGAGGTATGAAGCCAGGGTGTTAATAATGTTAACAGCGGTTAAAATAGAGGCTTAATATTAACGCATAAGGTTTAAGAACGTTTAACAGCTCAATAATCATAGTTTAATCATAAGGTTAGTGAATAACATCGGATTAGGCCTGTTTTCGGCTGATTGCCAGGAATAATCCTAGAAGTTATGCTTTTTCCACTTTCCGATGAGGTGGTTTTCATTAGTCTGGAATATGGGTTATCCACTCTACACATTGGTGTGAAATAAATGTGAACGAGCGGTGTTGCAGAGATGCGAATTTCCAGCTGATAACAATGATCACCTTTTTGATTTTACCTGTTTATGATTAATAAACTTTGAGGTGTTACTCAGTGTCTAATTTCGATGAATATCTTCAACACATCCATGATATCAATTTGTCATATCTACTGCTTGCTCAGCAGATAATCCGTCAGGATAAGTTTGCTGCTGGTTTCCGCCTGGGATTATCCGAGGGAACTATGGATAACTTAAAAGAGTTGTCACTGCCGCAGTTAATGAAGTTGGCGGCAACCAATCAATTTATATGCCGACTTCGTGTTGATGATGAAGTGGTCATCGAAAACCTAACCAAGGATTCGCGTATAGAAGCACTGCAGCAAATTCATACTGGCATCATTCTTTCAACCAATTTGCTTAATTCACTCAGTGAAGCACCGGCAGAAGTTGCAGAGCGAGGTGTCTGGAATGTGTGAGAAAAGCCTGCTGCAAGAAGTACACGAAGTAAATATTGCGATGGAGCTGATTACCCTCGGCGCGCGTATGCAGATTCTGGAAACGGAAACCTCATTAAGCCGTCGTCGCCTGTTGCGCTTATATAAAGAGTTACGCGGCTGCCCGCCACCGAAAGGGATGCTGCCGTTCTCAGAAGACTGGTTTATGTCCTGGGAACAAAATATACATTCGTCGATGTTTTATAACATCTACCTCTATTTAAAAAGTACCGAGAAGGCACCGTCCATCCAGACGCTGATGAAAACGTATCGTTTATATCTGGAACAGTGCCCATCACGAGAGGGTGATAAACCGGTACTGGGGCTGACGCGTGCCTGGACATTATTACGCTTTATTGATTGCGGCATTATTTCGCGTAAAGCCTGCAGCGTATGTCAGGGCGGTTTTATTGTGACCACGGAATTTATCAAAAATCCGTTCACGTGCAGTTTGTGTAGTCCGCCATCGCGTGCATTTAAGAAGTCTCAGGTGAATTTTGCTAGCGAGTCGAGCCCGCTGGCTGCCAGCAACTTTATGTTGGTAAACGCCTGATCCCCTGACAGGTGCGGCTAACAAGATGGCAAGTAGCCGGCGTGGTTTTACCGCGCCGGAGATAAAATCAGAAAGGAGAAGTTGTGTTAGTTATCATTGGCTATCTTGTGGTTATCTTCACTGTCTTTGGTGGTTTTGTGCTCTCCGGCGGTGAACTTGCCGCCCTGTTCCAGCCGCTAGAACTGCTGATTATTGGTGGTGCTGGCGTTGGCGCCTTCATTGTTGGTAACAACGTTAAATCCCTCAAATCTACCGGTCGCGCGGTTGCCAGGCTCTTCGTAGGTCGACGTTATAACAAAGCGGTCTACATGGATCTGATGGCGATGCTGTTTTTGCTGCTGACCAAAAGCCGCGTGCATGGCCTGATGACGCTGGAGAAGGATATTGAAGATCCGCAGAACAGCGAGATTCTCAGCGCCTATCCACGTCTGATGAGCGATCCGATGCTCAGCAACTTCGTCATGGACTACTTCCGCCTGATGATTGGCGGCAGCATGAATTCGCATGAGATCGAAGCGTTGATGGACGAAGAGATCGAAACCTGTGAAGAGGAGCTGGAAGTCCCGGCGCAGAGCCTGAATAACGTCGGCGATGCGTTTCCGGCTTTTGGTATTGTCGCGGCGGTAATGGGCGTGGTGAACGCGCTGGCCGCAGCCGATCGTCCTGCTGCTGAGCTGGGCATGCTGATTGCCCACGCGCTGGTGGGGACCTTCCTCGGTATTCTGATTGCTTACGGCTTTGTTCTGCCGCTGGCCACGCTGCTGCGCCAGAAAAGTAGCGATCAGGTGAAGATTTTGCAGTGCATCAAAGTCACGCTGCTCTCCAGCCTGAACGGTTACGCGCCGCAGATTGCGGTGGAATTTGGCCGTAAGACCATTTACACCAGCGAACGTCCCTCTTTTGAAGAGCTGGAAGAGCACGTGCGCGAAGTGAAATCGAACGCCAGCCTGAAATCCAAACCCTCGGATGCAGCTGCCGCATGAAAAAAGATACGCCGATTATTGTCCGCAAGCGCAAGAAGCATAAACACGCGCACCATGGCGGCACCTGGAAGATCGCTTACGCCGACTTTATGACCGCCATGATGGCGTTCTTTTTAGTGATGTGGCTGCTGTCGCAATCCGATCCCACGCAGCGTGAGCAGATAGCCGATTACTTTCGCGTGCCGTTAAAACCCGCCCTGGCGCAAGGCAATAAAACCAGCCTGAGCGACAGCGTGATCCCCGGCGGCGGTGACGATCTGGTTAAAAAAGATGGCGAAGTCTTTAAAAAGCAAATGGATGCGGTGAGCCGCCAGCAGGCGCTGGAAAGTCTGCGACAGGCGAAGAAAAAGCTGCAGCAGATGATTCAAACCGATCCGCGGCTGAACAACTTCAAATCCAATATTTTGCTCACCCTTACCAACGATGGGCTGCTGATCCAGATTACCGATTCGCAAAATCGACCGATGTTTAAGATTGGTAGCGAAATACCGGAATCCTATATGAACGGCATCCTGCAAGCGCTGGTGCCGTTGCTGAATGAGCTGCCTAACAAGATCAGTCTGACCGGTCACACCGATTCACTGCCGTATTCGGGCGGCGTCGGCGGCTATAGCAATTGGGAGCTCTCCACCGGCCGTGCCAATGCGGTTCGTCGTGTGCTGGTGAGCGCCGGATTGAGTGATGAACGCTTCCTGCGCGTCATCGGCAATGCCAGCCACTTGCCGTTAGAGGATGTGGCACCAGACGATCCACGCAATCGCCGCATCAGTATTCTGGTGTTGAGCCGCAGTAAAGAGCAGGCGATCCGTAGCGAAACCCGCAGCGTGCAGCCGGTACCCGAGGTGCCGGAAATGGCAGAAATTAACGGCGCTCAGCTGAAAGAGGTTCAGGGTTACACCGATGGACGTGAATGATTTTTCGCAGATTTTCTTCAGTGAGGCGGAAGAGCTGCTGGCGGATATGGAGCAGCATCTGCTCCAGCTGGATCTGGCTTCGCCGGACAAAGAGCAGCTTAACGCGATTTTCCGCGCGGCCCACTCGCTGAAAGGCGGCGCGGGCACGTTTGGCTTCAGTGCGCTGCAGCAAACCACCCATCTGCTGGAAAACCTGCTGGACGAGGCGCGCAGCGGCAAGCTGATGCTCAACCGTAACCACATTAACCTGTTTCTGGAAAGTAAAGACATTATGCAAGCGCAGCTGGAAGCGTATCAGTCTTCGCAGGAGCCCGATGAGGCGAGTTTTCACTATATTTGTCAGGCGCTGCGTGAGATTGCCTTGCTGGAGCAGGGCGAGCCGGTAACGCCACCCGCGGCGGCGGCGGTCGCTGCCAGCCCCGTTCCGGCGCAGAGCGGTGATGAATCGCTTTTACGCGTTACCCTTAGCGCGGTTGAGCCGCGTGAACAGACACTGCTACGTGAAGAGCTGCAGCATCTTGGCACAATCATGCAGGTGGAAAGCCTCGGCAACAGCATGACCGTGGATCTGCTCACCAGCGTCACCGCCGAGGAGATCTCGGCGGTGCTCTGCTTTGTGCTGGACGACACGCAGATCCTGATTGAATCGACAGCGGCAGCGGAAGTGAGCGCGCCAGCGCCCGTTATCGCACCGCCTCCGGTGGTGGCAGAAAAACCTGCGCCAGCAGTTGCTGCCGCTGCGCCGCGTGCGGCGAATCAGGAATCAAGCAGCATTCGCGTGGCGGTCAGTAAAGTTGACCAGATCATCAATCAGGTTGGCGAGCTGATCATCACCCAGGCGATGTTGTCACAGCTCACCAATTCGCTCGAGCCCGGCAGCTACGACAGGTTGCAAAACTGCGTGGCGCAGATGGAGCGGAATACGCGTGAGCTGCAGGAATCGGTGATGTCGATCCGCATGATGCCGATGGATTACGTGTTCAGCCGCTTCCCGCGCCTGGTGCACGATTTGGGGTCGCGCCTCAATAAGCAGGTGGAGTTGACGCTAAAAGGCGGATCGGCCGAACTGGATAAGAGCCTGATTGAACGCATTATCGATCCGCTGACGCATCTGGTGCGTAACAGTCTCGATCACGGTATCGAATCTCCCGAAGAACGTCTGGCGAAAGGCAAACCGGCGTGCGGCAATTTAACGCTTTCGGCGGAACATCACGGTGGCAACATCGTGATAAAAGTGACGGACGACGGTGCTGGCCTGAACCGTGAAAAAATCCTTGCTAAGGCGCGCTCGCAAGGGATGAACGTCAGCGAAACGATCAGTGATGACGACGTGTGGATGCTGATTTTTGCTGCCGGTTTCTCTACGGCCGAAAGCGTCACCGATGTCTCAGGACGCGGGGTGGGCATGGACGTGGTGCGGCGAAATATTCTGTCGATGGGCGGCCATGTGGATATTCACTCCCGCACCGGGGAAGGCAGCACGATCAGCATTTTCCTGCCGCTGACGCTGGCCATTCTCGACGGCATGCTGGTGAAAGTGGCCGATGAAATCTATGTGCTGCCGCTGGGCGCCGTCATGGAATCCCTGCAGCCGAAAGAAGAGATGATCTGCCGCTTTGTCGGTGAAGAGCGCCTATTGCAGGTGCGCGGTGAGTATCTGCCGCTGGTGCTGTTGCGCCAGCGCTTCGCGGTCAATGGCGACGCGCACAGCGACGATGGCATTGTGGTGATTGTGCAGAGCGCGGGCGTCCGCTATGCGCTGTGGGTCGATCAACTACTCGGCCAGCAACAGGTGGTGGTGAAAAACCTTGAGCAGAACTACCGCAAAGTGAAAGGCGTATCGGCCGCGACGATTCTTGGTGACGGCAGCGTGGCACTGATTCTGGATGTGGTTGAGCTTTCGACCCTTAACGATTAGCAGCAAACGCTCGCGCGCCAACGCGCGGGTGTGGAAGGAGTTTTAGCATGTCAGTTTCCCTGGCCAACAAAGACGCCGTGGCGCAAGAGTATTTAGTTTTCCGTCTCGGCGACGAAGAGTATGGCATTGATATTCTCAAGGTACAGGAGATACGCGGTTGCGATCGCGCCACGCGTATCCCCAACTCGCCAGATTTTATTACCGGCGTGACCAATCTGCGCGGCGTCATCGTGCCAATCATCGATTTACGTTTGCGTTTTCATTTGCCCGTTACGGAAGATGATAAAGACACGGTGGTGATTGTCCTGAACTTTGGCGATCGCATTGTGGGCATCGTGGTGGATGGCGTGGTGGACGTGCTGTCACTGGAAGCCGATCAGATCAGACCTACACCCGACTTCACCTCGGTGCTTTCCAGTGATTATCTGCTGGGCCTTGGCGTGATCGACACCCGCATGATCATCCTGGTTAACATTGGTAAACTGCTGAGTCGCGAAGAGATGGAATTGATGGATTCCCTCGTCGACGGCCAGCCACGCTAAGTCACACGTTCATTACTTACGCTGTAGCGGCGCAATTTATGGCGCAATGCCGTGCGCCGCTACCCTGCGTAATGCCTGTCAGCTATTCACCTCCCATCGCCTTCCCTTATTACTATTCCGCATAACACACCGTTTTTTATTATTTGTTGCAATCACACCAACTTCATAACATGGACGAAACAGGGGCAGGAATCAGGAGAAAAGGGTGTGAATTTCCAGCAACTTAAAATTATACGTGAAGCGGCCCGTTGCGAGTTCAACCTGACTGAAGTGGCGAATACGCTGTTTACTTCCCAATCCGGGGTAAGCCGCCATATTCGCGATCTGGAAGATGAGCTGGGCGTGGAAATTTTTATTCGTCGTGGCAAGCGACTCCTTGGCATGACCGAGCCGGGCAAAGCGTTGTTGACCATTGCTGAACGCATCCTTGATGAGGCGGGCAAAGTACGCCGTTTAGCGGATGTGTTTACCAATGAAACCAGCGGCGTGCTGACTATCGCTACCACCCATACCCAGGCGCGTTACAGTTTGCCGCGCGTGATTAAAGCGTTTCGACAGCTCTATCCGAACGTGCGTCTCGAGCTGAATCAGGGGTCGCCGCAGGAGATTGTCGCTATGCTGCTGGCCGGTGAAGCCGATATCGGTATTGCCTCCGAGCAGTTGGTGAACAACAGCAGCCTCGCAGCGTTTCCCTGGTTCAGCTGGCATCATTCGCTGCTGGTGCCGCACGATCACGAGCTGCTGCAGCATCAGCCGGTGACGCTTGCCAGCCTTAGCCGCTATCCGCTGATCACCTATCGTCAGGGCATTACCGGCCGTTCGCGCGTCGATCGTGCCTTCCAGGCGGCAGGACTCAGGCCGGATATCGTGCTCAGCGCGCAGGATTCCGACGTGGTGAAAACCTACGTTGAGCTGGGCCTTGGCGTGGGTATTCTCGCCGATCAGGCGTGTGATATTTACGAAGGCGAAGATCTGGTAAAAATCGATACGCACCATCTTTTCGATGCCAATACCGTATGGCTGGGACTGAAGCGCGGACAACTACAGCGCAACTACGTGTGGCAGTTCCTCGAGCTGTGTAACGCTAATCTGTCGCTGGAGGAGATCAAACGTCAGGCGCTCTCCTACGAAACCGAGAACGAACCGGCCATCGATTTCCAGATCTGATTGTACTTTTCCCTCACCCTCTCCGGCTGGCCGGAGAGGGAATCAGGCCCTGCGGCCTGTTCATGGCGCACGCATCGCTAATCACCCTTGACCGGGTTTGCCATAGTTACTCTCTTTGCCCGGTGAGGTTTCATTGGGCCTATTCACATTGAAGGGGACGTTACTATGGCTTCAGCAACTACGCCAGTTTGGTTCATTTCAGGCTGTTCAACTGGTTTTGGTCGCGAGCTGGCGCAGCAGACCATCGCGCGCGGCTTCAACACGGTTGTCACCGCACGTGATGTATCAAAAGTGCAGGATCTGGTGAGCGGACGCGATAACGCGCTGGCTCTGGCGCTGGATGTCACCGATCAGGCCAGCATCGAACAGGCCGTGAACGCAGCGCTGGCGAAATTCGGTAGCGTTGATGTGCTGGTTAATAACGCCGGTTACGGGTATCAAAGTTCGGTGGAAGAGGGTGAAGAGAAAGAGATTCGCGCCCAGTTTGATGCCAACGTGTTTGGCCTGTTCGCGCTAACCCGTGCGGTGCTGCCTGCCATGCGCAAAGCGCGTAGCGGCCATATCATCAATATCACCTCGGTCGCTGGTTTTATTGGCTTCGCCAGCTCGGGCTACTATTCGGCGAGCAAACATGCGGTGGAAGGGTGGTCTGACTCGCTGGCGCTAGAAACCGCACCGCTGGGCATTCACGTTACCTGCGTCGAACCTGGCCCGTTCCGCACCGATTGGGCCGGTCGCTCGCTGCATCAAACCCCCAGCAAGCTGCCGGAATATGCTGAAACCGCAGCAGCGCGCATGAAATCCACCTCGGAATACAGCGGCACCCAGGCGGGCGATCCGGCTCGTGCAGCCAGTGCGATGATCGCCATCACCGAACACGCCAATCCACCGCGCCATCTGGTGATGGGCGCATGGGGTTACGATGCGGTGACCAATAAATTGAAAGAGCGCCTGACGCAGATCGAAGCGTGGAAACAAACCTCGATTGAGACGGATTTTCCATCGTAAACAGATCTCTGTGTTGCTTGTAGGGTGCGCATTTATGCGCACCTGGTAATGTGGTCGCCATGAATGGCGACCTTACGGTTTTCCAGATACATACAACCTGTCCAGTTCCCATTTCATGGGATTCTCTTCAATATATCTGCGGATGTTCAGTAATTCGTGCTCATCCCGAATCACGCGATCATAAAAGCTGCGCTGCCATACCTTTATCCCAGTTTCACGCGTTATCTCCGCTTTAAACCAATTAACAATATTCAGCAGGGACCGATGTGTGCTTTCATTTAGCCAAATAATGCCATGCAGGTGATTCGGCATCAGGACAAAGGCATCAAGAGTTATCGCGGTATCGCGTTGTGATAAGGCCTGCCAGGCTTTAATGGCATAATCCCCAATCGGCGTGAGGCAGAATTCTGTTGCGATGAATAGGCCAAATAAAGGTGCGCGGCGATGGCAAACCAGGGTGATGAAATAGGCGCCGTTGGTGCGGTAATCATGATTTTTCAAGCGTGGATATTTACGGTTCTTCATCATGGCCTCCTTGCCGACATAATATTATTTTATTTGCGGCGAGAAGGCGATGAAGGTTGTTTAATTTTGAGGGACGTATTCAGAGTTAATTTATTGCGCGTGGAGCGGTTATTCAGGTCGCCATAAATGACGACCCTACACCGAGACCGTAGGGGCGCCATTTATGGCGACCTGGTATTCTGGCGATCACACCATTTTCTCTATCTCTTCGAACGGCACGGCGTGGCTGAACAAATACCCCTGCAGCTGGTTGCAGCCTGCATCAGCCAGCGCATTCTTTTGCCCTTCGGTTTCAACCCCTTCGGCGGTGACCGTTAAGCCCATGGCGTGGCCCAACCGCACCACCGATTCAACAATCGCGGTGGAGTTCTGCGCCACACCGAGCGACTGCGTAAATGAACGGTCGATTTTGATCTTATCCACCGGGAAGGTGCTGAGGTAATTGAGGCTGGAATAACCGGTACCAAAATCATCCAGCGCAATGCGGAAACCGGCTTCGCGCAGCGCGATAATGCTATTGCGCGCTTCATGTTCATCCTCAATCAGCACACCTTCAGTGATCTCCAGCTCCATATGTGTGGGATCGGCACCTTCTTCCCGCACAATTTCAACAATGCGCTCAACAAAATTGCTGGCGCGAAACTGTACCGGTGAAACATTCACCGCCACAACGATATCGGGCAGCCTGAGCGCGGTTTTACAGGCTTCACGTAGCACCCACTCGCCAAGCGGAATAATCATGCCGGTCTCTTCGGCAATGGCAATGAAATCACCCGGTGAGACATCGCCTCGTTCGGCGTGATGCCAGCGCAGCAGCGCCTCAAGGCCTACCACGCGCTGGCCGCTGATATCCATCAGCGGCTGATACCACACCGCCAAACCGTCACATTTCACCAACGCCTGACGCAAATCCGCCGCCATTCGCTGGCGCGTGCGCAGCGATTCATCCATCACTTTTTCAAACTGACGATACTGGCCGCGTCCGTGATTTTTCGCTTCATACAGCGCGATATCCGCTTTACGCATCAGCTCAAGCCGATCGATGCCATCCTTCGGTGCCAGCGCCAGACCGACGCTTACGCCGACCCATAATTCACTGCCCACCCATTGATATGGCTCGCTGAGGCGAGCAATGATGCGGTTCGCCAGCGATTGCACCTGGCCAATATTCTCAACATCCGGCATGACAATAATGAACTCGTCGCCGCCTATACGACCGACCGTATCGCTGGCGCGCACGATGTCGTTGAGACGGCGCGCCACCTCCATGATCATTTCGTCGCCCGCGTGATGACCGTAGGTATCATTGATGTTTTTAAAACGATCCAGATCCAGCAGCAGCAGCGCCACGCGCTGGTCGTGGCGTCCGGCCAGCGCCAGCGCCTGGGTTAAACGATCTTCCACCAGCGAACGATTCGGTAAACCGGTCAGCACATCATGAAACGCCAGATGCTGTGCCTGCGCTTCACTGGCGCCCAGTTGCAATAACGACTGCGACAGTTTCAGCGACGAGGTCCAGATACGCCGTACCATAAACAGGCACAGCAGCGTGATTAACATCACCGACAGCAGCGTTGAAGGACCGAGGGTGCGCAGCATCTGAGCGCCCGGTTTGTCCGGCTGCCAGCTAAGATAGCCGACGGGATTGCCCTGCTGGGAATTGAGCAGGTAGCGCGCTTTGGTTTTTCCCGCCGGTTCAGTGTCGCTAAAGTGCAGCTGCCGCAGCTGGCTGCGATCGGAGAGATTACGCAAATAGCCATCATCAAGAAATTTAATGCTCACCAGACGATAGCGTCCCGCCTGTTTCGTGCTGCTGATGTCACCCACCGCCAGCGCGGCGGCGCGTTGACCGATGCGCACAAAATCAGCGCGATCGGCAGGACCCGCCGCCACATCGCTGCTGAGCACCAGCGGACTCTGCAGCATCTCGTGCAAATAGGGACCCACGCGCTTATCGGGCACCGGTTGGCCGTTGCGCCAGACATTAACCAGCTGATTATCGCGATCCAGTAAGATCACCAGCTGGTGGTCAAACATGTCATACAGCCAGCCGCCGACATTTTGCGTCAGCCAGCTTTGGTCGGGATGCGCTAACGCCAGCTGATCGGCCAGCGGTGACCAGCGCGTCAGGCTGCGCAGCTGGCGCAGATGCTCACTGAGACTTTGCGCGAAGGAAGCCTCAATCATACGCTGCTGCTGATCGCGTGCTTCATTGTTGGTGAGCGAGGTCCCCCAGAACAGACCTATCCCCGCGCCGGCAAAGGTCAGGAGTAAAATAGCCATCAGCGGCAAAATAACTTCACGGACAAAGTTACGGCGAAAACCATCCGATAGTTTTAATGCGTTAATCATTTTGAGATTCGCCTGACAAGAAGGGTTCATCTTTTAACTTAGCAGAACTTACCCAGGCTGCACGGAGTAAGGGAAGCGATAAGTCAGTGAAAATGGACGCAAATTTTTTGAATATGGTCACAAAGGAAACAGTTAAAGATAGTTTATTGAATTAACCCGCTTTGTCCCGCGTTCCTCCTGCCGTAAAGCAAATTCATCTTTGCGTCATTGAGCCGTCACGGCGCTGTCATCTACCGCCCGCAATGTAATCGCCATCCCGCAGCGAGCGTCGCTGCACTCCTCAACCACATGAGGTATTGAGCGTGATGGAGATATCCAGACATCCGACCACTGTGTACCAGGCCGTTGCCGCCCAGCTGGAGCAGGCGCTGCAGGAGCGCTATCGCTGCGGCGATTATTTGCCTTCCGAGCAGCAGTTGGCGGACCACTACGAAGTCAATCGCCACACCTTGCGCCGCGCGGTCGATGAGCTAGTCAATAAAGGCCTGCTGCAACGGCGTCACGGCGTGGGCATTTTGGTGCTGATGCGTCCTTACGATTATCCGCTGCACGCACAGGCGCGCTTTAGCCAAAACCTGATGGAGCAGGGCAGTCATCCCACCAGCGAGCGTTTGCTGGCGGTAATGCGTCCGGCCAGCGGCGATGTGGCCAGCGCGCTGGGCATCAGTGAGGGTGACAACGTTATCCATCTGCGCACGCTGCGCCGCGTTAATGGTGTTGCGGTTTGCGTGATTAATCACTTCCTCGCCGATCTCAGCTGGTGGCCCACGCTGCAGCAGTTTCACAGCGGTTCGCTGCATGACTTTATGCAGCAGCAGCTGGGCTTAAGCCTGACGCGCAGTCAAACCCGCATTAGTACTCGCCGCGCACAGGCGAAAGAGTGCAAACAGCTGGAGATTGCCCTGCAGTCGCCGCTGCTGTGTGTGCGCACCCTGAATAAGCACCACGACGGCAAGGTGGCGGAATACTCCGTTAGCCTGACGCGCGGCGACATGATTGAACTGACTCTGGAGCACGAATGAAACAGCAAACAGCCCGCCAGCACTGGCTTTCGGTGCTGGCCCACAGCGAAGCCAGCAGCCTGAATGCGCACTGGCAGCCGCTGCACTTAAGCCCGGATTTTGAGCGCGTGCGTCCGGCGGAAACCGGATTAACCCGCCTGCAGGCGCGTATGGGCGGCAGCGGCAAGCGCTTCGTCATGGGCGATGCCACGGTAACGCGCGCGGTGGTGAAACTGCACGACGGCACGCTCGGTTTTAGCTACGTGCTGGGGCGCGATAAATCCCACGCCGAGCGCTGCGCGTTAATCGATGCACTGCTGCAACAGCCGGAAACCCAGGCGCTGTTACAGGAAAAAGTGATTGCCCCGCTGGCGGCATTGCGTGAAGAGCAGCGTCAGCTGCGCGCGCGGGAAATCGCCAGCTCCAAAGTGGATTTCTTTACGCTGGTTCGCGGAGATAACTCATGACATTACTGGCAAGTTTTAACCATCCGGTTGCCGATGCACAGCGCGCCTTCCGCCGCATCCTCAAAGCGATGAGCGAGCCGGGCGTGCTGGTGTCGCTACCGTTACAGCAGGGCTGGGGCGATCTGTCGCCGGCGGCCACGGCGGTGCTGTTGACGCTGGTCGATCAGGAGAGCGCACTGTGGCTCGATGGTCGTATCGATAACGAGGTGGTGCGCAGCAACCTGCGCTTTCATACCGGCGTGCCGATTGTCGCTGAGCGCGATGCACCGTTCGCCTTGACGCATGCGGCGGCCAATCCCGATCCGGCACTGTTTGCGTCTGGCGACAATATGTCGCCAGAGAAGAGCACCACGCTGATTGTTGAGGTGCCATCATTGAGCGGCGGTTTGACGCTGCGCCTCTCGGGCCCAGGTTTACGTGAACCGCGCGCCATTGCACCGCAGCTGCCGGAGGCGATTCTGCACTACCTGCGCGAGCGTCCGCATCCTTTCCCGCAGGGCGTGGATCTGATTTTCACCTGCGGTGAAGCGATGATGGCGCTGCCACGCACCACCGACGTGGAGGTGTGCTGATGTACGTTGCGGTTAAAGGGGGCGAGAAGGCGATTGCCAGCGCCCATGAGCTACAGGCCGATTTGCGGCGGGGCGACCGCGCGCTGCCGGAGTTGCAGTGCGACCAGCTGGCGCAACAGCTCGGTTTAGCGGTCGATCGCGTGATGACCGAAGGCGGCATCTATGATCCGCAGCTGGCGGCCTTAGCCATCAAACAGGCGAGCGGCGATTTAGTGGAAGCGATTTTCCTGCTGCGCGCCTATCGCACCACGCTGCCGCGCCTCGCCGATAGCCTGGCGCTGGAAACCGATGAGATGCGCCTTGAGCGCCGCATCTCCGCCGTCTACAAAGATCTGCCGGGCGGCCAGGTGCTGGGTCCCACCTACGATTACAGCCATCGCCTGCTCGATTTCACCCTGCTGGCCAATGGTGAAACGCCGGCGGCGCAGCGTGACGATCAGGCGCTACCCGAACGTTGCCCGCACGTGTTCAGCATGATGACCCATGAAGGATTGGCGGCGCGCGAAGAGGATGACGGCAGCGAGCCGTGCGACATCACGCGTGAACCGCCCGGTTATCCCGCCACGCGTGCGGCACGCCTGCAACAGCTGGTGCGCGGCGACGAAGGCTTCTTGCTGGCGCTCGGCTACTCGACGCAGCGCGGCTACGGTCGCAACCATCCGTTCGCCGGCGAAATTCGCACCGGCTATCTCAGCGTCTCTATCTGCCCGGAAGAGCTGGGCTTTGACATCGAGATAGGCGAAATCCTGCTGACCGAATGCGAGATGGTGAACGGCTTCACCACCGAAACCGCCAGCGCGCCGCACTTCACGCGCGGTTATGGCCTGGTGTTTGGTCGCTCGGAGCGCAAAGCGATGGCGATGGCGCTGGTGGATCGTGCGCTGCAGGCACCGGAGTATAACGAACGGATTGCCGGTCCAGCGCAGGACGAAGAGTTTGTGCTGTCGCATGCCGACAACGTGGAAGCGGCGGGCTTTGTCTCGCACTTAAAACTGCCGCACTACGTCGATTTCCAGGCGGAGCTTGAGCTGCTGAAACGGCTGCGCCAACAGCATCAGGAGCAGAATCATGAGTGAGTTAACCGGCTACAACAACGGTTATCTGGATGAACAAACCAAACGCACCATCCGCCGCGCAATATTAAAAGCAGTAGCGATTCCCGGTTATCAGGTGCCGTTTGCCGGACGTGAAATGCCGATGCCGTATGGCTGGGGCACCGGCGGCATTCAGATCACCGCCAGCATCATTGGCGATGCCGATGTGCTGAAGGTGATCGATCAGGGCGCCGATGACACCACCAACGCGGTATCGATTCGTCGCTTCTTTCAGCGCGTCAGCGGCGCGGCAACCACCGAACGTACGGTTGATGCCACGCTGATTCAGACGCGGCACCGCATTCCCGAAACGCCGCTGGAAGAGGATCAGATCCTGATTTTCCAGGTGCCAATCCCGGAACCGCTGCGTTTTATTGAGCCGCGCGAGACCGAAACCCGCACCATGCACGCGCTGGAGGAGTACGGCATCATGCAGGTGAAACTGTATGAAGATATTGCCCGCTACGGCCACATCGCCACCACCTATGCCTACCCGGTGAAGGTCAACGATCGCTACGTGATGGATCCGTCACCGATCCCCAAATTCGACAACCCCAAGATGCACATGATGCCGGCGCTGCAGCTGTTTGGTGCCGGACGTGAAAAACGCATCTATGCGCTGCCGCCGTTTACCAAAGTGGAAAGCCTCGACTTCGACGATCACCCGTTCAGCGTGCAGCAGTGGGATGAACCCTGCGCGCTGTGCGGTTCGCGCCACAGCTACCTCGACGAGGTGGTGATGGATGACGCCGGTACGCGCATGTTTGTCTGCTCCGATACCGATTTTTGCCACCAGCAGCAGGAACAACAGCATGCACAGTGAACAGCCGCTGCTTGCGGTCAACAATCTGACGCATCTTTATGCGCCAGGCAAAGGTTTTGAAGAGGTGAGTTTTGAGCTCTATCCTGGCGAAGTGTTAGGCATTGTCGGGGAATCCGGTTCGGGCAAAACCACGCTGCTGCGCAGCCTGTCGGCGCGGTTAGCCCCGCAGCAGGGCAACATTCTTTACCGTGCGCAGGATCTTTATCAGCTGAGCGAGAGCGATCGCCGCCGCCTGCTGCGCACCGAATGGGGCGTGGTGCATCAGCATCCGCTGGATGGCTTGCGTCCGCAGGTGACGGCGGGCGGCAACATCGGTGAACGCCTGATGGCGGTGGGCAATCGCCACTATGGCGATATCCGTAAAGAGGCGATGCGCTGGCTGCAGGATGTCGAAATCCCCGCCAACCGCATCGACGATCTGCCCACCACTTTCTCCGGCGGTATGCAGCAGCGCTTGCAGATTGCGCGCAACCTGGTGACGCAGCCGACGCTGGTGTTTATGGATGAGCCGACCGGTGGTTTAGATGTGTCGGTGCAGGCGCGCCTGCTGGATCTGCTGCGCACGCTGGTGCGCGAGCTGAATCTGGCGGTGGTGATTGTCACCCACGATCTCGGCGTGGCGCGTTTGCTGGCGCATCGTCTGCTGGTGATGAAGCAGGGCCGCGTGGTGGAGAGCGGGTTGACGGATCGCGTGCTGGACGATCCGCATCATCCGTATACCCAACTATTGGTTTCGTCGGTGTTGAGTTAACCACGACGCGGTCATCAATAGGGTCGCCATAAATGGCGACCCTACGACGTGCCATATGTAGGGTCGCCATTTATGGCGAACTCACGATATCCAAATGTAACCGTAACGCCTTGTAGGGTCGCCATTTATGGCGACCAACCAACATCAGGACATCAACATGCAACCTTTATTGCGCGTAGAGCAACTCAGCAAAACTTTTGTGCTGCACAACCAGAGCAGCGCCGCGCTGCCGGTGTTGCAGGATGCCAATCTTGACGTCAGCGGCGGCGAATGCGTGGTGTTACATGGCCGTTCGGGCAGCGGAAAATCCACGCTGCTGCGCGCGCTATACGGCAACTATCAGGCCAACAGCGGGCATATCTGGCTGCAACATCAGGGCGAATGGATCGACATGGCTAATGCCCCCGCGCGCCAGATTCTGGCGATTCGCTGCCATACCATCGGCTGGGTCAGCCAGTTTCTGCGTGTCATTCCACGCGTGCCGACGCTGGAGATCGTCATGCAGCCGCTGCTGGAGCGCGGTACCGAGCGTGCCTTCTGCGAAAAGCGCGCCAAAGAGCTGCTGACGCGCCTCAACGTGCCGGAGCGTTTGTGGTCACTGGCGCCGTCCACTTTCTCCGGTGGCGAACAGCAGCGCGTCAATATCGCGCGCGGTTTTATCGCCGACTATCCGGTGCTGCTGCTGGATGAGCCGACCGCCTCGCTGGATAGCGCCAACAGCGCCGCGGTGGTGGAACTGATTGAACAGGCCCGCGCCCGCGGTGCCGCCATTGTCGGTATTTTCCATGACGAAGCGGTGCGTGCACGCGTCGCCGATCGCCTGCACGTCATGCAGCCAGTGAACACAGGAGCAGAAGCATGATTATTAACAACGTCCGGCTGGTGCTGGAGCAGGAAGTGGTGGCCGGATCGCTGGAGATCCGCGACGGGTGCATTGCCAGTTTCAGCGACAGTCGTAGCCAGCTGGCGGGCGCGCTGGATGGCGAAAACGCCTTTCTGCTGCCGGGCCTGGTAGAGTTGCACACGGACAATCTCGATAAATTCTTCACGCCGCGACCGAAAGTCGATTGGCCCGCGCACTCGGCAATGAGCAGCCACGATGCGCTGATGGTCGCCAGCGGCATTACCACGGTGCTGGATGCGATTGGCGTTGGCGACGTGCGCGATGGCGGCCATCGTCTGGATAATCTGACAAAGATGATCGACGCGATTCAGGACAGCAATCGCAAAGGGATTAACCGCGCCGATCACCATTTGCATCTGCGCTGCGAGCTGCCGCACAACACCACGCTGCCGCTGTTTGAGGCGCTGATGAACACGCCGGAGCTGTCGCTGGTGTCGCTGATGGATCACTCGCCGGGCCAGCGTCAGTACGCCTCGCTGGAGATGTATCGCACCTATTATCAGGGCAAATATCAGCTCAGCGACGCGCAGATGGATCAGTTTGAACGCGAACAGCTGGCGCTGGCCGCTGAGTTCTCGACGCCGAACCGCAACGCCATCTCCAGTTTGTGTCGTTCGCGCGGCATTCCGCTGGCCAGCCACGATGACGCCACCGCGGCGCATGTGGCTGAGTCACACGATGTTGGCAGCGCCATCGCCGAATTTCCCACCACGCGGGAAGCAGCGCGCGCCTCGCGTGAATGTGGCATGCAGGTGTTGATGGGCGCACCGAATATCGTGCGCGGCGGATCGCACTCCGGCAATGTAGCGGCGGCGGAACTCGCCAGCCACGGCCTGCTGGATATTCTCTCCTCCGACTACTATCCCGCCAGTTTGCTCGACGCGGTGTTCCGTTTGGTCGCCGATGAACGCAATACCCTGACGCTGCCGCAGGCGGCGGCGCTGGTGACGTGCAATCCGGCGCAGGCGATTGGCCTGCACGATCGCGGGCGCATCGCCGAAGGGCTGCGCGCCGATTTAGTACTGGCGCATACCGATCATGGCCATTCACACATTCGCCACGTCTGGTCGCAAGGCAAGTTGGTGTTCTGATGGCGCGCCTCATCTGGCTGACCGGGCCTTCGGGCGCGGGCAAAGATAGCCTGCTGAACGCGCTGCGTGAGGCACCGCCGGATAATCTGTTGATCGCCCATCGCTACATCACGCGCGCAGCCGATGCCGGCGGCGAGAATCATGTGGCGCTGAGCGAGGCGGAGTTCCGGCGACGTGAAGCGCTGGGGCTGTTTGCCGTGAGCTGGCAGGCGCACGGTCTGCATTATGGGCTGGGCGAGGAGATCGATCTGTGGCTGGCGCGCGGTCTTAACGTGCTGGTCAACGGTTCGCGCCTGCATCTGCCGATAGTGCAGCAGCACTATGGTACGCAGCTGCTGCCGCTGGTGTTGCAGGTGTCGCCGGAAGTGCTGGCGAAGCGGCTGCGGCAGCGCGGGCGGGAGTCAGACGTTGAGATCGCAAAACGTCTGGCGCGTGCGGCCGAACCGCTGCCGGCACACTGCTATGCGCTGAATAACGATGGTGAATTGCGCGATACGCTTGAGCATTTGCGGCAATTGTTGGCTGATTGACCGTAATACACACCGCCGCACCAGGTCGCCATAAATGGCGACCCTACGACACCGGGCACGTGATTTTGTAGGGGCGCCATTTATGGCGACCTAATACACACCGACGCGGCAGGTCGCCATAAATGGCGACCCTACGACGGGCCAATGTGCATTTTTCGCGTCCGTACCACGCTGTCACCGTTTAATCACTTTACTGTCATCAAGCTTTCATGCGATTTGCCCGTAATAGCGGGCAATCAACCACTCAGCAGAGATGGAGTGCATCATGGCACAGGCATTACTGAAAACCGTCGTCGACAATCCGTTCCCGCCCATCACCGGGCAGGGCAACAAGGTGCTGTCGGTGCAAGGATTGTGTAAAGCGTACGGCGCTAACAAGGTGCTGGATAACGTCAGCTTCGATCTGCATGCGGGCGAGCTGGTGGCCGTGATTGGTCGCTCAGGCGCAGGCAAATCGACGCTGCTGCATATGCTGAACGGCACCATCAGCGCCTCACAGGGCGCGATTCTCAGCAATCGTCAGGGCGAAGTGGATCGCGATGTGGTGACGCTGAACAGCCGCCAGATGCGTGAATGGCGCAGCGAATGCGGCATGATTTTCCAGGATTTCTGTCTGGTGCCGCGCCTTGATGTGATCACCAATGTGCTGCTCGGGCGTTTAAGCCAGACTTCAACGCTGAAATCGTTCTTCAAAGTCTTTTCCGAAACCGACCGCGCTCGCGCCATTGAACTGCTGCAGTGGATGAACATGCTGCCGCAGGCGCTACAGCGTGCAGAAAACCTCTCCGGTGGCCAGATGCAACGCGTGGCGATTTGCCGGGCGCTGATGCAGAACCCGCGCATCCTGCTGGCGGATGAGCCGGTAGCGTCACTCGATCCGAAAAATACCAAACGCATCATGGACGTGCTGCGCCAGGTGAGCGAGCAGGGCATCAGCGTGATGGTCAACCTGCACTCAATCGAACTGGTGCAAAGCTACTGCACGCGTGTTATCGGCATTCAGCGCGGCAAAGTGCTGTTTGATGGACATCCTTCCCAGTTGACCGACGGCCTGATGCATGAGCTGTACGGCGACGAAATTAACCAGCTCCACTAACTTCCACGGCAAGAGAACAACCACCAATGAAACTGACCTCTTTAGCTTTACTGACTATGGCGATGGCTTTTGGCGTTAACGCAGCGGATGCACCAAAAGAACTGAACCTCGGTATTCTCGGCGGCCAGAACGCCACACAGCAGATTGGCGATAACCAGTGTGTGAAAGATTTCTTCGACAAGGAGCTGCAGGTGGATACCAAACTGCGCAACTCCTCAGATTACTCCGGCGTGATTCAGGGCCTGCTGGGCAACAAGATTGATCTGGTGTTGAGCATGTCGCCTGCTTCTTACGCCTCGGTTTACCTGCAGAACCCGAAAGCGGTAGATATAGTCGGCATTGTGGTGGATGACAAAGACGGTTCACAGGGTTATCACTCGGTGGTGATCGTCAAAGCCGACAGCCCGTACAAAAAACTGGAAGACCTGAAGGGCAAATCGTTCGGCATGGCCGATCCCGATTCCACCTCAGGCTTCCTGATGCCGAATCAGGCATTCAAGAAAGAGTTTGGCGGCACGGTTGATGATAAGTACAACAACACCTTCTCCAGCGTCACCTTCTCCGGCGGCCACGAGCAGGACATTCTCGGCGTGCTCAACGGCCAGTTTGATGGCGCGGTAACCTGGACATCGCTGATTGGCGACCGTGAAAGCGGCTATACCTCCGGTGCGTTTGGTCGCCTGATTCGTATGGATCATCCGGACCTGATGAAGCAGATCCGCATTATCTGGCAGTCGCCGCTGATCCCGAACGGCCCCATTCTGGTGAGCAACAACCTGCCCGCTGATTTCAAAGCGAAGGTGGTGGCCACCATCAAGAAACTGGATAAAGACGATCACGGCTGCTTTGTTAAAGCGGTGGGCGGAACCCAGCACATCGGCCCGGCAACCGTGGCGGATTATCAGAACATTATCGATATGAAGCGTGATTTGATGAAGGGTTCGCGCGGGTAAGCGATAAAACGGTGCGCATTAATGCGCACCCTACAATGTAGGGTCGCCATTCATGGCGACCGGGTTACACAGGAATCTCCCTCTTGACCGATTTCGAACACTACTACCAACGCATCCGCCGCCAGCAAAAGCGCGACTCGCTGCTGTGGTCGCTGCTGTTGCTGGCGCTCTATCTGGCCGCGGGCAAGATGGCGGAATTCAATCTGCTCACCGTCTGGCAATCGTTGCCACACTTCTTTGATTACATCGGCGCAACCCTGCCGGTGCTGCACCTGCCGTTGCTGTTTGCCGATGGCAAAACCGAAGGTTCGCTGGCCTATTGGGGCTACCGTCTGCACTTCCAGCTGCCGCTGATCTGGGAAACCTTACAGCTGGCGCTGTCGTCCACCATCGTGGCGGTAGGCATTGCCGCCGTGCTGGCGTTTTTCGCCGCCGATAATACGCAAACGCCGCGCAGCCTGCGCATCGCGATCCGCGCCTTTGTCGCCTTCCTGCGCACCATGCCGGAGCTGGCGTGGGCGGTGATGTTTGTTATGGCATTCGGCATTGGCGCCATTCCCGGCTTCCTCGCGCTGGCGCTGCACACCGTCGGCAGTTTGACCAAACTGTTCTACGAAGCGATTGAGAGCGCCTCGGATAAACCGGTGCGCGGCCTCGCTGCCTGCGGGGCCAGCAAACTGCAGCGCATGCGCTTCGCCTTCTGGCCGCAGGTTAAACCGACGTTCCTCTCCTACAGCTTTATGCGTCTGGAAGTTAACTTCCGCTCCTCGACCATTCTTGGCCTGGTTGGCGCGGGCGGGATCGGCCAGGAGCTGATGACCAATATAAAACTCGATCGTTACGATCAGGTCAGCATCACGCTGCTGCTGATTATTGTGGTGGTTTCGCTGCTGGATACCTTGTCTGGCTGGCTGCGTCGCCGCGTGGTGGAAGGAGAGATGCAATGATTACGCTGGCACCGGATGTCGCCAAACTCAAACAGGAGCACGCCGCCCTGTTTGCCGCTCAGCAGCGCTATTTGCGTCGCGTGGCGCTGGTGGCACTGGCTATCGTGCTTTACTACCTGTTCTTTTTTGAGTTTTTTGGCATTGAATGGAGCCGCTTTCTCATCGGCTGCCAGCAGCTTAGCCGCTATTTCCTGCGCATGTTTGTCTGGCAGGATTTCCTCAACTGGCCGTTTGGCTACTACTTCACCCAGGTGGGGATTACGCTGGCGATTGTGTTTTCCGGTACGCTAACCGCCTCACTGATTGCGCTGCCGGTTTCGTTCCTCGCGGCGCGTAACGTGATGCACGATCCCGTGACGCGGCCGATTTCACTGGTGGTGCGTCGCGTGCTTGATGTATTGCGCGGCATCGACATGGCGATCTGGGGGCTGATCTTCGTGCGCGCCGTGGGCATGGGGCCGCTGGCGGGCGTGTTGGCGATTGTGGTTCAGGACGTTGGCCTGCTCGGCAAACTGTATGCCGAAGGGCACGAAGCGGTGGAGCGTTCACCGAGCCGCGGCCTTAGCGCGGTGGGCGCTAACAGCCTGCAAAAACATCGCTACGGCATCTTCACCCAGTCGTTCCCGACCTTTCTCGCGCTCAGCCTGTATCAGATTGAGTCCAACACGCGGTCGGCGGCGGTGCTCGGTTTCGTCGGCGCCGGCGGTGTGGGGCTGGTTTATGCCGAGAACATGCGTCTATGGAACTGGGATGTCGTGATGTTCCTGACCATTATCCTGGTGGCGGTGGTGATGATCATGGACGTGGTGTCCAGCAAGCTGCGCAAACGCTATATCACCGGGAAAGGGGTGCCGCTGTGGCAGCCTGCCGCGCGCGATTAAGCCGTGCACTGCGTTGCCAGGCGCGCTCCAGCACCTGCACCAACTGCGCCTGCTGCCAGGGTTTCGCCAGCCGCTCACACAGCGGCAGCGTGACCTGCGTCTGACGCAGATCCTGACCGCTGATTAAGATTGTCGCCAGATGCGGCCACTGCGCCTGCGCCTGGCGAATCACGTCCGCGCCGTTAAGCCCGCCCGGCAGCATCAAATCACTGATCAGCAGCTCAACATCTGGCGTCTGGCGCAGCAGTGCCAGCGCGCTTTCGCCGTCACCGCACTCCAGCGTCAGGTAACCGAGCTGATGCAGATGTTCACACAACGTTTGCCGCACCGTGGGTTCATCATCCAGTACCAATACCAGCCGATCGCTGCTGATCTCCGGGGTAAAGGCCGACGGCAGCGCCACCGGCTGCGCGGTATCTGGCGCGCGTGGCAGCAGCAGGCGCACGGTGGTGCCTTGCCCCGGCGCGGTTTCCAGTTCTATCTGCCCGCCGGACTGACGCACAAAGCCATACACCATCGATAACCCCAAACCGCTGCCGCTGCCGATCGCTTTGGTGGTAAAGAATGGCTCAAACACCTGTTCACGCACCTCCGTCGACATGCCACAACCGTGATCGATAACCTCAATCGTGACGCGATCGCGTTTGCCGTCCGCTTCCTGCTTGCGCTGGTTCCAGATGCGCAGACGGATTTCTCCGCTTTGTTGCTCCATGGCATCGCGCGCATTCACCACCAGATTCATCAACGCATTTTCCAGCTGGCCGGCATCGATCCACGCCGGCCAGCCGGGACGCTGTGCATCCACCACCAGCTGCTGTCCCGGTAACAGCGCGTGCTGCAACAGCGAGTGCAGATTGTCTACCAGCTCCACCACCGATACCGCACGCGGGTAGAGCGCCTGTTTGCGCGAGAAGGCCAGCAGGCGCTGCGTTAATTGTGCGGCACGGTCGGCCGCCTGACGGGCACGATCGATGCGGTTGGCGAGTGTGCCGGGCGGCAGCTGATCGACGGTGAGCGCCAGGCTGCCAATGATCACCGCCAGCAGATTATTGAAATCATGCGCCAGTCCGCCGGTTAGCTGTCCAACCGCTTTCATCTTCTGGCTGTGCAGCAGCGCCTCTTCCAGCGCTTTGCGCGTGGTGCGCTCCAGCACGGTGTTCACCATGCCACGACGCGGCACCGGGCTGAAACGCAGCTCCAGCGTGCGGCCATCATCCAGCCGCACTTCCTGGGCATCCGCTAGCCCGTTGAGCTGGATATTGACGCGGGTTAGCAGCTGCTGATAGTGCAGGCCGCGATGCAGTTCGCGCGGCGCGATACCCAGCAGCTCGGCATATTGCGCATTCCACACCACCAGCTGGCCGCTGTTGTCAAACAGCGCAAAGCCGTCGCGCATCGCCAGAAAGGTGGATTCCAGCTGGTTGCTTTTCTCTTTCAGCAGGCGCGAGGTGTGCGCCAGCGAGGCGGTATTACGCGCAAACACGTTAAAGGCGCGCGCCAGATCGCCAAGCTCATCGCGCCGCGCCAGACCGGGTACGTTGACGCTCTTTTCACCCTGTGCCAGCCGCGTCATGGCGTGGGCGATCGCCGTCAGGCTGGAGCCGAGATTGCGGTAAATGTAGTAACCCGCGTAACCGGTGATCAGCAGCGCCAGCAGCATAAACAGGCCAATAAAGCCGATGATGGAATCCAGCTCCTCGTGAGTCACTGCGCTGCGCGCATCGCTCTGCTGCGCCACCAGCTGCACGTAATGGGTAATGTCTTCATTTAGCATCGCCACCAGCGCTTTAATGCGGTAGGTGGCGTAGGCGATAGCGATATCACTCTGCTCAAGCTGCTGCGCCACGGGTAGCAAACTGCTGCTGGTCGCGATCAGCCGTTGTGCCTGAGTATTTAACACGCCGCTCAATGCTAACGCGTGCCACTGGCGCAGCACCGTTTGCAGCTGCTGCACCGCCGCTTGTGGCGCCGTGGATTGAATCGCCACGCTTAACAGGCTGTGGGTTTGCTGACGCAGCGCGTCAGAAGGGGAATTGGCGTGAGTGAGGAGATCAATACGATTAAGCAGCAGCTGCGCTTGCCACAGGCCGCTTAGCATCACGTTGCGCTGCAAGTGGCGTTGATGACCTTCACGCAGCAGTTGATTAATGCTCAGTTCCAGCATCTGGCTGCGTTCACGAATCCGCGTGAGCAGCTGCGGTTGCTGTGCGGCCAGCGGCGCGTGGGCTAGCAGCGTCAGCGACTGCTGCAACGCCCGTTGGGTTTGCTGCAAACGAGCCGACTCGCTCTGATACTCCAGCGCGCCGACCACCTGCGACAGGCGCACTGAGGCAATCGCCACATTGGCGGTATCGCGCGCCAGTGCCAGGCTGCCATTCATATCGGCCAGAGTTTGTGCCTGTGCCTGTTCCTGAATGTGACCGGCGTGGCGAAATCCAAAAATCGCCACCAGGCCGACTGCCAGCGTGACCGACATCACCAGCAGGTTAAACAGCAGCAGGCGACTACGCGCGCCAGCGTGCCAGTGCAGACCGTGACTCATTTTCGCCACCTCTTACCGCTCAACTCCCGGCGAGTATAGAAGCGCGAGCGGGGCGAAATATGACAAATATGAACGGTCGCTGACATTTTCCATTTATCTGGGCAGGCTTTACTCGCTGCAACCTTTGCCAGCAGGAGCCTCTCAATGGACGGCACACCGATACTCTCGATGCGTGGTATCACCCGGCGCTTTGGCAGTTTCTATGCGCTAAAGGGCGTCGACCTCACGGTCTGGCCCGGTGAAGTGCATGCGCTGATGGGTGAAAATGGCGCAGGCAAAAGTACCTTGATGAAAATTCTGGCCGGTGCTTATACCGCCAGCAGTGGGGAAATTCTTATCGACGGCCAGCCTTATGCGATTAAAGGCCCTAAAGAGGCGCTGGCGGCGGGCATTACGCTGATTTATCAGGAGATCAACCTGGCACCCAATCTCACGGTGGCGGAGAACATCTTCCTCGGCAGCGAAATCACGCGCGGCGGACTGGTAAAACGTCGCCAGATGGCGGAGGAGGCGCAGCGGGTGATCGATCGGTTGGGCGCACAGTTCAACGCCACCGATCTGGTGAGCCGTCTCAGCATTGCCGAGCAGCAGCAGGTGGAAATCGCCCGCGCGCTGCACCGTAACAGCCGCATCCTGGTGATGGATGAACCTACCGCGGCGCTCTCCAATCGCGAAACCGAACAGCTGTTTGCGCTGATTAAACGTCTGCGCAGCGAAGGCATGGCCATCATCTATATCAGCCACCGCATGGCGGAAGTGTATGAGCTTTCAGACCGGGTGAGCGTCCTGCGCGACGGCGAATATGTGGGCAGCCTGACGCGCGAACAGCTCAACGCCAGCGAGCTGGTGCGCATGATGGTGGGCCGTCCGCTCAGCGACCTGTTCAACAAAGATCGCACCATTCCGCCTGGCGACATCCGCCTGGCCGTCAATCACCTGGGCGACAAACACAAAGTGCATCCCAGCAGCCTGGTGGTGCGCGCCGGCGAGATCGTCGGCCTGGCGGGATTGGTCGGTGCCGGGCGCAGCGAGCTGGCGCAGCTGATTTTTGGTGTGCGTAAACCCAGCAGCGGCGAGATCTGGATCGATGGCGAAAAGGTGCAGATTCACTCCCCGCGCGATGCGATTGCGCGCGGCATCGGTTTTCTCACCGAGAACCGTAAAGAGCAGGGCCTGTTTCTCGAGCTGGCGGCGCAAGACAACATTGTGATGGCGACGCTGGAGCGTGATGCCAGCTACGGCCTGCTGAACCGGCGCAAAGGGCAGAAGATCGCCAGCGAAGCGATCGATTCGCTCAACATTCGCGTGCCGCACGCTCAGGTGCGAGCCGGTGGTTTATCCGGCGGCAATCAACAGAAGCTGCTGATTTCACGCTGGGTGGCGATTGCGCCCCGCATCCTGATTCTTGACGAGCCGACGCGCGGCGTGGATGTCGGCGCTAAGAGCGAAATCTACCGCATGATGCAGCAGATGGCGCAGCAGGGCGTGGCGATATTAATGATCTCCAGCGAGCTGCCGGAAGTGGTGGGCATGAGCGATCGGGTGTATGTGATGCGCGAAGGTTCTATCGCCGGTGAGCTGAGTGGGGCAGAGATTAGCCAGGAAAACATTATGACACTGGCCACCGGCGCACAGCCGGTTCAGGCCTGAGGAGACCGCAATGACCAGTGAAACCGCACGCGTAAAAAGCCCGACGCTCAAGCGCGCGTTAATGAGCGATCTGCTGCAAACCGTCGGCATCCTGCCGATTCTCATCCTGATCGTGGCGGTGTTTGGCTTTGTCACGCCGAACTTCTTCACCGAGGGCAATCTGCTCAACATCACACGTCAGGCTTCGATCAATATCGTGCTGGCGGCGGGCATGACTTTTGTGATCCTCACCGGCGGCATTGATTTGTCAGTGGGATCGATGCTCGGCACCACGGCAGTGGTGGCGATGGTGGTATCGCTCGATCCGGCATTTGCGTCGCTCACTATTCCGGCGGCCTTGGGTGCCGGGCTGATTATGGGGTTGTTCAACGGCGTTCTGGTGGCGTGGGCAGGGCTACCGCCCTTTATTGTTACGCTGGGTACCTATACCGCGATGCGCGGCGCGGCCTATCTGCTGGCCAACGGCACCACGGTGATTAACTCCGACATCAATTTTGAGTGGATAGGCAACGGCTATCTCGGGCCGGTGCCGTGGCTGATCGTTATCGCCTTTGCGGTGATTGCGCTGTGCTGGTTCATTCTGCGTCGCACCACGCTGGGCGTACACATCTACGCGGTGGGCGGCAACGTACAGGCGGCGCGCCTCACCGGTATCAAAGTTAGCGTGGTGCTGCTGTTTGTCTACGCCATGAGCGGCTTGCTGTCCGGACTCGGTGGGCTGATGAGCGCCTCGCGCTTGTATAGCGCCAACGGCAACCTCGGCGTCGGTTATGAGCTGGATGCGATTGCAGCGGTGATCCTTGGCGGCACCAGTTTTGTCGGCGGTATCGGCACCATCACCGGTACGCTGATTGGTGCGCTCATCATTGCCACGTTGAATAACGGTATGACGCTGATGGGCGTCTCCTATTTCTGGCAGTTAGTGATTAAGGGCGCGGTGATCATTATCGCGGTGCTGATCGATAAGTATCGCACCCGGCATCACGTGGGTTGAGATTGTGCGTGCTGGCCCTCACCCCAGCCCTCTCCCGCAGGCGGGAGAGGGGGCCGCCCGAGCAAGCTGAAATTTCAAAGTCCGCTCCACCTAATCATTCCCTCTCCCGCTGGCGGGAGAGGGCTAGGGTGAGGGTAAAAAACCAAAAAAAGCAGGAGAACATCGACTATGCGTTTTAATCCGATTGTAACCGGGCTGCTGGCGGCGACGCTGTTCAGTGCTGGCGTGGCTCAGGCAAAAGAACTGAAATCTATCGGCGTGACGGTGGGCGATCTTGCCAACCCGTTCTTCGTGCAGATCACCAAAGGCGCAGAGCTCAAGGCGCGGGAGCTGGCGGGCGACAAGGTCAATGTGACGCTGGTGTCCAGCGGCTACGATCTTGGCCAGCAGGTGGGCCAGATTGATAACTTTATCGCCGCCAAAGTGGACATGATCATCCTTAACGCCGCCGATTCCAAAGGCATTGCGCCGGCGGTGAAACGTGCGCGTGACGCCGGCATTGTGGTGGTGGCGGTCGACGTGGCGGCTGACGGCGCCAACGCAACCATTACCTCCGATAACACCGCCGCCGGGGCGATGGCGTGTAAATACATCTCCGATCGCCTGAAAGCCAAAGGCAACGTGGTGATCATCAACGGGCCGCCGGTCTCTGCGGTGCAGAACCGTGTCGAAGGCTGCATGAACGAGCTGAAGACTCATCCTGATATCAAACTGCTCTCTTATAACCAGAACGCTAAAGGCAGCCGTGAAGGTGGCCTGGAAGTGATGACCGGCCTGCTATCTGCTAATCCGAAGATTGATGCGGTATTCGCCATTAACGATCCCACGGCGATCGGGGCTGATTTAGCCGCGAAACAGGCACAGCGTAACGAGTTCTTTATTGTTGGCGTCGATGGATCGCCAGACGGTGAAGAAGCGCTGAAACGCAAAGGCTCACTGTTCGTTGCGACGCCGGCGCAAGACCCGCAGGTGATGGCAGCGAAAGCGGTCGAGATCGGTTACGACATTCTGCAGGGTAAACCAGCGCCGGATAAGCCGGTGTTGATCCCAGTGACGATGATCGATCGTAATAGCGTAAGCAGCTACAAGGGCTGGACGGTGAAATAATCCCGACAGATGTAGGGTCGCCATTCATGGCGACCTGAACCTCGAAACGCGAGGAGCTTTCATGCAACGCTCTGAAGTGAATGCGATTTTACAACGTACCCGCGAATTTTTTATACGTCAGGATGTGCATCTGCCGCCGTGGGCCGATTTCGGCCTCGCGCAGTGGCGCGCGCTGGATAAACAGGCCGCCGATGAACTGCTGGCGCTGCACCTCGGCTGGGATGTCACCAGCTTCGGTGCCGACGATTTTACGCAAACCGGTTTAACCCTGTTCACCCTGCGCAACGGCTCGCGCGGCGGCCGGCCGTGGGGCAAGCCCTATGCCGAAAAGATCATGCATGTGCGCGAAGGGCAGATCACGCCCATGCATTACCACCCGCAAAAGATGGAAGACATCATCAATCGTGGCGGCGGCAATCTGATCGTCACGCTGCATAACCGGGCGGGCAATCAGCTGGCCGATACGGCGGTGAATGTCACGCTGGATGGCATCCGCCAAACCCATGCCGCCGGTTCGCAGTTACGCTTATCGCCCGGCGAAAGCGTCACCTTGCTGCCGGGCATCTGGCACAGCTTCTGGGGGGAAGAGGGCTACGGCGACGTGCTGGTGGGTGAAGTCTCAATGCCCAACGACGACGAGCATGACAATGTTTTTCTCACGCCGCTGGCGCGCTTTAATCCGCTTGATGAAGATGAAGAACCGCGCTGGCTGTTGTGTAACGAATATCACCGCTGGCTGGCATAAAGGAGCCCATCATGGCACTGATTTCCCTGGCGCAGGGGTTAACTCATGCGCAGCAAAACAGTTACGCGCTCGGCGCGTTCAACGTCCTCGACACGCATTTCCTGCGGGCGCTCTTTCAGGCGGCAGAGCAGCAGCGCTCACCGTTTATCATCAGCATCGCCGAGGTGCATTTTAAATATGTCAGCCTTGAACATCTGGTGGCGGCGGTGCGCACCGAAGCGGCGCTGCACGACATTCCGGTGGTGCTGCATCTCGATCACGGCCTGCATTTTGAGGCGGTGATGCAGGCGATTCGTCTCGGTTTTACCTCGGTGATGTTTGATGGATCGACGCTCAGCTACGACGAAAACGTGCGCCAGACGCGCGAAGTGGTGAAGATGTGCCACGCGCTCGGCGTGTCGGTGGAAGCGGAGCTCGGTGCGGTGGGCGGCGATGAAGGCGGTGCGCTGTTTGGCGAAGCTGACAGCGATAAATTCACCGATCCGGCGCAGGCCGCTGACTTTGTCCGCTCAACCAGTATTGATTGCCTGGCGGTGGCGATTGGCAACGCACACGGCAAATACAAAGGCGAACCGAAGCTCGATTTCGACCGGCTGGCGGCGATTCGTACCACGGCGGGCATTCCGCTGGTGCTGCACGGCGGTTCAGGGATCAGCGATGCTGACTTCCGTCGTGCCATCAGCCTTGGCATCAACAAAATTAACTTCTACACCGGCATGTCGCAGGCAGCGCTGGGTGCGATTGAAACGCAGATTAGCCAGCGCGATGCACGCTATGACGCCTTTGCCGAGCTGTTGATGGCGGTGGAACGTGATATCGCCAACGTGGTGGCGCAGCAGATGCAGGTGTTCGGCAGCGCCGGGAGGGCCTGAAAGATGGCGCGTAATGGCATCATTGGGGCGGGCAGCATGCTGGTGGACCACGTACAGCGTATCAGCCACTGGCCGGAGCAGGGCTGGCTGACGGAAATTCATCACAGCGAAAAATGCAGCGGTGGGGCGGCGCTCAATGTGCTGTTTACGCTGGCGCGCATGCAGGTGAATTTGCCGCTGGCGGCCGTGGGTATGGTCGGTGAAGACAGCGATGGCGAGTATATTGTGCAACGGCTGGACGAACATCACATCGATCGTCAGTTTGTGCAGCAAACGCGCCTTAGCAGTACCGCGATGACCCAGGTGATGACCGCGCCGGATGGCCAGCGCACTTTCTTTCACGCGCGCGGCGCGAATGCACAGCTCGACCTGGCACATTTTGCCGCCGTTGTGACGCCTCACCGCATCTTCCATCTGGGATATTTGCTGTTGCTGGATAGTCTCGATGTGCCCGACGACGACTATGGCACGCGCAGCGCACGTTTATTGGCGCAAATGCAGCAGCGCGGCTACCTCACCTCACTCGATCTGGTCTCGCGCGCGGGGGAATATCGTCCGCTGGTGCTGCCCGCGCTGCGTTGGCTCGATTATCTGGTGATCAATGAGCTGGAAGCGCAATCGCTGACCGGCGTGCAATTACGGACAGCGCAAGGTCTTGCTGCGCCGGAAGCTTTCGCTACCGCTGCGGCATGGCTGATGCAGCAGGGCGTGCGTCAGCGTGTGGTGATCCATGCACCGGAAGGCGCGTGGGGACAGCAAACCAATGGGGAAGGGCGCTGGCAGCCAGCGTGGTGCTTAACGCCAGAAGAGATTGTGGGCAGCGTGGGGGCGGGCGATGCGTTCTGCGCTGGCGTGTTGTATGCCAGCCATGAAGGCTGGTCGCTAGCGGAAACGCTGAAGCTGGCGCATACCTGTGCCAGTTTTAATCTGCATGCCGCAAATGCGCTGGACGGCACCCGGCCACTGGCCGAGATGCAGCGCTGGATGGATCAGGCGATCTGCGTTTCGCGCGCCGAAGAGGCTGGTCGCATGACGTCGGCGGAGAAAACGTAGCCGAGTCCGCGGATGGTGCGGATAAGGCTGGGCTGATGCGGATTGGCTTCGATTTTACGCCGCAGCCGCATGATCAGCACATCAATGGTGCGATCGAAAACGTCGAGGCTTTCGCTGTGCGTTAGCTCCAGCAGTTGATCGCGGGTTAACACTTTACGCGCATGTGCCACCAGCGCGCGCAATAGCGTGTACTCGCCCTGGGTAAGCGGCACACTTTCACGTTGCGGATTAAAGAGCTGGCAGCGCGCATCATCCAGACGCCAGCCGTTAAATTGCCAGCCCTCATCCTGCAGAATTTCCGGCTGCGCCAGCCGCCCGCAGCGACGTAATGCGGCCCGCGCACGCGCCACGACCACGCGCGGATTAAACGGCTTGGCGATGTAATCGTCCGCCCCCATCTCCAGGCCTACCACCATATCTGCTTCCGAGCCCATGCCGGTTAACATGATCACCAGTACATCGGGACGCTGCCGCTGCATCTGTTGCAGCACCAGCAAACCATTGGTATCGGGCAGCATCATATCCAGCATCACCAGCGATATTTCCGGATGCAGTGCCAGCAGCGTGAGCGCATCTTTACCCTGATGGCAACTGTAAACAGTAAAAACATGTTCATTTAAGACATCATGCAGCAGTTCGCATATCGCACGATCGTCATCGACCACCAAAATCGCGGGCTTCATGGGGGGCGCCTCTTTTGTTACGAAAGGGTTAAAAGCAGTGTAACCCGGCGTTTTTTGCTTGCTGAAACCAGCACCAGAAACGTGAGCGCCATCGCCTGTGACAGTACGAAAGCGTGCTGTGCAGCACCATTTTGCCGTCATCATCGCGGGGAAGGAAAACGATTGCGCGGCAGCGGTGCAATGCACCATAATCGCGCCTCGTTATGGTTCAGAATTATCTTAGCCCCACAGGTAATCAGAAACGTAATCGATTGCGTACGAGGCTGGCATAGCTATTGCTATTAGAGACAAGGGTAAGCGGAAGATTTCACTCAACGCCGCTTGGCCTTCACTACAAAAATAAACATGTAAACCACATTGGCAAGTGAGAACGCGCATTGGTGCCGACTCCGCTCATGAGAGATGATGATGTTAGAAAAACTCTTCAAATTAAAAGCGCATAACACAACGGTCCGCACGGAAATCATTGCGGGTATCACGACCTTTCTGGCGATGGCCTACATTCTGTTTGTTAACCCGAGCATCCTCGGCGCAACCGGCATGGATAAAGGCGCGGTCTTCGTTGCAACCTGTCTGGCGGCGGCGATTGGCTGTGTGCTGATGGGCCTGATCGCTAACTACCCGATTGCCCTTGCACCGGGCATGGGCCTTAACGCCTTCTTCACTTATACCGTGGTTCTGCACATGGGATACACGTGGCAAGTCGCGCTGGGCGCGGTGTTCTTGTCAGCGGTGATTTTCTTTGCCATGTCGCTTTTCAAAATTCGTGAGTGGATTATTAACAGCATTCCGCTGCCGCTGCGTGCGGGTATTGGTGCTGGAATCGGCCTGTTCCTGGCGATTATTGCCCTGGAAGGCGCGGGTATCGTGGTGGACAATCCGGCAACGCTGGTTGGCCTGGGCGATTTGACCAAACCTGGCCCGCTGTTAGCGCTGCTAGGCTTCTTTATCATTGTGGTGCTGGAAGCTCGTCGCGTAACCGGCGCGGTACTGATCGGCATTCTGGTGGTCACCTTCATTTCTATGGGTATTGGCCTGACGCCGTTTGGCGGTGTGTTCTCCGCGCCACCCTCCATTGCACCGACCTTGATGCAGCTGGATATTGCTGGTGCGTTTAATGTGGGCCTGGTGAGCGTGATTTTCGCTTTCCTGTTTGTGGATGTGTTCGATAACACCGGCACTTTGCTGGGCGTGACCAAACGTGCAGGATTAGCGGATGAGCAGGGCAACGTGCCGAAAATGGGCCGTGCGCTGATTGCCGATAGCGCCGCAGCACTGTTCGGTTCGCTGCTCGGCACCTCAACCACCACCAGCTATGTGGAATCTGCTGCAGGCGTTAGTGCCGGTGGTCGCACCGGTTTGACGGCGGTTGTGGTGGCTATCCTCTTCCTGCTCAGCCTGTTCTTCTCGCCGCTGGCGGGCAGCGTACCGGTGTATGCAACGGCACCTGCGCTGCTGTTTGTGGCGGTATTGATGGCCTCGGGTTTAGCGGATATTGACTGGAAAGACATCACTACTGCGGCGCCAGTGACCGTGACGGCGCTAACCATGCCGCTGACTTATTCCATCGCCAACGGTATTGCCTTTGGCTTCATCACCTGGACCGTGGTGAAACTGCTGAGCGGACGCACCAAAGAGGTGAATCCGGCGCTGATTATTCTGTCAATTCTGTTTGTCATCAAACTGGGTTGGCTGAGCGCATAATGGTTATTTAACGGAAGCCCGTTCGGGCTTCCGTGTCTGTGGTTACAATCCTCTGCTTATTTTCTGCGTGACACCTCGCAATCCCTTTTGATGTTCACTTCTCTTCCCTCTCGGGTCGGCCTAGGCTGTGCGTGTTGTTTAATCCTGCCCTGTAAAATAGTGCTGTGGATGGCGGGATCGTGGAATGTTAACGCTGCGCAAATCTGTTTCACTGGCTGGGTGGTGGACGGATTGAAAGAAAGCGATGGAAAAGGATTCGGTGATGGATTACCCCATTAGCAATACAACTCGTGTGTTCCGACCGCTAATTTTTGACCTTGGTAACAAAGGAGATCACCAAATGGAACAATTAACCAAACGGGTTGAACAGCTGGAAAAAACTACCCAGCAGATTCAAACGGATGTGGCTGTGCTAACCGCGCGTTCTGAACATTTTGCTACCAAGGCGGATATCGAAAAGGTTCGAGCCGAGCAGGGGGCAATGCGTGTCGAGATTATGGGCGAGCTAGGGGCGCTTGAACAACGTATCGATAAAAAGTTTGAGCGGATGGAAGAGAAATCCGAACTGAAGTTCGACAAAATAGATGCGCGGTTCGCAAGGATTGATGAGAAGTTCGAAAGAGTTGATCAAAGATTCAATCAGCTGGAAGAAAAAATATCTGCCTTTAACAACAGTCTTACCTGGAAAATCATGTTACCGACTTGCCTTCTGGTGTTGGCGTGGTTTGTTCAGAATATTGTTTTGAAGATGTCATGACGCGCTTTACAGCACTGTTCCGGCCCCACAAGGGCCGGAACTCATCATGATTATCTAAACGGTGGCTCGTTGAAGGTTCTGAGCTTCCTTGAGTGCAGCTTATCGCCCTCGGCACGCAGCAGTTCTACCGCGCAGATGCCGATCTGCAGGTGCTCAGATATCGCCCCTTCATAGAAGCGGTTCGCCTGACCGGGCAGTTTGATCTCGCCGTGCAGCGGTTTATCTGACACGCACAGCAAGGTGCCATAAGGTACGCGGAAGCGGTAACCCTGTGCGGCGATGGTGGCGCTCTCCATATCGACCGCCACGGCGCGGCTCAGGTTGAAGCGCAGCGCAGAAGCGGAGTAGCGCAGCTCCCAGTTGCGGTCATCGGTGGTGACGACCGTACCCGTACGCAGGCGCTGCTTAACCTCTTCGCCCGGCATGCCGCTCACCGCTTTGGTGGCGTCATACAGTGCACGCTGCACTTCGGCGATGCTTGGGATCGGGATATCCGGCGGCAATACGCTGTCGAGCACGTGATCGTCACGCAGGTAGGCGTGTGCGAGGACATAATCGCCGATGGTCTGGCTTTCACGCAGGCCGCCGCAGTGGCCAATCATCAGCCAGGCGTGAGGGCGAATCACTGCAAGATGATCGCAGATGGTTTTAGCATTGGATGGACCCACGCCGATGTTCACCAGCGTAATGCCGCGACGATTCGGTGACGTCAGGTGCCAGGCGGGCATTTGGTGTTTCTTCCACGCCAGATCGGACATCATCGCCGTTGGGTCTGGTGTCTCGGCGGTGATCACCACCTCACCGGCACAGGCCAGGCTGTCATACGGCGTGCTGGGATCCTGCACTTGCTCAATGGCCCAGCGTACGAATTCATCTACGTAGCGTGTGTAGTTGGTAAACAGCACGAACGGCTGAAAATGCTCAACGCTGGTGCCGGTGTAGTGACGCAGACGTGCCAGCGAGAAATCGGTGCGCAGCGCATCGAAGTGCGACAGCGGGAAAATGGCATTGGCGTGGAACAGGCCGTCTGCCGTTTCATCGCCAATCTGCGACAGTTCGGTGGTGGGGAAATGGCGCGCGATGCTGGCGCTCATGGAGCGATCGAGCGACAAACCGTCGATCACATACGGATAAGGAATCTCCTGCTGTGATGGCCCCACTTCAATCTGCAAGTCATACTCCTTCTCCAGCATGTGCAACTGCTCGCTAAGGTAGTGACGCAGCAGCGCCGGGCGCGTGATGGTGGTGCTGTAGCTGCCCGTATGGGTGAAGCGTCCCCAGGCGCGGGTGCGATTTTTCTGCGGGCCTTCGCCCAGCCAGGTGATACGCAGCTGCGGATAAACAAACAGGCCTTGTTGGCGTGCGGCTTCATCCGGCACTTGTCCGGTTGCCGTGAAATCGCGAATGGCGTTGCGCAGGGCGTCAACCGCCGCATCATAAAGACGCTCTAATTCGTCCAGCGCTTGCTGGCTGCTTAATCCGTTCCGTTGCGTGTTCATAGGTTCTCCTTCAGGAAACGTGGACCGTTTTCACCAGAGCATAGCGGATAAACCCCTCACGACGATGAAGAATCTGTGATCAACCGCATTCTGCACCATCGCGGTGCTGGTGTGTGGCGTAACCTTGGCTATGTTTATGATCAGCAGGGATGTTACATCGCGTGTCTCCAGCCCTGGCGCGATGCCTATGCAAAAACCGCCCGCGTTATAATAAGTTGGCGAGATTATTGCTTGATTTTCAACCGTAGCCTTAATGAACCTAAGCTGTTGAGCTCAGGGCGCACATTGATGCGTGACTGAAAGCAGATCGCCATGAGTGGCGATCTCAGGGGATTTTATTGGCCGCACGCTGTTCCGCCGAAGTTTCAGAAATTGATTTCTCCCAGGCCGTGGTATGGCTCCGTTCCTGACCCGTTGAGGATTGAAAGCATGTCTTTGAAATTCATAAAACACCCAATGAAGGTGGCGATTGCAGGTTGTTTAAGCGTGGCTTTTTACGCTCAGGCAGATATTAAAATTGGCGTGGCCGGTCCTTTCTCTGGGCCCAATGCGACCTACGGCGCGCAATACTGGAAAGGCGCCAGCCAGGCAGCGGAGGACATCAATGCCGCCGGCGGCATTAACGGTGAGAAAATCGTGCTGGTGCAGGGGGACGACGCCTGCGAGCCAAAACAGGCGGTCTCTGTCGCTAACCGCTTAGTTGATCAAGACAAAGTGATGGCGGTAGTGGGCCACTTCTGCTCCTCCTCCACCATGCCGGCGTCGGAAGTCTATGATGAGGCTGGCGTGCTGGCGATTACGCCTGGATCTACCAACCCGCAAATCACCGAGCGTGGTATGAAAACCATGTTCCGCATGTGTGGCCGTGACGACCAGCAGGGCGCAATTGCCGCCGATTACATCATTGATAAGCTCAAAGCCAAAAAAGTCGCGATTATTCATGACAAGGACACCTACGGTCAGGGCTTAGCGGATGCCACGAAAGCCTCGCTGGAGAAGCGCGGCGTAAAAGAGGTGCTGTATGAAGGGCTTTCGCGAGGTGAGAAAGATTTCAATGCGCTGGTCACGAAAATTGGCGCGCTGAAACCTGACGTGGTCTATTTCGGCGGCTGTCATCCGGAAGCCGGTCCGTTGGTACGCCAGATGCGTGAGCAAGGCGTGAATGCTGCCTTCTTCTCCGGCGACTGCATCGTCACCGAGGAGATGGTGACGGCGGCAGGCGGCCCGCAATACACCAAAGGGGTGTACATGACCTTTGGCAACGATCCGCGCACCATTGCCGATGGTAAAGCGGTGATCGAGAAATTCCGCGCCGGCGGTTTTGAGCCCGAAGGTTACACCTTATATGCCTATGCTTCCGTGCAGACGCTGGCAGCCGCGTACAAAGCGGCCGGTAAAGATAACGCTAAAGCCAGCGACTGGCTGAAAGCTAACAGCGTGGATACCGTGATGGGCAAAAAAGCGTGGGATACAAAAGGCGACCTCAAAGTCTCGGATTACGTTGTTTATCAGTGGGATGACAAAGGCAAATACCACCAACTGTAATCTGCCACGCGGCCCCGCACGTTGCGGGGCTATTCGCGATTGAGCGTGAGGTGTGCGCTCCCATTGATTACGAGACGAGATTATGGACGCCTTCTTCTTACAGCAACTGATTAACGGTTTAACGCTGGGTGCGGTTTATGGCTTGATCGCCATCGGCTACACCATGGTTTACGGCATCATCGGCATGATCAACTTCGCCCACGGCGAGGTGTATATGATCTCCGCCTATCTGTGCGCAATTGGCTTATCGCTCCTCAGTTTCTTTGGCATTCACTCCTTTCCGCTGCTGATTTTCGGCACCCTGATCTTCACCATCATTGTTACGTCGGCCTACGGCTGGGCGATTGAACGTATTGCCTATCGGCCGCTGCGTAACTCAACGCGGCTTGCACCGCTGATCTCGGCGATTGGCATGTCGCTGATTTTGCAAAACTATGTACAGCTTAGCCAGGGACCGAATCAGCAGGGGATTCCAACGCTGCTGACGGGCGTGCTGCGCATGGAGATTGATGGCGGCGTGGTGCAAATCACCTGGACTAAAATTTTCATTTTGATCGCGGCCTTGTGCGGCATGGCGCTGCTAACGTGGGTTATCCAATACACTAAGCTGGGGCGAATTTGCCGAGCGGTGCAGCAGGACCGGCGCATGGCATCGATTCTCGGGATTAATACCGATCGGGTGATCTCGCTGGTTTTTGTCATTGGCGCGGCGATGGCCGGATTAGCTGGCGTACTGGTCACTATGAATTACGGCACTTTTGATTTCTACGCCGGATTCATCATTGGCATTAAAGCCTTCACGGCGGCGGTGCTCGGCGGCATCGGTTCGCTGCCGGGCGCAATGCTGGGCGGATTGCTGCTCGGCGTGGCGGAAGCGCAGTTCGCTGGCATGGTGAACTCGGATTACAAAGATGTGTTCTCGTTTTCGCTGCTGGTGGTGATTTTGATCTTCCGCCCGCAAGGATTGCTGGGACGGCCGCTGGTTGCGAAAGTGTGAGGACGTTTTGATGAAGGCAATGACGCAAAATCCGCTGCGCCAGGCGCTGCTCGACACGCTGCTGGCAGGACTGGTGGCGCTGGTGGTCTTTGGGCCGATCGTTGGCGTAGTGCTTGATGGTTACAGTTTCACACTTTCACCGCAGCGCGTGGGGCTGCTGGTGGCCGTGGTGATGGCGGGACGCTTGCTGTTTAGCGTGTTTATCCTCGCCCCCTTTGGCCAGCGCGTTATGCGTAAGTTTGCCGGCGGGGATGATGGCGTTTACGTGCGCGATCCCGGCTACCGCTCGCGCCTGCGCTGGATTCTGCCGCTGCTGCTGATCGTGGCGCTGACCTTTCCGTTTCTTTCCAGTAAATACCTGCTGACGGTGGCGATTCTTGGCCTAATCTACGTGCTGCTCGGGCTGGGTTTAAACATTGTGGTGGGGCTCGCCGGGTTGCTCGATTTGGGCTATGTCGCCTTCTACGCCATCGGCGCGTACGGCCTGGCGCTCGGCTATCAATATCTTGGCTTGGGTTTCTGGAGCATGCTGCCGCTGGCGGCGCTGCTGGCCGCTTTTGCCGGGGCGCTACTCGGTTTTCCGGTGCTACGCATGCACGGCGATTACCTGGCGATTGTTACGCTCGGCTTCGGTGAAATTATCCGCTTAGTGCTGACTAACTGGCTCTCTTTTACCGGAGGGCCGAACGGCGTTTCTGTACCGTCTCCAACCTTCTTTGGCCTTGAGTTTGGTCGGCGCGCGCGCGAGGGGGGCGTGCCGTATCACGAGTTCTTTCATGTCACCTACAACCCAAATATGAAGTTTATTTTCATTTACGTGGTGTTGGTTCTGGTGGTGCTGCTGGTGCTGTGGATCAAACATCGCCTGACGCGCATGCCGATTGGCCGTGCCTGGGAAGCGCTGCGCGAAGATGAAATTGCCTGCCGCGCCATGGGGCTCAATCACGTATTGGTTAAGCTTTCCGCCTTCATGCTGGGTGCTTCCACCGCGGGCATTGCCGGAGTATTTTTTGCCAGCTATCAGGGCTTCGTTAATCCCACGTCATTCACCTTTTTTGAATCGGCGCTGATCCTCGCCATTGTGGTACTCGGCGGTATGGGCTCGACGCTCGGCGTGGTGTTGGCGGCGTTTGTCCTGACGGTGGCGCCCGAACTGTTGCGCAGCTTTGCCGAGTATCGCGTGCTGCTGTTCGGCATGCTAATGGTGCTAATGATGATCTGGCGGCCGCGCGGCCTGGTGCGCACCGCACGCGTCGGTGTGCCGTTACGCAAAGGAGTGCGCCATGAGTGATGCCATCCTGCAAGTGACCAACCTGATGATGCGCTTCGGCGGCATTAAGGCGTTGAATGATGTTAGCCTGGCGGTGGAGCGCGGATCGGTGACCTCACTGATTGGCCCGAACGGCGCAGGCAAAACCACGGTCTTCAACTGCCTGACCGGTTTTTATCGCGCGACGAGCGGGCGCATTGTGCTCAATGCCAACCAGCGCAGCACCGATGTGATTCAGGTGTTGGGACAAAAAATTCATGCAACAGACTTTATCCATCCGGCACGGCTCGGCTCGCGTCTCTGGTACAAGATGTTTGGCGGCGCGCATCTGGTGAACCGCGCCGGGTTGGCGCGCACCTTCCAAAATATTCGGCTATTTCGTGAGATGTCGGTGATTGAGAATTTGTTGGTGGCGCAGCATATGCAGGTCAATCGCCAGCTGCTGGCGGGTGTACTGAACACGCGCGGCTATCGCCAAGCGGAAAATCGTGCACTCGATCGCGCTTTCTACTGGCTGGAAAATGTTGATTTGGTCTCCACTGCCAACCGGCTGGCGGGCACACTCTCTTATGGTCAGCAGCGCAGGCTGGAGATTGCGCGTGCCATGTGTACACGACCAGAATTGATTTGCCTGGACGAACCGGCGGCGGGGTTAAATCCAGTGGAGACTGAGGCGCTGAGCCAGATTTTGCATCGCCTGCGCGCCGACCATCGCATCAGCGTACTGCTGATTGAGCACGACATGCCGATGGTGATGCGCATTTCTGACCACATCGTGGTGCTGGATCACGGTGACGTGATTGCGCAGGGCACGCCGCAGCAAATTCGTCACGATCCTAAAGTGATAGCCGCCTATCTGGGTGCAGAAGAGGAGAGCGACCATGGCTGAACCGATGCTGGCGTTTGAGCAGGTAGACGTGTTTTACGGTCCGCTGCAGGCACTGAAACAGGTTTCATTAACCGTTAATCAGGGTGAAACCGTGGCGCTGATTGGCGCCAACGGGGCCGGTAAATCGACCCTGTTGATGTCAATTTTTGGCCAGCCGCGCATTGCCAGCGGTGAAATTCGTTTACGCGGTGAAGCGATTAGCCAGCGCTCAACTCATTTCATCGCCGCCAGCGGTATTGCGCAGGCGCCGGAAGGGCGGCGCATTTTTCCCGATATGACGGTAGAAGAGAATCTGCTGATGGGCACCATCGCCATTGGTGAGCGCTTTGTTAAGGAGGATAAAGATCGCATGTATCAGCTGTTTCCGCGCCTGCTGGAGCGGCGTAAGCAGCGCGCCATGACGCTTTCCGGTGGCGAGCAGCAGATGCTGGCGATCGCCCGCGCGCTGATGAGTCGACCCAAACTGTTGCTGCTCGATGAACCCAGTCTTGGCCTCGCGCCCATTGTGGTGAAGCAGATTTTTGCCATCCTGCGCGAGCTAACGCAGCAGGGAATGACGCTGTTTCTGGTGGAGCAGAATGCCAGGCATGCGCTGCAGCTGGCGGATCGCGGTTATGTGATGGTCAATGGCGAGATTCGTCTCAGCGGAAGCGGGGCCGAGTTGCTCAATAACGACGACGTGCGCAGCGCCTATCTGGGAGGTGCAGCCGATCCTGCGGTGGTGGCGACAAAAAGTTTGTAATAATGATTAAATGGTGATGGGAAACACTTTGCATATTTGTCAGTGGCCTATCATCATTATTACTCTTCTTCCTCTCCAAAGTGATTTGGAAATCCCTTGCAAAATCCTGGCGTAGTAATGATGCGGGCGGTTAGAAATACGGCGTGGTATCCCAAACGTCGCTCTTATCGCACGTTGTTCTGGCGTGAAATTACCCCCTTAGCCGTGCCGATCTTTATCGAAAACCTCTGTGTGATGCTCATGGGTGTCCTCAGTACCTTTTTGGTGAGTTGGTTAGGCAAAGAAGCCATGGCGGGCGTGGGTCTGGCCGACAGCTTCAATATGGTGGTGATCTCCTTCTTCGCGGCAATCGATCTCGGTACCACGGTGGTGGTGGCGTTTAGCCTGGCCAAGCGCAACGGTAAGCGTGCGCGCGCGGCGACGCGTCAGTCGCTAGGACTGATGACCGCGCTGGCTTTTGTGCTGGTTATCGCCATTGAGTTCTGGGGACACCTGATCATTGATGTGATTGCCGGCAGCGCGGATCCCAAAGTGAAAGAGCTGGCGCTGAGCTATCTGCAAACTTCGGCGTGGAGCTATCCAGCGGCGGCGATTGCGCTGATTGGCAGCGGTGCACTGCGTGGTGCGGGCAACACTAAAATCCCGATGCTGATTAACGGCGGCATGAACATTCTCAACATCGTGATCAGTAGCGTACTGATATACGGCTGTATGGGTTGGGAAGGATTGGGCTTTGTCGGCGCCGGATTAGGGCTAACCATTTCACGCTATATTGGTGCGGCGGCGGCGATTTACGTGCTGTATCGCGGCATTGCTCCAGCATTGAAAATCTCCATCGCCAGCTATTTTCGTCGCTGGGATCGCAACATTCTGATGGAAGTGTTGGGCATTGGCGTTCCCGCCAGTATCGAATCGGTGTTGTTTAACGGCGGTAAATTGCTGACGCAGATTTTTGTCGCTGGTATGGGCACCAATGAAATCGCCGGGAACTTTATCGCCTTCTCGATTGCTACGCTGATCAACCTGCCGGGCAATGCCCTCGGATCGGCCTCAACCATCATTACGGGACGAAGGCTGGGGCTTAATCAGGTGATGCAGGCGGAACGGCAAATCAAACATGTGTTCTGGCTGGCGATGATCGGATTGTGTTCGCTGGCGTTAATCACCGTGCCGCTCGCCGGAACCCTGGCGCAGTTTTATAGTCGCGATCCGGAAGTCATCTCGGTGACGAAACATCTGATTTGGCTGAATGCCGCCTTTATGCCGATTTGGACTGCTTCGTGGGTGCTGCCCGCCAGCCTGAAGGGCGCACGCGATGCGCGCTACACCATGTATGTGTCGATGTTCAGTATGTGGGGCGCACGCGTGGTGGCCGGGTATTTCCTCGGCATTGTGCTGGGCATGGGCGTGGTGGGCGTGTGGCTCGGCATGTTCCTCGATTGGACGGTGCGCGGCCTGTGCTTCTGGTGGCGTTTAAACAGCGGCAAATGGCTGAACAATTACCATAAGATGATGGCCAAAAGCAGGGAATAGGGGGATTTCCTCCGCTGGCGATGGATTTGTAGAGTGCGCATTGATGCGCACTTTTTTTATATGCATCAGCTGGCAAAGAAGCGCACAACTAATCGTTTTGGTTATATGGCGGGATGAGGTTTACTGTCAGCGTCAATCAATTACGGAGATGCTGACCATGAAAAATTTCTTGCAGCAGTGGTTTGACCAGCTACTCAACGGCGCGACCAAACCCGCAGAAGAGCGCGAGTTCGATCTCAGTAACCACATCGATCTACTGATTCCGCTTAGCCAACTGTATGGCGTTGAATTCCATCCCTCGGTGTATCGCTACTATGAGAGATGAGCGCTTACATCATGTAATGCGCTACAGCTACTGGAATGAACTGTGCGCTGAGGAATAGAAAACCCGCTGTTAGGCCAGCGGGTTTTTTTATGTGCGGCATTAACTGAACGCGTTTTTTACAGCCTGATAATCCCAATAGTAGGTACCATCCCTCAGGAAGCACATAGCAACGTGAGTACCTGTATTCCGTATGGCATCAGGGCATTTATCTTTATTAACAGAGGCCGCGTTGTAAAGCACGATGATTTCAAGATTGTCCTTTATTGCTTTCTCACACTCATACTCAATGTAGCTACGGTGATCTACCGACCGCCCTTTTGAACAAGAGCTTGTCCAACTACGGTAACTCGCGCAATACTGACAACGACCACTGCGGGCCGTTTTAGTATTTTTTCCAACAATAAGCACAAATTTTTTTGATGAATTAAATCTTGTTGCCAGTGAGGATTTGATACTGCAGTTTAAACTGCTGTCGCGGGCTTGTGTTAAGTCATGTGCATCGGTAAAAGAAAGACCCCAATGTTTACTCTTATTCCAGAGATGTAACTGATCGATGGCGTCTTTATCGCCATCCCATTCGCCCGCAATATAGGTTCTGGTACGGTATACCATAAATAATCACTCCTTTGTTATTTTGAATACATCTCGCTTAACCAGAGCGTTAAGCTCTACGCTACAATCCATTTCTTGCTGACTGGAGGTCAAATAAGTTGATTTGGCTGATCTTGTCTTCATGAATCATGATGGTTAATTTTGCGGGATGTTTAAATCGCATTTCACTCACTCGGAAAGTCCAGAGCATAATTTTCAACAGTTCTTCATCATTGATCCGCTTGTGTCCCTTTATTCTTGTGATGCCTGAACCAAAAATAGGCACCGTGACGCTTTTCTGGGCATACACACGATTAACGCTATCCCAAAAGTTAATCAGAAACGCCAGGTATTCAGGCATTGATAAATGGGCTTCATTAAATTTATTAAACCGGGCAAAAGCCGTTAACAGATAATCGTCCCAGACGCAGATGGTTCCAAGCTTATAACTTTGATTTTTACCTGATAATCTAGTCGTATTAAGCGTGGCAACATCCTCCCTTGCATAGGCATAATTATCAATGTGTTCATCCAGTTTTTCTAGCGAACAGGAGAGATGCTCAGTAATAAACTTACCGTTGAGACTTTGACGAGCAATGACGATATCATCTACCTTCGTGTCAAAGTACTCGTTAAAAGCAATCGCCTTGAGACCTTGCTCCGCAAAAATATCACCCGTTTTAATCGTTACCGTGCTGCCTTCAACGGTCAAATTAATTGCTCTAAGCTTATTCGCCCTGCGCCAGATGAAAAGATAAACCAGGATTAATAGGATAATGCATGTCACGCCTGCGATATCTTTATATTCTAGCGGGATATCCTTAAATAAAACTACCGCAGCGATGCAACCAGTAATAGCTGAAGCATAGTTACAAAAATCGCTTCTCACTTTTGCATCAAAAAATCTGACTTTTAACATATCCGACTTTCCTTTGTTATGAGTGGTATCCTTAATCCCTAAGGCTCATTCGCAATTGAAAGTAAACGTGAGACAGCCAAAAATCCACATAAAATATACGTGTTTAATTAAAAGTATGATCCAGCGACAGGTAATTTTGAAAACCTGGGATTTTTTTAAGTTGTTGATAACAGTTTTGTATCTTCACGCTGTCGGAAACCACAATGCAAAAAGCCCGCTTAGTTTCCTAAGCGGGCTTCTCTAAATATGGCTCCTCTGACTGGGATCGCCTTTGCCAGTAACTGGCTAATAAGTAAGCTAATGCTGAAAGCTCTCCCTGTCAAGACCACCAGAATGACCACCAATCGAAGCAGTTTCTACAAACTGATGTGTGCGGCCTCGTGCATTTGGTGATCGCTACTATTGTCACTGACGTCCCAAGTAGTAGATAACAACGTCAGTTTGTAATATCGGGTTGTTGACCCTGCCCCCGAATATGATCCAGGCATAACCGGCTTCATGTCAGCTGCAATCAGTCGGCAGACCCTTGCGGCGTCGCCTGCGTTTTACACCCCAGCCGTTAAGGTTACAAATGCGGTATACCCGCTTGTTGTCTAATCAGTCAATATCAGGGGCAGATGGGGTCTTGCTTACGGCAAAGTTTCAGGGCCGTAACCCCGGGTTCGGCCTCGCGGACAATATTGATGACATTATCGTCGGAAAAGGATTCTTCATGAGGATGTACTCATGTGACGGATGAAGATATTGCTAACCTTGCGGTGTGTTAATCAATGGGAAGCAGGTCAAGAGAGGCTGCCATTACCGATGGCGCGGTTGACTTGATTTCACAAACGTTTCGAGGCTTATAGAATTCATGTCACACATAGGTTGATCATCATATAATGCATCGTGTATGTAGGTATAATCTTGTCAGCTGCGCTGACAACCTGTGAGTTATTTAGCGTTTATTATCATTTGATTCATCTCTGAACCCTTTGCTTCACCGTACAACCATCTCTGCAGTAATCGACTGTCTTCAGACAGATCCATATTCTGTCGAGTACATAAATAATAGTCCCTGCCATCATCGATTTCGTGGTCGAAAAGCTTCACCAGTTCGCCTGATGCAAGAAAAGGGGCGATCATCGGCTCCCTCAACAGGCCACATCCCAGACCTGCGCGCACCGCAGCCAACGTCAGTAACCCATCTTCAAAGATGGGACCCTCTTTCCTGAAATGCGTGATATCGAGACTGTTGAACCACTGCTGCCATGCATTCCTCTCCTCATCATGCACTTTTTTTGTTTGTGCCAGGATTTCAGGAGTATCGATATAGCCATGTGTGCGTAAAAAATCCTTGCTGGCAACTGGCACCATTTTCCCGGAGATCAGCTTTTCTGCATTGTATCCCGCCCATTGTCCGGTACCGAAGCGAATAGAAAGGTCAGAGGCATCGCTGTGATAATTACGGTGATTGGCATACACCACGTTAATTTCAATTTGCGAATGGATATTCGAGAATTTAGGCAGTCTGGGAATAAACCAACTCATGCCAAAAAGGGGAATCAGGCTGATAGTCACTTTGCGTGAGGGATTTTGCTCCATGATATGCCCTGTCGCTTGTCGGAGTACCGAAAATGCAGAACGAATGGAGCGATAATATTCCCTGCCCGACGAACTAAGAACCAGCCGGCGGCCTTGGCGATCGGTTAGCGGCAGCTGCAAAAAGTTTTCCAACACGCGAAGCTGATGGCTCACCGCGGAAGGCGAGATATTTAGCTCTTGCGCCGCTGCACTCAAGCTACCTAAACGCGCGATGGCTTCGAACACACGTACAGCGCGTAAAGGTGGATCATCCGAAAACGCTGTATGTGATGCGAAATCATCATCGATTGATTGTTCTGTTTTTCTCATATAAACCACTATTTCTCAGCGGTGGAAACTCTCTAGTTGAAAATAAGTTAACTTAAATCATATGGTTATAGGTAATTAATTTTGCCATAAGTAAGAATATATACGTATTTTACAATTTTGCTCAGTTATCGGATGTTAAGCGCGCAACAGCTAATTCCGGATAACTACTGTGGATACATTTATACAACAACTGATTAATGGCCTGATGCTTGGCAGCATTTATGGCCTGATAGCGCTTGGATACACCATGGTGTACGGAATTTTGCGCATCATTAATTTTGCACACGGCGACATTTTGATGACTGGGGCACTGACTACCCTGTCTGGGATGCAGTTGCTTACTCAACATTTCCCACACTTAAATGCACTGGTCGTACTAACGATTGCCACTCTGCTGGCAATGGGTGTTTGCGCGCTACTAGCAATGGGCATTGAGCGCTTTGCTTACCGCCGCTTGCGCAATGCTCCGCGCCTGGCACCGTTGATCAGTGGTATTGGCCTTTCTGTCCTGCTCCAGACCTGCGCGATGATCATCTGGAGCCGCAATCCGCTGATGTTCCCGCAAGTTTTATCGATGGATCCGATAGCGATCACCGCCGGTGATGCACAGCATCCCCCTGCCATTATTACTGTTACCGGTATTGTCACCTTCCTGCTGGCCTTAAGCGCCATGGCAGGGTTGTGGTTGCTGGTGGGGTTTACTCGGCTGGGGCGCGGTATGCGTGCCGTTGCTGAAAACCCTCGCGTAGCCAGCCTAATGGGCGTCAACCCAAACCGCATCATCACGTTGACCTTTGCCATCGGGGGTGTTTTCGCCGCTTTAGCAGGAGTCATGATGGCAAGTAACTACGGCAATGCCGGATTCTCGATGGGATTCTTACCGGGAATTAAAGCCTTTACTGCTGCGGTTCTGGGTGGGATTGGCAATATTCGTGGTGCCATGGTGGGCGGAGTGCTGCTGGGTATTATTGAATCGCTGGGCGCGGGCTATCTGGGAGAGCTAACGCATGGCGTCTTTGGCAGTAATTATCAGGATGTTTTTGCTTTCATTATCTTAATTCTGGTGTTGGTGTTCCGACCAGCAGGGTTGTTAGGCGAACGCGTGGCACAGCGTGCCTGAGGATAAGACTATGAGCGCTATTTCATTTGAAAATGTACCCAAACGCCGCCTCAATTCAGGCCTGTTATTACTGATCGCGGGCATGCTCATTGCGCCTTGGCTTGCATCTGCCACGGGTGGTAATTACTGGGTCAGGGTGATTGATTTTACTCTGCTCTACATCATGTTGGCATTAGGGTTGAATATTGTGGTGGGCTTTACGGGCCTGCTGGATATGGGGTTTATTGCCTTTTATGCCGTGGGTGCCTATCTCGCGGCGCTTCTGGCGTCACCGCATCTTATGGATGCCTTTCCCGCCTTGCAGTCCATGTTCTCCCATGGCATGCATACCTCCTATTTGTGGCTGGTGCCGTTAGGCGCTTTTGTTGCGGGTATCTGCGGCATTCTGCTGGGCGCACCCACGCTGGGATTACGTGGTGACTATCTGGCGATCGTCACACTGGGGTTTGGTGAAATCATCCGTATTTTGATGCGTAACCTCGATCGTCCGGTCAATATCACGAATGGTGCAAAAGGCATTTCAGGTATTGATTCCCTGAATCTGTTTGGCCTGAAATTCAGTGGCACTTACCACCTGCTGGGCCAAAAAATTCCGGCACTCTATTTATGGTATTACCTTTTCGCGCTGCTCATCGCGGTCATCATCTTTATCTGTTTACGGTTGCAACATTCGCGCATTGGCCGCGCCTGGCACGCAATTCGTGAAGATGAGGATGTGGCGCGTGCCATGGGTATCAACGTCCGTAACTTCAAGCTGCTGGCATTTGCGCTTGGGGCGTCATTCGGTGGCGTAGCCGGGGTGATGTTCGCGTCTTTCCAGGGGTTTGTCTCACCGGAGTCGTTTACGTTGAACGAGTCAATCGTGGTTCTCGCCATGGTGGTCTTGGGCGGAATTGGGCATGTGCCGGGCGTCATTCTTGGTGCAGTGTTGCTCTCTGCATTGCCCGAAGTACTGAGAAGCCAGGCGATTCCATTGCAGCAGGCACTGTTTGGTAGCGTGATCATTGAACCGGAAATTTTACGTCAGCTGTTTTATGGCCTGGCGCTGGTACTGGTGATGCTGTTCAGGCCGCATGGCCTTTGGCCGGTGCGTCATCCGGGGGTGGCATCATGAATCTGCTGAGCGTGCGTCATTTGCATAAACACTTTGGCGGTATTAAAGCGGTTGATGATGTCAGCCTGAACGTTAAGGCGGGCGACATTTATGGGCTAATTGGGCCGAATGGTGCTGGCAAAACCACCTGTTTTAATCTCATCACCGGGTTATACCGAGCTGACAGTGGCGAATTTGACCTTGCGGGAAAACCCTATACCCCGCAAAGAATAGAAAAAGTCACGCAAGCGGGTATCGCGCGTACTTTTCAGAATCTGCGTTTATTCAACGAGATGAGCGTGCTGGAAAACGTGATGATCGGCAGGCATGTCCGGACACGTAACGGTTTGTGGGCCGCTCTCTCCCGCCATCGCCGCGCGCGTGCTGAAGAGCGTGAGACCGAAACACTGGCATGGCAGTGGCTTGAATACACCGGTATTGCTCAGTTTGCCCACTATCGCGCTTGCGACCTGGCTTACGGCCATCAGCGCCGGTTGGAAATCGCCAGGGCGTTGGCATCGGATCCCAAACTGCTGGCGCTGGATGAACCCGCAGCGGGCATGAATGCGGCAGAAAAAGTCGCGCTAGGTGGTTTGCTGCGCCGCATTCGGGACGATGGTAAAACGCTGCTGATTATTGAGCACGATGTGAAATTGATGATGGGATTGTGCGATCACATCTCGGTACTGGACTACGGCAAAGTGATTGCATCTGGCCATCCAGAGACGGTGCGTCGCCATCCTGCGGTGATCAAAGCTTATCTGGGAGGCCATGCACATGTCTGAGTCTGCGTTACAGATCAAGGATCTTAGCGTGCATTACGGCGGCATACAGGCCGTACGAAGCATCAATATAAGTTTGCAGCCGGGAGAGCAGGGCACGCTTATCGGCGCGAACGGCGCAGGTAAAAGCTCCACTGTACGCGCTATCTGCGGTTTGCAGCCTTACTCCGGCGAAATTTTCTGGCAGGGGCAATCCATCAAAGGTTTGCATCCCAATGAGTTGGTCCAAAAAGGCATTGTGCTGGTACCGGAAGGACGCGGAATTTTTACGCGCATGACAGTGCTGGAGAATCTGCAAATGGGAGCCTGGCACCGTCGTGACCGCACCCATGTTCGCCACCACATTGCGCAGCTAATGGAACAGTTTCCTCGCCTTGCTGAACGAAAACAGCAGTTGGCTGGGCTGCTTTCCGGTGGGGAACAGCAGCTTTTAGCGATTGCCCGAGCACTGCTCAGCAATCCGAAATTACTCATCCTGGACGAACCCTCCATGGGGCTGGCGCCCATCATGGTGGAGCGCATCTTCGAGGTTATCCACTCTCTGCGTACCACTGGCATCACATTACTGCTGATCGAGCAAAACGCGCGGTTGGCCTTGCAAGCCACCGACCACGCTTGGGTGATGGACAGTGGAACCATACCCTATCAGGGGCGCTCGGATGCGTTGCTGAACGACGATCGTATTCAACAAATTTACCTGGGCGAATTGCCCATTTAACTTCACCAACATCAGGGAACACTATGAAAACAATCAAAATGAGTACCATCAGCACTGCACTGCTTCTGGCGGGTATGACTGCTTCGGTGCCTGTACATGCTGACGAAACCATCCTGATCGGTCTGGCGGGCCCACTCACGGGACCTTCAGCGCGTATCGGCAAGGATTTGGAGAACGGTGCTCAACTGGCGATCGATGATGCCAATAAAGCGCACCCGACCGTGGGTGGTAAAGCTGTGACCTTCAAATTGCAGTCGGAAGATGATCAGTCTGATCCACGTGTTGCGGTTGCCGTTGCACAGCGCTTAGTTGACAGCGGTGTGGCCGGGGTGGTGGGACACTGGAATACAGGAACCAGTATCCCTGCCGCGCGGATTTATCATGATGCTGGCATCGCGCAGGTAGCCCCGGTCGCCACAGGGCACGCCTACACGCAGCAAGGCTTTGATACCAGCTTCCGCGTCATGGGTCATGATGATGATGGCGGTAACTATGCAGGTCAGTATGCAATTAAAACGCTAAAAGCGAAGCGTATTGCAGTCATCGACGATCGCACTGCTTTTGGCCAAGGGCTGGCGGATGAGTTCATCAAATCGCTGGAATCGCAGGGCGTCAAAATCGTTGACCGCCAGTATGTGGACGATAAAACTGTAGACTTCAGTGCAGTACTTACGGCTATTCGTAGCAAAAATGCTGACTTGGTGTTTTTCGGAGGCGTTGACAGCCAAGCCGCACCGCTGGCGCGCCGCATTAAACAGCTTGGCATGAACGCAACATTAATGGGTGCGGGTGGGTTTGTTAGTCAGACCTTCCTGACACTGGCGCAAAAAGAAGGGGACGGTGTTGTTGCGCTGGAGCCGGGCTTACCGGTAGATCAAATGCCGGGTGGTAAAGGCTTTGAGCAAGCTTACCAGTCTCGCTATCACACTCACATTGAACTGCATGCGCCATTTGCCTACGACGCTACACGCGTGTTGATTGCTGCGATTGAAAAGGCCAATTCTGTGGATGCAAGCCAATACCTGCCGGTACTGCGTAACATCAATTTTTCCGGCGTGACCGGACAAATCGCCTTTGATGCGCAAGGCAACCTCAAAAATCCATCCTTCACTGTTTACAAAGTCGTGAACGGTAAATGGCAACCACAGACCGTCGTGGGTGGTGCTGCGAAGTAACGGGAGAACATAATGAGTTGTCATCAAAACGAAGAGCTGGGCATTCTTGCCCGGCGTAAGATTGAAGCCGAAATTATCAAACCGATTTATGACGTCCTGGTGCGAGAGCTCGGGAAGGCTCAGGCGCAAGCGCTGATTGGAGAAGCCATTGAAAGCGCGGCTATCCAGGCGGGGCAAGAGTTTGCCAAAAAAGAGCCCAAAAAGGCAGATCTGCGAAGTTTCGTCAATCTGCAATATCTCTGGGAAAAAGACAATGCATTAGACGTTAAAGTGCTCGATGACGACGGGCAACGCTATAACTATGACGTCACCCGCTGTCGCTATGCCGAGATGTATCACGAGATGGGCTTAGGCGAGATTGGGCATCTCCTTTCTTGTGCGCGGGATGACAAGTTTATTGTCGGTTATGCACCTGAAGTTGAGCTAACGCGCACCACCACAGTGATGTCTGGTGCGCCGCGTTGTGACTTTCGCTATCGGGTAAAATCATGAGTATCACAGCCCGTATCAACGCGCAACGACTGTGGCAATCCCTCGAAACCTTTGCCACTTTTGGTGCGACCCCTGCTGGCGGTGTGACGCGTCTTACGCTAAGTGAAGAAGACCGTCAGGGGCGAGATACCCTGAAGCGCTGGGCCGCTGAAGCGGGTTTTTCCTGCGAGATTGATGAGTTGGGTAGTATGTTCATCAGACGACCCGGTAAAAATGCCGGGCTGGCGCCCGTCATGATCTGCTCTCATGCTGATTCACAACCGCAGGGAGGCAATTATGATGGTGTCTATGGCGTACTGGCCGGGTTGGAGGTGTTGCGCACCCTTAATGATCACGAAATCCAAACCGAGCGCGATATTCTGCTGGTTAACTGGACCAATGAAGAGGGCGCGCGATTTGCGCCAGCCATGTTGGCCTCGGGAGCTTGGGCCGGTGTCTTCTCTAAGGCCTTTGCACTGAGCCGCCTGGATAGTGCGGGTATCTCCGTTGCTGAGGCGTTGGAAACGATCGGCTATCAAGGTCGTCACAAAGTACAACCAATTGACCTTCATGCCTGCTATGAATTGCATATTGAACAAGGCCCGATCCTCGAAGAAACTCGCACGGATATTGGTATTGTTCATGCCGCCATGGGGCAGCGATGGTTTGAAGTCACCCTTCAGGGTTTTGCCGCGCATGCGGGCACGACACCAATGGATTTACGTCAGGATGCGATGTGCGGTTTTGCGGAAATTGTGCTGGCTGTCGAGAAGATTGCACAACAAAGCGGCAAGGATGGTCGGGGTACAATTGGCATGTCTCGGGTGGTGCCTAATTCCCGTAACGTTGTACCGGGTGAAGTTTTCTTCACCGTTGAGTTTCGTCATCCTGAATCAAAGAGTCTGGAAGTCATGGAATCAGGTTTGCATGATGCACTAAACACATTATCCCATCGTCATCTGACAGTTCACGTTGAGAAAATTTTTGATTATGCACCGATTAAGTTTGATCAGTGTTGTGTGTCTCGCATTGAAAAGGCGGTGGAACATTTGGAGTTCAGTCAAAGCAATATGGTCTCCGGGGCCGGCCATGATGCTTGTTATATTCAACGTGTAGCACCCACGGCTATTATTTTTATTCCTTGTGTAAAAGGGATTAGCCACAACGAGGCAGAAGCTATTTTGCCAGAATGGTCAGAGAAAGGGGCTAATACACTCTTTCGAACGATTATCATTGCGGCGAATGAAAGCGAGTAAATTCTCGTTAACTTAATATTCGTTAGCAAATTAAAACATATGCTTCGCGCTATTAAGCATTTTGTCTGATTTAATGACCTGTTGATAATCGGCTGCTGACTCTTAATGTATGCCGATAAATCAATGATAAATGTCTCAGGGATAAGTAAATCGTTTCGCGGCTTCCAGGCACTCGACAATATCAGTTTCGATGTGCAGCCACGAGAGGTGGTTTCCATCATTGGCCCGTCAGGTTCGGGAAAGTCCACGCTTTTACGTACGTTGAATCTTCTGGTCCTGCCCGATTCGGGGAAGATTTCAATCGGTAACGCATCTATAGATGCACAGCATGTCCAGCGAAAACAGATCAATACGCTGCGCAGTAAAAGCTCAATGGTCTTCCAGCATTACAATCTTTTTCGAAATAAAACCGCACAGGAAAATATTACTGAGGTCCTGCGTTTCGCTAAAAAACTAGGTCGTAAGGAAGCGGATGATAAAGCCCTGGAATATCTCCATCGTGTCGGGCTGCATGATAAAGCGTCATCATATCCGGCGATGTTATCGGGAGGGCAACAGCAGCGGGTGGGAATTGCACGTGCGCTCAGTCTGGAACCTGAAGTCATTCTGATGGATGAGCCCACTTCCTCACTTGATCCTGAAATGCGCCGCGGCATATTAAAACTGATTGCCGAAATTGCGACGCAGAATATCACCCTGGCTATCGTGACTCATGAGATGAATTTTGCCCGAGAAATTTCAGATCGGCTCTTTTTTATGGAGCAAGGCAGAATCATCGCTCAGGGTGCACCCGATGAGATCATTCAAGGTGATGTGGGAAGCCGAATAGACGCCTTTGTAAACGACTACGAAATATAAGTCAGGAAACTAGACCATGAATTTTGACCTGATCTATATGTTCAAATTGATTCCCGCCATTCTGGGCTATCTGCCAATCACTTTGCTGATCTCGGGAGCTTCCATCATTGTAGCCACCTTACTGGGTTTGCTACTCGCGCTCATGCTGCGTGGCGGAAAGCTACTGCGTGGTGTCGCTCGGCTGTATATTTCCTTTTTCAGAGGCACTCCAGTACTGGTTCAATTATTGATTATCTATTTTGGTTTGCCACAACTATTTCCAGTATTGAATTCCGTTGGGCCCGTTTACGCGGTTATCGCCGGATTGAGTTTTAACACTGCTGCATATTTGGCTGAGATATTCCGCGCGGGGATTGATTCAGTGGACCGCGGGCAAATTGAAGCTGCACTGGCTAGCGGCTTAAGCCTACCCGTTGCTTGCTGGCGCATTTTGTTTCCGCAAATTTGTCGCAATGCGATCCCGGCAACAGGCAACATGTATATCGGGCTGATTAAAAACTCCTCACTGGCTTTTACACTCGGTGTCACCGAGTTGCTGTCGGCAGGAAAACTTGAAGCCACTGCCTCGCTTAAATTCTTCGAAGCTTATACCGCTGTTGCATTGGTCTATTGGGGAGTGACCTTCCTGCTCTCATTACTGCAGCGGCAACTGGAAACCCATCTGGGCAAACCCTATCAACAATAGTTCAGGAGTCGGTATGAAGTTAGGCGGATTGGTGATGTGCCTGTGTGCAGCAGTGTTGTTGAGCGCATGCGATCAAAGTAAGCAGACGAGCGATGCTCAGGATGTATTGCGTGTGGGTGCGACACCAGATGGTTACCCACACTACTTTAAGGAAGGCGGTGAGCTTAAGGGCTTCAGCGTCGATGTGCTGAACGCGGTCGCGAAGAAAGCGGGACTCAAAGTTGAGTGGGTTACTTCAGATTGGGTCGGTGTGCTGGGGTCTCTCCAGACCGGAAAAGTGGATACCGTGGGTAACTTCGCCGACACACCAGAACGTCGTAAAGCCTATAATTTTTCCACACCTTATTACTATTCAGCGGCACAGCTTGCAGTCAGTAAAAACAATAACTGGGTGCATGGCCTGAGCGATTTGAACGGTAAAACCGTGGCAGCGGAACTGGGTTCTAACTACGCCAACGTATTAAAGGAGTCAGATCCTGAGCATAAAATCAATCTGGTGACCTATGAAGGCAGGGACGTGGTGGTGAATGCGGTCGCGCAAGGTAAAGCCGATGCATTTATTTCAGGCCAGGTCATCCTGCTGGGACAAATCAAACAAAAAGGACTGCCACTTAAAGTCGTAGGCGAGCCTTTTGGCGTGCGTCAGGTGGCATTGCCGTTCCGCAAAGATGCGCAAGGAGACAAGTTACGGAAAAAAGTGGATGCTGCGCTCGTCCAATTGCGTAATGACGGTACGCTAAAATCCATTTCGGAAAAATGGTTTGATCAGGACCTCAGTCACGCGCCAGCAGGAGGGCAGAATTAATCATGTCCTCTTTACACCTCGCCTTGTTTCTCGAAACCACCGGTTGCCATTATGCGGGTTGGCGTATGCCCTCATCTCAACCTGTACCGCATCCCGCTGATTTCAAACAGCTCAAAGCGTTGGCGATGCAAGCCGAGCAGGCAAAGTTTGATCTGGTGTTTATGGCCGATAAATTGTCGGTCGATGATATCTATGGCAATGATTTTGCGGAAGCCGTCACCCATCGTGTCACCGAACGGCCCGATCCTTTTTCGGTGCTCTCTGCATTGAGTGCTGTCACGGAAAAGATCGGCCTCGCGGGAACGATCTCAAGTTCCTTCGCTAGCCCGTTTGCGGCGGCACGCACGCTGGCGACGCTTGACCATCTCTCTCAAGGCCGAGCAGGGTGGAATGTGGTGACTTCAACCAGCGGCGGTGAAGCCAGGAACTTTGGGGTGCCGTTGCTGAGCCATCATCAACGCTACCATAAGGCCGGTTCCTTTATTGAAGCGGTGTTCCGCTTATGGGACAGCTGGGAAGATGGTGCCATAGTGGGCGATCGAGAAAAGGGAATTTATGCCGATGCCCGTAAAATTCATTACGCTGACATCAGCAACAAATGGTTCAACGTGCAGGGACCGTTAAACCTCTCGCGCGCTCCACAGGGCCGCCCGGTAACGATTCAGGCTGGTGGGTCAGGGGCCTTTACCGAGCTGGCGGCCCAGCGCGCGGACGCCATTTTTGCTTCGGAAAAGCCCAGTCTTGCTGCCGCGCAGGCCTACTACGCAGCAATCAAAGCCAAAGTTGTGCAGTATGGACGCTCCGCCAAAAGCCTAAAAGTATTGCCGGGGTTGCAGCCGATTATCGGGGCGACACAAAAGGAAGCAGACGAGTTACTGGCTGAACTCAGCCAGTTGCATCATCCCCTGGCGACGCTGACGCACCTTTCAAACACCATGGATTATGACTGGTCACAACACTCGCTGGATGAAGCCATGCCGGATATTCTCCCCCATCTAAGTCGACGTGAACGTTTTGCTCCGATGCTGGATCACGCAAGAGAGCAGGGCATGACGCTGCGTCAGTTCACGAAATGGATAGCGAGAAGTGGCTTTATTGTGGCAGGCACGGCTGAAAGCCTCGCAGAGCGCATGGCGCTTTGGTACCAGCAGCGTGCAGTGGATGGATTTGTGATCATGCCACCCTGGCCCGGGGCGGCAGATGCCTTTTTTAATCACGTTATTCCACTTTTACAGGAAAGAGGAATTTTCAGGGAAGCCTATGAACACGACACTTTACGCGGCCATTTGGGTCTGCAGTGAACCGTTCTGAAAGCTGGGTACTGCAGGCCAAAATGTGTGCCGCGCTGACCTTAAAATCCTAGCGCTTGCCCATCACGTCGGCTGTCGCTGGCCGCGACATAGCCGTGGTCAGGACTCTCTGAAAGTCGCCAGATAAACTGCCCGGCACCGAAATCCATGTAGGGATCGTAAATGGATTTCAACTGATGTCCGCGATCCTTTAGTTGCTGTGTCACATCAGTGTCAAAACGGTTTTCCAGGTCCAGTGTGAAATCACGATTCACTTTCCAGCGTGGAGCATCGCAGGCAGCTTGCGGTTGTTGCTGATAATCAAGCATGCGAACCACCGTTTGCACATGCCCCTGTGGCTGCATATCCCCGCCCATTACGCCGAAACTCATCTGTGGCTGACCATTTTGCGTGAGGAACGCCGGAATGATGGTATGGAAAGGGCGTTTACCCGGCGCTAGCACATTGGCTGATTTAGGATCGCTAGAAAAACCTGCCCCCCGGTTTTGTAAGCTGATGCCATATTCCGGCACCACCACGCCTGAACCAAAGCCCATATAGTTAGACTGAATAAAGGACACCATCATGCCGCTCTCATCTGCGGTGGTCAGATAAACGGTACCACCGCTGCGCGGGATCCCCGCCACGGGTAAGCTGGCGCGAGAAATATCAATCTGGGCAGCCCTCTGTTTAAGATAGGTGGGATCCAGCATCTGCTCCGGCGTGACTTCCATTGATGTTGGGTCAGCCACATAACGGTAGACATCTGCAAAGGCCAGCTTCATGGCCTCGATTTGTAAGTGCTGGCTATCAACGCTGTCCAGCGGCAGGCTGGCAAGGTCAAAGTTTTCCAAAATGCCCAGCGCAATCAGCGCGGCAATACCCTGTCCATTGGGTGGGATTTCATGCACCTCATAGCCACGATAAGACTGGCTGACCGGTGTTACCCATTCTGGCTGATAGCGACGTAAATCTTCTAATGTCAGGTTGCCGCCGGTATTTTGTGCCCACTTCACAATTTTTTCGGCTAATTCTCCCTCATAGAAGGCTCGTGCGCCTTGATCAGCAAGAATGCCCAACGTTTTTGCCGCCGCAGAAAAACGAAACGCTTCCCCTACTTGGGGCGCACGGCCATTTGGCATAAAAGCGTCTGCAAAACCTGGCTGCTCCGCCAGAATCGGGACGGCTGCCCGCCATTTCTTGGCTACCATGGGTGCGACCGTGACGCCACGCTCGGCGATCTCTAATGCGCTCTGCATTAAACGGGAGAAGGGCAATTTGCCAAATCGGCGATGCAGTGCATCCCAGCCGGCGATGGCCCCCGGTACAGTAACGGAGTCCCAACCGCGTTCGGGTCTATTGGCGTGTCCGCTGGCATTGTCACCATAACGTTGACGGAAATAGTTCAGATCCCACGCGGCAGGGGCAGGGCCGGACGCGTTGAGACCGTGCAATTGCCCATCTGCCCAGACAAGCGCAAAGGCATCGCTGCCCAATCCATTAGATACAGGCTCGACGATGGTTAAGGTCGCTGCTGTCGCGATAGCAGCATCTACCGCATTACCGCCCTCCAGCAGGACTCGGTTGCCTGCCTGGGCAGCCAGCGGATGCGAAGTCGAAACCACGTTGCGCGCAAAAACAGGCGTGCGTGCGGTCAGATAAGGGTTTTCCCAGTTAAACGCCATGCTCTTTCCTCTGTTGCACACGCTCTTCAGCGGTGAGTTGCAATGCCCGTCGGTCCACTTTATTGGTTCCGGCAAGGGGGAAACCGTCGGTCAGCCAGATATGACGCGGATGCTGATAGGCGGGTCCATGCGCTAAAGCCCATGCTTTAAGCGCTTGGGGATCCAGTTGCTCACCCGCGCGTGGAATGACCCACGCAACCGGTTTTTGCCCTTTGATATCATCTGTCACCGGTACGACACAGGCTTGTTGTACCTGCGGATGGCTTTCGAGCAACTTTTCCACCTCACCAGGCCAGATGTTTTCGCCACCACTGACAAACATGTCATCATGGCGACCGACAAACCAGTAAAACCCCTGCTCATCACGGCGGAAAACATCCCCTGTGATGTACCAACCGTCAGATGTCAAAGGAGGGGAGACATCAGGCCGTTGATGATATCCCAGCATCAGCGCTGGGCTTTTCATCTCTAATACGCCTTCTTGTGCGGGTTTATCCTTTCTGCTCTGCAGTCTCACGCTAACGGCGGGATGAGGATAACCCGGTGATCCCGGCGGTGTTGGCAAACCATCAGGATGCGAACTGAAGACCACCGGTCCAGCCTCGGTGGTGCCATAGGCATTGATAATGCGCGCTTGTGGTAACCACTGACGCAGTGCCTTGTAGAGGCTATCGCTGACGGGTGCTGAACCCATGCGAATCACCCTTACGCAGGAGAGATCGACTGAGGCTAACAATGCTTTTTCCTGCAACATCATCGCCAGCATGGGGGGGACGGCCGTCAACCAACTGCATCGGTAGCGATCAACCGCTTGTAAATAGGCTCGGGCTTCAAATTGCGGCAGCAGGACGGTGGTGACATGGCTGGCGAGCGTTAATAACGCCAGCGCAAGGGCATTCATATGATAGAAGGGCGCCGCAATCAGCACTTTCTCGCCCGTCAGTTCCTGCGCGGTCAACCGGGTTTGTACTACCCAACGGTGACTGGCGTGGGTTAAACGAACGCCTTTCGGCATGCCGGTAGAACCCGAGGTATAGAGCATTAAAGCCAGATCATCGGCTTTGGGAAGCCAAGCGGTGAATTCACCGTTACGTTCCAGCGTAGTCAGCGCGCTGCCAAAAGCTACCTGTGGCAAATCCGTACTGACGCGTGCAAGTTGATCGCTGTCACCCAGCAGCAGTTTGCTGCCGCTGTCAGTGAGAATGCGTTCAATCGTGCTAACCGGAAAACGAAAATTAATCGGTACCGCCACCAGACCCGCGCGCATGATGCCCAGCAGGCAAGCAATATACTCAATCGAGTTACGTGCCAGAAGCGCAACGCGGCTCCCTGCTGGCCACCCGTACTGTTGCAAGCCAAGTCCGATGGCATCTGCACGGGTATTTAACGTGCGGAATGTGATGGTATTTTGTCGCTCATCCTGCGGCATCAGAAACGCGATCCGATCGCTTTCACGCAGGCTAGCGTGAAACACGCCGAGGTTTTCTGGCCAGTCTAAAAATGTCTTGTTAGTCATCGGTAAACTCCAGCACCATTTGCAGAGCCGGAATCGCAACACGAAGTTGTCCTGTACGCTGCTCATGCGGAAGGCCAGTGGCTGCTGCCACTTGTGATACCAGTGTCAGGTCTCGCCCCGAAATCTGTATGGCAGCAAACCAGCTTTCACGTTCAGTCGCCAACGGCAGCAGCACACCGTATTCTTGGTGCCATTCCGCTGGACTGATGACGTGTAAAAGATCGGTTTGCCCAAGACGCGCGTATTGCTGTGCGGTGGCGACAACCTCTTTTGCGACCACAATCAGCGACTTTATTCTGCCTGGCTGAAGCCATTCGTCACGCCAGACCCACTCAGGGGTATGGTGCTGACAAAAGTAAACACGACCTGCGCTAAAGCTACCGGCTTGCAGGCGCATCGTGCTGAAGCGTGCTTCGCCACTGGCCTGAGCGCTGACGACCTCTCGTGAGAAGTGTTGTACCGGTTGTACGGCGAATCCTGACTGACGTAGCGTATTTTCAGTTTGGGCGGCATCTGTCGTGGCAAACACTAATCCATCAATACCGACCGGGCTCTCCAGGAGTTCGCGTCGCAAGGGTTCGCGCTGATCTGGCAGACCAATCAGCTCCAGATAATGATGCTCAAACATGATCAGATGATTAATCGACCCCAGGCTGTGATATCCGCGCGGGGTTAAGTGGAAGCCCAGGTCTGCAAACAGCTTTGCGCTGTCATCCAGCGCAAAATGGCTATTAATCACCAAATGATCCAATGGCAGGATCATGCTACCCCCTGTGTGACCGGCGTGGCGTAAAGACCCCGTCCGCTTGCGACCAGTCGACCTTCCGCATCATGGATCCAGGCTTCCGCACTGGAGGCGAGTTTGCCGTGTTTGATGACTTTGGCGCTTACCGTAAGATCACCGCGTGCAGGGCGATGGTAATCCACGTGCAGATTCAGCGTTGGCACGCCTTTTTGTGTCCAGGCAACCAACGCCCAGTCAGCTGCAAGGTCAATCAGCGTCGCCAGAATTCCACCATGAATGTAGCCACCCGCAGGATTGACCACAAACTCAGCGCGAAACGGAACCTGTAGCGTAATTTCCCCTTCCGCTACGTTGAATACTTTCAATCCAAGCCATTGATGATAGGGGCCTTGCAGCAGTTTTTGTTCGACTTCATGTGCATTCATGACTGAGCTCCTGATGAGGGATTAACAATGACTTTGCCGAGCACTTCACGATCGCGAATCAGACGTAACCCTTCAGCGGCTTGTTCAAGAGGTAAAACGCGATCGATTAATGGTGTAATCTGGCCGTTGGCAACCATGTGCAGCAGCGCGGTTAAATCTTCCTTATAGAAACTGTTTGAGCCTTTGATATTCAGCTCAAAACTCCAGACATAACGTAAATCTTCTTTTGGGTCGTAACCCGCAGTTGCACCACATACCAGTAGCGTACCGCCGCGTTTCAGGCACTTCAGCGAGGGGCGCCAGGTTTCTCCACCGGTAAAGTTAACCACCACATCAACGCCCCCTTCATGCGTGCGGCGCTGCGGTTTTCCATATTTTTCGATCGCCCAGCGCGAGAAGTCCTGCTCGCGATAATTCACCACATGGTCGGCACCTAAAGCTTTCAGCGCTGTGGCTTTTTCATCACTGCCCGCACAGGCAATCACTTCCGCACCAAGGTGTTTCGCCAGCACTACACAGGCCGTGCCAACACCGCCGCTGGCGCCTAAGATCAGCACCTTGTCACCCGTTTTCACGGTATTGTGGGTTATTAGCATACGGTGCGCCGTGCCATAGGCCACGGGCAGGGCCGCCGCATGTTCGAAGCTCACCTTTTCAGGGATGGCTATCAGCTGGCTGGCCTCAACCAGCGCATACTCGGCCATGCCGCCATCAATCATCTCGCCCATCAAACCGACGCCGGGTTTCAGTGGATTCACCAACACGCGATCGCCGATGGCCCAGTCAGCGACATCATCACCCACGCTGGCGATGGTGCCGGCTAAATCCAGCCCTGGCACAACCGGCAACGGAATCTTGATGCCCGGCATGCCCTGAACGGTGAACACATCGTGATAGTTGAAAGAGGAAGAGTGAACCTGCACCACCACGTGGCCCGCCTGGACAAGTGGCTGGGGCTTGTCAGGATCAATCTGCAATTGGTCAAGGTCGCCGTGTTGGTTTAATACCAGCGCTTTCATGAGTTGTACTCCGGTTTAGTTCAGGGTTTTGGATTGAAGGTAAGGGCGGTTATCAAACAGCTGATTGTTCAATGCACCTTTGACTGCGCCGCTACTGAGCAGTACCGCATGCTCACGCTTCAGCGTGTCAATGTCGGCTGTTTCAAATGACATCTGGTTCATGCGATCCCACAGGCCGACATAGGCACGGGCCTGGTCTTCCGGCAGATTTGCTTGAGTCTGAAGAATTTTCACGACCTGGTCGGGATGGGTGCGGCCCCACGCCAGCGTGTCACGCAAGGCGGCAATAACCTGGGCAACGGCTTCAGGGTGCTGTGCGATCAGCTCGCTGCGTGCGGTGCCGACGCCGATATACGGCAGCGCATCGCTATGGGTAAGCTTTTTCCATTCGTCGGCATAGGTCGCGATGACGCGCATTTTCAGCTCTGGAAGTTGCTGAACGGTCAGCGTACGCAGGGCTGCGGCATCAATTTGTTTTTGCGACAAGAACTGCGCGAGGCGGGACTCGTTGCCACCAATCAAGGCAAAGTCATTGGCCGTGATGCCGGCATTTTCCTGTAACAGAGTGGTGCCAATTACCGCCACCGATGAGCCTGCCGGAGACATGCCTATTTTTTTACCTTTCAACTGAGCTAGCGAGGTAATGGGCGAACCTTGCGGCACAACAAAGGCCACGTCGGCGGGCTGGGTAGCGGCAATGATTTTGACCGGCACACCTTCTGATGCCATGCTAAATACGCCAGCAACCGGTGCGCCGAATGCTAAATCAATCGATCCCGAAGCTAATGCCTTTAACGGTGCGTTTACATCCGGGAAATGCACGAACTCTGCATCGATCCCGCGCTTCTTAAGAAAAGCCTGGTTTTCAAGCACTGCGCCGTAACCGAGGCTGACGCCCGAGGTCCAGTATCCGATACGAATTTTTGTGTTGGCAAAGCTAAGCTGCGGTAACAGCGTGGCCAGCAGCGTGAACAAGACAAGCAGCTTTTTCATGACATACCCCTGATGAAAAGAATGAGTTATATGCGTTTTTTCCAGCGGAAAAGGTGTCGCTCCAGTGGCTTCAACAGACCACCTTCCAGCAACAACATCAGTGCGACGAGTAGTAGTGTCCAGGCGAAAACCTGGCTGGTTTGCACCAGGTCGCCGGCCTGGCGCAGGCGGTAACCGATCCCATCCGATGAACCGAGCGTTTCAGCCACCAGAGACACGCGCCAGCCGAAACCAAACGCCAGACGCGCACCGGAGAAGAAGTAGGGCAAAATTGAAGGAAAATAAATTTTTGACAGCAGTTGTCTGCGGCTCATGCGGAAACTGCGTGCCAGCTCCACAAACTGGGTTTCCACATTCAGCGCGCCCTGCCAGACGTTGGTTAAAATCAGCGGCATCGCTGTCATAAACACCACGAACACCGTGGTGGCGTCTGATATGCCAAACCAGATGATGGCAAAAATGGCCCAGATGGCTGAAGAGACCGTATTGAGGACTGCCAGCAGCGGTTCACAGAATCGTGCGACACGCGGATTGGCACCGAGCACCAAGCCGCAAAGCGTGCCGATAAATGCGGCCAGCGCAAAACCTGACACCACACGCCCCAGCGTTACGCCAATGTCATGAAATAAGGTGCCGGTATGCCACAACCCAAGCAGAGCCTGCCAGGTCGCACCAGGGCTGGGTAAAATAAACGTCGGCAGGTGCTGCGAACCTTGCCACCATGCCAGCAGAAAAATACCCATCAGGACCAGACGTTGGATGAGCAGACTGAGCGTGCGTGAAAGTAAGGTCATTTCACACCTCCAGCCTGAGCAAACGAATCTGTTCATTGACGTCAGGGAGAGTGGCAATGCGCGGTCGCGGTAAGGACAATGCCGTTTGCGAGTGAATACGACCTGGGTGCGGCTTCAGCACAACGACCCGATCGGCTAATACAACGGCTTCTTCAACATCATGCGTCACGATAATAATGGTCATCGCCGTTAGCGCCTGGATGCGTAAGAGTTCGTTGTGTAATGTACTGCGCGTTTGAGGATCAAGACGTGAAAAAGGCTCATCCATCAGCATGATTTGCGGCTGCACCACCAGGCTGCGCGCCAGCGCAACACGGCTGCGCATGCCGCCAGACAATTGATGAGGCCAGTGCTGGGCATAATCTGCGAGTCCCACCAGCTTTAAAGCATCACTGACGCGTTGCTGCTTCTCAGATTTGCTCAGTGCGCTATTTTCCAGGCCAAAATGCACGTTCTGTTGGACTGAGCGCCAGGGTAGCAGTCTGTCCTCCTGAAACAAGTAGGCTACCTGTTGCCATTGCTGAAAATGCTTCGCTGCTGTTCCCTGAATAAGAATGTCGCCATCATCGGCATCAAGCAGACCGGAAATGAGATTGAGCAACGTGCTTTTTCCACCTCCAGAGGCACCAAGCAGAGCGACAATCTCTCCGTTTTGAATGCTTAATGAGATTTTTTCCAGTACAGGCTGATGGGCGAAGGATTTACTGACATCCTTTAACTTTATGGCCGCGCTCATTCAAATATCTCCCGCGGCAACACAGGTAATAAGGTGCCTTTCTTGCTCAGGGTGGCATATATTTTTTCCAGCGTCATCGCCTGGAAAGTTTCAATATGTCGGCGTGCAATAGTTTCAACGCGTTTTGCATCACCTTCTATAAACGCCTCAATCATGGCGTTATGGTCATGTTTAATTTCGGGTTTAATTCGCTGAACATTAAATCCCAGCGCCACCAGGCGCGACATTTCATCCATCAGCCCTGACAAGGTATTAATCAGGTGTTGATTGCCCGTTGCTTCCACGATGGTGAGGTGAAAGCGTTTATTAGCATTCATAAAAACATCGATGCGCGTAGAGAGCGGAGCAGCCACTTCAACGCGGCACTGCGCCTCCAGCGATTTGAGCAATTCAATATCCACTTTCCCCACAGCAAGGCGTGCTGCAAGGGGTTCGAGCGCGGCGCGCACCGTGAAGACCTCTTCTACGTCTTGCACAGAAACCGGTGCAATGCGATAGCCCTTGCGCGGCCGGGAAATGACGAGTTTTTCATGGCTTAGCCGGGCCAACGCCAGACGTATCGTGCTTTTACCGGTGTGATAGCGCTCCATCAATTCAGATTCAGTCACCAGCGATCCCGGCAGCAAGCGGCAGGTCAATATATCGCGGCGAATCGTATGGTATGCCTTATCACTTAGAGATAAAAAATCAGTCACGCTGGCCTCTCAGTATGCCCTTGTGAGCTGCTCACAGGGCGAGGTTGAAGAGATGAATTAGCGCATTCTTAATTAAACATATCGTCATTTCCTAATAATTAAATCAGTAATCTAATCTATAAAAATGCATAGTGTGGGCTGCTCACACATAGACACTTAGCATTTTACTGAATAAATTCGCTTTAATTATTCTGGGCATCCCACTTCATCCAGGAAATGCACATAAATAGATAAAGTTATTTGTTCTTGATTCAAAATCACTCCTTTACCCTGGTGACCAATACTCATTACCCAGGAAATAAAAGATGCGACTGCAGTGGGTTTTATTTTCGCTTTTATGTGCAGGTGTTGTTCCGGCTAAAGCGGTTGATAATGTAACGGTTGCGCTGGCTATACCCTTAGCCGTACATGATGGCGCACCTTACGCAGCAGCACAGGAATTGGGACTGTTTAAGCAACAGAATCTGGCGGTAAATCTGGTGGTGTTCCAGGGTGCTGGCGCTTTATTACCTCAAGTTGCCAGCAAGCGCGTGACTTTTGGTTTTCCTGTTTCAGAGCCGGTGATATCCAGCTATTTCAGCGGCAAAAATCCTCTTCCGTTACGTTTTTTTTATAACGGCACGCCATCACAAACCATGGAATATGCGGTTTTAGCCGACTCACCCATTAAAACGCTATCTGACCTCAAAGATAAAAATATTGGTGTAGGCGCACTGACGTGGGGCACGATTCCTAACAGCAGAGCCGCGCTTAAGGTGGCAGGATTTCAACCCGGTAAAAATGTCAAGTTCGTCGCCGTAGGAGCGCTGGGATCAGGATTTGTTGCCTTACGGAATAAGCGGGTCGATGCACTGAATTTTAACAGTAGCTGGGACGATATTCTGGAATTGTCGGGAACACCGATTCGACGTATCGCTTACCCTGACGTGTTTCAGGAAAGTGCCGGCAATGGCTTTATCGCCCATGAGGATACCTTTAAAGATAATCCGGATCTCATCCGCCGCTTCGGCCGTGCCTATACCGAAGCGCACTATGTGTGTGAAATCAATCCAACCTATTGCGTGCAGGCGTTTTGGCGGCAGAACCCGGAAAGCAAGCCGGCAAATGCCGATGCCAAAGCACTTGCTGATGCAACCACGCTTCTTTCACGCCGCCTGCATCGCACGCTTTATAGGGAAGACGGCTCGCGCCGGACACCAGGTGAATACGATCTGAAAGTGATCCGTTCTTCTATCACCGCCATGGCCCAGGCCGGTGAGTTCCCCAGCGCTGACGTACCCGTCGATCGCATCTTCTCGAACCAGTTTGTCGCCGCTTTTAATGACTTTGATAAGCAAGCCCTGAAAAAACGCGCCGAGGAGGCCAAATGAGCGCTCAATTATTCATCGACCACCCCGACGATTTGATTGATCGACCACGCCAGATTCATGCAGTGGGTCTGGCTGAAGGCGTCGCCACGCTGACCACTGACTTTGTGCATGCTGATGGCAGCATCTGGCAAAGTGTTGCTCGCTTTGATATCGATGGATCGGAGGTGTTAAATCTCGACACGGCAGCACCGATTGAGGGGGACTGGTCGCTAGCGGAACCGGGAGCATTCATTTGGGCGTTGCGAAAGCAATCTGGACCTACCGATCCCAGTTCAAGTGAAAGTCTGGCGCCGCGCGAATTGAAATTGCAGCTGCATGATGCGAAAGGTGAGGTCGCTACGGCAACACTGACGCAGCGTATTCTCGCGGACGGCGTTGTCCGACGCGAAGTCCGCGAGCAAGGATTGTCTGGCACGCTGTTCACACCCCCAGGCACCGGGCCTTTCCCCTTGGTCATTGTGCTTAATGGTTCTGGCGGCGGTATGCCTGAATCCCGTGCGGCGCTGTTTGCGGCGCAGGGTTATCAATCACTGGCACTGGGATATTTCAAAGCGCCAGGCAGACCTGATTACATATCCGAAACGCCGCTTGAGTATTTTGAGCAGGCGCTAATTTGGGCACGGCAAGCATTACAGCCGCGAGCTGACTTTATCGCGGTGGCAGGGCACTCACGAGGCGGTGAGCTGGCGCTGCTGTTAGGTGCAACTTATCCCGATCTGGTTTCAGCGGTGATGGGTTATGTGCCGAGTGCTGTAGTGCACGGCACATTACGTGCTGGACGCCCAGACGAGCCAAGAGATGCCGTCGCCTGGACCTATCAGGGGCAACCTTTACGCAACATCTGGCAGGAAAACCCCGCAGCGGATTGGCATGCTTTTGATCATCCACCGGAGCCCGGTGCACCTATCCGCCAGGCGCCTGCATTCGTGGCCGTTGAGCAACACGCTGCCAGCCTGACAGCTGCACGCATACCTGTTGAGCGTATTGCCGGACCGGTGCTGCTCATCTCTGGCAGCGATGACGGGTTTTGGCCTTCTCGTGATTATTGCCGTCGCATTGAAAAAACGCTGCGGGCTCATCGGCATCGCTGGCCTGTGGAACATGTGGAGAATAACGGTGCGGGCCACGCCATTGGCTTTCCTGGTGTTCCGACGACTGACATCGCGCGTGTGCATCCGGTGGCCGGCGTTGTCATTGATGGCGGTGGCACCGCGCTGGAAAATGCACGAGCCAACCAACGTAGTTGGGAGCGGGTACTGGTATTTTTAGCTGCTGCAACATCGGCTCAGTCATGATTGAGGCACTGCAACTTCGGGATATTGAACTTACATATCCGACACGTCGCGGCACGATCCAAGCATTGTCGAACGTGAATTTATCCGTGCGGGAAGGGGAGTTTGTGGCCATTCTAGGTCCTTCTGGCTGCGGCAAATCGACCTTACTCAAACTTGCGGCGGGATTATTACCCGCCAGTGGTGGGGAGATAACCCTTGGCGGCCATCCCCTGTCAGGTCCAGGCAAACAGACCGGCGTGGTCTTCCAGAAGCCTAATCTGTTGCCATGGAAAACGGTGCTAGAAAATGTACTGCTACCGGCGCGTACACTGGGTCTGGCTATCGCGCCAGCGCGCTTGCGAGCCTACCACATGCTGGAATTGGTGGGCTTGGCGGAATTTGCAGCGAACTATCCTTTTGAGCTCTCCGGTGGAATGCAACAGCGAGTGGGTATTGCACGAATGCTGTTACATGACCCGCAGCTATTGCTGATGGATGAACCCTTTGCGGCACTGGATGCGTTCTCAAGAGAAACGTTAATGCTGGAGTTACAGCGTATCTGGGAACAGCAGCGCAAATCCGTGCTGTTCATCACCCACAGTATTCAGGAAGCGGTGTTTCTTGCCGACCGCGTGCTGGTGATGTCGCCACGGCCTGGCACGCTGGTTGAAGATTTAATCATTCCGTTGCCGCGTCCGCGAACGCTTGAAACGCTTGCCGACCGGGACTTTATGCAGTTATGCCAGCATTTGAGGAGCTATTTTACTCATGCGTAAGATTATGCCATTTCTTTGCCCGACCATCAGTTTGGCGGTGCTGCTACTGCTGTGGGACTTTTCGGTACGGCTTTTTGCTATTCCTGATTATCTTCTGCCCGGCCCAGCTGCGGTGTTCTTAGCCCTTTATCAGGGGTTCGCGGATGCCAGTATCTGGCCGCATATTGCTGCAACATTAAGTGAAATTGCCTTGGGTTATACCTTTGGAAGTCTGTTGGCTATCGCTCTCGGCATCGTTCTGGCTGAATCCACTACCTTTGAACGATTTGTTTATCCGCTGCTGGTCGCCTTGCAGGCGATGCCCAAAGTCGCATTAGGTCCCATTATTCTGGTGTGGTGCGGTTTTGGCATCGCCTCCAAAGTAGTCTTGGTCACTCTCGTGTGTTTTTTCCCGTTGTTCGTTAATACCGTAAATGGCATTCGTCGCACGGATAATGAATTGTTAGATACCTGTCGGGCATTTTCAGCTTCGAAAGTTTACTTATTGATTCATGTGAAACTTCCATCGGCTGCCAGTGAAATATTTTCTGGATTACAGATTGGTGTTTCACTGGCGTTAATTGGAGCCGTTGTTGCCGAGTTTTTGTCAGCTCAACAGGGTTTGGGATATTTAATTGCCTCCAGCTCCGTCAATATGAGCCTTTCAACGATGTTTTCTGGTGTGTTGCTATTGGCGGTAATAGGCATATGTGGTGCTCATTTTGTAAAAATACTGCAGCGTAAGGTTGTTTTTTGGGAGGTATCATCAAAGCGTTAATCTAAATTTGGGGGTGTTTAAAAGATGCATTCAAATGTGTTTAATTACATGGTGAAGATTATGAAAATTCATTTAAAATTTAATTTGGGTTGTCGATTTTCTGAAATAGGTTTTGACCTGAACATCTCATTCTGACCAATGAAAAGCTGTACTACCTGACTTTTGATGCGGCGTTGGTGTATAAAACCGGCCACGAAATCTTGTCATATCATCAGATCCCCGGCATCAAAGAACTGCTGACGCGACGCCTGCCGGGTGACAGCGTGATCAAAGCTGGGGATCGGATATCACTGAGATTAAGTGACCGCCATTGCCATCTCTTTGCGATGTCTGGTGAGGCTTAATCTTAGTTAAACTGAATAAAATGACACGCCACCCGGTGCCCAGGCGACACTTCACGTAATTCCGGCACCGTCGCATGGCACTGCGCTTCTGCCTGCGGGCAGCGTGACGAGAAGCGGCAGCCGGAGGGAGGCCGTGACGGATCCGGAATCTCCCCGTTAATCACCGCGATGGGTTCATGTTGTGGGTCGAGCGTCGGTACGGCGGCCAGTAGCGCCTGTGTGTAGGGATGCAGCGGCTGACTAAACAGGGCGTCGCGGCTGGCGGTCTCCACCAGTTGCCCGAGATACATCACAGCCACGTCATCGCAAAGATGTTCCACCACGCCGAGATCGTGCGAAATAAACAGGAAGGTGACGCCATGGTCATCGCGCAGATCGGAAAACAGGTTGATGATCTGCGCCTGAATGGAGACATCCAGCGCTGAAATTGGCTCATCGGCGATAATAAAGTCCGGGTTGAGAATCAGTGCCCGTGCAATGCCAATGCGCTGGCGTTGTCCCCCCGAGAATTCGTGCGGGAAACGCGGGTAATGCTGTGGAGCCAGCCCACATATCTTCATCACCGCGATCACCCTGTCGTACAACTCCGCTCGGGTGCAGAGTTTATGCGCCAGTAGCGCCTCACCAATGGCATCGCCGATACGCATACGCGGATTGAGGGAGCTGTAGGGATCCTGAAACACCAGCTGGATTCTGGGCCGCAGTGACTGCATTTCCCGTGCCGTCAGCGTCGACAGGTCCTGCCCCCGGTACTTAATCGTGCCAGCGGTTTTATCATGTAACCCCAGCACTGTGCGGCCTACGGTAGTTTTGCCGCTGCCGGATTCGCCGACAAGACCGAAGATGGTACCCGGGCGGATGCGAAAGCTGACACCGTCAACGGCACGAAGCTGCCCGGTTTCCTGACCAAACAGGCCATCGCGTATCGGGAAGTGCTTCTTCAGCGCGTCCACTTCAATTATGTATTCAGAACTCATGCGAAAGATTCCACTTTTTCCCGGTGAAAACAGGCGGCCTGCCGTGTTGTACCCACCAGCGGTGGTATGCCTGCCCGGCAGATTTCACTGGCGCGATCGCAGCGGTCAAAAAAAGCGCAGAATGCGGGCAGCGCGGTAAGGTCCGGCACCTGGCCGGGGATGGAGTAGAGCCGACGTCGCCGCTCGCCGGGAACCGGTCGGGAGGCGATCAGCCCCTGGGTATAGGGATGCAGCGGATTACGCAGTACCTCTGCGGTGGGGCCGTATTCAACAACCCGCCCGGCATACATCACGACTACCTGCTCCGCCATCCGGGCAATGACGCCCAGATCATGGGTGATCAGCATCAGCGCCATCTGGCTGGCACGGGCCTGATCGCGCAGCAGACACAGAATCTGGGCCTGAACGGTGACGTCCAGCGCGGTGGTTGGCTCGTCAGCAATCAGCAGTTTCGGCTGGCAGCTGAGTGCCATCGCAATCATGATGCGTTGCAGCATGCCGCCGGAAAGCTGGTGCGGGTAGCTGGTCATCAGACTCTCCGCGCGCGCCAGCCCGACGCGGCTAATCAGCGCGATCGCCTGCTGCCAGGCGGCTTTAGGCGACTCCCCACGATGGCGAATCAATGGCTCACACAGCTGCTCGCCAATGGTCAGCACCGGATTGAGGGCGCTCATTGGTTCCTGAAAAATCATCGCCAGCTGGTTGCCTCGCAGGTCGGCCATCCTGGCTGGATTGAGTGTAAGCAGATCCTGCCCCTGGAAGCGGATGGCTCCGCCGTCAATACGTGCGGCCTGCGGCGGCAACAGTCCCATCAGCGACATGGCGGTAACGCTTTTGCCACAGCCGGATTCGCCGACAATACCCAAGGTCTGTCCGGCATGAATAGTAAAGGAGACCTCCTGCACGGCCTGCACACGCCCCTGTTCGGCGGCAAAGGAGACGGATAACTGTTCGAAGGTGATCAGTGGCTGGCTCATTTCTGGCTCCGTTTTATGCGGGGATCGAGCGCATCACGCAAGCCGTCGCCCAGTACGTTGATAGCAACCACGGTGATAAAGATGGCGATGCCCGGTGGCATCCACAGCCACGGGCGACGCTGGAAGTCGATCAGGCTATTGGCGGCATCCATCATATTGCCCCAGGAGGGGGTCGGCGGGACGACGCCAAGACCGAGATAGCTCAGCGCCGACTCGCTCAGAATGGCGTTCGCCACAGCCATCGTCGCCATGACCACCAGAATCGGGATGGTATTGGGCAGCAGATGACCAAACAGGCGGCGACGTGATGACAGGCCCAGTACCTGCGTTGCCAGCATAAAATCACGCTCGCGCAGCGAAAGGATTTGCCCGCGCACCAGCCGCGCCAGTTTAGGCCACTCTAGCAGGCTCAGCATGATGACCACCATATAGATGCGCGCATCCGCTGAAAAATCGAGCTCCGACAGCATGGCGCCGGCGACAATCAGCAGCGGCAGACTGGGAATGGTCATGACCAGATCGGCCAGACGCATAATCAGCTTGTCGGTCAGGCCACCCGCGTAGCCCGATACGGCACCGAGCAGATACCCCAGCGCCACCGATAGCAACATCGTCAGCAGGCCAATGGTCAGCGAAATGCGCCCGGCAAGGAGCAAACGGGTGTAGACATCCCGCCCCAGGAAATCGGTTCCCAGCCAGTGCTGTGCCCCTGGCGGTTTGTTGATCATCAGGGCATCCGTGGCGTCATCCTGCCACGGCGACCAGATTGGCCCCAGCACGCACCAGATCGCCATGACAACCAGTAAAACCAGGCACACCATCGCCAGAGGATTACGCCGTAATGCCTGCCATGCCTGACGCCACGGTGAGGACGTGGCCTGGGCCAGTGCCGGGATTACCGCTTTGCGCAGGCGGCGTTGCGTGGAAAAAAGTGAACTGATCATCATGAACTCACCCGAATACGCGGGTCAGCCCACGCGTAAAGCACGTCGGCCAGAAGATTGCCGAGGATAGTTAATACCGCCAGAAACAGCGTGAAACCCATCAGCACCGGATAGTCACGGGCAGCGAGCGAATCGATGTGGATGTGTCCTGCACCCGGCCAGTTGAAGACTTTTTCGGTGATGAGGGCACCCGAGAACAATCCCGGCAGCTCAAAGCCGAGCAGGGTAATGATCGGCAGCAGCGCATTGCGTAACGCATGTTTCATGATCACCGTGCGTTCGCGTAAACCTTTTGCCCGAGCAGTGCGGATGAAATCCATTTTGATGACGTCGAGCATGCTGGCGCGAAAATAGCGCGTCAGGCTGCCCGCCTGCAACATCACCAGTGCCAGCACCGGCAGCATCAGGTGGGCCCCCACCTGCACAATATAGGCCCAGCCGCTGTCATCACTGCCGGTGTTGGTCATGCCGCCGACCGGCAACCAGTGCAGGTCTACCGCGAACCATTTGATTAACAGCAGGCAGAGAAAAAAGGTCGGAAAAGACATTGCGGCAAACACCAGCACGCTGACCAGATGATCGAACCACGAGTTGGGTTTGATTGCCGACGCGATACCGGCGGCAAGGCCAATTCCCCAGTAAAACACCAGTGCGACACTGGCGAGCAGGAAGGAATTCCAGACGTATTGATTGAGCAACTGAGTGACAGGAATCTGGTATTGCAGTGAGAAACCCAAATCACCCCGTAACAGCTGGCCGAGCCAGTGCAGATAGCGGGTGAGCAGCGGCTGATCAAGGCCGTAAATCGCCTTCAGCTCAGCCGCGCGCGCGGCGGTCAGCGTCACGTTGCCATCAATAAAGTCACCGGGTGTCTTTGCAAACAACATAAAGATGATAAAAGAGGCAAACAGCAGCATGGGCAGGGTGTTCAGCAGCCGCCTCAGGATAAAATTTCTCATGGTATTCTCATATCAGCCGTCAGGAAGTCCTGACGGCTGAACAGTGGGCAAGGTTACTTAACGATTCTGACGTCCGGCAGACTGCCGGTCAGGCCGTTATAGATATCCGGTTTAAAGCCGGTCACGCGGGCGCTGCTGGCGGAGAGGATCTGGCGATAACCGAGCAGGATCACCGGCGGGTCATCTGCCAGCACTTTGTACAGCTGGTGGTAAATCGGTTTGCGCTGTGCCACATCCAGCACCGCATTGCCTTCATTGATCAGCTTATCCACCTGAGGATTTTTATAACCGGACTCCTTAGCCTCGGTGCTGTAGTAATCCCATACCCCGTCATGCGGATCGTTTAACGTGCTGGTACTAAAGGACGCCAGGTCGTAATTGCCCGCTTTGCGCTGGGCCATCAGCGCATTGAAGTCCACCACCTGGGGTTTCAGTAGCACGCCAATTTGTTGCCAGTCCTCTTTGGCGATCGGGATGAGCGCGTCGTTCAGCACTTTTTTACTTGCCAGTAAGGTCAGTTCAAGACGTTTGCCGTCCTTTACGCGAATACCATCGGAACCGGGTTTCCAGCCCGCCTCATCAAGCAATTTTTTCGCCTGTGCCGGATCGTATTTGTAGGGATTCACGCCATCCGGGTTATATGCCCAGGAGATGGGCGCGATAGGTTCGATGGCAACCTTGCCATACCCCTGGTACACCACATCGATTAGCTTCTGACGATCCAGCCCATATATCAGCGCCTGACGCACCTTCGCGTCCTGCAACGCCGGGCGGCGAACGTTGAACTCGACTTTACTGTAATCACTGGACCCGTAGAGATTGATATTGGCAAAGCCGAGCAGTTTCAGCTGTTCAATATCATCCGGTCGTGAAGTAAAGGCGTCGTAATCCGTTTCACCGGTCTGGAACAACTGGAAATTGGTTGAGGGGTTAGTGACGCGATAAATAAAACGAGGCGTTGGCGGTGTGCCACGATAAAAGTGGCTATTGGCATGAAAACGAATTTCCTGCCCGGGGATGTATTTGTCATAGACATAGGGGCCATTGCCCAGCGGTTTGCCATGCAGTGTGCGCAGATAGTCAAGATTGCCACGCTGATAGCCTTTGCCGTAATAAGCTTCCGACAGCACCGGCCCGCCAATTTTTGCCAGTGTGGTTGCGCCAGGTTGTGTGGTGGTGATCTGGAGTGTGAGGGGATCGATGACTTTCAGGCCACTGACGCTGTCGGCTTTACCTGCTTTATATTCCGCGCCCCCGGCAATATTCGCGAGGGTGATGTCGGTGTCACCATCATATTTCGGGTCGTAGAGGACGGTAAGGGTAAAGGCAACGTCTTTGGCGGTGAGTGGGGAGCCATCGCTGAACGTCAGATCGGGGCGAAGCTTAATAGTATAGACTTTGTTATCCGGGCTTACCGTCCAGCTTTGCGCCAGACCCGGCACCAGATTGCCGTGGCTGTCCCAGTCAATCAGGCGTGAAAAAATGACGTTGGTGACATTTTCATCCCAGCCGTTGACAAAAAAGTAAGGGTTAAAAATCCCCTGAGGTTCAGAAATGCCCGCCACCACCGTGTCTTTGCGCAATTTCGCCGCTGCCGGAATCTGGCTGGAATCGGTGGCTGGGGTGATACCCTCTTTTAGGGCATCGTCGGCAAACGTCATGGCGCTGAAAGCTGCCAGACTGCTGAAGAGTGCTATTTTAAGTCTGTACTGCATGCTTTGTTTGTTTATTAAACTGACCAAAAGAGATCCCTCAAAAATATTATGGCAATGTTCATTTACAAAAACTGAAAATTAATCTTCCCCTGATCCGGTGTCTAACAATCAAACGCTATAACAAATAACGAAATGTCCTTATGTTATTTATGGATAAGCTTGGGAATACTTTTCTTTATTACAAGAATGCGACTCAGATCAACGTTACGGCACAATAAAAAGATCGGTAACGAATCTGGACGTCCGCGCTATTTTTTACGTGTTAAGCCGGAATGCCGCGATAAGGACATTTGCCGCTGACTTTCTTCGGGATTTCATTCGCGCCCAACGTGCGAAACTTGCGGCAGTGCTGTCCAGCCCAGCTCCGGCGCAATCAGCGTCGCAAAATCGCTGATAATCTGGCTGTACTCCGCATAATGCAATTCATAAGGCAGTTCGATTCTCAGCTCATTCACCAGACGTAAGACGGGATCGTTAAACAGCCGTTCGAGAATCTGCTCCGCACTGCCCACGATATCCTGAGAGAACAGGGTGCGTCGGGAGCTCTGGGGTGCCAGAGTGCGTGGGTAGCGGCTGGCGGCAAACTGCTGATAATGTCTGCGGGTGGTGGCATCCGCACTGTCGGTGGGAATGATGACGCGTCCCAGGGCGATGCGCGCCGCACGCCGACCGGAAGCCGCAAGATTTTCACGATACAGCTGGATTTGCGCCCGCTGTGCCTGATAAAAATCATCCGTTTCTTCACCGGAGGTGAGATTACCCGCGAGCAGATTAAACCCGTGGCTGCCAGCCCAGCGCGCCGAACGAAGTGATCCTCCGCCATACCACAATCTGTCAACCAGACCGGCAGCAAAGGGCTGAACACGCGGGCGTTGCGTATTACCGGGTGAGAGAATGACCGTATTATCATCGCCGAAGAAGCGGCCACTCAGGTTATCGCGCAGAGTCAGGACGCGCTGGTAAGAAAAATCCTGCTGCTGCCAGGCATCACCCCAGACAGAATGACCGATTAACTCAAGATGATTAGGCGCGCCTGCGCTCAGGCCGACATTCAACCGTCCCCTGGCGAGAATATCCACTGTCGCCAGGTCTTCGGCCAGACGAAATGGACTCTCATAACCCATCTGAATCACGGCGCTGCCCAGTTCTATCTGGCGGGTACGTTGTGTGGCGGCGGCGAGAAAGGTGCTGGCTGACGATACGCCATGTTCCAGATGTCGCTGGCGTACCCAGGCACCATTAAAACCCAGCTGTTCACCGCGTTCGAACAGCTGTAACGTCTGTTCAAGACCCTGAAGTGGAGCGTCATCAGGATAATTCCCCGGTGTCAGAAACGAGATATGCGAGATAGCCGGTTGCGTCATGCTGTTTTACTCATAGCGGGGCTTTAAGGCGTCAGCGTGACAACATGCTGGCGAATATCCGGATGGCTGGCGATCAGACCCTGTTGCTGATACCAGTTGGCTATATGCCCGATATGGGTTATCGCGGCGTCATCGACCGGCGTGATGGGAACGGTGTTGACCCTGCCCAGCAGAGCCGCCAGTGTGCTTCCCTGCTGCCCCATTTGTGAAGCCCAGATCTTACCTGCCTCAAGCGGATGGGCTTTGGCCCAGTGGTTCTCTTGCTGCAATACGTCATAAACCCAGTCCACGGCAAAAAGATCGTCAGCCTGCTGCTGCTGTTCGGCTAACAGAGCGTCACTGGCAGGGGTGAGACCCCAGGGACGCCCGCGTATTGTTTTCAGCCACTCATCAGGCAGGATGGCCGGGTTGAGTTTGTCGGCAAGAATCTGCGCGGCGCCTACCGGATGCTGCTCAATCCAGGCATCATTTACGCGCAACTGTTTCACGATCCAGGCGGCTACTTCGGGGTAGCGTTGCTGCCAGGCGGCACGCGTCCAGAACAGTGAACGGTTAATGATTTCATCGCCGACGGCGGAGCGCGCAACGACATCCTTTATCTGTAACGCACGAGTCAGCCAGGGATCGATTGCCAGCCAGCCGTCAATGTCGCCATTGAGTAACGCAGTCATGGCATCCTGCCCCTGCAGGTCCAGCAGTGTGACATCGGTGCGGCGCAGGTTCTGTTTTTGCAGCAGACGCGCCAGAAAATGATCGGTGAAAGAACCGGGCATGCCCGTCAGTCGCTTAGCACGCAGCGAGGAGATAGCGTTGCTTTGCAAAGTCAGCAACGCGCAATTGTTATTACGTGGCGGCGAGCTGGCGAGATAAGCGACGTCCAGCCCGGTGGCCTGCGCACTTATCGGCGGGGTTGATCCGGTGCCAACCACATCGACCTGTTCATCAGCCAGCCACTCGCCGCTGCGTGCGCCCTGGGTATAGTCGAACCATTCCAGCTGCCAGCCTCGGTCTCTGGCGGCAGGTTCGATGACACCACGATGGCGCAAAATAAACAGCGAGAGATTACTGGGATGGCTTCCCAGACGGATTTTCATTGTGCTGGATCTCCACTTCTGACCGGACGATCCCACAGATTTCCCCAGGTAAAGGTATTCTTTGCCGCGTCATCCGGCGGGGTGAGTGACAGTCGTGGCATCACCAGTTCGCTAAAGCGATAGGCTTCCTCCAGCAAGGGGAAACCGGATAGGATAAACACCTCAACCCCCGCCTGCTGATAGGCTCGCAGGGTGCGTTCGACCGTTTCCGGACTGCCGACGATAGCGGTGCCAGGTCCGGGACGCACCAGGCCAATGCCCGCCCACAGTCCGGGGTAGATCTCCAGCTCGCGCGGATCGGCGGGTTTCTGGTCATTGTGCAGGGCACTCATACGGGACTGACCTACGGAGTCTGACCCGCGGGCCAGATGCTGCCGGGCGGCAATGGCGCTGTCGTCCATTGAGGCATAAAGTGCGTCTACTGCCTGCCACGCAAGTTCATCAGTTTCGCGCACGATCACATAAAGACGAATGCCGTAGCGTAACTGGCGAAGGTGTTTATCGGCTCTGGCTCTCACCTGGGCGATTTTCTCTGCGGCCTGCGGCGGTGTTTCGCCCCAGGAGAGATAGGTGTCGATGTGCTTTGCCGCGACTTCCTGTGCCGCTTCAGAAGAGCCACCAAACCACAGCGGTGGCGGAGGATATCCGCCATTGCTCAATGCCAGCCTGGCGTTCTCAATATCCAGGTGTTCCCCTTTGAAGCTGACATTTTCCTGATTGAGCAAGGGACGTAATACCTGCAAAAATTCGTCACTGAGATCATATCGGGCATCGTGATCCAGGTGCATGCCGTAAGCGCCCAGCGTATTTTTATCACCGCTGACCACGTTGAGAAGCACCCGGCCTTTCGAAAACTGGTTAAACGTCACGGCCATTTTGGCTAGCAGGGTGGGTGAGATCAGACCCGGCTGGATAGCAATCAGGAATTTCATGCGTTCGGTATAGGGAATGAGTGACGCCCCCAGAATCCAGGGATCATGTGCACCGGTCGCCAGCAGCGCGCCGGTAAAACCCAGATGATCTACCGCGCGGGCGACCTGCTGGAAATAGGCGTAGTTGACCTGCCGGCTGCCGGAGGCGGCCCAGGGTTGATGACCGTCTGGCGCGGTCAGATACCAATAAATTTCCACGGTGGTTCTCAAAGCAATACAAACAGGAACCAAAGGAATAACAAAGGGTTATTGCGAGGGGAAATACTAATTATGGCAAAGTTTATCCATATCCAGGCTTAAGGTTATTTATCAACCCGGGTTGTGAATGTTGTTAAAATAAACGCGACCCTAAAGGGCGTTGTTTATGCGTTATTAACAGTGATTCGCTTTAACGTCATATTTTGACGCTTTACGGCGTTAAATAAGGCATCAGCAGGTCGATATCATTGGCAGGAGATACTGATTGCGCTTTTTTGTCAGGCAATGTTGTCCGGGGTGGGTATCAGTTACCCGCTTGCCCATTTCAGGCTGGCATCATTACAATCAGAGTTTATTAAAGAGGAAATGTGCTTTGTCTGATAAAAGAATGATGACGCATCGCGGATTGCTTTCCCTGTGAGTTATTCTCTGTGGTGTTGACTGTCATTGAACATTTGTTGTGGAACATTTGAACAGATGTCAGAAAAGAAAAAAGCCCGCTCAGTTTCCTGAGCAGGCTTCTCGAATTTGGCTCCTCTGACTGGACTCGAACCAGTGACATACGGATTAACAGTCCGCCGTTCTACCGACTGAACTACAGAGGAATCGTGTGAACGAGGCGAATATTAATGGCGCCTCAGTCAGGTGTCAACAGCTTAAAACGTATTTATATTCAATTGGCTAGCAATAGTACAAAGCGATCGCGATTTAAGCAGGTTCTGATGTCAATTGCGCCAGGCGTGCCAGCGGGTCCTGACGATAGAATTGCTGGAGATGCTGATACATCACTGGAAAACGGTTGGCCAATAAATCAGGCGCGCTGAAGAAGTATTCCGACAGCACCGCAAAGCATTCTGCGGCATCGCTGGCGGCGTACGGATCGATGGTGGCGGCCTGTTCACCCACCAGCTCCACTTCGGCTTCAATCTCAGCCATGGCGTGTTGCAGATCTTTTTCCCAGCTGGCGACATCGCGCAGTGCCATCACCGGAATGCCGCTGGTGTAGCCGCTGCCGCGCGCATCGAGCTTATGTGCCACTTCGTGAATCACCAGATTAAATCCGGAGAGATCAAAGGAATCCTGAATATCGAGCGCATTCAGCACCACAGGGCCTTGCGTCCAGCTTTGTCCGGCATGCACTGCGGGCGCGTGATGCACCAGACCATTGTCATCTTCCCAGCGATCGTCAACATTAAACGGTTCGGGATAGATCAGCACTTCATGAAAGCCATCGAGCCACTCGACGCCCAGTTTCAGTACCGGCAGGCAAAATAACAACGCCAGTCGGGTGAGCAGCAGTTCATTGAGCTGCAGGCCTTGCAGTGGAGAAATTTTTTTCTGCTGCAGAAAGCGCTGCGCGAGGGCAACAAGAGCGTGCTGTTCCTGGTGATCGAGCAGGGAGAAGATCGGTTGCGCCAGCGCCTGCTGCCAGGGAAGCGCTACGACTGAAGTCTCTCTTTGCGCATGCCACGGCCATTTGAACATCGCATCACTCACTCTTCAGGGCGAAAACAGTATCCTGACGCGGCGAAGAGAAAATTGCCAGCGCGGAATCAAAGCCGACTATTCAACCAGTTAGTTAGCGATGTGTCTGTGATAAAGGTGGCAAACCGGGAAGTAAGATCGGAAGGGGAGAGGTCGCCACGCATGACGACCTTAAATGACGCAGTTGATGGCAAACGCTTTACCCTGCGCGTTCAATACGTTCAAAGGCAATGACCCATACCCAAGGATTAACTTCCCAGCTGGTGGCGCCATACTGTTTCTGCCACGCTTTGCGATAGGCTTCTTTCGGTGATTCCGCATTCATGTTCATGGTGAAGAAGTTATTCAGGAAGTGCGTATCGGTCTGGACGCCCTCCGCCATAATGTCGTCTTCACTGATATCCTGAATTTTCTCGGCCCGCACTGAGGTAATTCGCAAATCGATACGACTGGCCCAGCGCGGCATATGTATTGCTGTTTGCCAGCCAAACTGCTCGGCATTGTGCAAATGCTCATCCAGTTGCCCCAGCTCGTTGCTGTCGGCGCGATACTGGCAAAAGGCGGGATGGCGGAACGGCAGCGGATCGCGCTCGTATTCAGCCAGCTGCTCTTCAGGAACGATGGGGCCACGCCAGGTTTCACGTACCCACAATCCGTCACCCGCCTGGCCATACGGGCAGTGTGAGCTGACATCGGTCATCGACATTAATTTATAGCCGTGCAGGTGGTTAGCGCTGACGTCAAACGCATGTACGCCTTCATGGTGATCCTGGCCTGGACCAAAGGCCTGCGTTTTCATAATGCGTCGGGTCTGTGTCTGCTGGCCAACCAGCAGGGCGCGCACCCGCTGTTCGGAAAAAAGAATCGGCCGTTCTTTCATTGCATACCTCATATTGTTTCACCAACCCGGAAAGTGCGAAGCATCCTCCGCATCCGTAGATGAGAGGAGTAGCATAATGGGTTTGAATCAGTTTGCTTAATAATTTGTCGCCTCAGTATCAGGCAATTCTTGCAATTTTAGGTTTTAAAAATGGTTCATAAGCAAAATGTGTGCTGAAAAAGACTTCGACAGAATCGGAAGCCAGAATTTTTCCAGATACAGTACGTTATAAAGGCCAGAATGGGAACCTTTTCAGATTATGTCGCGTTGAATAACCCGTTTTAACGGCAAAAAGACAGCATATTTAACTGGAATAAAACCCTGCCGCGAAATTTGTTGATGACCTAAATAGATTACCGCCATTAAACAGAGTTAGTTAACTAAAACGACGCTAAGGAAATGCCGAAAGCGTAATGGGTGCTGGGCAAGCGGCGTTAACAGCGCTATAACATGATCGGGATCGCATTTTTTTGCTTAGCACATCCAGGAATGATGTAAAAAAAGTGTCATTACCCAGCCGCTATGATGTCCGCAGGAGCAGCACCCTGTACAGGCAGTGCTAAATAACAGCAATAAAAGGAGAAGCACGATGTCACTCACCCGCTGGCAACAACGCTATGAGAACTGGCTGCAGCTGAACTGGTTGCACGATGACAAAGCCCACGATATCGCGCATCTGCGCCGCGTGTGGATGAGCGCGAAACGCATCATGCAGCACAGCGATGCCGATCCGATGGTGGTCCTCACCGCCTGCTATTTCCACGATGTGGTTAACCTGCCTAAAAACCACCCTGAACGCCATTTGGCCTCAACCTATGCCGCGCAAGAGACACGCCGAATCCTGCAGCAGGATTTCCCCGATTTCCCGTTTGAGCGTCTGGATGCCGTGGCCCATGCAGTTCAGGCGCACAGCTTCAGCGCCCGCATTGCGCCACAAACGCTGGAAGCGAAAATCGTCCAGGACGCCGATCGTCTGGAGTCTTTAGGTGCTATCGGCCTGGCGCGCGTTTTCTACACGGCAGGAGCGCTTGGACGGCCGCTGTTTGATAGCGAAGACCCGCTGGGAAAAGAGCGTGAGCTGGATGATGTAAAGTGGACGCTGGACCATTTTCAGAAAAAGCTGCTCGGTTTACCGCAAACCATGCAGACGGAAGCAGGGCGTCTTCTGGCGGAGCATAACGCGGAATTTCTGGTGCACTACATGGGGAAACTTTGCGCAGAACTACAAGGCAACCTGACCTCAATTGACGAGTCAGTATTAAGAGATTTTAGCCCCATACACTCTTAATATTAAATTTTTATGACAGTCTGTTAACTTTCACCTGCTTCCGCTACGTTGTTGTAAATCAAAAGGGAGTATGAAAATGACCGAGACCGTTAACTTAACCATTAAAATTGACCCGGCGCTGAAAGATCACATCAAGCAGTTAGCCGCAGATAACCAAATCTCCATGAGTCAGGAGATCGTTAACCGCCTGCAGGCCAGTTTAGATGCGGTTGAGCACCCGGCCATTGACAGCCTGGATACGCAAGAAGCCTGTACCGAACAGCTTTCAGCCGCCGAATTGAAACAGGTTCGGGCGCTGCTGAAGAAAAGCAAGAAGAAGAAATAAGCAGAAAACCCGTCGATTGACGGGTTTTTTATTACGCGGCGTTAAATGTCGTGAATACGGAACTGCTGCGCGCGCTGCGCCAGACGGTCAGATAGCGCACGCAACTGCACGGCAGATTGCACCTGTTGCGCATTCAGGGCTTCGTTTTGCTGCAGCTGGTCGCTCATCTCGACCACTTCTCGGGCTATTTTTTTCACCCGATGGCTCTGTGCCGAACTGTTTTGCTGCAGCTCGTTCAGCTGCGTCACAATGCCGGAAACCGCGCCGCCGATCTGCGCAAAAAGCACTTCCAGCGCCTTAACCTTATCGAAACCATCATTGACGTGCTGCTGTGTGTGCTGAATCAGTCCATCGATCTGTCGCGTTGATGCGCCGCTCTGCTGAGACAGTAAGCCCATCTCTTTGGCGACCACCGAGAAACTGCGCCCATAAGCACCTGCATGCGCGGACTCAATCGCGGCATTCAGTGATAGCAGGCGCGTTTGCATCGAAAGGCTATCCAGCATGCCGACAATACCGGCGATATCCCCTGACGCGGCGACAATCTGCTGCATCTGATTTTCCATTTTATCGACTTCTACGGCGCAATTGCGCATCAGATCATCCGCCGATTGTGCTTCCTGGGTAGCCTGCAGCGAAAACTGGGTCCCAATCTCCACCTCTTCAGAGACGCGATCTAAACGCTGCGACAGATGATGGAAGCTGGCGTTTTGCTTCTGATGTTGCTGCATCACCTTCTCATTGTGTTGCTGCATCTCTTCGGCACCGGCGGCGACGCTCACCGCCACGGTGTTGATGTCGCTAACAATCTGTTGCAGGCCGCTGCGCATGGTATTAATCGACTGGAACAGTTGGCGCGTCTCGAGCGATTGACGACGCGGCGTGTCATGACAGGCGATCAGGTCGCCAGTGGCAATCTGTGCCAGCTGTCCGTTGGCACGCCGCAGGGGCAACAGGACGCCGCGCATCAGCAAGCCGGAGGCCAGCACTAACAAGAGCATCAGTACCGCGCTAACAATGAGCGACAGATTACGGCTCTGCTTCAGCGTGCTTAGCGTATTGTGATTCACGCTGCCGAGTTGCTGATTGGCCTGTTCGATCTCATTAAACCAGGCATCATTGAACTGTTGCTGGAACGCCTGCATCGGTACCATAAAGAAGGCATTGATGTCGTTGGCAGCCAGACCTTTCAGCTGCTCCTGTAAACCTGCCGCCAGCATGGCAAACCCTTGTGCCAGCGGGCTGTCAGCCCTGGCATGATAAGCGGTAAATTGCCGCTCGGCCTGGTTAAGCGAATCACTGGCGGCGGCGGCCAGACTTTTCCAGCTATCCACCGAGCCACTTTGCTGATCCTGCATTAAATAAATCCCGGCGCGGTGGCTATTGTCGCTGGCGGTGAGCAGTTCGATGCGGGCTTTATCCAACAGCGCCAGGCGTTCGCGCAGCTGATTAGCCTGCTGCAGCGATGTCTGCGTCTGGTTTACATGCCCGCTGAGTAGCAGGACGCCGGCAAACTGCAGCAAACAGAACAGCACAATGAACAACAGGAACTGACTCCGCAAACTGGTGAGCCATAGCGGGATGCGCAGAGAGAAGCGCGAGCGCAGCCGCAGCGGCAGCGCGATAACGGAAAGGAGTGACATCGAACGCCTCCAAAAAATAAAAAAGGAGTATTGGCAGCGTGCGTGACAGTTTGGTGACAGCGGGCGCGATTCTGCTGAAAACAGCATAAAGCGCGGCCCTAAATGAAATTGTGGTCCTGAAGCGCTAACTGTTTTGGCGCGCGTGTTGTTCAATCAGCGGCAATAGCAGCTGTGCGACCGCAGCAAATACCGGCACCACCACCGAGTTGCCAAACTGCTTGTAGGCCTGAGTGTCTGAGACGGGAATACGAAAATGCGTTTCGCCTGGCGCTTCAAATCCCATCAGACGGGCACATTCGCGCGGCGTCAAGCGGCGTGGGCGACGCGCCATGTTTGCGGGGTGCTGGAAGTCCGCTTCGCCTTGTGCCTGATCCCAGCCACGATCGATGAGGATTTCCGAGCCATCTTTGTAATAACGCGCCGATAGGGTTCGCACGCAGATATTGGCTTTACGCGGATCGTTGAGGCCAAAGCCGAATCCATTGCCTTTGGCTTTATGCTTTTTCGCATACTGGTACAGATAATTCCACAGGGTTGGCGACAAGGTGTATTTTGCCTCCGGCTGCGGCTCGAGCAGGCTCTGTAATGACGGAACCTGTTGCGGATAGAGCGCGGGCAGGGCGCGCAGGGAAAACCCCTTGCTGAGCCCGCTATCACGGCGAATCCCTACCAGCACAATACGTTCACGATGCTGCGGCAGGAAGTGACGCGCATCGACAATTTTCGCATCCGGCAAGCCGCTGTCGTTGGCGTCCGCCACGTCATAGCCCAGCTCATCCAGGGTTGACATGATGATGGCGAAGGTGCGTCCTTTATCGTGGCTTTTAAGGTTTTTGACGTTTTCCAGCACAAAGAACGGCGGCTTCTTGGCCGCAAGAATGCGCGCGACATCGAAAAACAGCGTACCCTGCGCTTCACACTCAAACCCGTGCGCGCGACCGAGCGCATTCTTTTTGCTGACGCCCGCCAGCGAGAAGGGCTGACAAGGAAAGCCCGCCAGCAATACCTGATGATCGGGAATGGCGCGATCGATAGAGTGATAAATCGCCTGCTCATCATCGATGCCAGCCGGCTGTGTCACCAGACGAATATCACTGTTGAACTGGTGCTGAAGCGGATCGCTATACAAATTGGCTTTGTAAGTGCGCACGGCTTCTTTATTCCACTCGCTGGTGAACACGCATTGCCCGCCAATCTGCTCAAAGCCACGGCGAATACCGCCAATACCGGCAAACAGATCGATAAACTGGAATGTAGCGTGATCATAGTGGGCCGGACGTGCCGGGAGCAAGGCTTGCAGGCTTGCCACTTCACGGCTTGAGAGCGCCGGTGCCACACTTTTTCCCGTACGGATGCGATTCAAACGCGGCACGCTCCAGTCGAGGCCACCGGCTTCGCTAAGCGTTGTCACCACATCACGCGCGGCATAGATATCGAGCACCTGCAGTAACAGCGACGTCGCGTCATCCTGAGAAGAGGTGGAAGGGACGGGCGCGGCGGGGTCGAGAGCTGGCATGCGTATTTCCTTAACAGTGAGGCGGCTATGCTAACACTCATCACGCAACGAGGAAATTGGCGCGGTGCTTGCTTTCGCTTTTGAGCTAAACCGCTAAAGTTGAAGGAGCGCCAAAACAAGGAGACGCCATGGCAGACGTCCACTCGCAAGCTATACGCAGCAAAAACATGCGCGCCATTCGCAATAAGGATACGGCGATAGAGCAGCGCATTGCGTTGATTTTGAAAGATCGCGGCTTTACCTATCGCGTGCAGGATAAGGCGCTGCCCGGCAGGCCTGATTTTGTCTTGCCCGCGGAGAGAGCAATTATCTTTGTGCATGGCTGTTTCTGGCATCGCCATCACTGCTATCTCTTCAAAATGCCGGCCACGCGCTCTGAATTCTGGAGTGGCAAAATCAATAGTAACGTCGAACGCGATAGACGTTACATTCAACAACTGCGAGAAGGAGGCTGGAAAGTACTGATTGTTTGGGAGTGCGCGCTGCGTGGCAAACTGCAGCTGGAGGACGGCGCGCTGATAGAACGCCTGGAAGAGTGGCTGTTGGCGGTTGACGACAGCAGCGAAATCGATCATCAGGGTTTGCATCACTATCGCGTTGATTAACGCGTGATTGTTGCTTTTAGCGGTTATAACAGTTTAGATCTCCCTTTTCTCTGGAGCGCGGAATCGAGCCATGAGCAGCATCAAACTTACCGTTAAGCGCCTGTATCAACTCCGCGATGAGCGGATGGTGAATACCCACGCCACGGCGCGCATTTATCTTGGCGACCGGCTGGTAGCCACCGAAGAGATCAGCGGCATGACGGAAAGTCCGGTAAGCAAGTATCTGCATGCCGACGATCTGAGCGGGCCGTTACGCGTGGAATGGGACTGTGTGGGCATTGCCGATATGTCGGTCACGGCAGTTGAGCGTTGCCCCTGTTGTCAGGATCACGAACCGGAATAAATAAGGAATACCACTTTGGCAGGATCCAGTTTACTCACGCTTCTGGACGATATTGCGACCTTGCTCGACGATATCTCAGTAATGGGCAAAGTAGCGGCAAAGAAGACCGCCGGCGTATTGGGCGACGATTTATCACTCAATGCGCAACAAGTTAGCGGCGTAAAAGCCAATCGGGAACTGCCCGTTGTATGGGGTGTGGCGAAGGGCTCTTTTCTTAACAAATTGATCCTCGTGCCGCTGGCGCTGCTTATTTCAGCGTTTGCGCCGTGGCTGATTACCCCGCTGTTAATGATTGGCGGTGCCTATCTCTGTTATGAAGGGGTGGAGAAGGTGCTGCACAGCCTCAACCACGATAAGGCGGAACAAAGCCCGGAGGCGCGGCAGCAGCGGCTGGACAAGCTGGCGCAGCAGGACGCGCGGGCCTTTGAAAAGGATAAAGTGAAGGGCGCGGTGCGCACTGACTTTATCCTCTCGGCGGAAATTGTGGCGATAACCCTGGGGATTGTCTCCGAAGCGCCGCTGCTCAATCAGGTGCTGATCCTGGCCGGCGTGGCGATTTTAGTCACTATCGGCGTTTACGGTATCGTGGCGATGATTGTGAAAATTGACGATCTCGGTTTCTGGCTCAAGGAGAAATCCTCCACGGTCGCGCAGGCAATAGGTGGCGTGTTACTGGCGCTGGCACCCTGGCTGATGAAAATCCTGACGCTGGTGGGCACCCTTGCGATGTTTCTGGTCGGTGGCGGCATTGTGGTACACGGCATCACGCCGTTACATCATGCCATTAGCGAATACAGCGCCGGGTTCAACGGTTTTATCTCCGCTCTGCTCAGCAACGGTGCTAATTTGGTGATCGGCTTTATCATTGGGTCGATCGTGCTGCTGGGCGTAAATCTGATTGCTAAGCTGCGCAGCTAGCGGTTATAAAGCGCTGTAAATTTCTAATCACGGTCAGGAGAACGATGATGAACGACGATATGTTTGAATTTGATATCGATGCACAGCTGGAACAGGCTGAGGCCAAAGCAGCAGAAAAAGCCAACGAAGTCCCTGCAGACCTCAGCGATGAAGCGGATTGCGAAGGCTGCAAAATCTAATTTTCCTGTCCAGGACGTGCGCTAAAAGCCGACAATAAAAATTGTCGGCTTTTTTTATTATCAGCATTTTTAACTGCTTATTCTGATTTAGTAGAAGTAATAGATTTATCGTATAGGAAAAAAACGTGCACAGCTGCTATACCTAAAATCGTTCATTCAACGGTTAAAGGAGGGTGCGGTATGATCTTTGCAATCAGTGACGAAGTTCAGCACAAACAGGGCGGACCCACGATGGTGGTGACCGGCTATGCCAGCGGAATGGTCGAGTGTCGTTGGTATGACGGCTATAGCGTGCGCCGTGAAGCATTTCACAGTGACGAACTCAGCCACTCTTCTTCTGGCGCGCAGCAGCTGGCCAGTTAAATACATTCGGGACGGTAACAGCGCCGTCCCGAATGTAGTTCTCCCTCACACGCTACACCTTGCCGTCATTATCCTCTTCTACTGCCTGATAGATGCGTTGCAGGATGTCGGGAAACGCCGACTGCACGCGGCTCCAGCTCGGAATAAAAGGCTTCTCGTTAGGCCGTTCAATAAAGGCCTGTCCGGCATCGAGAATCGCCTGAGTAAACATTTCTACCGCCGCTTCTTCAATGTGTTGATCAAACTTGAGGCCGTTCATGGTGGCTTCGTGGTTATAGATCTCCATCATATCCAGCGCATTACGATAGTACGTTGCCTTCAGCACGCGGAACGAATCGCTGGTGAGCGGTACGCCCATGGTCGCCAATTTACGTAATAACGACTGCACAATATCATTGCTCATGCGCTTTAATCCGCCGGTGCCATCATCTTCAGCCAGCGGCTGATGTTTGTGGTCGTAATTATCGGCGATTTCAACCTGGCAGGTTTGGCGGGTGGTGTAATTACGATAGATCTCCGAAAGCACGCCAATTTCCAATCCCCAGTCGCCGGGAATTTTAATGCCGTTAAGCACGTGAGTACGCATGGCAAATTCACCAGACAGCGGATAGCGGAAGCTGGTGAGGTAGTCGAGATACTCTGAATGGCCATAAACCTTTTGCAGCGAGCGCAACAGCGGTCCCACCAGCAAACGTCCCACGCGGCCATTTAGCTTGCCGTCGGCCACGCGTGCATAAAAACCTTTGCAGAACTCATACTGAAAAGCCGGATTGGCGAGCGGATAGAGCAGACGCGCTAGCATACCGCGCTCATAGGTGACGATATCGCAGTCGTGCAGTGCCACGCACTGGGTGCGATCGGAGGCCAACGTGTAGCCGGTACAGAACCACACGTTGCGGCCTTTGCCGGGCTGGCTCGGCGATAATCCCTCTTTATCCAACTCGGCATCCAGCGCTTTCAGCCGCGGCCCATCATTCCACAAAATGCGATGCCGCTGCGGCAGGCGCGAGAAAAATTCACGTGCGAACAGAAACTGGTCGCGATCGGCGCGATCCAGACCAATCACAATCTCGTCGAGATAGGGGACTTTCGCCAGTTCGTTGACGATATTGTCCAGCGCAGGGCCTTCCAGCTCGGAGAACAGCGAAGGTAAAATGAGCCCCATTTTGCGTTTGCGCGCAAAGCGTACCATCTCTTTTTCCAGCGATTCAACGCTGCGGTGGGTGAGATTATGAAAATTAGTAATGACACCATTCTGGTAAAAATCACTCATCGTCTCATCCTGTATGGGTTAGGTCGTTACTCAGTCGGCGGCAGAAAATAATCCAGTCCTTCACGCCAGCCGTGTGGACCGACGTGCGCGGTGTGGTAAACATTTTGCGTATCACTACGTTGCAAATTCACCGGCGTTTTACTGAAGCCTTTTATCACCACGGCATAATCTGCGCGCTCCAGCATCGGTATATCATTCGGGCCATCACCTAAGCCTAAGGTGATACGTGCTTTGCCTTCCTGCTGGGCGACATGCTGCTGAATCTGCTCCAACGCCATCCCTTTACCCGAACCTGCTGGCATCACATGCCAGAAACGCCCGCCCTGGGTTAGCGCGAGATTATGTTCGGCCAGCGCGCTGCGAAATGTCGCTAAGCGGTGTTCGTCATCACGCCACAACACCACTTCGGAGGCTTCACGCAGCCGGCTTTGGCTGGCCTCGGCCAACGTTAACCCGGTGAAACGCGCGACCTCAGCATCGCTAAATTCATGAAAACCGTTGAAGCGGAAGTGGGATTGCAGAGCCTTGAGCGTTTGGCACAGCGCGCGATAGGCGGCGCTGGGTTCGGTGGGCGCGGTGTGCGTGCCGCTTGGCACCACGCGCGCGCCGTTTTCGGCAATAAAGGGCGCGCCGGTAATGCCCAGTCGCTTCTGCAGCGGTATGATTTCGGCCGCAGTTTTACTGGAACAAATTACCAGCGGAACCTGATGTTGTTTCAGGCGTGTCAGCCATTCACTGGCGGCATCCCAGTTGTAGTCATGATGGTCCAACAACGAACCATCAAGGTCGGTAACGATCATTAGGGAGTCAAGACTCAGCACCATCACACTCCTTACGCCAGTGGCATCCGTAAAGCGAAGAGTAATCAGTATAATAGCGGAATCGCGATCACACTTTTTCCCGGGCTATTGGCCGCGATAACCAGGATAATTCTTAAATGACAGAGGAAGCCGCATCATCTATGCGCACTTCGTGCATGGAAAATAGTGAGCAGTGACGCGGCGTGCAGGGTTTTACCGCTGAAAGGTTATGCAAAAATGTTCGATTTACGTGCAGGGTTAAGACTTGTCTTAAGTAAGCTAAAGCGTAATCTGACAGGGTGTTAAGAATTCCCTGGTGTAACGAATTTACTGAATTATTTTACCCGGCCTTCCCGCCGGGTATTTTTTTGAAATCGATTTCAACGATTCACTTCGCTGATGGCGAAATCACGAATATCCAGTTCAAAGGCTTCGGCTAGCTCAGTGTATGAATCATAGGCCTCACCGTTTACCCTGACGCGATGGGCTTGCTCAGCTTCCATGAACTCTTTTACCTCGCCCGAGGTTCTCTTCTGTATCGCGTCAAGTAAAGCATCAACATCAATATTCACTTCGCGCTGCACATTCTCGCTGTACTCTTTTGCCGTAGTCATGGTGGCCTCCCAGAGGCGATCCGCTGTCATTTCAGTATAGACGCTGATGCAAAGAGGGCGGCGGGGGGAATTTAGGCAAAAAAAAGCCCGCGCTGCGCGGGCAAAAATCCTTGTTACTTTTAGGTTGACTGCGCCTTTGGGGTTGGTGCAGTGCGAATAAGTGTACGAGCAGCCCGCGTCAAAAGTCTCTCTGCGAAACGTAAAGAAAACGAAAAGCCGCATCTTGACAGAGTTTTACCTCGTTTGAAGTGCATTGTGCGCAGCAGCGTCTATGCTTAGCGCTTATTGATAAGTGATATCAGGGAGTTAGTATGGATTTTCTTCGTATTGTGATTGCGATTTTACTGCCGCCGCTGGGCGTGTTTCTGCAGGTCGGTTTTGGTGGCGCCTTCTGGCTTAATATTCTGCTGACGCTGTGCGGTTACATTCCGGGCATCGTGCATGCGGTGTGGGTTATTGCACGACGCTGATCGCGATCAGGCGCTGTTGATTATCTTCCGTTACACTGTGTCGCAGGACAATTTGTGGAGAGTAATCAATGAAGGTGAATGACCGCGTTACGGTAAAAACCGACGGTGGCCCGCGTCGCGTAGGTACGGTGCTGGCCGTTGAGGCATTTAACGAAGGCATCATGTACCTGGTGGCGCTGGAAGATTATCCGCTGGGCATCTGGTTCTTTAATGAAAGTGAGCATGCGGAAGGGGTGTTTGTTGAGCCGTATGAAGGGGCTTGATGGCTTTTGCCCTTACCTACTTATTCCCTCTCCCACCTGTGGGAGAGGGGCAGGGTGAGGGGCAACCCGCACCTAGATCTCAAACTGCGCCCCCATCCAAATTAAAACGTCTCCCAATTATCATTTCCCGACGTCGCCAAAGCGGCGCGCGGCGCTAAGTTCGGCGTGCGCAACGTGGGCTGCGCGGCTTTTGCAACCTGGGCCACCGGGCTATCACTCAAACGGAAGACCGCTACCGCCTGCGTCAAGCGTCCTGCCTGATCTTCCAGTGAAGCCGCCGCGGATGAGGCTTCCTCCACCAGCGAGGCGTTCTGCTGCGTCACGTTATCCATTTCGGTTACCGCCAGGCTCACCTGCTGAATGCCACGGCTCTGCTCGTCCGATGCGGCGGCGATTTCGGCCATAATATCGGTGACGCGGCGTACTGCTTCAACAATTTCACCCATGGTGTTACCGGCTTCACCTACCTGACGTGAACCATTGGTAATTAAACCCACCGATTCAGCGATCAGCGTTTCAATCTCTTTCGCCGCCTGCGCACTACGCTGTGCCAGATTACGCACTTCGCTGGCTACCACTGCAAAGCCACGGCCTTGTTCACCGGCTCGCGCCGCTTCAACCGCGGCATTCAGCGCCAGAATATTGGTCTGGAAAGCGATGCTATTAATGACGTTGGTGATCTCAGCAATTTTCTTCGAACTGCCGGAGATATTGTTCATGGTTTGCACCACGCCATTGACCAGATCGCCGCCGCTGCGTGCTTTGCCTGAGGCATCTGCGGCCAGCTGGCTGGCATGATGGGCATTTTCGGCGTTCTGTTTCACCGTGGCAGTTAGCTGCTCCATGCTGGCTGCGGTTTGCTCAAGCGCCGACGCCTGCTCTTCAGTCCGCGACGATAAATCGGTGTTGCCGGCAGAGATCTCGCTGGAGCCCTGATAGATCGCCACCGCGCCTTCACGCACCGTACCTACCGTGCGAACCAGCGATGCCTGCATCAATTGCAGATTATGCAGCAGGCTGCCAATCTCGCTGCGGCCATAGGCTTGCTCGGGCGCAGTCAAATCGCCCTGAGCGATGCGTTCGATACGGTCGACGGATTGACGCAGCGGCGAGATCACCACGCGACGCAGGAAGACAAAGGTAAGCACTACAAGCACTAAAGCCGCGGCAAAAGCGGCCGCCATGGCAATAAATCCTACGCGTGATTGATGCGCGGCTTCAGCGTTAATCGTTTCCGCCCGGTCGGTGCGGATTTTAATCGCTTTCAACAGCACATCGTTATACGCATCATCCAGCTTGCGCGTGACGTCCGTTTCCTGCGCCACGATGCCTTCAAAGCTGCCTTGCTTAGCCGATTCAATCATCGGCTTGAGGCCTTTATCGATGTAGGCGTTGAAGCTGGTGGTCAGCGGTTCATCAAGCGCAATGTCAGCCGGGGTTTTCGCCTTGCGATCCATATAAATCTTGAAGCCTTCACGCGCCTGCTTAATCCGCATTTCGGTGCGGGCTAAATCGGCACGATAACCGTCCATTTCACCAATACGCGCGGCCGCACCCGATTGCAGTACATTGAGACGCGCGGTGCGCAGGTGGTTTGAGCTATTAGAGATGCCCATACGGATTTGAATCTCTTCCGTGGCATCATTCAGGGAGTTGTTACTTTGAATTAAAAAGTAGCTGGCGAGTCCAATGCACAGGGCAAAAAGCAGCAGAATGCCACCAAAGATCATACTGAACAGAGGCATCAGGCGCAGGTTCTGCCAGACGCTGAGCTTATATTGCTCATCAATCGATGCTGTTTTCATATCCTTGCTCTCATGTAGGTAGGTGTTATGAGAGTAAGCATCGGCAGGGCCAGAGAAAGGATTAGACAGGAAAGTGGGATCAAACTCGCAAAACGTAAAAGGGCCAATCACGCGATTAGCCCTTTTACTCTGCATACTTCAAGCTGCAGGCGCGATGGCTGCAGGTGTTTACACCAGCCACTTACTTGAGTAAGTCCCTGGAATTCATCCCGCTACCGCCTTCCTGCCGCTTGAATTATTTTGGGAAATTAACTTCAGGTAATTATCGCACGTTAACATAAATCCCTGAGGTGACATTATCAGTTAAGCGGACAACATGATAAATAACCTGCTTATTATGGGTTTTAATTTTGCGTTTAATATTACCTTTGTGTGACGAAACGGTTTTAGCTTTAATTTGCATCTTGTCTGAAATTTGAATGGTGTCATGGCCTGACATCCACATTTTCAACATATTAGATTCAGTCTGACTTAATGTCAGCGGATGCACGTCGAGCCCAGCAGAAATACGCGGCGAAGCGTTGAGTTTCTTTTGCAGGTAGGTTCCTAATAAGGAATCCAACGTCGAGGTTTTTATCGATTTTGATGTAATAATCAGGTTCTTACGAACGTAGAGGTATTCCTCAAAATGGATATTCGAGATCGCCATGAAAATAAAGAATAAGGTATCAGGATGCTGCATAATAATGGCACGAATACGATCGCTAGAATCGGATTCGTGAATAAAGCACTCTTCGTTGATAAACACGACGCCCGGCTTTATTTGTTCACATCTTTGCTGCAATTGTTCAATGTCAGACACAGGAGTAATATTTTTCTTTTTAACTCCCTTGGCAGACATATAGTCAGACAATCCGAGGCGTGTGTAATTACATGAATCCATAATAATCGTTGGCATTATAGCGACCCTCACCAATTTGTTATCCGTTTAAATCAACGATGAATACGCGTTTGCGGTACGAGAGAAATTTCCAAAGACACTTTTTTATTCTGCTCGGCAGATTGGCGATAGTTATCCATGCGCCATCATGACTCTTCCCTGAACCGTGCTGCGAAGTTATTTTTTTTAGTACATCCACGTCACTCTTCACCCAGCCATAGCGGGAATAGCTGAGAATTTGCATTAAGTGTTTAATTCGCTCTGTTTTGAGAGCCCTGTCACTATCGCGCAGATCACAGACAAATCTGATAGGACAATTCTTAAAAACATTTGAATCGCGAAAGTGTGACGCTTTAGCGAGCGTTGACAATGCCGGAAAAAAGGGATTTAGACAAGAAAAATCGCTGTGAATTTTTTTTTGTTTAAAAACAGCCCTTTGAGCATTTCAACACCCAATCCCCAAGGTTTGTCACCTTAAGAATCGTCTGACTAAAATACGCGAAGCGCGGTTTAATAAGAATAATTTTCACCTAAAATGCGCATTTATCAGAATATCCTCAGTTGATTTCTGAGAAATATGGTTTGAAAAATGCACAGACTGATTTTGATTGCTTAACTATTACTTAAGGGCGTCTACAGAATAGTTAATCAACTTGCGCGGGAAAGTTCTGACATAAACTGGGCGAGTAAATCAAAGACTTCGCTAAACAGATGTTCGCAAAAGGGAGCAAGCAGCGGCATCATCATCCCTACGCTGAGTATGCCCACCGTTAAGGTAATCGGGAAGCCAATGGCAAAAATGGAGAGTTGTGGTGAAACACGGTTTAACAAACCTAGTGCCATGTTTAGCGTGAGGAGCAGAACTATTAAGGGCAGCGCTAACATCATGCCATTAAGGAAAATTAATCCGGCGGACTTCACTAATGCCATAAAGGCATTGGCGTTGAGTGGCTGATCGTTAATCGGCAAAGTATGAAAACTGTCCACCAGCAGTGAAATCAGCCAAAGGTGTCCGTTGAAGGTCAGAAACAGCAGCATGGCCAGCATGTCGAGAAAACGCGCTAACACCGGCATGTTTAATCGACTACCGGGGTCAAAAAAGGTGGCGAAGGACAACCCCATCTGCAAGCCAATCACTTCACCCGCCATACGTACCGCGGCAAACGCGAACTGCATGGTCAGCCCAATGCTGATGCCAATCAGCAACTGTTGCAGCAGCAACCAGAATCCAGCTGGGGTAAATAAGGTGACCTCCACCGGCGGCAATACCGGAATGATGATCCAGGTAGTGAGCACCGCCAGGCCAATCTTTACGCGCTTCGGGATCGATTTTTCGCTCAGCATGGGCGCGCTGGCAAACAGCGCCAGTAAACGCACCATCGGCCAGAAAAATTGTGCGACCCAATGGATCAGCTGGCTGCTATCGAGGTTGATCATCAGCCAATGATGTAAGGCAGGTTGCTAAACAGCGTGCGGATATAGTCGAGCATCAGGTTGAGCATCCACGGACCGGCAATTACCGCCGTTGCCGCCACGGCCATGATTTTGGGAATAAAGGAGAGCGTCTGTTCGTTAATCTGCGTGGCGGCCTGCAGCACGCTGATAATCAAACCGCTTACCATGGCCACCAGCAACATCGGTGCCGCCATCAACAGGGCGACGCGCATTGCTTCCTGGCCCATAACCATTACTGATTCAGGTGTCATGCTGCACTCCTCGAGAAAGAAAGGTGAGGGCGAACGCCACTCAAGAGTAGAAACTTTGCGCCAGTGATCCCACCAGCAGCTGCCAGCCATCAACCAGCACGAACAGCATCAGCTTGAACGGCAGGGAAATCGTGGCGGGCGGTACCATCATCATCCCTAAGGCCATCAGTACGCTGGCCACCACCAGATCGATAATCAGGAAAGGGATAAACACGGTGAAGCCAATCTGGAAAGCGGTTTTCAGTTCGCTGGTAACGTAGGCGGGCAGCAGAATTCGCATCGGCACCGCTTCCGGTCCCTGAATCGGCGCGGTATTGGCCAGGCGCGCAAACAGTGCTAAATCCGCTTCCCGCGTTTGACGCAGCATAAATTCACGCAGCGGCTGCGCCCCTTTATCAATGGCGTCCGCCATGCTGATTTTGTCCTGGCTGAACGGCACATAGGCGTCGGAGTAAATTTTGTCGAAGGTGGGCGCCATGATAAAGAAGGTCAGAAACAGCGCCAGGCCCAGCAGCACCTGGTTCGGCGGCGCGGAAGGCGTACCGAGGGCGTTACGCAGCAGACCAAATACAATGATGATGCGGGTGAAGCTGGTCATCATCAGCAACACCGCCGGTATAAAGGTCAGCGAGGTGATGAACACCAGGGTTTGCACCGGCAGTGACCAGCTCTGGCCACCGTTTGCCAGCGGCTGGCTGATTAAACCTGGCAGCTGCGCATGGGCAACCGGTGCCAGCAACAGCAGCGGCAGAAGAGGAAGTAATCGACGCATCATTAAGGTTTTCCGGGACGTTTAACCAGATTCTGGAAGAGCTGACGAAAATCCTGCGGTGCCGCACTGTTCCCGGTCTGTTCTTCCGGGGGCAGCGGCGGTAAAGAGTGCAGATGCGTGATTTGCTGAGCTGTCACGCCCAACACTAAACGCGCATCGGCGGTATCCACAATCACCACACGCTCACGCTGACCCACCTGCACGGTGGCGCTGACTTTCAACGCCTGGCCCGTCACCGTTTTCGGGGCAAAACCCAGGCGCTTTGCCAGCCAGCCGCAGGCCAGAATCAGCAGCACAATTACCGCCAGTACGCTGCTGACTTGTCCAATCACCGAGCCGGTAGAGACCACCGGCTGGCTGTGAACCGGCTGTGCGGTTTGCGTGTTTTTTAACATGCTTAACGGCTCAGGCGACGCATACGTTCAGACGGCGTAATGATGTCGGTGATGCGCACGCCGTACTTATCGTTCACCACCACCACTTCACCTTGCGCAATCAAATAGCCGTTGATGAGAATATCCAGCGGCTCGCCGGCCAGCCCATCCAGCGCTACCACGGAACCCTGCGTCAGACGCAGCAGCTCTTTGATAGTCATCTTGGTGCGTCCCAGTTCCACGGTCAGTTTGACCGGGATATCCATAATCAGATCGATATCCTGCAGCGAACCGCTGATGCCAGGATTCTCGAGGGATTTGAAAACATTCTCGGTGGGATCGGGCGCGCTGGTGGTGGTTTGTTCATTCATAGCTGCAGCCCACAGATCGTCCGCGGAGATGTCGTCGTCGGACGGTTTCTTGCTGTCACTCATCGGGCTGTTCCTCGTTCAGCGAATTCAAAATCGGGTTAATCAAATGTTCTACACGCAGGGCATACTGACCATTGATGGTGCCGTATTGGCTGGTGAGCACCGGTACGCCATCGACGTGGGCAATGATGCGGTCCGGCTTCTCAATGGGCAGGACGTCACCGGGTTTCAGCTGCAAAATGCGCGACAGGCGCAGCGATGTTTCCGCGAAGTGGGCAATCAGCTCCAGCTCCGAGTGCTGCACCTGTTTCACCAGATTGTCGCGCCAGTGATTATCTTCCCGACGCGAGTTTTCCAGCGGTGGATTGACCAGCAGCTCGCGCAGCGGCTCAATCATCGAAAACGGAATACAGATGTTGAATTCACCCACCAGGTTACCAATCTCCACCTGGAACGGCGTGTTAACCACGATGTCGTTCGGTGAGGTGGTGATGTTGGTGAATTTCACCTGCATCTCTGAACGCACGTACTCCACCTCCAGCGGGTAAATCGCCTTCCAGGCATCGCTGTAGCCATCCAACGCCAGCTTCAGCATGCGGCGAATCACGCGCTGCTCGGTATGGGTGAACTCACGGCCTTCCACTTTGGTCGGAAAACGACCGTCGCCGCCAAACAGGTTGTCGACAGCAATAAACACCAGGCTCGGTGAAAACACCACCAGCGCCGTACCGCGCAGCGGCTTCAGGTGGATCAGGTTCAGGTTGGTTGGCACCGGCAGGTTGCGGGCAAACTCGTGATACGGCTGAATCTTGATCGCACCCACACTAATATCTGGGCTACGGCGCAGCAGGTTAAACAGCGCCATACGGAAATGACGGGCAAATCGCTCGTTGATGATCTCCAGCGCCTGCAGACGCTCACGCACCACGCGACGCTGGGTATTGGGATCATAGGGACGGATATCGCCATCTGCCCCTTTGGAACTGTTCTCTACTTCCGCACTGTCACTGTCGCCATTAAGCAGCGCGTCAATCTCAGCCTGGGAGAGAATGCTATCGCCCATTAAATCACCTCAAAATGAAGGCGGTAAACAGCACGTCACTGACTACCTGAGTCGGTTGATTTTTTACCAGCGGCGGCGCCAGCACCTGTTTGATCTGCTCAACCAGGGCCTGCTTGCCTTGCTCGGTCGCCAGCACGGTTGCGCTTTGACGCGAAAGCAGCAACAGCAGACGGCTGCGCACTTCAGGCAGGTAATCATTCAACCGACGACGGGTGTCCTCATCGGGCAGACGCAGGGTGAAACCCACGTACAGCACACGGTCGGGATCGTTGTCAGGATTGACCAGGTTTACTGTAAACGTATCCATTGCAAAAAATACTGGAGCAGGCGGTGGCTCGACTTTCGTCGCTTCCGTTTGACTGCCCTCGTGTTTATTCATCATTCGCCAGACTGCATAGCCTGCCACGCTGCAAGCGGCCAGCGTTACAATCAGTAACACCGGAATTAGTAGTGAACGTTTGCGGCCTTTTGCTTTCGCGTTATCAGACATGTTTGCAGTTACTTCCTGTGAATTATGGGCAAGCCTCTCGGCTTACCTGGACAGATTATCCCGCGTCTTAAGTCAAACAATGGGAAGAAAAGACGCGGGTTTTACGCTTACCTTCAGCGTTTAGCGGCTGTCAGGCAAAGATATCGACAGCGCCGTTACCGGCCACGCGCGCTTGAAGGGCTGCCGGGACGGCAATAGGCGTTATCTCGTTGTCATTGTCCTGGGAGAGGGTAAAGCTGCCGTGCTGTCCGTCACGACGTCCTTCCTGCTGGCCTTGATAACTCTGGCCCTGTGCGAAGGCGTCGCTGCTGACGTTACTCTGTCCCAGGTTAATACCGCTCTCCGCCAGCGCTGTACGCAGCTGAGGAAGAGCCGCTTCCAGCGCGGCCCTCACTTGGCTGTGGCTGGAAACCATTGTTAACTGTGCCTGATCCTTATCGAGACTCAGGTTGATCTGGATAGCGCCCAGATCCTGCGGATGTAAGCGCAATTCGGCGTTCTGCTGCCCATTGCGACTGAACATCACAATCTGCTGACTCAGCGCCTGCTGCCACTCGTTACTGCCGAGCTGCGCATTCAGCATCGGCGTCGACGGGGTGGTGCTGGTCGAGGCGGTGCTGGTCATGAGCGAACTGGTGCTGCTTAGCGGTGCGCTGGTTAACGGCGTTACCGGATCATTGCTGCTTTGTGCCGCGCTGCGCTCTTCCGGTTTGCTTAGCGTATTCAGCACCTGTTTGAAGCTTTCATCCAGCGTTAGCCCGCCGGTGTTGCTTGTCGTGGTGCTCGCGCTGCTGGTCTGCGTGTTGGCGGCCGTTTGCGTTAAGAGGTTTACAGCATCGCTGGACTTCTTCTGGCCACTCTGCGGCTGCGCCTGTTCTTCTTTTACTGCACCCTGCAGCGAACTGCTTAACAATGCCGAATTAAGCGAAGCGCGCGTATCGGCATGGCCGTCGTTCACGCTGTTACTTACCGTTGACTGACTGGTGCGGTTCTCGAGTGCCACCGGCAACATGGCAAATAATGCCTGCACATTCTGTAAGTCGCTGGCACTTAACGAACTTGCCTCACTCTTGTCTTTATCATCGGCTGAATTCAGCGTGGCTTTAGGGTTAACCGGCTGTAAAAGTGTGTTTAACGCCTCGGGTTTCTCCAGCGCCTGCAATAATGCGCTTAATGACGCTTTTGTGACGTCTTTTTCATCAGCTTTTGCTGTCAGATCAGACGATTGCGCGTTAACACCTTGTTGCTTCGCCAGGGTTAGCAAGCGGTTACCCAGCTCAGTAATAAATCCCTGCGGCAGCGTATCCACGCTTTGCACAAGATCGCTGGAAACTGAACTGTCTGCGTCTCCTAAACCCGAGGTTTGCGTTGCAACTGTTGGCAGCGTAATCATTCGCCTTTCCTCAATGCGGCCCGTTGGGCAAATTCATCCATCCGTTTCTGATCGAGACGGTTTTCCTGTCGTAATGCATTTTCCTCAGCGCGCGTAATCAGCGTTTGATAGGCATTGAGTCGCTTGTGCTTTTCGCGCCAGTTGCTCAGCGCGGTTTCCAGACGCTGATTCCACTGCGAAAGCTGTTGGCGATGCTGATCGATGGCTTTTTCCAGCGTCTGAATAAACTGGTGATAATTGGTCCAGCGGGTGCTGGCGATGCCGCCGGACATATCCTGATTGAGCTTATTGCGGTACTCATCCTGATAATCCAGCAGCATGGTGAGCTGCTCATCGGCTTGCTGTACGCCGCGACGCATATCGCCGAGATGAATCACGGCGCTCTCCAGCTCTTGCTCTGCCAGATCGCGCAGCTTATTGATAGCACTAGCCGTTTTCATGGCTTAACCTCGCTTCAAAGCGCTAACCGAACATCGCCTGCAGATGCAAACAGGCATCGTCGTAGTCGCTGCGTTCGAATATGCCCTGATGCAGGAAGGCTTCCATTTCCGGATAGAGCTTGATGGCTCGGTCCAGCATCGGATCGCTACCTGCGGCATACGCACCCACACTCACCAGATCGCGGTTACGCTGGAAGCTGGAGAGCAACTGTTTGAACTGACGCACGCGTGCATAGTGCGACTCATCAATTAATGAGGTCATGGCACGGCTGATTGACGCTTCAATATCAATCGCCGGATAGTGACCGGCTTCCGCCAGACGACGTGACAGCACAATGTGGCCGTCGAGAATCGCGCGCGCCGAGTCGGCAATCGGGTCTTGCTGATCGTCACCTTCGGTCAACACGGTATAAAAAGCGGTAATCGACCCGCCGCCGTGGGTGCCATTACCGGCACGCTCTACCAGCGCTGGCAGTTTGGCAAACACCGAAGGTGGATAACCTTTGGTTGCCGGTGGCTCACCGATGGCCAGCGCAATTTCACGTTGCGCCATGGCGTAGCGGGTGAGGGAATCCATAATCAGCAGCACGTGCTGGCCGCGATCGCGAAAATCTTCAGCGATACGCGTGGCGTACGCGGCACCCTGCATACGCAGCAGCGGTGAAACATCCGCTGGCGCGGCGATCACCACCGAACGCGCGCGGCCTTCTGCGCCCAGGATGTTCTCAATGAACTCTTTGACTTCACGGCCACGCTCACCAATCAAGCCCACCACGATGACATCGGCTTTGGTATAACGCGCCATCATGCCCAGCAGTACGCTTTTACCTACGCCAGAACCGGCAAACAGGCCCATACGCTGGCCGCGACCTACGGTAAGCAGCGCATTGATGGCGCGCACGCCGGTATCCAGCACATCTTCAATGGGCGTACGCTGCAGCGGGTTGAATGGCGCAGTGATCAGCGGCGCACGATAGCCGGTTTCCGGCGCGGGCAGACCATCCAGCGGTTTGCCGCTGCCGTCCAGCACGCGGCCCAGCAGCTCCGGACCCAGCAGCATCTGCTTGCCGCTTTGACCGTTATCGCCGCTCACGCGCGCATACACGCGGGCGCCGGGTAAAATGCCGTCCACCTCTTCTAACGGCATCATCAGCAGTTTCTGCCCATTAAAGCCGACCACTTCACTCTCAACCTCGGTGATCTTGCTGCCATCGCTACGTTCAATGATGCAGGTGGCGCCGAGCGGCAGTTGTAAACCCGTTGCTTCCAGCACCAGGCCGGTCGCGCGCGTCAGGCGGCCGTAACGGCGCACCGTTTGCACCTGTGAAATGCGGTCTTCGAAGGCATCGAGTGCGCCGAGCCAGCGCGAGAGACGCGAGGTCATTACAGTGTCCCCGGAGCGGCCAGGCGGCACAGCTCCTGCCAGCGCGTGGCCACGCTAGCGTCAAGGTCGCCATCCTCGGCGCTGAGTTTGCAGCCGCCGGGATGCAGCGTGCTATCGGCCAGCAAGCGCCAGCCGTGCAGATCCAGCGTTGGACCGAGCGTCTGCTCGATGCGCTGCAAATCATCCGGATGGACGCGCAGCTGCGGTTTGCCGCTGAACATAGGTTCCTGCTGAATCAGCTGTTGAATCTGACGCAGCAGGGCGCTGCCATCCACCTGCGTGGCCTGGCCAATCACGGTACGCGCCGCTTCCAGCGCCAGCTGCATCAGGCGTGAGGCGATGACGCTGTCCAGCGCTTCAAGCGTGTGATGGAACTCGGTGACCAGCTGCTGCATGCGCGCCTGTAACGGCGCCTGTTGCTGCTGCGCATCGGCTAAGCCCTGCTGAAAACCGGCGTCGTAGCCGTTCTGCTGCGCTTCGGCAAAGCCTTTTTGGTAGCCTTCGCTGTAGCCCTGCGTCTGCGCATCTTTCCGCATCTGCTGCTGCATGCGCTCCAGCTGCTGTTGCTGTTCAGCTTCAGCGCTCAGCTCAACATCCTCTTCCGGCTCCGCGGGCTGCGGCTCCGGTTCGGCGCTGAAGGGGCTGCCTAAATCATCAGGCTGCCAGCGCTGCCAGGCGCGGGCGGAAAAGGCATCAGACATAAGTTTCCTCGCCTCCGCCAATTACCATTTCGCCAGATTCCGCTAAACGACGCACCACCAGCAGGATGGCTTTCTGTTCGTTCTCCACCGCAGACATTCGTACCGGACCACGGTTGGCCAGATCGTCGCGCAGAATATCGGCGGCACGCGCCGACATGTTCTTGAGGAACTTCTCGCGCAGCGGCTGTTCGGCGCCTTTCAGGGCGATCAGCAACTGCTCGGATTCCACTTCCTGCAGCAGGCGCTGGATGCTGCGATCGTCCACTTCCACCAGGTTTTCGAACAGGAACATCTCGTCGATGATCTTCTGTGCCAGCTCGCCATCGAAATCGCGTACCGCTTCGATAACCGCTTCTTCCTGCTGAGTTTTCATCAGGTTGATAATTTCTGCTGCGGTCCTTACACCGCCCATCTTCGCGCGCTTGAGGTTGGTACCATCCAGCAGGCCATTGAGCACTTCGGTCAGTTCGGCCAGCGCGGCTGGCTGGACACCACCGAAGGTGGCGATACGCAGCATCACATCGTGGCGCAGACGCTCGTCGAACAGCGCCAGAATATCGGCCGCCTGACCACGTTTGAGGTGGACAAGAATGGTGGCGATAATCTGCGGATGCTCGTCGCGGATAAGGTCGGCCGCTGCCTGAGGCTCCATGAAGTTGAGCGTTTCCATCCCGCTGGTGGTCTCGTTCTTCTCGAGAATATCTTCCAGCAGGCTTGAGGCGCGCTCCTCGCCCAGCGCCTTGATCAGCACCGAACGCAGGTATTCATTCGAGTTGAGGCTCAGCGCGGCAAACTGTTCCGCATCCACTTCAAATTCGCGCAGCACTTCGGTGAGCTGCTTATGCGACACCTGCCGCATGCTGGCCATCGCCGAACTGAGGTGCTGCACTTCACGCTGATTGAGGTGTTTGAACACTTCCGCTGCGCGCTCTTCGCCGATGGTCATCATCAGAATGGCGCTTTTCTCTGTACCGGTCAGACTCATAGTTCTTTACTCATCCATTCACGGATAACCAGCGCCACAACGCGCGGATCATTTTCAGACATGTCGCGGATGCGCTGGCTCATCACCTCAGCGCTCATGCGATTGGTGGATTTGCGCTCCTGATCCAGCTCGTCTTTGCTGAGCTGCACGCTATAGGCTTCCTCTTCTTCCATCGCCGCGGCGCGGGCTGCTGCGGCTTCGGCCGCCGCTTTCTCTTCTTCTTTCTTACGCATCAGCTGAGGACGTACCAGCTTGCGATAGAGGATGAAGCCCACCAGCGCGACCAGCAGCCAGCGACCTGCGGTCATCAGCTGATCGAAGAACGCTTGTTGCTGCCAGAATGGCAGGTCGCCGCCGCTTGGCTCGGTCATGTTGAACTGCGAGTTCACCACATTGACGCTGTCGCCACGCGTTTGCGAATAGCCCATGGCTTCGCGGGTTAAATCTTCAATTTGTTTGATCTGCTGATCGTTCAGCGCCACCGCTTTGCCTTTACCGTCATCGCGGTAGTTCACCACCACGGCAACGGAGAGGCGCTGCACGTCACCGACGTTCAGCTTGGTATGACGAATGGTGCGATCCAGCTCGTAGTTAACCGTGTCGTTACGGGTGGAGCTGCTTGGGCCACTCGCTTGTGCGGTGCTGGTGGTGCTGCCGTTGTTCTGCGCATTGGCGTTGGCGTTTTGCCCATTCGCATTCTGACCGTTGGCATTATTGTTATTGTTGTTCTGCGGATTGGTCACCGGCGCGGTGTTTGCAGGCGCAGGCTGATTGGACAGGGCGCCAGGCACGCCGCCCGGATAGGGGCTGCCATTCTGTTCGGAATTGCTGGTCTGGCGCGAACGCACCGCCGTGCTGTTCGGATTGGCATTCGGCTGGTATTTTTCGTCGGTCTGTTCGCTGCGGTCAAAGTTGATCTGCGCCGTCACCTGTGCATGTACGTTGCCCTGGCCAACAATTGGATTCAGGATCGCTTCAATGCGCTGCTGGAAGCGCGCTTCAACTTCCGAAGCATATTTGAGCTGGGCATCGTTCAGATCGCGACCTTCGCTGTCAGAACGCGTCAGCAGGCGACCTGACTGATCGACCACCGTCACGTTACCCGGCGGTAAACCTGCTACGCTGCTGGAGACCATATGCTGAATGGCCTGAATCTGGCCTTCATCTAATGCACGTCCCGGCTGCAGGTTCAGCGTTACCGAAGCGGATGGCGCTTTCTGTTCACGCACGAACAGCGTCGGTTTTGGCATCGCCAAGTGTACGCGTACGCTTTTTACCGGGCCAAGCGTCTCGATAGTGCGTGAAAGTTCACCTTCCAGCGCGCGCTGGTAGTTGATCTGCTCACTGAACTGGCTGATGCCGAACTTCTCTTTATCCATCAGCTCGAAGCCAACATTGCCGCCCTTCGGCAGACCCTGTTGCGCGAGGCGCAGGCGCAGCTCATGCACCTTATCGGCGGGCACCATCAGCGCGCCACCGTTCTCGGCGAATTGGTAAGGGATATTCATCTGCGTTAGCTGGGTGACAATCGCGCCGCCATCCTCATCAGAGAGGTTGTTATAAAGGACGCGATAATCAGGCGCTTTAGCCCACAGCACCAACGCAAAAACCACCGCGATAACCGCAGCGGCAGCAACAATTAAGGGAATACGCGGATTGGCGCGCAGGCGGGCGAGAAGGTCACTGAAGCCTTTCTTTGCTGTATCCTGTGTAGCGGCTGCACTCGCATTCATGACCGTTTCCTGCCTGACATAATTGACCGGGTGTGGTGTTGTGGTGACAAAACGTACTCCCTAATATTTCCCCCCTAAAATCGGCAGGGGCAAAGAATAAATTCCACTTCAATGCGGGCATTATTTGATGAATCGTGTCACTTCGATGGTTGGATAAGCCGGGTTTTTTGCGTTCATTTAGCGCCTTTGTCCTATTGACACTGTGTTAACTTTCTCATCGTGAAAATTTAATCCCTTCTTGAATGAGGAACAGGCAATGTCAATTCAGGCGATTGATGGCGTGTTGCAGCAGCTGCAAATGACGTCTTTACAGGCCAGCGGCAAGCAGGCTGAGTCAACCAATCAGGTAGATTTCAGCGCCACCATGAAAGCGGCACTGGACAAAATTAGCGACACCCAAACGGCAGCCCGCACCCAGGCGCAGGATTTCGAAATGGGCAAACCGGGCATTCAGCTCAATGATGTGATGGTCGATCTGCAAAAATCCTCAATATCTATGCAGATGGGCGTGCAGGTGCGTAATAAATTGGTGTCGGCGTATACCGATATCATGAACATGCAGGTTTAGGGTTGTAACTTACTGAAAGGTTAATTATTTATAACGATGACGCTTTGCGATAGGGCATATGCAGGGCAACATCAGCAAGTTTTGAGTTAATCAGGCTCACTTGCTCATCGTTGTTCTCATGCATCCATGCTCCGTATACCAGGTAGACCATTTGCGAATTGGCGTGTCCCATTTGTGCAGCTACATAATTGGGGTTTGCGCCAGCAGCAAGTGACCAGCATGCGAATGTGTGCCTGTGACTTGTTCCCCGTTGATTAACACACGCCGATGTTAGTAATGTCTTCATTTGAACCTAGCCTCGGATATGCTCCAGCCATAATCAAGAATAACTGGCTTCAAGTTGGTTGTTAATTCCGGCGCTGGCAGATTTTTCGGCGAATTAGGATGGGGGTCATCCAGCCAAGTACAGAATCGGGGCGACTCTGGTTATACAGGCCTCAATTTTGCACCGGGCATCTTCCAGAGACTTGAACCAGTTCTCTTTCAGGCACTCATGCCGCAGCATGTCGCTGAACGGCTCTACCGTGGCATTATCTGTGGACGTGCCTGGCCGTGATAAGTCATTCCGGATATGATTTTTGTACACACATTTACCCAGCATTTTTCCTGCAAACTCAAAGCCATTATCTATTTTCAGGGGCAGTGGTAATGGTCACCTTGATGCAATGCTGTCCAGCATCTCGGCCACTTCTGCAGACCGAAGGTTCTGACCCACAGAAATTCCCGGACACTCATACGTTTAGATGTCAATGACCGTCAGCAGGTGAGCCGGTGACCTTCAAACAACGCATCAGAGACAAAATCCATTCCCCAAATGTGGTTCGGCTAAAGTCCCTGAGGTTTTAGTTGATGTTTCATTACGGATTTACTGTGGCGCGGACGTTTACGCCGAAGCGACAGCCCCTATTCACGGTAGAAACGTGGTTTCGGAGATGCCCAGCTTGCGGCAGACTTCCAGCACGAACCTACCCAGTTCAGCCTGCTTAAGGGTAAGGACAATCTGCTCTTAGGAGAATCGTGACTTTTTCAACGGCATAACGATCGCTCAGGGGAGTCATTATCATGCTGTTTCTGAATGGAGCAGTACTTCGGGGCTGGATCAATAAGTCACATGAAGTCATCCCTAAGACGAAGCCATTTCGACGAGCAGGACATCATTATCCCCCGCCAAGCCGAAGTATACGGTCCGAGGAAATAGTAGATAGGTGTTCGGGGACATGGTGAACACGTTTGCACCGTTGGTGACAACCATGGTGATCGGCTTTTTTCAGATCCATCACACCCACTTTTGTGCTGTATCACCACACTTCGTAGTAACCGTCTTCCCGCGTCTCCTTCAGAGCTACACGCTCTCCCCTGAACGCTTTGCCTGCGTTCAGGACGAGGCCTTTTACACTCAGCTTGCCGCTGATATCCGCCTTACTAACCATCACGTCCTCGTCGTATTCCGGTGACGTTACGCGGGTGCTGGGCCCGGCAGCAGGCCGTTGCGAGTCATCAGGTCGTGGACGATGCTTAAAGCCGGCATATCGTGTCCACGGTCTTCGAGCCAGCGCTTAATCTTGTACGCCCCCCAGTGCTGATGAAGCTTATGGCCATACGCAGCAGGTCAGTAACGTCGTCGAGTGACCTGCATGGAGAATGATGGGGGCGGGAGCGATCCAGAAGGCCGGAAGCCCCTCCTCAGCCCAGCAGCGAAGCTACTTATAGGCGATGGCGTGAGTAATGTCGTAGAAGCGGCACAGCCCGGATGTTTGCCCCGTCTTACGAGGCGAGCAGAACAAGCTCAGTACAGAGTGACATGGTATCTCTCGCATCTCAGGGCATAAGAGACTCCATAAACGGGTTCTTATGCCTTAGTTGTAAGTGCAAGTGTTCACCATGTCCACGGACTGAACACAAAACGATGGCGGGGGAACCAGCCACAGGCGTGCTATTTCAGACGCCGTCTTTTACAACTCCATCCAATATTACTAACTGAAGTTGTATCTAATCTTGGAGGTGGGTTAAAATATAAGCAGGTGGATGTTTGTTGTGATAATAATTGCTAATGAATGTTCTATGGATTAAAATTTCTCATCATCAATGCCATGGGTGAGCAATGGTTACCAACAAATCGATAGATACTTTTAAAGGAATAATGATATTTCTTGTGATATTTGGGCATTCAATCGAAGGTCTAATATCTAATAAAGTGATATTGGTGCTTTATAATTTTATCTATACTTTCCATATGCCTGCATTTGCATTGATTTCTGGCTACCTATCTAAAGGTGATAGCGAGCTAGATGTCAATAAACTAACCAAGTCAATTCTTATCCCATTTATTTTTTTTAGTGTAATTTATGAAGTCCCATATATTTTAGAAACCGGTTCTATATCATGGTATTTGCAAGGATTATCTCCGAACAGGATTCTATGGTACTTGGTTAGTCTTTTTTCATGGAGGCTGATAACTCCATTTGTCATGCGTTTCAGAATGCCATTGTTGATTGTTTTTATAATAGCTATATTATCCCCGTGCGTTCCTTATAACGGATATATATTTAGCATAGGACGAACCCTTGTGTTCTTCCCGTTTTACTTGCTTGGTGTAATGTTATTCATAAATAGAGGTGGAGTCAGTCTACTTGTAGACAAGGTCTCTGGAGTTGCGGCATTTTATACGTCCATGGTAGTAATGCTTATTCTTGCATGTATAATGCAAAGAGAGTTTTTCTACGGTAGCGTAAGTTACGTAGCGTTTAATTATCCCAATTATTTGGGGGTAGCTATAAGATTAGCTATGTATGCAAGTGTCTCGGTGTTTTTAATGCGCATTTTCTATATGGCATATGAAAACAGAGTATTGACAAGGTTTGGTCAGTATTCTCTTTATATCTACCTTATACACGGCGTATTTATTAAGTATCTCTCACTCAGTGTGTACTCTCTGAATAATAATACATTTGTCAGGATGGTAATGTGCTTAGTCCTTTCCTTCATAGTCGCATATATGTTATCACTTCACGTTGTAAAAAAATCAGTAGACTTTATTTTTTCTAAAATTTATTCAATTTTAACAGTGGATTGAAACCAGAAAAAATCTACTTGGTGATTCACATGAAACATAATCACTCAAGTTAAAAAAAACCGACGACGGGACAGAGATTGACCGCGCCGATCTCGATCTGAGTAGTTCAGTGCTAATACCAAGTTAGGCCTAGTATTAGCATTATGACTGTATGATTGCATGTACATTGAGTATAATAAAGCCCTTTGGTGATAAGTTCATTGAAGCTGGATCAATGAGATGTTTATTCTTAATTGTGGGTGTCATGTTAATTTTGAGCAGAAAAGGCCCGGAGTAGTGGATTTAGCAGAAGACAATTAATAGCTAATACTTCAAATAGGTTGATAGCTGTCTCAGGAAAAATGTGGGAAAAATTCAGTGCAGTCAGTACATTGGTTTTTTAGTTCGCCAATTAAAAAAAGATCGCGTGACCGCGTGCAAAATTTATTAGGCTAAGTCTTGTCGTTCGCAACACACTTGCTGAGTGTAAAGGAAATAATAATCCAATGAATCTGATTTGATGTTAGGAAGGTATAAATTCATCTTATACTGGTCAGTGAGCAATAAGTGCGCTCATATTAGAACCGGTTCTTATCTCATCATCCTCATTCAAACGTACATTAAAATTTTCACCAAAGGAGGAAATGCGGGCAATGAAACTTTTAACCTCGCAATAGATACTGAGCGTAATATTCTTGGGCAGGCCGTTATGGATATGCTTGAAGAAGGCCTGTATATCACAGCCAATTGTTTGGCCGAATATTTGACAGCCATGTACGACGAGAGTGACCAAAGTTATGCCTGAGATCTGTCAATGCATTTCTTTGGGGTCAGCAAGTTTTGATAAGAGCCTACTGGCGTTGATTATGCCTGTGGCTGGCCCAACGGTCTTTTTGCTCATAGGTCCGTAAGTAATGGTTGCTTGATTTTCTAAGTTAGGGCAGTTGGGTCGTCCCAAGATCGAGCGGCCGTTCAGAGTGATAGCAACACAATAAGGGCATCAGGCTGGCAATGATAATCTTCCCACCAAAACTTTTTTCATACAGCCCCATCCTCTATAATGGCAATCACGCGTTACTATCTAATCGCAGAATTTTTGCCAACGTTGTCAAATAACGCGCAGTTAGAAAAATAAAATTCGTTTCCACCAATTGCTTAAAAAATCTTTTCCGCTCGGCCTTGAACAATTCAACTGCCCGATATTGCTGTATTTATATATAGCAACTATCAGCAGACCCTGACTCACGACTACGAAATTAATGACGCTTTTACTCAAGCGGTGAAACGGTGTGCAGGCCTAACCTGTACGGCAAGCCGGTGTTTGTTCTGAGAAGCAATGACAGTTGTGTTAGCGCCCTCGCCGTTGAAAGGGATAAAAATTCCGATGGCGATGCTTTAAAGCTGCAGGAGGATATCAGGAGGCACAAAATTCACGTCTTCAGCAGCAATTTCGCATTGTATGTGGATATTAGCAATCGCGTGATGACCACGTTTGAGCAAATGGTGTCATATGTTGAAGTCTTCGCGAGTGCTTAAGCATTCCTTAATCTGAGAGGTGTTAGCCATTCCCTGGTGCTGGAAGAATTTAGGCGTGAAGCTCGTGAAAGTATTAAGCGCGACACGCATCCTACCGCAGGCGAGGGAAGAGTACATACAAATAGCTCTGGCCAAGTTCGCCAATTACGCCGCCAAAAATGGACGTAGACAGGAGGAGTCGTTGTGTAGAACAGCAGCGAAAACTGATGGCGCTCGTACCGGCAGGAGAATTGTGAGGCATTGGCCATTGTATCAGCAAGAAGCTGAACGCAATGGGCATCATCACCGCCAAAGACCTGTCAGAGCAGAGCACCTAGATAATCCCGAATCACTTCAACATTGTGCTTAAGTGCACCGTACGTGAGTTGTGCGGCGAACCATTTCTTGGCTGGAATAATTCGCACCCACCAAGCAGCAGATTGTTTGCTCCCTATCGTTTGGTTCACGCATCACCGAATACAAGGACATGCGTCCGGCAAGCTAAATCTCTTCGACGAATTCAAACCAAAGGCCAACAGAGAATCACTGATGCGTGTCGTTGACGCTCTCAACCAGAGCGGGGAGGGAAGTTATGGTTTGCAGGACAGGGTATACAGAAATCCTGGAAGATGAAGCGCAAAATGTTGTCGCCGGCATACACAACCAGACTGTCGGACATGCTTGTGGCGAAGTGACGTTTATGCTTAAGCCGATGCAGCACATACTTCCAACGAGCCAGGCACAATGCTTGTTGAGCTCAATGGACGTAGGTGCATTATCGATAAGGAAAAATACCCACAGAACGCGATACAGTGCATGAGGATGACAGGCCGACGATTTGAGGTTAGGGCAAATACAGGCCAAAAAATTACCGCAAAGCAACCCAAAGCCACGAGCGGCAAGGAATCAGTTTGCGGTAATGCATTGCTAAACCTTAGATCAACCTATAGCAACTCACTGTTTCAACTAAACCAACCGGTTTCATGAACATGCAGGTGTAGTTTCAGGTATAGTTCCGCGCGGTGATTGTTGTCGTGTCAGGCGGGCAGGGCGGGCTGTTACAGTGTGCAACCGGGGTCCCGGCCTTACGTGCGGCATTATTTAGAGAAGAGGATTCTCACGTGAAGAATGGCCTGCTGTTGTTAATCGCTGTTGTCCTGCTGTCGGGATGCGACAAGGATGAAGCGACGTATTACCCGCAAATGAAAAACTACGCCTATCTCTATCAATTCGAAGCCCTGCCGGGCAAGGTAAAAAATACCCATCAAACGTTGTTCACTGCCGATGGCCAGCAAATCTTTGACGTGAATGTCGATTTTGATCGCGACGGCTGCCTTGCGCATGTTAAATCCGTCGGCAAAGAGGGCGAGGTGATTGAAGTTTCGCGCGAAGGCGATCGGTTAATCGGCAGCGAGAATGGTCAGGACGTTGTGGTGACGCTGGATAAAAACTGCGCCATGGTGAAGAAGGTTACGCCGGCGCTTAGCGTGGATATTGCCTATAACAAACAGGGTTTGGTTGAGCAACTCTCATCGCCAGCCTCCGACGTGGCTTTTCATCTGGCTTATAATAATGCCGGTGACATGGCGGTGTTAAGTATTACCCAAGCTGGAAAAGAAATGTCGCGTGCCACCGCAGTCCGGGACGCGGATAAGAAAAAAATCTCGGATGTGGTCACCACGGTAAAGCGTAACGATCAAATAAAAACCGTCAGCAACCTGTGCAAATATAAAAATAATGTCCCTTATTATTGCGACATTATTACTGCGGACGCGGCAGGTAAGGTGATGGACAAGCAGTACGGCAATATCGAAGTGGCTTATTATTAGTGCGGTTATTTTGGTGCGCATCAATGCGCACCTTATACAGGAATGCGGCGGTTTTGCTTAGGTCGCCATTCAGGTACAAACCGGGCACATAGGTAACACTTTAGACCGGGCACATGGGTAACAGTTATAAATGGCATAGCAGAGGAGACTCACTATGCCCTGGACTGAGACCGTTACCATGCAACGCCTTGATTTCATCCGTGCCTGCGAAGCAGGCACGCATTCCATTTCTGAACTCTGTCGTCTCCACGGTATCAGCCGCAAAACCGGCTATAAGTGGCTCTCCCGCTTTGAGCCTGCGGCGCTGTCCTCTCTCGAAAATCACTCCCGCGCGCGCCTCACTCAGCCGGAAAAAATCCCGCCGGACATCGCCGATCGGCTGGTGCTGTTCCGCATGCAGCACCCCGACTGGGGACCTAAAAAAATCCGTCACTGGTTCCTCAACCACAACGCCGACTTCATCGTGCCCGCTGCAAGCACCATTGGTGACCTGCTGAAAAATGAGGGCCTCGTACCGGACCGCCTGAAGCGCAAACGCACTCCCGGCAACGTGCAGAAGCTCACCGTCGCAGAAAAAAATAATCAGGTCTGGAGCGCCGACTTCAGGGGGCGGTTCCGCCTGAAAGACGCGCGCTACTGCCGTCCGTTCACGCTGACGGATAACCACAGCCGCTACCTGCTGGCCTGCGAGGCCAGTTACGTGGAGACCACCGCGTTCGTGCGCACATGCATGGAGAGGGTGTTCCGGGAGTGCGGGCTGCCTGACGTCATACTCACCGATAACGGCTCCCCTTTTGCCGGGCCCGGTATTGCCGCGCTGACAAAGCTAAACGTGTGGCTGATAAAGCTGGGTATCCTGCCGGAGCGCATAGCGCCGGGTTGCCCCGGACAGAACGCACGCCATGAAAGAATGCACCGCTCGCTAAAGGCCTCAATGAGCCATGGCAATATCTTCACCACGCTGGCGGAACAGCAGGCCTGGTTCAGCAGCTGGCAGGAGGAGTTTAATCATGAAAGGCCACACGAGGCCCATGAAAATAAGCCGCCGGCAAGCTGCTGGACGCCATCAGCCCGGCAGTGGGATGGGCGGGTGCCGGAGGTTAATTATCCGGAGGGTGCGAAGCTCTTCAAAGTGGGAGAAAAAGGTGACCTGAGACTGAACGGAAGAACGTTCCTGAGCGCATCGCTGTGCGGAGAATACGTACGGTTCCTGGAGGTAGATGACGGAATCGACGTCATCCTCTTCGACAGGCTGATACTGGCGTATTATGACCAGTCAGAAAAACGTATTATCCGGATAGACTGAGCACAAATGTGTTACCTATGTGCCCGGTCTGATCTGTTACCCATGTGCCCGGTCGTACCTTCACGGCGACCGCAAGGTTATTTAATTTCCGGCCACGCCACGGACGGGAATCCATTCAACAGCGGATAGGCAAACAGGAAACCCTGGAACTGGCTAATGCCCGCGGCTTCCAGCCACATCCACTCTTCTGCTTGCTCAACGCCTTCGGCAATCACCGCAATCTCCAGTGACGCGCAGCACTTAATGATCGCGTGCATAATGGCCTGTTTGGGGCCGCTTTTATGGACATCACGAATAATTTCCCGATCGATTTTAATCTTGTCCGGCTGGAATTTTGATAACAGCGACAAGCCGGCAAAGCCCGCACCAAAATCATCCAGCGCCAGACTGATACCCGCCGCCTTAAGCTTTCTGACTTCAGCAGCGAATTCATCGGAGCGTGAAATGATCTCGTTTTCGGTCACTTCCACAATAATCTGCTGGGGAATTAATCCACTCGCTTCAATCTCTTGCAGCAGGAAATCCACCGCATTGGGCACCGCCACCAGCGACATCGGTAAGAGATTTACCGACAAACGGTGATCGCCGATACCCAATTGATAGGCCAGCTTAAACGCCAGGCTTTTGGACTGAATATCCGCATGGTAAATGGCGTCGCCCCCGAAGGCGGAAAAATACTCCTGCGGAGAGCCGCCGGTCGGGGTGCGGATCAGTGCTTCGTAAGAGGTTACGCGCCGGGCAAAGGGATCGATAATTGGTTGAAACGCAAAACGACAATCCTGCAAGGTATCAGCAAAATCGATGAGCTCCGTTGCATCGGCTTCATCGGCAATAAATTCCCAGGTATTGGCCGGGGGAATTTCAAAATAGTTCTCTTTATCGCGCGCCACTACGAAGGTTCGCAAGAACTGCAGCGCGCGATCTTTGTAGGTCAGCTGATAACGGGAGGTACCTTTATCCAGCACCGCTTGCAACACGGTATCTTTGTCATGTTCGCGCAGATCAAACAACTCCATCCCTACCTTGCCAAAACGGCGCTCTGGGGCGAAGTCATGCATCAACTCGACAAGATTATGATGGCGCGCATCCTGGCAAATACGCTGATAAATGCCCTGCACGGCGTCACGTGGCCCCTCCAGCAGCTGGAAAAAATGCAGGCCATCAAATAACAAGATGCCGGTGACATCGAAGTTTTTGTTTTTACTGTTGGCTTTAGCAACCATATCTTCGAGCGTTTTGATCGGCACGTGATCGTGCAAATGGCTGCGATAAATTATCGTGGTAAGCATGGCGATTGTCCGGCTAATTTCTAATTTTGTGGCTACATTAACAGGCAATCGCCCGGGTCTGTCCAGAGCTTGTCGCGCCTGGCGTAAACTTTTTTTAAAATAATAGGTTAACCGAAGCGGTTAACGGCTGCGATATCGCCGCAATTCCATTAGCGTGCCAATAATTTCCAGCCTGGATGTTGCAGTATGCAGGTGCGGGAAATCGTCATTAGCCGGGCGCAGCGCGAACGTTTTCTCGTCATGCTGCTGGGTTTGCAGGCGATAAAAACGCACCATTGCCGCGCCATCCACTAACGCCAGCACCGTATCTCCGGGCTGTGGCGCAACCTGTGGATCAAAGATTAAGGCGTCCCCGGGCCGGTAGTCGGGCAGCATCGACTGATCTTCCACCGTTACCGCCAGCGCCGCATCGCTCAGCGTTGCTTCCCGATAGAGAAAATGTGTGGCCTGCTGCTGTAACAGCAGGCGCGCTTCACTCAACCATTCCGACGCTTGCGCAAGACTTATCAATGGCACCGCAGTCACCGGCGCGCGCCTGGGCGCAGCGGTAAACACCTCGCCATCGCCATCAATGATCCACGCTGCCGTGCATTGCAGCCATTCCGCCAGGCGCAGCAAATTTTCACCGCGCGGCACGGTTTCCTCCTTTTCCCACTGCGATACCGCGACATGCGACACCCCGATCCCTTTCGCCAGGGTTTGCTGTGTCAGTTGCAGTGCTTTACGTCGTGCCCGGATGCGTTCACCGGAAGATTCTTTTTTCATCATCTTGACATCTCCTGAAGAATTAACTTAAGTATACTTAAATTCATAAGTTAAAGTAAACTTAAATTCAGGCGTTGACCGCAAAGCTGGCAAGGGTGGTCAGCGTGCTTTTGGGGCGCAACCCTTGCCAGGGTTGAGAGGTGAAGCATGGAAAGTAGTTTGGTCACCAGCGTAGGTGCGTTGCTTCTCGGCGGCGGCGCTGCAGCTGTGTTCTGGAAACCATTAATGGCGGGTATCGCCGCCATTGTGACCAGCAATCGCGCTGGCGGCGAGATCATCACCAGCTACAAAGAGCAGGTGATGCTGCTCAAAGAGGGCCATGCACTGATGCGTCAGGAAAATGACGAGCTGCGCATTCGACATGACAAAAATCTGCGGCGTATCTCTTCGCTGGAAACCGATCTGCGGCTGATAAAAAACGCGCTGAGTATTTTGCTGGCCACCACAGAAGCCGAACACAGTGAGAAGTTCCGCCATCAGGTCAACCAACTTATCACCACTCTGGAGGAGAGTCGCGATGATGCAGATAAACAGTGAATACGTAGTGAAAAACCATCGGCGCCAACTGTTCCTCGGCGGCTTTCTGCTGATGTTATCGCTGATGTGCGTCGCGATGACGGTGCTGTTTTTGTTCGTTAGCAACAGTGCCAATCAGCGGGTGGAGGAGATTCGCCAACAATATCGGACGATATCAGAACGCCGTGAAGCCCGCGTGGCAGAACTCACCAACCAGCTGGTGACGCTGCAAAACAAGCTCGACGATTTATCTAACCATCCCGTTAGCACGCGCGCTAATAAGGGTAAACCGGCTGAAGGAGACTCGTCGCCGCCTCAACCCAAGCGTTAAGGAGGGCATTATGCGCATTATCCAGCGGATCGCAGCCAGTCTTGGCCGACTGTGGTCTTTATTAAGTCAGAAGGAGAAAACGATGAGCGATCAAACTGTAATCGATCCAACCAGCACCACTGTAGCCAGCCCCTCGGCGGCAAGCGCGCAAACGTCGTCGCCCGCCGAGGACTTCGCCAATGAAATTGCCACGGCGGCACCGGCGTCAGTTGCTGCGGCGCCAGCGGCCACTGAGGCGGCTCCTGCCGCTGCACCGGAGGCCGTTCCCGCCACCCCCACGGAGGTCTCTCCTCCCGCTGCAGCCGAAGCCGTACCGGCCGCCGCCGCGCAGGAGGTCAGTCAGGCGCGGCAGGACGTCTCGGAGGGCGTGAAGGATTTTGCCCAGGCCTTCAGCTTTGTAGAGCAGGGGGTGATCAAATTGGGGGATGCCGCGAAAGATGAGTTGATTGATCTGGCGAGGAAGTATCTGTAATGCACAACAACTCGCCCGAGGGGACAGGGATGTCCCCTGTTTATTAACAGGTTTTAGAGAGTTCCGATTATTCCTAAGGCGACTTCGATATTTTGCACTACCTTTAATCATTCAAGCGTTATTTAAACCGGCTTATTAAGCGAGAAGGAAGATAGCATGAGTGATACAGAAACTGTAAAAACCAAAACTGACTACTTACGTGATGTCACCTCCCAGCTTAAAGAGATGCGCCACTACGCGCAGACCAACACGGAGACGCTTTCTGCCCACTGGCTGGCCTTTGATGCGGGTGAGTATAAAGATAGCGAATATGCGGGACGTTTCGATACGTTGCTGAACAAGCAAGGCAAGCTGCTGGATGATATTGATGAGGCGATTCAGGACCTGGAAATCGCCGTTAACCATGCCGAGCAGGAAAGCTAAGTTCGCATCGCTCTGGTGGCCTAATCGGCCACCAGCCACATCTCCGCTTCATCGAACATCTCTTCAACAATCCGCGCAATCGTTGCTTTGTCGTTCTTACTCATATCGGTATCAATCGCATTACGCTCCATTGGTTTGACGCGTACCTCAATATCCGGAAAGACGCGCTGTACACGCTTTTCCAACTCCTGCAAAATCATCTCGCGTGCACCCGGTAAACCGGCCACATTGCGCTTATCGTAAATCAGCTCCATAAACATCAGGGCGTTCCATTCAGCGGATCGGGTGCGTCATAATACTGTAAATAAAAACAGGGGCAAGCGGTGACGCCACGACCATGACATTTTTTGTTGCGTCATGCAGACGGTGGCGAATTTGTACCAGCACATCTGGTTGTTCGTCGATTGAGATTTTTAACGGGGGTTAAGATGCGCCAACTGGTTATCGATATCTTGCTGAAAATGGCAAAAATGGATGTGGAAGCAAAAGAGCTGGTGGCGCAGGTTGAGGCGCAGTCACTGCTGATTGCCGCACTGCTGATTCAGGCAAAAGAGGATAATTCACTCACCATTTCCGAGACGGTGCAGGATGCAATTGTTACTGCATCACGCGCGTCGCAGGAGTTTTTACAGTCGGATGTTGATCTGCTGCTCACGCACGTCAATCGTCTTTTGGCAGTGGCGAGTTATATTGAAGTCAAAGGGATAGAGCGAGAAGGGTAAAAAAATATAACCTCTGGAAGTGGAAATCCAGCAACACTTCCAGAGGCGGTGCAACCGCACCATTCGTTCAAGGACAATCTACGACTGATGTCGTAGGCAGTAACTTATACAAGTTTTAGTGACTTGTACAATTATTTCCTGATCGATTTGTGTGGTTGGAGATATCTACCTAATGCATTTTCATCACGTTGGGGTTAAAGCTCGTTTTTAATGCAGAACGCTTCCCACGTCATGCCTAACGCTTCCGCGTGAGATTTTAGATACTTTTCAATGGCATCCGCCGCCACTGCTTTGTCTGGCTCAGCCAGCTGAATAGAAAAAAGCATGCCGTCCAGCTTCTTCTGACGTAAAAACGCCGCGTAAATGCGTTCAGCATGCCACGCGCGTAAATCGGCTAATGACAGGCTCGCCTGCTGCGCATCACTCTCGGTAAGTTCATCCAGGGCGGCCTGGAAATCGGGATGGGCGGCGAAAAACATGGTGCGTGCCTGAGCGTAATACTCTTCTGGGGTTTTCATTCGCGGTTCCTGCATATCAACTTGCGCGCTAGTGTAACGTGCATGGGCGATGTTGTCAGGCTGGTCGGTGCGCATGAAGGCGCACCCTACAACATCCCCACCGGTCGGCCGTAGGGTCGCCATTTATGGCGTAATGCTCGTCAGTTAAGACATGAAAAAACCTCATTACCAAGAGCACACCTTGTAGCGGCGCAATTCATTGCGCGATAAATCGCGCCGCTACGGAAGGTGCGGTGATTTGATACGGCGCTTAACCGAACGACATTACGCCATTTATGGCGACCACAACCCTCTCAATGCTGCTGCTGATAAAGGCGCGTAACGTCCTGCTGATTCTTCTCGAGCGTCTCATCCAGCGTCAACTTGCCGCTCAGCATATCCGCCATGTTCTGCCCAACCGCATTGCCCATCTGGTCGAATCCTGGAATGCTCACGTACTGCACGCCCTGATACGGCACCGGATTGAGCGTGGGTTGCTCCACGGTAGCCGAATCAATGGCTGCACGCACCTGCGCGGCGTAGGGCGCCAAACGCTGATAGCGGGCTTGCTGATAGGTTGAATTGCGGCTGCCCGGTGGCACCGCGCCCCAGCCAACGGTATCGGCCACCTGCTGGATGTACTGTTTTGAGGTTGCCCAACTAATAAAGGCGATGGCCGCGTCACGATTCGGGGTATTGGCCGGTACTGCCAGCGCCCACGACCACAACCAGTTCGAGCCGTTACGCGTAATACCGCCAGGCGCAGGCGCAAAGGCCAGCTTATCCGCCACCAGTGAGATCTGCGGATTGACCAGCAAACCTGCCGCCACCGTACTGTCGATCCACATCGCGCACTTACCCTGCGCCGTCAGACGCAGTATCTGACCGAAACTGTTCTTAACCGTGTCTGGCGGCCCATCCTGCTTCACCATTTGCAGATAATCACCCAGCACTTCACGCCACTCCGGGGAATTCAGCGTGGGTTGCCAGTTCTCATCGAACCATTGCGCGCCGTAGGCGTTGGCCATGGTGGTGAGCAGCGCCACGTTATCTCCCCATCCCGGCTGACCACGCAGACACAGGCCATAAATGCCTTTCTGCGCATCGGTGAGTTTGGCGGCGAAGCGTTTAATATCGGTCCAGTCGGGATTGTCAGGCATGGTTAAGCCTTTCTCCGCAAACAGGTCTTTGCGGTAGTAGGTCATGCTGCTTTCACCGTAAAAAGGCAGGGCATACAGCGTCTGCTGCCATGACAGGGCTTTGCGCACCGGGGCAATCAGGTCATCGCTGTCATAGTCTGCCGGCAACGTATTCAGCGGCGCCAGCCAGCCTTTTTCACCCCAGAGCGGCGCTTCATAGGTGCCAACGGTGATGACATCAAACTGCGCCTGGCCGCTGTTCATCGCCGACAGCACCGCCTGACGCAGCGCGCCATCGTCCATGACGTGCCACTGCAGTTTGATATCAGGATGTTCCTGTTCGTAACGTGATGATAGCTGCTGCATTATCGTCATATCGCCGTTAGCGATGGTGGCGATGTTCAGCGTGGTGGCCGCGTGGCTCAGCAGCGGCAACGCCAGCAGCGTGGCGAGAAGTTTACGCATAGTGCGGCTCCTTAGCGCTGTTGCAGGCGGAAGAACGACATCTTCTCCACCAGCAATCCAGCATGTTCGCTGACGGTTTGGCTGGCGGCACTGGCTTCCTGCACCAGCGAGGCGTTTTGCTGGGTGGCGCCATCCATCTGGATCACGGCGGTATTCACCTGTTCGATACCGCTGGATTGCTGGCGGCTGGCGACGGCGATTTCACCGACGATATCCACCACCCGCGCCACGCCGAGATTGATATCATTCAACATCGCGCCAGAGCGCTGTACCAGCGCGCTCCCCGCCTCAACTTTCCCCACGCTGGCATCGATCAGGGCTTTGATCTCATGCGCTGCTCCCGCCGATCGTTGCGCCAGCTGACGCACTTCGGCGGCCACCACGGCAAATCCACGGCCCTGTTCGCCCGCGCGCGCGGCTTCCACGGCGGCATTCAGCGCCAGCAGGTTGGTCTGGAAGGCGATCTCATCGATCACGCGGTTAATATCTGCGATACGCTTGCTGGAGGATTCAATCTCCGCCATTGCGCTCACCGCATCTTGCAGCACGCTGCTGCCGCGTTCCGCCTGATGGCGCACGTCGGTCGCCAGCTCGTTGGCCTGCGCCGCGTTATCGGCGTTATGCTTCACCGTGGCGGTCATCTGCTCCATGCTGGCGGCGGTCTGCTCCAGCGAACTGGCCTGTGAATGGGTACGTTCGGAGAGATCGTCATTGCCGTCGGCCATCTGGCGCGCCGCATCGCTGAGCGCCGTGGCGCTTTCACCCACTTCACGCACAATCTCTGCCAGCCGCACATCCATGCGCAGTAACGATTGCATCAGTTCGCCCATCTCATCGCGCGAAACGGTGCCGATATCATGGTTCAGTTCCCCAGCGGCTATCGATTCGGCCAGCTCACGCGCCTGGCCAATCGAACGGTTGATGGAGCGAATCAGCAGCCAGCCCGCGACCAACGCCACGCTAAGTCCGCCGAGCAGGATAACTATCAGGCTGTTACGCGCCAGCTGGTAATCGCTGTTGCTTTGCTGGTAGGTGAGTTCCGCATGCTGGCGCATCAGCGCATCCAGCCGATCAATATCCTGCTGGAGCAGCTGGCTACCACTGCGCAGGCGGGTTTCAATCACCACTAAGGCCGCCGAAGGGTTACCGCTTTTCAGCAGTTCGCCGGCGTCTTTCAGCGCCGATTGCCAGCCGTCGAGGTGGGTGATGAACTGCTGACTCAGCGGCCTGGTTTGCGCATCAAACGCCAGCTGTTGCCAGGTGTGGCGATCTTTGCCGATCTGCTCGCCGTATTGCGCGATGCGCGCCAGGCGTTTTTCCACTTCGCTGCTGTCGGTCCAGTAGCGCAGCGCATCAAATAGCGTAGAGGATTGCTCCTGCACCATGCGGTACAGGCGCGAGGAGTATTGCAGCGGTAATAATTCGTTCTGGTAGGCGTTTTGCGCCCGTTGGTCGGCGGCGCGCAGGCCAATGATTCCCCAGATGGCGGCCACAATCAGTAAAATGCACAGCAGGCCGACAATGGCGGTTAAGCGCGCACGAAGGGTCAGTCGCATAACGGTATTCTCCGTAATGAAGATAAGTATGTAGTAGGTAATTATTATTTTTTGCAGATCCATTAACTCCAGGAGGAGTTATCGGCGCATTAATAAGCGGCTTGAGTTTTTTGTGTCGGCCTGAGTGGAGAAAAACGCGTGCGGGGCGGTAGATATCTTGCGTAACTCACTGGAAAAATTATAACGTAGCCGCCATTGAAGCGAGTCTGGGGACTGAGAATGAAAAAGTGGACGATACTGGCTGCGCTGGCGCTGAGTGGCTGTGCGCAAATCAGCAACTATGAAGAGGCCGTGAAAACCCCGGCACCGCAGGAACTGCAGGGCAACTGGCAAACCGCAGGCCCGCAGAGCAAGCTGATTAGCAAGCAGGCGATGGGTAGCCTGATTATTGGTGCGCAGGGCGATACGCTGGATTGCCGACAGTGGCAGCGCGTGATTGCCAAGCCGGGTAAATTGACGCGTCTGGACGATGAGTGGGTCAACGTGACGCGTCAGGTGCGCGTGATGCCGCTGGTGCTGGAGAACGGTGAGCTGCGTTACGATGGTTTGCGTCTGCGTAAGGTGGATCGCCCAACCGTTGAGTGCCAGCAGGCGCTGGAAGAAGTGGCAAAGCGGCCGCAAGAAGCGGTGATTCAGGATATCGAGCCAGAGATTATGCGCCCGGTTTCGGTGTCTTCTAAGCCGGCACAATAATCCTCAGGTCACCATTTAGGTTGACCTGGAAATCAGAAAAAAAAGGGTGAGAAGATAACCTTCTCACCCTTTTTTCATGCAGTACATCGCAACCAATCAACCCTGCGGCAAATACACGCTGCCTTGCTTACCATACGCGCTCATCACCGATTTCTGCATCGACGATTGCCCCACTAGCTGTGTCAACTCGTCCATGCGCAGTTGCAGCAGACGTTTAACTTCGCTCTCATTATCAAGGATGTGGCGTAACACCGGACGCAGCTGCTCTTGCAGCTGACGCGACGGTGCGGCGGCTTCGGTTGTTTGCGCCAGTCTTTGCACCGCACTGACATAATCCACTTCCTTGCTAATCAAATCATCCCATTCGCCTTCTGCTGCCAAACGCAGCATTCCATGGCTGAGATCGAGTAACTGTTGGTAAACGGTGATCAGTGGCGGTGCAATATTCATTAAACGGCGTCCTGAAGGTTTTGAGGTTGTACGACTTCTTTCCAGGCATCAGCGATATTCCGCAAAAGGCCTTCAACTTCTTCGAGGGCTTCCACATCGTTACGCAGATTGGCCTGGACCAGACGGCGAACCATATAGGCGTAAAGGCCTAACAGGTTATCGGTCAGGTCATCGCCTGATTGCTCATCGAGGCCCTGTTTCAGTCCGCCTTCGATGATGTTAATGGCCTTGGAAATCGAGTTACCTTTTCCCTGGATATTGTTGTCCTGCATAAACAGGCGCGCGCGCACTAAGGCGCTGATCGCACCGTCGAACAGCAGCGTAATCAGTTGCTGCTGGTTGGCGCTCATCACTGAGCTTTCGACACCAATTTTTGCGTAGGCTTGTGTGCCTGTAGCGCTGTACATGGTCACTCCTTACTATTTAGAACTGCTGCTCGACGTCATGTTGTCGAACTGCTGTGTCAGGTAATCGCTGGTGCTGTTCAGCGAGCTCATGGTGACGTCGAGTTGCGTAAACTGCGTTTTGTAACGCGCAATCAGGGCGTTGATACGCGTGTTCATGTTGTTGTACTGCTCAGTCAGGTTGTTCAGCGTCTTACTGACACCGTCTTTCGCCGACTGAATGCTACCGGTGGACGACAGCCAGCCGGTCAGGTTAGTCGCCAGTTTGGTGGTGATGCCGGTGGTTTTACCGTCACCCACAATCATCTCTTTTACCCCGGCAGGATCTTTAGCCAACTCGGTTTTCAGTTTGTCTGAATCCAGCGTCAGCTCACCGCTAGTGGGATCGCTGGTGATGCCGATTTGCGCCAGGGTTTTGTAGGTGGAAGAGCTGGCGGTATTGGTCAGCAGGCTTTTGATCTGCGTTTGAATGGTGCGCAGGGTGCTGTCGCCTACCAGTGCGCCATTACTTGAGTCCTGCGTATCTGAACCGACATCAACGGCGGTGTATTTGGTCAGACTGGTGAACTGGTCCAGCAGATTGTTGTAAGCATCCACAAAGTTGGAGATCGCGGTGGAGGCTTTAGACGTATCTTGGGTGATGGTGAGCGTTTGGTTGCCGCTGGTGACATCATTCAGGTTCAGGGTAATGCCTTCTAACGCGTCGCTAATGGTGTTAGTGCTGCTGGTGATCGCGACATTGTTGACCGTTAATTCGGCGTCTTGCGCTTTTACGCTGACGGTGAGCGGATTCTCCGCATCGGTTTTCGTGGCATCAAAGCCGACAATGCCTTGCAGCGTGTCATCGCCGGTCACGGTAACGGAAGAAACCGCATTGGCTTCACCGGTTTTCGACGCGGTCAGTGACAGACGATAAGCGCCATCACCGGTTTTGATGATACTGGCGCTGACGCCGGCGTTCGCGCTGTTAATGGCATCGCGCATTCCGGTCAGCGAGGTTTGATCGCTGGTCAGCGTGATGTCTTTGCTGGTGCCATCTGAAAGTTTGATGGATAGCGTACGGCTGGCATCGGAGCTGCCGAGCGCGGTGGTGTTGCTGCTTTGCACGCCGGAAGTCAGGGTTTGCGCCTGCGCCAGCTGCGTCACGCTGATGCTGTATTTGCCGGCGATGGTGCTGCCCGATGTAGTCGCACTGAACGCCGAACTGCTGCTGGTGGCGCTGGTGGCGGTAAATAAGTCTGCGCTGTTTAATGCGGTATTGGCGCTCTGAAAGGTGGTCAGGGCGCTGGATAACGTGCCATAGGCGCTCAGCTTCGCGGTATAAGCGCTCTGCTGATTAGATATAGGAGTAAGAGAGGCTTTTTCTGCCGTACTTAAGTTATCCAGGATGGTACTTAAATCGAGGCCTGAACCGATACCGAGGGTAGAAATTGTGGTCATGTTGTTTCCTTTCTATGTCGACACGGAGAATCAATACCGCGGTTATCGGCTCGTTATGGGCAAAGTTTAGAATTATTTACCAGCGGGTAATAAAGCGAATAGCGTATATAGAGAAGGGTATTTCGGGCGCTAGAAAAATGATCGGGTTAGCCTAAAGAAGTAGTCGGGTAGGGCGATAAAGATAAGCGTGACAGGTTGAAGGGAAAATTTTTCACCTGGTACTAAAAAAAATCTAAAGGTTGTTTAAGGGCAGACGATAACAACTTTGACGGCGCTGAAGCCCACACCTTAACCGAAAGACTTGATTAACAGGAATATTTATCATGGCCCAAGTCATTAATACCAACAGCCTCTCGCTGATCACACAGAACAACATCAACAAAAACCAGTCTGCGCTCTCTACCTCTATCGAGCGTCTGTCATCTGGTCTGCGTATTAACAGCGCAAAAGACGATGCAGCAGGTCAGGCGATTGCCAACCGCTTCCAGTCTAACATCACCGGCCTGACTCAGGCGGCGCGTAACGCCAACGACGGTATCTCTGCAGCGCAGACCACTGAAGGCGCACTGTCAGAAATCAACAACAACTTACAGCGTGTTCGTGAACTGACCGTACAGTCTCAGAACGGCACCAACAGCCAGTCTGACCTGGACTCAATTCAGGACGAAATCAAATCACGTCTGGACGAAATTGACCGCGTATCAGGTCAGACTCAGTTCAACGGCGTGAACGTACTGTCTAAAGACGGCTCCCTGAAAATTCAGGTTGGCGCGAACGATGGCCAGACCATCTCTATCGACCTGAAGAAGATTGACTCTTCTACTCTGGGTCTGAACGGTTTCAACGTGAATGGTACGGGTTCAATCGCTAACAAGGCGGCAACAGTCAGTGATCTGTCTGCAGCTAACGCTACAGGCCCGACAGCTGGAGTTTATACTGTTACTACCAGTTTTGATGCTCTGACTGCTGATAAGGCATTCGCTAAATTGTCTACTGGCGATAATGTAAATGTTGGTGGCGCTGACTATACCTACGATGCAACTAGCAAAAGCTTCACTACCAACAAAACTATTGCTACTGCCGATGTTGGCACTGAAGGCGCTAAGCTTAAAGCTACTGCTGGACAAACTCAGTCAGGTACCTATACCTCTACAACTGGCAAAGTAAACTTTGATGTTGATGCTAGCGGTAACATCACCATTGGTGGTCAGACTGCGTATCTGTCTGGCGGAGCGCTGACTACAAACAACGCAGATGGTGCTACTACTGGCGCGAAAATGGAAGACCTCTTCACTGCAGCAGATGCTAATACTGGCGGTGCTTCATCTGTAGACTTCGGTGGAAAGACCTATAAATTCGCTGGTAGTGCTGCTGGTGCAACTTATAAAGATACTGTTGCTTCCGATGCACTTCTTGCAACGGTGAAAGCTGATACTGGTACTACTACCATTACTTTCAATTCAGAAGCGCTGAAATATGATGCTACCTTTAGTTCAGGTACTTCAGCTGATACATTTGTTGACAATGATGGTGCACTGACCACAACTGCTTCCTATACCACTAACTACTCTGTTAACGCCGATACCGGTGCTGTAACTGTGGCTGCTGGCGGTTCAGGTACTGGCAAATATGCTGCTGATGTAGGTGCAACTGCATATGTAAGCTCTACCGGCAAACTGACCACTGACACCACCAGCGCAGGTACAGCAACTACCGATCCACTGGCCGCTCTGGACTCAGCTATCAGCAGCATCGATAAGTTCCGTTCAAGCCTGGGTGCGATTCAGAACCGTCTGGATTCAGCGGTAACTAACCTGAACAACACCACCACTAACCTGTCTGAAGCACAGTCTCGTATTCAAGATGCTGACTACGCAACTGAAGTTTCAAACATGTCTAAAGCACAGATCATCCAGCAGGCGGGTAACTCAGTGTTGGCGAAAGCTAACCAGGTTCCACAGCAGGTTCTGTCTCTGCTGCAGGGCTAATCGCGCTAAGCGCCTTGCTTATCAAACCCCGCTTCGGCGGGGTTTTTTTATACCTGCATATTATGAACATGCAGGTAATTGCTCATAATTCGCCGGTAAATAATGCAAGTGATACAAGTCGGTCACCATAAATGGCGCCCCTACAGAACCGCGTAGGGGCGCCATTTATGGTGACCGATACGTCATTGCACAAACTTAACCCCGCCACGCAATCCGCTTGAAGCTTCCCCTGCTTATCGCTAAGGTAAGCGCGTTTTTTCGCCGCCAGGAAACCCCATGATCACCATTGCGCTCATCGACGATCACATGATTGTCCGTTCTGGTTTTGCTCAGTTGCTCGGGCTGGAGCCGGATTTTCAGGTTGTCGCCGAATGCGGTTCCGGGCGCGAAGCCCTCAATCAGCTGCCGGGGCGCGGCGTGCAGGTGTGCATCTGCGATATCTCGATGCCGGATATATCCGGGCTGGAGCTGTTAAGCCAGCTGCCAAAAGGCATGGCGACCATCATGCTGTCGGTGCATGACAGTCCGGCGCTGGTGGAGCAGGCGCTCAATGCCGGCGCGCGCGGCTTTCTCTCTAAGCGCTGCAGCCCCGATGAGCTGATCGCCGCGGTGCATACCGTGGCTAAAGGGGGCTGCTATTTAACGCCCGATATCGCCCTGAAACTTGCCTCCGCCCGTCAGGATCCGCTCACTAAGCGTGAGCGTCAGGTGGCCGAGAAACTGGCGCAAGGGTTGGCGGTGAAAGAGATCGCCGCCGAACTGGGCCTGTCGCCAAAAACTGTTCACGTTCACCGCGCCAATTTGCTGGAAAAACTTGACGTCAGTAATGATGTTGAGCTGGCGCGCCGCATGTTTGATGGCTGGTAATGCAGCCACTTTTTTCGCGGCTGATTGCCGTCATCGCCAGTTTTTGTATCTTCTCCGCCGCTTGGTTTTGCCTGTGGAGTATCAGCCTGCACCTGGCCGATCGTCCCGAACTGGCGGTATTGTTGTTTCCGTTTGGTTTGCGTCTGGGGTTGATGTTGCAGTGCCCACGCGCCTACTGGCCGGTGCTGCTGGCTGCGGAGTGGTTGCAGCTGTATTGGCTCTCCCGCGAAGTGGCGCTGGCGCATCTTCCACTACTGATGCTCGGTAGCCTATTGATGCTACTGCCGGTGGCGTTGATCTCCCGCTATCGCCATCAGCGCGACTGGCACACGCTGCTGTGGCAGGGCGGTGCGATGGTGTGCGCAGCGCTGCTGCAGGCATTGCCGTGGATCGCGCAGCCAGCGGCGCTGAACGTCGTGCTGCTCACGCTGACTGGCGCGCTGACTATTGCGCCGACCTGTTTGGTTATCTGGCACTATCTCACCAGCACGCGCTGGCAGCCGCTCGGCCCTTCGCTGGTCGGACAGCCGGTTAACTGGCGCGTGCGTCATCTGTTTGGTTATGTGCTGCTGTTTATCGTCAGCTTGTGGTTGCAGTTGGGGCTTCCCGATGAATTATCACGCTTCACGCCGTTCTGCCTGGCGCTGCCGATTATTGCGCTGGCGTGGCATTACGGCTGGCAGGGCGCACTGATCGCTACGTTGATGAATGCGATTGCGCTGATCGCCAGCCAAACCTGGCACGATCACGCGGTTGATCTGCTGCTCTCTCTGCTGGCGCAAAGCCTCACCGGGCTGCTGCTGGGCGCGGGGATCCAGCGGCTGCGTGAACTCAATCAGTCGCTGCAAACCGAGTTGGCACGCAATCGCCGCCTGACGGAACGCTTACTCGAGACCGAAGAGAGCGTACGTCGCGAAGTGGCGCGCGAGCTGCACGATGATATCGGTCAAACCATCACCGCCATTCGCACTCAGGCCGGGATCATGCAGCGTATCAGCCCGGAAAGTGGCGTAAAGCAGAGCGGCATGCTGATCGAACAGCTGTCGCTGGGCATTTATGATTCGGTGCGTCGCCTGCTAGGACGCTTGCGTCCACGCCAGTTGGACGATCTCACGCTGGAGCAGGCTATCCGCTCGCTGATGCGGGAAATGGAGCTGGACGGGCACGGCATTATTAGTCATCTGGACTGGCACATTGACGAACGGCGACTGAGCGAAGCGCAACGCGTCACGCTGTTTCGGGTCTGCCAGGAAGGGCTCAATAACGTGGTTAAACATGCCAACGCCCGTGCGGTGACGCTGCAGGGCGCGTTGCTGGACGAAGGGCTCATGCTGGTGATCGAAGACGATGGCTGCGGATTGCCTCAGGGATCGCCGCAGCAAGGCTTTGGCCTCGCCGGGATGCGCGAACGGGTTTCGGCCTTGGGCGGCACGCTGAGGATCTCCTGCACCCACGGTACGCGCGTCAGCGTCACGTTACCGCTGCGCAATGGATGACAACAAAAGATGATATTCAGATTTCTCAACGCGCCGGCCAGCGCTGCACCGCTGCAGGATAAGGCGGCGATTGATGCGCGTTATCGCTACTGGCGTCGCCATATCATGATCACTATCTGGCTCGGCTACGCGCTGTTCTATTTCACCCGTAAGAGTTTTAACGCGGCATCGCCGGAAATTCTGGCAGCGGGTGTGATGACGCGCACCGATATCGGCCTGTTAGCGACGCTGTTTTACATCACCTATGGTCTCTCGAAGTTTTTCTCCGGCATTGTCAGCGATCGCTCCAATGCGCGCTACTTCATGGGAATAGGGCTGATCGCCACTGGCGTGGTGAACATCCTGTTCGGCTTCTCCACTTCGCTGTGGGCGTTCGCGCTGCTATGGGTACTGAATGCCTTTTTTCAGGGGTGGGGATCGCCGGTTTGTGCGCGCCTGCTCACCAGCTGGTTTTCTCGCACCGAGCGCGGCGGCTGGTGGGCGCTGTGGAATACGGCGCAAAACGTCGGTGGGGCGCTAATCCCGATGATTGTCGGTGCCGCCGCACTGCACTATGGCTGGCGTGCGGGCATGATGATTGCCGGCGGATTGGCGATCGTGGCCGGGATTTTTCTCTGCTGGCGTCTGCGTGACCGTCCGCAAACGGTGGGTTTGCCTGCGGTAGGCGACTGGCGCCATGATGCGCTGGAGATCGCGCAGCAACAGGAGGGCGCAGGGCTGAGCCACAAAGCGATCCTCACCAAATATGTATTGCTGAATCCCTATATCTGGCTGCTATCGCTGTGCTACGTGCTGGTTTACGTGGTGCGTGCCGCTATCAACGACTGGGGCAATCTCTACATGTCTGAGACGCTGGGCGTTAATTTGGTGACGGCCAACTCGGCGGTTACCATGTTTGAGCTGGGTGGCTTCGGCGGTGCGTTAGTGGCGGGATGGGGATCGGACAAATTATTTAACGGCAATCGTGGGCCAATGAACCTGATCTTTGCCGCCGGGATTTTATTGTCAGTGGGATCGCTCTGGCTGATGCCGTTTGCCAGCTATGTGATGCAGGCGGCGTGCTTCTTTACCATCGGCTTTTTTGTGTTTGGTCCACAGATGTTAATTGGCATGGCGGCGGCGGAGTGCTCGCACAAAGACGCTGCGGGTGCGGCGACCGGCTTTGTGGGCCTGTTTGCCTATCTGGGCGCGTCGCTCTCCGGGTGGCCGCTGGCGCGCGTGATTGATGTGTGGCACTGGAGCGGTTTCTTCGCGGTTATCGCCTGTGCGGCGGGCATTTCGGCCTTGCTGCTGCTGCCTTTTTTACATGCTCAAACCCCGCGCCATCGCGAAGAAGTGTGATGTATCCCCGCTTTTTTCGCTCACATCGCCAAAACTAAGAAATTTTCCCGGTTCTGCCGGGCGGTTGTCGCAGGCCGAAACCGCTGCTGATTTTTACAATGCCTGCCATTACGCAGGTCATTAATCAGGAGCACTCCATGCTGGCTTTCTTAAATCAGGTGCGCAAGCCGACCCTGAATCTGTCGCTCGAAGAGCGGCGCAAGATGTGGTTCAAACCCTTTATGCAGTCCTATCTGGTGGTCTTTATCGGCTACCTGACCATGTATCTGATCCGCAAAAACTTCAACATTGCGCAAAACGATATGATCACCACATACGGTCTGAGTATGACGCAGTTGGGGATGATTGGGCTTGGTTTCTCCATCACCTACGGCGTGGGTAAAACGCTGGTTTCCTATTACGCCGATGGGAAAAATACCAAGCAGTTTCTGCCATTTATGCTGATCCTTTCGGCAATCTGCATGCTGGGTTTCAGCGCCAGCATGGGCGCGGGTTCGGTCAGCCTTTTCCTGATGATTGCGTTTTATGCCCTTAGCGGCTTTTTCCAAAGTACCGGCGGCTCGTGTAGCTACTCCACCATTACCAAATGGACGCCACGCCGTAAGCGCGGCAGTTATCTGGGAATGTGGAATATTTCGCATAATCTGGGCGGTGCGGGGGCTGCGGGCGTGGCGCTGTTTGGTGCTAACTACCTGTTTAATGGCCACGTTGTCGGCATGTTCGTTTTCCCCTCTATCATCGCTTTGGTGGTGGGTTTTATCGGTCTGCGCTACGGCAGCGATTCACCTGAATCTTACGGTTTGGGCAAAGCCGAAGAGCTGTTTGGTGAGGAGATCAGCGAAGAGGATAAGGAAACCGAAGATCAGGCCATGACCAAATGGCAGATTTTTGTCGAGTACGTGCTGAAGAACAAAGTGATTTGGCTGCTGTGTTTCGCCAACATCTTCCTGTATGTGGTACGTATTGGTATCGATCAGTGGTCAACGGTGTATGCCTACCAGGAATTAAAGCTGTCGAAAGAGGTGGCGATTCAGGGTTTTACGCTGTTTGAGGTGGGGGCGTTGGTCGGCACGCTGCTGTGGGGCTGGTTATCGGATCTGGCGAATGGCCGTCGTGCGCTGGTGGCGTGCGTGGCACTGGCGTTGATTATTGCCACGCTCGGTATTTATCAACATGCCAGCAATCAGTACGTCTATCTGGCTTCGCTGTTTGCCCTTGGTTTCCTGGTGTTTGGTCCGCAGCTGCTTATTGGCGTTGCCGCCGTCGGCTTCGTACCGAAAAAAGCCATTGGCGCTGCCGATGGCATCAAAGGCACCTTTGCTTATCTGATTGGTGATAGCTTCGCAAAGCTAGGCTTAGGGATGATCGCCGATGGCACGCCAATTTTTGGTTTGACCGGTTGGGCCGGTACCTTTGCCGCGCTTGATGCGACCGCAATCGGCTGTATCGCCCTGATGGCGCTGGTAGCCGTATTTGAAGAGCGTAAAATTCGCCGTGAAAAGCGCCTGCAACAGTTAAAGGCGGCATAACGGACGACGTGAAAAACAGTGCAAACCGCTGTTCCGTGTGAAACCCCGCTTTGGCGGGGTTTTTTATTGTCAGGATAGCCAATAGCCTTGTCAGCTTTTGACAAAATTGAATACGCCTGAATATTGCTATGCTAGCCGCCATTTTAATTTTCAGATTGTCTGAATTTCAGCAGGATTGGTTATGAAAGAGATTTCCATCGTCGAACCCGTTTTTTTTACGCAGTTTAAATGCTCGGGTGGAGCGTGCCGCGACCACTGCTGCAAAGGATGGAATATCGATCTGGATAAACCTACCGTTAATCGCTATTTGAAAACCCGGGATGCCACGATTCGTGCTATTGCGGCAGAAAATATTATCACCACCAAAAAAAGTTATAAAAAGTGGGGCTTGATTAACGTCAGTGATAATAAGAGCTGCGCGTTTATGGATGAAAATCGCCTGTGTAGCATCCACAGTAGCATGGGGGCTGCAGCATTAAGCCCTACCTGCGCCATCTATCCGCGCGCCGAGAACATCTTCAAATACCATATTCAGAAGAGCCTGACCTTATCCTGTCCGGAAGCCGTACGTCAGCTGCTTTCGGGACCAGAAGCCATGCTCTTTAATGAAAGTAAAATCGTGAAGCCTCATGGCTATAATACGGATAGCCTGGATCAGGGCGCGCAGCTGATTAATTTGATGTGCTCCACCATCATCAATAGCAGTGGAACAGAAGTTGAAGAGGGATTATATGGCATTGCGCTACTGTTCCTTTATCTGGAAAAACTTGATGATGACGCAGAAAAATATGAAAAATTAGAAGCGTATTATTACGATATCATTGCCTCTCTTCAGCGTGGTGATATTAAAAATAGCATCAATGAAATTGAGCCTGACCATCAGCTACAGTGGTCATTACTGGTGCGCTTACAGGGCTATCTGGGCGCGCGACCCACTTCTCGCGGTTGGGGCGCGCTGAATCATTATGCTCATCGGCTGGCTTATATTCAGAGTGAAGGGTTGAAACAAAACGATATGCTGCAGCCGATGCAGAGATTACGTTGCGCGTGGCATGAGAAGGTAATGCCATGGCTCTCCGCGCATCCGCATATCATGAGTAATTATTTAAAGTACCGCATCTACACCGATGGTTTTCCCGCCGATCGCACCATCACGCCGCTGGCGAATCTTTACCTGCTGGTGGCGGAATGGTTCCTGATTAAGTCGCTGATGGCAGCCAGTGCAGATTTGACCGGTAAGATTGATGAAAACGACATGATCAATATCCTCTACAGCTTCCATGCGGTAACCAAGCACGATCAAATCTCAACCGCAGCATTCCTGCAAGAGATCGAACATACCAAAGTGAATGATGATCTTTCGCTGGTTTATTTATTGAAGTAATGCTTGTACCAGGGGCGTTAAACATCACGCTTTTATTCCAGGTGCGCATGAATGCGCACCCTACGAAAACCCGGCGATATCCACGTAGGGTCACCATTCATGGTGACCGATTCACGCTTAACTGACGAGCATTACGCCATTTATGGCAAGCGGCACGATGGAGCCGCTGGTGCTTTAACGCTTGCAACCTTAGAAAAGTAACCATTGTGTTACAGTCCGCCTCACTTCTGCCGATAATCCCCCTCAGAATCATTTCCATTTTTTCGCCACATTTTTTCCGTTTCTGGGGTGTCTATGCGCTTCAATTATGACTTGTTACCGGGTGAGCTACTGACCTTCGAAGAGATTGCCCTGCGCTATACGCAGCAGCATCCAGACGAGAAAGAACTTACCGCGCGCGGCTTGCTGAGCCCGTCGACCAGTTTTCGCAATTTGGTGATCCGCGCGGTGTTCGCGCAGGAAGAGATTAACAGTCCGATGGAGGATCTGCTGTTCGTCTCAGACGATAACGAGCGCAAAAATTATCTGCGTCGCTTCGAACACTATTTGAAAAGTCAGCAGGCGTTTCTCTACTTCCGGCGTAACGAAGAAAGCCGTAAGGAGGGGCGCTGGAAGGTGGTGGGCGAAACCCAGGTGTTTGCCATGCTCGATCCAAACTCCGCAGCGGCGCAAAACCTGCTCAATAGCCGCGGCTATAAGCTGGTGCTGATGCGCCAAACCGAAGAAGAGGAGTATTGGCAGCTGTTTGATGCGCAAGCACACCCGTGTTTTCCGCTGTCGCGCAAAATTCAGTTCGTGGTGGTGCTGAGTACGCCACAGCAGAAAGTGCCGAGCGGCGTGATGCCGGGCACCGAAGTGGGGCGACGCGTGAAGGCTAAAGTGTTCCAGCGCGCCAGCCAGGCGGAGTTCACCTCGGCGGTCAAAGCGCGTTACGGCGCCTGCATCATTACCGGTACGCGCCTGACTGAGCGGCACAGCTGGCCGTGGGTGGAAGCCTGCCATATTGATACGCAAGAGAATGAAGAGGGTTTTCTCGCGGACAACAGCGCCGACAACGGATTGTTCCTGCGCAGTGACCTGCAGCGGCTATTTATCAACAAAATGATAAGCATCAACGCGGAAACCGGGCAGGTGTTGTTTAATCCAGCGCTGGAAACTGAAGCGTTCATTACCCCTTTTTATCAGGCACTTGAGGGCAAGGTTTGCGCATTATGGGACGCGGTGCCGCCGGGCACGCGGCAGCGGCTGCGTAACATGCGCTAAGGCTTGCGCGGATGGCGGAGCGATTCACCGCCATCCATAACAAATTTGAAATAACCTCGCTTTTGCCCGCCTATTCTGCCAATCAAAACCCCTACAGAATTGGATAATCATGCCGATAACTTTATTAACGCAGGGTAGTCAACGTGAACGATCTCTATACCGCCGATGGCGTGATGGATAAGCATTCGCTCTGGCAGCGCTACGTTCCTCTGGTGCGGCATGAAGCGTTGCGCTTGCAGGTACGTTTGCCAGCCAGCGTTGAGCTTGACGATCTGCTGCAGGCCGGTGGCATTGGCTTATTGAATGCCGTGGAGCGCTACGACGCGCTACAGGGCACCGCCTTTACCACCTACGCCGTGCAGCGTATCCGGGGTGCAATGCTGGATGAGCTGCGCAGTCGCGACTGGGCGCCACGCAGCGTGCGCAGAAATGCGCGCGAAGTAGCCGGTGCCATGCATCAGGTAGAACAAGCGTTGGGGCGCTCGGCTACCGAGCAGGAAGTGGCTGAGCGACTGAATGTTTCGCTGGAGGAGTATCGGCAGATTCTGCTCGATACCAACAACAGCCAACTCTTCTCCTACGACGAGTATCGGGAAGAACACGGCGACAGTGCGGAGCTGGTGACGGAGGGGCACGAGGAAGCCAACCCGCTTCATCAGTTAATGGAAGGAAACCTACGTGACCGCGTAATTGAAGCGATTGAGGCGTTGCCTGAACGTGAAAAACTCGTGCTCACACTGTACTACCAGGAAGAACTGAACCTGAAGGAGATTGGCGCGGTGCTGGAAGTGGGAGAATCCCGCGTCAGTCAACTGCACAGTCAGGCGATCAAACGCCTGCGTGCCCGATTATCGGGGGCGCGCTAACAGACTCAGTTCCTGGCGTTCGAAAAAAACAATAAAACCGGGGACTCAGCAATGGGAGCCAAAGTTAAAGCCAGACCTTTAAGTCGCTATCTTAAAGACTATAAGCACAGCCAAAGCAATTGTTCACACTGTGGCAAAGTTTTAGACCGTATGGCGTTAGTCTTTCGCGGCCAGATCATCAATAAAGAGGCCATCGCACGCATGGACCAAATGATTGACGATCAGGTGTGGATGAAACTCCAGCCAGAATTGACCGCCTTGTGTCGTTTCTGTAGCGATATTTTTTGTAACACCCATCCGAATTACTTCGACATTATGGCGTTTAAGCAATACCTGTTCGAGCAGACCGAGATGAGCCACAGTACCATACGTGAGTATGTGGTCCGTTTGCGTCGGCTTGATGACATGCTGAAGGCGAAAAACTTCCCGGCAGATCGTTTGCGCGGTAATAGCTGGCATGAATGTCTGGAGAACGATCTGCCCGATGCGGGTAACAACAATTACCGCATTGCACTGCGTAAATATGACCAGTTTTTAGGCTGGCAGCAGGGCTGATGGCGATCCGCCCCTTGTTGTTGTCGAGCATGACAGCAACAAGGGCACGCACGATGATTTCCGGGTGCGACTTTTCTCATCTTCTGCAACACTGTATGGATAATTGCACATTGCCTGGAGGCTGCATTGTCCTTACATCTTCTGCACCAGTTCCCCCGTCTTGAACTACTCGGTGCGCCTACGCCGCTTGAGCATTTGCCCCGGCTTTCTGATTATCTGGGTCGCGATATCTTCATCAAGCGCGATGACTTTACGCCGGTGGCGCTGGGCGGCAACAAGCTGCGTAAGCTCGAATTCCTGGCGGCCGATGCGCTGCGCGAAGGCGCCGATGTGCTGCTGACGGCGGGGGCCATTCAATCCAATCATGTGCGGCAAACGGCGGCCGTCGCCGCTAAGCTCGGCCTCAAGTGCGTGGCGCTGCTGGAGAATCCAATTGGTACCACTGCCGAAAACTATCTCAGTAACGGCAACCGCCTGCTGCTCGATTTGATGGATGTGGAAATCGTCATGGTCGACGCGCTGCACAATCCTCATCAACAGCTGGCAGAACAGGCTGAACGCCTCGAGGCACAGGGATTCCGCCCTTATATTGTGCCGGTTGGCGGCTCCAATGCGCTCGGCGCGCTTGGCTATGTGGAATGCGCGCAAGAGATCGCCCATCAGAGCGAAGGCGTGGTGGATTTCGCCGCGGTAATAGTCGCATCCGGCAGCGCCGGAACGCATGCCGGGCTGGCCATTGGTTTGGAGCAGCTGTTACCCGATACCGAACTGGTGGGCGTGACCGTATCGCGCAGCGTTGAGGCGCAGCTGCCGGTGGTTGAGCGCATACGTAGCGCACTGGCCGAGCAGTTAGCCGTGCAGGCAAAAGCGCCGATTACCCTGTGGGATGACTACTTCGCGCCGCGTTACGGCGAGCCGAACGAAGAGGGTATGGCGGCGGTTAAGCTGCTGGCGCGCCTCGAAGGCATCATGCTCGATCCGGTTTACACCGGCAAAGCGATGGCAGGATTAATTGATGGCATTGCACAAAACCGCTTCCGCCGCGAAGGCCCGTTGCTGTTTGTGCATACCGGCGGATCGCCAGCGTTATTTGCTTATCACCCTTCGGTCTGAGAAAGATTTTAAAAACGGTTTATAATCCGGCGGTTATTAAGAAACGGTCGCCATGAATGGCGACCCTACAACGGATTGGCTCGGTTTTCGTAGGGTCGCCATTCATGGCGACCGATTCACCAACAAAGCACACAACACATCACAATAAATGGGGTAAACATGACTTTCTCTCCAATTCGTCGCCAGATGGTGATGGGCATGATGGCGGTCGCGCTGGTGGCGGGCGTTAACGTCAAATCCTTCGCCGCAGAAGATCTGCTGGCAAAAGTAAAGAGTAAAGGCGAGCTGCGCGTCGGTCTGGAAGGCACCTATCCGCCGTTCAGCTTCCAGGATGGAAAAGGCCAGCTGACCGGCTTTGAAGTTGAGTTCGCGCAGGCGCTGGCACAGCACCTCGGCGTGAAAGCCGATCTGCGTCCGACCAAATGGGACGGCATGCTGGCGTCGCTGGATTCTAAGCGCATCGACGTGGTGATCAATCAGGTAACCATTTCTCCAGAGCGCAAGAAGAAGTATGACTTCTCTACGCCGTACACCATTTCTGGCGTGCAGGCGCTGACGCTGAAGCAAAACGCGGCGGGCATCACCAAGCCGGACGATCTGTCAGGCAAGAAAGTCGGTGTCGGTCTGGGCTCTAACTACGAACAGTGGCTGCGTGACAACGTGAAAGGCGTGGATATCCGCACCTATGATGATGACCCAACCAAATATCAGGACCTGCGTTCAAAACGTATTGATGCCATTCTGGTGGATCGCTTAGCGGCGCTGGATCTGGTGAAGAAAACCGGCGATACCATGGCGGTAGCGGGGCCAGCCTTCTCCCGTCTGGAATCCGGCGTGGCGCTGCGCAAAGGCAACGACGATCTGCTGAAGGCAATCGACGCGGCCATCGCCGATATGCAGAAAGATGGCTCACTGAGCAAACTGTCTGAAAAATGGTTCGGCGCGGACGTCACTAAATAATGCAGGAAAGCTTACAACTGGTGCTGGATTCAGCACCATTTCTCTTAAAAGGCGCGCTGTTTACGCTGCAGCTGAGTATCGGCGGGATGTTCTTCGGCCTGATACTCGGCTTTGTGCTGGCGCTGATGCGTCTGTCGCACTTCTGGCCGATTAACTGGCTGGCGCGTATTTACGTGTCGATATTCCGTGGCACGCCGCTCATCGCCCAGCTGTTTATGATCTATTACGGTCTGCCGCAATTTGGTATCGAGCTGGACCCAATCCCCTCGGCGATGATTGGTTTGTCGCTGAATACCGCCGCCTATGCTTCTGAATCATTGCGTGGCGCAATTGCTGCGATTGAACGCGGGCAGTGGGAAGCCGCCGCCAGTATTGGTATGACGCCGTGGCAAACGCTGCGCCGCGTGATTCTGCCGCAGGCCGCGCGCACCGCGCTGCCGCCGCTGGGCAACAGCTTCATCAGCCTGGTGAAAGATACCTCGCTGGCCGCCACCATTCAGGTGCCGGAGCTGTTCCGTCAGGCGCAGCTGATCACCTCTCGTACGCTGGAAGTGTTCACCATGTATCTGGCGGCCTCGCTGATTTACTGGGTGATGGCAACCGTGCTGTCGGCATTGCAAAATCGCCTGGAAGCGCATGTGAATCGTCAGGATCGGGAGGGTAAATGAGTGCAATTGAAGTTCGTCAGCTGGTGAAACAGTTTCACGGCCAGACGGTGCTGCACGGTATCGATCTCGATGTGGCACCTGGTGAAGTGGTGGCGATTATTGGCCCGAGCGGTTCGGGTAAAACTACGCTGCTGCGCTGTATCAATCTGCTGGAAGTGCCGGAAAGCGGGCATATTAAAGTGGGTGATATCGCCATTGATGCGGCGCTCGGCCTCAACAAGCAGAAGCAGCTGGTGCGCCAGTTGCGGCAGCAGGTGGGATTTGTGTTCCAGAACTTCAATCTGTTCCCGCATCGCTCGGTGCTGGAGAACATCATTGAGGGGCCGGTGATCGTCAAAGGCGAGCCGAAAGCCGAAGCCGTTGCACGAGCACGTGGTTTGCTGGAGAAAGTGGGATTGCACGGTAAGGAACAGAGCTTCCCGCGTCGTCTTTCCGGCGGACAGCAGCAGCGTGTGGCAATTGCCCGCGCGCTGGCGATGCGTCCGGAGGTGATTCTGTTTGATGAACCTACTTCGGCGCTCGATCCGGAACTGGTGGGGGAAGTGCTTAGCACCATCCGCGCGCTGGCGCAGGAGAAACGCACCATGGTGATCGTTACCCATGAGATGAGCTTCGCGCGTGACGTGGCGGATCGCGCCATCTTTATGGATCAGGGACGGATTGTAGAGCAGGGCGCAGCTAAAGCGCTGTTCAGCAATCCACAGCAGGCGCGTACCCGGCAATTTCTCGACAAATTTCTTAACCAATAATCTAAAGCGTCGTCAGCAATGGCGGCGCTTATCTGCAATTCGCTCGCCATAATCCCTCTCAGGTTTTTCCTAAAATCTCTGCATGCTAATTTTATAATGTCATGATTTTTATGACGATATTGTTATTTAAGGGTTTTAAGTGTGCCTCTGTTTCCTGATTAGGAAAGTCCCGATTGAGACATCTTTGTAAATATAAATAATTCTTTACAAATTCATGGCGCAATTAGGACAAATTAATGAGTACTGCCAGGAAAGAGGTCCTCTGGATCAACACGCTCAAAGGAGGCTGTATTTTGATGGTGGTGCTGCATCACTCCATCATCACTACCTTCGCTCCCTCACTTCACCACCTGACAGCCGGACTGCTGCCTGCGCATTGGTGGGTGGCGTTCAATACCTATCTCTCACCGCTGCGCATGCCCGCTTTCTTCTTCGTTTCCGGTCTGCTTGCGGCCAGCTCCATTACTAAAAAAAGCTGGAAAGAGGTCTTCACCAAGAAGTTCAGCAACATCGTTTATCTCTATCTGCTGTGGGGCGTGATTCAGTGGCTCAGCATTCATTATATCTCCACCCATTTGGGGGAGCGGCTTTCCAGCACCAAAAACGCCGCCTATGCCGATACGCCGTTTGAGTTCATTAAGCTGCTGATGACCTCGATGACCAGCCTGTGGTATCTCTACGCACTGGCCGGTTTCTTCCTGTTCACCAAGCTGTTCCACAAGCAGAAGATCGCGCTGCTGGCGTTAGGGGTGGTTGCCACTTATGCGGCGCAGTTCAGCCTGATTCCCGGCTGGGGCCCAGCCAGCGTGGCGCAGAACTACCTCTATTTCCTGATCGGGGTGTTCTTTAGCCAGGCATTAATTGAGATAAGCGAACTGAAGCGCCAGCACTGGCTGCTGCTGGGTGGCATTGCGCTGATTGGCATGCTGCATCATGTCGGCGGCATCTACAAAAACCCGTTCTACAGCGTGCTGACCATCGTGTTTGGCATCGTGCTGTGCCGCTTCCTGAACGAACGTTTCAATATGGCGTGGCTCAACTGGATTGGCCGCAACACGCTGCAAATCTACGTGCTGCATCGCATCTTTATTGAGCTATTAGGGCTGAGTGCGATTGCGCTGGCGCTGCACTACGGCTGGTTTGGCAATGCCGTCTTTAGCTGGGCTTGGGCACTGCTGATGCCGATTACCGGCGTTGCACTTTGTACCAGCATTTCGCTGCTGGTGTGGACGCTGCTCAACCGTGGTCCGGGCCGCATGCTGTTCCTTTATCCCCGCCTGCTGCGCAAACCGGTATTAGCAACGAAAAGTGAACCGCAGTAAAAATAATCCTGCCGGGCCAGTTCGCTGGTCCTCAATATGTTTTATCCCAGGTCGCCATGAATGGCGACCCTACAAGCACACGGCTAATATTCCTGCTTATCCATTTGCCACATTAAATATTCTTTTTTCCGGAATTTGATAATAATTTGGTATGCGATAGGGCGGATTGTTCTTAATTTCTTCTCATAATGTTTTCTATACCTCTTCTGGTTAATATTCTTTTAGTGACTCTAATTAAGGCAAAATTCCTTAGTGTGCTCAGGGTTCTATTTTTGTCTGGATCTGTAAAGTATTGTTATATCAGGACCACAAAAAAATATTTAAGACTTTCGCTACATCATGCCCGCTCGGCCTGTTGAATAATCATCTAATAATCATAAATGCTTCATGACTTATTAGAACCTATTTCCCCTTAAGACCTACACAGCAACAGCAGCGGGAGTCAATGATATGAATAACACCCAAAAAGAAGATATTGCATGGATAAATACGCTTAAAGGAGCATGCATATTGCTGGTGGTGTTGTATCACACCGTATTACCTGGCTTCGAAGGTACCGTTAAATTATTGTCGGCCGGCTGGATCCCGGCAGAAATATGGGTGCAGTTTAATACGGTGTTATCACCGCTGCGTATGCCCGCCTTCTTTTTTGTTTCAGGCTTACTGGCAACCAACGGTATTTTAAATCGGCAGTGGAAACAAGTGTTTACCAGCCGCATCACCAATCTGTTTTATCTCTATATTTTATGGGGGTTTATTCAGTGGTGGTCGATTGTGGGAATTTCGACGGAAATCACTGGGCAACGCATTTCGCAGAACCTTAACGCGGCGTATGCCGGTTCGCTGCTGGAGTTCCTCAAGCTGACGTTCATGGCGATGAGCACCTCGTGGTATCTGTACGGCCTGGCGCTCTATTTCCTGTGCGCAAAAATATTTAAGCAGCAGAAAGTGGCGCTGCTAGTGGTGGCGATTGCACTTAACTACCTGGCGGTGGAGAAGATTATCCCCTTCTGGGGACCCCAAAGCGTGGCGCAGTACTTCCTGTTCTTCCTGTTGGGCGCTTTCTGGAGTCCAATGATGCTGCGTATGAGCGAATGGCGTCGTGAAAACATCGTGCCGTGGGCTCTGCTGGCGGCATTGTCCGGTATTCACATGATCTTTGGCCTGGATAAGAGCCTGTTCATGTGTATTCTCGCGGTACTGGGTAGCGTAGCGGCGTGCCGCTGGTTGAATGCGCACTTCAAGATGAGCTACTTAAACTGGGTTGGACGCAACACGCTGCAAATCTACGTGATACACCGCATCTTCATTGAGTTTTTCGGCATGTCAGCGATTCTGTTTTCCCAGCGTCATCACCTGTTCGAGCAGGCATGGTTCTCCATCCTGTGGGCCTGTTTCTATCCGCTGGCGATCGTTGGGATTTGTTCGCTGTGTTCAGTCGCGGTATGGCAGGTCACCAATCGTGGGTTGGGGCAGTCGCTGTTTGTATTCCCAACGCTGATTGGCTTAAAGCGGAATAAGTCGGCGGCGTAAAAATAGGTCGCCATGAATGGCGACCCTACGTGTAGGGTGCGCATTGATGCGCACCTGGCTGTTATCGTCAACCGATGGTCATCAAACTCGCATTACCGCCCGCGGCGGCGGTATTGACGCTCAATGAACGCTCAATCAACAAACGCTCCAGCAGCAGATTGGTTTCACCACGAGCAAAGCCCTGCACCGAAACAATCGCGCCCTCGCGTGCCGCCACCTGCTCACACAGGCTGCGCAGTTGATCGGCATCACCGTGATAAATCACGGCATCAAACTCGGCCGCCAGCACCTCCTTCACCAGCTTGATGTGCGCTTGTACCTCGGTGGGCAATGATTTACGCCACGCACGATGCAGTTCATCATCCTGCCACAGCGCGTGACTGCCAACGCTGGTGACTGCCGCTAACTGCGTCAGCGCATCTTGCTCGTTATCGGCGATGCACAGCACATGTTCGCGCGGCAGCAGGGTGAAGGTATTGCGTTCACCGGTTGGACCCGGCAGCAGACGCACGGTACCCGCTTGCGCCAGTTCGTCGTAACGCTGGCACAGCGCCAGCAGCTCAGGTTTGTCTTTTGCCCACTGTTGCAGCGCCTGATGCGCACGCATCAGTTGCGCGCGCACCGAACTGTCGACCGGACGTTCAGCATCCTGACGATCAAAGGTGATGCGTAGCGCGCCGTCTGGACGGTTGGCCAGTAGACGATAGAGATAGAGCGGGCCGCCGGCTTTCGGACCGGTGCCGGATAACCCTTCGCCGCCAAACGGCTGCACGCCCACGACCGCGCCCACCATATTGCGGTTCACGTAGAGGTTGCCGACCTTCGCGTTGGCCGTGACCTGGGCGATGGTTTCATCGATACGGGTGTGCACGCCGAGCGTCAGGCCGTAACCCGAGGCGTTAATCTGTTCGACCAGCTGCGGCAAGGCGTTTCGCGTGAAACGCACCACGTGCAGCACCGGACCAAACACTTCTTTATCCAGGTCGCCTACCTGATCCAGCTCAATCAGCGTGGGCTTAATAAAGGTGCCGCTGTTCCACTCTTTAGTGTCCTGCGGATTTTCCTGCGCCGCCTGATAAACCTTGAAGCCTTTACTGCGCAGCGCCTGAATATGGCGTTCGATATTGGCTTTCGCTTCGGCATCAATGACCGGACCAATATCGGTTGATAAGCGCTCCGGGTTGCCCATGCGGCACTCGGCCATCGCGCCACGCAGCATTTTCAGCGTGTGGTCGGCCACATCATCCTGGATGCACAACAGGCGCAGCGCCGAGCAGCGTTGACCGGCGCTATCAAATGCCGAGGCAACGATATCTACCACGACCTGTTCGGTCAGCGCCGACGAATCGACGATCATGGCGTTCATGCCGCCGGTTTCAGCAATCAGCGGGGTTGGCCGACCTTGCGGATCGAGACGGCCTGCCAGATTGCGCTGCAGCAGCGTGGCGACGGCGGTTGAGCCGGTAAACATCACGCCGCGCACGCGCTCGTCGCCGGTGAGTTGCGCGCCAACGGTTTCGCCCTGGCCCGGCAGCAGTTGCAGCACGCCAGCAGGCACGCCGGCATCCAGCAGGATTTGCACCGCCTGTGCGGCAATCAACGGTGTTTGTTCGGCCGGTTTTGCCAGCACGCTGTTACCGGCGGCGAGCGCGGCGGCAATTTGTCCGGTGAAGATGGCCAGCGGGAAGTTCCACGGGCTGATGCAGACTACCGGTCCGAGCGGTCGATGGGTTTCGTTATCGAAATCGTCACGCACCATGCCGGCATAGTAGTAGAGGAAATCGACCGCTTCTCGCACTTCGGCGATGGCGTTGTTGTAGGTTTTACCGGCTTCGCGCACCAGCAAACCAATCAGCTGCTGCATCTGGCCTTCCATCGCTTCGGCGGCACGCTCAAGAATGGCGGCGCGTTCCTGCGGTGGCGTGGCGAACCAGATGGGGCCGGCATTCACCGCCGCATCCAGCGCGTCCGACACTTCGGCTTCGCTGGCTTCTCGCACGCTGCCGACCACGTCCGCCGGTGCGGCAGGATTAAGCACCGGACGGCTAACGCCTGCACCTAATTCACCTGCCACCAGCGGCTGCGCGATCCACGGCTGGCTGGCGCTGTTGAGCAGGGCGCTGGACAGCGATGCCAGGCGATGTTCGTTAGCCAGATCGAGACCCGCTGAGTTAACACGCTTCGCGCCATACAGATCGCGCGGCAGCGGAATTTTCGGATGCGGCAGACCGATCGCGCCTTCGGCAACGCCCATCTTCTCTACGGCGGCAACCGGATCGGCCACCAGCTCATCCAGCGGCAAGGTGTTATCGGCGATGCGGTTAACGAATGAGGTATTGGCCCCGTTTTCCAGCAGACGACGCACCAGATAGGCCAGCAGCGTTTCATGCGTACCCACCGGCGCGTAAATGCGGCACGGACGATTCAGTTTGCCGTCCGCCACTTTCCCCACCACCTGCTCATACAGCGGTTCACCCATGCCGTGCAGGCACTGGAATTCGTATTGGCCTGGATAGTAGTTATTACCTGCCAGCTGATAAATCGCCGCCAGCGTATGCGCGTTGTGAGTAGCAAACTGCGGATAGATCAGGTTTGGCACCGCCAGCAGTTTACGTGCGCACGCCAGATAGGAAATATCGGTGTAAACCTTGCGGGTGTAAACCGGATAGCCTTCCAGCCCATCAACCTGCGCGCGTTTAATTTCGCTATCCCAGTACGCGCCCTTCACCAGGCGGATCATCAAGCGGCGACGACTGCGCTGTGCCAGGTCGATCAGCGCATCAATCACAAACGGGCAGCGTTTTTGATACGCCTGAATCACGAAGCCGATACCGTTCCAGCCTTCCAGTTCCGGCTCAAAACAGAGTTTCTCCAGCAGATCGAGCGACAGTTCCAGACGATCCGCCTCTTCGGCATCGATGTTGATACCGATGTCATAGGAGCGCGCCAGCAAGGTTAACGATTTGAGGATCGGATAGAGTTCGTCCATCACGCGCTCATACTGTGCGCGGCTGTAGCGCGGATGCAGTGCCGACAGCTTAATTGAGATGCCTGGACCTTCATAAATACCGCGCCCGTTGGAGGCTTTGCCGATGGCGTGAATCGCCTGCTGGTACGACACCAGATAGGCTTTGGCATCGCTGGCGGTCAGCGCCGCTTCACCCAGCATGTCGTAGGAGTAGCGGAAGCCTTTCTCTTCCAGCTTGCGCGCATTGGCCAGCGCTTCAGCGATGGTTTCGCCGGTCACAAACTGCTCGCCCATCAGGCGCATCGCCATATCCACGCCTTTGCGAATCAGCGGCTCGCCGCTCTTGCCGATGATGCGATTAAGTGAGCGCGACAAGTTGGCTTCGTTATGGGTGGACACCAGACGCCCGGTAAACAGCAGACCCCAGGTTGCCGCGTTGACAAACATCGACGGGCTGCGGCCAAGGTGTGATTGCCAGTTTCCGTTGCTGATTTTGTCGCGGATTAACGCATCGCGCGTCGGCTTGTCAGGGATGCGCAACAGCGCTTCTGCCAGGCACATCAGCGCCACGCCTTCCTGTGAGGAGAGGGAAAACTCCTGCAGCAGGCTTTGTACCATGCCCGCGCGACCGGTTGCCCCTTTCTGATGGCGCAGCTTATCGGCGAGGCTGTAAGCCAGCTGATGCGTTTTCTCCGCCAGCGGCGCAGGGAGGCGCGCCTGTTCCAACAGCATCGGCACCGCATCGGTTTCCGGACGGCGCCATGCGGCGGTGATCGCGGAGCGGCTCACCGACTGCGGTAAAATATGTTCAGCGAAATCGAGGAAAGGCTGCAGCGCCTCTTCTGGCACGCCTTCATCAGCGGCGGCATCGATCAGCAGCTGGGGAATTTCTGGCACCGATTCACCGGCTTCCAACTGCTCCAGATAGTTAAAAATCGCCTGCTTGATCAGCCAGTGTGATGTGCGGTCAAGCTTCTGTGCTGCCAGTTTGATGCGGTCGCGGGTGGCTTCATCCAGCTTCACGCCCATGGTGGTGGTTGCCATGCTTTCCTCGTCCTCGAATAGTGATTCAACGCTTGCGTGGCAGCAATATCACTCATGTTGCAACTTTGTGCAACCTATGTTGCCAGCAGGCCGTCATGAATGACGACCCTACATACAACGTCTGGCTTCGTAGGGTCGCCATTCATGGCGACCAGGGTGCAACCAGAGTGTGATCCGGTGCAACCTCCCATCAGAAAAAACGCAGCATTAGTGTCATCATTGTGACGGCTGTGTTAAATGCATTGTGCCTACTGGCCCTTTGCGGCAGGATACCGCGCCTTAAGAGGAATCGCTTTCTCTGGATGCGGTGAAATCATGCTGCTGTCCCGTTCCGACAGCGCTGATTAACAAGATTTCTCTTGATGGATCAAATAATAAGTGGAGAGACAGATGAGTGTAAGTACACCGATGTTGGTGACCTTTGTAGTATATATCCTTGGGATGGTGTTAATCGGTTTCATCGCCTGGCGATCAACCAAAAGCTTCGATGATTATATTCTCGGTGGCCGCAGTTTAGGCAGCGTGGTAACCGCACTTTCGGCGGGCGCTTCCGATATGAGCGGCTGGTTATTGATGGGGCTGCCTGGCGCCATTTTCCTTTCCGGCATCTCGGAAAGCTGGATCGCCATCGGCTTGATCATTGGCGCCTGGCTGAACTGGCGCATCGTTGCCGGCCGCCTGCGCGTGCAGACCGAGCATCACGATAACGCCTTAACCTTGCCAGATTTCTTCTCCAGCCGTTTCGAGGATAACAGCAAGCTACTGCGCGTTATCTCGGCGGTGGTTATTCTGATCTTCTTCACGATTTATTGTGCTTCCGGCGTGGTGGCCGGTGCGCGTCTGTTCGAAAGTACCTTTGGGATGGATTACCAAACCGCACTGTGGGCCGGTGCGGCGGCTACCATTCTGTATACGCTGGTGGGCGGTTTCCTCGCGGTGAGCTGGACCGATACCGTGCAGGCGAGTCTGATGATTTTCGCCCTGATTTTGACGCCGGTGATTGTGATTTTGGCGGTGGGCGGCCTGGATGATTCGCTGGCGGTGATCAGAGCAAAAAGCCTTGAAAACCTCGATATGCTGAAAGGCCTGAACGTTGTGGCGGTGATTTCCCTGCTCGGTTGGGGCCTCGGCTACTTTGGCCAGCCGCATATTCTGGCGCGCTTTATGGCGGCGGATTCGCACCATACGATTCGGACGGCACGTCGCATTGGCATGATTTGGATGATTCTGTGCCTTGCCGGAGCCGTTGCCGTTGGCTTCTTCGGCATTGCCTACTTCCAGAACCATCCCGAGCATGCGGCGGGCGTAAGCCAAAACGGCGAGCGCGTGTTTATCGAGCTGGCGCGCATTCTGTTTAACCCGTGGATCGCGGGCATTCTGCTGTCGGCGATTCTGGCAGCCGTTATGTCCACGCTGAGCTGCCAGCTGCTGGTGTGCTCCAGCGCCTTGACCGAAGATTTGTATAAAGGCTTCCTGCGCAAAAACGCCAGCCAGAAAGAGCTGGTGTGGGTAGGGCGTTTGATGGTGCTGGTGATTGCGTTGATCGCTATCGCGCTGGCGGCGAATCCAGAGAACCGCGTGCTTGGCCTGGTGAGCTACGCCTGGGCTGGCTTTGGGGCGGCGTTTGGGCCAGTGGTGCTGTTTGGCGTGTGCTGGAAGCGCATGACGCGCAACGGTGCGCTGGCTGGAATGGTGGTGGGTGCGCTGACCGTGCTGCTATGGAAAGATTATGGCTACACCGAGCTGTATGAAATCATCCCGGGCTTTGCCTTCGCCAGTATTGCGATTGTGGTGTTCAGCCTGTTGGGGCGAGCTCCATCTGAGGCCGCTCAGCAGCGCTTCGCCGCCGCAGAAGCGCAGTATCAAAGCAAATAATCTGTAGGGGCGCCATTGATGTCGACCCGGTGCGCATCAATGCGCACCCTACGAACACCGCATCGTTTCGTTGTAGGGTCGCCATTCATGGCGACCAGTCCAAATATTCCCCCTCTGCAAACCGCAAAAGCAAAATTAATTTCTCGCGGTGACTTGTATTTTCCCCTTCGATAATGATAATCGATATCGTTCGCACTTTACGTATTTTTACCTAAGGTTTACCCTCCTTAACATTCAAGAGGTTGATGATGTTCGTCCCGTTTCTCATCATGCTGCGCGAAGGTCTGGAAGCAGCGCTCATCGTCAGCCTGATTGCCAGCTATCTCAAACGCACCCAGCGCACACAATGGTTCCCGGCGATGTGGGCTGGCGTATTTATTGCTGCCGCGCTGTGTCTGGCACTCGGCATCTTTATCAATCAAACCACCGGCGAGTTTCCGCAGAAGCAGCAGGAGCTGTTCGAAGGCATTGTTGCGGTGGTTGCGGTGGTGATCCTGACATCGATGGTGTTCTGGATGCGCAAAGTGTCGCGCAATATCAAAGCCACGCTGGAAAAATCGGTTGATAACGCGCTGCAAAAACAGGGCGGCAGTGGCTTTCCGCTGGTGCTGATGGTGTTTCTGGCGGTGGCGCGTGAAGGGCTGGAATCCGTGTTCTTCCTGCTGGCCGCGTTCACGCAGGACGTAGGCTATGCGCCACCGATTGGCGCGGTACTCGGCCTCGCTACCGCGGTGGTGCTGGGCATACTGCTTTACTACGGCGGCATTCGCCTCAATCTGGCGCACTTTTTCCGCTGGACCAGCCTGTTCATTCTGTTTGTTGCCGCAGGGCTTGCCGCGGGCGCTATCCGCGCTTTCCACGAAGCCGGTTTATGGAATCACTTCCAGGATGTGGCGTTTGATCTGAGCAATACGCTTTCGACGCACTCGGTATTCGGCACGTTATTGGAAGGTATTTTGGGCTATCAGGAAACGCCAAGCGTCAGCGAAGTGGCGGTGTGGCTTATCTATCTGATTCCGGCGCTGCTGCTGTTTGCCTTCCCGGCTCGCCCATCAATCACCACGGCTCGTACTACGCGCTGAATTTAAAATCAGGCGCGATTGCGCGCCTGTTCTTCCATGTAACAGGGATATCACTATGACGATTCGCTTCCGCCGCAAGGCGCTGTTGGTTGCTATGCTGGCGCTTTCCGGCGCCGCTTCTGCTGCTGCCGTCCCGCAAGTCACGGTTACCGTGACCGACAAGCAATGTGAGCCGATGTCGCTCAATGTGCAGGCGGGAAAAACCCAGTTCATCATCAAAAACAACAGCCAGAAAGCGCTGGAGTGGGAGATCCTGAAAGGGGTGATGGTGGTGGAAGAGCGTGAAAATATCGCGCCAGGCTTCAGCCAGAAACTCACCGCCAATCTGGAAGCGGGCGAATATGATATGACCTGCGGCCTACTCAGCAACCCGAAAGGCAAGCTGGTGGTCAGCGGTGATGCGAAGAAAGCAGCGACCGGCAAGCCAGACGTACTGGAGCTGGTGGGGCCTATCGCCGACTACAAAGTTTATGTAATGAATGAAGTGAAAGAGCTGGTGGCGGGCACCAAAGCGTTTACCGACGCGGTGAAAGCCGGCGATATCGAAAAAGCCAAAGCGCTGTTTGCGCCAACGCGCGTGCATTATGAGCGTATTGAACCCATCGCTGAGCTGTTCTCCGACCTGGATAGCAGCATCGATGCACGTGAAGACGACTTCGAGAAGAAAAACGAAGATCCAAAATTCACCGGCTTCCATCGCCTGGAAAAAATCCTCTTCGCGGATAACACCACCAAAGGGGCTGAACCCTTTGCCACCAAGCTGAACCAGGACGTGCTGGATCTGCAAACGCGCATCAGCGAACTGGCGTTCCCACCAGCGAAAGTGGTAGGCGGGGCGGCAGGCCTGATTGAAGAAGTGGCCTCCAGCAAGATCTCAGGCGAAGAAGACCGTTATAGCCGCACCGATCTCTCTGACTTCCAGGCCAACATTGATGGCGCGCAGAAAATTGTTGATCTGCTGCGTCCGCTGCTGCAGAAAAACAACCCGCAGCTGCTGGCGAAAGTGGATGCCAACTTCAAGAAAGTGGACGGCATTCTCAGCAAATACCGCAGTAAAGACGGTTTTGAATCGTACGAGAAACTGACCACCGCCGATCGTAATGCGCTGAAAGGCCCGATTACCACTCTGGCAGAAGATCTCTCCCTGCTGCGCGGAACCTTAGGTCTCGACTAATCATGACGCATAAAAATGACGCGGCGCAGCCGTCGCGTCGTCGCTTATTGCAGGGATTAGGCATGTTGGGCGGCGCGGCCGCCCTCGGCGGCGGCTGTCCGTTTCATACGGCCGCCGCCGACAGCTTTTCTCCCGGCACGGTTGCACCCAACGCACGTCAGCAGGCGCAACCTTTTTACGGCGCGCATCAGGCGGGAATTGTGACGCCGCAGCAGGCGTCAATGATGCTGGTGGCGTTTGATGTGCTGGCCAGTGATAAGGCCGATCTTGAGCGGCTGTTTCGCTTACTCACCGAGCGCTTTGCGTTCCTGACGCAGGGCGGACCGGCACCGGTGGTGACCAACCCGCAGCTGCCGCCGATGGATTCAGGAATTCTCGGTGCCGATATCGCGCCTGACAATCTCACCATGACCTTGTCGGTTGGCGCGTCGCTGTTTGACGAGCGCTTCGGCTTGAGCGCACATAAGCCCGCACAGCTGCAAACGATGACGCGCTTCCCTAATGATTCGCTGGATGCAGAGCAGTGCCACGGCGATCTGTTGCTGCAAATCTGCGCTAACACGCAGGACACGGTGATCCATGCGCTGCGTGACATCATTAAGCGCACGCCCGATTTGCTGGCGGTGCGCTGGCGGCGTGATGGGTTCATCGCCGATCATGCGGCACGCAGCAACGGCAAGGAGACGCCGATCAACCTGCTGGGATTCAAAGACGGCACCGCTAATCCCGATACCCATAATCCGGCGTTGATGAATCAGCTGTTGTGGGTGACTGACGAGCAGCAGGAACCGGCATGGACGCGTGGCGGCAGCTATCAGGCGGTGCGCATCATTCGTTTCCACGTCGAGATGTGGGATCGCACGCCGCTTGGCGAGCAGCAAACCATTTTTGGTCGGGAGAAGTTATCCGGCGCGCCGCTCGGCATGAAAAACGAGCATGACGTACCGGATTACAGTAAAGATCCCGATGGTGATTTGATTGCGCTGGATGCGCATATTCGTCTCGCCAATCCGCGTACGCCGCAAACCGACAGCAGTTTAATGCTGCGGCGCGGTTACAGTTATTCCAGCGGCATAACCGGTTCGGGTCAGCTGGATATGGGCCTATTGTTTGTTTGCTATCAGCATGATTTAGCAAAAGGGTTCATTACCGTACAGCAGCGGCTTAATGGCGAAGCGCTGGAAGAATATATTCGCCCAATTGGCGGCGGCTACTTTTTCGCGCTGCCAGGCGTAGCGGATGAAAATCATTATCTGGCACAATCTTTACTGCAAGCCTGATTAATAAATGCACAATGCCTGCACGTCAGAATGCGCTGCAGGCTTTTTGTTACGCATTCCTTAAACTTTCCTCTGGTCGTAGCCGCTTCCGAATGTTCCTAAAAAGTTAGACTTATCCCCAATTAACCATCTCTTTGATAATTTTGAAAAATTTAATTTAAGATAAACGCGCTCAGGCTTCGCTTATCATTTTTTCTTTGCTGGGAAGTAAAATTACTGTTGCAAACCACTGCAAATATGATGCACTTTATTCATAAGCGTTGTCAGTTGTGTGGCTAAGCCACTGGAGTTCGCGCATGATTCGTCTCTCTCTGGGACAGTTAAATAGTTTCAATACACGCAGTACACTGCGGGGGATTTCTTCCCTCCAAAGCAACCTCTCTTCAATTAACACTTCGTTCTCGTTCAATCTCAGTTTTTTTACCGGTGCGCGCCTGCGTTTCGGCGCTGTTGCACACCATTCTCACTGGCTCAAAACGGCTTACAAGGAAGCCAAATAAACCTCTAAAGCGTTCAAGTCATCGCCGCGGGTGATCCGCCGTGATAAATGAAACCAACTGTAAGGTGCCACTATGGGAAGACAGAAAGCAGTGATCAAAGCACGTCGTGAAGCCAGACGCGTTATTCGTAGCGACTCTCGCAGTCACCGTCAGCGTGAAGAAGAATCGGTCACTTCGCTGGTGCAGATGGGTGGGTTGGATTCGATTGGTATGGCACGTGATGCACGTGACCGCGGGCCGATTGAAGCCAGAAATGAAGCTCAGGCACACTATCTCCATGCCATAGAAACGAAACAGCTTATTTTCGCCACCGGTGAAGCCGGCTGCGGAAAAACCTGGATTAGCGCAGCCAAAGCGGCTGAGGCCCTGATCAATAAGGATATCGAAAGGATTATTGTGACGCGCCCGGTTCTGCAGGCGGATGAAGATCTCGGTTTCCTCCCAGGAGATATTTCCGAGAAATTCGCGCCTTATTTCCGACCGGTATATGACGTTCTGGTTAAACGTCTCGGCGCTTCCTTTATGCAATACTGCCTGCGACCCGAAATCGCCAAGGTAGAGATCGCGCCCTTCGCATATATGCGCGGACGTACCTTTGAAAATGCTGTGGTGATCCTTGATGAGGCACAAAACGTCACCGCCGCACAGATGAAGATGTTCCTGACGCGCCTGGGTGAGAATGTGACGGTTATCGTCAACGGCGATATTACCCAGTGCGACCTGCCGTCCCATGCCAAATCTGGCCTCGCCGATGCGCTAGCGCGCTTCGAAGAGGATGAGATGATTGGCGTGGTACGTTTCGGCAAAGAGGATTGCGTCCGTTCAGCGCTGTGTCAACGCACGCTGCACGCTTACAGTTAACCGTTTGATTGAGAATGTAGTAGCAAAGTAAAACCCGGTGAAAGCCGGGTTTTTTTGTTTAACCTTCTGCGCTTTATCCGTTTCTTCAGCCATTGACAATAATTCTACCAACTAGTAGGTTGATTGTCATTAAGGCAGCCTTTCGCTCCTTTTTTAACAATCCATAATCGTCTGGAGTCACAATGCTTAAAGAACAGGCTGTTAATTCCGCTGTTGGCAATGAGCAATGGCTAAAACGCTATTACTTTATCCGCGCACTGTTTTCAATTATTTGGGTTGCGGCTGCATTTTCGCTGGGTCAGCACTCAGCAAAGGTGGGGGCAGTATTATTGGTTATCTATCCCCTTTGGGACGCCATTGCTAACGTTGTTGATGCGCAGCGCAGCGGCGGAATACGTCATAACCCGATCCACATGACAAATATTATTGTCAGCGGGCTGACAACCATTGCGGTTTACCTTGCGTTGTCACACAGCATGAACTGGGTTATTGGCGTATTTGGCATCTGGGCTATTTTGTCAGGATTGCTGCAGCTGGGTGTCGCAGTAGGCCGCTGGAAAAATTATGGCGCGCAGTGGACGATGATCCTTAGCGGCGCTCAATCAGCCCTGGCAGGCGGTTTTTTTATTGTGCAGGCACAAATGATCGTACCGCCATCGATAGTGAATATTGCCGGTTATTCCGCAGTGGGGGCCGCTTATTTTCTGATTTCCGCAGTGTGGTTAGCGGTGAGTGATATTCGGCGAAAAAAAGCCTAAGCGATAATTTATTATTTATTGAGCAGCGTGAGAAAAACATGAAAACAGCTCCACTTTCTACTAACCAGAAAATGTTTCGTCTGGCTATCGTTGGTCTTATTCCACTTGTACTGGTACTGCTATTTTTATGGGCGGGCGGATGGCTGGCACCCAATCGACTGAGCGCAGATAAAATTATTGACGTGTTACAGAAATCTGGCGGAGAACATCCTGGATATCGCCGTAATCATGCCAAAGGGATTTGTGTTATTGGTCAATTTACATCTAATGGTAACGCCAGTGCATTTTCGCGTGCCCTGGTATTTACCGCTGGTAGCACGCCAGTTATCGGGCGATTTGCTATCGCAGGGGGCGTTCCTACTGTGCCGGATTATGCTGTTCCGGTGCGGAGTATGGCTTTACAGTTTCGACAGAAGAATGGCGAGGAGTGGCGCACGGGAATGAACGCCATGCCTTTCTTTCCGGTGGGGACCACTGAAGCTTTCTATGAATTGCAAACGGCAACGCTGCCTGTTCCGGCCACCGGTAAACCCGATCCGGAAAAATTAAAGGCATTCGTTGGCAAGCACCCGGAAATAACGGCATTTTTCGGTTGGTTGAAGAAATATGTGCCTTCGTCCAGTTGGGCAAGCGATAGTTTTAATAGTCTGAATGCCTTCTTCCTGATTGATAAAGCGGGCAATAAGCATCTGGTTCGCTGGAGCATGGTGCCTGAAACCGCTTTTCAACCGATGAGCGATGAGAATAAAAAAGATAAGGATTTTCTGCAAAACGATATTGTTCAGCGACTGAAACAAGGCACGATAAAGTGGAATTTAATGATTACCCTGGCAAACCCTGAAGATAAGGGTAATGACTCAAGTAAAGTATGGCCATCCGATCGAAAAGTGATTAATGCAGGGACCCTGATATTGACGCAAGCCATTCCACAGGCGCAGGGACCCTGCAACGATATTAATTATGATCCGCTTATTTTACCGGACGGAATAGCCGCATCGGATGACCCAATACTGAATGCACGCTCATCCGCGTATGCCAAATCTTATAATTTGCGTACGCGTGAACAGTCACACCAGGCAGGAGCTCAATGATGAAACAAGTCGATTATTTCCATCCCGCTTTACGTGCGCTGCACTGGTTAATGGCTGCGGCGATTCTGGCCATGCTTTTTATTGGTGTTGCAATGGTCTCCACCGTTTCCTCGCTGCACGGCTTTCTGGTATCAATCCATAAACCCCTTGGCGTGATGATATTGTTATTAGTCGTGGTGCGCCTGTGGTTGCGATACGCTACCGCCAAACCAAACTTACCGGATACCTTGCCAGGCTGGCAGCGTCTTATGGCCCATATTTCACATGGGGTGCTCTATGTATTGATGCTGGCTCAACCGCTGATTGGCTGGGCCATGTTGTCCGCTGCGGGATATCCTGTGACTCTCGGTGCTGGAATCGTTTTACCGCCCATCCTGCCGATGAATAATGATGGGTATGCGCTGCTGCGTCCTCTTCATTCGATCGTCGCCTTGCTCTTATTCATTACCGTGATGCTGCACCTGGCCGCGGCGTTATTCCATGCGCTGATATTACGAGACGGTGTCTTCAGCAGCATGACAGGTAGCCGGAAGCGTTGAGGCATTTTGCCCATGAAGTTGAGATAAGGAGGCTATATGAATATTTATCCATTCGCGAGGGATAGAAAAGTTATTCCCTCAGACTGCCGTGGTGAAACGCGACCAAATATTGAAATTCAGCCTGAAGAGAGAATGAGAATAACACGTGAATTTGCGTTGGCATTTTCGAAGAAACTGCTTGAAGATAACGAGCTCAACGCCATTGCTCCCTTTGTTATCGATAAAATTGTGGTGATGCTGATAAACGAGTCCCGCGGCTTTTAAAATGTAATGCAGTGTATTCGTTATAAAATCGGTAAAAACGCCAGGCGTTGTTCTGCTCTATAAGATCTCATTGAACATCAGCCTGGCGCATTCCTTTACTTATGCAATACCAATGAAGAAGCCAGCAATGGTGGCGCTCATTAAGTTAGAGAGTGTGGCTGCGGCCAATGCTCGCATGCCAAGCTGAGCAATTTCTGCCGTCCGCTGTGGCGCGATGGCCGAGAATGCGCCAACCACAACGCCAATAGAACCAAAGTTGGCAAAGCCACACAGTGCGAAAGAGACAATTGCAATCGTTTTACTGTCTAATGCGCCAGGCGCGTGCAGATAGGGCGAAAAGCTGAGATAAGCCACAAACTCATTAATCGCAAGCTTTTGGCCAATCAGACTGCCCGCAAGCGATGCGTCATGCCAGTCAACCCCCATAACCCAGGCAAGCGGGGCCAGTAAATAGCCAAATATCCCTTCCAGGCTTGCGTGCCCCTGGCCAAACAGCCCAGCAATGCCACCAATAATGCCATTGATAAGGGCGATAATCGCAACAAAAGCCATTACAACCGTAGCAACGCCTGCTGCAATCTTTAGTCCGGTTATTGCCCCGGTCGCCGCTGCTTCAATCACGCTTTTAGGCGGTGTTTCGCTGAAGGAGAGATTATCAAAAACAACCTGAGTCTCTTCCGTTGCTGGACTCAGAATGCGGGCAAAAAGAATGCCGCCGGGGATGGCCATCAACGATGCCGCAAGTAAATAATCAATTGGTACACCGAGCCCGGCATAGCCAATCATGGTTGATCCCGCAATTGAGGCCATGCCGCTACAAATAGCGGTAAACAGTTCATTGCGGTTCAGACGATTAATGAAGGGTTTAACGATCGCCGGAATCTCATTTTGACCAAGGAAAATGGTGGTAACGGCGACAAAAGACTCAATTTTACTGATATTGAGTGCTTTTTGGAAAATAGCTCCCAGTACCCGGATCAATAACTTCATCACGCCTATGTAATACAGCAAGCTCACTAATGCAGTCATAAAGATAATGGCGGGTAATACATGAAAGGCGAACACAAAACCGGCACCATTAAATACTCTGTCCATATCTGGTCCCGCTAATGCCCCAAATATGAATGTGCTGCCAGCATCACTGTAATTCATTATTTTATGTACGCCGGTGGCGACTTTCTCAGCCAGCCATTTGCCCGGAGGTAAATAAAGAATCGCTCCGCCAATGGCTATTTGTAAAAGGATTGCAGCACCTACCGTTCTTATACTGATTTTTCTTTTATTTACTGACAGCAAGTATGCGATGGCCAGTAATACCACCATACCCAAAAAACTTCTCATTATATTCATAATGATTATCTCGTCATAGTCGATTTCGGTATGTCTGATATCTCTATGGGCGACGGCAAACTGCCCATCGGGATTAATTGGCATGCAATAAATTTCCCCTCTTTTGCATGCCATAACGGAAATGGAGTGGGTCGTTACGATCGGGAGTACATCTGTACACACTCTTCCACCAAATCCCAAAACCATTGGGTATCAATAGTGATCCCAACTTTGGCATTGGCGGGTATTCCCATTACACCCAGCTCATCGCATACCGTACGGCCATAGCATGGGCCGCTATTCACATCGACTTCGACATACATGTCCTGAGTTTTAATGCCTTCCGGGTTAATCAAATAGCCAATACAGGTTGCGTCATGAACCGGTCCGCCCGCTAAGCCATAATTCTCAAACTGCGTTTTGAGGGTGAAATTCATGATGTCACTGAATAGTTGCCCAGCTGGACCGCCAACTTTCTCCATACGGGCGATGACCTCTTTTGTGCAGACGGTTTGGTTGGTTAAATCGAGCCCCATCATTACCAGCGGTGCACCTGAAGTGAATACGACACGTGCCGCCTCCGGATCGGCGTAAATATTGAATTCGGCAGAGGGAGTAAAGTTTCCCGTACCGTAGGCGCCCCCCATTAGTACGATCTCTTTGATTTTTGGGATGATGGCTGGCTGCATGCGCATGGCGACCGCAATATTGGTCAAGGGCGCTACCGGAACGAGCGTGATATCTCCGTCGCTGGCCATCAGCGTGTCAATCAGATACTGAACCGCATGCTTGCTTTCTGCCTGACGCGTTAAGGGGCCAAATACCGGACCATCCAGCCCCGTTTCGCCGTGAATATTATCTGCCACGATCTGCTGGCGCATAATCGGCTGCGGCATTCCAGCATAAACCGGAACATCAATGTTTAAATGTTGGCAAACATTCAATCCATTGATCAGCGTTTTCTCGAGGGTCTGATTACCCGCAACGATAGTAATACCGAGTAAATTAATCGCCGGATGTTTTGCTGCCATCATAATTGCAATAGCATCATCATGACCCGGATCACAATCCAGAATAATTTTTCTCTGCGCCATTTCTCATTTCCTCTATTAGGGTTGGAATAACATGCATTTTTTAACTGTGTGATAAAAATGCTGTGTCAACGCTTTAACCCTAACAGCTAAAATTGTATGTTAAATATGAGAAATCTCACATCGGGAAACGATTATGAAAGAAATCCATAATGAAGATCTGAAGAGGAAATTAATTGAAAATTCAGACTATACAGCGAAATTTTCTGTTGAGGTGATGGCGGAAACCCGACTGCTTCATATCATGGCCGGTGATTATATCGTGAAAGAAGGTGAGCAACCGGCATACCTGTTTTATCTTGCAAGAGGCAGGGCGAAACTGTATGCGACATTAGCCAATGGACGAATATCATTAATTGATTTCTTTGCAGCGCATTGTTTTATCGGGGAGCTTGAACTCATCGATCAGCAGCATGAACCGCGTGCCGTTCAGGCGATAGAGGAGTGCTGGTGTCTGGCGTTACCCGTTAAACCTTTCCGGAAAAGACTGTTAAGTGATGCTATTTTTTTACGTCATATTTGTATTAGCTTAACGCATAAAAATTATCGGAATATTGTGTCACTCATCAGAAATCAATCCTTCTCGTTGGTTAACCGGCTGGCGGCTTTTATCCTATTGACGCAGAATGGTGATGTTTATCACGAAAAGCATACGCAGGTTGCAGAATATATGGGGGTGTCATATCGCCATCTCTTATATGTCATTGCGCAACTGACGCAGGAGGGATTATTAACTAAAGCCAGGTCTGGTTATATTATCAAAAATAAAGGTGCGCTTATTGAATTAGCGCGTGAGATGGAAGCAGAGGGCGCGCTGCCTTGAGGATTTATTTATTATAATATTATTTTTAGCGGTAAATGATTTAGTGTTTTTCTTAACTAAATTGCATTCAATCTTCAACCTACCAACTAGTAGGTTTTTCTTGACTTTAAGGCTCTATCTCTTTAGTTTTACGATAAGAGTTATGCGTGTTGAATAAGTACATTGTTTAGGAAATTTATGCTGATAGAACGCTCACCCAAAGCCAGAGAAATCATCCTCCACACCAGGCAGTTGCTGACCTCGGGTGGCTATAACAGCTTTAGCTATGCTGATATTGCTGAATTGGTTCAGATTCAAAAAGCCAGTATTCATCATCATTTCCCCAGTAAAGTTGAACTGGTGCAAGCTGTCGTTGCGGAATATCGCGAGGAGGCCAGAATGGGAATGGCGGCGTTGGAGCAGAACCTCAACGATCCTCTGCTGGAACTGCAGGCTTATATCGATTACTGGTCAGCCTGTATTAGTGAGGGAACGTCTCCTTTCTGTATTTGCGTCATGCTTTCGGTGGAACTGCCTAAGTTGCCGCGAGAAATATCTTCTGAAGTGAGCGGGCATTTCTCCGATCTGGCCGATTGGCTCACAGCGCTACTGCGTAAAGGAGAAATCAGCGGCATTTTTCAGCTTGATGAGGCGCCAGAGACCCAGGCCAAATCTGTGATGGCAACCGTTCATGGGGCGATGTTGGCCGCCAGAGCGCTCGAAAACACAGCGTTATTCCAGGAGATTGTGCATCCAGTCATCAACAGACTTATTCATAAATAGCGATAAATCGCGCTGCTGGAGATAAGATTTATGACTGAAATAACTACCCAAAAATTAGAACAGCGACTGCAAATCATTGAGGATAAATTAGCAATATATGAGCTGATTGCTTCCCATCCGCCCAGCGCAGATACCGGTCTTGCCGAATATACCGCTGCTGTTTATATGGAGGAGGGCACTTTTAATCGTGGTGAGGAACTGGATGGGGCAAAAGGGGTCGATGCGATCGCTGCATTTATTCTCCGACCGGCACACGAGGAAGCGATTAAAAGTGGGCTTGCGCATTTTACTGGATTACCGCTGATTGATTTGCGCGGCAACAAAGCCATAGTGACCTCCTATTTACAGCTGTTGCAGCTGGATAAACAGGGTGAGCCGCGTGAAATGGCCAATCATGGTTACTCAACCGGGTATCGCATTCATCGGGTAGTGGTTAATCGCTGGGAGTTAGAACGTCATGAAGGGCGCTGGAAAATTCATAGCAGAACCCTTCTTCCAGTAGACGGCACAGATGCCCCTCGCGAGTTATTGGCGCGCGGTCTTTCCGATGTGCTTAAGGCGACACGTTAGTCTACTCGGCTGAAATTTCGTCGCTGTGCTGGGTGCAAAAAAAAGTCTGAACGTGAGTTCAGACTCTTCTTCGGAATGTGGCGGTGAGAGGGGGATTGATTCGCTGCGCTCACCCTGCGGGCAGCGTCGCAGGGCTCCGCTGTCCAACTGGCTGCGCCAGTTGTCAAACCCCGTCGGGGCTTCTCACCCCCTCTCTCTGCAGAATAGGCAAAAAAAAAGTCTGAACATGAGTTCAGACTCTTCTTCGGAATGTGGCGGTGAGAGGGGGATTCGAACCCCCGATACGTTGCCGTATACACACTTTCCAGGCGTGCTCCTTCAGCCACTCGGACACCTCACCACATTTTTTTGCCAACCGCGCTGGGTCAACGGGGCGCTACTATAGGGAGATCGCTGAAAAGGGTCAAGCGCTATTTTCTCCTTTTGTTCTATCCGCTTAAGCTCTGAGCGTATTGCCTTCGACTTGCTCACCCTGCCTGTTCTGTCATCAAATTATCCTCTCTGTGTCACAAAAGCGTCACCGCACTGTCGCAGACTTGTCCGCGGAAACATTTGGTTATATTTACAGCTAAGGATGCTTATAAATGAAATCCATACCTCTCTTTACGGTTACGCTGCTGACTTCTCTGATCGCGACGTTAGCAGTGGCAGATGATGCAAATTATTCACGCGCCGCCAACGGCGATATTACCGAGCACGGCGGAGCGCGTCGTCTGACCGGCGACCAGACCGAGGCGTTAAAAGCCTCATTAATCAATAGCACCGCGAAAAACGTGATTCTGCTGATTGGTGATGGCATGGGCGATTCGGAAATCACCGCCGCCCGCAACCAGGCGCGCGGCGCCGGCGGTTTCTTCCCCGGCCTGGATGCGTTGCCGCTCACCGGTCAATACACCCATTACTCGCTGGACAAGAAAACCCATAAACCCAATTACGTAACGGATTCTGCCGCGTCGGCTACTGCGTGGGCCACCGGCACCAAATCCTACAACGGCGCGATTGGCGTCGATGTTAATGGCAAAGATCAGGTGACGATTCTTGAGCTGGCGAAAGCCGCGGGTAAAGCCACCGGCAACGTGTCGACCGCTGAACTGCAGGATGCCACGCCAGCAGCCTTAATGGCGCACGTCACCTCGCGCAAATGCTACGGCCCGGAGAAAACCAGCGAGCTGTGCCCGGGCAACGCGCTGGAGCAGGGCGGCAAAGGATCGATTACTGAACAGCTGCTGAAAACCCGCCCAGATGTCACGCTGGGCGGCGGTGCGAAGTCCTTTAATGAAACCGCCAAAGCCGGCGAGTATCAGGGCAAAACCCTGCGTGAACAGGCGCAGGCGCTGGGCTATCAGTGGATTGATAATCTGCAGGGCATGAATGCCATTCAGCAGGCCGATCAGAGCAAACCGCTTCTGGGCCTGTTTGCGGATGGCAATATGCCGGTGCGTTGGCAGGGACCGAAAGCCAGCTATCACGGCAACATTGATAAGCCGGTAGTGACCTGTGAAGTCAATAAAGATCGTCCGGCTTCAGTACCGACGCTGGCGCAGATGACTAAAAAGGCCATTACTCTGCTGAGCACCAACGACAAAGGTTTCTTCCTGCAGGTGGAAGGGGCATCGATTGATAAGCAGGATCACGCGGCGAACCCGTGCGGTCAGATTGGTGAAACCGTGGATCTGGATGAAGCGGTACAGGAAGCGCTAGCGTTTGCGCGCGAGCATGGCGATACGCTGGTGGTGGTGACCGCCGATCACGCCCACAGCAGCCAGATCGTTGAAAACGGCACCAAAGCACCGGGCCTGACGCAAGCGGTGAATACCAAAGATGGCGCGGTGATGACCATCAGCTACGGTAATTCAGAAGAGGATTCGCAGGAGCATACCGGCACGCAGGTGCGCATCGCGGCGTACGGTCCGCATGCGGCGAATGTGGTGGGATTAACCGACCAGACCGATCTGTTCTTTACCCTGAAGGACGCGATGGGACTCAAATAAGGTGTTAAAACGGTCGCCATAAATGGCGACCCTACGATTTTCGTATGGTGCGCATTGATGCGCGCCAAAATCACAATCCGCGTTTTGCCATTAAGCGTGCCAAATCCACCAGACGATTTGAGAAGCCCCATTCGTTGTCGTACCAGGCAAGAATCTTCACCAGATTGCCGCCAATCACCAGCGTTGAGAGTCCGTCGATAATCGATGAACGGGCATCGCCCTGATAATCGCTTGAAACTAATGGTTCGTCGCTGTAGCCCAAAATACCTTTCAGCGGGCCTTCTGCGGCCGCGGCTTTAAAGGCGGCATTCACCTCTTCAGCGGTGACATCGCGTTGCAGCGTTACGGTTAAATCGACGATCGATACCACCGGTACCGGCACGCGCAGTGAATAGCCGGTCAAACGACCCTCCAGCTCAGGGATCACGCGACCCAGCGCCTTTGCCGCGCCGCTGGAATAAGGCACAATCGACAGCGCTGCCGCACGCGCACCGCGCAGATCTTTCTCGGGCTGATCGTGCAGCACCTGGCTGTTGGTATAAGCATGCGTGGTATTCATTAACCCATGCTCGATACCAAATGCCTGATGCAGTACCGCCGCCGCCGGCGCTAAGCCGTTGGTGGTACAGCTGCCGTTACTCACCACGAAATGCTGTTGCGGATCGTAACGTTGATCGTTAACGCCAAGCACAATTGTCAGGTCATCATTTTTGCCGGGTGCGGAAATAATCACACGTTTGGCACCGCCGCTGGTGATATGCACGGCGGCTTTGTCGCGCTCGGTAAAGAAGCCGGTAGCTTCAATTACGATATCGACGCCGACATCGCGCCAGCGAATATTGGCCGGATCGCGCTCGCTGAATACGCGCACCGCTTTGCCATCGATGCGTAATTCGCCTTCACCGGCTTCCACTTCAGCGGGCAGTCTGCCGAGCAGAGAATCGTGTTTTAGCAGATGCGCGAGGGTCTTACTGTCGGTGAGGTCGTTAATGGCGACGATCTCAATATCATCGCTGCCAAGTGCTGCACGAAAAACGTTGCGTCCGATACGGCCAAAGCCGTTAATGCCGATCTTAGTCATAATTGACTCCTTTTCCGAAGATGCTGGAGTCACTGTAGGCTGATGCGCATCTGGCGTAAACGCCAAAAAAGGATCACTTTACGCCAATTTTCTGCAGTGAAAGCGCTGGCGATATTCTCCGGGTGTGAGATGCAGCTGGCGCTCAAAGCTACGGCGCAGATTAATGCTGCTGCCAAAGCCGGTGGCAAGGGCAATGCGCTCCAGCGTGTCGTGGCTCTGCTCTAAACGCTCGCGCGCAGCGGCGAGTCGCGCTTCGGCGACGTAACGCGCGGGAGGTACGCCGGTTTCACGGGTGAAGACGCGGGTGAAATTGCGCGGACTCATGGCGACACGTTCTGCCAGCTTTTCCACCGCCAGCTCGTCGGCCAGGTTTTCACGGATCCAGCGCTGCAGTTCACCGATTGCGCCCAGTCCGCCCGGCGCTTGCAGGTGGTAGCGGCTGAACTGCATCTGCCCGCCAGGACGGCGTAAATACATCACCATATCCTGGGCAATATCGCGCGCCACGCTGAAGCCGAAATCCTCTTCCACCAGCGCCAGCGTCAGGTCAAAGCCTGAACTGACGCCGCCGGAGGTCCACATGCAACCGTCCTGAATATACAGCGGACCGCCTTCAACGTGGACGAGCGGATAGCGAGACTGCAGGGTATCGAGCAGGCGCCAGTGTGTTGTCGCCCGGCGGCCATCAAGCAAACCCGCCTCAGCCAATAACATCGCGCCGCCACATACCGATACCACACGACGCGCCTGCGGTGCCGCCAGCTTGATAAAATCGACCACCATGTTGCCCTCTTCGGCGGTGTCGCCGCGTCCGGTGATCATAATGGTGTCCCAGGCGTGACGCGGATCAACGTCTGCCAGTTTCAGATCGGCCAGTAAATTGAGGCCAGATTGGCCGTGAATCACCTGATGCGATTGGGTGGTAGCAAGGCTAACGCGATAGCGTTGTTGATCACCGCCCACCGGTAAATGTTGATTGGCGCGCATCAGGATATCGGCGATGCCTGCGGCTTCGAACAGCATGCCGCCGTCAGGCACAATAATCAGAAAGGTTTTCATGGCATAAAAAAGACACTTAAACGAAATAGGCCAAAGTGTCTCATGGGTTAAGCAGCTAGCACAACCTGTAGGGTGCGCATTTATGCGCACCTGGATGTCAGGTCGCCATAAATGGCGCCCCTACAACAGATCGGTGCCAATCCCGTAGGGTGCGCATTTATGCGCACCTGGATGTCAGGTCGCCATAAATGGCGCCCCTACAACAGATCGGTGCCAATCCCGTAGGGTGCGCATTTATGCGCACCTGGATGCCAGGTCGCCATAAATGGCGCCCCTACAACAGATCGGTGCCAATCCCGTAGGGTGCGCATTTATGCGCACCTGGATGTCAGGTCGCCATAAATGGCGGCCCTACGCTTAGGTAGCCGATTTATCCGCCACACCGATCCGCCACTGCTCCGGCGGTAAGGTGCCATTCACCGCAAAATCACCGACGATACGATCTTTATAGATACGGGGATTGTGTGAGGAGAGGGTGCGCGCATTGCGCCAGAAGCGATCCAGCGCCAGCGGTTTCAGCGTGGCCGATGCACCCAGCGCATCGAAGAGCGTCGAGCTGGCATTAAGCAGCAGATCGCTCACCACATTGAGCGACTGCGATACTTCCAGCTCGGCAATCGCCACCGCCTGGTTTTCCCGTTCCTGATCGCCACTCAGATGCGCATCAAACGCGCGTTGTATCGCGCTGGCGGCGTGCAGCACTATCGCACCGCTGCTGTAGGCCGCGCCGCGCAGGCGTCCAACCACCTGCAAAATCTGCGCATCCTGGGCGGCACGCGGCGCATTGCCGTTGCTGTAGGTACGCGTACGAGACGCCACCTGCTGTGCCACTTCGCCGCTTTGGGCGCGGCCAATACCCGCCAGCGTCGCCAGATGGATCAGCTGATAGAAAGCTGGTGAATAGCGGAAATGCACCTCTTCTTTGATGTCATCCGCGCCGATGAGCACATTGTCAAAAAGCGCCGTACCGCTGGCGGTGAGCGTTTGGCCAAAGCCATTCCAGTCATCCAGCACCGTCACGCCCGGTGCGGAACGTGCCAGTGTCACCGAAACGCCTTTGCCATTTTCATCAGTGATGCCAACATCAATCCAGTCGGCATAGAGCGAACCGGTGGTGTAAAACTTCCTGCCGTTGAGCCGCCAACCGTCGCCGTGGCGCTCAATGCGCGTGGAGAATTCTGACTGACGCGCATCGCCGGTTTCGCTCCACGCCGGGCCGACAATTTCACCTTGCCCCAGCCGCGCCAGCCACTTCGCGCGATAGCTGCTGCTACCGCTGTTCAGCACGTTCTCGACGAAACCGAGATGTCCGCGAATCGATTGCACAAGGTTGGAATCCGCTTCGCCCAGTTCGATCAGCAAATTGAACAGCTCGGGCAGCGTGGCACCGAGTCCACCGGCGCTTTCCGGAACGCGCAGGGCGGTGAATCCGCTCTGCTTCAGCCAGGCAATTTGCTCGATTGGCAGCTGGCGTGTTAACTCTCGCTCAATCGCACCTGCGCGTATTTTCTGAAATACCGGGCGAAAGCGTTCCGCCAGCTGTTCATACCGAGGCGACGGATCGGCACCCCAACCTAATTCGATTTGCGACATAGCGTTCTCTCCGGCAAAGACATTATCCCATTACTATGTCATCGCCACCGAACACCAAATAATGCTTTTTCTCACTAAGCTATTTCGCTGCATTGATATAAAAATGATATTTCACTATGTGGAACAAAAAATCCCATTTCGCATATTCACTGCCGATATTGTTATTTGCCGGGATTTATATCTGTGCTCTATTCAAACGCTATTCCAAAAATATTCATTAAATTTCCAGATAACACCTTTTCACGTGGAGTAGGTCCGCGCGGAAATAAGTTATTGGCTTGCATTAGGGAAACGGTAGCAAAATGAGAGTAAAGCCCATTCAGCGATTAATCATTCCGATAATGGCGGCATTGAGCTGTGCGGCGCTGCCAATTAACGTCAGCGCCGCAGCGTCTTCACCCACCTCCAGCGATGGCACGCTGGTCTATTTGCATGAGCAGGAGCCGCCTTGCTTATGGGGCGGTTGGGTGCAGCAAGCGTATTTATCACGTCAGGTGTTTGATTATTTAGTCAGTTACGATAAAGGACAGATCCGTCCCTGGCTGGCATCCAGCTGGAGTGAATCTGCCGATCGTAAAACCATTACCTTTCATTTGCGCCATGACGTGAAATTTACCGATGGCGATATTTTTAATGCCGACGCGGTGATTGCTAATTATCCCGCATGGCAAAAGGGAATAGGTTGGCACGGATTTACCTATATGACCGGATTTACCAAAGTCGATGATTATACCGTGGCGCTGCATTTATCTGAGCCCAATCCGGAAATCTATAACGTATTAGCGAATGGGCATTACGGTTTTCAATCGCCAGATTCGCTGGCGCATAACAGTAGCGAGCAGAAGTGTTTGCGCCCGGTGGGCACCGGACCGTGGAAAGTCGCGCGTTGGGTACGCGGCGATGGCATCAGTTTTGTGCGCAACGACGATTATCGTTGGGCACCGCCGAATGCGCACCATAACGGGCCGGCTTATATCAAACACCTGGAGTGGAAATTCGTGCCCGATGCCACCACGCGCTGGGGCGCGCTGGTCAGCGGCGGCGCGGATGTGATCTACCAGCCGCCGTCGGCGCAGTGGCAGGCGCTGCAACAGCATTATCAAACCTTGTCGTACGTCGCGACCGGTCATCCACAGGCGTTCTCCTTTAATGTGCAGCGCGGTCCATTCACCGATCGGCGCGTGCGCCAGGCGTTTGCTTATGCGCTGGACCGCAAGCAGATCGTCAAAACGGTGTTCAAAGGCGCAGTGCCGTATGAGGGCAACGGCTCGCTGAGCAAAAGTACGCCGCTCTACCTGAACGTTGACGACCGCTACTCGCTGAATATCGCCAAAGCCAATCAGCTGCTGGATCAAGCGGGCTGGACCGGACGTGATGCCGCCGGTTATCGCACCAAAGACAGCCAAACGCTCGATGCCCGCTTGCCGTTTATCCAGGCGATTATCGACCAGGAAGGCGCGCTGATGCTGCAGGCGGTGCAGGATCAGGTCAAACGCGTTGGTATCAAGCTGGATCTGATTCCGCTGACGCAAACCGAAGGCTTTGCCGGAGCACGTTCGCGTCCGGCGGATAAGGAAATCAGCTTTGGTTACTGGGTATGGCCCTCGCCCAATATTCTCGACATCGTTTACAACCACGCGCTGAACGGCGCATTCAACGGCAACAACACCAGCTTTTTCAATAATCCCGAAGTGGAAGCGCAAATCCTCGATGCGCAGCGCGAGCCCGATCCCCAGCTGCGCCAGCAGAAGTTTGCGGTGCTGCAAAAGTGGTTTGACGATCAGGCGATTGCCATCGGCGGCTACAACTTCACCTACAACGTCGCCATCGCCCACCACATCCGCGGGCTTTGGCAGGATGAGGGCAATGGATTGCTGAACTTTAACGATGCGTACTTCGTGCAGGAGAAGCCATGAGTGAATTAACTTCCGCGCCGCAGACCAGCGCCACCCGGGTTGAGGAGCGGGCCGTACCACGCCGCCGCAGCGTGGCGCTGTTGCGCACCCTGAGTGTGCGCATTGCCTCGGCGCTATTTGTGCTGTGGGGCACCATCACCGTGACCTTTTTAGTGCTATCGGTGCTGCCGGGCGATCGCGCCACCATTTTGCTGAATATCACCTCCGGGCAGGTGATTGAGCGCACGCCGGTCGAGCTGGCGCCAATCAATGCGCAATACGGGTTCGATAAGCCGATCGTTGAACAGTATCTGCACTATTTCTGGCAGCTGCTGCACGCCGATTTTGGTTTCTCCTTCGAGTTGCAGCGTCCGGTGGTGCATATCATCGCTGAGCAGCTGCTGCCCACCTTTACGCTGGCGATAGCCGCATTGCTGCTGGCGTGGATTATCGCCATTCCCTGGACGCTGTTAACCGCCGGGCGCAATCGTCGGCTGGCGGCGTTTGGCTCCGCAGTGGAAACCATCATGGCCGGCTTGCCGCAGTACTGGATTGGCATCCTGCTGCTGATTGTCTTTGCCATCGCTCTGCGCTGGTTCCCCGTCGTCGGCGGCACCAGCCTGCTGGGCACGGTGCTTCCGGCGATCACGCTGGCAATTCCGTTGGCGGGCTTTATTGGCCACGCAATACGCGGCGAGTTTGAGCGCAGCATGCAGCAGCCGTTTGTGCTGTCGGCGCGGGCGCGCGGCATGAGCCTGGCGGGCGTGCGATGGCGCCACGTGTTGCGCCACGCGCTGATCCCCGCCATCACCTTAAGCGGCTGGGCGATTGGCAACCTGCTGTCGGGCGCGGTGCTGGTGGAAGCGGTATTTGCCCGCCCGGGACTCGGCAACGTGCTGGTGAATGCGGTCAGCAACAAGGATTTCGCCCTGGTCTCCGGCATCGTGATTCTGATCAGTTTCCTCTACATCGTCATTAACCTGGTGGTTGACCTGATTTACCTGATCGTCGATCCCCGCCTGCGAGGTCGCGCATGACAACTCATCTCACTGATTATGCTGGCCCGCGGAAGCAACGCACCAGCTGGCAGCTGCCGGTTTCGGTACTGCTTTCCGGCATCGTAGCGCTGTTCTTTATTGTCGCAGCGCTAACGCCTGGCGCGTTGGCCACCCACGATCCCTTCGCCACCGATCTCTATCGCGCGCTGCAAGCTCCTTCGTGGGCTAACTGGCTCGGCACCGATGACATTGGCCGCGATCTGTATAGCCGCATTATCTGGGGCACGCGCCAGTCGTTGCTGATTGGTATCGGCGCCATGGCCATCGCGCTGTTCGGCGCCATTGTGCTGGGCTTCAGCGCCGCGCTCGGTCCGCGCTGGTTGGCCGAACCGGTGAATCGCCTGCTGGAGATTCTGCTGGCGTTTCCCACCTTGCTGCTGGCGCTGCTGTTTGTCGCCTTGCTGGGGCCGTCCGCCAGCAGTTTACTGATCTCGGTGGGCATCGGCACCGCGCCGGGCTACGCGCGACTGGTGAGCGCGCAGGCGCTGCAGGTGAAGCAGTCCGGCTATGTCGAGGCGGCACGTGCGCTTGGCCATCCGTGGCATCGGCTGTTTATCCAGCACATCGCGCCCAACGTGTTCCGACCGCTGTTCTCACTGGTGGCGTTGGGCATCGGACAATCGGTGGTGTGGGCATCCGGCTTGTCGTTTCTGGGTTTAGGGGTGGTACCGCCGTCGCCGGAGTGGGGCGCGCTGCTCGAAGCGGGAAAAATTAACGTCACCGTGGCGTGGTGGCTGGAAGTGTTGCCGGGCATTGCGATTGTGCTGGTGGCGCTGTCGTTTACGCAAATCGGCCGCTACATCCAGCAGCGGGCCGAAGGAGAGAAGCGCTGATGAGCAATAACGTGATAGAAGTCCGTGACCTGAACATTTGGGCCCGCGCTGAGAATGCCGCGCCGCGCCATATTGTGAAGAACGTTAGTTTTGCGCTGCAACGCGGTCAATGTCTGGCGCTGGTCGGTGAATCAGGCTCGGGAAAAAGTGTTACCGCACGCGCGCTGGTGGGATTGGCGGGCGAGCAACTGCAGGTGCAGGCCAACACGCTCAGTCTGCACGGTGAAGCGCTGCTCGGGCGCAGCGAAAATTGGTGGCGTCGGGTGCGCGGCAGCAAAGTCGGTTTTATTTTGCAGGATGCGCTGGTGTCACTCGATCCGCTGCGGCCGGTAGGCAAAGAGATTGCCGAAGCGCTGGCGCTGCACGGCTGGGGCAATGCCGCCAGCCGCCAGCAGAAAGTACAGGCGCTGCTGGAAGAGGTGGGCGTGCCGCAGGCAGCCTATCGCGCCAGCCAGCGACCGGGCGAACTCTCTGGTGGTCTGCGCCAGCGCGCGCTGATTGCTTCGGCGATTGCGCTGCATCCGGATGTACTGATCGCCGATGAGCCGACTACCGCGCTGGATGTCACGGTGCAGGCGCAAGTGCTGGAGGTGCTGCGGCAGATGCTGGATCGCGGCACCAGCGTGATTCTAATCAGTCACGATTTGGCCGTGGTGGCCAAAATCGCCGATCAGATTCTGGTGATGCAGGGCGGCGCGATTGTCGAAGCGGGAACGGCGCAGCAGGTGTTGCAGCAGCCGCAACATCCCTATACCCAAGGGTTGATCAACGCCATTCCCAGCGAACACACCAAAGGACAGCGCCTTTCCGGCAGCGCGCCCGGCGCGCCCGCGCCAGCGGGGGGTAAATCAGCGGACGTGCTGCTGGAAGCGCGCCATATCGTGAAGCGTTTTCGGGGGCACAGCGCGGTTGCCGATGTTTCCTTTACGCTGCGACGCGGTGAAACGCTGGGTATTGTGGGTGAATCGGGTTCTGGCAAAACCACCTTGTCACGTATTGCGCTGGCGCTGGAAGCGCCGGACAGCGGCGAGGTGCTGTTTGCCGGCCAGCCGTGGAGCCACGCGTCCGCTGCCGCTCAGCGTGCCATTCGCCGCCAGATTGCCGTGGTGTATCAGGACCCGCTTTCATCTTTCGACCCGCGCTGGCGGGTGGCCGACATCCTGCTGGATGCGATTGCCTTAGATCAGCATCCGGCAACGCAAACCCCGCGTGACCGCGCCATCAGTCTACTGCAATCGGTTGGACTCGGCGCGGAACATCTTAACCAATGGCCGGCGCGCATGTCGGGCGGCCAGCGTCAGCGCGTGGCCATTGCCCGTGCCATCGCCACCCATCCGCAGGTGATCGTGCTGGATGAGGCGGTCTCCGCGCTGGACGTCACTATCCAGGCGCAGATTCTCGATCTGCTTAGCGATCTGCAGGCGCAGCTTGGCGTCAGCTATCTGTTTATCTCGCACGACCTCGGCGTTATCCATCACATGAGCGATCGCGTGTTGGTGATGCAAAACGGTGAGGCAGTCGAGCAGGGCGCCGCCGATGAGGTGTTCTATCGTCCGCGCCATCCCTATACCCAGAAGTTACTTGCCTCGCTGCCACGTCTGGCCGCGCTGGAAATCGCCTAACTTTGCTACCGGAGCGAACATGTCACGCGAACTGATTTATAACGGATTTTTGCACCTCACGCCCAACCACCACAGCCACGGCTACTGGCGCACGCCGGAAGGTCAGGTGCAGTATGGCTACAACCAGCTGGATGCCTACGTAAAGACGGTGAAAACCCTGGAGAAAGGGCTGTTTGATACCTTGTTCATTGCCGATGTGGTGGGGGTTTACGACATCGAATATGGCGATGGTAAAACCACCATCAGCGCCGGCACGCAGTTCCCCGAACCCGATCCGATCACCATCCTCTCGGCGCTGGGGCTGGCCACGGAGAATCTGGGACTGGTGGTGACCAGCAACGTGATTCAGGCGCACCCGTTCTCGTTTGCACGCCAGATCTCCTCGCTGGATGAGTTTACCCACGGTCGCATTGGCTGGAATATCGTCACTTCGTATCTCTCCAACGGCTTCCGTAACTACGGTTATCAGGACATCGTGCCGCACGACGAGCGCTACGAATGGGCGCAAGAGTATCTGGATGTGGCGTACAAACTGTGGGAGCTGTCGTGGGAAGAGGGCGCGGTGCTGCACGATCCCGCCACCAATCGCTTTTTCGATGCCGATAAAATTCACAAAATTAACCATGTGGGCAAGCGCTATCGCGTGGAGGGGCCGCACATTGTTGAGCCGTCGCCGCAGCGTAGCCCGGTGTTCTTCCAGGCCGGCAACTCCGACGCCGGACGTCGCTTTGCCGCCCGTAATGCCGAGGTCACATTCCTGCCATCACAAACGCCGGATACCGCGCGCAAAGATATCGCCATCCTGAATCAGGATGTGGTGGATTACGGTCGTCAGCCGGAGGATTTGAAAAAACTGGTGATGCTTTCTACCGTGATCGGATCCACCGAGGAGGAGGCAAAGCGCAAGCAGCAATATCTGTTCGACAACATTGATATCAACGCGCTGCAGGGGTTCTACAGCGGCGGCTCTGGCATCGATCTGGCGAATATCGATCCTGATACGCCGTTAACCGAGCTCAGCCGCCGCGAGGAGTTTAGCCAGCATATGCGCTCGAAATTTCGCATTGCGGTAGATGCGGATTACGGGCAGGGGCGCGTGCTGACGTGGCGTGAGTACCTGATCCAGCACGCGTTGCTGCCGGGTCGTTTTGCCGGTACGCCAGAGCAGATCGCCGATCGCGTGCAGCAGTTTGCGGATGCGGGTGTGGATGGCTTTAACGTGGTGCCTGTCACCACGCTCGGCTGGTGGGATGAGTGGGTTGAGCATGTGGTGCCGGTACTGCAGAAGCGCGGTCTGGCGCAGAAGGCGTATAAGCCCGGCACGCTGCGCGAGAAGATTTTTGGCAAAGAGAGCAGGCTGCCAGCGTCGCATCCGCAAAGGAAATTAACGTTGGGTTAAATGTTACCCGGTGCGCATTAATGCGCACTCTACAAAATCGTGCGGTCGCCAATCATGGCGATCGCTCTTCCCGCCTGATAAGCATTTGCGCGACGCAGCATGGCTTTTTTATTATGCTGATAAAAATGGATGTTTTACTTTATAGGGAATTCGTTATGCATAATCGCCTCGATCAGTTTCTAATCCATCCCCCCGCACTGCGCTTAACCGGCATCCGGCGTTTTGCCGTGGAGTTTATCTGGTTTGGCATTAAAGAAGCACGCGCTTGCTTATTTGCCGGCTTATTCTTTCTGGCGATATTCACGTTACCGCGCGCCGGTATGTTCGGTCTTGCACGCTATGATCTGTTGCTGATTATCGCCGTCGCTATTCAGTTATTGATGGTCACGACGAAACTCGAAAGCTGGGATGAACTGAAATCCATCACGCTGTTTCATTTGCTCGGTTTCGGTTTAGAGCTGTTTAAAACCTCATCGGCGATTGGTTCATGGCATTATCCTGAGGCAGGCTGGAGCAAAATTGGTGGCGTACCTTTATTCAGTGGCTTTATGTATGCGGCGGTAGGCAGTTACATAATCCAATGCTGGCGATTGATGGATCTGAAAATTCGCCATCATCCTCCCATTCTGTATGCGGTACTGCTCTCATTGGCGCTGTATGCCAATTTCTTTACCCATCATTTTATCGGCGACTATCGCTGGTATATCGCAGCAGTGGCGTTGGGTTTGTATGCGCGCTCAGTGGTGGTTTTTACGCCTTACGATCGTCCTTTCCGTATGCCGCTGCTGGTGGCGTTTATCCTGATAGGCTTTTTCATCTGGCTAGCGGAGAATCTGGGGACATTATTGGGCGTATGGCAATATCCTAATCAAATAGGGGCGTGGGCAACGGTACATGTCGGCAAATGGGGCGCCTGGTCGCTACTGGTGATGATGACGTTTACCATTACGCTGTTTCTCAAGGATATTAAAAAACGCGTACACATTGCGCAGTGAGTCATGGAAAATTAGTGCGCCTATTGATGAATTTCCCTCATAGGCGCAATCCTCTTTCAGGCCATTATCTTCACCATCCCATCCGCTACTATAGGCGAATTCGATCTCTCTGGAATTCAATATGGATCTCGCCTCCACGCGTTCTCAATCCTTTATCGTCAAATCGAGCGGTTTGCCCTTTATCCTCATTTTGAGTGCGTTGATGGCGATCACCTCGTTATCCACGGATATCTATCTGCCTGCCATGCCGCTGATGGCGCAAGAGCTGCACGGCGACGCCGAACTGACCATTACCGGATTTCTTATCGGCTTCTGTATTGCCCAGCTCATCTGGGGGCCGCTCAGCGACCATTTTGGCCGCAAAGTGCCGCTGTTTATCGGATTGGTGCTGTTTGTGATCGGTTCTGTGGGCTGTGCGCTCTCCAGCGATATTACGCAGATTGTGTTCTGGCGCGTGTTTCAGGCGTTAGGGGCCTGTACCGGACCAATGCTGGCGCGCGCAATGATCCGCGATCTCTTTGCGCGCACCCGCGCTGCGCAGATGCTCTCCACGCTAATGGTTGTCATGGCGATTGCACCGATTGCCGGGCCGCTGCTGGGTGGGCAGATGATCAAAGTCACCTCATGGCACACGATTTTTTGGCTGCTGGCGGCCATCGGCTGCGTCATGCTGATACTCATGTGCTGGTTGCCCGAAACCTTACCGGCGGACAAGCGGGTAAAAGCGTCGCTCACCGGAGCGTTTAGCAACTATTTTGCCCTATTGAAAAACCGCCATTTCATGCGCTTTACGCTGTGCGTGGCGTTCTACTACGTGGCGGCTTACGCCTTTATTACCGGCTCGCCGTTTGTTTACATCACCTATTTCGGCATTGATGCGCAGCATTATGGCTGGCTGTTCGCGCTGAATGTGGTGGGGTTAATGGCGGTAAGCATGGTGAACCGACGTTTGGTGCACCGCTATCCGCTGGAGTCGTTGCTAAAAATAGCGGTGACCACCGCTACCCTCGCTGCGTTAATTTTGGCGCTGAGCGCCAAACTGGCCTTCGGCGGCATCCTGATGATTATTCTGCCGGTGTTTGTGTTCTTCTCGATGAACGGCATTATCGCGGCAACCTCCACGGCGGCCGCCATGGATACCGTGCCAACTATGGCGGGTTCCGCCTCGGCGCTCATCGGCTCGCTGCAATACGGCAGCGGCATTATCTCGTCGTTGCTGCTGGCGCTACTCAGCGATGGTACGCCCTGGACCATGGCGTGGATTATCGCGCTGTTTACCGTGGCAAGCGCGGTGATGGCGCTCAGCGCCGCCACGGTCAAATCCGCTTAATGTTTTGATTAAGAGGAGGTTGAGTGGGCATCACCAGAAGGGGCAACTCATGGATGCAGTTAATAAACCCTGGCTGATTACCGTGTCCAATTAAAACAATCCTCAGGCGTTAGACACCATCAAAGTCATTGGTGAACGCTATACCGCAGCGTTGCAGGCGCGTGTTGGCGGCTAATCGCGATAAAGCTTGTGGCACTTATTGAAAATGCCACAAGCGTTTCTATTGATTGAATGTTGATTAAACCTCCTCTTTTTAGCATTTGACGTTTTTTGCTCAATCGGTATGCTCTGCAAAGTCAGGATCCTCCGGCCAGGATTGGTCAAGACGGTTACAGAGAACTCCATGAAAAATAGTGATGATAAAAAGTTGTGCGACATCTTAATCGGCGAAGCTGTTATTGAATTATTTAATGAGGATGCGCCGGTTTCGCGCGCCACGCTCATCGGACAATTAGAGAAAATGCTGCATGCCGCTGACACGCCAGAAAAAAAACGCGTTGCCAGGCTAGCGCTTGAGACGATTAAGACCGGCAGTGAAATGAACAACAATGAGAAATCTGGCGAGGGTGTAATGAGCTTCTTTGCTAAAAACATCGCGGCAGATGATTCCACCAAACACTGACTTCGACAGTGCAGTTCCCCACTTAATGATTACGTAACTCTCGGTTATATAATGAATTAACAGCAAACAGGTGTACATTCTCTTCTCTATTGCGATAAAGTTAGCGCTGCAAAGAACCAGCCGACCACTTTTGGAAACCAGCCATACGTCATGCGTCAACTATGCCTAAAACGTTAACCACTGAAGCGAAAAGCCGAGAACGGGGCCGCCCGAGAGAGTTTGATATCGACCAGGCCCTGGATAAAGCGATGATCGTTTTTCGGCAAAAAGGTTTTCATGCTGCCTCCATGCATGACCTAGGCGACGCCATGGGATTAACGGCCGGTAGCATTTATAAAGCCTTTAAAGATAAACGCAGTCTGTTTCTTAACGTGTTTGAACGCTACCTTTCGGTGCGCAACGCGGACCTGCGTCAACGGCTGGCGCAGTTTACAACGGGTCGCGAAAAACTCGCTGAGCTGCTGCAGTTTTACCTCGATTCTGCTCGGGCCGTGGAGGGACGAACCGGGTGCCTGGTGGTTGGCAGCGCGATTGAACTGCAGGTGTTAGATGACGACTTGTCGCAGTTGGTGAGTGAGGCGGTGATGCGTAATAAAAACTTTCTCGCTTCTTTACTGCGACTCGGGCAGGAAGATGGATCGGTCTCGCAAAAACTGGATACCGACACCGCGGCAGGATTGATTCTGTGCATCGCCTTCGGTATGCGGGTAGTAGGCAAGATCGCCGATGTAAAAGATGAACCAGAGACCATCAAGTTAGTCATGAAGTTGCTGGATTAACATTTGTCTAATTAGGAGGTGGGCACTTCCTAAATAAGCGAAGCGTGAGGCAGGAGGGCAAGTGAAAGACGAAGATACAGACATTACGGATGATATTCGTGCACTGGTAGGGCGCGTGGTTTCACATATTCTCCGGCCCGATGAGGCGCTTAGCGTACAGGAACTGATTGGTGCCCTGTACCGTTTGAGCTTACGCTCGTCAGACAGCAAGACGAAAAGCGCCTGTGAGAAAGCGATTCGTATTCTGGCCAAAAAACTGCATTAATCCGCTCGATGGTGCGGAACATCCTGCTCTCCTGTGCTGAAAGTTGGCACTCCCTCGCCAAACTCAATAAGCGAATTACAGCGGTCGGTGCGCTGTCTCTTTCGCTTTCCACAGCGCAAGAAGCGTAATCAGTAACGCCAGGCTGACATACAGCGACACCCACAGCGTGCTGCCCATCTCCTTATACAGAGAGGTAATGATCAGCGGCGCAAAGCCACCTCCGATAATACCCGCTAGCGTATAGGCCAGCGAAGAACCCGCGTAACGCACATGGCTGGGGAACTGCTCGGTCACAAATGCTGCCTGCGGGCCATACATCACCGCATGAATCAATAGGCCAACGATCACCGCCAGCACGATCAGCACCGGTTGCGAGCTGTCGAGCAGGACGAAGAAGACAAATGACCAGACAATCGCTAGCAAAGCACCGACAATGTAGACTGGTCGGCGGCCTAACTTATCTGAAAGCGCGCCAAACATCGGTACGGTAATCGCATTGCCTATCGCGCCCAGCATGGTGGCCATCAGGGCCAGCGGACGCGGCAACTGCAGCACCGTGGTGACGTAGGTCAGCGTAAACACCACTACCAGCGCGTACAACACATCCGAGCCAATACGCGATCCCCCCGCGATCAGCAACTCGCGCGGATAGCGAAGGAACACCTCTTTCAGCGGCGTATGGGTGGTTTTCTCGGCTTGTTGCATCGCGACAAAGGTTGGCGTCTCTTCAACGCCGCGACGCAGCCACAAGCCAAAGGTTACCAGCAGCAGGCTCAACAGGAAGGGAATACGCCACCCCCACTGCTGGAACTGTTCACCGCTTAACGCCACCGTGATCAGCGTGATAAATCCGGTACCAATTAACGTGCCGCAGGAAGGCCCAACCTGTGCGAACGAAGCATTACGCCCGCGTTTACTGGCATCGCCATGTTCCATGGAAAGTAGCACCGCACCAGCCCATTCACCGCCCAGCGCGATACCCTGAATAAAACGCAATGCCACCAGCAGCAACGGACTCCAGATCCCCCACACCGCATAGCCGGGCAGCAGGCCCATGAGCGCGGTAGTGACGCCCATAATGACCAGCGTGGTGATCAGCACCGCTTTGCGGCCAGCTACGTCACCCAGATGGCCAAAAATCATCCCGCCTACCGGACGTGAGACGTAACCCACCGCATAGGTGGAAAATGCCAGGATGGTGCCGACGAGTGGATCGAAGTCAGGGAAAAATACGTGGTTAAACACCAACGCGGCCATGATGTTATAAACCGTAAAGTCATACCACTCGAGTGCCGTGCCAATCGAGCTGGCCGCCGCAAGACGACCGGTTTTGGCGTGGCCAGTGCGCTCGCGTGCAGTGTGCTGCAGTGTCGAATCGGTATTAGCCATGTGCCATCTCCTGTTTGGTTAACTGCCAGCTGAGGGAGTAAAGCTGAGCATCTGCATTCAGCGCCTGTGCGGCGCTGGCGGCGAGGGTTTTACATATCTGCACGTCGCGGCAGGTCACTAGCAGCATGGGATGCATGGGGCGATTTCCCCTATTTTCCCGGGGAAGAGGGGAGCTCAACGTGGTATCTGGCGTTAACAAACGCGAAGCGATATAGCCCGGCGTTTGCTGCACGCTTTTTTGCCAGCCGTCCAGTAATGCAACATCTGTTCCTGACGTAAGCGTCAGCACCGCCAGATGGCTGCCAGTGCCCTGACCATGCTGGTGGGTGATGGCGCACACCCGGCGCATGGGATTGATCATGTTGTTGAGATTTTTCACCGACCATTCCGTCTGACGCGTGAAGGCTGCGTGATAATCCGCGCTGGTGAAGGCCTCAAGCGATTCTGTTTCATACAGACCGAGATACTTCCGCTCCGCCTCTAAGGACTGATAGCGTGTGCCAGAAAGGAAGCCTTTGATGGCAACGCGCTCTTCCACGTGCTCGTGGTCATACCATTGGTTGAAATCCGCTTCATCTGCAGCCTCGATATGGGTGGCGACATACAGCATGCCATGGGGTTGAGTCATGATCAGATACTCCGTTTCAGGGTGGTTTCAATCGCGGCAGCCCAGCTGAGTAATGCAGCATCGTTGCCATGGGTTGAGGACAGCATCAGGCCAACCGGCGCAGCGCCAGGTTGATGACAGGGGAGAGAGATCGAACAGCCATCCAGCATGTTGATCACGCTGGTATTGCGCAGCATCAGCATGTTGACCTGCATGTAGCGCGCAGGATCGTTAAGTTCGTGAAGAGTGGGGGCGATAAGCGGCACCGTGGGCATTAACATGCCATCGAAGGGCGCAATCGCGTTTTCAACGCGCTGTTTCCAGTCAGCTCGCTGCTGGTACAGCGCGCTGGCCTCTTCGTGGGTTAGCAAGCTACCGCGTTTAATGCGCGTCAGGACCTGCGGATCGTAGGCATCGGGCTGAGAATGAACGTAATGCTGATGCCATTGCCAGGCTTCCCAGGCCGTGATACCGCCGCGCGAGTTGATCGTTTCAAGCTCTGCCAGTTCGTGCAGGGGCAGCTCAGTCAGCGTTACGCCCTGCGCACGAAGCTGCCCGAGTGCGTGCAGCCATGCCGCACTGACATGTTGATCAAGGCCTTCCAGCACGCGCGTTTGCGGGATAACGAAATGTGCGTCAGAAAGGCGGCGTTCATCAATGGACAGCGGTTCGTCGGCAATCACGCTATCGAGCAGCCAGCAGCTGCGCACGTCATGGGCAATCACACCAATGCTGTCGAGCGACACGGCCAGCGGCAAGGTTCCGGTTTGATCAATACGACTGGCGCTGGGTTTGAAACCGGTTAAGCCGCACAGCGTAGCGGGAATACGCACGGAGCCGCCGGTATCGGTACCGACCGCCGCCAGACACATGCCATCGGCCACGGCCACGGCGGCCCCGGAAGAAGAGCCGCCGGGGATTCGCTGTTCAGTGCGCTGCCACGGATTGGCGGGCGTGCCGTAATGCGGGTTAATACCAAGACCGGTAAAAGCGAATTCGGTCATATTGGTTTTGCCGACGATGGCTGCTCCCGCCTGGCGCAGCCGTTCTACCATGCTGGCGTTAGACGTTGCCTTTGCAGCATTGCTGAGTAAACGCGAGCCGGCGAGCGTCACTTCGCCGGCGACATCAAACAGATCTTTGATGCTGATCGGCAGCCCATCGATCGCGCTATTTGGCTGGTGCTGTTGCCAGCGCGCGTTCGCCTGCCGAGCTTGCTGCTGCGCCTCGGCCAGATAGGTTTGGGTAAAGACGCGTTTACCTTCGCCGGACTCCGCCGCGATGGCGTGCAGAGCATCAGACACTAACGTTTCGGGCGTGATGTGCCCGGCGAGCAGTTGCTGGCTCGCTTGCCATAACGTTGTCATAGAGGTTCCTTTTAGGCGATGACCGGCAGCGAGCCAGTAATATAGGTATGTTCCAGCGTGCGGTTGAGCAGCGGGTCGTGCAGCGCCATGCGAAACTCGCTCGAAGGGCGAATCCCACCGATCGCGCTAAGCGTGCCGCATGACATAGCAAAACCTTCTTCAACCTGACGATCAGTAAAATAGCGGTTTAATAAATCCATCGGCGTGAGAAGAGCGGAGAGGGCACCTTGCTGATAGGTAATCCAATCATCGTTTGTTTTGATCCAGGCGCGGAGCTCCAGCCGATCCCAATGCGCTTTCACTTCTGACAGGCGCCAGGCGTGTCCGGCGACAGGTTTAATGCAGGCCTGCTTTGATAGCGCCACGCTAAAGGTTTCCAGATGGCGATCGGTGTGGTCTGAGATCAGTGAAACCCAATACTCGCCGCGATGGAAAAACACGAAGGGCTCGGCTTCGCCGGAGGTTTCCTCGCCCACCACTTCCAGGCGTATTTGCTGGCTGAGCTGATTCGTCGCAACGCGATAAAACAGCGGGACCGCACCAGGAGCGGGCACGCCAAGTGCTTCCAGCTCCCTGATATGGTGCAACACGGCTGCCCGATCGCGGCCCACCCAGCCGGCGATAACCAGCTCTTTGACCTCAACGTCCAGTACTGCTGCGTCTGCGTTATCAGTTGTAAAACGTAATTGCATGGTTTGATCTCCATTTGAGAAATTCGTGTGAAATTTCACAGTGATTTCAATCTAGCCATTTTCATGCCAGGTTTTTGTGTAATATGTCTCAGTTACCTAATAAGGATTTGCGCGATGAGTAATGTGATTGCTGAAAATGTGAGCTCGCCAGCCAGCCCAAAGAGTATTTCTCTTAATGAACGAGCCTATCTGGCTTTTAAACACCGCTTGATCACCCTGCGGTACAAGCCCGGGGACTATCTCAACATCGCGCAGGTAATGGATGATCTTGAGATGGGCAGAACACCTATCAATCAGGCCGTGCACAGGCTGGAAACCGAAGGTTTATTGCAGATCATTCCGCGTAAGGGTGTGATGGTGTCGCCGCTGTCAATGGATGATGCGCTGGAGTTAATAGAAGTGCGGCTGGTTAATGAAGCGCTGTGCCTACGTCTGGCGACGCAGCGCGTCAACGCTGCGCAGATTACCTATTTACGGGAAATTAACCAGCGCATTGCCCGCGCCAGTGAATTACACGATCGGGAACAGATGATGCTGCTTGACCGCGAGTTCCATCAGGTGCTGGCGGATATTGCAGCCAATAGCCGTCTGGCCGATATCCTGAGCATCATTCATGCTCAGGCACAACGCTTCTGGGCGACGACACTGTCGAGCGCCGCACATATGAATGAAGTTATTGCTGAACATGAGGCAATTATTGCGGCGCTGGAGAAGGGCGATGCCGAGCAGGCGGAAGACGCGGCACGCATTCATATCTACTCTTTCAAACAGGCTCTGCTGAATAACTGAACGGCCTATTATAATGATTGTGTGCCGGCGACAGTGCTTAACCGAGGGCTGGGCGGGTGAGTGAAAATGCCTACCCAGCAAATAATTAGAAAAATTGTATTATTTCCCTCAGAAAAATCCCTTCTTGTGTCGTATTGATCAAAAAAATAGATTTTTATTTAGGAGAATTCCTAATCGATTTTCTAAAAACCCTCAATGACTTAAGTGAAATTCCAAGAAATTTCCTATAAAAAACAGGAATAAAGCGACAGCGCTGTGCGTTGCTTTACTGATGCGACCTCATATATATTCCCGGCGAAACACACAGGGAAAGTGTGCCTATGCGTGCTTTCCGCGCCATTTTTACAAGGAGTAAATATGAGCAACTCTTATCAGAATGAAATCCCTAAAGCACGTATCAACCTCAAACTTGACCTGCACACCGGCGGCAGTGCGAAAAAAACCGAGCTGCCGCTCAAATTGCTGGTCACCGGTGATTTCAGCAACGGCCAGGAAGATCGTCCGCTGTCTGAGCGCGAAAAAAGCAACGTCAATAAGAACAACTTCAACAGCGTGCTGGCCGACATCGCACCTTCCGTTAACCTCATCGTGCCTAACACCCTGGCCGGCGATGGCAGCGAAGAGAACGTGGCGCTTAACTTCCGCGACATGAAGGACTTTGAGCCGGAGCAGGTCGCCCGTCAAATCCCGCAGCTGCGCGCCATGCTGGCAATGCGTAATCTGCTGCGCGACCTCAAATCGAACCTGCTGGATAACGTCACCTTCCGCAAAGAGCTTGAAGCCATCCTGAAAGATCCCGCACTGAGCGACGAACTGCGTAGCGAGCTGTCTGCGCTGGCCACCGATCAAGCCTGATCATCCCCGTAACGGACTATAGAGAGAGAATGCTGATGTCAGTTCAGAATGAAACCCATGCTAATGGCGCAACCACCGTGCTGGATCGCCCGGCGGCAGGCGGCGTATACGCTTCGCTATTTGAAAAAATCAACCTTAATCCGGTCTCCGAGCTGAGCGATCTGAACGTCTGGCAGGACACCACATTCCGCTCTATCTCAATGCCGATGCGCCGCTGGCCTGCGCGCTGCACGAAGCATTAACGCTTAACGCCGCCAGCATCACACTGCGTTTGCCCGGCGAAACCGACAGCCGCCGCTTTGACGGCCACTTCAGCGCGCAGGGTTTCAGCGAGAAAGATCGGCTGTGGCCGGGCGATGAGGGCAGCTTCAGTGGTTATCAGCTATTGCTGGAATACTTTACCTTCCGCGAAAAATTCATGGCGGTGAATCTGCGCGGGCTGGAGCAGGTGGCGCTGCCCGCGTCGCTGCCGTGGTTTGAACTCGACGTGGTGCTGGCCCAGCGCTGGGAGCATGATTTTCAGTTCAGCGAAAAGCATCTGCGCCTCAACGCCGTGCCGGTCATCAACCTATTCGCGATGGAGTCCGATCCTTTGATGATCAACGGATTACAGACCGAATATATGCTGCGCCCAATGCGCGTACAGGACGGACATACCGAAATTTACTCGGTGGATTCAGTAATTTCATCGAAAGGTCTGCCGTATGTGCCATTCAGCAGCTTCCGCCACAAAGGCGGGATGCTGCGTCATGAAGCGCCGGAACATTACTATCACACGCGCGTGCGGCGCGGGCCTTCCGGGCTGCACGAAACCTGGATGATCCTCGGCGGCGAAGCCTTTGATAATCACAGCCTGCCGGAGAACGAAAGCCTGTCGGTAAGCGTCACCGGCACCAACGGCCAGCTGCCGCGTCGCGCGCTGCAGAGCACGCTGCTGGATACCGCGGTGAGCAGCACCGACGTGGCGATGCAGGTGCGCAACCTATGCGCGCCGACGCTGCCATGCTATCCGCCCAATCGTGACCGCTTTCACTGGCGTGTGCTGAGCCATCTCGGTTCCAGCTTCCTGTGGATGATGGATAACGCTGAGGTGCTGCGCGGCACGCTGGCGCTGTATGACTGGACGCACAGCGAAATGAACCGCCGTCGTCTGGAGGCGATTCTGCACGTTTGCCACAAAGAGACTGAACGCTTTGAGCAGGGCTATCTGCTGCGCGGCGTGCAGATTGAAATCACCCTCGACAGCAGCGGCTTTGCCGGCCGTGGTGATATCTGTTTGTTTGGCGAGATGCTTAGCCGCTTCTTCGCGCTGTATACCGATATCCACCTGTTTAACCGTCTGATTTTAATCCTGCAGCCAACCGGAGAGCGCCTCGTATGGGAAGAGAAGCACAACCGCCGCATCTCCGGCTGACGCCACGGCTGGAGCAGGAGCTGACGCGGCTGAACTTTTACCGCTTCTGCCAGTTGATAGAGCATCAACACAAAGATAAGCCGCCACTGGGCAGCACTAACAAACCGGAAAACGACGCGGTGCGGCTGCTGCCGCATCCCGGCATGGGGTTTCCGGCTGGCGAGCTGAAAGCGGTTGAGTACAGCGACAGCGATGATGCTGCGCCGCCGGTAGTGCGCACCACTTTTCTCGGATTGTACGGCGTCGATTCACCGCTGCCGGGCGCATATGTCGATGACATCACGCAGCGCGATGAAGGGCATGAAGCGCTGCAGGGATTTCTGGATATTTTTAACCATCGTATTCTGACGCAGTTTTATCGTATCTGGCGCAAATACTCGTATCCGGCAACCTTCGAAGCGGGCGGCAGCGATAAAACCTCGCAGTCGCTACTTGGGCTGGTGGGGCTGGGTATTCCGGGAACCGGCAGGCATATCGCCACCCCGGTTTCGCGCTTTCTGGCGCTGCTGGGCGTCATGCGCCAGCCGGGCAGAACGGAAGAGGGCATTCGCGCGCTGGTGCGTTTACTGGCGCCCGGCACTTCGGTTCGCGTGCAGCCGCACTGTCTGCGCCCGGTGCGAGTCAACCATCCGCTGGAATGCGAGTTCGTACTCGACGGCAATGCGCCGCTGGGCGATGAAGCAATGGATGCCAACAGCCAGTTGCTGATTGAACTGCAAACTTCCTGCGCGGATGAAGCACGACGCTGGCTTCCAGACGGCCAGCTTTATCAGGATTTTTTGGCTTTGCTGCGAGTTTATCTTGGCTGGCGTTACCGGGCACGCATCCGGCTACGGCTGGATACGCATTTATTAGCAGCGCCGGCGCTAGGAGAGACACCTTTCTGGCTCGGCATGATTGGCGTGCTGGGTGCTGAAGAAGCGAATTGCCCTCCCGATATCCCCCAAACGTTTACCACTGAGCTAGGCAGTTATTCAGGTTTGAGCTCGGCCGAAATTTACAAGGAAAAACAACGTGTTATTTACTACTTTGATTAAAACTCGTTACGCGATGGTGTGTAGTGCAGTACTACTGATCTCTGGCTGTGGTTTGCAGCAGAAGGTGAGTGACGGAAGCGCGGCAGCATTTGATGCAATTTTTTACAAGCAGATTAAAACGCTGCATCTTGATTTTGCCGCCCGCGAAAGTCTCAACAGCGACAGGCGCGAGCATAATCCGCTGTCCCAGCCGGTAATGGTGCGCGTATTTCAGTTGAGCGAACGTAAAGCTTTTGACGGTGCGGTGTATCAACAGCTAACCGGAGATGTGAAGAACGTACTTAACGGTGAGGTTCTGGCCGATCGTGATGTGGTGATAACCCCCGGTGGGGATGTGGCGCTGAATATGCCGATGGAAAAAGAGAGTCGCTTTATTGCGGTGGTTGCGCTGTTTCAGCAGCCGGATATGGCCAAAAATAACTGGCGGCTGGTGCTGGAACGTAATGATTTAGATCCGGACAGGGCGCGCGTCATTGAATTAAGCAGCAACAGCTTGAGCCTTGTAGAGAAAAAATCATGAGTGCTGGTCACCATCAGCCTTCGCTGTATGAGTTGCTAAAAGGGGGCTTTGCTGGAGGACTAGAGTTGCATCAGGTGAATGAGCGGGATCAGGTGATTATGTCGGTGCTCGACAACATGCAGCGCATCCTCAATACCCGCGCTGGATCGCTATCGCATATTCCAGATTACGGGCTGCCGGACATGACACGCATCCTGCAGGGGATGCCCGGCACCGCACATCAGTTGCTGTTTACACTCTCAGCAGTGCTGCTGAAATACGAACCTCGTCTGAAACGTATTGATGTAGTTTTACTTGAACAAAAGATTCCCGGCGAACTGCGCTACGCTATTGACGCTGAACTGAAAGACGTTGGCCTGGTGCGCTTCGGAACAGAGTTTATGCCCGAAGGCCGGGTGATGATTCGCCATATGAAACAACAGCAGTATCTGGATATTCGCACTCCCCTCTGAAATCATTTTTTCGCCTGCCATTCAGGCGTAACGGAACTCAGCAATGAACACATCTCAATCACGCCAACTTAAGACGGGCGGCGATCCTCGCTGTTTCAAAGAATATGCCGCGCTTCGCCACGAAATGCAGAAGTTGTCCCATCCAGCACGACCTGACGTTAACTGGCGGCTTGCCTCTGATTTATGTTTGACACTGTTCGAACAAAACGGCGTGGAGTTGCAGACCGCCTCCTGGTATACCGTCTCCCGCGCTCACCTCGCGGGCATTGATGGCATGCGCGAAGGACTGGCGGTGCTGGTGGCATTGCTGACCCGGCAGTGGCCAATACTTTGGCCGCAGCCAGTTCAAACGCGGATTAAATTACTGGCATCGTTGAGTCGGCGCTTGCAGCAATATTTGCGCAGCCAGACGCTAACGCTGAATGATTTAACCGCGCTGAATCAGGTTGCCAGTTTGCTTAATACAGCCGGTGATCATCTGCAGCGTCTGGATCTACGGCAGAGCAGCCAGCTGGATAGGCTATTGGATCGTATCCGCAACGCGGTAGCTGCTCTGGAGCGCGGTGATGTGGTGCAACAGAATGGCGCCGCAGCAAATCAACATGAACATTCGGCGTTGGCTGTGCCAATGGGGGGCTGGGTTTATGTGGCAACGGCCGAGAGCACGGTATCGGAAAGGCGTCGATTGTGGCGTCGGGCTTTTTTCGCCGGTATCGGCTCAGCGCTGCTGGTTGTCGCAATGCTGTCTGCCGCATGTTATTTCGTTCGCGATCCCGCTTTTAAGCGTGAGCTTTTGGCATCAGTGGCGCCACTATCTCCGTTGCTGGATGCTGCATCTGTACAGAAATTGAAGGAACGTGCGCCCGGCTGGCTCAACGACGATGACTGGCTGAATCTTACACAGCAGCAGTTGGATGAGCTTTTAGCAGCATCCCCTGTATGGCAGCTAGAGCGCGGCAGTGCGCTGGTTCTGCAGGCGAACCAACTGCTGCCAAATGGCGTTGATGCGGCGGCCATGAGAACGCGCTGGAATCAGCAACTGCTCGCCGCCTCGTTGCCAGCGGAAAACATGGTTGGCTGGCAGCAGGGTATGGATCAGCTTAAAGCCCTGGCGCAGCGGTTAGATGAGGTGGACGAAAAAGGCGGCAGATATCTGACCGTCAGCGAGCTGAAAACCGCTGTCTTCGGTATCTCGCAGGCACTGAGTCACACCGTGCCAGTAGAGGAGCAGTTACGTCAGCTAAAACAGTTGATTGACCAGAATGATGATGCCGCGCAGGGTAATGTGAAACAGGTGGAGATGCACCTGAATCAGCTGATTGCCTCTTATCATTTACTGACCCTGCCGCAACATCAGTAATGCTTTCTGAACATGCGACATTTACGTCGAGTAATATTTTAGCTTGGATTGAATAACAGTAGCGCGCATGCAACGGTCATGCTGTGCGCAATTTTTGCTTCGCGCTATGAAATAAAAATCCACGCAAGCGCGTGGATTTAATGTTTTCCTGTCATTGCCATGAGATTTAATAAAACCTCATGAGACAACACATTTTATTTAGACGTTAAACAAGAAGTTCATCACGTCGCCATCTTTGACGATGTACTCTTTACCTTCAGAACGCATCTTGCCGGCCTCTTTCGCGCCTTGTTCACCTTTATAAGCCACAAAGTCTTCAAAGGCGATAGTCTGTGCGCGGATAAAGCCTTTCTCAAAATCGGTGTGGATTTTACTGGCCGCTTGTGGTGCTGTAGCGCCTACCGGAATGGTCCATGCACGCACTTCTTTCACGCCAGCGGTGAAATAGGTTTGCAGGTTCAGCAGCGCATAACCGGCGCGGATCACGCGGTTCAGACCCGGTTCTTCCAGCCCCAATTCCGCCATAAACTCGTCACGTTCATCATCTTCCAACTCGGCGATGTCAGACTCAACGGCAGCACACACCGGAACGACGACAGAACCTTCGGCTTCGGCAATGGCACGTACCTGATCGAGGTACGGATTGTTTTCGAAACCGTCTTCGTTGACGTTAGCGATATACATGGTCGGTTTCAACGTCAGGAAACTGAGGTAGCGGATGGCCGCTTTCTCGTCTGCATCCAGCTTCAACGCACGCAGCATGCCAGCTTCAGACAGATGCGGCAGGCATTTTTCCAACGCAGCCAGTTCAGCTTTGGCATCTTTGTCGCCGCCTTTGGCTTTCTTCTGGCAACGCTGAATGGCACGTTCGCAGGTGTCGAGATCCGACAGCGCCAGCTCGGTGTTGATCACGTCAATATCTTCCGCCGGGTTAACTTTGCCCGCAACGTGGATGATGTTGTCGTTCTCGAAGCAGCGCACCACGTGGCCAATGGCTTCAGTTTCACGGATATTAGTCAGGAACTGGTTACCCAAGCCTTCACCTTTGGATGCGCCCTTAACCAGACCTGCGATATCAACAAATTCCATGGTGGTTGGCACCACACGCTGTGGTTTAACGATTTCGCTCAGCTGATCGAGGCGCAGATCGGGCATTGGTACTACACCAGTGTTTGGCTCGATGGTGCAGAACGGAAAGTTGGCTGCTTCGATACCCGCTTTGGTCAGCGCGTTGAACAGGGTGGATTTACCGACGTTCGGCAGGCCCACAATACCGCATTTAAATCCCATGGTCTGATTACCTTTATCACTGAGTGCGCAGCGCTGCTCATTAGCGCCGACAGATTCAAAAAATTTCGCGCATTATACACAGAATTGCCCTCTGCGGCGCGGGAATTGGCCTTAGCCAGCCTTGAAGGCATGCAGGCGGTTCATCGCCTTAATCTTGTCTTCTTTTAGCCACAGTTCGGTGCAGCGCACCGCTTCGTCTACCGCATCGTCAATCAACTTTTGTTCGCTGGCGGGCGGCTTGCCTAGCACGAAACCGGTGACTTTATTGCGATCGCCAGGATGGCCGATGCCGACGCGCAAACGGTGAAAATTATTGTTATTGCCTAGTTTGCTGATGATGTCTTTGAGGCCGTTGTGACCGCCGTGGCCACCGCCTTGTTTGAACTTTGCCACCCCCGGAGGTAAATCCAGTTCATCGTGCGCCACCAGAATCTCTTCCGGCGCTATGCGATAAAAGGTCGCCATCGCTGCCACCGCTTTACCGCTGAGGTTCATAAAGGTGGTCGGCACCAGCAGGCGCACATCTTCACCCGCTAAAGATAAGCGTGCGGTGTAGCCGTAGAATTTAGGCTCATCCTTTAATGACTGATTGTTACGACTCGCTAGCAAATCTACATACCAGGCACCCGCATTATGGCGCGTTGCGGCGTATTCAGCGCCGGGATTGGCCAGCCCCACAATCAGTTTAATGCTGCTCACGTTGTTTATCCTGTCTTGCTGCGGAAAGGGCGATAGTTTACTGCCTGTCGGTCCGAATCACAAAGTGCACCAATAACCGGTAATGACGCTCAGTGACTAATCAATTTCTATCGAAATCAAGGTGCTGGCAGTAAAGTTTCGTCAAAGGTTGTGAAGGAACTGTGATCCTGTACGCAACTTAAGCGGCAGCTATTGCCTAAGCTTATGGCTAATTAACCATACGTGCTGTTTTGCTTTTATAAGGATGGAGGTGAATCATGAAACGTCAACAATGCCGCGTAGTAGGTAACAGCTTGATGTGTTTGGGTTTACTGACGATGGTTCTCGGCGTCGGGTATTCCATTATTAACCAGCTTCCTTCACTCAATCTGCCGCAATTTCTGGCACATGGTGCCATGTTCAGCATCTTCGTCGGCGCCTTACTTTGGCTGGTGGGTGCGCGCGTCAGCGGACGTGAAAGAGTAGAAGATCGTTACTTTTGGTTGCGTCATTACGGCGACAAACGCTGCCGTCGCAATCACTCTTCACATTAAGTCATTACTGATTCTCTAAGCGGCCGTTCCTGAACGCGATATCGTTCAATGCAATTACGGCCGCTGGCTTTAGCGCGATATAACGCTTCATCAGCCAGCGCCAGTAAAGCGGGAAAAGGCTGACCAGGCTCAAGAGCGGTAGCAAAACCGATACTCACGGTATAACGGACGTCGTTAGGCTGTGATATCTGTGTCGCTAACCGGATACGCTCACAAATCAGCTGTGCTTGATCTTCATCACCAGGCAATATCGCTGCAAACTCCTCACCGCCCAGACGGGCAAAATGACCCCCCTCCGGCAACACAGACTGCACCACCTGACAAAAATCTATCAGGACCTGGTCACCTTGTTGATGGCCATAGCGATCATTAATAGTTTTAAAATGGTCCAAATCGAACAGTACTGCGCTGTAAATAAACGGTTGTGATGGGCGTGCGCTGCGCAGCACCACTTTATCCGCTTGTTCAAATAAGGCGCGACGGTTCCACACGCTGGTGAGAGGATCGTGCATTGAAGCCAGTTTGTGTGCCACCTGAGCGCGCTCGTTGACCATCGCCAGAATCGTAAAGGTCAGGCCGATGACAAACAAAATCGATTCCAGAATGACGTAAACCGAGAAACTTGAACCCCCAATGGCACCATGTACCGGCGAAGCCACTGCATCATCAAGGAAGATGCGCGTCACGTGAAACAGTAAATGAACCCACAGTAGAAACTGCGCTGGCCAGAAGGTGACGGTGAGGGATGCGCGTACGCGCCACAGCAAGCGAATCAGCGCGCCAGTAAAGATAATGCACAGCAGGCAAACCACCAGAACACGCTTTGGCTGGCTGTCATAGAATTCGGGGAATAAACATAAAGTGGCCCATAGTAAACCGCCGCCCATCCAACTTATTCCGATAGGTTTTCCGCAGAAAATGCGAAAAGCGTTGAGTAGATTGCCATAGGCAAAGAGCAGCATTACATTGCCGATGACCACCGGTAGAAAATGGAATCCGGCACTGCGCATGCTGCTGAGAAATACCGCCGCTAACGTTAAAACCAAGGCCAGCGTGGTGCAACCCAATACGCGATCATATTGCCCGCCAACCCAGGCAAAGATCAAAATGATACTTAAAAACCCCAGCACATAGAGCTCACAAACAAACAGCGTGTAGATGTCGAGAGGCATAGTGGTCGGAGCTCTTAGTAAAAGTGTCGAGAAAAATACCATTAATCATTGGACCACTAAAGTGCGGCAATAGGTGTGGGATTAAAAGAGTGGATGGCAGCGAGAATAGCGGGTTTTAACGGAATTTATCGCGGAAATATCAGCAGGGAAAGCGGCTTAATCGGTGAGTAACAACATATGGACTGACAAAGAAAAACCGGGCACGAAGCCCGGTTACATGCGATGAATTAATGTTCAAACATCGCAGAGATAGATTCTTCGTTACTGATGCGACGAATCGCTTCGGCCAACATGCCAGACAACGTTAAAGTACGCACGTTTGGCAGAGATTTCATCTCTTCGGACAACGGAATGGTATCGCAGACAATCACTTGATCAATGACAGACTTACGCAGATTTTCCACCGCATTGCCTGAGAAGATTGGGTGAGTGGCGTAAGCAAACACACGTTTAGCGCCGCGCTCTTTCAATGCTTCAGCCGCTTTGCACAGCGTACCGCCGGTGTCGATCATATCGTCGACCAGTACGCAGTCACGACCTGCAACGTCGCCAATGATGTGCATCACCTGGGAAACGTTCGCACGCGGGCGGCGTTTGTCGATGATAGCCATATCGGTATCGTTGAGCAGTTTGGCGATAGCGCGCGCACGCACTACGCCACCAATGTCTGGGGAAACAACGATTGGGTTTTCCAAACCAATCTGCAGCATATCTTCCAGCAGAATTGGGCTACCAAATACGTTATCGACCGGGACATCAAAGAAGCCCTGAATCTGTTCAGCATGCAGGTCAACGGTGAGAACACGGTCAACGCCCACGCTAGAGAGGAAATCGGCAACCACTTTGGCGGTGATAGGAACACGAGCAGAACGCACACGGCGATCCTGACGCGCATAGCCAAAGTAAGGAATAACAGCAGTAATACGACCAGCAGAAGCCCGACGCAATGCGTCGACCATCACAACCAGCTCCATCAGATTATCGTTGGTGGGGGCACAGGTGGACTGGATGATGAAAATATCACCACCGCGTACATTTTCGTTGATCTGTACACTTACTTCACCATCACTGAAACGGCCAACAGCGGCGTCTCCGAGGCTAGTGTAAAGGCGGTTGGCAATGCGTTGTGCTAGTTCCGGGGTGGCGTTACCAGCAAATAGCTTCATATCAGGCACGAGAAGAACCTCAGGCTTGGCGTCCAGAGAATGAACGGCTCTAGAGTAACCGGCGAATACCAAAGAGCATGTTCATACGGGTGTGTTAATGCGCAACGTGCAGTATCTGGAACGTGTGACACTGTCACGTAAACGCTTATAGCCCAGAAAGTGTGCGCTGCAACGGCGAGATATTAAGCCCGCGCGCCACAAATCCGCAAATCCATTTCGGGGCAAGCTCCAGCACCTGACGTGCGTCGGACTCGGTGTCAAATTCAGCAAACACACAAGCTCCGGTCCCAGTCAGGCGCGACGGCGCGTATTCTAGCAGCCAGGAAAGCAGCTCATCAACCTTACGAAAACGTTTTCTTGCCACAGCCTCACAATCATTGTGAAAAGGCCGCTGTAATAGTTCATCTAATGTGCGGATTGGCGAATCGCGCGTCAAATCGGGATTGCGGAACAGATCGGGGGTAGCGATACTGACGCCTGGATGCGCCACCAGATACCATTTTTCTGCAGGTTCGGCTGGCTGCAACTGTTCGCCGACGCCTTCAGCAAAGGCCGCGTGACCGCGCACAAACACCGGCACATCGGCACCCAACTTGATGCCAATCGTTGCGAGTTCATCATCGCTGAGAGCGGTTTGCCATAGATGATTGAGGGCGACGAGCACCGTAGCGGCATCCGATGAGCCGCCACCAAGACCGCCACCCATCGGCAACACTTTCTTCAGCGCAATCGTTGCACCGGCCAACGCGGGCAATGTGCCCCGCGCGGCGGCACATTGCTTTAACGCCAGCGCGGCCCGCACAATCAGGTTTTCTTCATCTGGCACGCCGTCCAGCGGCGTCAGGAGCGTAATCTTATCGCTGCTATCAGGGATGATCTCCAGCGTGTCGCCGTAATCAAGAAACTGAAACAGGGTTTGCAGATTGTGGTAGCCGTCAGGGCGACGGCCGGTAATGTACAGAAACAGATTCAGTTTTGCTGGCGCCGGCCACGTGGTGATCATTTTGTGGTCCAGCTATCCATGCGCAGTTTGATACGCTGACCGCCTTCGGTTAGCTCCAGATTCGCCGGCAGCGGCGGGTTAACTTTGCTGTTGTAATCGGAGATATTCACTTTCCACTGCTGTCCATTGCGGCTGTAATTCAGGCTTTGCAGCTGATAGTTACTGTTCAGCTGATAATCGCTCGCATCGCCCGGGAGGCCCATCATCCACTGACGCAGATTGGCGAGCGGGATATCCATACCGGTAAGCTGTGAAATCATCTTCTCAGCATCGTTGCTCACGTAGCGCTTGCCTTTGTTATCCACGATCTGTACCACCGATCCTTGCGCATCAAGCTGCAATTCAGTGCTGCCCAGCGGGTTGGTCAGCAACAAGCGATAGCGATCGGCGGCGGTTTGCTGCCAGTTAAAGCGCGCATAAACTTTTTGCTTGTCGGAGAGGTAAGCGAACGCGCCGCGCGTCTGATACTGACTAATTTTTGCCACGGCCTGCTGGTGCTGTTGCCATTGCGGTGACGTGGTGCTTGGGCCCGGACCTTGTGGTTTGTTAATGGTACATGCAGCCAGTAACACGCTGGCAAGGGGTAAAAGGCGCAGTAACTTGCGCGGGGGCAAATGCATCACGTGGTCATCTCCTCAGACACGTTTTTACTTCGTAACCAGTAACGCTAACCATCCGCGGGTAAGCCGTCAATGCTGTTGTAGCGATAATTGCGCACGTTCAGTTTAATCTTATTACAGTCATAGGCTTTGTATGGCTTTTCTTGACCTGTGGCATCTTGTAGAATGCGCTGCACAAAACCCTGACAATTATTGGGATATCCCAACCCGAATCACATGACGCTGCTTGCACTCGGAATCAACCACAAAACTGCACCTGTTGCGCTGCGCGAACGCGTTGCGTTTACACCTGACTCGCTGGAACTGGCGCTGAATAGCCTGCTGTCCCAGCCGATGGTGCAGAGCGGTGTGGTCCTTTCGACCTGCAACCGTACCGAACTCTACCTCAGCGTAGAGCAACAAGCGGATCTGCAAGAAAAACTGGTGCAGTGGCTGTGTGATTATCACGATTTGCGCGAAGAGGATGTGCGTAACAGCCTTTACTGGCATCAGGATAACGCGGCGGTCAGCCACCTGATGCGCGTTGCCAGCGGACTGGACTCACTGGTGTTGGGTGAACCACAAATTCTCGGTCAGGTGAAAAAAGCCTTTGTGGATTCATCACGCGACCACGCGCTGAGCAGTGAACTGGAGCGGATGTTCCAGAAAACCTTCTCGGTGGCTAAGCGTGTCCGCACTGAAACCGAAATCGGTGCCAGCGCGGTGTCCGTTGCCTTTGCTGCTTGTTCACTGGCACGGCAAATCTTTGAATCCCTGAGCACCGTCAACGTGCTATTGGTGGGTGCCGGCGAAACAATTGAGCTGGTGGCGCGTCATCTGCGCGAACATAGCGTTAAAAAGCTGATGATTGCCAACCGCACCCGCGAGCGCGCTCAGCTGCTGGCCGATGAAGTCGGCGCAGAAGTGATTGGCCTGGGCGATATCGAAACCCGCCTGGCCGACGCCGACATTATTATCTCTTCCACCTCCAGCCCGCTGCCGATTATTGGTAAAGGGATGGTGGAACGCGCGCTGAAAGCGCGTCGCAATCAGCCGATGCTGCTGGTTGATATCGCCGTCCCGCGCGATGTCGAACCAGAAGTGGGCAAGCTGGCCAATGCCTACTTATATAGCGTCGACGATCTGCAAGCCATCATCGAGCAGAACATGGCGCAGCGCAAAGCGGCCGCCGTGCAGGCTGAAAGCATTGTGGTGCAGGAGAGCGGCGAGTTCATGGCCTGGCTACGCGCGCAAAGTGCGGTTGAGACTATTCGTGAATACCGCACCCAGGCTGACGAAGTGCGTGCCGAATTGCATGAGCGCGCCTTGATGGCGTTGCGTCAGGGCGCTGACGCGGAAAAAGTGTTGCAGGAACTGGCCCACAAGCTAACCAACCGTTTAATCCATGCACCAACCAAATCACTGCAGCAGGCCGCGCGCGACGGCGACAGCGAACGCCTGCAGATCTTACGTGACAGCCTCGGTTTAGAGTAATCTGGTCAGTCACGACCTATCACTGGGATACCCGCTATTACATGAAGAGCTCTATTGTTGCCAAGCTGGAAGCGCTCCAGGAACGCCATGAGGAAGTGGAAGCGTTACTGGGCGATGCCGGCGTGATTGCCGATCAGGATCGTTTCCGTGCGTTATCACGCGAATATGCCCAGCTTAGCGACGTCACCCGTTGTTTCCGTGAATGGCAGCAGGTGCAGGAAGATGTTGAAACTGCCGAAATGCTGTTGGAAGACCCGGAAATGCGCGAGATGGCGCAGGAAGAATTGAAATCGTCGCGCGAGAAGCGCGAGGAATTAGAACAACAGCTGCAAGTGCTGCTGCTGCCGAAAGATCCCGACGATGAACGCTCGTGCTTTGTCGAAGTGCGTGCCGGCACCGGCGGTGATGAAGCGGCCATTTTCGCTGGCGATCTATTCCGCATGTACAGCCGTTACGCGGAAGCGCGTCGCTGGCAGGTGGAGATCATCAGTGCCAACGAAGGCGAACACGGCGGTTATAAAGAAGTCATCGCCCGCATCAGCGGCGACGGCGCTTATGGCCGCTTTAAGTTTGAATCGGGCGGCCACCGCGTGCAGCGTGTGCCGGAAACCGAATCGCAGGGCCGCATTCACACCTCGGCGTGTACCGTCGCGGTGATGCCGGAGCTGCCAGAAGCCGAGATGCCGGAAATTAACGCGGGCGATTTAAAAATCGACACCTTCCGTTCTTCCGGTGCGGGTGGTCAGCACGTTAACACCACCGATTCCGCCATCCGTATCACTCACTTGCCAACCGGCATTGTGGTGGAGTGCCAGGATGAGCGCTCACAGCACAAAAATAAAGCCAAAGCGTTGGCGGTGCTGGGCGCCCGTATTCACGCCGCCGAAACCGCCAAGCGTAATGCCGCTGAGGCCTCCACGCGCCGTAACCTGCTCGGCAGCGGCGACCGTTCCGATCGCAACCGCACCTATAATTTCCCGCAGGGGCGTGTCACCGATCACCGCATCAACCTGACTGTTTATCGTCTCGACGAGGTGATGGAAGGCAAACTTGATGCATTGATCGAGCCGATTGTGCAGGAGTATCAAGCCGATCAGCTCGCTGCCTTGGCTGGACAGGATTGATGAATGTCCGTCGCTGGCTACAGCAAGCGGTGGTGGCGCTCTGCGGCGGTGATAGCCCAAAGCGCGATGCCGAAATTTTGCTGGGCTTCGTGACGGGCAAATCCCGCAGCTGGCTGGTGGCATTTGATGATGCGGAACTTGATGAACGGCAGCAGCAACAGCTCAAGGCGTTGCTGGCAAGGCGCGTTAACGGTGAACCGATTGCGCATCTGGTGGGCGAGCGTGAGTTCTGGTCGCTGCCGTTACGCGTCAGTGATGCCACGCTGATTCCACGTCCGGATACCGAAGTGTTGGTGGAGCAGGCGCTGGCGCATCTGCCAGCAACGGCAACGTCACTGCTGGATTTGGGCACCGGAACCGGAGCCATCGCGCTGGCCTTAGCCAGCGAGCGACCACAGTGCCAGGTTATCGGCTGCGATCGTATTCCTGCCGCGGTGGAACTGGCGCAAGACAACGCGCAGCGTCTGCATATCAACAACGCGCACTTCATGCTTAGCCACTGGTTTAGCGATCTTCCTGCCCAACGCTTTGACCTGATTGTCAGCAATCCTCCGTATATTGATGCCGCCGATGAACATCTGCAGCAGGGCGATGTGCGCTTTGAGCCGCTCAGCGCGCTGGTGGCGGACGATCAGGGCCTGGCCGATTTACGCTTCATTATTCACACCGCGCCGCAATGGTTGCAGCCTGGTGGCTGGCTGTTGTTGGAACACGGTTGGCAGCAGGGCGCGGCCGTACGCGCGATGATGATGCAGCACAATTACCAGATGGTAAGCACCGTTGACGATTACGGCGGGAATCCGCGCGTCACTTTGGGACAATTTTTCAATTAAGGAACGACGATGGCGAGCTGGTATCCCCTGATCAAACATTTCCATTTACTGACTGTAGCCTTAACGATCAGCCTGTTTCTGCTCCGTTTCTATTGGCAGTGCACCGGTTCAGGCATGCTGCAGCGCCGCTGGGTGCGCATTGCGCCGCATATTAACGACACCTTTTTACTGATAAGCGGCGCGCTGTTAGTGATGATTACTCACTTTTATCCGTTCACACCGCAAGGAAGCTGGCTGACGGAGAAGCTGTTAGCGGTTATTATCTACATCGCCTTAGGTTCCGTGGCATTGAGCCGTCGCCCACGTAAAATGGGGACACGTTGGATCGCCTGTTTGGTTGCAATCGTTGCCTTGTTGATTGTGATTAAGCTGGCGATGACCAAAATGCCGTTATTGGGGATTGTATGACCTCGCCAGAGCAACTTGATTACAGTAAAACGCCGTTAAGTGAAGCGGTGATTGGTGCCACATGCGCCATACGCAATGATTTTTCCGCGCCATCCGTGCAGCAGCAGCTGGCCGCGCTGGTCGAGGAAGCCCGTGCGTTTATCAGCAGTGAAAAAGATGCCGATCTGCAGCTCGAGAAGCTGTTAGAACTGTTTTATCGTCAGTGGGGATTTGGTGGTGCCAGCGGCGTCTACAACCTTTCGGATGCGCTGTGGATCGACAAAGTGCTTTCGAGCCGCCAGGGTACTGCGGTTTCGCTCGGCGTGATTCTGCTGCATATCGCCGATGAGCTAGAGTTACCGCTCATGCCGGTCATTTTCCCTACGCAGCTGATTTTGCGTGCGGACTGGTTAGACGGCGAGATGTGGCTAATTAATCCGTTCAATGGCGAAACGCTGGATACGCATACGTTAGAAGTATGGCTTAAGGGCAATATTAGCCCAACCGCTAAGCTGTATAATGATGATCTCGACGAAGCGAAAACGATCAACGTCATGCGCAAAATGCTTGATACGTTGAAATCGGCGCTGATGGAAGAGAAGCAGATGGAGCTGGCGCTGAACGTAAGCCAGGTGCTGCTGCAGATCGATCCCGACGATCCTTATGAGATCCGCGATCGCGGCTTGATATACGCGCAGTTAGAGTGTGAACACATCGCGCTGACCGATTTGACCTATTTTGTTGAACAGTGTCCTGAAGACCCGGTTAGCGAAATGATTAAAGTGCAGATTCACGCCATCGAACAGAAGCAGGTGACGCTGCACTAAGCCTCAGAAGATATAAGGAAAGGTCATGACACAGAAAGTAGTGAGTATTGGCGATATCAAGGTCGCAAACGATCTGCCATTCGTTCTCTTCGGCGGCATGAACGTGCTGGAATCGCGCGATCTCGCCATGCGCATCTGCGAACATTACGTTAAGGTCACCGACAAACTCGGCATCCCTTACGTATTCAAAGCCTCTTTTGATAAAGCTAACCGTTCATCCATCAAATCCTATCGCGGTCCGGGTTTGGAAGAGGGGATGAAAATTTTTCAGGAGCTGAAGCAGGCTTTCGGCGTGAAAATTATCACCGACGTACATGAAGCTTCCCAGGCGCAGCCTGTAGCGGACGTGGTTGATGTGATTCAACTGCCCGCCTTCCTCGCTCGTCAGACCGATCTGGTGGAAGCCATGGCGAAAACGGGCGCTGTGATTAACGTGAAGAAGCCGCAGTTTGTCAGCCCAGGCCAGATGGGTAATATCTATGACAAGTTTGTGGAAGGCGGCAACGATCAGGTCATTCTTTGCGATCGCGGCAGCAACTTCGGTTACGACAATCTGGTGGTCGACATGCTCGGCTTCAATGTAATGAAGAATGTCACCAAAAATAGCCCGGTGATCTTCGACGTCACCCACGCGCTGCAAACGCGCGATCCGTTCGGTGCTGCATCTGGCGGTCGTCGTGCGCAGGTGGCTGAACTGGCGCGTGCCGGTATGGCGGTTGGCATTGCTGGCCTGTTTATCGAAGCGCACCCGGAACCGAACAGCGCCAAGTGTGATGGTCCTTCCGCGCTGCCGCTGGACAAGCTGGAGCCATTCCTGGTGCAGATGAAAGCGATCGACGATCTGGTGAAGGGCTTCCCAGAGTTGGACACCAGCAACTGATTGTTTCGGATGTAAAAAAGGCGCCGATGGCGCCTTTTTTATTATTTTGTCATTCACCATTCACAGGTGTCGTAGCGGCGCAATTTATTGCGCGATAAATCGCGCCGCTACAGAATGTGTGCTCATAGCAACCCTACGGTTTACAGCATAATCGTCAACAAATAGCCGGCAAACAGCGCCAGATGTGCAGCACCATTCAGTACGTTGGTACGGCCAGTTGAGAACGAAATGTGGCACAGAATCAGCACGGCACTCATGATCACCATCTGCGGCGGCTCAAGGCCAAATACCAATTGCTGATCGGTCAAGGTTGCGATGATGGTGACGGCGGGCACGGTTAATGAAATCGTTGCCAGCACTGAACCAAAGAACAGATTCATCGCGCGCTGTACCTGATTCATCAACACCGCTTTAATTGCACCTAATCCTTCTGGCGACAGAATCAACAGCGCCACCAGGAAACCGGTGAACTGCTTCGGCGCGTTCAACTCTGTCAGCAGGCTTTCCAGTGGATTGGCATTCATCTTGGTGACGCTAATTACCGCGATCAGATGCACGATCAGCCACGCGGTGTGCCATAGCGAACTGTGCGCGGAGGGTTTGCCATGATGCGGATCGTCGCCATCATCTTCATGCTCATAAACGAAGAGACTCTGATGCGTTTTGGTCTGAATCAACAGGAACACGCCATACATGGCGGCCGATATTGCGGCAATAATCAGCGCTTGTGCGGTGGAGAAGTTGCCACCCGGTAATGCATTGGGAAATACCAGCACCAGAATCGCCAGCGGGAAAATGGCGATCATGTACTGCTTAACGCCCGCCAGATTGACGTACTGGGTGGCAAATTTACGGCCACCCAGCAGCAGGGCAAAACCAACTAAACCGGCGGTCACGATCATGATGATGGAGTAGAGCGTATCGCGCATTAACGCGGGGGCGGCATCGCCTGTCGCCATCAGCGCGGAGATAAGGCTTACCTCCAGAATGACCACGGAAAGGCTGAGAATCAGCGAGCCATAAGGTTCACCTAAACGGTGGGCCAATACATCCGCATGACGTACAACGCTAAAGGCGCTGCTCAGAATGGCGACTAACGCCAGTAAGTTGATGCCGATAACCGGCAGTAGCGCTGTCTGGTTGCCAAAAAAACTCAGCACAGCCAGCGCAGCAACGGGGAAAATCAGTGAGTACTCGGTGTGGCGGGTTTTCTCATGTCCAGGCATTTACCATCCTCTCCGGGAAAAAGTACAAAGCAGGCAATCATTGCCTGATAAATATAATGAGTTTTCTGACGCAACGCAGTGTAACTTTTCATCAGCCAGGCTGCTGCGATTTTACGCGACTTTACCAAAGGCGTTTCTTATACATAACAGGGAGAAAGGTCAGGTTATCACCGGATTAATGCATATATTCATTATGTTGAAATAGTATTTTGCTAAGTTTCAACGGTGATTAATGCCATTAATGAGTACTTATGATGTACTTTATAGCGGTTTAAATCTTTTTTTACGCTCCTGCCGGCTAAAGTAACGATTTGCGTTTTATCGCAGATGTTCCAGGCTTAAGTTTTAGTGTGAAACAGGAGGAAATATGCCTTATTCATCTAACCGTGAGTTGCCCGACAGTGTGCGCCATGTGTTGCCGAGTCACGCACAAACCATCTATCAGAAAGCCTTCAACAGCGCCTGGGATCAATATAAAGATCCTGACGACAGACGTGGCGACGAATCTCGCGAAGAGGTTGCCCACAAAGTTGCCTGGTCAGCCGTTAAACAAGAGTATGCCAAAGGTGATGATGATAAGTGGCACCCTAAAAACTAGTCTGTGAAGCGGGTCATTTTGGCCCGCATTCCTGCTTTTCCCCGCGCTATTCAAGTTTCTCGCCAGGCAGCCGATGCTATTTACAGAGAATTTCCCCTTTGTGATCGGGGTCAATGTTGAATTTTTTGTTAAAAATGAATTAATGTCTTCTCTTAAGCCGACGTAACAGGCGTCGACGTTAAGACATCAGTTTTAAGATGCTGCACCGGCGAGATGTTTGCATAGTAGAGGAGACCGTAGTGTTAACCCGGGAATTTTTATTAAAAGCAGATTGCAAAACATCATTTGGTGATATTGACGAGGCGCTACTGTGGAGCTGTGAACAGCGTGCGGCATCGCTGGCGGCAACGCTTGCTTGTCGTCCTGACCAGAGTCCAGTGTGGATCTTTGGCTATGGCTCGCTGATGTGGAACCCCATTTTTGAAGCGGAAGAAGTGGCGTCTGGCCGGCTGGAAGGTTGGCACCGCGCCTTTTGTCTGCGTCTGATTGCGGGTCGCGGTACGGTCACGGCGCCGGGACGCATGCTGGCACTGAAAGAGGGCGGGATGACCAGCGGTCTGGCGTTTCGTTTGCCAGAATCGCGATTGCATGATGAGCTCGAACTGCTGTGGAAGCGTGAAATGATTACCGGCTGCTATCTGCCAACCTGGTGCGAACTGGCGCTGGAGGATGGACGTAACGTCACCGCGCTGGTCTTCATTATGGATCCCCGCCATCCACTGTACGAGACCGATTCATGTCGTCGCACTATTGCGCCACTGATCGCGCAGGCCAGCGGCCCGTTGGGCACCAACGCACAGTATCTCTATGCATTGGAGCAGGAGCTGGGCAAGCGTGGCATGCAAGAAGAGGCACTGACGCGGCTGGCGGCTGAAGTTAGGGCGCTGCAGAACCAGAATACAGCAGCGCGCTAACCTCGTTACTGCGCAGGATTGATCAGCCAGGTTCCCGGCTTGTCGATGGTCAAGGATTGACTGTGCACCTGGCTACCATTATGCACTTCAATGCGATAACTCCCAGCGGCCAGATTCAGCGAGGCAAAACCGCTACTGGAAGGTTTCACATCCTTCGCCTCACCATTCAGCATCACGTTTTCACCCGCCTGCAAACGCAGATAAACCGTCGCCATGGTTGGCGCACTGCTCGCCACCGCTTTATTATCGGCGACAGCAGGCGTGGCAGGTGAAGTTGTGGCAGCCACTGGCGGCGTTTCGCTGTGATGATTGGTTTTCCACACCACGCCGATAACGGCTAACACGGCAATGACCGCGGCAGCGACTAAACCTGGGGACAAACGGCGTACGTTGCGCGGCGTTAAGGGTTCAACGGCGGCAGCACCGTGATTCACCGCCAGCACCTGAGGCTCTGGTGGGGCGGCTAATGGCTCAACGGGCGGGATCGGCTCAGCAGCGACCGGAAGCGTTGTCGACAGAGACTCAACATCGCTGACCGGTAAATCAATCAGGTTGGCAAACGCATCAATGCTTTGTGGACGATCTTTCGGCTTCATCGCCAATGCGCAGTCAATCGCGTGCAGCAGCGGCAGAGAATAGCCTTCCGGTTTGCGTTCAACCAGGGGCTGATAGTTGTCCTCAATGCAGCGCACCACGCTGACCGGCGGCGCATGACCGGTGATCAGGTTGTGCAATACCGCACCCAGCGCATAAATATCCGTCCAGGGACCTTGCTCGATTTCACCCTCTTCGCTGTACTGCTCAATCGGGGCAAAGCCTGGCTTCAGCATGATCTCGGTTTCGTCAGAAAGGTTACCAATCTCTTTGCGCGCTGAACCGAAATCAAGCAATACCGGCAGCTGGTTCTCCTGAATCTGGATGTTATCCAGTGAGATATCGCGATGCAGATAGCCGCCAGCATGAATGGTGTCAATAGCGCCAAATAGCGGCGGCAACAGGCGACGGATCCAGCCTTCATCAATGCTGTCCGGGCTGGTGATTTGCCACTCTTTTAACGTCATCCCGCTGTAATACAGCGTCCCCATATAGGCGGTGCCGTTCTGTTCCCAGAAACGGAGTACGTGAAGCAAACCGGGATGATTGAAGCGCGCCAGCAGTCGCGCCTCCTGAATAAAGCTGTTACGCCCGGCCGTAAATAATTTGTGGAATCGCTCCCCGCGAAGTTCCAGCGACATGTCTGCCGCGCGCACCGCCAGTGATACCGGCATGTACTCTTTAATGGCGATGGTGCGCTCCAGCTGATGATCCCAGGCACGGTAAACAATGCCAAAGCCGCCGCCGCCAATCACTTCCTTGATTTCAAATTCATTAAACCGGTAGCCCGCAGGAAGGGCGTTGGGTGTATGGTTTTCGTTTGCCGACATAGTGAACTCTCTGAACACGTCCTGTAGCGCCCCGTCAGGTGACTGACGGCAGGCAACGACCGCTAATTAATTAATGTTACGCCAGGCACCAATCGCCGGATCGGCGAGATCCGCATGCAGGGTGTCAATCAGTAACACAGTCACTTTTTGCTGTGGCATAAATTGCGGCAACCAAACGCCGCGTAACGTTTCAACCCGCTTTTTCAGCACATCGCTATCCTGATCGGCGGTTTTATCCATTTTCACTAACAGCGTGCCGGTGAAGCGCCATACGTGTTGTTGCGCATCAAAGGGCAGCACGAGCCAGCTATCATCGGCATCCGGACGCGTAACAATCATGCGTTGGTTATTTACCGAAACAACTTCCAGCGGCGGGCCGCTTAATTTCAGGTCAGCAATCGGATAGCCTTGAGTGAAGTTCAACGCCACCGTGCGCGCTTTACCTCCGCTCATTAAGGTCATTTCACTCGGACCTTCCAGCCACCCTTCCGTCGAGCAGTGTTGTTGTGGATTATCGGGAATAAAGAGCGACTCGCCTTTGTCATCCCACCAGGTGCGGAAGTGGCAACCGCCTGGCAACGCAAAGTGCTGCAGCGGCGTGCTATCGGCCGGACGCGACAGATCGAGCGGTGCAGCGTTGCTGCTGGTTGCGCTGGCTGTGGCATCGTTTATTACAATTGGACGCCAGTTCTGTAATTTGGCCGCGCTGCCATTCGCTAGTACGCTGCCGTCTTTATTGGTCATTTGCCAGGGAAGCTCATCCAGCAGGCCGCATTGATTTGCCAGCAGCGTACCGACGCGCGGCAAGAAGCTGGTCAGAATGCTGGAGTCGGTGCTTTTGCCCGAGACAATTCGCAGCGGCAGCGTCTCTTTACACCAGTCGTTCGGTGCCTTACTTGCCACGTCATCAATGTAGACTTCCAATGACAGGCTTGGTGAATACACCACGCGATAATCTTCTGCCTGCGCATTAAAGGCCAGCAACAGCGTTGCGAAGCCCGTCAACCACACTTTCATAAGAATCCTTGCATCAATAACGTGACGGCAGAAAACGTGCCGCATCAGCCTGGGAGTAAAGCAGCGTCGCTTCCTGCGGTTCGCCAATCCAGACTGCCAAAGCACTGAGATTGTCGCTTTTTACACTGCGGTTAACGGCTTGTTCCATCAAAGTCAGCCACTCTTCGCAAGCATTTACCATGCGCAGTGCAAGTTCCATTTCGTGGGTGGTGAGATTGAGCCAGAATCCGTCGCTGCAGACGAGAAACGCGTCGCCATCGGTAAGCGAAATCACTTCGCTAAACGTGGCCGGACGCGCCGGTTCAACACCGAGCGCATTATAGAGTAAATTACTGTTAATGCCGGTATTTTCATAGCCTGCTTCACGTAACTGCTGGGCCAGGCTGTGGTCACGCGTCACCTGATTTAGCACCCCATGACGGAAGTGATAAACCCGGCTATCACCCGCGTGCGCCCACCATGCGAGCTGTTTTTCGCGGTCGATAAACAGGGCGGCGAGGGTGGTGCTCATGCGTGAAAAATTCGGATTGTTTCCCTGTGCCTCAATCAACACCTGCTGGCAGTGTTCTATCGCCGCGCGCGTGCTGTCTGGCGTGAAGCTCGCGCTGCGCTGCAGCTGCTTCAGCAGGGTATCGCGCACCAGCTGCGCCGCCATATCACCGCCAGGCAAGCCGGCAACACCGTCACACACCAGAAAACAGGCTCTGCTATCGTCCAGCTCGACGCCGGTACGATCCTGATTCTCGTCGCGCATGCCTTGCTGGCAACGACTGGCAAACATCATCTTCATGCGTCTTCGGTCCGCGTTTGGGAATCTTTATATTGATTCACTTCCATATCGTAGGCATGCAAGAAGGCCTCCCCGAATAGCGTGTGGAAGTCATCTTCGATCTCGCCTGCGGTGCGCTGGTAGTGGCGTGAGAAATAGTCCCACAACGCTGCTTTACGCCCGCTGCTTAACGCCAGCTTCGGCAACACACCATCTTTGCGCGCTTCTTCTTCCAGACGCTGAGGATTAAACGATTGCAGCATTGCGGCGATAATGGCCCTGATACCGGCAATCATGCCGAGCTGATGCGCCTGTAAATCCACCAACGCGTCGCGCACCGCCGGTTCTGGCGGCATAAAGCCAGGCATCTGGCTCTGATACATCTGCATCAGCACGGTTTTGCCCGAAGGCAGGATTTTGAAAGGATTATTGGCTTCGTTAAGGATCATCGTCATATCTGCTTTCACCCCGCGCTTCAGAATCGAGCGCGAGGAGAGCAGGGCAACGGTACCTTGCGAAAACAGGCTCAGCATGCGGCCGGTAACCCGCATTTGCTCCTCGGTAATCGTAGTCTGGTGACCGTTGTTCAGCCCCATACCTTCCAGCAGCGCAGCAATCAGCTTGTCCTGGCTGGCACCGGGCAACACATTGGGTAACGTGGGGGCATCGCTTTGCGGATCGATAGCCAGGCGGGGATCGTTACGGCGCTCGCTACGTGCGGCCGGTTCGGGAATGACTTCCGGCTGTTGCAACATGCCGAGCGGGTCGTCAGCGTTATCGGTAAAGAAAGCCAGCGGGTCGTCCTGCTTACTCGCACTGAGCGTGTTGGGATCGCGAACTTCAAGCTGGTACTCACCAATTTGCAGCGTATCCCCATCCTGCAACGCGACTTGCGTACCGCGTTGCAGCGCGACGCCATTCAGCACCACCGACGTGACGCTTCCCTGGTTGGTTAAACGGCATTCCCCCTCAGGAGAAAGGTGCACCAGTGCCTGCAGACGTGATATCGCCCGCGATTCGTCTGGCAGCACCAGGTCGTTATCCTGGCTACGGCCGATGGTGCCGCCGGGCGGTTTGAACGCAACCGTTTTTGCCGGCACATCCGTATTGCACTGCACAATGGTAAATTGCATGAGTCATCCCGTTAATAAGGCAAACGCGGCGGCCTATTCAAACATGGGTGGATAGAGGCCGTTGCGGCCCGGCTGTGCACCAGACGCCGGGTTAAACAATAACGAAAACAGTTGCGCAGTCAGCGGACCACTATGCTTGTGTGTGGCATGACTAAAACCGTCACTGCGATTACTCCACCAGTAGCTCATGTGCTGCTGCGGATCAAATTTGTCGGCCACTTCACGCCAGCTTAACGTGCAGGGCAGATCGGCAAAACCAATCACATCCATGATGTCGCTGCGCTGCGTATCCGGCACCATCAGCGGCGACAGCTGCTGCATTTTCTGCTCTAAAGCATCGGGATTGAGCCGATCGCGCACTGCGCTCATCAGCAGCGCTCCCAGTTCCTGAAACCAGTCGCCGGACATCGCCAGCTGCGAGCTGTGCCAGTGACTGAGAGGGAAGCTGCGCAGAGCTAACAGCGGCCATGCGCGTCCTACACGATCGCTGGAGGGCAGCAAACAGCCCATCTGTACTTGCTGACGCAGAGGGGAAAGCGGCAGAACAAAGTTCCACACCGGCGCGCGTAGAAATTGTGCCGTGCTGGCCTCAGGTTGTTGATGCCAGTGCACCAAACCCTGCTGAAACCAGTGGCTCCAGGGCGTCACGGTATTTTCACTGAGACGTTGGCGCAAAAAATCGCCGGTTGCCGGTAGTTTGCCATACCAGCCTGGCGCAGTGTGTTTCGGCATCGTTACCTCACCATTACTCACTGTGTCTGGTCAATCGCTGCGAAACGACGCGCGGCGTGATCGCCAGCGTATTGCTGCTTTCACCGGCATTTTTCAGATTCTCCGCAAGCTTGCGCATCATTAGAGCGTTATCACGCGCATAAGGCGAAGACTGTATTTGCTGATCCAGCAGCTGACTGAGATGCCAGTCGAGCTGCTGCAGATCGCGCGCGCTCACCTCGTTAGGCAATGACCGCTGCAGATTTTGCATCAGCCAGCCACGCAGAAATTCACCGTCATAATTACGTGGCTGATACAACATCTGGTAGGCACGCAGCGCATTACGACTGTATTCGTTATCGTTACCCGGGTCGTCACGCAGCAGATTGGTGATTTGCTGTGCTACGCGGGGCAACAGTAAAGACTTAAGTGCATTTTGATAAAGCACCCAGGCCGCATCGCTCACCTGGGTGCCGCGATAAAGGCCAACGCGCATGGTAAGCGGTGGATTGTCGAGGGAAAAGCGCTCAGACAACGGCAGTTTTACCAGGTTATTTAAGAAGGGTAGCAGATCAAAAATATTATCGGCGGGCTGATGAATCACCTGCTGGCTTTGAACCGTAATCGGACCGATGCGCTCAGCCACCTGATCTAAATAATGCTGATTCTGAATGTAACTGGTCAGCCACAAACAGGAGAGCAATAGCAGAGCGCCCGTCAGCACACCATAGCCAATCCAGTGGAACAGGCGATTACGATATTCCCAACGGCGATTGCTGCCGGCAAGGCCACTTTCACGAAATACCAGATCGCTGAGTAAATCGCGAATAAAGAAACTTTGTCCTTTATTGCCGGGAATCGGGCTGCTGCGATTGACGCTATCCCAGGCCGCCAGGCTGCTCTCACCGGTATGGGGCAGCTGTAACTTGCGATTCAGCTCACCCATGATGCGATCAAAGGGTAAACCCTCCTGCGTCCCGCTGGTAAAGAAGAGGCCGCGCGGTGACCAGGCTATCGGCTCCTGATGGCTGGAAAATACCACGTCGAGATACTCATTCAGCAGGGGACGCAGCGAACTGAACTCTTGCGGGAACAGGAAGCTGTCGGCACGCTGCGTGAGATCGCGTTCACTGGCCATCACGTCTGCCAGCTGGTGCTGCAAACGCTGCTCTAAATGCTGATATTGCTGGCCGAAGCTGCGATGCCAATCCTCTTTATGCGGTTTACCGGGTTCCCAGGGAAAGGTAAAACCCCAGATAGCATCACGCTGCGGCTTGCTCTGATTGCCAAAGAAACTCATAAACCCTTTCAGCAGATCGGTTTTGGTCACCATCACGTAAACGGGAAAATGAATGCCGGTATGCTGATGTAACTCCGCCATGCGCTCACGCAGTGCGCTGGCCTGGGCATGACGTGCTTCAGCCGAGTCGGTGAGCAGGTCAGAGACGCTGATGGTCATGATCACGCCGTTGATCGGCTGACGGGTACGATAGCGCTTCAGTAGATTGATAAAGCTCTGCCACTCAGCGCCATCGCGGGCACGCTGGCTCTCCTGTAAGGCGTAACGCCCTGCGGTATCGATCAGCACTGCGCTATCGGTAAACCACCAGTCACAATGGCGCGTGCCGCCAACGCCGCGAATGGCGGCCTTGCCGAGACTGTCGGTGAGCGGGAATTCAAGCCCGGCGTTCAGTAAAGCAGTGGTTTTACCGGCACCCGGTGCGCCAATCATGACGTACCAGGGGAGCTGATACAGGTAATGGCTTTGAAAGCGTGCCAGCCAGCTCTGCTGATGACGGCGACCAAACTGGGTGCGTTTCAAACGCAGTGCAGCTTCACTGAAGCGCTGGGCCAGCAGCGTGTCCGTCGCCTGACGATCGGACAACTCTTCATGGCTCATCTGCTGCAGGCGATTAAGCAATTTACTATTGAACCAGCCGCGCCACAGCGCAGGAATAAACTGGAAGAGCAGCCAGAGCAAGAACAGCATTCCTACCGCCAGCTGGCGCGGAAGTACCGGCTCAAGCGGGCGCGTATCGCCCCAGCTCCACAGCGGTCCAAGCATCCACAGCACGCAACTCAGCGCCGTGACGCCAATCAGGCTCCACAGCAGGCGATGGGTTAACAGATGTTGCAGTGACGCGCGCATCATTGGCCTCCCTGATGATTGCCGAGTGTTTCCGGAGTGGCAAACAGGGTAATTTCAACCCGACGATTACGGGCACGATTTTCATTACTGTCGTTGGGCAGCAGCGGATTGCTGTCACCACGTCCTTCCGCTTTCACGCTGTGACCTTCGGCTAATTGTGGATTAAGCAGCTGTGTGATCGCGCGCGCGCGGGCAAAAGAGAATTCATAGCTTGAGGCGAAGCGGCCATCCACCGGACTATTATCGGTGTACACCGACACCAGCACCGTGCCCTTGACGGTTTTCATGGCGCTGGCAACGTGTGCTAGCAAGGCACGACCGACCTGATTCACGACGGTGCCATCGCTGGCGAACAGCTTGTCAGCGGGGATGATCACTTTACTGCCAAAAGCACCGTCGCTGACTTCCAGTTGGCCCGCGGCAATGACATCATTTAGACGTTGATGCAAATCGAGCAGGGCTTGGGGTGAGGTGGGACGTCGTCCCGGCGTGATTTGCGGCAGTGGCGTTTGATAAATGTTACGTAGCAAGGGTTCAGCCGCATTACCCAGCCGCCAGTTAAGCCCGCTATAAATCAGGCTGGCAATCAGCGCGGCTAAGGTAATGCAGGCCCACAGCGGCACCATCGGGCGGGTTAATGTACTCACCAGTGGATGCACTTCCACTAAGGGCACGGCGGGCTCGGCACTGGATGGGCGGTTTTCAGCAATTAATTGCGCCAACCGTTTGCGGATGGCTTCACACTGTGCCCGGCCACTTTCACTGCCGCGATAACGGCCTTCATAACCGAGTAGCAGGCAATAGTGGATCACCTCCAGCAGCCACACATGCTGCTGCGGACTTTGTGACACGCGCGATAGCAGCTGGAACACCTTTTCACCGCCCCAGCTTTCATTATGAAAGGTCACTAACATGCCATTGCCAGACCATACGCCGCGCGTGCCCCAGGGCGTTTGCGCTGCTGCTTCGTCCAGCACGCTGCACAAACAGTAACGCGCGCCAATAATCATCTCAAACGGCAAGCCTGCTTGCTTACAGCGTTGTTCAAATTGGCGGATCTCTTCAATCAGCAACTGACGCAGACCAGCAGGATCGTCATGCGTGGCGGCCTGCCGTATACGGACGACGGCATTCAGGATCGGTGCTGCGGCATTAAGCAAAAGGTTATCATTGCCCGCGACAATGCCATCGCGAGCAAAAGAATCCTGAGTCATTAAATCTCGGTTATCCAGGCAAGGGCGAAAATCACAGCCCGCAGAATATAAACATCTGCGGGCATTGTGCGCCGGATTGCATTATCAGTCTAAAATCCAGGTCGCAGTATCGTTAGTGCGACAAGCTTTGCTCGCGCCTCCAACGGCCACACAGACCTGTTTACTATTACGTCGAGGACGCGGGCGGTCGCTACGGATGGTCGCGTCATAACGGCTGCTCTCCACGCCTGCTTTCGGTGGAATATAGCCAATCAACTGGCCGTTTGGCTCATCGGCCACAGCCAGCCAGCTGTGTTCAACACGGCCAAGCACTTCAAACGGTTTAGCGTTATCGAGATAGCGCACCACCTTGCCGCTAAAATCAGGCGTGGTCATCACCGATGCGGCATACAGCGCGCGATAACTCTCATTAACCGGCGTGAATTCGCCAGGTGCTGCCACCGCATGACGATGAACCAGTTTGACACCATTTACTTCACTGGTTACCAGCGTGTCATCAGTAACGGGTGGCGGCGGCGCTTTACATGCAGCCAAACTTAACACCGCCAGCAACACAAGCACGAGACTCTTATTCACCATGATCCTCAAATTTCATCAGATTAGCTGCAGAGTAATCTGCGGCACGGGCCTTTAAGGCAGGCAGATTAGGCAGCGAGAAAGCCATCAAAAAAACAGACAGATTACAGAAAGATAGTGCTGAACTAAGTCTACCTAAGACTTTTGAGAATTCAAACCATTGCACCAAGAGAAATCCCGTGCTACCGGGCGAAAAAGCAGCGCAGGCCGATGATATAAAACACTTAGTCCTGGCGAAAGATAAGCTGAGTTAATTTATTTGTTGGGGTTAGCAAAAGGCGGTGCTGATGTTGCTTTTACCTGGTGTTAGTACCAATTAAAAATGGTAAATAAGATTAATCTATTTATCGGGGTTAAAAAAGATTGCCCGGCGAAACAATTTTCAAAATTTCGGAATTTCCGGGCGTTTTCTGCACGCCATTCAGCGTAGCACGGCATGGCTTTTGCTTAAGGATAGTGGACGCAGATCGCCGTGCTGCACAAAGCCTGTGCAGCTGGCGCGCCCAGATAGTGCACATTTCTGTCAATCAATTCAATTCTTCCTGCTTGAGCGGCCTGCATCACGCATTTAGCCTTTGGCACACACTTTGCAATACCTTTACTGACATTGTGCATTTGTTTCTCGTTAAGCGTGAATCGAGTGCTTTGGATAAAGGCGTCCTGCCCATGTTGCGCGCATGTGGCTGGACGCCTTTTTTTATTCCGCTTAGCGGTTATAACCGTCCGCAATTTCACTTATGGCTAAATAAACTCACATTTCTCCCCTTTAATCCGCGCTTTAGCCGCGTGGGCTTTTGGCATTCTATGCTCAGAATTCCTGCCCGCTGAGGTGCGTTGTGGCTGAAGAGAGTAACGAGGACAAAACAGAATCGCCCACCCCCCACCGACTTGAGAAGGCGCGTGAGGAAGGGCAGATTCCGCGTTCGCGCGAGCTGACTTCAGTGATGATGCTGTTGATTGGACTGCTGATTTTATGGGTAGGCGGCAACAGCATGGCAGAGCGGCTGGCGAGCATGGTCGCCACGGGTTTCCGTTTCGATCACGGCATGGTGAGCGATGACAAGGTCATTATCGGGCACATTGGCAGCCTGATTAAGCAGGCCATGATTGCGCTACTGCCGCTGATGGGCGGCCTTGTGGTGGTGGCGATTGCCGGACCGATGGCGCTGGGCGGCCTCAACATTAGCGGTAAATCCATCAAGCTTGACCTCAAGAAGCTCAATCCGTTGAGCGGTATTGGCCGCATGTTCTCCGGCCAAACCGCTGCGGAGTTAGTAAAGTCGATTATGAAAGCGGTGCTGGTTGGGCTGGTTGCCGGTTGGTACATCTGGAGCCACTGGGAAGAGATGCTGCGGCTGATGAGTGAACCGCCGATTAACGCCCTGCATCACGGCTTATCAATGATGGCCGCCAGCTGCGGGTTGGTCATGCTGGGATTATTCCCGATGGTTGGCTTTGACGTGTTCTGGCAGCTGTATAGCTACTTCAAAAAGCTGCGCATGACGCGTCAGGAAATTCGCGACGAGCATAAACAAAACGAAGGCGATCCGCACGTTAAAGGGCGTATTCGTCAGGCGATGCGCGCTGCCGCAAGGCGCCGCATGATGGCCGACGTGCCAAAAGCGGACGTTATCGTCACCAACCCCACTCACTATTCGGTGGCCCTAAAATATCAGGAAGGGAAGATGAGTGCTCCTAAAGTGGTTGCCAAAGGGGCGGGTGATATTGCGCTGAAAATCCGCGAATTAGCCAAAGAGCATCGTATTCCCATTCTTGAGGCGCCGCCGCTTGCGCGCGCGCTGTATCGACACACGGAAATCGGCCAGTTTATTCCCGGCGCACTCTATGCCGCCGTGGCAGAAGTGCTGGCCTGGGTCTGGCAGCTGCGACGCTGGAAGCGCGAAGGCGGCCTGATTCCAAATAAACCTAAAAACCTGCCGGTGCCGGCAGACATGGACTTTGCAGGAGAGAACAGAAACGATGGCTAACTTAGCCGAGAAGCTGCGTTTACCGAGCAACTTTAAAGACACGCAGTGGCAGGTACTGGCTGGTCCGGTACTGATCATGCTGATCCTCTCGATGATGGTGCTGCCGTTGCCTGCATTCATTCTCGACCTGCTGTTCACCTTTAACATCGCGCTGTCGATCATGGTGCTGCTGGTGGCGATGTTCACCCAGCGCACGCTGGAGTTCGCAGCATTCCCAACCATTCTGCTTTTCTCCACCTTGCTGCGCCTGGCGCTAAACGTTGCCTCTACCCGAATCATTTTGCTGGACGGTCATACCGGCGCCGATGCGGCCGGACGCGTGGTAGAAGCCTTTGGCCACTTCCTGGTTGGCGGTAACTTTGCCATCGGTATTGTGGTGTTTATCATCCTGGTCATCATCAACTTTATGGTGATCACCAAGGGTGCGGGGCGTATCGCCGAAGTGGGCGCGCGTTTTGTGCTTGATGGTATGCCTGGTAAGCAGATGGCCATTGATGCTGACTTAAACGCCGGTTTAATTGGTGAAGATGAAGCCAAGCGCCGCCGTAGTGAGGTAACACAGGAAGCGGATTTCTACGGCTCGATGGACGGTGCGAGTAAATTCGTGCGCGGTGATGCCATCGCCGGCATTCTGATTATGGTGATCAACGTTATCGGCGGTTTGTTGGTCGGCGTGGTGCAGCACGGCATGGATCTCGGTCACGCCGGTGAAACCTATACGCTGTTGACCATCGGTGACGGCCTGGTGGCGCAGATCCCCGCGCTGGTGATCTCAACGGCTGCGGGTGTAATTGTGACGCGCGTCAGCACCGATCAGGATGTTGGCGAACAGATGGTGAGCCAGCTGTTTAGAAATCCACGCGTGCTGATGTTGAGCGGCGGCGTTATCGGTTTACTCGGTCTGGTTCCGGGCATGCCGAACTTTGTCTTTCTACTGTTTACCGCTGGCTTACTGGGCCTGGCCTGGTGGCTGCGCGGGCGCGAAATGCAGCCGAAGAAACCGGCGGAATCTGCCAGTCTGGTAAAAACCCAGGAGACGCCAGCCACCGTCGAGGCCTCCTGGACCGACGTACAGCTGGAAGATTCGCTGGGCATGGAAGTGGGCTATCGTCTGATTCCGATGGTCGATCACCTGCAAAATGGCGAACTGCTGGGGCGTATCCGCAGTATTCGTAAGAAGGTGGCACAGGAAGTTGGTTTCCTGCCGCCGGTGGTGCATATCCGTGACAACATGGAGCTGCCGCCTGCGCGCTACCGCATTCTGATGAAAGGTGTGGAAATTGGCAGCGGCGATGCCTACCCGGGCCGCTGGATGGCGATCAACCCTGGCACCGCAGCGGGGTCGTTGCCGGGTGAGCCGACTGTCGATCCAGCCTTTGGTCTGGCGGCGATTTGGATTGATAGCGCGTTGAAAGAGCAGGCGCAAATTCAAGGCTTTACCGTGGTAGAAGCCAGCACCGTGGTGGCGACTCATCTTAATCATCTGATTGGCCAGTACGCCAGCGAGCTGTTTGGCCGTCAGGAAGCGCAACAGCTGTTGGATCGCGTCACGCAGGAGATGCCGAAACTGACGGAAGATCTGGTGCCGGGTGTCATCACCTTAACCACGCTGCATAAAGTGCTGCAAAATCTATTGACCGAGCGCGTGTCGATTCGTGATATGCGCACCATTATCGAAACGCTGGCGGAACATGCGCCGGTACAGAACGATCCTCAGGAGCTAACCAGCGTGGTGCGCGTAGCGTTGGGACGCGCGATTACCCAGCAGTGGTTCCCTGGAAATGGCGAGGTGCAGGTGATTGGCCTTGATGCCACGCTGGAACGCTTGCTGCTGCAGGCGCTGCAGGGCGGCGGTGGACTGGAACCGGGCCTGGCGGATCGCTTACTGGTGCAGACGCAAGGTGCGCTGCAGCAGCAAGAGATGGTCGGCGCTCCGCCGGTGCTGCTGGTGAACCATCCGCTGCGTGCGCTGCTGGCGCGCTTCCTGCGTCGCAATCTGCCACAGCTGATCGTGCTGTCGAACATGGAGTTGACCGACAACCGGCAGATCCGCATGACAGCCACCATTGGAGGCAAGTAATGCGCCGTTGGTGCTGGGCATTAATGATGTTACCGATAATAGCGTTGCCGCTCGCTGCCAATGCGGCCAGCGGTGCCTGGACCGCCAACGCCAGCGGCCCGAGCCTCGGCGTGCGCGGTAACTGGATGAAAACGCCGGCGCTGCGTGCGCCGTCATCCGCACCGGGCACTATTTCCGTAGTGAACTGGCGCTATCAGCTTAGCCGTCCTGCGCCGTCGGGTTTGGTGGTGCGCTTATGTGCCGCCGATCGCTGTGTCGAAATCGAAGGGGCCAGCGGCAGTACGCGTGGTTTAGCCAACGTTGCCGCGGAAGAGACGTTGTATCTGGCCTTTGGTTTTCAGGGCCAGGGCGCATTGCCGCCGGGCTTGCGCGTGGTGAGCAGTGAAGTGACGGTAAATTATCAGTAGCCCTTAAACTATCGGCGACGCTTATCGCGCCGCCGATAGCCGCGATTAAGGTTTATCCCCCTGACTAAAGATGGGGGGCAAAGCCAGCTTTGCATCCTGCCTCAATGCCTTAACCTGCTTTGCACTCACCTTAGCCGCGGCCGGGTTGCCAAACTGCTGGCTGACAAAGTTACTGACGTCAGCCACCTGCTGATCGCTCAGCTCCGGCGCAAAGGCGGGCATAAACACTTCACCTGCGCGCATATGGCGGCGCACGCCGTTGAGGATCACGGATACCACATTGCGCCCATCAGCCGCGCCGGTGCTGGTGTGATGGAACAGCGATGGATAAGCATGGAAGCCCGTGCCCGATCCCGCACCTTCCGCGCCGTGACAGCTGGCGCAGTTACCGGCAAACAGCACCGCGCCGGGCTGCGCGTTGCGCGTTGCGTCGTCTGCGCCGCGCAGAGCAATCAGCGCCGTTGAGGGCTGTCCCCAACTGTCGCGCGGCTGGCTTTGCTGCTTATCCGGCTGTGGCTTAACGGTGCGCAAATAGGTAGCGATATCCTGCAGGTCACTGTCCGGCAGATATTGCAGACTGTGCTCAATCGCTTCTGCCATCGGGCCAGAGGCGCTGGCTTTATTGGCAACAAAGCCGGTTTTTAGGTAGGTCACCAGCTGCTGCTGGCTCCAGCTGCCAATGCCTGCCTGTTTGTCCGGGGTAATGTTGTACGCCATCCAGCCGCCGAGATCGCCACCGGCCAGCGCTTTATCGCTGTCCATGCCCATGGTCAGATTACGCGGCGTATGACAGGTGCCGCAGTGCGCCAATGCCTCGACCAAATAGCGACCGTTATTCCACTGCGCGCTCTGCTGCGCATCGTTCTGTAATTCGCCCTTCTCGAAATTAAACCACTTCCAGAAGCGCATGCCCCAACGCTGGTTGAACGGGAACGGCAGGTCGGTTTGCGGTGACGCCTGATGAACCGGTGGCATCGACAGCAGATACGCTTTGATCGCCAACACATCATCGCGCTTCATTTTGGTGAAAGAGTCATACGGCATCGCTGGATAGAGCTGTTCGCCGTTTTTGCCAATGCCATCGCGCACCGCAGCAACGAACTGATCGTCACTCCAGCTACCAATACCAAACTGCTTATCGGATGAGATATTGCTGCCCCAAATCTGACCGAAAGGGGTACTGACGGCATAGCCGCCGCCAAAGAGTGGACCGTTGGTGGCGGTATGGCAGGCGGTACAATCGCTGGCGCGTGCCAGATATTCACCGCGTTTAATCTGCGCGTCGTTGTCTGCCGCCTGCGCTACTGCACACTGCATCAGGAGCAGCGCGATAGCGGCCTGAAGAACTACAGGTTTCATCGGATGCTCCTTACAAGCTTGCCAGCACGCTATCGGCCATGCGCAGCGCTAGCGCGGTACCGGTCAGGGTGGAATTGACCGTCGACGCCGAGGGCATGATGCCGGTGCCGGCGATAAACAGATTCGGGTGGTCGTGAGTTCGGCAGTGGCCATCTACCACCGAATCCTGTGGATTACTGCCCATAATCATGGTGCCGGTAATATGCTGGTTGTTATCGTAAACGCCGCGCGGACTGTAAATCGCCTCCGTTCCGCCCATCTGTTTAACCATACGTTGGAAGTCGACCATCGACTGGTCATAACCGCGATGCACGTACTCCGGGAAGCGGTAATGAACCTCCAGGCGTGGAATGCCCCAGGCATCCTTTTCCGTTTTGCTCAGCGTGACGCGGTTTTGCGGTTCCGGCAGCATCTCCAGCAGGCACTTCAGCTGGACAAAACGCTCGGCCTGGAAGGCCAGCTTGTCGTTGAGCGCCTGGCCGTAGTAACCCTGACGCACCAGACGTTCGGTGAGATAGCGCACCGGTGAGGTGTTGGACAGATCGATGCGCAGCGCCGAGCGTTCAGCACGGAAATCGCCATCCCGTAGGTTGTTAATGCTGCCTGGCCGCATCGGCCCACGACCAAACCACACCGGTTCATCAGCGTAAAACTCCACCGACGATCCCGGATGATCCATCAGATTACGGCCCACCATACCGGAACGGTTGGCGATGCCGTGCGGATAGCGTTCGCTGGTGGAAAGCAGCAAGATTTTCGGGCTCTCGATGCCGTTCGCCGTCAGGACAAACTGTTTGCCGGTGACGCGATGGCGCGCTTTGTTTTGATCGAGGTAATGTACCGCCTGAATTGTCCCTTTATCGTCAGCTTCAATGCGAAACACCACCGCGTTGGTGACAATTTTCACGCCGGCATCCAGCGCCTTACGGGCGGCAATACCACCGTGATATTGCGCATCAATCGGACACACCGGCATGCAATTATTGTTGCCACAGCAGGCCGGGCGACCATCATAAGCGATGCTGTTGCGCGCCTGTGGACCAATGCCAACCTCATAACCCAGCGGACCGAGACGCTGCTTCAGGCGATCAAAACCGTACGGCAGCGGAATGCCTGGTAGCGGGTAAGGACGTGAGCGCGGCGAAGCCAAATCGCTGTCGCCAGAAACGCCCATCTGATACTCGGCGTCGCAGTAGTAGGGTTCCAGCTCGGCATAGCTGATCGGCCAGTCGCGGCCAATGCCGTACAGTGATTGAATACGCATATCGTTAGGCAACAGACGGAAAGCCTGTCCCGCCCAGTGCCAGGTGGTGCCGCCGGTGCCGCGCAGATATTGGGCGCGATAGGGATCCGGGCCTTTCTGGATCAGGTAATTGTTATCGCTGGGGATGAACTTCGGCTGCGGCGCCCACGGCTGCGGCGGATAGGGTTCAGTGAAATCGCCTTTAAACGGCGAGTTGCGGAAATATTCTACTGCCCGATCGCGCTCAATCTCCGGGCCGGATTCCAACATGAGTACCGAGGCGCCGGCGTTGGCCATCTTCAGTGCCGCCAGTGAACCGGCAATACCGGCTCCGATCACCACCACATCGGCGCTTAATGAATCAGACATGTGCTCTCCTTGCTGGCGGCTGCGTCCAGAAGTTAGGTTGTCCCGGCGCATAGCTCGGGGGTAACAGCGAATCGCGTACCAGTTGATAGCTGACAATATTTTCAAAGGCGATGCACTGCGGCCTTGGCAGCGGGCCGACGACGCCCAGATACCAACCGGAAACCAGCGCCTGATAAAGATCGTTCAGGGCTTTGGGTTGGGTACTCAACAGCGTCAGAAGCGTGCCGCCGTTGGCGACCGGTTGCTGTTGCAGTAGCGTGCTGAGCGTATCAAGTTGGCTATCCAACTGCGGGACATGGTCGTGCAGCCAGCTGTACAGGCGCTGTGCCAGTAGCGTATCCGGCTGTTCCAGCCCGGTGAGGGTGACGGAAATTGCGCGAAAACTGGCGGAGGGTGCAACCGCGGCGGCCAGCGGGGGGGCCGCGAAAGCGAGGTTGCCGGGCAGCACCTGCCTCAGGACGCCAGCCACCAGCAGGCCCGCCGTGCCGGTCAATAGCCGGCGGCGTGAAAGAGTCATCATGGAAATCCCCGAAAGTTATTTCAGCGCCTGAGCGGCAGCCTCTGAAGCCTGATTATCCAGTTCCTGTTTGGGGGTGCTGACGCCAACGGCACCGACCATTTCACTCTGCAGCTGGAGCGGGAACCCCCCGCCGAGTGCGACGGCATGCGGGATGGCGAGAACGGTGGTTTCGCCACTCTGTAAGCGCTGCATAAATTTCAGCGAGGGGGTGTGATACAACGCCGAGGTGCGGGCTTTACCTATCGCGGCATCGACACAACCCGGCGAGGCGCCGTCAAGGCGCTGGAAGGCCAGCAGCGTGCCGCTGGCATCAACCACGGCCACGCAGCCGGTGCTGTGCTGCGCGCTGATGCTATTTTTTACACGGGTCATAACCTGATTGGTGAGGCTGGCGTCCAGCGCGGCGGCGCTGGCCTGGCCAGCGCCCGCTGCCAGCAGCAGGGAAAGGGCGACAGATGTTCTACTCTTCATTTTTTGCTTCCGATATTTATTGTTATAAACGTGCTTCTCGTCTCGCTTACGCTACGCTGTTGCAAAAATGTAAACAATTGCCGATAAACAAAACGCATACCGCTATCCGTATAACTCATTGAGGTGGATAGATCTTATCCAGCGTCTCTTGCCAGATGAACGGTGTCAGTTGTTGATAGCGCAGGGAGCGGGCGTTTAACGCATCTATCAGCCCTTGCTGTGTGGCAACAATTGCTGCGCTCATCGCGGCCGGCACCTTGACGTCTTGCAGTGTTTTCACCACTTCCTGCATCTCTTCCGCACGTCGCTGGCCGTGCTCCGCCACGCGGCTAATCAGGTAGTGCGGCAGCTGATCGTTCCAGCCCAGCGAAGGAAAACTGGCGTGCAGCGAGTCAAGTACCGCTTGCTCGACGCCGTACTGTCGTGCTGCGCTCAGGCATTCAGTGGTCAGCGCTTCCAATCCTTTAATCATCACGCTACGGCACATCTTGATCGCCGAAGCTTCACCCACTTCGCTACCCAGCATGCGGCTGTTGCAACCGAGCTGTTGTAGCAGCAGCTGTACTTGAGCTGCCTGAACGCCGCCGATCAGCAGCGGGGTGTCCAGCCGCTTGGGCGGTACCGGCGCCATTACCGCCACGTCAATATAGCTGGCACCGGCGGCGTTAATCGCTTCAGCCGCGGCACGTTTGGTATGCGGCGCCACTGAGTTAAGATCGAGAAAATGCTGCCCGGCCCGCAATAGCGGTGCGGCCTGCTGCGCCACGTTTAGCGCCTGCGATGCGGTCACCGTGGAGAGCACCAGCGCGGCATCCCGCAACGCTTCAGCCAGTGAGTCGGCCAGCCGCACGCCGCTGTGCTGCGCTTTTTGCCGTAGCGCGGGCAGGTTCTCCGCCTCAAGGGCTTTACGATCCCATACCGTTATCGCATTGCCCTGCGCCTGTAAGTCATGGGCCAGAATGCCGCCCGCTTCGCCAAAACCGATAAAAGTGATGTTCATCAACTACTCCTTGCTGAAAGGCCAGATCGCCGCTGGAATCAACACTTCACCGGCAAAAATCGCACGTGCGGTGCGCAGCAAACCGCAGCCCGCCAGTGGGTTATCACCGCTGCGCTGTAGCAGTACGCTGAACTCACCGCTCGGGTGTTCCACGCTTAGGCGCTGCTGAGGCGCATCGCTGGTGCGCGCCAGGCCGTCGGCGACGCTACCCGGGATCAGACAGGCGCTGGCGACGCTCACCGCGCCGAGCACGCCAATCGAGGCGTGGCAGCGGTGGGGAATAAAGGTGCGTGAGCTGATCGCGCCGCCGTGGCGTGCCTCAGCCAGTAGAGTCACTTTCGGCACCGTGCGCTGGCTGACATCACCCAGATTCATGCGCGGCCCGGCCTGCAGCCGAATCGACTCCAGCCGCTGTTTCAGCTCGCTGTCGTTATCCAACGCTTCGCGACTTTCATAGCCGCTGCGATTGACATCCGCAGCACGCACCAGGATTACCGGCATACCGTTGTCGATGCAGGTGACGTCGATGCCGTCAAAGCGATCGCGCGGTTGACCGGTCGGCAGCAGGGCGCCACAGCTCGATCCCGCAATATCGTTAAAGGTGAGGGCGATCTCGCCCGCCGTGCCCGGTACGCCGTCGATGCGCAGTTCGCCGTCATAGTCGACTTCCCCGCCGGGCGTGGCGAACGCTGCCTCAGCAATTTGCCCGGTGTTCTGCATAAAGATGCGCACCGTGGTGCGTTCACGGCCCGGCGCAACCAGCCCGCGTTCGACCGCGAAGGGCCCAACGGCAGCGAGAATATTGCCGCAGTTTTGCCCGTAATCGACGCGGGGTTGATCGACGTTGACCTGGGCAAACAGGTAGTCGACATCGGCATCGTCGCGGCTGGGCGCGCTGACGATCGCCACTTTGCTGGTCAGCGGATCGGCGCCACCCAGGCCATCGATCTGGCGAATATCAGGCGATCCCATTACCGCCAGCAGCACCCGGTCACGCGCCGTGGGATCGGCTGGCAGATCCTGCGCCAGAAAGCAGGCGGCTTTTGAGGTGCCGCCGCGCATCAATAAACAGGGAATGCGACGCTGGCGCATGGCTTACTCCTCCGGTTGATCAAGCGTGTCGAGATAGCGCAGGCCTTTTTCCGCCAGGCGCGGGCGCATCTGGTAAATATCCAGCCCCAGCTCACCGTCTGCCAGGCGGGTGCGTTTACTCTCCTCTAGCGCTTCACGCTGACGCGCTTTTTCCGCCACGCTGGTGGCGTTACTGCGTGGCACCACTACCACGCCGTCGTCGTCGGCCACGATCACGTCACCGGGCCAGACCAGCTGTCCGGCGCACACGAGCGGGACATTGACCGAACCGAGCGTCTCTTTCACGGTGCCTTGCGCATACACCGCACGCGACCAGACCGCGAAACCCATTGCGCGCAGCGTGCGGCTATCGCGCACCCCCACATCCGCCACCAGTCCGCGTACGCCGCGCGACTGAAGCGAGGTTGCCAGCAGATCGCCAAAAAAGCCGTCACTGCACGGTGAAGTGGGCGCTACCACCAGCACATCGCCCGGCTGACACAATTCCACCGCCACGTGGAACATCCAGTTATCGCCTGGTGCCACCAGCACGGTGATTGCACTGCCAGCAATGCCACAATCCTGCTGAATGGGGCGAATGGCGGGATCGAGCAAGCCTGTGCGCCCCTGCGCTTCGTGCACGGTGGCGACACCTGAGCGGGCCAGGGCGTCGATATCTGCAGCAGCAGCACGTTGAATAGTGCGCACCGCCACGCCTTTTTTACCGATGAGGCTCATGCCAAATCCTCCGTTACGCGTGGGAAGATGCTTTGATAGCCTTCGCCATAAACGATATCGCGCTGGCTGGTGATCCCGACGTTGCGCTTGGCCTGCACGCCGCGCTGCTGTGCGACGCGCGTGTAGTATTCCCACAGATGTTCCTGCCCGGCCATGCACTGAATCGCCTGATATTTTTTATCCCACACTGAGGTGATATCCAGCAGCACATCCGGTTTCCAGTTGCACTGCTCTGGCTGATGCGGTTCGAAGCAGTAAACCGGCGGTGCGCCAACGATTTTTTCGCCCGGACGATAACCTTCAGCCTGGGCGATAATGCGCGCTTCCTGCGCAAGGTGTGTGGCCATCGGGTGATCGTAGTTGTAGGGATCCTGCAATGAGTGGGTCAGGACAAAGTGCGGCTGCACCCGACGATAAACATCGGCCAGGCGGAACAGGGTTTCTTTGTCGGCACGCAGCGGATAATCGCCAAGGTCAAAAAACTCGATGCTGGCCCCCAGAATGTCGGCCGCCGCCTGCGCCTCGCTGCGCCGGGCAGTTTTCACTTTCTCTTCGCTCATCTCCCCTTTACGCCACAGCTTGGCCGATTCACCGCGTTCGCCAAATGAGAGACAGACAACGTGCACCGCGTAGCCCTGTGCATGATGAAGCGCGATGGCGCCACCCGCGCGCCAGACGAAATCTGCTGAGTGCGCGCTGACCACCAGCGCGGTTTTTTTAGCTGTATTTTCGGTCATGTTTTGTCCTCCGCTGTTTTTTCCATGCTGTCACTGCGGGCGCGGTGCGGATAATTCATTTGATTGCAGCGGGTATGCGTTTTATTTATATTGCGACATCGATCGGTGGAGAAAGTGGGCAGGGAAAGATGGCGAAAAATGCGAGTCAGGAACTGACAAACTTGATGCAAATCAGAGCCTTTTGTCAGGTAGTTGCGCAGGGCAGTGTTTCTCGTGCGGCAGATGAATTATTTCGCACCCAGTCGGCGATTACGCGCGCCATTCGCGACCTTGAAGTCACGTTAGGCGTCACGCTGTTTGAGCGCCACGCTGGCGGCATGATGCTGACTGACTTCGGCAAATGTGTACTGCCGCGCGCCTTACGCGCGATTGAGGAGTTGCATCAGGTACCGCAGCGCCTGGCTAAACTGCAGGGGCGTGGCGCACAGCGTAGCGATGCCGAACCGCTGTGGTTGTTCAACGTGCGGCGCCTGCAAATTTTTATCACCTTATGTCAGACACGACATATGCAGACGGTGGCGACACGTCTCGAACTCAGCCAACCTGCAGTGAGTGCCGCACTGCGCGTGCTGGAAAATGGAGCAGGTATCGCGCTGCTGGAACGCACGCCACAAGGCATGATGCCTTCACTCGCTGGACGGGAAATCGAGCCTAACGTGCGACGTGCGCTGAATGAACTGCGCCATATTCCAGCTGATATTGCCGCACGCAGTGGGATTCTGGAGGGGACAGTGCGCGTCGGTGCCTTGCCGCTGGGTCGCACGCGGATATTGCCGCAGGCGATCGTGATGCTGACGGCGCGTTATCCGGGGGTTCGCGTGGTGACCAGTGAAAGCGCCTTTGGCGTGCTGGCCGCGGAAATGCGCTCCGGCGATGTTGATTTTATCTTTGGTGCGCTGCGTCGCGATGAAGAGGCGCTAGACGTTACGCGAGAAACACTGTTCTCAGAGCGTATGGTGTTGCTGGCGCGCCACGATCATCCGCTGGTGGGACGTGAGATTGCTACCGACGATCTGCGCGCTGCGCGTTGGGTGTTGCCGCGTTCGGCAACGCCAGCGCGCTATCTGCTGAATAACAGTTTCCAGGCGATGGGCATTCCGGCGCCGGATCCGGTGGTAGAAACCGGCGATCTGGCACTGGTGCGTGGCTTGCTGCTGCAGTCCGATATGCTGGCGGCCGTCTCCGCCCATCAGCTGGAAGTTGAGCTGGCCTCCGGCGCGCTGGTGGCGTTGCCGGTGCCGTTGCCGGATACCGAACGCGCCATCGGGCTGACGGTGCGCGCAGGCTGCCTGCACTCTCCGGCAGCGGATGCGTTGATCCGCTGCCTGCGTGAAGTGTGCGGGCAGGGTGAATAGTCAGCTTACGCGCGCCGCTTCCATCAACGCATAGCGGTAGCCGCGTATACCGTAGCCGCAGATCACACCCTGCGCCACGTCCGAAAGATAGGAGTGGTGACGAAAGGGTTCACGTTTGTGCACGTTGGTAATGTGCACTTCCCATAGCGGCAGCGCCACGCCGGTAACGGCATCGCGGTTCGCTACCGAGGTGTGCGTCCATGCCGCCGGATTGATCACCAGCGCCTGCGCCTGTAGGCGCGCCTGCTGTATCCACTCGATCATTTCACCTTCGTGGTTGGTCTGACGAAACTCAATCGCCACGCCGAGCTCTTCCGCCGTTGCGCGGCATAGCGCTTCCACGCTTTGCAGCGTGTCGGAGCCGTAGGTTTCCGGCTCGCGGGTGCCCAGTAAATTGAGGTTCGGGCCGTTCAAAACATAGATGGTTCTCATCGTGACTCCTGTAATTCAGTAAAACCAAACAGCCGCTGCGGCGTGTGCCACAGCACCTGACGGCGGCTCTTTTCATCGGGGATCAGCTGTTCGATGAGCAGCAGTTGCGTGCCCATATCCATGCGTTCAGTAGCGCGCAGGAAGGGCCAGTCCGAGCCCCACATGCAGTTTTCCGCGCCGAAAGCGTCCAGCAAAGCCAGCAAATAAGGATGACCATCGCTAAAGGGATACGGCTGGCGGGAGAATTTCGCCAGCCCGGAGAGCTTGACGCTGGTGCGTTGCTGACCGGCCAGCGACAGCAGCGCCTGAAACGCCGGTTGTGCTAAGCCTGCGCCCACATCCGGCCGACCCGAATGGTCAATCAGCAGGCGCGTGCGGGTGCGTGACAGTAGCGGCATCAGTGCCAGTAGCTGGTCGTTTTGCACCTGGATTTGGGCAAACAGATCCAGCTCCGCTAGCCTGCCCATCAGGCCATCCAGCTGAATAAACGGTTCGGTGCCCAACATCGCCACGTTAAGCGCTACACCGACAATGCCCTGTGATTTCAGGCATGCGAGCGTATCGCTATCCACATCACGCGGCGTAACCGCAATGCCCTTAAAACGGCCTTCACCGCGTTTGATGGTATCCAGCAGGCAGCGGTTGTCGGTGTTGTAACCCGAGGTTGGACCGACAATCAGCGAGTGGCGGATGTTGTAGGCCTGCATCACGGCGCGATAGTAATCCGGCGTTGCCAGCTCGTGCCCGTCTGGGTTATAGGCGCTTTCGGGCGCCCAGGGAAAGTTTTTAGGGTCAAAAACGTGGTGATGGCAGTCGATGACCGGTTGCGTAAACATCAGTCTGCTTTCCCCGCCACCGAATAGAGCACTTGTTGATTGCGCGTCTGCTGGAACTGCTCCAGCGTTTCGCCACGCATCGCCGAGTAGATATGCAGGTTAGAGACGCCAACCACCGCGCCGAGTTTTTCCAGCAGGAAGAAACTGACGCCATAATGGATCATGCCGCGCCAGTCGAGCTGGGTGATGAGTGCTTGCTCTTCAGCGGTTAAACCCGCTTCCTGATACAGCGCCTGCGGGGCTTCGCGGAACCGCTTACGCCATTCAGGTTGAATCATGCGGTGCAGGAAGCGGTTGATTCGCAGCGCTTTCAGGCTGCGCGCCTGGGTAAAGGGATAGGTGCCTGGCAGTTTTTCCACACCGCTCAGCTGCAGATTAATCTTGTCGCGCTGGCGCTGATGTACATCTACCGGTGCCTCACGCGACTGGTTTTCGAGGATTAGCGTGGCGATGCCGGTCATCGAAGGCAGATAATAGTCCTGATGCAACTTCTCGACGTTAGCCGACAGCGCACCGCGCATGATCAGCCACATAATCACTTCCGCACCTTCCAGACCGCCGAGCGTGGCGTATTCCGCCAGAGTGATTTCGGTCAGGCGTTCAGGATCGTTGATCAGCAGATCGATAAACTGCGCATCCCATTCTGGATTATTGAAGCCGCAGCGCTCGCCGTGCACCTGATGAGAAACGCCACCGGTCGCCACCACCGCAACCTTCAGATCCTCCGGGAAACTCTCCACTGCGCGTTTCAGCGCCTGACCCAATTTATAGCAACGGCGCGCCGTTGGAATCGGGAACTGTAAAACGCCCACCGCCAGCGGAACCACCTGCATTGGCCAGCCGCTTTGCCACGGTGCCAGCGCCGAAAGCGGAGAAAATAGCCCGTGATCCAGTGCTTTGTCCTGGAAGAATGACATATCGAACTCATCGGCCATCAGGCTGGCACCAATATGCTGCGACAGCGCCGCATGGCCTTTTACCGGCGGCAAATCGCGCGGTCCGCCACCTTCATCGGCGACGGCATATTCATCATCAATGCCCAGTACAAAGGCCGAGTAGTGATCGAAAAAGAACGAGGTAACGTGATCGTTAAACACATACAGCAGCACATCCGGTTTCTTCTCTTCCAGCCAGCGCTGCATCGGCGCAAAGCCATCGAATATTGGCGCCCATGCGCCTTCCTGCTGTTTGTTGTGATCGACCGCGAAGCCAATGGTGGGGGTATGAGAAATTGCCAGACCGCCTATGATTTTAGCCATGAGTTGTGACCTCTATTTCATCGATTATTCAGGGTACGCGACAGGGACGGCAGGTCATTAAGGTCGATGCCTTTGACCTGACGCGTCACCTGCGCAGGGTGATGTCGGGTGATGGAGAGTGCCGCCAAAACTGCCGGGAGCGACAAAACGATAAAAATAGCGGTTTGCCCAGGAAAAACGCCGAGCAGCACGCCGCCCAGAGAAGAGCTGATAATGGCACCGCTACGGCCAATACCGTGCATCCAGCACACGCCAGTGGCACGCATTTCGGTGGGGTAGAATGCGGGAGAAAATGCCTGCAATCCGGTTTGCGCCCCGTTGATGCAAATACCCGCCATGAACACCAGCAGTGCCAGCACCGTAGGACCAAAGCCCCAGATTCCCTGCGATGCCAGGCAGAAACTGCCCAGCAGATAGAACAGAGCAATCACGTATTTAGCTTTAAAACGATCCATCAACCCGCCTACCAGCAGGCCGCCAACCGTGCCGCCCAGCTGGAATAAGCCGGCAACAATCGCTGCGCGCTCCAGCGTCACGCCGCCGGACCGCATAATGGTCGGCAACCAGCCGTTGAGCAGGTAGATGACAAACAGTCCCATAAAATAAGTCAGCCACAACACCAGCGTACCGCCGGCATAACCACGGCTGAACAGTTGCAGCACCTGGGCTTTCTTCGGGATCACCGGGGCATTAAGAACGAAGGCGGTCCCTGCCGCGAACTCACCACCGAGGCGTTTAAGCACGGCGGCAATTTTGTCCCGACTGACTTTGCGTACCACCATATACATGGCCGATTCAGGTAACAGCCACAGCAGGAGGGGCAACATCAGCAGTGGCAGCAGGCCGCCAAAGCCCAATACCGCTTGCCAGCCATAGTGCGGCAACATGCCGGCAGCAATAAAACCACCCAGGCCGGAACCAATATTAAAGCCGCTGTACATTACGGTGATCATCAGGCTGCGGCGGCGTTCCGGCATGTATTCCGACACGAGGGTGACGCAGTTTGGCATGACCGCCCCGAGACCGAGGCCGGTGAGAAAACGTAACGCGCCCATTTCCAGCGGCGTACGAGCGAAAGCGCTCATCAGGCTAAAGCAGGCAAAGACAGCGATTGACAGCAGCAGCACCCTTTTACGGCCGAATTTGTCGGACCACGGGCCGGCGATCAGCGCACCGATTGCCACGCCAAACATGGCGGCGCCAAGAATCGGCCCCATTTCCGCATGACTAATGCCCCAATCCTCAATCAGGGCTGGTGCAATGAAGCCCATTGCTGCCGCGTCATAGCCATCAAACATGATGATGATGAAACACAGGGCAAGGGTCAGCCACTGGTATCCGGTGATCGGGCGGGCGTCGATCCAGCCTTTTACATCGATAATGTCGTGATTGCTCATAGGATACGCTCTGATTTTTTTATTAATAACATCGCTGGGTTAAACCTTTTCTCTGCGCTAATTGACATTAACGGCATCACTTTAACCCGACGGCAGGGAGAGTTATTATTATTTTTTGCTGTTAAAACAGCTTGTTAAATGTATTTTTGTTTCGGGTTCGATTACCAAATTAGGGGGGCTGAGTAGGTTTGTCTGCCATAAAATGGTTATCAAGGTATGAGTTTTGTTTATTTGGTGAGCTGCGTCGTAAATTTTCAAATCCGCGGATTCAGGAAAAAAAGCCGTAAGAGGATGGAGAGAACGCAGACGAAAAAGCGTGGTGAGATCGGTGGACTATGGGTGAAAAAGGGCGGGCATCAGCGTAGGAAATAGGCGACGAGAATGAAAACGAAAGGGGATGGATAGACGTGTAAGTAAGCGGAGAATGCCGCGAGACATTCTCCGCCTGAAGAGATTACATACGTTCGACGGTTTTAATGCCCAGCGTATCGAGGCCTTGTTTCAGCGTCTTTGCGGTTAACGCGGCGAGCTGCAATCGGCTGTGACGGATATTCTCATCCTCAGCCGAAAGAATCGGGCAGTGTTCATAGAAGCCGGAGAATTGACCCGCCAGTTCATACAGGTAAGCACACATCACGTGTGGTGTACCGTCGCGCGCGACCTGAGTAATCACTTCTTCGAACTGCAGCAGACGCGTTGCCAGCTGCGCTTCACGCTCTTCGGTCAGCACGATGTCGCCGCTCAGGCTATCGGCATCAATACCCGCTTTGCGGAATACCGACAGCACGCGCGTATAGGCATACTGCATATAGGGCGCGGTATTACCCTCAAAGGCCAGCATGTTGTCCCAATCGAAGATGTAATCGGTGGTGCGGCTTTTCGACAAGTCGGCATATTTTACTGCGCCGATACCGACCACTTCTGACAGATCTTTCAGCTCTTGCGCTGACATCTCCGGATTTTTCTCACTCACCAGCGCATGCGCACGTTCCACTGCTTCGTCCAGCAGATCGGCCAGGCGAATGGTGCCACCGCTGCGGGTTTTGAACGGACGGCCATCTTTGCCCAGCATCATGCCAAACGCATGGTGTTCAAGCGGGACGGATTCCGGCACGTAGCCAGCTTTGCGCACGATGGTCCATGCTTGCTGCAAATGCTGATGCTGGCGCGAATCAATGTAGTAAAGCACGCGATCGGCATGCAGCGTTTCGTAACGGTATTTAGCACAGGCGATATCGGTGGTGGTATAGAGATAGCCGCCATCTTTCTTCTGGATGATCACGCCCATCGGTTCACCTTCCTTGTTTTTGAACTCATCAAGGAAAACCACGGTGGCGCCTTCGCTGGTCACTGCCAGACCTTTTTCACGCAGGTCGGCGACAATACCCGGCAACATATCGTTGTACAGGCTTTCACCCATCACATCATTACGTGACAGGGTCACATTAAGGCGGTCATAAACCAATTGGTTCTGGCTCATAGTGATATCAACCAGTTTCTTCCACATACTGCGGCAATATTCATCACCGCCTTGCAGTTTCACTACGTAGTTGCGTGCGCGCTCGGCAAAGGCTTCGTCCGCGTCGTAAGTCACTTTAGCTTCACGATAAAAGGCTTCTAAATCGGCCAGCGCGATCGCTTCATGATTCTCGTTCTGCTGCTTTTCCAGATAGGCGATCAGCATGCCAAACTGCGTGCCCCAATCACCTACGTGGTTGGCACGGATAACGTGATGTCCGAGAAACTCCAGCGTGCGCACTGCTGCATCACCAATGATGGTGGAGCGCACGTGGCCCACGTGCATCTGTTTCGCCACATTGGGCGCGGAGTAGTCAATCACGATAGTTTGTGGTTTTACGGTGCTCACACCCAAACGTGGCAACTGCAACGCCTGGGCGGTTTGCCCGGCTAACCACTGACGATCAAGGAAGATATTGATAAAACCGGGGCCGGCAATTTCAACTTTGCTGGCGATACCGGTGAGATCCAGATGCTGAATCACCTGCTCAGCCAGTTGTCGCGGTGCCTGACCAAGCTTTTTCGCCACGGCCATGATACCGTTTGCCTGATAATCACCGAACTGCACCTTCGCAGACTGACGAACCTGAGGTTCGCAATCGGCAGGCGCACCCGCCGCTACCATTGCCTGACTGACTTTGTCGGAAAGAAGAGCCTGAATATTCACCGCGTTACCTTCATATGCTGAAAAGGCCCGCCAGCAGGCGGCGAGCCGATGTCGTCATCCCACAACTGTACGGCGGGACGGAAAAATAAGAGGGGAAGTATACGTGAAATGTTAAGTTGCGTCAGCTTTTCGGTATGCTATGAGTGGCCACGTCGGGCCTCCAGCGCCGATTAACGGCGCCGTGAGTGACGACGAGGATTTTTAACAGTTTTGTCTTCACGGGCCTTCCAGTGGCGGGAAATTGCAAATCCCATTAGTGCAATCAGGACCGCGACAACAATGAGCATAGACATAAGGCCGTTCCTTGTAGTGGTGAAACACAAATTTATAAGAAAGGGTAGCAAGCTGCAATTGTTTGGAACTTAAATAAGACTTATCTCATTGTATTAACTATTATTAATAATAACAGGAGGTTAGGTCACTTTCATAAAGTAACTACTGGACCTGTTTTAACGATAAATCTGAAATGAATGGGCTATTTATGCTGTTTTAGGGCATTTCTTCACTGAAATCGGATGAATCCGACAATTTTGTCAAGTGGAATCAACACTTATCAAATTTCATATTGATTAATAAACGTGAACTGATATTGAGGTAATGGCGTGATGCAGACCCACTTTCCGCAGGAACTGGATGACTTAGAACAAGACCTGATGCGTTTTGCACAATCTCTTGAACATTTTGCTGAACGTTTAGGCATTAATCTGGCGGAACATGAAGCCGATCATGTGGCGGTGCGCTGCCACCAGTTTGCGACAGCGGAACGCTGGAAAGCCGGATTTTTGCAAATGGGGCACCAGTTTTCACAGGCAATTATTAATGGGCGTCCAATCTGTCTGTTTAAACTGCATCAGCCGCTAAACCTGGCCGGCTGGCAAGTCGATGTGATTGAACTGCCGTGGCCGGGCGAGAAACTCTATCGCCATGAAGGGTGGGAGCATGTGGAGATTGTGCTGCGCGGCGATCCGGAATCGCTGGGTAAGCGTGCGATGGCCTTGCTTTCCGATGAGGCTTTGACGCAGCCTGGCATCTCTTTCAAGACCAGTGCGCCAAAAGGAGAGAACGAGCGCTTGCCCAACCCGACGCTGGCCGTTACGGACGGGCAAACCACCATTAAGTTTCATCCCTGGCGATTAGAGGAGATCGTTGCCAGCGAACAGGATTAACCACGCGCAGCGACCGCATGCTGCAAACGTGTTACCGCCTGCTCCAGCGTGGCGCGGGTGCAGCCAAAGTTAAAGCGCACAAAGCGATCATCCCCAAAATCGCCGCCAGGTGAAAAGCCCAGCCCATGCTGTTCAAAGTAAAGCGCGGGAGTGTCGACAGCGAGTCGACTGGCGTCGATCCAGCCGAGATAGGTTGCTTCCGGCGCAGTCATGCGCAGTGCTGGCAGGGCATTGACCTGTGCCACCAATCGATCGCGATTGGCGCGTAAATAATCGAGCTGGGCAGTCAGCCACTCCTCGCCATCCCGCCACGCAGCCTCTGCCGCTACGAGCGCCAGGATATCAACGCCTGGCACAATCCCTTCACGGACTTGCTTAAAGCGTTGTCTTAATTCGCGGTTGGGAATGATCGCCAGTGATGCGCCTAATCCTGCGATATTGAAGCTTTTTGACGGGGAAATTAGGGTAATACTGCGCTGTGCCGCATCCTCATTCAGCGTCGCGAATGGAATATGGTGCACGTCCGGTGATAACAATAAATCGCAATGAATTTCATCGGAGCAAACAATCAAATCATGCTGCTGTGCAAACGCCAGCTGCGCCTCAAGCTCATCCCGACGATAAACCGTGCCACATGGATTATGTGGATTGCATAACATCAGCAGGCGTTCATTTCCCTGCATGATGCTGGTGTTGAGATCCATGACCCATCGATCGCCCTGCAGACGCATGGGTAGGTTCACCTGCGTGCGCTCGGCCAACTGTGCAGCGGTACGAAAAGGGGGATAAATCGGCGTGGGAGCAACGGTAGACTGGCCAGACTCTGTGAACGCGCGGACCGAAAGATTCAAGCCGCATACGACGCCCGGCAGCAACACCAGCCAGTCGGGCTCAATATGCCAGTTGTAGCGCTGCGCTAAGCGGGAAAGAGTGATATCAATCAATCCGTCTGGCGCTGCGCCGTAGCCAAATACGCCATGATCCGCACGCTTTTTAATCGCCTCAATCACGGCAGGTGGAGACCTGAAATCCGTGTCAGCCACCCATAACGGCAACACATCGCGATCGCCATATTTGTGCCATTTCAAACTATCGCTGTGACGACGGTCTATCCATTGATCAAAATCGAATGCCATTGTGCGAGTTCCACGTAAACTATCCAATCAAGCAGATTAACTGAAGCATTCCTCCCGAGCCAGAAGTCATGAAAAGGAGCATGGTATGACGAAACTGGAAATTTGTTGCTACGGCATCGATTGTGCAATGACTGCGCAGCAATCCGGTGCCGATCGCGTGGAGCTGTGCAGTGCGCCGCGCGAAGGTGGGTTGACGCCTTCAGCTGGCGTGTTGGAAGCGGCACGCCGTGAAATTTCGATCCCGGTTCATCCAATTGTCCGTCCGCGCGGTGGCGATTTTTGTTACACCCCGCGAGAGTTTGAGACGATGAAATCTGATGTCTCACTAATGCGTGAATTGGGTTTTCCGGGATTGGTTATAGGCATGCTGGACGAAGATGCGCATGTCGATATTGCCCGTATGCAGCAGATTATGGCGCTGTGTGATGGCATGGCGGTGACGTTTCATCGCGCCTTTGATTTATGCCACAGCCCTAAACGTTCGCTTGAAGTGCTGGCTGATTTAGGCATCGCGCGTATTCTGACTTCCGGCCAGCAACAGAGTGCCGAAGCAGGAATTGCATTATTACGGGAACTAAATGAGCACAGCACAGGTCCGATTATTATGGCCGGTGCGGGCGTACGCTTGAGCAATATTCAGAAGTTTATCGACAGTGGATTGCAGGAAGTCCACAGCTCCGCCAGCCGCTTAGTCGCTTCGCCGATGCGCTACCGTAAAGCCGGTGTTTCAATGTGCTCCGAAGCGGAAACCGATGAATTCAGCCGCTACTGCGTTGATGGTGATGTCGTTGAAGCCATGAAAAGCATGACGCAGTTAACCGCCGTCCGGGTAGCCTGAATCCGCACCAGTTTTGCCGCGCAGCACGCCAGTTCACATGACGTGATGTTTGCAAGTACCAACCCCAGCATTTTTGCTGGGGTTCTTTTTGTCTATCCCCTTCATACTTCAGGCTACAGATAGGTTGGCGGCGTGCGTTCCTGTCGTTCGAATTTTGTGGGAAAGATTTCAAGTCGTAATAGCGTGTTCCAGCAAATGATGCTTTGATTACTTATGGCTTCGTACGGATAACCTTCATGAAATCCTTCCCTTGTGCCGTTTTAATGCTGCTTATTCCTTACGGTGGTATCGCGCTGGCGGCAAGTTCCGCGTGTCCGCCGCTGAGCAAAAATATCACCAGCAGTAACAATTGGATTATGCTGGGTGGCGATGCCAAAGGTGCGGTGCGTCAAGTGGTGGCCGGCGAGTTTGGCAAAGATGTTAATTCGCAAAAGCGCGTGCTCGGTCAGTTTAATCAGTGCGGCGATTTGATGGTGGCTGATATCTCCTATGACAAAAATGAAGGCAACGTTTTACTGACCATGGAACAGCATATCGCCCGCGTGCAGCGAGGCTGGGTGGCGGAATATGCTTATCTGGTCAAAGTCATCAAGGCTGGTCAGGAAGAAGTTGTAGATAACCGTCAGGGCACCATTAGCTGGCAAATCGGACAGCACGGCAACATTGTCAGCTCCTCCGATAAATTTACCAGCATGGGCAAAGAGGGCTTTACCGACACGACATATCGCTATGACAAACAGCTCCGCGTTGAAAAAAGCGTGGCGCGCGGTAGCGACAGCATGAGCAACGGCGAAAACAGCTGGCGCTGGAATCCACAGGGATTGGTCATTTCATCCACCAGCGCACGCAGCAAAGATACCTACAGCTATGACAACCAGTGGCGGGAACTGCGCCTGAATGGCACCTCGACAACGCCGGTTAGCACGCTGCGCTCGGTGGACGAATGCCAGCTGTGGGATGAGGTGGGCAACTGTACATTGAGCTATCTGCATGAAACCGAAGTATTTGCCAAAGGCACCATTGAGCGCCATCTTAGCTCAGCCTATAAATATCAATACTGGAACTCGCCAGGCGAATCAGCCGCCCAGGATTAACGCCAATCCCGCATAAAGGCTGGAAATCAGGGCCGCGGAGTAAAGCTTCCGCCGCATGGATGCGGCGGCAGAGGCCACAAGGATGTGTCCACGACGCCTTTACGCAGCGGCCCTGATTTCTAGCCTGAAACGCACCGGAGTAATAGAGAACATCATATGACCCTAATCCTTTCATTCCTCTTTGCCATCACCATTCTGACGCTCACACCCGGCTTTGATACTGCGCTGGTACTGCGTTCCGCCGCCGCGCAAGGCTGGAAACGCGCCTCGGTAACGGCGCTGGGCGTCACGCTTGGCTGTTTGGTGTGGGGCGTTGCGGTGGGACTGGGTTTGGGTGCGCTGCTGCTGGCCTCGGAAATGGCTTATAACCTGCTGAAATGGATCGGTGCGGCGTATCTGCTTTATCTTGGCGTCAAACTGTTGATCAATCCGCGCACGCAGGCGGAAGAAGGGCAGCGCGCGCAGAGTAAAGAACAACGTTATTTCGCCTGCTTCACGCGCGGATTATTCGGCAACCTGCTTAACCCCAAGGTCGGCGTATTCTATGTCACCTTCCTGCCGCAGTTCATTCCGGCAGGCGCATCGGTGCCGCTGTGGTGCACGCTAATGGCGTTGACGCACATGGTGATTGGTCTGGTGTGGAATGCCGTGCTGATTGGTGGCAGCCAGTACTGCGCGGCGCATCTGCGTCGTCCTGCGGTACTGAAAGTGATGGATCGCCTGACTGGCTGCGTATTTATTGGCTTTGCCGCGAAGCTGGCGCTATCGCGGCGTTAAGCTTTACGGTTTGCGGGCCACGAGTACGGCGCGCAGCGGCGCGGGATAACCTTCGACCGTTTTGCTGCTGTCGTTAGGATCAAGGAATTCGGCCAGCGATTCGCTGGTCATCCAGCTGGTGCGTCGCTGCTCTTCCACCGAGGTCACCGCATAATCGGCAATGCGCACATCCACAAATCCGCATTTTTCCAGCCAGCTCTTCAGCGCGGCGGCAGAAGGAATAAAGTAAACATTACGCATCTGCGCATAACGTTCACCCGGTACCAGCACCGCGTTCTCGTCGCCTTCAATCACCAGCGTTTCCAGCACCAGCTCGCCGTCACTGACCAACTGATTTTTCAACTGCATAAGGTGATCGAGTGGCGAACGACGATGATAAAGTACGCCCATCGAAAATACGGTATCAAACGCCTGTAACGCTGGCAGTTGTTCAATGCCCAGCGGCAGCAAATGCGCACGACGATCGTCGCCCAGCAGCTTACGTACCGCCTCGAACTGACACAAAAACAGCTGCATGGGGTCGATACCCACCACCAGTTTCGCCCCAGCACCGATCATGCGCCACATGTGATAGCCGCTGCCACACCCGACATCGAGTATCGTGCGATGCGTTAGGGGGGAGATGTGCGGCAACACGCGATCCCATTTCCAGTCAGAACGCCATTCGGTATCGATCTCGGTACCGTACAGCGAATAGGGACCTTTGCGCCATGGCATCAAATTGCGCAGCAAATTTTCAATACCCAGACGTTGACGATCGGTCAGATCGTTGGCATCCGCGCTCACGCTGTGCAGTAAATCCAGCTTGTGCGGTGCAAGCAGGGGGAGATAATCAACCGACTTCTCCCAATCGCGGAATTTACCGTGCAGGTTTTCACGCTGCCATGCGGCAATTTGCGCAGGTAAGACCTCCAGCCAGCTGGCGAGCGGGCCGGTGGCAATCTGCTGATAAAAACGGCCAAACTCAATCATTTCAACGCCACCAACGAACCAAAATTAAAACACTGGAACCATAACTCTGCATGTTTGAAACCGGCGGTTTTCAGGCGCGCTTTATGCGCCTCCACGCTGTCGGTCAGCATCACGTTTTCCAGCATGCTGCGTTTCTGGCTGATCTCCAGCTCGCTGTAGCCGTTCGCGCGCTTAAAATCGTGATGCATGTTGAACAGCAGTTCACCTACGTCAGCATCTTCAAAACTGAACTTCTCAGACAGCACCAGTGCGCCACCCGGATTCAGACCGTTAACGATTTTCTTTAATAATTCGAGACGGGCGGGCGGCTCAAGAAACTGCAGGGTAAAATTCAGCACCACCAGCGAAGCATTCTCGATATGAATATCTTGAATATCCGCTTCGATCACCTGAACCGGCGTGTCGGCACGGAAGGCGTCGATATGACGGCGGCAGCGTTCCACCATCGCCGGAGAATTATCCACGGCAATAATTTGGCAGCCTGGCACATGAATATTGCGGCGCACCGACAGCGTGGCTGCGCCCAGCGAACAGCCGAGATCGTAAACCTGGCTATTCGGCTGTACAAAGCGTTCTGCCAGCATGCCAATCATCGAAATGATGTTGGAATAACCCGGCACCGAGCGCTGAATCATATCGGGAAAAACTTCAGCTACGCGCTCGTCAAAGGTCCAGTCGCCCAGCTTATCAATGGGCGCGGAAAATAGCGTATCGCGATCAGACATAATGAAAAGTCCGGAGAGAAATCGGAAAGGGCGCTATTTTGGCAGAAACTGCCGCACGCTGCACGTTGTAGTGTTGAGTTTAGAATAGCGTCGATTGTTGCGGCCACTCAGGTAGATTGCGCAGTGTCGGCTCCAGCTGCTGCAATTGCGGCCACAGCGCCTGAACCAGCGGAAACACGTCGCCCATGTCTGGTGTATGAATAAACAGCATGGGATCGCTCTCTTTTTGCCATGCTTGCAGCTTACTGCGCCACGGCTGAAACAGGGGCACGCTCTCCGCCACGCTATCACTGCCAATGAAGCGCACCATAGGTTGCGATCCGGTACGCACAGCATGTGGCGGCACGCGCGGTTTTTGCGATCGAGCCTGAACCGCTGCGACAGACTGCGAGTTTGAGGCATGCACCGGGCGACTATCGAGCATCACCCGATTAATTCTACGATCCAGCAAACCGCGATTCAGCGCGCGTTCAGCCTCACCTTTGGCAAAAAACGCCTGATGACGTACTTCCACGCCATAGTGAAAATTGCGCGGCAAGCTATCCAAAAAGAACCATAAATCACCAAGCTGCGCGGGAGAGAATGCCGCGGGCAGTTGCAACCAATATTGACCGATACGGTTACTCAGCGGATCGAGCAGGCGGAAAAACGCCGTCAGCAATTCATCACAGTTACGCAGGCCAGATTGGTGACTGATGCTCTCGGGAAATTTGAAGCAGAAGCGGAAGTCATCGTGGGTCATATCCCGCCAGCGCATCACCACTTCCGGCTTCGGCAAAGCATAAAGTGTGGTGTTGCCTTCCACGCAGCCAAACAGCTGTGCGTAATCGGCCAGCGTCTCTAAACCGAACTGTTTCCAGCGCGCGTGCTGCCATTGTGGTAAGCCAATGCGAAGTGTCAAACGCGAACTCCTTAATCCTTTAGGGGCGGGAAAGGGCGGCATAATGTACCCTGTTTTGATGTCGGCAGGAAAAACAGCGCGATAAAGCCTATTGTTTTGTCCGCTTTGATCTGGCTCCACTTATCCTGCCTGGGTTTTTCCATTATAATAGCCGCCTTTTTTGCGACAGCATCTCATAAGGTTACGCGGCCTGATGTTGTCTGGCAGCAGCGGCGAAGTTAAAAGGATACGTTATGCGTACAGAATATTGCGGACAGCTCAATCTGTCTCATGTGGGTCAGCAAGTCACTCTCTGCGGCTGGGTAAATCGCCGTCGCGATCTGGGTAGCCTGATTTTTATCGATATGCGCGACCGTGAAGGTATCGCACAGGTGTTCTTCGATTCCGATCGTCAGGACGCTTTCCAGCTGGCATCTGAACTGCGTAACGAATTCTGTATCCAGATCACCGGCACCGTGCGTGCACGTGACGAAAAAAACAAAAACAGCGACATGGCCACCGGTGAAGTGGAGGTGTTTGCGCATGAACTGAACATCATCAACCGTGCTGAACCTTTGCCACTGGATTCGAACCAGATCAACAGCGAAGAAGCGCGTCTGACTTATCGCTATCTGGATCTGCGTCGTCCGGAAATGGCTCAGCGTTTAAAAACCCGCGCTAAAATTACCAGCTTCGTGCGTCGCTTTATGGATGACCAGGGCTTCCTCGATATCGAAACGCCAATGCTGACCAAAGCAACACCGGAAGGCGCGCGTGACTATCTGGTGCCGAGCCGCGTACACAAAGGCAAGTTTTACGCGCTGCCGCAGTCACCTCAGCTGTTCAAACAGCTGCTGATGATGTCGGGTTTTGACCGCTATTATCAAATCGTTAAGTGCTTCCGCGACGAAGATCTGCGTGCCGACCGTCAGCCTGAATTCACCCAGATCGACGTTGAAACCTCGTTCATGACGGCCGAGCAGGTGCGTGAAAAGATGGAGCGTCTGATTCGTGAGCTGTGGATCGACATCAAGGGCGTCGATCTCGGTGACTTCCCGCAGATGACTTTTGCGGAAGCGATGCACCGTTACGGTTCCGACAAGCCAGACCTGCGTAATCCCATGGAGCTGGTGGACGTTGGCGATCTGCTGAAAAATGTCGAGTTCCAGGTGTTCGCGGGCCCCGCTAATGATGCCAAAGGCCGTGTAGCGGCGCTGCGCGTTCCAGGCGGTGCTGCATTAACGCGTAAGCAAATTGATGAATACGGCAAGTTTGTTGAAATCTATGGCGCCAAAGGCCTGGCGTGGATGAAGATTAACGAACGTGCTAAAGGCTTCGAGGGCGTACAGAGCCCGGTAGCGAAATTCCTCACGGCGGAGATCGTCGAAGCGATCCTGAATCGCACATCAGCACAAGATGGTGACCTGATCTTCTTCGGTGCTGACCGCGCTAAAGTGGTGGCGGATGCGCTGGGTGCGTTGCGTCTGAAGGTGGGCCGCGATCTGCAGATCACCGATGAAAAAGCCTGGGCGCCGCTGTGGGTTATCGACTTCCCAATGTTTGAGGAAGATGAAGAGGGCGGCCTGGCAGCGATGCACCATCCGTTCACCTCGCCGAAAGCGATGAGCGCCGAAGCGTTGGCGGCCGATCCGGTACAGGCAGTAGCCAATGCCTACGATATGGTAATTAACGGCTACGAAGTGGGCGGCGGTTCGGTACGTATCCACAGCGGCAAAATGCAGCAGACGGTGTTCAGCATCCTGGGAATCACCGAAGAAGAGCAGCGCGAGAAGTTTGGCTTCCTGCTCGACGCCCTGAAATACGGCACACCGCCACACGCGGGCTTGGCCTTTGGTCTGGATCGACTGACCATGCTGTTAACGGGTACCGATAACATCCGTGATGTGATCGCGTTCCCGAAAACTACCGCAGCAGCATGTCTGATGACTGAAGCGCCAAGCGAAGCCAATCCAGCCGCCTTGTTGGATCTGGGTATTTTAGTGGCACCGAAGAAAGAAAAGTCAGAGAACAAGTAATGGGCTATAAACATCCGGTATCGGTGCTGGTAGTGATTTTTGCGCGAGATACCGGCCGGGTGTTAATGCTGCAGCGACGCGATGACGACAGCTTTTGGCAATCGGTTACTGGCAGCCTGGAAGCGGGTGAAAGCCCACATCAGGCGGCTCAGCGCGAAGTGTTAGAAGAGCTCGCCATCGACATAGCGGATGAAAAGTTAGTGCTGGACGATTGTCACAAAGAGATCGAGTTTGAAATCTTCCCGCACTATCGCCATCGTTACGCGCCGGGCACCACGCACAATCGCGAACACTGGTTCAGGTTGGCGTTACCCGCAGAGCGTGAGCTACTGCTCACCGAGCATCTCGCCGCGCGCTGGCTCGACCCCGCCGCTGCCGCAGCCCTCACCAAGTCCTGGAGTAACCGCCAGGCAATTGAAGAATTTATCTGAATGCTCGCCGCCGCGCGTTATTCCGGTGGCGAATGCATTAAGTTTTATGAATCTGGTGAGTTTTCAATGAACGCACCGAACAATATCGAACAGTCAGGCGTAATCGGCGCCGCGAGGTTGTTCACCGCCAGCGCACAGCAACCGGAGCGTACTTATGTACGTGAGGATTGCGAGCACTGCCGGGGGACAAGATCGCAAGTAAGATAGCCTGCACCCAGTAAAAGATCGGAGAATATGCAAGATGGCTGGACACAGTAAATGGGCGAATACTAAGCACCGTAAAGCTGCTCAGGACGCTAAACGCGGTAAAATCTTCACCAAAATCATTCGCGAGCTGGTTACCGCTGCGAAGCTCGGTGGCGGCGATGCCGGTTCCAACCCGCGCCTGCGCGCAGCGATGGACAAAGCCCTGTCCAATAACATGACCCGCGATACCATGAACCGCGCAATTGCACGCGGCGTGGGCGGCGAAGATGATTCCAACATGGAAACCATCATCTATGAAGGTTACGGTCCGGGCGGCTCTGCTGTGATGATCGAGTGCCTGAGCGACAACCGCAACCGTACCGTTGGCGAAGTGCGTCATGCCTTCACCAAAACCGGCGGTAACCTCGGAACTGACGGTTCAGTTTCTTACCTGTTTAGCAAGAAGGGTGTTATCTCCTTCGCGCCAGGCCAGGACGAAGATGCGGTAATGGAAGCGGCGCTGGAAGCCGGTGCCGAAGACGTCGTCGCCTATGATGATGGCGCAATTGACGTGTTCACCGCGTGGGAAGAGCTGGGTGCGGTGCGTGATGCGCTGGAAGCTGGCGGCTTGAAAGCGGACACCGCTGAAGTCTCAATGATCCCTTCAACCAAAGCCGAAATGGATGCCGAAACTGCGCCGAAACTGCTGCGCCTGATCGACATGCTGGAAGACTGCGATGATGTGCAGGAAGTGTACCATAACGGTGAAATCTCTGATGAGATCGCAGAAACGCTGTAATGGCGTTGCTTAAAACCCCACTTACCGGAGACGCGCTGTGGCGATAATTCTCGGGATCGATCCCGGCTCGCGCGTCACCGGTTACGGTGTTATCCGCCAAACCGGCCGCCAGCTCACCTATCTGGGCAGCGGCTGTATCCGCACCAGCGTCACCGATTTGCCGTCGCGCCTCAAACTGATTTACGCCGGCGTCTGCGAAATCATCACGCAGTTTTCACCTGATTACTTCGCCATTGAGCAGGTGTTTATGGCGAAGAATGCTGACTCAGCGCTCAAGCTGGGCCAGGCGCGCGGTGCGGCGATTGTGGCTGCGGTGAATCACGATTTGCCGGTATTTGAATATGCAGCGCGGCAGGTGAAGCAAACGGTAACCGGCACCGGTGGTGCAGAGAAAAGTCAGGTACAGCACATGGTGCGGACCTTGCTGAAACTGCCGGCGAACCCGCAAGCTGACGCCGCCGATGCGCTGGCGATTGCCATCACCCACTGCCATATGAGTCAAAATGCCGGACGTATAAGTGACACAAAACTTGTGATGACGCGCGGTCGAATGCGATCGGGTTAGCGGAAACGAAACGCTATACGAGGCTGGATATTCATCCAGCTTTTTTTATGCTATAAACGCAGGCTTACTTACAGATTAAGGAATCGCTCAGGTGATTGGTCGTTTACGAGGCAACATTCTGGAAAAACAGCCGCCGCTGGTGTTAATTGAAGCGCACGGCGTCGGTTATGAAGTGCACATGCCAATGACCTGCTTTTACGAGCTGCCGGAAATTAATCAGGAAGCGATCATCTTTACCCAGTTCGTGGTGCGTGAAGATGCGCAGCTGCTGTTCGGTTTCAATAACAAGCAGGAGCGCACGCTGTTCCGCGAGCTGGTGAAAGTGAATGGCGTGGGGCCAAAGCTGGCGCTAGCGATCTTGTCGGGCATGTCAGCGCAGCAGTTTGTTACTGCGGTTGAGCGACAAGAGATTGCGTCTTTGATTAAACTGCCAGGCGTAGGCAAAAAAACCGCCGAGCGCTTGATCGTGGAAATGAAAGACCGCTTCATTGGTATGCACGGCGATCTGTTTGGTGGTGACTCAACCTTTACATTGACGACGCCATCAGCCGCGCAGGATAACAACGATGCTGAAGCAGAAGCCGTATCGGCACTGGTTGCCCTCGGTTATAAACCACAGGAAGCCAGCCGCATGATCAGCAAAGTGGGAAAACCGGACGCGGATTGCGAAACCCTGATTCGCGAAGCGCTGCGCGCAGCTATTTGAGGTAAAGCATGATTGAAGCCGATCGCCTGGTCTCGGGCAGTTCCTTTAACGAAGAAGAAACGCTCGATCGTGCCATTCGACCTAAGCTGCTGACGGAATATGTAGGTCAGCCGCAGGTGCGCGAGCAAATGGAGATTTTCATCCAGGCTGCGAAACTGCGCGGCGACGCACTCGATCACCTGCTGATCTTTGGTCCGCCGGGATTGGGTAAAACCACCCTGGCCAACATCGTAGCCAATGAAATGGGTGTTAATCTGCGCACGACGTCGGGGCCGGTGCTGGAGAAAGCGGGCGATCTCGCAGCGATGTTGACCAACCTCGAACCGCATGACGTGCTGTTCATCGATGAAATCCATCGCCTTTCACCGGTAGTGGAAGAGGTGCTGTATCCGGCAATGGAAGATTATCAGCTGGATATTATGATTGGTGAGGGTCCGGCGGCGCGTTCCATTAAGCTCGACCTGCCACCGTTTACCCTGATTGGCGCCACCACACGTGCGGGTTCATTAACTTCGCCGTTGCGCGATCGCTTTGGCATCGTCCAGCGTCTTGAATTCTATAATGTCCCTGATTTACAGCACATCGTTGGGCGAAGCGCAGCCTGTCTTGGCTTGGCGTTGAGCGAAGAGGGCGCGTTAGAAATCGCGCGTCGTGCGCGCGGTACGCCACGCATCGCCAACCGGTTGCTGCGTCGGGTACGGGACTTTGCGGAAGTGCGCGCCAACGGTAATTTGAGCGGCGAAGTATCGGCTAGCGCGCTGGATATGCTTAACGTCGACAGTCAGGGGTTTGATTATATGGACCGCAAACTGCTGCTGGCGATCATCGACAAATTCTCGGGTGGTCCGGTTGGGTTAGATAATCTGGCTGCGGCGATTGGCGAGGAGCGGGAAACGATCGAGGATGTGATTGAACCCTTCCTGATTCAACAGGGATTCATTCAGCGCACGCCGCGTGGCCGTATGGCAACGCAGCATGCCTATAAACATTTTGGTATCAGTCGCGAAGAGTAAACCGGCGTTAAGCCGCCGGTTTTTTTGCCATGCTGATAATGAACAGCACTGCGGCACATAATACAACTGAAGGACCGGCTGGCGTATCGTAAGTGGCGGAGAAGGTTAGCCCGCCGGTTACCGCAACAATACCGACAATCACGGCAAAACCCGCCATCTGCTCTGGCGAGCGCGAGAAACGACGCGCCGTCGCCGCCGGGATAATCAGCAGCGATGTAATGATCAACGCGCCGACAAATTTCATTGCCACACCGATGGTTAAAGCGGTCACCAGCATCAGCATCAAACGCGTACGCTGAATGTTCACGCCATCCACCTGTGCCAGCTCAGGGCTGATGGTCATCGACAGCAGAGCGTTCCACTGCCACGCCATCACGGCTAACACAATCGCTACGCCTCCGCCCATCATCCACAGGTCATCTGGCGTGACCGCCAGCAGGTCACCAAACAGATACGCCATCAGATCGACACGCACACCTTGCATCAGGCTCACCACCACTAAACCCAGCGACAGCGCACTGTGCGCCATAATGCCGAGCAGCGTGTCGATAGCGAGATGTGGGCGACGCTCCAGCCATACCAATCCCAGTGCCAGACAGACGGTAACCAGAATCACTGCATAGTAAGGATTAACATTGAGCAGTAAACCAAACGCAACACCCAACAGCGATGCATGGGCAAGGGTGTCACCAAAGTAGGACATGCGGCGCCAAACCACAAACGAGCCAAGCGGACCGGCGGCCAGCGCCAGCAAGACGCCACCCAGCCAGCCAGGTAATAACAGTTCAATCATGACGGGCCATTTCCTTTGCGCAGAACAATGCGTCCCTGTAAATCGTGACGGTGATTATGATGATGACGATAGATTGCCAGCTGCTGCGCACCGCGCGGCCCAAACATGGCGATAAATTCAGGATGCTGCGAAACGGCTTCGGGTGTCCCGGAACAGCAGATGTGATGATTAAGACACAGCACTTCATCGGTTTTCGCCATCACCAAATGTAAATCATGCGAGACCATTAGCACGCCACAGTTTAGCTCGCGACGCAGCTGATCGATCAAATCATACAGCGCAACCTGGCCGTTCACGTCAACACCCTGGGTTGGCTCATCCAGCACCAGCAGTTGAGGATCATTCAGCAGCGCTCGCGCCAGTAAAACACGCTGGGTTTCCCCGCCAGAGAGTTTTTGCAGCGGCGCATTAAGCAGATGTCCACCCTGTACGCGTTTTAACGCGGGCAAAATCGCATCACGTCGGGTACCGCGCGAAAGACGCATGAAACGCTCAACGGTGATTGGCAATGTGGGATCAATGTGCAGTTTCTGCGGCACGTAGCCGATGCGCAAATCAGCAGCGCGCTTGACGGTGCCGCCGGTTGGTTTAAGCAGCCCGAGCACCGTGCGAACCAACGTCGATTTGCCAGCGCCATTCGGGCCCAGCAGAGTGAGAATTTTCCCGCGTTCGAGCGTAAGGCTAATGCCTGCTAGCACCGGGCGCTGGGAGAACTTCACTGAAATGTTTTCAAGAGTAACAAGTGGCAGCATGATATTTACGGGTTGCATAGAATTTCGAATGTTATAATATCACATTCCATCACCTGGTCACGATGGAATGTCGTATTATGTTACACAATAAAAAACGTCTTATTTTCACCCTCACTGCTGCGGCAATCGCTACCTCAGCCGCACTGCCTGCGCACTCAGCGGTGGTGGCTTCAATTAAACCCATCGGATTTATCGCAGCCGCAATCGCCGATGGCATTACACCGGTTGAAGTGTTGCTGCCTGACGGTGCTTCTGAACATGATTATGCTCTGCGTCCTTCCGATGTAAAACGTATAAAAAACGCAGACTTAGTGGTGTGGACCGGCCCGGAAATGGAAGCCTTCCTGACCAAGTCAGCGGCAGAATTACCTGCCAATAAAAACCTCGAGATCGCCGCTTTGCCGGAAGTAAAACCGTTATTGATTAGCGGCGATGATGATGATGAGGAACATGAGCACGATCACGATCATGACCTTGCCTCAGAAAAGTCTGAGCAACAAGACCTGTCTCATGCTCACCACCACCATGGGCAATTTAATATGCATCTGTGGATGTCCCCTGAGATCGCAAGGCAATCTGCGGTTGCAATCCATGGGAAATTATTGGAACTTATGCCGCAAAGCAAAGCCAAACTTGACGCTAACCTGCAGCAGTTTGAGGCAGAATTAGCCAACGCGGATACACACATTGGCGCGCAACTTGCGCCTGTGCGGAATAAGGGTTATTTCGTTTTTCACGATGCGTATAGCTACTTTGAAAAACATTACGGTTTGTCACCATTAGGGCATTTTACCGTCAATCCTGAAATCCAACCGGGCGCCCAGCGTTTACATCAAATACGAACACAGTTGGTTGAGCAGAAAGCCGTATGCGTTTTTGCTGAACCACAATTCAGGCCGGCCGTCATCGATGCCGTGTCTCGTGGAACTGAGGTGCGTAAAGGCACGCTCGATCCATTGGGCATGGGGATCAGCTTAACAAAAGATAGCTACGTGAAATTCCTTTCACAGCTGTCGAGCCAGTATGCGAGCTGCCTGAATGGAGCATGAGGAATAAGTAAAAGTGCAGCAGATAGCCCGCTCTGTCGCCCTCGCATTTAATAATTTGCCGCGCCCCCACCGCGTTATGCTGGGTTCATTAACCGTAGTGACTTTGGCCGTCGCCGTTTGGCGGCCATACGTTTATCATCCCCATGATGTTGCACCCATCGTGAAAACTATCGCGCTGGATAAAGACGAACTGCGGACCTTGCTGCCCGAAGCCAGCGAGCCGATTGACCAAACCACCGAAGAGCCGGAAGAAGATATTCCTGCCGACGACATTGATAAAGACGTCCCGGACAATTCAAACGTCCATGATTACACCGTCTCTTCAGGCGATACGCTGAGCAGTGCGCTGAATCAGTACGGTATTGAGCTGGGCGATATCAATGCGCTGGTTAGCAGTGATAAAGACCTGCGCAATATGCGCGTCGGCCAGCAACTTAGCTGGACGCTGGACGCGGATGGCCAACTGCAAACCTTCAGCTGGGAAATCGATCGCCGTGAAACCCGTACTTATCAGCGCGCCGATAACGGTAGCTTTACGATGCAGCAGGCGCTGCAAAAGGGTGAATGGCAGAACAACGTGCTGAAAGGCGAAGTGCGAGGCAGTTTTGCTGCCAGTGCTCAGCGGGCGGGATTGACCAGCGCAGAAACCAGTAACGTCATCAAAGCAATGCAGTGGCAGATGGATTTCCGCAAGCTGCGCGCAGGCGATGATTTTAGCGTACTGATGTCGCGCGAAATGCTCGATGGCAAAAGTGCACAAAGCCAACTGCTTGGCGTACGTCTGCGCACCGGGGGCAAAGATTACTACGCCTTCCGCGCGGAAGATGGCAAGTTCTACGACCGTAACGCATCTGGCCTGGCACGTGGTTTCATGCGTTTCCCAACGGTTAAGCAGTATCGCGTCTCCTCTAACTTCAATCCTCGCCGTCTTAATCCGGTGACTGGGCGTATCGCACCGCATAAAGGTGTCGATTTCGCCCTGCCTATCGGCACGCCGGTATTGGCGGTGGGTGATGGGGAAGTGGTGATGGCGAAGAACGGCGGCGCGGCGGGCAATTACGTGGCCATTCGCCACGGCCGTCAGTATATGACGCGTTACATGCATTTGAGCAAGGCGCTGGTGAAGCCTGGACAAAAAGTGAAACGAGGCGATCGCATTGCGCTCTCGGGTAACACTGGACGCTCTACTGGCCCACATCTGCACTATGAAGTGTGGATCAATAACCAGGCTGTCAATCCATTAACGGCGAAACTACCACGCATGGAAGGGCTGACCGGCAAAGATCGCAGCACTTATATGGCGCAAGTGAAAACCTGGCTGCCGCAATTAACGCTGAAATAGCGCACATTTTCGCGTAACACCGGAAAAACCGACGGATTCTTCGTCGGTTTTTTGCTATCTGGCGCATGAAGATTGCAAAATAAACCATCGTCACTATTATTGACCGGTCATTGTCAGAGGCGAGTGCATGGAAACCCGAAAGAAAAATAACAGTGAGTTTATTCCCGTTTTTCAACGTTCTTTTTTGAAGCCGAAATACTGGGGCAGTTGGTTGGCGGTTGGCGCGCTGGCTGGCATGGCGTTGCTTCCCGCCAAAGTGCGCGATCCTATTCTGGGTGGATTGGGCAAGTTCGCTGGCAAGCTGGCGAAAAGTGCGCGTCGTCGTGCGCTGATCAATCTCTATTATTGCCTGCCAGAATTGAGTGAGGCGCAGCGCGAAGAGATTGCTGATCGTATGTTTGCTACTGCACCGCAGGCGATGGCAATGATGGCGGAGCTCGGCTTACGCAATCCTGCACACGTGCGAAAGCGTGTTGAGTGGCACGGCAAGGAAATCATTGAGCAGCTGCAGACGAATAAAGAAAATGTCATTTTCCTGGTGCCGCACGGTTGGGCGGTTGATATCCCGGCCATGCTGTTGGCGTCTGAAGGCCAGATGATGGCGGCGATGTTCCACAATCAGAGCGATCCGTTAATGGATTATCTGTGGAATACCGTGCGTCGCCGTTTCGGCGGGCGTATGCATGCGCGTAACGATGGCATCAAACCGTTTATCGCTTCGGTGCGTCAGGGCTACTACGGCTATTATCTGCCCGATCAGGATCATGGCGCAGAGCACAGTGAGTTTGTGGATTTCTTTGCCACTTACAAAGCCACGCTACCGGCCGTGGGTCGTCTGATGAAAGTGTGTCGCGCCCGCGTGGTACCGCTTTTTCCGGTATATAACAGCGAAACGCACCGGCTGGAAATCTATGTGCGTCCGCCAATGGACGATTTGCTGGAAGCGGATGACAACACGCTGGCTCGTCGCATGAATGAAGAAGTTGAAGTATTTGTGCGTCCGCATCCTGAGCAGTACACCTGGATTTTGAAGCTGCTAAAGACGCGCAAAGAAGGGGATATCGAACCTTATGCGCGCAAAGAACTTTATCCGCGCAAGAAATAATTCGTTGAGTCGCCATTGATGGCGACCAGGTGCGCATCAATGCGCACCTTCCAACATGCCAGGCTCTAATCTGTCAATCACGCTGCTTTTACATGACTGCGACGTTTCCGTTCACGCAGGAAGAGCGTCACCAGACCAAACCACAATACGCCAGCCGCAAAGTTGATGCCGCTAAACCACGGCGTACCGCCGCTGAAATAGCCACTTTTTGCCAGCTCAATACCTACGGCTAAGGTCAGAATACTGATCATGCCGAGCATTGCCGCGACGCTGCCTTTGCCTTCGTCACTGGAGTAGAGCGTTAAGCGATAAAGTCCAGCGTTCACCATGCCTGCGCCAAATGCGTACAAGCTCAAACCTGCTGTCAGCAGCAGATAGGTGTGGCTATTAAGCAAATTCGCCAACAGCGCAATACTCAACCCAATCAGGATTGGCCATGCGGCAAATTTTACCGGCTGCTCAATCGGAACGCGGCCCGCCAATTTGCCCAACGTGATATTCCCGGCAATCATTGCTAAAAATACCGGCAGCTGCAGTAGAGCATATTGCATCCGCGACAGCCCTTCATCGTGCATCAGAATCACCGGCGACAGGGCTACCCATGTAAGGATGGGAATAAACACTAAACCAATCGCAAATGATCCATACATGACCTGGCGATCGCGCGCTAAACGCGCATAGCCACGTGCCAGCGTGGGCAAGGCGATGGAGTGGCTGCGATCGCCAGCGGTTTCTGGCATTACGCGCCAAAGCAGGGCAAAAGCGATGACGCTGCAGATGGCAAACAGCCAGAACATGCTGCGCCACTCGCCAACCGTGAGCCACGCGGCGCCGGCCAAGGGTCCAGCTAACGGCGCCAGCAGCGCAACGTTGGCCATCAGCGCCATCATGCGCACTGCCAGTGCTTCAGCAAAGGCTTCCTGCACTGCCGCATAGCTGACTGCGCCAATGAAACACAGGCTGATGCCCTGAATGAACCGCAGCGCGACAAACTCTTCAATGCTGCTGACCCAGGTGGTGAGAATACAAGCGGCAGCAAAGAACAGAATGCCAAACAGCAATACGGGGCGACGGCCATATTTATCGGAAAGCGGGCCAAGCAGCCACTGCAATACAACGCCGCCCATCAAATAAGCGGTCAGCGATGTTGATACCCATTCAGGACCCACGCCGAATTCTGAGGTCACCAGCAACATGCCGGGCTGAATCATGTCGTGCGCGATATAGGTCGCAAATTCGAATAACACCAATGCGAGCGGAAACAGCAGTACGCGCCCGGTAAGTTGGGTAATAGGTTGATAGCGGGCCATCTGGCCTCCTTGTCAAAAAAATAAAAACGCGACTGCCAGGCAGTCGCGTTTGTCCATGTTGTTACAGCCGCTGTCGGTAGTGCGTATTAATCTACGCGCAGCACACGGCTGGTATTGGTGGTACCGGTGGTCGCCATCACGTCGCCCTGGGTGACAATCACCAGGTCGCCTGACACGAGGAAACCTTTGTCGCGCAACAGATTCACTGCATCGTGCGCGGCGGCAACACCGTCATTATTACTGTCGAAAAATACTGGCGTAACGCCACGATAGAGCGCCGTGAGATTCAGCGTACGTTCGTGACGTGACATGGCGAAGATCGGCAAACCAGAGGTGATACGTGACGTCATCAGCGCAGTACGGCCTGATTCAGTCATGGTGATGATGGCTGAAACCCCTTGCAGATGGTTGGCAGCATACATCGCAGACATCGCAATGGCTTCCTCAACGTTATCGAATTGCACCTCAAGGCGGTGCTTGGAGACGTTAACGCTAGGGATTTTTTCTGCGCCGAGGCACACCTTAGCCATTGCGGATACGGTCTCTGCCGGATATTGGCCCGCCGCGGTTTCGGCCGAGAGCATAACGGCATCGGTACCATCGAGCACGGCATTCGCCACGTCCATCACTTCCGCACGCGTTGGCATCGGATTGGTGATCATTGATTCCATCATCTGCGTAGCGGTGATGATGGTGCGGTTTAGCTGACGTGCGCGACGAATCAGCGCCTTCTGAATACCGACCAGTTCCGGATCGCCAATCTCAACACCCAGATCACCACGCGCCACCATTACCACATCTGATGCCAGAATGATGTCATCCATCGCTTCCTGTGAAGCAACGGCTTCTGCACGTTCAACTTTCGCCACGAGCTTAGCGTCGCAACCGGCATCGCGCGCCAGGCGGCGAGCATAGTTCATATCTTCGCCGTTACGCGGGAAAGAAACAGCGAGATAATCCACGCCGATTTTGGCGGCGGTGATGATATCCACTTTGTCTTTCTCTGTCAGCGCGTCAGCAGATAAGCCACCACCCAGTTTGTTGATACCTTTGTTGTTGGAAAGCGGGCCGCCGACGGTTACTTCGGTGAACACTTTGGCACCCTGGACTTCCAGCACTTTCAACTGTACGCGACCGTCGTCCAGCAGCAGAATATCGCCTGGCACCACATCGTCTGGCAGGCCTTTATAGTCAATACCGACTTTCTCTTTATCGCCTTCGCCTTTGCTCAAATCGGCATCCAGCAGGAAGCGATCGCCAACATTAAGGAAAACTTTGCCTTCTTTGAAGGTTGATACGCGAATTTTCGGCCCCTGCAGGTCGCCAAGAATCGCCACGTGGCGACCTAATTTCGCGGCAATCTCACGCACCTTGTTGGCGCGCTGCTGATGATCTTCTGGTGTGCCGTGGGAGAAGTTGAGTCGTACAACGTTAGCACCTGCCGCGATGATTTTTTCGAGGTTATTGTCGCGATCGGTGGCTGGACCGAGGGTTGTAACGATCTTGGTTCTTCTGAGACGTCTGGACATGAAGGACTCCGTTAGCAAAGTAGCGTGTCGCTCTCAAGTGACACGTAGTGTTCATCTATTCTATATGATTGATGGGCTGTGATTCGACTCACATTGTGAATGTGATGTTAATTATTTTCCTGCGGCTGTTTCTCCAGGCGCGAATCTTTTAGCGCTTCTTTCACCCGTTTCAGATTCTCACGGAAAGAGGCGCCGCGCTCAAGGGTAAACCCTGTCGCCAGTACATCAACCACGGTTAATTGCGCCAGGCGGGAAACCATCGGCAGGTAGATATCGGTATCTTCCGGTACATCCAGCGTCAATGCCAGCGTCGCTTCTGCTGCCAGCGGTGAACCCGGAGAAGTGATAGCCAGCACAGTGGAAGCGTTTACACGCGCCAGGCGAGCCAGTTCTATCATATTTTTGGTGCGGCCAGTATGTGAGATGAGAACAAATACATCATTTGGTCCACTATTTATGCAACTCATGCGCTGGATCACAATATCCTCTGACCAGATGACCGGCAGATTAAAACGCAGAAATTTGTTGGTGGCATCGTGTGCGACCACGGCGGAGGCGCCCAGACCGAAAAAGGCAATTTTATGCGCTTTTGTAAGGGCCAAAACTGCCTGATGAATCACCTCTACATCGAGCTGCTGACGCACGCGACTCAAACCGGCTAGTGCAGAATCAAAAATCTTATGGCTAAAGCTTTCGACGCTGTCATTTTCTTCCACATCACGGCTGACCCAGGTTGGGCCTTTTGCCAGACTCTGCGCGAGCTGCAACTTGAAATCAGGAAAGCCGCGTGTGCCCATGCGATGACAAAAGCGATTCACCGTGGGTTCGCTGACGTCAGCGGCACGTGCAAGCGTGGCGATGCTGGAGTGCATCGCCTGTTGAGGAGCAGCAAGAATCTGTTCTGCTACTTTACGTTCCGATTTGCTCAGCGCCGCTAATTGCGCCTGAATCTGTTCCAGCATGGTTTAACCTAATGACCGTCAATCACTTTTCCGCGTTCACCGATGGATGAAATCGCTGCCAATTCTCAAGAATATACCGTGTAATAGAGGCACGCACGCAGCGAAGGACAAATGTAAGCGCGAATTTTTTGCGATACTTTGATCGCTGACGTGTTTTGCCGCGACAAACATCGAAACAGAAAAAGTGCTCAAATGGCACGCTACAACACACTTAACACCTTTAATTCGTTCACAGTTAACGCCAGCAAAGGCTGCGTTCGGGTTGTCCTGAACCGGCGAAAAACGTACATTGTGCTGTAAGAAAATTACAATAAGGACCTGGCGTGATGAGAACGCTCAAGCCGGGTATATCCTGCAACGAGGAGAGGAAAATGGCGGTTACACAAACAGCCCAGGCATGCGATCTGGTGATTTTCGGTGCCAAAGGCGATCTTGCTCGCCGTAAACTGTTGCCATCACTGTATCAGCTGGAAAAAGCCGGTCAGATTCATGAAACCACTCGCATTATTGGCGTAGGCCGCGCGGATTGGGACAAGGATGCGTACACCAAAGTGGTTCGTGAAGCGCTGGAAACCTTCATGAAAGAGAAAATCGACGAAGCGCTGTGGGACACACTCAGCAGCCGTCTCGATTTTTGTAACCTCGACGTTAATGACACCTCGCATTTCACCAAACTGGGCAAAATGCTTGACCAGAAAAATCGTGTCACCATCAACTATTTCGCCATGCCGCCAAGCACCTTCGGCGCAATTTGTGACGGTTTGGGCGCCGCGAAGCTGAACGCCAAACCGGCACGCGTGGTGATGGAAAAGCCGCTTGGCACCTCACTGGAAACCTCGCAAGAGATCAATGACAGCGTCGGCAAATACTTTGAAGAGAGCCAGGTCTTCCGTATTGACCACTATCTCGGTAAAGAGACGGTGCTTAATCTGCTGGCGCTGCGTTTCGCTAACTCGATTTTTGTTAACAACTGGGACAATCGCACTATCGATCATGTGCAGATTACCGTGGCAGAAGAAGTGGGCATTGAAGGCCGCTGGGGTTATTTCGACAAAGCCGGCCAGATGCGCGACATGATCCAGAACCACCTGTTGCAGATCCTGACGATGATCGCCATGTCGCCGCCGTCGGATCTCAGCGCGGATGCCATCCGTGATGAGAAAGTGAAAGTGCTGCGTTCCCTGCGTCGTATTGATCAGACTAACGTGCGCGAGAAAACCGTGCGTGGCCAATACACCGCGGGCTTTGTGCAGGGTAAAAAAGTGCCGGGCTACCTGGAAGAAGAGGGCGCCAATAAGCAGAGCGCCACGGAAAGCTTTGTCGCCATCCGCGTCGATATCGATAACTGGCGTTGGGCTGGCGTGCCGTTCTATCTGCGTACCGGCAAGCGTTTGCCGACCAAATGTTCTGAAGTGGTGGTCTACTTCAAGAACCCAGAGATGAACCTGTTCAAAGACTCTTATGCCGAACTGCCACAGAACAAATTAACCATTCGTCTGCAGCCGGACGAAGGTGTGGATATCGAAATCCTGAATAAAGTGCCGGGACTCGATCACAAACATAAGCTGCAAACCACCAAGCTGGATCTGAGCTATTCAGAAACTTTCAACCAGTCGCATCTGGCCGATGCTTACGAGCGTCTGCTGCTGGAAACCATGCGCGGCATTCAGGCGCTGTTTGTGCGTCGTGACGAAGTAGAGGCCGCCTGGGGCTGGGTGGATTCCATCATTGATGCCTGGAACGCCGATGCCGAAGCGCCGAAGCCGTATCAGGCTGGCACCTGGGGGCCGGTGGCTTCTGTCGCAATGATTACGCGCGATGGCCGTTCCTGGAACGAGTTCGAATAATCACGCGTTGCTAAGCCCGCCGAATGTGCGGGCTTTTTTTTGCCGAAAATTCCTTTATCTGAAAAGTGAACCCGGGTTTCAAAAAAAATTGATATCCGATAGACGCCGCTCCAGCCAATCTTGTATGGTAGGTCCCAATTATTGACAGCGTGGCTGCGCGCCGGGCTGATGCAACTAAGGAAACGTGATGAAGAACTGGAAAACAAGTGCAGAACAGATCCTGAAAACTGGCCCGGTTGTGCCGGTCATTGTGGTGAACAAACTGGAACATGCGGTGCCGATGGCGAAAGCGCTGGTTGCGGGCGGTGTGCGCGTGCTGGAAGTGACGCTGCGTACGCCGGTAGCAATGGATGCACTGCGCGCCATGATTAAAGAAGTGCCGGAAGCGATTGTTGGGGCAGGCACGGTGATTAATACACAGCAGTTGAAAGAAGTCACAGATGCCGGTGCACAATTTGTTATCAGCCCAGGATTAACAGAGTCCCTACTGAAAGCGGCAGTTGAAGGCCCGGTACCTTTGATTCCGGGGATCAGTACGGTATCTGAACTGATGACCGGTATGGATTATGGTCTGCGCGAGTTCAAATTTTTCCCGGCTGAAGCCAACGGCGGCGTAAAAGCGCTGTCGGCGATTGGTGGACCCTTCCCACAGGTGCGTTTCTGCCCGACGGGCGGCATCTCTCCGGCAAATTATCGTGAATACCTGGCCCTGAAAAGCGTGCTGTGCATTGGGGGTTCATGGCTGGTACCCAATGATGCGTTGGAAACCGGCGACTGGGATCGCATTACGCGTCTGGCGCGTGAAGCGGTTGAAGGGGCACGCGCGTAACGGGTTTGTAGGGTCCCATAAATGGCGTAGTGCCCATCAGTTGAGCATGAATCGCTCACCATGAATGGTGACTCTACGTGGATATAGCCGGGTTTTCGTAGGGTGCGCATTTATGCGCACCTGCACAAAGAGGCCTTTTTTTGCTTAAGAGAGCGGCATTACGCCATTCATGGCGACCTCTTGAACTCACTTACCCTTCAACTTTCACCGCAGCTGCACTGGCTACAGCACGCGCAATCGCCTCATCGGTGGTTTCACCGGTTGCTAACGCAACGCCCAAACGACGCTGACCTGCAATTTCCGGCTTACCAAACAGACGCAGCTGCAAGCCTGCACCCAGCGCGGCTTCGATATTGACGAACTGCACGTTGTGGCTGTTGAGCTCTGGCAAGATCACCGCCGAAGCGGCTGGGCCATATTGACGAATACCGCCAATCGGCAAGCCAAGGAAGGCGCGGACATGCAGTGCGAACTCCGACAGATCTTGTGAAATCAGCGTCACCATGCCGGTGTCATGCGGACGCGGTGATACTTCACTGAACACCACTTCATCACCACACACAAACAGCTCTACGCCAAACAGACCATAGCCACCGAGCGCTTTCACCACATTAGCAGCAATATCCTGCGCGCGTTGAAGCGCCAGCTCGCTCATCTGCTGCGGCTGCCAGGATTCACGGTAATCGCCATCTTCCTGGCGGTGACCAATCGGGGCGCAGAAATGGATGCCGTCAACCGCGCTAATGGTAAGCAGGGTGATTTCAAAATCAAACTTCACCACACCTTCAACGATTACGCGACCGGCACCGGCACGTCCGCCTTGCTGCGCATAATCCCAGGCTTTGTCCAGCTGACTGGCTTCACGGATGAAACTCTGGCCTTTACCGGAGGAGCTCATCACCGGTTTTACGATGCACGGGAATCCAATCGCGTGGGCGGCGGCGACAAAGTTCTCTTTACTGTCGGCAAACTGATACGACGAGGTTGGCAGAGACAGCTCTTCCGCTGCCAAACGGCGAATACCTTCGCGATTCATGGTCAGGCGTGCGGCGCGGGCCGTCGGCACCACTTTCTGGCCCTGCGCTTCCAGTTCCAGCAATTTTTCGGTAGCGATCGCCTCAATTTCAGGCACCACAAAATGCGGCTTTTCCTGGGCGATTAACGCGGCAAGCGCCTCGCCATCCAGCATATTGATCACGTGGCTACGATGCGCAACGTGCATGGCGGGCGCATCGGCATAACGATCCACTGCGATCACTTCTACACCGAGACGTTGGCACTCCAGCGCCACCTCTTTGCCTAATTCACCTGAACCTAACAGCATGACACGCGTGGCGGCAGGGCGCAGCGCGGTTCCGAGAGTTGTCATAATTTCACCTTAGCAGTCAAAATGCGCGCGCAGTATAAACGAAAACGTTTGCGTACTCACGCTTTCGCCATCATCAGGTTTGCCATACTTTTCCCGCTCTGACGTTATCTGACACAAGCTGCGGCAGCATGGAGAGCGAAAACTTAAACAGGAGTTAAACGATGAGCAATTGGCTGCAGCAAATTCAATCGGTGTTGGCGAAAAAGGGTGGAGACGGAAAATCCGGCGGCTTAAGCGATATGCTGGCACCCGGCGCTTTGGGCGGATTGGCGGGATTGCTGGTCGGCAGCAAATCGACGCGCAAGCTACTGACTAAATATGGTGGCAAAGCGTTACTGGTGGGCGGCGGCGCGGCGGCCGGGGCTCTGCTGTGGAACAAATATAAGCAGCGCGTGCGTGAAACGCATCAGGACGACGCGGGATTTGGCCAGCTACAAACGCCAATGGATCAGCGTGCAGAGCGCTTAGTGACGGCGCTGGTCTTCGCGGCGAAGAGTGATGGGCACATCGACGATCGTGAACGTGCGGCGATTGAGCAGAACATTCATCAAGCGGGGTATGGCGCACAGGCTGAGGCGCTGATTCAGCAGGCGATGAATCGTCCACTCGATCCCAATTGGTTGGCGGCAGATGTGAAAAATGAAGAAGAAGCGCTGGAACTCTATTTCCTTAGCTGTGCGGCAATAGATGTTGACCACTTTATGGAGCGCAGCTATCTCTCCGCGCTGGGCGATGCGTTAAAAATCCCTCAGGATGTCCGCGATGGCATTCAACGCGATATTGAGGCTGAAAAAGCGGCATAATTCTGCGCGAAGGCTGCATGCGCGGCTTTCGCTTCTTCCTGGGTGGCAAAATCTGCAAGCAGCTTGGCATCGTGCGTGATTAGTGCCACGCTTGCTGGATATTGTCCTTCAGGGAGAAGAGTTTTATGAAGCAGCCATACGCGAAAAAAATCCCTCACGTAATGAATCTGCATGGCGACACGCGTACCGATAATTATCATTGGTTGCGCGATGACGAACGCGAAAATCCGGACGTGCTGGCTCACCTGCATGCTGAAAATGATTATGGACGGGCGATGATGGCGTCGCAGAGTCCATTACAAGATCGGGTATTGAAAGAGATCGTTGATCGCATTCCGCCGCAGGATCACTCAGTACCCTATGTGAAAAATGGTTATCGCTATCAAAGCCGTTATGAAGTCGGCAACGAATATCCGGCCTATTTCCGTCAGCCGATTGAGGCGCCCGCTGATGAGCCGTGGCAGCTGCTGCTTGATGGCAACCAGCGTGCCGCCCACAGCGATTTCTACACCATGGGCGCGCTGGCCATCACGCCGGACAATCAAGTGATGGCATTGGCAGAAGATTTCCTTTCACGTCGCCAATACGGCATTCGTTTCCGCAATCTTGCCAGCGGTAGCTGGTATCCGGAAGTGCTGAACAACGCGTCATCCAGCGTTGCCTGGGCCAATGATTCCCGCACGCTTTATTACGTGCGCAAACATCCTAAAACGCTGCTGGCCTATCAGGTATGGCGCCACGAGCTAGGACACCCGCAGTCTGACGATCAGCTGGTGTATGAGGAGAAGGACGATACCTTCCATCTCAGCGTGCACAAAACCACCTCGGAACATTTCATCCTGATTGCTCTGTACAGCACCACAACCAGTGAGATTCTGCTGATCGACGCGGAATATCCAGATGCGCAGCCGCAGACGTTCTGTCCGCGTCGACGCGACCACGAATACAGCATCGATCACTACAACCACCAGTTTTATATCCGTTCAAATCGCGACGGCAAAAACTTCGGTCTCTATCGCAGCGCCTGGCTGGCGGAAGCACGCTGGCAATCGTTAATTCCCGCGCGGGACCACGTGGTGTTGGAAGATTTCCAGTTATTCCGCCATTGGCTGGTCGTGGAAGAGCGGCAGCACGGCGTTAACACCTTGCGCCAGATCAACTGGGAAAGCGGGGAGAGCTTTGGGATCGCTTTTGACGATCCAGCCTATGTTACCTGGCTTGCCTATAACCCTTCCCCGGAAAGTGACACGCTGCGCTACGGCTATTCCTCGATGACGATGCCGACCACACTTTTTGAGCTCAATATGGAAACGGGCGATCGCCGCGTGCTGAAGAGGACGCCGGTGCCGGGCTTCAAATCTGAGGATTATAAAAGCGAACATTTGTGGATTACGGTACGCGATGGTACGGAAGTTCCGGTTTCACTGGTCTATCACCGTAAACATTTTCAGCGTGGCAACAATCCGCTGCTGGTTTACGGTTACGGTGCCTATGGCAGCAGTATGGATGCCAGTTTTGGCACCAGCCGTATTAGCCTGCTGGAGCGCGGCTTCGTTTACGCCATCATTCATGTGCGCGGCGGCGGTGAACTCGGTCAACAGTGGTATGACGGCGGCCGGCTGAAGAACAAGCTGAACAGCTTCACCGATTTCATTGATGTTACCGAAGCGCTGGTGGCGAAAGGCTATGGTAATCCACAGCGACTCTATGCGATGGGCGGCAGCGCGGGTGGATTATTGATGGGCGGGGTGGTGAACATGGCACCCGATCTGTTCCATGGCGTGGTGGCGCAGGTGCCGTTTGTGGATGTGGTCACCACAATGCTTGATCCTTCGATTCCCCTCACCACCGGTGAATACGACGAGTGGGGCAATCCCGAGCAGGCAGAATTTTACCATTACATCCTTCAATACAGCCCGTATGACAATATTGAGGCTAAAGCCTATCCGCATCTGCTGGTTACCACCGGCCTGCACGATTCGCAGGTACAGTATTGGGAACCCGCCAAGTGGGTAGCGAAGATGCGTGAGCTTAAAACCAATGACTCACTGCTGCTGCTGTGTACCGAGATGGATTCGGGTCACGGCGGGAAATCGGGCCGTTTCAAAGCTTATGAAGGTGTGGCGCAGGAGTTTACTTTCCTGATTGGCCTGGCACAGGGTAGCTTGCCAGACCGCGCCGATTACTGATCGCTTTTCACGTACTTGCGCAGCGCCTGCCGTAATGGTGGGCGCAAATCGCGTACATTTTCCAGCACCCAGCGCAGATAGCCCGGATCTTTGCGCGCGATGCTGCCGATACTCTGCCCGCGATATTTTCCGAACGGGAACACATCACCACTTACGGCTGCCGGCTGGCACAAGTTCGCCATCTGCTCGGCATTCCAGCCAGACGTTTCCATAATGCGGATCAGTAGCGCGGCGGTAACATAGCAATCATACAACGCGCGGTGCGCATGCAGATCTGCGGGTGGCGTCACGTCAAGCTTCAGGCTATGACGCAGCGCCTGATTACCGTATTTTATCCCCGGCCACAGCTGACGTGCCAGCGTCATGGTGCAGATCCATTCGCCTGGCATGGTTGGCAGCATGCGGCGATCAAAACTGGCATTGTGCGCCACGTAATGTGCAGCGCCGTGATAGCGGCCAATCGCTTCTTCAATGGTAGGCTTGCCAACCACCATCGCTTCAGTGATGCGATGCACCGCCATGGCCTGGCGCCCGATCGGGCGATCCGGACAGATCAAATCACTCATTGGATTAACGATTTGGCCGTTAATGACATCAACCGATGCCACTTCAACCACGCCACCCTGTAAGCCACAGGTTTCGGTATCAATAACACGTAACATAGATTACTTCTGCTTAGGTTCGTAGGGCAGGCGTGACAAGCTGAGCGAGGCCTGGCGATAGTGCATTAGACGTTGACGAAACCATTCACGCAGCGCTTCGGGTTGCTCGCGCTCCACCATTTCGGCAACCACCGGCATATTGTAGCGCTCTTTAAATGCGACGCCTGCGGCAGCCAGATCGACATTCACTTTATCTTTCTCTTCCTGCGAGAGCAGGGCAAGGTTTTGGCTCATGTATTTCTCCTGATAAACAGGGGCAAAAGTAATGGTTTCGCCGCGCTGGATCAAGGAGATTGGATCGCACCGCAAGTCTCGACACCTGCAGATCGGCGGCGTATCCTGCTGCCACGTTTGCGGTGTGTTGCCGCACTTAAAAGGGAAGAAGTGATGAAGAAAACCGCGTTAAGCCGTGTTATGGCGCTGTTGCTGGCGTCATCAACGCTCACCATTAGTCAGTTTGCGCTGGCTCATGCTCATCTTAAAACCCCGGTCCCGGCGGATAAAGCCGTGGTTAATAGCTCCCCACAGAATCTGACGCTGACCTTTACCGAAGATGTTGAAGTGGCCTTTAGCGGCGTGGAAGTGCTTAACGCGCAGCATCAGCCGGTTGCAGTGGAAAAAGCCAAACTCAATGATAAGCAGCATGATCAGCTGATTGTACCGATCGCCCAACCGCTGCCGTCAGGTAGCTATCAGGTTAACTGGCATGTGCTGTCTGTCGATGGCCATAAAACCAAAGGCAGCTATAGCTTCAGCGTGAAGTAATTGATGAGTTTGACCACGCTGTGGATAAGCTTGCGGGCGCTGCATTTTATGGCGCTCTTGTTGCTTGCCGGCAGCGCGTTTTATACCGCTCTGCTGGCACCGCTACGCTATCGCTCTTTGCTGGCGCAGCATTTAGGGTTGATATTAGCGAGCAGTGCGGTACTGAGTTTGCTTAGCAGCGTGCTGATGCTGGCGACGCAAACCGGCTTAATGAGCGGCGATTGGCGTAACATCAGCGATCCTGACACATGGCAAGCAGTGCTACAAACGCGCTTTGGCGTGATTTGGCGTTGGGAAATTGGCTTCGCACTGCTCAGCGCACTGTCATTACTGCTTAGAGGCACGCTTCGCCAGAAGATGCTATTGCTCAGTAGCCTATTGCAGCTTATCGCTTTAGCCGGTGTGGGCCATGCGGCAATGCGCGATAGTTGGGCTGGGGTGCTACAGCAGGCTAACCACGCGCTGCATCTGATTGCCGCCGCATTCTGGGCTGGGGGTTTAGTGCCTTTGTTACTGCTGATGCGAGACGCTCGGCACACTGCATTTCGCCGCGATGCAATCCGCTGCATGATGCGTTTTTCGCGCTACGGGCACCTTGCGGTGGCGCTGGCGCTGCTCACCGGCATTATGAATAGTTTGTTGATTGCAGGTTCACCGCTGAATTGGCAAGCCACGCTATGGAGCGAGCTATTGGTGGCGAAAGTCTTGCTGGTGATGCTGATGGTTTTGATCGCGCTGGTTAACCGTTATCTTTTGGTTCCGCGTTTTCGCCTCGCAACCAGTGATGCATCACCGCTGTTTATCCGCCTGACGCAGCTTGAACTGCTGCTGGCAATGGGCGTTATCGGGTTAGTGAGCGTGTTCGCCACGCTGTCACCGGCCTGAATGTGTAATTAAAGAAGATGAAACGAGGTTGATATTTTGCTGAAGAAATTGATTCCAGCTGGCGTATTGATGGCGCTGTGTGGCCAGGCGATGGCTGCACAGATTATTACCGTCAGCCGCTTTGAGATTGGTAAAGATAAATGGCCGTTTACCCGCGAAGAAGTGATGCTCACGTGTGAAAAAGATGGTGCACTATTCGCTATTAACCCCAGCACGCTGTTGCAGTATCCGCTTAACGATATTGCCTATGCGCGCAAAACTGCTGGACAAGGTACGCTGCAATCCATTGATACCATTGTTGCTGACGATAAAGCGCACCCGGGGCAGAAAATGAGCCTGCAGCCGATTGTCGATCGTGCTCAGCAGCTGTGCGGTAAGTAATCCTTTCTTTATCAGGCGTAGCGCACAGTTTTGTCGCTGCGCTTGTTCTCCCGTTCTGTCAGCACGATCACAGAGTTGACAGCTTTCCTTACCAATCGTGACGATTGGCTGGAAATTAATCACTCGTGGTCTACCTTTAAATGGCAAGGCGTCCTCGCCTGCAAAAATGCCAACTTTTAGCGCACGGCTCTCAAAGAGCCATTTCCCTGGACCGAATATAGGAATCGTATTCGGTCTTTTTTTGTGCATTTGATTTATAACGATAAAAACAAAATGTCCGTATATCTGATATCCGGTCTAAACCCTCACGTAACCTAGGCCACGTGAGGGTTTCCACACTCACTTCTTCGCTAATTTTTTATTTCATCTCCCCACAAGATCCGACAGATGATCAGCGCTTATGGTTTTGACTTTTGTTAACCATTTGCCTGATGCGCTAGGCTTACCTTCAAACAGCCTTCTACACTTAAATCTCAGAGCAACATAAGGAGGAGATATGTCTGACCGACCGATTGAAGCTGATGAGCTTGACGATGATTCTAAGGCTAAACAAGATGAGCACGACAAGGACGACGAGAGCTTAGCCCCTGAGTCAGGAGATAAGCAGCCTGACTGACAATAAAACCCACCTATCGGTGGGTTTTATCACTTGAAGGTACCGTCAATCCACGCAGACTAAGCCGTAACCGGTATCCGTTTTAGTAAACTTATTTAATATCGTGGATAGCTAGCGGGCTCAATGAACGAATATTTTGCTAGATGTATTCGCCTGTTGAGCGGGGAAGCATTTGAATTCATTTTTCCGCACAAAATTTGCATGCAAAACGTAGCCGCTTTTTTGCTCTAAGCAAAAATATAAAATATTTCCGCTTGCTTGTGCTGAGGATACATGCGTTAATGCTTCGTCGGTCTGAATAGCAGACAGTTAGAAGGTTAGTTCCCATTGTATTTCTCATCCCAGTTAGTGCCGCTTCAAGCCCTTTCTCTTGAGTCTTATCCTAAGTTCTGATTCGTATCTGCAACTCGGCCCTTAACGCCAATAGGCTCATTTAAAAGGTAAAAATTATGTCTAATAAAATTCTTGGAACGGTAAAATGGTTCAACTCTGAAAAAGGCTTCGGCTTTATTTCTCCTGAAAATGGCAGCAAGGACGTTTTCGTCCACTTCTCAGCCATCCAGGGTACTGATTATCGCTCACTTGATGAAGGTCAGCGTGTTGAGTTTTCAGTTGAAGATGGTCCAAAAGGCCCGTCAGCAACAAACGTATTAGGTCTGTAATTATTCGCATTTATCATCGTTTAAGATGTCCGCATTGCCAGGGTTCACAATATCGCACCTCAGCGTTCGATATTACTAAAATGAATCCCCATGGTGCTAAATGCATTTTCTGCAAATCATCAATGATTGTGTTGAAAGCTGCATAATAACGGATATTCTCCCCTGACTTTTAGTAGGGGTTATCAGGCGATTGCCTGATACCAGCATCACTAGCACTGCTTATGCAGTGCTTTTTTTATGTAAAAAATCCCCGTTTATGAACCAATCCCCGCGTCGTCTTTGGCATGATTGCGCACTGTTTAGCCTGACCATTACGGTTAGCAGCGAAAGTTGGATGCTAGCGCATGGTCACACAATTATCGACATTAGTGATATTGGCAGCATGAACAGTGCGGGCAAATAGCTGCAGTCAACATGTCTGAAAAATGGTATAACGTTGGCGCATCCGTTTTATGGTCGGCTAATAAGGATCTTTCATGGCAAACACACAATATCTTCTCTGGGTAATGATTGGCACATTAACTTTGCTTTGCATCTTTATTGGTGTCGTTGTTGGTCGGGCAAAAACGCCGCGTATCGGCGTAATGACATTCTCAGGTTTATTAGCCTTCTTCCTGCTGGCTATTTTATTTATCACCCGTTAACGCGGTAGCCGCTATTTGCCACACTTAGCGTGTGGCAATTGACCTCAGTTATGAAGTGGAAGGGTGCAGAGTGGCGCGGTGTTGCGCAATAAGTTGGTCTGCCAGATAACGGTCAGATTCATGCTGCGATATATAATATTCATACGGATCCTTTACACCTAAACTTTCGATATAATCAAGGTGCGCTTGTTTTATTTCCCGATTAATATATTGAACAACTTCCAGTCCTAACTCATCGGCGTAAACAGGGGCTTTACTTTTTATCGTGTGGATCAAATCCGCGTTATTTTGCATAAAGGCTTCCAGGTCGATCTTATAATAGTCTTTCATTGGCTCACTCCTTAAGAAATTACCGTCCCGAAAGTCTAGCAAAGGCCATAAAAATGATGTGGCTGAAGATGCCTGTTAGTGCATCTAACAAAACACGAAGATGATAATGATAGTTAATATCATTTAACTTGTTTGAATGCGTTTGAACACCTAAAGTAGCTGCCGTCCCTCACAGAGCTAACGCCTTTAATGAGCGCCGGAGATAAGCGCCGGAAGGGATTTCAACGGGGCTGCAGGATGCAGCCACGGTTGAAGTTTAGCGAGGTTTTCGTGCTGCCAGTAAAAACATCATGGGACGATCGCGCTCTTCTGCCAGTGCGGGATTCTGTTGTAACTGCTCGTCGCTCGGCCCCCATTCATCAAGGTGAACGATTTCAAATCCTGCGCCAATCAGCGCATTAACCCAGGTCGCCAGTTTGCGGTGCTGTTTTTTTACGCCATCGGCAAACCAGTTGCTAATGCGTTCTCCTTCCTGCTGATAGTGGTTTACCGGCCAGCTGCGCTGCTGCTTGTCATCCAAAATCCATTGCTGTTGCGTTGGCGCGGTATAAATCGGGTGCTCACATGAAAACACCAACATTCCGTCCGGCGCTAATGCATTAAAAAGCGTGGCGAAAAGCGCATCAATGTTGATGAGGTAATGCAGGGCAAGGGAGCTATAGGCGAGATCGAAGGTTTCACTGAGCTGCAGCGTTTCCAGATCGGCGCGCTGATAGCGAATGCCGGCTCCCTGCGTCATCTTCGCGGCTTTTTCCAGCATTTTCTCTGAAACATCCAGCCCCAGCACGTCACGCGCGCCTTGCTGTTGTGCATAGCGGCAAAACCAACCATAGCCGCAGCCTAAATCAAGAATGTGCTTATCAAGTAAATCGGGAAGCATAGCGCGTAAGGCTGGCCATTCTGGCGCGCCTTCTAATCCGTGAACGGAACGGGGCAGAGTGGCATAACCGGCAAAAAAATCAGGATCGTCGTAAATATTCTGGCTCATAAAAGCTCCTTTATATGATGCGCAAAGGAGTTTAGGCGTTTGGGGATGAATGTAAAGTCAGGTAACTATCCCACCAGTAACAAATGCACCAAACGAGCGAGTGACTCCAGCAGCAGCAGGCTACCGATAAAGATGACAACTAATACACCAATGAATTGTTTACGGCCGCTCATGCTGTTCCCTCCGCTGGCAAACCTCACCGGACTATACTTTATTCCGGGTTCACTAAACTTCCATTCAACCGGGGAAGATTACATGCTTTATCAAACGATACGTGCCCAAATGTGGCGAAAAATTTGGGTGGTAGGCGATTTACACGGTTGCCGCGCCCAACTTGATGCACAGCTTCTGCAGCGCGATTTTGATAAGCAGCAGGATCTCTTACTTTCGGTTGGCGATTTGATCGATCGTGGGCCAGATAGCCCGGGCTGTTTACAGCTGCTGCAGGAGCCGTGGTTTCGCTGCGTGCGGGGTAACCATGAGCAGATGGCGCTCGCGGCCCTGGAAGGAAAAGATCAGACGTTATGGATGATGAACGGCGGTGACTGGTTTTGGCAGTTGAAGGGAGCCAGCTTAATTGCGGCGAGACATGCATTGAAGCGCTGCGCCGAATTACCCCTCATTCTGCATCTGGATTTGGGGCATCGCGTTGTAGTGATTGCGCATGCTGATTATCCTGCCAGTCACTATGTGCTAGGGCAGGATGTTGATTGGCAACAGGTGGTATGGAGCCGGGAACGCTTGGGGCACCATCAGCGCGGACGTTCTGCCAACATTGATGGTGCCAGCGACTTTTATTTCGGCCACACGCCACTGGAACAGCCGCTAAACATCGCAAATCAGCACTATATCGATACCGGCGCGGTATTTGGTAATCACCTCACGCTAGTACAGCTGCAATAACGCTTAGCGGAAAAGACGCCCGTCGCGCACCAGCTCACGCGGATAGCTATTTTTAATCCGATTGCCGACCTTTTTCGCCAATCCCAACGGTTGCTGCTGATAGGTGACGATCACCTCATCGCGATTTGGCAACGTATCGGGATGGATATCCTGACCGCGATACCAGGCCTCCGCTTCTGCATCTGTGAGTGCAAATTCCAGTTCACTACCTGGCTGTGATAACGCGACGACAGCTTCATGTTGCCACCGATAACCTTTCGGGAAGGTCTCCGCCAGCTTGAGGCCGATGCGCGAGAAGCGTACTTTACCCAGCCAGCTTTCCAGAGCCGAGGGGAACAGCCACAGCTCTTTGTCACGTTGCCACAACGTGTGGTTCTCATCCCAATGCAAGCCCACTTTTGCTGCAGCCTGTTGCACTTCCGCGCTTAGCTTACGGCTACAGGGCGAGAAAGGCAGTTTGCCAACCTTATAAGTGGGGGCAGGCAACGCGGGAAGGCGGGCGGTTTTACGCAGGCGCGCAACAAAGAAACCTTCGCTATCGAAGATCTGCGGGAAAACGTGCAGGAATCCTTCCGGTGTCGATGCCTGTTCCGCGCCGGCAAACAGACCATTAAGTGGTACGATTTCTACTGCGTCGGGATAACGCTGTTGCAACCAGTGAATGACCTGTTGGTTTTCGATCTGATTCAGCGTGCAGGTGGAGTAGATCAGCGTACCGCCAGGCTGCAACGCGTGGAAAGCGCTATCGATGAGATCGCGCTGGGTATCAGCGATCGCTTCGGTACTGGCCAGCGACCAGTTGCGCAAGGCGTCAGCATCTTTGCGCACCACGCCTTCGCCGGAGCAGGGCGCATCCAGCAGAATGGCATCGAAGCGTTCCGGTAGCGCCGCACCAAATACGCGCCCATCGAAATGGGTAAGCGCCACGTTGCTCACGCCGCAGCGGCTAATGTTGGCGTGCAATACCTTAACGCGACTGGCGGAATATTCATTAGCCAGAATGGCACCCTCATTGCGCATCAGCGCGGCCATCTGCGTGGTTTTGGATCCTGGCGCCGCAGCCACATCCATCACCTGACGCGCGTCCGGCGCGGCATCAAACAGCGCGGTGACCGGCAGCATCGAACTGGCTTCCTGAATGTAGAAAAGTCCGCTGAGGTGTTCCGCGACGCTACCCAGCGGCAGCGATTCATCGTCACGCTCAATCCAGAAGCCTTCGGCACACCATGGAATGGGCGATAAGCGCCAGCCATAATCGGCAGTGCGTGCCAGAAAATCGGCGACGCTAATTTTTAAGGTATTAACACGTAAGCTGCGGCGCAGCGGTTGCTGGCTGATGGCGAGAAAACGTTGCAGTTCGGCTTCGTCAGCAAGGCTTACACGCATAAGCGTGAGGAAATCTTCAGGAAAGCGATCGGACACGAGCATCTACCGGGAAACAAAATGAGCGCGAAGTGTAACACGCGAAAAAGAATCGGGCAGCCAGGCTGCCCGATTTGCTTAAGGTTGATTAGGATCCGGAATTGCCGTGCCCCAATTGCGCCACTCTTTTGGCGCTTCATCCTGCAGCAGGAAGTGCTTGTTGGCGCCGGCCTGTGGTGCTAACGGCACCGTTGGCGGCGTCGCAAACTGCACGCCGCCACGAATGAACTGCTGGAAAGTACCGGTTTTCAGTACGCCGCCAATCAGGCCGAAATCAAAGTTATAACCGGACGCCAGCCAGAACACCGAGTTGTTACGCACCAGATGTTGGTATTTCTTGCTGATGCGCAGGGCGATTTGCACACGATCCGCCATGTTACCCAGCGAGGTACCGGTAACGGTGCCAACCTCGACGCCACGGAACAGCACAGGTGTACCTACCGATAGCGAGCCGGCTTCGGCGGCATCAACGTAAATGGTCAGGCCGTTGAGGTAGCGTGAATCGGTGATGGTGCTTTCCTGCAGTTCAAACGTACGTGCGGGTGCACCTTTGCCCGGGTCGACGTTAACGTAAGGCTGCAGCAGCGTTTCCAGATGATTAACACCCGCCGGAGAAATCTCAGGTGACACCACCGAGAAACGGCTGCCGATACGCGCGAAATCCTGCACGTACTCCGGATAAAGTACCGCTTTTGCCACCACCTGATTGTTATCCGCACTCAGCGCCAGCGATTCAACCTGACCGATGTTAATGCCGAGATAACGAATCGGCATCCCGGCCGCCAGTTTGCTGGCATCAAAAGTATGTAAGGTGATCTGGCTGCCGACGGCACGCGCCGCGGTTTCTGATGGATAAAGCACGCGTTTCACGCCTTTCGCTGCCTGCGCGCCGGTGAGATTATCGAAGCTGATGGCCCCTTTCAGCGCCCGGTTGAGCGGCGAAGCCTGCACGGTTAAGCCGCTACCGTTGAGTTGGACTTTTGCACCGCCTTCGGCCCAGAACACGCTCTCACTGGTCAGTAACTTACGATACTGCGGTTGGATGTGAATTGAGATTTCAAAGGCATCTGTGCGCGGTACGACATCAACCACTTCACCGACCTGGAATTTACGATAAAGCAGCACCGATCCCGCCTGCACGTCCGGCAAACTGTTAGCAGTGAGTTTCAGCGTAGTCGGTGGCTGCTCTCCGACAATGCCTTCTTCCGCACGTTCTGCGTCGGCATATAAAGGGTAACGGTTTGATGGGTTACCTTTCGCGCCCGGGATCAGGCGAATTCCGCCATCGACCCATTCGCGCGCGCTCGCGCCCAGCACCTGCATCCCATCGAGGCCAAACTTCACGTCGAGGCGGCTATTCACCACAAATTTACTGTCAGCGTGGACCAGCTGACGGTGTTCCGGATTGATAGCCGCCACAAAACTGATGCCGTCTTCGTCCAGAGAGCGTGAGATGACCTGGCCAATCTTCATGCCGTACAGCATGACTGGCTGACCAGCATCAATACCATAGGTTTCCGGTGCACTCAGTTTAACCGTGAGCACATCCGGTTTCTGCAGCAGGGTTTCGCTGGCGGGCAGCACGGTGAAATGATCCTGTGGCTCACCTTCGCCGGGGACCAGTTCAAAGGTGTTGCCCGTCAACAGACTACTCAAATTAGTGTCAGTCAGGCTGATTTTAGGGGTGCGCATCTCGATACGCGTCCCGCTGCGCATCAGGCCGGTTACCGAAGGATCCACCGTCAGTTCGCCCGTGACTTTGCCGCCATCCAGCAGATTAAGTTTGGTTAAGGTGCCGACTTCCAATCCCTGATACATCAGCGGCGTACTGTCTGCTTTAAGGTTGTTGCCGCTCGGCAGATCCAGCTGGACCTGCACGCCTCGCTGGCTTCGAGCCAGATCGGGATAGAGTTGATAGGTTTCATCAACCTTGGCCTGCTGGCCGTCATTCGGCGAATCGAAGGCAATCGCGCCATTGACTAACGCGGCTAAACTCTCCAGCTTCACTTTGGCACCGCTCAGGCTGACGTCCGCATCTACGCCCGAGACATTCCAGAAGCGGCTCTGCTTCTTCACCAGATTGATAAAGCGACGCTCAATCAGCACATCGATAGTTACCCCATCGGTGCTGTTATTCAGGCTGTAATCATAAACACGGCCTACCGGAATTTTGCGGTAATAGACCAAAGAACCGGTGTTGAGCGAACCCAGATCCGGCGCGCGCAAGTGGATCAGGAGTTCACCGGTATTGACGCGATATTTCGGTTGGGTATCAAGCGCAGTGAAGTGATCGCTCTCTTTACCTTTGCCCGGCATCATACCGATGTAGTTACCGCCGACCAGAGCATCAAGCCCGGACACGCCTGCCAGCGATGCCTTTGGCGTGACGAGCCAGAACTGGGTGTCTTCACGCAGCGCATCACGCATATCGCTTTTGATACTGGCCTTAATCTGGATGCTGCGATAATCATCGCTCAGCACGATGCCTTGCACCGTGCCCACTTCCACACCTTGATAACGGATCGGCGTACGACCCGGCACAATCCCATCGGCGGTCTGGAAGTTTATGGTGATCGTCGTACCGCGCTCCTGATAATTGGTCCATAGCAGCCAGCCAGCAATCAGCAGGGCGATAATAGGCAATAACCAGAACGGCGAAATCTTGCGCTTATTGCGCAGATTGGCGCTAGTCGGTGTAGTCGGCGTTTCCTGTTGCATGTGCATCCCAGATCAGGCGGCTATCAAGCCACTCTACAGCCATAATGGTCAGGATCACGGCGGAGCCAAAATAGAAGGCGGCCGGTCCCATGGTAAAAGCCAGAAGCTGATCGCGATTGACCAGCGACATGGTTAACGCAATGACAAACAGATCCAGCATCGACCAGCGGCCCACCCAGGTTACGGCGCGCAGCAGACGAATGCGGGTTTTTATGCCCTGTTCGCATTTGAAATGGATGCTGAGTAGCAAGGTCAACATCACTAACACTTTGGTAAACGGCACCAGAATACTGGCGATAAACACCACTGCAGCAACGGGCACATTCCCGGATGCCAAACCAAGAATACCGGAGAAGATGGTATCTTCGCGACGCGCCCCGTTAACGTAAACCACTGAGATCGGTAACAGGTTGGCGGGGATCAGCAGCACAATCGAGGCAATCAACGCGGCCCAGGATTTCTGCAGACTGTGGCGGCGGCGATAATCAAGTGGCGTGTGACAACGTGTGCAGCGGCCTCGCTCATCGGGTGTGCCAGTTTGATGGCAATTAAGGCATACCTGCCACTCTTCCGGCGGCGAGATCGGCATGGATTGGGGATAATAGTGTTCCCATAGCTGCTCAACGTTAAGATGAATCAGCGTCAGCAGACTCAGCACCGTCAGTGCGATATAGGCTACTAAACCATAACCGACTTCCAGCGCGGCATAATCCTGCACCTTTATCGACGCCACCGCCACGCCGACCAGATAGATATCCAGCATCACCCACTCTTTCAGCTTATCCAGCATCAAAAGCACCGGGCGAAGATTCATGCCGAGGGCGTTGCCGATCCACAAATAAATAATGCCAGCTACCAGCGTGACCGGCGCGCCAATGGTACAAAACGCCACCATTGAGGCGGTGAGGGTATTGCCCTGCTGCGCCATCTGAATCACGCCTTCCAGCAGGCTGGCATTAATTCGCATGCCGAGCAGGCGGATATCCACCAACGGCAAGCTGAAGGCGAAAGGCATTAATACGATCATCACCACCGCCATGGCGGTGAGGCGCGTCATTGACCAATCACGACCACTTTGGATTTGAGCATGACAGCGGGGGCAGTAGGCTGTCTGATGCGATTTCACATCCGGTAAGGAAAAAAGGGTATCGCATTGCGGACAACGCTGATAACGTGCGTGGGGCAACGTCTGGCTGATAGCGTGAATTTTCATAGGTGACGCAAGTGCCCATCGTTCGTTACGGTTACCGGCATGCTGAGCAGAGCAAATCTGCCTGCAACATTCAGTGGTACAAGAATAGTCTTATCCACCGAATGCTAAGGGTATAGTAACTAACAGAATGATTCACCTGATGCGCCTGGATTATTAGTGCTTATTTTAACAACTGAGTGACAGTAAGGTCACCCCAGTGATGAGTTATGGTTAAACAATGAACAAAAAAGCTTTTTACGAGGATTTGAATCGCGATGTCCGCGCCTTGTTGGCGGGTGAAACCTCGTTCTTGGCCGCGCTCGGCAACTGCAGTGCGCTGCTATTTGAACGCCTCGAGGGCGTGAATTGGGCAGGATTCTATTTGCTTACTGAGCCGAATACGCTGGTACTGGGACCCTTTCAGGGCAAAATTGCCTGTGTGCGTATTCCGGTGGGCAAAGGCGTGTGCGGTACGGCGGTGGCCGAAGATAAAGTGCAGCTTGTTGAAGACGTGCATGCATTTCCTGGACACATTGCCTGTGACGCAGCCAGCAATGCAGAAATCGTGATTCCTCTGAAAGTAAATGGCACCCTCGTAGGTGTTTTAGACATTGATAGTACGGTTTATTCTCGCTTCGATAGCGAGGATGAAGCGGGGCTGGTGGCCCTTACCGACGGGCTTTGTGAAGTGCTGGCGGGCAGCGACATCGTAAAATTTATTCAGCTGACGCACAGCTAATCGACTGGATCACATAGCATTTGGCGATGTTGTCATTATAATGTCGCCTGTTCATGCCTGCTCTGGTCGGCAAATCCGTTGTAATCAGGAAATTTCATGGAAAATCAACCTAAGTTGAATAGCAGTAAAGAAGTCATCGCCTTTTTGGCGGAGCGTTTTCCGCAATGCTTTAGCGCCGAAGGCGAGGCGCGTCCGCTCAAAATCGGCATTTTTCAAGATCTGGTCGAGCGTGTTCAAGGCGAACTGAGCCTGAGCAAGACGCAACTGCGTTCTGCCTTACGTCTATATACCTCTAGCTGGCGTTATCTTTATGGCATCAAAGCCGGTGCCATTCGTGTTGATCTCGACGGTAACGCCTGTGGCGTGCTGGATGAGCAACATGTAGAACATGCGCGCAAGCAACTGGAAGAAGCCAAAGCTCGCGTGCAGGCGCAGCGCGATCAGCATAAAGCGAAAAAGCGTGAAGCCGGTGAAGAGACCGCTGAACGTCGTCCGCGTAAACCTGCTCCGCGTAAAGCTGCCGCAGGCGATGCGCCGCGTCAGCCACGTCCTCAGGCGCCGCGTGCGGCCACTGCCGAACGTAAGCCTGCGCAGCAGCCACGTGCTAAACCTGTCACTGATACCTCAACATTGCAACCCGGCCAGAATATCAAGGTGACTGCAGGCAAAGGTGCAATGGACGCTACCATTCTTGAAATCACCAAAGATGGCGTTCGGGTTCAGCTCGCTTCCGGCATGGCAATGATTGTGCGCGCAGAACATTTGCAGTTCTGAAACGGAGGCTGACCCTGGCATGAACAATATTTTCAAGATCGGTATGATCGCGGGCCTGCTATTGGCAGGCCCCACCTTTGGCGCAGATAACATTACGCGTGCCGACCAGATTCCACAGCTACATGAAGACCCGCAGCATCCAACCGTCAGTGAACGCGTTACCTCGCGCTTTACCCGTTCCCACTATCGCCAATTCGATTTGAATCAGGACTTTTCAGCGAAAATTTTTGATCGCTACCTGAATCTGCTCGATTACAGCCACAACGTGCTGCTGGCCTCGGATATCGCGCAATACGCTGATAAGAAAACCACCGTGGGCGATGAGTTCCGCAGCGGTAAGCTGGATGTGTTTTACGATCTCTACAATCTGGCGCAGAAACGTCGCTTCGAGCGCTATCAATATGCGCTGAGTGTTCTGAATCGCCCCATGAATTTCACCGGCAATGACACCATTGACATTGACCGAGCAAAATCGCCCTGGCCGAAAAGCGTTGATGAGCTGAACGCGCTGTGGGATGCCAAAGTAAAATACGATGAACTGAGCCTGAAACTGGCCGGTAAAGATGAAAAAGATATCCGTGAAACGCTGACCAAGCGTTACAACTTTGCCATCCGTCGTTTGGCGCAAAGCAATAGTGAAGATGTGTTCCAGCTGGCGATGACCGCGTTTGCGCATGAAATCGATCCGCACACGAACTATCTTTCACCGCGCAATACCGAGCAATTCAATACTGAGATGAGCCTGTCTCTGGAGGGGATTGGTGCGGTGCTGCAGATGGATGACGATTACACCGTAATCAACTCGATGGTGGCGGGTGGACCTGCTGCGAAGAGTAAATCGATCACCGTTGGCGATCGTATCGTTGGCGTTGGTCAGCCGGGCAAACCGATGGAAGATGTTATCGGCTGGCGTTTGGACGATGTGGTTTCCAAAATTAAAGGGCCGAAAGGCAGCAAAGTACGCCTTGAAGTCCTGCCTGCGGGTAAAGGGACCAAAACCCGAACGGTCACGCTGACGCGTGAGAAAATCCGTCTGGAAGACCGTGCCGTAAAAGGGACCGTGCATAACGTCGGTAAAGAGAAAGTCGGCGTGCTGGATATTCCAGGCTTCTACGTTGGTCTGACTGACGACGTAAAAGTACAGCTGCAGAAACTGCAAAAGCAGAACGTCGACAGCATCGTGATTGATCTCCGTACTAACGGTGGCGGCGCGTTGACCGAAGCGGTTTCCCTGTCGGGTCTGTTTATTCCGAGTGGTCCGGTGGTGCAGGTGCGTGATAACAATGGCCGTGTGCGTCAGGACAGCGATAACGACGGGATTGTGTATTACAAAGGTCCGCTGGTCGTACTGGTGGACCGCTTCAGCGCCTCCGCATCTGAAATCTTTGCCGCGGCGATGCAGGATTATGGCCGAGCACTGATTGTCGGCGAACCGACTTTCGGTAAAGGTACCGTGCAGCAATACCGTTCACTGAACCGAATTTACGATCAGATGTTGCGTCCAGAGTGGCCAGCGTTAGGTTCCGTGCAGTACACCATTCAAAAGTTCTATCGCATCAACGGTGGCAGTACACAGCGCAAGGGCGTTACGCCTGATCTGCTGATGCCCACCGGCGTAGAGGCTGCAGAAACGGGTGAGAAGTTTGAGGACAATGCACTTCCATGGGACAGCGTAAATGCGGCCAGTTATACCAAAACCGGCGATATCGCGCCGCTGGTACCGCAGCTGACCAAAGAGCATGCAGACCGCATCGCGAAAGATCGTGAATTCCAATACATCATGAAAGATATTGCACGCTTTGATGCCATGAAGGACAAGCGTAATATCGTGTCGCTCAATCTTGCCCAGCGTGAGAAAGAGAACCATGAAGATGATGCATTACGTCTGGAGCGTATTAACGCGCGTTATCAGGCGGAAGGCAAAGCACCGCTTAAGAGCATTGAAGATCTGCCGAAAGACTACAAAGAACCCGATCCGTATTTAGATGAAACGGTGAAAATCGCTAACGATATGGCGCAGCTGGAAAAAAATCAGCCGGCAGCCGAAGCAGCGAAATAATCCTTTGGCTTGAAATCAGCACCGCTCCGGCGGTGCTTTTTTTTGCGTGAGAATTATTTTCTACTGGATGGCACGCACTGAATTGCGCAGGCTGCCATCTAATGTAAAGTTATGTCTTTTTAGGCACTTAAAGATTAAGGTTGCTTGAAATGCGTGGCAATGACCATAGGATAGGTATCCGCGCATGAGCGCGTGAACAACTGAGGAAGAATAACGTTTATGATGCGTATTGCTCTTTTCCTGCTCACCAACCTGGCGGTGATGTTGGTATTCGGACTGATATTAAGTCTGACAGGAATCCAGTCAAGCAGTGTTCAGGGCCTGATGATTATGGCAGGTCTGTTTGGCTTTGGCGGTGCGTTTGTTTCACTGCTGATGTCCAAATGGATGGCGTTACGATCCGTTGGCGGTGAAGTCATTGAACAACCCCGTAATGAGACGGAACGCTGGCTGATGAATACCGTTGGCCGCCAGGCTCAGCAGGCCGGCATTGCGATGCCGCAGGTGGCAATTTATCACGCGCCGGATATCAATGCTTTTGCTACTGGTGCGCGCCGCGATGCTTCGCTGGTTGCCGTTTCTACCGGACTGCTGCAAAACATGAGTCGTGATGAAGCGGAAGCGGTATTGGCGCATGAAATTGCCCATATCGCCAACGGTGACATGATTACCATGACGCTAATTCAGGGTGTGGTGAACACCTTTGTTATCTTCATCTCCCGAATTCTTGCGCAAATCGCTTCGGGCTTCCTGTCCGGTAATCGCGATGGTGAAGAGAGCGGGAACGGTAATCCAATGGTTTATTTCGCCGTCTCGATGGTGCTAGAGCTGCTGTTCGGTTTCCTCGCCAGCCTGATTACCATGTGGTTCTCACGTCACCGTGAATTCCACGCTGATGCAGGTTCTGCGAAGCTCGTGGGGCGTGAGAAGATGATTGCGGCGCTGCAGCGTCTGAAAACCAGCTACGAGCCGCAGGAGCCAAGTAGCATGATGGCGTTTTGCATTAACGGCAAAAACAAATCGTTGAGTGAGCTATTCATGTCACATCCGCCGCTTGATAAGCGTATCGAAGCGTTGCGTACGGGTGAATACCTCAAGTAATTGCGATTTATTGCAGAACAAGGGCGCTGAACGGCGCCCTTGTTATTTCTATGATTCGACGGTCGCGCGTGATTGCGTCATACGTGCCAAACTCACTACCGCAGCGACGGTGGCAAAGCTGCCAGCCAGCACCAGCGACGCATGAGTACCGCTATCGTTGAAGAGATTAAACATCAGTGCCACCAGCGCTGCGCCGCTACTTTGTCCCACTAAACGCGCGGTGCCCAGCATTCCACTGGCACCACCGCTACGATTACGCGGTGCAGCTGAGATGATGGTGTGGTTGTTCGGTGACTGGAACAAACCAAAGCCGGCACCGCACAGCATCATACGCCAGATAATATCCGCATCGGTTGGCTGCGTGGGCAGCAGCGCCAGCAGGAAAAGCCCAGCGGCGAACATCGCTAACCCCAATCCGCCTAATAATCCCGCATGGAATTTCTCAATCAGCCGACCCGCAATCGGCGCCATTACCATCGTCGCCAGCGGCCACGGCGTTAACAGCAGGCCCGTTGCGACTTCATTGCGCCCCAGCACGTTTTGCAGGAAAAACGGCAGCGCCACCATCGCCAGCATCTGTGCGCAGAACGAGCAAATTGAGGTGCCAATCGATAGTGAAAAAATGGGGATACGCAGTAAGTCCACAGGTAGCAGCGGAACGGGCATGGCCAGTTGCCGACGAACAAATATCACACCCACCAGCACCAACGCCACCAGTTCGGCCACAATCAGCCAGCCGTTCTGTCCCTGAGAAAAGCCGCTGAGCGCGGAAATCAGCAGGCCAAAGAACAGTGCATTCATAATGGCACTTGGCACATCAAATTTTTGTTGTTTTGCTTTCTGAGTGTTATCAGGCAGGAAACGCAACGCTAGCCACAGCGCGATAATCCCTAAAGGAACATTAATCAGGAATAACCACTTCCAACTGGCGACTGAAAGAATGGCAGCTGCAACGGTGGGTCCTGCTGCGCTGGATACGGCAACGATCAGCGAGTTAATCGCCATCCCACGTCCAAGAAAGCGCTGCGGGTAGATGATGCGAATCAGTGCCGTATTCACGCTCATCAGCGCTGCACCGCCAAAGCCTTGCAGCACACGAGCAACCGTCAGCATATTCAGCGAGGAGGAGAGGGCGCAAAACAGCGACGTGGCGATGAACAGGGCCAGCCCGACCTGATAGATGCGCCGATAACCGAGCATATCTCCGAGAAACGACAGCGACAGCAGCGAGATAACGATCGCGATTTGATAGGCGTTAACAATCCAGATCGATTCTGCTGGGCTAGCATTGAGTTCGCGTGCAATGGTGGGCAAAGCTACATTAGCGATGGCGCCATCAAGTACCGCCATCATGATGCCAAGCGCAATGGTGATTATCGCGCCATAGCGCTGGGGAACGGGTAAACCATCCTGAGAAACGGTTAAAGACATAAGTTAGATAAATGAAGGGGGTGAATATCATCATGCTAATCAATTCGCTGGCGAAAAGCACCGCATTCATTGACATAAAATTACGTGTGAATGTGTCACTGAGTCTGGGTCGTTGCCGCCAGCGATGGGAAACGCATATACTGACGATTCTGTTCCGTTTTTTTTGAAACACTTTCAAAAAAGGATACGCGCCATGGCGAGTAGCGAAAATGACAAACAGCCGGACTCCGTTTCATCAGTAATGAAGGTGTTTGGCATTTTACAGGCGCTGGGGGAAGAGCGCGATCACGGTATTACTGAATTATCCCAGCGCGTTATGATGTCGAAGAGCACCGTTTATCGCTTTCTGCAGACCATGAAGTCGCTCGGCTACGTGGCGCAGGAAGGGGAGAGTGAGAAATATTCGCTGACTCTCAAACTGTTTGAACTCGGTGCCAAAGCCCTACAGAACGTTGATCTGATTCGTAGTGCAGATATTGAGATGCGCGAACTCTCGCGCTTAACGAAAGAAACCATTCATCTTGGTGCGCTGGAAGAAGACAGCATCGTCTACATCCACAAAATCGATTCGCTGTATAATTTGCGAATGTATTCCCGCATAGGTCGCCGTAATCCATTGCATACCACGGCAATTGGGAAAGTGCTGCTTGCCTGGCGTGAGCGCGCTGAAGTGCAGGAAATTCTAAACGAAGTAGAGTTTCGTCGCAGCACAGCGAAAACCATTGTCACGGCCGAGGCGCTATTGGCCGTTTTGGATCAGGTCAAAGATCAAGGTTTTGGCGAAGATAATGAAGAGCAGGAAGAGGGATTACGCTGCATCGCAGTACCGGTATTTGACCGTTTTGGCGTGGTGATCGCCGGGCTCAGTATCTCATTTCCGACTATCCGCTTCTCCGAAGAGGCGAAAAATGAATATGTTGCGATGCTGCATCGTGCAGCACGAAATTTGTCCGAACAGATGGGCTACCACACTTATCCTTTTTAACGATTAAAAACGGGCTGTTGCCAGCCCGTTTCATCATTAGTTATCGACGACTTCGCCACTTTTCTTCAGCAGTGGACAATCCGTTACGCCAACGATTCCGCTATCTGTGTGCAGGTACTGTGCCGTGATCATGCCGCGCGCCGTTAAGTAGCTACACTGCAGTCCTAATCCTGCCGCATTCTTATTGCTACCGGTGAGGACACCATAGCCCGTAAGCAGCATGGCCAGCCAAATCAGCGCTACTAACCCAATCGTGCGAATAAGTAATTTCATGCTTTCTGTTCTCCTTGTGATACATAACGCAGCTGTCCTGACGTTGCTGCCAAACCTACTGTAGTAGCATGCCTCGCTTTAGCCAACGGATCGATCAGAGATAACTGAAAGACGTAACGCTGCGGGATAATCTGCTTTCAGCCGCTACCCATTATCTTTTCTGCCGCCAGCGAGTAGAATCAGCGGCGGAGTAGAGATTTGATTTTTGACTATAGAGGCAGTTATGAATGAATTAGCCGCAAATACCAGTCCGCTGTTAACCTATGGCGTCCTGTCCCTGATCATTATTGTGGCCTTTATCGCCTGGTTCTTCGTCAATCGGGCCAGCGTGCGAGCAAGTGAGCAAATTCAGCTGCTGGAAGCGCTAATAGAAGAGCAAAAGAAACAGAATGTACTGCTGCGTCGTCTGGTCGATGCACAGCCCACCACAGCAAAACCAGTTGTCGATGAAGACGCGAATGAACAACGCGATTTTATTCGGATGATCCCTGAGCGCTAAGCATGTCATAAACCATTGTTAGCGATGTGATAAAGCCTCTGCTGCGCACTATAATGGTGCGCAGCAGTTTTTCTACCGGATGTTCATTGTATGAGAAGTACCACTATGAATAGCCATGAAAGATGGCCGGGTGAATATCATCTAAGATTAATCCTAAGGCACTTTCGTTAAATCAGGCCTTGTGCTGTTTTTTATAACATTTAATTGTTAAGTGCTTAGAAAAAAATGAGATAAATGCCACATCATTATGAATGCTTTTATATGGGGCGCATATTATTTGCTTCTCCTGCTTTTGGTGCAGAACAATTACTAACTTATACCGAATAAAGCTATTTGTACAAGATTTGTACTGCGCACAATTGTTGCGTGGCAGGCTAACTTTTTGGTGGAATATTTTATTCGTGCCATATTAATGCAATATTTTTCCCGTATTGTTAATGGCTTAAAATGTGTCGTTGAATGCTTCACCGCTACGCTTGACTAATAGGGGTATTAACGCTAACTATACTGAGTGATAACCTTTTTTTGCCCAGTTTATTCTTCCGCTGTCAATACACAGTAGGATGAAGAAAGAGGCGTTAGCAGGTGAATTAGCTAATTATGTGCGTCACGTCGATCACCGTTTAAAAATGGCTTGCCATTAATTTGCGAATATGTGATAACAAATCGTGGGTCAAACGAGGTACAGTTCTGTTTATGTATGGCATCTTCAGTAAAGAAGTTACGAGTAAAGACGTTGACGTTGAATACCGCTTCCTTGCCGAACCTTAAATTAGTGCCTCATTCAGTAATGTCTCTGGTTTATCTGTAAGTCTGCCCTTAGGGCAATATAAACATCGAAAGGAAATTTGCGAAATGGCAAAGATTAAAGGTCAGGTTAAGTGGTTCAACGAGTCTAAAGGTTTTGGTTTTATTACTCCTGCTGACGGTAGCAAAGATGTGTTCGTACACTTCTCTGCAATCCAGGGCAATGGTTTTAAAACTCTGGCTGAAGGCCAAAGCGTTGAGTTCGAAATCCAGGACGGCCAGAAAGGTCCAGCTGCGGTCAACGTTACCCCAATCTGATTTCGATCTCAGGCTCGGTGCCATGCACCACTGATAAGAATCTTAAAGCCCTGCTCTCTGAGCAGGGCTTTTTCTTTATTCTTTCTGTTACCAATTGTCCAGGGTAAACTGCGCCGCGAAACGCTAACTCGGAGTTATCTATGTCGTTGATTTGCCCACTTTGTCATCAGCCTCTTCTCCAGCAGTCCAACAGCTTCCGCTGCGATGCGGGACATCAGTTTGATCAGGCTAAAGAGGGGTACGTCAATCTTCTGCCGGTGCAATATAAGGGCTCGCGAGAACCCGGTGACAGTGTTGAAATGCTGCAGGCGCGTCGAACGTTTCTTGATGCCGGACACTATCAACCTTTACGTCAGAGCGTTGCAGGGCTCCTTGCGCAACAGCTGGGGTCGCACTCATCGCAGGTATTGGATATCGGCTGTGGCGAAGGTTATTACACGGCGGCGATGGCTGAAGCACTGCCTCAGGCAAAACTATTTGGTCTTGATGTGGCTAAGGCAGCGATACGCATGGCGGCTAAGCGCTATCGCAAGGTGAAATTTTGTGTGGCATCAAGCCAGCGTTTACCGTTTGCGGATGCAGCGCTGGATGGGGTCGTGCGTATTTATGCGCCCTGCAGCGAAGATGAGTTGGCGCGCGTCATTAAGCCGGGCGGCATCGTATTGACGGTGACGCCAGGGCCACACCATTTGCGGCAGTTTAAAGCGCTTATCTATCGCGAAGTGCAGCTTCATGCGGCTGAGGAGAAAGCGTATGCAGGTTTTAAGTTGGCCGATCGGCAGAACCTGCATTACAACATGAAATTAAGTGGGGCTGACGCTGTTAGCTTATTACAAATGACGCCATTTGCCTGGCGCGCACGTGAAGAAGTCTGGCAAAACCTCGCAGCGTCCAGCGAGTTTAGCTGTGATGCCGATTTCACGCTCACACTGTGGCGGCGCGATTAACGCGCTTCCACGAGCGTAGTGTAAATCCGCTCCAGATCGTCAAGCTGCTTTACGGCAATCAGCAGGCGACGTTGTTCCAGCTGCATCACCAGAATGCCGTCTTCAGACAGATTCATGCTTTGGATGCGCCGATAATCAATCCATACAACACCATAAAACAGGCCACTCTCCTTCATCAGCAGTTTTGGACTGCGAATCCAGAATAACCACACCGACATGAAACACAGCGCCATCAGCAAATTGGTAGTGAGCTGGGTTCCATGATTATCGATGTTGTTCCATAACAGAATCAGCAGTAACACAATGAAAATAGCGCTATCTATCTTGTGGCGGCGGCGCAGCGCGACACGCAGTTTAGTCGGTCCATTACGGCGCGGTAGGATCGCTTCGTCATAGATGGCATACAGCGCGAAACCTGCAATAAGCAGGGCGATTAGGGCGTCAGTCAGTGACATTAGGTGTTCTTCCTCAACCGAATTTACCTCAACGTGGGCGCTCAGGTAATGCCGTTCGAAAATAGCCGGGAGCCGAGCTCCCGGCCAGATTGTTACAGACCGAGCAGGCCAATCCAATAGCCGAAGATACCAATGGCGAAGAAGCCAACGATAATCCACAGCGCATTGACTTTACGACGCAGCAGCCACATACAACCAAAGGTCAGCAGCAGCGGAATCAGGCCAGGCATCAGCTGATCGAGGATCGACTGAACCGTCGTAACGGTGGTTTTCCCTGTCTGGTCGGTGATGCGTGACACCACCAGCGGCACATTCACATGCGTCCACTTGTTGACCAGCGCCCCCATGACAAAGAGGCCGAGAATCGACGCGCCCTCCGTCAGTTTCTGCAGGAAACCGCCGCCCATATCGCTGACGATATCGACACCTTTCCGATAGCCGTAAGCCACACCGTAATAACGGGTCAACATACGCACCACGTTGAACAGGATGAAGAACAGCAGCGGGCCTAACAGGCTACCGCTCATCGCGATACCGGCGCCCAACGCCGCAAACACCGGGCGAACGGTACCCCAGAAGATCGGGTCGCCAACACCCGCGAGCGGGCCCATTAAACCAACTTTGATACCGTTGATTGCGGCATCATCGATAGCCGCACCGTTAGCGCGTTGCTCTTCCATCGCCATTGTTACGCCGAGCACAGGTGCAGCAACGTATGGATGGGTGTTGAAGAACTCCAGGTGACGTTTAATCGCCTGTTTACGATCGTCGTTGTTTTCCGGGTAAAGGCGACGGATCACCGGCACCATTGAGTAGCAAAAACCCAGCGCCTGCATACGTTCAAAGTTCCACGAACCCTGAAACAGGTTGGAGCGCAGGAACACACCGCGGACATCGCCAGGGGTGAGTTTCTTTGGAGTGTTAGTTGTATCAACCATGATTTCACCTGTTCCTAGTCGAGTTCGTTATCGAGGTCATTGTTTGCAGGACCGGCCGTTGCAGCACCTGCAACGCGGTTATATTTCGGTGCCAGCTGGATATACAGCACCGCCATCACCACGCCAATCACGCCCAGCGCAACCAGGTTGAAGTTGGTGAAGGCTGCAGTGACGAAGCCAAGGTAGAAGAACGGCATCAGGTAGCCCGCACGCATCATGTTAATGACCATAGCGTAACCAACTACCACGATCATACCACCGGCGATGTTCAGGCCATTGGTAACAACTTCAGGAATGGAGTTCAGCAACTCCTGAACGATGCTGGTACCCACAGAAATCGCCACGATCAGCGCAGGAATCGCAATACGCATTGCCTGCAAGACCAGAGCGGAAACGTGAATCCAGCTGATTGCGCTCAGGTTGCCTTTCTCCGCTGCCTTATCGGCGGCATGCTGGAAGGCGACGGTGATGGTGCGCACAATGATGGTCAGAACCTGGCCAGCCGCGGCCAGTGGAATAGCCAGCGCGATACCCGCACCCACGCTTTGCCCACCCGCGATAACCAGAATGGTTGAGATGATGGAAGCCAGCGCAGCATCAGGTGCAACCGCAGCACCGATGTTCATCCAGCCCAGCGCGATCATCTCCAGCGTACCGCCGATGATGATACCGGTTTTCATATCGCCAAGAACCGCACCAATTAAGGTACAAGCCACCAGCGGGCGGTGGAATTGAAACTCATCAAGAATCGATCCCATCCCGGCGATACAGGCCACAATAAATATCAAAATGATTTGTAGCGTGGTTATCTCCATTGCATTTCTCCTCTGCAAGGTCTCTAAAATTCGCCCGCATACGCAGGCAAAGGGCGAACTACGGATTGACCTTGGCGATCAGGTCCATCATTTTCAGTCGCTGATCGCTGGAAACTTTACGCACTTCCAGTTCGATACCGCGCTCGTTAAGTTTGCGGAACGCGGCGATATCTTTCTCATCGACAGATACCGCATTGTTCACCTGCGTTTTGCCCTGACGGAATGCCATGCCGCCGATATTGACGGATTTGATATCCACGCCTTGCTCAACAATCCTTAAGACATCCGTTGGATTGGTAAACAACAGCATCACCTTGTCCTGACCATATTTTGGGTTATTCCAAACGCGGACCATTTTGTCGACATCCACTACGTGCGCGGTAACGCCCGGCGGTGCAACTTGAGTCAGCAAGGTCTTGCGCACATGATCGTTAGCCACTTCATCACTGACGACGATAATGCGCGTGACGTTGGTTTCTTTCGTCCAGCGCGTTGCCACTTGCCCGTGAATCAAGCGGTCATCAATACGCGCAAGGCCAATTTTCATATGATCGCCCGGACCCATCGGTTTTTGCGGCTGGGCAGGGGCTTTTGCCACCACCGGTGCCGCAGCCGCTGGAGCAGGCGTTTCGGTTTTGAGCGCTTTAACGCCTTCACGACCGGCCTCAACTGCGATATGAATCAGTTCCTGCAACGATGGATTGTCATCACGTCCCATCAGCGTTTCCACCAACATCGGAATGTTGACGCCGGCGATGACATCATAGTCAGGTTTGTCTACCACAATACGGCTGGCCGCGTTAAACGGACTGCCACCCCAAGTATCGACCAGGAACAACACGCCCTTTGACGTGTCGAGATCGGCTAGTCGTGCCTGATACTTTTCGATTAGCGTTTCTGCATTTTCGCCGGGAACGAAATCAATCCATCCGACATTTTCCTGCTCACCCAACAGCATTTCTGCTGTTTTAAGCAACTGTTCTGCCGCCCAGCCATGTGTACCAATTACAATAGCAATGGTCACTTGCTACCTCCGTTCGCGTGAGAGATTCTCGGGCAGTGCCGGGAATCATTGAAAATTACCGTTAGTGTTTCAGGTGGATCGTTAGGTCTAAGATGAAGAAAGGCATCAATAAAAAAAACGAAACTATCCGCTGCACAGCGATAAGGTCGCGATTTATTTTAGTGATCGAAAAAATAAATTATGTGATGTTTGTCAGCTATTCAGAGCGTAACGGCGCTAATGTACGCTTTTGTGCGTTATTCAGGCGTTTGCGTAGATATTTGTAAATGTAATAAATTTTTTTGACGCCGTTGATGTAACTGATACATTACTCCTCTGTTTATTACTCAGGAGTACCGGGCTTCAGCTCACCTTTATGGACCGTCACCGACGTCGCTCAACATCTTCTCTGCGCGTTACCGCGCACGCCTTTACGCACTTTAGCGTTATCACCGCCTTTAACGATCCCGCGTCTCACCTTCCGGTGCAGGCTCAAATACGTGCATCTTCACGTTCAGTAAGGAGTCATTGATGGAATTTCTCTTTGATCCCTCAATCTGGGCCGGATTGCTCACGCTCATCGTGCTCGAAATCGTTCTTGGCATTGATAACCTGGTCTTTATCGCCATCCTCGCGGACAAGTTGCCGCCGAAGCAGCGTGATAAAGCCCGTCTGATCGGCCTGTCGCTTGCTCTGGTCATGCGTTTGGGCCTGCTGTCACTGATCTCCTGGATAGTGACACTGACGCGACCCCTATTCAGCGTAGGCGATTTCAGCTTTTCCGGACGAGATTTAATTCTGTTGTTCGGAGGTTTGTTCCTGTTATTCAAGGGAACCATGGAGCTGCATGAGCGACTCGAGAACCGCGGGCTGGAACATCAGGGCAATAAAGGCTACGCCAGCTTCTGGGCGGTGGTGATTCAAATTGTTGTGCTGGATGCCGTATTTTCACTTGATGCAGTGATCACTGCGGTGGGTATGGTAAACCATCTGCCTATTATGATGACGGCAGTTGTTATCGCCATGGGCGTGATGTTGCTGGCTTCAAAACCGCTGACTAACTTCGTCAACGCTCACCCAACTGTGGTGGTGCTGTGTCTGAGCTTCCTGCTCATGATTGGTTTGTCCCTGGTGGCGGAAGGCTTTGGGTTCCACATTCCTAAAGGTTATCTGTACGCCGCGATTGGCTTCTCAATTATCATCGAGTTGTTCAACCAAATTGCGCGCCGTAACTTTATTCGTCATCAGGAACATCGGCCGATGCGCGAACGTACCGCAGAAGCGATTCTGCGTTTGATGGGCGGACGCCAGCGCAAACAGGCAACCACCGCGGAAGAAACCTCATTGACTGAAGCGATGCCGCAGGAAGCCTTTAAGGACGAAGAGCGCTACATGATCAACGGCGTGTTAACGCTCTCTCAGCGCTCTATCCGCAGCATTATGACACCGCGCGGTAATATCTCCTGGGTTGATGTTTCGCGTCCGCTGGATGAAATCCGTATTCAGCTGCTGGATACGCCGCACAGTTTGTTCCCGGTATGTCGCGGTGAACTGGATGAAATCATTGGCGTGGTGCGGGCTAAAGAGCTGCTGGTGGCGCTGGAACATGGAATGGATGTGGCCACCTTCGCCGCCAATACGCCGGCGATTGTGGTACCCGAAACCCTGGATCCGATAAACCTGCTGGGCGTACTGCGTCGCGCGAAAGGCAGCTTTGTTATCGTTACCAACGAATTTGGTGTGGTACAGGGTTTAATCACGCCGCTCGATGTACTGGAAGCGATTGCCGGTGAGTTCCCGGATGAAGATGAAACGCCGGATATCATTGCGGATGGTGACGGTTGGTTAGTGAAGGGCGGCACCGATCTGCACTCGCTGCAACAGCTGCTGGATCATCACGAATTGGTGAAGGCCGATGAAGATCACGCCTCGTTAGCCGGTTTGCTGATTGCGCAAAAAGGCCAGCTGCCGCTCCCGGGAGAAGTGATTGATCTGCCACCGCTGCATTTCCAGGTCATCGAGGCGACGGAGTACCGCATCGACCTGGTTCGCGTAACGAAAGATAAGCCCTATGACCACGAAGAACATGAAGAGTAAATCATTGTGCGTGGATAAATAAAAAACGGCCACTCCGTAACGAGTGGCCGTTTTTTTATGCGCTTAACTCGCCCTGATGCCGTTCCAGCCAAAGCGGGAAGTCTTCAATCGGCATTGGACGCGCGTAGAAATAGCCTTGAAGATGATCAACACCTCGTTCACGCAGATAGTGCGCCTGCTCCGCAGTCTCAACGCCTTCTGCCACCAGAGAAATATTAAGGCGCTGCGCCAGCGAAATCACCATGTCCGTGACGGTAGCATTAATCGCATCAGTACCAATCGCCGCGGTAAAAATCTTGTCGATTTTCAACACGTCGGGTTTGAGATCCTTCAGGTAAGCCAGCGAACTGTGGCCGGTACCAAAATCATCAATCGCCAGGCGAACACCAATCTCATGTAACTGCGCTACCACTGATTGATCAATCACCGGCAAGGCATCTCGTTCAGTCAACTCTACCACCAGCTTCGGAAGCGGGTTGGCCGGCCACCAGATAGTTTGAAGATCATCGACGATTGCACGGTCACGGAAATGGCTGGCGGCCACGTTGATGGCAATATGGAATGAGGGACACTGCGGCAGATTCGGCAATTCATGCACGACTTTAGCCAGGACAAAGCGCGTCAAAGGCGCAATCAAATTTTGTCGCTCGGCAAGTGGAATAAACACGTCCGGCGCAATCCACCCCTGGCGCTGGTTATGCCAGCGCAGCAGCAGCTCCATGCCGTCACACTCTCCGTTTTGGGCATTGATCAGCGGTTGGCAATAGACCATGAATTCGTTGGCGGCGATGCCATAACTGATTTGCCAGCTAAGGCTCATCCGGTTGGCCGTCGCCAGCCAGACCATATACCCCATCAACAGGCTTAGCATCAACGCCAGCGGCAGTTGCGAAGGTAGCGTATTCAGTGCCAGACGCGCGGGTGAGGGGCCATAAAGGGTGATACTAAACGGATAGCGCAACGACGCTTGATCGTAAGCGACTTCATCATCAGAGGGCACGGTATGTTCAATCAGCGGGTTGCCGTACTCAAGGCTTTGGCCGCCCACATTGAAAATGGCACGCTCTACCCACGGCAGTTGGGGTTCTAGCAAATAATTGGTCATCAATTCAATATTAATGACTTGCAGCAGGCCTTCATGATTATTGAGTGATTTAGGTGTCCAGAGCAGCAGCACCGGCGAACCTTTCAACAAGTCATTATCGGTAACCAGCATCATGCGCTGATTGTTAAGTGCCAGCTCAGGATAAGTTTGACTAAAGGAGAGGTTTAACGGGCCAAAAATACTGGAGCAGTAAAGCGTATCATCCTGCACCAGTAGCACGGTACGCACGGTTTGAAGTGAGGCGATTTTTTCTATCAGCGGGTAGCGCACCTGAGCGCAAGGCACGCCCACTAACCCGAGCGTGTTGTTGGCGGAAACGTCCAGCGGCGAGAACATACGATCAAATCGTTCGATCGCGCGGGTAGCGAAATTCAGTGACTGCTGCTCAATGCGCGACTTCTCTTCGACATAGCGAAAAGTCAGCGTCAGAACCAGAACCAGCGAGGCGATCGCTAACGCAATAAGTAGACGCTTACGGCGAAATTGACCCACAAATTGCTGGGGAACGAGCATCAGTAACCACCTTGCAAAATCAAAGATTGAAGCCAAATTAACGTGTAGGTTATCGGCATTGAGGCGGCCAGGTTTAGCGCCGCTGAATAAAAAAAACGGCACTAAAAAAAGCGCGGCCACTCAGGGCCGCGCGCGAAATTAATGTATCTGGTTTACTCACAGGGAGGTAGCAACAGATGCAGAAAAATAATCAACTGTTGCTTTAATCATCACCAACGCGGTGAGTTCAGGTTAGTCACACTGAACTTTAATCGCCAGACCACCGCGCGAGGTTTCACGGTATTTTGCGTTCATATCTTTGCCGGTTTCGTACATCGTCTCAATGACTTTATCTAACGAAACACGCGGTTCCGTGGTGCGGCGCAGCGCCATGCGCGCAGAGTTGATGGCTTTTACTGAGGCAATGGCATTACGTTCAATACACGGCACCTGAACCTGGCCGGCGACGGGATCGCAGGTCAGACCAAGATTGTGCTCCATGCCGATTTCAGCGGCGACACAAACCTGTTCCGGGCTGCCACCCAAAAGTTCCGCCAGCCCGGCGGCGGCCATCGAGCAGGCCACGCCCACTTCGCCTTGGCAACCGACTTCAGCACCGGAAATAGAAGCGTTCATTTTATACAGCACGCCAATCGCCCCGGAGGCGAGGAAGTAACGTATGAAAATGTCAGGTGTGACGGTTTCAATAAAATGATCGTAGTAGGCCAGCACCGCCGGAACGATACCGCAGGCGCCGTTAGTTGGCGCAGTGACTACACGTCCACCGGCAGCGTTCTCTTCATTCACCGCCAACGCAAACATATTCACCCAGTCGATGACGTCCATAGGATCGTTTGAGTGTTTATTGGAGGAAACCAATAAACGGCGTAGGGAAGCTGCCCGGCGTGGCACACGCAGTGGACCCGGCAGTACGCCTTCGGTATTGAGACCGCGATCAATACATGCCTGCATGGTTTGCCACACGTGACCAAAATAGGCGTGAATCTCATCGCGGCTATGCAGTGCCAGCTCGTTTTTCATCACCAAACCCGACAGCGACAAACCGCTTTCACGGCAGTGGCTCAGCAAATCTTTGGCGGAATTAAACGGCCAGGGAACAGAAACCTCATCCAGCACCGGCTGACCAAAGTGCTCTTCATCGACGATGAAACCGCCGCCGATGGAGTAGTACGTTTTGCTCAGGATCAGTAGATCACCCGCGAAGGCGTACACCGTCATGCCGTTTTCATGCAGCGATAAATTCTCGCTGCGGAACACCATACCGCCTTCGCGAGGGAAATCCACTTCGCGCGCGCCGTTGGCTAACAGCAAGCGTTCGCGCTGCTCAACGTCTTTGATGAAGGCGGGAATGCCATCGATATCAACGGTGGCCGGTTCGAAACCCGCCAGCCCCATGATAATGGCGATATCGGTGTGGTGTCCTTTGCCCGTCAGCGACAGCGAACCGTAGACATCAACCGATATGCGCGTGACGTCTTGCAATTTGCCTTGTTCGGCCAGCAGGTCAACAAACTGTTTGCCCGCTTTCATTGGGCCAACGGTATGCGAACTGGATGGACCGATGCCAACTTTAAACATGTCAAAAACACTAATCACAGGTGACACTCCTCACAAATCTTATTCTGCACGGCACCAGCCGTTTATGCGGCTAATAGTAATCGCCCATGCTGCACAACGAGCAGCTTTTCGCATGAAATAAACTAATTATAAACCACAGAAATAGTTATCCATTTGCACAGTTGTGAGGCGGATCGATTATTTTGCGGGAAGGTTGATGAAATCGAGGGATCAGGGCAGCGCGATCTGCTGACTCAGCGCGCGAATGATGCCCGCTGTCATTCCCCAAATAAAGTAATCCTCATACCATGACAACCACACCTGATGCTGGCGATGGCCACGGCGAAGCGTCAGTCCACTATAACGGCTGAGGCGCAGCGCTTCGGAGAGCGGCATGGCAAAGGCGCTTTCAACTTCGTCGGGATTGAGGCGCAAAGCGAGATCGGCAGGAATAATGCCCACCACTGGCGTAACGGCAAAACCGGTACTGCTGGTGACGGGTGGCAGCACGCCAATAATCTGCACCTGCTGTGGCAAAATACCCACTTCCTCCTGCGCTTCACGCAGCGCCGTGTGGATAAGTGAAGAGTCCGTGGCATCCTGCATACCGCCAGGAAAGGCGACCTGGCCCGCATGTTTCCGCAAATGAGAGGAGCGACGCGTGAGCAACAACCCAGGCTCCGCGCCATCAATCACCGGCACCAGCACCGCCGCGCGTCGACCACTAATGACACTTTTTGGGGTATGCAGCGGTGGCTGCAATACAAAGCGGCTGACGAACTGTTCCAGCGTCAAATTCATCTCATTCCTCATGTCGCAAGCTGGGCAAGATACGGTTCACCTTATGGAAGGTTTCCTGATATTCAGCGTCGAGGTTACTGTCCGCCACTAATCCGCCACCGGCTGAGCAGTAAAGCTGTTGATTTTCTGCAATGAGTGTACGAATGGTGATGCTGGTGTCCATACGACCGCACAGGCTGATATACCCGATACTGCCACACCATGCGTTACGGCGATGTGGTTCTAACTCTTCGATAATCTCCATCGCGCGGATTTTTGGTGCGCCAGTAATTGAACCGCCGGGGAAGCAGGCGCGAAGCAGATCGGTAGCTGTCAGCGTTTCCGGCAAGTGCGCCCGAATGGTGCTGACAAGATGATGCACTGCTGGAAAAGGTTCAACCACAAAGAGTTCGGGAACGCTGACGCTGCCGGGTGTGGCAACGCGACCAATATCATTGCGTAACAGATCGACGATCATGAGGTTCTCGGCGCGATCCTTCTCGGAGTGAGCCAGTTTTTCCGCCTGCAGGCGGTCGGCTGCTGCGTCATCGAGGCGCGGTAATGTCCCTTTAATTGGGCGTGTTTCTATCTCCTGCCGTTGCAGAGAGAGGAAGCGCTCCGGTGATAGGCTGAGCAACGCACTGTGTGGCAAACGCAGAAATGCGCTAAACGGCGCGCGATTCGCCTGGTTAAGGCGTAAAAAGGCGTGCCATTCATCGCCGCGATAGCTAGCCTTGAAACGCTGCGCGAGATTAACCTGATAGCAATCACCGGCCTGAATGTAGGCCTGCACCGCCTGAAAGCGTTGTGCATAATCGTCAAAACTGAGGTTTGATTGCCACTCGCTGGTCAACGTAAAGGGATCCGTTTCCACAGCCGTTTGCGCTTGTAGCCATTGCCAGCGTTTTTCTGCGCTATTCAGGGAAACTAGCGTCAGTTTCTGTTGATGATGGTCGGCGATCAGCGCCCAATCATAAATGCCTATCGCCATGTCTGGCGTTGAGAGATCTTGCTGCGCATGGTGCGGCAGCGTTTCGAAGCGCCGCCCCAGATCATAGCCAAAGAGCCCCATGGCGCCGCCCTGGAAGGGAAGATCAGGATTGAAATCGGGCGTGGTACCTAAAGCCACGCAGTGCTGTTGCACCAGCGTAAGCGGATCGGCTGTAGAGTGAGTCACCGCATCTCCGCAGATAATTTCGGTGCTTTCGCCGCGCGTAGTCAGCGTTGCAAGCGGATCGGCGGTGAGGATATCAAAGCGGTTATCCGCGTGATTGGCCTGGCCAGAACTCAGTAACATCGCCCAGGGTTGATGGGCAAGGGGAGAGAAAAGGTGTACCAGCGTTTCAGGCGTATACTTCAGTACGAGACTATTTACCATTGTGGGACAAATCACTTCAGCAAGCAGGTCGCTAGCCTGGCATATTTTTTTGTTGCTGGCACCCGTTTGTTCCTCGTGGTAATAATGCGTCCCCCTTGTACCAGGAGAGAATTATGTTTACAGGTCTTCCAGCGTTATCTCACGAGCAGCAGCAGCAGGCGGTTGAACGTATTCAGGAGTTAATGGCGGGTGGTATGTCGAGCGGGCAGGCGATTGCACAAGTTGCGCAAGAAATTCGCCAAACCTATAAAGGCGAAGCTATTCGGGCGATGTTCGAAGACGATGAGGATGAAGAAGACGACAACGAATAACGCCCAAACAGCTTTACAGCGCGGCGATGATTTTAATTTCGACTTTATACTTCGGATTCATCAAGCCTGCTTGCACGGTGCAGCGCACCGGGGCATTGCCAGGCGAGACCCACGCATCCCAGGCGCGGTTCATTGCCGGGAAATCAGCCTTGTCGACCAGAAAAATGGTGGCATCAAGGATCTTACTTTTATCCGATCCCACGCGTGTAAGAATGGCGTCAATCACGGCTAACGCATTGGCCGTTTGCGCTTCTGCATCTTCATCCAGATTTTCCGGTACGCTGGTGTAATACACGGTTTGGTTATGCACTACGGCTTCGGACATCCGGTGTTCCGGATCAATACGCGTAATAGTCATGTGGTTCTCCTTTAGTTTTGCCGCGCTAGCCTGCCATATCCCAGGGGCGAATGTCATCTGTTGTGGTCGCCTAGGCGGAATCCTGACATAATTACAGTGGTTTTTAACGATGATGTGAGGAAGTGTGGCAGACGATTTTGCAGCTGATGGCGCGCTGGCGCAGGCGATTCCGGGGTTTAAACCGCGTGAAGCGCAGCGGGAAATGGCGAAAGCGGTAACCGAAGCGGTCAAAACCGGCGGCGAGCTGGTGGTTGAAGCGGGTACCGGTACCGGTAAAACCTATGCTTATCTGGCACCGGCGCTGCGTGCGAAAAAAAAGGTCATTGTCTCCACCGGTTCCAAAGCGTTGCAGGATCAACTGTACAACCGCGATCTGCCCACCATCGCGCGCGCCTTGAAGTTCAGCGGAAAAACGGCGCTGCTTAAAGGGCGATCCAACTATTTATGCCTCGAACGTCTTGAGCAGCAAAATCAAACCGGTGGCGATCTTAGCGTGCAGGCGCTGGGTGATTTGATCAGCGTGCGCGGCTGGTCGTCAGAAACCACAGAAGGCGATGTCAGCAACTGCAGCGGCGTGGCAGAAGACAGCCCAATCTGGCCGTTTGTCACCAGCACCAACGATAACTGCCTCGGTAGCGATTGCCCGCTGTATAAAGATTGCTTTGTGGTGAAAGCACGCAAAAAAGCCATGGATGCCGACGTGGTGGTGGTGAATCACCATCTGTTTCTCGCCGATTTGGTGGTGAAAGAGGGCGGCTTTGGTGAACTCATTCCCGAAGCTGATGTGATGATCTTTGATGAAGCGCACCAATTACCGGATATCGCTAGCCAGTATTTCGGCCAGCAATTATCGAGTCGGCAGCTACAGGATCTCGCCAAAGACATCATCATTGCCTATCGCACCGAAGTGCGCGATGTGCAGCAACTGCAAAAATCCGCCGACCGGCTGGCACAGTGCGCGCAAGACTTTCGTTTGACGCTGGGAGAGCCCGGCTTCCGCGGCAATTTGCGCGATTTGCTTAGCGATAACAACATCATGCGCATGTTTACGTTATTGGATGATGCGCTAGAGCTCTGCTACGACGTCATCAAACTTTCGCTAGGACGTTCAGCCCTGTTGGACGCTGCATTTGAACGTGCCGCGTTGTATCGCACGCGCCTGAAGCGTTTGCGAGCGATTGATGAGCCGGGCTTCAGCTATTGGTATGAGTGTAACAGCCGTCATTTTACGCTGGCGCTGACGCCGCTTTCCGTGGCGGAACGTTTTCGCGAGGTGATGGATAACCGCAAAGCGGCGTGGATATTCACCTCTGCGACGCTGGCCGTGAATGAGCAAATGAGCCATTTCTCCAGCCGCCTCGGTGTCGATAATGCGACTACCATGATTCTCGACAGCCCATTCGACTACACCCAACAAGCGCTACTCTGCGTCCCGCGTAATATGCCCGAGCCAAATCATCCCGGTGGTGCGCGGCAGCTGGCACGCATGATGAAACCGCTTATCGATGCCAATAAGGGCCGCTGTTTCTTCCTTTGTACCTCGCACAAGATGATGCGCGAGTTAGCGATAGAGTTTCGCGCCTCAATGACCTTGCCGGTGCTGCTGCAGGGCGAAACCAGTAAAGGACAGTTGCTGAAACAATTTCTTGAAGCCGGTAACGCCTTGCTGGTGGCGACCAGCAGCTTCTGGGAAGGCGTTGATGTGCGCGGTGAAGCGCTGTCACTGGTGATCATCGACAAGCTACCGTTTACGTCGCCGGAAGATCCGCTGCTGAAAGCACGCATGGAAGATTGTCGTCTGCGCGGCGGCGATCCTTTCAATGATGTGCAACTGCCCGATGCGGTGATCACCTTGAAACAGGGCGTGGGTCGATTGATCCGTGATACTGACGATCGTGGCGTGTTGGTGATTTGCGATCAACGTCTGGTTTCGCGTCCTTACGGCGGCCTGTTTCTTAACAGCCTGCCGCCCACGCCGCGCACCCGCGATATCGCTCGCGCCATTGAATTTGTTCGTCAGCCGCTGGATCGGTAATTTCTGCCAGGCTGTGATAAGATGCGCGCCATTTTGACTCTCTGAGGTTGTTATGTCCGTCCGAATTTTAGCCCTGGACACGGCGACAGAAGCCTGTTCTGCCGCGCTGCAAAACCTGCAGCAGATTGATGCCCGCTTTGAAATCGCCCCGCGCGATCACACCCAACGTATTCTCCCGCTGGTTCAGGAGCTGTTGCAGGCGCAGCAGCTGGATCTGACCGCGCTCGACGTGCTGGCATTCGGCCGCGGTCCGGGCAGCTTCACGGGTGTACGTATTGGCATCGGTATTGCGCAAGGGCTGGCGCTGGGCGCGAATTTGCCAATGATTGGTGTTTCCTCGTTAGCCACGATGGCGCAGGGCGCATGGCGTCTGACGGGTGCAACACGTGTGCTGGCAGCAATTGATGCGCGTATGGGTGAACTCTATTGGGCTGAATATCAACGCGATGAACACGGCGAATGGCAAGGTGCGGAAACAGAAGCGGTGCTGAAACCCGAAGCCGCTCAGGAACGCATCGCCACGTTAGCGGGTGAATGGACCACGGTGGGAACCGGCTGGCAGGCATATCCACATTTGCTGTCATCGCCCGGTGCCGCCCTTAAGGCTTCTGCAGTGTTATTGCCCGCTGCTGAAGATATGCTGCCGCTGGCGCTCAGCGCCTGGCAACGTCATGAAGCGGTGGCGGTTGAGAACGCCGAACCGGTTTATCTGCGTAATGAAGTGGCATGGAAAAAGTTGCCGGGACGCTAAACGGCGCGCAACTAATTTCTACGCGCCCAGTCTAAACAGAGAAATACAGGAGAAGTACTATGCCAATGAGTCGTAAAGGGATGTCTGGCGCTCTGTTAGCCTGCGCACTGCTGATAAGCGGCTGTGTTTCGGTGCCAGATTCAATTAAAGGAAGCTCGCAACTTCCACAGCAAGATTTGTTACGCGTGATGAATGCGCCGGAACTGTATGTCGGTCAGGAATCTCGTTTTGGCGGTAAAGTGGTTAAAGTGACGAATCTGAACGGGTCAACGCGTCTGGAAATTGCCACTCAACCACTGGATGAAAGTGCGCGACCGCGTTTAGGATCGGCATCCGTTGGCCGTATTTATGCGGATATACGCGGGTTTGTTGACCCGATTGATTTGAATAACCAATACATTACCGTGCTGGGCAACATTAAAGGGACGGAAAAAGGGGAAATCGGTAAGGCGAGCTACAACTTTGTCGTTGTTGATGTGCGCGGTTATCAGCGCTGGCATTTGACGCAGCAGGTGATGACGCCGCCACAACCTATCGATCCTTACATTTGGTACGGACCCACGCGTCATCATCCGGGCTACTGGGGACCCAATCCATATTGGGGGATGAATCTCGGCGGACCGGCTCAGGTGCAAACTATCCTCACCGAATAACGTTGTCTGTATTTTTATGGCCCGGTCGCGGTGCTTGCGACCGGGCCTTTTTATTGGGCGCGCAACCGATGCGCGAAATTTAGTGATGCGCTTCGCAACCTGAAAATGCCGAAACAGGCAAACTGGTACAATCAGTTAAAATATTGTTAACAACACTGATTGTCGAGGCGGCGATGGCTATACAACAAGAATATCGGGGTGATTCTTTGAATAAGGTTTGGCTCAAACGCTATCCGCCAGATGTCCCAGCGGAAATTAGTGCCGATCGCTACACTTCGCTGGTCGATCTTTTCGAGCACGCAACACAGCACTATGCCGATCAGGTGGCATTTATCAATATGGGGCAGCCGATGACCTATCGGCAGCTGGAGAAGCAGAGCCGCGCGTTTGCTGCCTGGCTGCAGCAGGGGCTGGGGCTCAAGCAGGGCGAACGTGTGGCGTTAATGATGCCAAATCTGCTGCAGTATCCTGTCGCGCTATTTGGCGTGCTGCGTGCTGGTATGGTGGTGGTGAATGTCAATCCGCTCTATACGCCGCGCGAACTTAAGCATCAGCTAATTGATAGCGGTGCCAGCGCTATCGTGATTGTCTCTAACTTTGCCCATACGCTGGAAAAAGTGGTCGCTGAGACGCCCATCAAGCATGTGATGCTTACCCGCATGGGCGATCAGCTGGCACCGGTAAAGGCGACGCTGGTGAACTTCGTCGTTAAATACGTGAAAAAGCTGGTACCGAAATATCATCTGCCCGGTGCGGTTCCGTTCCGCAGTGCTCTACAGCAGGGCGAACAGATGACCTATCAGCGTCCGGCCATCACCAACGACGATCTGGCATTCCTGCAATATACCGGCGGTACCACCGGCGTTGCCAAAGGCGCGATGCTGACGCACCGTAATATGCAGGCCAATCTGGAACAGACCAAAGCCACTTACGGCAAACTCTTGCGTCCGGGTAAAGAGCAGGTGGTTACCGCGCTCCCGCTGTATCATATTTTTGCGCTGACGGTGAATGGGTTGCTCTTCCTCGATCTCGGCGGGACTAACCTGCTGATTACCAATCCGCGCGATATTCCAGGCTTTGTCAAAGAGCTCAGCAAATTTCCGTTTACCGCCATCACCGGCGTGAATACGTTATTCAATGCGCTGCTGAATGATGCCAATTTCAACAAACTGGATTTCTCCACGCTGCGGCTGTCCGCTGGCGGCGGTATGGCGGTGCAAAAAGCGGTGGCCGAACGTTGGGAAAAACTCACGGGCCACTATTTGCTGGAAGGCTATGGCCTCACTGAATGTTCGCCGTTGGTGTCTGTCAATCCCTATGACATTACCTGTCATACCGGCAGCATTGGTTTACCGGTGCCTTCAACAGATGTGCGCATCGTGGACGATGAAGATAAAGATGTTCCGCCAGGTGAACCGGGTGAACTGTGCATTCGTGGTCCGCAGGTGATGACAGGCTACTGGCAGCGCGCCGATGCCACCGATGAAGTGCTGAAAAATGGCTGGCTGCATACCGGCGATGTTGTTACCGTTGATAGCGAAGGCTTTATTCGCATCGTCGATCGTAAGAAAGACATGATTCTGGTGTCGGGCTTTAACGTGTATCCTAACGAGATTGAAGATGTGCTTATGCAGCATGAGAAAGTGCGTGAAGCGGCGGCGATTGGCGTACCGAGCGATCTTTCAGGTGAAGCCGTCAAAGTGTGTATTGTGAAGAAAGATCCTTCCTTAACGAAAGAAGAGGTGCTGGATCATTGCCGTCGTCAGCTCACCGGCTACAAAGTGCCGAAGATTATTGAGTTTCGTGACGAGCTGCCGAAGACCAACGTGGGCAAAATTTTGCGCCGTGAATTGCGTGATGAGGCGAAGCGAGAAGGGCAGTAACGCACCCTTCTCCCCAGGTTAACGCCGGCACAGTCCGGCGTTTTTATTGCTTTTAACATGGAGCGCTGCGCGTAGTTTGCCGCAGCGAGAAAGACAACGTGAATTACACCCTGATCGACCAAAATGACCAACTGGCCGCCGTTTGCGAGAAAGCTCGCCAGCATACAGCCGTGGCGCTGGATACTGAATTTGTGCGTACGCGCACTTACTATCCGCAGCTCGGCCTGATTCAGCTGTTTGATGGTGATCAGCTGATCCTGATCGATCCGCTTAACATTAGTGACTGGACGCCGTTTGTCGCCCTGCTGCAGGATAAGCAGATCACTAAATTCCTGCACGCCGGTGGCGAAGATCTTGAAGTTTTCCTGCACCGTTTTAAATGCCTGCCCAATCCGATGGTTGATACACAAATCCTGGCGGCATTTATCGGCCAGCCGCTATCATGGGGCTTTGCTTCAATGGTGATGCATTTCAATCAAATCGAATTGGATAAAAGCGAATCGCGTACCGACTGGCTCGCGCGTCCGCTGACCGAGCGTCAGTGTGAATACGCAGCGGCCGATGTGGCCTATCTGCTTCCTATCGCCCATCAGCTGGTGGCGCAAACCGAAGCTGCGGGCAATATGGCGGCGGCGCTTAGCGAATGCGATACGTTGTGCCAGCGCCGTCTTGATGTGCTGCAACCGGAAGAAGCGTGGCGTGATATCACTAACGCATGGCAGTTACGTCCGCGTCAGCTGGCCGCCTTACAGCGTCTCGCAGCATGGCGTTTAAACATCGCACGTCAGAAAGATATGGCGGTGAATTTTGTGGTGCGTGAAGAGAATTTGTGGAAAGTGGCGCGCTTTATGCCGGGCAGTCTTGGCGAGTTGGACCATTTAGGTCTTAATGGCCATGAGATCCGCTTCCACGGTAAAGCGATGGTGGCATTAGTCGCTGAAGCGCTGGCACAGGATGAAGCTACCTTGCCGCAGCCGCTGCCAAATCTGATCGATCATCCGCACTACAAGCAGGCGTTCAAAGCCATTAAGGCGCTGGTACAGCAGGTGAGTGAAGAGAGCGGATTTAGTCAGGAGTTGCTGGCATCACGTCGCCAGATCAATCAGGTGCTGAGTGTTCATTGGGGATTGAAGAGCGCTTCGCGTACACCGGAACTGCTTTCTGGTTGGCGCGGCGATCTGCTTAAAGCCGGTATCGACGAGATTCTGCAGGCGCTTTAAGACAGCATTTTCCCCTGCGCAACAACGCAGGGGAAAATCAGGAAACCGCTTTAATCATTTAGGAACGTCTTCCGGCTCCGGCAGTGTTACGTTGAGCTCAAGGATAGAGATATCATCCCCTTTCTGATCCAGCTGAACGGTCACCATATCCGGGTCAATTTTTACGTATTTACAGATCACTTCCAAAATATCGCGCTTCAGCTGCGGCAGGTAATGGGGCTCACTGTCACCCCTTCTGCGTTCGGCTACGATAATCTGTAGCCTTTCCTTGGCTATATTGGCTGTGTTCTTCTTACGGGATAAAAAGAAATCAAGTAATGCCATTGGTTATCCCCCGAACAGGCGTTTAAGGAAACCCTTCTTCTCTTCTTCAATAAAGCGGAAGGGGCGTTCTTCGCCAAGCAGGCGATCTACGGTATCAGCATAGGCTTTACCGGCGTCAGCATTTGCGTCGAGGATCACCGGCTCACCCTGGTTAGAAGCACGCAGCACAGATTGATCTTCCGGAATCACACCAACCAGCGGAATGCGCAGAATTTCCAGCACATCTTCCATGCTCAGCATATCGCCACGCGTCACGCGGCCAGGATTATAACGGGTCAACAGCAGATGCTCTTTTACCGGATCCTGGCTGTTCTCTGCACGACGTGATTTAGAGGAGATAATGCCAAGAATACGGTCGGAATCACGTACTGAAGAGACTTCTGGGTTGGTGGTGATGATCGCTTCATCCGCGAAGTACAACGCCATCAGTGCGCCAGTTTCAATACCCGCCGGTGAGTCGCACACGATAAAGTCGAACTCCATCGCCGCCAAATCGTTTAGTACCTTCTCAACGCCTTCACGGGTCAGCGCATCTTTATCACGCGTTTGCGAGGCGGGCAGAATGTAGAGCTGCTCGGTGCGCTTGTCGCGGATCAGCGCCTGGTTCAGGGTGGCATCGCCCTGGATGACGTTTACAAAGTCATAAACCACGCGGCGTTCACAGCCCATGATTAAATCCAGGTTACGCAGACCGATATCGAAATCGATAACGACGGTTTTTTTGCCTTTCTGCGCTAACCCGGTAGCGATGGCCGCGCTTGACGTGGTCTTGCCAACGCCCCCTTTACCCGATGTAACTACAATAATGCGTGCCATAAATGTTGATTTCCTTAACGAAAGAAAAGGGGCTTAATTAAGTGTCTGAATGGTGAGTGCGCCTTCCTGGAGGCTCAGGCGCGCAGCTTTACCAAAAAATTCCGCCGGAATCTGATCAATCATCCAATATTCCCCGGCAATTGAGACCAACTCTGCGGCGAGGTTGGTGCAAAAAATCTGGCTATCACTTTGGCCGCCCACGCCGGCGAGTGCACGCCCACGCATCATGCCGTAAATATGGATATTGCCGTCTGCGACCAATTCCGCGCCGGCGCTGACGCTGCTGGTGACAATGAGATCGGCATTGCGCGCATAAATTTGTTGTCCCGAACGCACCGGTGTATTGATGATGCGCGTTTTACTGGTGCCTTCCACTACCGCAGGGGCAACCGGCGCGGCCTCAGTAACAGGGGCACTTGTCTGTTTGCGATTCTCTTTACCTTCAGAAAGAACCGGCAAACCTGCGCGGGCAATCATTTTTTTCAGGGCTTCGTCTTTGCAACCGCTAACGCCAACAATACGCAGCCCGGTAGCCATTACCGCTTGTTGCATCTGCTTCCAGTTAATGTCGCCGGTTAACGCTGACACATTGAGCACCACAGGTGCATTCTGCAAAAAGGCGGGAGCCTGATCGATTTTGTCCTGTAGCGCCTGACGAATCACCTCGGGTTGCGAATGGTGCAGATGAACGACGGATAGGGTAAAACTGCTTCCCTTAAATTCGATTGGCGTTTGCGACATCTGTGCTGACTCAGTCCTGTTTTACGACCCTTAAATGTACGTCGATAAAATCGGCAATAACATCAAACGGTCAATATTCGAAGTTCTGCAAGCATGTTATAGTTACTGCTATATTCAGGCAAGTGACGCCACCGGTTAATTCGAGTAAAAAATATGTTTTGTGTGATCTACAGAAGCCCGCAACGTGAACAGACTTATCTGTATGTTGAAAAAAAAGACGATTTCTCACGTGTCCCTGAAGAACTGCTGCGTGGCTTCGGCAAACCCCAGCTGGCAATGGTGCTGTCACTGGATAAGCGCGACAAGCTAGCCAACGCTGATATCAATAAAGTTAAGCAAGGATTAAGCGATAACGGCTATTATTTGCAAATTCCGCCGCCGGTTGAAAGTCTGCTCAACATTCATCTCGATCAGGGTAAAAAAGATTAATTCAGATTCATCTGTAAATATATCCTGTAGAAATAATCAGTGCTATTTGCGTTAATTAACTGCCCGTGTAAAACTTTTATTGCGGGCAATTATCAAAACGCTTAGTCGATTTTGTCGCAAAGAATTAACGACTTTTGACAATTTCCGCCACGCCAGCCGTGATAAACCCGCTAATATATTCCTCCTCAGCCTGCCGCGTTCCGGCGCTGAAACAGACAGCGTCGCCAGCATCACTGGCGGCATACACAACCAAAGCAGGGGAATAGCATGTATCAGCATCGTAACTGGCAAGGCGCTCTGTTGGATTATCCCGTCAGCAAAGTGGTTTGCGTTGGCAGCAACTATGCGAAGCACATCAAGGAGATGGGCAGCGCCACGCCCACTGAACCGGTGGTGTTTATCAAACCAGAAACCGCGGTATGCGATCTGCGCCAGCCGCTGTCGATTCCGACAAATTTTGGTGAAGTGCATCATGAAGTTGAGCTGGCGGTACTGATTGGCTCGACGCTGAAGCAGGCGAACGAAGAACACGTGGCGAAGGCCATTGCCGGCTATGGCGTCGCGCTGGATTTGACCTTACGTGATGTGCAGGCCGGTTTGAAGAAAGCGGGCCAACCCTGGGAAAAATCCAAAGGTTTCGATAACTCGTGTCCATTGTCGGGTTTTATTCCCGTTGCTGAGTTTAGCGGCGATCCACAGAACACCGAACTGAAGCTGGTTGTTAACGGCGAAGTGCGCCAGCATGGCACTACTGCGGATATGATCCACAAAATCCTGCCGCTGATTGCCTACATGAGCCAATATTTCACCCTGCGCGCGGGCGATGTGGTGCTGACCGGTACACCTGAAGGCGTTGGCCCAATGCGCTCAGGTGATAAGCTGGAAGTCTCGCTTGCCGGCCACGGTATCGCGACTCGCGTACTGTAAAACTTGCATCACCGCACCTGAAGCTTTATAAGGTGCGGTCTTATTATTAACCCGGACCGCCATCATGACTGAACAACCTTTCTGGCAGACAAAACGCCTTGACCAAATGAACGACGCAGAGTGGGAATCTCTATGCGACGGCTGTGGCCAATGTTGCCTGAATAAGTTGCAGGATGCGGACACGGATGAAATCTACTTTACCAACGTGGCCTGCAATCAGCTGAACATCAAGACCTGCCAGTGTCGAAGCTACGAGCGTCGTTTTGAGTTAGAAGAGAATTGCATAAAGCTGACGCGTGAAAATCTCACCAGTTTTGAATGGTTGCCACGTACCTGCGCGTATCGCGTGTTAGGGGAAGGGAAAACCTTGCCAGCCTGGCATCCGCTGATTGCCGGTTCGAAAAAGGCGATGCATGCTCAGCGCATTTCAGTGCGTTTTATTGCGGTGCGCGAGAGTGAAGTGCGCGATTGGGAAGAGCATATCATTGATCGACCCGACCGCAACGGGTAAGCGAGAAACAGGCAGCCTTGGCTGCCTGTTTTGTTACTGCTTAACGCCCGAACAGATCGCGGCGTTTTGGTTTGAACGGTTGCGCAATCAGTACCAGCAGCGCGACTAACAGATATGCCGCGAAAATGACGATCATCCACTGCGGCATGCTCCAGGTGAGGAACGTCCAGCCACGCTCGGCGCAGTCGCCACTCGCCACAAACACCGCTGGCAGCCATTTATCCAGCGGTAACCAGGTAGGGAAGCGGGCGGCAAAGTCGCAGGTCACAAACGGATTAGGATGCAGCTGAATCATGGTGTGTTCGTAAGAGAGACGAGCCCCTTCATAGGCGCTATAGATCCAGATGAGGATCGCCGCCCAGCGCAGTGGCGTTTTCGGTGCAATCGCTCCGACGATACCCGCACCCATCACGGCGAATAGCGCGCAGCGTTCATAAATACACATTACACAAGGCTGTAATCCCATAACGTGCTGGAAATACAACGCAGTCAACTCAAAGGCCAGTGCTGTTAGGGCCAGCAGTAGCCAGGCACCTCTTCCATACGAGCATTGATTCAAATATCGCAACATAGTGCTTTTCCTGTAACCGTTAATGTGTCGCAGTGTAAACCAAAAGCGTAACCGTGCCAGCCAGGCAATAGGAAAAAATCTTAAACAAAAATGACTTAAGTCGAGTTCCGTTGAAAAAAGAGGGCATGGAGTGAAAGAGGATAAGCCGGCATAGCGCAACCCTGTGCTTCTGCTTGAAGGGGGCCTGAGATCGCGACTGAATTTTGCGCCAGCGCGCGCTTTTAATCGGTTGGCAGGCTATTTCCGCTATAGCCGCTCTGGTATGATGAGTCGCATTACGATAAAGAAAGTAACGAGAAATAAATGCTATGGTGATTAAGGCGCAGAGCCCTGCGGGATTTGCTGAAGAGTATATTATTGAGAGCATCTGGAATAGTCGTTTTCCACCGGGATCTATTCTGCCTGCCGAACGTGAGCTTTCTGAACTGATTGGCGTAACTCGCACCACGTTGCGCGAAGTGCTGCAGCGACTAGCTCGCGATGGCTGGTTGACCATTCAGCACGGCAAACCGACGCGCGTTAACGATTTCTGGGAAACCTCCGGTTTAAACATTCTCGAAACTCTGGCTCGTCTCGACCACGATAGCGTGCCGCAGTTGATTGATAATCTGCTGTCGGTGCGCACGAATATTGCTTCCATTTTTATCAGCCGTGCGCTGCGTCATCATCCAGATAAAGCGCGTGAAGTACTGGAAAATGCGTTGAGTGAGGAAGACAAAGCAGAGGCTTATACCGAGCTAGATTACCGTGTGTTCCGCGGATTGGCTTTTGCTTCTGGAAATCCTATTTATGGTCTGATTTTAAATGGCCTTAAAGGACTTTATACCCGCGTTGGTCGTCACTATTTCTCCAACCTCGAAGCGCGTGAGCTGGCGCGTAACTTCTATCGTCAGCTGGCGGATTTGTGCGTTGCCAACCCTTCACAAGAGCAGATCGTTGATAGCGTGCGCGACTATGGTCGTCGCAGCGGCGAGATTTGGCACAAAATGCAGAAAAGCATGCCGGATGATTTAGCCAGCAAACGATAAAGAAAAACCGGACTTCACAGTCCGGTTTTTTTGTTATAGCGATGGACCGCGCGCGGGCGATCGATCCAGCAACTCTACGCTGCCATCCTCATTCTGCTGCTCTAGAATGACATCAAAGCCCCATAAGCGATGTACATGCTTCAGAACTTCTTTACGGCTCTTATCAAGCGGTGCCCGCTGTTGCGGCACGTAACGCAACGTTAAAGAACGATCGCCGCGTAAGTCGACGTTATAAACCTGAATGTTAGGTTCCAGATTGCTCAGATTATATTGCGCCGACAGCTGCTGCCGAATAGCGCGATAACCCGCTTCGTCATGAATAGCCGCAATTTCGAGGAAATTGTTGCGGTCATCGTCCATCACCGTAAACAACCGGAAATCACGCATTACTTTTGGCGACAGGAACTGGCTGATGAAGCTTTCATCTTTAAACTCGCGCATCGCAAAATGCAGGGTCTTCAGCCAATCTGAACCGGCAATATCAGGGAACCAGTAGCGATCTTCTTCGGTAGGTGTCTGACAGATGCGCTTGATATCCTGGAACATTGCGAAGCCCAGTGCATACGGGTTGATGCCGTTATACCACTGGCTGTTATACGGCGGCTGATACACGACATTGGTGTGGCTGTGCAGGAACTCCATCATAAAGCGTTCCGACACTTTGCCCTCGTCATACAGATGATTCAGGATGGTGTAGTGCCAGAAGGTGGCCCAACCTTCATTCATCACCTGCGTCTGTTTCTGCGGATAAAAGTATTGACTGACTTTGCGGACAATACGCAGCACCTCACGTTGCCAGGATTCCAGCAGCGGTGCATTTTTCTCCATGAAGTAGAGCAGATTTTCCTGCGGCTCAGAAGGGTAGCGTGAAGCCTCAACGTGTACCGACTCCTTCTCTTTGCGCGGTAGCGTGCGCCACAGCGTATTCACCTGGCTCTGCAAATACTCTTCACGACTCTGCTGCCGTGCTTTCTCTTCCTGCAGTGAAATCTTTTGCGGGCGCTTGTAACGATCAACACCGTAATTCATCAGCGCATGGCAGGAATCCAGCAGACGTTCCACTTCTTCCACACCGTAACGCTCTTCGCAATCGGTAATGTAATTTCGCGCAAACAGCAGGTAATCGACGATTGAACTGGCATCGGTCCAGCTACGGAACAGATAGTTATTTTTGAAGAAAGAGTTGTGACCATAACAGGCGTGTGCCATCACCAGCGCCTGCATGGTCATGGTGTTCTCTTCCATCAAATAGGCGATACATGGATTGGAATTAATGACGATCTCATAAGCCAGGCCTTGCTGACCGTGCTTATAGCGTTGTTCGGTTTCAATGAATTTCTTGCCAAACGACCAGTGTGCATAGTTGATCGGCATACCCACGCTGGAGTACGCATCCATCATCTGTTCGGAGGTGATCACTTCGATTTGGTGCGGATAGGTTTCCAGCCCGTAGCTTTTCGCTACCCGGTCAATTTCCGCCAGATAATCATCCAGCAGTTCGAAGGTCCAGTCTGGGCCGTCACTGAGTCGTTTACTGCTGCGGGTTGGCTCGTCAAAGATTGTCGTCATAGCGCACCTCTGTTTTGCAAGCGGCAGGGATTACCTGTCACGATCGTTTAAGGCCTCATCCTGAGTAAAGATGGCCCAATAAAACTGAGCGAACACTTCAATGATAGTCCACTGTCGCTTATCCGAAACTGGATCTCAATCGAATTCTTTTGGCAGAAAATCATTCAAAAAGCGCCAGTTAAGACGCCGCATGTAATAAATATTGGTTTTATTATAAATTGCAGAGTAATGCTCTGTTTATAAGTTAAATGTATGACTGCGGCGCTTTCTCCTGAAAAAAGAGTAAACCACTCCCTGACGCATAATAAATGGCTGAATAACGGTTTTAAGGCATAAAAAATCCTGATTTTTGATGTGCTGCATGATTTCAGTGTGCAGGCAGGTGAAAAACATGTGAAATATGTCGATCGAATGTAAGATTTGATTGGCGGTGAAATTATGCTGCCTTGGGCTTGGTTAGTAGTTAATTGTTCTTTTGCTGCGACGAGGGGCTTATGCGCGTAGTGATTCTTGGTAGTGGTGTGGTTGGGGTTGCAAGCGCCTGGTATTTGGCTCAGGCCGGACATGACGTCACGGTGATCGATCGTCAGCCCGCAGCGGCGTTAGAAACTAGCGCCGGTAACGCCGGACAGATATCGCCAGGCTATGCCGCGCCCTGGGCGGCGCCGGGCGTGCCGCTCAAAGCGGTAAAATGGATGTTCCAGCGTCACGCGCCGTTGGCGGTTCGTCTCGATGGCAGTAAGTTCCAGCTGGAATGGATGTGGAATATGTTGCGTAACTGCGACATGCAGCACTATCAAGAGAACAAAAGCCGTATGGTGCGCATCGCGGAATACAGCCGCGACTGCTTGAAAACGCTGCGTGCCAGCACCGGTATCGCTTACGAAGGTCGCCAGGGCGGGACGCTGCAACTTTTCCGTACTCAGCAGCAGTTTGAAAGCGCCAGCAAAGATATTGCTGTGCTGCGCGATGCCGGCGTGCCGTATGAGTTGCTGGAAGCGCATCAACTGAAAAATGTCGAACCGGCGCTAGCGGCCACGGCACACAAACTTACCGGTGGCCTGCGTTTACCTAACGATGAAACCGGCGATTGCCAATTGTTTACCCAGCGTCTGGCTGAGATGGCCGCAGCGGCGGGCGTCACCTTCCGCTATAACACGTCGGTGGATCAACTGCTGCGCGAAGGTAACCGCATTTATGGCGTGAAGTGTGGCGATGAAGTGATTAAAGCCGATGCGTATGTGGTGGCGTTTGGTTCCTATTCGACGGCGCTGTTGAAAGATATTCTTTCAATCCCGGTGTATCCGCTGAAAGGGTATTCGCTGACGATTCCAATTAAAGATGCCGATGCTGCGCCGGTTTCCACCATCCTTGATGAGACCTACAAAGTGGCGGTGACGCGCTTCGACGATCGCATCCGCGTGGGCGGCATGGCGGAAATTGTTGGTTTTAACACCAAACTGTTGCCAGCACGACGTGAAACGCTGGAGATGGTGGTCCGCGATCTCTATCCTGAGGGCGGATATGTTGAACAGGCCACGTTCTGGACCGGATTGCGTCCTATGACCCCGGACGGAACGCCCATTGTTGGACGCACGCCGCTCTCCAATCTCTATCTCAATACCGGCCACGGCACGTTGGGATGGACGATGGCGTGTGGTTCCGGTCAGCTTCTGGCTGATTTAATTTCCGGTCAGAAACCGGCGATCGCCGCAGATGATTTGTCCGTGCTGCGCTACCTGCCGGGTTTTGAGCCCCATTCGTCGCCACTGCGTAACGCCAGCGCGACGCGTTAAAACCTCAGGGAGAGTTAAAGCATGTCACGTCCAACCGGTGCCACCATCAATCAACAGGCGCTGCGTCACAATCTTGCTACTGTGCGTCAGGCTGCTCCACACTCGCACGTCTGGTCGGTAGTAAAGGCTAATGCGTATGGTCACGGTGTGGCACGCGTGTGGCAAAGTCTCGCCGAAACTGATGGGTTTGCCCTGTTAAATATGGAAGAGGCCATCCTGCTGCGTGAGCAGGGATGGAAAAAACCGATTCTCCTGCTGGAGGGTTTTTTCCATGCGGAAGATTTAACGCTGATCGATCGTTATCGCCTTACAACCAGCGTGCACAGTAACTGGCAAATTCAGGCGCTGGCGAAAGCGCGGCTGTCGGCGCCGGTTGATGTTTATCTGAAAATTAACAGCGGCATGAATCGGCTGGGTTTCCGACCGGAACTGGCGCAGGCGGCATGGCAAAAACTGCGGGCTTTGCCGACTGTAGGTGAGATGACGCTGATGGCGCACTTTGCCGATGCGGAAAATCCGGATGGCTTAATTGAGCCGATGAAGCGTGTGGAGCTGGCGGCAGAAGGGTTGCATTGTCCTCGTTCCTTGTCGAACTCTGCGGCCACGTTGTGGCACCCGGAAGCACATTTCGATTGGGTACGTCCCGGCATTATTCTCTATGGCGCGTCACCCAGCGGTGACTGGCAGGATATCGCCAGCACCGGATTGCAGCCGGTGATGACGCTTAACAGCGAGATCATTGGCGTACAGCAATTAAATGCCGGTGATGGTGTTGGTTATGGGTATCGCTATCATGCTCGTGCCGCACAACGTATTGGTATTGTCGCCTGCGGTTACGCCGATGGTTATCCACGCCACGCACCAACGGGCACACCCGTTTGCGTTGATGGCGTGCGCACGCAAACCCTGGGCGCGATCTCCATGGACATGATGATGGTCGATTTGGAACCTTGCCCGCAGGCCGGAATTGGCTCGAAGGTTGAGCTGTGGGGTAATCAGGTTAAGATCGATGAGGTTGCAAAAGCCGCCGGAACGGTGGGCTACGAGCTGATGTGTGCGCTCGCGCCACGCGTTCCGGTTGAGGTTATTTAAGCGCGGTCACGCTGCCGCGCATATTTTTGCTGCAGCGCCAGGCGATGAGGGCCAGCGCTGCACCCGTCAGCATCATCAATGCCAGAGACGATTTCTCCGCCACCGGTAGGGCCACGATGGCCATACTTCCACCGGCACCGCACGCCATCTGTATAAATCCTTGTAAGGCTGCAGCGACACCGGCCTGCTGTTGATACGGCTCCAGCGCATAGCTGGTGGCCGGTCCGACGGTAAACGCTAATCCTGCCACAGAAACGGCCACCGGGATCATGTATAGCGCCCAATGGTTTTGCCATGCGGCCGGAAAGAGTGCAGTGCCCATCATCAGCAGAATGGCGCCAATCAACATCGTCGCAAAACCCATCGCCAGACAGAACGGGCGTCCCGCTTTGCGAATGGTTTTATTCACGAAGGCGCTTACCAGCATGATCCAAAAACCATTGGCGCCAAAGGCGAAGGAGAATTGGAGTGGCGTGAGGCCGCCTTCGGTCATCAACACATGCGGCGCCAGTGAAACATACGTTAGCACCATGCCCAACGCACCGGCATTAGCAAATGCGAAGGCAAGGAAGCGTGGTTCACGCGCAATTGCGCCATACTGCGCCAGCGGCAACCCTTTTACCCGCAGCGTGTCTGCAGGGCGCGTTTCTGGCAGCCAGATGACGACAATCAATCCGATAACTACCGCATAACCGCACAGGAACCAGAATGGTGCGCGCCAGCCATAGGCTTCCGCCAGAATACCACCCAGCAGCGGAGCCAGAGCCGGAACAATATTCAATGCGCCATTGAGAAAACCGTAAGCGCGAGCCGCATCTTCACCACTCAGGCGATCGCGCACGCCACTAAAGGCCACTACTGCGCTGCAGCACACGCCGCAACCCTGGATGATGCGCGCCAGGAAGAACACCGGCCATTGCGTGGCGGTGGCCGCAACGATGCTGCCAATGATGTACAAGCCCAGGCCAATCAGCGCGATTGGCTTACGGCCAAAATTATCAACCAGTGGTCCGGTTACCAGCTGACCGATACCCATCACCAGCAAAAACAGGGGAATGGTGAGCTGGATGAGGCTCACCGGGCTGTTCAGGCCATCGGCGATTTGCGGCAGAGTGGGGAGGTAAAGATCAATGCCAAGCGGTGCCAGCAGCACGAGGCTTAGAAGTATCAGGGTGAATTTTTGCATTACGTACCGAAACGACCTGTTAAACAAGCGGGAAGGGTAATTACTCTGTGAGGAAAAAGAAAGGGATAAAAAGAAAAGGCGATGCCTGCCAAACTGCGCAGGCATCGCGTCGAGGGTATTAGTAAGCGCCGTCGCGACGCACCACGACACCCGCGGTTTTAAACAGAATGGCGATGTCCGTCCACAGCGCCCAGTTTTTAACATACCAGGAATCGAAGTAAACGCGCGTATCGTAATCGATATCGTTACGGCCGCTGACCTGCCACAAACCTGTCATGCCGGGTTTGGCCATCAGGTAATAATCCACATCACCCGCATAGCGTTCCAGCTCTGCTTCGATGACGGGGCGTGGGCCCACCAGGCTCATTTCACCGCGAATCACATTCCACAATTGCGGTAGCTCATCAAGGCTGGTTTTACGCAGGAAGTTACCAATTTTGGTCACGCGCGGATCGTTTTTCAGTTTAAAGTCACGATCCCATTCCGCACGCGCCTCGTCGCTGGTTGCCAGCAGGTTCTGCAGCACTTCTTGCGAGTTGGTCACCATTGAGCGGAACTTAAGGCATTTGAATTTCACGCCATCCTGACCGACGCGCTCATGACCATAAATCGCATTACCGCCGTCACGCTTCACCATTGCACATAGCAATCCAAATACCGGACCAAGGAACACCAGCAGCATAGAAGCGACAACAATATCGAAGGTACGCTTCAGGAAACGAGAAGAGCGTTTCGCCAGGTTGTTGCTCACGCGCAAAATCATCACTTCATGGCTGAAGATGAATGACATATCGGTACCATACAGCGGTACACCGCGCAGCGTTGGGATCACGGAAATCGACCGACACTTCATTTTAGACAGGAACTTCAGCCATTTATCGCGCACCACTTGCTGCTCATATTCTGTTGCGACGATAAATTGCGTGTTGTCGCGGTCCATGGTTTGCCAGTTGATATCTTTCCAGGTGATAACCGGTACGCCGTTAACTTTTTCATGCTGCTGGTCATCATCGAGGGAGATAAAGGCCTGCACGTTGTAGCCCAGGATCTCCTCGCTTTGTAACGCGGCATAGGCTTCCATGGCGTTTTTACCAGAACCAATGATGATGGTTTCCTTCTGCCATTGACCTGCGCGGTTAATGGCCCGCTTAACCACGGCTCGCATCAGCGGCAGCAGCAGCAGGGCATAGGTCCAGCTGAACACCCATACCATGCGGGAGAAGTCCCATTTTGAAAAGGCAATCAGCGCCAGATCAAGCAGAGAGAAAACAAACAGCGTTTTAATCACCTCTTTTAATTCAAACCAAAACGGTTTGCGGTAGGTGTAATGGCGCATCCGTACCCAGAACCAGGCGGTACAAAGTACGGACAAACCTAACTGCGCAATAAAACGATATTCAATCTGTTGCGGCGGAATAAACGTATCCAGTTCACCCCAAATACCTTGCACGGTGGCGGCAGATAAAAACAATGCCAAATTTAATGCTATTAAATCGGAGACACTCAGTGCGACTTTTGCGATGAGGTTTTTGCGCAGTCCGCTCCACGAGCGGGTTGCATTGTTCATTATTAAAGTACTTGCCATAAAACCTGCTCTCTTTTCTTAAGTAAAAGATGGCCTGACCAGAATCAAGTACGCGCTCAGGAGTGGTCCGCTGAAAATCAGGAAAAATAATATTTTCAGCGAGATATAAGTCAGTGCTGCCATAAGCGCTGCATGGAAAGGACCGTTTGAGACGTGATACACGTCACGAAAAGCTGCAGCAACGGTTAAGAGTATGCAGGAGTTATTTGACAGAGTTAATATGGAAATAGTCTGAAAAGGAAATAAATGACTAAAGAAATAATGGGGTAATCTGATGAAAAATAAGGCTAAAATCTCAATGTTCGACAATATAATGCTTATTTTTAAGACTGCTTTTCGGAATCACCGCCATTTTAATAAATGGCGGTAACGGCAATCAGGCAGGTTTTTTTAGTACCCACAGGTCCTGCTCCTTGTCATAGTGCCCAATTTGCAAATCGACAGCCTTACCATCAATTGACGCTGGCACACTGGTTTCACTGTCCCAGCCGTCGAGTTGGTCCACCAGGCCGGGATTGGTTTTGCCAGGAATACTCACAGTCTCCATATTGTCATTATTGAACGTTGCATCAACAATTTCATAGCGACCGATTTTTACCACGTGTTCCATTATATTCTCCCGTGTTTGCTGGGTTGAATAGTGAGCATAGTCGTTAACACGCAGTTTACGAGCGTTAAGAGCTCGGATTATTCCTTCTCTTCCATTACGCGCACGCCAATTTTGACGATCTGATTATCTTCTTTTTCGGCCACGGTCCAGGTGAGTTGGTTCCACTCGACCTGATCGCCAACCACCGGTGTGCTGCCCAGCAGGCTCATCACCAGCTGACCCAGCGACTGTTGATCGTTAGTCTGCTCATCCAACTCGAGCCCGTATATTTGCGCCACATCGCGCAGGCGAGCGTCTGCATCCAGAATAAAATCACCAAAGAAGCGCTGATCCAGCGCCACCGGCGGCGATTGGCTGAACATTTTGCCAAGGGCAGGTAAATCACGCTCACGACCAATAACGCAGAGTACATCACCCTCTTTTAGCCGCGTATTACCATTCGGGTGCATCAGTGCGTTATCGCGGAACAGGGCAGCAATTCGTGTTTCTCGCGGCATCTGCAAATCACGCAGCGCTGCTCCCACACACCATTTGTCCGCGCTCAATTGATAAATGAATTGCTCCCAGGGATTCTCAGGATGGATATCCAGCCCAACCCGGCTGATTGGCGATGCGGTTGGCGGTACCACAACTTTTGCACGTTTAGCGGCATAGCCCAGTGACGTACCTTGCAGCATCAGCGACACCAGCACGACAAAGAAGGCGATGTTGAAGTAGAGTTTGGCATTTTCTAATCCGGCCATCATCGGGAATACCGCGAGGATAATCGGCACGGCGCCGCGTAGGCCAACCCAACTGATAAAGATGCGTTCGCGTCCGGTGAAGCCTTTGAAGGGCAGAAGACCAACCAGAATGGAAAGGGGGCGCGCGACTAAAATTAGCCACAAGGAGAGAATCATCGCCGGCACAGCGATGTGCCATAAGTCGGACGGCGTCACCAGCAAGCCCAGCACAATGAACATGCCAATTTGGCTCAGCCAGGCCATGCCATCAAAGGTTTGCAAAATACCGTGGCGGTTGCGAATGGGGCTGTTACCCAGCAGGAAACCGCACAAATAAACCGCCAGAATGCCGCTGCCTTCCATGACGGTGGTTAGCGCAAAGACGATGATGCCACCGCTTACCGCCAGCAGTGGATACAAACCTTGCGCGAGATTAATACGATTAATTAACTGCTGCAGCGCCCAGCCGCCACCGAGGCCTAATACGATGCCTAAACCGAATTGCTGTACCAGATGCACCACGAACATCCAGCTCAGACCGGATTGGCCCTGCTGAATCATGTCGATCAGCGTGATGGTAAGAAACACCGCCATCGGGTCGTTGCTGCCGGATTCGATTTCCAGCGTAGAGCTCACGCGCTCGTTGAGACCTTTATCGCCTAAAAGCGAAAACACCGCGGCGGCATCAGTTGAACCGATAATCGCGCCAATCAGGAAACCCTGCATTAAATCAAGTTTGAATAACCACGCGGCAGCGACGCCGGTTAAACCGGCGGTGATCATCACGCCGACGGTCGCCAGCGATAGCGCCGGTCCAAGAGCCACCTTCAACGAGGAGGCTTTGGTACGCATACCGCCGTCCAGCAGGATGATAGCTAACGCAAGGTTAGAAACCAGATAGGCAACCGGGTAGTTGTCGAAGGCAATACCACCAATGCCATCAATTCCGGCCAGCATGCCGAGCGCAAGGAAGATGACCAGAATGGGAATGCCAAGGCGTGACGAGAATGAACTCAGCAAAATACTTGCTGCAACCAGCACGGAACCAATAATGAACAAACTGTAAATCATGCTGGTATTCAACGGCGTTCTCCTGCGGCGGGACCAAAAAAACAAACTGCGGGGGGATTCACACAGACAAGCTGAAAAGATAATGCCTTATCAATAGCTTGTCAGCGCTTAATTGCACTTTTTTTCATTCTGCGGGTCGGCATCCCATATAAGGTTAAATTCGTATGAAAAAAGCACAGTTTTTCAGGGGGAGTGAGCGTAGCTGCGGAAAAGAAAAAGCCGGTCGGTGACCGGCTTATAAATTTAGGCTTCAGCAGCCTGTTTGTGGAAAAGTTCTCTAAATACAGGGTAGATGTCCTCTGGCTCGCGAATATGTTGTATCGCAAAGTTATCGAACATCGCCTGCAGGTGCTCGTACTCGCGCCATAAGGTCTGATGAGCTCGGCGCGTAATCTCGATGTAGCTGTAATAACGTACTACTGGCAGAATATGTTTGGCTAAAATCTCGTGACAGAGTGGAGAATCATCAGCCCAGTTATCGCCATCCGAAGCTTGCGCCGCGTAGATGTTCCATTGTGCCGGGTCATAACGCTCTTTCACCACCTCATCCATCAGTTTAAGTGCGCTTGAAACGATGGTGCCGCCGGTTTCCTGCGAGTAGAAGAACTCCTGTTCATCCACTTCTTTCGCTTGCGTGTGGTGGCGAATGTATACCACGTCAACGTTCTTATAGGTTCGGCTCAGGAACAGATACAGCAGGATATAAAAGCGCTTCGCCATATCTTTAGTCGCTTGATCCATTGAACCTGACACGTCCATCAAGCAGAACATGACTGCCTGGCTGGAGGGTTCCGGCCGCTTTTCAAAGTTTTTGTAACGCAGATCAAAGGTATCAATAAACGGCACCCGCTCGATGCGCGCACGCAGTTCAGCGATCTCTTTGCGTAGCCGCTCTTCTTCCAGCAATTGAGCCGGCTCGCTGTTCTCCACCTCTTTCAGTGTGTCTTCCAGCTCATGCAGCATGCGACGTTTACCCGCAGTCATCGCCGTCCGACGAGCGAGCGAATTCTGCAGCGAACGCACCACGCTGATGTTGGCAGGCACACCGTTTGAGGTGAATCCGGCACGGTGCGTTTTGTACTCGTTTAGCTGACGATGCTGATTCTTGCGCAGATTCGGCAGCGCAAGATCCTCAAATAACAGATCGAGATATTCGTCTTTAGAAATCTGGAAAACGAATTCATCCTGGCCTTCACCATCCTGACTGGCGTTGCCCTGGCCGCTTCCACCGCCACCGCCGCCTTGTGGACGCTCGATACGGTCGTTCTGCACGAAGTGATCGTTCCCTGGGTGGACGCGATGGCGACTGCCGCCGCGACCCTGATGGAAACTCGGTTCATTAATATCGTCAATTGGAATCGAGACCGATTCGCCGCTCTCGACATCAGTCACCGAACGCTTATTGATGGCCTCGGAGATCGATTGCTTGATTTGCGACTTATAACGGCGCAGAAAGCGCTGCCGATTGACGGCGCTTTTATTCTTACCGTTCAGACGCCGATCGATAAAATAGGCCATAAAACTCCCCCAAACTGCATTGCAAGCTCAGGCCGGGATACCCGGCCTCATGTTACGGCACCATGATGCCGCATCGCTTACAGGTAACGATTATGACGATTTACGCACGCGCAGATACCACTCACACAGCAGGCGTACTTGCTTGCGGGTATAGCCTTTTTCCATCATGCGATCGACAAAATCATCGTGTTTTTTCTGTTCGTCCGTCGAGGTCTTGGTATTAAACGAAATCACCGGCAGCAACTCTTCGGTATTCGAGAACATTTTCTTCTCGATAACCGTGCGCAGTTTTTCATAGCTGGTCCAGTTTGGATTGCGGCCGCTGTTCTGCGCGCGGGCACGCAAAACAAAGTTAACAATCTCATTACGGAAATCTTTCGGGTTACTGATCCCAGCAGGTTTCTCGATCTTTTCCAGCTCGGCGTTAAGTGACTCGCGGTCGAAGAGCTGCCCGGTATCAGGGTCGCGATATTCCTGGTCCTGAATCCAGAAATCAGCGTACGTTACGTAGCGGTCAAAAATGTTCTGGCCGTATTCAGAGTAGGATTCCAGATAGGCGGTTTGAATCTCTTTGCCAATAAACTCGGCATATTTCGGAATCAGGTAGCCTTTCAGATGCTCAAGGTATTTCTCTGCCAGATCCTGCGGGAACTGTTCGCGCTCAATTTGCTGTTCCAGCACATAAAACAGGTGCACCGGGTTAGCCGCCACTTCGGCATGGTCAAAGTTGAACACGCGTGACAGAATTTTAAACGCGAAGCGCGTAGAGAGCCCGTTCATGCCTTCGTCTACGCCCGCGTAATCATGATACTCCTGCCAGGATTTCGCTTTTGGATCGGTATCTTTCAGGCTTTCACCATCATATACGCGCATTTTTGAGTAGATGCTGGAGTTTTCCGGCTCTTTCAAGCGCGACAGAATTGAGAAGCGGGCCAGCGTTTCCAGCGTTCCCGGTGCGCAAGGAGCAGTGGTTAACTCACTGTGATCCAACAGCTTATTGTAAATCTTAATCTCTTCAGAAACGCGTAAGCAGTAAGGCACTTTGACAATGTAAACACGGTCAAGGAACGCCTCATTGTTTTTGTTATTACGGAAAGTGACCCATTCTGATTCATTGGAGTGCGCCAAAATGATGCCATTAAACGGCAGAGCAGAGATGCCCTCAGTCCCGTTATAGTTACCTTCCTGCGTGGCGGTCAGCAGCGGATGTAGCACTTTGATTGGCGCTTTAAACATCTCAACGAATTCCATCACACCCTGGTTCGCGCGGCACAATGCACCTGAGTAGCCGTAGGCATCAGGATCGTTCTGCGCGTGATTTTCCAGTTTGCGGATATCCACTTTACCGACCAGCGCAGAGATGTCCTGATTGTTCTCGTCACCCGGCTCGGTTTTAGCTATAGCAATCTGTTCCAAAATTGACGGCCAGACTTTTACCACTTTAAAGCGAGTGATATCACCGCCGTATTCATGCAGACGCTTCGCTGCCCAAGGCGACATGATGGTGCCGAGATAACGCCGCGGTACGCCATACTCTTTTTCCAGAATATTGGCATCTTCCTGCGGGTTGAACAGGCACAGCGGATGATCATTTACCGGGCTGCGTTCGCCATCCGCGCTTAACACGTAAATCGGCACTCGCTGCATCAGCGCTTTCAGTCGTTCAGCCAGCGACGATTTACCGCCACCCACTGGGCCCAATAAGTAGAGAATCTGTTTCTTCTCTTCCAGACCCTGCGCAGCGTGTTTCAGGTAGGAGACGATTTGCTCAATCGCTTCTTCCATCCCGTAAAACTCTTCAAAGGCAGGGTAGCGTCCCATGACGCGATTGGAGAAAATTCTGGAAAGGCGTGGCTCTTGCGCAGTGTCAACCATCACCGGCTCACCAATGGCCATTAAGAGTCGTTCGGCAGCGTTGGCGTATGCACTACGATCCTGTTTACAGATGGCGAGGAATTCCTGTAGTGAGAATTCTTCATCCTTGGCAGCTTCATAACGCTGACGATAGTGATCGAATATATTCATAGCGATGCCCGTCCTTTCGTTTTTAGCACAGGTAAAGGAGCGTAATTAAAGGTTATAGCAGCTCCCGGAAGATATTCTTTAATGAGTACAGCAACCCTTATGCCAACCTGACGTTTTTTTATCGGGATACACAATTATTTCGGTTACTCTGCTCGTACAAAAAGTCTCGTCTTACATTTAACTGTAGAAGGCAATCAGAAAACCTGCTGCCACTTTTAACCTTAATCAGCGATATATCAATAACAAAGTCTCATAAGCACTGAGACAATCAACCTAAGCATGGATAGCAAGGAGGCGGCTCAGATAATTCCTCCGCGCCGCCTCCAGAGCATCATTAGACGTTAACCGATAGCAAAAATTTGGTTAGACTCTACGTGTGATTGTTATATTAATGGACTGAATAAATTGTGAACCAATTCAAACTTAAAGCGCTTGCTCTTGTTGTTCCTTGTTATTTTGTGGCGTTCGCCACTCATGCAGAAACCTTAACTCTTGGGGCTTCGGTCATTTATGCCCAGTCTCCTTATAAGGGGGGACAAGACCGCTATCTGCCGATTCCTGTGATTAATTATGAAGGTGAAAACTTCTGGTTCCACAGTCTGCAAGGCGGCTATTACTTGTGGAAAGACCCACAGAATCAGCTCTCGCTAACCGTACTGGGTTCGCCTCAGGAGTATGATCCTAAAGATAACGATTTAGGCGATATGAAAGCGCTCGATAAGCGTCGCATGACGCTGATGGCAGGTGCTACTTATCGTCACGTCGCCGATTGGGGGATTGTGCGTACCGCGCTGCTTGGCGATGTACTCAATAACAGCAATGGTATGCTGTGGGATCTTACCTATCTTTATCGTTTCGATTTTGGCGCATTGAGTCTGACGCCGGGTATCGGTGCGATATGGAACAGTGCCAATCAGAACCGCTATTACTATGGTGTATCATCACACGAAAGTACCCGTACTGGCATCGCTGAATATCACCCAGATGACAGTTGGTCGCCTTATGTGGAAATGAACGCCAGCTATCAAATTACTGATAGCTGGAATGCCAGCTTATCTGGTCGCTATACGCGCTTTGACAGCGAAATTAAAGACAGTCCAATGGTCAATAAAGAGGGGCAGTTCACCCTCTGGACCGGCATTAGTTATACCTTCTGATAAGCAAAGTGGACGCCTCATAATGAGGCGTTTTTCTTACATTGCACCAATAATGAGCCCCGTAATGGAGCGGAGGAGGAGTGATGAAAACCATAACGTTTCCCGGCGAAGCCGCCATTCCTGCAATTGGGCAGGGAACGTGGTACATGGGCGAGAATGTTGCTCAGCGCCGTCAGGAAATTGCCGCGCTACAGGCGGGGCTGGAACTCGGATTAAAAGTTATTGATACCGCCGAGATGTATGCCGAAGGGGGTGCGGAGGAGGTAGTTGGTGAAGCGCTGCGCGGGCGTCGCAATCAAGCCTGGCTGGTGTCAAAAGTTTATCCATGGAATGCCGGGGAAGTTGATGCCATTGAGGCTTGCGAGCGCAGTCTTCGCCGTCTGCAAACCGATTACCTCGATCTCTACCTATTACACTGGCGCGGTAATGTGCCTTTAGAAGAAACCCTGCGTGCGATGGAATCATTGCAGCAGCAAGGTAAGATTCGTCATTGGGGCGTATCCAATTTCGACAGTGCCGACATGCTGGAACTGTGGAATGAGCCAGGCGGCAAAGCCTGCTTAACTAATCAGGTGCTTTATCATTTAGCCTCCCGGGGCATTGAGTATGATTTGCTGCCTGAATGCCAACGCCGTGGCATGCCAATCATGGCGTATTGTCCGTTAGCGCAGGCGGGACGCTTAAGAAAGGCGCTGTTCGAGAATGCGCATCTGCAGCAAATTGCACAACAGAAGAGCATTAGCGTGGCACAATTAATGCTGGCATGGGTCATTCGCATGGAGGGTGTTTTAGCGATCCCTAAAGCCAGCAGTGAAGATCATGTGCGACAGAATGCTGCCGCGCTAAGTATTCATCTCAGTCAGGAAGAACTCACGATTATTGATGGGGTGTTTCCAGCGCCGCAGAGTAAAACAGCGCTGGATATCGTATAGCCCTGCAGAAGTTTATTTGTTGACGACCCGAAGGGTGGCGCTCAGGCGAGCAGGAGATTCACCTGCACTTTTTAATGGCTTACTAATCCGCGCCGTTTCAACACATACCATGGTTTTATATCCCTCATTGGCCATGTCGCCCATGCTGCAGGATAGTTCAGGACCGGGATTCCACGTGACAACGTCACTTTGATAATGGTGATAAACTTCAATCTTACGTTTACCCGCTCTATCATGGATTACACTACAATCATCTGCGGCAGTATGGACACGATCCACTCGATTGGGATAGGTCTGTTTGCCATCGGATTCCCCAATCGAATTATCGTTAACTTTATCGATAAAGCTCTTTCCTAAGCCACTGACTTCCACTTGCGCAATATCGGCAACCTGAAAATAGCTGTGCAGCGCGGCTGTCGCTTCATAGTCACCATATGCTTCCAGCTCAATTTCACAGTGCTCTGCGATGCGGAAGCGAGCGAGCAGAGTAAAGTCATGCGGCCACAGTTTTTTGGTCTGTGCGTTGCTTTCCAGCGTAAAAGTCAGCATGACGGCATCATCGTTTTCGTCATGCGCAGTCAACGTCCACGGCATATTGCGCGCGAAGCCATGCGCCGGTTCGCCTGCTGGACCAAACCATGGCCAGCAGATCGGCACGCCACCACGAATCGCTTTACCGGCAGTAAATGGTGTCTTTTCACTGAGCCAAATTACCGGTTGTTGTCCACTCGGCTGCCATGAAAGGAGATGTGCGCCCTGCAGCGCAATGGCCGCGCGGACTTTTGGATGGCTTACCACCAGAATCGGTAAATCACCTTGCTGACGCTGTGACAGATAGGGGGTGATTTGATTCACTACCGGAAGGGTATATAGCGTATCTTGCATTGTCAGACCTTCTCTTCATCCAGTCGAAAAAAAGGGGTGACCGAAGTCACCCCTTGTCTGTTTCACCGCTTTGCTTACTTAGAAGCAACCAGTGCAATCAGGTCCAGAACTTTGTGTGAGTAACCTGTTTCGTTATCGTACCAGGAAACCAGTTTCACAAAGTTGTCGTTCAGAGCGATACCCGCTTTAGCATCGAATACTGAAGTCAGAGTTTCGCCGTTGAAATCGGTAGAAACGACGTCATCTTCGATGTAGCCCAACACGCCTTTCATTTTGCCTTCTGACTCAGCTTTGATCACTGCACAAATTTCTTTGTAGGTCGCTGGTTTTTCCAGGCGAACAGTCAGGTCAACAACAGACACGTTTGGCGTTGGAACGCGGAATGCCATACCGGTCAGTTTGCCGTTCAGTTCTGGCAGAACTACGCCTACTGCTTTAGCCGCACCGGTAGAAGATGGGATGATGTTCTGTGCTGCGCCGCGGCCGCCGCGCCAGTCTTTATGAGACGGGCCATCAACAGTTTTCTGCGTAGCGGTGGTTGCATGAACGGTGGTCATCAGACCTTCAACGATGCCGAAGTTATCGTTGATAACTTTAGCCAGCGGTGCCAGGCAGTTGGTGGTGCAAGATGCGTTAGAAACGATGTCCTGGCCGGCATATTTGTCAAAGTTAGCGCCACGCACGAACATTGGGGTGCTGTCTTTAGATGGACCCGTCAGAACTACTTTCTTCGCACCAGCGGTGATGTGTTTACGTGCAGTTTCGTCGGTCAGGAAGATACCGGTCGCTTCAGCAACAACGTCAACACCCACTTCGTCCCACTTCAGGTTAGCCGGGTCTTTCTCAGCAGTAACACGGATTTTCTTACCGTTAACAATCAGCGCACCGTCTTTAACTTCTACAGTGCCGTCAAAACGACCGTGAGTAGAGTCGTACTTCAGCATATAAGCCATGTAATCGGCGTCGAGCAGATCGTTGATCGCGACGATTTCGATGTCAGAACGCTGCTGTGCAGCACGGAAAACGATGCGACCGATACGGCCAAAACCGTTGATACCTACTTTGATAGTCATATATTCCACCAGCTATTTGTTAGTGAATAAAAGGTTGGCTGTAAAATTACAAAAACCTTACCAGGCGTCAAGCGGAATCGTGTCAATTGTTGCGACAGGTCAATTCCGACACCAGGAATAATTCGTTGCGCAATCGCTTACGCAGCACCCTTATTGCGCGCCTATGTTACGCCGAATGCAGGCTGAAAAGGGATGAGTTTTGCAAAGGGTGATCCCCATCACAAAATCGTGCTCTTGCCGAGATGTCAGAAGCGTTAGCACGAAAAAAGACCCGATAGATGTTGTACGTTTGTTAGAATACTAGTCGATTTTTTCAGAATGACACTCCGGAAGATAAAATGGCTAAAGACACCGCACCCGAGGCAAAAATCGCGCAGCTATCCGAAATGCAGCGCTATGTTACTCAGCATCGTGGAACGGAGCCCCCTTTTTCGGGCGCGTTGCTGCACAACAAGCAGGAAGGAATTTACCACTGCTTAGTTTGTAATTCGCCGCTGTTCCTCTCCGAAACGAAGTACGATTCAGGCTGTGGCTGGCCAAGCTTCTATCAACCTTATAGTGATGAAGCTATTCGCTATCTGGAAGACGATACGCATGGTATGCACCGCGTCGAAATTCGCTGTGGTAACTGCGATGCTCATCTTGGGCATGTATTCCCGGACGGCCCTCAACCAAGCGGCGAGCGCTATTGCGTAAACTCCGCCTCGTTGAATTTCACTGATGAGCAGGGCAATCAGCAAGAGGGTTAAGCATGAAACAGGAACTGGAAACGATGCTGGCGGCAATGACGCCGGAAGTGTATGCGCGTTTATCTACGGCAGTTGAAACGGGCAAATGGCCGGACGGCGTCGCGCTGACGCAAGAGCAGAAAGATAACTGCCTGCAGCTGGTCATGCTGTGGCAGGCACGCCACAATGACGATCCGCAACATATGACCATCAGTAAAGGTGGGGATATGGTGATGAAGTCGAAGAAACAGCTTAAAGAAGATTTCGGTATCGAGCCCGATGTCACGCGCATCAACTTGCACTAAAAATAAAAAAGGGCTGGTTGCTCCAGCCCATATTTTCAGATTAATACCGCACCTTGCGCTTCCATCTGCGCGAACGCAATATCGCTATCATCCGGATTCAGGTTCACACCGCGGCAGCCTTCTTTAACGACCTCGACGTTGTAGCCCAGTTCTAACGCATCCAGCACGCTGTATTTGACGCAGTAATCGGTAGCAAGACCTAACATCACTAAATCGCTGATGCCTCGCTCACGCAGCCAGTTGTCGAGTTCTGTTTTGCGTCGATGTCCGTTATCGAAAAAAGCGCTGTAGCTATCGACTTCGACATCACCACCTTTGTGGAATACCGCATCAATCAGTGCGCGATCAAGTTGAGGATGGAAATCCGCGCCTGGAGTGTTTTCAATGCCGTGATCCGGCCACCAGATTTGCGCTAATCCGTTTAACTCACCTAGCGTGTAAACGGGTTCACCTGAAATGGAGGCAAAACTGCCATGATTGGCAGGATGCCAATCCTGCAATGCCACGACACACTCGCCCCGGTCATGAAACTCTCGCGCAAAGCGATTTGCTACCGCCACGGTTTGATCACCATCACGAACCGCCATTGGGCCGCCGGGGCAAAAATCGTTTTGAATATCGATAATTATCAATGCCCGTTTCATCAGTTTCGCTCCGTATTAATCTTCGGTCAGTTCGCCGCGTAAATTCTGCTGCATTTTGGCACGAATTTCCGAACTGGTAAGATTCTGGCTCAACAAAAAATGCAGTTTGGTTAATGTCGCTTCAACCGTGAGATCAAAACCACTGATGACGCCGGCATGCTCTAACGCATTACCCGTAGCATAACCACCCATATTCACTTTGCCAGACATGCATTGCGTGAGGTTCACGACGACAATGCCACGATCGCTGGCCTGTTGCAGTTCTGCGAGGAATTCAGCGTTCTGTGGTGCGTTACCCACGCCATAAGAACGCAAAATCAGCGCTTTCACCGGTTGACGCAGGAAATTACGTACCACATCCGCAGAAATGCCGGGATAGATCGTGACAACACCAATCGGCTGCGGCGTGATCGGGTGCACCATCAATTCACCATGGCCTTGCGGTGCTGCGGGCGTATTCAGGCGTTTTATATGAATCCCTGCTTCCAGTAAGGGGGGCAGATTCGGTGAAGCAAAGGCATTGAAGCCATCGGCGTGCGCTTTGGTGGTTCGGTTGCCACGAAACAGCGTGTTATTGAAGAACAGGGCCACTTCGTTGATAGGATAATTTGCTGCAACGTAGAGTGAATTGAGCAAATTTTGTTGCCCGTCAGAACGCAATTCGGCCAATGGAATTTGTGAACCTGTCACAATGACCGGTTTGGCGAGGTTCTCCAGCATGAATGAGAGGGCTGACGCGGTGAAGGCCATTGTGTCAGTACCATGCAGGATGACAAAACCATCATAGCGATCGTAGTTTTGCTTAATATCATTAGCAATCGATTGCCAATCCTGCGGCGTCATATCCGAGGAGTCCATCAGCGGCTGATATTCGTGGATAGTAAAATCGGGCATTTCAGGTCGATGGAACTCCGGCATCGTAGTTAGCTGCTGCTGGAGATGACCGGATACCGGAATATAGCCCTGCGCCGAACGCTGCATCCCGATGGTGCCGCCCGTGTAGGCCACATAGATATTTTTCTTTTGCATGAAGAAGCTCAGACTTGCCGTAAAACGCGCAGTATAAGGGGATTGCCAACGAAAAGCAGCCCGACCAGCGGCCGGGCTGTAAAGATTAGCGTACGTTGCCGCAGTTTAGGCAGAAAGCGTAGCGGTTTTGCGGATCGTTAAGATTATTAAGCAATCCCGGTTGTTCTTTCACAGCGCTCATCACATCGAGCATTGGAGCAGGGAGCCAAACCTTAAGGGCGGCGGGTAAAACGGCTTGTACCGAGGCGTTCATCTGATTTAACAGCAGATCAATCATACCCGGATCATCCTGATACCAGCTCAGCTGTGGTTTGCCGACCTTAGCCAACTCAGCGGCTTTTGCCACGGCATCATCAAAGTCGCCCAACGCATCAACCAGCCCATTGGCTTTGGCATCACTTCCGGTCCATACGTGGCCCTGCGCAATGGCGTTAATTTGCTCGGGTGTTTTATGGCGTGATGCCGCCACTAATCCAACGAAATTACGATAGCCATTCTCAATCGTCAGCTGCATCAACTGTTGTACTTCAGTCGGCAGCGCTTTAGTCGTGGCCATATCTGCCAGCGGTGAGGTGGCAACACCATCTGTATGCACGCCAATGGCGCTAAGGCTGTTTTCAACGGTGTTAATCACGCCGAAGATACCGATGGAACCGGTCAGGGTGCTCGGTGCCGCCACAATGTAATCAGCCGGTGTTGAAATCCAGTAGCCGCCAGATGCCGCCATACCGCCCATCGAAACAACCACCGGTTTACCGGCGTCGTGCGCCGCAGCCAGCTCTTCACGTATTGCCTCGGAGGCGGTAACGCTGCCGCCAGGACTATTGACGCGCAGTACGATGGCTTTGATTTTTGGATCGAGTCGCGCATCACGAATCTGAGATGCAGTGGTATCACCACCGACATTTCCGGCACTCTCTTCACCGTCCATAATGGCGCCGCTGGCGAGGATAACCGCAATGTTGCCATCCTGATTCTGAGGCGGTTGTTTAACGGTATAGTCGTAAATGCTCACGCTGCGATAATCGTTATTCGCTTTATCCCAGCCAAAGGTTTTGACCAGCTCCTGATCGGCGGCTGCGCGCGTATCAAGTACATCCACTAACTTATTATTCAGCGCATATTTCGCTGAATCGCCCTGAACGGCTTGCAGGCCGCTAATAATGCCCGCTGCGCCTGGGAACAATTGGTCGGTTGTGATCTGGCGGTTAGCCGCCACCGTATTCAGGTAGTTCTGCCAAAGCTGACCAACCCAGCGACCGTCGGCATCGCGCGCTTCGGGTGACATATCGTCGCGCAGGAATGGCTCAACGGCAGATTTATAGGTTCCGACGCGGAAAACATGTGAGCTGACTTTTAATTTATCCAGCAGCGTTTTGTAATAGAGGCCATTGGTGGCAAAACCGTGCAGATCCACCGTACCTTGCGGCGAGAGATAAACTTTGTTGGCGTAGCTGGCAATATAATATTGTGCCTGGCTATAGCTATCGCCCACAGCATAAATCGGTTTGCCAGCATCGCGGAATTCACGCAGCGCTTTACCAACATATTGCAGGGAAGGCTGATCGCCGCCGGCAAAGTCACGCAGTTCAAGCACGATGCCAGTGATGTTTTTATCCGTCTTCGCCTGGCGGATCGCATCAACCACATCAAACAGAGAGTTTTCCTGCAAACGATCGCTATTCGCGCCCAACAGCTGGCGGCTGATGCGGCTTAGACGATTACTGACGGAAGGTTTGTCGACCAGAACACCGCTCAGATCGATTTTCAGTGCACCTTGCTGGACCGGTTCATTACTGCTTGAACTGGAAACTTGCATCCAAATCCCGACGCCCGCCAGAATCAATACAATAAGAAATAAATTAAGAATAAATTCCCGAATAAAATTCAGTACCCGCCAGCTCCAGCGGAACAGACCGGAAATAATTCGCCACAGTGTGCGCATAAACTCTCCATATTCACGTAACAGGGCAGCCAGCACGCGGTCAGCCCCGATGTCGCGTTCATCCTAAAGAGCGGCGTGCGAAAAGTCAGCAGGAAATCGCGCCAGACTGTTACAAAAGATCGTGCTGTGCCAGGATTAGGCCACGCTTTTTATTCATGGGAGAAGAATAATGGATGCATTGGATTTATTAGTGAATCGTCGCTCGGCCTCACGCCTGGCAGAACCGGCTCCAACGGGTGAAGCCCTGCAAAATATTCTGCACGCCGCCATGCGCGCGCCGGATCACGGCACGCTGCAGCCATGGCGCTTCATTATTGTTGAAAATGAAGGGCGCGATCGCTTTAGCAACGTGCTGGAACAAGCCGCACGCGATAGCAACTTGGAGCAAAAAGCCATCGACAAAGCGGCTTCGGCGCCATTCCGCGCGCCGATGATCATTACTGTAGTGGCGCATTGTGAAGAGAATGCCAAAGTACCGCATTGGGAACAGTTGGCCTCTGCCAGTTGCGCGGTAATGGCGATGCAGATGGCTGCTGTCGCGCAAGGCTTTAACGGCATCTGGCGTAGCGGGCCATGGACCGATCATCCACTCGTTCGTGAAGCGTTTAGCTGCCGTGAGCAGGATGCGATTGTTGGTTTTCTCTATCTGGGTACGCCGCAGTTGAAAGCCAACACCACGGTTGTGGCACCTGACACTGCACGGTTTGTCAGTTATTTCTGACAGACAGCGGCGAGCTTATGCGGCACGTTATGCGCTGTTGCAGAGATTGCACATAGCCTGTGCGAAAGATCGAGGTTAGGCCGCGCAGCACTTACCACCAGCCTGCAGCCAGGCTAACATAGCGCCTTCTGTTTAGCGCATAAGGACCTCGCCATGAGTGAATCACTCCGTTTAACGCAGTACAGCCATGGTGCTGGATGCGGCTGCAAAATTTCGCCGCAGGTATTGGAAACCATTCTCCACAGTGAGCTGAGTCCATTTCACGATCCGCAACTGCTGGTCGGTAATGAAACGCGTGATGATGCCGCAGTGTACGATCTTGGCAACGGTACAGCTGTGGTCAGCACCACGGATTTCTTTATGCCGATCGTCGACGATCCCTTTACCTTTGGCCGTATCGCCGCCACCAATGCCATCAGCGATATCTATGCCATGGGCGGGAAACCGATCATGGCGATCGCCATTCTAGGCTGGCCCGTGAATGTGCTTAGTCCGGAGGTGGCGCAACAGGTGGTCGAAGGCGGCCGCGCCGCTTGTCAGGCAGCGGGAATCGCGCTGGCTGGTGGTCACTCGATTGACGCGCCAGAACCTATCTTTGGTCTGGCCGTTACCGGCATTGTCGATGTGGCAAGAGTGAAAAAGAACAGTGCGGCACAGGCAGGATGTCAGCTATTCCTTACCAAGCCGTTAGGGATTGGCATTCTGACTACCGCTGAGAAAAAAGGCCTGCTGCGTTCAGAACATCAATCCTTAGCGGCTGAGGTGATGTGCCAGCTCAACAACGCCGGCGCAGACTTTGCCAAACTTGATGGCGTCAGTGCCATGACCGATGTGACGGGTTTTGGCTTGCTGGGGCATTTGAGTGAAATCTGCCAGGGTTCAGGGCTGCGTGCTGAGCTGATGGCAAACAATGTGCCGCGACTGGCGGGCGTAGATGACTACATCGCTGCGGGTGCGGTACCGGGTGGCACCAGCCGTAATTTTGCCAGCTACGGTGCATCTATTTCTCCTCTTGATGATGCAACACGCGCATTGCTTTGCGATCCGCAAACTTCCGGCGGTCTGTTAGTCGCGGTTCAACCTGACGCCGTAGAAGAGTTTCAACGTTGCGCGACAGAAGCAGGTGTCACTGCCGCGCTAATAGGCGAGTTGTTTGCCGCCAACGCAGATCATCCTCTGATTACCGTAATTACCTGATGTTAAGGAACGACGCCATCCATGCGTTTGTTTATTGCTGAAAAACCTAGCTTAGCGCGTGCGATTGCCGACGTGTTGCCGAAACCGCATCGTCGTGGTGATGGTTATATTGCCTGCGGGAATGACCAGGTTGTGACCTGGTGTGTTGGGCACCTGTTGGAGCAGGCGCAGCCCGATAGTTACGACAGCCGCTATGCGCGCTGGAATCTGGCCGATCTGCCGATCATTCCTGATAAGTGGCGCTTACAGCCGCGTCCTTCGGTAGCGAAGCAGCTGAAAGTGATCGAAGGATTGCTGCAGCAAGCCAGCGTTGTGGTGCATGCGGGAGACCCCGACCGTGAAGGCCAACTGCTGGTGGATGAGGTGCTGGATTACCTGCAACTCGCGCCAGAAAAACGCCAAACGGTACAGCGTTGCCTGATTAACGACCTCAATCCTTCGGCAGTAGAACGTGCCGTCGGGCGCTTGCGTGAAAATCGTGAATTTATTCCGTTGTGCGTGTCGGCATTGGCGCGCGCACGTGCCGACTGGTTGTATGGCATCAATATGACCCGCGCATGGACCTTGCTGGGGCGTAATGCCGGTTACGATGGCGTGCTGTCAGTCGGGCGTGTACAAACGCCGGTGCTGGGCTTGGTGGTGCGTCGCGATGAAGAGATTGAGAACTTTATCCCGAAGGATTACTTCGAAGTCAAAGCACACATCGTCACGCCAAAAGACGAACGCTTTGTTGCCAGCTGGGTGCCGAGTGATGCCTGTGAGCCCTGGCAGGATGAAGAGGGGCGATTGTTACATCGACCGCTGGCGGATCACGTGCTGGAGCGTATTAACGGCAAACCTGCGCTGGTCACCGGCTATAACGATAAGCGCGAATCGGATACTGCGCCGCTGCCGTTTTCACTTTCAGGCCTGCAAATTGAAGCAGGTAAGCGTTTCGGGCTCAGCGCGCAGACCGTATTAGATTGCTGCCAGCGGCTGTATGAGACTCACAAGCTGATCACTTATCCGCGATCTGACAGCCGCTATCTGCCTGATGAGCATTTTGCCGGGCGTCATGCGGTATTGAACGCCATACAGGCACATCAGCCCAATTTAACGCCACCCGCTGATTTTAATCCTGACCAGAAGAATCGCTGCTGGGACGATAAAAAAGTGGATGCTCACCACGCGATTATCCCCACCGCTCGCGCCAGCAAAGTGAATCTTACGGAAAATGAAGCCAGCATTTATGGGTTAATCGCGCGTCAGTATCTTATGCAGTTTTGTCCGGATGCGATCTTTCGCAAATGCGTTATCGATCTCGACATCGGCGGAGGAAAATTCATTGCCAAAGCACGCTTTCTGGCTGAGGCAGGTTGGCGTGCACTGTTGGGCAGCAAAGAACGTGATGAAGAGAACGATGGCACGCCGCTGCCGGTAGTCAGCAAAGGCGATGAACTGCTGTGTGAGCGTGGTGAAGTGCTGGCAAAGCAAACGCAGCCGCCGCGTCCGTTCACCGATGCGACCTTGTTATCGGCAATGACAGGCATAGCGCGTTTTGTTCAGGATAAAGAATTAAAGAAAGTTCTGCGTGCGACCGATGGTTTAGGTACGGAAGCTACGCGTGCAGGCATTATAGAATTACTGTTCCGCCGCACTTTCCTGGTAAAAAAGGGACGCTATATTCATTCAACGGAGGCTGGTAGGGCGCTGATTCATGCGTTGCCTGAAATGGCTGCCCGTCCGGATATGACGGCGCAATGGGAGTCCACACTGACACGCATCAGTGAAAAAGCCTGCCGATATGATGAGTTTATGCAGCCGCTGGTCAGCACCTTGATTGGGCTGATTGGTGAAGCGCGCCAGCGTCCCTCGTTACAGGCCTTTCGCGGATTGACAGCGCCTGGCCCAAAAAAGAAAGCCAAACCGAAAACGGCTCGTCGCAAAACCAAGGAGACAGAGTGATGCGGAATGTAATGATATTGCTTAGTGGACTGCTGTTATGCAGCACTGCCGCGCTGGCTAATCGCCAGCCGGAAAATAATCGAATGGGAAATACCGATGTCGTGGTAGATATGCCGCCAGAAGTCTGGACACAGGGACAAAATAATCGGCAAAGCAACTGCATGCAATGCTGTACCTATGAGAACCGCAGCTATTCAGAAGGGGCGGTAGTAAAGGCGGAAGGTGTATTACTGCAGTGCGGACGTGATGAGAAAGCGATAGGCACCAATCCGCTTATCTGGAAGATCATCAAATAAAAGCGCGTGGCGTAAAAACGCCACGCTGCTGTATCACAGCTTGAATGTTGACCAAACCGGTGCGTGATCCGACGGCTTTTCCATACTGCGAATGTCGTAATCAATGCCACTATCAACACAGCGCGAGGCCAACGGTTGGCTCGCTAACAGCAAGTCAATGCGCAGTCCACGGTTATCATCGAAGCCTTTTGAACGGTAATCAAACCATGAGAAACGGTCGTTGGTTGCTGGGAATTTATCGCGCCAGGTATCAACCAGCCCCCACTGCAGTAAGCGATCCATCCATTCCCGCTCTTCTGGCAGGAACGAACACTTCCCGGTACGCAGCCAACGTTTGCGATTATCCTCACCGATGCCGATGTCAAAATCAGTGCTGCTGATATTCATGTCACCCATGATTAACACCGGTTTATCAACGGCCAGCTGCTGCTCAAGATAGTTCTGCAAATCGCGGTAGAACTTCTCTTTGGCCGGGAATTTGGTCGGATGGTCGCGACTTTCACCCTGAGGGAAATAACCATTGATTACGGTAATATTACCGATAGAACTCGGTATTTCCGCCATGATCAAACGACGCTGTGCTTCTTCGTCATCACCTGGGAAACCACGACTCACGGTAATTGGTTCAGCTTTAGTCAGCAGCGCGACACCATAATGTCCTTTTTGCCCATGATAGAACACGTGATAGCCCAGTTTGCTAACGTCTTCGAGCGGGAACATATCGTCATGCACTTTGGTTTCCTGCAAGCCGATGACATCTGGCTGATGCTTTTCAACTAATGCTTCTAATTGGTGCGGGCGTGCGCGCAAACCGTTGATGTTGAAGGAGACAAATTTCATTTCGCTGCCATTTTTATCCGCAAAAGAGTGTCGGGATGGTAACGAGTTTTTCGGCAAAAGTCATGGTGCGTAGCGGGAGAAATCAACAAGTAAAGCGAAAGGGAGGGAAGACATTGGATGGTGGTGGGAGAAGGATTCGAACCTTCGAAGTCTGTGACGGCAGATTTACAGTCTGCTCCCTTTGGCCGCTCGGGAATCCCACCAGGGATGTTACATATTGTGGCTTCAGGGAGACGATTCAGATGGTGGTGGGAGAAGGATTCGAACCTTCGAAGTCTGTGACGGCAGATTTACAGTCTGCTCCCTTTGGCCGCTCGGGAATCCCACCACTGGCCTGAATCATTGCCTCTTAAAGCGGGGCGCATCATACCAAATGCGCTCAGCCTGTAAAGCACCGTCACTGAAAATAAAAATCGTTTGCCCACTTTTTATGCGTGGCGCTGAAGAGTTGTGCAGTTCAGCGCCAAAGCGGTTAAAGAATGATCGTGCGGTTGCCGTAAACGAACACACGCTGACCCAGCACTTTATACAGTGCGCGGCTCAATACATTCTTCTCTACATCACGTCCAGCACGCATCATCTCTTCTGCGGTATAGCTGTGATCGACGTTGATAACGTCCTGCATGATGATTGGACCTTCATCAAGGTTATCGTTCACATAGTGCGCGGTTGCGCCGATGATTTTCACGCCGCGCTCATACGCCTGATGATACGGACGTGCGCCGATGAAAGCCGGCAAGAAGGAGTGGTGAATATTGATGATCTGATTAGGGTAGCGCTGCACGAAGGCCGGTGTTAATACGCGCATGTATTTGGCCAGCACCACGTAATCCGGCTGATAGCGGTCAATTTCGTCTGCCATACGGTTATCGTGTTCTTCGCGCGTGTGGCCTTCATGACTCACCATCACAAACGGAATATCGAAGCGTTCGACCAACGAGCGCAGCGTTTCATGGTTACCAATGACCGCCGCAATCTCCATATCAAGACCGCCAAAAGCGCTTTTCATCAGCAAATCGCCCAGGCAATGTGCCTCTTTGGTGACCAGAATGACAACACGACGACGGCCTGCGCTCTGTAATTCACGCACTGATCCTGCTGGCAGTGCACCATCAAGATCGGCCAGCAAGGTGTTGTCGTTGAAAATACCTTCCAGCTCAGTGCGCATGAAAAAGCGCCCGGTACGGTGATCGACGAACTCATTATTTTGCACAATATTGAGCTCGTGCTTGTAGCAAATATTAGTAATTTTGGCGATCAGACCTTTCGCATCTGGGCAAATGGTACGTAATACTTTTCGTTGGATGGTTTGCGCTTGCATCTCGATCAGAGTCCTGTCAAAGCGATGAATGGTAAAGCCGTTGTGTATCTGTCCAGATTAGCCACAACATTTTTTGTATTTTTTATCGGAGCCACAAGGACAGCGATCGTTACGTCCCAACTCAGGTGTTGTTCCGTCTACATAGTACCAGCGTTGATCCTCGCGAAGAAAGCGTGAACATTCATAGATCGCCGAAGTACGGCCTTTTTCGAGGTATCGCGCAAAAAACGTTACGAAGGCTTCATTCTCATGGCTTCCTTGATTACAACAAGTTACATTCAAACCCAGCCATTCAGTACCGGAAAAACTTTCGGATAATAACGTCTCGAGATCCGCCACCCGTTTACTGGAGTGCCAGGTTGCAGCCAGCCAGGCAGCATTTTTAACAACATAGGCGGTGTAGCGTGAGCGCATTAATTGCTCAGCACTTAATGGGTTCGCTTGTCCAATCAGAAAGGGCTGACAACATAAGCTATACTCCTTTCCGCTGCAGCAAGGGCACTTTTCAGACACGTCATCTCCTGGAAGTGATTAAAGTAAATTAAAGCGTGCGCTATGGTAGCCGACTGTCAGGCGTGATGCTACGCAACAAGCCAATCACGAGGTGAGATGAGAAAAGTAAGGATCGGGCTGGCACTGGGTTCAGGTGCCGCTAAAGGTTGGGCACACATTGGTGTTATTAATGCGTTAGAACGAGCAGGCATTGAAATCGATGTCGTGGCGGGTTGTTCAGTCGGCGCGTTGGTTGGCTCAGCCTATGTGAATGGCCGGCTGGGTGTGATGGAAAAATGGGTGAGCGCATTCCGCTATTGGGATGTCATCCGTCTAATGGATCTCTCGTGGCAGCGCGGTGGTTTGCTGCGGGGGGATCGGGTTTTTAGCCATATCCGGCAACTCATCCCAAACGAGTTAATTGATGGATGCGATAAACCTTTTGGCGTTGTGGCAACCAATCTCAGTACGGGAAGAGAGGTGTGGTTAACGGAGGGCGATTTACATCAGGCTGTGCGTGCGTCCTGTAGTATGCCAGGCTTACTACCACCTATCGCTTACAATGGATATTGGTTGGTGGATGGTGCAGTAGTGAATCCCGTACCCATCTCATTAACCCGCGCGCTAGGTGCCGACATCGTTATTGCTGTGGATCTCCAGCATGACGCACACCTGATGCAGCAAGATTTACTTTCAGTGACACCGCAAAGCGGTGAAGAAGCGGCGGCAGTTGAAGCGCTGAGTTGGGGAAAAAAATTGCGTCAGCGCATTGTGGGTTTGACGCAACGCCGAGCTACTCAAACGCCGGGTGCGATGGAGATTATGTCTACGTCCATCCAGGTACTGGAAAATCGCCTGAAACGTAACCGCATGGCGGGCGACCCGCCGGATGTGCTGATTCAGCCGTTTTGTCCTCAAATTTCCACATTGGACTTTCATCGTGCAGAAGAAGCCATCGCGGCTGGCAAGGCCGCCGTTGAGAAAAAAATGGATGAACTATTACCGCTGGTCCGTAGCAGATAGTCAGGTTGTTCATTCACAGGTGTTGCTACTTCAGCCAATTCTGAAAGGCGCAACTGCATTTTATGAACCACTATTGAATTATCTGGTACGCAGGGGGAGAGAATGGAGAAACCGCTAATCGGCAAAAAGATTCTCATTGTCGAAGATGAGGTCGTTTTCCGTTCATTAATTGACAACTTATTGACCAACTTGGGCGCCAGCACATTAGCAGCAGGTGATGGTCTCGATGGCTTAACACTATTATCCGCGCAGTCGGTGGATTTGGTTGTCTGCGATCTTGAAATGCCGCGTATGGGCGGCATTCCATTTGTTGAGCGTATTCGCAGCCGCGGCAATAACGTCCCCATACTGATTATCTCGGCAACGCAAAATATGGCTGACATTGCCCATGTGCTGCGACTGGGGGTACAAGATGTGCTCCTTAAGCCGCTAAAAAACCTTGAACGCTTCAGAGAGGCGGTTTTTGAGTGTCTTTATCCCTCGATGTTCACGTCGAAAGTCGAGGAGGACGAGCAGCTTTTCCAGGATTGGGATGCGTTAGTCAGCGATCCCCTTGCCGCCTCCAAGCTGCTAAAACAGTTGCAACCACCCGTGCAGCAAACGATCGCCAATTGCCGCATTAACTACCGTCAGTTGACGATGGCAGAACAGCCGGGTTTAGTGCTGGATATTGCGGCACTGTCTGATAACGATCTTGCTTTCTACTGTCTTGATGTTACCAGGGCAGGTGACAACGGGGTTCTGGCCGCACTTTTATTGCGGGCGTTATTTAATGGCTTGCTACAGGAACAATTATCCGGTCAGAAACAGCGATTGCCAGAGCTTAATGGATTATTACGTCAGGTTAACATGTTGCTGCGGCAGGCCAATTTGAGCGGACAATTCCCGCTATTAGTTGGCTATTACCATCGTCAGCTCAAGAATCTGATTCTGGTTTCAGCTGGGCTTAATGCGACGTTGCATATTAATACTCATCAAATTCAACTCAGTAATGGTGTGCCGCTTGGTACTATGGGTAGCACACATCTCAACCAAATCAGCCAACGTGCCGATGCCTGGCAGTGTCATATCTGGGGCGCCGGTGGGAGGCTTCGCCTGATGCTATCAGCGGAAGAATAACCCATCGGATTAAAATTTTTCGCGGGTTGAAGACAGGACCAGGGGCAGGCTTTACACTTGGGTAATAGTCTTAAATTCCGCGGATTAACTCCATCCAGGATAAATCCGTCTGATAGTAACTGGTATACTCATTTCGTTTTTAAACCGACATATCAAGTATTAACTTGAACGGCCTATTAAGAGAGGTATTTAGATGTCTGCCTATAAGACTAAAGTAAAAAAAGCGGTAATCCCTGTTGCAGGTCTTGGTACGCGTATGCTGCCTGCGACGAAAGCTATTCCAAAAGAGATGTTACCGCTTGTCGATAAGCCGTTGATCCAGTATGTCGTGAATGAGTGCATTGCAGCAGGCATTAATGAGATTGTGCTGGTTACACACTCTTCTAAAAACGCCATTGAAAACCACTTTGATACCAGTTTTGAATTGGAATCAATGCTGGAAAAACGTGTTAAGCGCCAACTATTGGATGAAATCCAATCTATCTGCCCACCGCATGTCACCATCATGCAGGTTCGTCAGGGCATTGCTAAAGGTTTGGGCCACGCGGTGATGTGTGCACATCCACTGATTGGTGATGAACCTTTCGCCGTTATCCTGCCCGACGTAATCATTGATGAATACGAATCTGATCCAACCAAAGACAACCTGGCAGAGATGCTGACTCGTTATGAAGAGAGTGGTCGTAGCCAGATCATGGTTGAGCCGGTTGCGGATGTCACCGCTTATGGTGTGGTTGACTGCCAGGGTGCCGATCTTGCCCCAGGCCAGAGCGCACCAATGGTTGGCGTCGTTGAGAAGCCAAAAGCTTCTGAAGCCCCGTCAAACCTGGCTGTGGTTGGACGCTATGTGTTATCTGCTGATATCTGGCCGCTGCTGGCGAAAACACCTCCAGGTGCGGGTGGCGAAGTTCAGTTGACTGACTCCATTGCTATGCTAATGGAAAAAGAGACGGTAGAAGCCTATCACCTGAACGGTGTAAGCCATGACTGCGGTAACAAACTGGGTTACATGCAGGCTTTTGTTGAGTACGGCGTTCGTCATCCAGTGTTGGGTAAAGATTTCACCCAATGGCTTGAAGGCGCAGTAGGCAATAAAAAGTAACTCAATAAACACAGGATAATTCAATGAAAGTCACTGTATTTGGTATCGGCTATGTCGGTCTGGTTCAGGCTGCGGTGTTAGCCGAAGTCGGACATGACGTTCTCTGTATTGATGTCGACGAAAAGAAAGTCGAAAACTTGAAGAAAGGTCATATTCCGATCTTTGAACCGGGCCTGACGCCGCTCGTAATGTCAAACTATGAGTCTGGTCGCCTGAAGTTCAGCACCAATGCGGAAGAGGGCGTAAATCATGGTGTAATGCAATTCATCGCTGTGGGGACGCCTCCCGATGAAGATGGCTCTGCCGATCTGAAATATGTGACCGCAGTTGCGCGCACCATTGCACAGCACATGAACGATCATAAAGTCGTTATCGACAAATCCACTGTGCCCGTTGGTACTGCGGATCGGGTTCGTGCGGTAATGACTGAAACCCTGCAGAAACGCGATGTAAATATTGCTTTTGACGTGGTTTCTAACCCGGAATTCCTCAAAGAAGGTGCTGCAGTTAATGACTGTATGCGTCCGGAGCGCATCGTGGTTGGTACTGACAACGATGAAGTTGTTGAATTGCTGCGTGAACTTTACGAGCCGTTCAATCGTAACCACGATCGTATGATCTTGATGGATATCCGCAGTGCAGAGCTGACGAAGTACGCAGCGAACTGTATGTTGGCCACCAAAATCAGCTTTATGAATGAGATCTCAAACCTGGCTGAGCGTCTGGGAGCCGACGTTGAGAAAGTGCGTCAGGGAATTGGTTCTGATTCACGTATCGGCTATCACTTCATCTATCCTGGCTGTGGCTATGGCGGTTCGTGTTTCCCGAAAGACGTACAGGCGCTGATTCGCACTGCTGAATCAATCGGTTACACTCCACGCCTGCTGCAGGCCGTTGAGGACGTTAACGACTCGCAGAAGAACAAACTGCCGACTTTCATTAAGCGCCATTTTGGCGACGATCTGCGCGGCAAAACGTTCGCTCTGTGGGGACTGGCGTTCAAACCTAATACGGATGACATGCGTGAAGCATCCAGCCGTGTGCTGATGGAAACGTTATGGGAAGCTGGCGCAACAGTTCAGGCATTTGACCCGGAAGCGATGGATGAAGCTCAGCGCGTTTACGGCCATCGTGATGACCTGAAATTGATGGGCACCAAGGAAGCTGCGCTACAGGGAGCAGATGGCTTAGTGATTTGCACCGAATGGCAAAACTTCCGTGCACCAGATTTCGATGTCATCAAGACCGCGTTAAAACAACCCGTGATTTTTGATGGTCGTAACCTGTATGATCCAGAGCGTATCAGCAAGCGCGGCTTTACGTACTATGCAATCGGCCGCGGAGCGTCTATTCAAATCGTAGAATAAATAATGAGGGATGTATGAAGTTTCTGGTCACCGGCGCGGCAGGTTTTATTGGATTTCACGTCAGCCAGCGCTTGCTGGCAGTGGGTCACCAGGTTGTCGGTATCGATAACCTGAATGACTACTATGATGTCAGCCTTAAGCAGGCCCGTTTAGATCAGAATGCTACACATCCCAATTTTATATTCGTAAAAATGGACCTGGCGGATCGCCAGGCCATTTCTTCTTTGTTCGCAGAACACAAATTTGAGCGTGTAATTCACTTAGGCGCGCAGGCTGGCGTACGTTATTCAATTGAAAATCCCCACGCTTATGCCGATGCTAATTTAATCGGTCACCTCAATATTCTTGAGGGCTGTCGCCATCATAAAATTGGCCACTTGCTATATGCTTCATCCAGTTCAGTTTATGGTCTGAACCGCAAAATGCCTTTTTCAACGGATGACTCCGTTGACCATCCTGTTTCACTGTATGCGGCCACAAAAAAAGCTAACGAGTTGATGTCGCATACTTATTCGCATCTCTATCAACTGCCAACCACTGGATTACGTTTTTTCACTGTTTATGGTCCATGGGGACGCCCAGATATGGCGCTTTTCAAATTTACGCGTGCGATGTTAGCAGGTGAGAAAATTGATGTTTATAACAATGGTCAAATGACCCGCGACTTTACCTATATTGATGATATAGCCGAAGCGATTGTTAGATTGCAGGATGTTATCCCGCAGCCAGATGAAGCCTGGACTGTAGAAGCAGGCTCATCGGCAAGCAGTTCTGCGCCTTATCGTGTTTACAACATTGGTAATAGCCAGCCAGTCAGTTTAATGACATATATTGAATCGCTGGAAAAAGCGCTGGGAATTGAGGCAAAGAAAAATATGCTGCCAATGCAACCTGGCGATGTGTTGAGTACCAGTGCTGATACGCAACCGCTTTATGAGGCGATTAATTTCCGTCCGCAAACCGGCGTAGAGAAGGGTGTCAAAAATTTTGTTGATTGGTACCGAAGCTTCTATCAACAATAAATCTCTATGAAAAAAGGAAGCCTTTGGCTTCCTTTTTCTTATCTGGTGTAAAGTGAACGCGCTCTTCACTAATCACAATTCGAAGCACTGGAGAGATTACAGCAGGAAATCGTCCAGTTTTTTACCTTGTTCTTCAATAGCTTTTTTAATCACAGCAGGCGTACGTCCCTGACCGGTCCACGTGCGGTTGTCACCGTTCTCATCAACATAGGAATATTTAGCTGGACGAGCAGCACGCTTGGTTTTACCCGGTGCTTTCGTTTCAGATAAAGCCTGCAATAGCTCATTTGGATCGATGCCATCCGCAATCAACATCTCACGATATTGTTCCAGTTTGCGATTACGTTCTGCATTTTCCGCTTGTGCATGGGAATCTTCTTCACGACGCTCGTTGACCACAACTTCGAGCTTTTCCAGCATCTCTTCTAATGTTTCCAGAGAGCATTCACGAGCTTGTGCGCGCAATGTACGGATATTATTAAGAATTTTAAGTGCTTCGCTCATTGTCCTAATCTCAAAATATAATAAATGGGAGTGGTTCTGCCAACTCATAATAGTGGTGCAAAAAAATAACTGCAATAGCCAGATTTAAAAGCAAAACGTAAATTAAAAAATAGAGGTGGGTTTTGAACGCTGCGCAAAATATATTTACGCGTTTTGTAACTTTCTTTGGTAGTGATTTTGTACGGTATGCTTGGCATTCCGTGAATTCCTTCACGTCAGTGGTAATAGTAATGAATCAAATATTAGCGCATGAACTACTTTATCAAATTGTGCTATGTTCGTAATGTAGACATCTAAAGAGTGTGTTGCTGTTGTTAAATTGAGCAGATGATAAAAATAATGCATCGCTACAGCTTTACAACTTTATGGTAAACTGCGGCGCAACGAATATAGGTTGCGATGAGATTCTTCTAATGGCCCAACTTTATTTTTATTACTCTGCGATGAATGCAGGTAAATCAACGGCTCTACTACAATCTTCCTATAATTACCATGAGCGCGGTATGCGTTCACTGGTTTATACCGCAGAAATTGATGATCGCTTTGGTGCCGGCAAGGTCAGTTCACGCATCGGACTATCGTCTCCGGCTTTTTTATATAACGCTAACACGCAACTGGATCAGGAAATAGCCAACGAGCATGCTAAGCAACCCGTGCATTGCGTGCTGGTCGATGAAAGCCAGTTCCTCACGCGAGAACAGGTTAGGGCATTGTCTAATGTAGTAGATAATCTGGATATTCCCGTATTGTGCTACGGCTTACGTACGGACTTCCGCGGTGAGCTATTTATTGGCAGCCAATATTTACTGGCTTGGGCTGATAAACTTGTCGAGCTAAAAACCATCTGTCACTGTGGCCGTAAAGCTAGCATGGTGTTACGCCTCGATGCCAACGGAAAGCCTTTCAGTGAGGGGGAGCAGGTCGTAATTGGTGGCAATGAACGTTATATCTCTGTGTGCCGCAAACATTATAAACAAGCTATTGATGAAGGCTCATTAAGAGCGATATATGGGACACAACAACCGCAGGCTTAGTTTTTAGGCAGATGAAAAAACCCGCCGAAGCGGGTTTTTTAAGTTAAAACTATTTAGGCTTTTTTGGTTTTCTTCTCGATTTTCACTTCTGCTTTTGTCTCAGCAGCTTTTTCACTGTAAGACTCAGAGAATTCACGACCGTAGAAGGTATCCAGCATAATTTGTTTCAGTTCAGCAATCAGCGGATAGCGTGGGTTGGCGCCAGTACATTGGTCATCGAATGCATCTTCTGCCAGTTTGTCTACTTTCGCGAGGAAATCAGCTTCCTGTACACCCGCTTCGCGGATAGAGGTTGGAATTCCCAGCTGTGTTTTCATCTCTTCCAGCCAGGCCAGCAGTTTTTCAATTTTCTGCGCGGTACGGTCGCCTACAGCTGAAAGTCCCAGATGATCGGCCACTTCAGCATAACGACGGCGTGCTTGAGGGCGGTCATACTGGCTGAAAGCCGTCTGCTTAGTTGGATTGTCATTCGCGTTATAACGAATCACGTTTGAGATAAGCAGCGCATTAGCAAGGCCATGCGGGATGTGGAACTCAGAACCCAGTTTATGCGCCATAGAGTGACATACTCCAAGGAATGCGTTAGCAAACGCAATACCCGCGATAGTCGCTGCATTGTGAACACGCTCACGTGCAACCGGATTTTTAGCGCCGTCACGATAGCTGGCAGGCAGGTTCTCTTTCAGCAATTTCAGCGCCTGAAGTGCCTGACCATCTGAATACTCATTGGCTAATACTGACACATAAGCTTCAAGTGAGTGTGTCACCGCATCAAGGCCGCCAAATGCGCAGAGAGAACGCGGCATATCCATCACCAGATTAGCATCAACAATTGCCATGTCTGGGGTTAGTGCATAGTCTGCAAGCGGATATTTCTGGCCTGTTGCATCATCAGTAACTACCGCAAATGGAGTCACTTCAGAACCTGTACCAGAGGTGGTGGTGATGGCAACCATACGTGCTTTCACCCCCATTTTTGGGAACTTATAGATACGTTTACGGATGTCCATAAAGCGCAGCGCCAGCTCTTCAAAATGCGTTTCAGGATGTTCGTACATGACCCACATGATTTTTGCAGCGTCCATCGGTGAACCACCGCCGAGGGCAATGATCACGTCAGGTTTGAAACTGTTCATCTGTTCCGCGCCTTTACGCACAATGCTCAGCGTTGGATCTGCCTCAACTTCAAAGAACACTTCAGTTTCAATGCCGTGTGATTTCAGTACGCGAGTAACTTGATCGGCATAACCGTTATTGAACAGGAAGCGGTCAGTAACGATGAAGGCGCGTTTAGCCCCGTCAGTTGCCACTTCTTCAAGGGCAATCGGCAGTGAGCCGCGACGGAAGTAGATAGACTTCGGAAGTTTATGCCACAACATATTTTCAGCTCGCTTGGCCACGGTTTTCTTGTTGATGAGATGTTTAGGTCCCACGTTTTCAGAAATGGAGTTACCCCCCCATGAACCGCAGCCCAGTGTCAGTGACGGAGCCAGCTTGAAGTTATACAGGTCACCGATACCGCCTTGTGACGCTGGGGTATTGATAAGAATACGAGCGGTTTTCATTTTATCGCCGAAGTAGTGTACGCGCTCAATCTGATTATCCTGGTCGGTATACAGACATGAGGTATGTCCAATACCACCCATAGTTACCAGTTTTTCCGCTTTATCAACGGCGTCGTGGTAATCCTTAGCGCGATACATGGCTAATGTCGGTGATAATTTTTCATGCGCAAACGGTTCAGACTCGTCTACCAGCTTCACTTCACCAATAAGAATTTTGGTATTTGCCGGTACGGTAATCCCCGCCAGTTCGGCAATTTTCGCTGCTGGCTGCCCTACAATGGCGGCATTCAATGCACCATTTTTCAGGATAATGTCCTGAACGGCCTTCAGCTCCTGGCCCTGCAACAGATAACCACCGTGACTCTCAAAGCGTTCGCGTACAGCGTCATATGCTGAATCAACCACAATAACAGATTGTTCAGAAGCACAAATCACGCCGTTATCAAAGGTTTTCGACATCAGAATTGATGCAACTGCACGTTTGATGTCGGCTGTTTCATCAATCACGACTGGGGTATTGCCCGCACCAACGCCAATGGCAGGTTTGCCAGAGCTATACGCCGCCTTCACCATGCCTGGACCACCGGTGGCAAGGATTAAATTGATATCTGGGTGATGCATTAATTGATTCGACAGTTCAACCGATGGGGCATCAATCCAGCCAATGATGTCTTTCGGTGCACCTGCAGCGATTGCAGCTTGCAGAACAATATCAGCCGCTTTATTCGTGGCATCTTTTGCGCGCGGATGTGGGGAAAAGATGATGCCATTACGGGTTTTCAGGCTAATCAACGCCTTGAAAATAGCAGTAGAAGTTGGGTTAGTGGTGGGTACAATACCGCAGATTAAGCCAATGGGTTCGGCAATGGTGATGGTGCCAAAGGTGTCGTCGGTTGCAAGGATACCGCAGGTCTTTTCATCTTTATAGGCATTGTAAATGTACTCTGAAGCGAAGTGGTTTTTGATCACTTTATCTTCAACAATACCCATGCCAGATTCGGCGACGGCCATTTTGGCCAGTGGAATACGGGCATCTGCAGCGGCGAGGGCGGCAGCGCGGAAAATTGCATCCACTTGTTCCTGACTAAAATTAGCGAATTCACGCTGTGCCTTTTTAACACGCTCTACCAGTGCATTAAGTTCGGCAACATTAGTAACGGCCATAGTGCTCTCCTGAAGGAAGTTAAACTCTTTTAGTAAACAAGCCTGATCCAGAAGTATAGTCACGTTAAGCTTATAAATTGCTCAAGTTAACGACTGTATTGTCTTTGCTTACTAAAAGGGTTTCCTGGTCAAGATGCCTAAACGCTCCGGAAGTGGTTTCGATGGGGTAAGATTACCCCTGTTGAGGTAGGTAAATAATGATTTGGATCAATTCGAACCTAAGCTGACACCTTTCAGCACTAACTTTCGCAAGTAAAGTTAGTGTGCTTTGCCACATTCTCTGAACGCTCAAGCTGCATCGTTATAACTTTTGAGTAACAGTAGTCAGATAAACTGGTTATGACCGGGACAGGTAGCATAATTTTCTGCCTTTACCTCTGGTTTTACGCCCGGCTTTTGCACTACATTAAGCGCGATTTTCAATTCAGACCTTACCGGAGCCCACTTTGAATCCCGTACTACTCGATCTTTCCGGCTACATTAAGTTTTTTGTCGGGTTGTTTGCCTTAGTGAATCCGGTGGGCATCATCCCGGTTTTTATCAGTATGACCAGCTACCAGGGTGTAGCGGAGCGCAACAAAACCAATCTTACGGCAAATTTGGCCGTCGCCATCATTCTCTGGACTTCCCTTTTTCTCGGGGATGGCATTTTACATGTCTTTGGTATCTCAATTGATTCGTTCCGTATTGCGGGGGGAATCTTGGTTGTCACCATAGCGATGTCGATGATCAGCGGGAAGCTCGGGGAAGATAAGCAAAATAAGCAGGAGAAGTCTGAGAGCGCCATTCGTGAAAGTATTGGCGTGGTGCCACTGGCCTTACCATTAATGGCGGGGCCCGGTGCGATAAGTTCAACCATTGTATGGAGCACGCGCTATAACAGTTGGCAAAATTTACTTGGCTTAAGTATTGCGATTGCCATTTTTGCTTTTAGCTGTTGGCTTCTTTTTCGTGCTGCACCTTTAATGGTTCGGTTACTTGGTCAAACGGGGATTAACGTCATTACGCGTATCATGGGCTTATTATTAATGGCTTTAGGTATCGAGTTTATCGTAACTGGCATGAAATCGATTTTTCCTGGACTCCTTAACTGACCCCACAGTTATTTTTTTTGTAACGCCGCATGTTTGACCCAAAATGGTGCGCGCAAGTGATTAATTGCACCATTTTGGTTATTTTATTCTTATTGCTAAAGTCATCGCAGCCATCATCACTTTTACTACTAACTTTTGTAGCCCGCATCTAAAAGCGCTTCAATATTGTGATAATTATCACAGATAAATCTTCTGCCTAATTCGTACTAATTAGCATGTCTAAAAGGTTATTCGCCAATTCAATAACGAATAGTAGGGATGATGAGGAGTTATATGGTTATATTGGAATAACTTATTAAAAAATAGCTAAGATGGATAGATTACATGCAAAATCATCAAAAATTATTTTAAAATCAAAAAATTAGATGATAATTCTGGATAAAAATTAACTCTTTCACTGCATGTCCGATCGTGATAAAAGAGAATCTGCTAACATTTTTGCAGTTTAGCTTTGGCGCGCGGGCAACGGTTCTGATAATTTCGGCTCATCCACAAATTTTTTATCTGATAGCGACAAATGTGTACGCTTTTTGCTTACATCCTATCAGGCTTATGAGTAAGGTTGATATTTGTTGATGAAATGCATGGTAGCGAAAATGGCTGCACCTTCGGTGCTAGCCTTATGCCTTGCGGGAATACTGGCACAGAGCCAGGCAGCACAAATCCCGGCTGGTACCCCATTATCAGATGTGCAACGGATTGTTATTAATAATGGCAGTGAAGTAGCAACATTAGATCCGCAAAAGGCAGAAGGCGTGCCTGAATCGAATGTCATGCGTAATTTACTGGAAGGGCTCGTTGAAACCGACAATAACGGACAACTGGTGCCAGGCGTCGCCAGTTCGTGGCAAAGTGACAACGGCCGTATTTGGACTTTTACGCTGCGCAACGATGCGCGATGGAGTAATGGCGAACCGGTAACCGCGCATGACTTCGTTTATAGCTGGCAGCGTCTGGCCGATCCTAAAACCGCGTCGCCCTACGCCAGCTATTTGCAAACTGCACACCTTGAAAATATTGACGCTGTTCTATCTGGCAAAGCTGCGCCTGGTGAACTCGGCGTTAAAGCTCTCGACGACCATCACCTTCAGGTTACCCTTTCTGAACCCGTTCCCTATTTTGTTGCCATGCTGGCGCACAGTGCCATGAAACCGGTTTATCGTCCGGCCATTGAGCAGTGGGGTGAGCAGTGGACACAGCCGAATCACTATGTAGGCAATGGCGCTTTTACATTAAGTGAATGGGTGGTGAATGAAAAAATCGTAGTTAAACGCAATCCTGACTATTGGGATAATGCACATACCGTAATCGAGGAGGGTGTGTTTTTACCGCTCTCCTCGGAAAATAGTGATATTAATCGCTATCGCAGCGGGGGGACCGATATGACTAACAGCGCGGTCCCGCCAGAGATGTTTAAAAAACTGCAGCAGGATCTCGGCGACGAGGTCAAAGTCAGCCCTCTTTTATGCACGTTTTACTATGAAATTAATAATAAAAAAGCGCCTTTCAATGATGGGCGGGTGCGTGCCGCTTTGAAGTTAACACTTGACCGCGACATTATTGCGCAAAAGATTATGGGGCAAGGACAAATTCCTGCCTATGGCTTAACACCGCCGTTCACCCATGGCATTACACTTTCTCCTCCTGCCTGGGCACAACAAACCCAGGCAGAGCGAAATGCCATGGCGAAAGAATTATTAGCGCAGGCGGGTTTTAACCCACAAAATCCGCTGCGTTTTACGCTGCTGTATAACACATCTGAGCAGAATAAGAGGCAGGCGATCGCTGCAGCATCAATGTGGCAAAAGAATCTCGGTGCTGTGGTCACATTACAGAATCAGGAGTGGAAAACGCTACTTGAAACGCGGCATCAGGCGCAGTACGACGTGGTCCGTGCAACCTGGTGCGCCGATTATAACGAACCGTCAACTTTCCTGAATATGTTATTAAGCGGTTCGTCGATTAATACGGCCTTTTATAACAGCCCAGAATTTGATCAATTAATGAAGCAAACACTCATGCATTCGGATGAAGCAGGCCGTGCCTCGCTTTATCAGCAGGCGGAAGCGCAACTCGATAAAGACTCGCCCATTGTGCCAGTCTATTACCGCGTAAGCGTGAGACTGGTTAAGCCTTGGGTTGGCGGCTTCACCGGTAAAGACCCGCAGGTTATGCTGGCGTTGAAATACTATTACATAAAGAAACATTGAGTAATGTATCGATCCGACGCTACAGTCGGACGGCACTTTACCGTGGTAAACCCTAAAGGGTGATTCGGGTCTTCGTTCAGACAGGCGAAGACCACCCGAAAAGGGGACGCCAGGCGATGAATCGACCTGGTAAAGATAATAAAACTGGAGCGTAATAATGAACAACATCACGAAAAAAAGCCTGATTGCTGCAGGCGTATTAGCAGCAATCGGCGCGCTGGCAGGGAATGCCGCGCTGGCAGCAACAGTGCCAGCAGGCGTTGAATTGGCAGCAAAACAGGAGTTGGTCCGCGGTAACGGCGATGAGGTACAGTCGCTGGATCCACACAAAATTGAAGGTGTGCCTGAAGACAACATCGCGCGTGACCTATATGAAGGCCTGATCACCAGCGATAGCGATGGCAAGCCGGTACCGGGCGTGGCTGAAAGCTGGGAAAATAAAGATTATAAAGTCTGGACCTTCCATCTGCGCAAGAACGCTAAGTGGTCTAATGGTGAGCCGGTAACCGCACAAGATTTCGTTTACAGCTGGCAGCGTCTGGTCGATCCAAAAACCGCATCCCCGTACGCTAGCTATCCACAATATGGCCACATCGTGAATGTTGATGACATCATCGCTGGCAAAAAGCCAACCTCCGATCTTGGTGTCAAAGCAATTGATGATCATACGTTGGAAGTGACGCTGAGCGAGCCGGTGCCGTACTTCTACAAGTTGCTGATTAACTCCGTCATGTCTCCGGTATATAAACCCGCCATCGACAAATTTGGCGATCAGTGGACCCAACCGCAAAACTGGGTGGGCAATGGCGCCTTTAAACTTGAATCACACGTAATTAACGAGCGTGTGACGCTGGTGCGCAATCCGCAATATTGGGATAACGAGCACACCGTATTGAACAAAGTGACGTTCCTGCCTATCAACTCTGAAGTCAGTGATGTTAACCGTTACTTCTCTGAAAACGGCAGCGATATCACTTATAACAACATGCCCATCGAGCTGTTCAAAAAGCTGCAGCGTGATAATGGCAAAGAGTTGATGGTGAAGCCGTATCTCTGCACCTACTACTACGAAATTAACAACCAGAAAGCCCCGTTCACCGATCCACGCGTACGTACCGCACTGAAGCTTGGTCTGGATCGTGACATCATGGTGAACAAAGTGTTGGCTCAAGGCCAGCAGCCGGCTTACAGCTTTACTCCGCCAGCCACCGATGGTATGGAACTGTTGCCACCAGATTGGTTCAAGTGGGATCAGAACAAGCGTAATGAAGAAGCGAAAAAACTGCTGGCTGAAGCGGGTTATACCGCAGACAAGCCGCTGACCTTCAACCTGCTGTATAACACTTCCGATCTGCATAAAAAACTGGCGATCGCGGCGTCTTCTATCTGGAAGAAAAATATCGGTGTGAACATCAAGCTGGAGAACCAGGAGTGGAAAACCTTCCTGGATACGCGCCATCAGGGCAACTTTGATGTTTCCCGTGCCGCATGGTGTGCCGATTACAACGAACCCACATCGTTCCTGAACATCATGCTGTCTGACAGCAGCAGTAACACCTCACATTATAAGAGCGCTGACTTCGATAAAGTTATCCACGATGCCGTTAAAGCCACAGATGATAAGGCGCGTGTAGCGGATTATCAGAAGGCAGAGCAGATTCTGGATAAAGACAGCACCATCGTGCCAGTTTACTACTACGTCAACGCACGTCTGGTGAAGCCTTACGTGGGTGGTTATACCGGTAACGATCCGCTGGATAAAACCGTCGATAAAAACCTGTATATCATTAAACATTAATAGCACTCAGGCTATCGACAGTGGCGGTGCTGCGGCACCGCCTTTTTAATTTGTGAAGCAACAGCCTGGTAGGTACGGCAATGTTAAAATTCATCCTGCGTCGGCTCCTCGAAGCCATCCCGACGCTATTTATTCTCATCACCATCTCTTTCTTCATGATGCGACTGGCACCCGGCAGTCCATTTACCGGCGAGCGTGTGCTTTCGCCAGAGGTGATGGCAAATATCGAAGCGAAATACCATCTCAACGATCCGATAGGCAAACAATACCTGAGCTATCTGGTGCAGTTAGCACACGGTGATTTTGGGCCATCGTTCAAATACAAAGATTACTCGGTGAATTATCTGGTAGGCCATGCCTTCCCGGTTTCAGCCAAACTCGGCCTGGCGGCATTTTTCCTCGCCGTGGTGCTGGGCGTGACGGCCGGCGTCATCGCGGCCTTAAAGCAAAACAGTCTGTGGGATTATGCCGTGATGGGGGTCGCGATGACCGGCGTGGTGATCCCCAGCTTTGTCGTGGCACCATTACTGGTGCTGGTCTTTGCGATAACCCTACGCTGGCTGCCTGGCGGCGGCTGGAACGGCGGCCAATGGAATTACATGCTGCTGCCGATGGTGGCGCTCTCATTGGCCTATATTGCCAGCATCGCGCGTATTACCCGCGGTTCGATGATTGAAGTGATGCACTCAAACTTCATCCGTACAGCACGCGCTAAAGGCTTGCCGCTGCGTCGTATCGTGCTGCGCCATGCGCTGAAGCCCGCTATGCTGCCAGTCTTATCCTACATGGGGCCAGCATTTGTCGGTATTATCACCGGTTCAATGGTGATTGAATCTATCTATGGTTTGCCTGGCATCGGTCAGCTGTTCGTTAACGGGGCACTGAACCGTGACTATTCGCTGGTGATGAGTCTAACCATTCTGGTTGGCGTGCTGACCATTCTGTTTAACGCGATCGTTGATGTGCTCTATGCCGTTATCGATCCAAAAATCCGTTACTGATTGTGGAGCTCGCCCATGATGTTAAGTAAGAAAAACAGCGAAGCTCTGGATGCCTTCAGCGAAAAACTGGAAGTCGAAGGACGCAGCCTCTGGCAGGATGCACGTCGTCGCTTTATCCATAACCGCGCCGCCTTTATCAGTTTACTGGTATTACTGGTGATCACGCTGTTCGTGGTGCTTGCCCCGATGTTGTCGCAGTTCAAATATGACGATACCGACTGGGCGATGATGTCTGCCGCGCCGGATACGGTTTCAGGCCACTGGTTTGGTACCGACTCATCGGGACGCGATCTGCTGGTGCGCGTCGCGATTGGTGGCCGTATCTCGCTGATGGTCGGCATCGCTTCCGCCTTGATCGCGGTACTGGTGGGCACGCTCTATGGCTCATTAGCCGGTTATCTGGGCGGTAAAATTGACTCAGTCATGATGCGTATCCTCGAGATCCTCAACTCCTTCCCGTTTATGTTCTTCGTCATCCTGCTGGTAACCTTTTTTGGTCGCAACATTCTGCTGATCTTTGTGGCAATTGGCATGGTGTCGTGGCTGGATATGGCGCGTATCGTGCGCGGTCAGACGCTGGGCCTGAAACGTAAAGAGTTTATCGAAGCGGCGCAGGTAGGGGGCGTAAGTACTTTCAATATCGTACTGCGTCACATCGTGCCTAATGTGCTGGGTGTGGTGGTGGTGTACGCCTCGCTGCTGGTTCCGAGCATGATTCTGTTTGAATCTTTCCTCAGTTTCCTCGGACTCGGTACGCAAGAGCCCCTGAGCAGTTGGGGCGCGCTGCTTAGCGACGGTGCTAACTCAATGGAAGTGTCGCCGTGGTTACTAATGTTCCCTGCAGGCTTCCTTGTGGTCACGCTGTTCTGTTTTAACTTTATCGGCGATGGCTTGCGTGATGCCCTCGACCCGAAAGATCGTTAAGGAGTTTCCCGATGACTATCCATGAATTTCAGCCAGCAATAGCTGCGCGTGCGGGAAACGGTAACCTGCTACTGGATGTAAAAGATTTGCGTGTCACCTTTAGTACTCATGATGGCGATGTAACAGCTGTGAACGATCTCAACTTTTCGCTGCATGCGGGTGAAACGCTTGGAATTGTGGGGGAATCTGGCTCAGGTAAATCGCAAACTGCGTTTGCCTTGATGGGGCTGCTGGCGAAAAATGGACGTATAGGCGGTTCGGCGAAGTTTAATGGCGAAGAGATCCTTAATCTGCCGGAAAACAAGCTCAACAAGCTGCGTGCTGAGCAGATTTCGATGATCTTCCAGGATCCGATGACCTCGCTCAATCCCTATATGCGCGTGGGTGAGCAGTTAATGGAAGTGCTGAAGTTACATAAGGGCATGAACAGCGCACAGGCGTTTGAAGAGTCAGTGCGTATGCTGGACGCAGTGAAAATGCCGGAAGCACGTAAACGCATGAAGATGTTCCCGCACGAGTTCTCTGGCGGTATGCGCCAGCGTGTAATGATTGCGATGGCGCTACTGTGTCGGCCAAAACTGCTGATTGCTGATGAGCCCACCACCGCGCTCGACGTGACTGTTCAGGCACAGATCATGACGTTGCTGAATGAGCTCAAGCGCGAATTCAACACCGCGATCGTGATGATTACCCACGATCTCGGTGTCGTAGCGGGAATCTGTGACAAAGTGCTGGTGATGTACGCCGGTCGAACGATGGAATATGGTCGCGCGCGCGATGTGTTCTATCAGCCTGCGCATCCGTATTCAATTGGCCTGCTAAGTGCAGTGCCACGTCTGGATGCCGAAGAAGGTGAGTCGCTGACCACTATTCCTGGCAACCCGCCAAACCTGCTGCGCTTACCACAAGGCTGTCCATTCCAGCCTCGTTGCGCCTACGCCATGGACATTTGCGCCAAGGCACCGCCGCTGGAACCTTTTGCTGAAGGTCGTCTGCGTGCCTGCTTCAAGCCGGTGGAGGAGTTAGTATGAGTGCCGTAGTTGAAGAGAAAAAAGTCCTCCTCGAGATCGCCGATCTTAAGGTGCACTTCGAAATTAAGGATGGCAAACAGTGGTTCTGGCAGCCGCCTCACACGCTAAAAGCAGTTGATGGTGTCAGCTTGCGTCTCTACGAAGGTGAAACGCTCGGCGTTGTAGGCGAGTCGGGCTGCGGAAAATCGACGCTGGCTCGCGCAATTATCGGGCTGGTAAAAGCCACGGAGGGACGCGTAGCGTGGCTCGGTCGCGATCTGCTGGGGCAAAGCCAGGAAGAGTGGCGCCAGGCACGCAGCGATATCCAGATGATCTTCCAGGATCCGCTGGCGTCGCTCAATCCGCGTATGACCATCGGCGATATCATTGCTGAACCGCTACGCACCTATTACCCGAAAATGCCGCGCCAGGAAGTAAAGGATAAGGTTAAAAGCATGATGATGAAGGTCGGTTTACTGCCGAACCTTATCAACCGCTATCCGCATGAGTTCTCTGGCGGTCAGTGTCAGCGTATTGGAATAGCGCGCGCTTTAATCCTTGAACCGAAACTGATCATCTGCGATGAACCCGTGTCGGCGCTGGACGTGTCGATCCAGGCGCAGGTCGTTAACTTGTTGCAAAAGTTGCAGCGCGAAATGGGGCTGTCGCTGATCTTTATCGCGCACGATCTGGCGGTGGTCAAACACATCTCCGACCGCGTACTGGTGATGTATCTTGGCCATGCCGTGGAGCTGGGCACCTACGATGCGGTGTATAACAATCCGCAGCATCCTTATACGCGTGCGCTGATGTCGGCGGTGCCGATTCCTGACCCTGATCTGGAGAAGAATAAGCAGATCCAGCTGCTGGAAGGGGAACTACCGTCGCCAATTAATCCGCCATCAGGTTGCGTATTCCGTACGCGTTGCCCGATTGCTGGCCCAGAGTGTGCAAAAACGCGGCCGCTGCTGGAAGGCAGCTTCCGCCATGCGGTTTCGTGTTTAAAAGTCGATCCGCTATAAATAAAAACGCCGGGTGGATGCCCGGCGTTTTTTTATAGGATACTTACTCGCGCCACAGAATGTGGCAGAGCTTGTGATCTTTTTCACGGCACAGCAGGACGCGCGCGAACACATCTGTAATCGGCTCGCCATCGGCTTCGCCCAATCCAATCACCACTTCAGCGAAGAAGTCGGGGTTCAGATCGAAATCCACATGTTCCTGCCAATCTTCAGAAGGATCGAAAAGCTCTGCGCCCCCGCGCTCTTCAAACTGCAGATTGAAAAGAATGATGTCTGCGGGATCAAGGTTGTCGCCTGCCAGCTCAAGAAAAATATCGTAAGCCTGCTCCAGCGTTTCATCTTCAGTAAGGCGATTGTTTAAATCCATGGTCATTCCTGCTTGCCGTGAGGCGGTAATATTTTCGCTCGTTTTACAGTAAAGGGCTAAAGAAGTAAAACAGTCGTTCAACGATGCGCTGCCACCAGGCACGTTTCGCCCAGCGCGCACCATCCAGTAAGCGTGAGCGGGCGATATAATCATCTTGTACCGTGGCGAGATCGCTGCCGAAGCCATCATCATCTACCACCAATGTGATCTCAAAATTAAGCCAAAGGCTGCGCATATCCAGGTTAACAGTGCCCACTAAACTCAGTTGCCCATCCACCAGAACGCTTTTGGTATGCAGTAAGCCATCTTCAAACTGATAAATTTTTACGCCGGCTTCGAGCAGTTCGGTGAAGAAGGCGCGGCTAGCCCAACCAACCAGCAACGAATCATTGTGGCGCGGTACAATAATGCTGACTTCAACCCCACGTAATGCAGCGGTGCAGATGGCGTGTAACAAGTCATCGCTGGGTACAAAGTAGGGCGTTGTCATGATCAACTGCTCACGTGCTGAGTAAACCGCGGTGAGCAGTGCCTGATGAATCATATCTTCCGGGAAGCCGGGACCGGAGGCGATCACCTGAATGGTATGGCCACTTTCCTGCTCGAATGGCATGACATTCGCATCAGGTGCCGGCGGCAGAATACGTTTACCCGTTTCAATTTCCCAGTCGCAGGCATACACAATGCCCATTGTGGTGGCCACGGGACCTTCCATGCGTGCCATCAGATCGATCCACTGTCCGACACCGGCATCCTGCTTAAAGAAGCGTGGATCGACCAGATTCATGCTGCCGGTGTAGGCGATGTAGTTATCGATTAGCACCACTTTCCGATGCTGGCGTAAATCCATACGACGCAGGAACACACGTAGCAGGCTTACCTGAAGCGCTTCAACCACATCGATGCCCGCATTGCGCATCATATTGACCCACGGGCTGCGGAAGAAGGTGACGCTACCGGCTGAATCCAGCATTAAGCGGCAATGTACGCCGCGCCGCGATGCAGCCATCAGTGATTCTGCTACTTCATCGGCTAACCCGCCGGGATGCCAGATATAGAACACCATCTCGATATTATGGCGCGCCAGCTGGATGTCGCGAATCAGCGCATGCATGACATCATCGGAGCTGGTCAGCAACTGCAACTGATTGCCTTTAACGCCGGCAATCCCCTGGCGATGACGACACAGCTCAAACAACGAGCGCGCGACTTCGCTATGTTCTGTGGCGAAAATGTGGCGGCACTGCGTAAGATCGTTAAGCCATTTAGCGGTTGAAGGCCACATGGTGCGGGCACGTTCAGCACGCCGTTTGCCCAAATGCAGTTCACCAAATGAGAGATAAGCGATTATACCCACCAGCGGCAATATATAGATGATCAGCAGCCAGGCCATTGCCGAGGTCACCGCGCGCCGTTTCATCAGAATGCGTAGCGTGACACCCGCAATCAGCAACCAGTAGCCAAAGAGCAGCAACCAACTGATAAGGGTATAAAATGTGGTCATTAAGTGGACATCCTGTTCGCGCTTTGAAGTGCAAAGTTTACGTGCTGATTACAGGTAGTGAAACCTTTAATCGTGAATGACACTTCGATGAAGGTTTCGATTTGGCATTTTGGAGCAGATCTTTATAATCCCTGCCGAGTTTAGCCTGTCTGAGAGGATGTGATGAGACGCAGCAAAAATGAAGTGGCGCGCTGGAGAATGTTACGTCAGGTACATCGTCGCCGTGCTCGCTGGCTGGAAGGGCAATCGCGTCGATACAAACGTATCCACACCATTCGTCATCAGGTGGCGCAACAACATCGGCGCTCTATTCTATTTATTTCACAAATGGTCTGATTGGCATACGCGGCTTTATGCGCCGCGTAGCACCACGATCACGTTGACCATCTGTAATGCTGCTGCTAGTACAATTAGCATGACGATGTGCTGTCGTGCGTTGCGCCAGCCTTGCTGACGCCATACCAGGAGTGCCCTGCCAATGAGTACAAACACCGCCAAAAGCAGTAAAACAGGCTGCCACATAAATCAGAAAACGCGTTTAAACGGCTTAACCGCGACTTTCTCATAGACGCCTGCTGCAATATAGGGATCATCTTTGGCCCAGGATTCCGCGACTTCCAGTGAGGAGAACTCAGCGATAATCACGGAGCCGGTGAAACCCGCCGGACCTGGATCATTACTATCAACCGCTGGTAGCGGGCCTGCAGCAATCAGACGGCCTTCATCCTGCAGCAGCTTCAAACGAGCAAGATGCGCGGGACGTACCGAATTGCGTTTTTCCAGTGAATCAGCGGTATCTTCCGCATAAATGACGTAAAGCACGATGGGATACTCCCGTTAGACTTGCCGAAATTGCGTGACACGTTAAGTGATCGTTAATCAGAGTGCAAACGAAAGATATTTACACTGTCATTCAGCGCAAAGAGGGTTAAAAAAGCCTTAAAATGGGTGCCTTACACATCGCTTATTGAAACTGATTGCTATTTGCATTTAAAATCTGCGCTTCACTCAATGAACATGAATGATATGACCACGTTGACTACGCCTTTTCCTACACGTACTCCTGTTGCTGTAATTTTATCCGTGGTACTTCACGGTGCGTTGATTGCTGGCATTCTCTATGCATCCTTTCATCAGGTCATTGAAGTTCCAAAAGCGTCACAGCCAATTAGCGTGTCCCTTGTGGCGCCGGAAGTGCAGCCAGAGCCTGCACCCGCAGAGGTGACACCGCCGCCGCCAGAGCCCGAACCAGAGCCAGAAGTGGCGCCTGAACCGCCCAAGGTTGAGCCAGTGCCCATTCCTAAACCTGAACCTAAGCCGAAGCCTAAACCCAAACCGAAGCCTAAGGTTGAGAAAAAGCCTGAGCCGAAACCACGGCAGGAAGTGAAGCCACAGGAAAATCCGATCAAACAAGAGGCGCCTACTACGCAGACACGCCCAACGACAGCACCTAAAGCAAATCCGACTGCGACCCCAAGCGTTTCAGATGGCCCGAAAGCGATGAATGTGAGTAAGCCAGCCTATCCCGCGCGTGCATTTGCGCTGCGCGTAGAAGGACGCGTACGCGTGCAGTTTGATGTGGATAGTGATGGTCGCGTAGACAACGTGGAGATTTTATCTGCTGAACCGCGCAATATGTTTGAGCGAGAAGTGAAACAGGCTATGAAGAAATGGCGCTATCAACCCGGTCGTCCAGGTAAAAATCTGACCATGAATATCGTGTTCCGTATTAATGGTGGCGCGAATATTGAGTAAAATCATGTGATTGATGAGCAAAAAGAAAGCGGTCAGATGACCGCTTTTTGCGTTTTAAACATCGCTTAGATTGCTTCTGCCGGGCGGCAGGGGGCGAGATTGCCCGGTGTTATCAACGGCCACGTAGACAAATACCGCTTCAGTGGCACAGTAAGTCTGACCGATAGGTTCAGACGAGACTTTCTTAATCCACACTTCAACATTGATGGTCATCGAACTATTGCCGGTGCGGATGCAGCGAGCATAGCAACTCACCACATCGCCCACCGCTACCGGTTTGAGGAATGTCATCCCATCAACGCGCACGGTGACAACGCGACCTTCGGCAATCTCTTTCGCCTTAATGGCGCCGCCCATGTCCATCTGCGACATCAACCAGCCACCAAAAATATCGCCATTGGCATTGGTATCTGCGGGCATTGCCAGAGTGCGCAATACCATTTCGCCTTGCGGCGACTTATGTTTTTCTTCCATTGCTCAGTTCTTCTGCAGGTGAAGAGAAGCCCGACAATATCGGGCGGAGTCGCTTTATTTTTGTTCTTGTTGCGGCATCTGTCGCCAGATATATACGCCGCTTAGCAGGGTGAAGAGTAGGGTCAGGCCGGTCAGACCGAACACTTTAAAGTTAACCCAAAACTCCTGCGATAACCAAAACGCAACATAAATATTTGCCAGACCGCAAGCGAGGAAAAAAATCGCCCAGGCAATATTAAGATGACGCCAAACGCCTGAAGGCAGCTGTAGCTCTTTACCTAGCATGCTTTGGATCAACGGTTGTTTCATGAACCACTGGCTATAAAGCAGCGCCAGTGCGAACAAGGAGTAGATCACGGTGACTTTCCATTTGATGAACTCATCGTTATGGAACACCAGCGTTAGCGTGCCAAAAACGGCTACCAGCACGAAGGTAAAAATGGTCATCTTTTCCAGCTTACGATACAGCACCCAGCTGACGACCAGCGCCAAGCCAGTCGCAACAATGAGTGCGCCAGATGCCACAAAAATGTCGTACAGCTTGTAGAAGATGAAGAAAACTACCAGGGGAAGAAAATCGAGTAACTGCTTCATAGCGTTTCCAATTAGGGCAGGAGCGTACAGTTAAGGCGCCCAATTGAGCGCCTTAACGATTAACGTAACAGCATATAGAGCCGGTACAGATAGATAATCAATACAGCGGAGACCAGATTGCCCAGCGCGTTTAACACCACGGAAGCGATGTTCGCAGGAAGTACGGTCAGCGATGAAAAGAAGAACATTAAAACGATTTTTGCCAGCAGCCACAGCACGATCGCTGGCGCAATGACCTTAATGTTTTTCCACGCGAGACGCATACTGGCACGCATGGCAGCGAAGACCCCTTGCTTTTCACTGGCCAGAATCACTGGCGCCAGCGAAAACAGTATCGCCAGAATCACGCCCGGTACCATCAGTACCATAAAGCCCAGTTGCACCAGCAGCGTGATCAGGAAAGTTTGCAACAGTAGCTTTGGCAGCATGGGCGCAGAAGCGCCAATCGCACGCAGCGCACTGACGCGTTGTCCACCAGAAACCATGGGGATCAGGCATAGCATGCCACCCAGCAGCAGCGTGTTGCCAATCAGAGCCGCGAAGGTTCCCGCCGCAGATGCACGCAGGAGAATTCGTTGCTGATCGGGTGACATATTCTGCACGAGCTCAAACAGCGACGATGCACTGTCATCTGACTGACTTAACAACGATAGCTGCTCTTCACCAGGCGTTAACGCATGGCCGACAATCACAGTAATGAACGAGGTCAGCAGCGCCATCAGTAAAATAGTAACCAACTGATGGCGCAAAAAATTTCCTGTGTCACGGTATAACGAGCTTGCCGTGATAGACATGTAAACTCCTTGAAAGAACCGGATTAATTAACCCGGCGATTGTACATGTTCTATTGGCGTGCTGGCACCCGCATTGCGATAACTTTATGTCATCTCAGGTAAAGAAGGGTGAAAAAGGGCGGGAAGGCCATAGCGCGCACGGGCGCGATCGCAGGCTTCGTTCACCTCCCCGTTCTCTCCAGACATCGAAAATTCACGGCAAGGCGACGGACGTTGCTGATAAATACCGCAGGATACGCAGCCGCCAACGTCCCCTTGCAGCGCAATACAGTGCGGCTGACGATCGTTGGTGCCGCGCATATTGCGCATCAGTAGGCCTAACGGTTCGGTTAACTCAACGGGTACGGCACCGGCGCCATCATCGGCTTCGGCCCAGTAAAAGGAGACACGGAAGTACGCGCAACATGCGCCACACGTCATACAGGGGTTAAGTAAATCGCTCATCTGATCGCCCGCCACTCCTCATGCATCGAACCAAAATCACTCAGGAAAAAGTAAAATAATCACCCCAAAAAATTTTCGCAAGCAGACAATTATTGCGCCGTGTAAAGCCAAAATTGATCTGAATCAATTCATTGTTTTTTAAGTGATTAATTTATATTGAGGAAGATGATCTTTTACCAAAAAAGGGGTAAATGTTGTGCCGCGAACACGATTAAGACCCTACTTTATTTGGCAAAGGAGTGATTATGAAACTGGCAAAATGCGCGCTGCTAATGGCACTGGCCATCCCGCAACTGGCACTGGCTCATGAAGCAGGTGATTTCTTTATGCGCGCAGGTAGCGCGACCGTACGTCCGACCGAAGGCTCTGACAATGTGCTGGGAATGGGCGGCTTCAATGTAAGTAACGATACCCAACTTGGTTTAACCTTTACCTATATGGCGACGGACAACATTGGCGTTGAATTGTTAGCAGCAACCCCCTTCCGTCATAAAGTTGGCCTCGGCGCCACCGGCAACCTCGCCACCGTGCGCCAGCTGCCACCGACATTAATGGCGCAATACTATTTCTTTGATAGCCATAGCAAAGTGCGTCCTTATGTCGGCGCGGGTATCAACTACACCACTTTTTATGATGCAAAATTTAATCAGACAGGCAAAGACGCCGGTTTAAGCGATCTCAGTGTGAAAGATTCGTGGGGTCTGGCGGGGCAGGTTGGTTTAGATTATCAAATCAACCGCGACTGGATGCTGAATGCATCGCTGTGGTACATGGACATTGATACAGAGGTGAAATTCAAAGCCAACGGTGAGCAGCAAAATATTAATACTCGCATCGATCCCTGGGTATTCTTCTTCGGCGTGGGTTACCGTTTCTAACGGGGATGCCGTAAAGGAAACGGGCGACCAGATGGTCGCCCGTTGTGTTATTTAATCTGCATATTGTTAACCACAGATTTAACACCCGCTACGCTGCGCGTTACTGCAACGGCACGGTTAGCCATCTGTGGTGAGCTAACAAAACCACTCAGCTGGACTTTGCCCTTGAAGGTTTCAACGTTGATCTCAGTAGATTTCAGCGATTCATCATTTAACAACTGTGCCTTAACTTTGGTGGTGACAACCGTATCGTCGATGTATCCACCCGTGCCTTCTTTTGTTGCTGTTGGTGCACAAGCGCTCAGCGTCAGTGCCACTACTGCAGCCATCAAAAATCCTGCAACGACTTTGAAAAAATTCATTGGTTATCTCCCTGTCTTAGATGATGTTTCGCCGCAATGGGGCGGCGCAGTTAATTGTGGTCTGAGCTTGCGCAATCGGCAAACCCCTCGATGCGAAAAAGTTAGAAATGCGTGATTTTTGCCACTTATTGATCCAATTACACGTTTATCAACCAGGTTAGGCTGGTGGTGCAGGTTAAAAGTGATTTTGATTGATTAAAACGAGCAGATCTGAGCGGCAGCACAGACGTTGCAGGGAAACAAAATGTAGAAACGAGACCTTATCCGCGTGCGCGAATAAGGCCTCGTGATTTTAGAGGGTGGCTGCTTTCAGGTTGCTAACGAAGGTTTTCAGTTCGCTGAGCAGGCTGGCGGGATCGTTTTGTTTACGTTCAATGATTTTCACAATCGCTGAGCCGGAAATTGCACCTGCAGCGCCTGCTGCAATGGCGTCCTTTACCTGACCTGGCTCGGAAATACCAAACCCCTGCAGCGGCGGAGCCGCATTGAATTCACGCAGCTTCTCAACCAGATGATGCAGCGGCTGGCTTGCACGATTCTCTGAGCCGGTAACACCAGCACGGGACAGCAAATAGGTGTAACCGCGACCGTGCTGAGCAATTTCGTGCAGTAGCGCATCGTCCGCATTCGGCGGACAGATAAAGATCGGTGCCACGTTGTGGCGCATTGCTGCCTGACGGAATGGCGCCGACTCCTCCACCGGAACATCCGCTACCAGCACCGAATCCACACCCACGGCGGCGCACTGCGCATAAAAATTATCGATACCTTTACTGAACACCAGATTAGCGTACATCAGCAGACCAATCGGCAGGTCAGGATATTTCTGGCGTACGGTTGCCAGAATTTCAAAACACTGAGCCACGGTGGTACCGGAGGCAAAGGCACGGAGCGTAGCGCCCTGGATGGTTGGACCATCTGCCAGCGGATCGGAAAACGGAATACCGAGTTCTAAAGCATCTGCGCCGCCAGCGACTAACGTATCAATGATCTTCAGCGACAGTTCAGGCGAGGGATCGCCGAGGGTGACGAAGGGCACAAAAGCGCCTTCTTTTTTCGCCGACAGACGTTGAAACAGCTGATTATAACGTTCCATCAGATCTCTCCCTTGGCTTTCAAAATATCGTGAACGGTGAAGATGTCTTTGTCGCCGCGGCCGGAGAGGTTAACCACCAGCAGCTGCTCTTTATCCGGATTCTCGTGAATCATTTTCAACGCGTGAGCCAGCGCATGCGATGACTCTAACGCAGGGATAATCCCTTCTGAGCGACATAGCTCTTTAAAGGCGCTGAGCGCTTCGTCATCAGTAATCGAGACATATTCCGCACGGCCAATACTGTTCAAATGTGCATGTTGCGGGCCAACTGACGGGAAGTCCAGACCGGCGGAAATCGAGTAGGACTCTTCAATCTGGCCTTCTTCTGTCTGCATCATGGGTGCTTTCATGCCGAAATAGATCCCCACGCGACCATGTTTTAGCGGTGCGCCGTGTTCCCCGGTTTCGATACCGTGACCAGCAGGCTCAACGCCGATCAGACCCACGCTGGTTTCGTCGATAAAGTCAGCAAACATGCCGATCGCATTCGAACCGCCGCCAACACAGGCTAACACCGCATCTGGCAGGCGGCCTTCGCGTTCCAGAATCTGGGCTTTTGTCTCTTCACCAATCATGCGCTGGAATTCACGTACGATGGTCGGGAACGGGTGCGGACCCGCCGCGGTGCCGAGCATATAGTGCGCGGTTTCGTAGCTGCCAGACCAGTCACGCAATGCCTCATTACAGGCATCTTTCAATGTTGCGCTGCCGCTGTGTACCGGAATGACCTCCGCACCCATCAAACGCATACGAAATACGTTTGGCGACTGGCGTTCAACATCTTTAGCACCCATATAAATGCGGCACTTCATGCCGAGCAGGGCGCAGGCTAACGCCGAGGCCACGCCGTGTTGACCCGCGCCGGTTTCAGCGATGATCTCATTTTTACCCATGCGCTTCGCCAGCAATGCCTGACCCAGCACCTGGTTGGTTTTGTGTGCGCCGCCGTGCAGCAGGTCTTCACGTTTCAAATAAAGGCGCGTTTTTGTGCCTTTGGTGAGATTACTACACAGCGTCAAAGCCGTTGGACGCCCGGCATAGTTTTTCAGCAGGTCAGTAAACTCGGCCTGAAACTCCGGATCGCGCTGTGCTTCGACGAAGGCATTTTCCAGCTGGCGCAGCGCTGGCATCAGGATTTGCGGCACATATTGGCCGCCAAACTCGCCAAAATAGGGATTCAATAACGTGGTCATTTTTTCATCTTCCTTATTCGGCCCGCACGATGGCGGGCAAGCGAAATTAATAGGCGCGCAGCGTGCGGAATACCGCTGCGACTTTACCGGCATCTTTAATGCCCGGGGCAGACTCTACGCCAGAGTTGAAGTCGAGGCCGGCACAGCCGAGCTGAGCGGCTTCGACGCAGTTATCAGCGCTTAAGCCACCGGCCAGCAGTACATTGCCGAGATCCTGACCTTGCAGCAGTGACCAATCGAAACGCTGACCGCTACCGCCCTGGCCGTTATCGAACACGTAGCGATCAACATGTTGCCAATCACGTGCTGGCAAATGCTCCTTGATGCTGAGCGCTTTCCAAATCTGCGTCTCAGCGGGCATGGCGGCACGTAGTTCTGCGACAAATGCTCGGTCTTCATCACCGTGCAGCTGTACGGCTGCAAGCTTCAAGGTTAACGCTGTGGTGACAATGTCACTTATTGCGTTATTACGGAATACGCCTACGTACTTCAATAGAGCAGCAGACTGAACCACTTGCGCTTGTTCAATACTGATTTGACGCGGCGAACCTTCAGCGAAAATCAGTCCACCGTAGATGGCTCCGGCTTCTTGTGCCACTCGTGCATCTTCGGCGCGAGTCAGGCCGCAAACTTTGTTATCGCCGAGTAACACGCGACGCACGCCAGCGGTGAGATTGGCTTCTTCCATCAGCGCGGAACCAATCAGGAAGCCATTCGCGAAATGGCTTAACTCACGCACTTGCGCATAGTTATGAATACCCGATTCGCTAATGACTGTTACACCATGCCCAAGGCGCGGCGCCAGCTGACGCGTGCGGTTGAGGTCGATGGATAAATCACGCAGGTCGCGGTTATTAATCCCAACCACTTTGGCTTCCAGCGCAATTGCGCGCTCCAGCTCTGCTTCATTGCTCACTTCCGTCAGCACGCCCATTTTCAGGCTGTGCGCTACGGCGGCGAGTTGGCGATATTGTTCATCATCCAACACCGAGAGCATCAGCAGAATGGCGTCGGCTTGATAGTGGCGGGCCAGATAGATCTGATAAGGATCGATGATGAAGTCTTTACACAACACCGGTTGCGTAATGGCCGCGCTGACAATAGGCAGGAACGAAAAATCGCCCTGGAAGTATTTTTCATCGGTTAACACCGATACCGCAGAAGCGTAGTGACGATAAACGCCAGCAATAGCCGCAGGATCGAAATCCTCGCGGATCAGCCCTTTAGAAGGCGATGCTTTTTTGCATTCCAGGATGAATACCGTGCGCGAACCACGCAGCGCATCGTAAAAATGACGTGCGGCAGGCTGTAAATCGTTCTGGAACGTGGCGAGCGGCTGCTGTGCCTGGCGCGCCTCAACCCACACGGCTTTGTCTTGTACGATTTTCTCTAAAACAGTGCCCTTAATACTCATCTCATCCTCTCGCTGCCAGAGCGACAACGCGCTCATAAGCCTGTCCGCTGCGAATGGCAGCGATGGCGCGCTGTGCGTTGTCGCGCAAATCTTCATTTCCGAATACTTTCAGTAACATTGCGACGTTCACCGCAACGGCCTGCTCATGGGCCGGCTGGCCTTTACCCTGGAGTAAACGGGTAAGAATGTCACGGTTTTCTTCCGGCGTCCCGCCAGCCAGCGCGTCTTTATCATGGAAGCCAAAACCGAAGTCCTCTGGCGTCAGCTGATAACCGGTAATCTCACCATCGCGCAGCTCAGCCACTTGCGTTGGGCTATGCAGCGCGACTTCATCCATGCCGCCACCGTGTACCACCGCTGCACGCTGATAACCCAATACTTTTAACGTTTGCGCAATCGGCAACACCAGTTCTGGGCTATACACGCCAATCACCGCGAGTGGAGGGCGCGCCGGATTAATCAACGGGCCCAGCACATTGAAGATGGTACGTGTTTTCAGCTGTTGACGTACCGGCATCGCGTGACGGAAACCGCTGTGGTACTGCGGCGCAAACAGGAAGCAGACGTTCAGGTCATCCAGCGCCTTGCGGGCTTTTTCCGCCGGCATGTCGAGATTAATGCCAAATGCCGCCAGTAGATCGGATGAGCCTGATTTACTGGAGACGCTGCGGTTACCATGCTTGGCAACTTTCAAACCGCAGGTAGCCGCCACAAAGGCGCTAGCGGTGGAAATGTTGATGCTGTTGCTGCCATCACCGCCGGTACCGACGATATCGGCAAAGGTGTAATCCGGACGCGGAAACGGTTTGGCATCTTCCAGCAGCGCTGAGGCCGCGCCGGCGATCTCCTCCGGACGTTCACCACGGACTTTCATGGCAACCAGCGCGGCGGCCAACTGCGTTGGTTCCAGCTGGCCAGTAATAATGGCGCTAAATAGCTGATGACTTTCGCCCTGGCTCAGCGTTTCAGACTGATAAAGTTTTTCCAGAATAGTTTGCATCATAATCTCCCTATTACTTCGCCAGCGCCCAGGCCAACGTCTGTTCTAACAAGCGTGCGCCCTGAGTGGTGAGAATGGATTCGGGGTGGAACTGGAAGCCGCATACACGGTCAGCATCGTGGCGCACAGCCATCACCATGCCGTTGTAGCTGGCGTTTACAGTCAACTCCGCAGGCGTATTGCTGCCCACCAGCGAGTGATAACGCGCTACCGGCAGCGGGTTACTCAGGCCGGCAAACATGCCTTCTCCGTCATGGGTAATAGATGAGGCTTTGCCATGCAGTATCTCGCCAGCCTGGCCGACATGGCCGCCGTAAGCTTCGACAATCGCCTGATGGCCGAGGCAGATACCGATAATCGGCAGTCGGCCGCGCAGGGCTTGCAACAGATGCGGCATACAGCCGGCATCCTTTGGCGCGCCGGGACCCGGTGAGAGCATCAGGATCGGATTCTCCATGTGCTGCAGGCGTTCAATCAGCACGTCAGCCGGTACGTTGTTGCGATAAATCACCACGTTGTGGCCGAAGGTGCGCAGCTGATCAACGAGGTTGTAAGTAAAGGAGTCGATATTATCGAGCAGCAGGATATCGGCCATCAGAAAATCTCCTTGCAGTGATGGGCAGTTGCGATGGCACGTAATACCGCACGCGCTTTATTGCGGCTCTCGTCCGCTTCTGCCTGCGGTTGAGAATCCAGTACCACGCCGGCACCGGCTTGCACGGTGGCAACGCCGTCTTCTACCCAGGCCGAACGGATGACAATACACGTATCGAGGTCACCGTTAGCGGTGAAATAACCCACGGCGCCGCCGTAGCTGCCGCGACGGGTGCCTTCTTTTTCAGCAATCAGCTGCATGGCGCGGACTTTCGGCGCACCGCTCAGCGTGCCCATATTCATGCAGGCGCGATAGGCATGCAGCACGTCGAGGTCTTCACGTAGCGTGCCAACCACGCGTGACACCAGATGCATCACAAACGAGTAGCGGTCTACTTTGGTTAAATCAGCAACGTAGCGGCTGCCCGGTACGCAGATGCGTGCCAGATCGTTGCGCGCTAAATCAACCAGCATCAGGTGTTCCGCCATCTCTTTATGGTCGGTGCGCATTTCCAGTTCGATACGGCTATCAAGATCGCGATCCAGCGAGCCATCAGCGTGACGACCGCGCGGGCGCGTACCGGCAATCGGGTAGATCTCAATCTGTCGTGATGTGGCGTCATACTTCAGCGAGCTTTCCGGAGAGGCACCAAACAGCGCGAAGTCCTGATCCTGCATAAAGAACATGTAAGGACTTGGATTGCTGTTTTTCAGCGTGTCGTAAGCGGCGAGTGGTGAAGGGCACGGCAGCGAGAAGCGACGAGAAGGGACCACCTGGAAGATTTCGCCGATACGAATCGCTTCCTGCATCTCACGTACTACGCTGCAATACTCTTCATCGCTTTGGCTGGTGCTTAACGTCATCTGCTCAACGCGTTGCACGGGTAAGGCAGGTGCGGCTTGTGTCATCTGACCGCGTAGTTGCTCAATGCGGCCTTGCAGACGCTGAAACTCGCTGGTGGACGGGCTAAACAAGCTGGCCTGAAGGCGCGCACTGCGCTGTTGGTGGTCGATCACCAGCAGGGTTTCAGCCAGATAGAAGCAGTAATCCGGGCAGCGCTGTTCGTTGCGCAGTTGCGGTAAATCTTCAAAGCCTGCGACTAAATCATAGGCGAAAAGACCTCCTAGCAACATCGCTTCGCGCTCCTCTTCCGGGCTGTTAACCAGCTGGGGGATCAGGCGCAGGGCATCGAACACCGAGAGCGCTTTCAGGCGGGAATCTTCATCCTGTAAACCCTGCGGCTGGGAAAAATGGAGTTCACGACCGTCGGGGCGCACTTCAATACGCACGTCAGAGGGCAGCGCCTCATCCAGCAGTGGCAAGATAGCGCGACCATTTTCAGACAGTGCTTTAATCGTAACGATATTGCCAAGTGCACTGACGCGCAGCGCACTGTCAACAATCAGCAGGCTTTTCAGGTTCTGTTTGCTGTCGATATCCGCGGATTCAAGTAGCAAAGTTGCTGGACGTGCGCCGCATAGCTGATGGAACACTGCGGCCGGATCTTCGCGGTAGGGCGCGGTACCGGTTATCAACTTCAATGTAGGTTTCGCAATTGCCATAATGGATTCTCTGAATTTCGCTCAAAAAAAAGCCCGCTCGGTGGCGGGCTTAGGTATCTGCACAGCGGTTACGCAAGTTGTGCACGACGACGTCGCCCGTTCAAGGGATCATCGTGCCACCAACCATTTAAATGCGTACCCAAAATAGCCATGATTAAATACCCGTTACGTGTGAACTTGTGTACTAGTTAACTGGTTCGGGCGAAAAAAGTCAACACCCTTTTTCAGCCAGGGGTAAAATCGTTATCATGCCTGCCGGTTTACGCTGTTGCTGGAGTTATCTTGTCGGACATTGCTCGCTTTCCCCTTTACGATTTACATAGCCATACGCTGGCTTCTGACGGACTGTTGTCGCCTACCGCACTGGTACAGCGCGCGGTTGAAATGAAAGTTGGCGTGTTAGCGATCACCGATCACGATACCGTTGCGGGCGTCGCGGAGGCGAGGGCTGCGGTGCAGCAGCAGGACCTTCCGATCCGCGTGCTGGCCGGTTTAGAAGCCTCAACATTATGGGAAAATCATGAAATCCATATTGTGGGGCTGAATGTGGATTGCCAGCATCCCGCGCTGACAGAATTCCTTGCGCATCAGTATCAGTGTCGCCTCGACCGTGCACAGCAGATGGCTGAACGGCTTGAGCGTGCACGTATTCCCGATGCGTTAGCCGGCGCTCAGCGTCTGGCGCAAGGCGGTATGATCACGCGCGGTCATTTTGCGCGCTATCTGATGGAGATTGGCAAAGCCGATAATATGGCGCAGGTATTCAAAAATTATCTGGCGCGAGGGAAAACCGGCTACGTGCCTCCGCAATGGTGTACAATTAAACAAGCCATTGATGCTATTCATCATTCTGGCGGCTATGCCGTTTTAGCGCATCCGGGGCGTTACGGCCTTTCCGCAAAATGGCTTAAGCGATTGATTGCGCATTTTGCCGACGTGGGCGGGGACGCGATGGAAGTCGCGCAGTGTCAGCAGGCACCAAACGAGCGTACGCAGTTGGCAACTTATGCGCGTGATAATCAGCTAGCAGGGTCGCAAGGATCAGATTTTCACCAACCTTGTCCGTGGATAGAACTGGGCCGCAAATTATGGCTTCCTGGTGGCGTCGAGCCCATTTGGGAGCGCTTCCCCGATTTGGCACCCAGCATTGCTGTTGCAGACAGGTGATATGAGGTTTCTATGAGTCAATATTTTCACATTCATCCCGACAATCCGCAGCCACGCCTGGTGAATCAGGCCGTCGACTATCTGAATAAAGGCAGCGTGATTGTCTATCCTACCGATTCGGGTTATGCGCTGGGCTGTCGACTGGAAGAGAAGAATGCCATGGAGCGGATATGCCGTATCCGTCAACTGGATGGCAACCATAACTTTACGCTGATGTGTCGCGACTTGTCGGAACTGTCGACATATGCGCAGGTCGATAACTCGGCGTTCCGTATTCTGAAAAATAATACGCCGGGGAATTACACTTTCATTTTGAAGGCGACTAAAGAAGTGCCGCGCCGTTTGATGAATGATAAACGTAAAACTATAGGTTTACGTGTGCCATCAAATCCCGTCGCGCTGGCGTTGCTGGAACGTCTTAACGAGCCAATGATGTCGACCTCGCTGATGTTGCCCGGCAACGATTTTACCGAATCTGATCCTGAAGAGATTCAATACAGCATTGGCAAGCTGGTGGATCTGATCATCGACGGTGGCACGCTGGGACAGCAGCCCACTACGGTTATCGATCTCACCAGCGATGCGCCAGTGGTGGTGCGGGAAGGCGTCGGCGACATCCGTCCCTTCCAGTGATTACACATGGTCAGGCGTGATGCTCTGCGTCTGACCAATATTTGCCTCCAGCCATTTGCTGAAATCGCTATACGGAATATAAAGAGAGACATCTTTTAAGATGACTTTCTTACTGCGTACATTCGCGATTTCATGACTGTAACCCACAATGACGCCGCCAATGGTTTGGTCAGCATTATATACCGCGCCGCCCGACATTCCTTGCACTACGCCAGCATTAGATGCCATCGCCATGCAGGGCTTTTTATTCCATTTGTTAGTGATAGCGGTGCGCGCTAAATTAACGCCGCTTGATTCAACCGGCATGGCGGAAATAAAGCTATAGCCATACATTTTAATGGGTTCGCCAACGGCGCTATTACGGAATTTAGCCAGAGTTTCCGGGCTGTTTTTATGGTAAATAATCGCGACATCGCAATAGGGATGATACGCCTTCACCCGCTGAACGGCGGTTTTCGCGACGTGAGCCGCCGTCAGGCTATATTCTGGCGTTAAAGGAATGGTTGTGCCGAGGATGCCCAAACCCAGCACAGTCGGGATGCCCGTCACGCTCATATCAACGTGCTGCATCGCGGTACGACTGTACTCAGTGTGGCCCACGGAACAACCGCTCAGTGCCAGCGCCGCAAGCGCTGGCCAAAGCAGAGAGGTTTTCATGGCAATAATCTTCATAAAAGCATGTCAGTAAAATCCCTGGTGAAGACTTTCGACATGCGAATTAAATTCATTCCGTAAATGAATAAACGCATCAAATCCCGCGTGCGCCCGTTTGTTTATATATCAGTGAAATTACACAGTGACCGTTAATGGGTTGTTAACTGAAAGAATGTAAGTTGTAATATTAAAATGGTTATAATTACGACACACTGGATTTCAGGCTCAAATTTTACACAGTTTTCTCATCATAACAATTCATCAAATTTAATCTGAATCAAAAAATACAAAAATACAGACTTAATCCAACCTGTAGTACCAATTAACTATTAATTTAAATTTATTGGATTTTAAAGGCTCACTTAAGGTTGTTGATTAGATTTTTATGCTGTTTTATCGTTTTTACTTAGATTTAATGTTGGTGCTAGCCTTTTCATGTGGCGCGCTCTGCTGCCTGAGGAGTGATGAAAAGGGTTAATGTATCACGTCGCTTAAGTGGGTTTGATTTTCTTAAGAGCAGGCGATGTTCTAACTGATAATATTTCAGTCACTTGGCATTGAATGTGTGTTCAGCAACCGGGATGATCTATCAGTGGGATCAATGTTTAATTTCTTCGCCCCTATTTGGCGATGTTTATCTGGCCCTCTGTTATCGGCAGCAAAGGAAAAGGTGTTAACAAAACTTGCGTTAGTGTAAAATCGCGGGCCGTCTGAGATTGCGGAAGCGATGCGCAGCGGTAACAGATTCTGATATGGGAATTGGTAATCCCTGTATCGTACCTCTTCTTACCACGACGCCTGGGAAGGCGACAACGAGGCTCCATGAGCGAAAAATTACAGAAAGTATTAGCGCGCGCCGGTCACGGTTCGCGTCGCGAAATCGAAACCATGATTTCAGCCGGACGCGTCAGCGTTGACGGCAAACTGGCGACGCTTGGCGATCGTATTGAAAGTGATAAGTCCCTGAAAATCCGTATTGATGGTCATCTGGTTTCAATCGCTGAATCAGCAACCGAAGTGTGCCGCGTGCTGGCGTACTACAAGCCGGAAGGTGAACTCTGTACGCGTAACGATCCCGAAGGGCGTCCAACGGTCTTTGATCGTCTGCCGCGTCTGCGTGGTTCGCGCTGGATTGCCGTTGGCCGTCTGGATGTGAATACCTGCGGCTTGATGCTGTTCACTACTGATGGTGAACTGGCTAACCGTCTGATGCACCCAAGCCGTGAAGTTGAGCGCGAATATGCCGTTCGCGTGTTTGGCGAAGTGGATGACGATAAAATTCGTCAGCTGAGCAAAGGCGTGCAGCTTGAGGACGGTCCGGCATCATTCAAAACCATTAAGTTTGCCGGTGGTGAAGGTATCAACCAGTGGTACAACGTAACGCTGACCGAAGGACGTAACCGTGAAGTGCGTCGTCTCTGGGAAGCCGTTGGTGTGCAGGTGAGTCGTCTGATGCGCGTACGTTACGGTGATATTCAACTGCCCAAAGGGTTGCCTCGCGGCGGCTGGATGGAGTTAGAGTTACCGGCGGTAAACTATCTGCGTACCTTAGTCAGCATGCCGGAAGAGACGGTGACCAAAGTGGCGGTGGAAAAAGATCGTCGTCGCACTAAAGCCAACCAAATCCGTCGCGCGGTAAAACGTCACGGCGTGGTCAGCAATACTCCGCGTCGTAATAATACAAAACGCGGTTCCTGATACGAAAAGTGACGCCGCATGGTGTGGCGTCACTGATTTACCAGTCTATGCCTTGCTGTGCTTGAATGCCGGCATCAAATGCATGTTTAACCGGACGCATTTCCGTCACGGTATCCGCCATATCCAACAGCGTGCGATGGCAGCCGCGGCCCGTAATAATTACGCTTTGCTGCGATGGTCGTTGTTGTAGCGCCTGAATTAACTCATCCAGCTCCAGATAATCCATGCTTACCATGTAGGTGATTTCATCGAGGATCACCAGATCCAGGCTCTCATCCGCTAACAGTCGGCGTGCCTGCTGCCACACCACCTGACAGGCGGCAGTATCGGTATCGCGGTTTTGTGTCTCCCAGGTAAATCCGGTGGACATGACCTGAAACTCAACGCCGTGCTGTTCCAGCAAATTGCGCTCGCCGTTTGGCCATGCGCCTTTGATGAACTGCACGGCGGCGACCTTTTTGCCGTGACCGCAGGCACGCAGCGCAGTGCCAAATGCAGCGGTGGTTTTACCTTTGCCGTTACCGGTGAATACCATCAAGATGCCGCGCGTTTCGGTGGCGGCGGAAATACGTGCATCTACCTGTTCTTTCAGGCGCTGCTGTCGCTGCTGGTGGCGATCGCTCATGCGGTAGCGGGCCCCGCTTTACGTCCAGGCTGCGCATCAAAGCTGATGCCCGTTTTACGGCGGCTGTCATCGCCCATTAAATAGAGATAGAGCGGCATCAAGTCGGCGGGTGTTTTGAGCAAATTCGCATCCTCTTCCGGGAATGCGCTGGCGCGCATTTTGGTGCGTGTACCGCCAGGATTGATGCAGTTTACGCGCAGATGACGATTTTTATACTCATCAGCCAGCACCTGCATCATACCTTCAGTAGCAAACTTTGATACCGCATAAGCGCCCCAGCCAGCACGTCCGGTCCGGCCGACACTGGATGTGGTAAATACCAGCGAGCCAGCATCTGATTTCAATAGCAGCGGCAGCAAGGCCTGGGTTAAATAGAAGGTGGCATCAAGGTTAATCTGCATGACATTGCGCCAGATGGTGGGATCAAGTTCTTCCAGCGGCACGATTTCGCCGAGGATGCCGGCATTATGCAGCACGCCATCAAGACGAGGCACCAGGGCAGCGATCTGCAGCGCTAATTGCTGGCAACTTTCCGGCGTGGCGTCGGCGAGATCCAGTAACAATGACGCGGCAGGCTGCTTATTCAGTTGGTTGATAGTGTGTTCCGTGCGCTGCAGCGTCTCCGCATTGCGCCCTAACAGAATGACGCGCGCGCCATAGCGCGCATAGGTAAGGGCGGCTTCACGGCCAATGCCGTCTGAAGCACCGGTGACAAGAATGATACGATTTTCCAACAGGTCGCTTTTCGGTTGATAATGCACAGCGATGTCCTTTATAGGGGATCAGCAGGTTTTTGGCTTTATGCCTTAAATCGCCGTCAGGTGCAATCGATCTGCCTCGCATTCTGTGCCGCCTGGCGGCATTTCAGGCGACGGCAAGGTGTAAAGCGGGTAAACTTGAGCCCGTTGTAATTTACTGTTTAATAAGGCGGCAGAATGGATTTTTTCTCCAGTTACGGATTATTTCTGGCTAAAGCCGTCACCGTGGTGGTGGCGATTGCAGCTATTGTTTTGATTGTGCTCAATGCCGCGCTGCGTAAACGTCATAGCGGCGGTCAACTGCGCCTGACGCATCTCGACGACGATTATCGCGAGATGAAGGAAGATCTTCAGCTCGCTAAAATGAAGCCACAGGCGCAAAAAGTATGGCTGAAGCAGCATAAGAAAGAAGAGAAGCACAAAGCCAAAACCGAAAAGCGCAATGCCAAAGCAGGCATCAGCGAAGCGGCAAAACCTACGCTTTATGTACTTGAGTTTAAAGGCAGCATGGATGCCAGCGAAGTGACCTCGTTGCGTGAAGAAATTTCTGCCGTGCTGGCAGTGGCAACGCCGGGCGATGAAGTTCTGCTACGGTTGGAAAGCCCCGGCGGCGTGGTGCACGGCTACGGTTTGGCTGCTTCCCAGCTTCAACGCCTGCGCGATGCGGGACTGCAGCTTACCGCTGTGGTAGATAAAGTGGCCGCGAGCGGGGGGTATATGATGGCTTGCGTTGCAGATCGTATCGTTGCGGCGCCTTTCTCTATTATTGGCTCCATTGGCGTGGTTGCGCAGATACCTAACTTCAATCGTCTGCTGAAACGCAACGATATTGATGTCGAATTACACACCGCCGGCCAGTATAAGCGCACTCTGACGCTATTTGGTGAGAACACTGATGAAGGGCGTGAGAAGTTCCAGGAAGATCTCAACGAAACCCATCAGCTGTTCAAAGATTTTGTACAGCAGATGCGCCCATCACTTGATCTGAACAAAGTGGCGACGGGAGAACATTGGTATGGCCGTCAGGCGCTGGATTTAGGGCTGATTGACGAAATTGGCACCAGCGATGCGCTGATCATTAATCATATGGAGCGCTTCACCGTGCTGGGCGTGCATTATGCCCGTAAGCGTAAAATGATGGATCGCTTTACCAACAGCGCCAGTTTGGCCGTTGAACGGTTGATTCTGAAAATGTGGCAGCGCGGCGACAAGCCACTCTTGTAATCAAGCCCGGCAAATGCCGGGCTTTTTTATGCCAGACGATAGTGAGCGGAGAGCTCAACGGCGAGGTGTTTAAACACATTAAACACCTTGGTGGTTTTGGCGGTGGGCAAGCCTTCATCATCAAGAAAATAGGGGCCGCGAAACACCAATACGTCACCCTGTTGAATCACATCATTCGCTTCTAATCCGATAAAATAATCGTCGTGCTCTTTGGTTAACTGATTCGCTATTTCCAGTAACGCCTGGCGTGAAATAGATTCCATTGGTCCTGACATTTTCCACTCCTTTTTTTGACAGCCAATTTTCTCCTTCTATATTACTTGCGAGTCATCGCGTTCAGCAAATCAGCATTGCGTTATAAAACTGGCGCAAAATTAAGCAGAATGCTAATTAAGTTGCGTAACGGATTTTATCAGGTAGAGTGTGGGCGATTCAGCTTTCAGGGAGATCACACCCGGATGTGTGATACTGTCAGATGGAAAACTCGCTCCTAATCATAAAGTTGCAGAAGTCGACGCAATCTGGCCTGAGATTATCCCTGCTGCCTTGAAATGAGAAATGTTGGCAGCAATATTGAACCCATTGGGTTTTGGGACCTCCAATTCTCTCCCGTTTATCAGGACGTTTCATTTAGGTAAAGGTACATATGGGTAAAGCACTCGTAATCGTTGAGTCCCCGGCAAAGGCCAAAACAATCAATAAATACCTCGGTAATGACTACGTGGTGAAATCCAGCGTCGGTCATATCCGTGATTTGCCGACCAGCGGTTCAACTGCCCGTAAAAGTGCCGACGGGGAAAAGGCGAAAACTGGCAAAAAGGTTAAGAAGGATGAGAAAGCCGCATTAGTCAACCGTATGGGTGTTGATCCCTGGCATGGCTGGGAAGCGGATTATCAAATTCTGCCTGGCAAAGAGAAAGTGGTTGCTGAGCTGAAAAACCTTGCTGCTGATGCCGACCACATCTATCTCGCAACCGACCTTGACCGCGAAGGGGAAGCCATTGCCTGGCACCTGCGGGAAGTGATTGGTGGCGATGACAAGCGTTTCAGCCGCGTGGTGTTTAACGAAATCACCAAGAATGCAATTCGTCAGGCGTTTGAGAAGCCGGGCGAGCTTAATATCGAACGTGTTAATGCCCAGCAGGCTCGCCGTTTCATGGACCGCGTCGTCGGTTACATGGTGTCGCCGCTATTGTGGAAAAAAATAGCCCGCGGTTTGTCAGCCGGCCGCGTACAGTCTGTAGCTGTTCGTCTGGTGGTGGAACGCGAGCACGAGATCAAAGCCTTCGTGCCGGAAGAGTATTGGGAGATCAATGCTGATTTTGCCACGCCGAAAGGTGCCGATCTGGCGATGCAGGTTACGCATCAAAATGATAAGGCGTTCCGCCCGGTCAATCGTGAGCAAACTCACGCTGCGGTCGCTATTCTGCAGAAAGCGCGTTATGAAGTGCTGGATCGTGAAGATAAACCGACCAGCAGCAAACCCTCTGCACCTTTCATTACCTCTACGTTGCAACAGGCAGCCAGCACGCGTCTTGGCTTCGGTGTGAAGAAGACCATGATGATGGCACAGCGTCTGTATGAAGCCGGCCACATTACTTATATGCGTACCGACTCCACCAACCTGAGCCAGGATGCGGTGGCGATGGCGCGTGGCTACGTTGAAAGCAGCTTTGGTAAGAAATATCTGCCAGAAGCGCCGAACACCTATGCCAGCAAAGAGAACTCGCAGGAAGCGCATGAAGCGATTCGTCCTTCAGATGTGAATGTCGTGGCAGAACAGCTGAAAGATATGGAAGCTGACGCACAAAAACTGTATCAGCTGATATGGCGTCAGTTTGTTGCCTGCCAGATGGTACCGGCGCAGTACGATTCCACCACGCTGACCGTGGGCGCGGCTGAATTCAAATTGAAAGCCAAAGGGCGCACGCTGCGTTTTGATGGCTGGACGCGCGTGATGCCTGCGCTGCGCAAGAATGATGAAGATCTGACGCTGCCACCGGTTGATGTCGGCGACACGCTGGATTTGAAAGAGCTGATGCCAAGCCAGCACTTTACCAAGCCGCCGGCGCGCTTCAGCGAAGCTTCGCTAGTGCGCGAGCTTGAAAAGCGCGGAATTGGCCGTCCATCGACTTATGCATCAATTATTTCGACCATCCAGGATCGCGGTTACGTTCGCGTAGAGAACCGCCGCTTCTATGCTGAAAAAATGGGTGAGATTGTCACCGATCGTCTGGAAGCGAACTTCCGCGAGTTGATGAACTATGACTTCACCGCGCGCATGGAAAACAGCCTCGATCAGGTTGCCAATAATGAAGCCGAGTGGAAAGCCGTGCTCGACTCTTTCTTCAGTGATTTCAGCCAGCAGTTAGACCATGCTGAAAAAGATCCGGAAGAGGGCGGCATGCAGCCGAACCAGATGGTATTAACGTCGATTGATTGCCCGACGTGCAGCCGTCCTATGGGGATCCGCACTGCCAGCACCGGTGTTTTCCTGGGTTGTTCTGGCTATGCTTTGCCGCCTAAAGAACGCTGTAAGCAGACCATAAACCTGATTCCGGAAAATGAAGTTCTCAACGTGCTGGAAGGCGATGATGCCGAAACCAACGCGCTGCGCGCACGTCGCCGCTGCCAGAAGTGTGGTACGGCGATGGATAGCTACCTGATCGATAATCAGCGTAAACTGCACGTCTGCGGTAACAACCCAGAGTGTGATGGCTACGAAATCGAGCAGGGCGAGTTCCGTATCAAGGGCTATGACGGTCCTGTTGTTGAGTGTGAGAAATGTGGTTCTGAAATGCACCTGAAAATGGGGCGTTTTGGCAAGTACATGGCTTGTACCAATGATGATTGTAAAAATACCCGCAAAATTTTGCGCAACGGTGATGTCGCCCCGCCAAAAGAAGATCCGGTGCCGCTGCCAGAGTTGCCGTGTGAAAAGTCAGATGCTTATTTTGTATTGCGTGATGGCGCAGCTGGCGTGTTCCTTGCTGCCAATACCTTCCCTAAATCGCGTGAAACACGTGCGCCTTTAGTGGAAGAGCTGCAACGCTTTGCCGATCGTCTCCCTGAAAAGCTGAAATATCTGTCGGAAGCGCCCGCCGCCGATCCGGAAGGTAATAAGACGATGGTACGTTTTAGTCGCAAAACAAAGCAGCAATACGTTTCATCAGAAAAAGACGGCAAAGCTACAGGCTGGTCAATGTTCTATATTGACGGCAAGTGGCAGGAAGCTAAGAAGTAATCCTCCAAGGCCAGCGTCAGCTGGCCTTTCTCTTATCCTTATAGCTAATCGTTCTACATTCTTCCCTTAACTGATATAGTAGTTATAGAACTCTTTTCGTTTCGCTGACTCGCTTTCCCTCCCTCTGCTGTCATCAAGGCGGAAACACGCCTGCAGGGAATGCACCTCTGTCGCTACCAGGAAGATATAACTATGAAATTGCAGCAGTTGCGTTACATCGTCGAAGTGGTCAATCACAATCTCAATGTCTCATCGACCGCCGAAGGCTTATACACTTCGCAACCCGGCATCAGCAAGCAGGTACGCATGCTGGAAGATGAGCTCGGCGTGCAGATTTTTGCTCGCAGTGGTAAACATCTGACTCAGGTCACGCCAGCGGGTGAAGAGATTATTCGTATTGCGCGTGAAGTGTTATCGAAGGTGGATGCGATTAAATCTGTCGCCGGTGAACATACCTGGCCAGATAAGGGATCGCTCTATGTCGCGACGACGCACACACAAGCACGCTATGCGCTTCCTGGCGTGATTAAGGGTTTCATTGAACGCTATCCACGCGTCTCGCTGCATATGCACCAAGGCTCGCCGACACAAATTGCTGAAGCGGTTTCCAAGGGGAATGCGGATTTTGCTATTGCCACTGAAGCACTGCATCTGTATGACGATTTGATTATGCTGCCTTGCTATCACTGGAATCGCGCCATCGTTGTGACGCCCGATCATCCGCTTGCGGGCAAATCAAATGTGACGATTGAAGAGTTGGCAGATTTTCCTTTAGTCACTTACACCTTCGGTTTTACCGGGCGTTCAGAGCTGGACACTGCATTCAACCGAGCAGGATTGACGCCACGCATCGTATTTACCGCTACCGATGCGGATGTGATTAAGACCTACGTGCGTTTAGGCTTAGGTGTAGGGGTTATCGCCAGCATGGCAGTAGACCCCATTGCCGATCCGGATTTGGTGCGTATAGAAGCTTCAGAGATCTTTACCAATAGCACGACTAAAATTGGCTTCAGACGCAGCACTTTCCTGCGTAGCTATATGTATGATTTTATTCAACGTTTTGCACCTCATCTTACGCGTGATGTGGTGGATGCTGCGGTAGCACTGCGTTCTAACGACGATATTGAAGCGATGTTCCGCGATATCAAATTACCTTTCAAATAATTACCTAACTCATTATTTTGCCAAGGTGTCCAGTGGGCACCTTCGGAATCCCATAGCGCTTAGCGCCACGAGTAGATCAAAAAAATTCCATTATTTTTATGTAAATGAAACATGGGTCACATGTTTTTCTATTGTTAGTTATTAAATGCGAATCAGTACACAATTTTTACCTTGCTACTTTGCAGCACGCCAGGAATATTCCCATACTCCAGTTAAGAGTTGATGGAGAAGGGCTTTTTTACTGGGTTAGCGAATTAAACTCAAATTTAAAGTGGATCTAATTTGGTGCTAACTCAAATTTACAATGTAACTATTTAATTAATAGTTATCGTGGCAATTAAATTTATTTCATCAATTTTTTGTGTTTTGATAAATAGCGTTAATCGTTGTGCTCAATAAAAATAACTGGATTTTCGGTCTTAACAAGTTTAGGATTCGTCCTAAATCTTAATCGTTGTCATCAATCGTTTTATTGAGAGTGATTATCAAAAACTATGAACACGAGAATAACTGTACAGCCGGATTTCCGGACTAAAAGCACCAAAGTTGAGCGTTCTGGTAACACTCGTCGCAAGGCTTGGTTGACTGTCTTCGCTGCTTCAGCACTGTTCTGGGTAGTGGTGGCATTAATGATTTGGCGTATGTGGGGTTAAGCCATGTGGGCAAATACTCTTAGTCGTAAACACCCGGTTGCTGCGCGTCAGTCGCAAACGCCAGCATGTAAAGCGAAAGACGTTGTTTCGAAAGAACCGCAAGTCACCATTCCTGCATCGTGGGAACTGAGTGAGAATCAACGTAATTTTATCGAATCATTCATGGATCCGAAGTCCAAATAACGCAGTGTGCATTCCGCTCTTAATAGCGCTATTTAGTCCCTCATTTTGCCGGATTATCCGGTGGGCAAGTTAAAAGCCCGTCCTTTAACACTCAGCATTAAAAAAACGGTGTCATCAGTACAACGCTGACGACGGTGGACTTTTTTTGCCCGGAATCCGGGAGGGAGTGAATCATGAACCTCAATACAACAACCTTATCCTGGTTTAGCGTATATACCTTTTCGTTTGCTTTTTGGGCAGCAGCCTTTTGGGCAATGATGTAATCCCTAACGCAAATTAAAAATGAATTACTTGAAATGCCCTGACAAATGTCGGGGCATTTTTTATTACGTTAAAATGTGTCAATTCGTGTTGTTATCAAAACGTTAACGAAAATGTGGTCTATCTTTAAGCTAAACCTTGCAGTCACTGAGGTTTAAAAAGAGATCTACTTACATGGAGGCGCTATGTCGTTAACGTTACGCGAGCACAGTCAGGACACGCTGAATGTTCGGGCAAAAAAATATCACTATTACAGCCTGCCGAAAGCAGCTCAGCAATTGGGCAACATCGATCGCTTGCCCAAGTCAATGAAAGTCCTGCTTGAAAACCTGTTGCGCTGGCAAGATGGAGATTCGGTAACGGCCGAAGATATTGAGGCACTGGTAGCATGGCAAAAAGATGCGCATGCCGATCGTGAGATTGCTTATCGGCCAGCCCGTGTTCTAATGCAAGACTTCACCGGCGTTCCCGCCGTGGTGGATTTAGCCGCTATGCGTGAGGCGGTAAAACGTCTTGGCGGTGATGTCGCCAAAGTGAATCCGCTCTCGCCCGTTGATTTGGTGATTGACCACTCCGTTACCGTCGACCATTTCGGCGATAACAAAGCCTTCGACGAAAACGTACGTTTAGAAATGGAACGCAACCATGAACGCTATGTTTTCCTGCGTTGGGGCCAGAAAGCCTTTAACCGCTTTCGCGTTGTACCACCGGGCACCGGCATTTGTCATCAGGTGAACCTGGAGTATCTCGGCAAATCTGTGTGGCATGAAACGCAAAATGGGCAAGAGGTTGCTTACCCCGATACGCTGGTTGGGACCGATTCGCACACAACGATGATCAATGCGCTGGGCGTATTGGGTTGGGGGGTGGGTGGCATCGAGGCCGAAGCGGCGATGCTGGGCCAACCGGTCTCTATGCTCATTCCTGATGTGGTCGGTTTTAAACTCACCGGCAAATTGCGTCCCGGTATTACCGCGACCGATCTGGTGCTAACCGTCACTCAAATGCTACGTAAGCATGGCGTAGTCGGTAAATTCGTTGAGTTTTACGGCGATGGCTTAGCAGATCTGCCGCTTGCTGACCGCGCCACTATAGCCAACATGGCGCCCGAATATGGCGCGACCTGTGGCTTCTTCCCCGTTGATGAAGTGACGCTTAGTTACATGACGCTCACCGGTCGTGACCAGGAGCAGGTAGAGTTGGTTGAAGCCTATGCTAAACAGCAGGGAATGTGGCGTAACGCTGGGGACGAGCCTGTGTTTACCAGTTCCTTAGCGCTGGATATGGGCGAAGTCGAATCCAGTCTGGCTGGACCAAAACGTCCACAGGATCGTGTATCGCTTGGTGATGTTCCTGATGCTTTTGCTGCCAGTAATGAACTTGAAATCAATCAGGCGCAAAAGCCACATAAAACCGTGAGCTATCGCGACAGTGAAACCGGTAAAAGTTATCAGTTAGATGATGGCGCCGTGGTGATTTCTGCTATTACGTCCTGTACGAATACTTCTAACCCAAGCGTGTTGATGGCTGCGGGGTTGCTAGCGAAGAATGCAGTTGAGCGCGGACTGATGCGTAAACCCTGGGTTAAAGCTTCGCTGGCGCCTGGTTCGAAGGTGGTTTCTGATTATCTGGACGTCGCGCAATTAACGCCTTACCTGAACGATCTGGGCTTCAATCTGGTCGGCTATGGTTGTACCACCTGTATCGGTAACTCAGGCCCATTGCCTGATGCTATAGAAAGCGCCATCAAAGAGGGTGATCTTACGGTTGCTGCAGTGCTCTCTGGTAACCGTAATTTTGAAGGTCGTATTCATCCCTTGATTAAAACCAACTGGCTGGCATCACCGCCGCTGGTGGTGGCGTATGCATTAGCGGGCAATATGAAGCTCAACCTGCAATCCGATCCGCTTGGAAAAGATCGGCAGGGCAATGATGTATTCCTGAAAGATATCTGGCCGTCGCCTGAAGAAATTGCAGCGGCGGTGCAAAAAGTGACCAGCGATATGTTCCACAAGGAGTACGCTGAGGTCTTTAACGGCACGCCTGAATGGCAACAGATCAAGGTCAGCGAAGCGGCAACCTATGATTGGGACGGCGATTCCACCTATATTCGTTTATCACCCTTCTTTGATGATATGGAGAAAACGCCGCAGCCAGTACAAGATATCAAGGGCGCACGCATTCTGGCGATGCTCGGTGACTCCGTAACAACTGACCACATTTCGCCTGCGGGCAGCATCAAAGCGGAAAGTCCTGCCGGACGCTATTTACTCTCGCACGGCGTTGAACGCACCGATTTCAACTCATACGGCTCGCGTCGTGGTAACCACGAAGTGATGATGCGCGGTACATTCGCCAATATCCGCATACGCAATGAGATGGTGCCGGGGGTGGAGGGAGGTTACACCAAACACTTCCCCAGTAACGAGCAGCTAGCGATTTATGACGCGGCGATGAAGTATCAGCAGGAAGGCGTACCGTTAGCGGTGATTGCCGGCAAGGAGTATGGCTCAGGTTCCAGCCGTGACTGGGCTGCAAAGGGCCCACGCTTGCAAGGCGTGCGCGTGGTTATTTCCGAATCGTTCGAACGTATTCACCGTTCCAATTTGATTGGCATGGGCATTTTACCGCTGGAGTTTCCCGCAGGTGTCACTCGCAAAACGTTAGGATTAACCGGTGAAGAGTACATTGATGTAGCGAATCTGGCGCAACTAAAGCCAGGTGGAACCGTGACGGTAACGCTGACACGCGTGGATGGGACTAAAGAGACGCTGGAAACGCGCTGCCGAATCGATACCGGCAATGAGCTAACCTACTACCAGAACGATGGCATTTTGCACTATGTGATACGCAACATGCTCAACTAAAAAAAAGCCGGGATTTCCCGGCTTTTTTATCTGCTCAAGACTTCGGTAGCAGATGACCCATCTTTTCGGCTTTGGTATCAAGATAGTGGGCATTTTTTGGATTACGCCCCACAACCAGCGGTACACGCTCAACGATGTTAATACCGGCTTCACTCAGTATTTCAACCTTACGTGGGTTATTCGTTAGCAAGCGCACTTCATTGACGCCCAACAGTTTGAACATATCTGCACACAAGGTGAAATCGCGCTCATCCGCGGCGAAACCGAGTTGATGATTCGCTTCAACCGTATCGTAGCCCTTATCCTGTAAGGCATAAGCACGAATCTTATTCAACAAACCAATGTTGCGGCCTTCCTGGCGATGGTACATCAAGATACCGCGCCCCTCTTCAGCGATAGCCGTTAACGCGGCCTCCAGCTGAAAGCCGCAGTCGCAGCGTAAGCTGAACAGGGCATCGCCGGTCAGGCATTCGGAATGGACGCGTGCCAGTACCGGATTGTGATCGCTAATATCTCCATAAACCAGCGCGACATGGTCGTGCCCGGTTGCTAGTTCTTCAAAACCAACCATAAGGAAATCTCCCCATGGCGTGGGCAGTTTGGCTTCTGCTACCCGTTTAAGCTGCATGTGACTCTCCAGAACCTTCAGAGGATGCGCTATCATCATGATAACGCACGGGCCCAGGTGGCCCGATGAAACTTACGCTATTGTGCCACAACCCGAACTCTCGCCGTTAATCGGTCAGAGTGATTGTAGTGATAAAGCACAATTATCCAAGCCGCAATGGGTATGTTATTCTTTTTTCAGCTAAAGTTATGCATGCCGCGCGTGTTGCAGCAGATCTTAAAGGAAGCGAATGTTAAACATCATCAAGCGGACCACCTTCGGGGCGTTTTTATTATTGCTGATGCCCGTGGGCGTGTGGATATCGGGTTGGCAATGGCAGCCAGGAGAAAGCAGTAAGATACTGCGCCTGTTGTTTTGGATGACGGAAACCGTAACCAGCCCATGGGGGATTCTCACCAGCATTATTCTCAGTGCCTGGATGCTGTGGTGCTTACGTTTCCGTCTCAAACCCGCGATTTTGCTTATTCTAATAATGAATGGGGCAATTCTTGCCGGCCAGTACACTAAAACCTCCATTAAAGAGCATGTCCAGGAACCTCGACCCTATGTGATTTGGCTGGAAAAAAGCCATGGCATTAGCGGCGATGAGTTCTATCAGCTGCATCGTACCGAGCGCAGTGAGATGGTTTCCACCTTATTGGCCAATGATACGCAGCTGCCTCAATGGTTAAAAAATCATTGGGCCTTTGAAACCGGCTATGCATTTCCTTCCGGGCATACCATGTTTGCAGCCAGCTGGGCGTTATTGGCGATCGGCCTGTTATGGCCACGCAGGCATATTAAGACGGTCGCAGTGTTGTTTATTTGGGCAACAATGGTGATGGGAAGCCGCCTATTACTGGGTATGCACTGGCCGCGTGATGTAGTTATGGCAACAATCATTTCCTGGGTACTGGTGACGCTAGCAACCCTGTTGGCCCAGCGTTTTTGCGGCCCTCTAACGGTTCCCCCCGCAGAGCAGAAGGAGATTGCGCAGCGCGATGATGGATTGTAATTACGCTATTTATCCCCATATGATTGATTGCGCTTGCAGAAAAATGCGCTAACTGATGCGGGGATAAGCAGCATCAATGGCGCTTTTTTGGCATACTTCTCTTGGATAACCTCTCGACAGGATGCATTGTGAAATATTTGCTAATTTTTCTCGTGGTTTTGGTCATTTTTATTATCTCCGTTACGCTCGGAGCGCATAACGACCAGGTCATCACTTTTAATTATCTGCTTGCGCAGGGCGAATTTCGTATTTCTACTTTACTCGCCAGTCTATTTGGCGCCGGGTTCCTGCTTGGCTGGGCGATTTGTGGTCTGTTCTGGCTACGCATACGCGTATCACTGGCCAACGCGCAGCGAAAACTAAAGCGTATTCAGGCGCAAAATGAGCAAGCTACTGCTGTGACAACGTCACCTACTGTTAGCCGTCGGGATTAATTTTCGATGCTTGAACTGCTGTTTTTGCTTCTTCCTGTTGCGGCGGCGTATGGCTGGTATATGGGCCGCCGCAGTGCGCATCAGGATAAGCAACAAGAAGCGAATCGCCTGTCACGTGAATATGTGGCGGGGGTTAACTTCTTACTCTCCAATCAACAGGACAAAGCGGTTGATCTCTTTCTCGATATGTTGAAAGAGGACAGCGGCACAGTTGAGGCGCATTTGACGCTGGGCAATCTGTTCCGTTCGCGAGGCGAAGTTGATCGCGCTATTCGTATTCACCAGGCATTGATGGAAAGCGCTTCGCTCAGCTACGAACAGCGTTTGCTGGCGATCCAGCAACTTGGACGTGATTATATGGCAGCGGGGCTTTACGACCGCGCCGAAGACATGTTTGGTCAGCTGGTGGAAGAAACGGATTTTCGCATTGGTGCGCTCCAGCAACTGTTACTGATTCATCAGGCGACCAGCGACTGGCAAAAGGCCATCGAAGTGGCCGAAAAACTGGTTAAACTCGGTAAAGACAAACAAAAAGGTGAAATCGCCCATTTCTATTGCGAGCTGGCATTACAGGCGCTAAGCAGTGATGACCTTGATCGTGCAATGACGCTATTGAAAAAGGGTGAATCAGCCGATCATCAGAGTGCGCGTGTTTCGATCATGATGGGCCGTATTCTGATGGAGCAGGGCGAGTACGCCAAAGCTGCCAGCCGATTGCAGCGCGTGCTGGAGCAGGATAAAGAACTGGTAAGCGAAACCTTGCCTATGCTGGAAACCTGCTATCAGCGACTGAATCAAGCCGAAAACTGGGCCCAATTTTTACAACGCTGCGTTGATGAGAACACGGGCGCAGCGGCAGAACTCTATCTCTCCGACATCCTTGAGCAGCAGCAAGGCCCAGAAGCCGCGCAGTTATACATCAATCGTCAGCTGCAGCGGCATCCGACAATGCGCGTATTCCATCGCCTGATGGATTTCCACTTACATGAAGCTGAAGATGGACGCGCGAAAGAGAGTTTGATGGTCCTGCGTGACATGGTAGGTGAACAGATCCGCACCAAACCGCGCTATCGCTGCCAAAAGTGTGGATTTACGGCGCATGCACTGTACTGGCATTGTCCATCCTGTCGTGCGTGGTCTTCCGTTAAACCCATTCGTGGACTCGACGGCCAATAGTGGCCGTGATGTTCTTTTTATAGCGCGATATAGTTACAACATACAGTAGGGTTTACGCTTTTGCGACTCCTCAACATTGTGCATAGGCTCGTCAGTCAGGTTCGTTAGATGCGGTAGCGTGATTGTGGTCACCGTTCTGCGCAGGTAGAATGCTTGCCGTTTGTCCATCGCGCCTGCGGGTGCCTGTCACTGAGGAAACGTTATGCCTGTAACCACTTCACCCATTCTGGTGGCTCTCGACTATCATGATCTCAACAGCGCGCTGCAGTTTGTTGACCGCATTGATCCAAGCCAGTGTCGGCTGAAAGTGGGCAAAGAGATGTTCACGTTATTTGGTCCAGCACTGGTGAAGCTGCTGCAGGAGCGCGGTTTTGAAGTGTTCCTCGACCTCAAGTTTCACGATATCCCAAACACGACGGCACATGCTGTGGCAGCCGCTGCCGATTTAGGCGTGTGGATGGTAAATGTTCATGCAAGCGGTGGCGCGCGCATGATGAATGCGGCGCGTGAAGCGTTAGTACCCTTTGGGAAAGATGCACCATTGCTGATTGCTGTCACCGTGTTAACCAGCATGGATGAGAGCGATTTGAAAGGTCTGGGTATTACACTTTCCCCGGCTGAGCAGGCAGAACGCCTGGCGCATTTAACCCATGATTGCGGTCTGCACGGCGTGGTTTGCTCTGCACAAGAAGCCGCGCACTTTAAGCAGGTAATTGGCAAGGAATTTGCGCTGGTAACGCCTGGCATTCGGCCCGCAGGCAGTGATGCAGGCGATCAGCGACGCATCATGACGCCGCAGCAGGCTAAACTGGCGGGTGTGGATTATATGGTTATTGGTCGTCCGATTACCCAATCCGCCGATCCGGCAGCAACCCTGCAGCAAATCCTGCATAGCTTACAGGAGGCATAATGGCTCAGGACAATCGACTGGTATATTCGACGGATAGCGGTCGCATTACGCACGAAGAAGAGAAAGCGCCGCGACCAAAAGGCGATGGCATTGTACGTATTCAGCGTCAGACTAGCGGTCGCAAAGGAAAGGGCGTTTGCCTGATCAGCGGTATCGATCTTGATGATGCAGCACTTGAAAAGCTCGCCGCTGAATTGAAGAAAAAATGTGGTTGTGGTGGTGCGGTAAAAGAGGGCGTGATCGAAATCCAGGGCGACAAGCGCGATGTGATTAAGACGCTGCTGGAAGCCAAAGGTATGAAAGTAAAACTCGCCGGCGGTTGAAACAGTTCGGGCCACGTTATCGGTGGCCCGTTGATCGGTAGATGCGCTGCGTAGCCTGCGTATTATTGTTTTATTACTTACTCACCTGATGGCCGATGATACCGCCGACGGCCGCGCCGCCAATAGTACCGAGCCCGCTACCGTTGGTTAGCACGGAACCACCAATGGCACCCGCACCCGCACCAATTGCGGTATTGCGATCGCGTTTCGACCAGTTGGAGCAACCGCTCAAGGCAACAACTAAAGTGGTAGCCAGTAAGGCTGCGGTTAAACGTTTCATTGTTGTAGTCATTCACTTCTCCTTGATTGTTAACACAGAGGTAACACTGTAAGTATAGATGTTGTCCTCCAAAATTCTCCTTCGTCACATCCTATGCCGTCGATAATCACCGTAAAATGCGTTGCCCTATTCATCCTGCAACAGCATTCAAACTGGGAGAGATCAGGTCCGCATCAATGCTTAGATAAGTCTAAACTTTGCGCATTGTTTCCGAAGATAGAAAAGTCTTAATTTACACCGCATTTTTGGTGCCTCAGCCACTTTTCGCTGCTTTTATAGCGATTCCTTCCATAACGGTTTCCTGGCCTGCTCCTCACAATTGAGGTATCACAGTTCTCAGGAGAAAAATCATGCTGGAAGCGTTAAAGCAGCAGGTACTGGAAGCGAATCTCGATTTACCACGCTATAACCTGGTGACCTTTACCTGGGGCAATGTCAGTGCCGTGGATCGCGAACGCGGTCTACTTGTGATCAAGCCTTCTGGCGTGAAATACGAGGATATGCGGCGCGACGATATGGTGGTGGTGGAATTAGCCAGCGGCAATATTATAGAAGGCAAAATGCGCCCGTCATCTGACACGGCGACGCATCGCGCACTCTATCTGGCGTGGCCGGACGTTGGCGGTATTGTTCACACGCACTCGCGCCACGCGACTATCTGGGCTCAGGCTGGACGTGAGATCATTGCATTGGGTACCACGCATGCGGATGATTTCTACGGCACTATCCCTTGCACGCGTCAGATGAAGCGTGAAGAAATAGAGCGAGATTATGAGTGGAATACCGGGCAGGTGATCATTGAAACCTTCGCACAACGAGGGATTCATCCCAATGCCGTTCCGGCTGCGTTGGTCAATTCACACGGTCCTTTTGCCTGGGGTAAAGATGCGCACGCTGCGGTGCATAACGCCGTGGTGTTGGAGGAAGTTGCCTATATGGCGTTGCACACTGCCAGGCTTCAAGCTGAGTTAACGCCCATTTCTCAAACATTGCTCGATCTACACTACCTGCGCAAACATGGTCAAAACGCATGGTATGGACAGAATTAGGGGTATGCAAAATGAGACAGGCGCCTGAGGGCGCCTTTCTTTTTCCCGCCATTTCAACTGGTATGGCGATACGCATCATAAATACAAAATGATCAATCAATAAAAATAAAACACTGTTTCATAAATAAAGGTGCGATCACTTTTTTCCTTGTCACCCGCCGTTATCTTGCTCCCCATGCCTTCCGGCAATTGAAACGCACCTCCCTTTGGCTCAGTTAAGGTGACAGACCTATGCATATTAAACGGGCAATTGATAAAATTCCTGGCGGTATGATGTTGATTCCGCTGTTTTTAGGCGCGCTATGCCATACTTTTTCCCCCGGCGCGGGTAAATATTTCGGTTCTTTTACTAATGGCTTAATGAGCGGTACGGTACCGATCCTGGCGGTGTGGTTCTTCTGCATGGGGGCGTCAATCAAACTGAGCGCCACCGGCACGGTGTTGCGCAAATCCGGTACGCTAGTCCTCACTAAGATTGCCGTCGCCTGGGTTGTCGCGGCGATTGCCTCACGGGTGATGCCGGAAAATGGTATTGAAGTGGGGATGTTTGCCGGTCTTTCTACGCTAGCCCTGGTAGCCGCCATGGATATGACCAACGGCGGCTTATATGCCTCAATCATGCAGCAATATGGATCGAAAGAGGAGGCGGGAGCCTTTGTGTTGATGTCGCTGGAATCGGGACCGCTGATGACCATGGTGATCCTCGGTACCGCAGGCATCGCTTCATTTGAACCCCACGTTTTTGTTGGCGCAGTACTGCCGTTTATTGTCGGATTTGCGCTTGGCAATCTCGATCCGGAACTGCGCGATTTCTTTGGTAAAGCGGTTCACACCTTGATTCCCTTCTTCGCTTTCGCGCTGGGTAATACCATCGATTTGGCGGTGATTGCTCAAACGGGGATGTTGGGCATTTTGCTGGGTGTTGCGGTCATCATTATTACCGGCATTCCTCTGATTATTGCCGACCGCTTCATAGGTGGCGGCGACGGCACGGCGGGAATCGCGGCTTCCAGCACTGCCGGAGCCGCGGTCGCCACGCCGGTCCTGATTGCAGAAATGCTGCCGCAGTTTAAACCGGTTGCTCCTGCTGCCACGGCATTAGTCGCCACGTCGGTGATAGTGACGTCTGTAATCGTGCCTATCATCACCGCTGTGTATTCAAGACGCGTTAAGCGTTCTCATGTTGCCGTAGGGCAACGCGCTGCCATCAAGTAAGCCCGCTAATGCTTCCCCGGCCGATGGTCGGGGATATCTCTGGATTTTGCTTTATAAATCAATCTCTCATTTGGTCTGGCCTCACTCTGGATTACGCTGATGTGGCGTTTAACGCACCACATAAACATAAACAGAGGATGAGACAATGACAGTAATTAACCAACCCACATGCAGACTGTTCACCGAAGTTGGACAAACCACACAGCTCGCGGCCTACTATGAAGAGGGCCGCCACACCATGTGGATGATGCTGCGTGCGCAACCACGCCCGAGTTTTAACCACGAATTAATCGAGGAGATCATGAACCTGAGCTATTCCGCCCAGCGTTCCGGTCTGCCAATTGATTTTTGGGTCACGGGTTCGTTAGTACCGCAGATGTTTAACGCCGGCGGCGATCTGCGTTTCTTCGTAGAGTGCATTCGCAATAATCGTCGTGAAGCGCTGCGCGCTTATGCACGTGCCTGTGTCGACTGCATCCATTCCGCAGCGCGGGGGTTTGATACCGGAGCGGTGACCCTGGCAATGATTGAAGGCAGTGCGCTCGGTGGCGGTTTTGAAGCGGCGCTGGCACACCACTTCATTCTGGCGCAGAACAGTGCGCGCATGGGGTTCCCCGAGATCGCCTTCAACCTGTTCCCCGGCATGGGCGGTTACTCCCTGGTGGCGCGTCGGTCTGGCATGAAGCTGGCCGAAGAGCTGATTATGGAAGGGGAGTCACACAGCGCGGAGTGGTATGAGACGCGTGGCCTGGTCGATAAAGTGTTCCAGCCGGGCGATGGTTATCGCACTACGCGGACCTTTATCGACACGCTTCGTCCAAAGTTGAATGGCGTACGTGCCATGCTCAAAGCACGTCAACGTGTGCTGCAGCTGTCACGGGCAGAACTGATGGATATAACGGAGGATTGGGTAGATTATGCCTTCACGCTGGAACCGAAAGACATTGCCTATATGGAACGTCTGGTACAACTGCAGAACCGGCATAGCGCTTCCATGCGCAAAGCCGGTTAATCTCGCTAACCGGCATTAGACGCGGGCAGGATGCTTAGCCAGCCAATGCCCGAGCTCTTCTGCGGGCATTGGTTTTGCATAATAATAACCTTGCCGCCCATCGACACCGTTGGCCATCACAAACTTCTCTTCAGCTTCGGTTTCAATGCCCTCAGCAATCACCTGCAGCTTAAGGGCTTTAGCAACGGCAACAATCGCACGGACCAGCGATTGTGCAACAGGTTGCATATTGATATTACGCACAAAACTCTGATCCAGCTTAATGGCATCAATAGGGATACGCGCCAGCTGGGAAAGAGAAGAGTAGCCGGTACCAAAATCGTCAAGATGAATCTCTGCGCCAAGTTCCTGAAACTGCTTCATCAACATCAGGGCGCCCGCTTCATTCTCAATTAAACAGCTTTCCGTCAGTTCGATATCAATAGGACAATCCGTCAGGCCCGCTTCACTTAAGGCATGTTTTAGATCGGTATAAACACTTTGATCGATCAGCTGCTTAGCTGAAACATTCACGGCGACACGCAGGTAGATGCCTTCACTACGCCACTTAATGATTTGCTGCAGGACATTGAGCATGACCCAGCGACCCAGCGGCACAATCAATCCTGACTCCTCCGCATAGGAAATGAAGTCGCCCGGCGGCACCAAACCGCGCTCGGGAGAATTCCAGCGTACCAGCGCCTCTGCACTAACCACGTCGCCTTTAGCATTGAGTTTCGGTTGGTAATGCACCACCAGATGATCCAGCTCCAGCGCTTTACGCAGGTTGGTATCCAGCCAAAGATACTCGAACACGCGCTGGTTCATCTCATTGGCAAACACGCAGAATTTACCGCGACCATTCTCTTTCGCGTGGTACATCGCCGTGTCGGCGTTACGAATCAGGCTTTCGCGGTCTTCGCCATGCAGCGGGGCGAGGGCGATGCCAATCGAGCAGCCGCTATAGACCTCAATCAGGCCAATGCGGAACGGTTGGCGCAGGCGCTCAAGAATGCGCGACGCCATCGCTTCTAGCGCGGCCTGGCTAGTGTGTTCCGCCAGCACCACGAATTCATCGCCACCAAGACGCGCCAGGGTTTGATCTTTACCCAGACAGCTGAGGATGGCTAACGATACCGCCTGCAGCAGCTGGTCGCCGAACATGTGGCCATAGGCGTCGTTAACCTTCTTAAAATTATCTAAATCAAGATAAACCACGCCGGTTTGACTGCCCTTTGCCAGCTCCAGTGCCAGGCTGATCTGCTGATGGATGGCGTTGCGATTAGGTAATCCGGTCACCGTATCGGTATTGGCCAGAACACGCAGCCGTTCCTGCGCTCGACGCTCTTCTGTGATGTCGGTTCCAGAACAGATGAGGAAAATTTCATTTTTCCCGCTACCGCTGTGTACGAACTTATTACGAAACAGAAACAGTCGCTGACCTTTGCGGGTTTTAATCCAGCGCTCAACTTCATATGAACTGCCTTCACGGAAGAAGCCGGTGATGTTGCGCCGTGATGCCTGGGCTTCCTGTTTAGTCATAAACAGCTGAAACACGTTGCGGCCAATCACTTCCTGCTCTTTCAGCCCGGTATACTCTTCGCTCAAGCGGTTAAATCGTTGAATATTACCGCGTTGATCGAGGATCACAATCACCGAGTTTGCTTCAGAAACCACCTGCTCGGCAAAAGATAAGCCCAGCGTCAAATCTCGCGCGACGGCGGAGGTATCGCCCCAAGCTGAGGAGGTTCCTGCCCAGGTTGATTGGTTAACTTTACGGCCGACGAAATGCATCGGCACCGGCTCGCCGTGCAGCGACAGCGTAAGGTTGATACTGGAGGTAATGACCGTCATCGCGCGAAGTAAACTGGCCTGCGCGGGGGTAAGCGGAACCGCCATATTGGTGTTAGCGTTCTCATCTTCGGCAAAATGCAAAGCATCACTATCTGAAGTTAAACGCCAATGAGGGCTGGTGGTGCCAAACAAGGTATATAGCAACGTTTGCCCTTGTTCATCGGTCATGGAAACTTCCTCCGGGGGAATGCTCAGCGGGCGGTATCTCATTATTTTAGCAACAGTATTCAACCTCCTGCGTCAGCACAAGGTGCAAAGTAAATATATTTTTGTTTTTACTAAAGAATGGCACGAAAAAGCCCCGATAAACGGGGCTGAAGTCTTTAGCAAGGGCACTTACCCAGCTTGCCTGGCTGGCTGGGAAAGCGCGCATCGAGGCAGTGACGGTGAAAAGCGCGCTCATCCATTGGAGCGAGCGTTGGATGATGTTCGCGCATATGCTTCAGATAAGTTTCATAGTCATGAACGCCGACCATTAAACGAAAACTTTGCTGCAAACCCCGCCAGAGTCGCTGCCAGCGCGTAAGATTTTGCCCACCCGCTGCAGGTGTGATTGGTAAGCAGTGCTGAATTTGCCACGCACCGGTGGGCTTTCTCCACTGAAAAATGGACTCAGACATTTCGCACCTCTTTGCGCAGGGAGATTTCGGATTCATGGGTAGTCGGCACTGTGCTGTTGAGTGCGCGACGGATCACGAAGAAGGCTGCCACTAGCATGGTGACCGCCACCAGCATGAAGAAGGCGCACAGGGCCGCGTTAATTTGATTGCTAAACACGATGGTTTGCATATCAGCAACGGTCTTGGCCGGAGCGATAACGATGCCGTCATCGATACCTTTGCTGAATTTGTTCGCCTGCGCGAGGAAACCAATGGAGGGCTTCTCGTGGAAGATCTTCTGCCATCCGGCCGTCATTGAGGTGATGAACAGCCAGGCGGTAGGTAAAATAGTGACCCACGCGTAGCGCTGCTTCTTCATCTTGAACAAGACAACGGTGCCGAGAATCAGCGCCATCGACGCCAGCATCTGGTTACCGATGCCAAACAGTGGCCACAGCGTGTTAATCCCGCCAAGTGGATCGACCACGCCCTGATAAACGAAGAAGCCCCATCCTGCTACCGCCACGGTGGTGCCGGCCATATTACCCAGCCATGAACGGTTATTGGCCATCGACGGTACCACGGTGCCCACCAGGTCCTGCACCATAAAGCGACAGGCGCGGGTACCGGCATCAACCGCAGTAAGAATAAACAGTGCCTCAAAGAGAATCGCGAAGTGATACCAGAACGCCATCATGGCCCGGCTGTTAAACACCTCGGTAATAATATGCGCCATACCTACGGCAAAGGTCGGCGCACCACCGGCACGTGACAGAATCGTGCTTTCGCCGACGTCGCGGGCAATGCCGCTCAACATTTCCGGCGTCACGACAAAGCCCCAGCCGTTGATGGCCTGCGAGGCACTTTCCACCGTAGTACCAATCAGTGCGGCGGGTGAGTTCATGGCAAAGTAAACGCCCGGGTCGAGCACCGAAGCGCAAATCAGCGCCATAATCGCCACGAACGATTCCATCAACATCGCGCCATAGCCGATAAAGCGAATATGACTTTCGCGCTCCACCAGCTTCGGTGTGGTTCCGCTCGAGACCAATGCGTGGAAGCCGGAAATCGCACCACAGGCAATAGTAATAAACAGGAACGGGAACAGCGCGCCGGAGAATACCGGGCCGCTGCCATCGATAAATTTGGTGACGGCGGGCATCTTCATTTCCGGCATAGCAAACAGAATGCCAATCGCCAGACCAATGATGACGCCGATTTTAAGGAAAGTTGAGAGATAATCGCGTGGTGCCAGCAGCAGCCACACCGGCAGCGAAGAGGCAATAAAACCGTAGATCACCAGCACCCACGTCAACTCAGTGCCTTTGAGCGTAAAGAGCGGCCCCCAATAAGGGTCAGCTGCCACGTTGCCGCCGTAGATGATCGCCGCCATCATCAGTACGAAGCCAATAATCGACACCTCGGCAATTTTTCCCGGCCGCAGGAAGCGCATATACACGCCCATAAACAGCGCAATCGGAATGGTGGCTGCGATGGTAAACAAGCCCCACGGGCTGTTTGCTAACGCTTTTACCACCACCAGCGCCAGCGCTGAGAGGATAATAATCATCACGCCCAACGCACCGAGCATGGTAACCACGCCCGCGAACGAACCGAGCTCCTGACGCGCCATCTCACCGAGCGAACGGCCATCACGACGCGTAGAGATGAACAGAATCAGAAAGTCCTGCACCGCACCGGCAAACATCACGCCAACCAGAATCCAGATGGTGCCGGGCAGAAAACCCATTTGCGCCGCGAGAATTGGGCCAACCAGCGGACCTGCACCAGCAATCGCCGCAAAGTGGTGGCCGAACAGCACCCATTTATTAGTGGGGACGTAATCGAGGCCGTCACTTAAGCGTTCCGCGGGTGTGCGACGACGATCGTCCAGTTCAAAGATGCGTTTAGAGATAAACAGGCTGTAAAAGCGGTAGGCAATGCTGTAGCAGGCGACCGAGGCAATCACTAGCCAGACGGCGTTGACGTGTTCGCCGCGACTGAGCGCCAGCATGGCAAATGCGCCTGCGCCAATTAACGCCACCACTAACCAGATGACTCCGGTTTTGACGTTGTTCATGAGTTAACTCCTTGTAGAGACCGGGAAAAGAGGCGATCGAATACAACAAGTTAAAAGTAATGTAATGAATTGTTAACGACAGGGGTTAGCAGCAGAAGTGTGAAGCGGAATGCAAATTTAACCTTTGCGAAGGTGATTGCAATGAAATGCGGGATAACGGCTGTTATCCCGCGAGTTTTCATGCTCAAGCGGCTGGACGGGCAACCACGCTGCGGGTTTCCATGCGCACTTCCGCAATGGTCACATCAATGATGTCGGTGACGCGGTAAGCGACTTCACCTTTAATCTGCACGGTGCCGCTCTCCTGAGAGCACACCAGCTCATCACGCACCGCGTGGATGAACGGAGCAGGAATAAAGGCGACCGCGCCATTTTCCTGCAGGCGGACGCGCATACCGCCACGTGACACGTCGATGATCTCGGCGCTGAACTTGCGATCGGTACCAGCAAACGGTGCCAGGAAGCGCGCATAGAGCCATTCACCGACATCGCGTTCAGCCATACGGTTCAGGCGACGACGCTCGCTCATGATCGTCGTCAGCTCGTCCTGCGGACGGGCAATGCTGTCACCGCGCACAATCGCTTTCAGCAAACGATGGTTTATCATGTCGCCAAACTTACGAATCGGCGACGTCCAGGTGGCGTAGGCTTCAAGACCGAGACCAAAGTGCGGGCCTGGCTCGGTGCTGACTTCCGCAAAAGACTGGAAGCGACGGATGCGGCTGTCGAGATACTGCGTAGGCTGCGCATCAAGTTCACGACGTAGCTGGCGGAAGCCTTCCAGCGTGGTAATCGCCTGTGGATCAACGGTAATACCATGGCCTGCCAGCACGCCTGCGGCCTGCTCTGCATTGGCGAGGTCGAAACCGGTATGCAGGTTGTAGATACCAAAGCCCAGCTTCTCCTGCAGCACTTTTGCGGCACAGACGTTAGCGAGGATCATGGATTCTTCAACGATGCGGTTAGCGATGCGACGCGGCTCGGAAATGATATCCAACACTTCGCCTTTCTCGCCCAACACAAAGCGGTAGTCCGGACGATCTTTGAACACCAGCGCATGGGTTTGACGCCACTCGCTGCGCGCCAGGCACAGCTGATGCAGCAGGCGAATTTGCTGAGCAATCGCCTCGCTTTCGGGCTGCCAGCTGCCGCTGTTTTCCAGCCAATCGGAGACGTTGTCATAAACCAGTTTGGCTTTGGACTCGATCCACGCGGCAAAGAAGTGCACATCGTCAGCCAGGCTGCCATCTTTCAACACGGTTACGCGGCACGCCAGCGCCGGGCGACGTTCGTTCGGACGCAGTGAACACACGTTGTCAGACAACTCGCGCGGTAACATCGGAATGTTGAAGCCCGGCAGATAGTTGGTAAAGGCGCGTTTAGCGGCCAGCTTATCCAGCTCGCTGCCTTCCGCGACATAAGCGGTAGGGTCGGCGATAGCGATAGTCAGTGACAGATTGCCGTCGGCATTCTCTTCCACATACAGCGCATCATCCATATCCTGGGTGCTGGCGCTGTCGATGGTGACAAAATGCAACGCGGTTAAATCTTCACGCTGGAGATTTTCGTCGAGCATCTCACCAAAGCCGACGTCAGGCGCCTGGCGTTCGAGGTTATGACGTGACAGCGTGACCCACCACGGCGCGAGATGATCGTCCGCCGTGACAATGAATTCGGTCAGTTCAGCATAGAAGCCACGGTCGCCTTTCAGCGGGTGACGGCGCATTTCCGCTACTGCCCAATCCCCGTTCTGGAAGTCGTGGCTCACGCTACGCTCGGCGCGACACGGAATCGCGTCTTTCAGCAGCGGATGGTCCGGCACAATCGACAGGCGATCGTCCTTCCTTTGTACGCGGCCGACAAAGCGGGTCAGGAACGGCTCAACCAGGGTTTCCGGCTCGGCACTCTCGCGGTCTTTATCGGTGTGGATCACGGCCTGAATGCGGTCGCCGTGCATCACTTTCTTCATCTGCGGTGGCGGAATGAAGTAGCTTTTTTGAGCATCAACTTCAAGGAAGCCAAAGCCTTTTTCCGTACCTTTAACAACACCTTCAACACGCGGAGTCTGCGCATGAAGCTTCTCTTTAAGCTGCGCGAGCAGCGGATTATCCTGGAACATAATTTATATAGTTTCGTGGCCTAAGAGCGGCTGACAGTTTTACGCGAATCGCGTGCGCGCGGCAAGGTCAAAACAGGCTAAAAAGCCGCTTTACGCGGCTTTTTACCTTCTGATAACGCTTTGGTTAGGCGATGCGTTGTGAGGGCAAGGCGGCAGTTAATGCCAGCTTGACCGGCACCGATTTTGAGGTCGGCGTACCGCTACCGTCGCCAAAGCTGGAGAGCGGTACCAGCGGGTTGGTTTCCGGATAATAGGCGGCGAGATTGCCGCGCGGAATATTGTACGGCACCAGCTTGAAACCACTAACGCGCCGCGTTAATCCGTCATTCCACAGCGTTTCAATATCCACCAGCTGGCCCTCGCTGAAACCTAACGACGCCATATCATCCGGATGGATAAATACCACTTCGCGCTGGCCATACACGCCGCGATAACGGTCATCGAGGCCATAAATGGTGGTGTTGTACTGATCGTGTGAACGTAGAGTTTGCAGCGTAAACGGCACGGTCACATCACCCAACTGCGGGAACAGTGAAGTCGGCAGGGCGGCGGCGCTGAATTCTGCCCGTTTACTCGGTGTGTTGAAGCGCAGTTCTGCGGCGGCATTGCCGAGATAGAAACCGCCGGGGATGTCGCACTTGTTATTAAAATCGTCAAAGCCCGGAATGGTCGCAGCGATGTGATCGCGAATCAGATCGTAATTACCCGCCATTGCCAGCCAGTCGATTTTCTCGCTGCCTAAGGTGGCATGCGCAATACCCGCAACGATCGCGGTTTCGGAACGCTGCGTCTCCGCCAGCGGAATCCCCACGCCTTCTGAGGCATGTACCATGCTGAAAGAGTCTTCAACGGTGATGTACTGATTACCGCTGGCCTGACGATCGCGTTCGGTGCGGCCCAGCGTTGGCAGAATCAGTCCTTCATGGCCCGGCACCAGATGGCTGCGGTTCAGTTTGGTACTGATGTGCACGGTCAAACCGCAATGCTGAAACGCCTCTTCGGTTACAGGGGAGTCGGGTGCTGCCGCCGCGAGATTTCCGCCTAACGCAATCAGCACTTTCACTTCATCACGCAACATCGCATTCAGCGCTTCAACGGTGTTATGACCCTGCTCGCGCGGCGGTTCAAAACCAAAGTGGGTACCCAGTGCATCAAGGAACGGCTTGCTCGGCTTTTCATCGATACCCATGGTGCGGTTGCCCTGCACATTACTGTGGCCGCGTACCGGACACAGGCCCGCACCTTTTTTGCCCAACTGGCCAAACAGCAATTGCAGGTTGGTGATTTCGCGTACGGTGTCCACCGAGTGTTTATGCTGGGTAATACCCATCGCCCAGGTCACGATGACGCGCTCAGCGCTTTGATAAATTGCCGCGGCTTCACGTATCTGCGCTTCGCTCAGACCGGATTGACGCACGATATCGTCCCAGCGGGTGTTATCTACGGCGGCGAGATATTCCTCAACGCCTTGGGTATTTGCGCTAATAAACGTCTGGTCAAAAATGCCCGCTTCGCCAGCCGCCAAACGTTCACGCTGCATTTCCAGCAACGTTTTCACCATGCCGCGAATCGCCGCCATATCGCCACCGAGATTGGGCTGGTAATAGGCAGAACTAATCGTACCGGCCATCGATGTGACGATTTCCAGCGGCTTTTGCGGATCGGCAAAACGCTCCAGCCCGCGCTCGCGCAGGGTATTGAAGGTGACGATTTTCGCGCCATGATCGGCAGCGTGACGCAGGCTGTGCAGCATGCGCGGGTGGTTGGTGCCTGGATTCTGGCCGAAGACGAAAATCGCGTCCGCATGATCAAAATCGTCGAGACGAATGGTGCCTTTACCCACGCCGATGCTGCGTTTCAGGCCGGTGCCGCTGGCTTCGTGGCACATATTGGAGCAGTCGGGGAAGTTGTTGGTGCCCATCACACGGCCAAACAGTTGATAAAGCCATGACGCTTCATTGCTGGCACGACCCGATGTATACAACTCCATCTGGTTTGGATGATCCATCGCCTGCAGGTGCTGAGCAATCAGCGCAAAGGCGTCATCCCAGCTAATCGGTTCGTAATGGTCGGTGGCACTGTTGTAGCGCATTGGGTGGGTTAAGCGGCCCTGATATTCGAGAAAATAATCACTTTGCTGATAGAGGGTGCTCACGCTGTGCTGGGCAAAAAAATCTGGAGCAACGACGCGTCGCGTCGCTTCCCAGGTCACGGCTTTTGCGCCGTTTTCACAGAAACTAAAGGTACTTTTGTTGTCATCGCCCCATGCACAACCCGGGCAGTCAAAACCGCGCGCTTTGTTCATGCGCATTAAGTTACGCATGTTTTTCAGCGCTGCTTTGCTATCAAGGACAAAACGGGTAGTCGCTTCCAATGAACCCCAGCCGCCCGCCGCGGCGCGATAAGGTTGAATCTTACGTTTAAATTTCATAGTTGCAGGCTTATTTGTTTATGAGTTGTTATCAGAATATGTCTTCTGTTAGCGGGAAGTGTGCGACTCTCCTTAAAAGTTGTCTAATTGATTGGTTTAATGGAGCGATAGGCGGCGTTTATCGCAAAAAGGTAGCAAAGCGTGACTTATATCAAATTTTTCCGGCTGGTCAGGTGCGTGAGTTACGTGCTGCAGGAATAACTGACTAATAATTGCTCTTTCAATGATGAGAAGGGCACGCAGCATGAAGAATCTGGCCAGCCAAATTCACGCTTTCGGTAAAGCTTTGATGATGCCGATCTCGGTGATCGCCGCCGCAGGGATCTTTCTTGGGTTAGCCGCCGCAATGCAAAATCCGGCAATTACCGGAGATGCTTTCGCCAATCTGCAGGTGCCACAACTGATCATTGGTTTTATTCGTAAAGTGGCGGGAGCGCTGTTTGCCAATCTGCCGCTGTTCTTTGCCGTGGCCAGCGCCATTGGGCTGGCAAAAGCCGAGAAGCCCACCGCCGCATTCGCCGCAGTGATTGGTTATATCGCCATGAACGTCGGCATCAGCTCCACGCTGGCGTCGAAGGGCTTGACGGCGGCGACCACCACGCCAGAAGCATTGCAAAAGGCTGGCATGGACCAAACCGCCGCGATGATGACCTCCGCCGAATACATCGACATGCTCGGTATTTTTACTTACAACATGAGCGTGCTGGGCGGCGTGATCGCAGGTTTGATTACCGTGGTGTTGCACAACCGGTTTTATACGCAGCAGCTGCCCACGGCCATCAGCTTCTTCGGTGGACGTCGTTTTGTGCCGATCTTCACGGTGGTGGTGTTGCCGCTGGTGGGCGTGCTGCTGGCATTGATTTGGCCGACTATCGGCGAAGGCATCGCGTGGGTTGGCCTGATGATTGGTAAAAGTGGGCAATATGGTGCTTTTTTGCTTGGCACCAGCGAACGCCTGCTGATTCCCACCGGCTTGCACCATATTCTCAATGAAACCGTACGGTTTACGCCGATTGGTGGCATGGCGACGGTGGAGGGGCAAAGCGTTGTGGGCGCGCTAAATATCTTTAATACTTCGCTGACGCATCCCGGCGCGATCCCGGATGATACGGTGCGCGGTGCCACGCAATTCCTTGCACAAGGCAAAATCCCGGTAATGATGTTTGGTTTACCGGCCGCCGCGCTCGCGATTTATCACACCGCACGGCCCGAGCATAAACAGCGCGTTAAAGCACTGGTGCTGGCGGGTGCATTAACGTCCTTTACTACCGGTATCACCGAGCCGCTGGAGTTCTGCTTCATCTTCGTTTCGCCCGTGCTCTATATCCTGCATGCGGTGCTCACCGGTTTGTCCTTTATGCTGATGTCGATGCTGCACCTGATGATCGGTAACGTGCAGGGCGGCGCCATCGATTTGGTGGTATTTGGTATTCTCGGCGGCACGAAAACCCACTGGTGGTGGACGATTGTGCTGGGGGTGATGTATGTGCCGATTTACTATTACGCCTTCCGGTTTGTGATTACGCGCATGCGTGTGGAAACGCCGGGGCGCGAATCTGATGAGGAGCAAAAACCGGAGCAGGTGGCGGCTGATGAGCGCACCAAAGTGATCATTAGCGGGCTCGGCGGTGAAGCCAATATAGAAGATGTCGATTGTTGTTTTACCCGGCTGCGGGTACGGGTCAAAGAGATGAAGCAAGTGGTCGATCAAACCTTGCTCACGACCGGCGCCAATGGGGTTAATCGCGTCAGCGAACATGATGTGCAGGTGATTTACGGCCCGCAGGTTGAGAAGATTGCTAACGAGGTGAAAAGCGCTCTGGGCGTGGCGTAAAGCGTTGCTTGATAACAGCAACGCTGATGCCAATCCCTGGCAGACAACATCCTAAGGCGCCTTACTCAGACTTCGTTGGAGGACGACGGCTTATTTTGCCTCCTTTCCGACCCGCTTCGACGGCTCTTTCAGGATCGTTTCTGAAGTTACCACCGCTGGCCTGGCCTCCCGCCTTGCCAGCTTCTCTGGCACGTTCCGGATTGTTGGCAAAATTCCCTGCGCCGCCTCTGTAGCTCTGTTTGTTCATAGGAAGACCTCTTATCAATGTTCCATTAGATTTAAGGACTAGCTAGTCACGCTGACAATTTTAGACGCTGGTTGCAGTAAGGCCAGTGAGCGAGGTGTAAATAATTGAAGTTGGAGAAAGAATTCAATGGGTAAGGCATACCCGGGAATAAAATGAAGGGGTTACATTGACATCACTGGCGGGCTGGTTGAACATCCCCCGGTTTTTCCCGGCACGATTATTTGGCGCTCGCCTGCTGGGTAACACGGCACTTTTAGGTAGTCGAAGTCATATTTCATCACTTATTGCTGGACAAACAAAATAGACATCAAACAGTTAATCTATCTGTGTAACCTGGAGCGCGAACGCCACTTTGGACGTGCGGCTGAGGCCAGCTTTGTTAGCCAGCCAACGCTTTCAATGCGGCTGAAAAACCTTGAGCGCGAGTTAGGGTTATCGCTGATCAATCGCAGCAACAATTTCGATGGTTTCACGCCGGAAGGCGAGCGCGTACTGACGTGGGCGCGGGAAATTGTCTCGGTCTATCAGGGTTTAAAGCTGGAAGTGGAATCGCTCAAGCATGGCGTGAATGGCACCTTGCGGCTGGGCGTGATGCCGCAGTGCAGCGTGGCGCTGCCGGCATTATTAAAGGCGGTTGAAATACGCTACCCGCAGCTTGATTATCGCGTTTCAGCGATGAGTGCCGATCAGCTTTTAGAGGCGCTCAACAGCCATACGGTAGATGGCGGGATTGGCTTCTTTGAGCTGACCTCCTTACGCGAGCTGCATTTTCAAACCGCTTTGTTAAAAGATCCCGGCGTGGAAGCACTTTTCAATCCTCACTATTTTCCGGCACTGCTTGAGCATGAAACGCTGTCGCTATCGATGCTCGCCAGCCATCCGCTGTGTCTGGCCGAGCCAACGCGCTATTTTCGCCGTTATCTCGACGGCCAGCTGCGTGAAACTGGCCTCATTCCGCGCGTTATCGTTGAAAGCGCGTCAATTATGCAACTGTTGCAAAGTACGCAGGTGGGATTGGGCGTAATGGTGTCGCCATGCGGCCATCTGCTGCCGGAGCTGTTACAGAATCTGGCGCGTCGGCCAATTGAGATTGCCCCAATGGGGCGCCAGGCAGCGTTGGTGATTGCCGAGCCAGGCAGAGCTTCACCGCTGGCTCAGCACTTCTTTGATGAAGCGCGTCGGCATCTGCCCGACTAACGGGTTTCTCCTAACGCCATCAGCACGCGATCCTGCCAGTTAGCAAACGCCACGGCTTGTAACAGCGTAAAGATGCGCTCGGTGCCCCAGCCCGCATTGAGCAAAGGTTGCAGATGTGCCGCGCTAAAGCGATCGGGCTGGCGGGTTAACTGGGCGCCAATCGCTATCACCGGCGATGCAGTACCCGCGTTCTCCACATCCTGCAACAGCGCCGCGCGCCATTCGCCCGTCAGTTGCCCGAACTGGCGGCGACAACCCAGCACGCGTGCGCAGACCGCTTGTGCCAGCGCCTCTTCCGCAGCGAAATGTTTGCTCAGTCGCTGCTTCAGAGTGGCGAAACCGTATAGCGCTGGTGCATCGTGTACCAATAACCAGATCGCGTCATCTAACCCGTCAATTCCCTGACAGAAAGTCACCGCTGCCAGCTGTTCGGCGCTGGCATAGCGCAATTCCACCGGTTTTAGCGCAGGCTGCCAGCCAGCGCTGCTGGCAAACAACGCTGCGCTGGCATCGGGTGGCGGAGAAACGCCAGGGATCCAGCGTACCGGCAAGCCCATCATCGCGTGCAGCGAGGCCACGACGCGCGACTGATAGCTGACAAAACCGATAAGTTGGTTCAGCGTGACGATATCGGGCTCCGTCAATCCCACCGCATCCAGCGCGCTGATGCTGTTAGTGGTGATCAATTCAGGCTGCATCGCCAGCTGGCGAGCATATTGGGTAATTTGCGTCAGGCGATTGTTACTTTCACGTGAGGAATCCGGGCCCGGCAAAGGATTAAGCCGCGCAGAGTAGTGATTACACAGGCGCTGAACGCCGGCCACCTGCGCTACTGTCAGCGCGGTACTAAGACGATCGTACAGCGTTAAGGTGTGGGTCAAACTGGTCGCGAGCGTATCGGGAAACAGGATCTGGCTCAGGTCGCGTGCTGCCAGCAGTGTGGGCTGAAAACTCGTCAACAGCGGCTGGAGTGCGGTGGCTTCCTGTTGCAAACCGAGCAGAAAACGGTCTTCGATATAGGCGGCTTCGGGCACCAGCGGTGCGGTGGCGGTTGTATTCGGGCGAGTCTGGCTTTCATAAAACCAGTGGTCATGGCCGGGAGAACGGCGTTGTTCCATGGTCATTCCTTTCGCTAAAAACGGACTTGCTGCACGGCGTGCGAATCTGAAAAGCAGGCATGCAACAAAGGGCTAGCTTATCGTCGCTGAACGGCTGTCCACGGCAAAAGAATGATGGGGAATAATTAATAGCTTACGAGTATAAGGAGGGATGTTTTTGTATTAAGAGGTCGCCATGAATGGCGACCCTATGAAGCTTACTTCAGTTCCAGCTCGTTCATGGCGGCAATGCTGAAGCCGCCATCAACATGTACCACTTCACCGGTGATACCACCCGCGAGGTCAGAACACAGGAAGGCCGCAGAGTTACCTACGTCTTCAATGGTCACGGTACGACGAATCGGGGTCACCGCTTCGCAGTGTGCCAGCATTTTACGGAAATCTTTGATGCCTGATGCCGCCAAAGTACGGATTGGACCGGCCGACACAGCGTTAACACGCGTGCCTTCAGGACCCATCGCGTTCGCCATGTAGCGAACGTTGGCTTCCAGAGACGCTTTAGCCAGACCCATCACGTTGTAGTTCGGGATCGCGCGCTCTGCGCCGAGGTATGAGAGGGTCAGCAGGGCAGAATTCGGGTTCAGCATTGCGCGGCACTCTTTTGCCATCGCCACAAAGCTGTAGGCGCTGATGTCGTGCGCAATTTTGAAGCCTTCACGCGTAACGGCGTTCACGTAGTCACCATCCAGCTGATCGCCAGGCGCGAAACCGATGGAGTGAACGAAACCGTCAAATTTCGGCCAGGTTTTTGCCAGTTCGGTGAACAGCGCAGTAATGCTCTCGTCTTCTGCGACATCGCAAGGCAGAACAATGTCTGAACCCAGATCTTTGGCAAACTCTTCCACACGACTTTTCAGTTTGTCGTTCTGGTAGGTGAAAGCCAGTTCTGCGCCCTGTTTGTGCATCGCCTGCGCAATACCGTAGGCGATTGAGAGTTTACTGGCAACGCCAGTAATCAGAATGCGCTTACCGGAAAGAAAACCCATAGCTGTAATCCTTTTGGTCATTGTTGTTGGCGGTCGCGATGGTTAAAAAGCAGGCGACCGACGTTAATCTCGTGCGAAGTCTAGCACGTCTCTATAAATGCGGTAAATCGCACCGCGTTTTCCACGCTGCGGTGCGGCATCAGCGCTCACGTCGCCAGGCTTCGGCGGTTAAGGCTTCACCAAAATGGCTGGCGATCAGGCGTTTGGTTAGATCATGTAACGGCGAGGCCAGCACATCGGCGGTGCCGCCGCGCTCCACGACTTCGCCCTGATGCATTACCAATACCTGATCGCTGATGTGCTTCATCATGCCAAGGTGCTGCGTGACATAGATATAGGCGATGCCGTGCTGCTCCTGCAGTTCCAGCATCAGATTCACCAGCTGCGAGCGCATGGTCATATCCAGTGAGGCAAGGGCTTCATCGGCAACGATCACTTTTGGCTGCAAAATCAATGCGCGTGCCAGTGCCAGGCGCTGTTTTTGTCCGGGCGCCAACATATGTGGATAGTAGCCAGCATGATCGCGCAGCAAGCCGACCTGGCGCAGCGTGGCGATAATGCGTTTCTCGCGCGCTTCATCGTCGAGTTCTGTATTCAGACGCAGCGGAAAATCAAGAATCTGGCTGACGCGCTGCCGCGGATTGAGCGAGGTGGAGGGATCCTGAAAAATCATGCGGATGCGCTGGCTCCGGTAGCCATAGTCGCCGTACTCCAGCGGATGATCGTCAATCAGCATTTCACCCGCGGTGGGTTCCACCATGCCGCTCAGCATTTTCGCCAGCGTGGATTTTCCCGAACCATTTTCACCGATCACCGCCAGCGTCTGCTTTTCACGCAGGGTAAAACTGACGCCTTTCACCGCCTCAACGTGCTGGCGACGAAACAGGCCGGTACGATAGCGATAGGTTTTGCTCAGGTTGCGCACTTCCAGCAAGGTGTCCATGACTACTGGCCCTCCATATTTAGCGGGAAGTGGCAGGCGAACAGGTGGGCTTTGTTACCGGTCAGACGCGGAGTCTCAATGCATTTTCGCTGCGCATACGGGCAGCGTGGACCAAGACGACAGCCAATCGGCAAATGTTCCAGCGACGGGATCGCGCCAGACAGCGTATTTAATCGGCTTTTGTGCGGCAGCGCGCTGCCGAAATCGGGCATCGCGCGGATCAGCGCCTGAGTATAAGGATGGTGCGGCGTATCCATAAGATCTTCGCTTTGCGCCGTTTCCACCGTCTGGCCGCAATACATCACGTTGATGCGGTCAGCCCATTGGCTCATCGTGCGCAGGTCGTGGCTGATCAGCAAAATCGTGGTGTTGTTATTCTGATTGAGGCGGCTCAGCAGGCGGAAAATCTGCGCCTGCGTGGTTGGCTCCATGGCGTTGGTCGGTTCATCGGCGATCAACAGGCGCGGCTGATTGGCCAGGGCGATAGCGATCATCACTTTCTGGCATTCACCGTCGGTTAATTCGTACGGGAAGCTGCGCATGATGTCTTTATGATCTTTGATGCCAACGCGGTGCAATAGCTCAATCGCGCGCACTTTACGCCAGAACCACAGGCGCTGATACCAGCGACCTCTATGGGTCCAGCGCGGAATGGCCTGCATCAGTTGGCGGCCAATGCTTTCTGAAGGATCGAGACAGGATTGCGGCTCCTGGAAAATCATCGAGACATTGTGGCCGACAATACGTCGGCGTTCGCGCGGCGACAGACGCAGCAGGTCGACGTCGTCAAATACCATGCGATCGGCGGTGACGCGCCAGTTATCTTTCGTTACGCCACAAATGGCTTTGGCGATCAGGCTCTTGCCCGATCCTGATTCACCGACCAGCCCGCGCACTTCACCTTCGGTAAGCGTCAAATTGATGCGGTCGACCGCTTTGACCGGACCGTCAGCGGTCATAAATTCGATGGTCAGATTTCGGATATCCAGTAGCGGCATTATTCAACTCCCGCTTCTACTGCGCGACGGATACCATCGCCCAGCAGGTTAACGATCAACACGCTCACCATCAGCGCCACGCCTGGCAGCATCACCGTCCAGGGCGCCACGTAGATCAGCTCCAGCGCGTCACCGAGCATTGCGCCCCATTCGGGTGAGGGCAGCTGCGCGCCAAGATCGAGGAAACCGAGCGCCGCGATATCCAGAATCGCCATTGACAGCGAGCGGGTAATTTCGCTCACCAGCAGCGGCAGCACATTCGGCAGCACGGCGTTCCATAGAATATTCAGATTGCGCGCACCATCGAGGCGCAGCGCCACCACATACTCTTTCTCCATCTCATCATGTACAGCAGTATAGATTTCGCGCACTAAACGTGGGATCAGCGCCAGAAACACGGCCAGCATCGCATGTTCCAGACGCGGCCCGAGAAAGGCCACCACGATAATCGCCAGTAATAGCGAAGGAATCGACAGCAGCGTGTCCAGTACGTGGTTCATTACCGCCGAACGCACGCCGCGCGTTATGCCAGCGAAGATACCGAGCACCAGCGCGCAGATCGTCGCTAACACCGTAACCAGAATGGCGGACCCCACGGTGGGCGCCACGCCGCTTAACAGGCGGCTCAGTACATCGCGCCCAAGATCGTCGGTACCAAGGAAGAAAGAGACATCGCCATAGCGCGACCACGAAGGCGGCAGCAGTTGATAACCCAGGAATTGCTGGTCAATGCCATAAGGTGACAGCAAACCACCGAACAGACAGAGGAAGAGCAGGATGCCAAAGCCGTACAAACCGACCATGCCGCTGGTGTCGCGGTATAAGCGCTGCCAGCTGCGACGCAGCGTGCTGGGCAACCGCTTCTCGTCATAGACATTATCGTAGGGCATACCATTCCTTATGTTTCAGCGGATTGAGTGCCGCACCGAGAATATCGGATAACACGCTAACCAGAATGACCAATCCACCGACCACCATCACGCCAGCAGAAATTGCTGCGTAGTCCTGCTGGCGAATCGCATTAATCAACCAGCGACCAAGGCCTGGCCAGTTGAACACCACTTCGGTAATCATTGCTAATGTCAGCATGGTGGAGAATTGCAGCCCAAGACGAGGAATCACCGGCGGCAGCGCATTATGTAATACGTGACGGCGAATCACCGTGAAGCGCGACAACCCGCGCGTTGCGGCAGCTTTGACGTAATTTTTGTCCATCACGTCGCTGGTGCTGCTGCGCAGTAGGCGGATCATCTCGGTAGCCGGCGCAACGGCCAGCACTATCACCGGCAGAATCATATGCGTCAACGCGCTCACCATCATTTCATGGCGCCAGGGCGAATGGCTCAGCCAGGCATCAATCAGCGCGAAGCCGGTGACATTTTGCACCGGATAAAGCAGATCGAAGCGTCCGGAAACCGGCAGCCAGCCGAGGGTCAAGGAGAAGAAAAGGGTAAAGAGCAGCGCCAGCCAGAACACCGGCATTGAGAAACCCAGCAGCGCCAGGGCGCTAATCGCTTTATCCTGCCACTTTTTCCGCATCACGCCGGCGCAGATCCCCAATGGAATGCCAACCAGCAGCGCCAGAATAAACGCCATTACGCACAGCTCTAGCGTGGCGGGAAATACTTCGCGCAGTTGAATATCGATTGGCTGACCGTTGGTACTGGATACGCCGAAATCGAACTGCAACAGGCCTTTAAACCAGAACCACCAGGCATCAAACAGCGATGCACCTTCCAGCGGCGCGTTGGGTGTGAAGTAACTGAGACTGAAGCTCACCAGCGAAAGCAAGAATAGGGTGATCAGCAGCAGTAGCAGACGACGCAAAATATAGATGATCATGCTTATTCCTCGCTGCTCTCATCACGATAAACGCCGGCAAAAGAGGCGTTACCAAACGGGCTCAGTACTAAGCCTTTAATGTCATGTCGATAGGCTTGCAAACGCAGCGAAGAGGCCAGCGGCAATACCGGCAGCTCCTGCGCCAAAATCTGCTGCGCTTTGTCGTAGCTATCGATGCGCGCCGAAAGCTGTTGCGACAAAAGCGCATGTTGCAGCGCTTCGTCAAACGCCGGCGAACACCAGTGCGCATAGTTGGTCTGCGAGCGGATAGCGGCACAACTCAGAAGCGGCCGGAAGAAACTGTCGGGATCGTTACTGTCGGTGGCCCAACCGGTTAGCGTGAGATCGTGATTCATCTCCATCAGCTGCGCTTCCTGGAATCGGCCTTCCACCGGCGCGATGGTCACCCGCACGCCAACCTGAGCCAAATCGGCCTGTAACAGCTCAGCGGTTTTCAGCGGGCTAGGATTCCATGACTGTGAAGAAGAGGGCACCACTAAGCGTAAATGCAGGTCTTCCAGACCGAGCGCCTTCAGTGCTTCTCGTGCTTTCGCCGGATTATATTCGGTAACGTGTGCATCGTTGTCATAAGCCCATGACGCGCGCGGCAGAATCGAAGCCGCCGTTTCTGCGGTGCCGTAATAAATCGACTCCATCAAGCGTTCGTTATTGATTGCCAGCGCCAGTGCATGACGCACTTCCGGGCGATCGAGCGGGGGTTTACGGGTGTTAAACGCCAGATAAGCGATATTCATGCCGGGTCGCAACGTCATACGCAGACGCGGATCGTCGCGCAAAATGCTCAGCTGGCTGGCGGCAGGATAGGCCAGCACATCACATTCACCGGTCAGCAGTTTAGATAAACGTCCGGTCCCGCCGACGCCCAAATCAATCACCACTTGCTGCAGCCGCGGTACGCCTTTCCAATACTGCGGATTACGTGCCAGCCGCAGATATTGCCCGGTGCGGTATTCACTCAGCTGGAACGGGCCAGTACCTACTGGCTCGCGATCCAGCTGCTCTTGTTGGCCTTTAGCGCTGAGATTGTTGGCGTACTCCTGCGACAAAATTGGCGCGTAATGGGTGGCGATGTGCCAGAGGAAGGAGGCGTCTGGGCTGTTGAGGCGGATTTCCACCGTATCGCTATCCAACTTTTTAACGCTCTGCACTGAATCGGCAAACTGCAGGCTGTCGAAATAGGGATAGCTGCCACCGTTGACGTTATGCCATGGATGCTTACGGTCAAACATGCGCGCAAAACTGAACACCACATCGTCGGCATTCATTTTGCGCGTCGGTTTAAACCCGTTGGTGTGCTGGAAGGCCACGTCTTTGCGCAGGTGGAAACGGTAGGTTGCACCGTTATCTCGCACCTCCCAGCTCTCAGCCAGATCGGGAATCAACCGATAGGTATAAGGATCGACGTCCAGCAGCCGATCGTACAGCTGTGCCGCGAGCGTATCGACCACCAGGCCGCTGCTTACCATTTGCGGATTGAACGTATTAACCGTGCCGTTCACACAATAGACAAAGCCGCTGTGACGGATATTGTCGGTTGGCGCGGCCCACGCTGACGCACTCATGATGCTGAGACCAAGCAGCAGAGAAGGGAATAGTTTTGGCATAGAACTCAACGATTCTGAGGCAATAGCGTGAGTGTATCCCAAACCGCTCGGAGTCCCAAAATTCGCGACGCTTCTGCTGCGTTTTTCGCCAAAGTGGCGATGAGGTAATCACAATCTTAGTGTGGAAATGAGAAAAATTCTCAATTAGGGGTTTACAGATGATAATAAGAATGATTATTATTCGTCTGCGCTTCGACGGTGGCTCTACCGAAGAAGAGCACGACATTGCTCACATTGCTTCCAGTATTAGTTGCCCGCACGCTGTGCGGGCTTTTTTTTGTCCAGGTTCGAGCCAGCGTTAATAACGCAGGCGTCCACTGAAGCCATTCGAGAGCATCACGCCTGATTTTACGCTCAAATCGGCCTCTTGTTCGCGCGGTTGCAAGGCGTTGATGAAGGCTTCCGCCCACGTATAGCAGTTATGCAGGTGAAGATTTTTCATCAGGCTCGCGTGACGTTCGCGGCGCACGGAAAGTGGCATGATGAGCGCGGTATGAATGGCATCTGCAATCGCATCGGGATCGTAAGGATTGACCACCAGCGCCCCCTGCATCTGCTCGGCGGCACCGGCAAACTGTGACAAAATTAAAACGCCGGGATTAGTATGATCCTGCACGGCGACATAGGTTTTAGCCATCAGGCTCATCCCGGCTATCAGCGGTGTTACCAGCGCCACGCGCGCCGCACGGTAGAATCCGCACAGCTCTTCTCGCGAATAATGATTGCTCAGATAACTCACGGGATACCAGTTCAGCTCACCATGAATACCGTTCATTTCGCCGCAGCGCGTCTCAAGATCGCGCGACAATTCTTTAATGCGATGAGAATAGCCGGACGCCATAGAAGCGAGCTGCACCAATGAAAATTTGTGGTGGTACTCTTCATGTTGACGAAGTAATACCTCAATCGCGCTGATACGGTAGGGCGTGCCGGTGCTATCGTCGAAGTGTCCGCTGCTAAGAATGATATTCTCCGGTAAGGTTTCACGGCACTGCTGTTCCATAAAAAGGCAGCTGTTGCTTTCAGCCAGCGCGCTGGTTTCCGCCGTATCAATGCCCACTGGAAATACACCAACGCTTAACTGGCGGCCATGAATCCGCAGCGTATAAGGCGAGAGGTGTTCACAGCGGAAACGCGATTCTACCCATGCAGTGAAATTGTTCATATCCTGGGTGGTCTGGAAACCAATCAGGTCGGCACACAATAATGAATCGGCCAAATAGCGCCAGTTGGGTATCGATTCAAAAGATTGCCCGGCGGGAAAAGGTTGATGGAAAAAGAAACCAATACGATTGATTAGCCCCGCATCGCGCAGCATTTTAATACTGGGAATTAAATGATAATCCTGCAACCAGATATCATCATCGGGCATGGCATAATCACTAATAGCACGCGCATAGGTTTCATTAAGCCGCATATAGCCAATCTGGCTACTGGTTGAAAATCGAGCCATGTCAGGTCGCTGATGAAAGACCGGCCACAATCCCTGATGAATATATTGATGGTAACCCTCTTCATATTCAGCTTTGGTTAAGCGAAATGTCAGCGTGTCATATTCATTGCCTTTATTAAAATTCAGCTCACGGTGCAGCTCTGAAGAGAGAGTCTCGAACTCACCGCTCCATTTCACCCACATTCCACCGCGGCGCGCTAATATGCTTTCATAAATAGTGGCGAGAGTTGAGTGACTATTCTGACTGTGCGAAACCAATATTAAGCCTGACATAGTTTTTACCTGTTGCTTAACCTGCCTGTTCTCGATTTCTGGCAGAGCGTTAAAAAAAGGTTGATGTAAAAGGAATTGAAGAAAGCCGCTCATTATTTAACGTTCGCGCGTATTAATGAACGGCCGAGTCCTGCCAGTTAACTCGATATTTTCCATTTGTTGCTATTCCTGCGCATCTTTCAGGGTTGTCGATAGAATTAATCTAGCCGACTCACCCGTAAAAAAGCCGTAAAAATAGCGGTGAAATTTATAAATATTTAATAATCGATATTATTCAATTTACCTTCATCTCTATGCCGTGCTTTTTCATCATTGCGCGTAGTTGATGGTAAGTCACACGTAACAGTTCGGCGGCGCGGCGCTGGTTGTATTTGGCCTGCTGCAAACTCACTTCCACTAACTCACGTTCCTGCTGGTTTTGCCATTGGCGTAAATCAAGCGGCAGAGAAGGCAGGGGAGCTGCTGTCGGTTCGGAGTGAATTGGCAGCGGCGTGCGCGGAGCAAACGGGTTAATAATGATATTATCCAGTGGCTCTTCAGCGCTGTGATGGCGATATACGGAACGTTCTACCACGTTTTTTAATTCGCGTACGTTACCGGGCCAGCTGTGCTTCAGCAGCGTCAGCTGGGCGCGCTCGCTAAAACCGGGGAAGAGAGGCAAACCTAATTCGCGGCACATCTGAATCGCAAAATGTTCAGCCATCACCAAGATATCGCTGCGACGTTCGCGCAACGGCGGCAGTTGAACCACATCGAAGGCCAGGCGATCGAGCAGGTCCGCGCGAAATTTTCCGGCGCTGGCCAGCGCGGGCAGATCTTCATTCGTTGCGCAGACCAGGCGCACATTGACCTGCAGTGATTGATTGCCGCCAACGCGCTCCAGCTGGCCATATTCAATCACGCGCAGCAGTTTCTCCTGCACCAGCATCGGTGCGGTGGCGAGCTCATCAAGAAAAAGTGTGCCGCCGTCGGCGCGCTCAAAGCGGCCCAGATGACGTTTTTGCGCCCCGGTAAATGCACCGGCTTCATGGCCGAACAGTTCGGAGTCGAGCAGGTTTTCATTCAGCGCAGCACAGTTGAGGGAAACAAAAGGGCCTTCCCAACGGTTTGACAGATAATGTAAGCGGCTAGCGATAAGCTCTTTGCCGGTGCCGCGTTCGCCGACCACCAGTACAGGTTTTTCTAACGGCGCCAGACGCGAGACCTGCTCCAACACCTCCAGAAAGTTATTCGACTCGCCCAAGAGATTGTCGCTACCGTTTGCCATGATGAAATTCGCCACTGATTAATCAATTTCACTACCTTAAGTGATGTTGTGGCGGATGTAAAATAAACAAAGCCATTAAAATCAAGCAACTAAAAGTTGGCACGCGATTTGTATTAGTGAAGAGCGCCCTGCGCACCTACCTACAAAATTAGAGGAACATCATTATGGGTATTTTTTCTCGTTTCGCCGACATCGTGAACGCTAACATCAACTCTCTGCTGGAGCGCGCCGAAGATCCGCAGAAACTGGTACGCCTGATGATTCAGGAAATGGAAGACACGCTGGTTGAAGTGCGTTCGACCTCCGCTCGCGCGCTAGCGGAAAAGAAACAGTTATCGCGCCGCATTGAGCAAGCTGAGATTCAGCAGACTGAATGGCAGGACAAAGCCGAACTGGCGATTAATAAAGGTAAAGAGGATTTAGCGCGTGCTGCGTTAATCGAAAAGCAGAAACTGACCGATTTGATGGCGGCCCTGCAGCAGGAATCGGCGCAAGTGGAAGAGACGCTGGAACGCATGAAAGGCGAGATTGGTGAGCTGGAGAATAAACTGACCGAAACCCGTGCGCGTCAGCAGGCATTAACACTGCGTCACCAGGCGGCGTCCTCTTCACGTGATGTACGTCGTCAGCTCGACAGCGGCAAGCTGAACGATGCAATGGCGCGTTTTGAATCCTTTGAGCGCCGTATCGATCACATGGAAGCCGAAGCGGAAAGTCAGCGTTTTGGTAAACCGAAAGGTTTGGATCAGGAGTTTGCTGAACTGAAAGCCGATGATGAAATCAGCCAGCAGCTGGCCGCACTGAAAGCCAAAATGAATCGCAGTGAGTGATCGCCACGGGCCTGGCCGCAGGCCCGAGTTAAAAGGGTGTAAATGATTAAGGAGAGTCGAATTAATGAGCGCACTTTTTCTCGCCATACCGTTAACGATCTTTGTGCTATTTGTCGCACCGATCTGGTTATGGCTGCATTACAGCAACAAACGCAACGGCGGTGCAGATTTGTCATCGAATGATTTGCAGCGTTTGCAACAGATCACCCAGGATGCACGTCGTATGCGTGAGCGTGTGGAAGCATTGGAAGCCATTTTGGATGCCGAACATCCAAACTGGAGGCAGCCATGATGAACGGTCGTAAACTGTGGCGCATACCCCAGCAGGGTAAAGTGCGCGGCGTCTGTGCCGGTATCGCCGAATACCTGGATATTCCGGTGCGTCTGTTGCGCGTCATTGTGGTGCTGTCGCTGTTCCTTGGGTTGTTTATGTTCACCATCGTTGCCTATTTTATTCTCGGTTTTGTGCTGGATGAGAAGCCCGCCGATGCCGCGGGTGAACGCACTCCGAGCGCACGGGAACTGCTCGACGAGCTGGAAGCCACGCTACACAGCGACGAACGTAACGTGCGTGAGATTGAACGCTATGTCACCTCGGAAACATTTAGCGTGCGTAGCCGCTTCCGCCAAATCTGATTTTACCCGTCATACTTCAAGCGGCAGATGCGTTGGCTGCGTGACCTCACCCCGGTCACTTACTAGAGTAAGCTCCCGGGGATTCAGGCACTTGCCGCCTTTCTGCCGCTCGAATTATTTTGGTTAAAAAGTGAAATAGGAAACTGTATGCAAACTCAACGTTTTACTGCTCTGCGCCGTCGCGCGACACCTGCGTTGATGTCGGCGGGGAAATTTATCATCATTAGCGCAGTAACTTACGGGCCCGGCGGGATTGCTGGCTGGGCGGTGAAATCGGTGGCGCGCCGTCCGCTGCGCCTGTTGCTGGCGGCCGCCCTGGAACCGTTGCTGAGCAAAGCGTTCAAACGCTTGTCGGCACGATTCATCAGGGAGAACGATGAAAAGACTGCAAAATGAATTGATGGCGCTGATGAACCGCGGTGTTGACCGCCATCTGCGCCTGGCGGTTACTGGCTTAAGCCGCAGTGGCAAAACCGCGTTTATCACCTCGCTGGTTAACCAGCTTCTCAATGTACACAGTGGCGCGCGTTTGCCGCTGTTTTCCGTGGTGCGCGAAGATCGGCTGCTGGGCGTGAAGCGCGTACCGCAGCGTGAACTGGGTACGCCGCGTTTCACCTACGATGAAGGTCTGGCCCAGCTGTATGGCACGCCGCCCATGTGGCCAATGCCCACGCGGGGCGTGAGCGAAATGCGCCTGGCGCTGCGCTATCGGCCCGATGAATCGCTGCTGCGCCACTTCAAAGACACTGCCACGTTGTACCTTGAAATTGTCGATTATCCCGGCGAATGGCTGTTGGATCTGCCGATGCTGGCGCAGGATTACCTTAGCTGGTCACGCCAAATGGTCGGGCTGTTGCAGGGCGATCGTGCTGCGTGGTCAGCGCACTGGCGCAGCCTGTGCGCCGATCTCGATCCTTTCGCGCCAGCCGATGAGAATCGCCTCGCCGCGATCGCTGCTGCCTGGACTGATTACCTGCATCACTGCAAAACCGAAGGCTTGCACTTTATCCAGCCGGGACGCTTTGTGCTGCCGGGCGATATGGCGGGTGCGCCGGCGCTGCAGTTTTTCCCCTGGCCGCAGGTTGAAGAGATGCAGGTCAGCAAACTGGCGCAAGCCCCCGCGGGCAGCAACTTTGCTATGCTGCAGCAGCGCTTCAACTACTATTGCCAGCACGTGGTGAAAGGTTTCTATAAGAATCACTTCCTGCGCTTCGATCGCCAAATTGTGCTGGTCGATTGCCTGCAGCCGCTCAACAGCGGACCGCAGGCGTTCAACGATATGCGCCTGGCGCTGACCCAGCTGATGCAGAGCTTCCATTACGGCCAGCGCACGCTGTTCCGCCGCCTGTTTTCCCCGGTCATCGACAAGCTGCTGTTTGCTGCCACCAAAGCCGATCATGTGACTGCCGATCAACATGCCAACATGGTCTCTCTGCTGCAGCAGCTGGTGCAGGATGCGTGGCAGAACGCGGCGTTTGAAGGGATCAACATGGATTGCCTTGGTTTGGCGTCGGTGCAGGCCACCGAAAGCGGCTTGGTTGATCATCGTGGCGAGAAGCTGCCTGCGTTGCGTGGCCATCGTCTGGCCGATAACGAAGCGCTCACGTTTTATCCCGGCGAAGTGCCGCCGCGTTTGCCTGGCCACGGTTTTTGGCAGCAGCAGGGATTTCAGTTTGAGCAGTTCAGACCGCAGCAGCTGGATGTCGACCGTCCGCTACCGCACATTCGCATGGATGCTGCGCTGGAATTTTTACTGGGAGATAAATTGCGATGAGCGATGAAACACCTTTAAAAGGGCGCATTGATTTTGCCCGCCCGCTGACGGTAGAAGCAGAAAAACCGCTGCGCGCCGCGCAAACCTTCACCCCCGAAAGTGAGAGCGCGTTTCTTGCCACGGCAGAAGCCGAGCCGCTGGAAGAGGGTCAAGGCGAAAAAGCGGTGGAGGCGGCACTGCGTCCTAAACGGAGCCTGTGGCGCAAAATGGTTGGCGTTGGGCTCGGTATTTTTGGCGTCAGCGTGGTGGCGCAGGGCGCACAGTGGCTGCACGATTCATGGATCACGCGCGACTGGTTTGCGCTCGGCACGGGCATTGCCGGTGGATTGATTGTTGCGGCGGGCGCTGGCGCGCTGATAGGTGAATGGCGTCGCCTGTATCGTCTGCGCCAACGTGCCGAGGAACGCGATATTGGCCGCGAATTGTTGCACAGCCACGGCGTCGGTAAAGGGCGGGCGTTTTGCGAAAAACTGGCCCAGCAGGCGCAGCTGGACCAGGCGCATCCCGCGCTGCAACGCTGGCATGCGGCATTGCATGAAACCCATAACGATCGGGAAATTGTCACTTTATATGCCCAGCTGGTGCAGCCGGTGCTGGATCGCCAGGCGCGACGTGAAATTAGCCGTCATGCCGCGGAATCCACCTTGATGATCGCCGTTAGCCCACTGGCGCTGGTGGATATGGCGTTTATCGCCTGGCGCAACCTGCGGCTGGTGAATCGCATCGCGGCCATTTATGGTATCGAGCTGGGTTACTTCAGTCGTATCCGCCTATTCCGGCTGGTACTGCTCAATATGGCGTTCGCCGGTGCCTCGGAACTGGTGCGTGAAGTGGGGATGGACTGGATGTCGCAGGATCTCGCCGCGCGCCTCTCCACCCGCGCTGCGCAAGGGATTGGCGCCGGTTTACTCACTGCGCGTCTTGGCATCAAAGCCATGGAGCTGTGTCGTCCACTGCCATGGCTGGAAGAGGACAAACCGCGTCTGGGTGATTTCCGCCGTGAGCTGATCGGTCAGCTTAAAGAAACGCTGGTAAAAAGTGGGGATAAACCAGGGAAGGCTGCTAAATAATCAGCTGTTGCTTACCTTTCACGCTAGCCGTGGCGTGAAAGGTGAAATTATCTGTGTTAACGCCTGGATTTGGCGGGATTTTTGTTGGTCGCTCCGCTACACTTCCCTCTATCACCTGCCTCTGGCTGTCAACTTTTCATGACAGGCCTCTTCTGAGGCGCTGCAAGTTAGCGTATTATCACTAAAATCAAAACCTGACTAAGGCTCATCGCAATGCGTTTGGAAGTTTTCTGCCAGGACCGAATCGGTCTGGCGCGCGAGTTGCTCGACCTGTTGGTTGCCCGCAATATTGACCTGCGCGGCATCGAAATTGCGCCACTCGGCCGCATTTACCTCAATTTTACCGCGCTGGAGTTTGAACCTTTCAGCAATCTGATGGCGGAAATTCGCCGTACACCTGGCGTGACAGATGTGCGCACCGTCTCGTTTATGCCATCTGAACGCGAACATCGTGCATTGAGCGCGCTGCTGGTGGCGATGCCGGAGCCGGTGTTGTCGATCGATCTAAAAGGCAAGGTCGAGCTGGCGAATCCCGCGGCACAAAACCTTTTCACGCTTGATGAACAGAAGCTGCGTAATCAAAACGTTGGCACGCTAATCACCGGCTTCAACTTCCAGCGCTGGCTGGAGAATGAGCGGGTTGATGCTCAGGCGCAGCATGTGGTGATACAGGGACGCGATTTCCTGATGGAAGCGCGGCCAATTTATCTGGCAGAAGAAGAGGGCCAGAGCGATCTGCCGGTCGGCGCGATGATTACGCTGAAATCAACGGCGCGCATGGGGCGACAGCTGCAAAACCTCACCGTCACTGACGAATCAGAATTCGATCATATTGTGGCGGTAACGCCAAAAATGCGTCAGGTGATCGATCAAGCACGCAAACTGGCGATGCACGATGCTCCGCTGCTGATCGTGGGCGATACCGGCACCGGCAAAGATATGCTGGCGCGCGCCTGCCACTTGCGTAGCGCGCGGGGTAAAAAACCTTTCCTCGCGCTTAACTGCGCCTCGTTGCCGGATGATGTGGCTGAAAGCGAACTGTTTGGCCACGCAGCGGGCGCGTATCCTAATGCTCTGGAAGGCAAAAAAGGATTCTTTGAACAGGCCAACGGCGGCTCGGTATTGCTGGATGAGATTGGCGAAATGTCGCCACGCATGCAGACTAAACTGCTGCGCTTCCTCAATGATGGGACGTTCCGCCGCGTGGGTGAAGAGCATGAAGTGCATGTTGATGTGCGTGTGATCTGCGCCACGCAGAAGAACCTGATTGAGCTAGTACAACGCGGCGAATTTCGTGAAGATCTGTTCTATCGCTTGAATGTGCTGACGCTGAATCTACCGCCGCTGCGTGAACGTCCGCTGGATATCCTGCCGCTTACGGAAATGTTTGTGGCGCGCTTTGCCGATGAGCAGGGATTACCGCGTCCACGTCTGTCATCGCAGCTGGCACCGTTTCTAACTCGCTACAACTGGCCAGGTAACGTAAGGCAGCTAAAAAATGCGCTGTATCGCGCGCTGACGCAGCTGGAAGGTTACGAACTGGGACCGCAGGATATTGTGTTACCGGAGCAGGCGCTGGATGTGTCGCTGGGCGAAGAGGCGATGGAAGGATCGCTGGATGACATTACCAGTCGCTTTGAACGTTCGGTGCTCACGCGTCTGTATCTCTCCTATCCCAGCACACGTAAACTGGCCAAACGCCTGGGCGTATCGCATACCGCAATTGCTAATAAGTTGCGTGAGTATGGATTGGGGCAGAAGCGCACCGAGAGCGAGTAGCCGCTGGCCGCGATGATGTGGCAGCAAGGCGCGCATTGATACGCGCGCACACTAAAAACGCCGCCTCAATAGGGCGGCGTTTTTAATACAAAAAATTACTTCAATGCAGCCAGCGCCGCATCGTAGTTTGGCTCTTCGGTGATTTCGTTCACCAATTCGCTATAAATCACTTTATCGTTTTCATCCAGCACCACCACAGCACGCGCGGTCAGGCCTTTTAACGGGCCATCAGCAATCGCCACGCCATAGTTTTCTTTGAACTCAGCACCACGCAGTGAAGAGAGCGTGATCACATTGCTGACGTTCTCCGCACCGCAGAAGCGTGACTGCGCAAAAGGCAGATCTGCCGAAATGCAGAGTACGACGGTATTGTCCGCTTCACCCGAGCGTTCGTTAAACTTACGCACCGATGCGGCGCACACGCCAGTATCGATGCTTGGGAAAATGTTCAGAACTTTACGTTTGCCTGCATACTTAGCAAGGGAGACATCACTGAGATCTTTGGCGACCAGGTTGAAAGGCTTTGCTTGCTCGCCAGCCTGCGGGAAGTGACCTGCAACCGGTACCGGACTACCCTGGAAGTGAACAGTCTGAGACATACGATTTCCTTTTTTAACAAGTGAATATCTGACTTTAGCCGCGTCAGAATAGATATAGCGTTTGTTTATGACATAATTTTTAAGGGTTTACGAGCGCCTTTCCGGGCGATAATCGAGCCGGCTCGCAATTAACATGCGGATTTAAGGAGAAAGAATGAGAACAGTGAAGAGTTATCCGGAAGCATGGCCGCTCCATTCGCCGTTTATTATTTCGCGCGGCAGCCGCACCGAGGCGCATGTGGTGGTGGTGGAAATTGAGCAGAACGGCATCAAAGGGGTGGGTGAAGCCACGCCTTATCTGCGTTACGGCGAAAGCGAAGCCTCGGTATTGAAACAGATTGCCTCGCAGTTGAGTGCGCTGCAGAGCGGCATGACGCGTGAAGCCTTGCAGCAGGCGTTACCTGCGGGTGCAGCGCGTAATGCTATCGACTGCGCCTTGTGGGACTTAGAGCGGCAGCAGCAGAGCAAAAGCCTGGAGGAATTGTGTGACGTTGCACTGGCTAAGGAGATCATCACCGCGCATACCATCAGCATTGATACCCCGGATGCGATGGCCAGCAGCGCGCAGGCGCTCTGGCAGCATGGTGCGCGTCTGCTAAAGATCAAAATGGATGACCATCTCATCAGCGAACGTCTGGTGGCGATTCGCTCCGCGGTACCGGATGCCACGCTGATTGTTGATGCGAATGAATCCTGGCATGCCGAGGGATTGGCGGCTCGCTGCCAATTGCTGGCCGATTTGAACATCGCCATGCTTGAGCAGCCGCTACCTGCGGCACAGGACGACGCACTCGGTAACTTTATCCATCCCTTGCCGATCTGTGCTGATGAAAGCTGTCATACCCGTGAGAGTTTGGCTCAGCTAAAAGGGCGCTATGAGATGGTGAACATCAAGCTGGACAAAACCGGCGGTTTAACCGAGGCGCTGGCGCTGGTCGATGCCGCTCGTGAGCAGGGATTTGCCATTATGCTTGGCTGTATGCTGTGCACATCACGGGCAATTCGTGCGGCGTTACCGCTGACGTCACGGGCGACATTTGCGGATTTGGACGGCCCAACCTGGCTGGCTGCCGATGTTGAACCGTCGCTGCATTTCACGCACGGCGTACTTAAGCCGCTGGCTGCCAGCGCAGCAGATTAATCATCGCTTCGAGGTAGACTTCGGTGGCTTCGTCCACCGAAATCGGCGGCATTTCGGCGGTGATGCACAGCAGACCGAGATCGTCGCACCAGCTGCCAAACGAGCCCGGCGTGGCATACCCAACGCTGCTGACAACCGGCAACGCCGTTTGCTGCGCCAGCCACTGCGCTAACTCGCTGTGATGAGGATCGTCAATGCAGGCGAGCGGTTCATGCCAGGAAACCACCCAGCTTGGTTTGATCTGATGGATCAGCTGACACAGCGCGCGGGTTTCAGGCTCGGATGACGGCCCCGATCCCGTTGAGAGCACGACATCACGCTCATCCGCTTCGCTGTTCCAGCGATACACCGTGTCGCCGCTCTGCCAGTTAGCGGCAGGGAAGTTACGGTTGAGATCGACGCCATTAGCGTTGGCGCGCAGCCCCAGCTGACAGCCGTCAGGATTCACCGCCAGAATCACGTGATGGCGGCGCAGCGCGTCCGGAAGGGTACGCATCGCGCCGGATAACGTGGCAATGGCGGCATTCTCGTCGCCGTGTGTACCGGCGATAATGAGCCCACTTTCTGCATCAGCGGCCGGGGCGGGAAACCACAGCAGCGGCGTGCCCAGCACCGATCGCCCGTATTGTTGCCAGACGGCGTCCAGCTTGCCGCGCAGCGGACGCGGATGGTATGACGACATAAGGTTCCTCATTGAAATGCTTCCAACTCCGCCAAAAGCGTTCTGGCGCGCAAGAAAAATGTGACCGGCAATCCAGCCTCAACATAACGGTAAACAGCACGCAGGGAAATAGCTATATATCAATCAGCGATTTGCGATAAAGTGCCGAAAGTTGCTGGCGACATAATCCTGTTTGCTGTCGCCGTTTTTACGGGTTAAGGAGTGGTAATGAAATTAACGTTCCGCAAGACGCTGGCTGCCTTAGTCGTCACCAGCGCAGTTTCACCCGCATTTGCCGCCAACATTCCGCCGGGTGCACAGTTGGCTAGCTCGCAGGAAATCGTCCGCCATATTAAAGATGAGCCCGCTTCACTGGATCCGATGAAGGCGGTAGGCCTGCCGGAAATTCAGGTCATGCGCGACTTGTTCGAAGGACTGACGAATCAGGATGCTCACGGCAAAATCGTGCCGGGGGTGGCACAAAGCTGGAGCAGCAACGATAACAAAACGTGGATCTTCACCTTGCGTAAAGAGGCGCGCTGGTCAAATGGCGAGCCGGTCACCGCGCAGGATTTTGTGTATAGCTGGCAGCGTTTAGTTGAGCCAAAGAACAGTTCACCTTTTGCCTGGTTTGCTGCGCTCAGCGGTATTGAGAATGCGGAAGCCATCACCAAAGGGCAGATGAGCGCCGATAAACTTGGTGTGACAGCTACCGATGCAACACATCTCAAGGTGACATTGTCACGTCCCGTGCCGTGGTTCCCGAGCATGGTCGCCAACGCCGCGATGTACCCGGTCTCGCAAAAAGTGTTAGAAAAAGAGGGCGATAGTTGGACTTCGCCGGGCAAGCTGGTGGGAAATGGGGCTTATCAGCTGCAGGAACGCGTGGTGAATGAAAAAATCGTACTGGTACGTAACGGCCATTACTGGGATGACAAAGAGTCGGTACTGACCAAGGTCACGTTCCTGCCGATTAACGAAGAGTCGAGCGCCACCAAGCGTTATCGCGCCAACGATATCGATATCACTGAATCCTTCCCCAAAAATATGTACGCGCTGCTGAAGAAAGAGTTACCTGGCCAGGTTTACACGCCGGATCAGCTCGGTACCTATTATTACGCATTTAATACTGAGAAAGGGCCGACCGCGGATGTGCGCGTACGTAAGGCACTGTCGTGGAGTATCGATCGCCGTATTATCGCCGAGAAAGTATTGGGCACCGGTGAGAAACCGGCCTGGCATTTTACGCCGGATGTCACCGCTGGCTTCACGCCACAGCAAAGTTATTTGCAACAGCACAGTCAGCAGGAGCTGAATGCCCAGGCCAAAGCGTTATTGACGGCGGCGGGTTATGGGCCGGGTAAACCGCTGCATTTGACGCTGCTGTACAACACTTCTGAAAGCCATCAGAAAATCGCGATTGCCGTGGCGTCGATGTGGAAGAAGAATCTTGGCGTGGACGTCACCTTGCAAAATCAGGAGTGGAAGACCTATATCGATAGCCGTAATAGCGGTAGTTTCGATGTGATTCGCGCGTCGTGGGTGGGCGATTACAACGAGCCATCGACCTTCCTCAGTTTGCTGACTTCCACTCATAGCGGCAATATCGCGCGCTTCCACAGCGGCGATTATGACGCGGTGCTCACGAAAGCGAGTAGGGAAACCAGTGTGGCGGCACGCAACGCTGACTACAACAAAGCCGAACAGATCATTGCCGATCAGGCGCCCATTGCTCCGATCTATCAATACACCAATGGACGTTTAATAAAGCCGTGGGTCAAAGGTTATCCGATCACCAATCCAGAAGACGTGGCGTATAGTCGCGAACTGTGGATTGAAAAGCATTGATATTGCTAAGACGCCGAGAACCTTTGACGGCAGATAAGTCATCATTTTTAAAAAGTTAGATAAGTGTTAAACGTTACTGTTTATCTTTACTAATATTTCACAGGTGGTGGCACGTTGTTGCAATAAAGCGAACCGCGTACGCCATCTGATGATAATACGGTAAAAGGGAGAGAGTAATGTTCTATACCTCAGGAAGATCGGTGTTCGGCGTGACGCTCTATACATTGCTGGAACCGCTGCCGCTGGGCTTTTTCGTTGCGGCCTGGTTTTTCGATATCCTCTATCTGCAAACCTTCGTCATCATGTGGACCAAATCCGCCAGCTGGCTGATTGCTATCGGTCTGGTGTTGGCCATCCTGCCACGTTTAATTAGCCTGGTTTATTTATTTCGCGGGGCCAGGTCGAATGAAAAGACCCATTTCTGGCTGTCGCTGCTGGCGATCGTGCTGGCGGTGGTGAACGCCTTTATTCATAGCCGTGATGCGTATGCTGTGGTGCCCATGGGCGTCACGCTCTCGACGCTGGTGGTCGCGCTGTTGCTGATCGCTAACGTGCAGTTGGTGCTGCGAGATCGCCGCACACAAGGAGGTCGCGCATGAAATACGTACTTAGCGCGATAACGCTCGCGATGTTGCTCAGTGCCTGTGATGACGGGGCACTGATCGATCCGCAAAAGCAAATTGGTGCTAACCCTGAACTGCCGCAGGCGCAGAACTTCTTTATGCCGCCAATGCAGGTGCCGGAAGGCACGCCGTGGAAAGCCGGCGAAATGCCGAAAGTGGCGGATGGGCTGAAGATCGAGAAGATCGCCGATCGGCTACAACACCCGCGTCAGGTACTGGTTCTGCCTAATAATGATGTGCTGGTGGCGGAATCGAATGGTATGCCAAAGCCGACCACCGCGCCTAAGCAGCTGATCATGGGCCTTGTGCAGAAAGCCTCAGGCAAAGGCGGTGCGGGTGGCAATCGCATAACGCTGCTGCGCAACGTGAACGGAAAATGGGAGCAGCATCGCTTTATTGAAAACCTCACGGCGCCGTTTGGTATGCAGCTGGTTGGTAACACGTTGTATGTGGCGAACGCCGATAGTCTGGTGAAGTTCCCTTACGAAACCGGGCAAACCGAGATACGCACGCCGCCCGTAGAGGTCACAGAACTGCCGGGCGGACCGATTAATCATCACTGGACGAAATCGCTGCTTGCCAGCCCTGACGGCAGCAAGCTGTATGTTGGGGTAGGTTCAAACAGCAACGTGACGGAAAATGGTATCGGCGAGGAGTATCGCCGCGCGGCGGTGCTGGAGGTGGATGCGGCGAGCGGTGCCAGTCGTATCTACGCCAGCGGCCTGCGCAACCCAACCGGCTTACAATGGGAACCGCAGAGCGGCAAGCTGTGGGCGGTGGTGAATGAGCGTGATGAGATTGGCTCGGATCTGGTGCCGGATTATATGACGTCGGTGCAGGATAAAGGCTTCTACGGCTGGCCGTACAGCTATTATGGTCAACACGTCGATGAGCGCGCGCAGCCGCAAAGGCCGGATCTGGTTGAGAAAGCGATTAAACCGGATTATGCACTCAGCTCGCATGTCGCACCGCTCGGCCTGTTGTTCTATGGCGCAGATAACATGCCGCAGTATCGTGGCGGGGCGTTTATCAGCGAACACGGCAGCTGGAACCGCACGCCGCTTAACGGCTATCAGGTGGTGTGGGTCAAGTTCGAAGACGGGAAGCCGGTAGGGCAGCCACAGCCGGTGGTAACAGGCTTCCTCACCGACGATCAAAAGCAGGTGCGAGGCTTACCGGTTGGCTTAGCCACCGATCAGCAGGGCGGCGTGTTGATTGCGGATGATGCGGGCAACGCTATCTGGCGTATCAGTTCCGCGCGGTAATGCATCACAGATAATAAAAAAGGATTTGGCTTAAACGCCAAATCCTTTTTTTTATGTTCGCAAACCGGCTGGTAACCGCGCTGCGAACGGGGTGCTCAGCACTCCTCACACAGGCGATAATAAAATGTGCGGCGAGATATTTCAAGTTTTGCAATAATACTGTATGGTTATACAGGTGTTGAGTGACGAGCGAAGCCTCATTGTTTTTCTGATGACTCCAGGGGCGCGGATAGTCAAATCCCGGCAGGTTTCAGGTGGTGCTGGCCTGTGGCTTTCACAATGAGAGCCGCTCAGCACTCCTCACACAATGTGCTTAGGCCGTCGGCGGGTGGAGTCAAAGCCCCGGCGGCTGAAAGGCGCGCTCCTGTCAGAGGAGAAGGAAAGTGATGGAAATTGTTCGATTGCTACTGGACTTAGTCCGGGTCATCTTGCAAATCATCGTTGCCCTTTTGCAACTGACCGGTCAGGCGCACTGACCGGAACTTGAAACAAGGCGGAGCTCACCCCTCCGCCTTTTTTCGTTTGCATCAAAATCCTGCCCGGCAAAAGACGCTACTATCTCAGGCAACTATTTGCACTGCGAGGAAACGCATCATGGCAATCAAATTTGGCCCCCTCACCGCGCCGGTGAAGTTTAGTGACGTTGAGCCGGTCTCTCTCTCCGATGACACCCTGCTAAAACGAAAAAATACGCTTCTGGCAGGCATGAAACGGCAGGGTTTTGATAGCCTGGTGATTTACGCGGACAAGGAACATGGGAGTAATTTCGAGTATCTCACCGGATTTATTCCGCGTTTCGAAGAGGGGCTGTTACTGCTGGACCAGTCCGGACGCTGCACGCTGGTATTAGGCAACGAAAACCTCAAGCTGGCACGTTTTTCACGCGTAGCGGCTTCGCTGGTGCACACGCCTTTCTTCTCACTGCCCAATCAGCCGATGGAGAATGAAGTTCCGCTGGAACAGCTTTTCGCTGATGCGGGCTTAAATAACAGCAACAAGGTTGGGCTGGTGGGATGGAAGATGTTCACGCCCGCAGCGGGAAATGGTCGCACACTCTTTGATTTGCCGTATTTCATCGTTGATGCCATAAAACGGACGTTGAAAGATGACGCGGTGCTGGAAAATGCCGTCCACCTTTTTATTGGCGATAACGGTGCCAGAACCACCTGTAATGCGAACGAAATAGCCCATTACGAATATGGTGCCAACCTCGCGTCGAACTGTATGCTGGATGCGCTCAATGCCATTGAGGTTGGCGTACGTGAAACCGAGCTGGGCGCACTACTGAGTGGCGAAGGGCAATCCCACTCGGTGGTAACTATTGCGGCGACCGGCAGTCGTTTCGCTAACGCGAATCTCTATCCAACCTATAAAAAAATACAGCGCGGCGATCCGCTTTCACTTACCACCGGTTTCAAAGGTGGCCTCTCAAGTCGCAGCGGTTTTGTCATCGCTGAAGCGGGTGAACTGCCGCAAAGCCAGTCCGATTATCTGGATCGCATCGCAAAACCCTACTTTGGCGCCGTGGTTGCCTGGCTGGAAAATATTCGCGTCGGAACCCGCGGTGGCATGCTTTACGATCTTATTGAGCAGGTTTTGCCGAAGCAGCATTTCGGCTGGCATCTTAATCCCGGACATCTGGTGGCGGATGAAGAGTGGATGTCATCGCCGATTTATCCGCGTTCGGTTGAAGTGCTGAAAAGCGGCATGATGCTCCAGATTGATATTATCCCCGCGGTTGCGGGTTACAGCGGCGCGAGCGCGGAAGAGTGCGTAGCGCTGGCTGATACGGCGTTACAAGTGGAGATTCGTCATGCCTATCCGGCACTGTGGCAGCGTATTGAGACCCGCCGTCGTTATTTGCGAGAGGTGATTGGCATTCAGCTCAGCGCAGATGTATTACCGCTGTCGAATAGCGTGGCCTATTTGAGGCCGTTCTTTTTGGCGAAGCATCAGGCGCTGAGCGTGGAGAGATAAAACCTTAACCTTTGTATTTTATGGCTTCGATTAATTTCTCAAATGCGGCGGTGTGCTGTTTGCGGCTGGGGTAATAAAGATAATATCCGCTAAACGGTTCGCACCAGTCATCCAGGACCGTTTGCAATTCGCCGCTGGCGATGTGTTTGCTAACGGTATCTTCTGGCACAAAGGCAATGCCCATGCCAGCAAGCACGGCATCAATACGCGACGCCAGATGATTAAAAATAAGTTGTCCATCCACTTTCACGCGAATCGCTTTGCCCGCTTTGCTGAATTCCCAGCTGTATAAACCGCCCAGCGTGGGAAGGCGCATGTTGATACAGTTGTGGTTCTGCAATTCGTAAGGTGTGGCGGGGATTCCGTTTTTTTGCAGATATTCCGGTGCAGCCACGGCAACCATTTTCCAGTCTGGGCCGATCCTCACCGCCACCATATCTTTTTCAATGCTTTCACCCAGCCGTACTCCCGCATCGAAACGGCCACTTACGATATCCGTTAACGTATTGTCGACCGAAAGTTCAACGTTAACGTCTGGATAGGCCTGCACAAACGGTTTAAGCAGCGGCCATAAGGTTGAGGACAACGCATGCTCCCCGGCGGTAATGCGAATATTCCCCGAGGGCCTGTTTTGATTATCGGTCAGTTGCAGCAGGGCCTTTTCAATGTCAGCCATCATCGGTGCAACGCTTTTTATTAAGTTATCACCGGCTTCGGTAGGCGCCACGCTGCGGGTAGTGCGCGTTAAGAGTCGCGTGTTTAAACGCTCTTCCAGACCGCGAATTGAATGGCTCAATGCAGATTGTGAAACGCCTAATTTTGCTGCGGCACGGGTAAAGCTACATTCGCGCGCCACCATGATTAAATAGATGAGGTCGTTAAAGTTTTCCCGAAGCATGTGGTTGACCTTTTCGATTACGCTCTTAATTAGGATTTCGGGTGACGTACAAAGGCCAGGATTCAAACAGGTAGCCATCGAAATCGATATCGTCGACGTCCGAAAACTCCAGCAGCCGCTGCTTCACGTTCTCAAGATGTTCCCACATTGCCTGTTTAGCGGCGCGTGCATCTTTTTTGACCAGCGTAGCGAGGATCTTCTTGTGATCGTCGAGCCACTGCTTACGGTAATCGTTGTTAATCAGATGGCGATGCAGCTGGCTCCACATCACGTTGTCTTCGCGCCACTGCCAGGATTGCTTAAACAGCTCAACCAGCATGCTGTTATGTGTGGCTTCAGCAATCGCCAAATGGAAATTGCGATCGCCATTTTCACTTTGGTTAACCGCGCCAGAGGCCAGCTCTTTTTCTTCCAGTTCCAGCGCCTGGCGCATTTTCATGATGTCTTCACGCGTCGCCTGCAGCGCAGCAAATTCGGCAATATTACTCTCCAGCAGCTGACGCGCCTGCAGCATCTCAAACGGCCCCGCATCGTTACTGGCTTTTTGTGATGATGCCGGGTGTGGCGGGGTGTCGTGAATCACATAAATACCAGCACCGCGACGCACCTCAATTAACCCTTCCAGCTCCAGCATGATCAGAGCTTCACGCACTAAGGTGCGCGTCACGTCGAGCAGTGCTGCAAGTTCACGTTCCGGCGGCAACCGTTGACCAACGGCGTACTGCTTTTGCGTAATCATATTACGTAGCATTTCGCCCACTTCCTGATACGGACGCTGAGCTGAAGTTGGAGTTTTCATTGTGCTCTTTTCTTTGCGTTAAGGGATTCACAACCTCTGAGGCTGGCGAGCTCAGAGGCGCGCACTATAACATAGTGAATAAGAATCGGCCTGGACCACGTATCACAGGCTGCTCTCACGCCGTGTTAAGCGAAAAATAGCGCTTGGCATTGTTGAAACAGATATCGCGGATCATGCCACCCAGCATTGGCTCATCCGCAGGTACTATCCCGTCCTTAACCCACTGCGCCAGCAAATTACACAGAATGCGGCGAAAATATTCGTGTCGCGTGTAGGAGAGGAAACTACGCGAATCGGTCAGCATACCGACAAACTGGCTAAGTAAGCCAATTTGTGACAGCTGTTCCAACTGGCGCAGCATGCCATCGCGCTGATCGTTGAACCACCAACCAGAACCAAACTGCACTTTGCCAGCCATGCCTGCGCCCTGGAAGTTACCGGCCATGGTCGCCAGCACTTCGTTATCACGCGGATTGAGGCAGTAAAGAATGGTTTTTGGTAAGCAATCGTCGATGTCCATCGCATCCAGCAGGCGCGCCAGCGGCCAGGCAATATTATTATCGCCAATTGAATCAAAACCGCTATCTGGCCCCAGCAGGCGGAACATGCGCGTACTGTTATTACGGATGGCGCCAATGTGCAGCTGCATTACCCAGCCGCGGCGGGTATATTCACTGCCGAGCCACACCAATATCGCCGTGCTAAATTGTGCGATCTCCAGTTCATCCAGCTGATTACCGCAGCGACGTTTCTCCAGGATTGCGTCGAGTACGTTATCTGCTGGCACCGGTGCAAAGCGCAGGGTTTCGATGCCGTGATCCGATGCGCGGCAGCCGTGGGCGGAGAAGTGATCGAGGCGGCGCAACAGGGCACGGCGCAACGCCTCGATGCTATCGATGGCGATATCGGCTGCCGCTTCCAGCTGCCCCAGATAGGCGACGAAGCCATCCAGCTCAATTTTAAACACCTTGTCCGGACGCCAGCTCGGCGCGACCTCAATATCAATGCTGGCGTCATCGGCGATCTGGCGATGGTAGCGTAGTGAATCGACCGGATCGTCGGTGGTGCCGACCATACGCACCTTCATCTGGCGCATAATACCGCGCGCGGAAAATTCAGGCAGCGCCAGCTTTTCGGCACAGCGGTGCCAGATGTCAGGCGCGGTGTCCGGGCCGAACAGCGTATCAGTGATGCCAAACGGCCGGCGCAGTTCAAGGTGGGTCCAGTGATAGAGCGGATTTCCCAGCGTCTTCGGCACGGTATGCGCCCAGGCGAGATACTTATCGTAATCGCTGGTGTGCTTGCCGGTGATCAAGGATTCATCTATGCCCGCCGCACGCAGCGCGCGCCATTTATAGTGATCGCCTTCCAGCCAAATCTGGCCGAGATTGGCGAAGCGCCGATCTTCCGCAATCTCCTGCGGATTCAGGTGGCAGTGGTAATCGTAGATTGGCATGTCAGCCGCGAAATCATGATATAAACGCCGCGCGGTGTCACTTTGCAGCAGAAAATCCTCATCCATAAAGCGCATTACCGGGCTCCCTGATTCGCCGCTGTGTCAAAATAGGCGCGATGAATCGCCAGCTCAACGCCGCGAATCTCAGCCAGCCCTTTCAATCGACCAATCGCCGAATAGCCGGGATTGGTTTTCTTCTTTAGGTCATCCAGCATCTGGTGACCGTGATCGGGGCGCATCGGAATAACGTCTTCCTGACCGGCTGCTTTGCGACGATGCTCCTCTTCGGCAATCGCCTTAATCACGGCAAACATATCGACATCGCCACCCAGATGCGCCGCCTCATGGAAGCTCTTTGGATTCTCTTCACGTTTTGTCGAACGCAGATGCGCAAAGTAGATGCGTGGGCCAAAGCGTTTCACCATACCGGCTAAATCATTTTCTGCCAGCACGCCATACGAACCGGTACACAGGGTGAAACCATTGGCCGGACTGCTAACGGTATCAATCATCCACTGCAAATCGTCGGCATTGGATACGATGCGCGGCAAGCCGAGAATCGGGCGGGGCGGATCGTCCGGATGTACCGCCATGCGCACGCCCACTTCCTCGGCAACGGCAATAATCGCCCGCAGGAACCTGGCAAAATTCTCACGTAGTTCAGCTTTACCGATGCCGTCATAGCGTGCCAGCTGCGCGCGGAATTGGTCCAGCGTATAACCTTCTTCAGCACCGGGTAATCCGGCGATAATGTTGCGCGTCAGGCGTTCGCGGTGTTGTTCGCTCATCTGCCCAAAGCGCTCGGCGGCCTCGGCAATCTCTTGTGCACTGTAATCCCGCTCCGCACCGGGGCGCTGCAGGATATGCAGCTCAAACACCGCAAACTCAATCTGATCAAAGCGCAGCGCTTTGGCACCATCCGGCAGCAGGTATTCGAGATCGGTGCGCGTCCAGTCAAGAATCGGCATGAAGTTGTAGCACACGGTAGTAATGCCGCACTGCGCCAGATTGCGCAGCGACTGCTGATAGTTGCTGATCCAGTGCTGACAGCGGCCGCTGCCGGTTTTGATCTCTTCGTGAATCGGCACGCTTTCAACTACCGACCACGCCAGGCCTGCGGCTTCAACCAGCGCTTTACGCTGCTGGATTTCTGCCACTGACCACACTTCGCCATTGGGGATGTGATGCAGCGCCGTGACGATGCCGGTTGCGCCAGCCTGGCGCGCATCGGCAAGAGAGACTGGATCGTTTGGGCCATACCAGCGCCAGGTCTGCTTCATGTTGTTACCTCACTAAATGTGGTTGACCAATGTAGTCATTTAGCGTGTTTTACTCATCATTAATCACGCCGTTAGCGGTTAAAACTCTGCTCTTTGTGGAATTAAGTCAACCTTATGAGTGATTTTGGTTAACCAGATCACAAATGCGACATCACGCTGACGACCACTTTCCACAACTGTGTTTCACTCCTGGCGAATGATGAGAAATGACTCAATATGGAGAGGCCGATGAACCGCAGTTTAAATCCAGGCATAACCGCTGCAGGCACCAAACGCACCTGGCGCAATTTGCGCTGGTGGGTGCTGGTGCTGTTCTTAGCAGGCGTTACGGTCAACTACATCACCCGTAACTCGTTAGGCATTCTGGCGCCCGAACTCAAAACCAGCCTCGGCATCACCACCGAACAATATTCGTGGATTGTCGGCGCATTCCAGCTGGCGTACACCTTCTTTCAGCCCCTTTGTGGCTGGCTGATCGATGTCATTGGCCTCAAGCTCGGCTTTCTCATTTGTGCCTCCATTTGGGCACTGGCCTGTTTGTTCCACGCGGGGGCGGCCAGCTGGGTGCATCTGGCGATTCTGCGGTTTGTGATGGGGGGCGCAGAAGCGGCAGCCACGCCGGCTAACGCGAAAGTTATAGGCGAGTGGTTTCCAAAAAAAGAGCGCCCAATTGCCGCCGGTTGGGCGGGGGTAGGTTTCTCCATCGGCGCGATGCTGGCACCGCCGATTATCTACTTCGCTCACGCTTCCTTTGGCTGGCAGGGGGCGTTCTTATTCACGGGCTGTCTGGCGCTGGGCTGGGTGGTGCTGTGGTGGCTGTTCTATCGCGATCCTGAGCAGCATCCCAATCTGCAGGCGTCCGAACTGGCATTTATTCGTCAGGACAACGAGCCACCGGCGGTAAAACTGCCTTTCTTTACCGCGTTGAAAACCGTGTCGAAAAACAAACGCTTCTACGGTATCGCCATTCCCGCCTTTATGGCGGAACCCGCCTGGGGCGTGCTGAGTTTCTGGGTGCCGCTTTATCTGGCGAAAGAGTTGGGCATGGACCTGAAGCAGATCGCCATGTTCGCCTGGCTGCCGTTCCTCGCCGCTGATTTAGGCAGCGCGGCCAGCGGTTATTTGACCCGTCTTTACACCAAAATTTTTGGTTTTTCTCAGGTTAACTCCGTGGTGGCAAGCTCGGTGACCGGTGCATTTCTGATGCTGTCGCTGGCGATGGTGGCGGTCACCAAAGATCCCTATGTTGCTATCGCGCTGATCTCAATTGGCGGTTTTGGTCATCAAATCATCTCCTGCATGCTGAGCGCGCTGGTGGTAGAGAAGTTTGATAAAGGGCAGATGGCAACCGTCAACGGTATGCGCGGTTCGTTTGCCTGGATCTCCAGTTTCCTGTTCTCGCTGCTGATCGGCGTCACTGCTGACACCATCGGTTTTAATCCACTGTTTGTCGCCATGGGCTTCTTTGACCTGATCGGTGCGGTATTCCTGATTGCTTTTATTGCTGAACGTCGCGCACAGCGCGCCTGAATAAGTAGGTAACGATGAAAACGTTAAAAAATTGGTCTTTAGCTGGCTCTGATGCGCATCATGTGGCGCTGACCGTCGACGGTAAACACACGCTCTGCCTGTATGTGCTGGAATCGGGGATGTTTCGCGTGGCGATTAAACGTCAGGGCGCCTATACCCTCGACAGAACATGGAGCATTGCGCCGCAGAGTGATGTGCCGTGGGAAGGGCGTCAGCGTGACAGTCTGGCGGGCTTCTCACTGCCGGGCTTTACGCTTGAGGAGGAGGGCAGCACGCTGGTGATCGCCACCGATAAGCTACGGGTAATCGTGCATCAGCCGCTGGCGCTGGAGTGGCAATATTGCGACGACGCCGGCGCGTGGCAGCTGCTGACCTGCGATCGCCCGACCAGCGCCTATCAACTCAATGCACACGGCGATGGCGTGGCGCACTATCAGCGCCGCATGCCTGATGACCGTTACTATGGACTGGGTGAGAAAAGCGGCGACTTGCAGCGCAACGGTCAGCGTTACGAAATGCGCAACCTGGATGCTATGGGCTATAACGCTTCTTCGACCGATCCGCTCTATAAACACGTGCCCTTTACCATTACGCGCCGCGACAACGTCAGCTTTGGTCTCTACTACGATAATCTCAGCAGCAGCTGGTTTGATTTGGGCAACGAGCTCGATAATTATCATCAGCCGTATCGCCGCTGGCAGGCGGAGAGTGGCGACATCGATTACTACCTGTTTGTTGCTGATAAGGTACTGGATGTCACCAAGGCTTTTGTGCGTCTGACCGGGAAAACGCTGTTCGGCCCGAAATGGAGCCTCGGTTACAGCGGTTCAACCATGCATTATACGGATGCGCCAGACGCGCAAAATCAGTTGATGAACTTCATTCATCTGTGTGAAGAGCATGATATTCCGTGTGACTCATTCCAGCTTTCATCGGGTTATACCTCCATTAACAACAAGCGCTACGTGTTCAACTGGAACTACGACAAAGTGCCACAGCCGGAAGTGATGAGTCAGGCGTTTCACGATGCCGGCTTGCGCCTCGCCGCCAATATCAAACCGTGCTTGTTGCAGGATCATCCGCGTTACAACGAAGTGGCAGAGCAAGGGTTGTTTATTCGCGATTCTGAAGCCGATGCGCCTGAGCGCTCGGTGTTTTGGGATGACGAGGGGTCGCATCTTGATTTTACCCATCCTGGCGCCGTGGCATGGTGGCAGGAAAATGTCACCAAACAGCTGCTGGAAAAAGGTATTGATTCCACCTGGAACGATAACAATGAATATGAGGTGTGGGATGGCGAGGCGCGTTGCCACGGCTTTGGCACACCCATTGCCATCAAACACATTCGTCCGGTGATGCCGCTGCTGATGATGCGCGCCTCTATGGAAGCGCAGCAGCGTTTCGCCCCGGAAAAACGTCCTTTCCTGATTTCACGCTCCGGCTGCGCCGGGATGCAGCGCTACGTGCAAACCTGGAGCGGTGATAATCGCACCAACTGGACCACGTTACGCTACAACATTCGCATGGGATTAGGCATGAGCCTTTCTGGTTTGTACAACGTGGGACATGACGTGGGCGGTTTCTCCGGCGATAAGCCCGATGCCGAACTGTTTGTGCGCTGGGTACAAAACGGCGTGATGCACCCGCGTTTTACTATTCATTCCTGGAATGACGATCGCACCGTAAATGAGCCCTGGATGTACCCGGCCGCCACGCCTGCGATTCGCGCCGCGATTGCGCTGCGTTATCGTCTGCTGCCGTATCTCTATACGCTGCTGTGGCAGGCCCATGCTGATGATGAGCCGATGTTGCGTCCAACTTTCCTCGATCACGAGCAGGACGCGCAGACGTTTGCCGAATGCGATGAGTTTATGCTGGGGCGCGATCTACTGGTGGCCAGCGTGGTCGAACCCGGCCAGCGCACGCGTCGTCTGTGGCTGCCCGATAACCAAACCGGCTGGTATGATTTTGCCAGTCAGCGATGGTATAGCGCCGGTCAGTGGGTCACGCTGGACGCGCCGTTAGAAACGCAGCCGATGCTGGTGCGAGCCGGTGCGGGATTACCGCTCAGCGAGCGCCTGCGGCATGTGGATGCCAACGCTGACGATTGCCGCACCCTGCAGCTGTTCCCACTACAGGGCAAAGGCGTGACGAACGGCATGCTGTTTGAGGATGATGGCGAATCATGGGGCTACCAGCAGGGCAATGCGCTATGGCTGAACTGGGAAATGCGCAGCGATGCTCAGAGCATTCATCTCACCTTTACCCGCAAGGGCACTTTCCAGCCGGCATGGCAGAGGTTGAAAGTGACATTGCCAGTAGGTGAACAGCGTAAGCTGTTGATTGACGGTGTAGAGGTGAATAGCGCGCAGGCTGAGGTCGTATTGGCGCAGATAGCGTCTGCGTAATGCGTTATTTATCGATCGCCAGGCGTGGCGATCGATAATGACCCGCGCGGTTTCCTAAGGTGCGCAGCGATGCGCAACAGAATTATCAAATGCCAGGCCACAACGGCGGTGGCGGCGTTAATCGATAAGCTTTTTCGCCCGGGCCAACAGAAATGCCGTCACCGATGTCGCATCGGTAATTTTTCCCGCCAGGATCAACGCCAGAAAGTCGGCAGTTTTCATTCTACTCGCCGTCAAACCCACTTCTTCCGCATCGAGATTTTGTCCCTGATACGTCAGATCCCGCGCCAGATAAATGTGATAGCCCTGGGCGGAGTAGCCCTGAGCTAGCTTCTGATAACCCACATAACTTAACTCCCCGGCGACCAGGCCCGTTTCTTCTAAGAGTTCACCCGCGGCAAGATCTTCCGGCGCGGCATTGGGCGTCAGTTCCCAGCTACCTTGAGGTAACTCAATGGTGCGTTCACCAATGGGATAACGGTACTGTTCAACCACATAAATGCTGTCATCTTCGATGGGCAGAACGACCACAAAGTCATCTTTTTCGATTACCGAATAGATACCTTCGCTGCCATCCGCCCGCTGAATTTTATCTTCTTTCAACGTTAACCAGCGATTGCGGTAAATCTCTTTAGATACAAGCGTATGGATTTCGGGTTTCACATCATCCTCCAACGTAATAATAGAAAAGGCGGAAAGATCCTCCGCCTGAAGAGAGATTACTGCGCAAAGGCCCACGTCAATTTGCCGTTATCAGAAACCAGCTTATCCAGCTTCTTCTCATTCACTTTCTTACGCGCGCCCAGCTTTTCAGCGGTCAGCGCTCCGCTATCGCTGTGCGCAATCACCGTTTCTTTCGGGGTGCTGATCATTTTCTCAGCGATTGTTTTCAATGCATTGGCGTAACCGCTGCGATCTTTCAGATCAAACGTTTTAAGCGGCAGCTGGGTTTCAAGCCACTTTCCCCAGTAAAACTCAAGGAAAGGCGGCGGATTTTGTTCTTTATCGAAGCCGATATCACGCACGAAATAGACCAGCGAGCGATATTCATCATTTTGCATATGCTTGCGTCCTAGCTCTTTGGGTAACGCATCGGGTTGGACCTTACCAGAGGGCGTATCCAGCCACACCAGATGTGCCGTCTCCATCTTTTGCCAGAATGCCGACATGGTCGGCAAGCTACGGAAGTCATCAGTGATGCGCACCTGAACCGGCGTGTTGAGACCGGCGATATCGGCAAAATTACTGAAGGTATGGTGGCCATCGGTGAGATAAAGCGTGTTATCGGGTGCAATTACGGCGGTTTTCATCGGGCCTGGTTCGCTACCGACCGGCAGCTTGCAGCTGAAGCTACTGGGTTGAGTGAGGCGGGATTGACGATCAAACTTATCGACCCCCTTTTGCCCCATGCTTTCGCAGTAATCATCAAAGAGCTTTTTGGGTTCGGCTTCATAACGATGTTGCTTGTAATCCAACTGGCGATAGCCAATGGCCGCCTGCGTAGGATGAAGCTGCGCCAACTGAACTTGCACAATGTCACCGGCTTTAATGTCGGCGGGCAGTGCGGCAGAAGCCTGTCCGGCTGACCACAATAACGCCAGAATTGACCAGGGTGTTCTCATTCCATTTCCTCAAATCGCCAGTCACAGAGGCGCACAATAGCATTACTGTCATCTTTGCGCTGTAGCGTTGTGGCTGGCGGTTGCCCCGCGGCAACCGGTTATCCAGACATCTGACCACAACGGAGCATGTATTATGGCACTTGCTGCTGTGCAACCGGCAAAACTGCAACAGACCTTTATCGATCCAAGCGTGCGCATGCGCGAAACCAGCATTGGTCAGCAATGTGAAGTGCTGGCGCAAAGCTATCTCGAATATAGCGAATTAGGCGATTTCACCTACCTCGGCGAACATTGCTGCGTGGCTGATGCACAGATTGGGCGCTTTACGGCGATAGCTAATCAGGTGCGTATTGGTGCGCCTAATCACCCGATGGATCGTGCCTCTCAGCACCGTTTCACCTACTGTCCGGAATATTACGATGCACAATCACAGCGCGATGCGGGCTTCTTTGCCGATCGTCGTGCCGACCGCGTTATTATTGGCAACGACGTGTGGATTGGCCACGGTGTGATTGTCTTGCCGGGCGTAACGGTGGGCGATGGTGCCGTTTTGGCGGCGGGAGCGGTGGTGACCAAAGATGTGGCGCCGTACACCATTGTCGGCGGCGTTCCGGCTAAAGTCATTCGTGCGCGCTTCGCCGCTGACATTGCCGCACAGCTACAGGCGATAGCCTGGTGGCACTGGCCGCTGGAGAAAATCATGGCCAACCTGGCAGACTTTCAGTCTGCCGATCTCACCCTTTTTTGCCAGCGACATGCAAACTGAAGGCAGAAAACGGCAGCGTGTTTTCGTCTGCCATCACACGCCAGCGCAAAATGGATGTCGTTGCGATGGCGTGTGACGTGCATCAGACCATCGGGGGATGGTTGGTCATCGCTGACAACACGGCATCCTGTGGCAGCCCGACATGCAGCAAAATTTGCTGGCGATAGTGTTCGTCAGCGTCGCGCGACGTATCGCTCAGCAACACGCCCACTTCATTAACGTTCTTACCGGCCACTTGCACTTTGTCACGTGCCGCACTGCGCATCCATTCGTACTCAATATCGATATGACCCGTATCAATACAGCGAATACCGTGCTGGCTGAGATCGTAAGCCAGTACGGTGGCAGTAGGTCCGAGCGACATCAGCACCATATCGTAGTCGCGCGCATGCGCCAGCACCGAGCTGTAAAGATCGTTGTAAACCGAGAAGGCATTACGATTAAGCGTGGTAATGCGCTTAATGTCTCGGGCACCGGCTAACAAATCGTTGCCGATACCAAGGCGCGTACCGCTGCCTTCTACTATCAATATCTTTTTGTCGTGAAATAGCTGCTTAAATTTAGTGAAAATACGCGTCGCTTGCTGCTTATCTTTATAATCATGATATGGACGCGTCACGGAAGTATTGCCGTAGAGATAATTCTTTTTTAATAACGCTTCATAATGACGAAAATAAAAGGCCTTATGAAAAAACCAGAATAGGGCTGAACCAAAACGCATATTGCCGGTGCCGCGAAAAGCATCGGGCAGACATAATAAACACGGATTATTTAGCTGACTTCCGCGACGCAGAATCTCTTTTAGACGAATTGAAAGACGTTCATCGAAGGCCTGGAAGCCAATATTTTTAAATAGCGTCATCTCCAGTTCTCCATCGCCATAGCGACTAATGGACAGCTTGTCGTTGCTGAGCAGCAGGTCAACGGTTTGCTCGGGTGACAACACCTGATATTGACGAGCGTGTGCGTTAGCAACGGGAAACCTAAAAGCAGCATGTGTGAATTTAAAAGGAAAACGTAATTTACGATAAAGGGAGTCTGCGCTGATCATAATAACCTTCTTTTTATAAGCGGCTCAGCCGCACAGCAGTAAGGTGATGTATATCACGCTTACCCGAACGGCGCAGGCTGAGGAAACTCCCAAAATAATATTTCAAGCCGATGGCTAATCAATGACAATAAACACAGGGCAAGTTTAAAAAAACAGAAAATGAATAATAATGGGGTTGTGGATACTACTGGGTTTATTATTGCCAGGAATAATCGCAATGACTGTAACCTGATTAATAAAACAATTTCATCTGATGTTTAAGCATACAAACTCCGATCGCAATGGTTTCGCCCAAACGATCGCGCTGCGTACGTCTGGCGGGTTTTGTACCCGTTCATCGCTTTTGCATGATAAGGAAAGCGAGAAAATAATGAGCGGACTAATCAAGTGATTTCTATAACGTTTCCCTGGTATGCATAACCGCATGAGTTTATCGCCTCAGCGCGCGATACAACTCAGTTTCGCAGCGCAATCAATGGTGAGGAAACGCGTCAGTACCGTGCATTTAAGCGCAGTTTTGTTATCAAAAAATGCGGTTTATTTGCATCAATGATTAATTCTCTCAACGAAAATGAAACGTGATTTCAGTCACATTATGAGCGGAGCGGCGGCTGGCAGCGATAAGCCAAACTACATTCATAAGCGGAGCTAACGACACACTTGGCAACGGGTTTTTACTTAACGGTAACGTACGTTAAAATTTTGTTGATTCTATGTGGGTTAATTTTTGAGGTTTTTTGATGAAAAAGGTTGAGGGATTAGCATGGTTAACAAACTAACCAGCATCGTGCTCGCGATCCTCGCGATTGCCTTGTTGTATATGGGCGGCAAGCTGCTGATGCTGGGCGGCAGTGCATTTTATGCACTGATGGCGGTGGGATTACTGATCACCGCCATTTTACTGTTCCGCAACCAGCGCAGTGCGCTGGCGCTATATGCAGTACTGATGTGGATTACGCTGGCCTGGATTATCTGGGAAGTGGGCTTTGACAAGTGGCAGTGGATCCCGCGCGGCGACCTGTTCGGCGTAATCGGCCTGTGGCTGGCAATGCCGTGGGTAGTAAAACCGCTCTATCGCGGTGAGCGCCGTTTCCATAGCTTCCTGGGCGGCACGGTGATGATCATGATTGTGGTGGTGATTGGTCTGTGCTTCTACGATCCGATTCCGCAGGAAGGCACTATCAGCAATGCGCGCGAGCAAAATAGCGAGCAGGGCGCGGCTAACGACTGGACCGCTTACGGTGGATCCTCTGATGGCCTGCGTTTCTCCGCGCTGAACCAGATCAGCAAAGAGAACGTGAAAAACCTCGAAGTCGCATGGACTTATCACACCGGCGATCTGCGTCAGGATGCGGATGCGACCGAATACACCTTCGAAGCGACGCCGCTGAAAGCCAATGGCATGCTCTACTTCTGTACGCCGCATAATGAAGTCCACGCGCTCGATCCTGAAACGGGCGCAGTGAAGTGGAAGTTCACGCCAAATAAAGATCGCTCTTACCTGCAGCAGCATCAAACCTGTCGCGGCGTGAGCTATTACGAAGACGCACCGGTTGCCGCGCAGGAGAATGCCGCCAACCCGGCGATCTGCCGTAAGCGTGTCTTTAATGCCACCACTGACGCGCAGCTGATCGCGCTGGATGCCGATACCGGCAAACCGTGCGCCGATTTCGGTGAGAACGGTGTGGTTGATCTGCATGCCAATATGGGTGAAGTGCGTCCCCATGCGCTGATGCAAACCGCGGCACCGCTGGTGGCGGGCAAGCTGGTGATCGTTGGCGGTTCGGTGATGGACAACGGCTTCAACAGCGGTAACCCGTCAGGCGTAATTCGCGCGTATGACGTGCAAACTGGCCGTCTGGTGTGGAACTTCGATCCGGCTAACCCGGAAAACACCGCACCGATCGCCGCGGGTCAGAACTATCCGCAGGACACGCCAGTGGCGTGGGGCACGCTGAGTGCTGACCTGAAAAATGGTGTGGTCTACGTGCCGTTTGGTAACGCTTCACCGGATGAAGTGGGTATTGAACGCGATCCAAACAGCAACACCGAGAAGTTCCGCGATGCGCTGGTGGCGCTGGATCTGCAAACCGGTGCCTTCAAATGGCGCTATCAGAGCTCCAACCACGATCTGTGGGACCGCGATAATCCGTCACAGCCTTCGCTGGTGGACATCGATTATCAGGGCCAGAAGCAGCCTGTGGTGATTTTGCCAACCAAAACCGGCAACCTGTTTGTGCTGAATCGTCTTACTGGCCAGCCGGTTTATCCGGTGAATCAGGTGAAGGTTTCAACCGAAGGTGGCGTAGCGGGCGAGAAATTTGCCGCGACGCAGCCGGTATCCAGCCTGAACTTTATCCCGCAGCCGTTGACCGAGAAATCAATGTGGGGTATCACGCCGTTTGACCAAATGTCATGCCGCATGGATTTCCGTAGCCTGCGCTACGACGGTAACCCGTGGACGCCAGCAACCGAAGCGGGTTCGCTGATCTTCCCGGGTAACATTGGCGTGTTCAACTGGGGTTCTGTCGCCGTCGATCCGCAGCGTCAAATGCTGATTGCCGCGCCAGTGCGTCTGGCTTACAAATACAATCTGATCAAACGTAGCGAGCAGACCGCCACCGAGCGCCTGTTCACCAAAGATGGTCAGCCGTACTGGAATGAAAACTTCCACGGTGATTATGCCATTCACATTCAGCAGCTGGCGTCTGGTCTTGGCATTCCTTGTGTTGCTCCACCCTGGGGCCGTATGGTGGGTGTGGATCTGAAGACCGGTAAAACCGAATGGCTGCGCCGCGTCGGCGTCACCAAAAACCTGAAAACCAGCTTCCTGCCTGGCCGCTTCCCAATCGGTTTCCCGATGGGCATGGTGGCGCACGGTGGTCCGTTGCTGACGGCAGGTGATTTGGTGTTCCATGGGGCAACGGCAGATAACTTCTTCCGTGCCTACGACAGCACCACCGGTGAACTGCTGTGGCAGACTGAACTGAGTGCCGGTGCGCAGGCCACGCCATCTACCTTTATGGGTAAAGACGGCAAGCAGTACGTGGTGATTGCCGCTGGCGGCCACGGTTCGCTTGGCACCCAGGCGGGTGACAGCGTGGTGGCATTCCGTTTGAAATAACCCCGACTACATCGAGTTAAGGCGCCCATTGCGGCGCCTTTTTTTATCTGCTTCGCGTTAAATAAAAGCTATCGCGCGGTTTACTCATCATCACTGACAATTTCAATCAGATTGCCGTCAGGATCCCGAATAAGGGCTTCATAGAAACCATCTCCGGTTATCCGCGCCGGACTGACTAAAATCTTCTGCTCCGATGCCCGTTTGACCATCGTGTCCACATCTTGCCTGGTGCCAACGTTAATCGCGATATGTGCCCATCCGGTCAGTTCTGTGCCATTCGCACCTTGTGCTAACGCTTCCAGAGCCATAAGTTCGATGGTGGCGCCTTCATGCAAACGAATGAAGTGAGAACGAAAACCAGGGCGATTTTTGCTGATATAAAGTTCATTCGATGTTCCGCCAAAAAAATCCTGCCAAAAATGTTGCTGGGCAGTCAAATTGTTGGTCCATAACGCCACGTGTGCAATTTTCATGCGTTCTCTCCTGCAGGGGTTTTATTGCCTAAATTGAGCGTGAGTGACAGTGCTGCGACGACAAGCATCAGCACCATGATGAGTGAGAATGAAAGCGCGAGAGAGCTGTAGTGGGCAATGTAACCAATTATCGCCGGACCACTTAAAACCCCGAGGTAGCCTAAGGTTGTCATTGCGGGTACCGCCACTGCCTGTGGCATTACTTTCTGTTGTCCCACCGCGGAGAACATAACCGGTACGATATTGGCGCAACCGGCACCCACAAAAACGTATCCCAGCAGCGAGAGAGACCATGAGGGAATAAAGGTCACCAGCGCCAGTCCGGCTGCCGCAGTGAGCGCGCCCACCAGAACCACCGGCAGCCGTCCTAGCAGAGAAATAATGCGGTCTCCGGTAAGTCTTGCTAGCGTCATCGCCACAGCAAAACAGGTATAACCCAGCCCACCTAAGGTTTCAGGAATATCCCGCACCTGCGTCAGATAAACGGCACTCCAGTCCAGCACCGTTCCTTCCGTCAGGAATACGGCAAAACAGATGAGGCCCAGCAATAATACGTGCCCGCGCGGCACGGCGAATGCCGGCCCCTCTTTAGGATTGGCATAGGTTAGAAGTCCCGGAAAACTGAGCATGGCCAACACCATCACCGTGAACGTCACCAGCAGCGTTGCGGCCAACACGCTCATGCCCAATGACAGCAGCACAGTCATAACCCCTGCGCCCGCGATGCCGCCGAAGCTGTACATGCCATGAAATCCGGACATCAGTGGCGCAGCCGATTGCTTCTCAACGAGAATGGCCTGAATGTTCATTGCGCAATCCGTCACGCCAACACCCACGCCAAAAATCAGGAGAACCAGGCCAAGTAGCAGAGGATCGGCAATAACCGCCAGTAGCGGCGTGCTCAGGATAATCAATGCGATGGCGACAACGATGACGCGGCGACAGCCAAAACGGCTGGTCAGTAGACCCGTTACCGGCATAGCGATCAGCGCACCAAAGCCAAGACAGAGCAGCAAGGTGCCAAGCATCGCTTCGTTGACTCCTGTGTTATTGCGCGCGAAAGGCACAATGACGGCCCAGGTGGCGGTGACAAACCCGGCAATAAAAAAAGTCAGACGCGTAGCGCGGCTGGGAGTCATGCTGCTGAGATGCTGAATCATTTCATTCCTCTTTTTAGATGGATAACAATCCCTGGAAGCAACGGGGTGGTTCATTGCGCCTGCATGCAAGATTGACAATCTGCAAACATTTGCGCGATTATGCTCATTGTAGATCGATTTTGATGGATTAAGGAATGTTTATGCTCGATTATGCTGCCTTTCCGGATCAGCGACAAGCGCTGATCAAACAGATCCTGCAAGAGCAGGGACGGGTCGTCTGTGTTGACCTCGCCAGACAATTGGGCGTTTCAGAACACACTATCCGGCGTGATCTGCACGAACTGAGTAAGGAAGGTATTTGCAAGAAAGTATACGGTGGCGCTGTAATACAGTTACCTGAAGCGGGCACTTTTCTGCTGCGAAAAGAGCAGAATCACGCAGCAAAGGAGATGATCGCGACGGCCTGTGCCAGCCTTATTAAAAACGATAGCTGTGTATTTATCGATGCGGGAACAACCAATTTGGCGATGGCCCTGGCTTTGCCAGAGGCGTTGTCATTAACGGTGGCAACAAACGCGCCGGATATCGCCGCCGTGCTTTTAAAACACCCCAATATAGATGTCATCATGCTGGGTGGGCATATTGATAAAAAAAGCGGAGGCTGCGTAAGTCACACAGCAATAGAGCAACTGCGCAACATCCATTTTGACCAGGCCTTTATTGGCGGATGCGCCATGAGCCCTGAATCAGGTCTGACAGGATTTGATTTTGCCGATTGCGAATTTAAAAAAGTGGCTATTAAACAGAGTAACCAAACGATTGTTGGTCTTACGGCGGATAAAATCCCCGGCGTTGCCAGATTCGCGGTGGCGGGCTGTGACGAAATCCATGTTCTAGTGGTGGAGGAGCAGCTTAACAAGGCGTTTTACAATGCATTTCGTGCAGAAAATATAACGTTAATAACGGTTTAGAAGGAGATATTCCGATGCGCGAGTTTTTTATCCAATATTATAAAAATACCAGCAAGGTGGAGTCTTCACGAATGAGAAGGATATCGATCTCGCTAAGGATGAAACTCTTGCATGAAATTATGCAATGGGACTTGTTCGATGACGGTAAAAACGAAATGTAGTGCTGACGTGGTATTATCCTTCCGTCAATGATAGGAGGAGGGTAATCTAATGAAAAAGAAAGAGTTCGTTACCCAGGATTTGCTGAGCAAAATTTATCAGGAAGACACATCCGCGCCCCGCAAATTGCCCCCTGAGCGTCAGCTGGCGGAAGAGTATGGCGTTTCACGTTTTACCATTCGGCAAGCGCTGGAAAAACTGGTCAGTATTGGAGCCGTGCGTATCGTGCAGGGTTCAGGCATCTGGATAAACGAGACGGTACGTAATAACCCGCTCGTCTATAATTCAATCACTGAAAAACGTTTTGATCAGATACATTACCGCTCTCTTAGCCTGCGTAAGCGACGTCCTGATAGCGACGAGCAACAAATATTTGCCATCAACGATGAGGCATTTATCTGGGAATTTTCCCGCCTGCGCTATGTTGATAATATCGCGGTGCAGATTGAAACCTCGCGCATGCCCGCGCAATTATTTTCCGATCTTACGGGGGAAATAATCGAGCGTTCTATTCAGCAATATGTTTTAGCCAGGGGCTATCACATTTCACATTTGCTAACCAGCTACCGGGCTATTAGCGTCAATCGCGATCAGGCTACGCTTCTTGGCTGTAAAAAAGGCAGCCCGGCGATGCATATCATTAACCGCGGCATTCTTCAGGGAGGACAGGTATACGAAATCAGCGACATTGTCGATATTGATTACACCTGCACCTACCTGATTCCTCATAATCCTGACAATCTGCGCTTTCGTCAGAAACAGCGTTAAATTATGGCGTATGAATAGTGCCGTCCGGCAGGCGACTTTGTGTCCACTCATGCGGACGGTAGACCACCGGATATTTCTCCGCCAGCGCTTGATCAAAGGTTACGCCGATACCCGCCGCTTGTGGCGGATAAATAAATCCCTTGTTAACGTTAGGTGCGCCCGGGAACATCGCATCCGTCAGCGATGAGCGTGGGATAAATTCCTGAATGGCAGCATTGTGTAAATGAATATTTAGATGCGTATTCACGGCGACACCGATAGGCGTCATATCACCTGGGCCGTGCCATGCTAACCGTATTCCGAATGCCTGACACAGCGCCGCCAGTTTAAGCGCTGGCGTGATGCCACCAATTTGCGAAATGTGGCAGCGAATGAAGTCGATTCGGCGATGAATGATCAACTCATGCCATTCGGCTGGATTATTAAATAATTCACCTAATGCCAGCGGCACGGCACTCTGCTGGCGTAACTGTGCCAGCCAACCGGTTTGCGCCGGAGGAAGAACATCCTCGAGAAAATAGGGCATATAAGGTTCCAGTTGTTTAACCAACTGAATCGCTTGCTGCGGAAATAACCGTTCGTGAACATCATGCAGAATTTCAAATTGATGACCATATTTGGTTCTCAATGCACGAAACATCTCAACCGTATTTGCCATGTACTGTTGCTGAGAATAATAAGCGCCGGCGGTACCCTTTTCTGGAGCATGGAGATCCTGGGCGGTACCGCCGTAAAACCCCAACTGACAGCGAATATGACGGTAGCCAATTTCTAGCGCTTGATCTACTGAGGCATAAAGTTCTTCCAGCGTTTCACCACTGGCATGGGTATAAGCTGCAATCGCATCGCGTGATTTCCCCCCCCATAATTGATACAAAGGCATACCCGCCAGCTGCGCCTTAATATCCCACAATGCCATATCAATACCGGAAATAGCATTATTGGTTACCGGACCGTTTCGCCAATAGGCATTAACGTTCATCATTTGCCACAGATCTTCAATATTATTGGCATCTCGCCCGACCAAAAGGGGAACCAGATACTCATCGACCATCGTTTTTACAGCCAATGGACGCTGTTGAAAAGTGGCACAGCCGTGTCCCGTAATGCCTTTATTGGTCGTAACGCGTACGGTAATGAGATTATGGCGATCGGGACGAGTAATAAAGCAGTGAATACTTTCGATAATAGTTGGGGTCACAAAGAAAACTCCTCTGGCACACTCACCGCGTTTAACAGTAAGGCAGAATGATATGAAATTTTTACCCTATGATTGCTGGGTTTTTATTAAGACGCAAACCCTTTTTATGTAATAAATATTGGTTAAAAAAATGCGTGATTTCTCTTTAAAAAACAGACCAATTTGCGATTTTTCGTGTCATAAAGCCTGTTGAGTGTGGTTTTGTGATCCTCATCATGATTTATTGGTTTGTTTTGCCTGGGTTCATTTATTACCATCCAGAGCAGATTTCATCAGGGCAGTTTTTTCCCTTAGGAGCAAGTATGGGAACGCAGGAAGTCATAGGAAATATCATTCAGTTAGTGGGCGGAAAAAATAATATCAATAAAGTCTGGCACTGTATGACTCGGCTGCGCTTTGATCTTGTTGATGACAATAAAGTTAATCAGAGTGGAATTAAAGCGCTGCCCGGTGTTCTGGGGGCGCAAATGCAAAGCGAACAGTTTCAAATCATTATTGGGCCGAAGGTAAATAGTTGGTATGAGCAACTCGTGCCCGTGCTGAATAACGATAATCAGCCGCAGATACAGCTGGAAAAAACGCGTAAAAGCGTCGTTTCCCTGTTTATGGATACCGTTTCCGGTGTATTTGGACCCATTGTTCCCGCCATTGCTGGCGCAGGGATGATCAAAGGATTACTAGCCGGTTTGGTGGCATTACAGCTGATCTCGGCAAAGAGTGATACGGTAATGGTGATTGATTTAATCGCCAGCGGCGTGTTCTATTTTTTACCGTTTTTCCTGGCGGTCTCTGCGGCTAAAATCTTTAAGACCAATGAATATCTGGCCGCAGCCGTTGCCGCGTGTTTGATGTATCCGTCATTAATCGATGCAGCTAAAGCGCTGGCCGCACATCAGGAAGGTGCCGTAAACGCATTCTGGTTTATGGGCCTGATTCCGGTTTCGGTATTCAACTATGCCTCCAGTGTTATTCCGGTCATCTTTTCAATTCTGGCACTGAGTTATATCCACCGCTGGGTTGATCGTATTATGCCGGAAGTGTTGAAAACGGTCTTTACGCCAACGTTAACGCTGTTTCTCGCCGCGCTCACTGCGCTAGTGGTGATTGGCCCGATGGGTATTTGGCTAGGAAAGGGATTAGCGTTATTTATTGAAGGCTTGTTCAGTATTTCATCCAGCTTTGCCGGTTTGATTGTGGGTGCCATTCGGCCGCTGGCGGTACTTACCGGTATGCACCATGCAATGACACCCATCGCGCTGCAGAATTTCAGCGATCGCGGTTATGACATGTTGATGCCGATGATGTTTATGGCAAATATGTCAATCGCAGGAGCGACCTTTGCCATCTGGAAATTGAGTAAAAATCGTCAGGATAAAGTCGTAACGCTTTCAGCTGCGATCTCAGCGTTATTAGGCATCACTGAACCTGCGCTGTTTGGGGTATTAACGCGCTATAAAAAAGCGTTTATCGCCGCCACCGTATCCAGCGCACTCGCTTCCGCCTTTATTGGTTTCTTTGGCGTGCGTTTATATGGCTATATCCTTTCCAGCATATTTAGTCTGCCGGCTTACATCGGACCGTACTTTATCTGGGCCGTTTCGGGCGTAGTGATTGCGCTGGTCTTGTCCTTTAGCCTGACGATAATACTGGTAGGCAAAGAAACTGATTTAGCTGTGCAGTCTGAGCAGGGGTAAATAAGCAAACGGCATATCGAACGTTGGTCGCCACACGTGGCGACCGAAGCTATATGGGCGGCCCAATCACCAAGGTACTCAAAGAGAAATTCGATGATGAGTACCGTGATAATCGATTGAAGTGAGAAGCATAATAATCATGCTTTCCTTGAAATTTATAATGGCAATCCATGTTCTTTGCAGTATTTTACATAGTAAACGTCATCTAAAAGGTGTTCAATGTCAGTTACAGTAAATGCATAGATCAGGTCAGGATAAAAATAGCCAAAATGACGGACTAATAGGAATAGGGGTTCTTGTGTTTTAAGGTCATTTTCTTCACGATAGTAAACTACATCCCAGGTTGTGCCTGCCATCATCTTTTTCTTCGTTTCTTGGCGCTTGATAAATGGTTTTTTTGACCAAACTAAGAATTCTCGAAATGGGCGAGTGCTTTCAGTAATTCTGCTGTCAGTATAGATAAATGGAAATCCGATAGAGTCGTAACCAAGATCAACAACAAATGAAATGATGACCTTATCATCAGTCACTCTCATTGGATAGTAACTTGGAACGTAACTGTGAATCATTGAACCTTCATAAAATATTTCATAACTCACATTACTTTTATACGTTGTCATATGTCCGGGATGAACAGCAGAACAACCGGTAATTAGAAATAATGCAAAAAGAGAAATCCATATGGATATATTTTTTATCATGTAAAGTTCCTAACAGAACAAATCTTCAATGTCGGCGAATGTTGAAAATCCTTTATAGGGATGAATTGTGCATATTTATCCTCCTATTAACCACCGCAAAAAACTATAGTTACACCTAATTTATTGTGCTCACAGACACATTTTGTCTTGTAATCGCATAAGCAGAGTTTGAGTACCTCATGTTTAGAAAAGGTAGAGTCGCTAATAAACCGTTTCATCGAGTCGATATCATGGTCTGTACAGCTGCGATGAAACCCAATACACCAGGATGAACGTTTTGGATGAGTTTTTATTTTCTTAATGTGGCGTAACTTACTTATGTCTCTTGACAATCCTCTTCTTAAGGCTGAACTGCTCCTGTTGCATTTTATTTCTAGAAAAACAAACTTCTTCTCATCCTCTAATTTATAAACAACATCAATAAAAAATCTTGAGTCTTTTTTGAGTGGGGAGTTTGTAAAAGCGGGTAATTCCCGTTCAACATTTACTTCAAAATTTTTTTGAATGAAAAATGCAAATTCAATTTGGAACCATTTTTCCCAATCGTCACGTCTGAATTTAAAAAGGAAGAAGAGTTTTTCTTTGATTGCCGTCTGATTGAGAAATTCAAAGGCCATTAACTGGATGTCTTTGAAATCCTCTTCAATTGTATTCATTTTAAGTCCCCTAAATAGTTATTACATCGGTCAAGAATAAAAAAACTTTAGGAGTAAAATGACAATATCAATAAGGGCATTAGCAAAACAGTACGGCGACGATGAATCCACTATAAGCCAATTATGGGTGGCTCAGCGTGAACACGGGCCTGAATACACATCCGTGAACGCCTTAGTTGCATAGCTGCTGAAACGAGCCAGGCTGAGTTATAACTCAACAAGCCGCTTGGGCAGGTGGGGGTAATGGGAAAATGTCCGGTTTAAATGGCGTTAGGTCAATGGCGGTCTTCGGCTATTTGAAAGGTAAGAAACGAGGGCGCATGACATTTTACTAAAATTGCCTCAAGCTCTAGACGACTGGTCTATTAGGTGATAACGTGAATTTAAGCGCTAGACGACTGGTCTAGTTTGAGCATTTAATCCTAGCAACAGGAGATTGACGATGAAAATTCTTATGGTTCTCACCTCGCACGATCAATTAGGCGATACCGGACGTAAAACCGGCTTTTGGCTGGAAGAGCTGGCTGCGCCTTACTACGCGTTCAAAGATGCCGGGGCCGACATCACGCTGGCTTCACCGAAAGGCGGCAAGCCGCCGTTAGATCCTAAAAGCAACGAACCTGATTTCCAGACCGAACAAACCCATCGCTTCGAAGCCGATGCCGCAGCAACTCAGCAACTTGCGGCCACCGTACGTCTGGATAGCGTAACGCCTGCCGATTACGACGCCGTGTTTTACCCTGGCGGTCACGGCCCGTTGTGGGATTTGGCCGAGGATAAGCATTCCATCGCGCTGATTGAAGGCTTCCTCGCGGCAAACAAACACGTCGCGTTGGTATGTCATGCGCCGGGCGTGTTGCGCCATGTCAAAACGCCAGAAGGGAAGCCGCTGGTGCAGGGGCGCAATGTTACCGGCTTTACCAATAGCGAAGAGGAGGCCGTTGGCCTGACCAAGGTGGTGCCATTCCTGGTGGAAGACGAACTGATTGCCAAGGGCGGTCTGTATTCTAAAGGTGCCGACTGGAGTTCTTACGTGGTTAGCGATGGCCTGCTGATCACTGGACAAAATCCAACATCCTCAGCCGAGACCGCACAACAGCTGATAAAGCAATTAGCTCAATAAAGGCCGATTAACGGGAGGCGAACGTGTCGTCCGCCTTCCATTTTCCTGAGCATAGACGACTGGTCTAGTATTTGATAATCTTGGGCTATGACTACTGCATCCCAATTACATAGCCACGAAATCCGCGATCACATCCTTGCTACCGGCCAACGTATCATGGCAGGCAAGGGGTTTTCGGCTGTCGGATTGAATGAAATCCTCACCGATGCTGGCGTGCCGAAGGGTTCGTTCTATCACTATTTCAGTTCGAAAGAGGCGTTTGGCGTAGCGATGTTGGCGCGCTATTTTGATGATTATCTTACCGAGCTCGATAGTACCTTGGCCCAGCCGGATCTCACCATGGCACAACGTTTGATGAATTACTGGCAGCTGTGGCGTGAGACACAATCGTTCTCCGATTGTCAGGGCAAGTGCCTGGCGGTGAAGCTGGGCGCGGAAGTCGCCGATCTTTCGGACAGTATGCGCGTTACGCTGCAGAACGGCACTTCAGGGATCATCGCACGTCTGGCGGAGGCGTTAGAAGCGGGCGTGAAAGAGGGATCCCTGGTGATTGATGATAAACCGTCCCTCGTGGCAGAAAGCCTTTATCAGCTGTGGGTGGGGGCCAGCATCATGGTGAAAATCGTGCGTCATACTGGCCCGTTTGATTCAGCCATGAGCATGACGCAGAAAATTATTCGTATTACCGCGCAATAACACGGTCCTTCCGCCTCAGCCACCCTTATGCGGGTTTTCGCCAGGGAAACCCTATGCGCTTTGTTTTGATCGCCATTCTTGGTGCTGCAAAAGTACGCAGCAGGGCGCGAGCGCGGCGCTTATTTAGCGTGGGAAACTTGCTCGTAGTAACCGATCTTCTCAACTTTAGCGGTAGAGCCGCCCCCTTCGAACTCTGATGCCAGCCAGGCATTGACAATATTCTTAGCCAGCTCAGGGCCAATAACGCGCGCGCCCATGGTCATGATCTGAGCGTTGTTGCTCTTACGGGCACGCTCGGCGGAGAAGGTATCGTGGCACTGCGCGGCGCGCACGCCTTCCACCTTGTTAGCGACAATAGCCACGCCGATGCCGGTACCGCACAGCAGGATACCGCGCTCAAACTCTTTTTTCTGAATGGCGGTAGCCAATGCAAATGCCACATCCGGATACATCGGACGATCGTTTTGCGCATCATTGGTGTAATCCGTTACCACGAACTCTTTCTCTTCCAGCAGTTTTTTAATCACGTTTTTCAATTCGATAGCCGCATCATCGGCGCCAATAGCGATTGTTTTCATCGTCGTTCTCCAGCAGGGTTGGCATGGTCGCCTGCACGTTTGTTCAGCAGGCGAGAAGATGTTCATATGCAGCCTGCCATAAAATTAATCATATGTTCAAGTGTTGTTCATATGAAGAATGCCAGATATCGCCCGTTAATGCGCTTGAAATCACCATACCAGTGTGGTTTTGGCCGCTGCATTGAGCAAAAGTCCGATAATAACTGCAAAATCGAATCTCATGAGCGCGCTCACACTTTCGTGTATTGCGCTTGAGGTGTGCGCAATTATCCGTGTACTGTTCATTTGTTCGCATAGCTTTACTAATGTACAAGAAGACCCATTAAGGACTCGAACATGCTGCATTTACACCTTACCTCTCAGTTCGCCTGCCGCCAGCGCGCCCTTAGCGCTGGGCCAACACCGCTTAACGAAATGAATAACTCCGCATGTCCTGGAGGTGCGTTATGAACCAGCCAACCGTCACGGCGGTGGAAAAGTCCACCATTAGAAAAATCTCCTGGCGTTTAGTGCCGTTCGTGGCGCTGATGTTCTTTATTAACTTTCTCGACCGCACCGCGATTTCGTTTGCGGGCCCCAACGGCATGACGCAAGACCTCGGCCTGACGGCGCTGCAGTTTGGTTTAGCATCAGGCATCTTCTTTATTGGTTACATCCTGCTGGAGGTGCCCAGCAACCTGGCGCTGCATAAGTTTGGCGCGCGTCGCTGGCTGGCGCGCATCATGATCAGCTGGGGGATTGTCTCGCTGTTGTTCACATGGGTAAGCAGTGTGGAAGGTTTGTATACGCTGCGTCTGCTGCTCGGCATCGCTGAGGCTGGCTTCTTCCCGGGCGCGATCCTCTACCTCAGCATGTGGGTACCTGGCCGGCATCGCAGCAAAATTCTGTCGCTGTTCTATCTTGCGCAACCGCTAACCGTGGTATTTGGCGCACCGTTAGCCGCTTCATTAATTGAGCAGCATGGCCTGTTCGGCATGGCCGGCTGGCGCGTGATGTTTATGGGCGTCTCAATTCCCGCGATTCTGATTGGGTTTGCTGCACTGTTCTGGCTGGTGGATTCGCCGCGCCAGGCTAAATGGCTGACCTCCGAAGAGAAAACCTGGCTTACCGCTGAGCTGGAAGCTGAGCATCAGCAGAAGCAGGGCCATCAGAAACACAGCCTGCGCTCGGTAATGGGTAACGGCCGCGTATGGATGCTGTGCCTGATTTACTTCGGATTCATATATGGTCTGTATGCGCTGGCGTTCTTCCTGCCAACCATTATTGCTGGCTTCCAGCAGCAGTTCGGCACCACCTTTAATGTCATGCAGAAAGGATTGATTACCGGCGTGCCGTACCTGATCGCGGCGGTGGTGATGTTCTTCTGGTCGAAAGACGCTGCGCGTCGTGGCTGCAAAACCTGGCACATCGCTATTCCGGCGCTGGCAGGCGGCATCAGCGTACCGCTGGCGCTGTATATGGATTCGCCGTTCACCACCATCATGGTGATTGCGATTACAGCCAGCGCCATCTTCGCCGCGCTACCTAACTTCTGGACATTACCGACGCAATTCCTGACCGGTGCATCTGCGGCGGCCGCAATTGCACTGATTAATACCTTAGGAAACGTAGCGGGCTTCTCCGCGGGCTACATTACCGGCGCGCTGCATGACGCGACTAACAGCTATGCCTTGCCGATGTTTGTGGTCGGTGGATTCATGCTGCTGTCAGCCTTCCTCATGCTGTTACTTAACCGCCGTCGCTCGCCGTCTCAGCCGATCTCTTTAGCTCAGGAGCATTAATATGACGTACCTGTTTAACCAACCCTCAGCCTTCGCCGCTGAGCTGATTGAAGGCTTTGTCGCCGCCAATGCCGATAAAGTGCGTCAGGTTACTGGCGGCGTGGTGCGCAGTACCCGCAGCGAGCCGAACACCGTGGCGGTAATTGTCGGCGGCGGATCGGGCCACTATCCGGCGTTTGCTGGATTGGTTGGACAAGGCCTGGCACACGGCGCGGCGATGGGCAATTTATTCGCTTCGCCCTCGGCGCAGCAAATCTATAACGTTGCACGTGCGGCGCATAACGGTGCTGGCGTGCTGCTGATGTTCGGCAACTATGCGGGTGATGTTTTGCACTTTGGCCAGGCCTGCGAACGTTTACGGGCGGAAGGCATCGCCTGTGACGTGCTGGCGGTCACCGACGATATCTCCAGCGCGGGCAAAGAAGAGCTGGAAAAGCGTCGCGGCGTGGCAGGCGATCTTTGCGTCTTTAAAGCCGCCTGCGCCGCTGCTGAAGCGGGGCACGATTTGGCCGCCGTGGTAAAACTGGCACAGCACGCGAATCAACGCACCCGGACCTTTGGCGTGGCGTTTGCCGGTTGTACTCTGCCAGGCGCATCGCATCCGCTGTTTGAAGTGGAAAAAGGGCGCATGGCGCTGGGATTAGGCATTCACGGCGAGCCGGGCATTAAAGAGACCGACATGCCGAGCGCAGATGAGTTGGCGGAGATCTTCGTTGAGCGCCTGCTCAATGAATTACCCGTTGATATAAAGCAAGCTGAAGGTCAGCGCGTGGCAGTGATCCTCAACGGTTTGGGCTCGGTGAAATATGAAGAGCTGTTTGTGGTTTATCGCCGCGTCGCGCAGCTGCTGGACGCAGCAAAAGTGCAGATTGTCGAACCTGACGTCGGCGAATTTGTCACCAGTTTTAATATGGCTGGCGCGTCACTGACGCTGATGTGGCTGGATGAAACGCTGGAAACCCTGTGGCGTGCGCCAACCAATACGCCAGCCTATCGCAAAGGTAGCGTGCTGGTTGCAGAACCCCTGAGCGCCACGGAGCGAGAGGAAAGCCGTGAAGAAGCCTTGCCTGCCGCGACCGCTGAATCGCAGGAAAGCGCCAAACGCGTTCTGCAACTGCTGGAATCAGTGGCCGATATGTTACAACGTAACGCAAAGCGGCTTGGCGACATTGATGCGGTCGCTGGTGATGGCGACCACGGTATTGGTATGGAGCGTGGCGTGCTGGGCGCAGTAGCAAAGGCGCGTGACGTTGCCGCGCGCGGTGCGGGTGCTGGCAGTTTACTGTGCCGGGCGGCAGATGCGTGGGCTGATAACGCCGGCGGCACGTCTGGCGCATTGTGGGGCGTGGCGCTCACCGCGTTGGGCACTGCGCTGGGCGATCGTTTCACACCCGATGCGCAGCGCGTGGCAGCGGGTGTGCGTGCAGCCAAAGAAGGCATCATGCACTTTGGTAAAGCGCGCGTGGGTGACAAAACCATGGTTGATGTACTGGTGCCGTTTAGCGACAGCTTAAATGCGGCTGTTGCAGAAGGCGCATCGTTAACCGATGCCTGGCTGGGGGCGGCGCAGGTGGCAGACAAAGCCGCGCAGGATACCGCGCAGCTGGTACCAAAAATGGGCCGCGCACGTCCGCTGGCAGAAAAAAGCCTGGGCACACCCGACGCAGGCGCAATTTCACTCGCTTTAATCGTGAATACCGTGGGCGATCTGCTAAAAGAACAGAGTACGTCTGAACAAGGAGTTTGAAGCATGTCTCAGCCAAAAGTCTGGCTTGGCGTCAGTTTAAAAATGTACTTCGGTTATCAACAAACGCTGCAGTGGTGTCGCGATGTGGCAGCCATTGCCGGGCATCCGGCCGTAAAAAGCGGTGAAGTGGGTTTATTTGTCTTACCGGCTTATCCCGCCATTCCGGCAGTGGCGGAGATCTTTGCTAATACGACGGTGCGTTTCGGCGGTCAGGATGTTTGCCAGGCGGAGAACGGTGCATGGACCGGTGAAGTCAGCGCCAGCATGCTGCAAGAGCTGGGCTGTTCGCTAGCCGAAATTGGTCATGCGGAACGCCGTCGTCACTTCCATGAAGATAAAGCGCAAATCGCTGCCAAGGTCGCGATGTCGCTGCGCCACGGCATCACGCCCGTGCTGTGCATCGGTGAAGAACAGCAGGCGGATCCGCAGCAGGCGATCGCGCTGTGCGAGCAGCAGCTGGCCGAAGCCTTATCTGACGCCGCGCAGCAGGGATTAGAAGGTGAAGTGTTCTTTGCCTACGAACCACAATGGGCAATCGGCGCGCCGCAGCCCGCGCCGGACAGCTACATCCGCGCGGTGTGCGCCGGCCTGCAGCAGCTCTCTACGCCGCCGGGTATCACGCTGAAAGTCATTTATGGCGGCAGCGCCGGTCCGGGGCTGATTCAACGCCTTGGTACAGACGTGAATGGCCTGTTCCTGGGACGTTTTGCTCACGATCCGCAAGCGTTGGCCCAAATTATTGAGGAAGCCAGCGTGTTGGCTCAGGAGCGCCGTTAATGAGCCGGATAGGACTCAGCACTTACGCTTTTTTCTGGCGCATGTCGTCAAACGTACCCAACCCGCTGACGTTGGAGCAGATGCTGCAGCAGACCGCGGACCTCGATATCTCGGTGTTTCAAATTTGCGACTATCCGGCGATTGAAAGCTGGTCCGACGCGCAGCTGCTTACGCTGCGTCAGCAGGCCGATACGCTGGGTATTACGCTGGAATTAGGTACGCGTGGTCTGGCTACCGCCCATTTGCAGCGTTATCTGCATATGGCGGAAATTCTCGATGCTCACGTGGTGCGCTCGATGTTTTATACCGCCGATCATCGCCCGTCGCTGGATGAAGCCACCAATCTGATTGCTGCCGTGTTACCCGATTTCGCCCGCCAGCAGGTGCGTCTCTGCCTGGAGACGTACGAGCAGGTCAATAGCGGCGTGATGATGTCGGTCATCAATAAGTTTCTGTCGCCGTGGCTGGGCGTGTGTCTTGATCCCGCCAACTGTGTCGCTGGGCTGGAGCTGCCGGAGCAGGTGATCGCCAACACCGCCGCGCGCGTCGGCAATCTGCACATTAAAGACTTTGCCTTCACGCGTCGTGATGGCTGGGTTGGCTTTACCTTTGCCGGCTGCCCGATGGGCGAAGGTTTGCTGGATTACGATCGGATGATCGCCAGCGTGCGCCCGGTGGATAAAGGCATTAACCAAATCGTCGAACACTGGTTGCCGTGGCAAGAGGATGCTGCCGTGACCTGCGAGCGAGAAGCCGAATGGACTCGCCGCACCGTTGAATTCTTACGCAGTAAACAAAATCAGGAGTAACAACATGAGCGTGCAACTGAAAACCATCACCGTGATAGGTGCCGGCGGTAAAATGGGTATGCGTATTTCTGCCAACTTGCAGAAAAGTGATTACCAGGTGTTTTACTGTGAGAACTCACCAAAAGCGCAAGAACAGGTTAGCGCGCAGGGCCGCGAACTCTCTGATGCCGCCTCCGTGGTGCCTTTAAGTGACGTGGTGATTCTGGCGGTACCGGATATTGTATTGGGAAAAGTCTCTGAAGGCGTGGTGCCACAGATGAAACCGGGCGCGATCCTGCTGACGCTGGATCCGGCTGCCGCGTACGCGAATTTGATCGCCCATCGTGATGGCATTGAATACGCGGTGGCGCATCCTTGCCATCCGTCGGTATTCCTTGAGCGTTATACCCAAGAAGAGCATGCGGATGCTTTCGGCGGCATCGCAGCGGTTCAGCACGTGGCGGCCTCGTACGAAAGCGGTTCTGATGCGCAGAAAGCCGAGCTGAGCAAGGTGATAAGCGTGATGTACGGTCCGGTTGAGCACGTCCATTGGGTAACCGTGACGCAGCTGGCGTATCTGGAACCGACGCTGGTGGAAACCGTCGCCTGCATGGTCGGTGCCTTCATGAAAGAAGCGTTGGACGAAACCGTGAAACACAGCGGCGTGCCGGAAGAAGCGGCCAAGGCGATGTTGTATGGTCATATTCAGATTGCGCTGGCCGTCGCCTTCCGTGCCACCAACCCGTTCTCCGATGCCTGCATGATCGCCATGGAATATGGGCGTGAGAAGATCGTTAAACCTGACTGGAAACAAATTTTCGATCAGAAAGAGCTGGATATCGTGATTGCCCGCATGCTGAAAATCGACGCTATCAAGCGCTAAGCGTGATGCCCGATCGACTCGCGGCGCGGTTATCTGGCGAAGCGAGTCGTATCAATGATATAACTCCCTGCCTAAGTCACATCAAGCCGGTATTTTGTAGGGGCGCCATTCATGGCGACCAGGTGCGCATAAATGCGCACCCTACGTGGCGCGCTTGCAGCATCTTCGCATAACACCCAAACAAGACAGGTTACGGATGGAAAAAAACACGCTCTCTCAGGACTCCGAACTGCTGACGGAAATTGCCGTCGCCTATTATCAGGACGAAATCACCCAGGAGGAGATTGCGCGTAAGTTTGGGATTTCCCGTATCAAGGTTGGCCGCTTACTCAAACGCGCACGTGAAGAGGGCATCGTCGAAATCAATGTGCGTTATCACCCGGTGTTCAGCACCCGTCTCGAACAACAGCTTCAAAATCGCTTCCCGCAACTGCAACGGGCGCTGATTGCCCTGGATCAGCCGGACCAGGAAGAGCAGCGTCGTCAGGTTGCCGCGCTGGTGTCGTCACATTTAGCGCAGTCGCTGAAAGACGACGCCATTGTCGCCGTTGGGCAAGGGCGCAATGTGGCTGCGGTTGCCGATCATCCCGGCCAGGTGCCGACACGCAATTGCCTGTTCATCAGCGGCATTGGCGGCACCCATCGTCCGGGGGATGCCATCAACGCAGATCACATCAGCCGTCGCATGGCGAAGAAATTTGGCGGCATCAGCGAAACGCTTTATGCGCCCGCCTATGTTGAGAATCGGGCGCTGCGTGATGCCTTTATGCAAAACGGCACCATCAAGGAAACGCTGGATCGTGCACGCAAAGCGGATGTGGCGCTGGTGGGCATCGGCGACATGAACGAAAACAGCTATATGGTCAAACTTGGCTGGTTTACGCCGCACGAAATCATTGATGCCAGCGTCAATCAGGGGGTAACCGGTGATGTGGCGGGCTATGACTTCTTCAATTCGCAGGGCCAGCACGTTGATACGGTGATGAACGACCGGGTTATTGGCCTCAGCATTGAAGAGTTACGCAAAATTCCCTGTGTGATTGCCATTGCCGCAGAGAATACCAAAGCGATGGCCATTCTTGGCGCACTGCGCACGGGGGCGATTGATATTATTGCGACAACGGCGCAGAACATCCGCACGATTTTGAGTTTGTCGCAATAATGTTCAGGATTAACAGCTGGAACTTTTTCTAAAGTCTCAGCTATTAAACGATTTGCAAAACGCTCTCCAATTTTCTTAACGCAGCAGCATGTTTAGCCGCTGACATAGTCGATAAATTTTTCAGTTTCCAACGTACGGCGGGAAGTTGATCAACGCGGTCCAGATCGAGCAGCCCCCAGTTAGGTTGCAGATTTTTAAAAGAGAGCAAAAAGTTGCGTTCCTCAATAGTCAATGATGTATTAATTATGTTAATTAATTGAACTCTTGTTTCCTCGAGTTCCTTCAATGACACGTCTCTCTCGGCCATATGACGAAATTCACCATCATAGATACTTGAGATATCTTTTAACTGTGGTTGTAGTAGTTCAGCAAGCGGTCGCGGGTGACTAATTAAATAGATCAACAGTGCTTTTCTCAATTCTTGAGTAATTCCTTCATTCTCTAAAAGAAACTTCACATCAAATAGATCACGGGGATGCTGTCGGTCAAGCGCCGCACATATTTTTCCAGCATATAGGTCGGCAAAGGAAACGACTTTCATTTCAGTAAATCCGAACTCATCTTCCACAGACTCAGAGACTTGCAGTATCTCGGATTCATATACGGTTCCACGTAACACTGGAGATAACTCAATTTTAATCTGCACGCCTGAGCGCGTAACCGTTAGTCGCAATGCATCATTCTTATCCTCATAAGAACGAACCACACTACAGCCCACCAGCTTAATGCCTATCTCAGCGGCTATATCATCAAGTGTCTTCTTTATTGTTGTTAACGCTTCAGTACGTTCTAATGAAGGTAGAAATACGAGATCGATATCGATAGATAAGCGAGGTAATTCACGGATAAAAAGATTGATGGCCGTTCCACCTTTTAACGCAAAACAGCTATGTTGGGATATCAATGGCAGTATTTTCAGAAGTAACTGCACTTGCCGATAATAGAGACTCGTTCTGTCCATAGATCACATTTCCCTTGGAATCGTAATGTTCCATTTATTATCCAGCTTGCCACCTCGAGATAGCTCACGTTTGCCCGAACCGAAATCATACTTGTCAGGTTTAAGATATTTGAACCAGGCATGATTATGTCGTTCAGCTAGCCACATAAATAATCGCTTTGCTTTAATACTGAAGCAGGCTCGCAGAAGCTCATCCATTTTTCGAGGTGATAGCGTTGAGAGACCCTGCATGAGTTGGTCTGCATGTTCAAAGCTGATCGTTTTGGGAACCTCGGTTAACACTTCCAATATGGCTTTTTCAGGTGTGGAATAGCGTAAGGAGGGTAATGATTCATTCCAGTGCTCTTCACGAAGATATTTAATCTCATACATAAGTGATTCGGGCCAGATTCTTTGGGTGCTATGGCATACGAACTGTGCATTCACATTGATTTTGCTCGGCCAGATAGGCATTGGCGCTATAGAGTAGAGTTGAACACTGGCTGATTTGCATCGCAATTGATAGTGCGCCAGACCTTCAAGGTTCAAGGCCGTTAAACCACCGACATGTATGGGGTGTTGCATCATCCGTTGTAAGGAGGTGATGATGCCTTTCCATAGTAGAGGGGCTGGATCACGCACATAAACCCCAGGTGTGAGCGATATTAGCGTACCGCTCTTCACCGCATTATCGATGAAATGTGGATTTAAACCTTGAACCTCTAGCCATGACTTTGTCGCGACTAATCCGGAGGGCACCAGTTTCTGGAGCATATTTCTGCTCTCAACATTCAACATGTATCACCCGTTGCTAAAACTAAATATTAGCGGCAGTTATTGCCGTTGATAAAGTGAATAGTAAACCAAACTGACCCGAGAGTTTACTTTTTATAAAATCTACGGCGATAATCGCCGTAGATTTGGGGTGCTACAAACCACTCAATAGGCTTATTCCGTCACGCGCAGTACCATAACCTAATGGTCTTGTTCCCCCTATCTTCAGGATATATCCTGTATTTTTCCCTATTGAGAATCCCTGCCAGATGAATAGCGCCCGCTTGCTGTCGGTTGAAAATCTTTCACTACAAACTCACGATCGGCGGCAGCTGGTGCAGAACGTCTCGTTTCATCTTGACCAGCGGGAAATACTGGCTCTGGTTGGCGAGTCGGGTTCTGGCAAAACCTTAACCTCCCTGGCGCTGATGAACTTGCTGCCTGCCGGTGTGCAGCAAAGTGGCGGTCGCGTGGTTTTCAATGGGGATCCGCTGGATGCTCGCAAAACCCAATTACTGCGCGGATGCCGCATTGCCACGGTGTTTCAGGAGCCAATGACCAGCATGAATCCCACGCTGCGCATCGGTGAACAGATCGCCGAAGTGCTGGTGCGGCATCGGCAATTTAGCTGGAAGCAGGCCCAGCAGGAAGCGATTGCGCTGCTGGATCGCGTCGGTATCGTTAATCCGGCACAGCGAGCGCGCCAGTATATTCATCAATTATCGGGCGGTATGCGCCAACGCGTGATGATCGCCAGCGCCATCAGCGGACAGCCGGAATTGCTGATTGCAGATGAGCCGACCACCGCCCTGGATGTCACCATTCAGGCGCAGATTCTGGCGCTGCTGCAAGAGCTGCAGCAAGAAATGGGGATGGGGATCTTATTGATCACCCACGATCTGTCCGTGGTGGCACGTTACGCCGATCGCGTGTGCGTAATGCAGCACGGGCAGCTGGTTGAGCAGGGAGCAGTACTCAACACGCTCGGCGCGCCACAACATCCTTACACGCGTAAATTGATTGCCGCCTCGGCGGTGCAGATGCCGGAAGCCATAATAATGGCCGATCAGCCGCCGCTGCTGGTGCTACGTGATATCAGCAAAAGCTATCCGCTGCCGCGTCGCATGCCGCTGTGGCCAGCCAAACGCCAAACCGTTTTACACCCGGCTAATCTAACGATTGCGCAGGGCGAAATCGTCGGCTTGATTGGTGAATCCGGCTCCGGAAAAACCACGCTGGGCAGCGCGGCGATTGGTTTGATTGCCGCAGATGCAGGCGAAGTGCATTTCCAGGGCCAGCATCTGCAAGGTCGCCAGCTAAATACGTTACGCCGTCACGCCCAGATTATCTTCCAGGATCCTTACGCGAGTCTTAATCCCAAAATTTCGGTGGGTGAACAGATTGCCGAGCCGCTGCGCGTGTGGCACTTGCGACAAGGCGCTGCGGTGGATGAGCGGGTAAAAGAGTTGCTGATGTTAGTGGGGTTGAAAGCGGAACATGCGCATCGTTTACCAGGGGCATTTTCCGGCGGTCAGCGCCAGCGTATTGCGATTGCACGCGCGCTGGCAATGGAGCCGAAGCTGCTGGTGGCGGATGAAGCGGTTGCTGCGCTGGATTTATCGGTACGCGGGCAGATTCTGGCGCTGTTTAATACGCTACGGCACAAGCTAGGATTATCGGTGCTGTTTATCAGCCACGATCTCAGCGCTGTACGGCAGCTGTGCGATCGGGTCGTAGTAATGTATCACGGTGAAATCGTGGAGTCGGGCATAACGGCGAACGTGATCAACCATCCGCAGAACCACTACACGCAGCAATTGCTGGCGGCAGCGCCGGATGTCCAGCAGGCGCTGGCGCAACGATCAGCTGCCGTGTAGTAGCGGCAGTTCAGGGTGTTCAGCCCACTCGTGCCAGGATCCGACATACACCGCGACATGCGCAAAACCTGCCAGCTTTAATGCCGCCCATACCGTGGCAGCTCGCGCGCCGCGGTGGCAATAAACCTGTAATTTCGCGCTTTTATTCAGCCCTGCGGCCGTAGCGCGAGCCTCAATGTCATAAGCCGTGCGGAAATGACCGTCGCTGACCACGTCTTCCCAAAACAGCAGCTGAGAATGAGGAATACGTCCCGCGCGCTGACAGCAGGCGTGGGCAAAGCTGCCGTCAAATTCGCTGGGACGACGGGCATCTACATTGATTACCGTCACGCCATCCGCCGTTAACACCTGCTCACGGATGCACACCACATCGCGATTCCACGCGCGGGCGTTTGCGGCGGGCGGATGCGCGACCGTTCGACTTAAACCTAATCCTGGCGTGAGGTCAAAACCCGCCGCCTGCCAGGCCTCCACGCCGCCATCCAGAATTAGCGCATCATCGCGCTGTAGCAGCCACGCAAACCACGCGCCGCGCGGCGAACGCATTCCCACCTGCTGCTCAAAAAAAACCGGCGTGGCGCCAGGATAGCTAGTAAACATTGGTTGCAGCGCGGTGGCCGCTTCTGCCGCCATCACCGCTAAACCTGGCTCGCTGCTGTCGTCGATAAAATAGTCATAGACGTTACAGTGCTGCGCGTCGGGCAAGGTGGCGCGTTGCCAGTCGACAAATTCGCGCACGTCGATCAGCAGAAAGGCTTCACCCTGCGCCTGACGCTGGTGAAGGGTTTGCACATCAATGATCATGCTGAACTCCCGAAAACAGCGACTGCAACGTGCCGAGTGCGTTGTGCTCTGCGGCCTGTAACACGCGAGCGGCGAGGGCGATATCAAACACGTTGAGGCCAAACGAGGAGAAATAGACGCTATCATCCGCTGCCGGACGCCAGCCATCGACGAGGAGCGCGCAGAGATCGGCAGCGACATCTTGCTCTCGAAACTCACCGGCGCGGAACATCTGAAACAGGCTTTTTGCGCTACGCTGGGCGAAATCACCCCAGGCATCCACCACCACTTTGCTGCTGGCATGGATGGCGGCAAAACTCACTTCGTGGTAGCCCACCTGTACAATAATCCGGCCAGGACGCACCGCCGCTGCATCAACAATCGGCTGCGCTGCGCTGGTGCAGGTCAGCACGGCGTCGTAGGGTTGCGCCAGCGCCAACGGCAGATTGGATTCAATCTGCACATCGTGCAACGCCATGAGTTTTTCGCCAGAGCGATTCCAGACGCCAATCTGTTCCAGCTGTGGAAACAGCTGATGTAGCATGTGCAGATGCGTCTGCGCATGCAGGCCTGCTCCTAGCAACAGCACGCGTTTCACAGGTTGTGGCGCAGCCAGCTGCAGCGCCAGCGCGCTCACGGCGGCGGTGCGGGCGGCAGTTAACGCACCGCTGGCCAGCAGACCACGGGGAAGACCGCTTTGCGCATCGTTGATCAACGTTAAGGCTAACGCGGCGGGCAGGGCGTCCGGACGTTGAGGACGATGAGCCGTCCACTTCACGCCCGCTACGTTATAACTGCCGCCGACGCGCGCCGGTAACGCATAAGCTTTACCCAAAGGCGTGCCGAGATCGACGTGATTTTCGGCGGGCATCTGCGCCTCACCGAGGCGCATCAGACGGATTACGGCTTTGACATCCTCAAGCGCCAGGGCGATATCGTTACCCCCCAATTGCGCGACGGTGGCTTCATCCAGCACCCGCAATAACGCGTCCATCACGGCTCCAAAAGACGGTCGGCGAACGGATAGAGCGCCGGAGAACCGCCGCAGTGCACGAAAGTAACGCGCGAACCCTGCGGAATGCGCCCCAGCTCCACCAGCGAAAACAGGCCGTGCATCGCTTTTCCGGTGTATACCGGATCCAGCAGCACGCCTTCCAGCTGGGCGAGTTTGTAGATGGCATCAATACCGCCATCGGATGGCACGCCATAAGCCTGGCCAACATAGCCATCTTCAATCCAGATATCGTCCGGTTGCCACCGCTGCGGCCATTGCAGCAGGTCGGCACAATCCTGCGCCATGCCGGCAATGCGCGGCTGAAACCAATCGGCTTTGGCACTGACGCTGATGCCAATCACCTTGGTCTGCGGCCAATAGCGCCGCGTTCCCACATGCAATCCAGCCAGCGTGCCGCCAGAGCCGGTAGGCGCAACGATAAAATCTGGCGCGGGCGTGTGGTGGGGAGCCAGCTGCGCCGCCATCTCCTCCACGGCGCGCACATAACCCAACGCGCCGAGTGGCGTCGCGCCACCCAGCGGAATAATCATTGGCGTTTCACCCTGGGCGATCGCCGCATCAGCGTGCGCCTGCATCGCACCTTCAATCTGCGTGAAGTAGCCGTCGGGATCGAGGAACTGCACCTCGGCCCCGAACAGCTTGTCCAGCAGCAGATTCCCTTGCCAGCTCGCGGGCGGATTGCCCCGCAGCACCAGCACTGGACGCATGCCAAACTTGCGCGCCGCGGCGGCCACCATGCGGGCGTGGTTCGATTGATGCCCGCCGGTGGTGATCACCACATTGACGCCGGTTTTGCAGGCCTCCGCCATCAGATACTCCAGCTTGCGGACTTTGTTGCCGCCGCCGCCGAAGCCACTGTAGTCATCGCGTTTGATCGTCAGCGTAATCCCAAGTGCCTCACTGAGCCGCGGCAGCGGCTCGTGAGGCGTGGGGAAGAAGCCGAGCGGAACGCGTTCAAACTCTTCAACTGATTTCATTTTATAGCCTTGTATTTTTATGTACTGCGGTGTTTCCCTGGTGTGGCGCGACCCGGCCAATGGCCGAATCATTGAATGCGGTGAGCCACAGGCTCATGGATTGCTGGAAGCGTTCGAGTCCTGCCAGCGTAACAAACTCGTTGACGGCATGGGCGTTGCCGCCGTGGCCTAATCCGCCAATCAGAAAGGCGGGCGCGACGGCGGCAAAGGCATAGGCGGGCGCGCAGCCCGGTGCCCACGGCCAGATTTGCGGAGCGGCACCCAGCGTTTGATAGCTGGCGATCAGTGCATCTACGCCGGGGGCGTGGCGGCTAAAGCGTACGCCGGGATAGCGATCGAACAGCTGCAGTTCGCAGCCGGCTAAATCCGGCTGCGCCAGGCGCTGCTGGGCGGCGGCAATCATCGTGTCCTGATCGAAGCCTGGCGGAATGCGGAACGCCAACTCGGCACTGGCGCGGAAAGGAATCACGCCGCGTCCGCCCGGCGGATCGCTGTGCAGCTCGGCCAGCGTCAATACCGCACTGCCGAGCAACGTTTGCAGACTGCTCAAGGTGTCGCCTGCAATCATCAGGCGCTGGCTGCGACGAAAACGCAGTTCGTCATGAATGCTGAACTGCTCGGCTAAGCTCGCCAGCAGCTGATTCGCCTCATCATCGGGCATGCTGCGCGCCAGCACGCCGCTGTGTTCGGCGGGCGCAATGGCATGCAAGGCCTGCACCAGGCGCCACGCGGGATTGGCGATCCAGCCGGCATTGCTGGCATGAATTGCTGAAGACGGTCCGCCCCAGTCGCCGCCGGTCACGTTCAGACGCCCGGATGCCAGTCCGGTAAAGCCGAGGTAAACCCGCGGTGCGCCACCGCCGTATTCGCACAGTGAGGGAAACAACACCGCTTCGGCGGGAGCGATCGGGCAAGGCTGCTGCGCCAGATAACGCCGCAGCGCGCCGCTGCCGACTTCCTCTTCACCTTCTAACAGAATTTCGATATTAAAATTGAGCTGTTGGCTGTGCTGCATTTCGCGCAGCAGAATCAGCAGGGCAGCGACCGGTCCTTTATTGTTCTCGGCACCGCGCCCGACAAATACCTGGCCCAGTTCAGGCCACTCAACGATGCCGCCGATAAACGGCGCTACGTCCCAACCGGCGTCATCCGCAGGCATCACGTCATACATGTTGTACAACACCACGCTTCTGTCGCTGCCGTTATCAATGCGCACATGCACCAGCGGCGGGGCCTCGTCGTGTTGAGTCGCCACCGGATGGATAACGGCAGCATTGAGCTGCTCCACCATCCAGCGTTCCAGCCAGGCTGCCAATCCACGCTGCGCAGATAACTGGCCGGCCACGCTCGGCCAGCGCGTCAGTTCACTCAGCAGTTCTAAGGTGGCAGCAAGGCGACTCATAAACGAATCCTCGGGTTTAGCACCAGATAGAGCAGGTCGATCAGCAAATTGATCGCCACAAACACCACCGCGGCGAGTAGCACAATCGCCTGTACCAGCGGGAAGTCGCGGTTTTGAATCGCCTGAATCGCCAGACGACCAATGCCCGGCCAGGCAAAAATAATCTCGGTAACCAACGCGCCGCCCAGCAGTGAGGCGAAATACATGCCCTGCACGGTGATCACCGGAATCAGCGCGTTGCGTAAACCGTGGCGCACCACGATGCGCCAGGCGCTCAGCCCTTTAGCGCGCGCGGTGCGAATGTAATCCTGTTGCAATACGTCCAGCAGGCTGGCGCGCGTCAGGCGGGCCACGGCGCTCATGTAAAACGCGCCGAGGCTCAGTGCGGGCATCACCAGCGCGGCGAAGGTGCCGTAACCGCTGGATGGCAGCCACTGTAATTTCAAACTAAACAGTAGAATCAGCAGTAATCCCAGCCAGAACACCGGAATCGCCTGGCCGGAAAAGGCCAGCAGACGGCAGACTAAATCCCACAGGCTGTGCGGGCGCAGGGCGCTGATAATGCCGAGCAGCAGGCCCAGCAGTGAACTCCATGCCAGCGCACTGACCGCCAATAGCGCAGTCGCGGGCAGACGCTCAGCAATCAGCGCCAGCACCGGCTGACTGTAACGCAGCGATTCACCCAAATCGCCGTGCAGCACGCCGCTGAGATAGTGGCCGTATTGCCAAATCAGCGGACGATCAAAGCCCATGCTGTGGCGAAAGGTATCCATCTCCTGCTGGCTGGAGCCCGGCGGCATCATCAGCGCCGCCGGATCGCCCGTCATATGCAGGCTAAAGAAAATCAGCAGCGACACCCCGAGCAGCACTAACATAGATTGACCAAGGCGATTGAGCAGAATGTTCAGCATCTTAATCCAGCCTTGTATGCGTGCGACGTAACAGCGCATCGCCCAGCAGGTTGCAGCCAATCACGAGCGCCGCAATCACCAGGCCGGGATAGAGCACCAGCCACTGCGACAACAGCATATATGAGCGTCCTTCGCCGATCAGATTACCCAGCGTTGGCGTCGGCGGCTGGATCCCCATGCCGAGAAAACCTACCGATGCTTCCAGCACGATCAAACGCGGAATATCCAGCGTCAGCAACACCACCAGCGGCGTCAGCAGATTGGGCAGGATATGGCGCAGCAGCACGCGCAGCGGCGAGAAGCCCATCGCGCGCACCGCCTGAATATATTCCAGCTCGCGAATTTCTAAGGTTTTGGCGCGCGCCACGCGGGCATAAATCGCCCAGCTGGTGCAGCCCATAATCACAATGATGTTGGTGAGCGACGCGCCCATCAGCGCAATCACCAACAGAATTAACAGAATAAACGGCACCGCCAGCTGGATGTCGATCAAGCGCATGATCAGCGCATCCACCCAACCACCGGCATAGCCAGCCATCATCCCCAGCGCCACACCAATCACCGCGCCAATCACGGCGGCGACCAGCACCACCAGCAGCGACAAACGGGTGCCCGCCAGAATCCGCGAGAGCAAATCACGGCCGAGTTGGTCGGTACCCAGCCAATGTGTTGCCTGCGCGCCGGGCGTACCCGGCGGCAGGAACATCTCATTCAGGTTATTACTTAATGCATCGGGCAACGGCAGCCACGGGGAAAGCAGCGCCGCGGCAATCACCACGATCAGCAAAGTCGAGCCGATCAGCGCATCGCCGTATATCAGGCGACGCGGACGGCGCTGCAGCACGGTGCCCGGAGAGATCATTTCAGCCTCAGATCAAACAGCGGGATGCGGGCATCGACGCGGCCTGTAAAGTTGAGCGAGGTGCTGTGCGCGTACAGCGTGTCTTCCCGATACAGCGGCAGCAGTGGCTGTTGTTCCGCCACACGCTGCTGAATCTGCGCTAACACTTTTTTGCGTTCAGCGGGATCGACAATCTGACGGCTGCGATCGAGCAACTTATCCAGCTCCGCATCATGCACGGTGGAGTAGGGTTCGCCGCTGCGCAGGATGGGGAACAGGGCGGCATCGGCATCCAGCGTTTGGGTTGAGCCCCACGCCAGCATGTACATCGGTGCCTGTTTTTGTGAGGCAACCTGTTGGGTATACACCGACCACTCCGGCACTTCCAGTTCGGCCTTCACGCCGATCGCCGCTAAATCCTGCACGATGGCTTGCGCTACATCGGCGCTGGCGATGTAGCGACGCGGTGCCTGAAAGCGCAGGGTAAAGCCCTTGGCGTAACCGGCTTCTGCCAGCAGCGATTTGGCTTTAGCCACATCCTGCACGGTGGCCGGAACCGCCAGATAACCAAAGTCATTAGCACCAGCCATGGTGCCGGTTGGTGTGCCGAACCCGTGCAGCAACTGCTGGGTATAAGCCTGACGGTTCAGCGCTAACGACAGCGCCTGACGCACGCGCACATCGTTCAGCGGTTTCTCATCATCTTTCAGGCCGAGATAAATGGTTAACCCGCCACCTTTAACCTGCTCAAGCGCAACATTCGGGCGATTTTTCAGCGCTGGTACCATGTCGGCCGGCACGCTTTCAATCAGCTGCACTTCGCCGGTCAGCAGCGCGGTAAGGCGCGCGGTGGCTTCAGGAATCGGGCGCCAGGTCACACGATCGATAGCAGGCTTGCCGCGCCAGTAGCTTTCATTGGCGACCATCACCACTTTTTCGTCGGGGATGAAGCTATCGAGCTTATACGCACCGCTGCCGACCGGTTTCCGCGCGAATTCGCTGGCACCCACTTTTTTCACATAGGCTGGCGGCACAATATAGGCCGGATAGCGGCTCATGCGTGTCGGCAGCAGCGGATCCGGACCGTTGGTGTGGATCTGCACCTGATAATCGTTGATCACATCAACCGATTTGATGGTGCGAATATAAGAAATTGTCGGCGCGTGATTTGCCGGATCTAAAATACGATCGAGGGAGAATTTCACCGCTTCGGCATTTACTGGCTCACCATCGGTGAAGTTTACGCCCTGACGCAGGGTAAATTGCCAGGTTGTGTCGTTAATCGCTTTCCACTCGGTGGCTAAACCCGGCTGCAGTGACATGTCATCCGCGCGGCGCACTAAGGTATCGAAAATATTATCTACCAGAGTGGCAGACTCTTTCAGGAAGCCGGGATCCATCGCCGTGGCAGACGTGGGCTGGCCAATGGTGAGTTCCGCTGCCTGGACGGATGGCAACAGAGCAAATAGCAACGCGGTGGTGGCAAACTTCACTGCAGGTAGTCTCATAACGTTTCCCAAAATTGCCAACGGCAAGGTAGTGAAAAGAGTGGATACTGCCAGAATCAAGACTGTGCTTATTTGTAATACATGATATATCCTATAATTCGTGATGTTGGCAATAAAACATTAAAAATAACTTACCATTTGCGAATTCCAGTAAAGGGCCTGCAACCTATGATCGAAATGGACAAAGCGCAGCGACTGAGTTTAACCGCTCAGGTGGAATCATCGCTACGTAACGCGCTGATTGTTGGCAAGTTGAAACCCGGCGCGCGCCTAGTGACGCGCGATCTGGCCGCACAGCTCGGCACCAGCATTACGCCGGTGCGTGAAGCATTATTGCGTCTGGTTTCTGCCGGAGCCCTGAATGCCACGCCCGCAGCGGCCTTTCTGGTGCCGGAAATGTCGCGTCAGCGCTTTGAGGAGATCACCCTAATTCGTAAGCAGCTTGAAGGTTTAGCGGTGAAGGCAGCCACGCCGTTTGTGGGGAAAAAACAAATTGCTGAGCTAAAAAAACTCTGCGCGCGCTTCATGCAAGCGAAGCAGAGTGGCGTTGCGGAGGCCGCGCTGGAAGCTAACCGCGCGTTTCGTTTTACGCTGTATGGCTATGCGCAAATGCCGACGCTGGAAGCCTTGATTGAGCAGCTGTGGGTGCAGATTGGTCCATGCTTTAACTATCTCTACCCGCAGCCCACTGAGGTGGTGAACGGGCATCATAACTATGATCGTCTGCTGGATGCGTTACAGGCAGGCGACGCTATCAATAGCGAAAAGATTCTGCTGAAAGCCATTGATGATGGTGCCGATATCCTCGTGCGCCACTACTTCAGCGGCGAAACGCAGGATTGATAGCCGGGTGATCTGCCGCCGGTTCTGCCGACGCTGTGCCAAAGAGCCGCTGACGTAGCGTGCTGTTCTGCGGCTGCGGCGTCAGCCGCCCGCGCTGCTGCAGCACCGGAACCACCCAACGCGCGAAATCGGCCAGGCTGCGCGGACTTAGCCATTGCGCCAGATTAATCCCGTCCGTTTCGCTGGCGCTCAGCCACGCTTCAATCTGATCGGCGACCTGTTCGCCACTGCCAACAAAGGTCTTTTGTCGGCCGAAGCCGATCTCCGGTTTGAACACTTCCCGCAGGGTCTTACGCGGTTCGCCCGGCGCACCGGTAATCATTTTTAGCAAAGATTGATTGGCGTTGGTGTGCTGCCAGTCGAGTGGCGAATCAATATCATGTTTGGCAAGATCCACGCCGGTGCTGGCGGAGTAGTGCACCAGCGCGCCTTGCAGATCGTAGAGTTCGCGTAATTGCCGATAGTGAGCTTCGGCTTCCGCCGCATTTTGGCCGGTGATCACCGTTACCGCGCTGATAAATTTGATGGCATCAGGCGCACGGCCAGCCCGTTTAGCCTGTTGCTTAATAGCCTGAACCTGTTTTTTTACCCCTGCGGCATCCAGTCCGGCGACAAACACCACTTCCGCATGCTGTGCCGCGAAGTGAATACCTCGCGGCGATCCTCCCGCCTGAAACAGCACCGGCGTACGCTGCGGGCTTGGCTCACTTAAGTGGGCATCGGGCACGGTGAAGAAGCGGCCATGATGCTTTATCGCTTTCACCTGTGCCGGGTCGGTATAGATGCCGCGCAGCTTATCGCGCTGCAGCGCATGGCGTTGCCAGGAGTGCTGCCACAGCTGATAACACACCGCCAAAAACTCGTCGGCGCGTTCGTAACGCTGGTCATGTTCCATTTGTTGATCCAGTCCCAGATTGCGCGCTGCGCTATCAAGCTGTGAAGTGACGACATTCCAGGCAATACGACCGTCAGTGAGATGATCCAACGTGGTGAATTTGCGCGCCAGCAAATAGGGCTGCTCGTAGGTGGTGGAGACGGTGACGCCAAATCCTAAACGCTTGGTCACGCCAGCCATCGCTGACACCAGCAGTAAGGGATCAATCAGCGGGGACTGAATACCGTTTTTTAGCGATGCCGCGGGCGATCCATTCCAGGTATCTAATAAGCCCAACGCATCGGCAATAAATAAACAATCAAAATGATTCTCTTCCAGCAGCGTGGCAAGCGCCGTCCAGTATTCAATATCGGTATAGCGCCAGCCTTGTTCATCGGGATGACGCCACATACCGTAATTAATGTGAGAAACAGCGGCCATGGTAAAAGCACTTAAAATAATACGATTCGACGTGGACATTGTTTTTTCCTGCCGGAAGAGAGAGTGAGGAGAGTAATAAAAATAAACACGTTAGCAATGACAATATTCACACATCAACATGCACAAAACGGGATTAAATAATCCGCTAAAGCGGATAATGATTTGCTTAAAAGGCATTTAAATAATCTAAATCTGCGTGCTACCGTAATTTTACTATAAGAGATAATCAATCAATGCATTGATTATTAATGATTTATTGTTTAATTGCCTGCAACCAGTGGAAAACACCATGTCAAAAAATCAATCCGATCAGACGGTTAATCACGCGCGCCGTTTGCTGCTTAAGCTTTCTGCATTATCCTCCGCCGTTTTTATTGGCATGGGAACCTCGCTCCCGTTGCTGGCGGCTGATGAAGAGAGTCAACGCTATGGTAAAACCCTGGTAGTGGGGCAGGCTTTAGAACCCACTATTTATGACCCGAATCGCCAATATTCGTATGAAACCTACCGCGTAGATAAACATATTTATGAATCGTTGGTTGCCGAAGATTTATCGGTTCCTGCCGCTAAAGGTACGCCACCGATTATTCCTGCGCTGGCAACGCATTGGGAAGTGAATGAAAACGCCACTATTTACACGTTTCATCTGCGCAGCGACGTAGTATTTCATGATGGCACGGCGTTTGACGCTGAAGCAGTAAGATTTAATGTGCGCCGTTTTACCGATCCGCAATTTGAATATTTTGATCGTCAATCGCAGGCCACTATGGCACAGGTCTATAGCGACCTGAAAACTGTCGAAGTCATTGATGCCCACACGGTGGCCTATCATTTCAATCAACCCTTCCCGGATTTCCTGCGCTTCCTGCCGCAAGGTAACTGGGTTTCAGGCATCTTCAGCCCGGCCGCCCTGCAGAAATGGGGACAAGATGGCTTAGCTGAACATCCCACTGGCACCGGGCCGTATCAGTTTGTCTCTCGCGTACGTAACGATCATACCGAATTGCTGCGCAATGAACGCTGGTGGGGTAAAAAGCCCTATATGCAGCGCATTATCTTCCGGCCGATTCTGGATGGCAGCACCGGTATCAGCGCCTTGCAGTCTGGCCAGGTTGATATCTTGTCGCGTACCCCAACGGACGCGGTCGATCTGCTGGAACAGAGTGGATACACCGTGCATGACAGCGTGGAAGCCAATCAACTGTTCCTCGGCTGGAATTTTGCCAACAAATTTACCCGCCAGCTGGCCGTGCGCCAGGCCGTGATAAAAGCCATCGATCGCGAAGGCCTGGTAAAGAGCCTGCTTAACGGCCATGCCGTGGCGAGCTACAACATTCTTAATCGCTCCAATGAGGCGTTTCTCGCCAGCCAGAAAGATTATCCCTACGACCCCGACGGGGCAAAAAAGCTCCTGACAGACGCCGGTTTCCAGCCTGGCGAGGTCAGCTTCACCATCATTACCTACGATCAGAATCAGGCGGTGATCGAGTGGATCCAGCGCGATCTCAGCAAAGTGGGCATCAATGTGAAGGTTATCTCGCAGGAGTGGATCACTTACAGCTCGCACCTCGCCAACCTGGCTGATGAGACCGGCTTATTTACCATGGAGTGGGGCCTGATCTCACCGCAATGGCTGCGCGTGGCGTGGAAAAACTATGTGGTGAGCCGCGGCAAAGGCGAGGCGGTGATTACCGGGGTAGCACCACTCATCGATCGGGCTGCGGTAACGGTTGATCGCCAACAGGCGCTGGTGCTGTGGCAGCAGATTAACCAAAAGTTTCAGGAGCAGGCGGCTTTTGTTCCGTTGCTGGAGCTTAATCGCGTCTTCAGCAGTTCGCCGGCGGTACAAGGCTTCAACGTGCCGGCGCAGAACTTTTATGATTTAACCCGCGTGTGGTTAAAAGCATGATGCGATTGATCGCCATGCGCCTGTTGCAGGCGATACCGCTGGTGTTTTTGATCTCGCTGCTGGTCTTTCTGATTGCCAAGCTGGCGCCTGGTGATCCGATTACCAACGCCTTAGCGGGGCAGCTTTCGCAGGAATCGATCGAGCAAATCCGCCAGCTTTATGGCCTGGATAAACCGGCCGCGCTGCAATATCTGCTGTGGCTTAAAAATCTGTTTACCGGTAATTGGGGCATCTCGCTCACCATGCGTACGCCAGTGATTGAGGTGCTGAGCGGTGCCTTTGCCAATACAGCGATTCTGACCGGCGCAGCGGTGCTGCTGTGCCTGATCCCAGGTGTGATTATTGGTGTGCTGTGCGGTTTGTGGCACGGCACGCGACGCGATCGCGTGGTGATGCTGGTGGTCCAACTCGGCCACAATATCCCCATTTTCTGGTTAGGTGTGTTCGTTATCTGGCTGTTTGCCGTCAAATTGCGCTGGTTCCCGGTTTCCGGCATGTATGACATGCGTGGCGACCGGGGCCTGCTGGATCTGCTGCATCACCTTTGGCTACCGGCACTCTCCACCGCGCTGATCTCCATGCTGATCCTCGCCCGTCAGGTGCGTAACAGCGTCATCACCATTCTCAATGAAGATTATTTGCGCACCTATCGCGCGCTGGGTTATTCGCCAGCGGTGCTGCTGTGGCGCCACGTAGGCCGCAATCTGCTGGCGCCCATTGTTGGTATTACCGGCTTACAGATTGGCTATCTGCTGAGCGGGGTAATTTTTATCGAAAAAATTTTCGCCTGGCCCGGCATTGGCTCACAGCTCTATAACGCGGCGGCTGGCCAGGATTATCCCACCATTCAAACCGGCGTGATGCTGGTCGCCATCTGCTTTCTCACCGTCAATTTGCTGAGCGATCTGCTGCAGGATTGGCTCAATCCGCGTCAGCGAGGTCACCAATGAAGGCATTTTTCAAGCAACACCTGGCGGCGGGCAGTTTACTCATTCTGCTGCTGATCGTGATGATTTCCGCGCTGGCACCGTGGCTGGCGCCTTACGATCCCCTGCAGTCGTTTACCGGTTTACGCCTTGCACCGCCCGGCACCCCGGGGCATTGGCTTGGTGGTGACAATCAGGGACGCGACATGTTGAGTCGCCTGATCTGGGGCGGCCGCAGCGCGCTAGGCGCATCGATCTTACCGGTTATTGTTGCTGCGCTGCTCAGCCTGGCGTTTGGCATGCTGGCCGGTTATCGCGACTCGGCGTTCTCTGCTTTCATCATGCGCATCACCGATATGCTGTTTGCTTTTCCCATGGTGCTGCTGGCGATTGGTCTCTCCGCCGTGTTGGGCAGCGGCTATCTCACGGTGACGATCACCCTGATTTGTAGCGTGGTGCCATACCTGACGCGGGTGGTGTACAGCGACACGCGTGCAGAAGTGAGGAAGGAGTATGTCGAGGCGCTGCATGCCCAGGGCGCGAGCCATAGCGACATCCTGTTTCGTGAGCTGCTGCCCAATGTGGCCACGCCGCTGCTGGTGTACACCACCTCGCTGCTGGGCGGCATGGTGGTATTCCTGGCGGGATTGAGCTTTCTTGGCCTTGGCGTCCAGCCGCCGCAGGCGGATTGGGGGCGCATGGTGGGCGAAGGGACGCAATGGATGATCCTCGGCGCTCCGCACATCGCCACGCTTCCTGCGTGCGCCATTGTGGTGGTATCGCTGGCCTTTAACTGGCTCGGCGACGGTCTGCGCGACATGCTCGATCCACATCGTAAGGGGCTGTGATGAACCTATTAACCGTCTCGCAGCTCAAGGTGCAATTTGGCAATCAGGTTGCGGTCAAGGAGGTTTCGTTGACGCTGGCGCCGGGTGAAGTGCTGGCGCTGGCGGGGGAATCAGGATCGGGGAAAAGCCTGACCGCAGCGGCGATTCTGGGATTGCTGCCCGCGACGGCACAGGCCAGCGGCGCGATCCACTTTAGCGGGCGTTCACTGCTCAATCAGCCTGAAAGCCTATTGAATCGGTTACGCGGCCACGACATCGCGATGGTGTTTCAGAATTCACTCTCCACGCTCGATCCCTCCTGGCGCGTGGGCAAACAGTTGCAACACAACCTGCGTCGGCTCAATCCCTCGCTGCGCGGTGCGGCTTTACGCGCGGAAGCGCTGCGCTGGCTGGAGCGCATGCATATTCGCGAAGCGCAGCACGTGTTTGATCTCTTTCCGCATGAGCTGAGCGGCGGCATGCGCCAGCGCGTGCTGATTGCGCTGGCAGTGATGTGCCAGCCGTCGCTGTTAATCGCCGATGAACCGACCACCGCGCTGGATGCCAGCGTGCAATTTGAGGTGCTGTCGCTGCTACGCGAACTGCGCGGCCAGCACAATATGGCGATGCTGCTGATTACCCATGATTTTGGCGTCGTCGCCGCGCTGGCCGATCGGGTTGCCGTGATGCGTCAGGGCGTCATCGTTGAAACCGGCGTTACCCGCGACATCATTGCGCGCCCGCAGCATCCCTACACGCAAACGTTACTGGCGGCCGTGCCGCGCCCGGATTTGCAGCCGGTTAGCCCATCCGATAGCGCCATATTGTTGCAGGCCAGCGGTATCGGTCGCGACTACTGGCGACGGCAGCCCGCGCGCTGGTGGCCCCAGAAAAGCGCCTTTAGCGCGGTGGATGCCGTTGATGTGCAGATCGGGCAGGGCGAAGTGGTTGGCGTAATTGGCGAATCCGGCTCGGGAAAATCAACGCTGCTGCGCCTGCTTGCCCAGTTAATCGCCCCCACGCGTGGTTCGGTGCGCTTTGCCGGTCAGCCGCTCACGCTAGCCGATGCCGACGCACAGCGGGCGTTTCGCCGTCAGGTGCAGTGTGTTTTTCAGGATAGCCTGGCTTCCTTTAATCCCCGCCTGACGCTACGCGAGCAGCTGATCCGTCCGCAGCTACGGCTCAGCAGCGCCAGCAACCGAACGGAAGCCTTGCTGCGCGCGCAGCAGGTCTTTAGTGAAGTGGGGCTGAATCCGGCGCTGCTGGCACGCTATCCGCACCAGCTCTCCGGTGGTCAGCGTCAGCGCGCCAATATTGCGCGCGCGTTGGTGGTGAATCCGAGCTGCCTGCTGCTGGATGAGCCGACCTCTGCGCTCGATCTCTCCATTCAGGCGCAGGTAATGCGGCTGCTGACGCAGCTGCATCAGCAGCGTCAGCTCAGCTGCCTGTTTGTCAGCCATAACCTCGCGTTAGTCACCCAGTTTTGCCAGCGCATTGTGGTGATGGAGGGCGGCAAGGTGGTGGATGATTTTCCGCGTCATGCGCTGTATGCCCCGCAGCGGCACGCTGTCACGCAGCGTTTGCTGGCGGCCAATTTGTTACCGGATGCGGTTATCGATCGTGACCGGCAACGTGCTTAACCCTGATAAGGACCGATGATGAGTAACGTCAGCGCGAAAAAAACTCTGCTGTTTAACGGCTTCATAATGAATGTTGTGGGCCACGTCTCGGCCGGACTGTGGCGCCATCCTGATGACCGCGCCAGTGAATACACGTCGCTAGGCTACTGGACCCACATTGCCCGCGTGCTGGATGATGCCGGTTTTGATGCGATGTTCATTGCTGACGCGCTCGGGCAGATCGATGTCTATCAAGGCAAACCGGATGCTGCGCTGCGCACCGCCGCCCAGTCGCCGGTTAACGATCCGCTGCTGCTGGTCTCGGCGATGGCTGCGGTCACCACCCAGCTGGGGTTCGGCATTACCGTTTCCACTACTTATGAACACCCCTATCTGCTGGCGCGCAAGTTCACCACCCTCGATCATCTCACCAAAGGGCGCGTGGCATGGAATATCGTCACCTCGGTACTGGAATCAGCCGCCCGCAATCTTGGACTCGAACGCCAGATGGATCATGACGAACGTTATGAGCGCGCGCAGGAGTTTCTTGAGGTGACCTACAAGCTGTGGGAAGGATCGTGGGAAGAGGATGCGGTGCGGCGCGACAAACAAGCCCGTGTTTATACCGATCCGGCCAAAGTCCATCCTATCCGGCATAAAGGCCGCTGGTTCAGCGTGCCGGATGCGCATCTCAGTGAACCGAGCCCGCAGCGCACGCCGGTGTTATTTCAGGCGGGCACCTCCGATCGCGGCCGTCAGTTCGCCGCGCAAAATGCCGAAGTGGTGTTTCTCGGCGGCACCACGGCGCAGTCGATTCGTAACAATATCGATCGCATCCGCGCGGCGGCACGAGAAGAAGGGCGCGCCGATGAGGCCATCCGCTTTATCACGGCGGTGAGCGTCGTGGTCGATGAAACCGATGAGAAGGCGCACGCCAAATTCCAGGATTATCTCAGTTACACCAGCCAGGAAGCCGCGCTGGCGCTGTTCTCTGCCTGGACCGGCGTGGATTGGTCCGCCTGGCCGCTGGATGCCCCGTTGCAATATATCGAAACCAATGCGGGGCGTTCGGCATTGGCGGGATTAACGCGTATTGATGCTGAGCGGGTGTGGACGGTAGGCGACATCAGTGACTACATCGGCATTGGCGGCATTCATCCTACGCTGGTCGGGAGTGCGCAAACCGTGGCGGATGCGCTTGAGAAACTGGCGGATGAATCCGGCATTGATGGTTTCAATCTGGCCTATGCCATCAGCCCCGGCAGCTTTGAAGATTTTGCGCGCTGGGTTGCGCCGGAGCTGCAGGCACGCGGGCGCATGCGTCGTCCCGATGGGCGCGCACTGACGCTGCGCGAAAGATTGCAGGGCGAAGGTCAGCGCCGCCTGCGCGCCGACCACCCCGGTTTGCGTTTTAGTGATTTGCGTGCGCATCGCTACCCGGAGAGCGAGGCATGAGCCTTCATCTGCACTGGTATTTACCCACCAACGGCGACAGCCGCGAAATCGTCGGTGCCGGTGATGACTCGCAGCACATTGCCGGTATTGGCCAGGATTACCGCGCCGCCACGCTCGACTATCTGATTGATATCGCGCGCAGCGCTGAACGTCTGGGCTTCGAAGGTGTGCTAACGCCGACCGGCAGCTGGTGCGAAGATGCCTGGCTGAGCACCATGGCGATTAGCCAGCACACCGAGCGTCTTAAATTTATTGTTGCCTTTCGCCCTGGTTTTATCTCGCCGACGCTGGCAGCGCATCAGGCGGCCACGTTCCAGCGGCTCACACAGGGTCGGTTACTGATCAACGTGGTGACCGGCGGCGATCCGGTTGAACAGCGGCGCTATGGCGATCGCCTCAATCACGATCAGCGCTACGCGCGCAGCGGCGAATTTATTGCGGCGTTTAAGGGCGTCAGCGCCGCGCGCGCCAACGGGCAACCCTTCGATTTTCAAGGTGAACATTATCAGCTGGATCAGGCGACGCTGCTGCCGTCACCCTGGGCGGTGCCGCCGGTCTTTTTTGGCGGCGCCAGCGCTGCGGCGCAGCAGGTTGCGGCCACCCATGCCGATACTTGGCTGACATGGGGAGAACCGTTAGATCAGGTCGCACCGCGGCTGGCCGAGGTCCGCGCGGCGGCGGCGGTACAGGGCCGCACGTTGTCACTGGGTATTCGTTTTCATGTCATCAGTCGCGACAGCGAAGAGGACGCCTGGCGTGAAGCCGCGCGCCTGCTGCAAAACGTCACGCCGCAGCGCATTCATAGCGCGCAAACGCTGCTCAGCCGCACGGAATCGGTGGGGCAGCAGCGCATGATTGCGTTGCTCAACACTATTCAGGCCGAACAGGTCACGCCGGAGAACGTGCGGGCGCTGGAAATCGCGCCGCATATCTGGAGCGGTTACGGGCTGGTACGCGGCGGCGTTGGCACCGCGCTGGTAGGCAGCCATCAGCAGGTCGCCGACCAGATTAAAGCCTATCACGCGTTAGGTATTGACCACTTTATTTTGTCCGGCCAGCCGCACCTGGAAGAAGCCTGGTGGTTTGGCGAGGGCGCCGGCGCAATTTTGCGTCGCGAAGGTTTCGTTGTTTCTTCCACTTCATAACATCACCAGAGGCCTATTATGAGTCACGCCAACGACATTTATCAGGGCGTCAGCGAGCAAGAATTCGCGCACTGGAAGCAGGTAGCACAGCAGGTGGCCGATCGTCTGGCCAGCACCTTACAGACGCGCGACCGGGCTAATCAGCATCCGTTTGAAGAGATCGACTGGCTGCGCCAAAGCGGGCTGTTAAAACTGGCGGTGCCGAAATCGCTGGGTGGCGGCGGCGTCGATCTGGTGCAGGCGCTGGAGATCAGCCGCATTATCTCGGCCGCCGACGGTTCGCTGGGGCAGCTCATCGCCTATCACTATTCGAACGGCGTCTGGAGCTACATCCTGGGCAATCGTACGCAGTGGGAATTCATTGCGCGCGGCATTGTTGAGCACGGCTGGTTCCAGTCCAGCATTAGTAATCCGCGCGATCCACGCCTGAAGCTGGAGTGGGATGGCGACGATGTCTTAGTCAGCGGCCGCCGCACCTTTGCCACCGGCGCGGCGGTGTCGCAAGTGATGACGATCGCCGTCTGGATTGATGACCAGCTGGTGCAGTATCAGGTGACGGCCGATCAACCCGGCATCCGCTTTAATGATGACTGGGATAACCTGGGACAACGCCTCACCGCCAGCGGCACGCTGGATTTTGACCGTGTTCGTCTACGTCCACAGGATCGTCTCACCGGGCTGGAACAGAACCCCGCCAGCGCGGTACTGCGTAATGCGTTGCGTAATCAGTTCAGCCAGCTGATTTTCGTGCACTTCTATCTGGGCATCGCTGAAGGCGCGCTGAAGCACGCCGCCCACTATTTCCGTACCAGCGTAAGACCGTGGCCAGAGTCGGGCGTAGAACAGGCGCTGGATGATCCTTATCACCGCCTGAAGGCCGGTGAACTCGCCTCGGAACTTGCGGCGGGTATTGCGCTGGCGGAGAAGACGGCGCGCACCTACCAGGCCGCTTTCCATGCTGGCGATGCGTTAACGGAAGCACAGTGGGGCGAACTGGCGCTGTTAACCGATCAGGCCAAAGTGATTGCGAATAACGTTGCGCTGAAAATCAGTCATGAGCTGTTTGAACTCACCGGTGGCCGCTCAACCGACAATCGCTACGGACTGGATGTTTACTGGCGTAACGTGCGCACGCACACGCTGCACGATCCGGTGAGCTACCGCATTCGTGAGGTGGGGGATTATGTGCTGACGGGCAAACTGCCAACCCCGCGCGTCTACGCGCCACCGAAAAAAGCGTAGAGCGTCGATCATGCCGCAAGTCCGTTTAATTGATGACGCAACCACCTTACTGGCCGCCGCGCAGACGTTTCGTCAGGCGATGTTTGGCCTGCCGGGCGGTGTCACGCCGCAGGAGCAGTGGGTTGAACGCTATCTGGAACCCCAGCGCGTATGGGGCGCCTGGCTGGAGGGTGAACTGGTGGGCACCACCAACAGTTTTAGCGGTGAACTGACGCTGCCGGGCGGCCAGCGCGTTTCACACAGCGCCGTCACTCATGTTGGCGTGCTGCCGCATTTTACCCGGCGCGGCGTGATGCGTGCGCTGCTGAGCGCTCAGCTGCACGAATTTCACCGGCGCGGCGTGGCGGTGGCGACGCTGCGCGCCTCGCAGGGCACGCTGTATCGTCGTCTGGGCTACGGCATCGCCAGTTGGTTAAGCAGCTATCACCTGGATAAGCGGGAGCTGCTGCAGCTGCCCGCCGTGCCGGGGCAGATACAGCTGCGACCGGCGGCGGATGCCTGGGCGCAGCAAATCGCCGTGGTGCAACGTTTTCCGTCATGGCGAGCAGGGACGTTAAGCCGCTGGCCGCAGTGGTGGGCGATGCAGCAGCATCGTCTGACGCACAGCAATCTTAACCATTATGTGGCGTTCGACGTGCAGCACGGTGAAGCGCAAGCGTTTGTCCGCTATCACGCGCAACCGGATGACAACTGGCTTTACAGCCGCGATCGCACGTTGGTGGTAGACGATTTGCATGCGCCGGATGGCGACAGCTATCGCCGCTTAATCGCTTTTCTGTTGCAGCTGGATATCACCCGGCACCTGCATTTTCCTTCACGTCCTGTCGATGATCCGTTGCCGCTGCTGGTGGATAACCCGCGCGCCGTCACCGTCAGTGCGCAGCGCGATGAAAGCTGGCTGCGCATTGTTGATGTGCAGGCCGTATTACAGGCACGTACTTTTGCCACGGATGACGCGGTGATCCTCGACATTCGCGATCCGCTGCTGCCGCACAATCAGGGGCGCTGGCGCATCGCAGCGCAGGGCATCACGCGCAGTGAAGCGCAACCCGATGCCACCTTAAGCGTTGATGCGCTGGCCAGCTTAATACTGGGCGGCAGTCGCGTGTGGCAGTTGATTTATAGCCAAAACATTCACATTCATCGTCCGCACGTTGCGGAACACCTTGAACGGCTGTTTGCCGTGGCTGAGCAGCCATGGTCCGGGCTGTTTTTTTGATTGAAACCAGGAGAAATGTCATGCGTAAAGCACGTTGGCCCCTCGCGGGCCAGAGTATGCTGTTGGCGTTGATGGCGACGGCCGCACTGAATGCCACGGCGGCAGAGGTGCCGCAGTCGGGTGGGACGCTGCGGATTGCCTCGCTGCAGTCCGATATCGATGCCTTTGATCCGCAAACCGGCTACTCGGTGGATTCATGGGAAATTATGCGCGCGGTAACCCGCCAGCTGGTGACCTATGCAGGATCGCCGCAAAGCCTGAAAGACGATACGGCGCTGGTGCCGGATTTAGCCAAATCCTGGGACGTCAGCGCCGATGGCAAAACCTATACCTTCCATCTGCGCGACGGCATTCACTTCGCGGGACCGACCACCCGACCTATTGTGGCGAAGGACTTTGTCTACACCATCAAACGCTTCTGCGATCCCAATAAGCCGGTGGCCGCCGTGAACTATTTCAACCTCGCCTTCTCCGGTTTTGCTGCCTACTGCAAAGATTTTTCCAGGGTGCCGACCGGCGATTTAGCGGCCACCCAGGCCTTTATTGATTCCCATGAGATCGCCGGCGTCAGCGCACCGGATGATAAAACGCTGGTGCTGCGCTCCGACAGCAAAAACTACGATTTCCTCAATATCCTGTCGATGAACTTCGTCACGCCGCTGCCGGAAGAGATTGTGGCGAAATACTATCCGGACTCGCCGGAGCTGCGTAAGCATTTCCCCTCCAGCGGGCCTTATAGCGTGGCGGAGTATCAAAGTGGGCAGAAGCTATTGCTGAAAAAAGTGGCAGATTACAATCATGCGCAGGATCCGGCGCGCAAGGCCTATGTTGATAATATTGAGATTAGCTTCACCGGTAACAATGAAGACAGCGTCACGCAACGCATTCAGGCCGGTGATGCCGATTTGTCGCTCTATCTGGATGTGCCACCGCAGGCGGTGATCCGCCAGTACGCGATCAAAAACAGCCCGTATCTGCACGCTGCCAACAGCGGAGCCGCCAACTTCATCGCCATTAACGCCCAGCCGGAAGCGAAAAGCGCAGGCGCTACCGCACTGCGAAATCTGAAAGTGCGTCAGGCGCTGACCTATGCGGTGAATCGTGCACACCTGGTGCAGGCGCAGGGCGGGAAAATTGCGGCGCTACCGCTGGGGCAGATTATTACCAGCACGCTGTTAGGGCATGAGAACCTCGATCTCTATCCCACCGCCGATAACAAAGGCGACCCGGCGAAAGCCAAAGCGCTGTTGCAGGAGGCGGGCTTCCCCAATGGGCTGAGTTTTGATCTGGTGTATCGCGCCAACAATCAGTTCAGCACCTTGGCGGTTATTTTGAAGGAAGACCTGGCGAAAGCGGGTATCACCCTCAACCTCAATCCGGTTCCGCCACCGCAGTTTATGGCCTATCTGCAAAGTCCCGCTAATCGCTGGGATCTGGCACTGGCGCAGACCTCGCCTGATTGGCAAGGTCCGGCGACGCGCATGTTGCTGGGCGGCTGGCTGAACTCTGATGCCGCGCCGTGCGGCCGTGGCAATGTCTATGCCATTTGCTATAGCAATCCGCAGCTAAATGCGTTAGCGAAGCAGGCCTACGGCTCAGATAACCCAGGGCCAATTTGGGCGCAGGCCGATCGTTTAGTGTCCGCCGATCTGCCGTGGATTCCGCTGTTTGAGAAACGCCGCGTTGCCATCACCTCCGATCGCGTCACCCATTGGACGTGGTCATCACTGGCAACGCAGGCCGATATCACTAACATTGCCGTGAAGCCATAAGGGGAATCTATGCCGCTGCTGTGCGTTGACCAGTTAACGATTGGCTTTCATCAGCAATCACCACGTGTTCAACAGGTGAGCTTTGCCGTGGCGCCAAGGGAAACGCTGGCGATCGTCGGGGAATCCGGCTCAGGCAAGAGCCTGAGCCTGCTGGCGGTGTTGGGCCTGTTGCCGGCCAGTGCTGAGGTGCAGGGTGAACGGCTGTTTGATGGGATACGGCTTAACGATCTCCGCGCGGCGCACTACCGGCGGCTACGTGGGGCGCAGATTGGCTACATTTCGCAAGATCCGCTGAGTAATCTGCATCCGTTGAAAAGCATCGGCCAACAAATTGAAGAGGCGATTAGCGCGCATCAGCGGCTGCGTCGTAAAGCATTGCGCACGCGCGTGCTGGCGCTGCTGGAGGAGGTGGGCATACGTGATGCTGCTCAGCGCTATCACGATCGTCCTGCGCAGTTTTCTGGCGGGATGCGGCAACGCGTGATGATCGCCATGGCCATTGCGCTGAACCCTAAGCTGATCGTGGCCGATGAGCCGACTACGGCGCTGGACGTCACGGTACAGGCCAGCATCCTGCGGCTGTTAAAACGTCTGCAGCAGCAGCACGGCTGTGCCCTGATCTTTATCAGCCACGATTTACGCGTGGTGGCGGATATCGCCGATCGCGTGGTAGTGATGCAGCAAGGCCGCATCGTCGAGTCAGCGGAGAAAAACGTCCTGTTCGCCGCGCCGCAGCATTCGTATACCCGCGCGCTGCTGGCGGCGGGTTGGCATCAGTTTCCACCTCAGCCCGCGCATGTACCGGGTGAAGTGCTGTTGCAGGTTAAGGCGTTAGCCCGATCGTTTGTCCGACGCTCGCTGTGGGTGACACGGCAGCAGCAGGTGCTGCAAAACATCGCTTTTACCCTGCGCAAAGGTGAAATTCTTGGTCTGGTTGGCGAATCCGGCTCCGGTAAAACCACGCTGGGACGGATTATCGTAGGGCTCGATCGGCCGGATCAGGGCGAGATAGTGTTGAACGGCGAGATCTGGCAGCGGGCAGGGGACGCGCGCGGGCTGCATCAGCATCCTCTGCGTTACGCGGTGCAGATGGTGTTTCAGGATCCCTACAACAGTCTTAATGCCCGGCGACGCGTAGCGGATATCCTGCGCGATCCGCTGCAGCTTACCGCGCGGCGTGAAACCGGCCAGCCCCTGACGGCAAGCGCACTCCATACGGCAGTGAATCAGCTGCTGCACACCGTTGAGTTAGCCGCTGAACTGGCCACGCGCTATCCCGCGCAGCTTTCGGGTGGACAGCGTCAACGCGTGGCCATCGCCCGGGCGCTGGCGATGAAGCCGCAGCTGATTGTGGCTGATGAAGCGGTGTCGGCGCTGGATGTCACCACCCAGCATCGCATTATTCAACTGCTGATGCGTTTACGCCGCGAGCAATCGCTGTCGCTGCTGTTTATCTCACACGATCTCTCCGCCGTGGCCGCGTTGTGCGACCGCGTGTTGGTACTCAGGGACGGTGAGATTATTGAGCAGGGCAGCAGTGAACAGATCTTCTCACGTCCACAGCAGCCGTGGACGCAACAGTTACTGGCGGCTATTCCGGGACAAGCGCGTGGAATAGCGATGGCAGAGGAGCAGTGACATGACGGAGCAATCACTTATCGATAGCCCGAGCGTGCCCGCCGCGCATCCGGCGAGGATATGGCGGCGGATCGTACAAGAAGGCAGTGCCCGTCGTGGCCTGATTATCGTGGTGCTGGTGGTGCTTGCCGCGCTGAGTGCGCCCTGGGTGGCGCACGAATTGGGGCATGGTGAAACCGAACAGTTTCGTGATACGGCGCTAAACGACATGGGGATTCCGCTTGGCCCCACGCGCGCGTTTCCGCTGGGGGCGGATGATAATGGCCGCGATGTGTTGGTCCGTACGCTATACGGCACGCGGGTGTCGCTGCTGGTGGCGATTCCTGCCACCACGTTAGCGATGATCATCGGCTTGCTGGTGGGACTGATTGGCGGCTATCGCGGTGGACGTATTGATCTGCTGTGCCAGCAGGTGATTAATCTGGTGCTGTCGTTTCCGTTTGTCGTCACTGCGTTAAGTTTGCTGGCGCTCAATCACAGTAGCGACGGCGGGGCCAAGGTCGATCCTGGCTGGGTGGTGGTGGCGGTGATTACCTTTTTCTCATGGGGCTATTTCGCGCGTCTTACGCGCGGACTGGTGCTGCATCTGCGTCATCAGGAGTTTGTTGCCGCCGCGCAGCTGATGGGTATGACGCGCTGGCACATTTTGTGGCGTGAAATTTTGCCAGCGGTATTGCCGACCGTGGGCGTCTACTGGGCGATTCAGCTGCCGACCAATATTATTGCCGAAGCCACGCTGTCATTTCTGGGCGTCGGTGTACCGGCACCGGCCGCCAGTCTGGGCAATATGATTGCCGATGTGCAACGTTCAGCGATGTATCAGGTACAACCGTGGTTTTTGGCGGCGCCTGCGCTGGCACTATTTTTTACCGTACTCGGCTTTAATTCGTTAAGCAGTGGCTTACGCAACGTGTTTGATCCTCATCTGGACCGCGCTCATGGCTAAATTTTTCGCTATTGTTTCACCAATTTTGCGTGCGGCTCTGACGTTGCTGCTGGTGCTGATTGCCGCCTTTATGCTGACACGCATTGCCTATCAGGATCCGGCGGTGATGCTGGCACCGCGTAACGCCACGCCTGAAACCATTGCGGCGGTGGCGCGCGCGCTGCATCTGAACGATCCCTGGTATCAGCAGCTTGGCTATTTCCTGTGGCGTGGCCCGGAAATTCAGGGGACAGCCGTGGGATTAATGCACTGGCCACCGGCGCTGGGCTACTCATTTCGATTCCAGATGCCGGTAACCGAGCTGATTCTGTCTAAAGCTCCGGTGACGTTGTCACTGGCATGCGGTGCGTTAGTGATATGGATGGCCATTTCTATGGTAACGGGCGTGCTCGCGGCACGCTATCGCGAGGGGTTTATCGATCGCGTCTTAGCGCTGTTTTCCTATGCGGCGCTGTCGCTGCCGACCTTTCTGAGCGGTATGCTGATTATCTTTTTTCTCTTCTATCAGCTCTCACTGCAAGGGATCGACCTCTTTCCGGCGGGCGGCTATGTCGCGTTTAGCGAGAATGTCTGGCAATGGTTACGGCATTTGCTGTTGCCGTGGCTGACGCTGGCGCTGGCCGAGATCGGTATTTTTCAGCGCGTTATTCGTGCCAGCATGCTCGAAGTGCTGAATCACGATTATATTCGTACCGCGCGCGCCAAAGGCGTTAGCGAATGGCGCGTCTATTTTGATCACGCACTTAAGCCGGCGATGAGTCCGGTGCTGGTATTAACCGGCATGGAACTGGCGGCGATCATGGGCGGCGCGATCGTCACGGAGAAGATGTTCGGACTGGATGGCGTAGGCCGGTTGGCGATTGATGCGGCGCTGGACGGGGATTTTCCGGTGGTGATTGGCACCACCATTTTCGCCGCCTGCGCCTTTATTCTGTGCAATACCCTGGTGGATATTATCCAAAAGGCGGTGTTCAGTAGCCATGTGCGTGAAGGGTGATGTCAGGGGGCATCACCGTAGCGTCATCTCAGCGACATAAATCCTTCATTTCCTTCCGCTAGCTTACCGCCATTCTGATTTTTGGATTGCCGATGCATGAGCCACCTGTCGCTTCATCATATTACCAAGGCCTGGGGCGAGAAAATCGCCCTGAAAGACATCAGCTTTGACGCCGCAGAAGGGAGCTTTGTCGCGCTGCTTGGCCCATCGGGCTGTGGCAAATCCACGCTGCTGCGCACCATTGCCGGACTGGAAACGGCGGATGGCGGCACGATCCACTTCAAACATAGCGATATCACCCATCTACCGCCGTCGCAGCGCAAGCTTTCAATGGTGTTTCAATCCTACGCGCTGTTCCCGCACCTTAACGTGCGCGAGAACCTGCTGTTTGGCCTGAAAGCGCGCGGCGAAGATCAGCACACCTATGCCGCCCGGCTCGATAACGTCAGTCAATTGCTGGAGCTCGATACACTGCTCGCCCGTTTGCCTTCGCAGCTCTCTGGCGGACAGCAGCAGCGCGTGGCGCTGGGCAGAGCGGTCATCGCCAATAACACGCTGTGCTTGATGGATGAGCCACTGTCGAATCTGGATGCCAAACTGCGGCAAAGCATGCGCCGTGAAATCCGCGCCCTGCAGAAAAAGCTGGCGTTGACGCTGCTTTACGTGACGCACGATCAGACCGAGGCGATGAGCATGGCCGACAGCATTATTCTGCTCAACGATGGCCGCATTGAACAGCACGGCACGCCGGACGACCTCTATAACAATCCTGCCAGCATCTTCGCCGCGCAGTTTATTGGGGCGCCGCCAATGAACATTCTGCCGCTGCAGCAGCGGGATAATCATCACTACCTAAGTCATCTCTCGACGCCGGTGGTGGAATATCGCGCGGCGGCGCTCAGTCTGGGATTACGGGCTGAAGATATCCAACTGATTGCGCCGGAGCACGCTGCACTAACCGCAACAGCGATCGGCGCGGAATATATGGGCGCCGACACGCTGTTGGTGTGCATGCTTGCGGGAATGGCAGAACCGCTGACGGTTAAAGTACCGGGGATGCACCATTTCGCCGACGGCTGTGAAGTGGGATTGCAGTGGTCTGCCGCGCGCCAGTATCTGTTTTATAGCGCGAGCGGCAAGCGCTGCGCCCATGCAGAACCCAACATGTTTGCCTCACAGAAAAAATACGCCGTTTAACCGTTGTCATTTGCTTAAGGGAATATCATGTCTGCGATTCGTTATTCACGTCTGGCCTCTGTTTTCATGCTCTGTAGTGCGGCTTCTGCCTTCGCTGCCGATCCGATCAAGCTGCAAATGTATTATCCGATCGCGGTAGGGGGCAAAGTGAGCCACACCGTGGATGCGCTGGTCGCTGATTTCCAAAAACAGCACCCGGAAGTGAGCATTCAGCCAGTGTATACCGGTGACTATGCCACCACCGTCACCAAAGCCTTGACGGCGTTTCGCGGTGGCAATGCCCCCCAGCTGGCGGTTATCGGGGATATCGAAGCCTATTCGCTGATCGATGCCGGGGCCATCGTGGCGGCCAGCGATCTGGCAACCGGCGACGAAGGTAAAAAGTGGATTGACGGTTTCTATCCGGCGTTTCTGCGTCACATTGACGGCAAAGTGTGGGGCGTGCCGTTCCAGCGTTCAACCGTGGTGATGTACTGGAACAAACAGGCGTTTGAGAAAGCCGGTTTGAACGCCGATACGCCGCCGGCTAACTGGCAGCAGGTGGTGGCGTTCAGTAAGAAACTGACGATTAACGACGCCAACGGCGTCAGCCAGTGGGGCATCGAAATTCCCTCCACGCCAAACGGCTACTGGAATTTCCAGGGCTTGTCCGCCACCAACGGCGGTCGTCTGGATAACGGTAAAGGCACCGCCGTTAACTTCAACACGCCGGGCAACGTAGAAACCCTGCAGTGGTTAACCGATCTGGGGCAAAAAGAGCAGGTGTCGCCGAAGGGGGCGATTGCATGGGGCACCACGCCGCAGGATTTTATCAGCGGTAAAACCGCGATGATGATCACCACCACCGGTAATCTGACTAACGTACGCGACAACGCGACATTCCCGTTCGGCGTGGCGATGCTGCCAGAGAAGACCCAGCGCGGCAGCCCAACCGGCGGCGGCAACCTGTATGTATTCAAAAATGCCTCGCCAGAACAGCAGAAAGCCGCGATGGAATTTATCCGCTGGGTAACGTCGCCCGAGCAGGCGGCGCGCTGGAGTATCGCGACCGGTTATGTCGCCACTTCTCCAGCGGCCTGGGAAACCCCGGTGATGAAGGATTACGTGAAACAGGTGCCGCAGGCATTGGTGGCGCGTGAGCAGTTGAAGTACGCGCAGCCGGAACTCTCCACCTACAACAGCGTGCAGATTCAGGATGCACTGAACCACGCGGTTGAAGCAGCGGTGACTCAGGCGAAAACCCCCGCCGAGGCGCTGAAAGATGCGCAGCAGCAGGCCGATCGTCTGTTAAAGGCGTATCAATAACCATGAGTACGCCTCTCGCCGTCGCGCCGGTTCGTCGTCCCCGCTTAGGGTCAATGCAGCTGTATGGCTATCTGCTGATTTTACCGGCGCTGAGCTTTTTACTGCTGTTTACGCACTATCCGGCAGTGGCGACGGTGTGGCAGAGCCTGTTCAGTGCGGCACGTAATGGCCATCCCGCCCGTTTTGTTGGGGTGGATAACTATGTTGCGCTACTGGATGACGATATCTTCATTCAGTCGCTGTGGAATAATCTGCTGTATGCGGCGATCACCATTCCGCTGGCGGTGACGCTGGCACTGTTGATGGCGCTGGCGGTCAATCGTCATATGCGCGCCAATGCGCTGGTGCGCACCGCGTTCTTTATCCCTTCGCTGTTGCCGATGATCGCCATCGCTAACCTTTGGCTGTTCTTCTATACGCCGCAGCTCGGTTTGATGAATAAGCTGCTGGCGCTGTTTTCCCTGCCGGCGATTAACTGGCTTGGCGAACCAGGGAGCGCGCTCTATTGCCTGATGGCGGTATCCGTGTGGCGCGAAGCGGGCTTTTTTATGATCTTCTATCTTGCCGCGCTGCAGCAGATCGACCCACGACTCAGCGAGGCCGCTGCGATAGAGGGCGCGTCGCGCCGCTATTTCTTCCGTCGCGTGCAGTGGCCGCTGCTGATGCCGACCACGCTATTTGTGCTGATCAATGCGTCGATGAACGCGTTTCGTATTGTCGATCAGGTGATTGCCATGACCAATGGCGGGCCGAATAACAGCAGTAGCCTGCTACTGTTTTATATTTATCGCACCGCCTTCAGCTTTTGGAATATGCCGGCTGCGGCTGCCATGACGGTGGTGCTGCTGGCGATCCTCGCCGCGCTTGCGCTGTTCAAATTTAACCTGCTGGATAAGCGAGCCCATTACCAATGAAGCCAAAGATGACGTTTGGCCGCCTGTGTCTGAATAGCGCCATTGGTTTGGCGGCGCTGCTGTGGTTTCTGCCTATTCTGGTGGCGCTGTGGGTGGCAATTCACCCAGCATCGGATCAGGCCAGCTTCGCGCTCTGGTCGCCGCTTACGCTGCAAAACTTCATTCATGCCTGGCACGCCGCGCCGTTTGCTCGCTACTTTCTCAATACCAGCCTGCTGGTATTGATGATTGTGGTGGTACAGCTGATTCTGGCAACGATGGCCGCCTATGCGCTGGTGCGTTTCCAGCTGAAATTCTCAGGAGTGATCTTTGCGCTGATTCTGCTGCAGCTGATGATTAGCCCCGACGTACTGATTCTGAATAACTACCAGACCATCGGCGCCTTAGGGTTTCGCGATACGCTGTCCGGCATTGCGCTGCCGTATTTCTCCTCGGCGTTTGCTATCTTTCTGCTGCGGCAAACCTTTAAAAGTATTCCACTGGTGTTGGAAGAGGCGGCGATTGTCGAAGGGGCCAGTCGATTCTACATTCTGCGCAAAATTTATATCCCGCTGGCGAAGCCGATTTATGTCGCGTTTGCGCTGGTGTCGATCAGTTTCCACTGGAATGATTTCCTTTGGCCGCTGGTGATTACCGATTCCGTTAACGTGCGGCCGCTCACCGTCGGCCTGCAGCTGTTTTCTGCGCCAGAGCAGGGCGTGCAGTGGGCGCTGATTGGCGCAGCGACGTTGATGACCACATTGCCGCTGCTGGTGCTGTTCCTGATTTTCCAGCGTCAGTTTATTCAATCATTTATGCGTGCCGGTATTCGCGAGTGCTTTCCGTGTCTTATCCGCATCCGCTAACCGCACTACAGCGTGAATTACTGGGTGATGTCGCTGAACTGTATGCATTGCCAAACGTCCGTTCAGCGCCGCTGAGCGACACGCTGCGTTTTGGACTGATTGCCGATCCGCAATATGCGGATATCGACCCCGACCGCGATAAACATCTCTACTATCGTCATGCGTTGCACAAGCTGCCGCAGGCGATTGATGCACTCAACCAGCAGCCGCTGGATTTTGTCGTGACGCTCGGCGATTTGGTGGATCGTCATTGGGAAAGTTATGCAGCGGTGCTGCCGCTTTACCAGCGTCTGGAACATCCGCATGCGGTGGTGTTGGGCAATCACGATGCCCAGACCATTACGCAGCATCTTAATGACGCCGCCGCGCTGCCAAAAAGCTATTACGCCTTCTCGCTGAAAGGGTGGCGCTTTATTGTCTATGACGGTAACGATATCAGTCTGTACTGTAACGCGATGAACGGCGACGATCGTGCAACAGCAGAAGCGATGCTGGTGGCATTGGCGGAGCAGCAGCAACCGCAGGCCAGGCCGTGGAATGGCGCGGTTGGAACCGCGCAAAGGGTATGGATCGAACAACAGCTACAGCAGGCGCAACAGCAGGGAGAGAACGTGGTGGTGTTTGGGCACTATCCGCTGGCACCGCATAACAGCCACAACTTATTAAACGGTAGTGAATTGGCAGAACTGCTTTCTAGTTACAACATACATGGGTGTTTTACCGGACACGATCATCGCGGCAGCTATGCGCGCATCGGTCAAACAGGCTTTTATACCCTAAAAGGGATGCTGGATGGAGCGGAATCAATCCCCTTTGCGGTGGTGGAAATCACCGGCGAGGAAGTGCGCGTCTTGGGTTATGGCGGTGAAATCAGCCATCATCATTCCCGCTGCACATAAATTGCAGGTTGTGGTGCCTGGCGTTAATTGACCAGCAATCAACACTCCCCATAACGCCCCAGGTTGCTGTATAGTCCGTTTTTTTTCGGAGGAACCATGCTGCCTACTTCATCCACACGCCTGAATAAATACATCAGCGAGAGCGGAATCTGCTCGCGCCGGGATGCCGATCGTTATATCGAACAAGGCAACGTTTTCATTAACGGCAAACGTGCCGCCGTCGGTGCACAGGTGTTTGCTGGGGATGAAGTCAAAGTTAATGGCCAGTTGATTGAGCCGCGTGATGAAGAGGATCTGGTGCTGATTGCGCTGAACAAGCCGGTAGGCATCATCACCACCATGGAAGAAGGCGAGCGCGATAACATCGGTGATTTTGTTAATCACAGTAAACGCGTGTTCCCGATTGGTCGCCTGGATAAAGATTCTCAAGGGCTGATCTTCCTCACCAACCATGGCGATTTGGTGAATAAGATCCTGCGCGCCGGTAACAATCACGAAAAAGAGTACGTGGTCACCGTTGATAAACCGATCACCGACGAATTTATTGCTGGAATGGCGGCGGGCGTGCCAATGCTGGGCACCGTCACGAAGAAATGCAAAGTTAAGAAAGAATCGACCTTTGTGTTCCGCATCATCCTCGTTCAGGGGCTGAACCGGCAGATTCGCCGCATGACCAAGCACTTCGGTTTTGAAGTCACCAGGCTTGAGCGTACGCGTATTATGAACGTCAGCCTGAAAGGCATTCCGCTAGGCGAGTGGCGTGATTTGACCGATGACGAACTGATCGATCTATTCAAACTGATTGAAGACTCATCTTCGGAAGATCAGAAAACGCAAAAAACGCAGGCGAAGAAGAAGCCGGTCACTGGCGCGAAAAAACCTGCGGCAGGTGGAGCGAAGACGGGCGAAAAAGCGGGTGCAAAGCCGGCCAATCGTCAGCGTTTTTCCCAGCCGGGCCGGAAGAAGAAAGGGCGCTGATGTTTTTGCCAAGCCGTGTGCTGAAAACACAAAGTAGAAATGGCCGGTGCTGAACGCACCGGCTAGGCAACCCGAGCCTCAGTAACAGCATGATGTACCGAGCGATCCGGTCCACTCAGCATGACAGCTTTACCGGCACGCAACCCGCGCTGGAACTGTGCCATCCGCTCTTCACTGATCCCCGCACCGCACCATAATAGATGGTGATCGTGACGGCTTTCCGAGCCATACCGCATCGGCTGTGATGTGCGATCAATTTCAACGCAAAATCCCTGACCGGAAAGACGAATCGCCTCGAGCCAAATCTCCGTTTCATCGCTCACGCTGACCACTTCGAGCAACAGCGGCATGCTTTTTTGACGCGTTGATGCGCGTGTTACGCAATTGCTGTGGTGAGTAATGGCCTGGTGAAAACGTGCCAGGCGACGCGCTGCGCCACGACGAGTATCGTCTCTCAGCCAGCGATTGAGAGGTTTCATCAGGATATTAATAAAGTCATCGCTACTGTAATCGCCCGCCAGATTACGTACGGTACGCGCCAGTTCGCGATCGGAACCCAATTCCAGCTGGCGCAACATATCACCACGTCGGGCAAGCCAGCCGGACGATGAATAATCCGCTTCGCCCTTTTTTTCCTGATGGATTTGCCACAGCGTCGCGCCACCGGCGGTTAACGACATCATGGCCAGCACTTCATCAACCTGATGCCTGCTCCAATCCTTGCTGATACTGTTTTCTGATATCAATCCACCGCGCAACCAGCGACGCAGATTTGCGCGGTTGGCACCGGTTAAGGCGCAGACGGTTTCAGTTGAGTAAAAATTCATAAAGAGCCCTCAGATAGAGGGTGAATTGCCGTGGACGTTAGTCCAGGATGAGCAACCATCCTGAACCTTATCTGTATGGATTACCAGTAATGAATGCGATTTCGCTAAAATAGATTGATAAGCGAAGCGCTAAATTTGCAGGCTGCTCCCTCTATTCGCTTCCCGACTATTATCAATTGCCGACTAGCTTAAGTTGAAAATAGCATTATGGATAAAAAATGGCTGTGATAATTTTTATTTCACGCGCCAGCAAACAGGTGCAACACAACATTTTATTATTTTTCCAGGGATATTAAGAATGAAAAAGCACCGTCTGGCTGGCCTGCTGTTGGCTTCGGCATCATTGTTATTAGGCGTCGCGCACGCCGAAGATAAGCCAATCCCATCACTCGCCGGAAAACGCATTGGTATCACCGTAGCCGGTACCGACCACTACTGGGATCTTAAAGCGTATCAGGGACAAATTGACGAGGTTAAACGCCTTGGCGGTACGCCGATTGCCTTAGACGGCGGTCGCAAGGAGTCGCAGCAAATTGCTCAAATTCAGACGCTTATTGCACAAAAGCCCGATGCAATCATTGAAACGCTTGGTACCGCCTCAGTACTGGAACCCTGGCTGAAAAAAATCCGCGATGCGGGTATTCCGTTATTTACCGTGGATACCGCCAGCCCATCCAGTATTAACGTCACCACCTCAGATAACTTTTATATTGGCGAGCAGCTAGCCTTAAAGCTGGTAAATGATTTGCGCGGCGAAGGCAATATTTTGGTATTTAACGGTTTCTATGGCGTACCGGTGGTTGCGATGCGTTATGACCAGTTAAAGGCCGTGCTGAAATGGTATCCAAAAATTAAAATTATTCAGCCGGAACTGCGCGATGTTATCCCGAATACGGTCCAGGATGCCTATGCGCAAATCAGCCAGTTACTGAATAAATATCCAAAAGGTTCGGTGCAGGCGATTTGGGCGGCATGGGATGTACCGCAAATTGGCGCCACTCAGGCTGTCGATGCCGCCGGACGTAACGAAATCAAAACCTATGCCGTTGACGGTAGCCCGGATGTGGTGTCGCTGGTTAAAGATGCAAAATCCAGTGCGGCGGCGGTTGTCGCGCAGCAGCCGTACGTGATTGGTCAAACGGCAGTGCAAAATGTGGCGAAATATCTCGCGGGCGATCGCTCGCTGCCGCCAGCCACCTATGTTCCAGCGATTCTGGTGACCAAAGAGAACGCCGCTGACGCGCAGAAAACGCTGGGCCAAACGGATGGCAAATAACGCGCCGCTATTACACCTGCACGGCATCAGCAAAGCATTTGATGGCGTGCCCGCGCTGCAATCGGTGTCGCTCAGCGTACATGCCGGTGAAGTGCATGGCTTGATTGGTCACAATGGTGCCGGCAAATCGACATTAATCAAAGTGTTAGGCGGTATTCATGCCGCCGATCGCGGCAGCATTACGCTGGATGGTCAGCCGCTCACGTTGGCCTCACCCGCACAGGCGCAGCGGCAGGGGATTGCCATCGTGCATCAGGAGCGGTTACTGCCCGGTTCGTTGACGGTGGCGGAGGCGCTATGGCTCGGCAACGAACCGCGTTTGCTCGCCACGCCGTTTATCCAGCGGCGCCGTATGCGCCAGCAGGCGCAGCAGCAGCTACAGCAGCACTTTGGTTTGCAGCTCGATGCCAATGCCTTGATTGCCACGTTAAGTGTGGCAGAGCAGCAGTTAGTCCAAATCTGCCGCGTGTTGCAACATCAGCCACGCGTGGTGGTGCTGGATGAGCCTACCGCCGCGCTGGCACGTCACGAAGTGCACGCGCTGTTTCGCGTGATTGAACGTATGCGGCAGCAGGGCATCGCGCTGATCTATGTGTCGCACTATCTCGATGAAATACAGACGTTGTGCCAGCGCGTTACCGTGCTGCGCGATGGCAAAGATGTGGCGCATTTCACGGCTGAGCAGATATCGCCCAGCGCGCTAATCGGTGCAATGGTAGGGGATACGCAGCATGAACTTACGCCGCGTCAGACACGTCGTGCCGGACAGGAGGTGCTGCAGGTTGCCGCGCTTAGTGCGCCCGGTCGTTTCCATAATGTCTCCTTTACCGGCCGACAGGGCGAGATCATTGGCATTACCGGCCTGTTAGGATCGGGCGGTAAGGCGCTGATCCGAGCACTCTTTGGCCTGGAAACCGCAGTGAGCGGCTCGGTAAAACTGGCTAATGTGGCTGGCATTCCCTCATCACCCTATGCGGCCGTGAAGCGCGGTATCGCTTTTGTGCCGGAAGATCGCCGAGCCAACGGTATCGCACTGGATCTTAGCTTGCGTGACAATGTCACCTTAACCACGGTACAGCGTTTGCTGCGCTGGGGTGGTGTATCGCGTCGGGCCGAAAGCGAACTGGTGGCAAAGAATATTCAGCAGCTGGCGATTCGCACGCCTGGGCAGCTGGCGCCGTTACGCCAGCTCTCGGGCGGCAATCAGCAGAAAGCGGTGCTGGCCAAATGGCTTAACACTGGCGCGCGATTATATCTGCTGGATGAACCGACGGTGGGCGTCGATATTGCCGCGAAGGCCGCGATTTATCATACGCTGCAGCAGCTGGCCAATGATGGCGCACTCATTCTGGTGTTTTCCACCGATCTGCTGGAACTGCAAACGCTTGCTGACCGCATTATGGTACTGGCGCGCGGCGAACATGTCGCTACCCTGGCGGCACAGCATACCAGCCATCAGGAGATTCTCTCCTGGGCTTCTGGCACTGGCGCGTTAACGGAGCATGTATCATGAGCGATGTTACCCAATCTGGTCCTCTTGAATCTCCGCAACGTGCAAACGGTCAGCAGTGGCTGCAGCACGTTTCTTTACTGATTATTGTGCTGGTTTTGGCGGTGTTTGCCTGGCTGTCACCGATATTCCTCACGGTAATGAATCTGGGCAATGTGCTGCAACAAACCGCGGTGGTCGGTACTCTGGCGCTGGGTTTAACCCTGGTGTTAAGCGGCGGTGGTTTACAAGGCATCACCGGCGGCATCGATTTGTCGATCGCCGCCAATCTTGGCCTGAGCGCGGCGGTATTCGCCAGCCAGCTCAATGCCGGGCAGCCCATCGCTATTGCGCTGCTGTTGACGCTTTTCACTGGCGCTGCGGTGGGCCTGTTTAATGCATTGGCGATTGTCTGGCTGGGGATCTTACCGCTGCTGGCAACGCTCACCAGTATGAACATCGCCATTGGGCTGGAGATGGTGCTAACCGGCAATGCATCGGTGCCGGCCAGCAGCGAGCTGCAAAATCTGTTGCTAAGTAACGGGCCCTTAGCGGTGTCGTGGCTCGGCTGGTCATTTCTCATTCTGGCCTTTATCGCCATTGCCTTGAGCCGATTGACCTCATTTGGCCTGCGTTTGCAGGCCGTGGGCAGCCATCCACAGGCGGCTAATGCGGCGGGGATTGGCGTCAAACGCTATCAGGGGCTGAGCTATGTGTTGTGTGGTGTGAGTGCGGCCATTGCCGCGATTGCATCGGTGTCGCTGCTCAGCGGTAGCTCACCCGGCGCAAACGACAACCTGCTAATGGTGATCGCCGCTGCATTATTAGGCGTGGTGTTTTCCCGTCGTCTGGTGCCGACACTGGGCGGTGCGTTGATCAGCGCGCTGTTCCTGAGTTTAATCGCCAACGGCTTCCAGCTTATCAACGTCTCAAGTTACTGGATCAACGGCGTCGAAGGCGTATTGATTCTATTAGTAGTGGCGTTAACCGCGCTAATGCGTCGTCGCCAATCCCGGAGAACACAAGGTGTCTGACTCTCTCATATCGCCTGTCACTCAACGCCCGCGTCAGGCCGCTTTGCTGCGCGTCGCTATCGTGCTGCCCTTTATAGCGCTGCTGCTGTTCTTTGTTATTGCCGCGCCCGCTTTCGCCACGGCCTCTAACCTGCGCAGCGTGTTGCTGAATAACGTCGCGCCGCTCGCGATTGTCGCGCTGGCGATGACGCTGGTCACACGTATTGGCGCGATTGATCTGTCGGTTGGCACGGCCATCGATATTGCTTGTCTGGTATTGGTGACACTGATGCTGCATCAGGTCAGTTTGCCCGTGGCGCTGATTGCCGCGTTGGTTGCCGCACTGTTGGTTGGTGTGTTTAACGCCTTTTTAGTCACGCAGCTGGGCGTGGAACCGTTTCTCGCCACGCTGGGCACGCTGTTTATTGGACAAAGCGTGCAGCAGCTGTCATCAAACGGCGGACAACCGATCTATCTGCTGAGCCAGAAGCTGCCCGACGGCTTTTCCGCGATGGGGCACGGTGCATTCCTCGCCATTCCGTTGCCGCTTTGGCTGTTATTTCTGGTTGCGCTGGCGCTTTATCAACTGCTACACCGCAGCGCTACCGGCCGATCGCTGCGGGTGATGGGTGAACAATACAGCGTGGCGCAGCACTCTGGCGTCGCGGTGAAACGGCTGACGGCAATGGCCTTTATTTTAGCCGCGTTGATTGCGGGGATCGTCGGCTTGATTCTGGCGGCCAATGTCAAAGCCTGGGTGCCGCTGTCGGGTAATGCGTACCTGCTCAACGCTATCGGCGCCAGTTTTATTGGTGCCACGTTCGCGCCATCCCGTCGGCCCAATGTCGTAGGGACGCTGCTTGGCGTCGTGCTGCTGAGCTTTATTGCCAATGGATTACTGCTGGTCGGCTGGAATTTTTACTGGCAGCAGGTTGCCACCGGTGGATTGATTTTTATTGTGTTGGCGGTCGGCGCGTTACGCGCGCGACGTCATGCGTGATAGCGGCAAACAGGAACAGCCGGAATTTCGGCTGATCCTGTTGCTACCTTTAGCTCCAGGCATGCCGCGGCGGCGGGGTGCCGTTAAGGTAATAATTTCCTACATGGTAATACTTCCAACGCACCGGATCGTGTAGCGTGTGCGTGCGCGCGTTGCGCCAGTGCCGGTCAAGGTTGAACTCCTGCAACGTAGAACGGGTTCCCGCCAGTTCGAACAGCTTGTTGCCGGCCAAAATGGCGATTTCGGTGGTCAGCACTTTGGCTTCTGCGGTGGCGACTGTCGCCTCAGCGACCGTGGATTCGTCGGGCTGCTGCAGTGCCAGATCGATCGCTTGACCGGCGCGCCACAGCAGAGCTTCAGCTGCGTGTAGGCGGATTTTTAAATCACCCACCGCAGCCAGCGTAAAGTGATCATCGGATGCGCGATCTTGACCACTATCAATCCAGGGCCGTGAACGCTCGCGGATAAAATGCAGCGTGTCTTCAATGGTGCCGCGCGCAATGCCGACATCAACGGCTGCCTGAATAATCTGCGAAATCGGACCGGCTGCAGTTGGGCGCTCAAAGGCTTGAAATACAGGGATCACGCGTGAAAGCGGGGCACGCACATTATGCAACAATACCGTGCCGGATGCCGTGGTGCGCTGGCCAAAGCTCGACCAGTTATTGATGATGGTGATGCCGGGCGAGCTGCGGTCGAGGACGATAAGATGGGCGCGATCCTGTTCATCAAGCGCTACCGCGTGAATGCGATGCGCGAGTAGCGCGCCGGTGGCGTAGAATTTTTCACCGTTGATCACCACTTCATCGCCATCCTGCTTAAAGCGCGTCTGAAAATCGGCAACGGTACGCGAGTTTTTCTCAGAGAAAGCATTACCCCAGCGCAACCCGGCCAGCACTTCGCTCAGCAGCTCGTGTTTCTGCGCTTCCGTGCCATCGGCAATGAGGTGCGCGACACCCGCCAGATGGTTTTGTGGCAGCTGCCCCAGCGCAGAATCCGCCGCCGAAATGATGGCGATCACTTTCGCTACCGTCACCCAGGATACACCTGCGCCGCCCAGGTTTTTCGGGATCGCCATCGCCCACAAACCACTTTGAGAGAATGCGTCTAACTCTTTAAGCGGCAGAATACCTTCGCGGTCACGCCGCGCGGCTTCACGGGCAAACTCGCTGGCCAGCCGCTGAGCAATCTCAATCGCCTCGGCATCATCACGAATGCGGTGAGCCGGCTCGTTAGGTAAGGGGACGGGCGCTTCGGCCTGTTGAGAATTAACCTTGAGGTTAGGGGTGGGACTGAGCGACATGAGAACTCCCGGTAATTACGCTATAGGGAAAAATATCTTCTCATGCGCTCAGTTCACGCCATATCTCAATTGCAGCTATGCAAAGTGAAAAATGGCGTTAACACAACGGGTTACTGCGCAACTTTAACCACGGTTTTGCCGAAATTTTTGCCCTTCAGCATATCGAAAAAGGCCTGTGGCGCATTTTCTAAACCTTCAATCATGTGCTCGCGGTAGTGAATTTTTTGCTGCTCTACCAGCGGCGTCATCGCTTTGAGGAATTCAGGATAATGATCGCCGTAATCCTGGAAGATGATAAAGCCCTGCATACGAATGCGCCGCTTGAGGATGCCGCCCATGATCTGTGGTGTGCGATCCGGCCCTGGCGGTAATTCACGGCTGCTGTAACCGGAAACCAACCCGCATACCGGCACGCGTGCTGCGGTGTTTAGCAGGGGGAATACCGCATCAAAGACCTTGCCTCCGACATTCTCGAAATAGATATCGATGCCATCCGGGCAGGCCGCTGCCAATTGCTCAGCAAAGTCGTCGCGGTGATGATCGATGCAGGCGGAGAAACCCAGTTTCTCAATGGCGTAGCGACATTTCTCCTCGCCACCAGCCACACCCACCACGTGACAGCCCTTCAGTTTACCAAGCTGACCAACCGTAGCCCCAACCGGGCCGGTTGCCGCTGCAACCACCAGCGTTTCACCCGCTTTAGGCTGGCCGATATCCATCAATCCCATATAGGCAGTAAATCCTGGCATACCGAGAATGCCCAGTGCCCAAGAGGGATGGGGCAAATCGCCCAGCTTCGCCACGCCGCTGCCGTCAGAGACCGCATAGCTTTGCCAGCCGCTTTGCGCCAGCACCACGTCACCTTGCTTAAAATCGGCATGTTTAGACTCAGCGACTTCGCTCACGGTGCCGCCGACCATGGGCTGATCGATCTGCGCCGGTGCGGCATAAGATTTGCTGTCATCCATGCGCCCGCGCATGTAGGGATCGAGCGATAAGTACAGCGTGCGCAGCAGGATCTCACCGTCCTTCAGTTCAGGAATGGGCTGTTCAACCAAGCGAAAATTCTCTTTTACCGGTTCGCCTTCAGGACGTGAAGCGAGCAGCCAAGCCTGGTTGCGTTGATTGGATTGCGACATTGATTTACCTCTATCAGCGTTTTTCACGTCAGGCAAGTGTAGACGAGGATACCTTTCGTAGGTTGTGTATTGATGCCGCGCTAACAGCCGTGCAGAGGATTTATCGAGTGAGCCAGCGCACAAACCTGCGCTAAAATTTTGTGTTGCGAGTTAACGTAACAACATGATTTTTGTGATGCGCAGGGCATTTGCCCAATCGGTATCAGGCAATCTCCTATACCGGAGACGCTATTCAACTACCTATACCTATAGCGGTGCTTTTATCCCTACAGGTGACGCTATGACACGACATCAAGAAAAACCCACCCCCGATCAAGAGGCGCAGCGAGCAGCATGAAAAACCTATTCCGCGCGGCGACGCTCTTAGCCACCATGACCGCAAGTGTGCCCTTGCTGGCGCACACTTTCGTTTATGTTTCAGAAGCCGATGATGGCACCATTGCGCGCTACGCCCTCAACGAGCAAACCGGCGCGCTGCAACTGCTGGGCCACACCCACGCCGGTGGCAAAGTGATGCCGATGACGCTGAGCGCCGATCATAAACATCTGTATGCGGCAATTCGCAGTAAACCGCTGCAACTGGTGAGCTGGGACATTGACCGCAATAGCGGCGATCTACATCAATCTACCTCGGTGACGGCTGCGGCCAGTTATCCCTATATTAGTACTGACCGACAGGGGCGCTTTCTGCTTGGGGCATCCTATGATGGTGACGTAGTGCACGTTTATCGTCTGACAAGCGATGGCAAACTCACTGCGCCGCCGGTCGGCAGCTATAAAACCGGGCACGCGGCGCATTCGGTGATTGTGGATGCAAACGGCGAAAACGCGTATGTCGGCAATCTCGGCACCGATCGCGTGTTACAGCTGAAACTGAGCAAAGAGGGTGAACTGACGGCGCTCGGCAACGGCTACGTCAAAACGGCTGCTGATAACGGGCCACGCCATTCAGTGCTATCACCGGATAATCGCTATCTCTATAACATTGGCGAAATGGGCGGCATCATCACGCAATTCCGCCGGGAGCCAGGCGGTGAGCTGGTTAAGGTGGCAGAAATGCCTAACGCCGTTGCCGCGCAATACAGACTTGCGCATGGTCGCGAGCGTCCACCGGGCTATAGCGATACCACGCCACGCATCTGGTCTGCCGATATTCGTCTTACGCCAGATGGACGTTTTCTGTATGTCAGCGAGCGCACCAGCAGCACCATTAGCGGTTATCGGGTGAGTAAAGCCGATGGGAAATTGTCGCTGATTGATAGCTGGCAGGTAGAGAAACAGCCGCGCGGGATAGCGATTACATCCGATGGTCGCTGGCTAATCGCCAGTGGTGAGAAGAGTGCGGTTATCGGCAGCTATGCCATTGAAGCAGGAAGCGGGGAGCTTAAGCGAGTGAGTGAAGCAGCCGCTGGCGGCGATGCTAATTGGGTGACGACGGTAACGTATAACTAGCCTCGTGAACGCTGCAGGTGCGCAGAAATGCGCACCCGACAGCCACTTCAGGACAACTGTTGATATTCATCATCCGCAACAGGCTCCAGCCATTCATTGGAGGCGCCCTCGGCCGGAACAGCAATAGCAATGTGAGCGAACCAGCTATCTGCCGCCGCACCATGCCAATGCTTTAATCCTGCAGGAATGTTAACCACATCGCCCGCAACCAGCTGACGGGCTGGCTGATTCCACGCCTGATACCACCCGCGTCCCCCCGTGACTAATAAGATCTGGCCACCACCGTGATGAATATGCCAGTTATTACGGCAGGCGGGTTCAAATACCACATTACCAATGGTAACGCCTTCCGTTGTCAGCATGTTCAGGTAGCTTGTGCCGGTAAAATATTGCGCAAGCGCTTCATTTTTAGGCCCTTTTGGGAATATGCCATTGCCATCAAATTGTTCGTTCATCTTTATCTCCATTTGTGCAGCGTGGATAAAGTGTAGAGGTTGGCTGATTAAATGATAATGCGCTCAAAGCCGAATACACTTGTGAGCGCGATTCATTAATCCCCCGATGTGACAATGTCACGCAATGGGATAAATTGATTGTTTTAGGGTGCCACGACGATCAAACTTTTTCGCGCTTAGCCACAGCAGGGCTGTCACAAACCAACCGATAATCCAGGACACGTCATTACCCGCAAAAATCCAGGTTAATGAGCCATGATGGAGCGGGCTATCAATGAACGGCAACTGTACCAGCACGCCACAGAAGTAGACAATAATGCCTGCCCAATTCCAGCGAGCGTAACGGCCATGCGGTTGCGACAGCGCCGGTACATCCACTTTGCCTTTGGTAATAAGATAGAAATCGGTCAGGCTTATGGCACTCCACGGCACGAAAAAGGCCAGTAAAAACAGCAGAAAATGCGTGAAGGATTTGAGGAAGGCCGGTTCGCTGATGAGGGCAATAACGCAGGAAACCGCTACCATCAGCACCACAAAGAGTATGCGGCCGCCACGACTGAGCGATGTCTTCTGACGGAACCCCGAAACGATAGTCGTCAACGACATAAAACTGCCGTAAGCATTCAGCGTGGTGAAGGTAATTTTGCCGAAGCAGATGGCAAAATAGATCACCATCGCCATCGTCGCGCTACTGCCTAAACTCACGATATAGCCGACCTCATTCCCTGGAAACGCTTTGCCGGCAATGGCCGCGACGATGACGCCCAATGTCATGGATGCCTGAGTGCCCAATACGGTACCAAAGAACACCGAGCTGAAGAGTTTTTTCGCCGAGACATTGCTGGGTAAATAGCGAGAATAGTCAGAGACATAAGGACAGAACGCAATTTGCCACGATGATGATAGCGAAACGGCAAGCAGGAAATTAGCAATCGTAAAGTGCTGGTTTTGCCACACGGCGCTAAGGTCATGTGTGGAAAGCAGGGTGATAAACAGATATACAAAGGCCAGCACGCCGATAACGCTGGCCACTTTTCCCAGCTTGTGAATCACACGATAACCCAGCACCGCAATGACAACGATGATCGCGCTGAACAAGATCATCCCGGTCGCATTGCTGGTATTGATGAGTTTGGCGAGTGCCTGACCCGCTAACACCGTGCCGCTGGCAGAAAAGCCGACGTACATAATACAAACCAGCACCAGGGGAATGACCGCGCCATATACCCCAAACTGCATGCGGCTGGTGATCATCTGCGGCAATCCCAGGCGCGGTCCCTGAATGGCATGCAATGACATGATCGCGGCGCCGACAACCTGGCCAACCAGTAAGCCAATAATCGACCACACAACATCGCCCCCCAAAACCACCGCCAGCGCACCCGTCACGATAGCGGTGATTTGCAAGTTGCCGCCGAACCATAACGTGAACTGGCTAAACGGATGTCCGTGGCGTTCGCTCGCGGGAATGTAATCGATAGAGCGTGTTTCTGACAGGCGCTGTTTGTCCGCGCCGCGGTAATCTGCTGCAGGTGATTCTGCTGACATAGTTTCCTCGCTGAAGCGTCAAAATGGGGTCATTTATTGTTGGTATGGTGTGAATTATCCTGGCACTACATGTATATACATGTAGCGATATTGTCATGAGGATTGGAAACATACAACACCATCAACCATTGGAAAATGTGATGACGCGGGCAACGTTAATAAGTTGTTAAGCAGGCAAGGTTGTGCGGAATAAGAGGGCGGAAATGTCCATGTTGAGATGACGTCGCTACGTGAATTCTGTGAAAAAAGCAGGGGGATTGTGACTGAGATTTCACGTAGCGCTGCCGACTACATCGGCAAAAATTAGCTGTTACGACCTGTTGTCCAGGGATTGGGGGCGACGTCACCCTCATTCTCCGATCTGAAATCATCCAATGAGTCCAGATAAAGCGCTTCAACTTCCGCGCGCGCCCAGGGCGTCCGTCGTAAAAATTTCAGGCTTGATTTGACGCTAGGATCGCTTTTGAAACAGTTGATATTGATAAGCTTGCCCAGCTTATCCCAGCCATAATGTGCGACCAGCGCGTTAATTTGCATCTCTAGCGTTACGCCGTGCAAGGGATCTTTGGAGCGATGATCGTTCATGGAAAATCCTTAAAAAGTTGACGGGGAAGGTTACAAGAAAGCCGGGCAAGCGGCAATCCTACGATCTTCATTACCGGTAAATCCACTTCAATGCTGTACACTTGTCGCTGTGATTTTACTAATGGACGATACGCTATGAACGACAAGAAAATGATTTCCATCGATCAGTTCACTCTTTCTGAACGTGTGGCGGTAGAAGAAGCCTATAAAGGTTTGCTCGAGAAGTATCGCCAGCGCACGGGCAAAGAGCCGGACGCGAAGAAAGAAAAAGAGTTCACGGCGGAAGCCAGACAACAGATCATGACGGCAAAGTTAGCAAAAGAGAAAGCACTGGCTGATAAAGCAAAGAAAACGCCAACGCGCAGGAAGAAACCTGAATCGCTCAAAGAGAGCGAAGTCAGTGATTTCAACTGGAAGGCATCCGTCATAAAAGGGCGCAGATAGCGCTATTGCTGCTGCACCGTTAACTCAGCAATCCGGCACCCACGTTGACCGATAATCCCAAAATCGCCAGATTGAAGATAAACGAGATTACGGATTGCAGCAGCGTAATCTTGCGCATTTCAGTGGTTCCCGTTGCAACATCAGCCGTTTGTGACGCGACGGCGATGGTGAAGGCGAAATAGAGAAAGTCCCAATAATCAGGATCGTCGGGCTTTTCCGGGAAGATCATCGGTGTGACATCTTTGCTGCGATGCAGATAGTGATGATGCGCATAATGCATCGCGAAGGAGCTGGGCAGCAGTGCCCATGAAACGACGAGCGTCATTGCTGTCAGTAATAAATGAAGCACGCGCGGCGTTCCAGTGAGATGGTGCAACGATGAGAGCTCACTCAGAATCGCCACAATGCTGACCATACAGGCAATGATAACCATGCCCAGCACTAGCGCAGCGCTTTGATCCTGCATTTTGGCGATATGCTGAATATCCTTCACTTCAGTACGCAACATGCGAAACCAGATAAAAATCAGGTACAACCACGCCAAAACATTCCAGCCAATCAATAGGCGTTGCAAAGTGCCAAGCTGAGCGGGAAGAACGTAATAGCAAATAACGCCGGCAATAATTGAGATCAGTAATCGCAGCCGAGCGAAGAGGTGAGTCGTTAGCGAAGAGCCCATGAGATAAGTTGTTCTGCGTGAGGTAGATGGGTTTAAATGTAGACGAAGGCGCTGCTAAGGTCTTGTTTTTAGCGCCAGGCTTAGCAATTATTCCGCCCGTTTGAGGTCGTTCATAGCGGGCGTTATTGAACCAATTCATGTAACTGTTATTGATGCATGAAATGCAGCATGTTATATATCATCAAAAGATCTCTCATCGCCTGGGAGCATTCCTGTCGTGACATCCAACATCTGATCCAGCGAGGTTTCGCCTTGAATGACGATAAGATAACCATCGGCCTGAATGCCAATATCACACCGTTTATGCAATCAAGTACCGTTGCGGCTTATGTTCAGGACACGCCGAAAAAGGTACCCGGACTGTCCGATCTCCATCGGATGACAACCATTCTGCTGGGTGAAGGTGCGACAGAAGCAGCGCATATCCTTGTTGTGGGTGCCGGTGGCGGTTTGGAGCTGCTGGCCATGGCACAGGCACAGCCCGACTGGCGGTTTACCGGCGTAGATCCGTCGCCGGCTATGCTTGATATTGCACGTCAGACAACCGCATCTTATGCCGATCGAATTGAGCTCGTGACCGGCAAAGTAGACAACGCGCCACACATTCTTTTTGACGGCGCAACATGTTTACTCACGCTACATTTTCTTGATAGAAGCGAACGGCTGCACACACTGAGGCAGATTCGTCGCCGCATGAGGCTGGGCAGTCAAATCGTCATCGCTCACCATGCGGCACCTGACTCCAACTCGCTCCAATGGTTGACGCGTTCTACCAGCTTTGCTGCCAACCCGGTAAAGGCTGCCTCGTCAGCTAAAACGATGGCTGAGCGTCTTGTGCTTTTATCTGCATCCGAGGAAGAAGCGCTTTTGCGGGAGGCTGGTTTTCTCGAACCATCGCTTTTTTATGCCGCTTTCTCATTTCGCGGTTGGGTAGCTATAGCCGGCTAGTTTCTCGTGAGAGTAGCGTGACGCACTTTATTGCGCGATAACTTGCGTCGCTACGAAACGGGCAGTGAAAGAATATGAAGCCAAATGATGGCTTATTTAGCGGTGCAGGGCTTGTTGGCCAGCACCTGGGCGTGTGAGATAAAGATTGATTCAGTCTATTTAACATAATATACATTATGTGCACTTTGATGTTTAACGGCTAAATTCAGATGTCCGCCTCTGAATCGGTCACCATGAATGGTGACCCTACGTCGATATAGCCGGGTTTTTGTAGGGTGCGCATTCATGCGCACCTGCGTAAAAAAGCATTTTTGCTTAAGTGAGCGTCATTAGGACATTTTAGCACTGGCCTCAACGCGAATTATTAGTGCGAAGCGATAATGTTACTTTGAGACTGAGCACCTAAATCTTACCCATCAGGCTGATTAACTCCATAATTTCGTGGTTTATCCCCTACTTTTTCCCTTAACACCTGGAATGATGGATTTAAAAAAATTTACCCGCATTGTTTTTAATTCTATAATATTGGGCATTAACCGCATATTTGGATGATAAGACACAATATGATGGATTTAACTCTTAGAAAACCCAGCGAAATTGTCAAACTACTGTGTGAGCGACTGCGTAAAGAGCGCCTGACGCAGCAGATGACGCAGGCTGATATCGCCGCGCGGGCGGGAATTGGCGTCAATACCGTGTCTAATCTCGAATCCGGACGTAACGTGGGATTTGAAAATCTGGTGCGGGTGGCGATGGTGCTGGGACGCGGTAAAGAACTGGAGGCGCTGTTTATGCCGCAGATCGACAGTCTCGACGATCTGCTGCGCTACGAGAAGAACACCGATCGTCAGCGCGTAAAAAGGAGTGCTAACGATGGTCAGTAAAGTCGATGTTTACTACGAAGGCTGGGGTGAACGATGGCTTTGGGGAACGCTGGTCTCTTCTACCGCGCTCACCGGTCGTCCGCTGATTATGTTTGAATATAGCGCAGAAGCAGCGCGGCGCGGGCTAGAACTCTCGTCGCTTAGCCTGCCGCTAAAAGGACCGCGGCTGCGCAGGGATTTCCCCGCGCATCAGCTTGCTCTACCCGGCCCGGTTTACGATGCGTTACCCGATGGTTGGGGCATGCTGCTGATGGATCGCCTATTCCGCCAGCGCGGACTGAATGCAGCGCGAATCGGACCGTTAGAACGTCTCACCTATATCGGCAGCAATGCGATGGGCGCGATGTCGTTCGAACCCTCCCAGCCTGAAGCGACTTCGCTGGCGGAAGATATTTCACTGACAAAACTGGCGGCAGAAGTTCAGGAGGTGCTGGATGGCGAAGGCGGTGAATTCCTGCAGCGGCTGTTACAGATGGGCGGCTCTCCTCAGGGAGCAAGGCCAAAAGCGCTGCTGTACCGCGATCCGCTTAGCGGTCATTTTACCACTGCCGCCGCCGCGGAAATGGATGCGTGGCTGATTAAATTCCCCGCCAGCCAGGAACCTCCCGAAGTCTGCGCGATTGAAGCGGTGTATGCAGAGTGCCTGCGCGAATGCCAGATCGCAACGCCCGATACCGCCTACTTCTCTCTGCCAAATGGACAGGCGGCGTTCGCCTCTAAGCGGTTTGATCGTCACAACGGAGTGCGGATACCGATGCAGAGTCTTGCGGCCTTTACCGGCGCAAACTATCAGATACCGGGTGCGCTGGATTACACCAGTTTCCTGCGCGCAACGCAGATCTGTACCAATGATGTCCGCCAGAAAGCATTGGCGTTTGAGCGCGTGGTGTTCAATGTCGTGTTCAACAACCGCGACGATCACCCGAAAAACTTTGCTTACATCATGACGCAGAATGGACAATGGCAGCTGGCTCCTTTCTACGATGTGACCTGGTGCGAAGGACCCGGTGGCTATCATCAAATGGATGTGATGGGCGAAGCGTTGCAAATTGGTCGTGAACATCTTTTCGCGTTGGCCGAGCAGGAAGCCGAGCTGAGTTCAGAACAGGCCAATAATGTTATCGCGAAGTGCTGTGACGTGGCGGCTCGCTTTGCGGCTAAGGCTGCCGATATGTTCCCCGGGCAAATCACCGCAGAAACATTGCGTACCATTCAGACGCGCATGGATGACAATATCAAGCGGCTACGTTATTAGCCCGCACGCCGCTGATAAACCATCGCCGCCCTACTTTCTTCATTAATAAAAACGCGATGAATAAATCTGCCCCTTAAGGTGTTTACTCTCTATCTGCCACACTGGAGTAAAACCCATGATTCGCACCGCCTGTCTCGCTGCCGTTATATTACTGATATCTCCGGTAGCGCACGCCGAGACAAAAACGTATGCCATCAACACGCAGCAATCATCCATTGGGCTCTCCTGGCGCGCTTTTGGCCACAATTTTTCGCAGGCGCACCTGAATGGTGTGACGGGTTATATCACCCTCAATCCCAGCCAAGAGTGGCAGGATCATATAGAAGTGAAGATTCCCGTGAAAACGCTTGTGGCTTCGAATGCCTTATTAACCTATCAACTCAAGAGCGATCTTTTTTTTGACGCCCCGCACTACCCCAATATTGCTTTCAGCAGCAGTCGTGTTTCGTCACTGGGTGAAGGAAAATTTCAAATTATCGGCACGTTGTCTGTGAAGGATGTTAGCCGCCCTGTGATTCTCATCGCTAAGCTGGATAACGGTGAAATAGTAGCGCCAACCTCAAACACCATGGCTTTGCACGCCTCCACGGCGATCTCCCGCACCGCTTTTCGCGTTGATCGCTTGGTAGGTATTGTTGATGACCGGGTAGATATTGAACTCAGTATTCGTGCCCAGCGCAATTAACCAAGCCTGCCACCGCTAATGGGTGGCAGGCGCAAAGTCACTACGGTGTTATCGCCTCGCCCGTGGCAACCTGGGCTTGCTGTTTACTTTCTTCTTCCTCACGGAATTTGAGCCGATCCCATACGCGGAAGAATGGATAATAGATAACCAGTGAAAGCGTTAAATTAACCACTTGCAGCACGGTGCCGGAGATGTGTCCGCCCGTTGCCAGATAGCCGCTCACGAAAATCGGTGTGGTGAACGGCAGTGCAATCCCAGCCGGTGGCGCCACTAAACCGGTGCTCATCGCGGCCCACGACACAATCACCAATACCACGGGTGTCAGGATAAAAGGCAGGAAAAGATACGGATTCATCACCAGTGGAATACCAAACACTAACGGTTCGCTGATATTGAACAGCGCAGCAGGCGCGGCAATCTTGCCAAGCTGCTTCATCTGACGGCTGCGCGAACGAATCAGCATAAAGATCACCAGCCCCAGTAACGCACCGGTTCCACCGGGCGCAATCCACAAATCATAAAACTGCTGGGTGAAGATGTGCGGAATGGGTTGGTTATGCTGGAATGCCTCGAGATTTTCACTCATGTTCGATAGCCAAACGGGCTGAATAAACACCAACACAATCGCATCGCCATGCAGCCCGAGCGTCCACAAAATGCCAATCAATAACACCGAGAAGATCATGCCGGGTAATGTGCCGCCGACGTGGTGCATCGGTAAGCCAATCACAGTGGCGATCAGGTTGTTGATATCCCCGAACGGCGAGGCTTCTACCGCGAGGCGAATGACCAGGACCACCGCCAGCACGCAAAAGCCCGGCACCAACGCGAGGAAGGACTTTGCCACCGCCGGCGGTACGCCTTCAGGCATTTTGATCACCAGATTACGGTTATGAACAAAGCGGTAAATCTCCGTTGAGAGCAGCGCAATCACAATCGCCACGAACAATCCCTGGCTACCAATCAGCGAAATCGGCAGTACGCCAGTGACCAGCTGCGTCGGCGCGCCTTCCACCGGGGCAAATAGCGTCTGCTGCGGAATCGTCATCACAAACGCCACTAAGGCCATGGCGCCGCTGGTCAGCGGATCGAGCGTGCGATACTTCTCTGCCAGTCGATAAGCGATGCCGAAACTGGAGATCAACGCCATGATGTCGTAGGTAGCGCGTACCGGATAAAGCAATTTGTTGCGCCACGTATCGCCAAACAGGTCCGCCATCAAATGGCCCCATGCCGGAATCGGCAGATAGGCAAAGATCAGGAAGAAACTGCCAATCAGCATAAACGGCATGTTGAGTATGATGCCGTCACGCACTGAGAGCACGTGCTTCTGACCGGCGACTTTCAGTGCAGCGGGCAAGACATAACGATCAATAAAAGTACGGTTGGACATAGGGCCTCCTCAGGCTCAATGGCGCAACAGATTAAGGAGTGGCAAACTGCGGCAGCCACGGCTGATTCAGAGTGAGGACTTCGTCAAGCAGCGCTTCAGCAGTGGTAACGTCACCAACCAACGGATTGCCAACCAGCGCCAGCAGCGCCTGCTGCCGATCGCCATGCACCGCGGCTTCGATAGTCAGGCGTTCAAAGGCTTTGATCTGTTGCGTCAGCCCATTCATCAGCGGCGGCAACGCACCAAACACCAGCGGATGCGCGCCTTGCGCGTCAACGAGGCAGTTCACTTCCACCACCGCATCATCCGGCAGGCCGTGGATTGCGCCTTGATTACGGCAGTTCACCACCAAATTTTTGCCGCTATTGTTATGGATAGCGCTGATCAGCTCGACGGCCACTTCCGAGTAGTACGCACCGCCGCGGAAGCTAAGCTGCTCCGGCTTGTGTGCCAGATGCGGATCGGCATATAACGCAAAGAGCTCAGCCTCGACTTTCATCACCTGCTCGGCGCGCGTCCCTTCATGGCCGCTCTGCGCTTTTTCCTGCTCTTCCGCCAGCATTTGTGGCGTTTGCCAGTAATAACGGTGGTACGGGCATGGAATGGCCTTCAGCGCGCGCAGGAACGACGGCGACCAGGGCATATCCTTGATGTTATTCATGGTCAGTGATTGCCCATCGCACAGCTGCTCAATCACCTGCTCAGTAACGTCTTTGCCGCGACATGTCACCTGATGTACCCACACCAGATGATTCAGCCCGGCGAAGCGCAGCTGCACATCATCCCACGGCGCATCAAGCATGCCGGCAATCATGTGATGCATGTTAACCGGCACGTTGCATAGCCCAATGATTTTCGCTTTGCTATAGCGCGACACGGCTTCAGTGACAATTCCGGCCGGGTTGGTGAAATTGATGATGAAGGCGTCCGGCGCCAGCTCTTCCACTTTGCGCGCGATATTCAGCATCACCGGGATGGTGCGCAGCGCTTTGGCGAACCCGCCGACGCCGGTGGTTTCCTGGCCGAGACGTCCATACTTCAACCCGAGACGTTCATCTGCCGCTCGCGCGGCTAATTGTCCCACGCGTAGCTGCGTCAGTACGAAACGGGCACCGCGAATCGCCTCATCCAGCGCAAAATGTACGCTCACTTTGACCTGCTCTAATCCATTCTGCTGCAGCATACGCCGGGTCAGATCGGCGATAACGTTTACCTTTTCACGGCCCTGTTCAACATCTACCAGCGCCAGTTCAGTGACCGGCAGCTGTGCATAGCGGTTGATGATCCCTTCTACCAGTTCGGGTGAATAGCTGCTGCCACCACCAATAATCGCCATTTTAAGCATCGGTTGCTCCTGCCGCAGTGCGGCGATAGAGTTCAATAATTTCGCCTGCCAGATCCTGAATCAGCATGGCGTTCATCAGGTGATCCTGGGCATGCACCAGGATCAGCGTGACCGGCAGCTTGCCGCTGCCCTCATCGAGGCTGATCAATGCAGTTTGCTGCTGATGTGCCGCACTGATGCACTCTTTAGCCGCGGCCAGCTGCTGCTGCGCTTCGGTAAACTGCCCGTCACGCGCCAGACGTAACGCATCGATCGCTGCGCTGCGTGCTGCTCCGGCTTGCACCAGCAGCAGCATAATTTGCTCTTCAAACTCGAGAACCACGTTTTCAGGCATGCAGAATCCCCCACAGCATCGGGCTGTGTCATGTCGGTTAAATGAGGGTGTTCGGAGTATTACGCGGTGTGTAACGCCATCGCTTTTTCAAGCACCCGATCGCCACGCATCATGCCGTAATCCATCATGTCGATAACGGCGACGGTTTTGCCCTGCGGAGCGGCAATGGCGGTCAGCCGAGCGGCTTCAAACTGAACTTGCGGTCCAAGCAGTACCACGTCGGCATCCGGCAGTATGCGTTCAAACTCCGCCACCGGAACCGCTTTGATGTCGATCTTCAGTCCGCGCCCCAGCGCAGCACTCTGCATTCTTTCAACCAGCATGCTGGTTGACATCCCCGCAGCACAACAAAGTACGATGCGCATGATTTTTCCTCGTGTGATTTGACTTGGGCATTTAAGACCTGTCTCGGGGAAGCTGTAAAGTGGCTATGGGCAGACGATTTTCTGATGAATAATTATTTATTTGTTAATAATCAGATAATTATGTGAATATTTTGTATGAAAATATTTTTCATCAGTGTGATCTTACGCGTAATTATTTTGTCTTAATCATCACTTATCGCAAAAAACGCATAAAAAACGCTGAAAAAAAACTCAACATGAAAATTAATTTCATGCATGATGTACCTTCGCTATTGAGGATGTGATGAGCTAATGGATATTGTCTGGCAATTGCGACAGCAGAGTGAGCGCGCAGATGCGCAAGAGTCGAGGCTGGCGCGCTTTATTCTGGCGAACCTGGACGCCAATGTGCAAACCACCATGGAAGGACTGGCCGCGCAGGCGGGTGTAAGCCAGGAGGTGCTACGCCGCTTTGCCGCTTCGGCAGGTTGCCGCGATCTTGATGACTTTTTGCATCAGGTGCGGAAAGCCGGCCAGCAGCAGGACGTAGCCTTTATCGATGTCATCCGCCAGCGGCAGGCATCACTGAGTCAGCAGGAAAAGCGCGTCGCGGAGGCTATTTTGAGTGACACAACGTTTGCTGCTTCCGCCACCATCGAGCAACTTGCCGGACGTGCTGAAGTCAGTGCGGCAACCATCACCCGCTTCGCCCGTTCAATGGGCTGCGAAGATATTCGCGATTTGCGCATGCGTTTAGCGCGCGCGCCACAGGTACGTCATCCCCCTGCTATTGCGCCCTTAGAGGCAATCAGCCAGGCGTTGACGCAGCAATTCGCGCTGGCAGAACGCGCAACCTGGACGCGAGCAGCAGAGACGTTACGCAAGGCAAGAAGTGTGCTTCTGATTGGCGCATCAGGCCCACAAACGCCGCTGGTTGCTGAGGTCCACCAGCGTTTGCATCGTCTCGGATTAGCCATCGCCTGGATTCAGGATGACAATCTATTAAGCATGACGCTGAGTCGTTTGCAGCCAGATGATGTGTTGTTTATTCTCGCGCCGGATGTCGTAAACAGCCACGTCCTCAGCGCCGTACATCACGCAACTATCCAAAAAACCCCGGTGATTGCGCTGTGCCCAAGCACGCTGGACCTCGCCAGCCAGGCCGATATTTGGCTGCCGCTGCCGGTGGCGAAAAATACGCGGCGTTACGGTATTTTATTCGCACTCGATCAGCTGGAAACCACGCTGTTGGGTCAGCCTAACCCCTGATGCAACCAAGACTTTTCTGAGACTAATTGCAGTATTTACTTAATTTAGCTGCCGTATTCGCTTAAGTTTTTCCCCTGCGTGCCCGATAATTCTCTTAGGCAACCCAGGGGATTTCGAATGCGCAACCTATTAGTTTTATTGTCAGGTCTGATTATGCTACCCACAGCGATGGCAGCAGATGGCACCATCACCTTTAATGGCTCAGTGGTTGAATCCGTTTGCGACACCAGCACACAGCTGCAGCAGGCTTCAATCAACTGCTACCGCAACGGTGTCAATCAGGTACAAACGATTGCTATGTCCCAGCACCAGCAGGCCATGCCCTATCAGCTGGGCACGGTCAGCATTGAAACAGTAAAAAATCACGCTAATCTGAAAATCGTAGAAGTGACTTATAAGTAAACCGTTGCTGACTCTACTGATGAGCAAAAGGCCTTAGTCGCAAGACTAAGGCCTTTCATCAATTGGAAGAAGGTGCTGATGAAAGTGTGTTTAAAGCGCGCCGAATCTCCGCCAGCAACGCCCGCCCCGCTTCCGCAATCTCTTTGCGCAGTGGCGACGGTGCATGACAGCTAATTTCCAGTTCGACGCACCGTGCAACCAGCTCAGCGGAACCCGTCAGCCGCGCGCTGCCCTTCACTTTATGAGCCAGCTCCAGCAATGCGTCACGATCGTCGTCAGCTAACGCCGCGGTCAAGGCCAGCATATCTTGCTGATAACTCGCCAACATCTCCTGCATCAGCTCGCTCACCAGCGTGGCATCGCCCCCCGCGAGTTTACGCATCGCATCCGAAACGTCATCGTTTCCCGGTAACGCTTCGGGCACAGGCTGACGTGTCACCGGATCCAGCCAGCGCTGGAGATCCTCTAGCGTACTCGGCTTGAACATGCAGCCATCCATGCCCGCCTCGCGACAACGGATAATTTCTTCCGGCAACGCGTTCGCAGTAAACCCTAAAATGGTACAGGCAGAACCGTTGCGCAACGCCTCTTCCGCACGAATCGCCTGCGCCAGCGCATAGCCATCCATCTCCGGCATACGGCAATCCGTAATGACCACATCAAGCGGCTGCTGACGCCAGAGGTGCAGCGCCTGGCGACCATCGCTGGCTTCAAGTACCTGATGGCCCAGAAACTGGAGCTGTCGCGTGAGGAGTAAACGGTTAGCCCTGAAATCATCCGCAATAAGAATGCGCAAGCTCGAATGGCGCTGCGCGCTGGCGACAGAAACCGGCTCCTGCTGCGGCTCTCCCTGTGGCAGCCTGTCAGCAAACAGCTGCACGTCAATACGCGTACCGATTCCCGGCTGGCTCTCCAGCGAAATAGAACCGTCCATTTTCTCGCACAAGGTTTTACAGATAATCAGCCCCAGCCCGGTGCCACGCTGCGTTTGCTCACCGTGAGATCCCACCTGGCTAAACGGTGCGAAGAGCCTGGCCTGATCTTCTCGTGAAATGCCTTTACCGCTATCACTCACGCTGAGCGCGATGTGCCAGCGCGCCTGCTGCTCAATGCGCACGGCAACACTGACGCCGCCCTGAGCGGTAAATTTAAGGGCATTACCGATCAGATTAGAGAGGATCTGCTTAAAGCGGAGCGGGTCAATCAAAACATCCTCGCTGCAATCGGGTTGCATCTCCAGCGTTAAGCTCAGGGATTTTTGTTCCGCCATTCCCTGGAAAATACGCACCACGGATTTGCACAGCTGCTGCAGGTTGGCGCGCTCGGGCTGAAGCGTCAGCTTACCGGCTTCGATGCGTGCCACATCAAGAATATCCCCCAGCAGCTCTACCAGTTCGTTAGCCGCATCCGAGGCAACGTCCAGCGCCTGATGATCGACACGATTCTTATCGGCCGATTTGCGCGCCAGCTCCAGCATGCCGAGTACGGCATTGAGAGGCGTACGAATCTCGTGGCTCATGGTGGAGAGGAACTGGGTTTTGGCACGACTGGCGGCTTCGGCTTCCTCTTTCGCCAGATTTAACGCCTCCAGTAACTGCCGCCGTTCGCTGATATCAAGCCAGCCGCCAATCACGCCCTTTACCCGACCTTCCGCATCACGGTAAGGCAGAATCCAGTGGAAAATAGTTTTCAGTTGGCCTGAACCCAGATGCTGAAACGTGCGGTCCTTGAATAGCGGCTGTCCGCTACTTAACACCTGGTAGAAATCGTGGATATAACGCTGCGTCTGCTGTTCATCGGCGAAAAGATTGCTCGACAGCAGCGATTGATTGATCACCTGTTCGCGCGTGGCGCCCAGGTCCTGTAAAAAGCTGTCGTTACACTGGGTTAACCGCCCGCTGGCATCACGAATGTAAGTCGCATTCGGTGTGCCGTTGATCATGTCATGCATGAACTCGAGCTGATCGTTGAGCTCACGCTGAATGCGCGATTTGATGCGAATCTGGCGACGCAGCCAGATGGCCCAAAGCAATGAAACCATGATCAGTGCCGCCGCAAATGCACTGCCGGTGAGAATGGCGACGCGGTTCTCGCGCCAGAAATTTTCCGACGCCACCATGTTGTTGGGGCGCCAGAGATTGCCAATTACATCCATCTCATCGGGTGGAATGCTCAGCATGACCTTGTCGATAATCTGCTGCAGCTCATGTGACTGGGGCGGAATACCAAATGAAATAAACGCCGGAGATTCACCGAGCGTGGCGCTAATACGCATGCGATTACGGTAATAACGGGCTATTTGATATTCGGTATTGGCCAGCGTATTGATTGCGGCATCTACCTGACCACGACTCAGCATGGCTAATGCATCGTTGGCGTTACTGGCATTGACGATCTGAATGTCGGGATATTGGCTGCGCAGGGTATCAGCCATGCGCGTTCCGTTAATTACCGCCAGTTTTTTTCGCCCCAAATCGCTGAGATTGCGCGGTGCATTCGCCTGTTGTCGCACCACCATTACAAAGGCGCTGGTAAAGTAGGCGCGGCTGAAGTTAAGACCGTTTTTGCGCTGCGGGCTGGGTGTTAACGCGCCAATCATATCAACATCGCCCTGCTGGAGCAGGCTTTGCATTTCATCCACGCTGCCCGCGCTTTTGATTTCAAAATCCAGACCGGTGCGCAAGCGAATTTGCGACAGCACATCGATGGTGATGCCACGATAATTGCCGTCATCATCGGTAAACGTCAGCGGGGCAAAGCCGTCAATGGCTGCAACCCTGACCTTGCGGTGCTGCCGGATCCACTGCCTTTCGCTCTCGGTGAGTTCGAAAATCTGTTGATTAAGCACGCTAGCGCTTCGGCCAACATGCCAGCGCTGCAGAATGTTGAGGCGCTCTTCATTGCTAACCTCGGCCAGTGCAATATCCAGAATCTGTTTGAGCAGCACATTATCCGGGCGTGTGGCAAACGTCAGCGTTTTTGCCGGGAAGTCGGCTAAACCCACGACGCGGATATTGTTGAGGAAATTGCGGCTAATCGGATAAAGGTCGCCGAGAAAGACATCCGCATCACCGAAGGCCACGGCGCCAATCGCCTGTTGGTAGCTGGGATACGTTTGGATGCTGGCATGGGGAAACTGCTGCTGCACCCATGCCAACGGCAGATAGCCTGCCGCCATCGCAATATTTTCCCCGGCCAGATCGCTGCTCAGGGTGCGGCTGGCGTTACTGCGCATCGCCATAATGGCCTGTTCGGTAGCATAAGGCTGCGTAAGGGTAAGATATTCATTCGGCTTTTCGAACTGCGTCATGCCGCCCAGCAAATCAACGTTACCGTTTTCTAACGCTTCATAGGCCGCATTTTGATTGGCATACACTTTAACCTTGATCGGCTTACCGATGAGGGTGGCCATCAAACCAATATAGTCAGCGGTGATACCCTCAAATTCAGATTTGTTATTGATGACGGTAAATGGCGGATATTGCGGCAACGCGATGCCTACTACCAGCTGCGTTTTGCTGGCCAGCCACTGTTGCTGTGCGGCGTTCAAACTTTGCGTGGGCGGATGCTTCAGCTGCGGTGAGCGGCTGAGTAAAGTCAGATCCATGGGGCGTTCAGCAGCAGGTATCGCCTCATCATGCAGAATTAAAAGCGCCAGAAATACCATGACGGGCAGAGCCACTTTATACAGCAGAGACTTCACGGATATTCCTTAGTCGGTAAGATGATTGCGATGGGCAATACCGATTAAATCCACCAGCGTTTTGACACCCAGCTTTTGCAGCAAGCGCGTCTTATAGGTGCTAATGGTTTTGTTACTGAGGGTCAGCACCTCGGCAATTTCGATGTTGCTGTAGCCCTTAGCAAGATAAATCAGCACCATCATCTCCCGGTCAGAGAGCTGCGCGAGTTTGGCCGACTCTTCACCCGTGGCTGAACCCGCAGGATAGTCCGCAGGCATCTTTTCCGCCGGAAAAAACGTATAGCCTGACCGGATGGCGCGAATAGCATCCAGTAAATCATCCATCTCTTCCGTTTTCTCGACGAAACCGGAAGCACCGCCGAGACGGCAGCGTGAAACAAATGATGCCGCCGTTTGTGAGGTGAAAACGAGGATTTTTACGGGATACCCCATCGCGTGAACGCGTGAAATAACTTCCAGCCCGTTAAGCACCGGAATCGCAATATCCAGAATCATCAAATTCGGTGTCAGATTTTTCACCAACTGCAGCGCTTCGGCGCCATCGTGAGCTTTACCGGTCACGGCAATGTTTTCCCGCAGTAGCAGCATTTCAATTGCCATGCGAACCACCGGATGATCGTCGACGATCACTGCGCTGTAGGGTGAAGAGTTGTGCATATCCGTCCTGTGATTGAAATGAGCAATCAATAACTGATTTTTTTAAGCATAGCGCTATTTTGTTATGCCCATCAATGAGCTGTAAAAATGCCGGGCTAAACGGTCCGGCATCGCTAAACGTGGACAATGGTGATCAGAAGCTGACTTTTACCCCGATCATTGCGCTGGTGTCGCGGTAATCATTGCTACCCATTTGCTGACCGACGCTGCCCCACAGGTTAACCCTTGAAGGAAGTTTGCTCTCCACGCCGACGCGCACTTCCGCGATGTTTTTTTGCCCTTCGCTGGTCATGCTGACACCATTCAGGGTGCTACCAAAGTCCTTACTGTTATTAATCCAGTTGGCTTCGAGGAACGGCTGATAAACCGCCTGATTCGGTTCATCCGCCGTTTTCAGTGAAGCACGCAAACCGACACGTGATTGCAGGTTGCCATCGCCCTGGCTGCTGACGCGAGTGCCATTGGCTTCGGTATGATCGTCTGCTTTCACATCCATCCAGATGAGCTGCGCGTTAGGCTCAATGAAGTAGCTGTTTTTCGCCCGATCTTCGCCCACTTTCCAGCTGTATCCACTCTCCAGCGAGTAAGTAAAGCCGTTTGATTTATAGCGCTCGGCGGCGAGATGATCGCCATTTACGCTGTTGTTAAACCAGCTATATTGCAACCAGCTGTCCACATAGGCGCCAGTGTGCTGTTCCGGCTGCTGATACCAGGTGCCGTATACGCCCACGTTATAACCGTTGGTATGGCCCTGCGAACGATAACCGGTAACCGATGAATCGCTATTGCTGCGAGCGTTGCCGTAACCGGCCATCGCACCAAAATGCAGGCGGTCGCTGCCGGTGAAACTCACGGTTGCAAGGTCGCCGCCCAACTGCAGCACGTAGCGATTGGTTTCTGTCTTGATCTGTCCGCTGCTGTCACGCATCTGCTGATGGCCGCCGAGGTTGCGCATCCACAGACTGGTTGTTTTCTTTTCGCCGGTCAGCACGTCCACATAGTGTGTTTCGCCGCCACGATCGCTCAGGCGCAAAGTGAATAAGGTGTTAGCCGCCGCGATATTGGCGTTATAGTTGCCCACCTCAGGACGCACAATCATCTGCGCAGGCTTGCCGGCACCCGGCTGCACCACTGGCTTTTCGATGGGATCAACGCCAGGGTCAACGACCGGATCCACCACCGGATCGATAACAGGGTCCACGGCATTGACATCGCTGGTCAGATACCAGTTTTTAGTGTCCGCGCCCCGCGACAAGGTATAGTCATAAGCACCTGCTGCAATACGCCCTTGCTGGCTAAACTCACCGGCAGACGTGCCGTCTACGGTAATTAACTCAATCCCGTTCAACGTCTGCGCCCCGCTACCGCCGGCATTATTGATCACGACATGCGTGGTGCCGCTGGTGTTGCCCGTTACATGCAATTTATCGGTGTCTGAATCATCGCCAGCCAGCACCGTGTTCATGATCAGCGTGCCGCCCGTGCCGGTAAAGTCACCCTTCACCGTCAAGGTTGTTGAACGTCCATTGCTGTGATCGAAATTCAGCGTGCTGTCATTCAGCGCCAGCGTATGCAGAGTTGAGTTGTCGGTCATATTCCACAGGCTGCCGTTTTCCAGCGTCAGCGCCTGCAGGTTCGCCGCACTGCCGCTCCACTGTGAATCATTCAGCGCCAGGCTGCTCGCAGCGGTAGCAGCAGGATCAACGGTGATATTACCCGCCATCACCGAGCCATTGCTGGCGGTGATCTGCGCGCGGGTATCGCTGGCCAATGCATCAAGCAGTGTTGCTCCGCCTAATGTGGATCCCTCCAACGAGAGAGTGAGCGAAGAGCCATTCTGCAGTGTGATGGCACTGCCCTCAGCCGCACTCAGTTGTGTATTGATCAGCGCAAGCTGATTGTTGCCGTTGATGCTGTTGATACCCATTGCGCTATTTCCCGTTACGCTGAGGGCAGAATTCGTCAGCGTAACGCTGTTGGCGGCACCGACAGCGCCATCAAAGGTGACCAGATTACCCGCATCGCCCACCTGCCCCTGAATGGCGGTTCCGGTAATTGTCGCACCTGCAGCGGCAGCGATCGCTGACGATCCTGCTGCGGTGTTTAGGGTAATATTGCTGGCATCCAGCGTTGCGCCGCTGGCCGAAAGAGCCTCACCGCTGCTGTTAATGAAGAGATTATCTGCGTTAACAAGCGCACCGCCGCTCGAAAGAACGCCAGCAGCGCCTGCACCTGTGGTACTAAGCGAGCCGCCTGTGACATTCAGATTAGCCATTGAGCCAGTGGCATAGACCGCGTGAGCATTGATACCTGAGGTCGCTACATCGTTCTGTACTGCAGTAAAAGTGCCATTGACCGTATACAAGCCGTTGGCATAATCGCCTAAAGTATTCACCCGACTGTTCTTCAGGCTGATAATGCCCGATGTGCCATTGGCAAACACGCCGTAACCGTTACGAGCGCTGGTATTGACGATTAAACGTTCGCCGTTAATGGTTGCGCCGTTCGCATACAGGCCCTGATTTACCGAATTAATCGTGGCATCGCTGGCGGTCAGTGTTGACAGTCCACCCGCTACCAGCCCACGGTTGTTGCTGGTGACACTGCTATTGAGAAAATTCACCGTGCTGGTGCCGACCACATACACGCCATCGCCGCTGCTGGTTATGCTGCCGTTAAGGAAATCCATCGCGCTGTTGGTTGTCACATACGCACCATAGCCGTTGCTATTCACGGTTAAACCATCAGCATTTATTGTGCCGTTGCGTGTGGCATACAGGGCCTGAACGTCAGCACGGGTGGTGGTCACTTGGGTGCCGCTGATATTAACCATGCCTTGATCCGAAGCAACCACACCGTAGCCCGAAATGCCACTGGTGTTGATCGTGCCGCCGGTAAAATTCATCTCACCGCCGGCTAAAACAGCCTGAATGCCATAGTCATTACTGGCGCTGGTCACGATATCCTGGTCGGAATAGCTCTGGCTTACGCCACTCGCCACCAAACCGGCATGTGCCGTGCTCATACCGCTTGCAAATAATAAGGCCGCCGAAACGCCGTTAATTAAGGCACTATTGCGGGAACGGCTTGATTTACATTTTCCCCTCGCGAATTCGGAGGCGACAACAAACTGCCCGGTAACTTTATTCCAGATAATGCGGTAAACAATATTCATCAGACTCTCACTCAGCAACATACGCGATTTATATGCCGCAAGAGTAAGGATGCGTGTCTCAGGGTTAAATCATACCGTTCCCACAGGCGTGTAGGACGTTTCCGATCGCGTAGGAAAAGAGCCCTAACTTAGGCTCTTTTCACTCTGCAGCCTGGAATACGCTTTTATAGACCCATCAAATCTGCCAGCATTTTTTTATCGAATTCCGGAAACGCATCAAAAACAGCTTCGCCTTTCATCGCATATATTTGCTGGAAATAAGCTATCGCGCCGTCAATTGCCCCCATTCCATAGAGCGCTCGCGCGAGGGTCATTCTTGCAAGTACCTGGCCTTTCGTTGCTTCCCATTCAAGCGCTTCATTAGCGGCTTCAATGGCCTCCTGATAGCGTTGACACTTAACTAATGAAGAACCATACCCGCTTAAGATCCAGTAATAAATTTCTTTATCCCGCAGATGTGTCTTTGCTAATTCCGCAGCAGCAGCCCATGAGAATGTCGCCGCGACGTTTTGGTCATCACTTTCAAGGGAGATACCTTGATTGGCTAAGTCGAATGCTTTTTCTTCCCAACTTTTATGATGAAACTCCATATATTGACTCCTATCCATGTTGATTAACTTATGAAAATTACGCTATTTCTTAGATGCCAGAGTGACCCTCCTTAGTATCGAAACGGGTGCGGGAATCACGTATTAATGCCGCATTATCGATGACCCAATGCCACAGTGGTAACATGTTGGTCAACATCCCCTTACCTAATTCCGTCAGGCTGTAATCAACCCGCGGATGAGGCTGTTTACGCTGATGATCGTAGCGGCTAATTAATCCCTCTCGTTCAAGCGATCGCAGCGTGCGCGTTAACATTCTTTGCGTAACGCCGGGCATCGCCTTGGCCAGTTCGGCATGTCGCAAGGTGCCGTTTACGCCCAGCGTATAAATCACATTTAGCGACCAGCGATTTCCTGCGTGCGTGAGAATTTCGCGTTTAAGCATATCGTCCTCATCGTTAAGGGCCGCGCAAATGGTGGCAAACACCGTTATTTGCTCATCGCTTAATTTCATGCTCTTCCCCGGTATCATTAATGTGCCTGATTGCAGCGCCACGTTCTTCTGGGCAACCTTAGCAGCAACCTAAGGAGAAAAGTATGAACAATTACGTGAATAATCATTGGCGCAATATATTGATCATCGGTGCCGGAGAATTGGGAATGGCGGTAATTAAGGGGTTTTATGCGCAGCGGGAATCCCATCCTGAAATCCGGTTAACCGTATTATTACGGCCACAAAGTGCCTCACAAAACGCCCAACAACGCGCAGAACAACTCGCTCAGTGGGATATTGGCATCCTAACGGCTGATTTTAATGCAGTATCCATCGGGGAGTTGGCCCAGCTGTTTACGCCCTATGATGCCATTATTAACTGCTGCGGCTTCGTGGGCGGTATGGGTACACAGATAAAAATAACCGAGGCAGTGCTGTTGGCCAAGGTGGCACGTTATTTCCCCTGGCAGTTTGGTGTCGATTACGATCGTATTGGCGAAAATAGCGGGCAACCAGTATGGGATGAACAGCTCGCGGTGAGATCGCTATTACGTGCCCAGCAGCAAACGCAATGGGTCATTGTTTCGACGGGTATGTTTACCAGCTTTTTGTTTGAAGCCGATTTTGGCGTGGTTAATCTTGCATCACGCACGGTGCATGCACTGGGCGATGCTGAATTTGCATTAACCCTGACCACGCCAGAAGATATTGGCCGATTAACGGCGAGCCTGTTTTTCCATACGCCGGCGATAAGTAATGAGGTTATTTATATTGCCGGCGACACCCTCACCTATACGCAGCTCACGGCATTACTTGGCCAGCATTTCGCCACAGATTTTACCTGTCAGGTGGAACGTATTACCACGCTAAAGGCCGCGAACATTAACGCACCCCACGATCGGTACGCTGCTTATCGTTTGGCGTTTGCGCGGGAAGATGGCGTTTCATGGCCAATGGTAAATACCTATAATTACCGTGAAGGTATTGAGGTAACCAGTGTGAAACAATGGTTAGTTCAGGAGAAGATGAAATAAACGGAATGTCAGAAAAGAGTTAATTGCTGCTGGTCTGATTCGCTGCCGCTGAACGAGGCAGCGAATCAAATTGCAAACAATTAACGGCTCACTTCGTGTCCGATCAAGCCGCCAATTGCTGCACCACCCAGCGTGCCGAACGTACTACCGCCGGTTAATACCGCACCACCTACGGCACCCACACCGGCACCAATGGCGGTATTTCTCCCGCGATGCGACATGCCGCAAGCGGTAACAGAAAACATAACCAACATAACAATAGCAATCTTACAGCTGCGTTTTAAAAGCATACAAAGCCTCACTGCCATTATTTTATGGCATGCAATAGTGTTTATTTGATTGTTGTTAAAATACCCAATCTGTTGCGACTGGCACTGCTCGTCGGCGTGAATTTAAGGGGTTTTACGCTTTTGTGAAAGGTAAAAATTCCTATTTGAGGATGGTACTAGCAAAGCGGTTAAAACGTGGTCGCTTTGCCAGCCGTTACCTCCGTTTATGCCGCCGTACGCTTCGCGCGTATTAATGTTCTGACCATCGCCAGCGTGGCCACCAGCACTAAAATGGCGCCTACCATTGCCATGGCTTTAAAACCCAGGTGTTTAAACATCATTAAACCGACAATCCCGCCGATCAGGAAAGAGAAAATCGTGGTCAGATGCGTCCACAACTGCCGCTTTTGCCCCGAAACATTTTTCGACGGATCGCGACGAAACAGTGCCGCCAGCACCGACGCCAGTGAGATCCCGGCATCCGTCAGCGTACCGGTGATATGGGTGGAACGTACCCGACCATTCGATAACTGTGTTGAGGTGGAATTATGCACGCCCATCAGAAAGCCCAGAATGACAATAACTTCCCGGTTATTAGCGGATGAAAAGAAGAACAACTCAAACAGCGATAACGCTATCAACGCCAATCCTTCAACCCACAGAATTTGGCAAAAGATAATGCGATTGCCATTCGCTAATCCGCCAATCACCACCATTCTGGCGGTAACCGCGCCGCAAACAAATGCAACGAGAATGGTGGCCAGAAAGGTGATATCGCGAAAATTAACGTTCGACACTTCACTGGATAATTGTGAGGTATTACCTGACATATGCGAGGGAAAAAAACCAAATGCGCCCAGGGCAATAGCATTGAGCACGCCGGCTGCCGTGGCTAACCACATTGCCAGATTTCTGTCCTCATCATGCGTACGCGTACGTTTAAGTTTAATCAGCATCAGATACCCCATTATTCTGAAATTTGGCCGAATAGTAAACGTAGAGCAATTTGGACATTTAATTGCCAGGAAATCCCTGAATAATTAGCGCCTGGGTTAAAGAAACTAAAAAAAGCAATGAAGTCTCAATATATTTAAATAAACGTAAAGCGTTGGGCGCAATAACGCGCGTCTTATGATGACACGCTGCTGGATATTTTCATCGGAGCAACGACCACATTCACGCCCAAATCCTGCATGCGACGTAAAATAGGGATCGGTGTTCCCTGATTGACTATCACCACATCGAATTCACGCAGATGGGCAAAACGGTGCAGCGCACGCCGCTCAAATTTGGTGTTGTCCATCATCAGGATGCGTTTCTGTGCCGCATCAAACATCGCGCGTTTGGTCTCTACCGTTTCGGCCGATTGATGAAAGACCGCATCGTCGATAATCGCCGACATGCTGACGAAAAACACGTCGGCGCGCAGACTGGCAATCTCTTCGCGCGTCATGCGTCCCATAAAGGCATTGCACCAGTGATAAAACTGGCCGCCTAACCCCATCAAGGTGATATCCCGGCCGTTGCGCAGCTCGTTCATTAACGTGAGTGAATTGGTGATCACCGTCAGCGGCGCACGCGCTGATAATAGCCGCGCCATCTGCAACACCGTGGTGGAGTCATCGAGGAAAATGGCTTGTCCCGGCTCCAGATAGGTGGCGGCGACGTCAGCAATCGCCTGCTTCTCTTCCAGCTGGCGCGTGGCGCGGTAGATATCGCTGGATTCAACCAGGCTGGTTGGCGTAGCTGAGACCACACCGCGCGATTTATGCAGCAACCCCCGCTCTACCATCTCATCAATATCACGGTGTGCGGTCATCAAACTGATCCCGAAGCGATCGGTGATATCTTCAATGCGGATTGCCCCTTCTGCCATCACGGCTTCGGCAATCAGCTGCCGACGTGCCAGCTGGCGTGCCTGGCGGCTATCGCTGGGTAAGGTTTCGGCCATGAATACGCCAAGGGAAGAGTCCTGCGGGTTGTGCGCCATATTTCATCCGGGAAAAGAAGCAAAAGCGGGTTCGGCACTCATTACAGCGTTTAAACACGGTTTTGGCAAATTGTCCTGGTGCGCCAAAATCCGCACAGGTCCGTTGTAGGGTCGCCATTATGGCGACCCGATTTTACTTACTGCTTCAACACAAACGGCGAGGCGAAATTGCCGGCGTTCCCTTTGGTGATCAGAATGCAGTCAAACAGCTGTTTCTCAGAGGCTGCGCCCGTTTTACCGGTTTTCAGGAAGCTGTCCGCCTGCTCTACCGCTTTTTGCGCGAACTGCGCTACCGGCTGCATCACGGTATACGCCAGGGTACCGGCTTTTACCGCGTCAACCGCATCCGGTGAACCATCAAAACCGCCCACTTTAATCTGGTTCAGCTTGCCCGCTTCTTTCAGCGCCGCAATCGCGCCCAGCGCCATTTCATCGTTGCCGCTGATCACGCCTTTGATGTTGGGATTGGCCTGCAGCAGCGACTGCATCTTATTGAAGCCCTGGGTGCGATCCCAGTTTGCCACTTCCTGGCCCACTTTCTTCAGCGTGGGATATTGCGTCAGCACGGTATCAAAGCCGTTCGCGCGCGTTGCGGCGTTGTTATCGGACGGCGGGCCAACCAGCTCAACATAGTTGGCAGTATCACCCACCTGCTTCACCCACTCCATTGCGCCGACAGCCGCGCCCTGCGCGTTGTTTGAAACCAGCTGCGCTTTGGCGAGCCCGCTCTGGTTGAGCTCAGCATTGATGATAAACACCGGAATATTGGCGGCAATGGCCTTTTTCACCGACCCAACCGAGCCGTCGGCATTGGCTGGGTCAAGAATGATTGCTTTGGATTTATTGGTAATCGCCGTATCAATCAGCTGGCTTTCGGTATTCGTGTCGCCTTTGTGGGCGCTGACTTTAGCGCTATAGCCCAGCTTCTCGGCGGCTTTTTGCGCGACCTGGCCTTCCGTCAGCCAGTAAGGGTTAGAAGGATCGTTAACGATGATGGTCATTAGCCCGTTATCCGCCCAGGTTGGCGCAGCAAAGGTGGTGATGGCCATGGCCGCGGCCGCGATGAAGAGACGTTTGGTGAACATAGTAGGTGCTCCGTTATTATAGGGGTACAGGTTTTACGGATATCCGCGCGCTGCTCATACAGCACGCGCGGGTTAGCGTGCGCGCCGCCCGTATTGCAGGGTGTTAAGCAATACCGCCAGCACGATCACGGCACCAGTGAACACCGTCTGCCAGTAAGCAGAGACGCCGATAATCACCAGGCCATCAGAGAGAAATCCAATCACGAACGCGCCGAGCAGCGTACCGCGCACGTTACCGCGTCCGCCGGTCAGGGCCGCGCCACCAATCACCACCGCAGCAATTGCCGTCAGCTCGTAAGTGGTGCCCGCCGTTGGGCCTGCCGAGGTGAGCTGTGAAGAGAGCACCAGCCCCGCCAGCGCGGCGCAGATACCCGATAACACATAAACGCTGATTTTGATGCGTTTCACCGGCACGCCAGAGAGATCGGCCGCGCGTTCGTTACCGCCCGAAGCATAAAGCCAGCGACCAAAGGCCGAGCGGCTAAGCAGAAAACCACAGGCCAGCGCCACAACGCCAAGCACCAGCACGCCAACCGGTATGTTGAAGAGTCGATTAAAGCCGAGCCAGTCGAACCCGCTGTTGCCCAGCGCTTCGCTACCCGAGAGCTTGTTGTAGGTCAGACCGTTAGTGATCAGCAGCGCAATACCGCGCGCCACATACATCGTGCCGAGGGTGGCAACGAACGCCGGTACGCGGAACCAGGCGATGAGGATACCGTTGACTAAGCCCACCAGCGCGCCGACCACCAGCGTCAAAATCGCTACCGCCCAAACCGGCAGATACAGCACCACGCCGAACGCTTCTAGATTGATCCCCTGCATCATAAAGCCGGCCATCACGCCCGCCAGACCGAGCGTTGAGCCCACCGACAAATCAATGCCGCCGTTGAGGATCACCAGCAGCATGCCGATCGCCGGTAATCCGAAGATCGCCACATGCGACGCCATGGTGAGAAAATTGGCGCCGGTAAAGTAGTTAGGCGACAGGAAAGAGAAGGTGGCGATAATCACCAATAGCGCGATGAATGCGCGCCCTTCCAGCAGCAAACGCGCCAGATGGAGCTGTTTATCGCTGTTTTTTTTGGTGGCGATCGGCGGCGTGGCCAGCGTTTGTGTTCTGTCAGTCATCTGTTTTGCTCCGTTTTTCATGTCATGCCACCAGAGACTCGCCTGAAGCGGCCATAATGCGTTCTTTACTCACGTTTGCGTCGAAGATGGCGGAAATGCGCCCTTTGCTCATCACCACGATCCGATGCGCAATACTCAAACACTCACCCACTTCCGACGTGGTATACACCACCGCCAGCCCCTTTTTGGCACTCTCGGCCAGCAGGCGAAACACCTCGGCTTTGGCGCCGATATCGATGCCGCGACTCGGTTCATCCAGCAAAATCACTTTGGGACGCGTGGCGAGCATTTTGCCAATCACCACTTTTTGTTGATTGCCGCCAGAGAGCGAGCCAATAGCCGCTTCGCCACCGGATGTTTTCACCGTCACGTTACGAATACTGTCGTTAACCAGCTGTTTTTCACGGCTTCTGGAGAGCATCAGGCCGCGTACAAACTCACTGATACTGGCGAGTGACAGGTTTTCGCCCACCGACATGGTTTGCACCAGGCCATCGCGCTGCCGGTCTTCCGGCACCAGCGCCAGCCCAATTTGAATGCGTTGTGAAATGGTCAGCGCAGAGACATCGGTGTCCTGCAGCAGAATGTGGCCGCTGTTTTGGTGCAGTCGCCCGGCGATACACTCCAGCAGCTCGGTGCGTCCGGCGCCCATCAGGCCGTAAATACAGACGATCTCCCCGGCTTTCACCGCCAGCGACAGGTTATCCACCAGCCGAATGCCGGTTTTGCTTTTCAGCGTGAGATCGTTAACGGTTAATGCTGGCAGACCGAACTCATAGCCTGTGGGCGGCGATCCCAGATCAAAGTGATCGCCCACCATATTGCGCACGATCCATTCGAGATCGATCTCATCGCGTTTGGCGTAGGCCGTCATTACGCCGTCACGCAATACCACCGCGCGATCGGTAATCTCCAGCGCCTCTTCCAGATGATGGGAGATATAAACAATCGCCACGCCCTGACTGGTTAAATCGCGTATCACCTGAAATAACACGGCGACTTCTGCCGCGCTGAGCGCTGAGGTGGGCTCATCCATGATTAGAATCTGTGAATTTACCGACAGCGCACGGGCGATTTCGACGATCTGCTGCTGGCCGAGACGCAGGTTCTCTACCGGCGTCAGGGGATCAATCTCCTCTTCCAGCGCGGCCATCAGGTGCGCCGTGACGCGCGCCTCTTCGGCGTAATCCACGCCGCCCGGCTTCATGATTTCGCGCCCCATAAAGATGTTGTCGCGCACGTTCATATTCGGCGCGAGATTCAGTTCCTGATGGATAATTGAGATGCCGCAGTCTCGCGCTTCCGTAGCGGATCGAAATACTTTCTCCTCGCCGTTTAACAGAATTTCCCCGGTAGTTGGCGTCACTACGCCCGACAAAATTTTCATCAGCGTCGATTTACCCGCGCCGTTTTCACCAAATAGCGTGGTCACTTCGCCACGACGAATTTCGAAATTGACGCCCTTCAGCGCGTGCGTTGATCCGTAGACTTTGCTGATATTGCGCGCCTGTAGGATCACTTCACCTTTCAGCAAGGCAGGATTAACGTTGAACGGTTTCATTTCACCTCCATGCTAACCGGCGTCACCATCCAGTTCTTCGCGTTCAGCAGGCGGAATACGCCGACCACCTGCACGGTTTTGCCCGGTAGCGCATCGCGATCCAGCTTGTCGAGGACCGCCGTTTTCATCGCGCGATTGATCGCCGAACCGGCGTTTTGGTACTCAATCTGGTTGGTAAAATCGCCGAACTGAATTTTGCCGTTGGCGTCACGCAGATCGGTGCCGGTTATCGCCGGGCCGGTTTGCAGTCGCACCTGCGTTCCTTCCGGCAATCCGGCAACCTGCAGCGGGAAGATGCCCATCTGACCCGCTTGCACCACGCCTTCCAGTTTCACCGCGAACACCGGCAGCGGCGTGCCCACGCCATATTTCTGCACCGCGTCCTGCTGATTTACCTGCAGCGCGTCCGCCAGCGTTTTGGCCTCAACCGCACGAGATTCGACGTCGTGCTGGATGGTCGGGAAGGTTTTCTGGCCGTAGCTATCCGCTGCGAACCCTTGTTCCTGCGCATCATCCGCGGAGCCGATTTTGACCACTTTAGTATCCAGCGCCATCGCGGCGATGACGGCGACGACCACCAGCGCAATCGCCGCATAGCGCCTGGTACGCTTACGGGAGATCTGTTTCGCAAGTATTGAGACATCGGACATAACGTGACCTCTCACGGTTATCAGCTGCGATAATCGCGCCGATAATGTTATAAATGTGATAACTTGTGTGATGAGAATTGAGCTGATGTGACTAAATTGTCAACAGGTACGCCGCAATTTTTTCAGGAGAGCGATCTGGATCGCTTAATTGATGTCGAATGCGTCACAAACCGCATTAACAGCGCAATACAAGCATTTACCCCAAGGTTGCTCATCGCTTCTCCCGCGGTTTTAGCATCATTTTCGTGATCGACTTCGCTATCCCTACTGAAATTTATTTGTTTTAAAGAAAAATAATACAGAAGATATGTTATCTCAGTGAGAAGTGGTGTAAGACATTATTTAGCAAAATCATCACAGGCTGTTAACACAGCGGGCGACTGTAATGCGTCGGGTGATCACTCTTCTTCTCTCGGAGGTGTACGTGGATAGTGGCGATATCATTCTGGGTCTGGATTCCGGCACCTCGGTGGTTAAAGCGGTGGCATTTGATCTGGAAGGCACGCAGCTGGCATGCGCATCAGTGCGTAATAGTTATTACCGCAGTGAAGGCGGCGCGGCGCAGCAATCGATGACGCAAACCTGGCAAGATGCGGTGACGGCGATACGTAAATTAGGCGAGCGCGTCGACAATCTGGCCGCGCGCGTAGTGGCAGTGGCCGTCACTGCCCAGGGAGACGGTAGCTGGCTGGTGGGGGCGAATAATCAGCCGGTCGGCGATGCGTGGATCTGGCTGGATGCCCGTGCGGCTCCCACAGTAGAAAAACTCAATCAGCATCCCTTAGCGGCTCAGCGCTTCAACGCCACGGGCACCGGACTCAACACCTGCCAGCAGGGCGCGCAGCTCGCGCACATGGACCAGTTCTATCCCGAACTGCTGGCACAAAGCGAAGTCGCGCTGCACTGCAAAGATTGGCTCTACCTGAACCTCACCGGCATACGCGCCACCGACCCCTCAGAAGCGAGTTTTACCTTCGGCAACTTCCGCCATCAGCGCTACGACGATCGGGTAATTGCCGCACTGGGCCTTGAGCATCGTCGCCATCTGCTGCCCGAGATCATTGAGGGTACGCAAACGACTCATCCTCTCACCGCCGACGCCGCGCAGGCTACCGGTCTGCGGGCTGGCACGCCTATCTGCCTCGGCTATGTCGATATGGCGATGACCGCGCTGGGTGCTGGCGTGCATACCGGAGAAGCCAATACCGCCTGCTCGATTGTTGGCTCAACCGGCGTGCACCTGCGCAGCGTGACCATTGATGAGGTGTGGCTGAATCCGGCGCAAACCGGTTACGTTATTCCGCTGCCGTGGCCGGGCTATGTCACGCAGGTGCAAACCAATATGGCATCCACGCTCAATCTCGACTGGCTGTTAAACCTCGCCAGTGACCTGCTCAGCAGCTTTGGTTGTGAAATCGATCATGCCCGTTTGGTCGGCCATATCGATCGCTGGCTCAACGACGCGAAGCCCGGCACCCTGCTCTATCACCCTTATATCTCCATCGCCGGTGAACGCGGGCCGTTTGTCAATGCCGAGGCGCGCGCCAGCTTTACCGGCCTGAGCTACACCCACAATTTTGGCGATTTGGTGCGTGCGGTGATCGAAGGCATCGGCATGGCGGCGCGCGATTGCTATCTGGCGATGGGCAGCCTGCCGGGCGAAATTCGTTTAACCGGCGGGGCCGTGCGCTCGCAGCCGTTACGCCAGATTCTCTCCGCCTGCCTTGGTGCGCCAGTGCGTATCAGCCAGCGCGATGAAGCCGGTGCAGCCGGTGCCGCGATGATGGCGGCGGTCGCGATTGGTGCTTATCCATCAATGGAGAGCTGCGTTAAAACCTGGGTGATGCCGCTGCTGGATGCACCCGAAGCGCCATCTACCGATCTGATGCAGCGCTATCCCCCGCTTTTCGCCACCTATCAACAGATGCGTAACGATCTTCCTGCCGCCTGGCATGCGCTTAAACAGTTTTAAGGAGTAAATCATGAGTGAACACATGCTGGATCTGTTTGTGATTGGCGGCGGCATTAACGGCGCAGGCATTGCGCGCGACGCCGCCGGACGCGGGTTATCGGTGATGATGTGTGAAAAAGATGACCTCGCCCAGGGCACGTCATCGCGCTCCGGCAAGCTGGTGCACGGCGGTTTGCGCTATCTGGAATATTATGAGTTTCGTCTGGTGCGTGAAGCGCTTATCGAGCGTGAAGTGTTGCTTAACGCGGCACCGCACATTATCTGGCCGATGCGTTTTGTTCTGCCCCACAGCCCGAGCGATCGCCCGGCGTGGCTGGTGCGATTGGGGCTGTTTCTCTATGACCACCTTGGGGGGCGCAAAAAATTACCGGGCACCCGTTCACTGGATTTAAGCCGCGATCCTGAGGGCGCGGCGCTGCTGGATAGCTATCACAAAGGATTCGAATACTCCGATTGCTGGGTCGATGACGCGCGACTGGTGACGCTGAATGCGCTGGATGCCGCCGAACGGGGAGCCACCATTCTGCCGCGCACCCGCTGCGTGGCAGCCACGCGCCATAGCGGCAAATGGGAAATCACCTTGCAGGATGCCAGCGGTGCGTCACGCACTGTGTTTGCCAAAGTGCTGGTAAATGCGGCAGGCCCGTGGGTGCTGGATATCGTCAATCAGGTGACGCACACCAAAAGCAATCGCAACGTGCGCCTGGTAAAAGGCTCGCACATTATTGTGCCGAAATTCTGGGAAGGTCAGCAGGCTTATCTGGTGCAAAACACGGATAAGCGCGTGATCTTTATTAACCCGTATGAAGGCGATAACGCGCTGATCGGCACCACCGATATTGCGTGGGAAGGCAAAGCGGAAGCGGTCACGGCCGATGATAGCGAGCAGCAATACTTGATCGATGTGGTTAATCGCTATTTTAAGGTGAAACTGCGCGCCAGCGACGTGATAACGCGCTTTTCCGGCGTGCGTCCGCTGTTTGATGACGGCAAGGGCAATCCCTCTGCCGTCACGCGAGACTATGTTTTCGACCTCGACGATCGGCAAAACGCCCCGCTGCTGCACGTATTTGGCGGTAAGATCACCACCTTCCGTAAGCTCGCTGAGCACGCCATGCAAAAACTGGCGCCCTACTTCCCGAACATGGGTGCCGACTGGACGCGCGCCGCCACCTTACCGGGCGGCGATATGCCGCACGCCGATTTCGAGACGTTTTTAGAGCAGGTTAAATCACGCTGGCCGTGGCTGCCTCAGCCGCTGCGGAAACACTACGCGCGTCTGTACGGCACACGTATGGACAAGCTTATCGATCACGCCAATGCGTTGGGCGATCTGGGACGTCATTTCGGTGGGCAGCTGTATGAAGCTGAGGTGCGCTATCTGGTGGAATACGAATGGGCGCAGCAGGCAGAGGATGTGCTCTGGCGCCGCACCAAGCATAAGCTGCATCTCGATGAGGCGCAGCAGCAGGCTTTCACGCAGTGGTTCAACGCCACCTATGCTGCCCCCGCACCGCTGCGTGCGCACGCCGGATAAGAGGTGAACCATGCCGTTAACGCTGTCACTCAATACCAACCCGCTGGTGAATCGCTTTGCCGATCCCCAGGATTTGATTCACACCGTGGCGCAGCAGATCCGCATTCGTGACGTGCAGCTGACCCACGAATTTATCAATCCCAGCTGGCCCGCTGCCACCATCAACCGCATGACGCGGCGCATGCAGCAGGCGCTGGGCGCAACGGGCGTGCGCATCACGTCGGGTATGACCGGACCTTATGGCCGCCTCAACCATTTTGGCCATCCTGACGTTGCGGTACGCCGTTACTACGTAGACTGGTTCAAAACCTTTGCCGACATTACCGCGGAACTGGGCGGTGCTGCAGTGGGTTCGCAGTTTGCCATTTTTACCCAGCAAGATTTCAACGATACGACGCGCCGCGCCGCGTTAATCGACATAGCCATTGATTGCTGGGCTGAGGTGGCCGAACACGCAAAATCCGCCGGGTTAACATACCTGTTCTGGGAACCGATGAGCGTGGGCCGCGAATTCGGTGAAACCATCCCGGCCTGTTTAGCCCTGCAGCAGCGGCTGAGCCAGGCAGCAATGGCCGTACCGATGTGGATGATGGCGGATATCGATCACGGTGATGTTACCTCTGCCGATCCGCGCGACTTCGATCCTTACGCGTGGGCGGAAGCGGTGCCGCGCTACTCGCCGATTATCCACATCAAGCAGAGCATGCTGGATAAAGGCGGCCACAGACCGTTTACATTGCAGTACAATGCCGGCGGCCGCATTCAGCCCCAGCCGCTGCTGGACGCGCTGGCGCGTGGTGGAGCGCAGGATAATGAGATCTGTCTGGAGCTGAGCTTTAAAGAACGCGAGCCGACAGATAGCAACGTGGTCAATGAGATTGCCGAGAGCGTCGCCTTCTGGGCCGGGCATATCGATACCGGCGTGCAGGATCTGCATTTGTCTAACTAACAGGACGTAAACCATGAAACCGGCTCCAACCTCTACTGAACGCGACGAATCTCTGGCGCTGCGCGCCGCCTGGCTGCACTACGTTGGCGGTTTGACGCAGGCCGAAGTCGCGAAACGGCTTGGGCTGCCGTCGGTTAAAACGCACCGCATGATTGCGCGCGTGGTGGCGGAAGGCGCGGTAAAGGTATCCATTGATGGCGATATCGTGGCCTGCGTGGCGTTAGAAGATCGACTGCGCGCAAAGTTCGGCTTGAACTTTTGCCAGGTCGCGCCCGATCTCGGTGAAGAGGGATTACCGGTGCGCGCATTGGGTATGGCGGGCGCGGACTATCTGCGCAATCTCCTGGCTTCATCGCCCTCCACCACGCTAGGTCTTGGGCATGGTCGCACCCTTTCCGCTGCCATCCACCAGCTGCCACGCATCGATGCGCCGCACATGCGTTTTGTCTCGCTGCTTGGCTGTTTGACGCGTAACTACGCGCTGAATCCGCACGATGTTATGCATCGCATCGCGGAGAAAACCGGTGCACAAGCCTACATGATGCCGGTACCGTTTTTTGCTAATACCCAGGAAGATCGTGACGTCCTGCTGGCGCAGCGTGGCGTGAGTGAGGTGTTTGCCATGGCGGCGCAGAGCGAAATTAAACTGGTGGGGATTGGCACGGTGGAACCGGCGGCGCAGCTGGTTGAGGCCGGTATGATTGATGAAGCAGAGATCAACGACATCTCCTCATCGGGCGCGGTCGGTGAATTACTCGGGCATTTCTTTGACGCTAACGGGCAGATGATTAACACCAATCTGACGTCGCGCACCTTGTCGGTGGAACTGGATCTGGCGCATCGCGCAGAGATTGTGGCGCTGGCAGGCGGCGTCAGCAAAGTTGAAGCGATCCGCGCGGTGCTGGCCAGCGGGCTGGTAACAGGTTTGATTACCGATGAAGTAACGGCGCAGGCGCTGGTAGGTTAACGGGATGGGGCGGCATGGATGGCGTAGTGCCGATCAGTTAAGCGCCGTATCAAATCACCGCACCTTCCGTAGCGGCGCGATTTATCGCGCAATGAATTGCGCCGCTACAATGTGTGCTCGCGGTCATCAGGGTTAACTGACAACCATTACGCCATCAATGGCGCCCTTACGTTTATTTTGCGAGGTTTCGTAGGGTACGCATTCATGCGTACCTGCTTCTACTACGAGACTAAATTCAGATCAACACCCTGCGCACGCAGCGTCTTTTGATAGGCGGCATCCAGTCCGTCATCGGTGATAAGCGTTTGAAACGGCTGTGTGGGGGCCAGCGCAAACGAATGAATCTGGCCAAACTTCGATGAATCGGTCAGCGCGATGGTGTGGGTGGGTTTTTCCATAATGGCATTCACCACGTCACAGCGCAGCATGTCGCGACTGGTAAAACCGGTCACCGCATCCCAGCCATCAATGCCGATAAAGGCTTTATGAAAATTAAGATGCTGAATGCATAAGCGCGTCAGCGGCCCCACCACCGATTCGCTGCTTTTTTGAAAAAGACCGCCGAGGATAATCACATCGCCGCCCTTTTCGCGCAGCAATCCGGCGATGTAATGACTCACGGTAATGATCGTGATATCGCTGCGATCGCTCAGTTCGCGTGCCAGCAACGCATTGGTGCTACCCCCTTCGATAAACACCGTTTCCCCGCTGTTCACCAACGACGCCGCATATTCCGCCAGCCGTTTTTTCACGGCAAAGCGGGTTTGCATGCGCGCACCAATGTCATCGCTCTCTGGCGCCACGGCAGAGCCGTGCACGCGGCGCAAAAAGCCGCCTTTCTCCAATAGATTGAGATCCTGACGCACGGTCACTTCCGAAACGCCGGTGGTTTGCGCCAGTTCAGTTACGCTGACGCTACCGCGCTCGCTAACCAATTGAATAATTTGCTGATGACGTGCGTTCATAACACCCGCTGCCGAAAGATTTTTGCCAAGCTTACCAGAAATTTAGTCCAATCCCAGACTGCGGCGACCGCTGGCATTCAGCGCCTCAAGCGTGAAACGGTTGCGCCAGTGTGTTTCGTAATCTTCTGGCGGGAAATCGCCCGGCGACGCACCGCTGGCCAGCGCCTGCGCGACGTTGCTGGCATAAGCCGCATTTTTCTCACACAGCGGCGCGGCAGGAATGTACATCACATTGCCCCAACCTTGCTGATTTTCAACCGGAGCAACCGAATGGATCACATCACAGTGCCACCACACCGAATCGCCCGCCTGCAGCGCCGGAATCGAACATAAACCCTCAATCAGCTCGGGATGCCACTGCGCAGATACCGGCAGCACCTTGCCCGGCGCGACGCCGCACAGCTCATCTTCTGGTACATCATTCAGCAGCGGACGCAACAGCAAATAGGCCATCGCTTCCGGCACCGGCACCACATGCAGCAAACCTTGCCCAAGTTGCATATCCGATAGTGCCGTCCAGCCCTGGAAGGTACGGAATGCCGAGCACTTGGTGGTGGTGCCAGATTGATATTCATTCACTTCCGTGCGGTGCGCCGCATCCCACGGATCGTATTGATCAAACTGGTTGGTGAAGATTTTGCTGAACACCTGCTGATAAGCCGGCAGCAACCACCGCTCCAGCGCGCCGGAATCGGTATGCGCGCCGAGCCCTTTTGAGGTGGTGCCCGGTAAACGGCGGCGAATGCGGTCGGGATAGATAATGCTGACGTCCGGCTCAAACCAGCGCATACCGCGCGACTCAAACTTCCATAGGCGATTGAGGAAGGACTGCGTCTGCGCCATGGCTTCACTTTGGCGCGCAGACATTTGCGCATCGCTCCAGTAAATCGGATAGATTTCCGGGCGTGAGGCCTCAAGATTTCCGAAGAAGTTATCGCCTGGCCCTGTATAGACATTATCGAAATCATTGTCGTCGAGGTACTTGAGCATTGATTCATCCCACGCCAATGCCTGATCGCGCGCGAAAGTTTGTTTCACCACCACGCAGCCGCGCCGACGAATATGATCCTTCACTGCCTCGCTGATGCGTCCGGCAGCGATGTCCTGCTGAGTGACTTGTGGCCATGCCGATCCGTTTTGGGCTTCTTCGGCGCGGGCGGCGGCAATTTCGTTAACGATTTTGCTTCTGACTTGTTCAAACAGCCCTTCCACATCGCCAATCTGCTCTCTCAGCGCTTTTTTCATCAGGCGGACGTTCTGTTTGAAATCATCAGGTTGCTGTAAAGACGTGAAGGTTGTGTTCATGAGGTGCTCCGATTTGATTGCCTAAAATCTTCATTCGAAATAAATTACACTTCATTCATAACTAATGAAGAACAATTAACAATCACGCAACCTTATAATTGGGATATTTGTCACACATAAAGCTGATGACAGGTTTCATATGAAAGCATGAGCACACCAACGACGATCAACGCCGCTTGCACCCAGCCTAAGAGTGCAATTAGTGAACGCACTCACAACTACGAAACAATTCGTTAACCATAAATTGATCTTTTTCGCGCCAGCTTTTATACCTTGTGAAAATTATTTCATGCATAAGAAATAATTTTCACGATTAACCCCGGCTCGTTTTTCCGCGTTTTGTTGTCACGGCTGAGCCATACACATTCAGCGTCAGTTCCGGGGAAAAAACATGAAAAAAATCACCGCACTTCTCGCGAGTTTACTGCTGGCGACCAGTTTCACCAGCACCGTAAGCGCCGCCGATGACGCGCCGCAATTTCGCTGTAAGCCCGGCGAAACCTATTATATGAACGTGATGGTAACCGGCGTGGAATACTGGTTCCCGGTCTATGAAATGTTCAAACAGGCGGCGCACCAGCTGGGCTGCAAAACCGTTTACGGCGGCACGCCAGCCTATGATGTTAACCAACAGCTCTCCAGCTTTGAGCAAATCCTGGCGCAAAAACCCGCCGGTATCTTTCTTCATCCGATGAATCCCGATCCGTTTATTGAACCGATTAATCGCGCCGCTGAAATGGGCATTCCGGTAGTGACCTTCGCCGCCGATTCTCCCAACAGCAAACGCGTCGCTTACATCACCTCGGACAACTTCCGTGAAGGCAAAGCCGCTGCCGATGAGCTTGGCAAAGCGATGGGTAAAGGCGCAGAGTTTGCCGTACTGGAAAACCCGGGGCAGGATAATCACGATCGTCGCGTCACCGCTTTTATCAACGAAATGAAAGCCGCCTTCCCGGATAGCAAATTGGTGGCGCGCGCCGCCACCAATCAGGATCCTTCAAAGGCGTATAACGCCGTGCTCTCGATGCTGCAGGCCAACCCTAACCTCAAAGGCATCTTCATGCCGGAAGCCAGCTCGGCGATCGGTGCCGCGCAGGCGGTGGCGGAAAATGGCGGCAAAGTAAAAGTGATGACCGTCGATGTTAACGCCAAGGTGCTGGATATGATTAAAAGCGGCCAGGTGTTTGGCGCCATCAATCCGAATCAGGGCATTCAGGGTTATATGGGCTTTATGACCTTATTCCTCGCCGCTCATCCGGAACTGATCGATCCCATGAACGATGCCAAACGCAACGGCACCAATCCTTTCGCCTTCCCCATCCTCGATAACGGCTATGCGGTGGTGACAAAAGACAATGCCGACGATTTCCGCTGGGATGCCTATCTGAAACGCCGTGGTACCAAAGGCATCAACGAGTAAGGTGACAATCATGACGGCACTTCTTGAATTGCGAGGCATCAGTAAAAGCTTTGGCGCGGTGCGGGCGTTACAGGGCGTAGATCTCACTCTGCGCGCCGGTGAAATCCATGCGCTGGCAGGCGAAAACGGCGCAGGCAAATCGACGTTGATGAATATTATCGATGGCATTCTGCGCCCGGATAGCGGTGAGGTGTTACTTGATGGCAAGCCTATCACCCTGCGCTCGCCGCGCGAGGCACAGCAGCTCGGTATAGGTTTAGTGCATCAGGAAATTGCGCTGTGCCCGGATATCAGCGTGTATGAAAACATCTGGATGGCGCACGCCGCCAGCCAGCGTGGCGTGCTGATGCCACATAAAGCGCTGCGTGAGAAAGCACAGACGGTGATGAACCGCTTGGCGCCGATCGCCGTGACCCGCAAGGTGGGCGAACTCTCACTGTCGCAGCAGCAGCTGGTGGAGATTGCCAAGGCGCTGACGCTGGATTGTCGCCTGCTGATTCTGGATGAACCGACTGCCGCACTGACCGAACCGGAAGCCCAGGCGTTGTTTACCATTGTGCGTCAGCTACAGGCGCAAGGGATTGCGGTGGTGTATATCAGCCATCGCATGGCGGAAATTTTTGCGCTGTGTCAGCACATCACTATTTTGCGTGATGGCCGCACCGTGCACAGCGCGCCGCTGCGCAGCATGACGCCCGATGAAGTGATTACGCGCCTGGTAGGACGTGAGCTTTCACAGCTTTACCCCAATAAACGCCCGGTTAGCGCCGTGTCGCCGCTGTTGCAGGTGCGCGATCTCGGTGATGGCAAACACTTCCACGCTATTCATTTTGATCTGCGACCCGGTGAAATCCTCGGTATCGGCGGTTTAATGGGCGCGGGACGCAGTGAAATCGCGCAAGGGATTTGCGGTTTACTGCCGATTAAACGCGGCGCGATCCGCATTAAAGGCGAGGCGGTGACGCTGCGCAATTACGCGGCCAGCATTGCACAGCGCATGGTTTATTTATCGGAGGATCGCAAAGACGCCGGGTTGTTTCTCTCGATGCCAATCGACTGGAATATTTCGGCACTGGATCTCCACGCCGTGAGTCATCATCGCCTGCTGCTGAGCCCGGGCCGCGAGCGCCAGCAAGCAGAAGCGCTGGCACAGCAGGTGAAACTGAAGCATGGCAAATTGAGCGATCCGGTGTCATCGCTGTCGGGCGGCAATCAGCAAAAAGTCGCGCTAGCCCGCGTGCTGTCGGTACAGCCGGAAATTGTCTTTCTTGACGAACCCACGCGTGGCGTGGACGTCAGCGCCAAGGCGGAAATCTACAGCATTCTCGCCAAACTGGCGGCAAACGGCGTGGGTTTAGTGGTGATTTCGTCGGAGTTGCCCGAGTTAATTGGCCTGTGCGATCGCATCATTGTGATTCATGAAGGGCGTATTAGCGGTGAAGTCACCGGTGATGCCATGACAGAAGAAAATCTGATGCGGCTCGCCGCCGGCATCAATCCTGAAGCGGAGGCCGTATGACCATGAATACCACCCTGCCCACCTTGCAAAAATCGCGCTGGTCGCTGTTCGGCGGCATACACAAACAGCGCGAAGTGGGGCTGATCGTGATCATCGCGCTGATCTTCGTGGTGATGAGCTTTACCTCGCCCTACTTCCTCACCTGGGCCAACATGAAGGCGATGCTGCTGTCGTTTTCGATTGAAGGCATCGTGGTGATCGGCATGACCATTTTACTGATTGTCGGCGGTATCGATCTTTCAGTTGGCGCGGTGGTTTGTCTCTCCATGGTGGTGGCCGGACAGCTGTTCCTCAGCGGCATGGATCCCTGGCTGGCGAGTTTGGCAGGCATTGGCGCGGCGGCGTTGGTGGGCTTACTCATGGGACTAACGGTAACCAAAATCGGCCTCAGCCATTTTATCGCCTCGCTGGCAGCGATGGTGATTGTGCGCGGCCTGTGCATGATCGTCACCCAGGGCACACCGCTGTCGCTGTTTACTCTGCCGGTGAATTTCAAGTTTATCGGCCAGGGCGCTATCTGGGGCATTCCCTTTGTCATTGTGCTGTTTTTTGTCCTGGTGGCGCTGTTCGACGTGCTGCTGCGTAAAGCAACCCTGTTCCGCAAAGTGTTTTATACCGGCAGCAACGAACGTGCCGCCGCCTACTCCGGCATTAACATCAATCGCATCAAACTGTGGGTCACGGTGCTGACCTCAACGCTGGCTGGGCTGGCGGGCATTATCTACATGGCGCGTCTCGGCTCTGCTACCCCGACGTTTGGCGTGGGTATGGAGCTGAATGTGATTGCGGCGGCGGTGATTGGCGGTGCGAGTCTGAAAGGCGGCACCGGTTCGATTCTTGGCGCGGTGCTCGGTGTGGCGCTGTTGTCGATTGTTACCAGCTCGCTGATTTTGATTAACGTCTCCGTTTACTGGCAGGAGTTGATTAAAGGCTTGATCCTGCTGGCCGCGGTGTCTATTGACCATTTGCTGAATAAATACCGAGCTGCATAAGGAATTATCGCCCATGGAATTCACTAGCGAACATCCCGCGTTTCACAGCGCACGTCAGATTTACCAGGTACTGGTGATGTATTACCTCGACGGCAAAAAGCAGTCGGATATTGCGGTTGAGACTGGCCTGTCTGTGGCTAGCGTCAATCGGCTGATTCGCCAGGGTAAAGAGAGCGGCATGGTGGAGATCACCATCAAATCGCCGTGGCTGTCAGCGCACCAGCTGGAGAGCGATCTGGCCGCTCTCGGCCAGCTGCAACAGGTGGTGGTCGCACCGAATGTGGCGCGCAGCGAGGATCAGAGCCTGCAAATGGTTGGCGCTGCGGCGGCAGAATATCTGCTCTCGCGCCTCAAAGATGGCGATGTGATTGCCATCACCGGCGGGAAAGGCGTTAGCGCGTTGGTTGATGCCTTACAGCCCACGCGTAAATACGATGTGCAGGTGGTGCCCGCCCTGGGCTGCGTACAAGGCAAGCATTACACCGATGTTAATCACGTAGCATCGGAAATGGCGGCGCGCCTCGGCGGACACGCCTGGCAGATCCATGCCCCGCTGTTTACCGATTCCGCCGAAGAACGCGACATGCTGATGGGCATCAGCGCCGTCGAGAATGTGCTGGATAAAGCACGCAACGCCACGTTGGCCGTGGTTGGCCTTGGATCGATTCATAGCGACAGCTCCAGCTACTATGACCTCAACCTGGCGGCGCGTCATGCCTCGGCGAGTATTGAAACCAGCGGCGCGCGCAGTGAACTGCTAGCCTGGCTGCTGGATGCTCGCGGTCAGCCTGCGCCGTTTGACGCCAACCGTCGGCTGGTCGCACTTACCTTGCCCGAGCTGCAGCGTATTCCATTCTCAATGGCGGTAGTCGCCGGACGGGACAAAGTGGATCCCATCCGCTGCGCGCTGCATGGTCAGTGGCTGAAAAGCATGGTCACGGATGAATCCACTGCGGCAGGCGTACTGGAACTGGACCTGAGCCGAGGAGTCACTCATGGATAATATTCAAACGCGCGAGCAGCGCCTGAACCTCTTACGCCAGCGCTCGTCCACCCCGGTGTTGATCGTCGGCGGTGGCATCAACGGCATCAGCACCTTTCGTGAACTGGCCTTGCAAGGTATTCCGGCGATTCTGGTGGAGAAAGGCGACTGGTGCCAGGCCGCCAGCGGCGCGCTCTCGCGCATGATCCACGGTGGATTGCGATATCTGGAAACCGGTGAGTTTACGTTAGTGAAAGAGTCGGTCACCGAGCGCGATCGCCTGTTAAAAAATGCCTCGCATTATGTATTCCCTTTACGTACGACGGTGCCAATCGACAATCTCGCTGGCGGGCTGGTCAATGCGACGCGGCGCTTTCTACGCCTGAGCGATAAGCCCACGCGGCGCGGCGCGCTGCTGATTAAAACCGGCCTCAGCCTCTACGATATCTACACCCGCCAGTATGGCTCAATGCCGAAGCATCAGGTGCGCAGTGAAGCGGCCACGCGCGATCGCTGGCCGGGATTTGCGCCCTGGGTGAAGTACAGCGCCAGCTACTATGATGCGTGGATCAGCGCGCCGGAACGGCTGGGGTTTGAACTCATAGACGACGCGCAACAGGCGTGTCCGGAAGCGCTGGCGCTCAACTATCTGCAGCTGGTGAGCGCCGAGGGCGAAACCGTTATTCTGCAGGATGCGTTAAGTGGCGAGCGCTTTAGCCTGCAACCGCACGTGCTGGTGAATGCCGGAGGGGCGTGGATCGACCAGCTCAACCAGCGCATCTCTTCTCGCGACGACCTGCCAAAAATGATTGGCGGTACCAAAGGATCGCATCTGATCCTCAATCATCCCGAACTGCTGCATATGCTGGATGGCGAAATGGTCTACTTCGAAAATCAGGAAGGCCGCGTCTGCATCATGTTCCCGTGGTTCGGCAAGGTGCTGGTGGGTTCCACCGATATTCGCGTTGACGATCCCGATGCGGTGGTGTGCGAAGAGGATGAAAAAGTGTATATCCTGGAATCCCTGCGCTTCGTCTTTCCCCACATCGACGTGCCCGATGCCGCTATCGTCTATACCTTCTGCGGCGTGCGTCCGCTGCCGGCCAGCGATGCCAAACTCAACGGCCAGATTTCACGTAACCACTCATTGGTGATGCTGCCACCCGATGCCAATCGGGCGTGGAGCACACTGTGTTTAGTCGGCGGCAAATGGACCACATTTCGTCAGTTTGGTGAAGAGGCAGCCGATCGCGTGCTGCGCCTGCTCGGCGAAAAACGCCATCTTTCCAGCGGCGATGTGCCGATTGGCGGCGGACGCGATTTCCCTCCGCCTTCAGGGCAAACCGCGTGGCTGGCGCAGCTGGCGCAGCGTTATGCTGCGCCGCTGCCGCGCGTAATGCAGCTGGCAAAACGTTATGGCAGCCGCGCCGTGCCGCTGCTGGCGCTGATTCAGCAGCAAGGCGAACACCCGCTGCAGCATCACGCGGCGTACAGCGATATCGAACTACGCTATCTGATTGAGCATGAACAGGTGTGCCAGCTGGAAGATCTGCTGGTGCGCCGCACCTCACTGGCGATCTGCGGTGAACTGACCGCGCCGCTGGTGCAGGAGATTGCCCAGATCATGGCGACCACGCTGGGCTGGAGCGACACCGAACGCGCGCAGCAGCTGCAACGTGGCTGTGACAATCTGGCGCGTTTACACGGCCTCACCGGTCTTTATCCCACGGTTTTTCAGGAGGAAACACGACATGTTAGTAACCAATAAAGTGCGCATGCATCGCCTGTTCCAGCACGGTAAATGTCTGGATGTGGCGATCGATCACGGCATCGCCAACGAGCCGGATTTTCTCATTGGGCTGGAGAACATCGCAGCGGTAATGGATAACCTGATTACCGCGCAGCCGGATGCGATTCAGGTGAATTACGGTCAGGCCGATCTGCTACAGCGCGTCGCCGGGCGCAAACCGGCGCTGGTAATGCGCACCGATGTCGGCAACGCCTACAACGCCGCGCGCCATCGTGAAATGTGGGCGGTGCTGCACAATCCCGATGAACCGATTCTCGCCGCGCTGCAGCTGGACGCCGCTGCGGTGGTGGTGAATCTCTATCTGATCCCCGATGAGCCGGGCATTTTCCGCATGTGTGTCGAGAATATTGGTCGTCTGCGCCAGGCGTGCGATCGCTATGGCATGCCGCTGATGATTGAACCGCTGGTGATGGCGCCCGCCGGGCAAGGCGCGGCGTATGGATCCCTTGGCGATGTGGAGAAGATTGTGCCGCTGGTGCGGCTGGCGCGTGAGTTAGGTGCAGATATCATCAAAGCCGATCCCACCGAGCACGTGGAAGATTTTCATCGCGTGGTCGAAGCGGCGCGCTGCCCCACGCTGGTACGCGGTGGCGGCAAAGGCGAGCTGGCGGGCGTGCTCGCAAAAAGCGCCGCGCTAATGGCGCAGGGGGCTAGCGGCATGGTGTATGGCCGCAACGTTTATCAGCATGACAACCCTTCTCGCGTGGTGAAAGCGCTGATGGCGATTATTCATCAGGGCGCCAGCGGCCCCGACGCATTGGAAATTTATCAGCAGGGTTAAGCCTTACCTGCACCGGCGCTTAAGCGGTGCGCCGTCTTCGCTTGTAGAACGGAGTCGGATATGAAGATAGTGGGTATTGATGCCGGAAACACCATGATCAAAGCGGTGCTGTTTGATCTCTGCGGTCGCGTATTGTCGGTGGCCGAGTGCGCAGGAGAAACCCAGCGCCCGCAGGAAGGTTACGCCGAACGGCCGGTGGCGGATATTTGGCACGGCGTCAGCGATGCCGTAAGCCGCTGTTTGCACCAGGCGGGCACGCCGGCGAGTGATGTGATTGCGGTGGGCGCGGCCGGCCACGGCAACGGCTTGTACGCACTGGATAAACAGCAGCAGCCGCTGTTTGGCATTCAATCCATCGATCATCGCGCCAGTGAAACGGTGCAGGCGCTGGAGGCGAGCGGCGCGGATCGGCGCATTTACCAAATTTCACTGCAAAAGCCCTGGCCTGCGGCGACGCCGGTGTTAATCAACTGGATTAAGCAGCACCAGCCCGAACGCTGGGCGCAGGTGGGACATTTACTCTGCGCCAAAGACGTTATCGCCCATTTTCTCAGTGGCGCCATCAGCGCAGATTATTCGGATGCCGCCGGTGCCGGCCTGATTGATTATCGGCAGCGGGGTTACAGCCAGGAGTTACTGGCGCTGTACGGCATTGAAGACGCCCTCGCCCTGTTACCCGTACTGCGGGAATCCTGCGAGGTGGTCGGCCATGTTACCCCACGAGCGGCTCAGCTCACCGGCTTACCGGCGGGCATTCCGGTGGTTGCCGGGATTTTTGATGTGGTGGCCAGTGCCATTGGTTCCGGCGTGGTTAACAGCGGCGAAGCCTCGATTGTCGCGGGGACCTGGAGCATCAATCAAGTGGTGGTGGATAAACCTGATTATCTGCGCCCGGTGTTTATGAACTCGATCATCGAAACCAATCGCTATATGGCGATTGAAGCCAGCGCCACCTCGGCGGCTAACCTCGACTGGTTCCTGCGCGAATTTGACGATGGCCGCGGCGGCCAGGGCGCGGCGCGCAGCAGCGACACGGTAGCCCATGTACAACCTAATGCACAGCTGCCGCTCTATCATCCTTATCTCTACTCCGGGCGCAAATCGGAACCGGCGAAAGCCGGATTTTACGGTCTTGGCGGCTGGCACACGCGTGCCGATATGCTGTTTGCGCTATTTGAAGGCGTGACCTTCGCGCATCGCGCGCATATCGATCGGTTACGCGCGGCCGGTATTCCCTTTACCCAGGCGATTTTGTCCGGCGGCGCAGCGCGCAGCTGCATCTGGCCGCAGATGTTTGCTGATGTATTAGGCATTCCTATTCGCGTGGCCGAGTGTAAAGAGACCGGTGCGCTAGGCGCGGCATTGTGTGCCGGTGTGGGCGTTGGCGCGTGGCGTAACCTCTCCGAGGCGGTGCAGCAGGCGGTGCAGATCAATCCAGGCGAACTGCTGCCGCGTGCGGAGCGTTTTGCGTTCCATGACTCGCGTTACCGGGTGTTTAAAAAACTCGAACTGGCGATGCGCGAGATGTGGCAGGAAGCCAGTTGATTTTACTGGCTAATGGGCCCGCTGGCTGCTAATCATGGATGCCTCAACCTCATCAGGGTATCCGCATGCAAATCAATCAGCTTCCTTTTGGCATCACTACATGGGACCACATCGCGCCTGAAACGCATCCCGGCGAACAGGGTTTTGCGCTGTGGCGCACCCAGCGCTTCGGTGATATTCGCGTTCGCATGGTGGAGTATTCAGCGGGGTATCTGGCAGATCACTGGTGCAGTAAAGGACATATTTTGCTGTGCCTGCAAGGTGAAATGGTGACCGAGCTGGATGATGGACGCACCTTCACCTTAACCGCTGGCGTCAGTTACCAGGTTGCGGACAATGCGGAAGCACATCGCTCCTCAACAACGCTGGGCGCAACGTTATTTATTGTTGATTAAACGCCATTTGTTTTTACGCACGGACAAAAAATGACAACCTCTGCGTAGTGTTGTACACTTGAACTATCAAAATGTTCAAATGAACATTACACAGGAGGTTGTTATGACAACTGCATCCCCATTCAATCATGGCAATGCCGCACGCGTCTTCGATCCTACGCTGATGCAGCATGCGCATAAATCCTTCATGGACCAAATGGGATTGCCGCGTAATCCGCTCAAAGCGCACCAGCTGATCACCGAAGGATTGGACGTTGGCATCGTTGAGCGCGCTGCTACGGTGCTCAAAGCGACACCGCTGGACGTCGCGCAAATGGTCTCAATCGATCGCAATACCTATCGTCGTCGCGAGAAAGCCGGTTCACAGCTATCCGTGGAGCAAGGCGCACGTGTTTATCAGGTCTTCGAAATTCTGGATGCCGTGCTGCAATTATTTGGTGGTGACGTTGACGCCGCGATGCACTGGATGTATCAACCTGCGTTAGCACTGGATGATGCAGTGCCCATGGAGATGCTGAGCACGCCCGCGGGCTGTGATGCGGTGTTAACGCTGATTGGCCGTCTGGAACACGGAGTAATTGTGTAATGACGCAACGGAAGGAACCGGATGCTCCCTACCGCCTGTTTTATCGTTTAGTGAAAGAAGAGTACGCCAGCGATGCCTTTAGCGGCGCTGGCGCAGAAAAATGGGGCGGTCGCTGGAATCCGCCCGGTATTAAAACGGTTTATCTCAGCAGCTCAAAGGCGCTCGCCACGCTGGAACTGGTGGTGCATACGGGTAAAGCCATGCTGGAGAAAAGTCGCTTTGTGATCTTTACCGTGCCGGTTCCAGAAAGCGAAATTATGGCGCTGGACAGCAGCAAGCTGCCCAGCGACTGGCATAAATATCAGCAGCAGGAAGAGACGCAGGCGATTGGCGCGGCCTTTCTCAATCTGGAGAGTGAATTGCCTTTGCTGCTGACGGTGCCGAGCATTCTGACCGGTGAAGACAATGCCATTTTGCATCCCGATCATCCCGCCGCTGCCGCCCTTTTCGCCCAGGCCGCTTCAGCGCCCTTCACGCTTGACCGGCGGATTAAGGAGTGATGCCGCGCGCAGGAATGGCGATCAACATATTAGCGCTGCGGTCTGGCCAACGCATATGCCGCCGTTAAATCCAGACGTTGCCAGAACGACTGCTCGGCGTTATTACCCGACAACGGATAACCGTTAGGTAATGCACTTTTCACCATCAGGCCGCGAATCTGCGCATCAGAAAGCTGCGGCAGCGCCGCCTTCAACAAGATCTCCGCGCCCTGCGGCACCTTAACCGGCGTATTTTTTACCGCGGCTTTCGGCAGGTTATAACTCATGGTGAAGCGATAGAACGGCAGCATAGCTGGCGAGCGGTACGGATCGTTTTTGCCCTCACTGCGTGCACACTCTGCAAGCGTAGTACCACACTCTTTCTCCAATGCGGCTCGCAGCTGATCGCGCGCTTCACTGAACAGCGCCTGATAACGCGCATCGTTGAGGTAATGTGCCACGTTACGCTGCGCCACCATGCGAGAACCCATCACATCCAACGGATAATGCACGCCTAACACCACACGCGAATAACCGTACCGCGCTCCTCGCGTCACCAGCGCTTCAAAACGCTCCGGTACCATTTCGGCCAACAACAAGGCGTCGGTGTAACCGGTATTGGTGTGGCCACTTGGGAAGGAGCCGCCGTCGGCGGTATAACGTACATTGTCTTTCACTACCACATCGTCTGGCACCAGATGAATGCTGTTGCCCTCATGTAGAAAAGGTCGTGGGTAATTAAAGTGTTTCTTCGCCGCGCTGGTGCTGACTTCGCTAGCTTTAATCAGGGCAGCCGCTTTGCCGATTTCACCTTTGTCGTAAGCCGTGAGGAACGCTTTGCCAAGGCGCGGACCGAGCGCATCGGAGAGGAAATAGAGATAGCTAATCGCTTCCGCATCGGCCAGAGCCTGATGACGGACGTTTTGCGTGGCGTTCAGGTTGATGCTGCTGACGGTGGCGCGGCTGGCATCCAGTACGCTGCTGGGCAGTGCGCTAAAGCCGGAAAGCAACGCTATGCCCGCCTGCTGATTCTCTTTGCTTTTGAAGTCGTAACCGCTGTTTTTTAGCCACTGCGTGTCGGCCTGTTTCGCTGTCTGCCTGGCCTTTTCCAGCTGTTCACGCGTTAAGGCACTGGCGTTGCCTTGCAGCGCCTGCCGTTCAGCCTGCAGTGATTGCTGTTCAAGTTGGGAGTAGCCGGGCGTGGAACCGGTAGACGTTAGATCGGCCAGCGCAGCAGCGTCGGGCAGTGAAACCGCATACGCCTGCTGTGCCAGCAGTAGTACCGTTGCAATCAGTGTGAAGCGGGTTTTCATTATTTTCCCCTGTTATCAAAATATTACCTTGCCGGGGAAACACGCTAGCACCCTGTTGTGACAGATTTATTTCACTTAACGACACTGACTGGAACAGTTTTGTACGCAAATTTGTGCCAGCGAGCCGCAGCCGCCTCCATTGTCGTTCTTGCACTGCGATTGCTGCACGTAGCAGTTTTGCTGACACGCCGACACATCGCACTTCGCGGCAATTGGCGTTAGCTGCACTACCGGCGCTTTTCTCTCCGGCTGCCATTGCGGTTGCGCCAGCACGCTAGCGCTGAATAGCAGCGTAAAAGCCATTATCCACTTCATGAGTAAGTCCTCGCAGAAAGGTTCTATCAGTATGGCTGTTCCCAGGCCAATTACCATGCTGAAACCTTTGATTCACAAAAATGCGCAGCTTGCCCTGATAAGGTGCACCAGGCCGTTCCCTTACCGTGCAGCACGCCGAGATAAAACTAAATTATCATTTATAAATCAAAATGATATCGATAATTTTCTCCATAAACATAACTGGTACAAAAGTTGCAATCTCTAAGGCATAGCAAAGGAGATAAATATGAAAGCGATTGTCATTGGTGCGGGCATTGGTGGGATGAGTGCCGCTATTGCGCTGGAGAAAGCGGGTTTTGATACAACGGTGTTTGAAGCAGTGAAAGAGATGAAGCCGGTGGGTGCGGCAATCTCTATCTGGCCAAACGGCGTTAAATGCCTCAATGCATTAGGCATGAAAGCGTCGCTGCGCGTACTGGGCGGCAACATGGCGTATATGGCTTACAACGATGCGCACAGCGGCCATACGCTCACCCGCTTCAGCATGACGCCGCTGGTGCAACAGGTTGGTGAATATCCTTACCCGGTGGCACGCGCCGAATTACAGGCAATGCTAATCGACACCTACGGTCGTTCGCGTATCAGCTTCGGCAAGCGCGTGACCCAGGTTGAGCAAACCGAGCAAGGCGTCACCGCCTGGTTTGATGATGGCAGCCAGGCCGAGGGCGATTTCCTGATTGCCGCTGACGGTGCGCATTCAGTGATCCGTCACTATGTGTTGGGCGAGAGCGTGGAGCGGCGTTATGCCGGCTACGTTAACTGGAACGGTCTGGTGACCATTGATGAAACCATCGCGCCTGCCGATCAGTGGACCACTTTTGTTGGGGAAGGTAAACGCGTGTCGCTGATGCCGGTTAGCGGCAATCGCTTCTACTTTTTCTTCGATGTCCCCCTGCCGAAAGGCTTACCGGAAGATCGTTCCACGCTGAAAAACGATCTTAAAGGCTACTTCAGCGGCTGGGCCGATCCGGTGCAACGCTTGATTGAAAGCCTCAATCCACAAACCACTAATCGGGTAGAAATTCACGATATCGAACCCTTCAGCCGTTTCGTCAAAGGTCGCGTGGCCTTGCTGGGCGATGCAGCGCACAGCACCACGCCGGATATCGGGCAAGGTGGCTGCGCGGCAATGGAAGATGCGGTGGTGCTGGCGCAGACGCTGGCAGCGCATTCGCTGGGGATTGAGGATGCGCTGCTACGCTACGAAGCACGGCGCGTGGATCGCACCAAAGATCTGGTCCTTAAGGCGCGCAAGCGCTGCGATGTGACGCATGCGAAAGATACTGAAGTGACCGCGGCGTGGTACGCGGATTTGAAAAACGAAACCGGCGAGCGCGTGCTGGCCGGAATGATCGAAACCATTGAAGGCGGGCCGTTCGGGTGAACCGGGTCGCCATGAATGGCGACCCTACAAACAATCGTTACGCGTCCTCCAGACCACGGTTTTTCAGCATCGGGCCGATCTCCGGCTCTCTGCCGCGCCAGGCCAGCCACAGATGCTGCAGGTCGGTGCTGTTGCCGCGCGACAGAATATGGTCGCGGAACTGCTGGCCGTTTTCGCGTGTTAATCCACCTCGTTCAACAAAGGCCTGATAGCCATCATCGGCCAGCATCTGCGTCCAGATATAGGCGTAATAACCGGCCGCATAACCGCCGCCCCAAATGTGACGGAAATAGCTGGAACGATAACGCGGCGGAACCGCCGCCAGCGCGATGTTTTCCGCCGCCAGCGCTTGAAGTTCAAAGTGACTCACGTCCTGCGGATTATCTTGGGTCGTGAGCGAATGCCACTGCAAATCCAGCAGCGCCGCGGCCAGCAGCTCGGTCATGTCATAGCCTTTGTTGAACTTCGCGGCACGCACCATCTTGTCACGCAATTCGCCAGGCATCGCCTCGCCGCTTTGGTAGTGACGCGCATAGTTAGCAAACACCGCTTCGTTGCTGGCCCAATGCTCGTTGATCTGCGACGGGAACTCGACAAAATCGCGCGGCGTGGCGGTGCCGGACAGGCTCGGATAACGCTGGTTCGCAAATAAACCGTGCAGCGCGTGACCAAATTCATGGAACAGCGTAATCACTTCGTCCCAGCTCAGCAGCGCCGGCTGGCCAGCCTGCGGCTTAGTGTAGTTGCAGACGTTGTAGATCACCGGCTTGCTGCCGAGCAGCGTGCTTTGGTCGACAAAATTGCTCATCCACGCGCCGCCGCTCTTGTTATCGCGCTTGAAGAAATCGGTGTAGAACAGCGCTAGCGGCATGTCGTCGGCATCGAAAATCTCATACACGTTGACGTCCGGATGATACACCGGCAGATCGTGACGCTGGCTAAAACGGATACCAAACAGCTGGCTGGCGGACCAAAACACGCCCTTCTCCAGCACGTTGTTCAGCTCGAAATAAGGGCGGATTTGGCTCTCGTCCAGCGCGTATTTATCTTTGCGTACCTGCTCGGCATAGAAATTCCAGTCCCAGACGCGCAGCGGGAAACGGTGGTGCGCTTGCTCAATGGCGCGCTGGATATCAGCGGCTTCGCGTTCTGCGCGCGCGCGCGCGGCAGGCACAATGTTACGCATAAAGGCAAACGCGGCATCTGGCGTTTTTGCCATCTGATCCTGCATGCTCCATTCGGCATAGGTTTTGAATCCGAGCAAGCTCGCCTGCTGAGCGCGTAGCTGCGCCATGCGCAACACGATGGCGCGCGTGTCGTTATCATCGCCCTGCTCGCTGCGCGTTAGTGCCTGCTGGAACAACGCTTCACGCGTGGCGCGTACCTCCAGCGATTGTAAGGCCGGTTGCTGGGTGGTGTTTTGCAGGGCGATCAGCCATTCACCGTGTAAACCGCGCGCTTCGGCGGCGGCTTTGGCGTGCGCCAGATCGTCTTCACTTAATCCTGCCAACGCCCGCACATCGCTTACCACATAGGCGCCCGCTTTGGTGGCGGCTAAGAGCTTGTTGCCAAAGCGCGTGCTGAGGCTCGCCAGTTCCTGATTGCAGGCACGCAGTTGGGTTTTATCGGCTTCGCTCAGACTGGCGCCCGCCAGCTGGAAATGCTGCCAGGTGACTTCCACCAGACGCATCGCTTCGGCATCCGGACACTGCGAACCGCGCTGTTGATACACGCTATCGAGGCGGGCAAACAGCTGGCTGTTGAGGCAGATTTCATCGTTCAGCGCGGTGAGCTGCGGCGTAATCTGTTCGTCGATTTCCTGCAGACGATCGCTGGTATTGGCAGAGGTCATCGCGCCAAACACCAGATTGACGCGTTTTAACAGCTGACCGCTGCGCTCCAGCGCCTCATAGGTGTTGGCAAAGTCTGGCGCATCCGGATTGTTGGCGATTGCCGCCACTTCGCGGCGTTTTTCTGCAATGCCCGCTTCTAGCGCAGGCAGAAAATCGTCTTCCTGAATCTGATCAAAGGGTGGCGTTTGATACGGCAAACGGCTGGCGGTGAAAAACGGATTGGCTCGTGAAGTCATTATCGCTCCTGATAATCAGCAACGCCGCACGGCGGCGGCTGGATGTTTCTATCCTGGCAGTTTCCACCTCTCTCAACAACTTATCGCCTGCTGCTGATAAACGCTGATGATTTCGCCCGCCACCGCCACCGCAATTTCAGCTGGCAACTTACCCTTCACATCCGCTAAACCAATCGGGCAGCGCAGGCGTGCAACGGATTCGGCAGCAATGCCTTTGCCCTCCAGCCGATAGCGAAAGCGCTGGGCTTTCGTCGCCGAGCCAATCACCCCGGCATAGCGGAAATCGCCGCGGCGCAGAATCGCCTCGCTGAGCGCCAGATCCAGCGGATGATCGTGGGTCATTACCACAAAGTAACTGTCGGGGGCGGCTTCCTGCACACAGTCGATTGGATCGTCGACCTGGCGCACCGTGACGCCAGCCGGTACCGTGCGAAACTGTGCGGCGCGGCTATCAATCCAGGTGATATGGCACGGCAAGGTGGCCAGTAAATTCACCAACGCCTGGCCAACATGACCGGCACCAAACAGGTGAATTTCCGGCTGATGCTGCATCAGCGGCTCAAACAGCAACGTGGCGTGACCGCCGCAGCACTGGCCGAGACGTGCGGCCAGCGCGAACTCTTCACTGCGCGGTTGCGTGCACCGCTGCTGCAGCATGGCACGCGCTTGCGCAATGCACTGGTACTCAAGATGACCACCGCCAATTGTCAGAAACGTATCGCTGGCGCTTACCACCATCTTACTGCCGCGATCGCGCGGTACCGAGCCACGCTCGCTGAGCACGGTGATGAGCACGCAGCTTTCGCGCTTTTCGCGCAGGCTGTGCAGCACGCTGATCCAGTCATGATAAATCATGCTCTGCTCCTGATAAGCGCTGAATCCCCCAGAACACCCGCTCTGGCGTGGCGGGTGCATCCAGCTGCGGATGGCGGCGATAGTTGTCGACGCTGGCGACGGCATCCTGTAATGCACACCACACGGCAATGCCTAACATAAAGGGCGGCTCGCCAACGGCTTTCGAATGGAACACCGTGTCCTGCGGATTTTTGCGATTCTCCACCAGCGTGACGCGCAGATCGCTCGGCACATCGCTGATCGCCGGGATTTTGTAGCTGGCCGGACCGTCGGTGAGCAGTTTGCCCTTATCATTCCATACCAGCTCTTCGCAGGTGAGCCAGCCCATGCCCTGTACGAAACCACCCTCCACTTGCCCGATATCGATAGCGGGATTCAGCGAGGCGCCCACATCATGCAGAATATCGGCGCGCAGCAGGCGGTATTCGCCGGTCAGGGTATCGACCAACACTTCGCAGCAGGCGGCGCCGTAAGAGAAGTAATAAAACGGTTTGCCGCGTCCGGCGGCACGATCGTAATGGATACCCGGCACTTTATAGAAGCCGGTGGCAGAGAGCGGCACCTGGTTAAGCCAGGCAAGCTGTGCCACCTGCGCAAAAGTAAAGTGCTTCTCACCAACGCGCACAATGCCGTTACTAAAGCTCACCGCGTCAGCAGCACATTGATGCTGCTGACACAGCATCTCGGTCATGCGATCGCGCAGGATTTGCGCGGCATTCTGCGCCGCTTTGCCGTTGAGATCGGCGCCGCTTGAGGCGGCAGTGGGCGAGGTATTCGGCACTTTACCGGTATCGGTGGCGGTGACCTGAATCTGGCTGATATCGATTTGCAGCACTTCCGCCACAATCTGCGCCACTTTGGTGTTTAACCCCTGACCCATTTCGGTGCCACCATGATTGAGCTGCACCGTGCCATCGGTGTAGATCAAAATCAGCGCGCCGGCCTGATTAAGGAAGCTGGAGGTAAAGGAGATGCCAAATTTCACCGGCGTCAGCGCCAGCCCACGTTTCATCAAACGGTTGCTGGCGTTAAAGGCGCTTATTTCACGGCGACGTGCCGCATATTCGCTGCTGGTTTCGAGTTGGGCGGTCATCTCATCCAGCAGATTGTCTTCCACCTGCTGGTGATAATGGGTGATGTTGCGATCGGTTTTGCCATAATAGTTGCGTTTGCGCAGCTCAAGCGGGTCCAGTCCCATTTCCCGCGCGATGTGATCCATGATCTGCTCAATCGCCACCATGCCCTGCGGGCCGCCGAAGCCGCGATAAGCAGTGTTAGACGCGGTGTGAGTGCGGCAGCGATAGCCGGTGATCAGCGCATCGCCCAGGTAATAGGCGTTATCGGCGTGGAACATCGCGCGATCGACAATCGATCCGCTGAGATCGAGCGAATAGCCGCAATTGCCGGCCAAATCAATTTTCACGCCGCAGAAGCGCCCATCGTCATCAACGCCGACGTCGTAACGCACAAAAAACGGGTGGCGTTTGCCGGTGATTTGCATATCGTCGCGCCGCGCCAGACGCATCTTCACCGGTTTGCGCAATTGCCGTGCGGCGATAGCACATAAACAGGCCACGCCCGCCGCCTGTGTCTCTTTGCCGCCAAAGCCACCGCCCATGCGGCGCATATCGATGGTGACTTTGTTCATGGTGATGCCCATCACTTCCGCCACCAGTTTTTGCACTTCGGTGGGGTTTTGCGTGGAGGAGAACACCTGCAGGCTGTCGTCTTCGCCAGGAATCACCAGCGCCGTCTGGGTTTCCAGATAGAAGTGCTCCTGGCCGCCGATATGAAACTCGCCCTTGATTCGCCGAGGCGCGCGCGCCAGCGCGGCTTCCGCATCACCGCGCTGATGAACATGTGGCTGCTGCACAAAGAAGCGCTGTTCCAGTGCTTCGCGCACGTCGAGTACCGCCGGAAGTGCTTCATATTCAATGACCGCTGCCGCGGCGCCGGCACGCGCCGCTTCCGGTGAGTCGGCCGCGACGGCAATCACAATTTGGCCGAAGTATTCGATTTTGTCCTGCGCCAGCAGCGGATCGCCCGGCTCCAGCGGCCCAACATCGTTGAGGCCAGGCACATCGCGCCAGGTCAATACGCTGACCACGCCCGGCACCGCGTAACAGGGTTGCACATCCAGCTTGAGGATGCGCGCGTGCGCGTGCTCGCTGAGGCGCGGACAGAGATGCAGTAATCCCGGTAAATCCGGCTTATCGTCAATATACAGCGCTTCACCGGAGACGTGCTTGTCGGCACTTTCATGTTTGTTGCTGCGCCCCACGCCAGTTTGCATGCCGGTGGCGAACTGCGTTTTCAGCAGGGTTTCATTCAGTTCCGGGCGGTTATGAGACATAGCGCGACACCTCGGTAATGGTCAGCTCGCCAGACGCTTGCGCGTAATAGCGGCGCAGCAGATTGCGTGCCACCTGCAGGCGATAATCAGCGCTGGCGCGGAAGTCGCTCAGCGGCTGGAAATCCACGCTCAGCGCGGTACAGGCTTTTTCGATGCTGGTGAGATTCAATGGCTGGCCAAGCAGCGCTGTTTCCGCTGCCAGCGCGCGTTTCGGTGTTGCCGCCATGCCGCCAAAGGCGATACGCGCTTCCACAATCACATCATTACTGATGTGCAGATTGATGGCGGCGAACACGGCGGAAATATCATCATCCAGTCGTTTCGCCACTTTCCATGCGGCAAAGTTTGGTGACACCGTCACTTTGGCAATAGTAATACTGTGAATGAACTCACCCGGCTGCATTACCGTTTGGCGATATGCGGTAAAGAATTGATCGAGCGGAACTTTTCGCTGCCGTTCGCCCTGCTGCAAAACCAGCTGCGCGTTCAACGCCAGCAGCATTGGCGCACAATCGCCAATCGGTGATGCATTGCCAATGTTGCCGCCCAGCGTGCCCTGATTGCGGATTTGCAGCGAGGCAAAACGCTCCAGCATGCGGCTAAACGCCGGGATGTGCTGCGCCAGAAACTGGTAGCACTGGTGCAAGGACGCGGCGGCACCGAGATAAATATGGTCATGATCCTCGTGGCAAACCTTCAGCTCGTTAACCTGCTCCAGCGCAATTAACAGCGGCAGGCGTTGATATTGCTGGGTGATTTGCAGTGTCAGATCGGTGCCGCCCGCCACTAAATGCGCCTCGGGATGCTGCTGATAAAGATCGGCGAGCTGCGCCACGGTTTTCGGCAGATAACAGCGGCTGCCATCGGCTTCGATAATCTGCACGTCATCGTTGCTGAGCGCCTGTAAACGCTGCACCACCGAGGCGGCGTTGGCGGTGAACGCATCCGCATGTGCGTGTTCACTTGCCTGCTGCGCGGCCTCCATGATCGGACGATAACCGGTGCAGCGGCAGAGATTGCCCGCTAATGCCAGTTCCGCCTGATGACGATTCCAGCCGCCACTGTTTTTTTGCAGGGTGAACAGCGACATCACAAAGCCTGGCGTGCAGTAACCGCACTGCGATCCGTGGCAATCCACCATCGCTTGCTGCACGCTGTGCAGTTCGCTGCCCTGTTTAAGATCTTCCACGGTGATCAGTTGCTTACCCTGCAGGCTGCTGACCAGTGTCAGGCAGCTGTTGACCGCCTGATAGTGCATCTGGCCATCGACGACCTTACCGAGCGTGACGGTGCAGGCACCGCAATCCCCTGAGGCGCAGCCCTCTTTGGTGCCGCGTCGCTGCTGCTGGCCACGCAGGTAGTTGAGCACGGTGAGGTTGGGATCCAGCGCGTGTTCGGTCACTAGACGATTGTTGAGTAAAAACTGAATCATGCGATTTGCTCCTCACTTTCACGCTGCCATACCGGTTTGCCGCTCACCCAGGTCTGCGCGATGTTGCGGTCATCGCCCAGCGTCATCAGCACAAACAGGCGCTCCCAGATATCTTTGCTATTGGCATGGCGCAGCTTCTGCAGCGGCGAAACCGCCGCGTCGAGCACCACGAAATCGGCCTCTTTACCGGGATTAAAGTTGCCGATGACGTCATCCAGATCGAGCGCGTGCGCGCCGCCCAGGGTGGCATGATAGAACGCTTCGCAGGCGCTCAGTTTGTACTGCTGTAACTGGCCGACCTTATACGCTTCGCCCAACGTTTGCAGCAGGTTAAAGGTGGTGCCAGCGCCGACATCGGTGCCGATGCCCATGCGCACGCCCTGCTGCCAGCAGCGTTTGATATTGAACAGGCCGCTGCCGAGAAACAGGTTTGAGGTCGGGCAGAACGCAATCGATGAATCGGTGTCGTGCAGGCATTGCCACTCTTTATCTTCCAGATGCAAACAGTGGGCGAACACGCTGCGTTTGCCGGTGAGGTGGTGATGATGATAGACGTCGAGATATCCGTCACGCTCCGGAAACAGGGCTTTTACCCAGGCGATTTCCTGCTGGTTTTCACTCAGGTGCGTGTGCATCCACACGTCTGGATAAGCCTCGCGCAGCTGACGCACTTTGTCCAGCAGTTCCGGTGAGGATGTCGGCGCGAAGCGCGGCGTGAGCGCGTAGCTCAGGCGACCACGTTGATGCCAGCGTTCAATCAGTTCTCGCGTGTGCTGGTAGCTCTGTTCGGGCGTTTCAGTCAGGTATTCCGGCGCATTGCGATCCATCATCACTTTGCCGGCAATCAGCCGCATATCCAATTGATGCGCCGCGCTAAATAGAGCATCCACCGACTGTTTGTGCACGGTGCCAAACACCAGCGCGGTGGTGGTGCCATTTGATAACAGCTGTTGCAGGAAGAACGCCGACATTTTTGCTGAGTGATCGGGACAGTGATATTGGCTTTCCGCCGGGAAGGTGTAGTGATTCAGCCATTCGAGTAACTGCTCGCCGAAGGCACCAATCATCTCAGTTTGCGGGTAATGAATATGGGTATCGATAAAGCCCGGCACAATCACTTTCCCGCGCAGATCGGTAACCTCTGCTGGATTGACGCGCCCTTCCGCGATCTGCCAGCTTTCGAGGCTGACCACTTTGCCGTCGCGCAGCGTTAATAAGCCATCTTCGAGATAGCGTGCGTTGGCGGCGATGTCGTCCGGCTGCGCGGCCAGAGCGGTGATATCAAAGAAGCTGGCGCGCAGCAGCGTTTCGGATGCGTAAGGCATAACGGTTCCTTGGTGCTTTTTAATGTGCAGGTAATGGCTTAAAGATAGTTTGCAAAGCGCATGCCAACGCAAAGAACAAAAAATACTGTTTAAATTCAATATAATAGGTTGATTGGACTGGTTTTTGTGTCAAGCTGGTACTGCAATCGTATGCGCAACCGATTGCTTATGGTGGCAAACGGTTGCTATCTACCATTGCGCTGAGTTTTGCTTCATTGAGCGCGTACAAAGCTCGATGACATGCGTCTTTGTGGTGCGCGATTGCACTCTCAACGTGCAGGCAAAATCCTGCAACAGCTTGCTTTTGGTTTTCATGAGCATGGGTTCAAGGTTAATGCTAAGGTGTGGCTGATAACCTGAAATCGTTTAAGGAACAGTGAGATGATTATTTTTGTTACTGGCGCAACTGCTGGTTTTGGTCAAAGTATCACCCGCCGCTTCATTGCTACAGGTCACAAGGTGATCGCCAGCGGACGTCGCGCTGAGCGCTTAAAAGAGTTGAAAGAGGAGCTGGGCGACAATCTGTATACCGTGCAGCTGGACGTGCGCAATCGTGCCGCCATCGACGAAGTGATTGCTGCCCTGCCCGCCGAATGGCGCGATATTGATGTGCTGGTGAACAATGCCGGCCTGGCGCTGGGCGTTGAACCGGCGCATAAAGCCAATATTGAAGACTGGGAAAATATGATCGACACCAACAACAAAGGCTTGGTGTATATGACGCGCGCGGTGCTGCCAGCGATGGTTGAGCGCAACGTGGGGCATATTGTGAATATCGGTTCGATTGCCGGCAGCTGGCCCTATTTAGGCGGTAACGTTTATGGCGCGACCAAAGCGTTCGTGCGTCAGTTCAGCCTGAATCTGCGTACCGATCTGCACGGCACCGCGCTGCGCGTAACCGATATTGAGCCAGGTTTGGTTGGCGGCACCGAGTTTTCTAACGTGCGCTTTAAAGGCGATGATGGTAAAGCGGAACAGGTATATGAAGGCACCACCGCACTAACGGCGGAGGATGTTACTGAAGCGGTCTATTGGGTGACCACGCTGCCAAAACACGTCAACATTAATACGCTGGAGATTATGCCCGTAACGCAAACCACCGCAGGTTTGAAGGTGCATAAAGGTTAACGGGCTTTTCAGGCCGCGTACTTGATAGTCCGATATTAGGGGAAACATCCCGATGAGGTCGTAGCGGCGAAAGCCGCCGGAGCGCCTCACGGGATGGTCGCCCCGAGTATCTCGATCTTACCGGCCGCTAAACCCGGCTCCAGCCAGCAACGATGATCAGCATACCGCTAAACGCCACCAGCGCGCCGACCCAATCCCAGGTACTCAGTTTCACGCCATCTACCACACGCAGCCAGATTAGCGCGGTCAACACATACACGCCGCCATAGGCCGCATAGACGCGTCCGCTTGCCGCTGGATGCAGCGTCAATAACCAAACGAACAGCGCCAGACTCGCCGCCGCTGGCAGCAATAGCCAGGCCGTCATGCCCTTCTTTAACCAGAGCCACGGCAGGAAGCACCCGACAATTTCCGCAATCGCTGTAATGAAAAACAGCAACGTGGTTTTCACCAGCATTGAAAATCTCTCTCTAACCTAAACAAATAGCTCACCGCTGGTGAGCAAAGAAGCAGCGATGATATACTAGCGTCCATGGTTGTTACAGCCATGATCCCGGCTGTGCTGGTGTTAAACTGAAGGAAATGAAGATGAAAAAACTGTATTCCACCCTGCTGGTAACCGTGCTGACCTCCAGCGCATTACTGGCCGCGCCGCTGGCTTCTGCCAATACCGATCGCCTGATTATTGAAAATGGCAACAGTGCGTCCAGCAATGAAGCAGCGCGTCAAAGCAAAGAGCAGTGGAACGACACAAAAAATCTGCGTAACAAGGTCAATACCCGCGTTGAGAAAGAGTTCGACAAAGCGGATAAAGCCTTTGATACGCGTGATTCGTGCGAGAAAAGTTACAACGTTAACGCCTATTGGGAACCTAACACGCTGCGTTGCCTTGATCGTCGTACCGGACGCCCCGTTGCGCCCTAATGCGTTATCGCTGCTATAGTTTGCAAAGGAATTCTTACCAAAGGAGTGAATGATGAAAAAACGTAATGCAGTTCTGCTGATGGCCATGCTGGCTCTTCCGGTGTTAGCACAGGCATCGTGTGAAAGTGTTAAAGCGGATATCAGCAAAAAAATTATCAATAACGGCGTCGCTGAAGCGGACTTCACGCTTGATATTGTCCCCAACGATCAAGCCGATCAGGCTGGTGGTCAGGTGGTTGGTCATTGTGAAAATGACACACAGAAGATTGTTTACAAGAAAAATGGCCATGATGCTGACAGCAGCGTGCCAGACAGCGCAGGCAGTTCTCAGGATAGCTCAGCGCAATAATCTTTCGGGCGGCATCCTGGCCGCCCTGCTTTTACTCTGCTTCCGGCCGCTGGCGCGGCATCAGCCATGCCACTCCCAACGTTAACAGCGCAATCAACAGCGACACGACAAACACCCAGTGTAATGAGGAGGCAATTTGCCCAGTCCAGGCATGCAACGTCGCCTCTGGTAGCACCTGACGGCTTTCGTGCGACATGATTTTCTGCATCGGATCGTCTGCCTGCGGCAAACGCAGTGACAGATTGAGATTGAGCACCGCCCCCATCAAAGCGGTACCAATGGCCGACCCTATCATGCGGCTAAACATGATCGACGCGGTGCAAATGCCGCGAATGTCATAATGCGCGTGGTTCTGTACCGATACCAAAAAGGTCGTGCTGGTCATTCCCATGCCGGTCCCCATTACAAACGCGGTAAAACCGGCCTGCATAATGGAGCTATCACTGCGCAGCAGTAACAGTAACGCGCTGCCCGCAATCAGCAGCAGTGCACCCATTTGTGCGGTGAATCGATACGACGTCACCAACATCAATCGTCCGCTCAAGGTACTCGCCAGCGGCCAACCAATCGACATCATTGCTAATGCGCTGCCCGCCTGCAGCGGCGTGCCGCCGGTGATGCCCTGAATCCACGTGGGTAAAAATGCGCTAATGCCCATCATGGTGGCACCTATGATCAGGTTGCCCACGTTACCCGCGACGATGAGGCGACTGCGCCAAATTTCGAGCGGAAAAAGGGGCGCATCGGCGCGCTGTTCATGATGTTTTAAGCGCCATGCGGCAACGAGCGCCAGCGCCAGGAACGGCAATAACCAATAGCCAAGCACTTCCGCTTGCAGCAGCGCGACTAATAATGCCGTTACACATATCATCAGCCAGCAGCTGCCGGTGAGATTAAGTGCGGAATCCTGATAGTGCTCACGCGTTGGCAGGAATCGCGCCAGCAATAACATCGAAAGCACGCCAATCGGCACGTTGACCCAAAAAATCACCGACCAGCTAAAGTGCTGGACCAGCCATGCGCCGCTTAGTGGTCCAATAATTGCGGCAATACCCCACACGCTGGAGAGCCAGCCCTGAACGCTGGCGCGTTCGCGCGGAGAATAGACATCGGCAACGATGGTCGATGTCAGCGGCATAATGGCGCCCGCGCCCAGGCCCTGAAAAGCACGGAACAGAATTAACCACGTCATGTTGTGGGCAAATCCGCAGAGAATGGAGCCAAGCAAAAACAGCGTAACACCAATAAACAGCAGCCGTTTACGGCCCCACATGTCCGCCAGGCGGCCATACAGCGGCACGCTTACCGCCTGGGTGAGCAGATAGATGGAGAACACCCAACCAAACTGCGAAAAACCGCCGAGATCGGCAATGATCGTCGGCATCGCGGTGGCCACGATGGTGACCTCAATCGCCGCCATAAACATGGCCAGCATGCAGCCGATGAGAATCCAATGGCGATGTTCCGTATTCAATTCTGCAGTTTCAGTCATACGTCTCCCTAATTTCTAACAAGGCTAGCTGAAAATTCGTAATAGCAGTTTCCTCTGCGTGCGCCTATTTGTGACAGCGTCACGCATTTCGATGAAATTTTTTTATTGTCGGATGATGCCTTATTCCATGCGGGTTCGCTGTGATTTCCTGTGATTTCTATCTGTCTGATTTTGCCGTAAAAACTGGCGCTATTCGACAAGCATTGCTATAGCTCTAAACGGTGCTTTCCAGTTATTCGCTGGAAAAGCATTAGCAAACAGTCATTTTAACTGCAATTTGACGGGGTGAAGGATTTTCGTGTGTGAGTATGGCTCACATCGCCGCCATCCTGGGAATGACATAAGCATATCGAACGATTTTTCGAATCAGGGAGACACTGGCTATGCAAAATGCATCGCTCGCCCGCCGCGCGGGGCTGGCTCTGCTCGCGATTGTCGCGGTGATTGCTCTGCTGGTATGGGGGCTGGGTTTAAATACGCTGCGCGATCGCCGGGAAGATTTGGTTTATCTCGGACAGCAGCATCTGTTTTTAGTGTTTTGGTCGATGTTCTTTGCGCTGCTGGTCGGGATTCCCAGCGGTATCTTACTTAGTCGTCCGTTCGCCCGTCGCTGGGCTGAATATGTAATGCAAATCTTCAACGTAGGTAACACGCTGCCGCCGCTGGCCGTTCTGGCGCTGGCCATGGTGATTGTCGGTATCGGCGATCGTCCTGCGCTCATTGCCTTGTTCCTCGCTTCACTATTGCCGATTGTGCGTAATACTTTTGCCGGTTTAAGCGCGGTGCCGCCGTCGTTAATCGAAGCCGCCAATGGTATAGGTATGACCAAATTCCAGCGTTTGCGCCAGGTGGAGATCCCCAACGCGTTGCCGGTGATGTTAGCCGGTATCCGCATCGCCACCGCCATCAACGTAGGTACCGCGCCATTAGCGTTCTTGATTGGCGCCAGCAGCTTTGGCGAGCTGATCTTCCCCGGCATCTATCTCAATGATTTCCCCACGCTTATTCTTGGCGCAGTCGCTACCGCTCTGGTCGCGCTGATTCTCGATATGCTGCTGGCGGCATTGGGACGTTATCTCAGCCCGCACTCTGCGGCTTAAACACAAGGAGTTTTGTGATGGCTACTGCCAATAAGCTGGCGCGCTGGGTTAAACGTACGGCGCTGGCACTGACCGCGACGCTGGCAATCAGCCAAAGCGCCGCCGCCGCAACACCGATTACCATGGCGACCAAAAGCTTTACCGAGCAACACATCCTGTCCGCGATGACGGTGTTGTGGTTGCAGAAGAAAGGTTTTCAGGTGATCCCAAAGACCAATATCGCCACCACCATTGGTCGCAACGCGATGATCAATAAACAGATTGATATGACCTGGGAATACACCGGCACTTCGCTGATCATCTTTAATCACATCAATAAACCGATGTCGACGGAAGACGCCTATAAAACGGTCAAACAGCTGGACGCCAAACTGGGTTTGGTGTGGCTCAATCCTGCTCCGATGAACAACACCTATGCGTTCGCCATGCAGCGTGACCGCGCGGATAAAGAAGGCATCACCACCATGTCGCAGCTGGTGGCGAAGCTGGAAGAGGTGCGTAAAAACGATCCTAAACACAACTGGAAACTCGGTTTGGATCTCGAGTTCTCAGGACGCTCCGACGGCCTGAAGCCGCTGCAAAAAGCCTACAACATGCCGCTGGATCGACCGCAGATTCGCCAGATGGATCCGGGCCTGGTGTACAACGCGATTCGTGATGGTTTTGTGGATGCCGGCCTGATCTATACCACCGATGGGCGTGTGAAAGGTTTTGAACTCAAAGTGTTAGAGGACGACAAGCACTTCTTCCCAAGTTACAACGTCACGCCAGTGGTGCGCCAGGATGTGTTGCAAAGTCATCCGGGATTGGATAGCGCCCTTAATCAGCTGTCGGCGCTGATCAATGACGAAGCGATTACCGAGATGAATAAGCGTGTCGATATTGATCATCAGTCACCGCAACAGGTGGCGCGTGATTTCCTTCAATCTAAAAACATGCTGTAAGGAGGCGCTGTGGATACCTTGCATTACATCATGAATAACTGGCACACCCTGATGACGCTCACCTGGCAACATACGTGGCTGGTGCTGGTGGCGGTCGGTTTCGCGATTATTGTCGGCGTACCGCTGGGCATTTTGATTGTGCGCTTTAAGTGGCTGGCAACGCCGGTGCTCGGCATCGCCACCATCGTGTTAACCATTCCCACCATTGCGCTGTTCGGCCTGATGATTCCGCTGTTTTCGATGATCGGTCAAGGCATCGGTGCCCTTCCCGCGATCACCGCCGTGTTCCTTTACTCGCTGCTGCCCATCGTACGTAACACGCACACCGCACTGGAGAATCTTTCGCCAGGTCTGCGTGAAGCCGGGCGCGGAATTGGCATGACCTTCTGGCAACGCCTGCGTTGGGTAGAAATTCCAATGGCGCTGCCGGTGATTTTCGGCGGTATTCGTACTGCGGTAGTGATGAACGTCGGTGTAATGGCGATTGCTGCCGTGATTGGGGCCGGCGGCCTGGGCCTGCAGCTGCTCGACGGTATCAGCGGCAGCGATGTGCGTATGTTGATTGCCGGTGCCTTAATGATTTGTTTGCTCGCGATTGTGCTTGATTGGCTGCTGCACCGTTTGCAGTCGGCGCTGACTCCTAAGGGGATTCGATAATGATAAAACTGGAAAACCTGACGAAAACCTTTACGCAAAAGAACGGCACTACGCTTAATGCCGTTGATAACGTCAGCCTTGAAGTGCCTGCCGGGGAAATGTGTGTGCTGCTCGGTCCATCGGGCTGTGGCAAAACCACTACCCTGAAGATGATTAATCGTCTGATCCCTTCCTCAAGCGGCCGGATTTTGATCAACGGCGAAGACACCAGCGGACAAGATACCGTGACCCTGCGCCGTAATATTGGTTATGTCATCCAGCAGATTGGTCTGTTCCCGAATATGACCATCGAAGAGAATATCACCGTAGTGCCGCGTATGCTGGGCTGGGATAAGAAGCGCTGCCGCGAACGTGCCACGGAATTGATGAGCATGGTGGCGCTCGATCCGACCAAATTCCTGCACCGCTATCCACGCGAAATGTCCGGTGGCCAACAGCAGCGTATCGGCGTGATTCGCGCACTGGCCGCTGATCCGCCGGTATTGCTGATGGATGAACCTTTCGGTGCGGTCGACCCCATCAACCGAGAAGTGATTCAGAACGAGTTTCTCGAGATGCAGCGTCAGCTGAAGAAGACCGTGATGCTGGTGAGTCATGATATCGATGAAGCGTTGAAACTGGGCGACCGCATTGCGGTATTTGGTCAGGGTAAAATCGTGCAGTGCGCCAGCCCGGATGAGCTGTTAGCCAAACCCGCTAACGATTTTGTTGGCTCTTTTGTCGGTCAGGACCGAACGCTGAAACGGTTACTGCTGGTGCAGGCAGGCGATGTAACCGATCAACAGCCCACCATTACCGTACAACGTAATACGCCCCTGCAGGAAGCGTTCGCCACCATGGACGATAACGATATGCGTTCGGTGACGGTAGTAGATGAAGATGGCAAGCCACTGGGATTTGTGAAGCGTCGTGAAGCGCGCGGAGCCACCGGTCGCTGCGAAGAGATGCTGCATACGTTTAAAGTGACGGGTAAAGCCGAAGAAAACCTGCGTGTGGTGCTCTCCAAACTGTATGAACACAACACGGTATGGATGCCGATTGTCGATGAAGAGGGACGCTACAGCGGCGAAATATCACAGGATTACATCGCCGATTATCTGAGTTCAGGGCGTACGCGTCGTCGGTTAAATCCGTAATAAACCAACGTTAATCGAGTAAGTGCCCCGCGCTTTTTACCGCGCGGGGCATGACTCAGCATAGGGTGACGACGAGACGCACCAGAGCAAAATTCATCACTGCATTCACTTTCATCAGGCTGCCGGTTTGGCACTGTCATTGCGCGCAACCGCTTCATTCAATAGATTTACATCCAGATAGCGGCTGAGTTCGCGCTGTTCTGCGCGCGGTAAATAAGGCAATTCCCCTAACAAAGGGGCGTGCAGTTTTTCCCGCAGCACATCAATAATTTCAGCATAATGGGCCAAACCTGGATTAATACGATTAGCAACCCAGCCCACTAATTTCAATCCATCAAGCGCAATGGCATCTGCGGTGAGTAATGCATGACTGATACAGCCTTCTTTAATCCCTACCACCAACAGCACGGGTAATTGCTCCTGCTGTACCCAGTTAGATAACGGTTGGAGATCGTTCATTAAACTGCGCCAACCACCCGTGCCCTCAACCACAACGCAGGCTGCGCGCGCTTGTAAATCATGAAGCCCGCGACTCAACAGTGAATAATCAATACGTTGCGAAGAGCTGGTGCTGATCTCATCCTCAATCAACGTAATAGGATTCACCGCGCTATAAGGCAGAGTGAGAGCGGAAGACTGCTGTAATAAAAGCGCATCTTTATTACGTAGCCCCTCAGGTGTGACCTGCGCGCTTTTGGCGACAGGTTTGTAACCTGCTGCGCATAAATCGGCTTTTGCGAAACACTGTAATAACGCGCGTGATACGACGGTTTTACCCACCGCGGTGTCGGTACCGGTGACAAAAAGTGTTTTCACCACTCTCCTCCTTCATTAAAGCGATGTGTAACGTGCGAAGGAGGCAGTTTAAGGAAATGTGGCGAGAAGCAGATTGCGTTAGCGCAAACTTAAGGTGAGCTTTAATTATCCCTGCAACAGTTTTACCAATAAAGAGCCGCTATAGAGCGCGTCTTTGATCAGCGCCGCGCCGCCAAAGGTACCAGGATCGTTGAAAGCCGTTGGCGTGAGCTGGATTTCACGGCTATACGCGGGCAATGCCTGCTGACGAATGGTACTACTCACCGCCGGAAACAGAACGTCAGAAGCCTGGTTGAGCGGAGAACCGATAAGTATTTGTTGAGGATTAAAGATGTTGACCATCATTGCTAGCATGCGGCCTATATGATGGCCCACTCCGGCAATGACATCGCGCGCCAGACGATCGCCCTGCTGGGCTGCCGAGCACAGGCTTGCGATGGTCAAAGGTGCATCATGCAACAAACTTTCTGGCTGCGACGGCAAACGCTGCGCCGTCAGGTTCAGCAGACTTCCGGTGCTGGCCACCGTTTCGAGGCAACCATTATTCCCGCAATAGCACTGTTGGCCGTAGGGATCGATTTGCGTATGTCCAATTTCCACTAAGGTGCGGCCATTCTTATGCAACAACTGTCCGCCGCTAATGACGCCCGCGCCAACCGTTTCATCAATCACTATCTGAATCACGTTTTGCGCGCCGCCCGATGCGCCAAATAGCGCTTCTGCGAGCGTCCATGCGGAAATATCATGCTGCACAAACACCGGTAGCCCGGTGCGCTGAGCCAGGGTTTCTCCCAGAGGCATCTCCTCCACATCATATCCTGGCATGCGATGCACCACGCCCGAAGCGGCGTTGATTAATCCCGGTAGCGTAATGGCGATAGCGGTTAGCCGCTCCAGCTTACTTTGATGTCGAATGAAGAAATCATTGACGATGTCTTGCAAGGTTTGTAGCAAAGGCTTTTCAGGCGTGGCGAGCAGCGGTAAGCGATCTTCCTGGATTGCTCGCGTGCTGAGATCGCGCAGCGTTAGCGTAATCTGTCCGGGTTGGATGCGAATAGCGAGAAAGTGCCAGGCAAGGGTATCGAGGATCAGACCAATCGCCGGACGCCCGCGACTGCCCGGATCCTGGAACTCCGTTTCCTGCACCAGGTGGGCATCAAGCATTTCACGTACGATTTTGGTAATACTGGCGGGTGCTAACTGGGCACGTTTAGACAGCTCAATACGCGAAATCGGGCCGTAAAGGTCAATCAGTCGGTAAACCACACCTGCGTTGGTCTGTTTTATCTGGTCAATATGGCCAGGTTGACTGTACAGATTCACGCCCCTGCTCCCATTATTTTCGCGCTTCTAAATAAACAGCAGCTATGGTGATGCAGATTGACCGGCAGCGTCAAATATTTGATTAGAAATGTGATTTATCGCACATAAAGAGAGTATGTCGCGACAGCAGCTGGTTCAATTCTCGGCATTTTTGAGCATCAGCGTCATCATATTTGCCATCTGCGCGGTGGGTTCTCGCGTCGCCGACCAGACCAGCCAAACCTCAGAAACTGCATCGCTCTCCTGCAAGGGAATCCATACCACATCCGCCAGACGCGCTCGACGGAAAGACGCCGGTAAGATCGAGACACCAAGACCGGTTGCCACCAGGCCAAGAATAGTCATCGCTTCACCGACTTCCTGGGTAATAAAGGGTTGGATTTGATAACGATGCAGCAGCGCCAGAATTTCTCCGTACAGCGCCGTCCCCCCTTGCGGATCAAAAAACACAAATGGCTCGTTTGCTAATAGCTGGATGGAAATTGATTCCGCATCAGCCAGCGGATGTGCCCAGTGCACCACGGCACAGAGCGGTTCACGCAGTAACACCCGATGTTGCAGGTCGTTGGGTAGCGGCGTATTGCGCATAACGCCGAGATCGAGCCGCGCTTCATGCAGAGGCGCAAGCTGCTGGCGCGTATTGTTCTCCTGCATCTGAATGTGCACCTCCGGCCAGCGCTGCCGGAACTGATAAAGCGCATCGGATACCAGACCGGTGAACGGAGCGGACGACGTAAAACCGATGCGTAACTCACCCTCCTGGCCGCTATGTACTCGCGCCGCACGGCCCGTTGCCTGCTCAACCTGCAGCATAATAGCGCGCGCATCCTGGAGAAAAAGGCGCCCTGCGGGCGTGAGCTGCACGCTACGATTGGTACGCGTAAAAAGTTGAGCGTTAATTTCCTGTTCCAGATGCTGAATCTGCTGACTGAGCGGCGGTTGCGAAATATTCAGGCGCTGTGCTGCACGGCCAAAATGCAACTCTTCCGCCACGGCGATGAAATAGCGTAAATGGCGCAACTCAATATTCATATTTTAAACGTCTTATTTGAGATTATTAATATATTGTACAACCTATTAGCGCTTTCCTACAGTAACGTCATTAATCACCAACCGAGGATGTTCCGTGAGTCGCTCTTCCCAGGCGGGGATACTTGATGAAGACGAGTTGTCCGTAGAGCCTGCACCCGCTGTACCCCCTTCAGAATGGATTGAGCGCGGAACGCCGCAGTTTATGCGCGTGACCCTTGCGCTGTTTTCCGCCGGCCTTGCCACTTTTGCTTTGTTATATTGCGTACAGCCCATCCTCCCAGTGCTATCACAGCAATTTGGCGTGTCGCCCGCAGAGAGCAGCATTTCGCTCTCACTTTCGACCGGGTTAATGGCGTTGGGATTGCTGTTTACCGGCCCGTTATCGGACGCAATTGGACGCAAATCGGTAATGGTAACGGCACTATTGCTCGCGGCCATTTGCACGTTGATATCAGCCACCATGAGCAGTTGGCAGGGGATTTTGCTGATGCGCGCGTTGATAGGTTTATCGCTTAGCGGCGTCGCGGCTGTGGGCATGACGTATCTGAGCGAAGAGATTCATCCGCGGGTTATCGCCTTTTCGATGGGACTGTATATTAGCGGCAACTCGATTGGCGGTATGAGTGGACGATTGCTTACCGGCGTTCTCACTGACTTTTTCTCATGGCGCATTGCTGTTGGCGTAATCGGCTGCTTTGCGCTTGCCGGTGCGCTGATGTTTTGGAAAATTTTGCCAGCATCGCGCCATTTCCGTCCGGCATCGCTGCGACCGCGCAGTTTGTTCATCAACTTCCGCCTGCACTGGCGCGATAAAGGACTGCCGTTGCTGTTTGCGGAAGGCTTTCTGCTGATGGGCGCATTCGTGACGCTGTTTAACTACATCGGTTATCGCCTTCTGAACGCACCGTGGTCGCTAAGCCAGGCGGTGGTGGGTTTGCTTTCAATTGTTTATCTTACCGGCTCCTGGAGCTCGCCGAAGGCCGGGGCCATGACCAGCCGCTTTGGGCGTGGTCCAGTGATGATTAGCGCCACGGCGATCATGCTCGCGGGACTGTTGCTTACCGCCTTTGACTCACTGTGGGCAATTTTACCTGGCATGATGTTGTTCACCGCTGGATTCTTTGCCGCTCACTCGGTTGCAAGCGGCTGGATTGGTCCACGCGCGCGCCGCGCTAAAGGCCAGGCCTCTTCACTTTATCTATTCAGCTACTATGTGGGCTCAAGTGTGGCAGGAACGCTAGGTGGCGTGTTCTGGCATAGCTATGGTTGGATAGGCGTCACCGTCTTCATTACGCTTTTATTATTAATGGCTTTGTTGGTCGGATGGCGCTTACAGTGCCGAAAACTGTAATACTTTTCACCTTTCTCTCGGGGCCTGTGCGCCCCGCTTCTTTTATCACGTTACGCCATCCGCCGTTCTGACAGTTCCAGATAAAACAAAATGGCGATTCATCGCTATAATAATTCCATTCCAACAATAGTTAGACTTTTATTATTTCACAGCAATGAGGACGTTAGATGGAACTCTATTATTACGTCGATAAGCATGCCGGCTATAACGACAATCATGTGGTACATGCAACGGGCTGCCCGTTCCTCCCTTCCGATAATGCACGCCGTTTTCTAGGTACTTTTTATACGCCGAACGCCGCCATCCAACAGGCGCGTAAGTTTTATACCAGCGCGATGGGCTGCGAGCACTGTTGTCCGGTCGGTGTAAAAAAAAACCTGACAACCCAGAATAGTGTGGCACTAAAACATATGGTGAGACTCTGATAATACTGGTCTGACAATGGCTTAAGCGATTAAACCATTTTGTTAAGCGAAACTAAGGGATTTCATAATAATTATAAATTTCAGCTTAATATTGACTGGACCTTTGTGTAAGGAATGCGCCCAAGGTCCAGATCGCCCCGAATCCGTCTTAGCATTTTACTTCACTCCTTCGTGCTGTTTATTTATCGAGCAGAAAACAATAATAACCTCAGGCTATTAGCCACGCCTGAGGTGATAAAAAATATTCAGCGATAAAAGCCCGACAAACGGTTTCCCTCGGCGCATTAATGCTCCACAATAGCCGCAATTTTGTGACAAAGGTCACCTTTATGGGGTGCAATTTGGCCCTTACATTCGCCGCCTGACTGATTTGAACTCCATGCAATCTACAACCGTCTCCCGTAAGACAGCCTGGCTGCGCGTCGTGCTGCTGGCTATCGCTGCTTTTGTCTTTAACACCACGGAATTCGTTCCGGTTGGTCTGCTGTCGGATATCGCCGCCAGTTATGCCATGAAGACCGCCGACGTTGGCATCATGCTCACCATCTATGCATGGGTGGTGGCACTATTGTCGCTGCCGTTGATGTTGCTGACGCGTAACATTGAACGCCGCTTACTCCTGTCGGTGCTATTTATTCTGTTTATTGCCAGCCACGTGCTCTCTTCTGTGGCGTGGGATTTCACTTCTCTGGTTATCTCCCGTATTGGCATTGCGCTGGCGCATGCGGTGTTCTGGTCAATTACCGCTTCGCTGGCAATTCGTGTGGCGCCTGCCGGTAAGAAAACACAGGCATTAAGTATGCTGGCTACCGGGACGGCGCTGGCCATGGTATTGGGTGTGCCCATTGGCCGCATCGTGGGTCAATACCTCGGCTGGCGTACAACTTTCGGTATGATTGGATTGTCGGCTTTGGTATTGCTCATCCTGCTGATGCGCGTACTTCCTCGCCTGCCTAGTGAACACACCGGTTCGCTGAGCAGCGTACCGATGTTATTCCGTCGTCCTGCTTTGGTCGCCATGTACATTCTGGTAACGGTGGTGGTGACGGCGCATTACACCGCTTACAGCTATATCGAACCGTTTATGCAGGTAGTGGCCAATGCCGATGAAAACTTCACCACCCTGCTTTTGCTGCTGTTTGGATCGGCTGGCATTATCGGCAGCGTGTTGTTCAGCACGCTAGGTAATAAATTCCCCTCAGCGATGTTGATCGCGGCCATTGCTATCATCACGTTGAGCATGGGTCTATTGGTCTTTGCCGCCGCGCGTCCCGCCGCAATCACCGTGCTATGCATCGCCTGGGGCATGGCAATGATGATGATCGGATTGGCTATGCAGGTGCGCGTGTTGGCACTGGCACCGGATGCAACTGATGTCGCAATGTCGCTGTTCTCAGGGATTTACAATATTGGCATTGGCGCAGGCGCGCTGCTGGGCAACCAGGTTAGCCTGCATATGAAAATGTCAGATGTGGGTAACGTTGGTGGCATTATTGGGCTTGCCGCCCTGTTCTGGTGTATCGCTATCTTCCGTCGCTATCCTCAGTTACGTTCCAACGGATAATAAAAAAGGCTTCAGCAGACATACGCTGCTGAAGCCTTTTATTCATTTCTCACAGCATGCTTCGGGGCACGCTGCACAATTCTCTTAGTTATAAATGACTGCTGTGCCATTTAGCTTGTTGTTGCCAGAGGTCGAAGTTATGCGGAAAGACTTTGCTCCCGCAGCATTGGCCTTCTCCGATAGTTGGTTCTCCAGCGAGGTCAGGTTAGTGCTACCTGAAGCGCTAATCACGCCAACCTGTTGTTGATTCATTGGCGCTTCGTTCACCAGATCGGCAGCTATGCTACCAAACGCGATGGAGGACAGTGCCACAGCGGCCAGGGTCAGTTTAATGCTTTTCATAATTTTCTCTCTTATACACAGATGAATTGGGGTCGGATGCGATTAACTTAACAACCGTTAATTAAATGCTAACGCCGAATGGGCATGCTCGTCAATCATTTTATTAACGGTCATTATTTTAATCGGGAGTGGCGTGATTATGGGCTTTCAGCGCTTTTTTGACTTATCCATTCGGGTGCTTTTAGCCAGCGAAAGCACAAACGGGCAAAGCCTGAACCAGGTAAGATGAAGTCGACTTGCATATTTATTTAATGATCGGTAATTTAATTGGGTGTTTTTATGCAATGAGGTGCCCAATGACAGACATTACCGCAGCGGTAAACCGTAAAACTCGCGGTCGACCAAAAGTCTTTGATCGTAACGATGCGCTAGATAAAGCATTGATGCTGTTCTGGGCCCATGGTTATGAAGGCACTTCGCTGTCAGATTTGGTTAACGCAACCGGCGCTAAAGCACCTACGCTCTATGCTGAGTTTGAAAACAAAGAGGGTTTATTTCGTGCGGCAATGCAGCGCTACATCGAAACATTCAGTGCACAGCGTAATGCGGTATTGAATGATGATGCTCTGGATGTGAAAACCGCAATTGAAGCCTATTTTCGCGCCACCGCGGCTTGCTTTACCGAGTGCGATAAACCCGCAGGCTGCTTTTTTATCTGTACGTCCAGCGCGTTATCGTCTGGCTCAGAAGAGGTGGCACAGATGCTTGCGCAGCAGCATCATGCGCAAGAGTCTGCGTTAAAAGCGTTTCTCGATAAGCGGCAGCAACGTAATGAACTGCCACAGTGCGCTAACAGCAGCACATTAGCCAGTTATCTCGCCTGCTTGCTGCAGGGAATGTCGGTGCGGGCTCGCGAAGGTGCCAATCGCGCCGATCTTGACCAGATCGTCGATACGCAGATGGCAATTTGGCCTGCGTTGGCAGGTTATTGTGAGCTGAGCTAGATAAAAATGCAGGCCAACATGAATGCTGGCCTGCTTAACTTCTTTTACCGCGCGATTCTACGGCAAGAAAAACATCGGTTTGAGAGCCGCACTCAGCGGGCTGTTATCAGGATTTGCTGGCATTAACTCTTTCATCGATGCCCACCAGCGCTGACACACATCCGTTTTTGCCACAGCATCCCAACGCGCTTCAGACTCAACCTCCACACTTGCAAAGAGTAGATTGCGCTCTTCGTCTAACCAAATAGCATAATTGTGTGCACCATGGGCTTTCAGCGTTTCGGCCAGCTCTGGCCATATAGGCGAATGGCGACGCAAATACTCATCGTGGCAGTGTGCATGAACCTGCATCACAAACGCCTTACGCAACATCACTGCGCTCCGCCTGTAAAGCTGCTTGCCATGGCTTGACGTTGAAACGCTCACCCAATGCAATCAACTGCTCGGTGGTGATACTTTGACGAATGCCGCCCATCGACAGCGCTTTTACCACCACTTCTGATGATTTTTCGGCAGTATCAATTAAGCCAAACGTCTCATCAAGATTGGGGCCGGCACCAAAAATGCCGTGGAACGGCCACATCACAATGCTGTGGTTTGCCATCGCATCCGCTGTCGCTTGCCCAATGCCATCGGTGCCAGGCACCATCCACGGCAGAATGCCAACGCCATCGGGGAACACTACCAGACATTCAGTGCTGCCTTCCCATAGCAAGCGCGTAAAGCGCGCTGAGTCCAGATCCACCACATAGCTCAGCGCCATGAAGTTGGTGGCGTGACAATGCATGATGACGCGGTCGACGCCGTTGGAGATCTGCTTGCGCACGCTGTGCGACTGAAAGTGCGCAGCTAATTCTGACGTTGGCAAGCCACCATGACTCAATCCCCAATGGATTTTGTATGACAACCCTTTGTCATCCACCTGCAACAGCGCGAGGCAATCGGCCGGATCGATCTGGACATTGCGGAAAAATTTGCCCGAACCGGTTACCAGAAACCAGTCATTGGCCAGGGCCGGTGCGGGTTGCGTCAACTCAATGCAGCGCGGCTCCGTATAAAAATCACTGGCGTAAGCTTTAACTTCCTCAGGTAACAAGCGCAGGGTAACGTTACCGCCGTTACGCTCATCCCAGCCCTTCAACCACATGTCGCTGGTCGCTTTAACCATTCCCTGAACAAAAGCGGAAGAGAGAATATTTTGCATGATGTGTCCCTTAACGTTGACGCAGTGTTTGTTGTTCATAATGACGGACTTCGCTCAGCCAGCTGGCGTCAGCCGGAACATCGTGGCGCAGGCACCATGCTTCCCATACCGCTTGCCACGGCAAGGATTTCTGTTCTTCCAGCATGGCCAGACGGCCGGTGTAATCCCCTTCTAATTCCAGCTTACGTAACTGATCGGTTGGCTCAAGCAGCGCACGTAACAGCGCTTTTTTGGCATTGCGCGTCCCAATCACCCATGCCGCGATGCGGTTGATCGAAGCATCGAAGAAGTCGAGGCCGATATGCACTTTGTCGAACAGCTTGTGGCGGGCAATTTCAGTGGCGATGGCTTGCGTTTCATCGTCGAGAATGACCACGTGATCGCTGTCCCAACGCACTGGGCGGCTCACATGCAGCAGCAGACGCGGCACGTAAAGCATGGCGGTGGATATTTTGTCCGAAATCACTTCGGTAGGATGGAAGTGCCCGGCATCGAGCGTTAATGCGGTTTGGCGGCTGCTGGCATACCCGAGGCAGAACTCATTGGAGCCCACGGTGTAGCTCTCTGCCCCAATGCCAAATAGTTTGCTCTCTACGGCATCGATATGATGCGCTGGGTTGAGTTTTTCACTGATAACTTCATCAAGAGCGCTGGCCAGTCGTTGCCGTGGCGCTAATCGATCGACGGTGAGATCTTTCATTCCGTCCGGCACCCAAATATTCATGACCGAAGGTGTACCTAACTGCTCGCCAAAGTGGGCAGAAATGCGGCGGCTGGCTTTGCAGTGATCGATCCAGAACTGGCGAATACCGTTATCTGCGTGCGACAGCGTGAAACCATCCGCGCTCAGCGGATGCGAGAAGCAGCTTGGATTGAAGTCGAGACCTAACTTATGCGTTTTAGCCCATTCCACCCAGTTGCTGAAATGTTGTGGCTCAATTGCATCACGATCAACCGGCTTATCGCTCTCCAGATAAATCGCGTGCAGGTTGAGGCGTTTGGCGCCGGGAATAAGCGACATCGCTTTTTCTACATCAGCGCGCAGCTCGTCAGCATTGCGGGCGCGGCCGGGATAGTTGCCCGTCGCCTGAATGCCGCCGGTTAACTCGCCGTTCGGATTTTCAAAACCGCGTACATCATCGCCCTGCCAGCAGTGCATTGAGACAGGAATGCCATCCAGTTGCGCCATCACCTGTTCCACATCTATGCCCATCGCGGCATAGCGTTGTTTAGCCAGTTCATAGGCTTGTTCAATCAGCTTAGTCATATGCAAGTTCCTTAGCAGGTTGGCTCAGCGCCGCAAAGCGTGCCTGATGGGCAGCAAAGGCACTGTTTTTTAGCGGTTCAAATGTTTTCAACGGGAAGTTTTGGCTGATGCAGCGGCGTAAATCGTTAACGTCACGCAATTCCCCCAGCGCAATTAACTGGCAACCGACGTTGCCGAGCGTTGAGGCTTCAATAGGGCCGGCCAATACGGGTAACTGACAAGCATCGGCACACAGTTGGTTCAGGAGCGGGTTTTGGCTGCCACCGCCCACCACATGCAGCTGCCGCAGCGGCGTGGCGCGGAGCTGGTCGAGTTCTCCGATTGACTGGCGATATAACAGTGCCAGGCTGTCAAAAATGGTGCGCGCTAGCGCGGCAGGCGTTTGCGGCACCGGCATATTCTGCTCGGCGCAGGCGTTTTGGATCTCCTGGACCATGCTGATAGGGTTGATAAAGCGGCTGTGGTTGGGATTGATCAGGGCGTGGCACAGCGGTTCTTGTGCAGCATCGTCGATCAGTGAGCAGAGATCGGTAATGTGCAGTTCCGTGCACACTCGTTGCAGCAGCCACAGGCCCATGATGTTTTTCAACACACGATAGCCTTCTGCTCCGCCTTCGTTAGTCACGTTGGCGTTAAGCGCAGCGCTGCTGACACAAGGCTGCAAACTCTCAATGCCTATCAGTGACCAGGTGCCTGAACTGAGGTAGGCAGCATCATCCTGCATCAATGGTGTCGCCAGAACCGCACTGGCGGTGTCGTGAGTGGCGACAGCAATCACGGGAATATGGTTGCCACTGGCGCTGGTCCAGTATCCCACGGTATTTCCCGGTGCCGTCGGTTTACCAAACCACTCGGCAGGGACACCCGCCCATGCCAGTAAATCGTGGTCCCACTCACCGCTCTGGATATTGAGCAATTGTGTCGTTGTGGCGTTGGTATATTCCCAGTTCATCTGGCCGGTAAGGCGATAATGCAGGTAGTCCGGAATCATTAAGGCATGGCGCACTCGTGCCTGCCAATCGGGCTGCTGTTGATGCAGCGCACGCAGTTGATAGAGCGTATTGATGGGGAGAAACTGAATGCCCGTACGTTGATAGATGGCTTCTTTGCCAAGGTCGTTAATGGCCTGCGCCATTTGCCCTTCCGTGCGCTTGTCACGATAGCTAACCGCCTCACCGACACGCTCGCCGTTGGCATCCAGCAGCACCAGATCGACGCCCCAGGTATCAATGCCGATGCTGTCTGGCACGATGCCTTCGTCGTCTAGCTGGGCGAGTCCGAGACGTATCTCCTGCTCCAGTCGGTCCAGATCCCAACAATCATAGTCGGCACGGCGTACGCGCTGATTGGTAAAGCGGCGGACTTCGCGCAGGCTAATGTGCTGCTTCGCTGAACTCCATTGTGCGAGCATCACGCGCCCGCTGGATGCGCCTAAATCAATGGCAACAATGTTACGCATACTCATGGCGTGTTCTTCCTGTAATGAGATGACTACAGATTAGAAACCTCTGCTTTTGGCCACCTTCCCCTTACTGCCAGGCCGTAATATCTGCTGGCAGACGGACAAAGAAGTTCGTGAGAAAGCTCACATAACCCGATAAGTAGAGAGTTGTGAGCCTTGCCGCATTTCCGTCATTCGCCGATGAGATCTTGAAAAATTAGCCATTTTCCTGCGTCACACAGTTCAAAATTCAAGGTAAGCTGCGGGGCGCCTGCGTAGACTCGGCTGCAGTTGAGTCAAATGAGAGGCGAACCATGACTGTTCTACATAGCGCAGATTTCTTCCCAGCCGGGGATTACGCCATCGCCATTGAGCCGCGCGTGCCACAGCAGGCGTTTCCTGAACATCATCATGATTTCCATGAAATTGTGCTGGTGGAGCAAGGTTCAGGTATTCATGTGTTTAACGGTCAGCCGCAGGCGTTATCTGCCGGATGCGTATGCTTTATTCGCGATCACGATCGCCACCTCTATGAGCAAACCGAAAATTTGTGCCTGACCAATGTGCTTTACCGTAGCCCGGCCTCTTTTCGATTTCTTTCCGGTTTGCAGGCGTTGCTGCCTCGTGAGGAAGAGGATAACTACGCTTCGCATTGGCGCATTAATCACAAAGTCATGGCGCAAGCGTTGCACATTGTGACGCAGATGAAGCAACAGGATGGCTGGTCGCTGGAACGCCACGCACACCAGGAACAGCTCTTTCTGCAACTGCTGGTGCTGCTGCGCGAAGCGGCTCACAACGATCACTCTCAGGACCAGGAAGCACGCTTGCACCGGTTGCTTGACTGGCTCAATGAACACTACAGTGAAGATATTGTGTGGGATGCGTTGGCCGATCGTTTTTCGTTGTCGCTGCGTACCCTGCACCGTCAGATGAAGCAGCAAACCGGCAATACGCCGCAGCGTTACCTTAATCGGCTACGCCTGTTACAGGCGCGGCATTTACTGCGTCATAGCGATATGCGCATTACCGACATCGCCTATCAGTGTGGGTTTGGTGACAGTAACCACTTCTCCACGCTGTTCCGGCGAGAATTTGGCTGCGCGCCCCGAGCGGAGCGCCAGCAGATGCTATAACCGGAGTGTTTTCTCATGCCGTTGCTCTTAACGCGCGAAGACTATTTCCCGGCCACCAATCTGCCGATTGCCGTGGCCGAGCGCATGCCGCAGCCCTCCTTTCCGCCACATCGCCATGAGTTCAGTGAAATTGTCATTGTCTGGCGCGGCAACGGCCTGCATGTATTAAACGATCGTCCATGGTTAGTGACCTGCGGCGATGTGTTTTACATCCATGACAATGATTGCCACAGCTATGACAGCGTCAACGATCTGGCGCTCGACAATATACTTTACTGTCGCGATCGCTTTCGCCTTGGCCTCGACTGGAGTCAGCTGCTGCCTCCACAGGAAGAGAATTCTCCCGGTTGCTGGCGCTTAACCACGCGCGGTATGGCATTGGCTCGCGGCGTAATTAGTCAGCTAGAACGCGAAAGCCGTAAAAGTGATTCACTTTCGATACAGCTCTCTGAAGCCCTGTTTTTACAGCTGGCGCTCATTTTGCGGCGGCACGGTTATGCAGCCGATCGCCCCTGGGCACTGCCGGAAGGCGAACAGCTTGATCTCCTGATGTCGGCGCTGCAAGGTGCCATCAGTCGCCCCTTCGATTTATCCCTTTTTTGTCAACAGAATCAGTTAAGTGAACGCGCATTAAAACAGCTTTTTCGTCAGCAAACGGGGATGACCGTTGGGCACTATTTACGACAGCTCCAGCTTTGTCAGGCGAAATATCTGTTACGGACGCAAGAGGGATTAATCAGTGAAGTGGCGGCGCGGTGTGGCTTTGATGACAGCAACTACTTTTCGGTGGTGTTTACGCGTGAAACGGGATTAACGCCGAGTGCCTGGCGGCAGCGCTTCCTGCCGCAGCGAGAACTCTTATCAGAAAAGGCCAAAGCCTGACACGCCATTTGGCGCATCAGGCTATTCATCAGGCCGCCATGCCTAAACCCACAATGTTGGCGGCAATGATAATCACCACACAACCCAGAGAAAGGACGCGTACTGGACGTTGCCCCACCGATTTCCACTCTTTCAGCACCAATCCGACCAAGCCGCCGCACAGCACGTAAAGACTCATATGCAGCATCCAGCTGACGAAGTCATACTGCGCTGGGATTTTGGCGTGGCCCCATGCGTAGAAAAAGAATTGCAGATACCACATGGTGCCGCCCAGCACGGCAAAGGCAATATTCGCAAGCAGCATGGGCTTAGCGACCGAGAAATCACGACGCACAGACAAATCGCTTTTTACCGCCAGGCGGATGAAGCAGTAAGCCAGATTCACCAACGCACCACCGCCCATGATTACCACGTAGCTCGGCAATGCCACATAGAGGGGATTGATACCTAAATTGGCAGCGGCTTCATGCATCGGCTTCGCGGCATCCATCGCAAACGACATGCCCGCAGAGAAGATGCCGCACATGACCGCCAGCACCAGTCCTTTTTTCAGATTGAACTCTTCGGCATTGATACCCAGCGCGCGCTCCTTCAACAGACCAGCACGTGACACGATTCCTACACCGATCAGCGCAACAAACACGCCGAGCAGTGTCATTCGTCCACCTGCCGAGCTGAACAACTCGACAAAACGCCCTTGCAGCAGCGGTGTCATCAGGGTTCCTACCACTAAGGTGATACCGATGGCGATACCGATGCCCATCGACATCCCCAGATAGCGCATGGTCAAACCGTAATTGATATTGCCTATGCCCCACATGGCACCAAACAGAAAGACCGGCATCAGCTGTGAAAAACTGAAACTGCTATAGTAACTCCAGAAGTGAGGAAGCAAGACGGCGCTGACCGCCCAAGGCAGAATCAGCCATGACATAATACCCCCGACCGACCACATCGTTTCCCAAGACCACTTTTTCACCTGCTTAAATGGAGCATAAAAACAGGCGGCACTGGCGGCACCCACCAGATGCCAGAAAATACCTGCAATGATGGCACTGTTCATTGTTATTCCTTCGTAAGGTTGAGGCCAACAGGAAACCGGCGGTCTCCCGATTACCGGCAGTCTACGGTGAGCCGCTTTCGCTCAGCCTTTGAATGGCTGCCGGAAAGCGCAGGTGACTGGCAAAATTCGGGGGGTCATCAACATAAGGATCACAAAATCGCATTTGCAGGCATGACAGCATAGGATTTTGATAAGTAGCTTATTATTCAGCATATTTTTATTTTTTGTTGTGTCGATCAGCACAGTATTTACTTCACTGCCAAAGCGTCCTTTAACATGGCAGTCACACAAAGCCGTGCGCCAGGCTTTCCCCGCTGACAAATAATCCGTATAACGTTGGGAAAATCATCAGGACGAAGGATTGAGATGAATACCAAAAGATTGAGGCTGCTGCTGTCGCAATCGGTGAGTCGCGTGATGCTCGATGACATCCGCGCTGTCGTGCCAGCGCAGGCGCTCAACGTCTTTATTAATGGACTGGATGAGGCACATTACGCCACGATTGATTGCCTGCAGAGCGAAGAGAACTGCGCCCTGCTGGCGTCGGTGATTGTGGTGTGGCGCCAGCTGGGACACGTCCACAGTATTCATTATCAAAAAGGTGAACATCTGCGTCAGGTTGATGACGCAACGCAATTCCAGCTGTTCAGTATGATGAAAACCCATCGCGCGATCGTTCAACTCGCATAACTCACGGGATTATTATGAAAATCGGACTGCTTTTCCCCATTGCCATCATTATTGCCGGCGTTAGTTTTCTAGCGTGGTTTATTGTAAGTGGTGCAGCTGTACCGGGTTCCTGATAACGATTTAACATTTGCCCAGGCGCAACTAACCACCTGAAAACGCGGCATTTCGCCAGGAATGCTGCGTCCGTCACGCTCTTCTTCCCTTCTTTGCCATCCCACCCTTCGTCCTGGCAATGACGAAAAGGTGCGACACCCTGATCTGTTTCACTCTTTATTTCACAGAATTTTAACGAAAACGATCGCGGGGAGCCTGCATATGACAACACATCACCAACATTATATTAATGGCGCGTTTGTTGCCGACCAGAATGATAAATGGATAGAAGTTATTAATCCGGCGACAGAAGTATTGCTTTCGCGCATACCCGAAGGGCGTAGGCAAGATGCCGCGCAGGCGATTCACGCCGCCGAAGCGGCGCAACCTGATTGGGAAGCCCTGCCCGCCGTGGAGCGCGGAAACTGGCTGCGCAAAATTGCGGTAGCTATTCGCCAGCGCGAGCCGGAACTGACCGCGACTATCGTTGCTGAGGGTGGCAAAACGCAAGGCCTGGCGCAAACCGAAGTGCTATTCACCGCCGATTATCTTGAGTACATGGCTGAATGGGCGCGCCGCTATGACGGCGAGATCATTAACAGCGATCGTCCCAACGAAAACATCTTTGTCTTCAAAAAAGCCATCGGTGTCACCACTGGCATCCTGCCGTGGAACTTCCCTTTCTTCCTGATTGCGCGTAAAGCGGCGCCTGCGCTGGTGACCGGCAACACTATCGTGATCAAACCCAGTGAACTGACGCCGAACAATGCGGCAATTTTCGCGCAGATTATTCATGAGATTGGCCTGCCAAAAGGCGTGATCAACTTTGTTTACGGCTATGGCCCGGAAATTGGCCAGGAGCTAGCAGGCAACCCGAAGGTGGGCCTGGTGAGCCTGACCGGCAGCGTCAACGCCGGCATCGCAACCATGGAAGCAGCGGCGAAAAATGTCACCAAAGTGTCGCTGGAGCTGGGCGGAAAAGCACCAGCAATCGTGATGGATGATGCCGATTTGGATTTAGCGGTTAAAGCCATTGTCAGTTCGCGCGTAATCAACACCGGGCAGGTGTGTAACTGTGCTGAGCGTGTTTACGTGCAGGAAGGCATTTACGACCGCTTTATCAGTGCCCTAACTCGCGCGATGCAGCAGGTGAAGTTCGGTAATCCGGCTGAGCAAAACGACATTGATATGGGCCCACTGATTACGTCCGCCGCGCTGGAGCGCGTTGAACACAAAGTTGCAAAAGCGGTCGCTGATGGCGGCAAAGTGGTTCTGGGCGGCAAACGTGCCGGCAATAAAGGCTTCTATTTTGAACCCACCATTATTACTGGCGTGCGTCAGGATATGGAGATCATGCAAGAGGAAATCTTCGGACCGGTGCTGCCAGTGATGAGCTTTAAAACGCTTGATGAAGCCGTCACGCTGGCCAACGATTGCGCATACGGCCTTACCTCATCGATTTATACGCAAAATCTGAATACCGCAATGGTGGCACTGCGTAAGCTGAAGTTTGGAGAGACCTACATCAACCGCGAGAATTTTGAAGCGATGCAAGGTTTCCACGCGGGCTGGCGCAAGTCGGGGATTGGGGGCGCCGATGGACGTCACGGGTTAGAAGAGTTTCTACAGACGCACGTCGCCTATTTGCAGTTCTCATGAGGAAAACCCGGTGCGCATTGCTGCGCACCGGAAAACCATTACGCAATGCGCTTCTGGCTGCGCAGCAAGGCCAGACCGCTTAATAGTGACATCGCCATCAGATAATAGCCCGGCGCCAGACTGGTGCCGGTCGCACTAATCAGCAAGGTACAGATTAGCGGCGCAAAACCACCAAACACCGTTACCGCCACGTTATAGCTAATGGCCATGCCGCTGGCGCGCGTGCCGATCGGGAAGAGATCCGCCATCACTGAAGGCACCGTAGAGAAGTAAATCGACTTCAGCAGCGCCATCCAGCACACCAGCAGAATCAGCGTGGTTGGCGTGGCGTGCTCCACGACCAGCTTAAACGCCGGATAGATGGTGACGATCAGCAGAATCAGTGAACCCCACATCAGCGGTACACGTCCTACGCGCTCCGCCCACAGGCCCATAATCGGTGTCACTACCGTCAAAATCACCCCCGCCAACAGCGTGGCAGTGAACGCGACGCTCCCCGACAAGTGCAGATTTTTAGTGGCATAGGTCGGCACGTAATTGAGCATGTAATTGACGGCAGTCGAAATCACCATCAGGCCGATCGCCAACAGCATGAGCTCTTTTTGTCGACCCAACAGGCGTTTCAGCGGCGCGGCTTCCGGTTTGTGTTCGGCGAAGCTTGCGGGTTCATGGACGTGACGGCGTATATAAATCCCCAGCGGACCAATCAGCAGACCAAAGGCAAAGGGGATCCGCCAGCCCCACTCCTGAATCTGGCTTTCTGTGAGAGCCTGCGTCAATCCCAGCCCAAATGCTGACGCCATCAAGGTACTGGCACCCTGAGTGGCGAACTGCCAGCTGGCAATAAAAGCTTTGCGCTCCGGAAAATGCTCCACCAGAAAGGCCGTCGAGCTACCAAATTCGCCACCGGCTGAAAATCCCTGCACCAGGCGCGCCAGCAAAATCAGCAATGGCGCTATCACACCAATGCTGCTGTAGCTCGGCATAAAGGTGATCACCGCGCCACCGAGCATCATCAGGTTAATCGACAGCAGCAACGCTTTTTTGCGTCCGTGGCGATCGGCGTAGTTGCCCAGCACAATGGCACCCAAGGGACGAATCAGGAACGATACGCCAAAGCTGCCAAACGTCAGCAGCATTGAGACCGAGGGATCGCTGGTGGGGAAGAAAGCATGCGCGATGTAGCTGGCAAAAAAGCCGTAAACGGCGATGTCGAACCACTCCAGCGCGTTGCCAATACAGGTAGCAAACAGGGTTTTATGCAGATTCGGTTTGGTGGTACTCAATGACAAGGTGGTATTCACGCTGCTCATCGCCCACCTCCCACGTGCGCACGGTGCTGCGCCACCAGTTCGGTTCCCCGCTCACCCAGATCCCACAGCAGGCGCGTCATGATCTGCAAACCTTCGCGGGCAATCGATTTCAACATGTGCTCGTTCACGCCATGCTGGCCGCAGGCCGGATAGGAGTGCGGCACCCAAAGCGTTGGCAAGCCGAGAATATCGGAGAACACTTCATTCGGTAGCGAACCGCCGAGATTAGGCAGCAGCGCCGGTTTCTTGCCGCACGTTTCCGCCATGCTGGTCAGCACCCAATTGACCAGCGGATCGGTGGGATCGAGACGTGTCGCGGGCGATCCGCGCAGGAACTCAACGTCCACGTAGCCAAAACCGTGTCGTTGCAGATGGGCGCTAATATGCTGCGCAAGGTGCTCCCAATCGGTGCCAACCACAAAGCGCAGCTGGCATACTGCGGTTGCGTTGCCTGGAATCGCGTTCATCGGCTGCGCCGGATTGCCCGTCAGAAATGACAACACTTCCAGCGTGTTCCAGCCATACAGCCGCTCAGTAGGCGAAAGCCCTAGCTCGCCCCAGTTGGCATCAATAGCGGGATCGCCCGGCATGCCCCCGACCTCGATATCCGCCAGAATCTCGCGCACCTGCGGCGTGAGTGAGTTGGGTTTCAACGCATCAACCTGCAATACGCCCTGCGCGTTGACCAGCGAAGCAATCGCATTAGCCAGCTGCGTGCCGGGGTTGGTCAGTAAGCCGCCCCAGTTGCCAGAGTGATAGGCGTTATCACGGGCGTTAACCGTCAAACGAAAGTTAACGGCACCGCGTGAACCCAGAAAAAGCGTTGGGCGAATCGCATTGAGACGCGGACCGTCGGAAGCGATAAACAGATCGGCTTGCAGCAATTCACTGTGCTGATGGCACAGCTGCGCCAGGCCTGGCGAGCTGATCTCCTCGCCCATCTCAAACAGTATTTTGCAGTTGAAGCCCAGTTTGCCGCCGCGCGCCTGGGAAACCTGCTCAAGCGCGGCCAGATTGACGCAGTGCTGGCCTTTATTATCTGCGCTACCCCGGGCATACCAACGATCGCCCTCTTCCACCAGCTGCCACGGTGATAAACCTTCACGCCAGTTTTCATCATCGCCAAATACCACATCGCCATGACCGTAGCTGAGCAGCGTTGGTAGAGCGGGATCCTCAATGCGCACCGCCACGAGGAACGGACGATGGGCGGCTCCCGGATTGTCGATAAAATGCAAGGTGAAGCCGAGCGCAATCAGCTGTGGGCCGATTTCATCCTGCAGGTAACGCTGTAATTCGCTATCACGATCTTGTCGCTGGCTCTCTGTGCGCTGGGCGACGCGACGCGCCAAAATACGTTGGAATTCCCCGCTATCAAAATAGGCGCTGGCTTGTTGCACCGCTTGTTGTGCCGTCATGTTTGCTCTGTCTTTTATTGTTTTGTCGTAATTTCATCTTTACGGAAACTCTGCTTTGCCACAATTATCAAATTATCGAGTAACATTTGCTTTTAAAGCAAAACTCGCCTGCCCGGTTATGAGGCATGCTCCACGATGAGGCGTCTGCATGTTAAGCACTGAAATCCGCTATTTTCTCGCCGTCGTTAATACCGGCTCGCTAAGCGCGGCCAGTCAACAGCTGTTTGTTGCCGTTTCCGCTATTAGTCGCCAAATTCAACGGCTGGAAAAGCAGGTTGGCGCACCGCTATTTGACCGCCACGCACGCGGAATGGCGCTGAATGAGGCTGGAGAAATCTTCGCGCACCACGTGCATAAAAACATGCTGGATATGGAGTACGCGCTAGCGGAAATTAAAGGATTAAACGCGGTGCGCCGCACGCTGATTCGCATCGCCTGTACCGATGGACTGGCATTTACCCTTTTACCGCGCATGATTGCAGACTTTCGCGTTCACAATCCTGGCGTGTTGTTTGAAGTAAAGGTGTTAAGCACGCAAGGCGTGGCGGAAGCACTGCGCAACGGCGACTGTGATGTGGCCCTGCAGTTCAGCCTGCACGCTGAACGGGGCGTTGATGTTGTGGGTTCGTGGCCTGCTCCAGTACTCATTGTGATGCATCACAGCCATCCCTTAGCCAAAGCTACACATGTCACGCTGGCCGATCTGAACCACTATCCGCTGGCATTGCCGCAGCAGAACACCACGGTACGGCAGCTGTTTGAACTCGCCAGCCACATGAGCGGCTGCCTGCTAGAGCCGGTAATGACCTGCGATACCTTCTCCATGCTATTTCAATTTCTGCTACGCACGCCGCAGGCAGTGACTATTTGCAGTGCCTTTACCGTACTGCAGGAAGCTGAAACACACGGTTTGATATTGCGCTCGGTGGGCATTGATCAGCTGAGCCAGCGCACCTTGCAGCTGCAGACGCATTCAGGGCGGCCCCGTAGCGCCGCCCTGAATGTGTTTCTCACTTTTTTGCTACAGCAACTTGATGCGCTGGAAGAGCCTTTACGTCAGCGCTGGAAGCCGTAATTTAGTTCTTAATATCCACCGGATAGAAGATGTGCTTACCGAACGGATCCACCTGATAGCCGCTCACCGATTTGCGTACCGGTTCGAAAATGGTTGAATGAGCAATCATCACCGCAGGCATCTGGTCGTGCATCATCTGCTGCGCCTGCTGATAAAGAGCCACGCGTTTGTCATGATTCTGCTCAGCCCGCGCGTCGGTGATGATTTTCTCAAACGGCTGATAACACCATTTCGAGGAGTTGGAGCCGCCGTTAGCTGACGTGCAGCTGTACAGAGGACCGAAGAAATTATCCGGGTCACCGGTTGCGGTGGTCCAGCCCATCAACGCCGCCTGATGTTCACCATCCTTGACGCGCTTGAGGTATTCGCCCCACTCATAGCTCACGATATTGGCTTTGATGCCCACTTTAGCCCAATCGGCCTGGATCATCTCTGCCATACGACGTGCGTTGGGGTTATACGGTCTTTGTACCGGCATTGCCCACAGCGCAATTTCGGTACCCGGCTTGATTCCCGCTTCCTGCAGCAGCGCTTTGGCTTTCGCCGGATCGTAGTCGTAATCCTTCAGATCTTTATCCGCACTCCACACGTCCGGCGGCAGGATGTTTTTCGCCACGGTGCCGGTGCCTTTGAAAATGGCATCAATGATCGCCTGCTTGTTGATCGCCATCGCCAGCGCCTGACGTACTTTAACGTTATCCAGCGGTGCTTTGGTGGTGTTGAAAGAGAGAAAACCGGTGTTGAGGCCCGATTTCTGTTCAAGGGTTAAGTCAGGATTGGCGCGCATCTTCTCCAGATCGGCCGGATTGGGGAACGGCATAATCTGGCACTCATTTTTCTCCAGCTTGGCGTAACGCACCGACGCATCCGGCGTGATGGAGAACACTATACGATCGAGCTTCGCCTTGCCCTGCCAATACTCGGGGAAGGCTTTATAGAGAATGCGCGAATCTTTTTGGTACTGCACCAGCTCAAACGGTCCGGTGCCAATGGGCTCCATATCCACTTTTTCCGGCGTTCCGGCTTTCAGCATCTGGTCGGCGTATTCAGCCGAATGTATTGAGGCGAAATACCACGCCAAATCGGCGAGGAATGGCGCTTCGGCATGTGCCAGGGTGATACGCACCGTGTTGTCATCGACTTTTTCAATATTTTTGATCAGCTTCGCCAACTCAAGGCTTTCAAAGTTAGCGTAGTTACCTCCAGAGACATTGTGGTAGGGGTTTTTCGGGTCCATCTGACGCATAAACGAGAAAATGACGTCATCGGCATTGAAGTCGCGCGAAGGCTTAAACAGCTTGTTGCTTTGGAATTTTACCCCTTTGCGCAAGTGGAAGGTGTAAACCGTACCATCCGCGCTGATATCCCAGCTCTCGGCCAGGCTCGGCACCAGTTTGGTTGTACCCGGAGTGAAATCAACCAAGCGGTTGAAAATCGGCACGGCGCTGGCATCCACGCTGGTGCCCGAGGTATACAACTGCGGGTTGAAGTTTTCCGGCGATCCCTCTGAACAATAAACCAGCGTTTTCGCCGAAACTCCGCCGGCAACCGCTAATCCCAGTGCCGTGAGCGTCAGTTTTGCCATCACTTTTTTCATCATTATCCTCGCTTTTTATTGACTTCCATGAGTCAGCTTCGTTATTTAATGTTCATCTGACTAATAAATAACATGATTTAACCAGCACGCGTACTACAGACGCCGCAATGCTAATAAGGAATTGTGATGACAGACCAACTTGCCAGCCAATTGACCCAGCGTTTTTACCGTTATCTGGCGGTTTCCAGCCAGAGCGATGCCAAATCAACCACGCTGCCGAGTACGCCTTCGCAACATGCGATGGCAGAATTACTGGCAAAGGAGCTCGGCGAACTGGGATTGCAGGATATCGTGATCGATAAGCACGCCACGGTAACGGCCGTAAAACCAGGCAATCGTCCTGCTGCGCCGCGTATTGGCTTTATCACCCACATCGATACCGTGGATGTGGGTCTTTCACCGGACATCCACCCGCAAACCCTGACATTTACCGGCGATGATGTCTGCCTGAATCGTACGCAGGATATCTGGCTGCGCGTTGCTGAACATCCGGAAATCCAACCCTACATTGGCCAGGACATTATCTTCAGCGATGGCACCAGCGTGCTCGGCGCAGATAACAAAGCGGCGGTGACGGTAGTGATGACGCTGCTGGAAAATTTAAAGGGCGATCACGGTGACATCGTGGTGGCCTTTGTTCCCGATGAGGAGATTGGCCTGCGCGGTGCCAAAGCGCTGGATCTGGAGCAGCGCTTTAACGTCGATTTCGCCTGGACCATCGACTGCTGTGAGCTGGGCGAAGTGGTGTATGAAAACTTTAATGCCGCCGCGGCTGAAGTGGTGTTTACTGGCGTACCGGCGCACCCGATGTCAGGCAAAGGCGTGCTGGTTAATCCGCTGCTGATGGCGCATGACTTTATCGCGCAATTTGATCGCCTTGCCACACCCGAACACACTGAAGGACGCGAAGGCTATATCTGGTTTAACGATATGAATGCCAATGCCAGCCGTGCCGTGCTGAAAGCCTCAATTCGAGATTTTGATTTGAAAGGTTTTGACGCCAGGAAGCAGCAGCTGGTGGAGGTGGCCGATGAGATTGCCGCGCGTTATCCCACCGGACATGTGGCGCTGACCATTAACGATACCTACAGCAATATCAGCAATGCGATTGGTGAAGATCGTCGCGCAATTGACCTGATTTTTGCCGCGCTGGAGCAAGTGGGCGTGGAACCGAAAGTGATCCCGATGCGCGGCGGCACCGATGGTGCCGCGCTGTCAGCGAAAGGTCTGCTGACGCCGAATTTCTTTACCGGCGCGCACAATTTCCATTCGCGCTTTGAGTTTTTACCGGTTCCATCGTTTGTGAAGTCGTATCAGGTGGCGGAAGCGCTGTGTTATTTAGCGGCGAAATAATACAAAAAGGTCGTCATAAATGACGACCTTACTGTTGGATTGGGGTCGCCTTGTTTGGCGACCTTTTTTACATTATTTGCTAGCTGACACATCAATGCCTGGGAAGAATTTCGCTGCCAGCTTGGTCACGGTTCCATCGCTTTGCACCTTAGTGATGGCCGCATCCAGCTCTTGCTTCAGGCTGGTATCCCCTTTACGCAGACCAAAGCCAATGCCGCTGCCAAGAATGGTGTCATCCTCAACCGGCTTGCCGGCAAAGGCGAAACCTTTACCCTGCGGCTTGTCCAGGAAGCCTGATTGACCGGCTGCAGACATCACCAGCGTGCCGTCGAGACGCCCTGCCACCATATCGTTGTAAACCTGGTTCTGATCCTGGTAAGAGGTCACGGTTACGCCCTGCGCTTCCCAATGTTTCTTCGCGTAGGTTTCCTGAATGGAACCCTGCAGCACACCGATATTTTTGCCTTTCAGCGACTCCGCAGTTGGCTGCAGCTTCTCACCCTCTTTCACAATCAGCATGGTGGGAATACGGTAGATCGGCTTGGTGAAATCAATGCTTTTGGCTCGCGCTTCAGTAATGTTCATCGCTGAGTTAATGGCATCAAATTTCTTCGCCTGCAGCGCCGGGATCAGCGCATCAAAGCTGCTTTCCACCCACTTACAATCGAAGTTACCTACCTGACAAATCGCTTTACCCAATTCGATATCAAAACCTTCCAGTTCACCCTGCGCATTGCGGCTTTCAAACGGCGGATATTGCGATTCCAGACCGTAGCGTAAGGTTCCCTGTGCCAGCGCGTGCGCCGAGGTCAGCATGCCGAGAGCGACAAACAGTGCGTTCAATTTTTTCATTATATTTACCCCTAAGTTACCCTTTGACCCGGCAGAGCGCTTCTGCACCGGCCTGAAGTGTTGCGTCGTCTTTTGCGAATGACAGGCGAATTAATTTATTGTCAGTGCCGTCCATATAAAACGCCGATAACGGAATGGTGGCCACACCATGATCGACGATGAGACGTTTTACCATTTCGCTATCGCTCTCGTCACTGAAATGTCCGTAGCTGGCCAACATAAAGAATGAGCCGGCGCTCGGCAGCAGCTTAAACGGTGAATCCTGCAGCAAGGTCAGCAGGCGATCGCGCTTCTCCTGATAGAACGGCGATAGCTGCAGGTAGTTTTGCGGCTGTTGCAGATAGTGAGCAAAGCCAACCTGCATTGGCGTATCAGCGGCGTACATCATGAACTGATGCACTTTAACGATCTCCTCCATCAGCGCGGCCGGCGCCAGCGCATAGCCGACGCGCCAGCCGGTAACGTGGAAGGTTTTGCCAAAGGACGAAACCACCACGCTACGCTGCGCCAGCTCCGGATGCGTTGCCATGCCGCAATGCTGGCGACCATCAAACAGAATGTGTTCGTAGACTTCATCAGACAGCACCACAATATCGGTGTTGCGCGTCAGCGCGGCGAGCTGATCCAAATCCGCCGCTGACAGCACCTGTGCGCTGGGGTTGTGCGGCGTGTTGATGATGATCATGCGGGTGCGCGGGGTAATGGTGGCGCGCAGTTCATCCCAATCGATGGCGAAATCGGGCACCTGCAACTTCAGCCCGACTGGCGTCGCGCCCTGCAAACGCACCACCGGCGCGTAGCTGTCGAAGGCCGGTTCGAAGAAGATCACTTCATCGCCGGGATGCACCAGCGCCGAGATCGCCATATAAATGCCCTGGCTGGCGCTGCCGGTGATCAGCACTTCACTGCTGGCATCATATTGCTGGCCATACAGCGTGTGAACTTTCTCGGCCAGCGCTTCGCGTAGCGCCGGCAAGCCGGTCATTGAGGCATATTGGTTGTGGCCTTCACGCATCGCTTTACTTACCAGCTCCACCAACTGCGGATCGCAGGGGAAATTCGGTGCGCCTTGCGAAAGGTTAATAGCCTGATGTTGCGCCGACAGCTGGCCGATGACGCTAAAAATCGTCGTGCCGACATCAGGCTGTTTGGAAGAGATGTTAACACTGCTATTCAGGGTCATCGTTGCCTCGTAAAGTTGCATAACCACGTAATGAAAATAGATTTCTATTCAACGGCGTGTGGCTTGAGTCGACAAGCGAATTGTTGTCATAATAGCCATGATTAAAAATCATAGCTTGAGGTTGTTATGTCCCGTTCCGCTCTGCCGCTGAATGCCATTCACGCGTTTCTGGTGACTGCACGCCATTTGAATCTGACGCGTGCTGCCAGTGAACTCTGCATTACTCAAGGCGCAGTGAGTCGCAAAGTTGCAACGTTAGAAAGCTGGCTTGGATTCCCATTATTTGTGCGTCACGCGCGTGGACTGCATCTCACCGAGCAAGGTGCTGCGCTGCTGCCGGAGCTACAGCAAGGCTTTGCGCTGCTGGTGAATGCAACGGAAAAAGCCAGCCGCAGCAATACCTCGATTCGCCTGAAAGCACCCACCTGCGCTATGCGTTGGCTGGTGCCGCGTCTGGTGGCGCTGGAACAGTACCGGCCTGAAATTCACGTTGCGCTTACCACCACGCTCGATCATGGCTCGCAGCTCGAGAATTTTGATGCGGCGATTGTGTTTGGCGCAACGCCTGCGGGTTCGCTTTGTCTGTTTGAGGAGCGCTTAACACCGGTAATGGCCAGCAGCGTGACGCCGCCCACCCAGGTCACCGAACTGGCTAAGCTTACGTTTCTCCATCCCACGCAGGATATGCGCGACTGGCAATTGTGGCTGACAAGTGTTGAAGCAGCGCTGCCTATGGCGCGCAACCAGCATTTCGCCACCATGGATTTAGCGATTAGCGCAGCGATTCAGGGATTTGGCATCACGGTAGCGGATGTCACCCTGGTACAGAATGACCTGGCGAACGGTCGATTAATCGCGCCGTTCGCCGCGAGTGTGGCAACCGGCGCAACCTACAGTCTGTTGCAGAGAGCGGAAAAAGATGCGCCACCGTTCCTGCCGGAACTGGTGGCGTGGTTAGCGCAGCCTTAGAAGGAAACCCACTCGTCGGTGGTCGATTTAGGCTGAACGCTGGCGCCAGATAACACCGGGCGACGCAGTACCGGGGCAGCTGGCGATAACGGCATGTTGCTCGCGGGTGTGTTGTCTGATAACCGGAATTTAGCCACAGAGGCTTGTAACTCTTGTGTTTGACGCTCCAGCGCGCTGGCGGCGGCAGAAACCTCCTCAACCAGCGAGGCGTTTTGTTGCGTGACGCTGTCCATCTCCGTCACCGCAGTCCCAACCTGCGAAATTCCCTTGCTTTGCTCTTCCGAAGCGGCAGCGATGTGCTTCATGATTTCATTAACGTCCTGCACCGACTTAAGAATATCGTGCATGGTACTGCCGGCGCTGCTCACCAGTTCTGAACCTTTCTCTACGCGCTGCACGGAATCTTCAATTAATGTCGCGATCTCTTTAGCTGCGCCCGCACTGCGCTGCGCCAGGTTGCGCACTTCGCTCGCGACGACGGCAAAGCCACGTCCCTGTTCACCCGCGCGTGCGGCCTCTACCGCGGCATTTAACGCCAGAATATTTGTCTGGAAGGCAATGCTATTAATGACGCTGGTGATTTCGGCGATTTTTTTCGAACTGCCGGAAATACCTTGCATGGTAGTCACCACTTCACCGACCAATCTTCCGCCCTGTTGCGCGGTGCTGGTTGCGGTTTCTGCCAGGGTGCTAGCCTGACGTGCATTGTCAGCATTGAATTTTACCGTGGCGGTGAGCTGCTCCATACTGGCTGCGGTTTGCTCTAGCGCGGCGGCCTGCTCTTCGGTACGTGAAGAGAGATCGTTGTTACCTGAGGAGATTTCAGCCGCACCGCGATAGATGTTTTCGGTACCGCTGCGAATGGCGCTTACCGCCTCACGCAGGCTGTCCTGCATGGCACTGAGTAATGGCACTAGCTTGCCAACGCAGTTGCGACCAAACTCAGCCACCGGCTGACTCAAATCGCCCTGCGCAATGATGGAAAAATGGTTACGCACGCGCTCGAGCGGTTTCACCAGCATTGCCACCAGATAACGATCGGTAAACAGCAGGATAACCAGGCCAATCACCACCGCCACCAATATGATCGCTTTGGTGATGCTGGTGAGCTTATCAACGGTCACCCGCGTCTCATCCAGTTTACTGCCGGCGGCTTTATTGAAGGCTTCAGCACTGGCACCAAAAGCACGGCTAAGCGGCGGCGTAACGTTATTCGCCTGCGCGCGGTAGGCCTCAAGCGTGCCCTGCTGCGCCAAAGCAACCTGCGGCGCAATGCCCTCATCCAGCAATTTCTGCCAGTTAACGATTACGCTGTTGGCCGTTTCCTCGTCCATTGGACCGGGAGCCATTGCTTTGAACTGAGTCAGCAGGCTTTTCATGTTATCTAATGCCTGCTGCACCGGTGTGAAGGCCTCGCCTTTGATTGGTGCGCCCGATGCCCGACCTTCCATCACGCGCGACAGGCGCGTCACTACGCGAAAATATTGGTCATTTCCTTTGCTTAATACCGTCATTTGATTAACTAACTGGCGGTCAATCTCATTACCGTCGCCCAGAGCGTTCAACGAGTGGACGCTAAACAATCCGACAGCGCACCACAGCAGGCAAAACAGCCCAAGAATGGTGAGCATGACGGCGCGAATCGTGAAGTTTTTTAAGATACCCATACATAATCCCTTGGTGTGAAACGCGAAGGAGGCCCGATTAAATCGGGCATATTGCGTTTATCGGCATGGGAAAGGGAAAATGTAACGGTTTTGGAAGCTAATAAATTGCTCACTAATTGAGGTTACTAAAGCTAGCTTGTAATACTTATCAGTAAGATAGCGTGAAATTTACCTTAAAAAATCATTTGCGCAATTGCACCATTAGCAAGCTAACTAAAGCTTTACATGGCTACGCATCATCAGGCGGAACAAACGCAGCCGGCCACGCATAAATTTTTTCTTCAATACCGCCTCTGCTTTGCCCCGATCGCCTAACGCTAGCGTGATGTCCTCGCCCGCACGCCAAACCGGCCAGTCCACCTCTCCCGGTAAATGAGCGCTAAACTCGCTGGCTTCACGAGCGAAAGCGATCCAATACGCGCTGACCTTAGCAGCAAACGCTTTATCCTGTGCGCTGTAAGTGCGCTCGCTCAACGGCGTGAAGGTGTCGAGCGTATTAAAAACATAAGGAATTTCATTGCCATGCCAGGTGCCGTGCGGATAAAGGTCGCGCGCATTTTCCGAAACATAGTCGAACCAATAGCGCCAGGCAGGCATGCCAATATTGTATTGTGATTGCGCCACGATCAGTGGCAATACGGTAAAGGCCATGTCACGCGCCACCGCGCGACCGAGCAGTGCATCATCGTGCAGATCATAAAGCCATTTCATCAGGCGATAGCTGATGCGGTTCTTGCTACGCATCTGCTTCAATACCGCGGTGGGATCCACACCAAAATAATCTAACACGCTGGCTTCATCACTGTTGCTGCCAATCATCAAAGGAATGCGATGCTGTTTGCCCGCCATAAAGGTGTTCAGCATCGGTTTGGGCAAGACAGCATCACCGCTGATGGGAACCGGTGCTAACGCCAGCGGACGCTCCAGTGGCCAGAACCGATCGGCAGGCAGTTCGCGTAATTGTTCTGCACTGGCGTTTTCTGGCAAATTGAAATGCGCGGCGACCTGTAGCCCGAGTTGCTGTGCCTGCTTCTGCGGCACATCCGGCAGACTGTAAGCGCTTTGCACGATGCCTTTATGAAACAACCCTTCGGCCAGTGGCGAACAGCACAGCGATAATACGCTGCGCGCACCGGATGATTCACCAAACAGGGTAATATTATGACGATCGCCACCGAAGGCCGGAATATTGCGTTGAATCCACTGCAACGCGGCAATTTTATCGAGTAAAGCGAAGTTGTTAATAACACCGCCAACCGGATATTGCGCATCAAGCGCGGGGTGCGCAAAGAAACCGAAGTGGCCAAGTCGATAGTTTAACGTGACGACAACCACGCCTTGTGCCGCCAACGCCTTGCCACGATAAGGATCGAGGTTGCCTGCACCCATTGTGAAACCGCCGCCATGCAGCCAGACCATTACCGGCAACGGACGCGATGGTTCAACATCCGGTGTCCAGATATTCAGGTAAAGACAATCTTCACTGAAACATCCCGGATCACCGCCGCCTGCCGCCACACAAAAATCGCGATTCTGCCAGCTCGCCGCGCCCCATTCCGTTGCATTCCGCACACCTTGCCAGGGCTGGACCGGCTGCGGAGGACGCCAGCGTAAGGCGCCGGTCGGCGCTGCTGCGTAAGGTATTCCCTTAAAGACAAAAAGATCTTCATCCATTAGGCCTCTGAGTTCACCCTCTGCTGTCATGATCCTCAGACGTCGTTCATTTTTCATCTCGGCTTCCCTGATAAAGCATCGTTCCATTATTTGCAGGCCTTTTGCGAATGTCCATGTTCTGAAAGCATTTGCAGATTAAGCCGAAACGCGGTGTGATTCTTTGAACAACCTCATCAAATATTTTGGTTAACCCTAAGACGACCATTTGTTTTAAGGTTACAAGTTAACCTGGCGCGGCGGAGAGACAGCATGTTTGGTGGAATCAACCAGATGTTCACCCGGATGAGCGATCACCCGGACTTCGGTAAATTGCTGTTACGGTTAACCTTTGGCGGGCTGCTGTTGTTTCATGGCGCATTCAAAGCGGTGCATGGCGTGGGTTGGATCGCGCACATGCTCAGTGTTAAAGGCATGCCAGGTTTCATCGCTTACGGTGCTTACATCGGGGAAATAGCGGCACCCGTAATGGTTATCATCGGATTAATGACCCGCCCTGCGGCGTTCATTATTGCGGTGAATATGATTGTTGCGACACTGCTGGTAAAAATGGGCGACGTCTGGCATCGCACTGATGTCGGTGCCTGGGCACTGGAGACAGAGGCACTTTACCTGCTTGGCGCACTCGCCATTATGTTTTTAGGGGCTGGGAAGTACACGCTGGTGCGGGATTCGCGCTTGCAATAACCATAAGAAAAGCAGCCGGTCTGCTGAACTTTACAGACCGGCTCTCTTATTTACGCCGATGCAACACCACAGCGTTCCAGACTGCGCTGCTGCATCTGCTGATACAACGCCATTTCATCCAGTACCGCTACACCCAACGCGCTTTCAAACTCGGCTTTGCTGGCGTTGCCCGCACTGCGTGCCTGTGCCACATCACCTAAATTCGACTGAAAAATTCCTGCAGCGCTGACCGGTAAAAAATCCTCGTAAACAATCGGTTCGACGGCTAAGCGATCTTCTGTCAGCAATTGTGCCACGCTTTCACCTGCACGCGGCGGCACATCCGTCCCTTTCTCGGTCAGGCGATAGCGGAACCAGGCCAGCTGCTGTTCACGTAACGTTTCTTCATCATCGGGGAAATCACGGAACACAGCGCTGAGATGCTGCTGATGATGCTGATTGTCGCTACCGGTGCCGGCTTCAGCCAGCAACCGATCGTACAGCGCGCGTCCTTTCGGCGTCAGTGCTGCACCACGCTGCTCAATCTCACCGAAGCGCGCGGTATGGGTACCCGGCGTGCCGTCATTAAAGTGTACCGCTTCTTCCAGCGCTTTAAAGCTGGTCTGACGTAAGAGGATCGGTACCTGACGCTGCGGCGGGCCTTCAATCAGGGTTTTGGGATCGATGCCGCGCGAGGGCATCAGCGCTTGCACGCGATCAATATCCAGCGTGCGCGGCGTCAGATGGTTGATATGGCAACCGCGAAAACACACGACATCCGCGATCAGGCGGTGCTGTTCACTGAGCGCGCGATAGGTACCGCTATCCACCGTGGTGTGCGCGTGCCAGCGGAAGGTTTCCAGCGCTTCCTGCACAAAACGGGCGGCATCATTCGCGTTGAGACCGCCCTGCTGCTGATGTTGAGCAATCAGCGCGCGGCAGCCAGGCGTAAAGATATCGCGTGCGGCAAGAATCGCCGCGGCTTTAGCGCGCAATGCCTCATCGTCAATTAACTCCAGACGCAGCAATGAGGTAAACACGCGGAACGGATTGTGCCGCAGCGCACGGTCGCTTACGGGGCGAAATGCCGTGGAGTGCACCGGCACTCCAGCTTGTGACAAATCGTAATAACCCACCGCTTCCATCCCCATTACGGCAAACATCTGGCGCAACGTGCTGAGTTCTTCTGCTGTGCCAACGCGAATCGCGCCGTGACGTTCCACGTTCAGCCGACTGAGCTCATCAGCCGCCGATAGACGGTTTTTTAACGCGGGATTAGCTTCCAGCGTGCGTTCATTGACAGCGGTGACCAGCTGCGTCAGCGTGCCATATTGAGGCACTTCCTGCTGATACATGGCTGACATCGCCTGAGAGAAAAGCGTGCGGATCGCATCGCTGCTAAGGAAGTTTGGCATCATCATCACCTTGGGCTAAAGGGCTGCTGCTACTGTAGATCAACCCTTTAGCGCTGGGTGAGAATTTCGTGGAACTGTGATCGCCTTGTCACTCAATGGCGGTTGGATGGTCACCAAAGCGGCATTTCAATACCAGCATGACGGTGGTCAGTACCGCAGGAATCGCCAGCAGCAGAAAAATTTGGCTAAATGACCAGCCGAGAGTTAACAGCTCAGCGCCGACAAACGCGCTGATGATGGCTCCCACGCGGCCCACGCCGTGCATCCAGCTGGAACCTGTCGCGCGCGCGTGAGTAGGATAATAGCTGGCAGAGAGCGCATTCATACCGGTGTTAGCACCGTTAAAACAGAAACCGCTAAAGAAGGCGATGGCGCTCATTAGGCCGACCTGCGCTGGCGAAAAACCCAGCGCGACAATAGCAATGCCGCCGCAGAAGTAGATCGCTGCCAGCGCCAGATTGGCATTGATGCGGTCCATTAACCAACCGGCAAACAACGAGCCGAGGGTGCCGCCCGCTTGATACATTGCGGTAACAATTGCCGCTTCCGTCACCGACATACCTAGCGTGCTGATTAGCGAAGGCATCCAACTACCAATTAAATAAACCAGGAACAGCCCCATAAAATAGCCGCCCCACAGCATCAAACTACCAAACAGATAACGTCGTGACACTACCGTGGCGACAGATCCCCGGCGGGCCGTTGGCAGTTCAGTACTCTGATAATGACTATTTGGCTGCACGACGCCGGGCAGCATGCGTTCAAGAATGGCGTGGATACGTGCGGCGGGGGCACGGCGACTGATGAGAAAACGGACCGATTCAGGCAAGCCACGCAGCAAAAAAGGCAGCACAACCAGCGGCAGCACGCCGCCCATCAGCATGACAGAGTGCCAATCATAGCGTGGTAGCAACCACGAGGCGGCAAAGCCCCCGGACGCGGCGCCAAAGGTGAAGCCACAAAATACAACGGTGATGATAAATGAGCGCCGGCGCTCAGGCGCATATTCAGCAACCAGCGTGCCAACGTTGGGCATCGCCGCGCCAAGCCCTAGCCCCGTCAGGAATCGAAACAGCATCATCTGTTCGATGTTCTGTGCCATGGCGGTGCCTAACGTCCACAGTCCAAAAAAGAGGACGCTGAGCAAAATCATTACGCGACGGCCGTAGCGATCGGCTAACGGGCCCGCAACCATGGCACCCAGCGCCAGACCAATTAGCGCGGCGCTGATCACCATGCCAAGCTGATGATTGGTCACTCCCCAACTGGCTTTAAGCGTAGGTGCAATGAATCCCATGAGGGCAATGTCCATGCCATCAAGCGCGACCACCACGAAGCACAGCGCAATTAAGCGCTTCTGCCAGCTGCTTAGCGCACTCTGATTGATGAGCTGGCGAACGTCTACTGCTTCAACGCTGGTCACTTAACGACTCCTGCACTTTTCAACCGTTTAGGGCATCAGTTTTAGTAAAAAAAACGGCGCTTATCATAGCTCATCGTTAAGAATAACTGGCAGAAAATTTAGATGTAATTGAGAATTATTCAATGTTCTGCTCGATAAGCACTTGATTCTAAGCGGCATAACGATAATGCAAAAAAAGTCATTTTCATGAAGCCCCCTCAATACAAGGGGTTAGCTAGAATCCTAACTTTGCAGCATTTTTGTTAATATTATTTTGCAGGCAGGTTAACATAATTTCAGTTTCCCCATTGCCGCAACTCGGCAGAACTCATTATGTTGAGTGTATGGACAAAAATATCCTTTTCAATCAGCGCATTCGCTTGCGCCATTTACATACCTTTGTTGCGGTAGCGCAGCAGGGCACGCTGGGTCGTGCGGCTGAGACACTGAATCTCAGTCAACCCGCCCTATCGAAAACGCTTAATGAGCTGGAAGAACTGGCGGGAGCGCGGCTATTCGAACGCGGCCGCCTTGGCGCCCAGCTCACCACTTTGGGTGAGCAATTCCTCATCCATGCCGTGAAAGTGCTGGATGCACTGAATCATGCCGGTCAGAGTTTTAACGCTCCGCAGCCCGGTCGCCCAGTGGTGATCCGCCTCGGCGCGCTCACAACGGCGGCCATGGGTATGCTGCCGCAAATCCTCGATCGTTTCCACGAGCAGCAACCGAATACCACCGTGCAAGTCGCTACCCTGCATAACAATGTGCTGTTGGCGGGCTTGCGTGCAGGCGAGTTTGATGTGGGGATCGGCCGCATGGCCGACAGCGAAATGATGGCGGGACTCACTTATGAACTGCTGTTTCTGGAATCGCTCAAGCTTGTGGTGCGGCCAGATCATCCGTTATTAAGTGACAACGTGATGCTTTCACGGGCGATGCAATGGCCGGTGGTGATTTCACCCGAAGGCACCGCGCCGCGCCGCATTGCGCAGCACATGTTGAATGAACAGGGTTGTACCCTTCCGGCCAACTGCGTGGAAACCTCTTCTACCTCGCTGGCGCGTCAGTTGGCGCTGCGTTATGACTATGTGTGGTTTGTACCTTCAGGCGCAATTAAGGAAGATTTGAGTCACGACGCGCTGTGCGCACTACCGATTGCATCGCCGGGCCCGGGCGAGCCAGTTGGCATCATTACACGCAGCGGCAGTCCTTTGAGCCTTAGCGCTGAAGTGTTGATTGCGACCATCCGCAAATTCCATAGTTAGCGGCTGTGCTTAGCATGCCGCTCGCGATTTTCGAGGCGCGCTTTGTCGGTTTTTCGCAAGCCGACATAGAGCGCCCCCGCGCCGCCATCCTGCGGGCGAGCCATGCAATACATCTGCACTTCTGGAAATTCCCGTAACCAGCGCGCAAGATAACTACGCACAATGTTGGCATGCGACTCATCATCACGCCCTTTACCATGAATAATCAGCAGATTGCGTAAGCCGTGTTTGTTGGCTTGCTGCATAAAACTAAACAGTGATTGCCGGCAGGTTTCAACTGGCTGGCGCAGTAAATTCAGACTGGCATCAATGGGATATTTACCTAACCGCAACTTATCCAGCACGCCTTGCTGGATGCCCTCGGCTTTATACTCTAGCGCGGTGGTGAGCGGGATAATGTCCAGAAAGCCGCGCGTCAGAAAGTTTTCCTGCTCCTCGCTCTGCTCTGGCACACGCGGTGCCTTAGGCGAAGGCGCACGCAGCCACTGAGTATTAGCGCAATTTTTAAGTGGTGTCACATCACCCATGGCATCCCGGAAAAGGTCTTCATCATCAAGATTCATGGTGTTTCCTCTCGCCTGGTGTTTAACTGAGCGCCCTTTTTCGACGCCAAAGCCAAAGAGTAGCAAAGGATTTTAAGCAAAACATCTGTCACATATTGCGTTGTAACAAGGCTGGCTTAACTGTAAAGCTGGCAAGAAAACGTTCCAGATCAATTATGGCCCTGCAAAAAAACCCGCTCAAACCCTGGAATACCCGACAATAGTAGGGTTTTAGGTACATTTACTGCTCGGATGAGTTCCCTTCGCTTAGAAAAATGTTAAAATTGACCACAGTCAATAATCATCGAGCGAAATTATATGATCCCGGAAAAACGCAGCATACGACGTATTCAGTCTGGCGGTTGTGCCATTCATTGCCAGGATTGCAGCATCAGTCAATTGTGTATTCCTTTCACGCTGAACGAGCACGAACTGGATCAGCTGGATAATATTATTGAACGCAAAAAGCCCATTCAGAAAGGCCAGACGCTGTTCAAAGCCGGTGATGAACTGAAATCCCTTTACGCTATCCGTTCCGGCACCATCAAAAGCTACACCATCACCGAGCAAGGTGATGAGCAAATTACTGGCTTCCATCTGGCGGGTGATTTGGTCGGTTTTGACGCCATTGTCGGTGCGAAACATCCGAGCTTTGCTCAGGCGCTGGAAACGGCGATGGTATGTGAAATCCCCTTCGAAACGCTGGACGATCTTTCCGGTAAAATGCCTGCGCTGCGTCAGCAGATGATGCGTCTGATGAGCGGTGAAATTAAAGGCGATCAGGATATGATTCTGTTGCTGTCGAAGAAAAATGCTGAAGAGCGCCTGGCCGCTTTCGTGTGGAATTTGTCCCGTCGTTTTGGTCAACGTGGCTTCTCCCAACGTGAGTTCCGCCTCACTATGACGCGCGGCGACATTGGTAACTACCTGGGACTAACCGTAGAAACCATCAGCCGTCTGCTCGGTCGCTTCCAGAAAAGTGGCATGTTGGCCGTAAAAGGCAAATATATCACCATTGAGAACCATGCTTTACTGGCAGAATTAGCGGGCCAGACTGAACAAGCCGCATGATTCTTTGCCGGGTCTGTAAAAGTTATTTTATTGATCCGGCAACAACTTTTCCTCTTCTGCCCTGCACAAACTTAGGCTATCTTTAATCCAACTTGCTTTGGTTTAGGAGATCGGCTTATGTCCCGGTACCAAAATATTCTGGTCGCTATTGATCCCCAACAGGATGACCAGCCCGCGCTGCGCCGTGCGGTTTATCTGAATCAACGTATTGGCGGAAAAATCAAAGCTTTCCTGCCTATCTACGACTTCTCCTACGAAATGACGACGTTACTGTCACCCGATGAGCGCTCAAACATGCGCAAGGGAGTGATCAGCCAACGCACGGAGTGGATTCGCCAGCAGGCTCACGCGTATCTGGAAGCCGGGGTGGAAATTGAGATCAAGGTGGTTTGGCATAACCGGCCTTACGAAGCCATCATTCAGGAAATTCTGGCGCATCAGCACGATTTGGTGCTGAAAATGGCACACCAGCACGACCGCCTGGAAGCGGTAATTTTCACGCCTACGGATTGGCATCTACTGCGTAAATGCCCTTGCCCGGTGTGGATGGTAAAAGATCAGGCCTGGCCTGAGGGGGGTAAAGCCGTGGTGGCGGTTAATCTGGCGAGCGAAGAACCGCATCATGACGAACTCAACCAGAAACTGATTCGTGAAACCACACTGCTCGCCGAGATGGTTAACCACACTGAAGTGCATTTAGTGGGCGCCTACCCGATTACCCCCATTAATATTGCCATCGAATTACCGGACTTTGATCCCAGCGTCTACAACGACGCCATTCGTGGCCAGCACTTGGTGGCTATGAAAGCGCTACGCCAAAAGTTCTCCATCAGTGAAGAGTTCACCCACGTGGCGAAAGGCTTACCTGAGGAGGTGATTCCGGATATCGCATCGCATCTTGATGCCGGCATCGTGGTGTTGGGCACCATTGGTCGCACCGGTCTTTCTGCGGCGTTCCTCGGTAACACGGCTGAACAGGTTATCGATCATTTGCGCTGTGATTTGCTGGCGATCAAGCCGGACGATTTCAAATCGCCGATTGAGTACGATGATGAAGAAGATGAAGACGATTAATTAAACCAGGGCGGTCCACAATGGCCGCCCTGGTTATTACGTTCAGGGCGGTGACTCACATCACCGCCCTGCTTTATTACAGCGCCCGCAGAATACCTTCTACGCTGGCTTTGGCGTCACCAAACAACATCTGCGTATTATCTTTAAAGAACAGTGGATTTTGCACGCCGGCATATCCCGTGCTCATTGAGCGTTTAAACACAATGACGTTCTGCGCTTTCCACACTTCCAACACTGGCATGCCAGCAATTGGGCTGCGAGGATCTTCCAGCGCTGCCGGGTTGACGGTGTCGTTCGCGCCGATCACTAAAACAGTATCAGTGTCGCTAAAGCCATCGTTTATTTCGTCCATTTCCAGCACCACATCGTACGGCACTTTAGCTTCCGCCAGCAGAACGTTCATGTGGCCAGGCAGACGACCGGCAACCGGGTGAATACCAAAGCGAACTTTGATGCCGCGCGCGCGCAGCTTCTCAGTAATTTCAGCAACTGGATACTGCGCCTGCGCCACTGCCATACCATAACCCGGGGTGATGATCACCGAAGAGGAGGCCTTTAGCATTTCAGCCGTTTCTTCTGCAGTGATTTCACGGTGTTCACCCGCTTCTTCGCTTTCTCCACCCACACTTACATCGGTGCCAAAACCACCTGCAATCACGCTGATAAATGAACGATTCATCGCTTTACACATGATGTATGAGAGGATCGCCCCCGAAGAACCCACCAGCGCACCGGTCACGATCAGCAAGTCGTTGCTCAGCATGAAGCCTGCCGCCGCCGCCGCCCAACCCGAGTAAGAGTTGAGCATGGAGACAACAACCGGCATATCGGCACCGCCAATCGAAGCCACCAAATGCCAGCCAAATACCAGCGCAATGAGGGTCATCAGCAGCAGCGCGAACACTTGAGCACCGGTGCTATTGGTCTGCACAAACCACAGCATCAGCAGGAAAGAGACCACCAGCGCGGCGAGGTTCATCTTATGGCGATGCGGTAACATCAGCGCCGAAGAGGAGATCTTCCCGCGCAGTTTGCCAAATGCCACCAGCGAACCGGTAAAGGTCACGGCACCGATGAAGATGCCAAGAAACACCTCGGTGAGATGGATATTTTCCATCACGGGCGCCAGGCCCGGTGCGTGATCGATGTAGCTATTAAAGCCCACCAACACCGCAGCCAAACCGACAAAGCTGTGTAGAATGGCCACCAGCTCAGGCATTTCAGTCATTTCGACTTTCTTTGCCAGACGCAAACCAATCGCACCACCGATGACCATCGCCACGATAATCCAGGCAACGTTACCGGTATGAGGGCCAAAAATAGTTGCGAGCAGCGCAATCGCCATGCCGCTCATGCCAAAAATATTACCCTGCTTAGAGGTCTCGTGCTTCGAGAGACCCGCAAGGCTGCAAATAAACAGAATCGCGGCAACAATATATGCTGCAGTAACTAATCCGCCAGACATGTTGCTACCCCTTAATTCTTACGAAACATTTTCAGCATGCGCTGGGTGACGGTGAAACCACCGAAAATATTGATGCTGGCAATCAGCACGGCAATAAAGGACAGGAATGTTACCCATCCGCCATGACCCATCTGCAGCACCGCACCCACCACAATAATGCCGGAAATGGCGTTGGTGACGGCCATCAACGGCGTGTGTAAAGCGTGACTTACGTTCCACACCACGTAATAGCCAACCACGCATGAGAGCGCAAAGACGGTGAAGTGTGACAAGAAGTCAGGCGGCGCCACATTCGCCAGGCAGGCAAACAGCACCACCGCCAGCGCCAGTAGCAGATACTTGCGCCACGGTGAAACCGGTTTGGCTTCTTCCTTCGGCAGCGGTTGTGCAGCTTGTTGCGCTTTTGGCGCCGCCGAAACCTGAATCGGTGGCGCCGGCCAGGTGACTTCGCCATCACGAATCACCGTCACGCCGCGCACTACCACGTCTTCAAAATCCACGGTGATTTCGCCGTTTTTCTCTTTACACAATAATTTCAGTAGGTTGACGAGATTGGTGCCGTACAGCTGGGAGGATTGCGTTGGCAAACGGCTGGGCAAATCGGTATAGCCGATAATCTTCACGCCATTGCTGGTTAGCGTCACCTGATCGGCAACGGTCAATTCACAGTTACCGCCGGTTTGCGCGGCCAGATCGACAATCACGCTGCCTGGTTTCATACTGGCCACCATTTCTGCGGTAATCAGCTTTGGTGCTGGACGTCCTGGAATCAGCGCGGTGGTGACAATAATATCGACTTCTTTCGCCTGCGCCGCAAACAATTCCATCTCCGCCTTGATAAAGGCTTCAGACATCACTTTGGCATAACCGTCGCCGCTACCCGCTTCTTCTTCGAAGTCCAGCTCAAGGAACTCGGCGCCCATACTTTGCACCTGCTCTTTAACCTCCGGACGCGTATCGAAAGCACGCACAATGGCACCCAGGCTCCCCGCTGCACCGATGGCAGCCAGACCAGCCACACCCGCACCGATGATCATCACTTTAGCTGGCGGTACTTTACCTGCCGCAGTGATTTGGCCGGTGAAGAAGCGACCGAACTCGTGGGCCGCTTCAACGATGGCGCGATAACCTGCGATGTTCGCCATTGAGCTGAGTGCATCAAGCGCCTGCGCGCGTGAAATACGCGGCACTGAATCCATTGCCATCACGGTAACGTTTCGCGCAGCCAGTTTTTCCAGCAGTGCAGGATTTTGCGCCGGCCAGATAAAGCTCACAAGCGTACTGCCCGCACGAGTCAGTTCGATCTCCTGATCGTCTGGCGCATTGACTTTTAATACGATGTCGGACTGCCACACATCGGTGCCATTGGTGAGGGTGGCACCGGCAGCTATGAAGCTCTCATCATCAAAACTGGCGCGCAGGCCGGCATTTTGTTCAACGGTTACGCTGAATCCCAGCTTGATCAGTTGCTCAACGGTCTTTGGCGTGGCGGCCACGCGTGACTCATTGGCTAACCGTTCTTTGGGTATTCCAATTAACATACTGTTTCCTTTCAATAATTAAAGGATGGAGTTCTGTAAGTGGCAAAAGCTCAAAAGCCGAAACAGTGTTTCAGCTTTTTATGAGCAAAATGCACAATGTAACAAAGTCTTTATAACCTACTGAAAATGTGAAGAGTGATCCACAGCGATAACGCGCACTTATGACATTCACACAAATATTCAGACGCAAAGAATGAATGCCATGGTTTGCCACTGCATTTGGAACGTATTAAAAAATATTCTGCTGCGTAAAATCGTGTCATGTCGAATTAAGTGTTTTTAAAAACCTTTATTTAACAATGCATTAACTGTATTAGCACTAAGTGTTACCAGATTAAGTGGTTATCTGTGCAAAAAAGGGGCTTAACAACAATAAATGACAGGCCAGCGAATAAGGTGCCGTTATTGTCAATCTGATGCGTATAAATTGGCTGAGACAGGCTGATTATTACATGCAATAATCAGCGGCTAATCTGTTATACATCAAGAGTCCAGCACGTTTTCGTACTCATTTTGCGTAAGGCGAAGGATCATTTTTATGAAGCTGAAGAACACTATTCTGGCGTCTACCTTGTTATCACTGCTGGCAGCAAATGCTTTCGCTGCTAAAGAGTTAACGCCAGATCAAGCGGCCGCGTTGAAACCATTCGAACGTATTAATATCAGCGGTCGTTTCAATGCCATTGGCGATGCAACAGATGCCATCTCTAAACAAGCCGATGCCAAAGGCGCTGACTCTTTCTATGTTCAGGGTATCAATGACAGCAACGGTAATGGCGGTAACTGGCGCGTAACGGCTGATCTGTACAAAGCCAATGCGCCGAAAGCGGATGACTCAACCAAATACCGCAGCTTCTCAGGCGTGAAAGAGCTGCCGAAAGCAGAAGCCTATCGCCTTGAGCCTTACGATACTGTGTCGGTCAACGGATTCTTCTCTAGCCAGCCGGATGTGAACGAAGCAATTGGTAAAGCGGCGAAAAATAAGGGCGCGGCCTCGTTCTTTATTGTGCGTCAGGTTGATGCCAATAACGGCGGCAACCAGTACGTCACCGCTTATGTGTATAAAGCCGATGCGCCAGAGCGTAAGGTGCAAAACACATCAGACGCCATCCCTGCTGATTCAGAAGCCGGTAAAGCCGCGCTGGCCGCCGGTGGCACCGCAGCGACAAAAGTGGCAATCCCGGGAGTCGCCTCTTCTGAGACGCCGAGCCGTAATGTGGGTCGTTTCTTCGAAACCCAGAGTTCAACCGGTCAACGTTATACGGTGAAAACCGCGGATGGTCGCAGCGTACAGGAAGTGAATGCTATTACCGCTGCTCAGATGCAGCCGTTCGATACCATTACTTTCTCCGATCACTTCGGTACACCAACTGAAATATCTGAAGCGGTTGGCAAACGTGCCGTTGAGAAAGGTGCGAAGTACTATCACATCACACGCCAATGGCAGAACCAGAGCGGTGGCAACCTCACCGTCACCGCCGATCTCTTCAAGTAATTTCTCTCAAGGGCGACGTCTGTCGCCCTTCTCTGTCGTTTGCATAATCTCTGCGCAGATTTGCATATTCTTGCATTGCCTTCCCTGCCTGCTCTCCGTAAAATCTGCCGCCTGTTTTCAGGTGATTCCGTTCTAAAGTTGACAAAACACCCTGCAACACGCCAACGGAATGACCACCACCCAGCATACTCTGCTGCTTAGGATGGGCGTTTTGGATAAAAAATTAGGTCTTAGCGCGCTCACCGCGTTGGTACTTAGCTCAATGCTCGGCGCTGGCGTTTTCAGCTTGCCGCAAAATATGGCTGCGGTTGCGGGCCCGGCAGCACTGCTGATCGGCTGGCTCATCACCGGCGTTGGCATCATCTTCCTGTCGCTTGCCATGCTATTACTCACGCGGCTGAAACCTGAACTGGATGGCGGTATTTTTACCTACGCACGCGCGGGTTTTGGCGAGCTGATGGGCTTTTGCTCAGCGTGGGGATATTGGCTGTGTGCGGTAATCGCTAACGTCTCCTATCTGGTGATCGTCTTCTCCGCGCTAAGTTTCTTTACCGATACCCCCGATCGCGTGGTATTCGGCGATGGAAATACGTGGCAGGCCATGCTCGGCGCCTCTGTGCTGCTATGGCTGGTGCATTGTCTGGTATTGCGCGGTGTACAGACTGCGGCCAGCATTAACCTGCTCGCGACACTAGGAAAATTAGTGCCGTTATTGCTGTTTGTGGTATTGGCATTGCTGGCATTTAATTACGATCGCTTCCGCTTTGATTTTAGCGGCGTAGAACTCGGTCAGCCGCTTTGGCAGCAGGTGAAGCAAACCATGCTGATCACACTGTGGGTGTTTATTGGGGTTGAAGGTGCGGTGGTAGTATCCGCGCGCGCGCGCAATAAAAAAGATGTGGGTCGCGCCACGCTAATGGCGGTGATTGCCGCGCTACTGGTTTATTTACTGGTGACGCTGCTGTCACTGGGCGTGATACCGCGCGCCGAACTGGCGCAAATGCGCAATCCGTCGATGGCCGGCCTGATGAAGCATCTGCTGGGGCATTGGGGGGATGCGGTAATTGCGGTCGGTTTAATTATCTCGGTATGCGGCGCTTATCTGAGCTGGACGATAATGGCGGCCGAAGTGCCGTTCCTGGCGGCACAGCAGGGTGCGTTTCCACGCAGCATCGCACGTCAGAATCGTCACAATTCGCCGTCTGCCTCGCTATGGCTGACAAATGGCAGCGTGCAGGTTTGCCTGATCTTGATTGCCGCTACCGGTGCAGATTACAACACGCTACTTACCATCGCCTCGGAAATGATTCTGGTGCCTTATCTGTTGGTTGGTCTCTACTTAATTAAAGTGGTGCGCGGCCAGAACAGGCCGCTGGCGATGTTCACCGGTCTTGGCGCCAGCGCGTATGGTATATGGTTGCTATATGCATCGGGCCCGCTGCATCTCTTACTCTCTGTGGTGCTGTATGCGCCTGGTCTGATGCTGTTCCTGTATGCACGACGCGGTGGCCGTGGCGACAAGGTATTGTCACAGCTGGAACGCATCGCGATCGTATTATTGATTGCAGCCGCTCTGCCCGCTACCTGGCAGCTGACGAATTAATGCGGTTGGATGGGAATTGAAACGCACAGCAGGTCATCCTGCTGTGTCAGGTTAAGCGGCTTACGGTATTCCTGATGAATAGCGTCAAGCTGCTCGGCTGACAAAGGATAAGGTAACTGAATATCGAAACGGCTGATGTGCTGCTGCTCGGCAAGCGTAATTAAACGCGCGATGTTAATCTCATCGCTGACCTGCGTTGAAATGATTTGTAATGCTAAATCTTTGAGATGATCGTCGCTGGCCTGCAGATTATGCGTCGATTTACGCGTCACCATGCCAAAGATCGGCATTACGCCGTAAATGGCGTCAACAAAGCTCCAGCGTTTTTTGCAGGAAGCGGAGAGAAAATCACTGTAATTGAAGCAGATGCGATCACTGTATCCGGCTGAAGCCAGCTCTTTATCAGACACCCTCGCACTCCCCCTATTTTTCGTTACGGTTCCGAACCTTGCGCGACAACGCGCCGCTAATAATGGCACATTTCACGGTATACATACCAGTAAGGTAGGGATATTTCGTGCGGTAGCGTAGAGCTCAGGACCAGGAAAAGCTATGCTGCTGACATTCTTAGCCGCCACAGTGAATTATGAACAAAATCGTTTATGTGGAAGATGAGCCAGAGGTTGGCGAATTGATCGCCGCTTATCTTGGCCGCCACGATATAGAAGTGATTGTTGAAACCCGCGGTGACCGCGCCGAAGCGACCATTGCTGCGCACGATCCCGATTTAGTGATGCTTGATATCATGCTGCCCGGCAAAGATGGCATGACATTGTGCCGCGATCTCCGTGCCAGCTGGCAAGGTCCGATTGTGCTACTGACCTCGCTTGACAGCGACATGAACCACATTTTGTCGCTGGAAATGGGCGCAAACGACTACATTTTGAAAACAACGCCACCGGCGGTGTTGCTGGCGCGTCTGCGCCTACATCTCCGCCAGGCGCAGGTTGGTCAACCCGAAGTGACGCCAGCCATACAAAGCTCACAGCGCGTACTGCGCTTCGGTTCATTGACCATCGATTCCCTCAATCGCCAGGTTACGCTATTTGATGAGAATATCATTCTCTCCACCGCCGATTTCGATCTGTTATGGGAACTGGCCAATCACGCAGGACAAATTCTCAATCGCGACGCGCTGCTGAAAACCCTGCGTGGCGTCAGTTACGACGGTATGGATCGCAGTATCGATGTGGCCATTTCGCGCCTGCGCAAAAAGTTATACGACAGCGCCACCGAGCCGTTTCGCATCAAAACGATTCGTAACAAAGGCTATCTGTTCGCGCCGCAGGCCTGGGATACCCGTTCCGCATGAGAAAGCTCTTTATTCAGTTCTATTTGCTGCTGTTCGTCTGTTTTCTGGTGATGACGCTGCTGGTTGGCCTGGTGTACAAATTCACCGCCGAACGCGCCGGCCGCCAGTCAATGAATGATCTCATGGCCAGCTCGCTGTTTTTGATGCGCAGCGAACTGCGTGAGATCCCACCGCGCGACTGGGGTAAAACCATTCGTAGCCTCGATCTCGATCTGTCATTCGACCTGAATATCGAACCGATGAGTAAATATCAGCTGGGTGAAGCCGATATGAAGCGCCTGCGCGCCGGGGAAATTGTGGCGATCGACGATCAATACACTTTTCTGCAGCACATTCCGCGCAGCCATTACGTACTTTCCGTTGGCCCTATTCCCTACCTGTTTTATCTGCACCAGATGCGTATTCTGGATATTGCGCTGCTGGCATTTATTGGCATGTCGCTGGCGCTGCCGGTATTTATCTGGCTGCGTCCACACTGGCAAGAGATGCAGCGGCTGGAAAAAGCCGCTCAGCGGTTTGGTCGCGGCGAGCTGGATGTACGCACCCATTTTGAAAGCACCTCTAGCCTGCACAGTCTGGGCGTGGCCTTCAACCAAATGGCCGATAATATCAACACGCTAGTGGCCAGTAAGAAGCAGCTGATCGACGGCATCGCCCACGAACTGCGCACGCCGCTGGTGCGCCTGCGTTACCGGCTGGAGATGAGCGATAATCTCACCGAAGCGGAATCCGCGGCGCTGAATCGTGACGTTGGCCAGTTGGAGAGTTTGATTGAAGAACTGCTGACCTATGCGCGTCTTGATCGTCCGCGCGTCGATCTCAATCTGCAGACCTTTGATCTCGCCCAATGGCTGCGCGTGCATATCGAAGATGTGCAGACCATGAACCCGCAGGCGCAGATCGCACTCGACATCCCACAGCTCCAGAACGTCGGCAGCGCGGATACCCGCCTGATGGAGCGCGTGCTGGATAACCTGGTGAATAACGCCCTGCGCTATGCGCAACAACGGCTACGCGTCAGTTTGTGGTTTGACGGTGCGATTGGCTGTTTACAGGTGGAAGACGATGGCCCGGGCATTCCGCAAGAAGAACGCGCCCGCGTGTTCGAACCTTTCGTACGCCTCGATCCCAGCCGCGACCGCGCCACCGGCGGATGCGGTTTGGGCCTGGCGATCGTGCACTCTATCGCGTTGGCAATGCAGGGAAATGTCTCTATCGAGAGCAGCCCGTTAGGCGGCGCCAGCGTTCGCTTTTGCTGGCCGGTTGATCTACCCTTGCGGGACATTGCACCACGCTTACCGTCATAAGGAGCTTTTTACGTGACTTCAGCTTATCAAGAACTTAGCCGCACATTTCAGCGTCTTTCTCGCTTTGGTCACTTAGGTGCCATTGCAGGTGTCGATATGCAGACCACCATGCCGCCGGGCGGCAGCCAGGCCCGCGGTGAAGCGATGGCTGAGCTGAGCGTGTTCATGCACGAAGTGCTTACCGATAAACGTCTCGGTGGATTATTCGATGCGGCGCAGCAGGAATCGCTCAACGACGTTGAGCAAGTGAACTTGAATGAGATGCAGCGTGCATGGCAGCAGGCCACGCTATTACCGGCAGCGCTGGTTGAAGCCAAATCGCTCGCTGGCTCTCGCTGCGAACATGCATGGCGCCAGCAGCGGCCTGCGAATGATTGGCAAGGTTTCTCTGTCAATCTAAAGGAAGTGGTAAAACTTAGCCGTGAAGAGGCGCAGTTACGCGCCGACGCGCTCGGTGTTTCGCGCTATGACGCGCTGCTGGATGTTTTTGAACCCGGCATGACCAGCGCGCAGCTGGATAAAACCTTTGGTGACTTGAAAACCTGGTTGCCCGATCTCTTGCAGAAAGCGGTTGCAAAACAGCAGCAAACGTCCATCGTTCAGCCAGTGGGCCCTTTTGCCATCGAATCGCAGAAGCAATTAGGCCTGAGCGTGATGAAGACGTTAGGTTTCGATTTTAATCACGGTCGCCTTGATGTCAGCGCGCATCCGTTCTGCGGTGGCGTACCCGAAGATGTGCGCATTACCACCCGCTATAACGAGAATGATTTTCTCAGCGCCATGATGGGTGTGATCCACGAGACAGGCCATGCGCGTTACGAGCAAAATCTTCCGCAACAGTGGCGCGGCCAGCCCGTCGCTCAGGCGCGTTCAACCGCCATCCATGAATCGCAAAGTCTGTTTATGGAGATGCAGCTTGGGCGTAGCAAAGCCTTCCTGCAGCACATCCATCCGCAGGTGGTGGCGCTGATGGGCGATCAGCCGGCGCTGGAGCTGCAAAACTTTATACGCCAGACGCAGCGTGTGAAGCCGGGCTTTATTCGCGTCGATGCGGATGAGCTGAGCTATCCAGCGCACGTGATTTTACGTTACGAAATTGAGCGCGCGTTAATTGAAGGCGAGATTGAAGTGGATGATATCCCAGCGCTGTGGGACGAGAAGATGCAGCAATCGCTGGGCATTGACACACGCGGTAACTATCGCGATGGCTGCATGCAGGACATTCACTGGACCGACGGCGCGTTTGGCTATTTCCCAACGTATACGCTGGGAGCGATGTACGCCGCCCAGCTGTTCCAGGCGGTGAAGCGTGCCATTCCGCAGGTCGAGACGTTAATTCAGCAAGGTGAGCTGCAGCCTGTGTTTGATTGGCTACAGCAGAACATTTGGCAGCATGGCAGCCGCTTCCCTACGCAACAGCTGCTGATCAATGCCACCGGCGAAGCGCTGAATCCGCACTATTTCCGCCAACATCTTGAACAACGCTATCTCTCTGCGTAAACTGCGCGGCGGCCATCAGGCCGCCCTTTTTCCCGCCTATAACCCGCTTTGTACAATCGGTTACACGCCGATACCAATGCCTCACGGAAAGCCTCAATTGTTTTTCATATAGTGTTTTCACCGGCCCCGCAGTGGGCTACACATGAAAAAATAGTTCGAGGATTTTGCAATGAAAAAATTATTTGCACTGGTGATCGCCGCTGCTATGGGTATGTCTTCTGTTGCTTTCGCTGCTGAGACTACAGCTGCTCCTGCAACTCCAGCGACTACTGCTGCTCCAGCGAAACACAAAGCAGTACATCATAAGAAACCTGCTGCTCAAAAAGCGCAGGCTGCTAAGAAGCACAAAAAAGTAGAGAAGAAAGCGCCAGCGGCACAGAAAGCTCAGGCTGCTAAAAAGCACCATAAAAAAGCCACCAAGCCGGCTGCACAGAAAGCCCAGGCTGCTAAAAAGCACCACAAAAAAGCAACCAAGCCAGCTGCACAGAAAGCCCAGGCTGCTAAAAAGCACCACAAAGCAACCAAGCCAGCTGCACAGAAAGCGCAGGCTGCTAAAAAGCACCACAAAAAAGTAACTAAACCTGCTGCGCAGAAAGCGCAGGCTGCTAAAAAGCACCACAAAGTGAAAAAAGCGGCTAAATAAGGTTGTCTTGTAGCGCCAACACCGCCTTAACGATTGACAACACCCGGTTATGCCGGGTGTTTATTTACTGGAGTAGCGAAAAATGGTGCGTCGCTATCGCTTCGAAATTATTCTGATTGTGATGATCCTCTGTGGCATAGTTGCAGCCAGCTTTTTTATCTAGTCGTTGTAGCGTGCTGATTACTCCAATATTTCTCCCTTTTTCATCGCTCACCGACTATAGTTATCGCTCAAGCGTGATGACAATAACCTCTACTTATTCTCGCCATTGAGAGAACTATGCGCCTGGCTACCCTTTTTCTTGTTGGTCTTTTCAGTTTCAACCTCGCAGCACATGCCGATGATGAAGATGGGCCAAGCCCGGAAGACATCAAAACGTTGTTCTTTGGCAAAGATAATCGCCAGGCGATACGCGACGTGAGTGCTGCGCCCTGGGATGCCATCGGTCAGTTAGAGACCGAAAGCGGCAATCTTTGTACCGCCACTTTGATTTCAGCCCATCTGGCATTGACTGCCGGCCACTGTTTACTGGCGCCGCCGGGGAAATTTGATAAGCCGGTAGCGTTGCGCTTTATGGCCAGTGCGAAAGGTTGGCGTTATGAGATTCATGATATTGATGCGCGTGTAGAACCTTCGTTAGCACGCCGATTGCAAGCTGACGGTGAAGGCTGGATCGTACCGCCAGCCGCCGCACCTTACGATTATGGGCTGGTTATTTTGCATAACCCGCCGTCGGGTATTGTGCCGATTCCCCTGTTTGACGGCTCACGTGGTGATTTAACCGCCGCGCTGAAGACCACCGAGCGCAAAGTGACGCAGGCAGGTTACCCTGCCGATCATCTGGATACGCTCTATTCACACAGTGATTGTTTGATTACCGGTTGGGCGCAGCGTGCGGTGTTGTCGCATCAGTGCGATACCTTGCCGGGCGACAGCGGTTCACCGCTGCTGTTGAAAAATGGCGATGAGTGGCAGTTAATTGCGGTGCAGAGTTCGGCACCCGCGCCAGCAGATCGTTACCGCGCCGATAACCGCGCGATTGCGGTGCCATCGTTTAAAGATAAGCTGGAAGAGTTGGCGCAGTAAGCGGCGGACGCTTTATACTCCACTGCCCACCTTTTTCTCCTTAATGTGATATTGATGCCCGCATTGTAGGGTCGCCATTCATGGCGACCACCTCACATGCGAATCGCTTAACTCAGCTGCTCCATCGCCTGCAAAATACGCTTTTCCGAAATCGGATAAGGCGTACCCAGCTGCTGCGCGAAATAGCTAATCCTTAACTCTTCCAGCATCCAGCGAATCGCCTGCACTTCGGCATCATCCTGACGCTGCGGTGGCAATTTATTGCGCCAAACCTGCCATGCTTGTTCCACGGCCTGCACTTTCAACATCCGCGCGCGGTCGCTATGTGGATCAACCGGCAGTTTCTCCAGGCGTCGCTCAATACCCTGCAGATAACGTAGCGTATCGCCCAGATGCGACCAGCCGTTGCCGGTCACAAAACCGCGGTAGACCAAACCATTCATCTGCGCTTTGATATCGCCTAACGCCAGCGCCAGCGACATATCCACACGTCCTTTCAGGAACTTATTGATATTGAATACGCACGTTAGAATCTGCTCAACCTGTTTGGCGATAGTGACAACGGTTTCATTCAGTTCAGCGCGCACTTTGTCGCGCAGCTGCTCAAAATTCTCCTGCTGCCACGCCGGACCGCCCGCCTCCGCCATCAGCTTATCCACGCCGCAGGCGATGCAGTCATCAATCAGCTCCAGCACTTTGCCATACGGGTTGAAGTACAAACCAAGCTTGGCTTTGTTCGGCAGCTTTTCGTGCAAATATTTCGTTGGTGATGGGATGTTCAGCAGCAGCAGACGACGCTGACCTCGCCACATCATTTTTTGCTGCTCTGCTTCGCTATCAAACAGGCGGATCGCCACGCTGTCTTTCTCATCGACCAGCGCAGGCCAGGCTTTAACCTGATAGCTACCGCGCTTCTGCTCATAACTTTGCGGTAAGTCGCCAAAGCTCCAGATATGCAAACCGCTCTGCTCTAAGCCATCGTCCGCCACTTTCGACAGCGTTTCCTGCACTTTGCCCTTCAGCAACAGCTTGAGCTGATGCAAATTTTTACCTTCCTGCAGCTTGCGATTATGTTCGTCAACGATACGGAATGTCATTTTCAGGTGATCGGGCACCTGATCCCACTGCCAGGCGTCGCGGTCGATGGTGACGCCGGTCATGCGGCGGAATTCACGCTCCAGCGCATCCAGTAGCGGCTGCTCCATCGCGGTAACGCGGCCGAGGAATGCTTCAGCGTAGTTGGGCGCGGGTACCAGATTACGGCGCACCGGTTTCGGCAACGATTTAATCAGCGCAATCACCAGTTCACGGCGCACGCCCGGAATCTGCCATTCAAAACCCGTGTCTTCAATTTGGTTCAACAGCGGCAGCGGAATGTGCACCGTCACGCCATCGGCATCCGCGCCCGGCTCAAACTGGTAGCTCAGTTTGAGCTTCAGGTTGCCCTGATGCCAGAAGTTGGGGTAATCGAGCTGGCTGACTTTATCCGCACCGTCCTTGATCAGCATTTGCTTATCAAAGCTCAGCAGATCCGGACTCTCTTTGCTGGCCTGTTTCCACCAGCTATCGAAATGACGCGCCGATACCACCTCGCTGCCAATGCGACGATCGTAGAAAGCGAACAGCGTTTCGTCATCAACCAGGATGTCACGACGGCGTGATTTGTGCTCAAGATCTTCAATTTCGTTACGCAGTTTCAGGTTATTGCGGAAGAACGCATGGCGCGTCTGCCAATCGCCTTCCACCAGCGCATGACGGATAAACAACTCGCGGCTCAGCTGCGGATCGATACGGCTGTAGTTAACCTTGCGCGCCTGCACAATCGCCAGGCCATAGAGCGTCACTTTCTCCGTCGCCATGACCGCGCCCTGCGCTTTTTCCCAGTGCGGTTCACTGTAGCTGCGCTTGATCAGATGCTGCGCCAGCGGCTCGATCCACTCGGGATCGATACGCGCGGCAACGCGCCCCCACAAGCGGCTGGTTTCCACCAGTTCCGCCACCATGGTCCACTTCGGCGGCTTCTTAAACAGACCGGAACCCGGGAAGATGGAGAAGCGCGCGTTGCGAGCGCCAGTAAATTCCTGTTTCTCATTGTCTTTCTGACCAATGTGCGACAGCAAGCCGGTGAGCAAAGCACAGTGCACTTCGCGATAAGGCGCGGGTTCGCTATTGACCGGCATGCCTTGTTCCCGCACCACCTGACGCAGCTGAGTGTAGATATCCTGCCATTCGCGCACGCGCAAATAGTTAAGGAATTCGGTTTTACACAGGCGGCGGAAGTGATTGCTGGAGAGCGCTTTTTGCTGCTCCTGCAGGTAATTCCACAGGTTCACGAAGGCAAGGAAATCAGACTCTTTATCGGCAAAGCGGCGATGTTTCTCATCAGAGGCCTGCTGTTTGTCGGATGGACGCTCGCGCGGATCCTGTATCGACAGCGCGGCGGTGATGATCATCGCTTCACGCACGCAGCCAAATTTCTGCGCTTCCAGCACCATGCGCGCCAGGCGCGGATCGACCGGCAGTTGTGCCAGCTGGCGACCCGAAGGCGTCAGCTTATAGGTTTCGTCTTCACTTAAGGTGATGGCACCGAGCTCTTCCAGCAGGCGCACGCCATCCTGAATGTTGCGTTTATCCGGCGCTTCCACAAATGGGAAGGCGGCAATATCACCCAGCCCCAGCGCCGTCATCTGCAGAATGACCGATGCGAGGTTGGTGCGCAGAATTTCCGGATCGGTAAATTCCGGGCGGCTAAGGAAATCATCCTCCGAGTAGAGACGAATACAGATTCCTTCGGACACGCGTCCGCAGCGGCCTTTTCGCTGGTTGGCGGAGGCCTGGGAAATCGACTCAATCGGCAGGCGCTGCACTTTGGTGCGGAAGCTGTAGCGGCTGATACGCGCAGTGCCGGGATCGATAACATATTTGATGCCAGGCACGGTCAGCGAGGTTTCCGCCACGTTAGTGGCCAGCACAATACGACGACCGCTGTGCGACTGGAACACGCGGTTTTGCTCGGCATTCGATAAACGCGCATACAGCGGCAGAATCTCGGTGTGCGGGATATCGCGCTTCATCAGCGCATCGGCGGTATCACGGATTTCACGCTCGCCGCTCATGAAGATCAGGATATCGCCGCGACTCTCCTGACCCAGCTCATCCACCGCATCAAAAATGGCCTGCAGCTGATCGCGATCGGTGTCCTCAGCGTCTTCCACCATCGGGCGATAGCGCACCTCTACCGGATAGGTACGTCCAGAAACTTCAATCACCGGCGCATTGTGGAAGTGACGTGAGAAACGCTGCGGATCGATGGTCGCCGAGGTGATGATCACCTTTAAATCGGGACGACGCGGCAGCAGTTCACGCAGATAGCCGAGCAGGAAATCGATGTTCAGGCTACGTTCGTGCGCTTCATCAATAATGATGGTGTCATATTGCAGCAACAGGCGATCCTGCTGGATCTCCGCCAGCAAAATACCGTCAGTCATCAGCTTAACCTGAGTGGTTTCGCTCACCTGATCGTTAAAGCGCACCTTGTAACCGATGGTGCCACCGAGTGACGTTTCCAGTTCGTCCGCGATGCGATTGGCCACGGTGCGTGCCGCCAGACGACGCGGCTGAGTATGACCAATCAGCCCTTTTACGCCGCGACCGAGCGCCAGACAAATTTTTGGCAGCTGGGTGGTTTTACCCGATCCGGTTTCACCGGCAACGATCACTACCTGATGCTCACGGATGGCATCGGCAATATCCTGCTGTTTCTGACTGACCGGCAGGTTTTCCGGAAAGGTAATGCGCGGCGTAGCGGCGGTGCGCTGGGCAATACGCTGCTCGGCAGCGGCAAATTCTGGCTCAAGTTCAGCCACAATGCCCCGCTGTGCGTCAGGATTTTTTACCTTCGCCGCACCTTGCAAACGTCGGCGCAGGCGTTGACCATCACGCAGCATCAGATTATCGAGCCGCGTCCAAAGGGAGGCTAAAGAAGTGGGTGCGGGTGATGACATAGCGATGAGTTACCTATTGTTGCAGCAAACCGGACACTTTCCCGGCGGATTCAAGCAATTAATGGTCGGCATCATAGCACAATCTGGAAAACCTGCCTGAACGCGACGTGCGAGCTTATTCAATTATTTCGAACATCGAGCTCGAAATATTGCGCTTTTACCGCACGGGCTTACTCCGTACAGTGTAAAGCATTGAGCGGTAAGCCAACCGCGTAACGCACAGGAAAATACCATGAGCAACGTTTTAGTTCTGAAATCAAGCATTCTGGCTGGTTATTCTCAGTCAAATCAACTGGCCGACTTCTACGCTGAAGAAGCACGTGGCAAAGGTGATTCGGTTACCGTTCGCGATCTGGCTGCTCAGCCAATTCCGGTACTGGATGGTGAGCTGGTTGGCGCACTGCGTCCGTCTGACGCGCCGCTGTCTCCGCGTCAGCAGGAAGCGCTGTCTCTGTCCGATGAACTGATTGCTGAACTGCAAACCCATGACACCATCGTTATCGCGGCACCGATGTACAACTTCAACATTCCAACGCAGCTGAAAAACTACTTTGACCTGATTGCTCGTGCTGGCGTGACCTTCCGTTACACCGAAGCCGGCCCTGAAGGTCTGGTCACCGGTAAGCGTGCAGTGATCCTCTCCAGCCGCGGCGGCATCCATAAAGACACCGCCAGCGATCTGCTGACACCCTACGTGAAGCTGTTCCTTGGCTTTATCGGTATCACTGACGTGAACTTTGTGTTCGCGGAAGGCATTGCTTATGGTCCAGAAGTGGCGACCAAAGCGGCTAACGATGCGAAAGACGCCATCAAACAGATCGTGGCTGCATAATCCGTATTAAACCATAAATACCCGCCAATAACGGGTATCATGCCATCATTGCCGGGCCTGAGTGCCCGGCTTTTTTATGCGTTCTATTTACGCAGCCACTGGCCATTAATACCGCGCACATACTCGCCGCTGCCCGCGCGGTTCACCAACTTTTCGCCGGCGATGCGTGCCACTTCGCTGGTATTGAGATTATTTTGCTGAGCGACACGTTGATACTGCTGCATCCGTCCATCGTTAATACGCTTGACCAGCGCGAGCGTCTCGTCGTCCTGCTGGCGTGCAGCCACATAACCGCTCAGCGTTTCCCCAACGCGCCCTTGCTGACGCGCTTCATCCAGCGTTAGCGCCCAGGCCGATGGCACGAGCAGCAGCGCGGCAATCAGGGCAATCCCCTTGCGTTTCATCATGCTTCTCCTCAAAACAGCCCGCTTTGATTCTTCAGCAGCGCTTCCACATCTTTATCCACCTTGATGTGAATTTCATGCTCAATTTTGACGTTCATATTGATGGTGATCGGCTCTTTCGGCGCGGCGACTTCAATACGCGGGACGCAACCGCTCAATGGCAGTAGCACCAGCACCAGTAATGCCCTGAGGCTCATGGTTGGGGATCCTTCTTCGAGGGTAAGGTGGCATTTTGCTCCACCCAGGATTGCAAATTATCGCCAAAGCGCAGGCTGCGCCACAGCTGGAATAGATTCTCTTGATGACGGTAGTTGAGATTGACGGACTGACGGCGATTACTGAACTGACTGGTCCCTTTCACCTCTGATTGCATCGTCAGATTGCCAAGATTATCCAAATCGATCGTGGCCCATGAACGCGAAATCTCCATATAGCGCAGCCAATCCAGCGCCGCACCGGCGGCAAAGTTATTGCTGACGATGGCATCGGCCATATCTTTATCCAGGCGGAACGTCAGCGGACCGCTGTTGGCGATCCAGCCCTTTTCCACCAGCCAATGGGGATTGTTCACCCATAGCGGCAACTCGCCGTTAACCTTGCCTGACATAGCAAACTGCTTCGGTTTAATCGCCGTCACCAGCTTGCTCAGGTTGATCTCTTTGAGCGAGACGCGCGCGGGCTGATGCTGCGGCATGCGCAGCTCGGGCATGCTCACGTGCCCGCCGAGCAGATCGAGATTCACATTACTGAGCGTTAGCGGCTGGCGCTCCCGCCAGGGATAGTGACCCTGCAAATCGGCGGTAATGTTCTGCAGTGAAAACTGGTTTTTCACTTCGGCAATGCGTAATGAAACCGGTCCACGTCGGCCAAGCTGCCACTGATGATCTTTTAAACGGAACGGTAACGAGAAATCAATACCGTTGATTTCACTGTCGGGCATCCACAGGCTGCCCTCTTTTACCGTCCAGTGACCACCTGCTTCAAAACCCTGCTCGCTCGCTGCCGAAAACGCCACTTGCGCACGCAATTCACCTGACTGAATGCGCATTTTCAGGTCGCTGCTGAGTAAGGGCTGGAATACCGTCAGCGATTGCGCGGGCCACCAGGCTTCACCCCGTAAACGTTCCCCATCCCAGCGGCCATGGACGCGTACCGGGCCGATATCTTCCGCCAACAGCTGACCGCGCCAGATAAACTGGCTGGGATCGCTGCCTTTGGCTGCGAAATTGAGTTCTGAAGGGGGCAGCCAGCCGCCGTAACTGAACTGGGTTTGGCCGGATTTCAGCGTGAAGCCACCGTTAAAGGCGGGATGCTGGGGATCGCGCTGCCAGCGCACCGGTGCAGAGAGCGTCAGGCGCGGTTTAGCGACTTGCACCATGCCATAGGCCAGCTGATCGAAGCCGGTATCCAGCGTGCTAAGGGTGATTAATGTGTCTTGCCAGCTGCCGCTGCCTTTCACATCCCATTTGGCCGCCAGCGGTTCAATCACGCCCTCTCCCCAATAACGCCAGTTCCATACGCCGCTGTCCGGCCAAAAATCCGTGGCGCGGCCATCAAGATGCAGCGTGAAACGACCAAAGTTGGGATCGTGCGCCTTGAGTATCGCCTGCAGGCGACCATTAATGCCGCGCGTGGCTACGGTAACACCGGCCAGCGGCCAGCGTGCTTCATCCACTTCCAATGTTGAGAGTAAACGACCGCGCAAACGAAGCAGTGCTCCTTGCTTCAGGCTGAGCTGCGGATCTGTCAGCATGCCATGCAGCAAACCGGGCATGCTGCCATACAGTTGGAGATCGGCGAACTTACTCTCACCCGTCAACTGAAACGGCAACGCGCTCTCTGTCAGGCTCAGTTTGCCGGGGCCGATGCTTAACACCAGATTTCCTTTGCCACCGCGCCCATGCGTCAGCAAATTGAATCGTCCGCTGACCTGGGTGTTTTCCAGCCCTTGTTGCCAGTTTTCCAGCGTTAAGGTAACGCCACCCGATAGCGGCTGCTCGGCTTGCGGCCAGCGCCATTGACCTTGCGTAATACGGATTTGGCGATCGTCTACCTGCCATGGCAGCTGCAAAAGCGGGTGATCGTCGCCCTGTTGATTGACTACCAGCATCCCTTGCTGTTGTTGCCAGTTAAGCGTGAGCGCCAGTGGCTGCGGCCATTGCAGCAAATTTACCGCTGCGTGCAGTTGGCCAGCGACGGGTAACCCATCGGCAAAGGTTGGCAAGGTGACATCACCCTGTAAATTCAGCGGCTGGGGCAGTAAAGGATGTGTGAGCTGCAGCTGGGCAATATGCATCTGCTGCCCCTGCAAACGGGCATCAACCTTGAGATTGTCGCCCTGATAGTGCAGTTGCTGCACATCTTTATCTAAGGTGAGGTCAAAACGACCAGCATATTGCTGAAACGGCAAAATGGTGATCGTTTGCAAATGCACATCCGCGCCCGGCAACATCTTCTGCCACTCGGCCAGGCTACGCGGCGTACCGTTTGTCTCATTTTGCGGCAGCGATTGCAGGCAATCGCTGTTGAGCTGCACGTCTTCGGCATTAAGCTGCCAGCGCTTGTGCTGCCAGCCGAGTGCGGCATCGCTTACCTTCGCCAGCTCGCACTCGCCCGCCAGATAGCGCACCGCAGGAAAATGCAGCGCACCTTGCTGCCAGCGCGGCGTGCCGTGGAGTTCAACGCGGGTATTTTCTGGCAGCCAGATACCCGCCAGACGCGGCAGCCACTGCGTGAGTGTCAGCAGCAATCCTAATAGCAGCAGTATCAGCGCCAATAGTGCAGCAAGTGTTCGGCGAAGGCCACGCGTCATGCAGTTAACTTTCCTGTTCTTTACACAATCCTGACGAGGAGCCAAATGATGGCATGTTACGTCTCGCAAATGAAGTTTTCAGCCATATAGTCTGGCTGAAGACCAGCAAAATGCCGCGGAAAACGTTATCCTTTGATGATACCGACGTAGCATTTTTCAGGAGCGAAACAATGAAAGTTGCGGTTTACAGCACCAAGCACTACGACCAGAAGTACCTTGAACACGTCAATGCCAGCTTTGGATTTGAGCTGCAGTTCTTTGACTTCCTGTTATCGCCAGCCACCGCGAAAAATGCCGCTGGCTGCGATGCGGTGTGCATTTTCGTCAACGATGATGCCAGTAAAGAGGTGCTGGAAGAGTTGGCGACGCTGGGCGTGAAGCATATCGCGCTGCGCTGTGCCGGTTTTAATAACGTCGATCTCGCAGCAGCTAAAGCGCTGGGATTAAACGTGGTGCGCGTACCGGCTTATTCGCCAGAAGCGGTGGCCGAGCATGCCGTTGGCCTGATGATGACGCTCAATCGCCGTATTCATCGCGCTTATCAACGCACCCGCGACGCCAATTTTTCGCTGGATGGCTTAACCGGCTTCAACATGTATAACAAAACCGCAGGCGTGGTCGGCACCGGCAAAATCGGTATTGCGGCGATGCGCATCCTGAAGGGCTTTGGCATGCGCCTGCTGGCGTATGATCCCTATCCAAGCCAGGCGGCGCTCGATCTGGGCGCGGAATATGTCGATCTCAAAACGCTGTTTGCCGAATCCGATGTGATTACGCTGCACTGTCCGCTGACGCCGGAAAACCATCACTTGCTCAATGCGCAGGCGTTCAGCCAAATGAAGGATGGCGTGATGATCATCAACACTAGCCGCGGTGCGTTAATTGACTCACAGGCAGCCATTGATGCACTTAAACAGCAAAAGATTGGTTCGCTAGGCATGGATGTGTATGAAAACGAGCGCGATTTGTTCTTTGAAGACAAATCGAATGATGTGATTCAGGATGATATTTTCCGTCGCTTATCAGCGTGCCACAACGTACTCTTTACCGGTCATCAGGCCTTCCTGACGGCCGAAGCGTTGACGGCGATTTCAGAAACTACGCTCGGTAACCTACAACAGCTAGAGCGCGGTGAAACCAGTCCCAATCAGGTAACGGCGTAATCGCATTGCGCCTGCGTTAGCGGGCGCAATTTCCACCCATCAGCGCCTGTTCGTCACAGCGACGACCATTCGCCAGCTGGCACATACCGATACGTGAACCGTCTAACTGACGGGAAAACGCCAGCGATCCTCCGGCATTACTGCAATTCACTTCAGCCATCGATGACATAATAACGCGCGGTTGTACGTGTGCGGCAGTAGCTTGTTGCGGCGGTTCGTTATCACTATTGCTGCTGCAGGCAGAAAGTAACAGTGTCGTTCCGGCCAGCAGGAAGAGAGCGGCTTTCATCGGTTGGGCTCCGGGGATGAGCGAAAAAGTCGCACCAGCATATGTCAGGCTTAGCAAGGGATCGAGGGGTGACACAGCTTTTTACAAAATTTTCTTCCACGCTTTACAAGCAGAATTATCCTGATTGGGATATTTACCCCATTTTATTCCTGTGACATTCCCATTTTTCAATGACTAAGGAGAGATAAATGCTAACGGATATGTTGATTCGTATCGCTCTGGCCGGGATTCTCGGTGGCCTGATCGGGTTGGAACGCCAGCTGCGCGCCAAAGAGGCGGGTTTACGCACCCACATTCTGGTGGGTATCGGCAGTGCAATGTTTATGCTGGTTTCGAAATATGGCTTTGCCGACATGTTAGCCAGCGAACACGTGGCGCTCGATCCCAGCCGTATTGCGGCGCAGGTAGTCAGCGGTATGGGCTTTCTCGGCGCAGGCACCATCATCATTCAGAAACAAGTGGTGAAAGGCCTTACCACCGCCGCCGGTTTATGGGTCACTGCGGCGATTGGTCTGGTCATCGGTAGCGGCATGTATGAAATCGGCATTTATGGCACGGTGCTGGCGCTGGTCGTGCTGGAAACCTTCCGTCGCATCAGCCATTGGCTGATTGGCCGTCATCACACGCTGCTGGTCCATCTCAAACCGAAAAGCGTGCCAATCGTATTGTTGGTATTACAGCGCGAAAACATTCGCTACGGGCATATAGCAGTGGTCAATCGCGATGAAGAGAGCGGCTTATGCGAGCTGAGCGTTGAGGTGACGTTGTCACGCAGATCGCCTATTCACAATATTTACGACAAGGTGATGGAAATCAAAGGAGTACAATCGCTGGAGATGATGTAACAACCATCAATTTTAGAGGCTTGTGCGTTCACAGCATACGAGCACACAGATTAAAAAGTCGCTTCATGACACTTTGCTAGACTGAATTGATTACCCCCGTAAATTTTGCGGGTTTCTCAGCGTAGCAAAGGACGATTTATGATTACCGTCGACGGTAACGGTGCAGTGGCTTCGGTCGCCTTCCGCACCAGTGAAGTGATTGCCATTTACCCTATCACGCCCAGCTCCACTATGGCCGAACTGGCAGATAGCTGGTCTGGCGAAGGCCGCCCTAACGTCTGGGGCGACGTACCGCGTGTCATCGAGATGCAATCTGAAGGCGGCGCGATTGCCACCGTGCATGGCGCGCTACAAACCGGGGCGCTCTCCACCACCTTTACTTCGTCGCAGGGATTACTACTGATGATCCCAACGCTGTACAAACTGGCCGGTCAACTGATGCCGTTTGTGCTGCACGTTGCAGCGCGTACCGTGGCGACTCACGCACTGTCTATTTTTGGCGATCATTCCGATGTGATGGCCGTTCGCCAGACGGGCTGCGCACAGCTTTGCGCATCCAGCGTGCAGGAAGCGCAGGATTTTGCCTTGATTGCGCACATTGCCTCGCTTAACAGCCGTATCCCCTTTATCCACTTTTTTGATGGTTTCCGCACTTCGCATGAGATTAACAAGATTGTACCGATCAGCGATGAAACCCTGCAGGCGCTGATGCCCGCTGACGCCATTGCCGCCCACCGCGCGCGCGCGCTCACGCCAGATCGTCCTGCCATTCGCGGCACGTCCGCGAATCCCGATACCTACTTCCAGGCACGCGAAGCCACTAACCGCTGGTACGACAATTGCACCCAACACGTTGAAGATGCGATGGCAGCATTTGGCGCAAATACCGGACGCCACTACCAGCCGTTTGAGTTTTATGGCCATCCACAGGCCGAACGCGTGATAGTCATGATGGGTTCTGGTTGCGGCACTGCGGAAGAAGCGATTGATGAGATGCTGCCGCGCGGGGAGAAAGTTGGCTTAGTGAAAGTGCGCTTATATCGCCCGTTTTCGGCGAAGCATTTACTCAGCGTGATCCCAGCGTCCGCGCAGCGCATTGCCGTGCTGGATCGCACCAAAGAGCCGGGCGCGCTGGGTGAACCGCTGTTCCTTGATGTGATGACTGCGCTGGCTGAGGCTTACAGCCGTGGCGAGCGTGCATCGCTGCCAAAAGTAAGTGGTGGGCGCTATGGCTTATCTTCGAAAGAGTTCGCACCCGATGCGGTCCTGGCCGTATTCCGGGCGCTACAGCGTGAACAACCTCCGGCGCGCTTTACCGTCGGCATTTACGATGATGTCACTCACCTTTCCCTGCCGCTGGAAGCCAACATTGTGCCTAACCGCGCGCGACTTGAGGCGCTGTTTTACGGCCTGGGAAGCGACGGCAGCGTCAGCGCCAGCAAAAACAATCTGAAGATTATCGGCAACGCTACGCCGTGGCACGTGCAGGGCTATTTCGTTTACGATTCAAAAAAAGCCGGTGGACTGACGGTATCCCATTTACGCGTCAGTGAATATCCCATCCAGTCCGCCTATTTGATTCAGCAAGCGGACTTTATCGGCTGCCATCAGCTGCAATTTATCGATAAGTATTCGATGATTGATCAGCTCAAGCCCGGCGGGATTTTTCTGCTCAACACGCCTTACCGCGCGGATGAAGTGTGGTCACGTTTGCCACAGGAAGTTCAAAGCCAGCTTAACGACAAACAGGCACAATTTTATGTGATTAACGCTGCGCGCATTGCCCGTGAATGCCAACTGGGCGCACGCATTAACACCGTTATGCAGATGGCCTTTTTCCAGCTGACGCAGATCCTGCCAGGCAACAGCGCACTGAGCGAATTGCAAAACGCGATTGCACGTAGCTACAGCAGCAAGGGCGAAGCGCTGGTGCAGCGCAACTGGCAGGCGCTGGCGCTAGCTCAACAGGCACTGCACGCGGTGCCGCTACAGCCGGTTGATCCCCGCAGCCCACATCGGCCGCCGGTGGTGTCAGATAGCGCACCCGACTTCGTCAAAACCGTGACTGCCGCAATGCTGGCAGGCCTTGGCGACAAGCTCCCCGTCTCGGCTTTGCCACCCGACGGCACCTGGCCGGTCGGCACTACGCAGTGGGAAAAACGCAATATCGCCGAAGCGGTCCCCATCTGGCAGCCTGATTTGTGTACGCAGTGTAATCATTGTGTCGCCGCCTGCCCCCATTCGGCCATTCGTGCCAAAGTGGTAGCCCCTGAAGCGCTGGCCGATGCACCCGCTTCGCTCGCATCCCTTGATGTGAAATCGCGCGATATGCGCGGGCAGAAATATGTATTGCAGGTGGCACCGGAAGATTGCACCGGCTGCAACTTATGCGTAGAGGTGTGTCCAGCCAGCGATCGCCAGCACCCAGAGATTAAAGCCATCAACATGAAATCACGGCTGGAGCATGTTGAGACTGAAAAGAACAATTACGCTGCCTTCCTCGCACTTCCTGAGATAACGGCAGAACAGCTGGAAAGGATTGATATCCGTACCTCGCAGCTCATTACCCCGCTGTTTGAATATTCCGGTGCCTGTTCCGGCTGTGGTGAAACGCCTTATATCAAGCTTCTGACGCAGCTATATGGCGATCGCCTATTAATTGCTAATGCTACCGGTTGTTCTTCGATTTATGGCGGCAACTTGCCCTCCACGCCCTATACCACTAACGCTGAAGGGCGTGGTCCGGCGTGGGCTAACTCACTCTTTGAAGATAACGCCGAGTTTGGTTTGGGTTTCCGTTTGAGTGTCGATCAGCAAAAACAGCGCGCACTCAGGTTGCTCGATCAATGTGCTTCAGAATTGCCCGCCGCATTAGTTGCTGACCTTAAAGGTGACAACGTCACCATATCACGGCGGCGCGAACAGATTGCCCAACTGCGCGCCCTGCTCGCCGCATCGTCGCAGCCTGCAGCCGTAGCATTAACTGCAACCGCCGATGCATTCGTGGAGAAATCCGTTTGGCTGATTGGTGGCGATGGCTGGGCCTATGATATTGGTTACGGCGGACTCGATCATGTGATGAGCCTGAGCGAAAACGTAAACGTGCTGGTGCTGGATACACAGTGCTACTCCAACACCGGTGGTCAGGCATCAAAAGCGACACCGCTGGGCGCCGTGACCAAATTTGGCGAGCAAGGCAAACGTAAAGCACGTAAAGATCTTGGCATGTCCACCCTACTGTATGGGCATGTGTATGTGGCGCAGATCTCACTGGGTGCGCAGCTTAATCAGACGGTGAAAGCGATTCAGGAAGCCGAAGCCTGGCCAGGGCCGTCGTTGATCATTGCCTATAGCCCGTGTGAAGAACATGGCTACGATCTCGCCTATAGCCATGAGCAAATGCGTTTGCTTACGACCAGCGGCTTCTGGCCTTTGTATCGTTTTGATCCGCGCCGAGCGGAACAAGGTAAAGCCGCGCTGTCACTGGATTCTCGTCCACCCACCTCAGAGCTGGAACAGGCATTAATGAACGAGCAGCGCTTCCGTCAATTACAAAGCCAGCGCCCCGAAGAGGCGTCTCAGTTATGGCGTGACGCGACGGAGGCCGCTGAGCAGCGCTATCAACGGCTGGCGGAGTTAGCAGGAAAAAGGGAGAAAAGTGAGTAAATGGAAAAGCCCGGCGCAGATGGCCGGGCTTTTTGCTGGTTTAACAGGGTTTAAGCTGGACGATTGCCATCTCCACGGCGCGATTCGGTGCGCCGGTTAATTCACGATAACGCACTTGCAGGTTACGTAACTCAGTCGCTAACACTTCTTTCTCGGTTGCGGCACCGCGCTGTGCCAGCTCCAGATAACATTGCCCCACCAGCCGGCATGCTTCTTCAAACACCATGTCATACGTTTGCATTTTTCACTCCTCACCTTAAGAAACTAAAAAAACTATTTGGCCATCCTGTCAGGGCCGGATGAGGAAAATATTTGCTTAGATCAATAAATACACAGATTGCGCTGGCAAAGTGTGCGCTTTGCTATCAAGTGCAATGCGTGACTCGCAGAAAAGAGATCACTTCAGGCTAGCATTCGCGCCCGCAATCCGTACCATACGCAGTCATGTTAAAAGGGTTTATTGCCGCTGAAGTTTGCTTCAGCCGCTAACGGTCCTTGTCTTCACTCTTAAGCGTGAAAATAATGTCAGAAAATCAAGAAGTAACAAAAAAAGAGCAGTACAACCTCAATAAATTGCAGAAGCGTTTGCGTCGCAACGTGGGTGAAGCCATTGCTGACTTCAATATGATTGAAGAAGGCGATCGCATCATGGTTTGCCTGTCTGGCGGCAAAGATAGCTATACCATGCTGGAGATTTTGCGCAATTTGCAGCAGAGCGCACCGGTGAATTTCTCGCTGGTAGCGGTGAATCTGGATCAGAAACAGCCGGGATTTCCTGAGCATATCCTGCCAGCCTATCTGGATGAATTGGGCGTTGAGTACCACATCGTCAACGAAGATACCTATTCGATAGTTAAAGATAAAATCCCCGAAGGGAAAACCACCTGCTCACTCTGCTCGCGCTTACGCCGTGGCATTCTTTACCGCACTGCCACCGAGCTGGGCTGTACCAAAATCGCGTTAGGTCATCATCGTGACGACATCCTCCAGACGATGTTCCTGAATATGTTCTACGGCGGCAAGATGAAAGGCATGCCGCCCAAGCTGATGAGCGATGACGGCAAGCATATCGTGATTCGTCCGCTGGCTTACTGCCGCGAGAAGGACATCATTCGTTTTGCGGAAGCACGCCAGTTCCCGATCATTCCGTGCAACCTGTGCGGCTCGCAGCCAAATCTGCAACGTCAGGTGGTCGCCGATATGCTGCGCGACTGGGATAAACGTTATCCAGGCCGCATCGAAACCATGTTTACCGCCATGCAGAATGTGGTGCCATCACATATGGCAGATATCAATCTGTTTGATTTCAAAGGTATCAAACACGGCGATGACGTTGTTGATGGCGGTGATTTAGCATTTGATCGCGAAACGTTGCCGGTGCAGCCTGCGGGCTGGCAGCCTGAAGACGATGATGCGCCGAGCCTTAGCGTACGTCTGGACGTGCTGGAAATTAAGTAAGCGTTTTTCGATAGATAAAAGGCGCGTCGCTTCGGCAACGCGCCTTTTTTATTTGCAATTAGCGGTGCGGCGGCGGATCTTGAATCGGTGGAAACTCCGGGTCGTAAGGCGGTTGCTCTGGTGGAATCGGCTGTGGTTGTGGAATCGGTTCGGGAATGGGGGGTGGATCGGTAGGAATCGGTTCGCTAGCGGTGATCGGTTGCATGCCCTTCTCCTTATTGCTGAATGTCTTGTAAGCATAGGAGAGGATGGCCGAGCAAGCCAAGCGGGCAAAAAAAAGCCGGCGGATAGGCCGGCGTCGTACGAATCAAATGTGCTATGCAGTAATTCTAAAAAAGGAAGTAAGACAATATGGAGCGCAACGCCCATCGCTTGACGTTGCATTCACCTGCGGGAGAGAGTTTGCCCCGATTGGTCTCGGGAGATATTGATATCGATCAGGTTTAAACCGCTTTTCTGTTTTACAGCCAGTTACGTCTTTTAAGCCATACCGCAACACCTGCAACCATCATCAGCAGCAGCACACAGAAGGCCGTGAAGCCCAGCGGCCAGCTGCCGCCGGGGATGCCACCCAGATTAACGCCAAATAAGCCGGTTAAAAACGTCGCGGGCAGGAAAATCATCGCCATTAGCGACATGGTGTACGTGCGGCGGTTCATTGACTCCGCCAGAATCGAAGCGACTTCATCCGCCAGAATTGAGGTACGCGCCACGCCGGCATTGAGATCGTCGAGTCCGCGTCCTAATCGGTCCGCAACTTCTTGCATACGACGGCGATCGTCATCATTCATCCACGCCATTTTCTCGATGGCCAGCCGCGCATAAACATCACGCTGCGGCGCCATATAGCGTCGCATCACAATCAGCTGCTTGCGTATCAACGCCAGGTCACCGCGTGCAGGCACTTCCTGGTTCATCAAGCCATCTTCCAGCGCAATGATTTTGTCATGTATCTCTTCAATGAATTCACTGGCGTGATCGGTCAACGCATCGCAGACATCCACCAGCCAGCTGCCGCCATCAATCGGGCCATTGCCATTTTGGAGATCGGTTAACACTTCGTCGACGGCGTACACCTTGCGACGGCGCGTGGAGACAATCAGCTTGTCGTTGATAAACACGCGCATGGCGACCAGCTGATCGGGCCGCGAATCGGCGTTATGGTTAACGCTACGCAACACAATCATGAAGCCGTCGCCGAGGCGCGTCACGCGCGGGCGCATACTGTCACCTGCCAGCGCATCGCGCACGGAGTCGGGGATGAGCGGCGTGTTTTGCAGCCATTCTGCGCTTTGGCGTTGGGTATAATTGAGGTGGAGCCAGCAGGGGCGCTCGCAATTAATCACATCTTTATCTTCGATGGGAATCATGCCACCTGCGCCATCAAGCTGACAGGCCACAATGGCATCAGATACTTGCAGTGCTTTTCCTTCAATGACGTTCACGAACTGGCCTCACTATCAAAATCAATACGATACAGTCTAGCGCGGCGCAGAGCAGTTGCAATCATCAGGCTGTGAGCAAAGATGACAGTCGAGCATAAAAAAAGGTGCGCATCAGCGCGCACCTGATCAGCCCTAAGAGCATCACTACTGCGTCAGTTCACGTACCAGGCCTACGATCGCCTTGTCTTGCCCATGTTCAAACAGGCACTGCTGCAAGCGCGGACCGCTTACCGCCGTCTTTACTAGCTCAGGATCGATGGCGCGTAATGCATCCAGCGTGTTCTCTTTCAGCAGTGCGGCTTTCACTTCGTTCAATAGGCCGGCGTTGCGCACCTGCGGCGCTTTACGCTCCGGCGGATAGCCCAGCCCTTTTTCTCCGGTGAAGGCTTTTTCGAAGATAAAGCGCAGGTTCAGCTCCGCGCCCCAGCCGAAACCTTTCGCGAACGGCAGCGACAGCGCATTACCGTTATTAATTTGCGCAAACAGATAGGCGTCCGCCGGATCGATGCAGTAACCGCACACCACGCCCGGATGCAGGTTAAGCGACATCAGCGCGCCCTGGCCGGTGCCGCAACCGGCCACGACAAAGTCCACCGCTTTACTGTTCAGCAGCACGTTGGCCATGATACCGAGGTGAATGTATGTCAGATGATGATCTTGCTCGTCGCTCATGCCAACGTTAAACACCTGATGCCCGAGCGGCTGTGCCACCGACTGAAGCTCCTTCAACACCGTTGCGTTCTTCGCAGCCTGGCTGTTTTCCATCATCAAAGCGATTTTCATGATCCATCCTCAAATTAAATTGAAACACCGTTTCATTTTAATCAGTGAGCGGTAAAATGCAGCCCTTAAATGCTTTATTGCCTGTGATTCAAGTCACAGACTGATCATGCAATCGACGAAGCGAGAACATATTGTTCTGCAAAACGCGATGTTGCTGGCGGCACATGCATGTACCGCCAGTGACCTTATCGGGATGCCCACCACAGGCGCAGTTTCAATCCCCAACCGCTGGTCCAGCCGCTGCTGGTGCTAACGACTTTTCCCTGGTGTAACACGATAAAGGTCGGCGTTGCGTTGATATCCCAGCGCTGACCTAGCGCTCCGTTTTCATCATTGATCGCCACACCGTGCACCCCTTTCTTCTCAAGCCAGATGGCAACGCGCGCATCGCTGCCGGAGCGCAGCGCCACGCTGACCACCTTTACTCCCTGCTGGCTGAGCGCCGCCACGGTTGGCGTGGTGAGTTTGCACACACCACACCACGTCGCCCAGACGTAAACCAGCACCGGCTGATGCTGACTCATTTCAGCGAGATTGACGTCACCTTGTAGCGAAGTCAGCGGCTGTTGCGCCAAATCCGCAGGCAGTTGCGGCGCACGCCACCAATCCATGCCCCACAGTACTGCTCCGGCAATGAGGACCAGCACTAGCGCTTCACGCAGCCAGCGCTTCAGGCGACTCATTTCTTCGCCTGCAATGCGCCTTTCACTGCCGCTTCCAGCTGTTCATAAGGGACCGCACCGCTGATCATCTGATCGCCCACCAGCGTTGCTGGCGTCCCCTGGACGCCAAGCTGCTGTGCCAGCGTCAGATTGCTGTTAATGGTGTCAAGACTGGCTTTGCTGGGCTCTTTCAAGGTGATGCCGGTTTTTTCCAGCGCAGCTTCAATGCTGGCCGCATCGTGATTGCCCTTTTTAGCCATCAAACGCTCATGCAGCTTAAGAAAGTTTTTAGGCTGCTGCTCCCAAACGGTGAGCGCCAGTCGTGCTGAGGTCAGCGAGGTTTCGGCACGATACGGCAGCGGTTTAATCACCACCGCTACCTGCGGATAGTTTTTGATCAGCTTTTCGATATCTGCTTCAAATTTCTTACAGAACACACAGTTGTAATCGGTGAAGTACACCAACGTCAGCGCGGGCTTTTCAGCGCCAATGCGCGGTGAGGCGGCATCGTTGAACAGCACATCGCGGTTTTTCTCCACCATCTGCGCCACCACGCTTTGCTGCTGGCGCGCGGCTTCTTTGTCCAAGGCGTCGGCCGCCTCGGCCAGAATCGCCGGGTTTTGCACCAGCGTCTCTCGAATCAGCTCTTTAATGCGCGCTTCCTGTTCTGGGGTAAACGGCGCAGCAGCAAGAGCGGGCATGGCAAGGAGCATCAGTGGCAGTAACAGTGATTTCTTCATTATTTTTTCGCCTCAGAGAGTGTTGAAATCACCGCTTCACGCGTCAGCAGCGGTGACAAAATCTGGCCTTGCGGCAGCGCCGGGCCATAAATCTGGTTAAATGGGATGGCGACACGATCGCGGCGGCGCAGGAATTCACCAATCGCCGCATCGGGTTGTGTCCAGTCGCCGCGCAGCAGTACCACGTCGTCGGCTTTTAGCGCAGCACGCACATCAGGCTGATTCAGCACGCGGGATTTGTTCACTTTGCAGGTGATACACCAATCAGCAGTGACATCAATAAACACGCGTTTATCCTGCTCAAGTGCTTGATTGAGCGCCGCTTCTGTCAGCGGCAGCCAGTGCAGCGAATCCTCTTCCGGCTCAATACGCGTCATCAGGAACAGTGCGCCTGCCAGCGTAAGCGTGATGAGCACGACGCCAGCCTGTTGGAGCGCCTGCTGTTTCACGAGCCAGATGCAAAGCACCACCAGCAGCGTGAGCGCCAGCATCAGCGCAAAGGTCGCGCCCCAGTGAGGTATGAGCAGCGTGACCAGCCAGAAGGTGGCAAGCAGCATAAACAAGCCGAGTACGCTGCGCAGATGCACCATCCAGCGCCCGGGACGCGGTAAACAACGCGCCATACCCGGCAGCGCGGCCACCAGCAGCCATGGCAAACTCATGCCCACGCCAAGCGCCACAAACAGTAGCCACAGCTGCGGCAGCGGTGCAGTCAGCGCATAGGCGACAGCGGTACCAAGGAACGGTGCGCTGCACGGCGTGGCCAACAAGGTGGCAAACGCGCCCTGCCCGAAGTGTCCGAGCAGACCATCACTGCCCCGTGTCGCCAGTTTGGTATTGAGGCCCGACGGCAAGCGGAAGTGCAGCAAATCAAACAGGCTGGCGCTGAACAGGAACATTACCAGCACCATCACCAGCAGGAAACCGCTGCTCTGGAACTGGATGCCCCAGCCAAGTGCTTGGCCGCTTAGCCGCAGCCCGGTCATCAGCAATGCCAGTAGCAGGAAGGAGAAGATGATGCCAACGCTGGAGGCAAGGAACTGCTGGCGCGTTTGACGCTGTGTTTGCCCCTGCTGTTGTACCAGGCTGCTGAGCTTTATCGCCAGCACCGGCAACACGCAAGGCATCAGGTTGAGGATCAATCCGCCGAGCAGCGCCAGCAGCACAACGGACCACAAGGTCTGCGCTGCCCCGCCCGAAACCAGGCTTTCAGCGCCAATCGTCACTGAGCTTTGCTGCGCGATACCGCCATCGGCTACCACCAGCGACAGCGTTTTGCCGCGCAAGTCCGGTGCCGCTTCGCCCCATTCGTCGGTCACCGCCACTCGCGCGCTGAGTGTGTCACCGCTAACGCTGATGCTGGGTGCTGCCAGCATGCTGCCCGGCGGATAGTCAAAGAACAGCGCCGGTTTTTGCCAGCCATCCTGGCGCTGGGCGCGAATTTGCAGTTCGCCGTTAACAAAGCTGGCGTCGAGCCGATCGGTTAATCCGCCTGCGGCGGGAATTTGCCCCATCGCTTCGGCATAATCGCGGGCAAAATTCACATCCGCAGGCCGGGTGAGATCGAGACTGAATGGGAAATCGGTCAGAATGCAGACATCGCTGCAGGTTGAGAGCGTCAGCGTACCTGCAAGCCGTTGGCTCGACAATGTTGCCAGTTCGATGGGCAGCGTAATATCGCCTTTGTAGCCTTGCGTGGTCAAACCGCTAACGTCAAAACGCTCGGGCGCTGGCCAAAACCATCGCGCGTTGACCTCCGGCGTTTGCCAGCGGATTTCCGGCGCGACGCCGCCTTCGCCCGGGGTGCGCCAGTAGGTTTTCCAGCCGGGTTGCAGACGAATATCCAGCAGCAGTTGCTGCTTGTCGTTGAAGCTGGCGCTGCGCAGGCGCACCTCGGCGTGGCTATTTTGCGCATTGCGCAGCCAGCCGGTATCGGCGGCCTGCGCGGTCATCGCACAGCTCGCCAGCAGAAGCAGCAGGCTCCTGATTAATAAGTACATATTGATATCTCCAGTAAATAACAGGGTTTACGCGATGCAGCGCGTCGTGTTATTCCCGGAAGACACAGAAGGTGAGATGCCGCCGTCGCAGCGGTGGAAACAGTAGTGTGCGGTGATAGCCGACAGACTTCATGGCTGGCGTAAAGCTAGCCATTAACGCTAATAGCAACAGCAGAAAGGGCAATGCAGTATCAAGGAGCGGTGCCGTGCCGCCGAGGGATTTCGCGCTCAGTGCACAGGGCTTTTCGCTGCCGCTGGCATCGTCAACACATTGAGTTTTCCCGGAGGCGTTGATCTGCGGGAACGGCGCGGAGGGCAAATTGAAGCTGCGCTGGACGAGACAAAATGCCAGCACCAGACAAACCAGTGCCAGAATCCATTTTGCGCGTGATAGCGATATCGTCATGCCGCAGCCTCAGAGAAAAGTGCGGGCATTTTATGCATCTACAGCAGAAACACCAAGCTTTGCAGTGTAAACTTTTGTCTTTGTTGTACGAAGCGTTATTGAGACGGTGGGCATGAATGCCCACCCTACGTGACGAGCAACCTAAACACCGCACGATCCACCGTCGGGTCGCCATTCATGGCGACCAGGTCAATCGCAGCATGCGGCTAAACAATATCATCCACGACGCCGCCATCCACGCGCAGTGCTGCACCGGAGGTTGCCGATGCCTGTTTTGAACAGACGTACACCACCATATTCGCGACCTCTTCCACCGTGGCAGCACGCTGAATCACCGAACTCGGGCGCTGCGTCATCACAAACTCTTTCGCTAAAACTTCCAGCGGCTTACCAGTGCGTTTCACTTCCTCTTCCATCATGGCGGCAAAACCGTCGGAAAGCGTTGGTCCCGGCAGCACGCTATTCACCGTCACCCCACTGCCCGCCGCCACTTTTGCCAGACCACGCGCCAGCGACAGCTGCGCCGTTTTACTGACGCCGTAATGCAGCATATCGGCGGGAATGTTGAGCGCCGATTCAGAAGAGATAAACACTACCCGTCCCCAGCCGCGTTTCACCATCTCCGGCAACAACGCGCGCGACAAGCGGACACCTGACATCACATTGGTTTGCCAGTAGGCATCCCAGGTTTCGTCATCCACCTCAAAGAAATCCTGCGGTCCGTAAATACCGGCGTTATTTACCAGAATATCGATCGGCGGCAAGCCGTTAAGCAGTTGCCTGACACCCTGCGCACTGCCGAGGTCGGCGATAACGGTATGGATTTTTGCGCCCGCCACCAGGCCGTTGAGCTTCTCGCGCGCACGGCTGACCGATACTTCACTGCGTCCGTTCAGGACCACTTCCGCGCCGCTGGCGGCCAGACCTTGTGCGATGGCAAAACCTATGCCGCCGGTGGAGGCGGTGACCAGCGCTGTTTTCCCGTGTAAATCGATATTCATGAAGGTTTCCTCTGTGAGCGTAATCACAAAAGCCTGGTAGAAGCTCAGCGACACGCATTGACGAAACATGCGATTAATCGAAAGACACGGCAAAACACGCGCTGAATTTTCGTCTAATGGCAGCTGTTCAGGCCTCTCCTTTTGCCTGTTGCAGACAGGAATTTAACCTGATGCTGATAAAGCAGGCTGGGCAGCGATGGGCACTCGCAGCTGGCGTTGCAGCCAGGCAAAAGCCGCCGCTTCGTCCGGATCGCGCGCATCCAGTTGCAAAACCGGACCCAGCCCCATCGGCTGAGCGGTTTCCGCAAGCTTGCGCAGTTCCGGTAGATACTCCGCCCCCGGATGCCCGGGCATACGATCCGTCAAACGCGACTGATAACGCGTTACCGCATCATCCGGCGTAATCGCCAGCCACAGCTCCAGCACCCGCGTCACGTTCGCCTTTTGCAATCCTTGCTGCAGTACTTCACGCGGCTGAAAGCCAAACCAGGCGTCGATTATGTAGATGCAGCGCGTCGGCGCCTGCGCCACCACGTTCCAGATCGCCTGATAGGCCGCACAGCCCAATTGTCGATTGCGCTGCCGATCCACCGGTGCAAAGCTGGCCATAAACGGTTCTTTCAGACCATCCAGCGTTAATACCGGAAAGCCAAACTGCTCTGCCAGTGCGCGGGTCAGCGTGCTTTTGCCGGAGGCGGGAATGCCGTTTACCAGCACGACAATTTTCTCTTCGCTATGGGTTGTCATAGGATATCTATCACCTCCGCAGCGCTGCTGGCGTTGCGCAGGCGCACCAGCGTCTCTTCATCTTCCAGCAGCGTGACAATCGCGCGGATGCCCTCTTCAATGTGGGCGTTGCTGTCACGCGCACCGAACATAATCACGATGTCGGCTTTATCGCTGCCATCAAACGAAATCGGCTCATCCAGTACGATCATGCTGAAACAGTCTTTCAGCACGCCGGTTTCCGGCCGTGCATGAGGAATGGCAATGCCCTCCTCAAACACGTAATAAGCGCCGTGCTCCAGCGTGTTGGCGATAACCGCTTCCGGATAGCTGGCCTTGATGTAGCCGCCGTTGAGCAGCGGCAGCGCGGCCAGCGCGATCACCTCGCGCCAGTCCATGGCGCTGATCCCGACCTGAATCGCACTCGCTTCCTGCAGCAGCTGTTTAATGCTCATACTGCCTCCTTAAAAGGATTTGCGAATGGTATTACGCAGTTCATCAATTTTAACGAACAGCGGATCAATTTCCTGACGGAAGCGGTGGCTTTTAGCAAAAAGCGTTAATGCGCGGTTATATTCCAGCATTAATTGCTTTTGCGTATCTTTCGCCTGCGGATTATTCGCCAACTGTTGTTCCAGTTCGTTTATTTTACCGCTGATCGCTTCAGCCTGAAGATCTATTTCCTGTGAATCCTGGCTCTTATTTTCCAAGCCCTTTTTCAAGAATCCAAACATAGCGTCTCCTGCCCCGAATGGCGCCGGGCACCTCAGGTTATTACGTCATAAGTGATAAACTATTAGCGGAACAGCTGAATTTTTTCTACCAGAACATTGGTTACAGCATCGTTAGCCGGTACAAGGAAATTACGTACGCTGTCGTTAACTTTGCCTTTTTCGAATGTCTGTTTGCAGTTCGCTACCCATTGCACGTTCATCTCAGTTCCGACGTTCACTTTCTCAATACCGCTGCGCACCGCCAGCCGCATATCTTCATCGCTCACCCCCGTGCCGCCGTGCAGCACCAGCGGTGTTTTCGTGGCGTCAGTGATTTCGGCAAGGCGCTGATGCTGAATGTGCGCTTTACCGGTATACAAGCCGTGTACGGTACCAATGGAGATGGCCAGCATATCCACGCCGGTTTCTTCCACAAAGCGCTTAGCATCATCGACCGTGGTGAAAGCCGTTTCGCTCATGGCGACGACTTTGCCGTCTTCTGAACCGCCAATCGCACCCAGCTCCGCTTCGACTGAGACATCCAGCGGACGCGCCATATCAATAACACGACGCGTATTGGCAATATTTTCTTCAATCGGTAAATGTGAGCCGTCATACATAATAGAGCTGAAGCCAGCATCCAGCGCAGTTTGAATCGCCGCTAAATCGGAACAGTGATCGAGGTGCAAACAGGTCGGGACATTGCGGCTCTCTGATAATGAGCGAATCGCATCCACCAATAATTTATGTCCGAGATATTTCGCGGTACCGGTAGATATCTGAATCATTAATGGGCTATTGGTTTTCTCTGCCGCGCTAAAAAAGGCCGGCAGCATTTCCAGACAGTGTAAATTAAAGGAACCGAGCGCTTTAAATTCACGTTCTTTTGCCACCTGTAACAGATCGGTAAAATTATAAAGTTTCATGGAGCTTTTCCTCATGGGATTTAGATTTCGTGGATTTTCCGTTAACAAACCAGGCGAGAAGCGTAATAAAGACAATAAACAGGGCGACGAACAGCCAGTTATTCTGGAACGCGTGGCCGAGCACCAGCCCGGTACTGATGACATCCGAATCACTGAAGGTCACGCCGGTGAAACCATAGCTTTCCAGCATCGGCACCAGAATCGCCGGCAGGAAGGTAATGAATAAACCGTGAACGAAGCCGCCGATCATCGCACCACGACGTCCACCCAGCGCATTGCCAAACACCCCTGCGGTGCCACCGGCAAAGAAGTTGGTCAGCAGCCCTGGCAGAATCATCGCCAGACCAAACATCGGGAACACCAGCATGCCAACCACCGAACCCAGGGTGGTGGCGAGGAAGCCCACGATCACCGCATTTGGGGCATAGGGGAACATCACCGGGCAGTCGAGCGCAGGTTTGGCATCGGGTACCAGGCGCATGGCAATGCCGCGGAAAGCCGGCACCAATTCATTCAGCAGCAGACGCACACCGCTATACAGCACGAACACGCCGCACACGAACTGAATTGACTGCATAAAGGCATACATCAGGTAGTTCATGCCGTTGCTGTACTGGCCGATAAATTCCGGACCGGCGGCAACCGCAGGAATCAGGTACATCGGCACCATCACCACGGCCATCGACAGGTAGGTGTCCTGCAGGAATTTAAAGTTGTCGGGCAGTTTGAGATCTTCGGTAGAGCGCGAGCCTTTGCCGACCACCTTCGCCACCGCCGCCGTCAGCAGATAGCCGATGGTGCAGAAGTGTCCGAGCGCCACGTCGTCGGAGTCGGTGATGCGGCGCACCACCGGTTGGGCTAGCGCAGGCATGACAACCGCCATAATGCCGCCAAAGATGCCGCCGGTAAGGATCAGAGGTAAGCCTGTTAGCCCCGCTTTATAGCCAATCACCGCACCAATCGTCGCCATCCACAGCAGCGCCTGACCGGTAAGGAAGATGTATTTGAACGGTGTCAGGCGCGCGATAATGATGTTGACGATAAAGATCACCAACAGCGTCAGCGCCACTTCTGAACCCAGCTCGCGGTTCGCTAACCCAGCGATGGCGGCAACGTCGGTGATATAACCCTGCATGCCAAAACCGTGGGTGAAAATGGTGTTCAGGAAAGTTAAGGTACCGACAATAATGTTGATACCGGCCATCATAATTAAGAAACCGAGCAGGGTTTTAAAGGTGCCTTCCACCACCTTGCCCGCCGATTTTTTTTGCAGTAGCAGACCAATCAGGGCGATAAAGGCAATCAGTATTGACGCCTGCCCTAATAGATCTTTTACCAGGAAGTCGATCACACTATTCATGGTTAGCAACCTTTAAGTTACGTTCTTTCATAAACGCCACGATTTTTTCTTCAATTTCCGCTTTATCAGTCAGCTTGTTGAGAATAATCACCCGCTTAATTTGCTCCGGGCTGGCATCGGCATTTAACACATCAGCAAACGCTTTCTGAGTTAAAATCATGTCGGATTTAAAGGCGTTGGCTTCAGAAATAGTGGTGTGATCAATATCGGCTTCGATTTCGAGCTTCTTTAATACCGACTTAGCGCTCATCTCGATTGCGAAACTCGATCCAAGACCACATCCACAGACACATAATATTTTCAGCATGGCTATTTCCTCACAGAATTTGCAGTTGTTTAGCGAGTTTATAATGATGCCCTTCAGTATCGACCAGGCGTTTTTTCATGCTTATTAAATCAATCGGAATCGGTCGATTACTGCCATTAATAATGACCGCTTTATTGCGCATTCCCGACTGAATACAACGCGCGACTTCACTGGCCATAATGGTGCCCTGATAAATCTCTTCACAGGTGGGATCGCCATTTCGCAGGCCATAACCGATAATAGTTTTACGAATACGTACGCCAATCAGCGGTTCAATTTGTTTTATTAAGGTATCGATGGCGCCCTGAAAGCCCGGTGAATATTCACGGGTATAGCCTTCCGAGCACAATATAATCACGCTGTTCTGCGCGGCCAGCCGCTGTGTGATGCGCTCGGCCAGTTCCTGCGGTGCAATCTGGCATTCTGGAATCAGCGCAAAATCCGCATTGGACTTGATCGCCGACTGTAACGTTAATTCCCCACAATAGCCGCCGAGTAGCTCCACCATGAATACGCGGCCGGTTAACGCGCGGCCGGTATTGCGTAATTTTGCCACCTCTTTTAATACCTGCTCGCAGGCAGTGGAGAAACCAATACTGTAGTCACTGCCAAAGACGTCATTATCGATAGTCATACCCACGCCAAAACAGTTGACGCCAAATTCGCTCAGCGTGTGCAAAAATTGTAATGAACCGTCACCTCCCGCCATAATTACTACGTCAATACGCAGCGACTTGAGGTGTTTAGCAATGATTTCATATTCCGGGCGAATTAATTTCCTTGTCGTTCTTCCTGACTGCATTACCGGAATTGAAGCGATGGCGTAATCGACTAAATCACGTTGGGATATTTCCCGGTGATTGTTTTCCAGTAAACCAGGAATGCCGCCATTGAATAACACCATTTCCGCTTTTGTCAGACGGGATATTTGATAAACAAAGTTATTAATCCCGGTAACATCTCCACCGCTGATCACCATGCCAATTCTCATTGCCATCATCCTTCATGCTGTGCGTCTGATATTCATTCTTCCGATTAACCGCAGTGCTATTTGCAACGAATGTCACACTTTTGCCATGAATTTGCTGCCAGAGATCGTTGACACAGGGTTTTGATGAGTCTTTTTTGTGATTAAAATCACATTGCTAATTCTGATTAAAATATGAATTATTCATTTAAATCATAAGGTTATATTTACATTTATCTTTGCGCCCCGCTGCCCTTAATATCTTTACTGACGCTCTTTTTCTTTCACTCTATTTTGTGATTTCCCGCGCATTTTTATCGATTACGCGCGTTTATTCCGTGAAAGTTAAAGGGATAATGATTACGTGCGTTATTTCCGCATCCGTGCCAGTCAATGATTGACTCAATGCTGCTGCACTTGTCCAATATGAATGCAAATAATTAGCGAAGAAGAGAGAAGATGAGTATTCCGCAGGAGATGTTGCGTCACCTGGCTGGCGTGGTGGGTGAGAAACAGTTATTAACCCATGCCGATGATAAAGCCTGGTACATAAAAGGCTTCCGTGTGGGGCGTGGCGAAGCGCTGGCGGTGGTGTTACCCCAAACCCTGCTGCAGCTATGGCAGACACTGCAGGTTTGCGTCGCCCATGACGCCATTGTGCTTATGCAAGCCTCAAATACCGGCGTTACCGGCGGATCAACGCCCGACGGCAACGATTACGATCGCGATGTGGTGATCATCAGCACCCGCCAGTTAAAAGGTGTGCAGGTCATTGATCAGGCGCGTCAGGTCATTGCCTTCCCAGGTACCACCCTCACTGAACTGGAACAGACCTTACAGCCTTTGGGGCGTGAACCGCATTCTGTGATTGGCTCATCCTGCATCGGCGCGTCAGTGGTGGGCGGGATTTGTAATAACTCCGGCGGCTCACTGATTCGTCGCGGCCCGGCCTTTACTGAAAAGTCCCTGTTCGCGCGCATCCATGACGATGGCCGCTTAGAAATGGTTAATCATCTCGGTATTGCGCTGGGCGAAACGCCAGAGGCCATGCTGGAAGCACTGACGCAGCAACAGTATCAAACCGGTGAACAACCCGACTGGCAGGGAAAGATTTGGGCCGAAGATTATGCCGATCGCCTGCGTGATGTCACCGCTGATTCCCCGGCACGTTTTAATGGCGACCTCCGTTATCTGCACGACAGTTCCGGCAGCGCCGGTAAAGTGGTGGTGTTTGCCGTGCGTTTGCCCACCTTTGAGGCCAGCACCGGTGGCGATACCTTTTACATCGGTACCAACGATGAGAATGTGCTGGTGGAACTGCGTCGCTATCTGTTGACCCGCATGAGCGAGCTGCCGTTACAGGCGGAATATATCCATCGTAACGCCTTTGATTTGACGGTGCGCTACGCCAAACATATGTATCTGGCGATACGTAAACTCGGTCCGCAGGCCATTCCGCAAATGATGGCGAATAAAGCCAAATGGGATGTGCGCATCAGCCATTTGAAATTCCTGCCGCGCAATTTTGTTGATCGGATGCTGCAATGCTTTAATCAGCTCACACCGAGCTTTATCGCGCCGCGCATTATGGATTACCGCAGCGAGTATCAACACCATTTGATGATCAAAGTTGAGTCTCAGCAAAGCGCTGAGCTACACGTTCTGTTGCAGGCATTCTTTGCGGCTCATCAGGGCGGCTTTTTCCATTGCGATGCACGTGAAGCGGCAGATGCCTTCCTGGTACGTTTTGGCGTTGGCGGCTGCACCATTTCCTACTGCGATGCGCTGGGTTATAACCCCAACGAGCGGTTGGTCGCCTTTGACGTGGCGCTGCGTCGCAATGATGATGCGTGGCGCCTGACGCTGCCGGATCACCTGGCGGCACAGGTGCAGGTCGATTCATGCTGCGGGCACTTCTTCTGTTTCGTGAATCATCAGGATTATGTACTGAAACCGGGCTACGACGCCAAAGCGTTTAAGGAAGAGGTGAAGCGGTATCTGGAGCAGCGCGGGGCTAAATATCCCGCCGAGCACAACGTTGGACACCTCTATCAGGCTTCATGCGAGCATGTGGATCACTGGAAGCAGCTCGATCCCACCAACAGCTGTAATCCGGGGATTGGCAAAACCAGCAAGAAGAAGTTTTGGCGGGAAATGTAGCATCGGTAGCCAGGTCGCCATAAAGGGCGACCCTACGGTTATTTAGCGGGATTTCGTAGGGTGCGCATTCAAGCGCACCTGGTCACCATCAATGCGCATCCTGGCGGATTCATCGCGATTGAAACTCAGCAAACATCGATGCGATTATTTCGCGTATGCTTCGGTTGAGATGGTCAACGTCACGTCATCGCCTACCGCTGGCACATACTTATCCAGCTTGAAATCCGAACGCTTAATCACGCCAGTGGCATCAAAACCAATCGCCTCTTTTTTCACCATCGGATGCATGCCCTGCTGATTCAGCGTGGCATGCAAGGTGACCGGCTTGGTAATCCCTTTCAACGTCAGGTTACCTTCCACGTCGAATTTGTTATCACCCTTGGCTTCCACTTTGGTGCTGTGGAATACCGCTGAAGGATATTTTACGGTATCGAAATACTCAGCACCGAGAAACTCTTTGGTCAATGCAGGTACGTGGGTATCAATTTGCGTAATCGGCAGCGTGACATCAACGCGCGACTGCTGCGGCTGATCCTTATCAAATACGATTGACCCTTTGCTATTCGGGATATCGGCCGTCGGGTGAGAGAAACCAAAGTGCGTCCAGGTCACGATGACCGAGGTGTGCGCCGGATCGAGGGCATAGTGCATCGCTGCAGCCTGTGACAAGGGGGCATAAAGCGTAGCCGCCGCCAACAGTGGCAGCGCAAGACGGGTAACGTTTTTCACTCGCAGTTCCTTTTAGTTCGGGATAATACAGTGAGTGTCGCCCTTTACCTGGTAACTAACCAGTGAAGAGATTTGCTGGTGACTGTCAAATATATTCAAATATATCAATGAGTAATAATCATCATACGATAAAATCACAGCGCGTAAGTAGCATGCACGTTGCTTTCATAGCCTAAAGGCTATAAGTTATTTATAGCAAAAAAGCTATGGGATGGCATTATGTGGGAAATTCTGACAACGGATGTTTTCGATAAGTGGTTCCTGGCGCAGAGTGAAGCACTGCGCGAAGATGTGTTAGCCGCGATGACTATTTTAGGTGAAATGGGACCCCAATTGGGACGCCCTTATGTTGATACGCTAAAAGGTAGCGATGTCCCTAACCTGAAGGAGTTGCGCATTCAGCATGCAGGTAACCCCATCAGGGCATTTTTCGCTTTTGATCCGGTGCGACGCGCTATTGTGCTATGCGCAGGGAATAAAACCGGCTGCAACCAAAAACAGTTTTACCGAACGATGATTCGCCTTGCTGAAACAGAATACCGTAAGCATGTGGCGCAGATGGAGGGATAAGATGTCTACTTTGAAAGAGTTATTGGAAAAACAATCACCTGAAAGCCAGCAGCGGATCGCTAAAAAAGTCGAGAAATTGCGCCAGGAGATTGCTTTGAGCCAGCTGCGTGAAGAGCTTAATCTCTCGCAAACTGAATTGGCACGTGTGATTGGCGTCTCGCAACCCACGCTGGCAAAAATGGAAAATCCCGGCAACGACCCGCGACTCTCCACATTAAAACGTTATGTTGACGCTTTAGGTGGTGAACTGCGTATTGACGTTACGTTGCCCAACGGCAAACACATCGCCTTTCAACTTTGATTAACCAAAATCAACCAGCGATGCCTTTCACGCAGCAGGCGATAGTGAAGGTGCTGTAGCTGCGGCAGCGTCAGTGCCTGGATGGCGGTGCGGTTAAGAATGGGTAAGCCAAGCTGCTGGCGCAGCGCTTCTTCCGCACGCTCGCTGTTGTCCTGGTTTACGCACTGCATCGCTAAGTTCGCCTGCCAGGCCGCGAGATGTGCCGCAGGAATAGCGGCAATTTCGGCAAGCATGTCTCGCATAAAACGTTTGCTGTGGCCAAGCAGCGTGCGCCATGGGATATTCGGCGACTGCAGCGCCAGCAGCAAACCATCAACATCCGCAACTCGCTGATAGCGCGCCGACACCACATAGCCGATTTGCTGCTCTACCCGCAGACGCTGGAAAAAGCGCGTTTCCAGCATCAGCGCCAGCGCGCGTAACGCCGCGAGGCTGGCATCATCCTGCTGCGGCAGCGGCATAAACAATAACAGCGCCTGATCGCTCCCGTCACAGGCAACCGGCATCACGCCGCGATGCAGCATGGCAGGTGGCGCATAGCGTGCCAGCGCGGGGGAGAATTCGCTGAGCAGATGGGCCACGCGCTGGCTTAACGCACCCTCTGCGCCGCACCACGCGACCAACCATGGTGGTGTTGCCTGCGGCGGGAGCAGTTTGCTGGGCAAAGCGGCCAGCAGCTGACGAATAACGATAGAGTGCGTTGTCTTGATGACCCGATCCTGCACCGGTGCATTAAGCGCCTGTAAAGCCTGATACACGCTTAGCAAAGCGCGATCGGCGCAAGCAGGCAAATTAAGCACCAGCTGCCAGCTACCCTGTTTTTGCTGCCAGCTGCCGTTGCCACCGGCGTGGCGCAACTCAGCTAGCACCGGACGCAATAAGCGTTGCCGCGCCTGTGCTTCTTCGTCGCGCAACAGCTGATAAAACGCCGGGCGCAGCAGCAGCGTCTCAACCGATTGCACGGGCGCAATCACCGGCAGCGGCTGCGCCACAGGCGGTAAGCGAGGCAACGTTATCTCTGCTGACGCCGGATAAAAGTGAAACGTTGCAGGTTCGGTGGCGAGCCACTGTTCGGGCAACCATTCAGCCAGTGGCAGCGTAAAGCCTTGTTTCAGCTGCGGCATACCCTTCAGCTGTTGCTGCGTGAGCAAACGCCTGCGTGGGCGGTGAGGTAACGCAGAGGCAAAGTCAGCCAGATTATCTGGAACCGTTAAGCCAGGCGCAAAACCGAGCGCCCGGCCGCGCAGCTGCTCCAGCGCTGACGAAGCGGCAAAATCCTGCTGTGCCAGCCGCGCATAGTGCTGATGCTGCCGCGCAGGTGCCTCTCTTAACGCGGTGAGATGCTGCCAGAAGTAGTGTTCAATACGTTGCGCCTGCGCGGGAGTAAGCTGCGGCGCACCAAAGCGCAGCGCCAGCAAAGCGTGTTGCGTATCCTGCCATAGCCACTGGGCGTTAAAGGACTCACAGAGCCCTTCATGCCGCAGTTGCGCCATTAAGCCGCCGGGTGCTTCATCTTGCCAAAAGGCATTCAGCAAGGTGACGTTGTCACGAATAGTGGGCTCATCGCCGTCAATCAGCAGCGCCAGCCAGAAACTCTCTTCACCCACCAGCTGCAGCAAACCATCGCCTGGCAGCAGTAAAGGTTCGATTGCCGCTGGAGTTGCACCACCCGTTAATAATCCGCTGCCAAACAGCGACGCCAGCTGCGCCAGTTCATCGAGCGATTGCGGACCTTGCAACCAAAGTTGCATGTTATCAGCGTGATACCAACGCTGATGAAATGTCTGTAACGCCGCCCGCAACTGCGTGACATCGTCACCAAATACCACGCGATTGCCTACGCGAAAGCGTTGAAAACGGCCTTGCAGCGCATCCAGGATCGCCGCTTCACACAGCGTGTCGGCATGGCGTTGCAGCAGCTGATACTCGGCATCAATCACCGCCGCTTCCTGCTGGATGGCCTGCGCACTCAGCAGCGGTGCCGCGAGCATATCGCACAGCCGCTGCACGCCCGCAGATAACGCCGCTGCCGGCAGCTGGCAAAAAAAGGCGCTGCGGCTCAGCTGCGTAGTGGCATTGACCTGGCCGCCCTGCTGCTGCACCCACGGCATCAGGCGATCGTCGCCGCTGAAGTTTTCACTGCCGCAAAACAGCAGATGTTCGAGCAAATGCGCCAAACCCGGCCAGCGATCCGGCTCATCCAGGCTGCCCGCCTGCACGCGCATTAGCACCGCCGCATCGCGTGCGCCGGGCTGATGGTGGAGATAACAGCGCAGGCCGTTGGCGAGCGTGATCTGGCGCGCGTTCATCAGGTGACGCGCTGCTTAAAGATCAGTTCGGAGTTGCTACGATTACGGAACTGCAGCTGCTGGATTTTGATATCACTGCAGTTGGCCTGACGCCGCGCCTCGAGGATTTTGCCGTGATGCGGTGACTTACTGCACACCGGATCGGTATTGTCCGCATCGCCGGTCAGCATAAACGCCTGGCAGCGACAGCCGCCAAAGTCCTTCTCTTTCTCATCGCAGGAGCGGCAGGGTTCCGGCATCCAGTCAAAACCACGATAGCGGTTAAAGCCAAACGAGTTGTACCAGATGTCATCCAGCGTGCGTTCCAGCACCGATGGGAACTCAACCGGCAGCTGGCGTGCGCTGTGGCACGGCAACGCGGTGCCGTCGGGCGTGACGCTAAGGAAGATCGATCCCCAACCGCCCATGCACGGTTTCGGCCGCTCTTCATAGTAATCCGGCGTGACGAACAACAGATTGGTCAGATTGCCACTGGCGCTCATGCGCTGACGATAATCGGCCACCACCGCTTCGGCATGGGCGATCTGTTCGCGCGTCGGCAACAATCCTTCACGGTTAAGCTGCGCCCAACCGTAGAATTGACAGGTCGCCAGCTCGACGTCATCGGCTTCCAGTTCGATACAGAGATCGATGATCTTGTCGATTTGATCGATATTGTGGCGATGCAGCACAAAGTTCAGCACCATCGGATAGCCATGCGCTTTCACCGCTTTTGCCATCTCCAGCTTCTGCTGGAAGGCTTTCTTCGACCCGGCTAGCGCAGCGTTCAGCGTTTCATCGCTGGCCTGGAAACTGATCTGAATGTGATCGAGGCCCGCGTCAGCAAAGGCGTCGAGTTTTTTTGCCGTCAGGCCAATGCCGGAGGTGATCAGGTTGGTGTAGAAACCGAGATCGCGCGCGGCGCGGATCAGCTCCGGCAAATCTTTACGCGTTAACGGTTCGCCGCCGGAAAAACCGAGCTGCACGCTGCCCATGGCACGCGCCTGGCGGAACACCTCAATCCACTGTTCAGTGGTCAGCTCTTTCTCCTGCTGGGAAAAATCCAGCGGATTGGAGCAATACGGACACTGCAGCGGGCAGCGATAGGTCAATTCTGCCAGCAGCCACAGCGGCGGCGTCACGGTTTTACTCGGGTTCACGACACAGTATCCATTTTTGTTCGATGGCAGATTGCAGGAACTCTTTCACGTCATCGCCTACGCCGCCCGCTTCCGGGAAGCGCGCATCCAGCGTGGCAACAATGGCCGCCACATCTTGTTTACCATCGACCAGTTCAAGGATCATCGTGGCGGTTTCGTTCAGCTTGGCCATGCCTTCCGGATAGAGCACGACATGGCTCTCCTGCGCCGCTTCCCACTGCATGCGGTAGCCACGACGAAAAGCCGGAATCAGATTATCTTTCATATCGTTATACCAACCTTGTGCTGTGCCAGGACACCCGATCGGTGACCGTGTGATAAGGCGGACGCTGCAGCGCATACGCCATGGTCATGGCATCCAGCATGGTCCAGAGAATATCGAGCTTAAACTGGAGGATTTCGAGCATGCGGTTCTGCTGCTCGGCCGTGGTAAACACCTCGAGCGCCAACGCCAGACCGTGTTCCACATCACGATTCGCCTGGCTCAGGCGACTGCGGAAATAGAAGTAGCCTTCCTCTTTGATCCACGGATAGTGCTGCGGCCAGCTATCAAGGCGCGATTGGTGAATCTGCGGCGCGAACAGCTCGGTCAGCGAGCTGCACGCGGCTTCCTGCCAGTTGGCACGGCGCGCAAAGTTAACGTAGGCATCTACCGCAAAGCGCACGCCCGGCAGCACCAGCTTCTCTGAAAGTAAAACATCGCGGTCCAGCCCGACCGCTTCACCAAGCTGTAGCCAGGCTTCAATGCCGCCTTCGTGGCCGTTGCTGCCGTCGTGGTCGAGTATACGCTGCACCCATTTGCGCCGCGTGGCGGGATCCGGGCAGTTGGCCATGATCGCCGCGTCTTTCAGCGGAATATTGGTCTGATAATAGAAGCGGTTCGCCACCCAGCCCTGAATCTGCTCGCGCGTGGCATTACCATTGTGCATCGCGATGTGATACGGATGATGAATGTGGTAGAACGCGCCTTTATCGCGCAGCGCCTGCTCAAATGCGGCGGGCGATAGTGCTTCGGTAATGATCACGATGCAAACTCCTGCAGATGAATCGCCATGCCATCCCAACTCACTTCGATGCCCTGCTGCGCTAAATAGTCGCGCTGCGGCGATTGCTCGTTAAGGATGGGATTGGTGTTGTTAATGTGAATCAAAATTTTGCGTTTGGCCGGCAGCGAGGCCAGCAGCGCCATTAAACCTTGTTCTTCGGCCAGCGCCAGGTGCCCCATCGCCTTGCCGGTATTTTTGCCGACGCCGGTGGCGAGCAGCTCGTCGTCCTGCCATACCGTGCCATCAATCAGCAGGCAATCGGCTTTTTCCAGCCAGGGCATGATCACCGCATCGGGCTCGCCGAGTCCCGGTGCGTACAGCAGCGTTTGGCCATTGGCGGTGTTTTCAATAAACAGCGCCACGTTGTGGCCCGGCAGCGGACGATCGCGATATGGCGAATACGGCGGCGCGTTGCTGAGAATCGGAATCGCGGTGAACTGCAGGCTCGGGCACACATCGACGCGAAATGGCTCCAGCGGTGTTAAGGCATGATGCTGCAAGCCGCCGTTCCAGTGCTGCAACATAGTGAAAATCGGAAAGCCGCTGGTGAGATCGGCATGCACTTCCGGCGTACACCACACCTGGTGCGGACAACCTTCACGCAGGCTCAGTAAACCGGTGGTGTGATCGATTTGGCTGTCGGTGAGAATGATGCTGCCAATGGCCGTACCGCGCAGCACGCCCTTTTTTATCAATTCTGGGGTGTGGGCAATCTGCTGGCTGATGTCCGGCGACGCGTTGCACAGCACCCAATCTTCACCGTTATCACTGACGATGATCGACGATTGCGTGCGCGCCTGCGCCTGAATAGTGCCGTTACGCAGGCCGCTGCAGTTGGCGCAGTTACAGTTCCACTGCGGGAAGCCGCCACCAGCCGCTGAACCGAGGACTTTAATAAACATGAAATTTGACCAGAGAGAGAAAACAAAATGCCCGCACGAGCGGCGGGCAGAAGTCTTAGCGGTTGGAGATGTACAGAGTCACTTCCAGGCCCAGACGCAGGTCAATAAACGCAGGTTTTTTCCACATAATATTCTTCCTCTTATTCATTCAAAAATGCAGAGCACGCTCTGCTGGAGATCATTGCAGCTGTGACGTAGATCACATTGCAATCATGACGCGCGCAGATGTTGCGCCAATGTAGCGAGCAGATCAACCCTGATTCGGTAAGGGAATTGTGCTAATCCCGCCAAATCTGTTGCAACACGCGCTGCCAGTTGCCCCAGGCGAGCTGCTCAAGAGCCGTTTGATCGTAGCCCAGTGAGCGCAATAACGCATACAAGCGCGGTAATCCGGAAACATCTTTCAGCGCATCAGGCACGCTGATGCCATCAAAATCGGAACCCAGCGCTACATGATCGCTGCCCATTATCGCGATCAAATGCTCAACATGTTTAACAATTTCGATCAACGGCGTATCGCTATCGCGTTTGCCATCGCTGCGTAAGAAAGCGTTACCAAAATTCACACCTACCACGCCGCCGCTGTCACGAATTGCGCGCAGTTGGTCGTCAGTGAGATTGCGCGGCTGCGCGCACAGCGCATGCGCATTAGAGTGCGTCGCCACCAGCGGCGCCGATGAGAGGCGCGCCGTGTCCCAAAAGGCTTTTTCGTTCATGTGTGACATATCGATCAGCATGCGATGACGATTGGCCGCCGCAATCAGCTGCTCACCAGCCATCGTCAATCCTGGCCCGGTATCCGGCGAATGCGGAAAAGAGCCGCTAACCCCCTCACCAAAGCAATTAGGCAAATTCCAGAATGGCCCGATGCTGCGAACGCCAGCCTGATAGAACGCATCGAGCGCTGCGCCATCGACATCAAAACCGTCCGCGCCTTCGATATGCGCCACCAGCGCCAGCACTCCTTCAGCGCGGCAGGCGGCCATATCGGCGGCGTTGAGGCATAAGCGCGCCCGCCCGTCAGATTGCGCAGCCAGCGCTTTGAGAATATCGAGCTGCTGCCAGAGGATCGCCAGCGGCGACAGATTCTCCGCCGCCCGCAGCGGTGCCACCTCTTGCACATAGCGCGGCGGCGGCACAAACAGGGCGAACAGGCCACCGGCAAAGCCGCCCTGCTGCATACGCGGAAAATCGAGGTGGCCTTTTTCAATGCCGTGAAAGAATGCCTGGGCGGGCGCATCACGATGATGCAGCCACAGGTTAAGCAGCAGGTCATTATGACCGTCGAAGGTAGTGAGTAACATGAGGCGATCTTTGGTGAAACAACATGCCACCATGCTACGCGCGCGCTGCGGTTTCGCCAAATGTGGGCGCACAAAGGGTTACGTGACGCAGAGGTTGTCAGTTACGCGCGGGTGGTTGTCAGCAATGCGCGAGCCGAGCAGCGTGCTGCCAGGCGAGACTCATCACAACACCACAAGGAGACTGTTATGCTCACTCAACCTGCTAGCAAATACCGCGCGTTTCCGGTTATCGATTTACCCTACCGCCAGTGGCCATCGCGTCAGTTGACGCACGCCCCGCGCTGGCTCTCCACCGATCTGCGCGACGGCAATCAGGCGCTCGCCACGCCAATGGACGGCGCGCGCAAGCTGGAGTTCTGGCAACTGTTACTGCGCTGTGGCTTCAAGGAAATAGAAGTGGCGTTTCCGGCAGCCTCGCAGACCGATTTTGATTTTGTGCGCCTGTTGATCGAGCACAATCACATTCCCAACGACGTAGCAATTCAGGTACTGACGCAGGCGCGTAGCGACCTGATCGATCGGACTTTTGAGGCGCTACGCGGTGCACCAAACGCCATCATCCATATGTACAACGCGACTGCGCCGCTGTTCCGCGAGCGCGTGTTCCGTCAAAGCAAAAGTGAAATCATTGCGCTGGCGTGCGCCGGTGCACGGCAGATTCGCGCCCGCTGTGAAGCACAAACCGCTACTGCGTGGACTTTCGAGTATTCACCAGAAACGTTCTGCTTTACCGAACCCGAATTTGCGCTGGAAATTTGCGAAGCGGTTGCCGCGATTTGGCAACCGGGTCCCACGCGCCCGATGATCATCAACCTGCCCGCGACCGTGGAGGTGAATACGCCCAACGTGTATGCCGATCAGATTGAGTATTTCTGTCGCCACTTCAGCCAGCGATCGCAGGTGTCGATCAGCGTGCACCCGCATAACGATCGCGGCACCGGCATCGCCTGTGCCGAGCTGGCTTTGCTGGCGGGAGCCGACCGCGTAGAAGGCTGTTTGTTTGGTAACGGCGAGCGCACCGGCAACGTTGATATCGTTACGCTGGCGCTCAATCTCTACACCCAGGGCGTTGCGCCGCAGCTCGATTTCAGCGATATCCAGCAGGTGCTGGAAGTGGTGACGCGCTGCAATCAGCTGCCGGTGCACCCGCGCCATCCTTACGCCGGTGAACTGGTGTTTACCGCGTTTTCCGGTTCGCATCAGGATGCGATTCGTAAAGGCTTTGCCGAACGCGCTGAACGGGAAGAAACAATGTGGCAAATACCGTATCTGCCGCTCGACCCGCTGGATATCGGCTGTAGCTATGAAGCGGTGATCCGCGTGAACAGTCAATCGGGCAAAGGCGGTGCGGCATGGCTATTGGAGCAGAACCACGGCCTGCAGCTGCCGCGCGCTTTACAGCAGGATTTCAGCCGATTAGTGCAGCAGCAAACCGACGGCCATGGCCAGGAGATGACGCATCACGCCCTGTGGCAGCTATTCTGCCAGCATTATGGTTTAACGCAGCCCGCACGGCGTTTGCTGGAAGCGGAAAGCCACAGCGACGACAAAGGCGAAACGCGTTTCAAAGCGCGATTGCAGCAAGGTGCGCAGCAGGTAACGCTGGAAGGTAAAGGCAATGGTTTGCTATCCGCTGCCGTTTCCGCGCTGCATCAGCGCTATGACTTAGCCATCACCATTGAGGATTATCACGAACATACGCTGGGTAAACGCAGCGATAGCCGTTCGGTGAGCTACATCAGCTGTATTAACGCCCGCGGTGAACGGGCGTGGGGCGTGGGAATTGACAATGATGTGGCGCGCGCGTCGTTGCAGGCGCTGCTCAACGCGGCGCACGCTTTTCTGCCGCAGGAAAGTAGTTCGCTGGTGTAACGCCGAGCACCCGGCGGAACATGGCGCTGAAGGCGCTTGGACTGTCGTAACCGAGCTCAAGCGCCACCGTGAGCACGCTTTCTCCCTGAGCTAAACGGGTTAACGCTACGCTCAGGCGCGCGCGTCGTACCCAGTCGCTGAACTGCAAACCGGTTTCGCGACTGAAATGGCGCGCCAGCGTGCGTTCGGCCACGCAGAGTTCAGCGGCGGCGCGTGCCAGCGTCCAGTTTTCCCCCGGCGCGTGCTGAATGTGCTGACACAAACTCAGCAGCCGCCTGCTTTCCGGCAGCGGCAGGCCAAACGGCAGCACATCCATCACGCGGATTTCATCCAGAATCAGCTCATAAATGCGCTCAGCGCGACTGCCGGAACCGTACTGCTCCGGCAACGCCAGCGCGCTGACGATCAACTCGCGCAGCAGTGGCGAAATCTGCACCACCTGACAGCTGGCGGGCAGATCGGCGCGCGCCAGCGGATCAACAAACAACGTGCGCGCTGCCACCGCGCCAACAATCTGCAGCGCGTGGCGCGTGCCCGCCGGTAACCAGACGCCGCGACTCGGCGGCACAATCCAGCTGCCGTGCTGGGTTTCAACTTTTACCACCCCGCTCAGCGTGTGAATCAGCTGCGCGCAAGCGTGGTGATGCCACGGCTCGGCGTCGCCATGTGCGTAATCATGCGCATACGGCACCAGCGGGCGATGCGTGAAGTCGAAATTGAGCCGCGCACTCATGCTAGCGTTTCAGATATTGATAAACCGCCGCCAGATCCTGCTCGCCATAACCGGCGTCCACCGCTTGCTGCCAGACGTCAACGATGTTTTCCAGCGCCGGCAGTTTGCTGTCGCCCGCCGCGTCCAGCGCCAGTTTGGCGTCTTTCAGTGCCCACACCAGATGCATCTGTGGGGTGAAATCACCGCTGGCGATCATACCGAGTTTCATTTTGGCATACGGCGCGGCGAGTGGGCCGCCATCCAGCACTTTCCACAGATCGTCGGTGCTGAAACCGAATTCTTCCGCCAAACGGGTACTTTCCGCCAGGCTCTGCATCAGACCAATCAGCCAGCTATTCACCACCAGCTTCATGCGCGAGCTGGCACCCGCTGCGCCCAGCCACTGCGTACCTTTACCGATGGCAGCAAACACCTGCTCGGCGGCCTGCGCTTTGCTTTGATCGCCGCTCGCCATCACCAGAATTTGCGCATTTTCTGCCGGCGCTTTGGTACCGGAAACCGGCGCATCGATAAACACCACGTCCGGACGCGCGCTTTTGAATTCGGTGATCAGTTGATCGGTGGCTTCCACGCCGATGGTGCCCATCTGGCAAAGGGTTGCGCCCTGCTTAAGGTTGCTGCGGGCATCGTTCAACGCCTGTTGCGTAATGGTCCCATCAGCCAGCATGGCGATCACCACATCCGCGCCCTCAACCGCTTGTGCGGCGCTATCGGCTAAGGTGATGCCAGCGTCCAGCAGATCTTCGCCCCTGGCGCGCGTGCGGTTCCAGCCGCGTACCGTAAAGCCTTTTTTCAACAGGTTGGCGGCAAATGCATGACCCATTGCGCCCAATCCCAGTACCGCTACCACAGGTTGCTGACTCATCTATCCCTCTCTTTTGTGCCTACAGACAAAACCGCCAGACTGACAGAATTTTCCTCACGCAGCCAGGCGAGAGATGCGATGAAAAAACATATTCAACACTGCTAAGAGTAATAATCCGTCATACTATTAACGCTTTTCAAACAAATGAAAAAACGATTAACATACGCGCCATAAATGTTCCATTCGGTACATTCCACGCCCTTTTTTACGGTCTTTCATAATGAAAATAGCTTTACTGCGACAGGCTTCGTTGCTGATGGTGCCCGCAATGTTCCCGCTTGCTGTCATCGCGGCGGATGCAGGCAGCAATACCATGGTGGTGAGTGCCGCACCAGCGGCTTCCGGACTCTCTGAGCTGGATACGCCAGCAGCGGTTAGCGTGGTTTCCGGCGACGATATGCGCCACGCGGCACCGCGCGTGAATTTGTCTGAAAATCTCGCCAGCGTGCCCGGTTTGCAGATACAAAACAGACAAAATTACGCCCAGGACCTACAGATTTCGGTGCGCGGCTTTGGTTCGCGTTCCACTTTCGGCCTGCGCGGCATCCGCATGTATGTTGACGGGATCCCAGCCACCATGCCAGACGGCCAGGGCCAAACCTCCAATATTGATATCGGATCGATTGATCATATTGACGTGCTGCGCGGCCCGTTCTCGGCGCTTTACGGCAACTCTTCCGGCGGTGTGATTAACGTCGAAACCCAAACCGGTCAGCAGCCCACTACGCTGGAAGCCAGCAGCTGGTATGGCAGCTACGGCAGCTGGCGCAACAGTGTGAAAGCCAGCGGCGCAACCGGCGACGGCACGCACGCCGGCGACGTCAATTACACCGTTTCCGCCTCACGCTTTACCACGCACGGCTATCGCGATCACAGCTCGGCACAAAAAAACCTGGGCAACGCCAAACTCGGCGTGCGCATTGACGATGTCAGCACCCTGACGCTGTTGTTTAACAGCGTACACGTGGATGCGCAGGATCCGGGCGGCTTAACCGCCGATCAGTGGAAAGATAATCCGCGCCAGGTGGCCAGCAATGTGACCTTGTACAACGCACGTAAAACCGTCGATCAGACGCAAGCAGGCCTGCACTATCAGCGCCAGATGAGTGAAAACGATGATCTAAGCGTCATGATGTATGCAGGCGAGCGTGAAACCACACAGTACCAATCGATTCCTAAAAGTGCTCAGCAAAGCGCAGGCAATGCGGGCGGCGTGATTTCGCTGGCGCGTCATTATCAGGGCATTGATACGCGCTGGACGCACCGCGACGCGCTGTTCACCATCCCGGTGACGTTCACCGGCGGTGTAGACTATGAAACCATGACCGAAAAGCGTAAGGGCTATCAAAACTTCACCGCCAACGAGCTTGGTGTACAGGGCGATCTGCGTCGTAATGAGCGCAACCTGATGTGGAATCTCGATCCCTATCTGCAAACCGCGTGGCAGCTAACGGATAAACTGTCGCTGGATGCTGGTGTGCGTTTCAGTACGGTGAATTTTGACTCCAACGACTATTACGTGACCGCTACCGATCCGGACGACAGCGGCAACCGTCGCTACCATCGCTGGCTGCCGGCGGCGGCGCTGAACTACGCGATTGATAACAGCTGGAACGCCTACGTTTCTGCCGGACGCGGTTTCGAAACGCCTACGTTGAATGAGTTGTCCTATCGTGCCGCCAATCAGGCCGGCCTCAATTTAGATCTGCAACCGGCCACCAGCGAGACGGTTGAGCTTGGCAGCAAAAAACGTATTGGCAATGGTCTGTTAACCGCGGCGGTATTCCAGACGGATACCAAAAACGAGATCGTTTCCGATAGCAGCTTTGAGGGCCGCACCAGCTACAAAAACGCCGGTGAAACCCGTCGCCGTGGTTTAGAGCTGGGGCTGGATCAGCAATTCGGTGAAAGCTGGCGTTTTAAAGCCGCATGGACCTTGCTGGATGCCCGCTATCGCTCTAACGTCTGCGGCACTGAAAGCTGCAATGGCAACCGCATTCCAGGCATTGCGCGCAATATGGCGTATGCCGGATTGGCCTATGCGCCAGAACAAGGCTGGTATGCTGGAACAGATGTGCGTTACCTGAGCGATATCGCCGCTGATGATGAGAACGATGTGAAAGCGCCGTCTTACACCGTAGTGGGGGTAAATAGCGGTTATAAATGGCTGGTGCAAAACTGGACGTTGGATCTGTTTGGCCGCGTCGATAATCTGTTTGACCGTAACTACATCGGCTCGGTGATCGTCAATGAAAGCAACGGCCGCTATTACGAACCGGCACCGGGCCGCAACTACAGCGTCGGTTTAACGGTGAGTTATGCGTTTCAGTAAATAAACGCGTTGCCAAGATTGATATCCAGGTGCGCATGAATGCGCACCCTACAAAAACCCAGCTATATACACGTAGGGTCGCCATTCATGGCGACCGAAACTGTCTATTACTTCAACAACGCCAGCACGTCTTCCGTTGTGCCGGTTTCACCCAGGCGCGGGAAGATACGTTCAACGCTGTTTTTGTGCGTTTCGGCATTCAGGCAGGTCATGGCATCGGTTGCCAACGTGACGTTGTAACCGAGCTCATAAGCCTGACGCGCAGTGGACTCTACGCCAATAGCGGTAGCGATACCGCAGATGACCACCTGGGTAACGCCACGTTGCTGCAGCTGCTCATGCAGGTCGGTGTTGTGGAACGCGCCCCAGGTCTTTTTGGTGATGGCGATATCGCCGCGCTGCTGCGCCAAATCCGGCACTAATGTTGCCCAATCGGCTGGCAGATCGCCGCCGTGGCGAGGTTGTTCATTACGGCCTGGCGCGCCTCCCGCTACGTTAACCAGCACCACCGGACGTTTTTGCCCCCGGAAGGCATCGGCTAAACGCGCTGAGCGCTCAATCACCTCGTTGGCTTCTAACGGTGCCACGGGCAGCGCGACGATGCCGTTCTGCAGGTCAATCACAATCAGCGCGGTATTGTCATCAAGGGTAGTTAAAGCCATGTTGAGTCCTCTCAGGATTAATAGTCGGCAAGTCGTTGAAGTAAAGGAATGGCGGCCAGCAGCGTTTGCTGCTCGAGTGGCGTTAGCTGTGTAGCGATGCTCTCTACGAGCCAATCATCACGCTGCGCGCGGTTGGCGGCGATAAGCGCTAAACAGGCGTCGGTGGGCTGATAGCGGGTTTTGCGGCCATCCAGCGGATCGACAGCACCCTGCACCATACCCAGCGCCTGTAAGCTGGCAACGGTCGCGCCCATTGATTGGGTTCGTACCGCTTCCCGAGCCGCCAATTCCGTCACCGTCATCGCACCGTCGCGCACCAGATAACCGAGCACCGAAACCTGCGGCCAGGTGAGATCGCCCGGTGGGGCCGATTCACGCAGGCGGCGCGCCAGTTTGCCATTGATGCTGCGCAGTAGCGCGGCCGCGCTATTAAGATCGCTCATGGCACCTTCTCCTTACTAATGAAGCGCGAGTATATAAATAGGAAGGCAAACTGTGTAGTTTACCTTCGTATCAATTTGTAATTGCGCGCGCTGTCGGCGGGTTGCGTGGGGTGCGGCATTTATGCGCAGCGGGTGTTAGCCGCGATAAATGGCGCCCCTATGGCCGCTGCAAATAGTGGATTAGGCTGTGAAAACGCAGCGGCGTGCTGAGCGGATTGCGATAGCTGTGTGGTTTATCGGCGGCGAACTGACTGGCCTCGCCGCACTGTAAGCGGCGCCATGTGCCGTCCAATCCCAACAGCAACTCACCTTCCAGCACCACCACTTGCTCAATCACGCCACTTTCGTGCGCTGATGAATCGCTCTGCGCGCCAGCCGCCAGCATCACTTCCAACAGATCAAAACGTAGCCTCGCGTCGTACGGCAGCAGCGGTTTGACCTGCATCTGCGCGTTTGGCTGGCGGAAAGTCGCAGCGCTGCCCGGCGGCTGATCGCTGCCCTGCACAAAGAAAGAAAACGGCACATTAAAGCCGGTCGCGATCTTCCAGAGCGTCGCTATCGTAGGGCTTGATTCGCCGCGCTCAATCTGGCCAAGCATCGCCTTGCTTACGCCTGTGCGTTCCGCTGCCAGCGTCAGGCTCCAGCCATTCGCCTGACGCAGCTGTTTCAGCGCCAGACTCAGATGTTGATGCAGATTTTCCATGTGTTCTCCCCTCTTGCTGGCGCGCAGTGTAGCACTTGTGCGCTATAGCGTCCCATGCAACAATGTGCGTTATAACGCACAAGAGGATGTAACCTGATGATTACTGCTACCCCGCGCAGCGCTTTCTCTTTTCCGATGCTGATTTCTGGCTTTATCGCCGTGCTGGTGGGTTACAGCAGTACGGCCGCGCTGATTTTTCAGGCCGCACAGGCGGCGGGCGCTGCGCCAGAACAGATTGGGGGCTGGTTTTCGCTGCTCGGCATCGGTATGGGGCTGGCTTCATTGGGTTTATCCGTTTGGACACGCATGCCGATTCTTGCAGCATGGTCCACGCCCGGCGCGGCGCTGCTCGCCACGAGCGTGCAAGGATTAACGCTGAATGAAGTGGTCGGCGTATTTGTCGCGACCAATCTGTTGATTGTACTTTCTGGCATTACCGGCCTGTTTGCCAAACTGATGAACCACATTCCGCAATCGCTGGCGGCCGCCATGTTAGCCGGCATTTTGCTGCGTTTTGGTATCGGCACGTTTAGCGGATTGCAGAGCCATTTCGCCCTGTGTGGCAGCATGTGTTTGGTCTGGCTGATAAGTCGACGCTGGCTGCCGCGTTACGCCATCCTGCTGGCACTTGTCGCAGGGGTACTGGTGGCGCTGGGGCAACAAACCATCCATTTCCCGCCGCATGCGTTGGCCATCAGTTGGCCTGCGTTTATCATGCCGCAGTTTACGCTGGCATCGCTGATTGGCGTGGGTTTGCCCTATTTCCTGGTGACGATGGCATCGCAGAACGCGCCAGGGATCGCGACCTTGCAGGCGCACGGTTACCAACCACCGGTGTCGGCGCTAACGGGCTGGACTGGCTTTATTGCTTTAGTTCTCTCACCTTTTGGCGGGTTTTCAGTGTGTATCGCCGCCATTACCGCCGCGATTTGCATGGGTGAGGATGTCGATCCGAATCCGGCACGGCGCTGGATGGCTGCGGCACTGGCAGGTGTTTTTTATCTGCTCACCGGCTTTACAGGCGGCTTAATTGCCGTGATGTTGAGCGCACTGCCGCCGGTGTTGATTGCCACGCTGGCAGGTTTGGCGTTATTAGCGACGCTTGCCGGCAGTTTGCAGCGCGCACTGGCCGAACCGCAGCAGCGGGACAGCGCGATTATCGCGTTTCTCATCACCGCCAGCGGCATTTCCCTGCTCGGCATCGGCTCGGCATTTTGGGGCTTGCTCGGCGGCGTACTCACTTATTTTGTTCTCACGCCGCGTTCTCGCGCTTAAAACTTCAACAACTTAGGTTTACACGCGGGAAAAACGCCCTGTTTTTCCCCCTTTATCAGCCGTTTGATTTTCCTGCATTTGGCTTAAGATCACTACCATCGCCAAAAACACACACTGTTCTGCCTCAGACAACCACCGATAAGGGCCCAACGAGTGGCAAAAACTTTTCTGCGCAGCGGCAATCTGGATACGGTACTGGCACTGGGTGAAAACGGCCAGCCCGTCTGGACCTCCGCGCTGCAAATCCGTGAAACCTTGCGTCTGCGCCGCCAAACTACGCTGGCCAACTGCCTGGCCATTCCGCAGGCCAATGAGCGCGGTGATCGCCTCGATTGGTACGCCCCTTTTAACGGCAAAGTAAAGTCCTGGCTTGGTGCCAGCGATCGCGAGCGCCGTGAGGCGCTGGAACTGCTGACGTTAAACCAGCAGGATCTTCAGGCGCTGAGCCTGCGTGCGGGTGATGCAGATAATCCTGCCCTGCGTCTTTTCGGTGCGTTGCTAAGCAAAACCCTGCAGTTCCCCGATCAGCAGTACGTTTATCTGGTGGATGGCAAGCCAGTGATTACCTTCTGGGGTTTTGTTGATCCTCAGGCGCGTTCGCGTGATGACGCGCTGGCTTGTCTGCGCGATACGCTTGAAGATGAGCTGCCGCCGCTGTTGCCAGAACCACCGGCGGTTACGCCATTAGTGGTTGCGCCGGTTATTGCGCCGCTGATCGAAGTGCCTGCCGTGGCGGCCGAGCCGGTTGTTGAGCCGGAGCCAGAAGAAATCGCACCCGCAGAGGACGTTCTGCCGCCAGAACCGCAACCCGCAGCGCAACCTACCCCGCCTACCCGTCGCGGCCTGCGTCCATTGGCGCTGCTGCTGCCGATTGCGGCGGCGGTTGCCGCTGGCGTCGCCTTCTGGCTGCACAGTGCACCTGAACCCCAGACGCCTGCGGTGGCCGACGCGCCCGCCGTCGTCAGTACGCCGCCTGCGATTGTGTTAAAAGCGGTAAAATTGCCCGCCACGCTGCCACAAACTCACGCGACCGTGATCGTCGCTGCGCCGGAGGTTGCCCCCGTGAAACCTGAAGCCCCGCCGGAAGTGGTGGCTGAGCACACCGAACCGGCAAAAGCGGACGATCTGGTGATGACCACAGAAGATGCGCGTCTCGGCTCAGTGAAATTCATTAATGGTAGCTGGCGCGTCACCTTGCGTCAGACCAATCTGCCCACCGGTAAGCCGCCCAGCCTGCGATATCAGATCAAAAATGGTAAAGGCACCGCCACCATTACCCAGGGCGACAACATCCGCTGCAAAGCCGATGTCACCGCTGCGATGACGACCGCCGGCACCATGGAAGTGCGCAGCCGCTATACTGCCAGCTGCAGCGATAAATCGCGCTACCGCATGCCGGAACTGGTGTGTAAAGCCGGTGATGGCATTGCCAGCTGTACTGCGCAATATGGCGCAGACCAGGTGTTCCCGTTGACGATTAAGCGTGAGAGTAAGTAAACATGTTGGCTCCCCTCATCGATGACAAACAGAAAATCACGCTGATTGAAGATAGCGGTGTGCAGTTTCTTGATTTCGGTTTGCGTTTGCCTGCGCTACAGGCACGCCGTCAGTTTGTGCGTCAAACGGCCAACGGCCCGCTGCTGCGCCTGAACGTTGACGGTAACAGCGGTAAGTTTCTGCTCTATCCGGAAGATGGCGGACCGGCAGAAGTGGTGCGTCCGGAATCGGATATCGCACTGGCCGATTCGCTGGCGCTGCTGGCCCATCAATGGCTGCCGCTGCCGGTGCTACGCTGCAACAGCGGACGCCGTTTTATTGGTGGACCGGATAACTGGGCGCGGCTGCATCTGGCGCCGCTCAGCCAGCCCGACGGCGCAGGCAACACCCATCGCATCACCCTTGCGTTCGATACACGTATCGTACCGGAACAGGATGGTGGCGAGCAGCACGGTTTAAGTAAAGCCGATGCGCAGAACGGCGTCAGTTTCGCCCTTGCGTGGCATAACTATGAGCTGGGCGAATTCCTCGATCATACCTGGGTGGATGGCTGGCTGCGTGAAACCTTTACTCAGCAAGTACATGCGCAAGAGTCACGTCGTGAGCAGGAAGTGAATCAGGCACTGCGTGAATTCGAGTATCAGGCGCACTACCTCAACCTGTTGGAACTGCTCGGTGAACAGCTAGATTTGGCGGAGATCACCCTGCATGCCGCGTCACACCAAACGCCGGCGGTGAATGTCGATATCATTCTGGATGTGGGCAACTCGCACACCTGCGGCATTCTGGTGGAAGACCACGCCGAAGAGAGCAACGGCCTGCGCCAAACCTATGAACTGCAGCTGCGCGATCTTTCCGAACCGCATCAGGTCTATAACGAACTGTTCGAAAGCCGCCTGGAGTTTGCCGAAACGAAGTTCGGCAAATCTAACTTCTCGCTGGAAAGCGGGCGTGAAAACGCCTTTATGTGGCCATCGCTGACGCGCGTGGGACGAGAAGCCAGCCGCCTGGCGCTGCTGCGCGCGGGCACCGAAGGCAGTACCGGTTTATCCAGCCCACGCCGCTATTTGTGGGATGAAGCACGTTATCTGCCGGGCTGGCGATTCAACGCCAACGGCAGCAGCGATGAACCACAGGCCACCGCACTGCCGTTCACTCTCTTGATCAATGATGAAGGTCAACCGCTGCACGCGCTGGCAGAAGATGACCGCTTGCCGGTGTTCTCCGCCAGCTACAGCCGTAGCTCGCTGATGACCTTTATGCTGTGCGAACTGCTGGCGCAGGCGATGATGCAGATGAACAGCGTAGCGCAGCGTCAGCGGATGCCACAAAGCCAGGCGCCACGCCAGCTGCGTCATGTGATTCTGACGCTGCCTTCCGCCATGCCGAAACCCGAGCGGGAAATTTTCCGTCGTCGCATGCAGGAAGCCATCGCGCTGGTGTGGAAAGCGGAAGGCTGGCATCCGGCTGAAGACGATTTCTCCGCCGCCAGCCAGACGAAAAGCCTGCGCCCGGTGCCCGATGTGCAAATGGAGTGGGATGAAGCCACCTGCGGTCAAATGGTATGGTTGTTCAACGAAACCCAGGTCAACTTTGCCGGTCGCGCCGAAGATTTCTTCAGTAGCATGGCGCGCCCGGATCGTCCGCGTGAAGCCGATGAACTGCCGGGCAAAAGCCTGCGCATCGCCTCCATCGATATTGGCGGCGGCACCACTGACCTGGCGATTACCCAATATCGCCTCGACGATGGCCAGGGCAACAACGTCAAAATTACCCCGCGCTTATTGTTCCGCGAAGGTTTTAAAGTCGCGGGCGATGACATTCTGCTGGATGTGATTCAACTGTGGATTCTGCCGGCGTTGCAGCAGAGTTTGCAGAAAGCCGGCTTAACGCTGGCCGAACCGCTGATGAACAAATTGTTCGGCCACGACAGCCGCATGGATGGTCAGGCCACGCTGCGTCAGCAGGTGACGCTGCAGCTGTTTATTCCGCTGGCGCAGGCGGTGCTTGAGCGTTATGAAAACTGGGATCCGCTCGACAGCCACAGCGAAATCAATGCGCTGTTTGGCGAGCTGGTACCGCAAAAACCGGCAAGCGCGGTGCTGGCGTTTGTGAATGGCGAAATTCAGCGCACGCTCGGTGGCGACAGCCGTTTCGATCTGCTCGACGTGCCGCTGGTGGTCAGCATGGCGCAGCTGCACGGCGAATTCCTGCAACATCGTATGGCCATCATCCCAGCGCTGCGCGCCATGTGTGAAGTGGTGTCGCTTTATCAGTGCGATGTGCTGTTACTCACCGGTCGTCCGTCGCGCTTCCCCGGCATTCAGGCGCTGGTGCGCCATCTGCAGCCGCTGCCGGGCAGCCGTATTTTGTCGCTGGAGGGCTATCACACCAGCGATTGGTATCCGTTTAACAAACAGGGCCGCATTGATAACCCGAAATCAACCGCGGCGGTGGGCGCGATGCTGTGCCTGCTGGCGCTCGATCTGCGCCTGAGCAGTTTCTGGTTCCGCGCGGGTGACTTCGAACCTTACTCCACCATCCGCTATCTTGGCGTACTGGATGAAACGAGCGCGCTGAGCGACGATAACCTGTGCTACAGCGAGATCGATCTCGACCGCAGCGACTTCGCGCTGGATCGCAAAAGCAGCTTCCGCATCCGCGGCAATGTCTGCCTCGGCTTCCGTCAGCTGGAGAACGATCGCTGGCCGGCGTCACCGCTCTATAGTTTAAGCATTGTCGATCCGACGCTGGCGCGTCAGGTTGCCGGAGAGAGCGTGCTGCGCATTAAACTGGCGGTGCAGCCAGGACCGGATAATTTTGGCCCGGAGCGCTTAGTATTGAGCGATGCCCGTATGGATGACGGCACGCGCGTGCCGCTGGAACAACTGAGCCTCAAACTGAACACGCTTTCTGCCACCGGCAACGCGAATGCGCAATATTGGATCGACAGCGGGAGCGTCTGCAAACGATGAGAACTGCCAAAAAAGCCTCGCCGGTTACGCCAGCGAAACGTCTGAGCCTGATGCAGGAAACGCTGGATGGCGCGCTGAACTGGGTGGAAACCCATCAGGCACACGCGCCGCGGCTGGCATTGGAAGCCGAAACGCTGACGCTGCAGCTGCGTCGCGCACGCGTCGAAAGTCATGCGCTGGCGCGTCAGCTGGCGCGCCCGGTGACGCTGGCGCTGTTTGGCCAATCTCAGGCGGGCAAAGCCTGGCTGCTGAGTGAAATGGTTGGGGACGCGCAAGGTCAACTGATTGCGCGTCTTGGCGACAAGACCCTCAATTATTTCCAGAACATTAATCCCGGCAACGTCGATTTTGCCATCGCTACCCGCTTCAGCCACCAACGTGAAACCCAATCCAACGCCTGGCCGCTGGAGATGACGCTGCTGAGCGAAGTGGAGCTGATTCGTTTGATGCTGGCCTGCGCCAAAACCGAAGAGCAGCCCGATACGCCGCAGATTGACGCCGCACTGCAGCGCTTGCAGCGTCATCGTCAGGACGACGTACAGCCCGGCCTGGACAGCGATGCGCTGATCACGCTGTGGGGGTGGAGCCGTCGCCACCATCGTCATGCAGAAGTATTGGATCGTCACTTCTGGCCGCAGGCGATTGCGCTGGCGCCGTGGCTGAGCGTTGACGATCGCGTACAGCTGTTTGCGCTGCTGTGGCCGGGCCAAAACGCGCTGAATGAAAGCCTGCGTAGCCTGATGCATTTGCGCCATCAGCTGCGTCACGCGCCGCGCGTGTTAGCGCCGCTCAGCCTGCTGGTAGACGAGGCCGCGCTGCCTGCAGAAAAACTGATCGGCAACGACGCCGACTGGCAGGAGATGATCGAAGTTTGCCCGATCGTCGCCAATCGCGTAGGTAAAGCACAGTATGTCCCGCTGGGTTTACTGGCGCTGCTGACGCTGGAAATCGCCCTGCCGCTCAGCTCGACGCCGCGCCAGGCATTGTATGATGACGCCGATATGCTGGAGCTGCCTGCGCCGGGCACGCCTGCCGATCGCACACAGCAGGACGAACTGGCGCAGTTACGCCAACGCGATCCCCTGCGCGCCACCCTGCTGGAGCAAAAACGTGCGCTGTTGCCCGGTTTGTACGCCGCGCGTCAAGGCATTGACCTGATGCTGATCTGCACCGCCGCCAGCCAGCGTCAGGACACCGATGTTGCTGCCAGCGCGCTGCGTGAATGGCACATGCATCAAACCGTAGCCGCCAGCGGTGAGAAGCCGCGCCTGATTTGGGCGATTACCCCGCATGACGCGCGTTATCAGCAGCAGCAGATTAACGTTGACGAAGCGGTACAACGGCAAATTGGCCAGCCGGGGCAAAGCTGGGGATCGATGCTGGCACTCGATCGCGCCGGGGTCGATCGCATGGGCAGCTGGCTGCAGGATGAAATGCAGCCGGAAGCACGACGCGATCGCCTCGCGCTCCAGCTCAGCGCGCTGCAGCAAAAACTGGTGGAACGCCTGCAGCCGTGGACGGAATCCAGCGCGACGCCAGAGCAGGCAGCGCGCAAACAGGCGATCTCCGATACGTTGCTGAAATGTTTGCAACATCGCACCGGTTTGCACGGTGAACTGCTGGAGCGTTTGCAGCCTTCGCGTGAAGCGGTGCGTCAACTGTGGCTGAGCCAAAGCAGCAGCAATCATAGCCAACACAGCGCCAAAACCGCCGCCGCCGAGCAGAGCTATTTCGGCATCGGTTTCGAGTTTGATCTGTTTAAAGACGAACCGGTGACGGCGGCTGAGCCGCGCAGTTCCGGTGGCCAGCGCGATCAGCAATTCCCGCAGCAGGTGTTTGCGCTGTGGCTGGAGCATTTGCGTCAGCTGCCGGAGAGCCGCAGCCTGCTGGCGCTGCTGAATGTCGATAAGCCCACGCTGGAGCTGCTGGTGGAAGAGCTGATCACCGCCAGCTTCCGCCTCAAGGTACTGAGCAAACTGCAAAGCACGCTTAACGAACCGGATGCGCAAGCCAGCGCACATGAAGCGCGCACCGATCGACAGGTGTCCCGCGCGATGACGGTACTGGGTGACTTTGTGGCGTGGCTAGGCTTTTTACAGCGTCCGGAAAGTGAACGTCCGGAAAGCCGCGTCAATCGTGGTCAGACGATTTTTGCTCGTCCGCCTGCGCCAAGCGTCAGTTTCTCGCCGGGGCAGCGTTTAACGCGTCTTTCGGCCGCTCCCGCCAATCATACGGCATACTACATCTATGACTGGCTGGTGGGGTTAAACTCGGTGATCGTCGAGAACAATGGCTACACCGGCGGCGGCGATCTGCCGGCCAATGCGCGTCAGATGTTAGCAATTTTGCTGCTGCCGCTGCACGCCTGATTTACCCTTTTCGTACCAGGCGCAGCTCGCCGGCCAATTGCTGCTGCGCCTCTTCCAACAATGCCAGTACGGGCGCGAACTCTGCACTTACGCTGGCATCCTCCGCATGTTGCAAAACGAGCGTTGCAGGCAGCGCCATGCCGCCGGTCAGCCAATCCCACAGCGCATCAAGGTTGTTGCCAAAATCATCTGCAGCCGCACTTTGCTGCACCAGCGCGCGGTAAAACGCCTGGCGATCCGGCAAGGTTTGAAAATCAAAATGGAGCGTCAACATGTTTAAGGCACCGGTTTGAAGCTGCGATAGTGATCGGTGGTGAGGAAGATCAGCCCATCCGATGAGTAAAGCAGACGATCGGCATCGCGGTGGCCGCAATCGTAATTCACATCGGCTTCATACCATTGCCTGCCCGCCTGCATCGGCAACCTTTTTTCACGGTTGCTAAAGCGATCGCCACCAATAGCGCGGCCCGGCAACACCTCACACAAATCGCCCTTGCCCGGGTTCCAACCCTGACGACGCGCCTCATTTTTGGTGAGGTAAAGATCGGGTAATCGATGGTGCTGCTGCACCCAACGCGCCACGGTGTTGGCATCGGTGAGCTGAGAAATGTCGGGGTGACTGTTCGCCCATTTGTCGGACAAATGCGGTTTTAGCCCAAGCCACAGCGCGGCCAGGATCAGAATTAAGGCAATCCAGAGTTTCTTTGACATGGTGACATCCTGAATGACAGGACGCAGATAATAGCAGATTTAAAACGGAGAAAAACGCGGGCCAGCATCGCTGGCCCTGGCGGGGGTATTACTGCATCGCGCTGGCGGATGGCGCAGCGTGACGGCGCCATGCTCCCGGCGCTACGCCATATTGGCGCTTGAAGCTGCGGTTAAACGACTGCTGCGAGTCGAAACCGAGTGAGATTGCCACGTTGAGAATCGGCTCATTGCTGGTGGTTAGCCTATCTGCCGATTTTTTCAGTTTTTTGTTACGGATGTATTCACCCAGCGGATAGCCGGTGTGCTCTTTGAACATACGCTGCAGGTGCCACTTCGAATAGCCCGCGCGCCCCGCTACGGTGTCCAGATCCAGACGTGCTTCAATGTTGTTATCAATCCAGTCGATCAGATCGTGAATAAATGCGTCGCTCATCATCCCATTCTCTCCCGTCGCCTTTGCGAACAGTATCAGTATCAGTTGCAATTACACTTTAAGGGTGACTGATGATGGCATTTAATGCAAGTTTTATTATTGCATTAAATGCCGCACTGCGCGTAGGGGCTTTGATCGCTTTGCAACTCAATGATCAAAACCGCACATAAAGTGTATCAGATATTCTTGCAGATGCAGTTTGCACAAGCCTACACTCGTCGCGTTTTAATGCAATCTTTAAAGTTGCAGATTTTTCGTACGTCTCCTTTCTTTTTCACCAACGCGGAATAACAACAATGCATCTGCAAACAAATGGGGTTCGTCGGGCAGTAAGCCTGTCAGGAGTGATGTTGCTGGGAAGCCTGCTGGCCGGTTGCGATCGCGGAGTGGCGCAAAACGCCCCGCCGCCGCCGCCCGAAGTGAGTGTCGCGCAGGTGGTTGAGCAAAAAGTCAGCCAATGGGATAGCTTCAACGGCCGTTTCGAAGCGGTGCAGAGCGTGCAGCTGCGTCCGCGCGTTTCCGGCTATATCGATCAGGTTAATTATCGCGAAGGCGATGAAGTGAAGAAAGGCCAGGTCCTGTTTACCATCGACGATCGCACCTATCGCGCTACGCTGGAGCAGGCGCAGGCCGAGCTGGCAAATGCGCGTAGCCAGGCGGCGCTGGCACGCAGTGAATCGGCACGTACCGATAAGCTGATCGGCACCAATGTGGTGTCACGCGAAGAGTGGGAACAGCGTCGTTCTGCGGCGAATCAGGCGCAGGCCAACGTGCTGTCGGCACAAGCCGCAGTCGATATGGCGCAGTTGAACCTTGATTTCACCCGCGTAACCGCACCGATTGAGGGCCGCGCCAGCCGCGCGATGATCACCACCGGTAACCTCGTCACCGCGGGCGACAGCGCCAGCGTGCTGACCACGCTGGTGTCGCAGGATCGCATGTATGTCTACTTTGATGTCGATGAAGCCACCTATCTGCACTATCAGGCGATGGCGCGTAAAGGCGAAAATCGCGGATCGCTGCCGGTTGAGGTGGCGCTGACCGGTGAAGAGGGTTATCCGCATCGCGGTACCGTGGATTTCCTCGATAACCAGCTCACCGCCAGCACCGGTACCATCCGCATGCGCGCCTCGCTGGACAACCAGCAGCGTCAGTTCACGCCGGGCCTGTTTGCGCGCGTGCGCTTGCCGGGCAGCGCTGATTTCACCGCGCTGTTGATTGACGATAAAGCCGTGCTGACCGATCAGGATCGTAAGTACGTTTATGTGGTCGATGCGCAGGGCAAAGCCCAGCGCCGCGATATTCAGGCCGGTGATTTAGCCAATGGTCTGCGCATTGTGCAGCAGGGCCTCAAGCCCGGCGACAAGGTGATCGTTAACGGCTTGCAGAAAGTCTTTATGCCTGGCATGCCGGTGACCGCCCAACCGGTGGCGATGCGCTCCGCTCAATAACCTTCGAGACTGCCTTTTATGGATTTCTCCCGCTTTTTTATCGACCGACCGATCTTCGCCGCGGTGCTGTCGATCTTGATCTTTACCACCGGACTGATCGCCATTCCGCTGCTGCCGATCAGTGAATATCCCAACGTGGTGCCACCCAGCGTGCAGGTGCGCGCCGAGTACCCGGGCGCTAACCCCAAAGTGATTGCAGATTCCGTGGCGACGCCGTTGGAAGAGGCCATCAACGGGGTGGAAAACATGATGTACATGAAGTCGGTGGCCGGTTCCGATGGCGTGCTGGTCACGACCGTGACCTTCCGTCCAGGCACCGATCCGGATCAGGCGCAGGTGCAGGTGCAGAACCGCGTAGCGCAGGCCGAAGCGCGTCTGCCGGAAGAGGTGCGCCAACTTGGCCTCACCACGCAGAAGATGTCGCCGACGCTGACGCTGGTGGTGCACATGTTCTCGCCGCACGGCAAGTACGATTCGCTCTATCTGCGTAACTACGCCACCCTGAAAGTGAAGGATGAGCTGGCGCGCCTGCCGGGCGTTGGTCAGATTCAGATCTTCGGTGCCGGTGAATACGCGATGCGCGTATGGCTCGATCCCAACAAAGTGGCGGCGCGAGGCTTAACCGCTTCCGACGTGGTTAGCGCGATGCAGGAGCAGAACGTGCAGGTCTCTGCCGGTCAGCTTGGTGCGGAGCCGCTGAAGAAGCAAAGTGATTTCCTGCTGTCGATCAACACCCAAGGTCGTCTTGAGAGCGAGGAGCAGTTCGGCAATATCATTCTGAAAACCGCCGACGACGGCACGCTGGTACGCCTGCGTGACGTGGCGCGTATCGAGATGGGTTCCGGTAGCTATGCGTTGCGTTCGCAGCTGAATAACAAAGATGCGGTCGGCATTGGTATTTTCCAGGCGCCGGGTGCCAACGCCATCGACTTGTCCAACGCGGTGCGCGACAAAATGGCCGAGCTGGCCACCCGCTTCCCGGACGATGTGCAGTGGGCCGCGCCTTACGATCCCACCGTATTCGTGCGTGATTCGATCCGCGCTGTAGTGCAGACATTGTTTGAAGCGATTGTGCTGGTGGTGCTGGTGGTAATTCTGTTCCTGCAAACCTGGCGCGCCTCGATCATTCCCCTGCTGGCCGTGCCGGTTTCGGTGGTCGGCACCTTCAGCATCCTCTACCTGCTGGGCTTCTCGCTCAATACCTTGAGTTTGTTTGGCCTGGTGTTGGCGATCGGTATCGTGGTGGATGACGCCATCGTGGTGGTAGAGAACGTTGAACGAAATATCGAACAAGGTTTGTCACCCACCGCGGCGGCGCATCAGGCGATGCGCGAAGTATCAGGACCGATTATCGCCATCGCGCTGGTGCTGTGTGCGGTATTCGTACCGATGGCCTTCCTGTCGGGCGTGACCGGTCAGTTCTACAAGCAGTTTGCTGTGACCATCGCCATTTCCACGGTGATCTCGGCGATTAACTCGCTGACGCTCTCTCCGGCGCTGGCGGCGCTGCTGCTGAAACCGCATAACGCCGCGAAAGATATGCCGACGCGCATTATTGATCGCCTGCTCGGCTGGCTGTTCCGTCCGTTCAACCGCTTCTTCCAGCGCAGTTCAGATGGCTATGAATCACTGGTGGGCAAAACGCTGCGTCGGCGCGGCGCGGTGTTTGGCGTTTACGTGCTGCTGCTGGCCGGTGCGGGCTTTATGTTCCATACCGTGCCTGGCGGCTTTATTCCGACGCAGGATAAGTTGTATTTGATTGGCGGCGTGAAAATGCCGGAAGGTTCTTCGCTGGCGCGTACCGATGAAGTGATTCGCAAGATGAGCGAAATCGGCATGAATACCGAAGGCGTGGCCTATTCGGTCGCTTTCCCCGGTCTGAATGCGTTGCAGTTTACCAACACGCCAAATACCGGCACGGTGTTCTTCGGCCTGAAGCCATTCAACGAGCGTAAGCGTAGCGCGGCGGAAATTAACGCGGAGATCAACGCCAAGATAGCCAAAATTCAGCAAGGCTTTGGCTTCTCAATTATGCCACCGCCGATTTTGGGTCTGGGACAAGGTTCTGGCTATTCGCTCTACGTGCAGGATCGTGCTGGACTGGGTTATGGGGCGCTGCAAACCGCCATCAATACCATGACGGGCGCAGTGCTGCAGACGCCGGGCATGATGTTCCCGATTTCCTCCTATCAGGCCAACGTGCCGCAATTGGATGTGCAGGTGGATCGTGACAAAGCCAAAGCGCAAGGCGTGTCGTTGACCGAGCTGTTCAGTACGCTGCAAACCTATTTGGGATCGTCGTACGTTAACGACTTCAATAAGTTTGGACGTACCTGGCGCGTGATGGCGCAGGCGGACGGTGATTTCCGTGATAGCGTGCAGGACATTGGTAATCTGCGTACCCGTAACGATCGTGGCGAGATGGTGCCGATTGGCAGCATGGTCAATATCACCACCACTTACGGCCCCGATCCGGTGATCCGCTACAACGGCTATCCGGCGGCGGACCTGATTGGTGATGCCGATCCGCGCGTACTCTCTTCAGCGCAGGCGATGCAAAAGCTGGAAGAGATGTCCACGCAAGTGCTGCCGAACGGGATGAATATCGAGTGGACCGATCTGAGCTATCAGCAATCAACGCAGGGCAACACCGCGCTGATTGTGTTCCCGGTGGCGGTACTGTTGGCCTTCCTCGTGCTGGCGGCGCTGTATGAAAGCTGGACGCTGCCGCTCGCGGTAATTCTGATCGTGCCGGTGACCATGCTCTCCGCGCTGGTCGGCGTGTGGCTGACCGGCGGCGATAACAACGTGTTTGTGCAGGTTGGCTTGGTGGTATTGATGGGGCTGGCATGTAAGAACGCGATTCTTATCGTCGAATTTGCGCGCGAATTGGAGATGCAGGGCAAGAGCATTGTCGATGCGGCGCTGGAAGCCTGTCGTCTGCGTTTGCGCCCCATCGTCATGACTTCAATCGCCTTTATCGCCGGTACTATTCCGCTGATTCTGGGCGAAGGCGCGGGTGCGGAAGTGCGCGGCGTGACCGGAATTACGGTGTTCTCAGGGATGCTGGGCGTCACGCTGTTTGGTCTGTTCCTGACGCCGGTGTTCTACGTGACGCTGCGTAAGCTGGTGACGCGCAAGCAGCCACAAGCGGAAGTGCAGACGGCGTAAACGTTAAGTGTGAGATGAACAATCCGGGCCAAGGTGCCCGGATTTTTTATGGCTGGAGTTCGGCGAAAAAAAAGGTCGCCATGAATAGCGACCCTACGGGATTGGTGCGGTTTTAGCGACCTTTCTTACACAGGTCGGCGAGTTCGAGGTTGGGCAGCTCTTCACAATTGCTGGTGTCGTTATGCTTCAGCTCGGCCAGCGCATCCGCCACGGTGCGGGTTTCCAGCACTTTCAACGAGGCTTCTTCAGCCTCTTCAGCAATCGATTTGAAGTACCAACACAAGTTGGCGCTCACCAGGCAACGTGGAGCGACGTCCGGACGTGAGGCCCAGAGCTTTTTGTCCTCTATCACAGAGGTGTAGATGTCACGCAGCGTGATTTCAGCAGCCGGACGGCCCAAATGAATGGAGCCGGTGCGGCCAAGCGTTGAGACGATGATGCCATCTCGCGTGAGCGGAACCATCAGTTTCCGAATGAAACTGGGATTCGCTTCAAGACCATACGCCAAAATGGCACTGGTCGAGCGTTTACCCAATTGCTCCGCCATCGCTACGCTCAAAACCATCTGCAAAGCTGTCGGGAAGCGGTAATCAAGCATTTCTATATCCTGAGTTGCGGTTATCTTGTTGTTTTTATGCCGCGACAGTGAGTAATCAATGAGCAATAAATATAACAAACACTGTTGCTTTTTAGAAGGGCCAAATAGTACGGCATGTGGTTATAACGCATGCCGGAGCGTCATTAAATAACCTTTATTATCAATAAAATAAATCAATATCAGACGCTTATTCCGCCTCAATTATCAGATGATGATAAAGGCATAAAATGCAAACTTGATCTCACTTACCGCACTATCAGTTCATCCTGTCCAGCGTTATCCGTTCTCAACTCCTCTACCAAACTTCATTCAAGACAAGGTGTTTCTATAGAAGAAACAATCCAATTATTTTTCTTTGTAAATTAAGCACCTATGCTCTTTGACCAAAAGTGCTATTTGTGATGTTGATCACGATCAATATCGAGCAAATCGCCAATCGATTTAATGCTGTCAGACGAAGGCCGTTAGCGACATTTTTCAGCGAAAATTAAGTTCTGATGAAAAAATAAATTTCCCCGCTAGGCGAACGTTAAACACACCGTTCTTTCAGCATAAAAATCATGGAAATACAGAATGAAAAACTCATTGAAATTCGCTGTTATCGTTATCGCTGTTGCCACTTCATTTAGCACTTTTGCCGATGAACAAATTAATGTTGTCGCAGGCGATCATCGCGCGTCAAATATTGAGCAATATGCTGAACAGATGGGCCATTTAGAGCGCATGGGCAATGCTGTATCAGATGCCGCAAGTAAATCTATTAGCCAGGCGTATGTAAAAAACGATCCTACTGGCACACCTTTAGCAGCGGGTTCTATCAACGTCAGTGCGGGCAGCCTGCCAGCGAACACACCGGTTAACGTGCAAACGAATGATGGGAAAATAACCACTGTTGCGGCTTCGACTCTCTCTCCCGCGGTACAGGTTTCTGTTCCACATGTTGATGCCATCATCAACAGCCCGTCATTGAAAGGTGGACAACAAAGCCACGACCATGGACATACGCACAATGGTGGCCAGGGCAATGGTGAAAGCAACGCAGCGAACACTAACAGCGCACACGGCATGGGTGGGGCAAACCACATTGGCGGCGGCGCTGCACAATCAGGTAGCCAGAACGTCGGTCATTGGTGAGGCCATCACTCCTGATATGAAGCGTAAATTTAGAACCATTGAAAAAAGCATTAAGGCCGAACACCTGCAGCGTGGACAACGACTCATTGCGCATGAAGGTTTCACTCATCTGATTGATGGACTGGAGTGGGACGACAAAAATCAGGTTATTTCAGTGATAGTCGAAGGGCAGCGCTGGAAATATCGCTATTGGAACATCGTCTCTATTCAAATTCAGGAAGAAGAGGATACGTCAGAAAGGAATGCGCTATGACAGCAAAAATATCTGTTGCCAAAGCCGCTGCGGTTGTTGTCCTTGCGCTGCTCATTTTGCTGGGGATCGTGCAGATGACATATTTACGCCATCTGCCGCATGGCAGCGATCTGTTCAACGCCGCACTGCTGGTTGCGCTGGTGAATGCCTTTCTCATGTGGAAATTCGCGACGGCGAGCAATTGCTGGACGCTCTATTCCTGCGCGACATTTTTCATTGTAATGATGATTATTGGCCTTTGTTTTATGGCATATGGCGAAAATATCACCGGATTGTCTTTTTTTACCGTCACCGGTATCGCAAAGCTGGTCTTCATAACTATCGGCAATCTGGTGGTTTGGGGGGCTCTGCTGACCCCGTTCCGTCTGAGCCGCCGTGCGACAGCATTGGCAGCGGCCAGATCGAAATTTTGATTTATATTTTCTCCTGCACTGCCAGGCTGGCGCGCGGGAGTTTTTGCTTTAATAGCACCACCAACAACACGTTACACAGCGCCAGCAGGCACAGTAACCACAGCGTGGCATTGGCACCAAGATGCTGGAAGACGTAGCCACCCACCAGCGGGGTTAAAGCCTGGCCGATCAACGCCGGGCGGGCCATCCGCCCTACCACTATCGCGTAAGCTTCGGGTTTCACCATTACCAGCGGCAAGGTTCCACGCACGATGGCACGTAAACCGTTGCCGGCGCCGTATAACACCATACTCAGCACGGCAAACTGCGGATAACACGCTAGCAGCAATAAGCCGAGCGCCACTAAGCCTACCGAGAAAAAAGTGGTCCAGATGGGATGACCACGCTTAAACGCGATATCGACAATACGCGAGCCAACCTGACACGGCCCCAGAATGGCGCTGATGGCTAAAGCCGACGTCAACGTGTGTCCGCTGGCTTGCAGCAACGCGATCAGCTGCACGGAGATGGCTGTCATGATCACTGAAGCGAGGGTGAATATGCTGCACAGCAGCCAGAACAGCGTTGAAGATAATTCGGTGCCATCAGCTGAGGTTTTGGGCTTTGCCGTAGAAATTTTAGGTTCTGGCGCGGGCAGCGCATAAAAATACGCAGGCAACACCAGCAGGCACAACATTCCCGCAAGGGTAAAACAGGCGCCGCGCCAATCCAGCCAGTGAATTAGCAGTGCAATGCCTGGCCACACAAGGGTGGTGCAGAAACCGGAAATCAGCGTGATGCCCGTGATAGCACCGCGCGCCTGGCCGCCATACAGCGTTCCAAGAGTGGCAAACAGCGCATCATAAAGGCCCATCGCCATACCGATACCGATGACCAGCCAGGCAAAAAGGAACAGCAACAGGTTATGGCTTAGGCCCATAATGATCAGCCCCAGCGCCATCACCGCCCCACTCCCGGCGAGCAATAGACGTCCATAGGAACGGGAAATCAGACGGCCACTTAAGGGTGCCAGCAAACCGGAAACCAACATGCCGAGTGATAACGCACCATAAACCCATTGTTGCGACCAGCCGGTCTCCGCCACGATAGGATTGGCCATTACCGCCATTAAATAGAAAGAACCGCCCCAGGAAAGAATTTGAACTAATCCCAGCGTAATGATAGCGGGAACAGGGGGCTTTGGCTGAGAGGTCACGACAGTTTTCCGTTAGCAGGCAAAGCATTGTTATAACACGCTAATCCTGGCGGAAAAATCCCGACCTTTCCTGTTCAGCAAAATTGTGCGCCCTTCTGGCAGATTGGCACCAGAGCGAGTATGCTTAATAGTATGTTGTAACTATAACGAGGTTTTTATGGCGCGCTATGATTTGGTGAGCGATTTACATGAATGTGTGAACGCATTGGAACGGGGTTTAAATGCTTTACGCCAGCAAGTTGAGCAGCAACCGTTGCTGATCGCCCGCGTGTTTAGCCTGCCGGAAATTGAAAAAGGCCGCGAAAATGATGAAATTGAACGCATTGCAGTGACGCAACATTTAGGTAAAACCGCGCGCGACATGGCGCTGGCCCACTACTGCCGCCTGTTTATGCAGCATCAATCGGAAAAACTCAGTACGAAAGCCGCCGTGCGCTTGCCGGGTGCGATCTGTATTCAGGCCGACGGTGATATCCACGATCGCATCACCCAACAGGTGGCAGAAATCAATGCCCTCAAACTGCGGCTGGAACAGTTAATTACCGTCGAATCCGGCTTACCAAGCGAGGCGCGCTTTGAGTTTGTCCACCAGCATCTGCGCGGCCTGATTACTCTCAACGCTTACCGCAGCGTGACGCTACTCAATTCGCCGGATAGCCTGCGTTTCGGCTGGGCGAATAAAAACATTATCAAAAATGTCACGCGGGATGCGGTGGTCGAACAGCTGGAACGCAGCCTGAGGGCCAATCGTGCCCAGGCACCGTGGACGCGGGAACAATGGGCGGAGAAAGTTCAGCAAGAACTGGAGGCGCTTCTCGCGTTACCGGTTGGTGCCAAACTGAAAATCAAACGCCCGGTAAAAGTACAGCCGATTGCTCGCGTATGGCGCGGCAGCGTTAAAAAGCAGGTCCAGCTTGCCTGCCCCTCTCCCCTGCTGGTGCTGTGTCGCGATAAAACCCAGGTGCCCATTTTGGGGGAACTGCTGAACTATGATGCGGAAAATGTCGCGTATCGCCACAAACCGTTGGCTCAGCCGCTACACCTGATCATTCCGCGCCTGCATTTATGGAGCGACAGGTTGGCTTAAAAAAAGATCAAAATGCGTGCATCCAATTCACCACATTCTCTCGTATATCCAGATGTGAGCAACTTCTTCGCTCCCTTCTAAGAGGATTTATGATGAAAAAGCTAATGAGCATTGCAGTCGTATCCGGCACATTACTGTTCACCGCGGGCGCATTTGCCGCCATGGACAATGGCTCGGTGATGGTGGGCGGAGCCGCGATGTACCCGCAAAAAAACATCGTCGAAAATGCGCTTAATTCCAAAGATCACACCACCCTGGTGGCGGCAGTCAAAGCTGCTGGCCTGGTAGAAACCCTCGAAGGCAAAGGGCCGTTTACCGTCTTTGCGCCAACCAATGCGGCTTTCGCTAAACTGCCTGCCGGCACCGTTGATAATTTGGTCAAGCCGGAGAACAAAGCCAAACTGACCGCGATCCTCACTTATCATGTGGTGGCCGGTAAATACGACATGCAAGCGCTGGAGAAGAAAATTAAGCAAGGTGGCGGACATGCTGAGCTGAAAACCGTAAACGGCCAGCCGCTGTGGATCATGAACAATGGCCCGCACAACATTCAGCTGAAAGATGGTCAGGGCAATGTGGCAAATATCAGCACTTATGACGTCAATCAGAAAAATGGCGTAATCGATGTGATTGATACCGTATTGATGCCTAAGTAATTGCCTATACTCGGATTGGGCGTTTTAGCCAACCGGGATAAATATGGACGCAAAGCTGACTGAACGGCTAGAGACATTATTGCCGGCGATCGCTAAGGGCGATCGCCGCGCTTTTGAGCAGCTTTATCGACTCACTTCACCGCACCTTTACGCCCTCGCCTTACGGATGTTGCGCCAGCAAGGTTGGGCTGAAGAGGTGCTGCATGACTGTTATCTCACCATTTGGAACCGCGCAGCATCTTATGATAGTGCCCTTAGCGCCCCAATGACGTGGATGACGCACATTGTACGCAATCGTTGTATTGACGGTTTGCGAAGTGGACAAGCGCGCGCGGCACTGGCCACCGAGGTATTTAATGATGAGCTACAGATCGCCGAAGAACAGGATCGCAATAACTGGCACGATCCGGCGCAAGCCGATCGCCTGCGACACTGCATTAGCCACCTGAGCAGCGAACAGCAGCAAAGCATCACGCTCGCCTATTATCAGGGGATGTCACACAGTGATATTGCCGCCTGGCTGCAGCAGCCGGTTGGCTCGGTAAAAAGCTGGATCCGCCGCGCGCTGGAGCATCTGCGGGAGTGTGTGGGCCTATGAACGATAGACAACAACGTGATGATGCGTTAGCCGCGGAATATGCGCTGGGGACATTAAGCGGCCTTGCGCGTTTGCGCTTCGCGAGAAGGCTGCACACTGAGCCGGAACTCGCGGCTAGCGTGGCGCGCTGGCAGACCTTGCTGGCAGGGCTCGATAGTCAGCTCGCGCCCATCACTCCGCCAGAAAAAGTGTGGAAAAAGATTACGCTCAGCTTGCCTGAGAAACCTGTGGTGCCGGCTAAACGCTCCTACGCTGGTTGGATGGTGGCCGCCAGTATTGCGGCGATTGCATTGATCGTTCAGCTTGTTTTGCAGCCCGCAACGCTCTCGCCATTAACCGTGTTGAGCGACACACAGCATCGTGAACAATGGGTGGTAAGTGCTGATAACAAACTTAAGCAACTGAGTTTGACGCCGCTGCATCCGATCGCGGTCGCCTCCAGCAATAGCCTTGAACTGTGGCTGATTCCGACCGGCAAAGCGCCGATTTCGCTGGGCTTGCTCAACAGCAATACTGCCACCGCCATTGCGCTAAACGATCGCGAACTTACGGGCACGGGCATCATTGCCATCAGCCTGGAGCCGCAGGGCGGATCGCCTACCGGTCAGCCAACCGGACCGGTGTTGTACAGCGGGCAGCTGTAGCATAAAAAAAGGCCGTTCAGATGAACGGCCTTCATTACGGTTAGCGGCAGATTACTGCTTCATGCTGCCAACCATCTCTTCCGGACGCACCCACTCATCAAACTGCTCTTCGGTCAGATAACCCAATTTCAGCGCCGAGCCTTTCAGCGTCAGACCTTCTTTGTGGGCTTTCTTCGCGATTTCCGCCGCTTTATCGTAGCCGATATGCGTATTCAGCGCGGTAACCAGCATCAGCGATTCGTTTAGCAGCTGATCGATGCGCTCACGTACCGGCTCAATACCCACCGCGCAGTGGTGGTTAAAGCTGTCCATGCCGTCGGCCAGCAGGCGTACTGATTGCAGGAAGTTGTGGATCACCATCGGGCGGAAGACATTCAACTCAAAGTTGCCGGATGCGCCGCCAATGTTCACCGCCACATCGTTACCCATCACCTGGCAACACAGCATGGTGAGCGCTTCGCACTGCGTCGGGTTCACTTTTCCGGGCATGATCGAGCTGCCTGGCTCGTTTTCCGGGATCGCCAGTTCACCGATGCCGCAACGTGGACCAGAGGCCAGCCAGCGCACGTCATTGGCAATTTTCATCAGTGAGGCCGCTAAGCCTTTCAGCGCGCCGTGCGCATGCACCAGCGCATCGCAGGTTGCCAGCGCTTCAAACTTGTTTGGCGCGGTCACAAACGGCTGTTTGGTCAGATCGGCCAGCGCTTTTGCCACGCGCACCGCGTACTCCGGATGGGTGTTCAGGCCAGTGCCGACGGCGGTACCGCCCAGCGCCAGCTCCGCCACGTGCGGAATGCTGTTTTCGATGTGCTTAAGATTGTGCTCCAGCATCGCCACCCAGCCGGAGATCTCCTGACCGAGCGTTAGCGGTGTCGCATCCTGCAGGTGGGTACGACCAATCTTAACGATATCTTTGAACGCGTCTGATTTCTCACTCAGCGTCTTTTTCAACACGTGAATCTGCGGAATCAGCTGCTCCCGCACGGCAATGACCGCGGCCACGTGCATGGCGGTGGGGAACACATCATTGGAGCTTTGGCTTTTATTCACGTCATCATTCGGATGCACCAGACGCGACATGCCACGCTCGCCGCCGAGAATTTCACTGGCGCGGTTGGCCAGCACTTCGTTCATGTTCATGTTGGTTTGCGTGCCGGAGCCGGTTTGCCAAATCGCCAGCGGGAATTCGTCGCTGTGCTTATCAGCCAGCACTTCGTCGGCGGCTTTGAGAATCGCCTGAGCACGATCGGCCGGTAGCAAGCCGAGATCTTGGTTAACCTGCGCGGCGGCACGCTTGGTCAGCGCCAGCGCGTGCACCAATGCCACCGGCATTTTCTCGGTTGAGATTTTGAAATGTTCCAGCGAACGCTGGGTTTGTGCGCCCCACAACTTATCTGCCGGTACTTCGATCGGTCCCATTGAGTCTTTTTCAATGCGATTGGCTGCCATGACTACGTCTCCTTAGCTCAGATTTTGAGGTTTCCGCTCCCAACGCCTTCCCGCGGCGCTGCAGAACGAGCAAGATTGTCACATACAAGAATTTAACATTATGCGAGCCTATCGCGTTTATTGCACATGTTCGTGTATTTTCTATGGCACTTTCTGCTTTAATAAGCCTATTTACTTACGGTTATTAAGGGTAAACGATGCAAAAATTGAACAATTCGCTGCAAAATTACGCTTGGGGCAGCAAAACTGCGCTGACTGAACTTTACGGCATTGAGAATCCGCAGGGATTGCCGATGGCGGAACTGTGGATGGGTGCGCACCCGAAAAGTCCGTCAACCGTGGAGATCAATGGTGAAGCGCGTTCGCTGCGTGAGGTGATTGATGCCGATAAGCCAGCGACGCTGGGCAAAGCGGTCGCTGAACGATTTGGCGAGCTGCCCTTCCTGTTTAAAGTGCTGTGCGCCGATCAGCCGCTGTCAATTCAGGTCCATCCCAGCAAAGCCGCCGCTGAAGAAGGTTTTGCGCGTGAAAATGCGGCAGGTATTCCGCTCAGCGCCGCCGAACGCAATTATAAAGATGCCAATCATAAGCCGGAGCTGGTGTATGCGCTGACCTCCTTCCAGGCGATGAACGGCTTCCGCGAGCTGCATGAGATTGTCTCGCTGCTTGAACCGGTAGCCGGCGCGCATCCGCAAATCGCGCACTTCCTGGAAAATGCCAACGAAGCCAATCTGGCCAAACTGTTCGCCACGCTGTTGTCCTTGCAGGATGAGGCGAAATCGCGCGCGATTGGCGTATTGAAATCCGCGCTGAATGCCCGTGAAGGCGAACCATGGCAAACCATTAAAGCGATTGCCGTCGATTATCCGGACGATAGCGGGCTGTTTTCCCCGCTGTTGCTCAATGTCATCACGCTGCAACCAGGCGAAGCGATGTTCCTGTTCGCTGAAACGCCGCACGCCTATCTGAAAGGCGTGGCGCTGGAAGTGATGGCGAACTCTGATAACGTATTACGTGCCGGTTTAACGCCGAAGTTCATCGATATCCCGGAGCTGCTGGCCAATCTGAAATTCCAGGCAAAACCGGCCGCCACGCTGCTGACCCAACCCCAGCGTGACGGCGACACGCTGAACTTCCCGATCCCGGTTGACGATTTTGCCTTTGCCATTCATGCACTTTCTGCCACCCCCCAATCGCTGGCGCAAAACAGCGCGGCGGTGCTGTTCTGCATTGAAGGCCAGGCGGTGATTGAGAAGTCCGGTCAACAGCTGGTGCTAAAACCCGGTGAATCCTGCTTTATCACCGCTGAAGAGTCGCCGGTGAGCGCCGCGGGCACCGGACGTCTGGCGCGCGTGTTTAATACGCTGAACTGATCCGGCTGACGCTTCCAGCATTAACTGCTATTCTTTCAAACTATTAATTTAAAACGCCTGCGGGCGTTTTTCTTCACCCGTCGCGCACCGACCAGCGGCGTGCGGACGCAAGGATAAGGACGACACAGCGATGAAAAAGACCCAGGTTGCCGTAGGTGTGATTGTGGCGCTCGGCGTGATTTGGACTGGCGCTTCATGGTTTACCGGTAAACAGCTTGAAAGCCACATGGATGAAATGTTGCAGAATGCCAACGCGCAGCTGAATGCCTATGCGCCTAACAGCCGCTTAACGCTGAGCTATCAGGATTATCAGCGCGGCGTGTTCAGCAGCAAAACGAAACTGGTGGTGCAGGCCAGTTCACAAACCAATGACAATCCGCTGTTGAAGCCAGGTCAAAGCATCGTGCTAAACGAGACTATCGATCACGGCCCTTTCCCGTTCGCACAGCTGAAGCGCGGCAGCCTGATCCCAAGCATGGCGTCAGTGCATACCGAGCTGGAAAACACCGATGCGGTGAAGAAGTTATTTGAACTGACGAACGGTAAATCACTGGTTAACGCGGATACCCGCGTGGGTTACAGCGGAGCCACCGACACCGATCTCAACCTGTTAGCCGTGGATTACAATAATGCGCAAACCGGCGATCGTCTGGCGACCAACGGCGGCACGCTCAACATCAGCGCCGACAGCAAAGGCGATAAAGTCAGCCTTGACGGCGATTTCTCCAGCATTGCGGTAACCAGTAAAAATCAGGTCGACATGCCGGTGCTATTCACACTGAATGGCCTGAAACTGAGCGGTGATACCCATCTCAGCCCGGAAGGCGTGCGCGTAGGCGATCAATCGGTTTCCCTCGATAAACTGAATGCCAGCATCAACGGCCAGGAAGGTCTCTCGCTGGAGAAGCTGAAAACCACCTCTTCCTTTGATAATAAAGACGGCAAGATTGGCGGCAAGCTGGACGTCAACGTTGACAAAATCACCCTGCAGAAGCAGCCGTTTGGTGAAGCCAAACTGGCGATGACGTTCGCGCAATTCGATGCGCAGGCCGTGAAAGCCTTCTCCGACACCTACAATGCCCAGATGCAGGATCTGCTGAGCCAGCCGGGCGTAGCGGAAGATCCGATTCGCTATCAGGCCAGCGTGCAAACTATCCTGCGTAACAACCTGCCCACGCTGTTAAAAGGCTCGCCAACGTTAAGCATTGCGCCGCTGAGCTGGAAAAATGACAAGGGCGAAAGCAGCTTCACTCTGAACCTGGGCTTTAACGATCCGGCTACCGTGACCGGTGAAGCGCAAAGTTTGGGGGCCGCAGTGGATCGCGTGCTGAAAACCCTCGACGGCAAGCTGACGGTTAATATGCCAATGGCGACCGAAACCATGCGTCACGTTGGTTTGGCGGAAGGCTATCAGGGCGACGATGCGCAGAAATTGGCGGACCAGCAGGTGAAAGGTTTAGCGGCGATGGGCCAGATGTTCCGCCTGACGCAGCAGCAGGATGACAACATCGTTACCAGCCTGCAGTACGGCAACGGTCAGGTGACGATGAATGGCGATAAGATGACGCTTGAGCAGTTCCTGTCACGCTATATGCTGGGTGCGCCAACCAGCGAAGGTATGCCGGAGTAATCATTCGTGGGCGGTCGACCGGCCGCCCTTACGCTTCCCCGCGCACCAGCTGGGGCGGCACGATCAAACTTTGTATTTCCGCTTCCGGCTGTGCCAGTCGCTGCATCATTCGTTCGGCCGCTCGCCTTCCCACGTCCCGCGCTTCGCTGCTGACAAAGGTCATGGTGGGATCGTGCAGCTCGCGCTGCGGATCGTCGTTGAATCCAACCAACGCCAGCTGCTGTGTGTAATAACTGTCTACCGCCCCTTCGCCAAACGTTCGCCCACAGCGCAGTGCACCAAAATAGCAGCCGAGCGCGGTGCTGCCGTTGTGCGCCAGAATCGCCGTGATGCCCGGATGTTGCCGTAATAACTCAAGCGTCAACGCCGAGACGCTTTGCTGACGATCGTCGCACTCAATAATCCAGTCAGATCGAAAAGGTAAGCCGTACTGCAGCAAGGTGGCACAATAGCCACCAATGCGTTCAGCGCGCGTCAATGACGAACCTAATCCGCCCATCCAGGCGATGCGTTGATGTCCCTGTCGAATCAGATATTCGGTGGCCATGCGCGCGGCCTGGCTGTTGTCGGGACGTAATGAATCGACATTGTCCAGACTGCTGGCGCGCGCGGCGCAGACTAAAGCAATGCTCTGCTCCTGCGCTAACGGTACCAGCGTTTCCGCCTGTGCTACCGCACCGCCGAGCACAATACCCTCCGCACCCTGCGCCACCAGCGTATCAAAGCACCGTTTAAGGTGCTGCCCATGCTGACCGCTTTGCGTTAGCACCAGCACTTTGCCCTGTTGCTCTAGCACTTCGCTGAGTCCAGCGGTCATCGCCGCATAAAACGGTTGGCTGAGATCGCGCACAATCAAGCCGATCACGCCGCTTTCACCACCGCGCAAAATGGATGCCGAGCGATTGCGGACGTAGCCGAGCTGTTCAATCGCCTGGTTGACGCGTGTGGCTGTGGCGGGTGAGATGCGCCCTTTTCCGGAGAGCACCAATGACACGGTTGAGACCGAAACCCCGGCGACCAATGCCACGTCATGAATAGTGGTTTTCTGCTGGGACATAGCGTTCCGTTACCAACGTCCAGATACAAAGGGCTAAAACGTTACACTGATTTCATCAAAAATAAAGTCTGCAATTAGTCACTCTTTGTGATTATAGCCACAAAAATAAGTGATAAAACGTTTTATCATCCTTGACCACATTGAACACCTTCCTTTTTATTGCCAGGAGAGAATATGCCCGCTAGCCGTCCTAAAATGTCGCTTTGGGAGTTTTTCCAAAGTCTGGGTAAAACCTTTATGTTGCCCGTCGCCCTGCTGTCGTTCTGCGGCATTCTGTTAGGGATCGGCAGTTCACTCAGCAGCCACGACGTACTCACGCTGATCCCACTGCTCGATCAGCCGCTGCTGCAGTACCTGTTTATCTGGCTGGCGAAGATCGGTTCTTTTGCCTTCAGCTACCTGCCAGTGATGTTTGCTATCGCGATTCCTCTGGGCATGGCGCGTGAGAACAAAGGCGTCGCGGCATTTGCCGGCTTTGTCGGATATGCGGTGCTGAACCTGAGCATCAATTTCTGGCTCAACATCAATGGCATTCTGCCCACCACCGATGCGGCCGTGCTGAAAGCCAATAACGTCCAAAACATCCTTGGCATCCAATCGATAGATACCGGTATTCTCGGTGCGGTGATTGTTGGCATCGTGGTGTTCTGGCTGCACGAACGTTTCCATAACATTCGCCTGCCGGATGCGCTGGCGTTCTTTGGCGGGACGCGCTTTGTCCCGATCGTCACGGCGATGGCCATGGGCGTGCTGGGCTTAGTGGTGCCGCTGATTTGGCCTTTCTTTGCGCGCGCCATTACCGGCCTTGGCTGGGTGATCAACAGCGCCGGTGAATTTGGCCCGATGATCTTCGGTACCGGTGAACGTCTGCTGCTGCCGTTTGGCTTACAACATATTCTGGTGGCGATCATTCGCTTTACCGATGCTGGCGGCACGCTGGATGTGTGCGGCAAAAGCGTCAGCGGCGCATTAACTATTTTCCAGGCGCAGCTTGCTTGTGCGGACACGCACGGCTTTGCCGAGAGCGCCACACGCTTCCTGTCGCAGGGTAAAATGCCGGCCTTCCTCGGTGGCTTGCCGGGCGCAGCCTTGGCGATGTATCACTGCGCACGCCCTGAAAATCGCCACAAGATTAAAGGCCTGCTGATTTCCGGCGTGGTGGCTTGCGTAGTAGGCGGTACCACGGAACCCCTCGAATTCCTGTTCCTGTTTGTCGCGCCAGTGCTGTATCTCATCCACGCGCTGCTGACTGGCTTAGGCTTTACCGTCATGGCGATACTCGGCGTCACCATCGGTAATACCGACGGTAACGTGATCGACTTCTTCGTCTTTGGTGTGCTGCATGGTCTCTCGACTAAATGGTATTGGGTGCCAGTGATTGCTGCGGTGTGGTTTGTGGGTTATTACGCCATCTTCCGTTTTGCAATCAGTCACTTCAACATCAAAACGCCGGGCCGCGAAGTTGAAACTAACAGCGTTGCACAGCAGGTTAGCCGTGCGAGCGTAGGTAAATCTGGCTTTAATACGCCGGCGATTCTGTCAGCGTTGGGCGGCGTGGAGAACATCGCCTCGCTGGATAACTGCCTGACGCGCCTGCGTTTGACCGTCGTCGATATGAGCAAAGTGGATGACGCAGCGTTGAAAGCTAACGGCGCGATTGGCGTGGTGCACGTTAATCAAACTAACCTGCAAGTGGTGATGGGGCCGCAGGTGCAGTCGGTGAAAGACGAGATGGCGCACCTGATGAGCGCAACGGTGTAATGATGCAGGATTTCGATTTTAATCACGTGGTCGATCGCCACGGCAGCTGGTGTACGCAGTGGGATTTCGTCGCCGACCGCTTCGGCGTGGCGGACTTACTGCCCTTCACTATCTCCGATATGGATTTCGCCACCGCCCCGTGCATTGTTGCGGCGCTCCAGCAGCGACTCGAGCATGGCGTGTTCGGGTACAGCCGCTGGCAGCACGCTGATTTTCTCTCCGCACTTCAGCACTGGATGCGCAGCCGTTTTCATACTGAAGTCCCGGCAGAATCATTCGTTTATGGTCCGTCAGTGATTTATATGGTGGCGCAGCTGCTGCGCCACTGGACGCAGACCGACGATGAAGTGCTGATCCACACGCCCGCCTACGATGCGTTTTACAACACCATCAACGGCAATCAGCGTCACGTGCTGGAACTGCCGCTGCAGCATCACGGTAACCAATGGGTTTGTGACATGGCACAGCTGGAAACGCTGCTGGCACGCCCGCGCTGCAAAGTGATGCTGCTTTGCAGTCCACATAATCCAACAGGAAAAGTGTGGCAATTGCAGGAGTTGCAGCAGATGGCGGCGCTGTGCGAACGGCATGGCGTCAAGGTTATCAGCGATGAAATCCATATGGATATGGTGCTAAGTGATATGCCGCATACGCCATGGAGCCAGGTGGCAACTTCCGATTGGGCGCTGTTTACCTCGGCTTCCAAGAGCTTCAATATTCCGGCGCTGACCGGCGCGTGGGGCATCATTCCCAACGAGCACGATCGTCAGGTATGGTTTCGCGCGTTGAAGCAACAAGACGGCCTCTCCTCGCCGGCGGTGATGGCGATCGCGGCAACCATCGCCGCCTATCGTGATGGCGCACCGTGGCTGGATGCGTTGCGCGCTTACCTGCGCGGCAATATGCAACATATCGCCCTGCGCCTGAATGCTGAGTTTCCGCAGCTCAACTGGCAGCCGCCCGCTGCCACTTACCTGGCGTGGATCGATCTTAATCCGCTGGACGTTGATGAACAGGCGCTGCAACAGCGCCTGATACAGCAACACAAAGTAGCGATCATGCCTGGTTCGACTTACGGTACGGCGAGTCGCGGTTACCTGCGTCTCAACGCCGGTTGCCCGCGCAGCAAACTCGATGATGGGTTGGATCGGCTGATCGCCGGGTTAACATCGTTCTAAAATGCCACGGATGCTGATTAATTCAGCATCCGTTTTACTGTTTGCGCAAATCACTGGCGCTGTTGCGCAAGATGTTTTTATAATCCTCTGCACTTTATGAAACTTAAGCGAGTGCGCCATGATTGATCTTAAACTCCCCCTCACCGACATTCACCGCCACCTTGATGGCAATATCCGCGCACAAACCATTCTCGATTTAGGTCGCCAGTATAATCTCGCGCTGCCCGCCGATTCACTCGATGCATTGCGTCCGCACGTGCAGGTTACCGCCAATGAGCCGGACCTGGTGAGCTTCCTGCAGAAACTGGATTGGGGCGTGAAAGTGCTGGGCGATCTTGATGCCTGCCGTCGCATTGCGCTGGAAAACGTCGAGGATGCGGCGCGTGCCGGTATTCATTATGCGGAACTGCGCTTCTCTCCAGGCTATATGGCGATGACGCACAACCTGCCGATTGCCGGCGTGGTTGAAGCGGTAATTGACGGCGTGCGTGCCGGTATTGAGCAATACGGTGTCGATGTGCGCCTGACGGGCATCATGAGCCGTACGTTTGGCGAAGAAGCCTGCCTGCGTGAGCTGGAAGGTTTACTGGCGCATCGCGATGGCATCACTGCGGTCGATTTGGCAGGCGACGAGCTTGGCTTCCCGGGCAGCGAATTCTTAAGCCACTTTAATCGTGCACGCGATGCCGGTTTCCGCATTACCGTGCATGCCGGTGAAGCGGCGGGCCCGGAGAGTATCTGGCAGGCGATTCGTGAACTGGGTGCAGAACGTATTGGTCACGGCGTTAAAGCGATTGAAGATCGCGCGTTGATGGATTTTCTCGCCGAGCAACGTATTGGGATTGAATCTTGCCTGACGTCGAATATTCAAACCAGCACGGTGTCGTCGTTGAACAACCATCCGCTGAAAACCTTCCTGAAACACGGCATTCTCGCCACCATTAACACTGACGATCCGGCCGTTCAGGGCGTTGAGTTGGCACATGAATATGAAGTGGCGGCGCCGCAGGCAGGATTAACCGCTGAAGAGATACGTCAGGCGCAGGACAATGGCGTGACCATCGCGTTCCTGAACGATGCAGAGAAAGCAGCGCTGCGTGCGCGCGTGGCGGGCTAAAACATTCCCTCTCCCGCATGCGGGAGAGGGTTAGGGTGAGGGATAAAGCGCACGGAGTCTTCTTTCCCTCACCCCGGCCCTCTCCCAAAGGGAGAGGGAGTAAAGCGAGTATCAGCGCTCCCAACGGAAAGGTAGTAAGCGATTACCGCAACGACATCGTCTGGCGCTTCTCGGCAGACTGCAAGCCCAGCTCGATCAACTCCATCACCTGAATCGCCTCTTCCGCCTGCACCGGATTGGCACCGATACCCGCAATCGCATCGCGAATGCCTGCATAGTACGCCGGATAGTTGCCTGGCAGCGTTAGCAACTCTTTTTCGACCATCACATCGCCTTCCGCCAGCGTCAGCGTGCCGTTGCGCATGTCATAGCCCCAATCTTCCTGCGGCGGCCGTTCACCTGCTTTCAGACGATCTTCCTGCGGGTCAAGACCATATTTAACGTAGCTGCCGCGCGTGCCGTGTACCACGAAGCGCGCAGATTCTGCCGCCACCAGCATGCTGGCATGCAGCACCACGCGGCGGGAGGGATAGGTCAGCACTGCATGGAAGTAATCGGTGGTTTGTGCGCCTGGACGCAGCTCCGCCATATCCACATTGATAGCCACCGGCGTTCCGAACAGCTGCAAAGCCTGATCCAGCACGTGCGGTCCAAGATCGAACCAGATACCGCTGCCCGCACCTTTCATTTCGCGCCAGCGCTGACGCACTTCCGGACGGAAGCGGTCAAAGTGGGATTCAAAGTAGCGTACTTCGCCCAGCGTTCCCTCGTTAAGCAGATTTTTCAGCGTCAGGAAATCACTGTCCCAGCGGCGGTTATGGAATACTGATAGCAGCAGACCTTTGGCCTTTGCCAGCGCATCCAGTTCGCGAGCTTGTGACAACGTCACGGTAAAGGGTTTATCGACCACCACATGTTTACCGGCGTTCAGCGCCGCTTTGGCTAACGGGAAATGGGTGTCATTCGGGGTGGGAATAACAATCAGGTGCAGTGTCGGGTCATCCAGCAGCGCTTGTGGATCGGATACCACCTGCACTGAAGGCCAGTCTGCATGCACTTTGCTGGCATCGCTGCTTGAGATCGCCGCCAGCTCAACATCCGGCGTACCGGCGATCAAGGGTGCATGAAAGGTTTTGCTGGCAAAACCGTAGCCAATCAGGCCGACACGTAATTTATCGCTCATTCTCATTCCTCTTGTTCGTTACCAGACTGATTTAAGACGAATCAGTCTATAAGAACAAGGCGGAATCACCTGAAAACTCAGGAAATAGCACTCCGTGCGGATTGCCAGCTCTCATGCGCCACTAAAGCATCCTGCGCATCCTGACTGCGGCGGCGGAAATCACTGGGGCTAACACCCACGCGTTTGCGGAACACGCGCGAGAAATAGAGTTGGTCATCGTACCCCACTTCACGCCCCACCGAGGCAATCGGTTCCTGGGTGGTTTGCAGCAGCAGCTTGGCGCGGATCACGCGCTGGTCCTCACGCCAGCGCAGCAGATTAATCCCCATCTGCTCACGGAACAGGTGTGCCAGACGTGACGGCGATAAACAGACGTGGCGCGCCACCTCTTCAATCTTCACCTCGCCCGCCAGATGATTGGTGACGTACTGACAGGCTTCAATCACGCGCGGATCGCGAATTTGCTGATGGCTGCGCGGATCCTCTTCCACTGCACGCAGCAGCAAACGCTCCAGCAGATTCATCGCCAACTCTTCGGCGAAACGACGTCCGGAGTTGTGCGTCTGTTCGATACTGGCAAACAGGCGATCAAACTCGGCGCGCTGAGCTTCCGACAAACGTAACCGCCCGACGCCCTGACTTTCATCCTGCCACTGCAGCCAATCCGTCCAGTAAGCGCGTGGACGGAAATAGACCCAGCGATGGAACCAGCATGGGCTATCCGGCGCGCGGCCATAATAGTGCGGTGTTTTCGGTTGAAACAGCAGCAAATCACCGGGTTCACAATCGAAAGCCGATTCACCATCGAACACGCGGCCCTGGCCCTTGATCGTCAGGTTCAGAATGTAGCCTTTCATGCCGTGCGGACGGTCAATAAAGAAATCCAGCGCGTCGTTGGCGTTAATCGGCGTCAATCCCGCCACCAGCCAGGCGTTAAAGGGATAACCCGGCAATAAGGGATTCTGCTGCTCACTCGGGGGTTCACGATGGTACATAGTGCCCTCACTTTTCGCGTGAAATGCGCTGAGCGCGCCCTAGATGAGGCGCTCAGCCGGGGATTATCAGGCGGTTTTGTTTTTCTGTTTGTAACGGTCAAAAATCACCGCCGCTAACAGTATCAAACCGCGCACCACATACTGTGAGAATGGCGAGATATTCAATAAATTCATCGCATTCTCAACCGTACCGAGAATCAGCACCCCCGCCACCACGTAAGAAATTTTGCCGATGCCGCCTTTCAGCGAGACGCCGCCCAGCACGCAGGCCGAGATGACGATCAACTCATAACCGAGTGAGGTCATCGGCTGGCCGCTGGTCATGCGTGAAGCCAGAATGATCCCCGCCGCCGCCGACACCAGGCCGGACAGGATAAAGATAATGATGCGCGTACGCACCACCGGCACGCCCGCCAGACGGGCAGCCTCCTCGTTGCCACCTATCGCCAGCGTATTACGACCAAACGTTGTTTTATTCAGCAGGAAGCCAAACAGCACCATGGTCGCAATTGTAAGCCAGATGGGCGCGGGCACGCCGAGCCAGTTGGCGTAGCCCAGCGTAAAGAAGCGCTCATCTTCGATTCCCACCGCTTTACCGTCGGAGAAAATGTAGGCCAGGCCGCGCACAATCTGCATGGTCGCCAACGTGGTGATTAAGGCGTTGATTTTCAGTCGGGCGATAACAAAACCGTTGATAAAACCGGTGGCCATGCCCAGCAATAAACCGGCTGCCACGCCAATCCACAGGCTTTCGGTCATGTTGATCACCACGGCGGTGACCACACCGGCGCAGGCGATCACTGAAGCCACAGACAGATCAAAGTCACCAGATGCCAGGCAAAACAGCATGCCGCATGCCACCATGCCGGACATCGACATCGCCAGGCCGAGCCCTTTCATGTTGATGATTGAACCAAAGTTCGGCACAAAAATGGCACAGACGATAAACAGCAGCGCGAACACCACCAGCATGCCGAAGTTGTCCCAAATTCGCCCCAGCTGCAAGCCATTGCGCTGTACCGGTGGCGTGTTGGAAGTGGTAGATGAAGCCATTATTGCTCTCCTTTACATCAGGCCACGGCGGCCGCTTGAGGGGTTTTCGGCATCGCCAGGCTCAGCGTCAGCTGCTCTGTGGCGGTATCGTGTGGCAATTCACCGGCAATTTCGCCTTCGCGCATCACCAGAATGCGGTCGGCCAGGCCCATCACCTCGGGCAGATCGCTGGAGGCAAACAGCACCGCAATCCCCTTCTTCGCCAGCTGATAAATCAAGTTGTAGATTTCGTGTTTGGCACCGACATCAATGCCGCGCGTCGGCTCATCCAGCAGAATCACGTTCATCTCTTCCGACAGCCAACGCCCCAGAATCGCCTTCTGCTGGTTGCCGCCGGAGAGGTTCATGATCAGCTGCTGCGGACCGGGCGTTTTGATGTTGAGCGAACGAATATGGATATCCGCGTTTTTCGCTTCCCAGCCCGGTTTAATCAGGCAGCCGGCGGTGAGATTGTGGCGACGCGCGCTGATGTTGATGTTATCGCGCACCGAATGCACCGGAATGATGCCTTCCGATTTGCGGTCTTCCGGGCACAGCATAATGCCGGCGCGGATCGCATCTATCGGCTGGCGAATATTGAGCTTTTTGCCATCCAGCGTCACCGTGCCGCCACGCAGTTTGGTGGCACCAAATAGCCCTTTCATTAGCTCGCTGCGTCCCGCGCCGACCAGACCAAACAGACCGACAATTTCACCCGCACGCACCGTCAGCGAAATCGGCATACGCACGCCTTTCGCCTCAACATTGTCCAGCTGCAGCCGCACCGGCCCCAATTCACGCGGCGCGTAACCATAAATATCCCCGAGATTGCGTCCCACCATCGCCTGTACCAGATCATCGTGATGGGTGTTTTTCATGTCGGTGAATGTGCGCACGTAGCGGCCATCTTTGAACACGGTTATGGCATCGCTAAGGGCAAAAATCTCCTCCATGCGGTGCGAGACATACAGCACGGTGCGGCCCTGCTCGCGCAGCTGGCGGATCACGCGAAACAGATGGTCGATTTCGCGCGCTGACAGCGAACTGGTGGGTTCATCAAAAGCGATGATGCGTGCATTACGCGCCAGTGCTTTAGCGATTTCCACCATCTGCCACTGACCCAGCGACAGGTATTTCAGCGGCATATCCGGGTCAATATTCATCCCCAGATTTTGCAGCTGTAACCCGGCTTCATAGCGCAGCAGTTTACGATTCACCAGCCCACGCTTGTGTGGCAGCTGGCCAAGATAGATGTTCTCGGCCACGCTCATTTCCGGCACCAGATGCAGCTCCTGGTAAATGATGGCAACGCCGGCATCCAGCGCATCCACCGTATTGTTGAAGCTCTTCGGCTGGCCTTTGATGCGAATTTCACCGCCGCTCGGCTGATAGCTGCCGCTGAGGATCTTTAACAGTGTCGATTTACCGGCACCGTTTTCCCCCATCAGCGCGTGCACTTCACCGGCGCGGCAGCTGAATGAGATGTCCTGCAGCGCTTTCACGCCCGGGAAGGTCTTGCTAATGCCATGAAACGAAAGAAATTCAGAATCTAAGTTCATGGTTACTCCTCAGTCATTGGCCGAGGTGCGCATAAATGCGCACCCTACAAAACCGCATCGTAGGGTCGCCATTAATGGCGACCGCTGATGCTTACTTCAGCCCTTTCTTATCCAGTTCGGCTTTGAAGTTATCGCGGGTAATCAGCACCACATCGGTGACTTCGGTGAACTTCGGCGGTTCCTGGTCTTTGGTGACCCAGTTGTAGAGCATTTCGCTGCTCTTATAACCGTGCACGTCCGGGCTTGGCAGCAGCGAGCCGTAGAAACCGGTGGCGGACCCTTTTGACAGCTCACTCACCGCATCCACGCCGTTGATGCCGATACCGATGACGTCCGGCGCTTTAAAGCCCTGACCTTCAGTCGCACGCACGCCACCCAGCACGGTGTTGTCGTTCATGCCGAGAATCAGCCAGTGTTTCACTTCCGGATGCTGCACCAGCAGCGAGTTACCGGCGTCAAACGCGCCTGGGATATCGTTGGATTTGGTCGGCACCTGATAGATCTGCTTTTCCGGGAAACCGGCGGCCTTCAGGGCGTCCATTGAACCGCTGGTACGACGACGCGCGGTGTCGAGCTCATTAGCCGTGATCGCCATCACGCCGGTCTCTTTCACATCCCAACCGCGTTTCTGCATCTCTTTGTAGAGTTCTTGTCCCTGGCGCTCACCAATTTTGGTCGCCGCCATCATCACTAACGGAACGGTATCCATTGGTTTGCCTTTGGCGGTGACGAACTGGTCGTCAACGGCAATCACTTTCAGACCATAACCGCGCGCTTTGGCGACAATCGCCGAACCCAGCTTAGGATCAGGCGTACAGATAACGAAGCCTTTCGCGCCGCTGGCGGCGAGGCTATCGATGGCGTTGAGGGTTTTCTCGCCGTCAGGCACCGCAATTTTGATCACTTCAAAGCCAAGATCCTTGCCCGCTTTATCAGCGAATTTCCATTCGGTCTGGAACCAGGGTTCCTCCGGTTGCTTAACGAGAAAACCGAGCTTCATGGTCTCGGCAATAGCGGATTGTGACATAACCGCGGCAAGACCAACCGCCGCCAGCGCTTTAGTGAATTTATGCATGATGCTCTCCGGCACAATGGTGTTTTTGGCTGTTATTAACCAATCGGTGTAAACGCTACCAATCAAACTTACTTGTAGGGCAAGGCTGAAAATCAGTGCGTTAGCGCAACGGTTGTGCAAAGGCTGCGCAAACGCTGGGCTAGTTGTAGCGGGAATGGAAAGGAAAAATGTAGAGCGGTATCACATCCCAAAACGATGACAAAATCCTCCATATATTCAGCGAATTTAACCGGCCATTAACTTTTGCTATGGATCACACAACCTTACCGATGACAGAAAAGTGCATATTCTCAGCCGCTGGTGACTAACCGCTAATTGCCCCCCATTCCAGGATAGAGCCAGATAACTCACACAGGAGAATCCCAATGGGTGCTGGCACCATAACAATTGGGCTGGATTTTGGCAGTGACTCGGTGCGCGCGTTGGCCGTGGATTGCCACAGCGGTAAAGAGCTGGAAAAAGCCGTCGTGAATTACGCACGCTGGGCCAGGGGGGAATTCTGCGATCCCCATAGCAACCGCTTTCGCCATCATCCGCAGGACTACATTGATGCGCTGGAACAGGCGATTGTGGCGGTGGTGAAGGCGTTAACACCGGAGCAGCGCGCTGCGGTTGTCGGCATCGGCGTCGATTCCACTGGCTCCACACCGGCACCGATCGATCGCGATGGCAACGTGCTGGCGCTGCGTCCTGAGTTCGCCAGCAATCCAAATGCGATGTTTGTGCTGTGGAAAGATCACACCGCGATTGAGGAAGCCGAAGAGATCAATCAGCTGTGTCGCAGCGGTCGTTTCAACGATTACACCCGCTATATTGGCGGCGTGTATTCGTCGGAGTGGTTCTGGGCCAAGATACTGCACGTGTCGCGCGCGGATGCTACGGTGCGAGATGCGGCAGTGTCTTGGGTGGAACTGTGTGATTGGGTTCCCGCGTTGTTGAGCGGCACCACCGCACCGGCACAACTGCGGCGTGGACGCTGCGCCGCCGGGCACAAATCGCTATGGCATCCGGAATGGCAAGGCCTGCCGCCGGCTGACTTCTTCAACGCGCTCGATCCGATCCTGAACAATAAGCTCGACTCCCCGCTTTTCACTGAAACCTGGACCGCCGATATCCCGGTCGGCACGCTGAGCCGCGAGTGGGCGCAGCGTCTCGGCTTATCCGAACAGGTGGTGTTGTCGGGCGGCGCCTTTGACTGCCATATGGGTGCGGTTGGTGCTGGCGCACAGCCTTATACGTTGGTGAAGGTGATTGGTACCTCAACCTGCGACATCTTGATTGCCGACAGCGACACCGTCGGCGACCGCGCCATTAAAGGCATTTGCGGCCAGGTAGATGGCAGCGTGGTGCCGGGCGCGATCGGCTGTGAAGCCGGTCAATCAGCATTTGGTGATATTTATGCCTGGTTCAACCGCCTGCTGGGCTGGCCGTTGCAACAGGCCGCGCAGCAGCATCCGGAAATGCAGCCGCAGCTGGCCGCATTGCAAAAGGATCTGATCCACAATCTCACGGAAGCCTGGGCCGCTAATCCTCAGCTTAATCACCTGCCAGTGGTGCTGGACTGGTTCAACGGTCGTCGCACGCCGGATGCCAATCAGCGCTTAAAAGGTGTGATCACCGATCTCAATCTCGGTACCGATGCGCCTGCGCTGTTTGGTGGCCTTATCGCCGCCACCGCTTTTGGCGCGCGCGCCATTATGGAGTGTTTCGAGCAGCAGCAGATTCCGGTGCAGAGCATCCTGACGCTCGGCGGCATTGCACGCAAATCCCCCGCCATCATGCAGGCCTGCTGCGACGTAATGAACCGGCCGCTGGATATCGTCGCCTCTGACGAATGTTGCGCGCTGGGTGCCGCCATTTTTGCCGCCGTTGCTGCTGGCGTATATGCCGATGTACCTGCTGCGCAACAGGTAATGGCAAGTCCAATCGACGTGACGCTACAACCCAACGCCGAGCGCGTTGTGGTTTATCAGCGCCTTTATCAACGTTATCAACACTGGTGCCAGGCCGCTGAACCGCAGTATGCCGCACGCACCGCATCCGCTCAGTAAAGGAGAGATTTAATGGAACAGCACAACGCACAACAGGTGTGGTTTGTTATTGGCACGCAGCACCTTTACGGCGCGGAAACCTTGCGTCAGGTGGAGCAACACGCTCGCCAGGTGATGGAAGGATTAAATCAGGCTGGAACCTTACCGGTGCCGCTGGTGCTGAAGCCGCTGGTGAAATCACCCGACGAAGCGCTGGCCTTGTGCCGTGATGCTAATCACGACAATCAGTGCGTCGGCATCATTACCTGGCTGCACACCTTTTCTCCGGCCAAAATGTGGATTGGCGGCCTGAGCATCCTGAATAAGCCGCTGCTGCAATTCCATACCCAGTTCAACGCAGAAATTCCGTGGGACAGCATGGATATGGACTTTATGAACCTCAACCAAACCGCACACGGCGGCCGTGAATTCGGCTTTATCGGCGCGCGCATGGGTTTGCAGCACAGCGTGGTGACCGGCCACTGGCAGGATAAAACCAGCCAGCAGCGCATTGGACGCTGGATCAATGCTGCACTGGCGAAACAGGCCAGCCAGCAGCTGAAAGTGGCCCGCTTCGGTGACAACATGCGTGAAGTGGCGGTGACCGAAGGCGATAAAGTGGCGGCGCAGATTCAGTTCGGCTACTCGGTGAACGGCTGGGGCGTCGGTGATTTGGTCGAGGTGGTGAACAGCGTCAGCGATGGCGACGTCAACACGCTGATCGACGAATATGAGAGCCAATATCGCTTTAGCGAGGTGGCCGCGGTCAACGGGGATAAACGTCAAAACGTGCTGGATGCGGCGCGCATCGAACTGGGACTGAAGCGCTTCCTTGAAGCCGAAGGCTGCAAAGCCTTCACCACCAACTTCCAGACGTTGCATGGCATGACGCAGCTGCCGGGTTTAGCGGTGCAGCGCCTGATGGGCCAGGGCTATGGTTTTGCCGGTGAAGGCGACTGGAAAACTGCCGCGCTGCTGCGCATCCTCAAGGTACAAGCGGGCGCACGTGCGGGCGGGACCTCCTTTATGGAGGATTACACCTATCACTTCTCACCGGGCAACGATTTGGTATTGGGCTCGCACATGCTGGAAGTGTGCCCGTCTATCGCCACAGAGGAGAAGCCGCTGATTGATGTGCAGTTCCTCGGTATTGGCGCTAAAGCCGACCCGGCGCGCATGATTTTCTCTACGCCGGCAGGACGCGCGGTGAATGCCAGTGTGATCGATCTCGGCGATCGTTTCCGTTTGCTGGTGAATGTGGTGGATGCCATCGAACAGCCAAAACCGCTGCCAAAACTGCCGGTGGCGCGTGCGCTGTGGCGTGCGCAGCCGTCGCTGGCCACCGCCTCCGAAGCCTGGATTCTGGCCGGCGGCGCGCACCACACGGTGTTTAGCCAGGCGCTGGATTTGGATGATATGTATCTTTACGGCGAGCTGAACGGCATTGAAGTCGTGGTGATTGATGAAGAAACGCGTTTGCCGGCCTTTAAAGATGCGCTGCGCTGGAACGAGGCGTATTACCGCTTAGCGCGTTGAAGTGAAATGGATTAACCAAGGCCGCGATGATTCGCGGCCTTTTTTATCGGTGTTGGTCGCCATGAATGGCGCCCCTACAAAAGTCGATCCGGAGTTCTGTAGGGTGCGCATTTATGCGCACCAGGTGTAAACAGCAATGAAATAGTCCACAAGGCCGGCAAAGGCCAGCCCGAAGAGCAAAGCGTCCGAGCCAGGGATGGCGAGGCCGATCTGCATGGATGCAGGGTTTCTTTGCGATCGGGCTGGCCTTTCCTGGCCGGAGCACCCAATCCCACAGCCACAAGGCAAACCAGGTGGCCATAAATAGCCACCCTACGATGTTTCAGAAACAATGGAGTTTAGTACTTAAGAGATTACACGCTTAACCGGCGCGTTCTGCTGGCGATCCCACATCACGGTCAGCAGACGTTGCAGCGCGATAAAAGCGAACAGTAGAATGCCGATGGCGATCTTGGTCCACCACGAACTCAGGGTGCCGTCGAAGTTAATCCAGGTCTGAATCAATCCCTGAATCAATACGCCGAATAGCGTGCCCAACACCGTGCCCACGCCGCCAGACAGCAAGGTGCCGCCAATCACTACCGAGGCAATGGCATCCAACTCGACGCCTAATCCCGCTAACGCATAACCCGCCGAGGTATAGATAGAGAATACAATGCCCGCCAGCGTCGCCAGCGTGGTCGATAACATATAAATCTTAATGGTGGTCGCGCGGGTTGAAACGCCCATCAGCTGCGCCGAGGTCAGACTGCCGCCAATTGCGTACACCTGATTACCAAAGCGCGTGCGGTGCGCCAGAATAATGCCGCCGATCACCACTATCAGCATAATCACCGCCAGCAAACTGAGTCGGCCGCCGCCCGGTATCTTCCATGCCAGACTCGACAGCGTGGTATAGAGCGGATGATCGATGGGAATCGAATTCTCCGACACCAGATAGCTACAGCCGCGCAGGAAAAACATCCCCGCCAGCGTAATGATAAAGGCCGGGATTTTCAGCGCATCAATCAGCCAGCCCATCATCGCGCCAAACAGTGCGCCCATCGCCAATACCAATGCAAACGCCAGCAGCGGATCGAGATGGTAATCGCCAATCACCCGCGCCAGGAACACCCCGCTAAAGGCAATCACCGCGCCCACCGATAAATCAATGCCGCCGGACAAAATCACGAAGGTCATCCCCACGGCAATAATCCCGAGGAAGGCGTTATCAGTGAGGATGTTGCAAATCACGCGCGTCGAGGCGAAACCGGGGAATTGACTGAGGCAGAATAGATAACCCGCGACAAACACCAGCAGCGTGATCATTAAAGGCAGATGACGTTTAATCATTTCGGGCGTCTCCGTTTTAACATGGCAATAAAGCGAGGCGACTGCAGCAACAGCACGCACATCACCACCACCGCTTTCACCACCTGATTGAGTTCAGGCTGGAAGCCGGACAGTAGAATGCCGGTGTTCATTGATTGAATAATCAGCGCACCAATCAGCGACAGCACCAGATTAAACCGTCCACCCATCAGCGAGGCGCCGCCAATTACCACCGCCAGAATCGCATCCAGCTCCAGCCACAAACCGGCGTTATTAGCATCGGCACCGCGAATATCCGCCGCGACAATCATCCCCGCAACTGCCGCACACACGCCGCTGATAACATAGGTTGACATCACCACCAGCCAGCCATTGACGCCCGCATTACGTGCCGCGCGCAGATTGATGCCCACCGCTTCGATAAACAGCCCAAGTGCGGTTTTGCGCGTCAGCAGCCATACCAGCAACGCCACCAGCAGCGTAATCCACACCGGCACCGGCAGTAGCCACAGCGAACCGCTGCCGAACCACGCCAGGCTATCGCTATTAAAGGTGACAATTTGACCTTGGGTAATCAGCTGCGCCACACCGCGCCCCGCCACCATCAAAATCAGCGTGGCAACAAACGGCTGAATTTTGAGGAGCGCCACCAGTACGCCATTCCACAAACCACACGCCAGACCCGTGCCGAGCGTGGCCAGAATAATAAAGGGCAGACTGTGTCCCGCGACGGTTAAGGTCGCCGCCGTGGCCCCGGCTATCGCCATCACCGCACCCACGGACAAATCGATGCCGCCGGTGGCAATCACCAGCGTCATGCCAATGGCCAACAGCGCAACCGGCGCAGCACGATTGAGGATATCAATCGGACTACCGAACAGGCGCCCGTCCTGTATATGGATGGCAAAAAAGTTATTCGCCACCAGGCTATCCACCAGCAGCACCAGAATTAACGCAATAATCTGCGGCATCCCAGGCGGCAGCTTCGGCTTACGCCGTACGGGTTTTTCATGTGTCATAGGGGATTCAAGCATGTTGTGCTCCTCCATCGGCGATGGCATTGACGATGGATGCCACCGACAGCTGCTCTAGCGGGATTTCAGCCACCTGCTTCAAATCACGCATGATCAATACGCGATCGGCATAGCCCACCAGCTCTTCGAGTTCAGAGGAGATAACCAGTAGCGCCAGTCCGTCGGCGCATAAGGTCTCAATTAAGCGAATGATCTCAGCGTGCGCGCCCACATCAATGCCGCGCGTCGGCTCGTCGAGGATCAGGAATTGGGGTTTGGTTACCAGCCAGCGCGACAGCAGCACTTTCTGCTGATTGCCGCCGGACAGCAGCTCAACCGGCTGATCGGCATGCGGCGTGCGAATACCCAGACTTTTAATAAAGCGTTCAGCAATCTCCTGCTGCTCACGGCGTTTGATTGGCCGTAGCCAGCCGCGCTGCGCCTGCAGCGCCAGAATGATGTTTTCGCGTACCGAGGCAGCGCCGATAATGCCGTCAGTTTTACGATCTTCCGGGCAGAAGCCCATGCCGAGGCGTGATGCTTTCGCCGGTGTGCGAATGTTTTGCACCTTGCCTTTAATGGTCGCGGTGCCGCGATCGGCACGGCGAATGCCAAACAGTACTTCCGCCGTTTCGGTACGACCTGAACCCAGCAAACCGGCCAAACCCACCACTTCGCCGGGCCGCACCTGTAAATTGAACGGTTCGATGGTGCCCTTCTTGCCATAATCTTCAAACGAAACGATTGGCTGGTTGCTGCGCAGCGTACTGCCCTGACGCTGTAAGGCGGTTTCCAGCAGCTCGCGGCCCAGCATCAGTTTGATCAGTTCAATCTGCGGCAGCGTGGCGGTATCCCGGGTGGCAATAAACTGCCCGTTGCGCAGCACGGTGATGCGATCGGTTATGCGGTAAACCTGGTCGAGAAAATGGGTGACAAAAATCAGGCTCATCCCTTTGGCTTTAAGCTGCGCCATCAGGGTAAACAGCATTTCAACTTCGCTGGCGTCAAGGCTGGCGGTTGGCTCATCCAGAATCAGTACCTGCGCAGAGAGATCCACCGCGCGACAAATCGCAATGATTTGCTGCATCGCTACCGAGTAGTGGCCGAGTGGGCGCGTCACATCGAGCGCAAAACCGTAATTGCGCATTAACGTATCCGCATCACGTACCATGCGTTTACGGTCGATCATGCCAAAACGGCGCGGTTCACGGCCAATATATAAATTATCCGCCACCGACATGTTCGGCAGCAGATTCACTTCCTGGTAAACGGTGCCGATGCCCATTTCCTGCGCATCGGCGGTATTGTGTGGCGTAATCGCCTTGCCATTGAGCGTGACTGTGCCGGCATCACGCGTATAGACGCCGGTCAGCACTTTGATCAGCGTGGATTTGCCCGCGCCGTTTTCGCCCAGCAATGCCATGATCTCGCCTTTGCGAATGCTGAACGAAACATTATCCAGCGCTTTCACGCCGGGAAAACCTTTGCTGACGCCGCTGATGGTCAGCAGTGCGGTTTCATCGGAGGTGCTCATCAGGTTCTACCTCGCCTTACGTCATCAAAAACCGCCCCGCAGGGCGGTTGCGGGGATCAGTAACCCATGCCTTTTTTGGTATCGAGCTGCGCCTGCGCGGAGTCGGGCAGATACAGTTTCGATTCGGTTTTGATGATTTTTGGCGGCAGCGTGCCGTCTTTCTTGAATTTCTCCAGGGCGTCAAAGGCCGGCCCCGCCATGTTTGGCGTTAACTCCACGTTGGCATTGGCTTCACCAGCCAACATCGCTTTATAGATATCCGGTACGCCATCAATCGAGCCGGTAAGGATATCTTTGCCTGGCTTCAGGCCCGCTTCTTTAATTGCCTGAATGGCGCCGATGGCCATGTCATCGTTATGTGCGTAAACCATGCAAATATTTTTGCCGTTGTTTTCCGCCTTAATAAAACTCTCCATCACCTCTTTACCCTTACTGCGGGTAAAGTCTCCCGACTGCGAGCGAATCACTTTGATGTTGTTGTGGCCGGCGATGGCTTCGGCAAAGCCTTTCTTACGGTCAATCGCCACGCTGGCGCCAACCGTGCCTTGCAGCTCAACGACATTACATTTTTTGTCAGCAACGGTTTTCACCAGCCAGTCGCCAATCAACTTGCCTTCCAGCACGTTGTCCGCGGTGACCACCGCCATGTAGAGGGACTTGTCTTTCACCACGATAGCGCGGTCTAACAGGAACACCGGGATCTTGGCGTCTTTCGCTTCTTCGAGCACCGGTTCCCATCCCGTTTGCACCACGGGCGCAATGAAGATGGCATCGACACCCTGTGCAATGAAGGAGCGTACCGCTTTGATCTGGTTCTCCTGCTTCTGCTGACCATCAGCGATTTTCAAGGTGATACCGCGCTTCTGCGCTTCACTTTTCGCCACGTTGGTTTCCGCTGAACGCCAGCCAGATTCCGAGCCAACCTGTGAGAAGCCCACCGTCATATCAGCGGCAAGCACCGACGTACTCAGTGCCGAGCTCACCATGGCGGTTAAGAGTAAACGTTTCCACATAATTTCATTCCTCTGAAGGGAGTGTGCTGTAGGGGTACAAAACGCGAATTAAGCCTGGCCTAAAAGCGCGTAAACAAGCGCGACATACCTCACAAATCAGAGTGAATTAAAGGAGTTACGCGAATGGGTATAACTTATAAAGTCTAATCGTTATGGACAAAACGACTGGTGCTCAACGCTTCAGTCGTTAAATAAATGTAATAAACAGAATCGGTTATGCAGCAAAGTACTGGAAACGATTACAGCGAATACGTAAAGAATGGTTGTGGGCAGAACCCGCGAGGAATTATGAGATTTGTGATTATTCGCACAGATTGTGAATGACAGTTTCATTGCGTGTTCATGATTTTGCCAACCTGCTCGGAATAAATAACGAATTACCCGGCGACATTAGAGGAAAATACTATTATAGAGACGCACAAATAGCGGCCTTGATTAACAGGCCAATTATGGTGAGTTTTTCTCACAACCCCGGGTATCGCGCGTTTTAATTTGCCTGATATCGCGCAATAAATGCGCGTTAAAAAAGTTAAAAGGTCACAAAAGTGTCCTTTCATGAGCGAATTAGCGCATGTTGTCTGAATTTTGTATTTTTTTATAAGCAGCGTATGGACTCTGGCCGCCCGCTCCCTATACTTGGGCACTTCCGAGTACTTTATTTTTAAATGGCAATCATGACTGCATTAGATTACCTGCTGAAATTCCGTAAGGTGAATAATCTCGATAGTCTGGAAAAGCTCTATGACCATCTCAATTATTCGCTGACTGATGATAATGAGATCATCAATATGTATCGTGCGGCTGACCATCGACGTGCCGAATTGGTTTCAGGCGGTCGTTTGTACGATCTTGGACGCGTGCCTAAAACTGTATGGCGCTACGTGATTTAATTGATTCCCCCTCTCTTTATCTGCGCTTTTGCGTTGTCCAGGTCGGGCGTGTCCCGTTTGGACATGATACGCTCTGCATCGCCCTCTTTTCGCAAACAGGATCTTTGAGATGATCAAACAAGTGAATCCGCCACGTATTGCTGGCTGGCTGCTGCTGCCGCTGGCGTGGCTGATTATGACCATGCTCACCAGTGCGCTTGTCGTGGCGATGTATTTGAGCCCGCTATTTAATACCGAATTGCGTACTACGCTGTTTTCACACGGCGGCACGCTGCTGACGCAATGGTCCATTTCGTTGCTCACCGCTGCTGTCGTCTGGCTTTACAGCATTTGGGTGTGCTGGATTTTCTGTAAACGTTCGCAACGATTACCCCGCCATTACATCCTGTGGTTGCTGATGACCGTGCTGCTGGCGCTAAAAACCTTCGCGTTTACTCCGGTTGCGGACAGTAAAGCGATTCAGACATTGCTGTTGTCGCTGCTGGCTGCGGCAGTGTTTGTGCCCTATTTCAAACGCTCGCAACGCGTAAAACAGACGTTTATCCAGCCCGAATGACGCCAGTTTCGTCAGCAATTTAATTCTGAGTGCTCTCAACGACCACACAAGCGGCGTGAAGGTTGAGATGCACCTCTCAATTCCGGATAATAGACGCCTTTCGGCTTCCCAGGTTAAAAAATGACCGATTATTTACTTCTCTTTATTGGCACCGTGCTGGTGAACAACTTCGTGTTGGTCAAATTCCTCGGCCTTTGCCCATTTATGGGCGTGTCAAAAAAACTGGAAACGGCCATTGGCATGGGACTTGCCACCACTTTCGTGATCACGCTGGCGGCGATCTGCGCCTGGCTGGTGAATCATCTGATCCTGGTACCGCTCGATCTGGTTTATCTGCGTACCATGGCCTACATCCTGGTCATCGCGGTGGTGGTGCAGTTCACCGAAATGGTGGTGCGTAAAACCAGTCCGTCGCTCTATCGTTTACTGGGCATCTTCCTGCCGCTGATCACCACCAACTGTGCGGTGCTGGGTGTGCCGCTGCTGAGCGTCAACCTGAACCACACTTTCCTGCAGGCCGCGCTGTATGGCTTCAGTGCTTCACTCGGCTTCTCGCTGGTGATGGTGTTATTCGCCGGCATGCGCGAACGTTTAGTGCTGGCTAACGTCCCTGCACCATTCAAAGGCAATTCGATCGCGCTGATCACCGCAGGTTTGATGGCGCTGGCCTTCATGGGCTTCACCGGGCTGGTGAAATTCTAATGACCGCGATTTGGATTGCTATTGCGGTACTCGCGGCGCTGAGCCTGGTGTTTGGCGCCCTGCTCGGTTACGCCTCGCGTCGCTTCGAGGTGGAAGAAGATCCAATTGTTGAGCAGATTGATGCCATTCTGCCGCAGAGCCAGTGTGGTCAGTGCGGCTATCCCGGCTGCCGCCCGTACGCGGATGCGGTGGGTAATAACGGCGAGGCAATCAATAAATGTGCGCCCGGTGGCGAGCAAACCATGCTCAAGCTGGCATCGCTGCTCAACGTTGAACCACAACCGCTGGACGGCGGTGCCGAGGTGCTGGAGCCGATCCGTACCGTGGCGTGGATCGATGAAGCGAACTGCATTGGCTGCACCAAATGTATTCAGGCTTGCCCGGTTGATGCCATTGTAGGCGCCACGCGCGCTATGCATACGGTGCTGAGCGACGTCTGCACCGGCTGCGACCTCTGCGTTGCGCCTTGCCCAACCGACTGTATTGAGATGCGCCCGGTTGCCACCACCACGGCCAACTGGAAGTGGAATCTCGACACCATTCCTGTACGGGTGATCCCGGTAGAAACCCATGCTTAATTTGTTCAACCTGTTCCGCAAAGAGAAACTGTGGGATTTTCAGGGCGGCATCCATCCGCCGGAAATGAAAACCCAGTCAAACGGTACGCCGCTCAGCCAGCTACCGCTGCCTGAACGCTTTATTATTCCGTTGAAACAGCATATTGGCCATGAAGGCGAAATTTGTGTCACACCCGGTGACAAGGTGCTGCGCGGGCAGCCGCTGACGTTTGGCGGCGGACGCATGTTGCCGGTGCACGCGCCGACCTCCGGCACCATCGAAGCCATTGCACCACATATGACGGCGCATCCTTCCGGTTTATCGGAGCTGTGCATTTTCCTGCGCGCCGATGGCGAAGACCGCTGGACCACGCTCGATCCGCAGCCCGATTATCGCGCGCTCTCACGTGAAGACGTCGTTAAGCGTATCCACGATGCCGGTATTGCTGGTCTGGGCGGTGCGGGCTTCCCCACCGCCACCAAACTGCGCGGCGGCCTGCGCGGCGTCAAAACGCTGATCATCAATGCTGCAGAGTGCGAGCCGTATATTACCGCCGACGATCGCTTAATGCAGGATTGCGCCGCAGAAGTGCTGGAAGGTTGTCGCATTCTCGCCTGGGTACTGCAGGCTGAGCGGGTGTTGATCGGCATAGAAGATAATAAACCGGAGGCGATTGCCGCGCTGAAAAAGGCCTTAGGCGGCGATCGTGAACTGCAAATTCGCGTCATCCCCACCAAATATCCGTCCGGCGGCGCCAAACAGCTCACGCAAATTCTGACCGGACTCGAAGTCCCGCACGGCGGACGATCCACCGATATCGGTGTACTGATGCAGAACGTGGGCACCGCGTGGGCGGTGAAGCGCGCCATCGTTGACGGTGAACCGATTACCGAACGCGTGGTAACGCTGACCGGTGAAGCGCTGGCACGCCCGCGCAATGTGTGGGGACGGCTTGGTACGCCGGTTAGCCACCTGCTGCAGCACGCAGGCTTTACGCCAGGATCACGTCAGATGGTGGTCATGGGCGGTCCGCTGATGGGCTTTACTCTGCCATCGCTGGATGTGCCGCTGGTGAAGATCTCCAACTGCATTCTGGCCCCTTCCGCCAGCGAAATGGGCAACGATCAGGAAGAACAATCCTGCATTCGCTGCAGTGCCTGCGCCGATGCCTGCCCGGCCAAGCTGCTGCCTCAGCAGCTGTTTTGGTATAGCCAGGGCGGCGATCACGACAAAGCCCGCGCGCACCATATCGATGACTGCATTGAGTGTGGCGCCTGCGCCTATGTTTGCCCAAGTAACATTCCGCTGGTGCAATATTATCGCCAGGAGAAGGCTGAACTGCGCGCTATCGACCTCGAGGCGCAGCGCACCGCCGAAGCGAAGGCCCGTTTTGAAGCGCGGCAGATGCGTTTAGAACGCGAAAAACAGGCGCGTGAAGCCCGCCATGAGCAGGCTAAACAGCGCGTGGCGAGTAGCGATCAGGGTGAACGCGATGCTGCCGTGGCACGCATTAAAGCACGTCAGGAAAAAACGCCGGAACAAGATGCTGCCGAACGCGAAGCGCGTCATGCTCAGGCCTTAGCCCAGCAGGCCGAGAAACAAGCCGAAACTCAGGCGCTGAGCCGACAATCTGTTGATCCGCGCAAAGCTGCGGTTGAAGCGGCGATTGCGCGCGCTAAAGCCAAAAAAGCCGGAGCGCAACCAGCTGAGATAGCGCCGGCCGAGGAGGCAGAAGTCGATCCGCGTAAAGCCGCAGTTGAAGCGGCGATTGCCCGCGCTAAGGCTAAAAAGGCCGCCGCCGCGCAACCGGCCGAAGCCACACCGGCGGCTGAACCGGAAGTCGATCCGCGCAAAGCCGCGGTTGAAGCGGCGATTGCCCGCGCTAAGGCTAAAAAGGCCGCCGCTGCGCAACCGGCCGAAGTCGCACCGGCGGCTGAACCCGAAGTCGATCCACGCAAAGCCGCAGTTGAAGCGGCGATTGCCCGCGCTAAAGCCAAAAAGGCGGCGGCTTCTGCCGCGCAGCCGTCAGAAGTATCAACACCGCCTGAAGTGGAGGCTGCTGCCTCTCCTGACCCCGCCGACCCACGCAAAGCGGCGATTGCCGCTGCGGTCGCCCGTGCCAAAGCGCGTAAAGCGCAGCAGCAGCCTTCGACGACTGAGGAATAAATGGCTTTTCGTATTGCAAGTTCTCCTTATACCCACAACCGCCGCAGCACCGGCAATATCATGCTGTTGGTGGTACTCGCCGCGCTGCCGGGCATGGCTGCACAGTGGTATTTCTTTGGCATTGGATTCCTGATTCAGGTTTTGCTGGCCATCGCCACCGCATGGGCAACCGAAGGGGCGATTCTGCGCCTGCGCAAAGCTCCGGTGGTGCCAACCCTGTCTGATAACTCTGCTCTGCTTACCGCGCTGCTGTTGGGTATCAGCCTGCCGCCGCTCGCGCCGTGGTGGTTGGTGGTGTTAGGCACGATTTTCGCCATCGTTATCGCCAAACAGCTGTACGGCGGCTTGGGGCAAAACCCGTTCAACCCAGCCATGGTTGGTTACGTGGTGCTGCTGATCTCCTTCCCGGTGCAGATGACCAGCTGGCTGCCGCCTGATAGCTTACAGGCCATCAAGCCCGGTCTGATGGATTCGCTCAGCATGATCTTCACCCACCACACGCTGGCCGGTGAGACCATGCAGCAGCTTCAGCTCGGCGCTGATGGGGTTAGCCAGGCGACACCGCTGGATACGTTCAAAACCGGTCTGCGTGCCGGACACAGCGCCGAACAGCTGCTGGCCGAGCCAATCTATACCGGCGTGTTAGCCGGCCTGGGCTGGCAGTGGATTAATCTCGGTTATTTATTGGGTGGCGTATTGCTGCTGGCAAAAAATGCCATTCGCTGGCATATCCCGGTAAGTTTCCTGGTTTCGCTGGCGTTCTGCGCCACGCTCGGCTGGCTGTTCGCGCCGGAATCGCTGAATTCACCGCTGATTCACCTGTTCTCCGGCGCCACCATGCTGGGTGCGTTCTTTATTGCTACCGATCCGGTAACGGCATCGACCACTAATCGCGGACGCCTGGTTTACGGCGCGCTGATTGGCCTGCTGGTGTGGTTGATTCGTAGCTTTGGCGGCTATCCGGACGGCGTCGCTTTCGCAGTATTGCTGGCTAACATTTGTGGGCCGCTGATTGATTACTACACCCAGCCGCGCGTTTACGGCCATCGCAAGGATTGAAGATGATCGAGGCTATTCGTAAAAATGCGGTGACGCTGGCAGCTTTTGCTGTGATTACCACCGGCGTGACGGCGGTGGTTAACTATGTCACGAAACCCACGGTAGAACATCAAACTGCACTGCAACAAAAAAATCTGTTAGATCAGGTGGTGCCGACCGATCTGTACGACAATCATATCCAGCAAGAGTGTTTTCTGGTGACTGATGCCGTGGCGCTCGGTAATGATAAGCCGCACCATCTCTATCTCGCGCGTAAAGGCGACCAACCGGTGGCGGCGGCGCTTGAGACCACCGCGCCAGATGGCTATTCTGGGGCGATTCAGATGTTAGTTGGTGCCGATTTCCATGGCAAAGTGCTGGGCGTGCGCGTTGTTGAGCATCATGAAACGCCGGGGCTCGGCGATAAAATCGAACTGCGTATTTCCGACTGGATCAACAGCTTTAACGGCAAAGTGATCCACGGTGCAGATGATAAAAGTTTTGCGGTGAAAAAAGACGGCGGTGAATTCGACCAATTTACCGGCGCAACCATTACGCCTCGCGCCGTGGTGAATGCCACTAAGCGCACCGCGCTGCTAATTGAAACACTGCCAGCGAAGCTCGCTTCGTTGCCTGAATGTGGAGATGCAAATGAGTGAAGCCAAAAATTTACTGGTCGGCGGACTGTGGAAAAATAACTCTGCGCTGGTCCAGCTGCTCGGCCTGTGTCCGCTGCTGGCGGTCACCTCCACCGCCACAAACGCCTTAGGCCTGGGTTTAGCAACTACGCTGGTGCTGACCATCACCAACAGCGCAATTTCAGCCTCGCGCCGCTGGGTGCCTGCGGAAATCCGTATTCCTATTTATGTCATGATCATTGCGTCAGTGGTGAGCTGCGTGCAGATGCTGATCAATGCCTATGCATACGGTTTGTATCAGTCGCTCGGCATCTTCATCCCGCTCATCGTCACCAACTGCATCGTGGTGGGCCGCGCCGAAGCGGTTGCGTCAAAAAGCAGCATTCCATTGTCCGCGCTGGATGGCTTTGCCATCGGCATGGGCGCCACCTGCGCGATGGTGACGCTGGGGTCGATTCGCGAACTGATTGGCAGCGGCACGCTGTTTAACGGAGCGGATCAGCTGCTAGGCCCGTGGGCCAAAGCGCTGCGCATTGAAGTCGTGCATTTTGATTCACCGATGCTGCTGGCGATGCTGCCGCCGGGCGCCTTTATCGGCCTTGGCATGTTGTTGGCGGGTAAATACCTGATCGATCAGAAGATGAAACAGCGCGCGGCCCTTCGCGCCGCAGCACCAGACGTAGAGCCGCAGGGCGCAGCCGGGAAAGTGGTGTGAATAAAGAGAAACGTCACCAGATTTTGACGCGCCTGCGCGATGAGAATCCGCATCCAACCACCGAACTGAACTTCAGCTCGCCGTTTGAATTGCTGATCGCGGTACTGCTTTCCGCACAGGCGACAGACGTGAGCGTCAATAAAGCCACCGCTAAGCTCTATCCGGTGGCGAACACGCCGGCGGCCATATTGACGTTGGGCGTCGATGGCGTGAAGGAATACATCAAAACCATCGGCCTGTTTAATAGCAAAGCCGAAAACGTCATCAAGACCTGCCGCATTTTGCTGGAGCAACACGCTGGCGAAGTGCCGGAAGATCGCGCGGCGCTGGAAGCGTTGCCGGGCGTGGGCCGCAAAACCGCCAACGTGGTGCTTAATACCGCGTTCGGCTGGCCGACCATTGCCGTTGACACCCATATTTTCCGCGTCAGCAATCGCACCCGTTTTGCCCCCGGCAAGAATGTCGAGGAAGTGGAAGATAAGCTGCTCAAAGTGGTACCAGCCGCGTTTAAGGTTGATTGTCATCACTGGCTAATTTTGCATGGCCGCTATACCTGCGTGGCGCGTAAACCGCGCTGCGGATCCTGCCTGATCGAAGATTTGTGTGAGTTCGACGCCAAAACCGACCTGTGACACGCTGCCGATAGCCACGCAAAATCGTGCGCTGGTTGCAAGCGTTAGGCATTGCTTCCTTGCTCGAAACCCAGCGTGCAGACATCGCCATCGCCGCGCGGCACTGCGATATCGTGTTTGATGCGGTCGGCGGGGACATCGGGCAATCGATTTGGCAAGCGCTGCCCACGGCGGCGGTTTTAGGCGCTTTGGCCGCTGTTACGTGTCAGTGATTGCGGTGAGGTAGAGATTTTCCCGCTGGCACAATGGCGCGAGGCGATCCACTACTATCATCAATCGGGCCGGGATCGTAAACCGTTGTTACAGCTATTGTAATAACGGTCGCCATGAATGGCGACCGACTGCTTTACGCGATTGTCGTCAGGTGCAGGTTTAGCCTGCGGCGGCCTGCAGCCAGGCGACCACCAGCGGTGATAACCGATTTTGTAGCGCCGCCCGCTCAGACTGGAATAACGTGGCGACGAAGAATGGGTGATCGGTTAACTCAATGCCGCGCACGTCGCCTTCAAGATCCCAGGAAGTCACCCGTAGATTTTGTGTCGCCAGTGCATCACTGAATTCCGCATTAACGCCAAAGTTGCAGTGATAGCCTTCATCACTCTGCAGGGCGCCATAAGCACGCGCAATGCGCGAGTCTGGCTGGAAGCTAACGGTACCGCGCTGTTCCACCAGCGAACAGGCCAGCGGCGCAATCACCCAGCGGCCAGCAGGATCGGTTTCGGCATGCGAGGCATCTGCCCAGCCCAGCACATTACGCGCGTACTCCACGATGGCATACTGGAAGCCCCCGCAAGATCCCAGAAAAGGCTTTCCGCTTTCACGCACCCAACGCAGTGCGGCAAACACGCCTTCATCATTAAGATAAGGACTTCCCGGCACCAGCCAAATCGCATGGTAGTCGGCGAGGTTATGCTGCTCGAGTTCAGGCGTGGCAATCCAGTTTGCGTTGACGTTCAGGGAAAGGGCTTGTGCGGCAAGTTGTATAGCGGGAGGAATAGCCTGATGTGCTACGGCATTTGCACGGTAATCGCCAATCAGGGCGACACGAATCGACTGCGTCATGATTACGTCCTTTCAGGGAAAAAAGGAGGTTACAGCAAAGTTGCCACGCTGTCTAAATAGCAAAACCGGTTTCATTTTCTGCCTTTCGTTTCCACGCATTGCGTTTAAAGCAGCATCTTTATGCGGTATAAACCGCCTTAAGGTGAGGAAATATTCGACAATCGCCAGCGGCGCAAACGTTTACTTCTTTTGCCGATTTAATTAATTCGTGGTTTTGTGCGCAGGATCAATTAATTAGCGTTCTGGAATCTTTTGACTGCTTAATATGCTCATCAATCAATCTATTGTGCTTACATTGTGAGCATAGACAATAAAATAATTGGTATAAATTACGTACTTTAGCGTTATATTCCAAAAAACAGCGCAGAAGCAGTTTATATCAGGAAAAAGCGCTTCCAGATCTCCATTTAGCATCTTTCTCCTGATATAATACGGCACAGCAAGATTTAACACTGATTTACAACTTCGTATAACGGCATTAACCCTACCTATTGCAAGTATTTCAGCGTGCAGAAAATGCTTGCCCTGATGGACTGATTCAGCCAAATTAGTCGCCGTTTTTCCTTTCTAATAACAATGTTGCGCGGGATTACCCAGCCCGACGCAGACTTAATTCCTGTCGCAAAACAGGCTATGTATAAACTGAGGTACATGTGTCAACTGCAAACAAACACACTGAAGGGGCGCCAAGCCTCAACGCTTTTAAGCAACCCAAAGCGTTTTATCTGATCTTCTCCATCGAGCTATGGGAACGTTTTGGCTACTACGGCCTACAGGCCATTATGGCGGTTTACCTGGTGAAGCAGCTGGGGATGTCCGAAGCGGACTCCATTACGCTGTTTACCTCGTTTAGCGCGCTGGTTTACGGTTTAGTCGCCATTGGCGGCTGGCTCGGTGATAAAGTGCTGGGCACCAAACGTGTGATCGTGCTGGGCGTTATTGTACTGGCGCTGGGCTACGCACTGATCGCTTTCTCCGGCCATGACACCTCAATGGTCTATATCGGCATGGCGACCATCGCCGTCGGTAGCGGCTTGTTCAAAGCGAACCCCTCCTCCCTGCTTTCGACCTGCTATGAGAAAGATGATGCGCGCCTCGACGGTGCTTTCACCATGTTCTACATGTCGATCAACATTGGTTCGCTGTTCTCCATGATGCTGACACCGTGGCTGGCGGCAAAATATGGCTGGGGCGCGGCGTTCTCGCTCTCCGTGGTGGGTCTGGTCATCACTCTGCTGAACTTCCTATTCTGCCAGCGTCTGGTGAAGAATTACGGCTCCAAGCCTGATTTTGCTCCCTTGCAGATGGGTAAATTACTGATGACGCTGGTCGGCGTAGTGGCGTTGGTTGCGCTGGCGGCCTGGCTGCTGCATCACCAGAGCATCGCACGCATGACGCTGGGCGTAATTGCCGCGGGTATCGTAGTGATCTTCGCTAAAGAAGCCTTTGCTCTCAAGGGCGCTGCACGTCGTAAGATGATTGTCGCCTTCCTGCTGATGGTTGAAGCGATTGTGTTCTTCGTGCTCTATATGCAGATGCCAACCTCGCTCAACTTCTTTGCTATCCGCAACGTTGAACACGCGATTCTTGGTATCACTTTTGAGCCAGAACAGTTCCAGGCGCTGAACCCGTTCTGGATTATGCTGGCGAGTCCGATTCTGGCCGCGGTGTATAACAAGCTGGGTGACAAAATGCCGATGCCGCACAAATTTGCCATCGGTATGGTGCTGTGTTCAGGTGCTTTCCTGGTGCTGCCGTTTGGTGCCAAATTTGCCAATGACGCCGGGATCGTCTCTGTTAACTGGTTGATTATTAGCTACGCCCTGCAGAGTATTGGCGAGCTGATGATTTCCGGCCTGGGCCTGGCGATGGTGGCGCAGCTGGTCCCTCAGCGTCTGATGGGCTTTATCATGGGTTCATGGTTCCTGACCACCGCCGGTGCCGCGATGATTGCCGGTAAAGTCGCTAATCTGATGGCAGTACCCGAAAATGTAACCGATCCGCACGCTTCGCTGGCCGTTTACAGCCAGGTATTCCAGCAGATTGGTATCGCCACCGGCGCAATCGCTCTTCTGATGTTGATCACTGCGCCGCTGCTTAATCGCATGACACAGGATGATGAACAAACTGAACTGAAACGCGCTAGCGCGAATCAGTAAAATCAAAGCCGGGCATGTCCCGGCTTTTTTTCGCCCACTCTCTCATCTTCCCATTGTTCGCATCCCCTTTCCTTTAACGTTTTCTGCCGTCAACGCTTCGCTTTTCACTCACTTAACTTCATCATGACAGCTCACGGTTAGCAGACGGGAACAATCATGGACAGGTTTGATGAGCTAGAGGTATTTGTTGCTGTCATTCAGCAAGGCAGCCTGGCGGGTGCCGCGCGTCTATTACAGCGATCGCCACCGGTTATTACCCGTACGCTGAATACGCTCGAAGCGCGTCTTGCAACGACCTTAATTGAGCGCACCACGCGCCAGTTGGCACCAACGGAAGCCGGCTGGCAGCTGTTTGAACAGGCACAACGTTTGCTGAGTGACTATCAGCGTGCCGTGGACAGCGCTCATCATAGTGGCCTGCACGGCCTGCTGCGGGTAACGGCGCCGGTGCAGTTCGGCCGCCGGCACGTTATGCCCTTAGTCAACGCCTTCTTGCAGCGGCATGCGGAAATGCAGATAGAAGTGGTGCTGAGCGACAGTTATCAGGATCTGATCGAAAACGCTCTGGATATCGCCCTGCGAATCGGCGAGCTGCAAGACTCCTCGATGGTGGCGCGTCAGGTTGGCAGCGTAAGTTCAACGCTGGTTGCTAGTCCTGAATACCTAACACGAGCTGGAACGCCAACGCATCCCGCTGAGCTCGCGCAACATGCCATCGTGACGAGCCTGCGTCATACGCGTGAATGGCGTTTCGCCCAGGATTTGCGGGTGCGTATTGCGCCGCGTCTACGTGTAAATGATGTGGAGAGCCAACTGGAAGCCCTGCGTAGCGGCCAGGGTATCGGTCGTTTATTGTCGTATCAGGTTATTGACGATATCCATGATGGTAAGCTTTTGCATTTACTGCCTGAGTGGGAACCCGCACCGTTGCCGGTACAGTTGGTGACACAACGTGTTAAAAATATGACGCCCAAAGTCCGGCATTTTTGGGATTTTGCGCTCGAAAAACTGCCGTTACTGCCCTGCTTTGCTGAATAAAAGCTGAAGGATAACCGCAAATCCTGAACGCGATCATTGGTAAAAATAGCGGGCAGACTTATGCTACCTCGATCGCAACATCACTTCAGGAGAAGCCTCGATGAAACTCTATTGCAAGCCCGGAGCCTGTTCACTTTCACCGCATATCGTCGCGCTTGAATGCGATTTGGACTTTACGCAGGTCAATGTCGATCTGCAGAAGAAAGTTACCGAGCAGGGAGACGATTACTGGCAAATAAACCCGAAAGGACAAGTGCCGGCACTGCAGTTAGATGATGGCAGCATACTGACGGAAGGTGTGGCTATTGTGCAATATCTGGCGGACCTCAAACCGGATCGCAATCTGTTGGCGCCGACGGGCAGCCTGACGCGCTACCACACCCTGGAGTGGCTTAGCTTTGTGAGTAGCGAATTGCACAAGAGTTTCAGCCCGCTGTTTCGCTCGGATACGCCAGAAGAGTACAAAAACATTGTGCGTGCACAGCTGGAGAAAAAGTATCAGGCGGTGAATCAGGCGCTGCAGGATAAGCAGTGGCTGTTGGGGCTGCGCTTCACCGTCGCGGATGTCTATCTGTTCGTGGTGACCCGCTGGGCTAAAGCTATCAAGTTGAATCTGAGTGGACTGGATGCGCTGGAAACCTGGTTTAGCCGCGTGGCGGAGCGCCCTGCGGTGCAAGCGGCGATGAAAGCAGAAGGTTTGGTTTAAACATTGATGCCAGGGTGCGCATGAATGCGCACCCTACGAAAACCCGGCGATATCCACCCAAGGTCGCCATGCATGGTGCCCGATTCACGCCTAACTGAGCGGCATTAAATCACCGCACATTCTGTAGCGGCGCGATTTATCGCGCAATGAACTGCGCCGCGACAATGTGTGCGCTTAAAGCTTTTCGGCTGAGAAATGCTGGGTCGGCTTAGCAATTGCGTCCTGCGCCGCCACTAGCTGCAATTCATACTCGCCCATTTCGTGGGTTTTCAGCATCACTTCATATACCGCAGCGGTGATGTGCTCAAGTGCATCCTGCAGCGACTTACCGTGCAGCAGATCGACCAGCAGCAGACCGCTGGTAAGATCGCCCACGCCCACCGGCTGACGCACGCCAAAGTCCACCAGCGGACGACTGATGTGCCAGCACTCATCGGCGGTGACCAGCAGCATTTCAAAACGGTCACTACGGCGTCCGGCGCGCGCCAGATGCTTAACCAATACCACTTTCGGGCCCACCGCGATTAATTCGCGCGCGGCAACCACCGCCTGCTCAATATTGGATACTTCATGTCCACTGAGCATTTCCAGCTCGAGCAGATTTGGCGCGATAATATCGCTCGCAGGCAAGGCCATTTTGCAATGGAATTCCGCCACGCCCGGTGCCACGATACAGCCTTTTTCCGGATGACCCATCACCGGATCGCAGAAGAACCATGCCTTCGGATTCGCCTCTTTGACCAGACGCACGATCTCCAGAATCTGTTCGCCCTGCTCGGCCGAGCCTAAATAGCCACTCAGCACCGCATCACAGGTTTTTAAACGATCGACAGCAGCGATACCTTTGACGATATCCGTCAAATGCGTAGCAGGCATCACGGTGCCGGTCCAGTGACCGTACTGCGTGTGATTAGAAAATTGCACGGTATTCAGCGGCCAAACGTTTGCGCCCATGCGGCGCATCGGGAATTCGGCGGCGCTGTTGCCGGCGTGTCCGTAAACAACGTGAGATTGAATTGCGAGGATATTTTTCATTATTGCCCTGTACTGCCTTGCCATGAAAAAAGGGCCGGTTGCCGGCCCTCAACGCTTACTGCCAGTTAATCAGGCAGTAATGTTTTTTACCGCGACGCAACAGCGTGAAGCGTCCAAACAGTTTATCGCTATCGCTGAAGCGGTACTCAGCATCTGACTGCTTTTCACCGTTAAGTGATACCGCGTTAGCACCGATCATGGTGCGTGCCTGACCGCGTGATGGTACCAACTCTGCTGCCACCAGCGCCTGCTGCAGATCGTCTTCCGCATTCAGCGTAATGGTTGGCATACCGTCCTGCGCCAGCTGCTCGAAGTCAGCTTCGGTCATTGCGCTCAGGCTGCCTGAGAACAGGCTTTCGGTAATACGCTGCGCCGCCGTCAAACCGCTTTCGCCATGCACCAGACGCGTCACCTGCTCGGCCAATACATATTGCGCACGCGGTGCTTTACCGCTGTTTTTATCTTCTTCTTCCAGCGCATTGATCTCTTCAATACTCATGAAGGTGAAGAATTTCAGGAAGCGATAAACGTCGGCATCCGCCGTGTTGATCCAGAATTGATAGAACTTGTACGGACTGGTTTTCTTCGCGTCCAGCCACACCGCGCCACCTTCGGTTTTGCCGAACTTAGTGCCGTCAGATTTGGTGATCAGCGGTACGGTTAACCCCCAAGCCTGCTGCTGATGCAGACGGCGCGTCAGATCGATACCTGATGTAATGTTGCCCCACTGATCGGAACCGCCAATCTGCAGCACCACATCGTGACGCTTGTTCAGTTCGGCAAAATCATAACCCTGCAGCAGGTTGTAGGAGAACTCGGTGTACGAAATACCCTGATCTTCGCGATTCAGACGCTGTTTCACCGCTTCACGGTTGATCATCTGATTTACGGAGAAGTGCTTGCCAATGTCGCGCAGGAAGGTCAGCACATTCATGCCGCCAAACCAGTCATAGTTGTTAGCCGCGATGGCGCTGTTATCACCGCAATCAAAACTCAGGAATGGCGCAACCTGATTGCGGATTTTATCGACCCACTCACCCACGGTTTCCGCGGTGTTGAGTTTACGTTCTGCTGCTTTAAAGCTGGGATCGCCAATCAAGCCGGTGGCACCACCCACCAGCGCGACCGGCTTGTGTCCGGCATCCTGAAAACGCTTCAGGCAGAGCAGCGGCACCAGATGGCCCAAATGCAAGCTATCAGCGGTCGGATCGAAGCCGCAATAGAGTGCAATTGGCCCTTGCGCCAGTCGCTCTGCTAACGCTTCTTCATCCGTTACCTGGGCGACTAAGCCCCTTTCTTGCAATTGTTGTATCAGGTTACTGCTGGTCATCACTGACTCCAAATTGATCAGACTGCACCTTGGCTGGTACACAGCTTTCCGCCGACGCGCGGAGACGAAAAAAAAGAGGGCTATAGCATAAAGCGCTGACGCCAACTGCGCCAGCGTTGAAAGGCGTTAAAACGTAGTTTTACGGGGCTAAGCGGTCAATCGTCCAGCCATTTTCTGTGCGCTGGTAGAGGAAGCGATCGTGCAGGCGATGTTCGCCGCCCTGCCAGAACTCCATGGTATGAAATTTAACGCGGTAACCCCCCCAGAAACTTGGCAACGGCACTTCGCCCTGCTGGAATTTCTGTTTGAGTTCGAGAAACTTGCCTTCCAGCACGCCACGTGCCGAGATGCGGCTCGATTGCTTCGACACCCAGGCGCCAATCTGACTATCGCGCGGGCGGCTACTGAAGTACTTCAGCACGTCGAGCGGCGACAGTTTTTCCACTTCACCCAGCACCATCACCTGACGTTCCAGGAAGTGCCACGGGAAGTGCAGCGAGATGCGCGGGTTCTCAGCCAGCTGTAGCGCTTTGCGGCTGCCAAGGTTGGTGTAAAACACCATCCCTTTATCGTCGTAGTGCTTGAGTAACACAATACGCTGATACGGCTGACCGCTGCTGTCAACGGTAGCCACCGTCATCGCCGTTGGATCGGGCAGCTGTGCAGCACAGGCCTGCTGCAACCACTGCTCAAACAGCGCCAGAGGCGTTTCTGGCAAATCTTTACGTCGCAGCCCACCGCGGGTGTATTCACGACGCAGATGGGCAATATTTTGCAAGCTGTCACTGTCGCTCATGCTGTTTCTCATTCTCTGACGTTTACTTAACGGACGTATCCGCGTTCTGCAATGCACAATCATTAATCACGATTTTGTTGTTACGTTCAACAAAAGCGCTATCGCCTTTTGACCAGAAGACGTAGGTACCATCACTGTAGCGCGCGCCGGATGCGGCTTCGGTTTGTGTCAGCGTCAGCGGTTTGCCATCAAGAATAAAGCTTACCTGCTGCTTTGCGTTATCTTGCGTGACCGTCAGCGGCAGCGTGCCGCACTGGTAATGCAACTGCTGCGGCGTTTGCTCTGGTTTATGCAGCATGCCGCAACCGCTTAATATCGCAATGCTCGTCAGCACTATCACCCTTTTTTTCATGTTCACCTCTTAACGTATTGGTCGGGCATTGGCCGGATAAATCGCGCCCAATACACTCATTTGTTGTGCGCCGGTTACTGCCGGCAAGTTTCCCGGTAAACCATTCAGCGTGCGAAACGCCAGCCAGGCAAATGCCAATGCTTCCATATCATCACCGCGAATGCCCGCTTCGTCGGTGCTACCCACTTCAGTGCCTGGCAGGTGTGCTGAGAGACGCGCCATCAGCAGAGGGTTCCGACCGCCGCCGCCGCATACCATCAAACGGTCGCAGCCGTGATTAAGTTGCACCTGTTGCGCAATGGTCAGAGCCGTGAGTTCACTGAGTGTGGCCTGTACGTCCTGAGGAGCCAGCGCCGGAAAACGCTGCAATTGCTGTTCGATCCAACCGAGATTGAAGTATTCACGCCCGGTACTTTTCGGCGGCGGCAGTGCAAACCAGGGATCGCTCAGCATCAACTCCAGTAGTGCAGGAACCACCTGACCGCTACGCGCCCAGGCCGCATCTTTATCATAAGGCAGGCCTTTATTGCGCCAAATCCATGCATCAAGCAGCATATTGCCAGGACCGGTGTCAAAGCCGCGTACCGGTTGCCCGGGGATCAGCAGGGAGAGATTCGCGATGCCACCAATATTCAGCACCATGCGGCGCTCTACGCTATCCATTAGCAGCGCCTGATGAAAGGCCGGTACCAGCGGCGCGCCCTGCCCACCCAGCGCCATGTCACGACGGCGAAAATCACCAATCACCGTAACCCCGGTGGCGGCGACAATCTGATTGTTATCCCCAATTTGCAGGGTATTCGGCGCATCGCTTTGCGGCTCATGCCATACCGTTTGCCCGTGACAACCAATCGCCATGATGTCGCTGGCCTCGAGCGATTGTTGCTTCATCAGCGTCAACACTGCGTCGGCGAACAGCTTGCCTAAACGCGTATCGAGTTGCCCAAGTTGCGATAGCGTGAGCGTTTGTCCCTGGCAAATCGCCAACACCTGCTGCCGTATGTCCTGCGGTATGGGATGGCAGTAGCTGGCCTGCTGCGCCACCATCTGGCCATCAATCGCTGCCAGCACCACGTCTACACCATCAAGGCTGGTTCCAGACATCACGCCGATATAGCGTCCTGATTTCATCGCGGTTCACTCCCTTAACATCATCTGGGTTAAGCCTGGCAAATTACACAGGCTAATTCTATGATAAAATTCCGCTTTTCAGCGTCACTGCGCCATCTATTCCAGCGAAGAAATATTTTCGTCATGTAATTGAATTTTTGTTGAGGGGAGATGGTCTATGCTTCGCCCAGCCGCGTTTTGTTCGGACTTAGCGTCAATTACTAGCTTTCTGTCTTATACTCTTTGCAGTACAGGATGAGAACATGGTGTTATTTTGCATTAAGGAGCGTTCTGATGATTAAGCGTTATGTAGCCGTGGCATTAGCCGGCTTAACTCTGGCAGGTTGTGCCAACAACGACACCCTCTCCGGGGACGTTTACAGTGCCAACGAAGCCAAACAAGTACAAAGTGTTTCTTACGGTACGCTGGTATCGGTTCGTCCGGTAAAAATCCAGGGTGGCGATGAGAACAATGTGATTGGCGCGATTGGTGGTGCGGTACTGGGTGGATTCCTCGGTAACACCATTGGTGGCGGTGCGGGACGCAGTCTGGCGACTGCGGGCGGTGCAGTACTCGGTGGCGTAGCCGGTCAGGGCGTTCAGGGTGCAGTCAACAAATCTGACGGTGTTGAGCTGGAGATCCGCAAGGATGATGGCAACACCATCATGGTGGTTCAGAAGCAGGCCGCCAGCCGTTACTCGGTGGGTCAGCGCGTTGTGATGGCCTCCAACGGCAGCCAGGTTACCGTTTCTCCACGTTAAGCAGGCAGATAAAAAAAACCGACGCTGGGCGTCGGTTTTTTTATTTCTCGCGGTTGTGAAATTCGAGAATGTTTTTTTCCAGTCGCGCAATCAGCGTCACCATCTGATTGATCTCCTCCAGGCTGATACCGGAGAGAATGTCATCGCGCGTCGCATCAATCACATTTTCGACCTGTTCAATGATAGGCTCAGCCTGCTTGGTCAGTTTGATACGCTTAGCACGGCGATCGTTGGCACAGGTAGCGCGCGTAATTAACCCCTTCTCTTCCAGCTGATCCAGCGTGCGCACCAGCGAAGGTTGCTCAATGCCAATCGCCTTTGCCAGCTGAATTTGCGACTGTTCTGGCGGAAGTTGATGAATGTTGTGTAACGTTACCCAGTGTGTTTGAGTCAACTCGAGCGGTTTCAAACGCTGATCGATTAACGCGCGCCAAATGCGCACTAAGCGAGATAGATCGGTTCCCAAGGGCGTATCCATTGCATCTCCTTATAATTAGCTTGCTAGCTATTAAGCCAGATTTTACACTATTCTGCGAGTTTACAGGGCAAATTACAAATCCCACCCCGGACGAAACGCTTGCTGTCTAGACTCTATTGAGATGATTCCCGGTCAAAAAGGATGATGACACGTGTCCCTAACCGCTTTTTCCACCAGCGCACCGCTAACCGATCTGGTTTTCGGCGCCTCGCTATTTTTTCCACCGCTGTTTAAAGCGGTACTGCTCGGTTTCTTTTTCTGGCTGCTGATCCACCCGCTATTGCGTGGCTGGATGTACTCCGGCGATGTCTGGCATCCCACGTTAATGGATCTTTCCCTCTTTGTACTTTGCGTTGCGAGCGCATTGTGGTTACTGAGCCTCGGATAAATCACTATGAAATTCAACCCTTTTAAATACTTTTCAACCGTAGTGATCTTTGCACTGGCTTTACTCGCGGGATGGTGGATGTGGAATTACTACATGCAATCGCCGTGGACGCGCGACGGCAAAGTGCGCGCCGAACTGGTTGATATCACGCCCGAAGTTTCAGGACGCATTGTGGCGCTTGAGGTGCGAGATAATCAGTTTGTGCACAAAGGCGACACGCTGCTCAAGCTCGATCCCGTGCCATGGCAGATTGCCGAGGCGAACGCCGAAGCGCAACTGGCTAAAGCGCAGGCCGATCTCGCCAAGGCGCAGCATGAAGCTAATCGCCGTGCGAGCCTGCCGCGCAATGTGATTTCAGCGGAGGATATGGACGCATCGCGCTTAACTGCCAATGCGGCGGCAGCCACAGCGAAAGCTGCGCAGGCCAGTCTCAATCAGGCGCGCTGGAACCTCGATCAAACGACCATCACCGCGCCCACCGATGGCTGGATCAGCAACCTGACGCTGCGCACCGGCAACTATGCCAGCGCCGGCACGCCGCTGTTCGCATTAGTCGATAGCCACTCTTATTACGTGATGGGTTATTTCGAAGAGACTAAATTGCGTCACATCCAACCCGGCGCGGCGGCAAACATTGTGTTGTACAGCAACGGCGCACGCTTAAAAGGCCAGGTGGAAAGTATTGGCCGTGCGATTTATGACCAGAGCGTCGCCAGCGATGGTGGCCTGGTACCCGATATTAAGCCCAACGTGCCCTGGGTGCGTCTGGCGCAGCGCGTGCCGGTACGTATTCGTTTGGACGCGCTGCCGGATGGCATGGCGCTGGTCGCAGGCACCACCTGCACCATTTCTATTGCCCACTGAGGCCGCGATGAATTTTCAGTGGCTGGCCTGGCAAAATTTACCCTGGATAAAAGCAACCGGTGGCGAGTGGCGCTACGCGTTGCGCAACGCTATTGCGATGTGCCTGGCATTGACCATCGCCTATGCGCTGCAACTTGACGAGCCTTATTGGGCGATGACCTCGGCGGCGGTAGTGAGTTTCCCCACCGTTGGCGGTGCGATCAGTAAAAGTTTGGGACGTATTGTCGGCAGCCTGCTTGGTGCCTCAGCGGCGTTGTTGATTGCCGGACATACACTAAACGAACCCTGGCTATTTGCCTTTTTCATGGCCGGCTGGCTGGCATTTTGCACCTGGATTGCCAATCACTACCAAAATAACGTCGCTTATGCGTTCTCGCTGGCGGGCTACACCGCCGCTATTATTGCCTTTAGCAGCGTAAATATCACCGACGTGACCCAGCTGTGGGATATCGCCCAGGCGCGTGTCTGTGAAGTCATCTCAGGCATTCTGTGCGCCGGACTCATGATGATGATTCTGCCCAGTACGTCTGATGGCAGCGCACTGATGACTTCGCTGCGCCAGATGCATGCGCGCCTGCTGGATCATGCGGTGCTGCTATTGCAGCAGGGCAGCACCGATAACGTCCGTACCGCGCATGAGAATGTCATCAGCCAGATTTTGACGATGAACCTGCTGCGTATCCAGGCATTCTGGAGTCATTACCGCTTCCGCCGGCAGAACAACGTGCTGAACTATGTGCTTCATCAGCAGCTGCGACTTACCAGCGTCCTTTCCAGTCTGCGCCGGATGTTGCTTAACTGGCCCGATGCGCCACCGGAACTCTACAATGCGATGTCTCAGCTGTTGCAAGAGCTCGCCGCACCACAGTGTGATAAGTACCGGCTGGCGCTGATCCTGCGCGGCATTACGCCGCCCGCAACCGGCGATTTTCGCCAGCGCGCCTTTGTACAGCGCCTGCGCTATTTTTGCTGGGTATACCTCAATGTAAATCGCTGGATTCGTTTAATTGAACGCGCCGACGCTGATACCCGCTTCCAGCCGCCATATGCCCCTTCGTTGGCGCGCGAGAGTGATAGCGCAGAAGCCGGCTGGAGCGCATTACGCACTTTTAGCGTGATCATGCTCGGCTGCGCCTTTTGGATCATCACCCAGTGGGATTCAGGCGCTGCCGCGCTAACGCTGACGGCGATTGCCTGCGTGCTCTACTCCTCCGCGCCTTCGCCGAGTGGTAGCGTATCGCTTCTGCTGAAAACCTTGCTATGGCTATCCGTGTTTAGCTTTGTGCTGCAGTTTGGCCTGATGGTACAGATTAGCGCGCTGTGGCAATTTTTACTGGTGCTCTTCCCGCTGCTCATCACTTTGCAGTTATTCAAACTGCAGCAGAAGAAGCGCGCAGGCATGTGGGGGCAATTTATTGTTTTTATGGGATCGTTTATTGCCGTTACCAATCCGCCGGATTGGGATTTTCAAAGCTTCCTGAATGATAATCTGGCCAAAGTGTGCGGGGTATTATTAGCGTGGTTAGCCTTTCAGGTATTGCGTCCCAGTTCCGATGCACGCCGCAGCCGTCGCCATATTCGCGCCCTGCGTCATGCCTTCCTCGATCAGTTACGTCGCCATCCACGGCTGAGTGAAAGCCATTTTGAATCGCAGATTTATCACCACATTAGTCAGCTAAGCAGTAGCCGCGATGAGCAGGCACGAGTCTGGCTATTGCGCTGGGGCGTGGTGCTGCTTAACTGTTCGCACATTGTCTGGCAACTCCGCGAATGGCAGCCCGCATCCGCGACCTTAACTCAGATGCGCGATAGCGGCCTGCAGGATTTACAGCGCATTATGAGCCTGCGTGGCGTACATCACACTGCGTTACAAGCCACGCTGGATGAGTTGGAAACGATGATTAATCAGCTTCAACGGCAGCCGGAGAGCGAAGCCAACACTCTGGCCGGTATTTTGTGGCGGCTGCGCTGCTCACTTGCACAGTTAGCGCAGGCAGTACCGGATTGATCACTGGCAATACTGGCTGGTTTGACGGTTGAAATCGTCCTGCAGCTGTTGCAGCGATTTCTGACCTTCAAACCGGGTTTTATCCTGATCGGACATGGGCTCGATCACCAGCGCCCTCTCTTCAGAAGAGTAGATAAAACGTCGATTCAGCGTGCTCCCCGTGAAACTTTTCCCCTCAATGGCACCACAAACTACCGTCATTGCATGACGATACGTTTCACTGCGGACAAAATTGGTTTCGGTGGCGCTACGAAATACATTTTCACAGCCCTGGGCTTTTAGACGCTCAACGGTGTGCTGAGTCAACCATTCGCGACCGCGGGCAATATTTTCACAGCTGCTGCGTAGCGGATTAGTATCGATGGTGCGCTGCAATTGCCGGCTGGCATCCAGACGCAGCTGCGTGTCATTCGGCTGATCGCATCCTACCAACAATAAACATAACAGCATCATCCCACGCGTTTTCATTCCTGCCCCTGCACGTTTTATTCCTGAATCAATATCATAGGACGGAAAAAACGCAGAGAGTAGCAACAAAATGGGTCAACTTTTTTCAGGCGCGATTAATGAGGGCGACAAGGCGCTGCCGCCCCAGCCGTTAAATGACGCCGCAGGCGAAACGTGCCCCGCCGCCGCCGAGCGGTTGCGGATGGTCGGCATGATTATCACCGCCAACGTGCACCATTAACGCTTTACCTTTGATTTCACTGAGAGATTTAATGCGTGGTGCAACCACGGGATAATCCGCTTTGCCCTCTTCCGTGACGAACAGCGCGGGCAGATCGCCCAGATGCCCATCGGCATAAGGCCCAAGATGTTTGCCGCTGTTTTGCGGATCGAGGTGTCCTCCCGCCGCGCCGGCCGCTACCGTTTTACCATCGGACTCACCCGGTTCGCAGCTACCTTTAGCGTGCACATGGAAACCATGAATGCCCGGCTTCAGACCGGTTAAGGCGGGCGTAAATTGCAGACCATAGGGTGTTTCGCTAATGGTGACTTTACCTATGGCCGCGCCAATGCCTTGCGCCGTGGTTTGATGCAGCGTGACTTCTTCAGAGGCAGCTTGCGCGCCAGCGGCGCAGGCCAGAGCAAGCATAACAATCAGGGTTTTCTTCATAACGTCTCCTTACGGTTGAGATACTCACTAAGCCTGGACCGCTTTCATCCAGGCTGCCGTAATTTGACGCAGTTTTACGCTTCAGGGCACATCGTAGCCGATTGCGGCTTTACGAATACGGAACCACTGTTGGCGATCAAGCGTTAACTGGCTTGCTGCCACCGCTTCGGTAACGCGTTCGGTTTTACCTGAGCCGATAATCGGCAGTGGACGACTTGGCAGTTTCATCACCCACGCATACACCACCTGCTCGATATTGCGCGCGCCAATTTCCTGCTTCACCTGTTCAAGCTCATCACGCAACGGTTGATAATGCGGATCGTTAAACAGTCGACCGCCGCCCAGGCACGACCATGCCATGGGGCGAATACGTCCCTGCTGGCACTGATCGAGCGAACCGTCCAGCAGCGCGGTTTGCTCCAGCGGTGAAATTTCCAGTTGGTTGGTGACCAAACTGAAAGGTAAGCGCGATTGCAGCAGTGTGAATTGGGAAGGCGTGAAATTAGAAACGCCAAAATGGCGCACCTTGCCGCTCTGATGCAGTGCAACAAAGGCTTGGGCAATGTCATCCGCGTCCATCAACGGATCGGGACGGTGAATGAGCAGGAGATCGAGGTAATCGGTATTGAAATGACGCAGCGAGTTTTCGGCACTGTGCAGAATATGGCTGGCTTCGGTAATGTAGTGACCGATACGGTGTTCTGGTTTTGCACGCGTTGCAATACCGCACTTGGTGACGATCTGCAGTTTTTCGCGTAATCCCGGCGCCAGCCGCAGCGCAGCGCCAAAGGCGGCTTCACACTGATAATCGCCATAAATGTCGGCGTGGTCGACGGTGGTGACGCCGAGAGAAAGATGGTGCTCAATGAATTGCACGACCTGCTGTGGCGTCATGCCCCACTCCATCAAGCGCCAGTAGCCCGCAATCAGCGGTGAAAAAGACGGTCCCTGCGGTGCAATTAGTTGCGGTTGTAACATGGTTAAACTCCCTCAATCACAAATCCAGATGGCGAAAGCAGGAGTATAACGGAACGGCAATCCAGCGCTTTGTTAAAACAGCTCTGGTTGTTGCGGATCATGATCTTCATCGAGTTTCTGCTGGCGATGCAACCGCAGCCAGCGTTGACGGCATAAACGCAGCACATCTCGCTTTTGCGCATCGGTGAGTTTCATCCAGTTAAAGCGCTCTTCCCGGCTGCGCAAACAACCACGACAATAGCCACGCGCATCACTTTGGCAAATGCCACGGCACGGGCTGGGAACAGGAAAGAACTCTAATTGTTCGGCCACATCCACTCCGGAATTAACATCTGGTTGCACAGCGATCACAGCTTGATGACATAGTACAAAGAGTAAACGTTAATTGCTCGCAATCAATACATCGCCGCACTTCGTAACCACTGTTTACCAAATATCCAGCAAGATGATGTTTTAGATTGGGTATGTTTAACCTTGGTTAAGGTTTTCCTCATATTGTCTTCATACGATTGTCACACTACTCCCTACCGTTGAGTTTTCATGAGATTCCCGAACACACTGCAGTGCGGCACCAGCGGGTTTAACCTTATTGCTGCTCTGTTCTTCGCATTCGTACTGAATGCACTTTTCTTGCTGCGCGCCTGGGAAATGATTTCCTACGATCATCTTCACGACTATCTGTTTGCCGCCAGTATTCCAGTCGTCCTCGCCTGCGCTTTTTATTTTCTTTTCTCGCTTGCTGCATGGCCTTATATCCGTAAGCCATTGCTGATTGTGCTGGTCTTCATCAGCGCTGCCGCCAACTATTTCATGCACAGTTTCGGCACGGTTATCGATGCCAATATGATGCAAAATGTCTTTGAATCGGATCCGCAAGAAGCCGGGGCATTGATAAGCAGTCGCTATGTGGTATGGATGTTTTTAATGGGCGTGATACCGGCCGTCGTCCTCTGTTTAGTGCGCATTCGTCGGGGACAACGTTGGTGGTGGAATCTATTACAACGGCTGGTCAGCGCGTTGGGCGCGATATTATTGATTCTGCTGATGGCGGTACTGTTTTACAAAGATTACGCCTCGCTGATCCGCAATAACAAAGGTCTGGTGAAAATGATTACGCCAGCCAATATCGTCAGCGGTACTGGCCATTATGTCGATCAGCGCTATCTGCAAGGTGACCAGGCGCTGGTAAAAATCGGACAGGATGCACACAAAGGCCCGTTAATTAGCGCAGCAGCCAAAAAAACGCTGGTGGTATTAGTGGTGGGTGAAACCGCGCGTGCGGAGAATTTTTCACTCGGGGGCTATGGGCGAGAAACTAACCCTGAACTGAAAAAACAGCAGGTGATCTATTATCCAAATGCCACCTCCTGTGGTACAGAAACCGCCATTTCAGTGCCCTGTATGTTTTCGAATATGCCACGCGTGCACTATGACGCGAATCTGGCGCATCATCAGGAAGGCGTGCTCGACATCCTTGCCCACGCTGGTGTCAGCGTGCTATGGCGTGAAAATGACGGTGGCTGTAAAGGCGCCTGCGATCGTGTACCGCACACGGACATGACCCAATGGAAATTGCCGGAATATTGTCATGACGGTTTCTGTCAGGATGATGTACTGCTGCACCGCCTTGATAACTATATTGCTGGCTTACACAACGACGGGATGATTGTGCTGCATCAGATGGGCAGCCACGGTCCAGCCTATTATCAGCGTTACCCCGCGCAGTTCCGCCGGTTTACACCAACCTGTGAAAGCAACCAAATCCAGGATTGCGACCATCAGGCGCTGGTCAATACGTACGACAATTCGCTGCTCTACACCGACGATATGGTCAGCCGCACCATTGATAAACTGAAAGGGCTAAGCGACCGCTTTAATGTGGCGCTGATTTATCTCTCTGACCATGGCGAATCACTCGGCGAACGCGGCATGTATTTGCACGGTGCGCCCTATCTTTTTGCCCCAACCCAGCAAACGCACATCCCTCTGCTGCTGTGGATGTCACCCGGCTATGCCGCCGCCTTGCACATCAACGCATCCTGTTTGCGCCAGCAAGCAGCGGACGCGAAAGTCTCGCAGGACAATCTCTTCCATACGGTGCTTGCCATGTTTAACGTGCAAACACAGGCGTACCAGCCGCAGCTGGATATGATCAGATCGTGCCAAAGCTGAGCCGGACAGTTGCATTAGACTGACTGGTCTAATAACCTGCGTGCCATGAATAAGACATCGCAACGCATCGACACCCGTGAACATCTGCTCGCTACTGGCGAGCAGGTTTGTTTGCAGCGCGGTTTTACCGGCATGGGGTTGATCGAGATGCTGGCGCTGGCAGACGTCACCAAAGGCTCGTTCTATCACTATTTCCGCTCAAAAGAAGCGTTCGGCGTGGCGTTGCTTGAACGCTACTTCGCCAACTTTTTACAGCAGATTGAACAGCAATTAAACCAGCCGGGTCTTACGCCGACTGAGCGTCTGCTACAGCATTTTCGTTATGCCGAAACGCTGTTTATCGAGCAGGGCCATATTGTGGGTTGCCTGGGCGTGAAATTGTCCGCAGAGGTGTGCGATCTCTCCGAGCCGATGCGTGATGCATTGCAGCATGGCGCTAATGCGATTATTGCCGCCTACACGCGCTGCTTAACACAGGTAGCGGCTGAGCAGCCGTTGCCTTTTAACCAAACGCCGCAGCAGCTGGCACAGCGTTGTTACTTACTTTGGCTGGGTGCCAGCTTACAAAGCAAGATTTCCCGCGAGCCTGGCCCCATTAGCCTGGCTCTTGAAACTATCGAACAGTGGCTGATAAGTCGCTGATTTTTTAAAAAACCGTAGTTACTAGACGACCGGTCTTCCCAGAGGAGTCATTATGGCGAGTAAGCAGTTGTTCTCCCCACTGAAAGTGGGCGCGATTACCGTACCAAACCGCATTTTCATGGCCCCGCTGACGCGCCTGCGCAGTATTGAACCGGGCGATATCCCCACGCCGCTGATGGCTGAATATTATCAGCAGCGTGCCAGTGCCGGTTTGATCATCACCGAAGCAACCCAGATCTCTTTCCAGGCGAAAGGCTATGCCGGTGCGCCGGGTCTGCACACTGAGCCGCAAATCGCCGCCTGGAAATTAATTAATGAAGGTATCCACGCTGCGCACGGTCACAGCGCTGTACAGCTGTGGCATACCGGCCGTATTTCTCACAACAGCGTGCAGCCAGAAGGTAAAGCGCCGGTGGCACCAACCGCGCTGGCCGCAGGCACCCGCACCTCTTTGCGTGCCGCCGATGGCAGCGTTTATCGTGAGGATACGTCGCTGCCACGCGAACTGTCGGTAGCTGAAATTCAGCAGATTGTGAAAGATTTTGGCCAGGCGGCGGCAAATGCACGCGAAGCGGACTTTGACCTGCTGGAACTGCACTCTGCACACGGTTATCTGATGCATCAGTTCCTCGCGCCAGACTCAAACCAGCGCAACGATGAATACGGCGGTTCCATCGAGAAACGTGGCCGTTTCGCACTGGAAGTGGTGGATGCGGCGATTGCCAACTGGTCGGCCGATCGCATCGGCATCCGTATTTCGCCTATCGGTGCCTTCCAGAACCTGGAAAATGGCCCGGAAGAAGAGAAAGCCGCACTGTGGTATATCGCGGAACTGGGCAAACGTGGCCTGGCGTATCTGCATCTCTCCGAGCCAGACTGGGCGGGTGGCCAGCCTTACAGCGATGCCTTCCGCGAGAAAGTGCGTGCGCTGTTCCCTGGCGTGATCATTGGCGCTGGCGCTTATACCATTGAAAAAGCCGACGATCTGATCGCGCGCGGCCTGATTGATGCCGTGGCCTTTGGTCGCGACTTTATCGCTAACCCGGATCTGGTGGCGCGTCTGCAGCAAGATGCCCCGCTCAACCCACAGCGTCCAGAAAGCTTCTACGGCGGCGGAGCAGAAGGGTATACCGATTATCCAACGCTGTAAGTAATGGCTGCCGCTGTGGATAGGCGGCAGCGTTGTTTCATCAGTGTGTATACTAAGTTGTCTTGTCATTCACTGATGACGTTTTAAAAAAGAGGATGTTATGCGTTTACTTCACACCATGTTACGCGTTGGCGATTTGCAACGTTCAATCGATTTCTACACCCGTGTGCTAGGCATGCGCGTGCTGCGCCAGAGCGAAAACACCGAGTACAAATACACCCTTGCGTTTGTTGGCTACACCGAAGAGAGTGAAGGCGCGGTGATTGAGCTTACTTACAACTGGGGCGTGGATAAATACGACATCGGCAATGCTTACGGTCATATCGCGCTGGGCGTGGATAACGTGGCTGACACCTGCGAACGTATCCGCAGCGTTGGCGGCAATGTGACGCGTGAAGCGGGCCCGGTTAAAGGCGGCTCCACCATTATTGCGTTTGTTGAAGATCCAGACGGTTATAAAATCGAGTTGATTGAAAACAAACATGCCGGTCACGGCCTCGGCAACTAATGTTGCTTGTCAGCCTGCTTATTTGCGGGCTGACTTCCCTCTCCTGCTGCACCCTCCTGCGATTTTTGCCATAATGCGCGCTGCCCTATTTATTGCCATGAGATCCTGATGTCTGAATCGAACGCTTTAAACGCTCTCCACCAACGCTTCCGCGGTTTTTATCCTGTAGTGATCGACGTCGAAACGGCCGGTTTTAACGCGCAAACCGATGCGCTGCTGGAAATTGCGGCCACCACGCTCAAGATGGATGAAGATGGCTGGTTGCATCGTGATGAAACGCTGCATTTCCACGTGGAACCGTTTGAAGGCGCCATTCTTAATCCAGCGGCGCTGGCGTTTACCGGTATCGATCCCACTAATCCGCTGCGCGGCGCCGTAAGTGAATACGAAGCCCTGCATGCCATTTTCAAAATGGTGCGCAAAGGCACAAAAGACAGCGGCTGCAATCGCGCCATTATCGTGGCGCATAACGCCACTTTCGATCTCAACTTCGTGATGGCAGCCGCCGAGCGTGCCAGCCTGAAGCGCAATCCCTTTCACCCTTTTGCCACTTTTGATACGGCCGCGTTAAGCGGTTTAGTGTTCGGGCAAACGGTGTTGGCGAAAGCCTGTAAAGCGGCAGGAATGGATTTTGATAGCACTCAGGCGCACTCGGCACTGTATGACACCGAGCAAACCGCAACGCTGTTCTGCGAACTGGTGAACCGCTGGAAGCGCCTTGGCGGCTGGCCGCTGGCTTTTGATGAAGCGCCGAAGGAAGACGCATCGTCCAAAGAGTAAAAGAAAAGGCCGACATCGTTGTCGGCCTCCTTCATTATTCCGCTTCTTTATACTTCTCTGCGGTTTCTTTCAGCAGGGGCTGAAGTTCGCCGCGCTGGAACATCTCAACGATAATGTCGCAGCCGCCAACCAGTTCACCATCTACCCACAATTGCGGGAAGGTTGGCCAGTTAGCGTACTTAGGCATTTCAGCGCGGATATCCGGGTTCTGCAGAATGTCCACGTAGGCGAAACGCTCACCACACGCAGAAAGCGCCTGCACGGCTTGCGCCGAGAAACCGCAGCTTGGCAGCTTTGGCGAACCTTTCATGTACAGCAGGATCGGATTTTCTGCGATCTGACGCTGAATTTTTTCAACAGTACTCATTATTGCCTTCCTTAATGCTTCACTTCGTGTTTGTTTATTGTAGCGATTTCGCTCCCGTACTGAAAACGGGATTTTACGTTAGCGTCGGGGAATCGCCATGTTTGTTAAGTTGGGCCGCCACAAATAACATTTTCATATCATTAATAGGCATGACTAAATTAATAATTAGCAATAGTTTCGCTGCGTTAACCAGCTGAATTAGCTCATTTTTGCGACAGAATCAATCTGGTAACAGTTTAATGGAAAAAGGCCTTACCTTTTGGAAAAAAAGTGGATTAGAATTGCCTCGGCGCTGATCGTTTGATCAGATTACTCTCACTCTGCCGCAGTCTGTTTGTTGCCAGCCTGCTGAACCTATAACCGGATTATGCGTTTACTGATTACGCTTTTCATACTGGCTTTTGCCCAACTGTTCTTTAACGTGGCCTCTGCGTCTCCGCATGCGCCGGTTAATGCCAGCTCGCAAAAAGCAGAGAAAAAGAGCGCACGTGAAGACGAGCGCCGCAAACGACGTCCGGTGAAAACCACTACGAAAAAATCGCGGCTGCCTGCCGTCCAAAAACTCAAAATTAAAAAACAGGCAAAGCCAGAAATCGCACTGACTAAAACCAGCCGCAAAAAATCCCTGCTAAAACCCACGACGAAGAAATATGGTCATCAACGACAGATAAAAAAAGCCGCAGACGTCGACGTTGATGATGAAGCATTGCCGCTCACCGGCATCAAAATGAGCAAGGCGCATCGCCAGCGTTATCAAAAGGCGCGTGAAACTGCGATGACAAAATTAATGGGCCAGCTCGGCAAACCTTATCAATGGGGCGGCACCTCCCCGCATACCGGCTTCGACTGCAGCGGCCTAGTGTGGTACGCCTATAAAGATCTGGTGAAGTTCAAGTTCCCGCGCACCGCCAATGAGATGTATCACCTGCGCGATGCTGCACCAATTAAGCGTGAAATGCTGGAAAAAGGTGATTTGGTGTTCTTCCGCATCAATAATCGTGGCACTGCCGATCATGTTGGCGTGTATCTCGGAAATGGCAAATTCATTCAGTCGCCGCGTACCGGCAAAGATATTCAGATTAGCGCGTTGGGTGAGGATTACTGGCAGAAACACTATGTTGGGGCGCGTCGTATGATGACGCCGAAAACCATTCGTTAGTTGTTGCGCAACGCGCAGAAAAAAGCCGGACGCTGCATTGAGCTGCTCCGGCTTTTTTTATTAATGCATGATTGCAGTAAAGCTAAAGGCAATAATCATTAACAGAGCACCAACGGTTGTCATTAGCGCCAGCTTCAAATCCGTACTCATTACTCCTCCTTAGTCACACATTTCTTAGGGTTAAAGCGATTTTCGCACAGCGATGGGCAAAAATCTCGTGTTATCCGCCCGGGCTTGCTAGAATCGCCGCCTTTCGTTGCGCAACACATTTTGTGCAGGCTGTGTTTACAGCGCGATAAAGTGATTTTGTCTGCTAAACCACACCGTTTTGCCCCTTATTTTGGGCGATAAAAGCATTAGCAGACGCAAACGTTTAACAATATACTTATCAGTAAGTTGCGATAAGCCCAGGAGTACCATTTTCATGGCAACAATTAAAGATGTGGCAAAACGCGCGGGTGTTTCGACCACCACGGTTTCGCATGTCATCAACAAAACGCGTTTCGTAGCAGAAGAGACGCGTAACGCCGTATGGGAAGCGATCAAAGCATTGCACTACTCGCCAAGCGCCGTGGCGCGTAGCCTGAAAGTCAATCACACCAAAACGTTGGGCCTGCTGGCGACGTCCAGTGAAGCGCCCTATTTTGCCGAAATTATTGAAGCGGTAGAAAATCACTGCTTCGATCGCGGCTATACGTTGATTCTGGGTAACGCGCATAACGACTTACAAAAGCAGCGCGCTTATCTCTCCATGATGGCGCAGAAGCGTGTCGATGGATTGCTCGTGATGTGTTCAGAATACCCCGATGATTTGCTGCAAATGCTTGAAGAAAATCGCAATATCCCGATGGTTGTTATGGATTGGGGCGCTTCGCGCGGCGATTTTACCGATACCGTGCAGGATAATGCATTCCAGGGTGGCTATCTCGCTGGGCGATATCTGATTGAACGTGGTCACCGCGACATTGGCGCAATTCCGGGGCAATTGGAGCGCAATACCGGCGGCGGACGCCATGCCGGTTTCCTTCAGGCGATGAATGAAGCGGGCATCACTGTGCGCCCGGAATGGATCGTTCAGGGCGACTTTGAACCGGAATCGGGTTATCAGGCGATGCAGCAAATCCTTAATCAGAAACAGCGCCCCACCGCCGTGTTCTGCGGTGGTGACATTATGGCGATGGGCGCAATTTGCGCAGCAGATGAAATGGGTTTGCGCGTGCCGCAGGATATCTCAGTGATTGGCTATGATAACGTGCGCAACGCGCGTTATTTCACGCCCGCCCTGACCACCGTGCATCAGCCTAAAGCCGAATTAGGTGAAAAAGCTTTGGAGATGCTGCTCGATCGCATCACCAGCAAGCGTGAAGAGCCACAAACCATTGAGGTTCAACCCACGCTGATTGAGCGCCGCTCCGTGGCAGACGGGCCATTCCGCGACTATCGTCGCTAGTGTGTCACTTCGCTGAGCCATTCGTGGTTCAGCGTTTCGGCATCCCCGAGATAGGCTAATAGCCAATCCAGCGCCGGCGACGCGCGCTGTTCTGACCAGCTAACGCAGCAGGGGCTGTCTGGAAAGGCCTGCGGCAATTGCAGCTCCACCAACGCGTGGTTATCCAGCAGCGGTCGAGCTAAATGGCCCGGCACCATCCCAACGCACAATCCTGCCTGCAAGCAGTCGAGCCCGGTTTCCCATTCTGGCACCACCAGGCGCCGCTGATTATCGAGCGTCCATGTCATGCGGCGCGGCAACGCTCGCGAGGTATCTTCTAGCACCAGCGAAGGCCATGCCCGCAGAGTTTCATCATCCAGTTCAACGCTACTGACTAAAGGATGATGAGGACTCACGACACAGCGCCAGTTAAGCGCCCCCATATCCTGAAAAGCAAAACGTCCCCCAACCGGAATTGCCTGAGTGGCGCCAATCGCGACATCAACGCGTCCATCAGCTAACGCGTCCCAGACGCCATTAAACACTTCATAACTGATGATCAACTCCATGTCCGGGAAATGGCGATAGAAGTCCTTCACTAATTGCCGCGTACGCTGCGGTTTTACAATACAGTCAATGGCGATGCTCAACTCACCGCGCCAGCCATTGGCCAGCTGCTGGCACTGCCTGCGGGTTGCGAGCATTTTTTTGATAACAGATCGTCCTTCACGCACAAAATGCTCACCTGCCGGTGTCATTACCACTTCCCGATGCTGGCGCTCAAAGAGCGGTACCGCCAGCCAGGTTTCCAGTTGGCGTACGGTATAGCTGATGGCAGAAGGCACACGGTGCAACTCCTGCGCCGCGGCGCTGAAGCTGCCGGTTCGCGCTACGGCATCTACCACTTCAAGCGCGTATTCTGACCACATGAATTCACCTTCAAAAAATTTAACAGCACTGTGCAAATATTAGCGTTTCACAAAGCGTGTTGCATCCTTTTACACTCCCCCGCGTTCAACCTGCCCATAAGAGAAATAAGATGTTGTCGTCTAAAGCATTTATGCCCTACCTTGCCGTGCTCAGCATGCTCGGCTTTCTTGCCACGGATATGTATTTACCCGCCTTTGGCGATATGCAACGTGATTTTGCCACTGCACCGGGCACCATCAGTGCCAGCCTGAGTCTGTTCCTTGCCGGCTTTGCTTGTGCGCAGGTCTTTTGGGGACCGCTGTCAGATCGCTACGGTCGTAAACCTATTCTGCTGGCGGGCTTAGCCATCTTTGCACTTGGCTGTCTTGGTATGCTTTGGGTGACCGATGTACGCCTGATGCTGGCGTTACGTTTTGTGCAGGCGATTGGGGTATGTGCTGCAGCGGTGAGCTGGCAGGCATTAGTCGTTGATCGCTATCCAAAAGCACAGGCTCATAAAGTTTTTGCCACGATTATGCCGCTGGTCGCCTTGTCACCGGCGCTCGCTCCGCTGCTGGGAGCCTGGCTAATCAGTCACTTCCACTGGCGCAGCATTTTTATCACCCTCACGTTTGTCGCGGTGGTATTGCTGGTTGGCACGCTGCGGTTAACCTCGCCGAAACGCGAAAACGTTGCTAAGAGCACCCAGCCCGGCTGGCTAACTTTACTTAGCACGCGAGTGTATAGTGGTAACGTCTTGATTTATTCAGCCTGCTCCGCAAGTTTCTTTGCCTGGCTGACCGGTTCGCCCTTTATTCTCGCCGCCGCCGGCTTAACGCCTGCCGATATTGGGCTGAGCTATATTCCTCAAACCATCGCCTTTTTAATGGGCGGATTTGGCTGCCGCGCGCTGCTCAACCGCTATCAAGGCGCTCAATTGTTGCCATGGTTGCTGGTGCTTTACAGTTTGAGCATCCTTAGCCTGTTTGTGGTGGCATTAATGCCAGCAACGCCACTGTTTGCATTGCTGATGCCTTTCTGCGGCATGGCGCTCGCTAATGGCGCAATCTATCCCATTGTGGTGGCTAGCGCGCTCTCTCCTTTCCCGCATGCGACCGGGAAAGCAGCAGGTTTGCAAAACCTTTTCCAGCTAGGTCTGTGTTTTGTTGCCAGCCTGCTGGTCTCTGCTGGATTAGCGCATGCGCTCTACAACACCACACTTGTCATGGTAGCAACCGTCGCACTCGCTTGGGTTGGCTTTGTCTGCCAACGCGGTGTAAGCGCACAAAGTGATATTGCCCACACTTCCCGTCCCTGCGAAGATAATCATTAAGGCAACGATTATCGTTAGCAAACTAACGATAAGCCGTTGAATATTGACCCACGTGAGCATATAATCACTGGGTCAGTATTTCTGCTATAAATCAATAATATAAATGTAATACCTTTACGACTCTGTCGTGGGATGGCGTCTGCACGATGCTGCTGTGTTGCGTCAAACTGTTCAATTCAAAAGCATACCTCTGTAAAACGTCGGATTTCTGGCGCACGGAATTTCCGTGAGTTCTCTCACAGCTCTTGAGAAATTGACTATTCTATTTCTCAGGTTCAGATCGGAAGGTGATGGAGAAGCTATGAGTTCATCTGTTATAGAAGAAGTGAGCCTTGAAGAAAACCACTGGTATCGTATCGTCAATGAACTGCTAGAGCGCGCTGATATTGCAGTGAATGGCACTCGTCCCTGGGATATTCAGGTAAAGCATCCAGATTTTTTTAAACGCGTCCTGGAAGAAGGTTCACTGGGCTTAGGTGAAAGTTACATGGATGGTTGGTGGGAGTGCGAACAGCTCGATATGTTCTTCCATCGCGTATTGAAACACCATCTGGATAAACAATTACCGCGTCATTTCAAAGACACGCTGCGAATTGCAGCGGCACGTCTTACTAATTTACAGTCGAAAAAGCGTGCCTGGATTGTCGGTAAAGAACATTACGATTTGGGTAATGATCTTTTCTCACTGATGCTCGATCCCTATATGCAATATTCCTGTGGCTACTGGAAAGATGCGGACACGCTGGAAAATGCGCAGCAGGCAAAACTGGATATGATATGCCGTAAGCTGCAACTCGAGCCCGGCATGACACTTCTCGATATTGGCTGCGGCTGGGGCGGATTAGCGGAATATGCCGCACGTAATTATGGCGTGAAGGTGCATGGCGTTACCATTTCTGCCGAGCAGCAGAAATTGGCACAGCAACGCTGTGAAGGATTAGACGTGACGATTTTGCTGCAGGATTATCGCGATCTTAATCAGCAATATGATCGTATTGTTTCCGTCGGCATGTTTGAACACGTCGGGCCGAAAAACTATGCCACTTATTTTGAAGTTGCCGATCGCAACCTAAAACCAGACGGCATATTTTTACTGCACACCATTGGTGCCCTCAGCACGGATATGAACGTTGATCCGTGGATTGACAAATATATCTTCCCGAACGGTTGTCTACCGTCTGTTCGACAAATCGCCGAAGCCAGTGAGCCTCATTTCGTTATGGAAGATTGGCATAACTTTGGCGCAGATTATGATACGACGTTAATGGCCTGGCATGAACGATTCCAAATTGCCTGGCCACAGCTGGCCGAGAAATATGGTGAACGGTTTAAACGCATGTTCGATTATTATCTCAATGCTTGCGCGGGTGCATTCCGCGCGCGTGATATTCAGCTTTGGCAGGTCGTATTCAGTCGCGGTAAAGAGGGTGGTTTGCGCGTAGCGCGTTAATCATCTGATGAAAAAATCAAGGCGCCAAATGGCGCCTTTTTTATTGCGTTATTCTGTGCTATCCGCGTGAATTAAGGCCGCTTCTCGCTGAGCCAGTACGCGTTCAACGGTATCCACAATCGCCTGGGTATGGGGATCGATCTCAATGTTGACCTTTTGACCCAATCTCTTGGCGCCCAGGGTGGTACGCTCTAATGTTTCTGGGATGAGGTGGACACAAAACTTGCTTTTAGTGACATCGCCTACCGTCAGACTTATTCCGTCTATTCCCACAAAACCTTTATGCAGAATATATTTTATCTGGCTGGCGTCCTGCAATTTAAACCAGATTTCGCGATTATTTTCTGACTGGATTATTTTGCAGATCTCCGCCGTGGTCATAATATGACCGGACATTAAATGGCCGCCAATTTCATCACTGAACTTCGCCGCACGTTCAATATTCACCACATCACCGGCGCTTAATTCGCCAAGGTTGGTGATGCGCAGTGTTTCTTTGATCAAATCAAAGCTAACAAGATCGCCCTTAATCTCTGTCACGGTCAGGCAGCAGCCGTTATGCGCCACTGATGCGCCCAGCGCCAGACCCGGCAAGAGATTTGCGGGTAAACGTACAGTATGAGTGCGAAACAGCTCTTTTTCTTCAATGGCAACAATCTCAGCCGTGCCTTGCACAATTCCAGTAAACATAATCTCAGCCTCTGCAAAGTTTGCGTCAGTTTATCACAGCTTGTCAGCCACAGCTTAATTTGGCGGAGTTCAAACTTTACACAAATAACGAAACAAAATGCGAACAACGTTTGGCGGAAGCCATCGCGACCGCTACACTATGCCGCGCATTCTTTGGGGATTTCTCCCCGCTCTCTTCTTAAATTAAGCAGGTGTTACGTGCAGAAGTATTTTACAGAAGCGCGTCAATTGCTGGCCCTTGCGATCCCGGTCATCCTTGCTCAGGTGGCTCAGACTGCAATGGGATTTGTAGATACTGTTATGGCCGGTGCGGTAAGCGCCACGGATATGGCCGCCGTTGCTGTCGGCACCTCTATCTGGCTTCCCGCCATTCTGTTTGGCCATGGTCTACTGCTGGCTTTGACGCCCACCGTTGCGCAACTCAACGGTTCAGGACGACGTGAACGCATCGCGGAACAAGTGCGTCAGGGATATTGGATGGCGATCGGCGTCGCACTATTAATTATGGTGGTGCTGTGGAACGCCGGCTACTTCATTAACACCATGCATGATATTGATCCTGCGTTGGCCGCGAAAGCCGAAGGGTATCTGCATGCGTTGCTGTGGGGAGCGCCCGGTTATCTCCTCTTCCAGGTAATGCGTAACCAGTGTGAAGGCTTGTCGAAAACCAAGCCTGCGATGCTGCTCGGCTTCCTCGGATTAATGGTGAACATTCCTCTTAACTATGTATTCATCTATGGTCACTTTGGCATGCCGGCATTGGGCGGGGTTGGCTGCGGTGTTGCAACGGCTTCGGTCTATTGGGTAATGTTCTTGGTGATGCGCTTTTGGGTGAAACGCATGGCGAGTATGCGCGATATCTGTATGAACGCACGCTGGTCTGCGCCTTCAAGAGCTATCCTGTCTCGCCTGTTCACGCTGGGCTTGCCGGTGGCTTTAGCGCTGTTCTTTGAAGTGACCTTGTTTGCCGTCGTCGCTCTGCTGGTGTCACCGCTCGGCATTGTCAAAGTCGCGGGTCATCAAATTGCGCTTAACTTCAGCTCGCTGATGTTTGTCTTGCCGCTGTCGCTGGGTGTGGCAACGACCATTCGTGTTGGCTATCGGCTGGGGCAAGGATCGACCGAACAGGCGCGGGTCGCCGCATGGACTGGACAGGGTGTAGGCATCAGCATGGCGGTGCTCACGGCAACGTTTACCGTGATCTTCCGTCATGATATCGCTGCGCTGTATACCGCGAATCCGGAAGTGATTACCCTTGCTGCGCAGCTGATGCTGCTGGCGGCTCTCTATCAGTTCTCCGACTCGATTCAGGTGATTGGCAGCGGCATACTGCGTGGTTACAAAGACACCCGTTCCATCTTCTTCATCACCTTTATTGCTTACTGGGTGCTGGGTTTGCCCGTGGGTTATGTGCTGGCGATGACAGATTGGGTATTACCGAAGCTCGGTCCTGCCGGATTCTGGTGCGGCTTTATTGTCGGACTCACCTCGGCAGCCGTAATGATGATTTGGCGTATACGTCGTTTACAGCGCTTGCCCGCGCAGGTCATTCTGGCACGTGCTGCGCGCTAAGTTCCTGAACGTGCATTATTTGGTTCCCAGCGGCGAAAAAAACGACGCATAGCACAGTTGCTGGTCAGTCACCGGGGAAAATCGCTTTTTCCCCTTGCCAGCATCACGGCCTGCCGTTAATATTCGTCCCCGCTGTCGCCCTGACAGCGTGTTGCGCTCTTAGCTCAGTTGGTTAGAGCACCACCTTGACATGGTGGGGGTCGATGGTTCGAGTCCATTAGAGCGCACCAAGTGCGTCCGTAGCTCAGTTGGTTAGAGCACCACCTTGACATGGTGGGGGTCGGTGGTTCGAGTCCACTCGGACGCACCAATTACTGAATTTTCTGAATGCGCTCTTAGCTCAGTTGGTTAGAGCACCACCTTGACATGGTGGGGGTCGATGGTTCGAGTCCATTAGAGCGCACCACTCTGGTTTATCTCCTTGCGCAACACCCTTTTCTTGATCTGCATCGTTTTTCTGGCGCCGCTTTTATATTGGTTTTCGCATACTTAGCGACTATACTATGCCGCGTTGTTCCACCTGAAAGGTTTCAGCGCTAACGTGCCTATGCAAACAACTCACATAATTTGCGCAACACTGCTCAGCCAGTTCTCTCGCGTACTGCATAACTTCTCTGCACGCTTTGCTTTCGTCTCCTATTCTTATTTCTGTGAAATCCGTTCCAACACCATACACATTCTCACTTCGGTGCCGTATACATCGAATTCCGACCTTTATCATCCATCACAACTTACAGAAAACCTGACATGAAAAAGACCAAAATCGTTTGTACTATCGGCCCAAAAACCGAATCTGAAGAGATGCTGACCCAATTGCTGGAAGCAGGCATGAACGTTATGCGCCTGAACTTCTCTCATGGGGATTACGCCGAGCATGGTCAACGCATCACTAATATGCGTGCCGTTATGGAAAAAACCGGTCGTCAGGCCGCCATTCTGCTGGACACCAAAGGCCCAGAAATTCGCACCATGAAGCTGGAAGGCGGCAACGATGTGTCGTTGAAAGCGGGCCAAACTTTCACCTTCACCACCGATCAATCGGTAATTGGTAACAGCGAACGTGTTGCCGTGACCTACGCCGGTTTCACCGAAGATTTGAAAATTGGTAACACCGTGCTGGTCGATGATGGCTTGATCGGTATGCAGGTAACGGAAGTCACTGAAAATACCGTGGTATGTAATGTACTGAACAACGGTGATTTGGGTGAGAACAAAGGCGTTAACCTGCCGGGTGTTTCCATTCAGCTGCCTGCGCTGGCCGAAAAAGATAAACGCGACCTGATCTTCGGCTGCGAGCAGAACGTTGATTTTGTTGCAGCATCCTTTATCCGTAAGCGCTCTGACGTGCTGGAAATCCGTGAGCACCTGAAAGCTCACGGCGGCGAGCACATTCAGATCATCTCGAAAATCGAGAACCAGGAAGGCTTGAACAACTTTGACGAAATCCTGGAAGCCTCTGACGGCATCATGGTGGCACGTGGCGACCTGGGCGTTGAAATCCCGGTTGAAGAAGTGATCTTCGCGCAGAAGATGATGATCAAAAAATGTAATAAAGCACGCAAAGTGGTTATCACCGCAACGCAAATGCTGGATTCCATGATCAAAAACCCACGCCCTACCCGCGCGGAAGCAGGCGATGTGGCTAACGCCATCCTTGATGGTACCGATGCGGTAATGCTGTCTGGCGAGAGCGCAAAAGGCCGTTATCCGCTGGAGTCGGTTACCATCATGGCAACCATCTGTGAGCGTACCGATCGCGTGATGAAATCCCGCATCGATTCACTGCAGGACTCACGTAAACTGCGCATCACCGAAGCGGTGTGCCGTGGCGCGGTGGAAACTGCCGAGAAGCTGGAAGCTCCACTGATTGTTGTAGCCACCGAAGGTGGTAAATCAGCGAAAGCTATCCGTAAATATTTCCCGGATGCCACCATTCTGGCGCTGACCACCAATGAAACCACTGCTCGCCAGCTGATTCTGAGCAAAGGCATCGAAACGCATCTGGTTAAAGAAATTGCCTCAACTGATGATTTCTACCGCATTGGAAAAGAAATGGCGCTGGAAAGCGGATATGCGCAAAAAGGCGATGTTGTGGTAATGGTATCAGGTGCATTAGTACCAAGCGGAACGACAAACACCGCTTCTGTGCACGTACTCTGATTACCTACTGAATATTTATTTAAAAAGCGCCTTTTACAGGCGCTTTTTTTATTCCTCGGGTAATACAAATAGTAGAAATTTCCAATCGAAATTAACTATTCAAAATCTCGTATGATTAAGGTTAGTCCGATTAAATCTCTCTGTTTTAGCTAATTATTTTCATCATCTTCTGTTAAATGCTGTTTCTTTGAGCGAACGATCAAATTTAAGCATGTTCTCATCAAAAATTTATTCTCAACTCAAAAAGCTTTGTGTAATACTTGTAACGCTACATGGAGATTAACTCAATCTAGAGGGTATAAAGAATGAATCGTACTAAACTGGTACTGGGCGCGGTAATCCTGGCTTCAACTATGCTGGCTGGTTGCTCAAGCAACGCTAAAATCGATCAGCTGTCTTCAGACGTTCAGACTCTGAACGCTAAAGTTGATCAGCTGAGCAACGACGTGAACGCAATCCGTTCTGACGTTCAGGCTGCTAAAGATGACGCAGCTCGCGCTAACCAGCGTCTGGACAACCAGGCTCACTCTTACCGTAAGTAAGAGTTCTGGTTTGAAAAATGGTGCCCATGTGGCACCATTTTTTTTGTCTTGATTCTGTGATGCGCTGGCCCGAATTTAAGGTGGCGTCACCGCTTCACCTTTGGCCTCGACAATCTTTGTCTGCTCCGAACCCCTTCCCTGCTGTATCTCTGCCTCATCCGTTACCGGCTCTCCGCTGCTCACTAACACCGGCATACCAGAACGGCGCGTTATCGCCTCCTTGATCAGGGCCGTATCGCTCCCGGCGCTCTTAATGAAAGATTTCAGCGCGGTGGATTGTGCAATCGGCATCGTTTGCGGATCGTCCTTTTCATTGCGCGACAATGGCTGATGCACCTCAACGTAACGCTTACCGTCAGGTTCGATCGCATACTTGATTGGCTGGTTGATGACCTGCACGCGCGTTCCTTTTGGCACGCTATTAAACAGTGCTTCTATATCATCAGGACGCAGACGAATGCAGCCCGAACTCACTCGCATACCAATCCCGAAATCCGCATTGGTACCGTGAATCAGGTACTGCCCGGTACCGCGCGCCAGACGCATGGCAAACAGGCCCATGGGATTATCCGGTCCTGCTGGCACCACGCCAGGTAAGGTGATGCCCTCTTTGGCATAGCGTTTACGGATATTGGTGGTCGGTGTCCAGGTTGGATTTGGGATTTTCTGGCTAATGCTGGTGACCATCGTTGGCGTCATTGCGCCCAACTGACCGATACCAATCGGGTAGACCACGACACGATCTTCGCCTTTGGGATAGTAGTAAAGCCGCAGCTCAGCAAGATTAATGACGATTCCTTCACGTGGCGCATCGGGAAGCAGCATCTGTAGCGGTACGGTCAATTGGGTGCCCGCTTTCGGCAGCCAGGGATCGACGCCAGGATTGGCCTCTAGCATGCCAAGTAAGCCTATCTTGTAATGCGCTGCAATGCGCTCTAGCGGCCTTTTGTCATCTGGTACGATGGTCAGGGTATTCTCGCCAATTAAACGGCTGTTATCGGCAGGCAGGGGATATTCCGTTGCAAATGCAGGTGCAGAGAGTCCGCAACAGGACAACAGCAATGCACCGGCTAAACGTAAGGCAGGTTTCATGCAATTTTCTCTTTGTCGGATAGAACAGACCCCGGTCAAGCCGGGGTCTGGAGAGTGTAACTTAGCTGAGGCTCTGAGCGTTATGACGGATCGCGCGAATCATCGCTTCAAGCCCCTGCGAACGCGAGGGGGTGAGATGTGAGGTTAGCGCTAATTCGCCGAACCAGTGACGCACATCGAGATCGAGAATCTCCGGCGCCTTAAGCCCTTGATACAGGCTAAATACCACAGCAATCAAGCCTTTAACAATGGCAGCATCACTATCACCTTCGAAAGCGATGGTACCATCCGCCTGTGGTGTCATGCGTATCCACACCTGGCTCTGACAACCTGAAATTACGTATTGAGGCTGCTGTAAGCTTTCGGAGGATTCTGGTAATTTCCCACCGAGTTCAATGATGTAGAGGTACTTCTCTTCCCAGTTTGCGCAACGGTTAAAGTTACGCACCAGTCTCTCTTTATCTGGCAAATTCGCCATGAATCACTCCTGAAATCTGCTCAACCACCCAGCAGACGATGAATACGGGTTAAACCTGCGGCCAGACGATCGGCTTCCTCTTCGGTATTGTACAACGCGAAGGAGGCACGACACATTGCCGGCACCGCATAATGACGCATCAGCGGCATCGCGCAGTGATGGCCAGTGCGGATCGCAATACCGTATTGATCAAGGAAGCTGCCAACGTCAAACGCATGATGCTTGCCGAGGTTAAAGGCAATCACACCGCTGCGGCTTTCCGGACCATAAATAATCAGATCCGGTACCGACGCCAGCTTATCCAACGCATAGCGCATGAGCATTGATTCGCGCTGGTGAATCACATCAAGGCCCAGCTCGGTGATCCAGGTTAACGCTGCACCAAGACCGATGATGCCGCCGGTATTGGGCGTACCCGCTTCAAAACGCCACGGCGCAGTATTCCAGGTGGTGCCCGTTGGCAACACAACCTCAGAAATCATCGAACCGCCGCCTTCCCACGGTGGCATGATCTCTTGCAACGCTTTACGCGCGTACAACACACCAATGCCAGTCGGACCATAAATTTTATGGCCTGAGAACGCGTAGAAATCGCAGTCAATATCCTGCACATCCACCGTGTGATGCATCACCGCCTGCGCGCCGTCCACCAGGGTGACTACGCCGGCCGCTTTGGCCTGCGCGACGAGGGCTTTCACCGGGTTAACCGTGCCGAGCACGTTAGAAACGTGAGTCACCGCCAACAAACGGGTACGGCTGTCGATCAAGCCGCTCAGCTGCTCCAGCGCCAGTTCACCCTGCGCATTAAGCGGCAGTACGCGAATCTCTGCGCCGGTGCGCTGTGCCACCATCTGCCACGGCACGATGTTCGCATGATGCTCCATCTCGGTAACGATGATGTTATCGCCCGGCTGCAGCTGACTGCCACCCCAGCTGTTCGCCACCAGATTGATGGCTTCAGTGGTGCCTTTGACGAAGATGATCTCTTCGGGCGTAGCAGCATTGAGGAAACGCGCCGCCTGATGACGTACGTTCTCCATGTCGGTAGTCGCCTGCGCGCTCAGCGAATGGATACCGCGGTGCACGGCTGCATAGCCGTGCTGATAGAAATAGCTTTCCGCATTGATGACCGCGAGCGGGCGCTGTGCGCTGGCCGCGCTATCAAGGTAGGCCAGCGGATGTCCGTTGACCTCACGTTTCAGAATCGGAAATTCCGCTCTGATGCGTTCGAGATCGAAACTCATGACTCAACTCCCGGGATACGCGCGGCAATGCGCTGCAGCACCACCTGACGCAGTACCGGATTCTCCAGCGTTTCGGTGAGTTCAGCGGCAAAAGCATGAATGATCATACGCTGGGCGGCGGTCTCATCGATGCCGCGCGAGCGCAGATAGAACATCTGCTCTTCATCAATACGACCAATGGTCGCACCGTGGCTGCACTTCACGTCATCAGCGTAGATTTCCAGCTGCGGCTTGGTGTCCACTTCCGCCAAACGGCCCAGCAACAGGTTATTGTTGGTCATTTGGCCGTCGGTTTTCAGCGCGTGAGGTGCCACTTTAATCATACCGTTAAACACCGCACGCCCTTTGTCGCGCGCGATAACTTTGTGCATCTGACGGCTAATGCAGTGGCCTTTATTGTGCTCGAGGTAGCTGCGGGTATCGCACACTTCCTGATTCACCGGCAATGACAAGCTATTAATCGCCAGATTGGTATTTTCGCCATTCAGCTGCGCACTGGTGTTGTGGCGCGATAAGCCGGCCCCCAGCAGGAAGCTGGTGGTTGACACATTCGCATCACGGCCCATCACCACGTCATTGTGCGCGAAGTGATAAGCCTTCTCGCTCTCGAATGACAGTTTGATGTGCTGCAGTTTAGCGTTATCGGCCACGTCGAAGGTAAAACGTGCGCCGGTAAAATGCGCCACATCATTCAGAGTGACGTAGTGTTCAATCACTTCCGCTTCTGCGCTGGCTTCCAGCTGCAGATGGTGACGATGATGCACGGTAGTGGTGCCTGCATCCTGACCGCTGGTAATGTGCAGCAGATAAAGCGGTTTGGCCGCTGATTTGCCACGCGCCAGACGAATCGTCGTGGCCTCTTCTGCCAGGCTTTCGGTCAGATGCAGGAACACTTCCGGCTGAATAGGTGCCGGTAACGGACGACGATCGGAGGCTTGCGCATGTTGAATCTCAAACAGGCCAGTATCGCGACTGCTTAACTCGGCATGGAAACGGCCATCAACAAACACCAGACGCACCGCATCAATTGGCAATGCCAGCGCATCAACTTGTTCCGCGCTCACGTCCTGCGGCTGAGGCAGCACAAACTGCTGCGCCAGCAGACCATCAAGCGGCGTGTACTTCCAGTTCTCATGCTTACGCGTCGGCAGGCCGACACGCATCAGTTGCTGCCAGTGCTGCTGTGCCTGCAGTGAACGGACTTCACCGCGCGATTCAAACAGATGATGCCACTGCTGCAGAGCGTTATCACTCTTGGTCGGTAAGCCAGCCATAGCCTTGCTCCTCCAACTGTTTAACCAGTGAGAAATCGCCAGACTTAACGATTTTACCCTGATACAGCACGTGTACATGATCTGGCTTGATGTAATCCAGGATGCGCTGGTAATGCGTAACGATGATGAAAGAGCGCTTACCGTCGCGCAGGCTGTTCACGCCTTCTGCCACGATTTTCAGCGCATCGATATCCAGACCGGAGTCGGTTTCATCAAGGATGCACAGCTCAGGTTCCAGTGCCGCCATCTGCAGGATGTCATTACGCTTCTTCTCACCACCGGAGAAGCCGACGTTTACTGAACGGGTCAGCAGATCTTCCGGCATCTTCAGCAGCTGGATTTTATCTTCGATAAAGTCCTGGAAGTCGAAACGATCCAGCGGCTCCTGTTCACGGTATTTACGCACCGCATTGACGGAAGTCTGTAGGAAGAACTGGTTGCTGACGCCCGGGATTTCTACCGGATACTGAAACGCCATGAAGATGCCTTCACCGGCACGCTCTTCGGGCTCCAGCTCCAGCAGATCTTTGCCCTTAAAGGTGACCGAACCGCCAGTGACTTCGTAATCTTCACGGCCAGCCAGCGTTGCTGACAGCGTACTTTTACCGGAACCGTTCGGTCCCATGATGGCATGGACTTCACCCGGCTTAACTTCAAGGTTCAGACCGCGCAAAATCTCTTTGTCTTCAACGCTAACCTGCAAATCTTTAATGCTTAACATACTCTTTCCTTCACATTGCTTCCGGCAACGGGCATCAGCCCACACTGTGCTCAAGGCTGATAGCTAACAATTTTTGCGCTTCCACGGCGAATTCCAGTGGCAGCTCGGAGAAAACGTCTTTACAGAAGCCGTTAACGATCATTGAAATCGCATCTTCTTCGCTGATGCCACGCTGCAAGCAGTAGAACATCTGATCTTCACCGATGCGCGAAGTGGTCGCCTCGTGCTCCAGATGTGCCGTGTTGTTGCGCGTTTCCACGTACGGGAAAGTGTGCGCGCCGCACTCAGCACCAATCAGCATCGAATCACACTGGGTGAAGTTACGCGCGTTGGTGGCGGTTGGCATGATTTTCACCAGGCCGCGATAGGTGTTCTGGCTCTTACCGGCAGAAATCCCTTTTGAAATGATGGTCGACTTGGTGTTTTTACCAATGTGAATCATCTTGGTGCCGGTATCCGCCTGCTGGCGACCGGCGGTCAGGGCAACGGAATAGAACTCACCAATCGAGTAATCACCGCGCAGGATGCAGCTAGGATATTTCCAGGTGATCGCTGAACCCGTTTCGGACTGCGTCCAGGACATCTTACTGTGATCGCCTTCGCACAGCGCACGTTTGGTCACGAAGTTGAGGATACCGCCCTCGCCTTCACCGCCCGGGAACCAGTTCTGTACGGTGGAATATTTCACTTCGGCATTTTTGTGGATAATCACTTCAACCACAGCGGCATGCAGCTGATAGGTGTCACGCACCGGTGCCGAGCAACCTTCGATATAACTCACGTAGCTGTCTTCGTCGGCCACCAAAATGGTGCGTTCGAACTGACCGGTTTTTGCCGCATTGATGCGGAAATAGGTCGACAGCTCCATCGGACAACGTACGCCTTTCGGGATGTAAACGAAGGTACCGTCGGAGGCCACAGCGGAGTTCAGCGCAGCAAAGAAGTTATCGTTTGGCGGCACGACCGTGCCAAGATACTTCTGTACCAGCTCAGGATGATCGTGAATCGCTTCGCCGAAGGAGCAGAAAATGATGCCCTGCTCGGCCAGCTTGTCGCGGTAAGTTGTTGAGACGGAAACGGAGTCGAAAATAGCGTCGACCGCGACTTCACGTCCTTCACGCACCGGAACACCTAACTGGTTGAACGCATCTTCCACTTCCTGAGTCAGATAATCGCTGGACGCGACGCTGCCGGAAGTTTGGGTAGCGCCGGGTTCAGACGCACAGCTGTCATCGCAGTTGCCGCAGGACGGCGCGGAGTAGTAGCTGTAATCCTGATAATCCAGTTTTTCGTAGTGCGCTTTCAGCCAGTGCGGCTCTTCCATCTGTTCCCAGGCGCGGAACGCCTTCAGACGAAATTCAAGCATCCATTCAGGTTCGTTACGTTTGGCCGAAATCGCGCGCACCACATCTTCATTGATGCCGTGGGCAAATTCATCGGTTTGTAACTGGGTAAAGAAGCCCTCTTTATAATTGAGCTTGCCTTCCCACATTTGTACATCGTCAGATGCTTCGCTGTGTCGTGACATATTTCACTTACTCGACGCCAAAGCTCTCACCGCACCCGCAGGCGTGTTGAGCTTTAGGGTTGTTGAATTTAAAAATCTGGTTAAGACCTTCGCGGACATAATCCAGCTCGGTACCGTCAACAAACGGCATCGCCTGAAGCGGCACAAACAGTTTTGCGCCAAACTGCTCAAACTGCAGGTCGTCATCGGCAGGCTCTTTCACCAGGTCCATAACGTACCCAAAACCGGCACAGCCGGACGTTTTCACACCCAGTTTCAAACCCTTGACTTCAGGGTCTTGTTCTACCAGGTTAAGAATCTGTTTCGCTGCCGATTCGGTCAGCGTGAGCCCTTTCCAGACGAAATCTTCGGGTGAAAAAGAGTCGGCATTAACTGATGACATTGTGCTACCTCGTAAGTCTGGGCCTTTTCAGGCTATCCCCCTATGGTAGTGATATCAGATATCACTTCAACCTCTTGTTTTGCAGGGATAATCATCTCGTGCTATTTTTACTGCTGCTTTATTAAGCATAGTCGCTTCAAAGCAGATTGACGGCGGCCTTCCCGTGCGCACCACTGCAACGTAACCCCTTAAATTGGCGCAAAATTTTATAAATCAATTTTACGTTTCATTCATAATTGATAGGTTACGCCTTTCTAGTATGTAAAGAAATTGTTATTGCCGATTTTATTAACAGGCAGAGGGAATCAATAAAATTCACGGCGGGAATTGCATTCCTGACACGGTTGAATATGATAATGATTATCATTAACCTATTTAAGGTGGCGATATGACGCTTACCGTCTCAGCCTGGTTACAACATAAAATCGACGACTATAAGTTTGCGGTGCGCGATATCACCGTGGACTTCTATATGGCTCAGGCAAAGCTCAACCGTACCGATTGCACCCTCGAACAACTGCGCCGTTTCAACGACACCTGTCTCGACATGGCAGAAATCTGTGAGATAAATGGTGACGACCACAGTTTTTTGCACGCCATGGGTAAGCTCCATCACCGCTTAGTCCAGGAGATGGGCAATGCCGATCGTGACCGTTTATTTCGCATTCAGGCCTATCAACTGGCGCGCCTGTCATTAACACGTTTGTGTCATCAACTGGCGCTCAGCGGCGAGTGGGATCAAGCTACCCGCCTGCAGAGTGATTTCGTCCGTCACGCAGGCTGGATATTCTAATCCAGCTTTGTGACGACTCCTACAATTTGTTTACATCATTTCCAGTAATGCTTGCAACGGATGACGCATCCCGTTGCCTTCCGCGCGCTTCACCTGACTGCGACAGGAGAAGCCGGTAGCCAGGCAGCGTTGACGTGGCAGCTTTTGCAGCTGTGGATGCCATGACAGCTCGTAAATCCCCAGCGAATTCTCCAGATTTTTACTTTCATGGCCGTAAGTACCTGCCATGCCACAACAGCCCACGTTGACGTTCTCCAGCTTTGCGCCAAAGCGAGCAAAAATGCCCTGCCACTGATTCGGCGTGGAGGGCAGTGCCGTTACCTCGGTGCAGTGCGCGAACAGATACCAAGCCTCGCCGCTGGCAGTTTGCACCGCACGCTCAGCCAGCGCCGTGTGCAGCCATTCGTGCACCAGCTGCACGTTAAACTCACCGCGCTGCTCGCCCAGCACCTGATTGTACTCATCGCGATAACAAAGCACCGTTGCCGGATCGACGCCCACCATTGGCACGCCAAGTTTCGCCACGCGATTGAGGAAATCCGCAGTTTTACTGGCGGTACGCGCAAAGCGCTGCAGGAAGCCTTTTACATGCTGCGCTTTGCCATTGGGAGAGAACGGCAGTAGCACCGGGCGATAACCGAGCTTTTCGATCAGCTTGACGAAATCGGTCACCAGCTGCGCTTCGTAATAGCTGGTAAAGGGATCCTGCACCACCAGCACACAGTTTTCACGTTGTGTGGTCTCCATTGCCTCTAGCTGCTCCAGCGTGAGGTTCATCGCCGGATGACCGCTCAACTGTTGCTTGAGGCTCGGTGATGACAGCAGCGGCAAATCCACCATACCAATGTGCGTTTTACTGAGATCGCGCATCCACGGCTGTTTCAGGAAGAAGTTGAACACCTTAGGGGCTTTCGCCATCAACGGCGCATAACTCTCAACGGTTGCCACCAGATGATCGCTCACTGGACGCAAATAGCGGGTGTGATAAAGCTGCAAAAAGCGCGAACGGAAATTCGGCACATCAATCTTGATTGGGCACTGCGTCGAACAGGCTTTACAGGCCAGACAGCCCGACATCGCCTCTTTTACCTCATGGGAAAAGTCATATTCCCCTTTCTTCGCGTGCCAAGAATTACGCGTGCGTTGAATCAAGGTGCGCAGGCTGGCACCCTGTTTGGGCAAAGCATGTTCCAGTTGCAGAGGATCAACCCCCTGCTCAGAGAGCAAACGTAACCATTCACGCGTTAACGTGGCGCGGCCTTTCGGCGAATGAATGCGATTACGAGTAATTTTCATCGACGGGCACATCGGGCTGTTCACGTCAAAATTGAAGCACAAACCGTTGCCGTTACACTCCATCGCACCGCGCCACTCATTGCGCACCGTGACGGGAATCTGACGATCGTAGGTACCGCGTTTCACCGCATCCACCTGCATCATTGGTTCGTTGCTCTTCAGCGGTGTGCAGATCTTGCCAGGATTGAGGCGGTTGTCGGGATCGAACGCCGCTTTAATACGACGTAGCTCATTGAACAGCGTTTCACCGAAGAATGCCGGGCTGTACTGTGCGCGGAAACCTTTGCCGTGCTCGCCCCACAATAAACCGCCGTAGCGGGCGGTTAGCGCGACCACTTCATCGGAGATCTGCTTCATCAACAGCTCCTGCTGCGGATCGCACATATCCAGCGCCGGACGCACGTGCAACACGCCCGCATCCACGTGGCCAAACATGCCGTAACTCAGGCCGTGGCTGTCGAGCAGCGCGCGAAACTCAACGATGTAATCGGCCAGCTGTTCTGGCGGTACCGCCGTATCTTCAACAAACGGTATCGGCTTAGCGCGCCCTTTGGCGTTACCTAGTAGGCCCACCGCTTTTTTGCGCATGTTATAGATGCGCTCAATGCCGGCCACATCGTTACACAGCTGATAACCAATGACGCCGCCGGATTGCTGCAGCATTAATGCATCCAGACGCAGGCACAGCGTTGCAATTTGCTGCTCGATCAGTTCGGCATCATCACCGGCAAACTCCACGATGTTCAGGCCCAGCATCTCTTTGTCTGGCACATCGGTAATCAATTCATGCACCGAGTGCCAGACGATATCTTCACGCGCCAGGTTCAATACTTTCGAGTCAACCGTTTCCACCGACAGCGCTTTGGCTTCCACCATAAAAGGTGCATTGCGTAACGCCGAGTCGAACGAATCATATTTGATATTCACCAAACGACGCACTTTGGGAATGGGCGTGATATCAAGACGCGCTTCAGTGATAAAGGCCAGCGTACCTTCCGCACCGCATAACAGGCGCGTGAGATCGAAGGTTTGCAGATCATCGCTGAACACATGCCGCAGATCGTAACCGGTCAGAAAGCGGTTCAGCTTAGGGAATTTTTCCAGAATCAAACTGCGCTGTTCACGGCAGCGCGTTAATACCTGCTGATAGATGCGCCCTTCAGCGGTTGGCGTGCTCGCCAGCTGTTCTGCCAGTTCGGTTGGCATCGCGCGCGTATCGAGGATATCGCCGCCTAACAGCACCGCGCGCAGCCCTTCGACGTGATCGGAGGTTTTGCCATACACCAGCGAACCTTGCCCGGAGGCGTCAGTATTGATCATGCCACCCAAGGTGGCGCGGTTACTGGTAGAGAGTTCCGGCGAGAAGAAGAAGCCGTAAGGTTTTAGCCACGCATTAAGTTGGTCCTTCACCACGCCCGCTTCAACCCGCACCCAACCCTGTTCGGTGTTGATTTCGAGGATGCGGTTCATGTAGCGCGACATATCAACCACGATGCCCTGATTAAGCGATTGCCCGTTAGTACCGGTGCCACCACCACGCGGGGTGAAGACCAGGCTATTAAAGCGCGCTTCTGCGGCCAGACGCGCAATTAGCGCCACATCAGCCGTCGATCGCGGAAACAGCGCCGCATCAGGCAGCAGTTGATAAATACTGTTATCGGTGGATAGCGACAGGCGATCGGCATAGCTGGTGGCCGTATCGCCAGTGAACCCTTGCTCTTTTAAGGACTGCAGGAATGTCAGCACCAGTTGAACGAGGCCCGGTGCCTGAGAAATCTGTGGGATCATTATTGAGTGACCGAGATGTTGTAAACGTTTGCGTCGTGATTTTTTTCAGCCCTTGGTTTTATCATACTTTTTTGCCGCACGCTGTTTTTTCAGGAAAGCGCATGGCCGCCGCTGCTATTCCTGTTTAATTTCCCGGAAATAGATCATCATTAATTAGGGCCGTTCAGCCCCACTCTGAAGGATTCAATCGAGGTTAAATGTTGTGATGAAAAGCCTGCAACGCGGTATGGATTTACCGCAAATGCTGTTCTCGTTGATGTTCATTCTGATCATGATCGTCGCCTGTCTGTGGGTGGTTCAGCCGTTTATTCTGGGCTTCGCCTGGGCCAGCATGGTGGTGATCGCTACCTGGCCATTGATGATCCGCCTGCAACAACTGATGTGGGGAAGACGCTCGCTGGCGGTTATTGCCATGACGCTACTGCTCTTGCTGTTGTTCATTATTCCTATCGCCCTGCTGGTAAGCAGCTTAATTGATAACAGCGCGCCGGTGATCGCCTGGGCAACGCAACGCCATTTGGTGATGCCCGATTTTGCCTGGCTACGTGACATTCCTTATGGTGGCAACAAGCTTTATTCGAGCTATCACAAATTAGTGGATGGCGGAGGATCGGCGATGTTGAGCCAGGTACAACCTTATATAGGTCGTACTACCGGCTTCTTTGTGGCGCAGGCCGGACACTTTGGCCGCTTCATGATGCATCTCGTCGTGATGTTGCTGTTCAGCGTGCTGCTGTATTGGCGCGGGGAGCAAGTTGGGCAAGGCATCCGACATTTTGCTTACCGTATGAGTGGTCGCCGCGGTGATGCCGCCGTGCTGCTGGCAGGTCAGGCGATTCGTGCCGTGGCGCTTGGCGTGGTGGTCACGGCGCTGGTACAGGGCGTGCTCGGCGGCATTGGCCTGGCCATTTCCGGTATCCCCTATGCCACATTATTAACCGTGCTGATGATTCTGACTTGCCTGGTGCAACTCGGCCCGCTGGTGGTGTTGGTCCCGGCCATTATCTGGCTGTACTGGAGCGGTGATACCACATGGGGCACCGTGCTATTAGTCTGGAGTTGCGTGGTAGGCACATTGGATAGCGTGCTGCGGCCGGTACTGATTCGTATGGGCGCGGATTTGCCGATGATCCTGATTCTTTCCGGCGTCATTGGTGGCTTAATTGCCTTTGGCATGATTGGGCTGTTTATTGGCCCCGTGGTGCTGGCGGTCTCTTATCGCCTGGTAACGGTGTGGATGCATGAAGCACCCGAGCCGGATGATGATATGCAAACGGCTATCGAAGCGCTTGACGATCACGAAGAACACCCACATTAAGTTTTGTCGCGCACCGTTGTAGGGTCGCCGCGCATGAATGGCGACCCGCTTTACCCCCGCCCCGTAAGCATTACGCTCTGCAAAGCGACATTGCAATTTCTCCGCTTTAGATTGGCCTTACTTTAACCGGCCTAATGCCACTTCATCATCATCGGTCATTACCCCGCAGGAATTATTTTTTTTCATAAGCGATTTTTAAGAAAAAACGATGTTTTAGCGGCTTTAGCGGGGTTTGGCTAATGGAATGATTATTTTTCGGACTGAATCAAGGGGGTACACCGATGAAAATGACCATGAAAGATTATCAGCTTTAAACTAATAAGAGGATTCTTAAAGACGCCACAAGGCCTGATGAATAACATGTTTCCTATGTTTGAAATCAAGCTACTGATTTCTAAACAACCTTATTCCCCTGAGTAAAGTGAAGAATTGCTGTGTGTAGTCTTTGCCCATCCCCTGTGATGGGCTTTTTTTTGCCTGTTTTTCACGTAAAAAGATAAGGCCAGCAGCGCTGGCCTTAATGATTTCATCAAGAACACATTAGATTCACCTCTAACGTGTCTTTATTCCTCTTGATCAGTGTTTCGCGGCGTTCAGTTCTGCCAGACTCAGCCATGTCTCTACTACCGTGTCTGGATTGAGGGACAGGCTGTCAATGCCCTGCTCCATCAGCCACGCGGCAAAATCCTGATGATCAGATGGACCCTGACCACAGATCCCCACGTATTTACCTTGTTTCTTCGCGGCTTTAATGGACATGGAAAGCAATGCTTTGACGGCATCATTACGCTCGTCAAACAGCGCTGACACCACGCCGGAGTCGCGATCCAAACCCAGCGCCAGCTGCGTCATGTCGTTGGAACCAATCGAGAAGCCATCAAAGTGCTCGAGGAACTGCTCTGCCAGCAAGGCATTTGAAGGGATTTCACACATCATAATGACCTTCAAACCGTTTTCGCCGCGCTTCAGGCCATTTTTCGCCAGCTCCGCAACCACCGCTTCGGCCTGATCCACTGTACGCACGAAGGGGATCATGATTTCGACGTTGGTCAATCCCATTTCATTGCGCACACGTTTCACCGCCTCACACTCCAGCTTGAAGCAGTCGCGGAAGCTGTCAGCCACATAGCGGCCGGCGCCACGGAATCCCAGCATCGGGTTCTCTTCTTCCGGTTCATAACGCTCGCCGCCCACCAGGTTAGCGTATTCGTTAGTTTTGAAATCAGAGAGACGAACGATAACGCGCTTCGGCGCAAACGCCGCCCCCAGGGTGGCAATCCCTTCGGTCAGACGACCGATGTAGAACTCAATTGGGTCATCAAAACCTTTCATCATCTGGCGAATCTGCTGCTGCAGCTCAGGCGTTTGCTGATCGAACTCCAGCAGCGCTTTCGGATGCACGCCAATCATGCGGTTAATGATGAACTCCAGACGCGCCAGACCCACACCTTCGTTCGGCAAGCAGGCAAAGTCGAAGGCGCGATCGGGGTTACCGATGTTCATCATAATTTTCAGCGGCAGATCCGGCATGGTATCCACCTGCGAGCTGGTGACTTCAAAGTCCAGCAGTTCACCATACACATAACCGGTATCACCCTCGGCACAGGACACCGTCACCTTCTGGCCATCTTTCAGATGGTCGGTCGCATCACCACAACCCACTACGGCAGGGATGCCCAGCTCACGGGCGATAATGGCCGCATGACAGGTTCGTCCACCGCGATTGGTTACGATCGCTGAGGCTTTCTTCATGATCGGTTCCCAATCGGGATCGGTCATGTCAGTGACCAGCACATCGCCTTTTTCAATGCGGTGCATTTCACTAATGTCATGGATAACTTTAACTTCACCGGCACCAATGCGATGGCCTATGGCGCGTCCTTCTACTACGACCTTGCCCTTGCCTTGCAGCGTATAGCGCTCCATCACCTGGCCATTAGATCGCACTGTTTCCGGCCGCGCCTGCACAATAAACAGCTTACCGGTGTGGCCATCTTTCGCCCACTCAATGTCCATTGGGCGCTTGTAGTGCTGTTCAATCAGCACCGCCTGACGCGCCAGCGCCTGCACTTCGTCATCGGTTAAACTGAAGCGGTCGCGCTGCTCTTGCTCGACGTCTTCAATGCGCACCTGCTCGCCATGTTCCTGTGAATCGGCGTAGACCATGCGCAGCTTTTTCGAGCCCATGGTACGGCGCACAATCGCTGGGCGATTGGCTGCCAGCGTCGGTTTATGCACGTAGAACTCATCCGGGTTGACAGCGCCTTGCACTACCATCTCACCCAAACCGAACGCCGAGGTGATAAACACCACCTGATCAAAGCCCGATTCAGTATCAATGGTAAACATCACGCCGGACGATGCGAGATCCGATCGTACCATCCGTTGAATACCTGCAGAGAGCGCGACGCCGCGATGGTCGTAGCCCTGATGCACACGGTAAGAGATGGCGCGATCGTTAAATAAGGAAGCAAATACGTGCTTAACCGCGATAATCACCGCGTCATAACCCTGCACGTTCAGGAAAGTCTCCTGCTGACCGGCAAACGAGGCATCGGGCATATCTTCGGCGGTGGCCGACGAACGCACAGCGAAGGAGGCTTCGGCATCATCAGCAGAGAGTTGTTCGTAGGCACTGCGAATCGCCGCTTCCAGCTCAGGCTGGAATGGCGTGTCCACCACCCATTGACGAATCTGTTTACCCGCTTGCGCGAGCTCAGCAACATCATCAACATCCGTTTTATCCAGCAAATCATAAATGCGCTGGTTCAGTCCGCTTTGATCGAGAAACAGATTAAACGCGTAAGATGTGGTCGCATAACCGTTGGGAACGGAAACACCCAGCGACGACAAATTCGTAATCATTTCTCCGAGGGAAGCGTTCTTGCCTCCCACCCGATCAACATCATGCATGCCAAGCTGGTTGTACCAGAGCACTAGCGACTGTTGGTCTTGAATGGACATTGAGATTATCCTTTTAAATGATTGGTTCACACATGGAACATTTTGCTATTCGCAGAAACAGCTTGGCACAACCCATAAATAAAGACTAAGTGTTGAATCGTTAAAGCAGGAAAAGAGCGGCAAAATAGGATTAGTACCCAGAATTAATGATGTTGCGCAAACGGCCTATTTAATGCTAACAAACTGCTATATCGTTATTTTTCCCTTTTTCAGAGGGTTAGCGATTGGTTTACGTTGCGCAACGCCTGCAAACTTTATTTCATGCGCGAAAAAGAAAATGCGCGAAAATAACGCTTTTCAAAACAGCATTTCATCTAATATTGATTATCAACGTGCTCATTTTCGCCAACGAGCAGTAAACAGTATGGATATTTCATTTCTTATCACTTTAAAATGAAATAGTAAGGTTGATGATATCTGTCATTTATAGACATGAGGGTTAAGCAGACTATGAGCACTGAACGTAGCGTCTTCTACATTTCTGATGGTACCGCCATCACTGCCGAAGTGCTGGGGCACGCGGTGCTTTCACAGTTCCCGGTTATCACCAACAGCGTCACGCTACCCTTTGTGGAGAATGTTCAGCGTGCACAAGCTGTGAAAGCGCAGATTAATGCACTCTATCAGCAGAGCGGCGTGCGGCCGCTGGTATTCTTTTCGATTGTCACGCCCGATGTGCGTGAAATTATCCTGGAGAGCGAAGGCTTTTGTCAGGATATCGTGCAAGCGTTGGTGGCACCGTTACAAAGCGAATTAGGTGTGGCTTCGATGCCGGTGGCGCACCGTACGCATGGTTTGACTGCCAGTAACCTTGGCAAATATGACGCGCGCATCGCGGCAATCGACTATACCCTCGCGCATGACGATGGCATTTCCCTGCGCGGCCTTGAAGATGCACAGGTAATTTTGCTTGGCGTGTCGCGCTGCGGTAAAACGCCCACCAGCTTGTACCTGGCGATGCAGTTTGGCGTGCGGGCCGCTAACTATCCGTTTATCGCCGATGATATGGACAATTTGAAGCTGCCGCCGGCGCTGCGTGCGCATCAGCATAAGTTGTTTGGATTAACTATCGATCCGGAACGTCTGGAAGCAATTCGTCAGGAGCGTGCGGAAAATACTCGTTACGCTTCGCTGCGCCAATGTCGTCTGGAAGTGGGAGAAGTAGAAGCGCTCTTCCGCACCAACCAAATTCGTTACCTCAACAGTACCAACTATTCGGTGGAAGAGATTGCCACCAAAATCCTCGATATCATGGGCCTGAGTCGTAGCATGTATTAACTGCCTTCTGTAGGGTCGCCATTTATGGCGTAATGCCGCTCACTCAAGCAAATCATTGCCTGATTATGCAGGTGCGCATGAATGCGCACCCTACAAAAACCCAGCTCTGTAAACGTAGGGTCGCCATTTATGGTGACCTCATCGGTAATACGATCGTAAAGCCTGGCTTCCGTCTTGTTTTAAGACCTTTGTTTTTAGCAGGTTGAATTCGCAGGCTAATGGTTTATTGTGATCACCATCACTTCCCGGTATTTCACCGCTGCGAAGAACCATTTTTTGAGAATCCGAATGAACAAGACTGATGAACTGCGCACTGCGCGCATCGGCAGCCTGCTGACTCCAGCTGCGCTCGCGCATGAACATCCTATTTCGGCGGAAATCGCCGCCAACGTTACCGCGGCCCGTCAACGTATTGCACGTATTCTGACCGGCGAAGATCCGCGTTTGCTGGTCATTATTGGCCCCTGCTCGCTACACGATCCTAAAGCAGCGATTGAATACGCTAAACGTCTGAATGAACTGCGTGAACGTCATCAGGATCGGCTGGAGATCGTGATGCGCGCCTACTTCGAAAAACCGCGTACCGTGATTGGCTGGAAAGGTCTTATTTCCGATCCCGATCTGGATGGCAGCTACGATGTGAATCGCGGTATCGCTATCGCACGTAAACTGCTGTTGGACATCAACGCGCTGGGCATGCCGACCGCCACCGAATTCCTAGATATGGTGATCGGCCAGTTTATTGCCGACCTGATTAGCTGGGGCGCCATTGGTGCTCGCACCACTGAAAGCCAGATACACCGTGAGATGGCTTCAGCGCTCTCTTGCCCGGTGGGATTCAAAAACGGCACCGATGGTAACGTGCAAATCGCGGTTGATGCGATCCGCGCCGCGCGCGCCAGTCATATGTTCCTGTCGCCGGATAAAAACGGTCAGATGACCATTTATCAAACCAGCGGCAATCCACATGGTCATGTCATTCTGCGCGGCGGTCGTCAGCCAAACTATCACGCTGAAGACGTGGCGGCGGCGGCGGCCAACCTGCGCGATTTCAATCTGCCAGAACAGCTGGTGATCGACTTCAGCCATGGCAACTGCCTGAAACAGCATCGTCGCCAACGTGATGTCGCCGATGATGTGGCGGCGCAAATCCGCGCCGGTTCGCGAGCGGTCGCGGGCGTGATGATTGAGAGTTTCCTGCAGGAAGGGAATCAGAAAGTGGTCAGCGGCGAAACGCTGATCTATGGTCAGTCAATCACCGATCCGTGTCTCGGCTGGGAAGAGAGCGCTGAGGTGCTGGAAAAACTGGCTGCCGCAGTCGACAGCCGCTTTAATTAACGCCTAGCTCGAACAACTTACCTCAAGCGTTTTGCCCCACTCAGGCGGCCGTTGGCGCAGCTCCGCGCTCACGGCCGCATCGCTATAGGGTTGTTGCAGTGCGTTATGCAGCTTTTCTAATGCGGCCGTTTCGCCTTTCTCTACCTCTTCAATCACCTGCTGCGCCAGATAATTGCGCAATACCAGCGCTGGATTGGCCGCCTTCATCACCGCCTGACGCTGCTCGTCGCTAGCCTGATCGCGTAACAAGCGCTGGCGGTAATCGCTATACCAGCCATCAAAAGCGGCGCGGTCGATAAACTCATCACGCAGCGGCGAGCGGGTTTCATCCTGCTGCGTCTCGCTAAGCATGCGCAAAGTCAGCGTGTAATCGCTGCGCTCTGCCGTCATCAGCGCCAGCAAGCCGGTCAGGATGGTGTTGTCATTACTTTCTGCGGTCAGCAAACCGAGTTTGGCACGCATCTTCTCACCCCAAACGCGCATCAACTCGCTTTCATAATGGCTTAGTGCCTGCTTGAGCTGCTCGGTGGTCATCAGGCCGGATAACGCGTGAGCCAGGCGATTCAGATTCCACAGACCAATCATTGGCTGATTTTCGAAGGCGTAGCGCCCCTGATAATCGCTGTGATTACAGATGTAACCGGGCTGATAGTCGTCAAGGAATCCATAAGGCCCATAATCCAGCGTCAAGCCAAGAATCGACATGTTATCGGTATTCATCACGCCATGCGCAAAGCCAACGCTTTGCCAAAGTGCTATTAATCCGGCCGTGCGTTTAACGATATCGGTAAACCACAGCAGGTAGCGATCGGCCTCATCCTGCAGGTGGGGCCAGTGATGGCGAATAGCGTAATCCGCCAGCATGCGTACCTTGTCCTGCTCGCCGCCGTAATAAAAGTGTTCAAAATGGCCGAAACGCAAATGGCTCTCGGCGATACGCATTAGCATCGCGCCGCGCTCCTGGGTTTCACGCAGTACGGGCTCATCACCAATCGCTAATGCCAGCGCACGCGTGGTAGGAATGCCAAGGTGGTGCAACGCCTCTGATGCGAGAAACTCGCGCACGCTGGAGCGGATGACGGCGCGTCCGTCACCCATACGCGAATAAGGCGTTAGCCCCGCACCTTTCAAGTGCCAATCAAGCTTGCGTCCATTCGCCAGCTGTTGCTCGCCGAGTAAGATACCGCGCCCATCACCCAACTGCCCGGCCCAGACGCCAAACTGATGGCCACTGTAGACCTGCGCCAGCGGCGACATACCCGGCAGCATTTCACGTCCTGACCACACGCCATGACCGCTGCCCTGAAACAGAGCATCATCTAACCCCATCTCCTTTGCCAGCGCAGCATTGTGGTAAAACAGTCGTCCTCCCGCCAGCGGCGTTGGGTCCAGTGCGGTGTAGAATCCAGTTAATTCTTGCTGCCAGCTATTAGTAAATTGCATCGATACTCCTGAAGGTGCACTTAGATAAGGCACCAGCATTGAGTTTTTAACATAAGGAAGAGTGTAACGCTGACGCTGCCAGGATGACAGGTGAAAGGATTACTGCTGAGAAGGCGTGTGTAAATTAAGATCGGAATAAATGAGATCGCTTAATCGGTCGGCTTTTACCACCGGAAACAGGCTACCCTGCAGATGTGCGCCGCGAAGCGTGGTCATTTTTTCCAGCATCAAATTATCATCAATGCCGCAAATAATAATTTGCTCGGCAAAATCCGAAAAGTTATCGATAACCGTCTGAATAAATGGCGTAAAGGATGCACGTTTAGCCAACTCTTGAATAAAGGTTTTATCCAGTTTTAGCACGCTAAACAGATTATCGTACACCGCGGTTGCCGGTGCTTTTCCTGCACCAAATTGAGAAAGCGATAAGCGGAATTCCCGCTGTAAAGCCGCGAGCAACGGTTGCTCTTTACCCAATGATAATTGTGGAAATGCTTCACTGATATCCAAAACAAGAAAAGAAATTTGTTTGAATTTCCTTAACAAAAACTCGCTGGATAAAAGCGTATTTGCCATCGAATCATCAATACGAACCAAAGCGATAATTTGATTAAGCTCAAAAAAGTCGCGGTACTTTTCCAGCAATGAAAGCTGGCTCTGGAGCAAACGCAATTGCTGAGCATCATCTAACTGTGGCAACAGCAGATCCTGAGGCAGCGTAATAGGCGCGCTATCATGAACAAATTGCGTAACCAGCTCCACCGCGGTCAGTTGGCCCGTCGGAGAGTATGCTGGATAAAACCAGGTTTCCGACTGATAGTCGGCAGATAAATGGACTTTCATTTTACAAGCCAGAGGCAGTGGCAATTAGCGCATCGTATATCAACGAAAACAGTCAGGCAATAGGACCAAACGTTAGAAGAGAAGACGTTTTTTGTACTATTACGCTGTTTTAAGCCGTAAATAACACTTAAGCCAAATAGCCGGGGTTAATGTCCATACCAATTAAATAAACTTAGCTTTATTTTTAGTATTAAATCGATGGCGGGTAAAGTGCCATTTTAAATGATAGTTAAATATCGGCACAATTCGGAATTAATTCAGGGTGAGATAACCTTTCTTTTTTCGCGCCTTTTAACGCACAAGTAAACCGCGTTTAGATGCGACGCGCCTGCCAAAATACTTTACGCCAGTAAACATTATCCAGCGAAGAGCGAATCACACCCTGGCTGGTAGAGGCGTGAATAAAGGTATTATCTGTATCATAAATACCCACATGCAAACCATTTTCACCGCTGCCGGTTTTAAAGAACACCAAATCGCCTGGCAGCAGTTCATCCTTGTCGATGCGCGTACCAATATCGGTCTGATCGATCGTTGAGCGCGGCAGCTGCATATCAAATTTATCGCGGAAAGTGAGATAGACAAAGCCAGAACAATCGACGCCACCGCGACTAAGACCGCCATAACGATACGGCGTTCCCCGCCAGCGGCTCAGCTGATCGTTAAGTTGGGCAATGACGGTGATGGAGTCAGACAGGCGACCATTGGGTGGCGGCGCGTGATGGCTACAGCCCGCCAACAACAGTGCCAGAATAAAAATCAGTAGCCGCATCAGTGTTTTCCTTCATCCCTCGCTCGGCAAACACTTTAGCGGCAAAGCGCCTCAGCGTGCAATAAGGTCTCAGGGAATAAACAGCAGCGGCCCTTGTGGGGTATCGATTTGCTCAAACGTGGTTTGGTAGAGCGGCGCTAATTGGGCTGCGGTTAACACCTCTTTGCCGCTTCCCTGGCGCACGACTTTGCCTTGGTGCATTAACCACACACGATCGGCATGGCGCAAGCTGTGATTGAGATCGTGCCCGCTGGCAACAATCGCCAGACCGCTGTGACAAAGTTCTGCCAGCAACCTGTCAACAGCCCGCTGCTGTGCCACGTCCAGTGCACTCATCGGCTCATCCAGCAGCAATACTTTCCCGCGTGGATTGAGCTGCGGATGAATTTGCATAACCACCGCCGCCAGGCGTACGCGCTGCCACTCTCCGCCGGAAAGCTGCGTTAGGCTGCGCAATAATTTGTCTTGCAGGCCGAGCTGGTCTAACACGTCGTGCAAAATAGCGTCCGCTTGTACCGCCTCCGTGGCAGCGTGCATGCGCAAATAGTGCCATACCGGCATTTGTCCCGGCGCTATCTGCTGCTGCGGCAACCAGCCACGCAGCTGCGCCAGTGCAGCACCGTTCATGGCGGACAGCGGCTTGCCATCCAGCAGAATCGTACCCTGGCTTGATAGCAGGCCAGAAAGCACAGTCAGCAAAGTGCTTTTCCCTGCGCCGTTCGGCCCGACCAGGTGCACCAGCTGACCGGCATTGACGTTCAGGTCAACGGGAGCCAACCGTCCTGGGACGCTGACTCCCTGACACTGCAATACCATTTACCCGGCCAGCGCCTGCTCAATGCTTTTCAGGATAATAGGATCGTCTGGCGTCATATCCGGCGAGAAGCGCGCAATCACTTTGCCCTGCTTATTGATGAGGAATTTCTCGAAATTCCACAGGATGTCGCCCGGCGCTTTCGGCGCGCGGCCTTTGCTCTCCATCCGCTCAAGGAAACCGCTGCCTTCCGGGCGTTGCGCCACCGGTTGCGCCGCAGTCAATTGGGCATATAAAGGATGACGATGCTCGCCGTTAACGTCGGTTTTATCGAACATCGGGAAGGTCACACCATATGTGGTGCTGCAGAAGGTTTTAATCTCTTCATTGCTGCCCGGCTCTTGCTCGAGGAATTGATTACACGGAAAGCCCAGTACGCTGAAGTTCTTATCCTGCCAGGCCTTCTGCAGCGATTCTAGCTGCTCATACTGCGTCGTCAGACCACATTTTGACGCCACGTTTACGACCAGCAGTACTTTGCCTTCAAACTCTGCCAGAGAGGTTTTCTCACCATCCAGCGTAACCAGTGCAGTTTGATAAATGCTCATAGTCGATTCCTGTTGTTGATAACAAGTTGCCAGCCAAAGCTAGCGCGAAGACTTCACTAATAACACAATAAACAAGGGTGCGCCGAGTGTGGCGGTGACGACACCAATTGGCAGTTCAGCGGAGGTGAGCACCAGCCGCGCAATGATATCCGCGCCAAGTAGCACACCCGCACCGGCCAACGCCGCGGCGGGCAGCAGATAACGATGATCGCTAAACCCACTCAGCCGCAATAAATGCGGGATCACCAGGCCAACAAAACCAATCGCACCGGCCATCGCCACACTCACGCCGACTAGCCATCCCATCGCCAGTACCAGAAGATTGCGCCACAGCAGCAGAGGTAATCCCAACTGACGCGCCGAGGTTTCGCCCAGCGCCAGTAAATTCAGCGTTCGTGCGGTAGTTAGCAGCAATAGCGTTACCGGCAGCAGCGCCAGCATCATCCCGCCATAGCGCCAGTCAATGCCGCTGAAGCCGCCCATCATCCAGTACATCAGCTGGCGCAGATCGAGACTGGTGCTAAAGTACACCGCCCACGTCATGATGGCGCTACAGATAATGCCCAGCGCCACGCCGGTTAGCAGCAAACGGCTCACTGACAGCTGTTTATGGGCAAAATGCAGCAGGATCAACGTGATCAGTAAGGCTCCCGCCATCGCCGCCAGGGCTAAGCTCCAGAGCGAACCGTTGCCGAGCATCACGCCTAATACCAATCCAATGCCTGCACCGTTGGAGACGCCAAGTAAACCCGGTTCAGCCAGTGGATTATTAAACAGCGCCTGCATCACTACCCCGCACACCGCCAGCGCCGCGCCCACCAGCAGCACCGCCATCGTGCGCGGCATACGCAGTTGCCAGACGAACAGCTCGCCACGGGTCGAAAACCATTGGCCAGGAGAAATCCAGCTATCACCGGCACACAGGCTAAGTCCGATGAGCAGCATTAACAGCACGCTAAGTGCGATGAGCCAGCGCTGACTGCGGCGATTTGCCTGACGGGCAAGCTGATCCAGCAGAGTCATAGGTAAGATTGGCTGAGAAAACAGAGATTTGATTGTAGTGGGATTGCAGCAAAAAGAAAGCGGCGCTGTGCAGGCGCCGCTGGAAGTGCATTACTGATGCGGGGGAATTGGCTGACCGTGATTATCATGCTGCTGATGATCATCGTGCTGATCGTGGCGCTGCTGCGGATGCGGCTGACGCGGATTCTCCTTGTGCGGCCCATTGCCCGGATGCTGCGCCTGCCAACCGTTACCATTCCAGTAGCCGTGCGGACCCTTGGTGCCAATGCGCTGATTGTGATGCTGCTTCCACCACGTTGGCGCACGCCAGTCATAGCCATCCCAATAGTAGCCGCGCTTATCCTGATCGCCGATATGAATCGAAACGCCCGGCGAATTGATATTAACGGACACGTTGGCGCTTGCCAGCAGCGGCATCCCTAATAGGATGCTTAATAAAAGTGCTGTCTTTTTCATCAGCGAAACCTCTTGTAATGTGATGGCGCTGTTATAACAAATAGCTTGCAGCGGTCACTATCAGCGGGTCCCGATTTTCGTCATATTTTCTGCATACTTACGAAATCCTTACATCATGTATAAATCATGCAGAACGGCCAATTTTCAGGCAAAAAAAAGGCCGCTAAGCGGCCTTTTTGTCGTACTGAAATTAGTCAGCATCCTTGGGTGTCGCGTTCTCGACGCGGCTTTTCAACTTCTGTCCCGGACGGAATGTCACCACTCGGCGCGCGGTGATAGGAATATCTTCCCCCGTCTTCGGGTTACGGCCCGGACGCTGGTTTTTGTCACGCAGATCAAAGTTACCAAATCCGGACAGCTTTACCTGTTCTCCGTTTTCCAACGCGCGGCGAACCTCTTCAAAAAAAAGTTCCACCAACTCTTTGGCATCGCGTTTGCTCAACCCGAGTTTTTCAAACAGGTACTCTGACATTTCAGCTTTTGTAAGCGCCATAGGTTCAATCCCTCAAGGTTGCCTGGAATCGCTCTTTTAATGCCGCAACGCATTTGGCAACGGTCGCGGCAATCTCCTCTTCTTCGAGTGTCCGGCTGGTATCCTGCAAAATTAGGCTAATCGCCAGGCTCTTTTCGCCTTCGTTTACGCCCTTACCACGGTACACGTCAAACAAGTTTACGCCAACTACCTGATTTACGCCAACTTTCTTACACTCCGCAATGATATCTGCTGCAGGCACGTTTTCAGCCACCACAACGGCGATATCACGACGGTTTGCCGGGAAGCGGGAAATCTCGCGCGCATCAGGCAGGACGCGGTCTGCGACCTTATTCCAAAGCAGTTCAAACACTAAGGTGCGACCGTTAAGATCCAGCTTACGTTCCAGCTCTGGATGAACCACCCCGATAAATCCGATTCGTTCGCCGCGTAAATAAATTGCGGCACTTTGTCCTGGATGCAGCGCCGGATTGGCTTCCGCACGGAAGGAAATCTCATCAAGTTTACCGGTCAAATCCAGCAGCGACTCTAAATCGCCTTTCAAATCATAGAAGTCAACCGTCTGACGCGCCAGATCCCAATGCTCTTCGTAGCGATTACCGCTTAAAACACCGGCCAGCATAAGATCCTGGCGAATGCCCAGATCGGCCTGTGTATCAGGAACAAAGCGCAAGCCGCTCTCAAACAGGCGTACACGCCCCTGCTGACGGTTTTGGTTGTACACCACCGCACTTAGTAAGCCGGTCCACAGCGACAGACGCATCGCCGACATATCACTGGAGATGGGGCTTGGCAGAATCAGCGCTTCTTCGCCCGGATGCAGCAACTGCTGTACCTTCGGATCAACGAAGCTGTAGGTAATTGCTTCCTGATAGCCTTTATCGACCAACAGATTTTTCGCACGCTTCAACGACAAATCAGCTTCACGATGCTGAGTCATGATCAGGCTGGCTTTAACCGGCACATCGGGAATGTTGTTGTAGCCGTAAATACGCGCGACTTCTTCCACTAAATCCTCTTCGATGGCCATATCGAAACGCCAGCTTGGCGCAACGGCTTGCCATTCACCCTTGCCGATCGTCACTTCGCAGCCGAGACGCGTCAGGATATCCGTCACCTGCTCGTCGGCAATGACGTGACCAATTAAGCGATCTAACTTTTCACGACGCAGCGTAATGGTGGCGCGCGGCGGCAGTGCACTCGCGTCAGTTTGATCGATCACCGGGCCCGCCTCGCCACCACAGATATCCAGCAGCAGCTGCGTGGCGCGTTCAATCGCCTTGTGCTGTAGCGCCGGATCGACGCCACGTTCGTAGCGATGCGAGGCATCGGTATGCAGGCCCTGACGACGCGCGCGGCCGGTAATTGCCAGCGGATCAAAATAGGCACATTCGAACAGGACGTTTTGCGTCTCTTCGTTGACGCCAGAATGCTCGCCACCAAAGATGCCACCCATCGCCAGCGCTTTGTGGTGATCGGCAATCACCAGCGTATCGCTGCTCAGTTTGGCTTCGGTGCCATCCAGCAACGTCAGCACTTCGCCCTCTTTCGCCATGCGCACCACGATGCCGCCTTCGATGCGATCGAGGTCAAACGCATGCATCGGTTGGCCCAGTTCCAGCAGCACATAGTTAGTGATATCGACGACAGGATCGATTGAGCGAATGCCGCAGCGACGCAGCTTCTCACGCATCCACAACGGCGTGGCGGCTTTTACATTCACCCCTTTCACCACGCGGCCAAGGTAGCGTGGGCACGCGGCGGTCGCATCGACGCGAATCGGGAACGTATCGGCGATGGTCGCGTTAACCGGCTCAATGGCCGGTGCAGTCAACGGTAATCCGTTCAGTACCGCGACGTCACGCGCAATACCGATGATGCCGAGGCAATCGGCGCGGTTTGGCGTCACGCTAATTTCGATGGTGTTGTCATCCAACTGCAGATAGCTACGGATGTCGGCACCAACCGGTGCCTCGGCAGGCAGCTCAATGATGCCGCTGTGATCGTCGGAAATACCCAGTTCCGAGAACGAGCACAACATGCCTTCAGAGGGTTCACCGCGCAGTTTTGCCGCTTTGATTTTGAAATCACCCGGCAGTACCGCGCCAACGGTGGCAACCGCGACTTTCAGACCCTGACGGCAATTTGGTGCGCCACAGACGATATCCAGCAGGCGATCGCCACCGACGTTGATTTTGGTAACGCGCAGTTTGTCAGCATTAGGATGTTGGCCGCACTCAACCACTTCACCCACGACAACACCGTGGAACGCACCGGCAACCGGCTCCACGCCGTCGACTTCAAGTCCGGCCATGGTGATTTGCTCAGACAGCGCAGCGCTATCCAGGGCTGGATTTACCCATTCGCGTAACCAGAGTTCACTGAATTTCATTGGATAACCTGCCCTTATTTAAATTGTTTGAGGAAACGTAAATCATTTTCGAAGAAGGCGCGCAGATCGGTCACACCGTAGCGCAGCATGGTGAGACGCTCCATGCCCATGCCAAAGGCAAAGCCGGAATACACTTCCGGATCGATGCCCACGTTGCGCAAAACATTGGGATGTACCATCCCACAGCCCAGCACTTCCAGCCACTTGCCGTTTTTACCCATCACGTCCACTTCAGCAGAGGGTTCGGTAAACGGGAAGTAAGAAGGACGGAAGCGGATTTGCAGATTCTCTTCGAAGAAGTTGTTCAGGAAATCATGCAGCGTGCCTTTCAGGTTGGTGAAGCTGATGTCTTTATCGACGATCAGACCTTCCATCTGATGGAACATCGGCGTGTGCGTCTGATCGTAGTCGTTACGATAAACGCGTCCTGGCGCGATGATGCGGATTGGCGGCTGCTGATTTTTCATGGTACGAATCTGCACGCCTGAGGTTTGGGTACGCAGCAGGCGCGTGGCATCAAACCAGAAGGTGTCATGATCGGCACGTGCCGGGTGATGGCCCGGAATGTTTAATGCATCGAAGTTGTGATAATCGTCTTCGATTTCAGGCCCGGTTACCACCGCAAAACCCAATTCGCCAAAGAAGTTTTCGATACGATCGATGGTACGCGTCACCGGATGCAAGCCGCCATTCTCAACGCGGCGACCCGGCAATGACACATCGATAGTTTCGGCAGCCAGACGCGCGTTGAGCTCGGCGCTTTCCAGCGTCTCTTTACGGGCAGTGAGACGGTCTTGCACCTGCTGCTTGGCGTCGTTGATAACCGCACCTGCGGCCGGGCGCTCTTCTGCCGGCAATTCACGCAGGGTGGTCATTTGCAGCGTCAGGTGCCCTTTCTTACCCAGAAATTCGACGCGCACGGCGTCCAGAGCAGCGATATCCGCCGCCTCGTCGATGGCGGCCGTGGCACGGGCCACCAGGTCTGCGAGTTGGGACATGATTTCCTCTTCTTCCAGCCGGGCTGGTCAGTTCTCGTTGGGATCGTGTGATCCGATTAAGTGTCGCCAGAAACAAAAAAGCCTCCACGAGGGAGGCTTTCAGCGCGATTTTTCGTTTCTTTTCTTAATGCGCAAAAGCCCCTGATGTTCAGGCGCTAAAGTAAAAAAAGAAACGGAAAATTGCAGCATGCATGCTTGCGTTACCTGGTAATGATAGAAAACGCACTATTGAAATGCGCAGCGGCCAAAATGTCAATCTTTTGCGTGAGTTGCAGGCAATAAAAAAGGGAGCAAGCTCCCTTTTTCAACTGACTTACGCCAGAGCTGATTTTGCTTTTTCAACAAGTGCAGTAAATGTCACTTTGTCGAATACAGCGATGTCAGCCAGAATCTTACGGTCGATTTCAATCGAGGCTTTTTTCAGGCCATTGATGAAACGGCTGTAAGAGATACCGTTCTGACGAGCCGCAGCGTTGATACGTGCGATCCACAGTTGACGGAACTGACGCTTACGTTGACGACGGTCACGGTAAGCATACTGACCAGCTTTGATAACAGCCTGGAAAGCAACGCGGTATACACGTGAACGTGCACCGTAGTAGCCTTTAGCTTGTTTTAAGATTTTCTTGTGACGTGCGCGAGCAATTACACCACGTTTAACGCGAGCCATGTGAGCTCTCCTATATCATATTCTGTGACGCCTTATACCCTGCAAGCCAATGGCCGTTACGCAACGTTTTCAGGCAAATTTATAAAAAGTTTACTTATGCGTACGGCAGGCAGGCAATAACCAGACCCAGATCGCCTTTAGACACCATGCCTTTCGGACGCAGGTGACGTTTACGCTTAGTAGACTTTTTAGTCAGAATATGACGCAGGTTTGCGTGCTTACGCTTGAAGCCACCAGAAGCGGTCTTCTTGAAGCGCTTAGCGGCGCCACGTACAGTTTTAATCTTTGGCATTTTTACAAATATCCACTTCGCATTGTTAATAAAATGAATCAGATAGGCGAATAAAAATCCGCACAACGCAAGCGCTGCGCGGTTTTATTACTTGAAGGCCTACTGCTTCTTCTTAGGAGCGAGCACCATGATCATCTGACGACCTTCGATCTTCGAAGGGAAGGATTCGACAATCGCCAAATCCATGTCTTCACACAGGTCTTTACGGACGCGGTTAAGCACTTCCATACCGATCTGCTGGTGCGCCATCTCACGACCGCGGAAACGCAGCGTGATTTTGGCTTTATCGCCCTCTTCCAGAAAGCGAATCAGGTTGCGTAGTTTGACCTGATAGTCGCCATCATCGGTACCAGGACGGAATTTGATTTCCTTAACCTGGATAACTTTCTGCTTCTTCTTCTGTTCCTTAGAAGACTTGCTCTTTTCATAAAGGAACTTGCCGTAATCCATAATACGGCAAACCGGCGGTTCGGCGTTCGGGCTGATTTCAACTAAATCTACGCCAGCTTCTTCAGCTTTCTCAATGGCTTCACGCAAGGTGACAATGCCAAGTTGCTCACCGTCTACGCCAGTTAAGCGCACTTCGGTGGCTCGGATTTCGCCGTTGATACGGTTCGGACGTGTTGGTTGTACTCGTTTTCCGCCTTTAATAACCTGTTTCCTCTAATTGGTGAAGATGTCGGCTGCGAATCTCTTGTTGCAGCTTCTCAACAAACACATCTACGTCCATGCTCCCAAGGTCTTTACCACGGCGGGTGCGCACGGCAACTTTGCCTGCTTCCACCTCTTTGTCACCGCAAACCAGCATATAAGGGACGCGACGTAATGTGTGCTCGCGGATTTTAAAGCCTATCTTCTCGTTTCTCAAGTCTGCTTTGACACGAATGCCCGCATTCTGCAATTTCTTTGTCAATTCGCTGACATATTCTGACTGACTATCGGTGATATTCATCACCACAGCCTGCACCGGCGCCAACCAGCTCGGGAAGAATCCTGCGAATTCTTCGGTCAGGATGCCAATAAAGCGCTCCATCGAACCGAGAATTGCACGGTGAATCATTACCGGTGTCTGGCGATCGTTGTTTTCGCCTACATAAGTAGCGTCCAGACGCTTAGGCAGGGAGAAGTCTAGCTGAACGGTGCCACACTGCCAGGCGCGATCGAGGCAATCGTACAGGGTAAACTCAATTTTCGGGCCATAAAATGCACCTTCTCCCGGCTGATATTCGAATGGAATCTCATTCTCTTTCAGGGCTTCTGCTAAATCTACTTCCGCACGGTCCCACATTTCGTCGGTTCCGATACGTTTTTCCGGACGGGTCGACAGTTTCACCACGATTTTTTCAAAACCGAAGGTGCTGTACATGTCGTATACCATACGGATACAGCTGTTCACCTCATCACGTACCTGATCTTCGGTACAGAAGACATGAGCATCATCCTGAGTAAAGCCACGCACGCGCATCAGGCCATGCAACGCACCTGAAGGTTCGTTACGATGACAGCTACCAAATTCCGCCATACGCAGCGGCAGGTCACGATAGGATTTCAGACCTTGGTTAAAGATCTGCACGTGGCCTGGGCAGTTCATGGGCTTGATGCAATATTCACGGTTCTCGGATGAGGTGGTGAACATCGCTTCTTTGTAGTTTTCCCAGTGACCCGTTTTTTCCCACAGCACGCGGTCCATCATAAACGGACCTTTCACTTCCTGATAGTCGTACTCTTTCAGCTTGGTACGCACAAACACTTCCAGCTCGCGGAAGATGGTCCAGCCGTCATTGTGCCAGAACACCATGCCCGGCGCTTCTTCCTGCATGTGGTAGAGATCAAGCTGCTTACCGATTTTACGGTGGTCGCGTTTTGCCGCTTCTTCCAGGCGCTGCAAGTAAGCAGCCAGCTGCTTTTTATCCGCCCAGGCCGTACCGTAAACACGCTGCAGCATTTTGTTATCGCTGTTGCCGCGCCAGTAAGCCCCGGAGATTTTCTGCAGTTTGAAGTGATGGCAGAAACGCATGTTCGGCACGTGCGGACCGCGGCACATGTCGATATATTCTTCATGATGATACAGGCCAGGACGATCGTCATGGCTGATGTTCTCGTCAAGAATGGTGGTTTTGTAGCTTTCGCCACGCTCAGCAAACACATCACGTGCTTCCTGCCAGCTCACCTTCTTCTTAACCACATCGTAATTGCTTTCAGCCAGCTGGTGCATACGCTTTTCCAGCAGCTCAAGATCTTCCTGCGTTAAGGTGTGGTCCAGATCAACGTCATAATAGAAACCGTTATCAATCACCGGGCCGATAGCCATCTTGGTGTTTGGCCACAGCTGCTTAATCGCATGCCCTAACAGGTGCGCGCAAGAGTGACGAATGATTTCTAAACCGGCTTCGTCTTTAGCGGTAATAATCGCTACCTGAGCATCTTCGGTGATCGGATCAACCGCATCAACCAATTCGCCATTCACGCGACCGGCGATACAGGCTTTCGCCAAACCCGGCCCAATATCCAAAGCGATATCCATTACGCTGACGGGACGGTCAAAGCTGCGCTGGCTGCCATCAGGAAGAGTAATTACTGGCATTTCATATCCTTAATTGCAGTGGTAAGCCACACGAAAGCCTACATGCAACAATCAGTTTGGTAATAAGTAACCCGGCGTAATGTCAGACCCACGTTGTCGGAATGACGCCAGGAATGTAAAGCGGCGATGATAATAGCAGCTTTCGCTGCCGATCAAAACCCGTGCAGAGATTCGCTAAGCTAAAGAGAAATAAAAAAAACCGCCGCGAGGCACAGGCCTGGCAGCGGTGATTTATATCGGGCTCGCTTACATTGCGTATGAGAGCTGGATCGTCGTTTTGGTATCAGTACGATCCGGTGCAGATTCTGGCGGATTGTTATTCCAGGTCACGTTGTAACCCAGTTTCAACGCAAAGTGGTCATTAATCGCCACCTGCAGCGCAGTTTCTGAGTTCAGCGTGGTGTCTTCACCGAAGCTGCTCAGCACAGATACACCCTGAATAAATTTGGTGGTATCCGTCAGCTGCCATTGATAGCTCACCGCACCGTAACCCAGCGCTTTGGTTTCATGTCCGCCATCATGGAAGTCGTCGTAACGCACACCTGGACCGACTTCAGCACGCAGTGAGTGAACAGGACCGTTAAGGATCTGACGACCATAACCGGCAGTCAGTACATCGCGTGAGTCATAACCGTTGAAACGGTCACTCAACCAGCTTGCCTGGCCAAACAGGTAATCGGCGCTGTTGAGGTTATAACGACTACGGCCACCAATGTTGTAGGTCTCAGACGAACGCTCATCATTTGAAGAGTTGTTCGAAGCGTTGCCCCACAGACTCAATGCGGTATTGGTTTGGTACCATGTCATATTGGTAGCAGCACTCAGCGACGAGCTGGTGGTGTTACCGGTTTGAGCCAGATAACCCGCTGATAGATTGCCTTCAAACGGTTTTTTTGCCGTGGAAGGGTCATCCATAGAGGTGAAAACGGCGTTATCTGCAAATGCCTGGTGACAAAATGCTCCAGCAGAGAGCAATAAAACAGCGGACAGCTTGTTGAAGGCTTTCATTAAAAGTAACCCGTACGACAGTTTAAAAAACGAAGAGTTTGAAGCGTTTCTCCGGCCAAGCAATGCAATTTAGCGTAAGTTTTGTAAAAAAGCATGTACTCACAAAAAAAGCCTAAAAAGTCGCTGAAGCGCTTATTTAATGGGAATCTTCCCATTTTCGCTGCGCATTATAGGAGGCAATTAATTAAATAGCAGCCCAAAAGCCACAAGAATTTTCCGAACCTTATTGACGAAGATTTACCCTCCACTTAGCAGCGTTAAATCGCCTAAAATTCGCTCTATGTTGCCTGCTGGTCTACGCTGAAATCTGTTCGATAACAATGAGGTGAATAATGAGCGACCATGATGTCAAACGTTACATTGTCACGTTGAAGTATCAAGAAAATGGATTGGGTGACCTCCAGTCGGTTAACAGTGCAATGATCAATGCTGGATTTAGCACCACTCTCAGCGATGATGACGGCCATCCACACGAACTGGGAACCAATAGCTTCGGTTTCGTCAGTGCTTTAGAGGAACGTGAAGTGGCAGAGCAAGCGGCGGGCTATGCCGAAATTGCCTTGAAACATAAACCTGAGGTTAAAATCACGACGCTGGAAGCTTTTTTGAAAGAACAATCCTGACTCATTGCAAAAAACGGCATCGACGTCAGGTTTGCTGAAGTTTTGCGCGTTACAATCGAACTTACACAGCGAATAAAGAGGATTACCCGATGTGGTCAGCCATTAGTCGACTGTTAAGCGAGTACGCCGGCGATGCCGACATTACCGAACGTCAGGAACTGCCCGGCGGCGATGTCCATCCGGCATGGCGCATTCGTTATGGCGAGTTAGATGTGTTCGTTAAATGCAACACTCGCGATATGCTCACCCTATTTAGCTGGGAAGCGGACCAGCTTGATCTGTTAGCGCGCACGCAGACCGTACGGGTGCCAAAAGTGTATGGCGTCGGTAACGATCGCGACACCAGCTTCCTGCTGCTGGAGTACATCTCGCCCGAGCCGTTCAATCATCAAAGTGCTTTTCAGCTCGGCCAGCAATTAGCGCATCTGCATCAATGGAGCGAGCAACCGCAATTTGGCCTCGATTTCGACAACAACATCACGACCACACCACAACCTAATAGCTGGCTACGCCGCTGGTCGGTGTTTTTCGCTGAACAACGCATCGGCTGGCAGCTGCAGTTAGCAGCGGAAAAAGGCGTGCATTACGGCGATACCGAACTGATTGTTGATTGCGTACAGCGCGCGCTGGCCAACCATCACCCGCAGCCTTCTTTATTGCATGGCGATTTATGGCCAGCCAACTGTGCGGGCAGCGCGAACGGGCCCTGGCTCTTTGATCCGGCTTGTTATTGGGGCGATCGTGAATGCGACCTGGCGATGCTGAGCTACTACGCCGATCTTCCGCGTGAGATTTTTGATGGCTACCAGGCTGTGTGGCCGCTGGCGGACGGTTTCTCGCAGCGACAGCCCGTTTATCAGCTCTATTACCTGCTCAATCGCGCCAATGTCTTTGGCGGCAACTGGACCGGCGCAGCGCAATTGGCCGTCGGCCAGTTGTTAGATGAAGATGTATTGGGAGAACGTCAGGCCAGACCGGCCTGACGCTTTACAACATACCGAGCAGCTTCAGCACGAAGTATCCGGCGATAGCGATAATGACGGGCAAAATATAGAGCGGAAAAATCTGTAAGAAAATGGTGTGACGCGGTATGTGGATTTTATCTTCCAGCTGCACACGCGTTCGCCCTTCACTTCCTTTGGCCTGCTCCAGAATCAACTGATCCTCAATACCTTCTTTAATGTGGCGTGACTGACGCCACATGCGTGCGCCTGAAGCCTGTAACGCGATGCCAACAAAAATCAGAATGTAGATCAGCCAAAAGCCCACATTCGTGCCGCCGTGAAATTCCGGTATCGGCGAGTTCTGCCAAAACACGTTAAGAAACGGCGTATTGAATTTCACCATATCGACCATCACATGCACAAAATCGAGCATCACCGCATCAATGCCGGGCTGCTTTTCACTGTGCTTAAACATATAACCCAGTAGCGAAATAAGGGTGGACAGCAATGCAGGTATAAAAATCACCCAACCAGCCACGCGCTTAAGGATGGCGATGCGGCCAGCCTGTTGGTAAGTCATGGAGTCTCCCTGAACTGATCATCGTTTTGCCTAAGTCTACCTGCACTATCGCAATTTTTCCTGAAAAATGCGTAACCTGCCGTAAGTCGGCTTTTTTGAGCACTCGTGCTAAGGTAAGCAAAATGTCTTAGGGAGCAGTTTTATGTCATACCGTCGTCCTGTTTTGGCCGCCATCTTTGATATGGACGGATTGTTGATTGACTCTGAACCGTTATGGGATCGGGCTGAGTTGGATATTTTCGCCAGCCTCAATGTGAATATCACCCGCCGCCATGAATTACCGGATACGCTAGGTCTGCGCATCGATCAAACCGTGCGCATGTGGTTTGAAGCGCTGCCCTGGAGCGGTCCGGACCAGGAGGAAGTGACAAAGCGCATCATTGCGCGTGCGATCGCGCTGGTTGAAGAGACGCGTCCGCTGCAGCCGGGCGTGGAGCAGGCACTGCAACTGTGCCAGCAGCAAGGTTTGAAAATCGGTCTCGCCTCCGCTTCGCCCCTGCACATGCTGGAACGCGTGCTGGAGATGTTCGACCTGCGCAGCTACTTTGACGTGCTGGCTTCAGCCGAAGCGTTGCCCTACAGCAAACCGCACCCGCAGGTTTACCTGGATGCGGCAGCCAAACTGGGGATTGATCCCTTGAACTGCGTAACGCTGGAAGACTCGTTCAACGGCATGATCGCCACCAAAGCGGCACGCATGCGTTCGATTGTAGTACCTGCGCCCGAACATCGTGATGATGCGCGCTGGTCGCTGGCGAATGTTATTCTTGATGATTTAACCCAGCTCAAACCCGAGCATCTGCACGGTTAACCGTCGCCCGCTGAACGCGGGCTTTTTTATGCAATTTGATCAACTGCCCAAATAAATAAAACATCGTTTCATTTTTATTGAATTCGCATCCCATCCTGCCTAAGATGCCCAAAGACCCGCATCGGGACCACTTCCTTTGACTCTTGAGAGGCCTGAGATGGACGTTCGTCAAAGCATACACAGCGATCACGCCAAAACCCTCGACACCGCCGGTTTACGCCGCGAGTTTCTCATCGAGAAAATTTTCGACGCTGACAATTACACCCTCACCTACAGCCATATTGACCGCATCATCATCGGTGGCGTAATGCCGGTGCACACTGCAGTCACTATTGGCCATGAAGTCGGCAAGCAGTTAGGCGTCAGTTACTTCCTCGAACGCCGCGAGCTCGGCGTGATTAACATCGGCGGACCGGGCTTAATTGAAGTAGACGGCAAAACCTGGGAGATTGGCCAGCAGGAAGCACTGTATGTTGGGCAAGGTGCGCAGAGCGTGATTTTTCGCAGCAGCGATGCCCATCATCCCGCGAAGTTTTACTACAACAGCGCACCGGCGCACACGCGTTATCCTGACAAAAAAATCACCCTCAACGAAGCTGTTAAAGCCACGCTGGGCGATGCCGCCACCTCGAATCGTCGCACTATCAATAAATTCATCGTGCCGGATGTGTTGCCTACCTGCCAGCTGACCATGGGCTTAACCCGCCTCGATGACGGTAACTTGTGGAATACCATGCCGTGTCACACGCATGAGCGCCGCATGGAAGTCTATTTCTACTTTGATATGGCCGATGACAGCGCGGTATTCCACATGATGGGCCAGCCGCAAGAGACGCGTCATTTGCTGGTACACAATGAGCAGGCGGTGATTTCCCCCAGCTGGTCGATTCATGCTGGCGTCGGTACGCAGCGTTATACCTTTATCTGGGGGATGGTGGGTGAAAACCAGGTGTTTGATGACATGGACCACGTCAACATCAGCGCGCTGCGCTAACAAGGAGCAATCATGATACTCAATGCATTTAATCTGGAAGGCAAAGTGGCGCTGATTACCGGCTGCAATACCGGACTGGGCCAGGGCATGGCGCTCGGTTTAGCGCAGGCGGGTTGTGACATTATTGGCGTCAACCGCGCGGGGCCTGACGATACCCAAGCTAAAGTCGCGGCGCTAGGACGCCGCTTCTGGTCGATACAAGCCGATCTCACACAATCTTCCGTGGTTCCACACGTTGTTGAACAGGCGGTAGCCCACGCCGGTCGTATTGATATTCTGGTCAACAACGCTGGCATTATTCGCCGCGAAGATGCGCTTAATTTCAGCGAAAAAGATTGGGATGATGTGATGAACATTAACAGTAAGAGTCTGTTCTTCCTGTCGCAGCGGGTGGCGCGTCAGTTTATCGCGCAAGGCCATGGCGGCAAGATCATCAATATTGCCTCAATGCTCTCGTTCCAGGGCGGCATTCGCGTGCCCTCCTATACCGCCTCGAAAAGCGCGGTGATGGGCTTAACACGCCTGATGGCAAATGAATGGGCAAAACACGGTATCAACGTCAACGCCATTGCGCCGGGTTATATGGCGACCAATAATACTGAGCAGTTGCGCAGTGATGAAGCGCGCAATGAGGAGATTTTAGGCCGTATTCCTGCCGGACGCTGGGGCATTCCTGACGACATGATGGGGCCGATTGTCTTCCTCGCCTCAAGCGCTGCAAACTACGTGCACGGTTACACGCTGGCTGTCGACGGCGGATGGTTAGCACGCTAAGCTAACCCCTTATTTTCCCGCGTCATTGTGGCGCGGGAAAGCAGAAATTATTAACGCTTCGTTACAGCGTCACCATTCTCATTTACTGGATAAATCCCTATACTGGATGCATCGACAGTTTTATGCAGCCAGGTTCCATCATGACGGCCGAAGGCCATATCATTTTTGCCATTGCCAGCGCCATTTTTGCCAAGCGTGCGGAACTGACGCCAGTCCTGGCCAGCGCCGACTGGTGGCATTTGGTGCCTGCTGCATTGCTAACCTGCCTGCTTCCCGATATCGATCACCCTAAATCCGTGTTAGGCCAGCGGCTAAGGTGGCTATCGCACCCCATTGCCCGCGCTTTTGGTCACCGCGGCTTTACTCACAGTTTACTGGCCGTGGCGGTGGGGTTGTGGCTATTCCAGATTAACGTGCCTGCCGACTGGTTTTTGCCCGCTGATGTGCTGCAAGGCATGACGCTTGGCTATCTCAGCCACATCGTGGCCGATATGCTCACCCCCGCAGGCGTGCCGCTGCTGTGGCCCTGCCGTTGGCGCTTCCGCTTACCAATTCTTAATAGTCAAAAAGGTAACCAACTTGAACGCGCGCTTTGTCTCGCGCTGGTCGGTTATGCCTTATGGTTCCCGCCCGGAATGCCCTCTTTTGGTGCCAATGGCTGGCCGGAACAACTGTTCAATACGCTACAAAATGGCGTCGGTCGCATGGTTAATGGTCGAAACGGTCAATAACCACACAAATACAGCGATAAAGTTATAAAACATTCTTTTTGGGTATAAGCCCGCCCAACGCTGAACTGATAACATTCTAAATATTCCCTAACGGGGACTTACTGTTATCCGCACCATCATAATCTGCTGGCGCGGCACACTCTGGAGTTGAGCATGGATTTTCCCCTAATCATTAATATTGTGGCGTTTATCGCGCTACTGATTCTGTTGAACCGCATTGGCAACCAAAGCTGGAGCCTGTCAAAGCGCGTGCTGACCGGTCTGGTATTAGGCGTGGCCTTCGGTCTGGCGCTGCAAACCATCTACGGCGAAAACAGCGCCACGGTAAAAGCGTCAATTGGTTGGTTCAATATCGTCGGTAATGGCTACGTTCAGCTGTTGCAGATGATTGTGATGCCGCTGGTTTTCGCTTCGATTCTGAGCGCCGTTGCGCGTCTGCATAATGCCTCATCGCTGGGTAAAATCAGCGTGCTAACCATTGGCGTGCTGCTGGTGACAACCGCGATTTCCGCGCTGGTCGGCGTACTGGTTACCGGCCTGTTCGGCCTAAGCGCTGAAGGTCTGGTACAGGGTGCGCAGGAAACCGCGCGTCTGAGTGCGATTCAAAGCAACTATGTTGGTAAAGTCGCTGACCTCAGCACGCCGCAGCTGCTGCTGTCGTTTATTCCGAAAAACCCGTTTGCCGATCTGGCCGGTGCCAACCCTACTTCCATCATTAGCGTGGTGATTTTCGCTGCCTTCCTCGGCGTGGCGGCGCTGCAACTACTGAAAGATGACAAGGTCAAAGGCGAGCGCGTGCTGGTGGCGATCGATACTCTGCAATCCTGGGTGATGAAGCTGGTACGTTTGATCATGAAGCTGACGCCGTACGGTGTGCTGGCGTTGATGACCAAAGTGGTGGCCGGCTCCAATCTGCAGGACATCATTAAGCTGGGTGGTTTTGTTGTTGCATCGTATCTCGGTCTGGCCATTATGTTTGCCGTGCACGCCCTGCTGCTGTCGGTCAACGGTATCAACCCAATGCGCTTCTTCCGTAAAGTGTGGCCGGTGATCACCTTCGCTTTCACCAGCCGCTCCAGCGCCGCGAGCATTCCGTTGAATGTGGAAACGCAGACGCGTCGCCTCGGCGTACCCGAATCCATTGCCAGCTTCTCTGCATCGTTTGGTGCCACCATTGGTCAAAACGGGTGTGCGGGCTTGTACCCGACGATGCTGGCGGTGATGGTTGCTCCTACGGTTGGCATCAATCCCTTCGATCCGATGTGGATTGCCACGCTGGTGGGTATCGTGACGCTGAGTTCCGCCGGTGTGGCGGGCGTCGGTGGCGGTGCAACGTTTGCCGCGCTGATCGTGTTGCCGGCGATGGGCCTACCGGTCACGCTGGTCGCGCTGCTGATCTCCATCGAGCCGCTGATTGATATGGGCCGTACCGCGCTCAACGTTAATGGTTCAATGACGGCCGGTTCACTCACCAGCCGCTGGCTCGGTTTGACCGACAAAAAAGTGTTGGAGAGCGACGAACACGCTGAACTGGCGCACCGCTAACGCATCGCATTAACATAACGGCAGGCCAATGGGCCTGCCGTTTTTTTATGTCCTTTTCTCCCCAATTCACCCCAATCATGGCGGCTGTGTCAGGAAAGCGTTAAGCATAGTAAAAAGAGGAAAAATCGACCGCTTTTCGCTTGAGTTTTGCCGCCAGAAGGCCAATTCTGCTGCTAATCACAGCAGGAGAATCACCGATGAAAAATGTTATCGCCTCGGTGCTGGCGTTAACCTTATTAACACCAGCTATCAGTCATGCGTATCCCGGCGGTTGGGGCCCTGGTCCCCATTGGGGAAGAGGCCCGCATTGGGGTGGGCCTGGCCCGCTACGCTTCTTACCTGAAGCGGCAACGGCGGTGCTGATTGGCGGACTCACCTACTACATGCTGAATGGCAGCTACTATCAGCGTCAGGGCGACACTTACGTGGTAGTACAACCGCCTGACAGCCCGCCCGCTGGCGGCATGCGCGTGCTCGATTTCAATGGCAAGCGCTACTATGTGCAGGAAGGCCATTACTACCAGCGCGAAATCGGCGGCAGCTATATTGAAGTGCCTCGCCCTTACGGCTTATAAGCCTGCAACGAAAAACGGCCCGTCAATGACGGGCCGTTTATTATTCTGCTGCGCTTATTGCGCCGCTTGCGGGTCGGTATCGTAATCCTTACAGCTCTGGAAGCCGTAATTCATCACGCGACCGGTATCGTTATAGCTCACGAAGTAGGTCTGCGGTTTACCGTCACGCTCGCCAATCACGTAAGTCTGGCAGGTACCGCGCGCATGAACCATGGTGATTTCGGTTGAGGCTGGACCTGCAATTTGACGCACTTGATCACGCGTCATGCCTTTTTTCACATCCTTTACCACCGGCTTGGTTACGTAGCTTTCAGCTTTGTCATAAGTCGTACAACCCGACAGGGCTGCCAGCGTCATAGCGGCAGCGATACATCCCATCACTTTATTCATGTTGTTGTTCCTCGTTTTTTTGTCCATGTGAAGTAAGCCTGGAACATAAATCCAGATTTATCAACTTTATGGGATAAATTTCACCAAAATCTTAAGCGTCAGGTTTTCGTAAAAATGCTGTGTTGATGCGCCGGGGTTCGTATAATCACCCGCGAAAAAATACCGATAGCAATGAATTAAGACTGAGGATAAATGACACCTGCACCTTCTCACCGCCTGGTTTATGCCATTACGCTGGGGCTGCTCGCGGCACTCGGGCCACTTTGTATCGATCTTTATCTACCTGCGCTGCCGGAACTGGCGCGCGATCTGCACACCGAAACGGCCACGGCGCAGCTGAGCCTAACGGCAGGTCTGCTCGGTTTGGGAGCCGGTCAGCTGCTGTTTGGACCAATGAGCGACAAATTTGGTCGCCTCCGTCCGTTACTGTTATCGCTGATATTGCTGTTTATTGCCTCGATTGGCTGCGCGCTGGCAAAAGATATCAACGCGTTGCTGGTGGCTCGTCTGTTTGAAGGATTGGCCGGTGCGGGCGGCGCCGTGCTGTCGCGCGCCATTGCCCGCGATATGTACAGCGGCCATGAATTAACGCGTTTCTTTGCTCTGCTGATGCTGGTCAACGGCCTGGCACCGATTGGTGCGCCGGTGCTGGGCGGCGCGTTAATGACGGTGCTTAACTGGCGCGGCATTTTCGTGGTGCTCGGCTGCATTGCCATTGTGTTAATTTTCCTCACGCGCTGGAAGCTGCATGAAACCTTGCCGGCCGAACGTCGTAGCCAGGGATCGATTTTTTCAGCGTGGGCAGCACTGGGCCAGGTGGTGACGCATCGTCAGTTCATGGGCTTCTGCCTGACGCAGGGTTTCATGATGTCCGGTATGTTTGCCTACATCGGGGCGTCACCGTTTGTGCTGCAGCAGCTTTACGGACTCACGCCGCAAGCATTCAGCTTCTGCTTCGCCGCCAACGGCCTCGGCCTGATTATTGCATCCCAAACCAGTGCACGCCTCTGCCCGCTGTGGGGAGAATATCGCGTGTTGAAAGGTGGTCTTACGCTGGCGTTTGTGGCGTCAAGCTGTTTACTGCTGGCTGGACTAACAGGTGCCGCGCTGCCGATCCTGCTGGTGGCCCTATTCTTCACCATTGCCAGTAATGGCGTGATTGCCACTACAGCCTCCTCCCTGGCAATGCAGAGCCAGGGACATCGTGCGGGCAGCGCATCGGCGGTTATCGGCGTGTGTATGTTTACCTTTGGTGCCATTAGCGTGCCAATCACCGGCCTGGGCGGCACCTCGGTGGTGAGCATGACGGGCACGATTTTTGGCTGCTTCATGCTGGCGATTGTGTCGTTCAATATATTGGTACAGAAATCAAAAAGCGCCTGATTTGTAAGCTTTTAACTTCGACAATAATCCGTGCGGCTTGTTGTTTGGGGACAGAGGCGTTAGCTTTAGCAGATGATTCGCATTGTGCCGTCAGGCTACTGACTTGAGGAGAGGTCCATGTCATTGCAACAGGAAATCATTGAAGCCCTTGGTGTTAAGCCCGTTATTGACCCGCAGCAGGAGATCCGCGTCAGCGTTGATTTCCTGAAATCCTATCTGCAAGCCCACCCGTTTTTGAAAACGCTGGTCCTCGGTATCAGCGGTGGCCAGGATTCCACGCTTACCGGCATTTTGTCACAAACGGCAATTCGCGAACTGCGTGCAGAGACCGGCGATAATGACTACACCTTTATCGCCGTACGCTTGCCGTATGGCGTGCAGGCCGATGAGCAGGATTGTCAGGATGCGCTGGCATTTATCCAGCCGGACCGCACGCTGGTGGTGAATATTAAAGAAGCGATCCTGGCCAGTGAACGTGCATTGAAAGAGGCGGGTATTACCGTTTCAGATTTCGTGCGTGGCAATGAGAAAGCCCGTGAGCGCATGAAAGCGCAGTACAGCATTGCCGGCATGACCAAAGGTGTGGTGGTAGGAACGGATCATGCGGCTGAGGCGATCACCGGCTTCTTCACAAAATACGGCGATGGCGGCAGCGATATCAATCCGATCTTCCGCTTGCACAAAGGCCAGGGCAAACAGCTGCTGAAAACGCTCGGCTGCCCGGAACATCTCTATCTGAAGCATCCGACGGCCGATCTGGAAGATGATCGCCCCGGCTTGCAGGATGAAGTGGCGCTTGGTGTCACCTATCAGCAAATCGACGCTTATCTGGAAGGCAAAACCATTGATGCCGCCGCGGCAAAAACTATTGAAGGCTGGTATCTGAAAACCGAGCACAAACGTCGTCCGCCGATTACCGTGTTCGACGACTTCTGGAAGAAGTAAGCGCTCCTCCTTTCCCGCCGTCAATGCGGGAAACTTTCTCCTCCCCGCTGACTGGCGAGAAAAAGCACACTTTGATACACTGGATGGACAACCAGTAATCGGAGTGTGCTTTGGTCAGACGTGCAGCCAGCCACCGCCTCGATTTCGATGCGGCAGCAATCTATCAATATCCCGAACATCTACGTCAATGGCTGGAAGGGTTACCTAACCAGCCAGGCGTGTATACCTTCCATGGCGAAAATGAAAATCTGCCGTTGTATATCGGCAAAAGCGTTAACCTGCGCAGTCGGGTCATGGCACATTTTCGTACGCCAGATGAAGCCAGCATGCTGCGTCAGGCGCGGCGCGTGACCTGGATCCCCACCGCAGGAGATGTCGGTGCGCAGCTGCTGGAAGCACAAATGATCAAAACTCAGCAGCCGCTATTCAACAAGCGACTTCGTAAAAATCGTCAGCTCTGTTCGCTGCAATTAGGCGACGGCGCGCCGCAGGTGGTTTATGCGAAGGATCTCGACTTCTCCCGTTCGCCCAACCTTTATGGCCTGTTTCGTAGCCGCTTTGCCGCGCTGGAGAAACTGAAAACGCTTGCCGATGAGCAGCGCTTGTGTCACGGCCTGCTGGGACTGGAATCGTTGCGTCCGGGGCGAGGTTGTTTTCGTGCGGCGCTTAATCGCTGTGCCGGCGCGTGCTGCGGAAAGGAGTCGGTTGCTGCGCATCAGCAGCGTCTGCATGCCGCCTTAGAGCAGATGCGTATCCTGTGCTGGCCGTGGCAAGGTCCGGTTGGCATGGTGGAGCGCGGTGCCGATATTACGCAAATCCATGTGATCGATCACTGGTTCTGGCTGGGTTCGGTGAGTAGCGAAGCCGAAGCGCGGCAGCTGCAGCGTGCCTCGCACGGCTTTGATCATGATGGCTACAAAATCCTCTGCCGTCCGCTGCTCTCAGGCGTGTTCCCGCTGATCGAGCTATAAAAAAAACCGCCAACGTTGCCCAAAGCATCGAACGCAATGGACAACGTCGGCGGTCTCTATTCAGTTAGCGAAAATGCTTACTCAGCATCAGCCGGCGCTGGCGGGGTTTTGCCATCGTGCGGACCTTTTTCCGTTAAGCGTTTCTCAAAGTTCGCGTTGTACTGTTTTTTCTGTTCTGGCGTCAGCACGTTATAGATTTTGTTCTGGGTTTCCATCATCTGCAGAGCGCGATCTTTCGCGTTCGCGGTCATCTTCTCGGCCTGCGCTTCGGCTTTCGCGCGGTCAAAGGTATCGGAAGCGATGATGGCATGGTCAGCACGACGCTCTTCCAGCGACGGGCGTTTCATCTCTTTATGGCTATCTCGCAGGATAGTTTTGATTTGCGCTTTCTGCGCATCCGTTAGATTCAGTCCTTTAAACATCATCTCCATGCCGTGATGGCGCATCGGCGGCTTGTGCATCGGTTTTTCACTGCCCGCTGGCGGCGGAGTCAGATTGTCTGCCGCAGCATGGACGATATTTGCAGCACCAAGAGCCATTGCGGTAGCCAGGAAAACAGAAGTTAATTTACGCATAATATTGTCCTTACTTATCAGTTTAATGACGACAGCCTGTGTCGCGTCTTCGGAAACAAGCATACGACGCTGAACGTCAACTACTCAGAGGCTGAGTAAAGCCCTGAAAGCATAAAAGACAAAAATCAGGCAATCATGGAGAGAAAGCGAAGAAATGCGTGAGGATTTGAAAAAGTTTATGACAATCAAAGGAAAAAGGCAGGAATTAAGGAGGAGTGTAACGGCATTGTCGGTTTTCAGAAAGGGAAATGTGCGCGGTGCCAGCGTCATCTCCGAAATGTCCCTCTCCCATCGGCGGGAGAGGATTAGGGTGAAGGTGAAAGCACATTAAAGCGCCAGCGCCTGCGTCTGCTCATTCTCTTCCACCAGCATCAGTCCTGCGCGTAATCCTGGTGCGACGTGAGGATTGGGAAACAGCACAAATTCGCGCGCTTGCTGCACGTAATAGCGCGTGTCGCCCTCCTCTGCCAGCAGCGTGCCCTGCGGGAAGGCGGTAAAGTTCAAGGTTTCCGGCCCCATATGCAGGACAAACTTCTCACCGTGGCGGGTAATTTGCTGCGCCACGCGATAATGACGCGGACGTTCACGCACTTCCGGCAACGTCTCGCCATACAGCAGCGCCGCCAGCGCCTGCTGTACCCCAGCAAACTGGCTCAAATCGTTTTCACCAAAAGGTAAAGCTTTTCCCAGCTCCAGCGTGCAGCTCGCCGCATCATGGTGTTCACAGCTGTAATGGGTAAAGGTCCCGCCGGGTGAACGATGGAACACCAGCGCTTCCAGTTCCGCCGCCGCTAACCAATGCATAAAGTCTTCAGGCCACGGATTCGGATTGAGCGGCATCACGCCAAATCGCGCATGATATGAGCCGCGAATAGCAGTATGCAGATCGAGATGCCAGCGCACTTCATGATCGAGGCAGGCACGCCAGAAATTCTCCAGCTCCTGCTCCAGCTGTAACACACGCTGCGCTTCCGGCACATCAGCCACCTGCTGCCAGCGTCCGCCAAACAGCCGGTTGATATCGTATTGCTGATAGCGTTTACCGCTGCGTAACGCCGCGGGATTACCTAAAATCACCAGCAGGCGCACCGCTAGCGGCTTTTCACCTTTTAACAGCGGCGTCAGCAATAGGTTGAGAATTTCAACCGGCGCGGTTTCATTGCCGTGAATGCCAGCGGAAAGCACCAAAGCCTGCTGCGTCGCGGTATGCGGTGTGAGGGACAACAGTCCCTCATTATGCCATTGCCAGCGGAGATGTTCGTTGCTGCCCTCTTTTTGCTGTGGCGGCACACCAGACAGTGTCTGCTGTAAAAAATCCTGCATGTTCACTCCTTTTTTAACGACGTGGGGCGAACCTCTCGCCCCGGCGTTAACGCTGAAACGCGTAGACACTGCCTAAGTCTAGCAGCTGCGTCAGCTCATCCAGCGCAATGCGCCCTTCACGCAGAAGCTGCGGATCGGCTAAATCCGCCTGGGTTAAGCGATCGCGATAGTGACGGTCAACCCAATCATTCAATGTGGCGAACAGACGATCGTTCATCAGTACGGCTGGATTCAGCGCCTGGCGCTCAGCTTCCGTTAACACCACGCGCAAGCGTAAACATGCTGGACCGCCACCGTTAAACATACTTTCTCGCAGGTCAAACACGCTAAGTTCACGAATGGGGCCGCCGCTCTCCACCAGCTCACTGAGATAGCGCCACACGCCAGCATGTTGACGCGACTCTTCCGGCAGCACCAGCAGCATGCCACCCTCAGCACGTTGTAACAGCTGGCTGTTAAACAAATACGTATTTACTGCATCGCTAACCGAGACGCTATCACGCGGCACTACAATCGGCTGGAAACCGCTGACGCGCGCGGCGAGATCGTTGAGCAGTTGCGGTTGATTAACAAATGCATCCTGATGGCAGAACAGCACCTGCTGATTACTCACCGCAATCACGTCGTTATGGAATACGCCCTGGTCAATAACCGCTGGATTCTGCTGGGCAAACAGCGTGCGCTCAGGGTTAAGCTGATGCAAACGCGCCACCGCTTCGCTGGCCTCACGCGTTTGCCGTGCCGGATAGCGTGCAGGTGTGGCACCCTGCTGCTGGCCATCACGACCATAGATAAACAATTGCACGCCAGCTTCACCATAGTCAGCGCCAAAGCGATTATGATTCGCCGCACCTTCATCACCAAACTGCGCCACCTGTGGTAACGCATCGTGCACGCTGAAGTGCTGCGTGTCGCGGAAAATGGCGCGCAAAAGATCGGCCGTTTCCGGCGCTTCGATAGCGCGGTGGAATTTGTTATTGAGGTTGGCGACGGTGAAGTGGACGCGACCATCGGCGCTGTCAGCCGAGGGAGAAACCGTAGCGGCATTCGCCACCCACATAGCTGAAGCCGAGCTAGCCGATGAAAGCAGTTGCGGTGCCTGCTTTGCCGCTTGCGCCAGCACTTGCTCATCGCTGCCGCTAAAGCCAAGCTGACGCAGCAGCGGCAGATTAGGACGCTCATGCGGCGGGATGACCCCCTGCACGTAGCCCATATCAGCCAGCGTTTTCATCTTCAGCAACCCCTGTTTCGCCGCCAAACGCGGATTCGAAGGTTGCAGCTGATTGCGCGTCGACGCCTCATTACCAAACGACAGCCCGGCATAATGGTGCGTCAAACCGACCAATCCATCAAAGTTGGCTTCAAACGCTTTCATTATTTTGCTCCCTGTGGCGAGAAATCGAGTCCCGGCGACAAGCTGGCAGGCATTGCCAGACTTGGACTTTCCAGCGAGGCCATCGGCCAGGCGCAGTAATCTGCTGCATACCACGCACTGGCGCGGTGGTTGCCCGAGGCACCAATGCCACCAAATGGCGCGGTGCTGGCCGCGCCGGTGAGCGGTTTGTTCCAGTTAACAATCCCGGCGCGCGCCTCCAGTAACAGTTGATCAAACTGCGCGCGCTGCGGTGAAATCAAGCCGCATGACAAGCCATAGCGAGTGTTATTGGCGATAGCAATCGCCTGTTCAAAGCTGTCATAGCGAATCACCTGCAACAGCGGACCAAACACCTCCTCATCGGGGAGGTCAGCAACATCCGTCATATCAATAATGCCCGGGGTGATGATTGCGCTGTCACGATCCGGCCAATGCATCGCCAGTAACACTTTGCCGCCGCGTTCAACGTGCTGCTGCCAGGCGGCAAAAATCTGTCCGGCCGCCGCTGGCGAGATGACGCTGCCCATAAACGGCTGCGGCTCGGCGTTCCACGCGCCAGGCTGCAGGCGTGCGGACACCTCGACTAAACGTTGCAGGAAGGCATCACCTGCCGCACCCCGCTTCACCAGCAGACGACGTGCACAGGTGCAACGTTGTCCAGCAGTAATAAAGGCCGACTGAATGGCAATATGCACCGCGCCATCGCGATCGGCAGGATCGTCGACAATCAACGCGTTGTTGCCGCCCATCTCCAGCGCCAGCATTTTTTCCGGCTGGCCGGCAAACTGACGATGCAGGTGGTATCCAGTGGCGGCGCTGCCCGTAAACAGCAGGCCATCAATTTGTGACGCGTTCGCCAGCGCCTGACCCGTTTCACGGCCGCCCTGCACCAACGCAATCACTCCTGCGGGTAATCCCGCTTGCTGCCACAGCTCAACGGTTTTTTCGGCGGTTTTAGGCGTCAGTTCACTCGGCTTAAACACCACACAGTTACCTGCCAGCAACGCAGGTACAATATGACCGTTTGGCAGATGGCCGGGGAAATTGTAAGGACCAAACACCGCCAGCACGCCGTGTGGACGATGGCGCAGTGAGCTTTCACCTTCCGCCTGCTCGCCGGTGCGACTGTGGTAAGCCTTAATTGAAATGGCAATTTTATTGATCATCGCCTGCACTTCCGTCAGGGTTTCCCAGCGCGGCTTGCCGGTTTCCTGCGCGATGGTTTCCGCCAGCGCGGTTTTATGGCTTTCGAGTAAACGCGCAAAGCGCTCTACCCGTTCCTGACGCTGCGTAAAAGGCATTCTCGCCCACTGCGGGAACGCCGCGCGCGCCGCTTCACAGGCTGCCGCTACTTGCTCACCGCTGGCGGCCTTGCCCTGCCACAGTGTCTCGCCGGTAACCGGATTGTTTTTGCTCAAGGCGTCAGCGCCGCCGGTCACCCATTGACCATTAATAAAATGCGTCATGCTTTTTTCTCCTCGCGACACAGCGTGACCACACGCAGCTCATCGCCATTATTACAGTGCAGCGCCGTGCGCTGGCGCTCATTAAGACGTACCACGCCGGAAGCGATATCTACCGGCAGCATCGCTACCCGGAAATGTTGGTAATCTGCATTGGCCACCAGGCAAAGCGGCCAGCTCTCCTCGGCTTCTCCCTCGGCGGCATGCAGTAGCCGACTCTTGCGAATGGCGCGGATGCGATCGATTTCGCACTCCAGCGTGGGGCCGCCGTCAAAGATGTCGACATAGTTGAGGTAGCGGAATCCTTCTGCCTCCAGCACCGCGCGCGCCGGCGCCGTTTTGGGGTGAACCTCGCCAATCACTTTTTGCGCCGCTTCAGACAGGTAGTGAATGTAGAGCGGATGTTTCGGCATCAGCTCGGCGATAAACGCTTTCTGTCCGGTGCCGCTGAGGAAGTCCGCTTTACTGAACTCCATGGAGAAGAAGCGGCTACCTACGCTATCCCAAAATGGTGAATGCCCGTTGTCATCGCTGACGCCACGCATCTCCGCGACAACACGTTTCATAAAGCGATCGCGGAAGTTAGCCATAAACAGAAAGCGCGATTTCGATAGCAGATGACCATTCTTGCCATCGCGGTAATCGGGATCGAGAAACAGGGTACACATCTCGCTGCTGCCGGTGTGATCGTTGCTCAGCGATAGCGTGGGCAAACTGGCGTAAACGTTAAGTTCTTTCGAGGCATGCACCTGCGTCCCCACGCGGAAGTTATACCAGGGATCCTGCAAGCCAACGGCGACCTCAATGGCACAGATGCCGACGGCGCGATTGTCTTCGCTGTCGGCCAGCACGAACACATAGCCTTGTTCGGCACGCGGCAGCGCGCCTTGCCAGGTGAGCAGCGACCGCTCAATGCGGGCTTTAAGCGTATCGCTATCCGCAGGCAGCGAGGTTAAGCCGCCTCCAGTTTTGCCCGCCAGCGACAATAACTGCGCAAGATCGTCACGTTCGACGGGGCGAATGACCATCATGATGTGGCTCCTTTGAGCACGCGTTCACAGGCACGTTCGAAGCGTGCCAATCCTTCCTTCACCTCACGCTCGCTGATGTTGAGCGCGGGCGCAAAGCGCACCACGTTGGCGCCAGCAATCAGAACCATTACGCCCTCTTCGGCGGCAGTAAGGTTGAACTGCTTGGCTTTACCGGCGAAGTCGTCATTGAGTACCGCGCCAATTAACAGGCCAAGGCCGCGTACTTCTTTAAATACCGGCAGACGCTGATTCAACTCTTGCAGCGCGGCGACAAACCATTGATGACGCTCGGCAACGCCCGCCATGAAATCAGGCTGATTGATCAGCTCCATCACTTTTCCCGCCACGGCACCGGCCAGCGGGTTGCCGCCATAGGTGGTGCCATGCGTACCCACGCCCATCACCTGCGCCAAATCTTCGCGCGTTAACATGGCACCAATCGGGAAGCCGCCACCCAGCGCTTTAGCGGTGGTGAGCACATCTGGCGTCACACCGTAGTGCATGTAGGCATACAGCGAACCGGTACGGCCTACGCCGCTCTGTACCTCATCAAAGATCAGCACCGCGTGATGTTTATCGCACAGTTCACGCAGGCCGCGCAGGAAGGAAGGGTCGGCAGGCAGCACGCCACCTTCACCCTGGATAGGCTCGACGATCACCGCGCAAGTTTGATCATTAATTAACGCCGCCGCTGACGCCAAATCGTTAAAGACAGCATGGTCAATCGCCGGAGGCAGCGGAGAAAAATCACGGGAGTAAGCTGGCTGCCCACCCGCAGTCACGGTGAACAGCGTGCGGCCGTGGAAGGCATTCTTAAACGCCACGATGCCATTTTTCTCGGCCCCGAAACGATCGTGTGCCGTTTTACGCGCCAGCTTAAGTGCCGCTTCATTCGCTTCAGCACCGGAGTTACAAAAGAACACGCGGTCGGCAAAAGTGGCATCAATCAGCTGTTTGGCAAGACGCAGGATCGGTTCATTGGTGTAGCCATTCCCGGTATGCCACAATTTACCGGCTTGCTCAGTCAGCGCCTGTTGTAACGCAGGATGTGCATGACCCAGCGCGTTAACGGCAATGCCGCCGGCAAAATCGATATACTCTTTTCCCTGCTGATCCCACAGCGTCGAGCCCTCAGCGCGTACCGGTACAAAAGCCGCCGGAGCATAAACCGGCATCATCCATTGATCGAAATCGTGACGCGAAACCTGCAGTGACATAGCCCGTTCTCCTGCTTCACATTTAGCAAAGCCTTTGTTTTAAAATTGTTAAAAATGTTAAGTGACCGCTCTACTGTATATTGCAGTTAGCGTGCCAGCCAGCAGGGAAAATGCATAAATGCCTGGACACTACGAAATATCAATAACTTAATCACCACCACTATTCACATAAATTGCATAAAAAGTGAATAAATGTCTGATGAACGTTGAACGCCAGAGATTTATTTAGCGGATTTATGCATCTGCAAAATGAAATATTGCTTTTGTGATCGCACAGGAAATATTTCGCCAAAAAGGCGCAGCTGAAGCACTTTTTTGGGGCATACATGCTCGCGCGTGGTGCAAATAAAGATAAAAAGTGGGTCGAACCGGGCGTGCTCAATGTCAGAGTGTTTTAACAATTGCGTGGCGGGATTGAATATTATTTAAGCAGGCATGCGTTTATCCAACGTTCAATATCATTTCATGACGAAGGTTATTATCATAATGGAAATAAACAGACACAAAGCCATGAACCAAGTAATTACCATGCTAATGATTAGCCAGATTTGAATATTTCCTTTCGAACAATAATGCATAGGCTTGTGCTATTTAACCAACAATGAATTTAAGATATTTACGCATCTTCAATTTATAAAAACTGCATTAATATCAATCAACTAGGTATTAATTCGAGTTTTAACTCTTGCTTATTATGGATAAGTTTCTCCAGTGTAAAATTCCGCATAATGGAATTAAAGATTAAAAATCACACAAAAAGCCAATTGGAAATATTTAGTTACATATATTGCACTGTCGATCTTGAACCTTTTGTGTCATTTTCTTTTCACCCCAAAGCTGGGGATAAAATTAAAAAATATCACAGGGTAAAAATTAAATGATGAAGCGCTCCTTACTGGCAGCAGTGATGCCTTTACTGCTGGGACTTTCTACGGCTCAGGCCGCCGAAATCTATAACAAAGATGGCAATAAGCTGGATCTGACCGGCAAAATTAACGTCTCGCATCTTTTTTCTGATAACGATGCGGCCGATGGTGATAATTCGTCTTATACCCGTCTGGGCTTTAAAGGCGAAACCAAAATTAATGACCAACTGACCGGATATGGTCAGTGGCAGTACCAGTACAGCTTGAGCAACTCTGAAGGCAGCGACGCGCAGACCGGCAACAAAACCCGTCTGGGCTTTGCCGGTCTGAAGTTTGGTCAGTTCGGTTCCGTGGATTATGGTCGTAACTATGGCCTGATCTATGACGTGCTGGGCTATACCGATATGCTGCCATTCTTCGGCGGTGATTCCGGTTATACCGATGCATTTCTTTCTGGCCGCTCGGGCGGCGTGCTGACCTGGCGCAATAAAGATTTCTTCGGTCTGGTAAAAGGCTGGAGCGTGGCCGCTCAGTATGAAGGTAAAAACGATCGCACCGATCCGAGTGTCGCCGTGCGCCGTTCGAATGGGGATGGCTACGCGCTCTCTACCTCCTATGATTTCGATTTCGGTTTGAGTTTGGTCGGCGCATACGCCAGCCTGGATCGCACCAATGCGCAGAACCTGGCCACACGTGGTGAAGGCGAGAAAGCACAGCACTGGACTGCCGGCCTGAAATACGATGCTAACCAGATCTACCTGGCCACCATCTACGGCGAAACGCTGAACGCCACGCCAATTAGCGGTGGCTTTGCGAACAAAGCAGTGAACTTTGAAGCGGTTGCGCAGTATCAGTTCCTGAACGGCCTGCGTCCCTCTGTTGGCTATGTCTCGTCGAAAGGCAAAGACATTGAAAATATTGGCGATGCTGACATCTTTAAATACGTTGCAGTCGGCGTAACCTACTACTTCAACAAAAACATGTCCGTGTACAGCGAATATAAAATCAACCTGTTGAAAGACAACAATGCGCTGAATATTCCAACTGACGATGTGACCGCGGTAGGTTTGGTGTATCAGTTTTAACCGGCAGTACCCTCATGGCAGCTTCGGCTAGTGTCGGCTGAAGATGAGCAAAGGGCAGCGCAAGCTGCCCTTTTTTGTTTTCTCATGGTGCCAGCAAATTAAAGCGGCTCTCCTGGTCCTGATCCAGCGAGAATGGCGGCTGCAGCTGTAGGATGATTTCATTCGATGTGACGTGATTCTGCTTAGTGTCCTCCAGCATCACCGACAAGCGATAACTGTTGCGAGCCCCTGGCGAGCTATCCCACGCGGGGATAATCACGCTCCAGCCCTGTGGATCATTCGGATTTGCGCCTGGCGTCAGGCTCAGCGCCTGGGTATCGCCCTGCCACAGCACTTTCGCGATGGGATTGGTGCTACGAATCTGCAATTTAAGCGGCAAACTTTCCCCGCCATTCAGCTGCCACGGCGGCGTAGCGAGAAATACCGATAGCGTTTTACGCTGACGGAACTCCAGCACCGGCGTGGTGGAACGCGTGACATTATCGTAGCGGCTGCCGCGCAGCGAGTGTGCTTCCGCAACGTTATTGGGGCTCAACTGCTGGCTCAGCGCCACACCAAAACGGTAGTTGAGGCGTAAGCCCAGCTGATCCTGGCTTTCACCGGTATCGCTGGTTTTATGGCTGGCCGACAGCGTGACCAGCGGCACCGGCGTATAGGTCACACCAAACGTCAGCGCTGAAGGATTATGGTAGCGGTTACCGGAACTAAAGAGATCAACGTCATCCCCCAGATATTGCTGCCAGCTGACCGATGCGCCTAACTGACGATACTGAGGCAAATAGCCCTGCGTGGTGAAGTCATAGCCACGCGCCAGACGCTGCTGCTGGAAGGGATCGCGATCCTGCCACCCTGACAGCGGGGTGTAATAATTGGCGGAAAAACGCAGATAATCGCCCCACGCTTCCGTTCCCAGCGAGGCACGTTGCTGCCCGCTATTGAACATACGATCGACAAAACCGTTATAACCCAGCAACCATTTACCCGCGACCCAGCGCTGGCCAAGGCCAACGTTGCCCACCAATCCATCATCGGTCTGATGAAACCCCACCTGGCTGAACGTCAGATAACGGTAGTTATCGGCCCAGGGTGTCAGCAGTGAGGCGCCGCTACCGTTGAAGTTTCCGTCGATATCGACGTTAAAGTCGATCTGCGCTCTGCCATAAGGTGACAGCAGCGACTGCCCTTCATCCACCAGCCGACTTCCCACCTCATCGCGGAAATGATTAAAAGCCCAGAGGCTGGCTTGCTGGCTCAGGGCATTATCATCACTGCTGTTCTGGCTGGCTTCGCCAATACTTTTCGCGATGGTCGCCAGTTTTTTATCGAATGCCGCCGTTTCATCCTGATAGCCCAATGCTGGCAACGCATCGGCCATTTTCTGAAAACGTGTGGGATCGCTAAACGGCGTATCCGAGAGTTTAGTATCGGTAATCAGCGCCAGAGCGGGCGTGGCAGCGGCCAGTAAGGATATGCCAGAAACGTAACGCACGCTTTTGAGTGATAGCAAAGTAGATAACATAGTCAAAAATAGGGTTCGGCTCAGCTCATAATTAGAGGTAGATCACAAAATTGCATCTGTCTACCGTAGCACATTCTGCGCTAAGTGCCGGGGATGTCGGGTGCGGATTAGGACAATGACGAGCCGGGGACAACGATTTTGCTGAGCGGAAGGGTTAAGAAAACGTGCGGCATCGTGATGTTACGGCACGCGTTGACCAGGTGGGCATAAATGCCCACCCTACGCAGTTTTGTAGGGTGGGCATTTATGCCCACCGCTAGCCAAAAATTAAAACCCTAAGCTATCAAGCAGATCATCAACCTGATCCTGGTTCGCCACCACGCCGGGTGCATTGGCATGGATCTGCGGACCGTTCAGCAGGCTATTGCCCTCTTTACGGGCCGCCGCGTTCGCTTCTGGCATGTTTTCCAGCAGCACCATCAGCAGTTGACGTTCGATCTCCTGAATCACATCCATCATGCGCTTGATCACCTGACCGGTAAGGTCCTGGAAATCCTGTGCCATCATGATTTCGAGCAACTGCTTATTGGTATACGACGTGTGTCCCGGAACGTCAGTCAGGAACTGGCGCGTATCCGAAACCAACTCGCGCGCATCGGTCAGTTCAATCGGATTTTCAAACCACGCGTCCCAGCGGCCTTTCAGCTGGTTGGCGTTGGCTTCCATTTGGTCCTGGTGTGGCTGCGCGGCTTCAACGCAGTTCAACGCACGTTCAGCCGCCTGCGCCGTCATTTGCACAACATAGTCCAGACGATCGCGCGCGTCAGGAATCGCTTCCGCCGCTTCAGCAATCGCCTGGTCTAACCCGAGCTCACGCAGACTGTCACGCAGCATGCGCGTCAGTGAGCCGATGCGGGTAATAATGTCGTGTGCCGAGGCTTCTTCGGTTGATTTCGGAAGGTCGCTCATCACATCTCCTTACATACCCAGTTTTTCGAATATTTTGCCTAACTTCTCTTCCAGCGTGGCGGCAGTGAACGGTTTCACTACGTAGCCACTGGCACCCGCCTGTGCTGCCGCGATGATGTTTTCTTTCTTCGCTTCGGCGGTCACCATCAGCACCGGCAGTTTACTCAGCGCGGCATCTGCACGAATGGTCTGCAGCAGTTCCAGACCGTCCATGTTGGGCATGTTCCAATCAGAGACCACGAAATCAAAGCCGCCAGCACGCAGTTTGGTCAGCGCATCCACGCCGTCTTCTGCTTCTTCGACGTTATTGAATCCCAGCTCTTTTAGCAGGTTACGGACGATACGACGCATCGTATTGAAGTCATCCACCACCAAAAAGCGCATATTTTTATCAGCCATATCTACTCCTGTGTTGTCTCGTCCAGCAGGACGGGCTCGTTAAATTCGCAATGCCTGTCCGGCGCTAATTTTCGCCAGCATGTGCTGACTGATGTGGCCTAAATCGACCACTTCACTGGTGCCGCCCATCGCAATCGCTTCGCGCGGCATGCCAAATACCACGCAGCTGGCTTCATCCTGGGCGATGGTCCAGGCACCCGCGCGATGCATTTCCAGCATCCCGGCCGCGCCGTCATTCCCCATCCCCGTCAGGATCACCCCAACCGCATTTCGTCCTGCATGGATCGCCACCGAACGGAACAACACATCCACCGAGGGCTTGTGTCGGTTCACCGGCGGACCGTCATTCAGTTTCACCACATAGTTGGCGCCACTGCGCCCCAGTTCCATGTGCATTGCGCCCGGCGCGATATAGGCATGGCCCGGCAAAATACGCTCGCCATCCTCCGCTTCTTTCACGGTGATCTGGCACAGCTTGTTCAGCCGCTCGGCAAACGAGCGGGTAAACCCTGGCGGCATATGTTGCGTAATCAGCAGCGCCGGGCTGGTGGCCGGCAGCGGCTGGAGTACGTGGCGAATCGCCTCGGTGCCGCCGGTGGAAGAGCCGATGGCAATCAGCTTTTCGCTACTCAGCAGTGGACCGGCCTTAAGCGTCACCGGCATCGGCGAGGCCGCACGCGCATGCAGTTTGGCGCGCGCTGCGGCGCGAATCTTATCGGCAATCATCTGGCTATAGGCCAGCATGCCTTCGCGGATGCCGAGCTGCGGTTTGGTGACGAAATCCACCGCGCCTAACTCCAGCGCGCGCAGCGTCACTTCAGAGCCTTTGCCGGTCAGTGAAGAGACCATCACCACCGGCATCGGACGCAGGCGCATCAGCTTCTCAAGGAAGTCGAGGCCATCCATGCGCGGCATTTCCACATCCAGCGTTAGCACCTGTGGGTTGTATTGTTTGATTAAATCCCGTGCCACCAGCGGATCTGGCGCACTCGCGACCATCTCCATATCGGGATGGCTGTTGATGATTTCCGTCATCAGCTGACGCATTAGCGCAGAGTCATCCACGCACATCACGGTGATTTTGCTCATCGTCTTTCCTTGCTCAGTCCATAGACTGTCTGTCCACGCAGCCAGAACTCTTTGCTGATCTGACTAAAGTTCTCTGAATGCCCGGCAAACAGCAGGCCGCCGGGTTTCAGCAGGGGCACGAAACGGCGCAGAATCTGTTCCTGCGTCTCTTTATCGAAGTAAATCATCACGTTGCGACAAAAAATGGCGTCGAACGGACCGGGCAACGCCCAATCATGAGCCAGTAAATTCAGTTGCGTATAGTTCACCATGTTGGCGAGGTCAGGACGCACGCGCACCATGCCTTCGTGCGGACCGGTACCGCGCAGGAAAAAGCGCTGCAGCTGCGACTGCGACAAGGTGCGCAGCTCTTCCTGGCGATAGACGCCGGCAACGGCTTTTTCTAACACCTGCGTATCGATATCGCTGGCATGCACCTGGAACTTGCCCGGGCCGGTGCCCAGCGTTTCTGCCAGCGTCATGGCAATGGAGTATGGCTCTTCGCCCGTTGAGGCGGCCGTGCTCCAGACGCTGTAATTACCCGTACGCTTGCGCGCATGTTCCGCGAGGATCGGAAAGTGGTGCGCCTCGCGGAAGAAGGAGGTCAGGTTGGTGGTCAGCGCATTAATAAATGCCTGCCACTCCGCACTGTTTTGGTCCTGTTCCAGCAGCGCCAGATAGCGGCCAAAGTCATCAATATTCAGCATACGCAGGCGGCGCACTAAACGGTTGTAAACCATCTCGCGCTTATGGTCGGCCAGCACAATGCCCGCTCGCTGATAGATCAGCTGGCTAATACGACGAAAATGAGTATCCGAGAGCGGTAAACGCTGCACCATTTGCGAGAGCAGCGTTGTCGCTTCACTTTGATCCAATAACGTCGATTTCTTCATTTCAGGTCACCCGGCAACAAACTGATTAAATTGTGATACTGCGGTTGCTACTGTGCTGCCAGTCGCGCCATGCTTAGGGGCCGCCCTGCGGCGGCCACAAGGGTTAAAAGGTTTCCCAGTTATCGTCAGAGCTACGTGCGCCTGCGGGTTGTGCCAGTGTTTTTGGCGCTACCGAACGCAAATTTTTTGCCGCTGTAGATACGTTAACGGCCTGAACGACAAATTCTTTACCAATATTGAACACCGCAACCGACTGTTTCAGTCGACTTGCCTGATCTTCCAGCGCGGCGGCGGCAGTGGCAGACTCCTCAACCAACGCGGCGTTCTGCTGCGTGACGCGATCCATCTCATTCACCGCCAGTCCAACCTGATCGATACCACGACTCTGCTCGTCCGACGCCGAGGCGATTTCGCCCATGATGTCGGTGACGCGCGTGACCGCATTCACGATATGCGTCATGGTTTCGCCAGCGCTCTCTACCAGCACTGAGCCGGTGTTGACGCGGCTAACCGAGTCTTCAATCAAGGTTTTAATCTCTTTGGCCGCTTGCGCACTGCGCTGTGCCAGGCTGCGCACTTCACCCGCCACCACAGCAAAACCACGGCCCTGCTCACCGGCGCGCGCGGCTTCAACCGCTGCGTTCAGTGCGAGGATGTTGGTCTGGAAGGCGATGCCATCAATCACGCTAATGATGTCAGCGATTTTCTTCGAACTGCCGGTAATCTCTTTCATGGTAGTAACCACGCCATCCACCACTTTGCCGCCCTGCTGCGCAGTTTCTGAGGCGGTTAGCGCCAGCTTCGATGCCTGGCGGGCGTTTTCCGCGTTCTGTTTCACCGTGGCGGTAAGCTGCTCCATGCTGGCCGCTGTCTCTTCCAGCGAGGCCGCCTGCTGCTCGGTACGCGAGGAGAGATCGTTATTGCCCATGGCGATTTCGCTGGCACCGGTATAAATGGCATCGGAGCCATCACGTACGGTACGCACCGTACTCGCCAGCGCTTGCTGCATCTCTTGCAGCGACGTGAGCAACTCACCCATCTCATTGCGCACGTTGATTTCCACCTGCTGCGTCAAGTCACCGCGGGCGATATGACGGATATGCTCGATGCTCTGCTTCAGCGGACGGATCAGCACGCTGCGCATGCCGCTCCATACCAGCGCAATCACCAGCAAGGTCACCAGCAACGTGCCAACCACCAGCATGATGGATTGGCTGTAGGCCGCGTTATTGGACTCCACCCCTTTATTGGCCAGTACGATGTTGTAGGCCATCCACGCGTTGTAATCTTTAGCAAATTTGTCCTGGAATCCTTGCGTCGGCTGATCGACAAATCCTTTGAAATTCCCGCTTCCCAGGAAATCGATCAGCTCGCTCAGCGCCCCACGATAGGCGTTGTAGTTGGCCTGCAGCGTCAGCACGTTTTCCGCCGTTTTGCCCTTTTCGGACAAATTGGCGTTAAATTCGGCGAACCCCGCATCCGCGTTTTTCAACTCCTCACTTGCCAGCGCCACCAGATCTTTTACGGTAGCGCCCGATCCCGCCTGCTGGCTGTCCAGCAGATAGCGGATCCCCGCACGGTTCAGCGTATTACGCGCCTGCACCAGCGATACCCATGAGGTGCCCATCGCCCGCTGCAGCGTGCTGAGACGCTGGTTATAGGCAAAATTATCTTTATCGGCTTTCACCGTGGAATAGAACACTCCCCCCGAAAACAGCTGCAGTAAGGCAAACAGCGCCAGCACAAACAGCAGGCCGGAAACAACACGAATACGACTAAACATAAACACCTCATTGGTTGGCGGAACGCTCCTGTTATCGGCGTATGCGAGGGGATCTTTATGTGTGTTCGTGGAGGGAAAGAGGAAGGAGGTCGCCATCAATGGCGACCCTGCGGCTGAAGTACCGATTTCGTAGGGTCGGCATGTATGCCGACCTGCTACTCAGCGTTAAAACGTTTCCCAGTTACCGTCGCTGACCGGCGCGGCAACCACTTTGCGCGGCGCGTTGATGACCTGACGCGCGAGGGGAGTTTTAACTGGCTGAGCCTGCGATGCACGCGGAATGCGGAACACCGACACCGACTGGCTGAGACGGCTGGCCTGCTCTTCCAGCGAAGCGGCAGCAGCGGCGGACTCTTCCACCAGCGAGGCATTCTGCTGCGTGACGCGATCCATCTCGGTTACCGCTTGCCCTACCTGGTCGATGCCACGGCTCTGCTCATCGGAAGCCGAGGCAATTTCACCCATGATATCGGTGACACGCGTCACCGCGCCGACGATATCATTCATGGTTTCACCAGCGGTGCCCACCAGCTGAGAGCCGTTATTCACGCGATTAACTGAATCTTCAATCAGCCCTTTGATCTCTTTCGCCGCCTGGGCGCTGCGCTGTGCGAGGTTACGCACTTCACCAGCCACCACCGCAAAGCCACGGCCCTGCTCACCGGCACGCGCCGCTTCCACTGCCGCGTTCAGCGCCAGGATATTGGTCTGGAAGGCAATGCCATCGATCACACTGATAATATCGGCGATTTTCTTCGAGCTACCGGCAATGTCATGCATGGTACGGACAACGCCGTCTACCACTTCTCCACCTTTGCGCGCGGTATCAGAAGCGCTTAGCGCCAGCTGTGATGCCTGACGCGCATTCTCGGCGTTCTGTTTCACCGTGGCAGTCAGCTGTTCCATGCTGGCAGCCGTTTGCTCCAGCGACGCGGCTTGCTCTTCGGTACGCGCCGACAGATCGTTGTTCCCGGCAGAAATTTCGCTGGCCCCCGTGAAAATGGCGTCGGAACCATCACGCACATTGCTTACGGTGCTAACCAGCGACTGCTGCATCTCATGCAGGCTGCTCGCCAGCTGGCTCATTTCGTTACGTCCTTCCACCGCAATGGTTTGGGTAAGATCGCCCGCCGCGATATGACGAATATGTCCCAGTAATTGATGCAGCGGCTGGATCAGCACGCTGCGCAGGCCAAACCAGCAGCCGATAATGACCACCACAACAACCAGCGCAACCGCCGCCAATAGCCACATCATGGTCTGGAAAGCACGCTGATTTTGCGCCACGCCTTCCGCTGCCAGCTCACTTTGCGCGCTGCGCCACTCTTCGTAGGTGGCTTTCATTGCCACCTGTTTGGTTTCGATATTTTGCGCAAACATGCCTTGTAGATCGTTCGCCTTCAGGCGTTCCAGCATCGCTTTCAGCCCGTCGTTAAACGCAGCGTAGTTGGCTTCTAACTTATCGCGCAGCGCCTGCGGCAAGCCCGGCGTGGCGGGCAAACTGGCATAACGCTGATAATGGCCCGCGGCGACATCGAGCTGTTTTTCGGTTTGCGCAATCAGCGCGCCGAGCTGACCGCCGTTAGCCTGCGCGGCCATAGTGCCTTGCATACGCAACATGGCGCGATTCAGTACCGTGCGCGTTTGATTCAGTTCGATCCAGGCATCGGACATCGCCGCCACGTTGTTGCTTGAAATCTGCGCAACGGCAAATGCCTCTTTATCCTTTTGTAATGCGGACCAGAACAGGCCGCCAGAAAGTAACTGCAAAGCACCAAAAACCAGCAATACGACGATTAAACTGGTCACAACATTGATTCGTTTTAACATGGGGTCTCCAGAAATGTGTTTCGGCTCCCCCAGTTATCGACCGGCAACCTGAATTTTTCAGGGTGCCCATGCGACTTTACGAATTAAAATTCTGTGTTTTAGTGTGATTGCAGTGTTTTATAACTAAAGAAATTAACACTAAAAAAAATGCGCCTTTATCGGGTGAGCGATAAAGGCGCATTTTCAGGGGTGTTCTGGTCGCCATGAATGGCGACCCTACGGGTCAATCGTGTACGGTCGGTATTGATGCTGACCGGACTTTCAGCGAATTAAAACGTTTCCCAGTTACTGTCGCCTGCTGCGGCGATCACCGCTTTACGCGGTGCGCTGAGGGTTGGCGGCGCAATCTGCGGGTGACGCATACCCGCAGTTGCCTGCGGCGGCGAAGATGCAGCACGCGGCACGCGGAACACCGCCACCGACTGGCTCAAGCGGCTCGCCTGCTCTTCCAGCGAGGCCGCCGCTGCGGCAGACTCTTCCACCAGCGAGGCGTTCTGCTGCGTGACGCGATCCATCTCCGTCACGGCCTGGCCGACCTGATCGATGCCGCGGCTCTGCTCATCTGACGCCGACGCAATTTCTCCCATGATATCGGTGACGCGTGTGACCGCATTGACGATATCGCTCATGGTTTCACCGGCGGTGCCCACCAGCTTCGAGCCTGAATTGACGCGGTTCACCGAGTCCTCAATCAAGGCTTTAATCTCTTTTGCCGCCTGAGCGCTACGCTGCGCCAGATTACGCACCTCGCCCGCTACGACCGCAAATCCGCGCCCTTGTTCCCCGGCACGCGCGGCTTCTACCGCAGCGTTCAGTGCCAGAATATTGGTCTGGAAAGCGATGCCGTCAATCACGCTGGTGATATCGGCAATTTTCCTCGAACTACCGGCGATGTCGCTCATGGTATGCACCACGCCCTGCACCACATCGCCCCCCTTCTGGGCGGTTCCTGACGCGCTCAGCGCCAGCTGCGACGCCTGACGCGCATTTTCCGCGTTCTGTTTTACCGTTGCGGTTAGTTGTTCCATGCTGGCCGCGGTCTGCTCCAGTGAGGCAGCCTGCTCTTCAGTACGCGCCGAGAGATCGTTATTACCGGCGGAAATCTCACTGGCTCCGGTAAAAATGGCATCCGAACCGTCGCGCACATCACTCACCGTACGCACCAGCGACTGCTGCATATCATGCAGGCTGGCCGCCAGCTGGCTCATCTCATTACGGCCCGTCACAACGATGTGCTGGGTGAGATCGCCCTGCGCGATATGCTGGATGTGTTGAATATTCGCGTTGAGCGGGGTAATCAGGATTTTGCGCATGCCAAACCAGCACAGCACAATCACGGCCACCACCAGCGCCATGACCGCGCTCAGCAGCCATATCATGTGCTGATACGCCAGGCTGTTGGCCGCCGCGCCCGCCGCCGTTAAACGGTCCTGGTCGGCACGCCACTGGCGGTACTCTTTCAGGAATGCACTCTGGCTTGGCGCCACCGGGACCTTGCCGGCCTGCACCAAATCTTTTGCCACCAGCGCATCCTGCATCTGAGCCAGCGCGCGCGCGTAAGCTGAATAGGTATCATCAACCCGCTGATTCAGCGCAGCATCCTGCCCCGGCGTATCCGGCGTGGCTTTAAACAGCTGGTAGTTATCCGCCGCATCTTTTTGGAAGGCTTTGCTGTCTTCATACAAGCCCGCCACATCCGCTTCACTGCCGCTGAGCTTGCTGGTTGCCATGCGGAGCTGGATGCGGGTTAATACCACACGGCTTTGATTCAGACTCATGAAGGCATCGTTAATGGCGGCGATATTTTTGCTCGCCAGCTGTGAAACGTTAAAACTGTTTTTGTCATCGCTCAGCGCTTTGAAAAACAGCGAGCCGGACGACAACTGCAGAAAACCAAATACCAACAACACCAGCAATAAACTGGTCACAACGCGGATTTTCGTAAACATAGCTTGCCCTGGAAAATGAAGAAAAATCGTACAGAGCAGTTATCGACTGAGCGGCTGGAATATTGAGGAAAAACGCGGGTATTTTACTATTTTCTTGTTTACTAACAAAGAATTAGTTCATAGACGTGATGATAACGGGCCGCCGCAGCGACCCGTTGGTTTATTACGCGGAACGCAGGTTGTCCACCAGCGCCATCTCTTCGCTGCTCAGCAGCTTTTCGATGTCGACCAGAATCAGCATACGTTCACCCAACGCGCCAAGGCCGGTGAGGTATTCGGTAGACATGGTGACAGCAAATTCCGGTGCCGGGCGAATCTGCTCTTGCGTCAGCGACAGCACATCCGAAACGCCGTCAACCACAATACCCACCACGCGCTGAACCAGATTCAGCACGATCACCACGGTATTTTCGTTATATTCCACATCCGGCTGCGAGAATTTCACTCGCAGGTCGATAATTGGCACGATCACGCCGCGCAAATTGGTGACGCCTTTGATGAACTCTGGCGTATTGGCGATGCGGGTGACCTGATCGTAGCCGCGGATCTCCTGCACTTTCAGAATGTCGATGCCGTACTCTTCATCACCCAGAGTGAAAACTAAGAATTCCTGGCCAACGGTTTCGCCAGCGATTTTGGTCACGGTTGCCATGTCAGTCATTTTTTTACCCTTTGGTTATCTATTACGCTGCGGCACCGGCCACACGTTTTTCACGGTTCAACGATTGCAGTGCTGAGACATCCACAATCAGCGCCACGCTACCATCGCCAAGAATGGTGGCGGCTGAGATGCCCGGCACTTTGCGATAGTTGCTTTCAAGGTTCTTCACTACCACCTGATGCTGCCCAATCAGCTGATCGACCAGCAGTGCGTAGCGACGGCCTGCGCTTTGCAGGATCACCACGATGCCTTGCGTGGCGTCTGTTTTGGCGTTCTCTACCTCAAACACATTCCACAGCTCCACCAGCGGCAGATATTCGCCACGTACTTCCAGCACGCGCTCGCCGCCGGCCAGCGGTTTCAACTCTTCGGCGGTTGGCTGCAGCGATTCCATCACCGCGTTGAGCGGCAGAATGAACACTTCATTCGCCACGCGCACCGACATGCCATCAAGGATCGCCAGCGTCAGTGGCAGCAGAATGCGAATGGTGGTGCCTTTACCCTGCTTCGAGGAAATTTCGACGTGGCCGCCCATCTCCTGAATATTTCGTTTCACCACGTCCATGCCCACGCCACGGCCTGACACGTCGGTAACCTGCTCGGCGGTGGAGAAGCCCGGGGCGAAGATCAACATGCCAACTTCTTCATCGCTCATGCTTTCGCTGACCGGCAAGCCGGATGAGAGCGCTTTGGCCAGGATGCGTTCGCGGTTGAGACCGGCACCGTCATCGATCACTTCGATGCAGATATTGCCGCCCTGATGTTCCGCAGACAGCGTGAGATTACCGACCGCGGTTTTGCTGGACGCGAGGCGTTTCTCCGGGGTTTCGATGCCGTGATCGAGGCTGTTTCGCACCAGGTGCGTTAACGGATCGATGATGCGTTCGATCAAACTCTTATCCAGTTCAGTCGAGCTGCCGAGTAGCGTGAGCTCCACTTCTTTGCCCAGCTTGCTGGCCAAATCGCGTACCAGCCGTGGGAAGCGGCTGAAGACATACTCCATCGGCATCATACGAATCGACATCACCGATTCCTGCAAATCGCGGGCGTTGCGTTCCAGCTGTCCCATGCTATTCAGCAGGTCACCGTGTGCCACCGGATCCAGCGCGCCAGAACGCTGCGCCAGCATCGATTGGGTGATCACCAGTTCGCCCACCAGGTTAATCAGCTGGTCAACTTTTTCCACCGCCACGCGAATGCTGCTGGATTCGCTCACTTTCGCCGGTGCCGCTGCACGCTTAGGCTCGCGTTTCGCGGCGGGGGTAATCTCGGTCACGGTGGCAGTTTGTACCGGTGCCGGTTCCGCGACCACCGCGTCGGCCATCGGCGTCTCGGCAGCAGCGGGGGCGCGCTCTTGCGGGAAGAGGATTTGTGCTTCTTCCAGCACAAAACAGAGCACGGCGACGATGTCATCCTGGCCCACGCCATCAATCGTGACCTCGAGTGAATTCGCGCTCTTTATCACATTGCTGACCGTGCCAAGGTTGCCGAGCTCTTCCAGCATTAGCTCCGGTTCTTTTTCTTTCAGATCAACCAGCTGCAGGCGCAGGCCTGAGGTGGCAGCCGGCGCGGCGATGGCCACCACCTCGGCGATTTTTGCCGCTTCAGGCGCGATGCCTTTTGCTTCCAGGGCCAGCTGGCGCAGCGCTTCGCAGATGTATTTAAAACTTTCTGCATTCGGCTCCTGCGCCGTTTTATAGGCATCGAGCTGTTCTTGCATAATATCTTTGGTTTCCAAAAACAGGTTGATGATATCGGTGCTGAGCTGCATCTCGCCGCGGCGCGCACCATCCAGAATGTTTTCCAGGATGTGGGTGGTTTCCTGTAAAACCGTAAAGCCAAACGTACCGGCGCCCCCTTTGATGGAGTGGGCGGCGCGGAAAATGGCATTCAACTGCTCGGAATCGGGCTCCTGGGGATCGAGTCCCAACAGGTGTTGCTCCATATCCGCTAACAGCTCATCGGCTTCATCAAAAAACGTCTGGTAAAAATCGCTGATGTCCATGCTCACGGGATCACCTCGGCTGTGAGGGTTGGTCTGGTGTCACCGCGCCAGCCGCCGGAGTGGCCACTGCCGCAGGTGTCGCTGTCGCAGCCGGCGCAGCCGGTGTCGCAGTGGAACCTGTCGGAGCAGTCGGCGCAGCCGGTACAGCCGGTGCGGTAATGTCGGGAATTATTTGCGCCGGGTCGCTCACCTGTACGGCATCGCTCTCGGCATTCTCTTTTTCAATCGCCGCTTCGGTGTCGTGATTCAACACCAGCAGGCTAATGCGGCGGTTGACTGCATCATTAGCACCACGGTTTTTCAGCTTCATGGTGTCGGCCATACCGACCACACGCAGCATTTTGCTGCCGTCCAACCCACCGACCATCAACTCACGACGTGAGGCATTGGCACGATCTGCCGACAGTTCCCAGTTGCTGTAGCCACGATCGCCGTTGGCATACTGGATATCATCGGTGTGGCCTGACAGGCTAATTTTGTTGGGAATATCGTTCAGTACCGGAGCGATGGTGCGCAGAATATCGCGCATGTAAGGCTCAACTTCCGCACTGCCGGTTTTAAACATCGGGCGATTCTGGCTATCGATAATCTGAATACGCAGCCCCTCCTGCACCATATTAATGATCAGGTGCGGACGCAGTGCTTTCAGACGCGGATCGGCTTCAATCAGCTGATCGAGTTTTTCACGCAGACGATTCAGACGAATCTCTTCCAGCTTTTTTTTCTGCGCATCCATATCAACGATTTTCTTCACTTCTCCCTTCTGCTGCGTGGGATCGTCACCGCCGCCAGGGATTGGGCTTTCACTGTCGCTGCTGCGCTGGCCGCCGGTTAATGCCACCCGCAGCGGGGTTTTGAAGTATTCCGCAATTTGTACCAACTCTTTGGGGCTGGAGATGGAGAGCAGCCACATCACCATAAAGAACGCCATCATCGCCGTCATAAAGTCGGCATAGGCAATCTTCCACGAACCGTGGCTGCCATGGTGACCTTTATGTTTGCGCTTTTTAACCAGCACAATGGGGCGATTGCCAGCTTTCATGAATTCTCATCCGAAGTTTGTTTCGCCGGGTTCTTCGCGTTACGCACGTGCTCTTCCAGTTCGGTAAACGACGGGCGCTCGGCGGAATACAACGTTTTGCGACCAAACTCGACTGCAATCTGCGGCGCGTAGCCGTTCAGGCTGGAGAGCAATGTCACTTTCACGCACTGCATCATCTTGGTGGTTTCGGCACATTTCTGACGCAGCACGGATGCCAGCGGCGAGATAAAGCCGTAGGCGAGCAGGATGCCGAGGAAAGTACCGACCATCGCATGGGCCACTAATGCCCCTAACTCTGCCGCAGGACGATCGGCCGAGGCCAGCGCGTGAACCACGCCCATTACCGCCGCCACGATGCCGAAAGCCGGTAAGCCATCACCCACTGCAGATATACTTTGCGCTGGTACTTCACACTCGTGTTCGTAAGTTTCGATCTCTTCATCCATCAGGGCTTCGATTTCGAATGCATTCATATTTCCACTAACCATTAAACGTAAATAGTCGGTAATAAAGTCCACCAACTGTTTATCGGACAAAATACGCGGATAGTTAGCAAAAATTTCACTCTGGTTCGGGTCTTCAATATCGCGTTCTAATGACAGCATGCCCTGCTGGCGTGATTTCGCCATCAGTCGATAAAGCAGCGCCATTAAATCCATGTATACGGCTTTGTTATATTTCGAGCCGCGCATTAACAATGGCAACGCTTTTAATGTCTTCTTGATCGACTTGCCATTATTGCCGACTAAAAAGGCACCAATACCGGCCCCGCCGATAATCAGCAGCTCCGACGGTTGATAAAGCGCACCTAAATGTCCACCGACCATCATGTAGCCGCCCAACACGGAACCGACGACCACGATATAACCCAGAATAATCAGCACAAAAAATCCTTACGTCCGTAACGTGTTGATGGAAGTTAAGCCAGAGAGCCGCAGGTGTTATTCGCTAATCGCAGGCAAAAAAAAAAGCAGCGGTATTAACCGCTGCTGGATGTTTTCCACGATGCGAACAAACTTAAACGGCGCGTTTAACCTGTTCATCCAGCAGTTGTGGAAAGGTATCGGCAGAATCTGCAGAAAGTTTACGTCTTTTTACGGCACGTGATGGCGGCTGGCACAGGCTGCAGACAAAGCTGCCGACTGGCTGGTGTGCGTGGTTGATAAAGCTACCACCGCAGCACTTACAGTCAGAAAGTTCCAGCATGCCGCTTTCAACGAATCGCACCAGGGTCCATGCGCGCGTCAGCGCCAACAGCGGGCCCTCGTCCGATTGCGGACACTGCTCAAGGTACAAACGATACGCTTTGATAACCGCTTCAACGCCGCTGCTTAATCCGGTTTTTAACAGGAACTGCCAGGCGTTACAGAACATAGAGGAGTGGATATTTTGTTCCCAGGTCATGAACCAATCGGTTGAGAATGGCAGCATGCCTTTCGGTGGGGGTGCACCGCGTAATTCTTTGTACAATTTAATCAGGCGTCCGCGGCTCAATTGCGTTTCGCTCTCGAGCATTTGCAGACGCGCGCCCAATGTAATCAGCTCCATTGCCAGCTGAATATCGCGCGCTTCCTGAACAATACTTTTTTCACTCATTAAACGGCCCTCTTCTTCGCAGAAACGTCATCTTTCGACGCGTTACGCAGTAAGCGGCTGGATAATAAAATACCGGTGTGGATTTGCTGCAAGTCATCCACGCGTGACTCTTGGGTCAGACGATTAATATGGTTGTGATCGGTAAAGCGGAACTGGCAAACCAGTTGATTGGTTTCCGCTAATTTTACCATCTCAGGTAAAGTTAATTGTGACAATGCATCCGCCATCGATTCATCGATGCCTAAACGAAACATTGCTGAAGCTTTTTCCTGGTTAATTAAACGCTGAGCAAGAAGCAAATATGACAAATTGATGTCATATATATGTTTTAGTAATTCTGATGTACCCATTTTTTTCCATCCTGATAGACGCGACACATATACGGCCACAGAATTAAATGTTCTATGGTTCGGGCTGCTGGTTGGTAAATCTAAAGATGGCAAAAAAATAATCAGGCTTGAGCCAACGCGTTCCTGACCGTTTCATTTCCTGTCAGGACGCTGATCAGTAGTAATCAAAACTCCAGGCCATTCTTTGCTTGAGTTGTAACCATCTTCCGTGACGTCTGCTTACAGTTTTTTAAGACTATTCCGAAAACAAGGCAAATCTATATCGTCTGATTTCGACATACAACGTGAGTGGCGCGAAATTTTAGATAAAGTGTGATCTGTGTCACACTTTTAAGGCAAATTTTTTTCTGAAACCTTCAGCATCGCTTTTATGTTGTGCGTTTTTTGTACGAATTCGAATTGTTTCCTTAATATTTCATCGACGCGTCACCGGTTTTAGTCTCTGCCGGAGATTGCCATTACCACACGATCAGTTATCTGCCCATCTGCACTATTAGTGCTATATCCCGCTGTAATAGCCGTTATATGCAGGATAATACTCCGAAACAGAGCGAAATTATTCGCTTCTAAATTAATCACTTACAGGGAATATTGCCTGCAAGCACCATTACTATGCCGCAAGCGAAGCGTGAAGACTGGGCGCGCTGCGCCAGGGAACTGTCAGTAGATCGTAGGGAGTGTTTAGCGTACGACAGGGTATGTAACAGAGCGTTACATTAGAGAAATGAATGAATCAGCGGATTTGCGGTTTATCTCACGATAACTATCGGCGTGCCACGACGAATCTTTAGGGTTGCGACAAAAAAAAACGCTTTTTGCCGTTTGACTGCCTGCTTTTTAACCAAAATGTGCTTTTTTTCTGATGTGTCAGCCCATTACGGCATTAAGAAATGAAATCGATTTCGTCAGGTTATGGTGGCGCGTGAAAACGCTTTGCAGTACAGCGGGCAGCAGGACACGATTCAGGCTAATAAAGTGGCAGGCTGCAAATGGAGAGCGGGTAGTTTGTGGGGTATGCGATGCGTGTAGGGCCACCATTGTTGGCGTAATGCCGCTCACTTAAGCAAAAAAATGCCTGTTTATGCAGGTGCGCATGAATGCGCACCCTACGAAAACCCGGCGATATCCACGTAGGGTCACCATTCATGGTGACCGATTCATGCTTAACTGACGAGCATTACACCATTGTTGGCGGCCCTACATGACCAAAGGGTCTGTCTTACGCTAATTTGGGAAAGGTAGCGACTTTATTTACCGTACCGTGATCTTCACTACGCACCGGCAAGGTATTCAGATCTTTCAGGAAGCTTTCACGCCAATGTGAAATGTCCTGTTTGCGCAACACGGCCATCATGTCGTTGTAGCGCGAAATACGCTCGGTACGCGGCATGGTCAAGGCGCGATCCAGCGCGGCCGCTACGTCATCACGATCGTAAGGGTTAACGATCAGCGCGGACGTCAGCTCCTGCGCCGCACCGGCAAAGCGCGACAGCACCAGTACGCCTGGGTTATCGGGGTCCTGCGCCGCAACATACTCCTTCGCCACCAAATTCATCCCATCACGTAATGGCGTTATCAAGCCAACGTTGGTCAGGCGGAAGATCTTCATTAACAGGCGGCGATCGAAGTGCTGGTTGAGATAATAAAGCGGCGTCCAGCCCAAGGTGCCGTATTTACCGTTAATGCGCCCCGCTTCGGTTTCCAGCTGGTGACGAATGTCCTGATACGCCTGCACATCACCGCGTGAGGTTGGCGCAATCTGCGAGTAACGCACTTTGCCCCGATGCTGCGGGAAATTCGCCAGCAAGGCTTCGTATGCCAGAAAACGCTCTGGCAGACCTTTTGAATAGTCCAGACGCTCGCAGGCAATAATGTTTTGCAAATCACCCAGATCGCGTTTCATCGCGGCCATTTTCGGTGGCAATGGTCCTTCAGCCATCTCTTTAATGGTGTCCGGCTCGATACCAATGGGATACACCTCGGTCATAAAGGTGTTGCCAAAGGCACGGTGCTTTTTCTCACCTTTATTCTGCAACTGCGTTAGCTGGCTCAGGCTATCGAGGAACGCAACGCGATCGGATTCTGTCTGGAATCCCAGCAGATCGTAATCGCTCATCATCTCCAGCAGCTCCTGATGCGGCGGCAGAGCGTTGAAGATCTCTGGCGTCGGGAACGGAATATGCAGGAAGAAGCCAATGCGGTTATTAATGCCGAGTTTACGTAGCTCGGCAGCAAACGGCAGCAGATGATAATCGTGGATCCACAAAATATCGTCCGGCTGCAGCAGCGGTTTTAGGCGCTGCGCCAGTAAGGTATTAACCCGGCAGTAACCGTCCCAGGCTTCACGTTGATACTCAACCAGATCAAGGCGATAGTGGAAGGCCGGCCAAATCACGGTATTCGAAAACTGGAGATAATATTGATCGTAATCGTTCTGATTGAGCGGCAATGACGCGTAGGTAATTCCGTTATGCTCGAGCTGCGTGAGCTCTTCATCCTCATCTTCACCAGAGAACTCGCTAATCTCTCCGTTCCAGCCAAACCATAATCCTCCGGTATCTTGCAGTGCATCCAAAATACCGACAGCAAGTCCGCCTGCGCTGGCCTTGCTGCCATCGGGAATAGCGATACGGTTAGATACGACGACTAAACGACTCATAACCTAAACTCCTTACCAACATTGTCATGTTCTAGTTGTAATAATAGTTGTTCAAGCCAGTGCCACACTGCCTCAACGCTGTTCAGACGATAGCGTGCGTGGCTGGCACCTTCACCGACTTTGACAGAAATCCCCTGCATCGCGTTCACCGCGAGAAATCCTTTTTCATCTGTCAGGTCGTCTCCCACAAATACCGGAATACGTCCGATAAAGGGGGCTTCCTGCATAAACTCACGCACCGCGGCACCTTTATCAATGCCCTGCGGTTTCAGTTCTACGACACATTTTCCTGGCTGAAGCGCCAGCTCGGGAAAACGTGCAACGGCATCTTCCGCCAGCTGCATAATGGCGTTTTCGTACTGCGGCGCATTGCGATAGTGCAGCGCGAAAGCCATACCCTTGACTTCCAGCAGCGTGTCGGGCCATTGATCCAGCGTTTGCTGCAGCTCAGTTTGCAAGGTATGGGCGATATCGCCCGGCAAGCTGTGACGATGGACGCGTCCGCTGGCATCACGCCGCTCAGCGCCGTGCACGCCGGCCGCTGGCGCTTCAAGTGGCGCAACCAGTTCATCCAGTTGCGCAATCGGGCGTCCAGAGACCAGTGCTAACGCGCCGTGGCTAAGATTGGAAATGTGTTGCAGGTGCTGGCGAACCGAGGCGGGAATTGAAACCGACTCGGGCTGCGACTGAATCGCCGCCAGCGTACCGTCGACGTCAAAAAAGAAGGCATAAAGTCCGCCGCTCAACGACGGCAACGTGTTGTTCTGATTAACCGCGGGGGTCACGACTCTCCTCCTGTATCCTGGGGTTTCGCTTCTGTGGATGTTCGGAGACAAGTTGAATGAGAGAGGCGGTTAAAAACCGCAGAATGGCGTGCGAGGAGATTTTGCCGACAACACGGTATTTCGATAGTTAACTCCCCACAAACAAACATGATCTGGACTCACATGGCAACCTGACAGCGAACATCGTCAGCTTTAAGTGTAGACGTAGATCACGATATTGCCAGATGCATACGGCTTCGCTATAGGATAAGTGGCCGTTTTAAGCTTCAGGCAGGAAAAAAATTGCATCCGTGGCTTTTCAGGCGCTTCGCTTAGTTTTCTGACTGCCACAACCTCGTCGGACACCACCATGCCGGCAAACATTTCCCAGATTAAGCCGACTTGATTCGGCGGCAAAGATTGTCATATGGTGCGTCTACCGCGCGGTGACAGTGCGGAGTTACGGCTCTTGAGAGCATAAATCAGCGCATTGAGATGACTTCAGGCAGGAATCAGGATGATGGAAAACCGATCAACTTCACATTTTGGCCATGTCAGGGTGGGAGGTAGAAAATGATGCCGCAAAACTACAGCCAGCGCGTTCACTTCTATTACTGCATTTTGATTGCGCTGAAAATCAATGCCAAAACGAAAAAGTCGGGTGGCGTACGCGGTAAGAATAACTTTCTGCTTAAGTGGCTGCGCAATGCGCAGAACAACACCATTTTCCCTCCGGATATCACCAGCGAAATAGAGTGGCTGCGCGGCAAGATTATCAGTTCCGGCCCCGATACCGATTTGGAACCCATGCTGCAATATGTTTATGACACCGCAAAACGCGCCGAGAATATGCGTTTAGGTTCCTGATCGCCCCCGCCAACGCTGGCTGCATCTCTGGCAGCCTTTCGCCATTTCCGCCCTGCGCACTCTTTGACTCTCCGTTACTTTCCTCTCACTTGCGCGTCGCCAGTCCAGCAGGCGGGAAACAGCGCTTTTATTGAGGAAACGCAATATAAACATCCCTTTTACCCCGTAGATCTAAATAGGGTTAAATCACTTTATCTTGATGATTTTAATCAAAAAAACTCAAATATGGCATCTACGTGAAGGTAATTAACATGATTAACAGAATGATCCTCAATGAAACGGCTTACTTTGGTTCGGGTGCTATCAACGCCATTGTTGATGAGATTAACAAGCGCGGTTTTACCAAAGCGCTGGTGGTCACGGATAAAGATCTGATCAAGTTTTCTGTCGCCACCCGCATTACCGACCTGCTGGCGCAAAACGGCCTGGATTATGAGGTTTATGATCGCGTGATCCCCAATCCAACCGTAGAGGTGGTACACGCAGGCGTCACTGCATTTCGCCGTGCGGGCGCGGATTATCTGATTGCCGTGGGCGGTGGCTCGCCGCAGGACACCTGCAAAGCCATCGGTATGATGATTGCTAATCCCGAATTTACCGACGTGCGCATGCTGGAAGGTGGTGCCGCTACGCGCCATCCCTCGGTGCCAATTATTGCTGTGCCCACCACATCCGGCACGGCTGCAGAAGTCACGATCAATTACGTCATCACCGATGAAGAGAAGAAACGCAAATTTGTCTGCTACGATCCGCATGACATCCCGGCGATCGCTATTATCGATCCCGACATGATGGCCAGCATGCCAGCCAGCCTGAAAGCGGCAACCGGCGTAGACGCACTGACCCACGCCATTGAAGGATTTATTACCCGCGGCGCCTGGGAACTGACCGACATGTTCCATCTCAAAGCGATTGAGATTATTGGCCGTTCGCTGCGTGATTCCGTGAAAGGTGTGTCAGCCGGCGTGGCCGATATGGCGCTGGGGCAATACATTGCTGGTATGGGCTTTTCCAATGTCGGACTGGGGCTGGTACACGGCATGGCGCACCCGCTGGGCGCTTTTTATGGAACACCGCACGGTATCGCCAACGCCGTGTTGCTCCCGCATATTATGGCTTTCAATGCGGAATATACCGGCGAGAAATACCGCGATATCGCGCATGCGCTGGGTATCAAAGGTGCCTATGAATGTTCTTTATCGGAGGCGCGTACGCTGGCGATTGACGCCGTGACCCGCCTCAATCGTGACATCGGTATTCCGCTCAAATTACGCGATATCAGTATGCGGGTGGAGGATGCCGCAGCATTGGCCGCGGCCGCCTATGACGATATTTGCACCGGTGGAAATCCGCGTGAGTGTAGCGTTGAGATGATTAAATCACTCTATCTTGAGCTTTTCTGATCGCAAAAATAAAAGCAGCTGTAATTTATTATGGCTGCTGTCTATTTATTCCTCTCCGTTTTTATTACCTGCTGGCAGATTAATCCGGAAAGTTACCGATATCATCCATCACGCCGCCTTTAAGCGCGTAGCCGTCGAGGGATGTGCCATAGTTTGTGTTGGCATGAATAAAAGGATCCCTCGCTATGTTTGGTTTTTTAACGTCTATGTTCGGTAGTCCAGAGGCGCTGGTGCAAGTGATGACTCGCCAGGATATTCAGGAATCGATACAGGAAGGCGACAGAATAATTATCGATGAAGATGGTAACGCCTCGGTAAATGCATTGAGCCCTGAAGTACAGCGCGATTTTGCTCAGCATGTCATGACGTTGAAGGATATTTAAATGGGTACCGCAATATTTATGGTCATGATGGTATGCGGCTACTGGTATACCAGTCGTGATATGTCGAGTCGCTTAAAGATTAAGCGTTCGTTCGGCTGGGATGTCTATTTTCTTATTGCACTTTATGGCTGCATATTTGTGCTACAAGGCGTGCTGGCAACGGGAATAATCTGGCTCATATTGCTTATCGCATCGGGGGTGAACAACGCTTTTGCGCTGTCGTCGATGGAGAATGTTCACTGGAATGTCGATTTCATGACCTGGAGCTTTTTAGGCATTCAGGCACCGGTCGTATTAATGCTGGCCTTCGCCATTCTGTTTTGTATGTATCGCTCTAACTGGGCTGTCAGCGCACGCCTCAATCCGGGCAGCCGCAAAGAGCTTTATCAGCGACTTTCGCGCTCTAATGGCATTGAGCAGCTGTTACTACAGTGCATGGAAGAAGGTGAATTAGCGTGGGTGACGCTGAAATCAAAGCGTATATATATTGGTATGATTCATGCCGCTACGTTCGAATATGCCAACACGGCAAATATTGTGTTGATTCCGATGCTCAGCGGTTATCGCGACGCCCGTACACTGAATCTGGCGATCGAGCATAACTACAGTAAGTGGTACCACAATCACAGTATTGATTTCTCTTCCACGCCGAAAAGCGCGCTGGAATTTCGTAAAGTGATTATGGTGCACCAGATAGAAAGCCTGTCACTTTTTGATCCTGCCAGCGCCAGCGCATTAGCGATGGATAAGCAAAGCGGGAGTAAACGTAAATGGCTGAAGCGATCCGTCGCGAAACGTGGCTATCCGTGATTTAAGCGACTCAGTTCAACATGTGCTGGCTTACTCTCTGCGTAGGTTTACGCTATATGAAGCCAGCTCCTCTTGCTATCAACTTAGAATAATAAGGGCATGATGATGGACTTTAAAAAGTTCGAAGCTATTCTGCATTTGCGCAAAGAAATGCATTTCACGGGAATTGAGTTGCAACACCGTGAAAATAAAAGTGAATTCTATGCGCTGGGTATGAATAATCATACGCAGAGTCAGCTTTATATTTGCACGCTTTCTAATGAAAGCTCCTCACAAGCCCAGCTGAAGCAGTTTCGCACCTGGTTACACAGATTTAACATTGATAGAGCGAAACAGAAAGCGGCGCTATTGAAAAAAGAGTAAATTTTTTCACGATAATATTTTGGCTTAACCCGCGCATTTATCACACATTATCGCTTAATTAACGCTTCGCTTATTTATTCCTTCCCTCAACACAACGCACGAAAAAGGTATCGCCGCCTATTTCCCTATGCCAGACTGTATATATATACAAGCATCGGAGGTGATGTTGAGAGATGAAAACCGTCCAACACCGGACCTTTATGCGCTCATCGGTATGGCCGTCGCGGAGTTCATCAGGGAGGAGCGCGTTTTCAAAGCGCATGATATTTCTTTATCGCTTCATGTAATGAAGTCAGGGACAAAGGATAAAGAATTGCGGCGCCTGTGCGATGCCGCGATGCGGTTACTGGCAGGTATGATGCACTAAATTGCCCCCCACGGCTGGGGGGACAAAAATCAACTATCAGGCATCGTCTGGCGTATAGCCCACAACGATTTCCAGCGTTCTACGCAGGATATCGCCTTCAGCATCGGTATCCGCAGATTCCAGTGCCATAATCAGGCAGAGAATGATCGATTTATTACTGACGCGCCCTTCGGTGGCCAGCACGTGGCGAATAACTCTATCCAATACTGCCGATTCATGCTTTAGGCTGCTGTCTGCATTGCGAAAATGCTCTGCCAACTCAATGTCAGGCAGTGCAGAGTAGAGGTCGTGATTTTCCGACATGATTCCAGTCCCGTACTGATAGCGATACGTTCAAATGATAATTCACTAAACACGAGGCAAACGCTTAATGCTTGCGGTTGCTGCCAGACTGTTCCTTATCACCAAATAGCGGCAGAACATTGTCCCTGTTTGGTTGCTCTTCCCGCAGTTTTTTACCCGCCAGGATGCTGTTACGCACATCGGTAATAGCGGCGATAATCGCTTCACGCTGTTCGTGGTCGGTGCTCTGCTCTTTCATACGTATAAGCTGATCAATCAGCGCTTGAGTATTTACCGGCCCCGCCTTTTGCAACAGCACTAGCGCCGCTTCCCCGATTATTTCATCGATTATTTTCTGGTATTCACTTCTATTCATAACGAATCTCTGAATGCCGCTTCGCCCTCAACCCGGCACACGGCAAAATGGGTGCGCTACACAAGTCAGTGTAGCGCAGTACAGCCTGTCACAGGTCATACACAAGGAAGTGCGTTATCAGAGTAAAGTCTTATAGTTGTACAACCTGGACGTCAAATCAGTTCTTAGCTTTCACGTTCGAACAACAGACCGATCAACTGATGATAATGGTGCTCTTCTTCCGCATTGGAAGCGAGTTCAAGTCTGCGCAGAAGCTTGGTGCAAAGCGATTTGCGGTTCAGATTACGTCCTTCACGCAGGATTTCGACCACGACCTGTCCTAATGTTTCTTGCTGCGATGGCAGAGACGCTTTGCTGAAATAGTTGGCAATGGCCTCGACTGAACTTGGCGTATATCCGTTCTGACGCATAATTGACCCCAATAAATTAAAATGTTAGGTCAGCTGACCTAATGAAAGTTGTACAGGTTAATCTAAAGCTGTACAAAAAGCTTACTGAACTTATACGGGGGTGTTTGTTGCAAAAAGTGCTAATGGGAGCGGATTCGGATAATTGGAAACTTATTATTTCCAAATTCGTGAGCCCAGCGCCGGCAGCGACCGGCGCGTGAGCCCTGTGGCGTCAACTGTCGTCTCCATCCGCAGAGGGCATTCTAACGCTCCCTTCCTGTCGACTCAGGCCACGTAACGCCGAATGGGCGCGATTATCGCTTTCTGCCGGCTGACGATGCGCCATTAACCATTGGCGGGCATGCGCAATGCGCTCCAGCCGCTGACGACTTTTCTCGTTTTCCGACATGCGCGCAAGTTCGGCCAGCAGCGAGTAGACGTTGACTTCCTCGCGACGTACCAGCAAGGCGTAGGCCGCTTCACCGATAATTTTAGGTTGCGAATCTGACATCTTTTACCTCCTGAGAATATGGGCTTACGCTTGCTTCTCAGTGTTAACTATAGATCATCGGCTTCCCGCCTTACGCAGCGCGTGCTGCAACGATACCGCGGTATTATCGGGTCATTGAGTAAGAAGATAAAGATCGACGCCGTTGCTGCACGCATTTGTTAACAGTAATCGCCTGTTTTCTTGGGTTTTTGTTACTAACACGCTATGGTAAGTGCCCTTCGGTCATGATTGTGATGACCGACGATAAGGTTAATAACAAGAATGAGAAAGGATAGCTGGCATGGAGTTCACCATACGTAAAGCCCAGGCGGAGGATGCAGAGCTGCTGCACCAGCTGGGACGCATGACCTACAGTGCGCATTTCAAGCATATGTGGGTTTCCGCAGAAGAACTGGATGCCTTTATCGACAAAGAGTACGGCCTCATCGAGCTTGCCAGCAGTCTGGCCGCACCGAATGAGAGCTGGCTTATCGCCGAGACGGACAAACCCATTGGCTTTGCCAAAGTCACCTGGAACACACCGGTACCGGATTCAGGCATGAGCGGCGCACTGCTGAACAAGCTGTACCTCAACCCGGAAGAAACCGGCAAGAATTACGGCAGATGGATGTTCGAGAGCATTATTAATGAGGCACGCGATAAGCGCGAAGGCTACTTGTGGCTGGAAGTATTAGGCGAGAATGTCCGCGCACGTAAGTTCTATGAAGCCTTCGGCATGCAACACATCAAAGACATTCCATTCATCACCGCTTCGCAGCAGAGCACGCTGCAGATTTTGGGGATGATGATTTAGCCTTCGCATCCCGTTTATGGCTTGCCTCTGCATGGGCAAGCCGCGGCCTCTCACTAAAATTAAATTCCCTTTCCTGCCAAGTGTTTTGCAGATAGTCGCCGGTACTGGCTTGATCAACCTGCCCACTCGATATTACTGTATACACATACAGTAATAATTTGAGATCGCAGCCATGCAGTTTTATCAGCCCGCGGAAATCCGTGCCATTGTAGACTTTCCTTTATTCATTAGCCGGGTGCCCTGTGGCTTTCCCTCGCCGGCTCAGGACTACGTTGAACAGCGCATTGACCTCAACCACTTTTTAGTGGATCACCCCAGTTCAACCTACTTCATCAGAGTAAGCGGTGATTCCATGATTGAAGGCGGTATTGCGGAGGGGGACCTGCTGGTGGTAGACAGCTCCCCCAAGCCCAGGCACGGCGATATTGTGGTCGCCTCTCTCTCGGGTGAATTCACCGTCAAACAACTTATGCTGCGGCCCTACCTGCATCTCAAACCCATGAATGCGGCCCATGCGATCATCCCCATTCCCGATGTGGATCAGTTCGAAGTCTTCGGCATCGTCAAACACGTGATCAAAACGTTGGGCCGCTAATGTTTGCCTTAGTGGACGTGAACTCTTTCTACGCCAGCTGCGAAACCGTGTTTCGCCCGGATCTGCGCGGCAAACCGATTGTGGTGCTGTCCAACAACGACGGCTGTATTATTTCGCTGAGTAAAGAAGCCAAAAAGCTCGGCATTAAAATGGGTGCGCCCTACTTTAAACATCGCGAAGAGTTAACGCGCCATAACGTGGTGGTGTTCTCCTCCAACTATGCGCTTTATGGCGATATGTCGCGGCGCGTGATGGAGACGCTGGCGCTGATCTCCACACGCGTCGACGAGTACTCCATTGATGAAGCCTTTGTTGATGTCACCGGCATCAACGCCTGTATGACGCTAGAACAGCTGGGGCGGGATATTCGCGATCGCATCTATCAGGACACGCATCTGCGCGTGGGGGTCGGTATCGCCCCCACCAAAACCCTCGCCAAACTGGCCAACTGGGCCGCCAAGCGCTGGACCAAAGCCGAGAATGTGATGGATCTTTCCGCACCGCTGCGCCAGCGTGAATTGATGAAGCGGGTCAAGGTTGAAGAGGTATGGGGTGTTGGTCGCCGCTTATCGAAAAAGCTCAATCTCATGGGCATTGATACCGCGCTGCAGTTAGCTGAAACGCCCACAGCGTTGATCCGCAAACACTTCGGCGTGGTTCTGGAGCGCACCGTACGTGAATTATGCGGTGAGCCTTGCCTGGCGTTTGATGAGGTGGTCCCGAATCGGCAAAATATATTGTGCTCGCGCTCGTTTGGCGACCGCATTACCGACTATCACGATATGCGCGAGGCTATTGCCAATTACGCTGCCCGCGCCGCCGAAAAGCTGCGCAGCGAGCGGCAATATTGTCGCCATATTGGCACCTTTATTCGCACCAGCCCACACGATCCGCATCATCCCTATTATGCGAATGCCGCTAGCCAGACGCTTATTACGCCAACTGCCGATAGTCGTGACATCATTCAGGCGACGCTTAACTGTTTGGATCGCATCTGGGTTCCCGGTAAGCGCTACATGAAAGGCGGCGTGATGCTGGGGGATTTTTTCAGCGATGGCGTGGCGCAGTTCGACCTGTTTGCCGAATATCAGCCGCGTCACAACAGCGAGCAGCTAATGGCACTGATCGACAAGATGAATGCCCACCAGCGCGGTGCGTTATGGTTTGCCGGACAGGGTATCCAGAAGCCCTGGGCAATGAAGCGTGAGATGCTTTCACCGGCATATACAACACGTTTATCCGATCTTCCCGTGGCAAAGTAACCTCGATGCGCTTCGGTTTATTGACGCCTATCGCTAAATAATCGAGGCCAATTATTTCTCATGAATGGGTTATTACCAGCCAATGCAAATTGTTAATAAGGTAACGTTAACCGTTTCCTTTCCCTTGAATTAATAACAGGCCAATGCGATATTCTGGCTATATCATCCTTCCCCTACACCGTTAAATTTGATTAACACCCGGAGGCAGTATGTCGAGTGAAGAGAGAGTGAAAGAACTTGAAGAGAACGTAAACAGGCTGGAAATCGAAGTTGCTGCCTTGCGCGAACTGATGATCAAGCAAGTTGCGGTAAATAACATCACCTTTAAGGGAAAATATGATGAGGTTATCATTCAGCTAGCAAAAGAATATGAAGAGCGCGGGTTAGATGATGAGCTAAATAGCCAAATGCACGAAGCGCTTCGTCAATATATCAACTATCAGCTGCCGACGGTGGAATAAGCCAGAGACGAGAATGTCAGTCGGTTACTCCCTTCTCTGCTCTGGCAACGCCGGCACATCGATCCCTTGCGCACGATTACGCCCGCCACGCTTCGCCCTATACAAAGCATGGTCGGCATGCTCCAGCAGTTTTACTGCGGAAACCGTGGCGGGCGTGGACGTCGTGGCGCAGCCGGCGCTAAGCGTCACGTGACCGAGCGGTGAAGAAGCATGGGGCAGCTTCATCATCCTCACGGCTTCTACCGCGCGGTTAGCCAGCGCTATCCCCTCATCGAATGCGGTATCCGGCAAGATAAGCGCAAACTCCTCACCACCGTAGCGGGCCGCCATATCCGATCGCCTCACGGATAACGAAGCCAGTAGCTCACCTATCACCTTCAACCCTTCATCTCCCGCAATGTGTCCGTAGGTGTCGTTGTAATGTTTGAAAAAATCGATATCGATCATGATGAGCGAAAGGGGTTTACCGCTTGCGGCCGCGTTGCCCAGCGCTTCACGGAGGAAGCGATCGAATTCCCGGCGATTCGCTAACCCGGTAAGCCCGTCAATATGTGCGAGCTTGTTCAGCGACAGATTGGCCTTGTGCAGCTCATCTCGTAGGCTGGTCAGTTCCTGCTGATAGCGCAATACGCGCCGTGCATGACGCAGCTGAAACGTCCCCAGTAATAAGATGGTCAACAGCAGAATCAGGCTGAGGATAATGTCCTGCCCCCGCCCATTAATCCAAATGCTAAAGAGATCGTCGGCGTTGTAACCCGCGGCGACGATGATCGGATAGCGGTCAGAACGCGCAAAGCCAAAGATCCGCGCTTGCCCGTCCAGCGCCGCCTTCCATTGACCGCTGCCGCGATCCATTTTGGCGAGCATATGCTGAAACAGCGGACTTGAGGAGAGATCTTTACCAATGTAACTGTCTGGCATCGGACGAGCATAAAGCACGGTGCTGTCGGACAACATTAATACCAGCACATCGCGTTTGCCGAGCTCGTAGTAGCTGTAAAAACGACGGAAGTAATCCACCTTTATGGTCGCCAACAATACCCCTTTGAATCCGCCACTGGCATCGCTCACCCGCAGGGAAACGGGGATTACCAGATCGCCCGTGCTGCGGCTGCGAATCACCGGGCCAATGTGCAGGTTATTGCGTCGGTTGCTGCGCTGATAAGTAAAGTATTCACGATCGGCGTTATTGATGTTGCTGGGCACGCGATCGGCAGAGGTCGCGGTCCATGTGCCGTCCGCATCGTAATAAAACAGTCCGTGCAGTTGCGGCAGGCGGTGCTGCAACTCACGCATAGTATGGCTCAGATCCGCCCCCTGAATCCCTGTCGCCAACTGCAGTTGCAGATCGCGCTGTATCTGTCTCAGCGAAAGTTCTGCCTGGAGAAAGGTATCTTCCGCCTGGCGCGACTGCGACACGGCGAGATTCATCGCCGTTTCCTGCGTTTGATGCACCGTGGCCAGCCAGTCTTCTCGTAGCGTCCAAAGACTCATACCGACCACCGTGAGGATCAGGAAGAGACCGGACAGCACAATGCTTTTCAGCAGGCCAGATTCGGTGTTGACCTTTTTATCCATTTTCCTTTTTAACGGCATTGTGTCCTCTGTTTTAAGCCCACAACAGAGTTAAGCATGTAAATAACAGAGGGGAAGTTGATGGTGGATAAATCAGCGAGTGAAGGTGAACTATCAGATTAGTCTCTGCGGATAATCGGCTGGGATGAAATATCAATAAAACCGCTTAAAACGCCGCGGTGACTCGCAGATAATGGCAGGTTAGCGCGCCATCACTACCGCCTATGACCGTTACAAGCGAGTACGGTAGTATGAGTCGACCACTTTCCGTGGTCGACTCATACCGCACGCGTTACATACGCGATCGTTGGGCCGCAGCATCGACCAAACCCGCGCTATGCGGGCTTTTTTATGATGGCTTCAGAGCATGACTAATGCCCTGAGCCGCGAAGATCAGCGCCAGATGGCTGAGCCCCTGAGGCATATTCCCTCGCCATGACTGCGTGCGGACATCATACATTTCATTGAAAATGTCGACGTTACCCTGACGATTAAGCGCGACCAAAATCTCTTCCATCATCGCTTCTGCACCGGCGCCATCGCCCATGGCCGCCCAGGCTTCCACCATCCAGAAAGAGCACGCCAGGAAAGTACTCTCCTCTTCATCTACGTTGCTATAGCGATAAAGCATCGCACCGTTATTCCCTAGTTCGCGACGGATTACGCGATAAGAGGAGAGCATCCTTTGCGGATTAACGCTGTTGCCATAATGGTGCATCAGCGTCAGCGCAGCATCGACCTGCTCATCACTGCCCACATAAAAGGTATAGCTCTGCAGCGTCTCAGACCAGCAGTGCGTTTCGATCCAGTGGCTAATGCGGTCACGTTCTCGTTTCCAGCGTTCAACCCAGGTGGGCTCAATGTATTTCTTTTCGGCCAATACCACCGCACGATCTAAAGCCAGCCAGCATGCCATCTTCGAATGGGTATAGTGCTGTTCTTCCGGCAACTCCCAAATGCCAGAATCCTTCTGGCGCCAGCTATCCGCACAGCAGTTTGCTAGCTCACCCAGCAGGCGCGCGGTGGTGAGATCCAGCACGTGTCCGGCCTCCACGAAGCCCTGCGCCGTGGCCAGCATATCGCCGTACATGCTGAGCTGAACCTGATCGCGCGCGTTATTACCAATACGCACCGGCTGCGAATCCTGATAGCCGCGTAACGCTGGATAGCGCTCCTCAGGGACTTTCTCACCTTCCAGGGTGTAGCAGGCGCGGAGCCGTACGCCATGATCGATGATGGTCTGCGTGAGCCAGGAGAACGCGGCTTTACAATCCTCCAGCGCGCCCAGGCAAATAAAGGCTTTAATGATCAGACAGGCATCGCGTACCCAGGCGTAGCGGTAGTCGTAGTTCTTCTCTTTGCCGAGACCTTCAGGCAGTGATGTGGTGGCGGCCGCCGCCAGCGCGCCCGTCGGCGAGTACCAGAGAAATTTCAACGACAGCGCCGAACGTATCACCAGCGGCGCATAACGGCCGCTATAGCTCAGGCTGTTGACCCAGTCACGCCATGCCGTGTCGCTGGTTTCGATGCGGCCATCAATGGCATTCATGTCCGGGACCGCCAGCGGCTCTTTTTCCGTTACCAGCAGGGCACAAAGCGAACGTGCGCCTTTGCTCACGGTGAGCGTGCCGGTCACTAATTCATCGTCGATATGATCGAGAATAATGTCTTCACTGGTGCGCAGCATCGCCATCAAATCGGCAATGTGATACACCTTGCCCTGTGCGCTGTCCGCAATCCACGGGGAACGCGTCTCGGCGGCGGTGCCGAAGCGCAGCGTAATTCTTAAGGTCACCTCACCTGCCAGCCCCTCAATACGCCTGGCCAGTTCACTCCAGGGTAAGCGCCCTGCCAGCGTGCTATTGATCGATTCTGTTAGCAGCACCGACCCGCTATCGGTATCGAAACGGGTCTCAAGCACATTACTTTTTTCGCGATAGTTGCGCGTGACGCGGTAATCCGCCACGGGGACGATCTGAAAGAAACCGCCAATCTGTGGATCAAGTATTTGGTCAAAAAGGGGTTTTGAATCGAGATTAGGTGCGCACCACCAGTCGATAGAACCATCTGGCGCAATAAGCGCCACGGATCGTCCTTCCCCAATTGCCGCATAGTCACCCAGTCCGGCGAATCCATTAATACGTTGCGGATGAGAATATTGCTGATTTTCCAAAATGGTTTTCCTGAAGAGTTTAACGATGTGGACGCCGAATGCAGCCACTAAATAACTGCCACGATCAAGGCTAGTTCAGATTTTAGAATAAAAATGAAAATCACACGTTAACGCGGCAATCAGGAATAACTGGTTACCTTAATAAATGATTTCGGGTGATACTTAAATTCACCTTTAATCCAACTTATCAGGAAGGATATTTCTTAAAATCCTCATCATGCTCGACTTTCAAATAAACAATGCTAAACCTGAAAGTGAAATAATATTTTTGCGGGAGAGGACCGATGAAGAAGATATGGATTGGGTTAACGTTGGCGGCCGCACTAAGCTGTTCTGTGATGGCCTCGCAAGGCGTATTTGAGATTAAGCCAATGGTGACCGACGCCCACACTCACCAGCCGGAAAAATAGCCTGCAGAGGGCGGAGCAATTCACTCCGCCCACGGCTTTTATGCCGCTACAGTCAATGCTTTCTTACTGCGCGACCAGACCCGGTGGGACGCCATTACGGTCAGGAAATCATCCATCAATGTTCCCTCCGCTTTGGCGGCTTCCACCAGCCCCTCCTCCGTTTCGCTGTCCTGCACGTTGAACTGCGCTTTAAACCGACGCGCATCGCCGCTCAGGCCAATCGCTTTGAGGTGTTTATAGGCTTCCAGCAAGAAATAGCGCGCATCACCGCTGAGCAGTAACGCATCGATATTGCCATCAGGCACAATCACCGCGTCGAAGGTGAGCGAAGGAAGTCCGGTGAAGGTCGCGTCGATCGGCAGAACGGAACCATCATCGGCCAGCACTTGCCCCATATGCGCGGCCAGCAGTTTAGCATGCACACCTTTTGCCTTCAGTGCCTGAAGGATGGCAAGAACGTCGGCTGCTTTCGTGCCGTCACTGAGCAGTAAGGCCACCTGGCGACCTTTAACGTCACCACTCGGCTGCGCATACAGACTCAGGCTTTCATCTTTTTGCAGGCCATTCACATCTTTTGGCGGCGCCGTCTTAAGCTGCTCATCGCTCAGCTTGAGGCCCAGATTTTTCGCCACGCCTTGCGCCAGGTTGACATCGATTTGCAGCAGATGATCAACGACGCGCTCACGGATATAAGGACGCGCCACCTTACTGAGCTCAAACGAGTAAGCGCCAATAATATGTTGCTGCTCTTCCGCTGTCTGGCTCAGCCAGAACAGCCTTGGCTGGGAGTAGTATTCACCAAACGACGGACTGCGCTCGCGTACTTTGCTGCCTTCCACCCGCTCCTGATAGCTTTCAAATCCACCCTGTTTGGCCGCCGGTGGGACTTCGCGCGGCCAGTTATTGTTGATCGAGTTGGGTTCATAGTTGGCCGGGTTAGTGTCAATTTCCGTACGATGCATGCCCTGTCGCTGGAAATTATGGTAAGGGCAAACCGGACGGTTAATCGGGATCTCATGGAAGTTGGGGCCACCGAGGCGGCTAATTTGCGTATCGGTGTAGGAGAACAGTCGTCCCTGTAGCAACGGATCGTTGGTGAAGTCCAGTCCCGGAACAATGTGTCCCGGATGGAACGCTACCTGCTCGGTTTCCGCAAAGAAATTGTCTGGATTGCGATTGAGTACCATTTTACCGACCAGCTCAACCGGTACCAGCTCTTCAGGAATGAGTTTTGTCGCATCAAGAATATCAAAATCGAATGTAAACTCGTCTTCCTCAGGTATTAGCTGCAGGCCTAATTCGTATTCCGGGTAATCACCGGCTTCAATCGCTTCCCACAGATCGCGGCGGTGGAAATCGGGATCGCGGCCCGTAAGCTTCTGTGCTTCATCCCACAACAGCGAGGCTTTACCGGCAACCGGTTTCCAGTGGAATCGCACGAAGGTGGCTTTACCCTCCGCGTTAATCAGGCGGAAGGTATGAATGCCAAATCCTTCCATGGTGCGATAACTGCGCGGAATACCGCGATCGGACATCGCCCAAATCACGTTATGCAACGTCTCAGGCTGCAGCGACACATAGTCCCAGAAAGTATCATGTGCGCTCTGTCCCTGTGGAATTTCGTTATGCGGCTCGGGTTTTACCGCGTGAACAAAGTCCGGGAATTTGTGCGCATCCTGAATGAAAAATACCGGGGTATTGTTGCCGACCAAATCAAACACGCCCTCATCGGTGTAAAACTTGGTGGCGAATCCACGGATATCACGCACGGTATCGGCCGATCCGGCGCCCCCCTGCACGGTGGAAAAGCGCACGAAGACAGGTGTGGTTTTGTCGGGATCGCTGAGAAAGCCGGCTTTGGTCAGGGCTTCTAACGAACGATAGGGCTGGAAATAGCCGTGTGCGGCTGAACCACGCGCATGGACGATACGCTCTGGGATACGTTCATGGTCAAAATGCGTGATTTTTTCACGCATGATAAAGTCTTCCAGCAACGTTGGCCCACGCGAACCCGCGGTAAGCGAGTTCTGATCGTTTGCAATCCGCGTGCCCTGGTTGGTCGTAAGCCCGGCGTTTTCGCCATTTTTACGATACTCATCAAGCTGCTCAAGTTTCGCATTTTGCGTCTCGGGGGCTTTAAGGCTGCCCGGTGCAGTGGGTTGTTTGCCCGGTGGCGTCGGTTCTGCCGCAGGTTTATGTCCTCCGCCCTGCGGCGCTAAATCCCCTAATCCCGGTTGAGATGTTTCAGGCCCTTTATGCGGGGCGGTATGTTCTAAATTCTGTTCTTTTTTTTCTTTCGACATGTCACATGCTCCTTCAGGTTAAGACCCCATTAACTGTAGAGCATAAAATCAGAAAGATTGCCGCTTCATGTATAAATGATGCGCGAATGAATCAATAACATTGATTTAAAGAGGCGTAATTTTAAACGAAGCGTTTAATTATTTTTTTAGACTTACTCGTTCAGTCACTAAATACCCGTTTCGCTTAGGTTGACTTGACGCAAATAATAGCTTGTCAGAGTGGATTAATCAGGGACATCTCTTTTCTGGTTGCAGGCCGGGTTAATCGTCACGGTCGACATCGCGTAAAGGATGGCGACCGTGGCGCCACAAGCGGGCAATTTAGGGTTTAAGGATAACCTTGGTCCAGCCATCGTCGCGATCGTCAAAATGACGGTAGCCGTCGGGCCCCTCTTCCAACGATAAGCGATGAGAGATAATACTGCCCGGCTGAGCTTTACCTGTTGCAATTAGCCGGGCTAACTGGCGGTTATACGCTTTTACATTCGCTTGGCCAGTACGAATTGACTGCCCTTTAAACCAGAAGCTACCAAAATCAAACGGCATTTTACCGACCTTTGCCAGCTCACTGGCTGCGTTTGGATCCTGCGGAATAAATACCCCCACCACGCCAATACCGCCGGTTGCTTTGGTCGAGGCGACCAGGCTATTCATCGTCGCGCTATTGTCTTCATGCCCATGCCGATTACAGCATTGGTAGCCCACACATTCGCAGCCGCAATCCGTACCACGGCCATCGGTCAGCGCAAGAATTTTCTCAACGGCATCTTCCCCCACGGCATTGATTGCCGTAGCGCCCATTTTCTCTGCCAGCGCAAGACGGTCGGCATGCGTATCCACCACGAAGACCTGTGACGCCCCTTTGATCACGGCGGAATGGGCCGCCATCAAGCCTACTGGCCCGGCCCCATAAATGGCTACACTATCGCCGGGCCGCATACCTGCGAGTTCGGTCGCATGCCAGCCGGTGGGGAAGATATCTGACAACATGACATAATCCTCCTCCTTCTCTTGCGCATCCGGAGGAAGCACAAGGCAATTGAAATCGGCAAAAGGCACCCGCAGCAGCTCGGCCTGGCCCCCTTCCCAGGCGCCCATCTCGGCAAATCCATAGGCAGCCCCCGCTGTGCCCGGATTGGCTGTCAGGCAGAAGCCGGTTAAGCCTTTTTCACAGTTTTCACAGAAACCACATCCGACATTAAAAGGCATGCAAACGTAGTCTCCGACCTTGATACGTTCTATTCCGCTGCCAACTTCAATCACCTCTCCAAGATTTTCATGACCAAAAATACGCCCCTCTTCGAAGCTGGTACGCCCTTCATACATATGTAAATCTGAGCCGCAGATATTCGTGGTCGTAATACGAATCAGCGCATCTGTTGGGCGGACAATTTTGGCATCCGGTACATTTTTTACCGATACATCAAAAGGTCCGTTATAGACGATAGCTTTCATGCGTTATTGTCCTAATTAATGGGATTTAATTTTAGGTGTGCTAATAAGCGCACCGCGAATGAAATGGCTCGCTTATCCCGATTGATAAAAAAGTCACCTTTATACCCTGGCATAAATACTCAGAAGTGGCGTTTGTTATTACCGGTGCGCTTGCAGTGCAATCGTGAATATTTGTGCCAGACTTAATCCAGCATGAACGAATAAATCCATGGAGAGACGATGAAACCTATTATTTTGGCTTCGGTAATAATGATGTTTAGTTTAGGTGTGAGTGCCGCTGAAGGTGGATTCAAAGCCGGGGAAACCCCGCCGCCGCAGAATAAACAGGATGCGGGTTACAAAGGTTCTGAAGATACCGGACAGACCGCAATATCCCAAATACGGGATTTCCGTCAGGGAGGATACGTTACGCTGGAGGGATATATCGTCGAAAAATTAAAAGGTGACAGTTACAAATTTCGCGATAACACCGGAAACGTAACGATTATCGCAGACGCAAACGCCTTTAAGGGAAAAACCTATTCGGCAGATGACAAAGTCCGCGTCAGCGGAAAAGTGTATGGTCACGGGGAACAAACCACATTAAAAGTCGCGCGTATTGATGAGCCCTGAAAACCGAGAGTGAAAGGATGAAAAATCTGCACCGAAGGGCTTAGCGGTGCAGATTTTCTTTGGCGCCGATTTCATTAGCCTGCGGTTTTGAGCAAAGCGCGCAACACCACTTCAAGTTCCGTCTCACCCATTACCCGTTCTGCCTGCGGCTTTTCAAAGCAGATCCACTCCTCATTGAAGCCATCGATCATCCGCATGCGCGGTAAAGGATGCTGATGCCCCTGCGAACGAAAAATCGCTTCCCACGCATCACGCTCGACGGCTTCCGCAGCCACCGGGCGCCCTAGAATGGAGGCAAACGTGTTAGCAATGTCGTTGGGTGTCACGCGCTGCGGGCCTTCTAACTCAACAATGCGTTTCCCCTGCCACTCTTGCTGCAGCAACATTGCGGCCAGGGTGCCGACATCAGCGGTGGCGATCATCGGTACCGCTTTATCCAGCGGATGCAAATAGCTGTGAATCACACCATTATCACGCGCAGAGACGACATCTAATGCGCAGTTCTCCATAAACCAGCCCGGACGCAGGAAAGTAACCGGCAGATCCAGTGCATTGAGCGCCTGCTCCAGCAGGGTACGCTGGGTTAACAGGTTCGTTTTCTCGCCCTGAGCACCAATGGTCGAGAGGCAAACCACTTTCTCAGGCGATGCGCAACGAATAGCCTGGACCACTGCATCAATGATGAGGCGGGCGGCGGGAAATCCCGGCGCGGGATCAAAATCCGACGGGGGAAGAATGAACACGCCAGTCGCACCGTTAAACGCATCGGCCAATGCGCTGGCATCCTTCATTTCGGCAAAGGCAACCTCACAGCCCAGGTCCTGCCACTGGGCAGCCTTACTGACATCTCGCATTACGCCGCGCACGGGAAGATTGTTGCTGAGTAAGGCGCGCGCAACTGCGCCGCCAACCTTTCCGGTAATACCAGTGATCACATACATGGGTTAATTTCCTGTTTGCTTAAAGAAACGGTACGGACGGCAGTATAGGAAACCCGGTTAATTGACAGAATGCACATCGACTCATTACTTTGATGACATAGAATCACCCTGCGTATGTGAGAAATTTTGATGAGCATTGATGGCCGTTTGTTGTCAAATATCAGCGTGTTAGCCGCTATCGTACACAGCGGCAGTTTTGCTCGCGCGGCTGACGCGCTCAATTTGTCGCCCTCTGGCGTAAGTCGTGCGGTGACACGTCTGGAAACCAGCATCGGCGTACGACTGTTTGACAGAACCACCCGCGCCGTCACCCTGACAGATGAGGGGCGGACACTGTATGAAGAGATAAGCCCATTGCTGGCGGGCATTGGCGATGCGGTGAGTCTGGCCTCCGGCGCTTCCACCGCGATACATGGGCGGCTGCGCATTAATGTTGATCCCTTTTTCTCACGCCACATTCTGGCGCCGCATATTGATAGGTTTATGCAGCGCTATCCGGAGATTGCTCTGGAGCTGGTGGTGCGCGATCGGCTTGGCGATATGGTGGCTGAAGGTTTTGATATTGCCGTGCGCTTTGGGCATCCACCCACGTCTTCGCTGGTTGCACGCAAGCTACTGGAGACGCGCACGGTGACGGTCGCATCGCCAGACTATGTGCGTCAGCATGGCCAACCTGCCACACCTGACGATCTGGCTCATCACGCCTGTATCCAGATGAAAAGCACCATGACCGGGTTGCCGCTCGAGTGGGAGTACCGTTTAAATGGCGACGTGGTTGCGGCCAAAATTTCCAGCCGCCTGATGGTCAATGAATCCGGCACGCTGCTCGCGGCCTGTCTGGCGGGTGCCGGTATTGCGCGCATCAAAGCCAGCGGTATTGAAACGCTGCTTGCTGAAGGCCGCTTAGTAGAATTACTCACCGAATGGCAAGGCGAGCGTTTTCCGCTTTACGCCTTGTATCCTTCGCGGCACCTTCCCCCTGCCAAAGTGCGTGCCTTCATCGACTTTGTTATCCCGCTACTGAACGCTGAGCGTCAATGAACGCGCTTTTGCCGCCTTACGCCGCCTGCCACTCCGCAACGAGCGTTTTCACTAGCTCTGCCGCAGGCATCTCTCGCGCCAGTGCAGCGCCCTGACCGGCCCACTGAGCACCAAATCCATGATCACCTTTGGCCGCTGCAGCGGCAGCCAGCGCTTTGCCTAGCGCGTAGGCCAGCGGATAAGGCGGAATGGAATCCTGCGCAAATCCACGCGCCAGGTGGCAAAAATCGTTAGTGATACATCTGGCCGAACGGCCAGAGATGGCCGCAATAATCTCGGTGCTATTGGCCTGCTCGCTGTTTAACGCCTGACGATAAGCCGCATTGGCGGCTGATTCCGGGCACAAGATAAACGCGGTACCTAACTGTACGCCCGCCACGCCCAGCTTGAGCATGGCAGCAATTCCCGCACCATCCATCACCCCACCCGCGGCAATTAATGGCAGGCGCGAAACCTTGCGAAGCGTTTGTACCAGCGTAAAGGTGCTGAGCTGCTGATCTTCATCTGCAGGATTAAACATCCCGCGATGTCCCCCGGCCTCAATGCCCTGCGCGACAATAAAATCGATGTCGGCGGCTTCGATAGCCTGTGCTTCCGCAAGGCTGGTTGCGCTCGCCAGCGTAATAATGCCGCGGCTTTTTAATCGCTGCACAAATGCGGCGGAAGGTAACCCGAAATGGAAACTCACTGCGGCAGGTGCGTTAGCCAGCAGCACCTCCAGCATCGCGTCGTTATCGAGGAAAGTTTGATAAATCTCCGACAGCGACGCGGGCAGCGCCGCATCATAATGCTCAAATACGGGCTGGAAGCGTGTAATCCACGCCTGTTCTAACTGCGCATTGCGCTGTACCGGCGCGTGACAAAAGACGTTGACGTTAATGGGCGCGGAGGTCAGAGAACGTGTTTTACGGATCATGATATCCGCCTGCTGCGGCGTTGAAGCACCTACGCTGATCGATCCCAGCGCGCCGCTGTTACTGACCGCCGCCGCCATTTCCGGCGTGGAGACGCCCGCCATCGGCGCCTGGATAATCGGATAGGTGAGATTGAGCGTCTGACATAAAGAAGGGTTCATCATTTACCTGCTTAATTCGCTATGCGTTACCACGTTAAAGCCCTCTTCACTCTGGGGCGCAACGAAGTAGCTGCTGATCAGCGCAAACTGCGCATCGGTTGCGGCGAAGTCATGCTGCCCGCTGGCGTTGCGCGCATGCAGGCGTGTTTTACACACATCATCGGGCACATCAAGATAATGGAGCTGATGCTCTGCCCCGGCGCTGTGGATCACCGCCTTCATCCACTGCCGTTGATTGACAGTATTGGCTGGAAAATCCAGCACGACCGAAACGCCACGCTGCAACAAGGCGATCAGGTGCGGCGTCATCGCGTTACGCAACTTACCCGCACAACGCAAATAATCAGCCACATCATGCATCTCTTCGGCAAACAGATGGGCCAACCACGCATCCTCGCTGACGATCACCGCACCCGTGTGCTGCGCCAGCTGATGGGCCAACGTTGATTTCCCGGCAGCAATTTTGCCACAGAGCAGATGTAAGGTCGGGCGGGATGTCGATGCGCACACAGATTCCATAAAACAGCTCCAGATAAGATGACGCATTAACATGCCGCGAAATTGCCGCCCAGTAAAGGCTGGCAGCTACACTTAGAACATCGCTACCTACAACAGGAGAAGCCCGATGCATAAAATCGACTTTCCGGTCAGCAAAGCGCGTAAATATCTGGAGCCGGGTCCGGTGGTGTTAGTGAGTTCTCAGTATGAGGATCGACGCGACATCATGACGCTCGGCTGGCACACCATTCTGGAATTTTCGCCGTCGCTGGTTGGCTGCATGATCGCTGGCGGCAACCACAGCCATGACCTGATCCGCCAGAGCGGCCAGTGCGTGATCAACGTCCCATCGGCGGATCTGGTCGACAACGTGGTGGCGATTGGTAATAGCCACGGCGATCGCCTTGATAAGTTTGATGCCTTTAAACTGACGCCTGAACCGGCAAGCGTGGTCAATGTCCCGTTAATTAATGAGTGTTTTGCCAGCTTTGAGTGTCAGCTGTATGACGATTCGATGGTGAATAATTACAACTTCTTCATTTTCGAGATCGTTAAAGCGCATGTCACCGACACGCCAGAGTTTCCGCCCACGTTGCACTACACGGGCGAAGGCCGCTTTAGCGTGATGAGCAAATTACTGCTCGATAAGCGCGATGACTTTAAGCCAGAAATGTTAATTTAACTGCTTGAATTGCTATAGGCTTGACCCCACTTTGATGCTTTCGCCCTGACAGGAGTAAAAAACAATGGCAACCGAATATGCGGTGATCGCCGGTGGCTGTTTCTGGTGTACCGAAGCAGTTTTTAAAGATGTGATTGGCGTGGAGTCAGTCGAGAGCGGTTATACCGGCGGCGCACGTCCGAATCCGACTTATGAGCAAGTGTGCAGCGGCGCTACGGGCCACGCGGAGGCGATTCGCATTGGTTTCGATCCGGCGCAGGTGAGCTATGGCGATCTGCTGGATATCAGCTTTGCTACCCACGATCCAACCCAGCTGAACCGCCAGGGTAACGATATTGGCACGCAATACCGTTCGGCGATTTTCCCCGCCAACCCCGAGCAGGAAGCCGAAGCGATTGCCGCCATTGCGCGCGCGCAGGAAGGCCTGAGCGATCCGGTGGTGACCACCATCGAGCCGCTGAAAGAGTGGTATGCGGCGGAAGGATATCATCAGGATTATTGGGAAGGCGCCGGGCAGCGCAACGGTTACTGCATGGCGGTGATCCCACCGAAATTGCAGAAGCTGCGTAAGAGCTTTGCTAATCGCGTTAAATCGAGTTAATTCCGAACCCCAGGTGCGCGTATATGCGCACCCTACACAATCAAACCCGGCACGATCCCATGGATGAGAGTACGCGACCTCCCCTCTATTATCCGTCATACTAAGCGCCCTCTTCTCTACCGAGAGCGATCATGTCTTCTTCACAGCAAGGAATCGCGGCGCGTAAGCAGCCGATGAAGCTTAATACGCTGGTTACCCTGATGCTCAGCGCGGTCATTGTGCTGGTGCTGCTCAGCGTGCACATGTTTTATTTTTTCCAGATTGGCGCCTCAACCCGCGCGCAGCTGGAAGATAAAGCCATGGCGGTGGCGCGCACCCTGGCGGATTCGCCCGAAATACAGCGCGCTTTAGCCTATCCGCCCAATGGTACGCGCATCCAACCGATTGCCAAAGCCGTTGAGGAGAGCAATAACCTGTTGTTCATCACGGTGACCAATATGGACGGCATCCGCTATTCGCATCGCAACCCTGAACTGATTGGTAAACACTTCATCGGTGAAGATATTGAGCCGGCACTGCACGGCCATGAGAACGTCTCGGTGAATCAAGGTTCACTGGCGAAAGCGCTACGCGTCTTCACCCCGGTTTTCAATGCGCAGCATCAGCAGATTGGCGTGGTGGCGATTGGCATCTCGCTGGATGCCGTCACCGTGCAGATCAACCAGAGCCGCTGGAGTATCCTGTGGACCATTTTTATTGGTACGCTGGCGGGCGCTATCGGTACCTTTGTCTTAGTACGCGTGCTGAAACGCATTCTGTTTGGTCTTGAACCCTACGAAATTTCGACGCTGTTCGAACAGCGCCAGGCGATTCTCAACTCGCTGAAAGAAGGCGTGGTGGCAATGGACGACCAGGCGCAGGTGACGCTGGTGAATCAGGCGGCACGTTCACTGCTTAACGATCCGATGGCCAGCGGCATGATGAGCGGCGACCGTATTTATGATGCTTCGGTGATCAACGATCATCTGCAGCATGTGTTGCACAACGGGAGAGCGCGCCGTGATGAAGAGCTTAATGTGAATGGGCGCGTATTACTGAGCAATACCGTACCGGTGCGAAATCAGGGGCGGATTATCGGCGCCGTGTGTACCTTCAGGGATAAAACAGAAATCAGTCAGCTAATGCAGCGCCTGACGGGCATGGTAAACTACGTTGACGCGTTGCGTGAACGTTCGCACGAGTTTATGAATAAGCTGCATGTGATTTTAGGCCTGCTGCACATGAAAAATTACGCGCAGGTAGAAACCTATATTCTCAAGACCGCCAACAATTATCAGACCGAAATTGGCTTCCTGCTCGATAAAATTAAGTCGCCGGTGATTGCGGGTTTTCTGTTGAGTAAAATTAATCGCGCGTCAGATTGTGGCCATCGCCTCACGATTAGCGATGCCAGTTTCTTGCCTGACAGCGGCAATGAGCAACAAATGGCGGCCCTGATCACCGTGATCGGCAATCTGATTGAGAACGCCCTTGATGCGCTCAGCGAGCAGGTTGAGGGTGAGATCCACGTCATGCTGCATTATCAGAATGGCTGGCTGACGTGTGAAGTGAGTGACGACGGTCCCGGTATTGAAGCTGAACGCCTGAATACCATTTTTGAAAAAGGCTTCTCTACCAAAGGTGAAAATCGCGGCGTCGGGCTGTTTTTGCTGAAGCAGCAAACGGAAAACCTCGGCGGCAGCGTGAGCGTAGAGTCAGAAGCCGGGGTCTTTACCCAATTTTTAGTCCAACTTCCCTGGGATGGAGGAAACCAATCCGCATGATCAATGTGCTAGTGGTCGACGATGACGCCATGGTCGCCGAGCTGAATCGCGCTTATATCGGCCAAATACAGGGCTTTAACTGCTGCGGCACCGCCTCAACGCTGAAGCAGGCCAAAGAGATCCTGTTTAACAGTGATACCGAGGTCGATCTGGTGCTGCTGGATATCTATATGCAGCAGGAAAATGGTCTCGATCTGTTGCCGGAATTGCGCACGGCGCAGAGCGCAGTCGAAGTGATCATCATTTCGTCCGCCGCGGATGCGGAGAATATCAAAACTTCGCTGCATTACGGCGTGGTGGATTATCTGATCAAACCATTCCAGTTCCCGCGCTTTGAAGAGGCACTGACCGGTTGGCGACAGAAGAAATCGCTGATGGACAATCAGCATTACTATCAGCAGTCCGATGTTGATTTGCTGATTCACGGCAGCCCGGCAACGCAGCACGACAATAAGCGCCTGCCAAAAGGCTTAACGCCGCAGACGCTGCGCACGCTGTGTCAGTGGATTGATGCCCATCCAGGTCACGAATTCTCAACCGATGAGCTGGCGGCGGAAGTGAATATTTCGCGCGTGTCCTGTCGTAAATATCTGATTTGGCTGGCGCAGATTAATATTCTGTTTACCAGCATTCACTATGGCGCGACCGGTCGACCGGTATATCGCTATCGCCTGCAGCCGGAGTACCATTCGCTGCTGCAGCAATATTGTCAGTAACGCAGCTGCCAGGCGAAATCGCGCTGCTGGAACTGGAAGTGGCGCGGCGAGGAGCAGATAATCTGCCGATCGCGCGTGACAAATACCGCATCGATGTCGGGCTGGTCAGCGAGATACGCCAGCCCTTGCTCTACGCCCATGCCGTACAACAGCGTGGTGTAGATATCACCATCAATTGAGCGATCGGAAATCACCGTCACGCTCAGCAATTCGTTATCGAGCGGATAACCGGTTTGCGGGTCAAAAATATGGTGCCAGCAGCGCCCATCCAACTCAAAATAGCGCTCATAAATCCCCGACGTCACCACCGATTTTCCCTGCACCTGCAGCACGCCTAACAGTTCATCGTCGCGGCCAAACGGTTTTTTCAGGCCGATGCCCCAACCTTGCGGCTCATGCGGCGGCGAGCCCAGCGTTTGTACGTTGCCGCCCAGATTGATTAGCGCCTGCTGCACGCCCTGTTGGCGCAGAAATGCCTGCACGCGATCGGCGATATAGCCTTTGGCGATGGCACCCAGATCGATCTCCATGCCCGGCTGCTGCAGAAATACCGAGCAATCGGCGGAATTAAGCACCACCTGATGCGGATCGGTCAGTTTCAATAGAGCAGCAATCTCGTTTGCCGGCGGCACCGCGCGCCCCTGAAATCCAATTTTCCAGCGCTTCACCACCGGCCCGATAGTGAAATTAAACGCGCTTTCCGGCAGCAAACTCACGGCGTGTGCCACGCTGATTAAGGCAAATACCGGCTCGCTCACCACCACCGGATGATGACCAGCCGCCTGATTGATCGACATCACTTCAGATTCAGCGCGATTAACGGTGAAGAGATTTTCTTGCTGTTTAATGAGTTGAAAAACCTGGCGGGCTAACGTGGGATTGTCATCGAAGAGTTTAAGCAGAATGGGCGAACCCATGAGCACGGCAGAGTAAGAAAAGACGCCAGCGGTCATTGCATGCCTCTAAAGAAAATGATGCCCGCACGAGGCGGGCATCTTTACAGCTTAGTGTCCTAGCGCCAGTTTAGCGGCATTGTGACCAGCTTTGATACCAAAGATGATGATATCTGCCACCGCGTTACCGCCGATGCGGTTTGCACCGTGGATGCCGCCGACCACTTCACCTGCCGCCCACGCACCTGGAATCACCGCTTTCTGTGCATCCAGCACCGCAGTATCGGTGTTGATGGTGACGCCGCCCATGGTGTGGTGCACGCCCGGTGCGATACGAATCGCAAAGTACGGACCTTTATTCAGCGGATGACGCAGCGCCGTTTTACGGCCAAAGTCTTCGTCATCCTGCTTCGCCACGAACTCATTGTAACGACCCAGCGTAGTTTGCAGCGCTTCCTGATCCATGTTGAGTTTCACCGCCAGCTCGTGCGGCGTGGGTGCGCTGATCACGAAACCTTTGGCGATATATTCATCCGCCGCTTTGTTATTGGCGCGTACCTGCTCATCAAACACGATCCATGCGCTCTTCTCTGGCAGCGCAATGATCTCAGCAGAGACTTTGTCACGGGTTTCCATTTCGTTATAGAAACGCTTGCCCGCCTGACTCACCAGAATCGCCCCGCCGCCGCGCATCGCTTCGGAAATCAGGTACGAGGTGGTTTGCTCAACCGTTGGGTGAATCTGGATTTCGCCCATATCGACGGTATCCGCACCAATGTGCTGCAGCATGGCGATGCCACTACCGGTTGCGCCTTTATGGTTCGTGGTGACGAAACCATCCAGCTCAGGGCGATATTTCACCACCATTTCGCGGTTAGCACTGAAGCCGCCGGTCGCCACAATCACGCTTTTCGCGTTGATGATGCGGCTATCGTTATACTCATCCACTACTTTCACGCCGGTGACCGCACCGTTTTCCATCAAAATTTCGGCGACCGATGTTTCCAACAGCACTTCGATATTGCGCTGATTAACGTTCTTCACCAGGCCGCTGATCAGGAAACCACCCACCGCTGAGCGATCTTCCGGACGGTGCGTACGATCGATGCTCATACCGCCGGTGATGGTGATGTCGCACAGTTCAATCTGTTTCGCCGCCAGCCACTCAATCGCTTCGGGCGCTTGCTCAACAAACTCGCGCAGCAGCACCGGATTGTTTTTGAATTTGCCGCCTTTCAGCGTCTCTTCGTAGAACAACTCTTTGCTGTCTTCAATGCCTTTCAGCTTCTGATAACGGGTTTCTGCCGCGTTCATGCCGACCGACGCTTTGATGGTGTTACCGCCGATGGTGGGCATCTTCTCGATGATCACGACGCGTGCGCCATCGTCATGCGCCTGAATCGCCGCCGCCAAACCGGCACCACCGGTTCCGACTACCACCACATCGTAATTGACCGGCGCGTTCGGGTTGCCACCCTCTTCAATCACATACTCTTTGCTCGAGGTGGTCATGGCGCGGGATACCGCTTTCTTCAGCGCTTCACTCTGCGTGGTGGCGCCGGTAATGGCATCAACGTGTGGACTGTTCGCCACCAGAATGCGTTCACGCAGGCTTTCAAAGGTGCTGGTGAAATCGACGTCGAGGCTCGGGTCCGGCACCAGCGAGATATCGGTGATACGGTCGGTGTCGAGCGTGACGTTGATTTTCAGCTTCAGCGCTTCGGCTTCAACTTTCGCCTGATAAACGCCGGCTTTGTATTTACGACCGGTATCGCTGACGTCGCGGATCATGGCATCCACCAGCGAGAAGCGCCACAGCGGTTCTGGGATGGTGAGCGCTTCGCGCTTGGTGCTGTCGATGTACAGCTCCATGTGCTCATTCTTCATGACGCGGTCGGTCCAGTCTGGATAGGCAATGCAGGCTTTACCTACCGCGACCAGATCAAAGCCATGCTCCAGCGCATTCTCCGCGTCTTCTTTATTCACCACGCCGCCAACGCCAATCACCGGCACTTTTGCCAGGTTAGGTGAGCGCTGTGCCAGATATTTGGTGATTAACGGGGTCGGATCTTGCGTGTCGACAATAGACGGACGCAGCAGCTGGCCGACAGAGAAGTGCACATAGTCCAGACCACGTTCCGCCAGTTTCTCCAGCAGATAAAGCGTGTCATCCCAGCGGATGCCAGGGACTTCCAGCTCTTCCGGTGAGAAGCGATAACCAATAATGAAATCCGCCGCGGCGAAGCGGTCAGCCATTTTGTGGGTAATCTCTAGCACTTCCATTGGGAAGCGGGCGCGGTTATCGCGGCTGCCGCCCCATTTGTCGTCGCGCTGGTTGGAATTAGGCGAATAGAACTGCTGAATCAAATAGGTGTTGGCACCATGGATTTCGACACCGTCGAAGCCGGCTTTAATGGCACGGTTCACCGCATCACCAAACTTGGTGATCATCACGTCGACTTCTTCTGCGGTCAATGCCTGCGGCTTGGTTGCACCCTCACGTGGCGCCGCAATGGCACTTGGCGCAACCGGCGTTTTACCGCCAATCAGCGCAGGTTCCACCATACGGCCGCCATGATAAATCTGCAGAATCGCTTTTGAACCCTGCGATTTGATGGCATGCGCAATTTTTGCCAGACCGGGGATTTTGTTATCGCTATCGATACCGAGCGCGCCGGGGAACGCCGGACCACGGTTATCGACAAAACAGCATTCAACAATGACGGTACCGATGCTGCCGGCACGTACGCGGTAATATTCGACAAGGTCACTGGTAACACCGCCGTCAAAGTAACCGGTACAGGTGGTCATCGGTGCCATAACCAGGCGGTTTTTAAGCACTGCACCTTTCGGTAACGTAAGCGGATTAAGAATCGGGGTGAGCGTATTCATGATGAGCAACTCCAAAATTAAGAAACTTTGTATTCAATTCTTTGGCGGTTCGGAGATTTTATAATTATTTAAGTGGTCCGATTTCATGGTGTAAATATACCATTTTATTTAGTTACATAACCTTATTCGTTAGTTATATAAGTTTTACCTTTGGAAATAATATTTGATGCTCATGTCTCAAAGCTTCGCTTCGCTAAGTTTTAACCAATACTTGACAAAAATCAACTTTTTCCTTACATTTAAAACAAATCCAGCCTTATCATAAAGATAAAATGCCTCCTCCCGCTCTTTTTTGCTTGATTTTTGGCGTTTCGTTAACACCGCACGGTTATTTTTCACCTAATGGTTCGTTTATTAATGCACGCATGCTTAAAGCAAAAAACCCACTAATAAATTTTATTGATCTGGATCAAAATAGATATTTTAATTAATCGCATCATAGCCACATTCAATTGATAATTCGCGTATCAAATTTTCCTGAAAGCGATTTATTTAAAAGCCAGTTTTAAATGTCACGGCTAATCTGTTAAAAGAGTTTTGTAACTAAAAAAATCGGATTGATTCGGGGCGTACAAACGCATTCTCCATAACTTGCAGACCAAAACTATGAACACACAAACAACCCAGAGTGAATCCCTACAAGCGCCGCCTGCGGCGCCGGGGAAAAAGAACCGCCTGATCATGTTGTGCCTGCCAATTATTGTGGCCGTGCTGTTGCTGCTGGTTCCCACCCCTGCGGGACTGGAACCTTATGCGTGGCACTTCTTCGCTATTTTTGTCGGCGTGATTGTCGGGCTGATCTTCGAGCCATTGCCGGGCGCCGTTATCGGCTTAACCGGCGTGGTGGTGATTGCGCTGTTCAGCCAATGGGTGCTGTTTAGCCCGGCGGAACTGGCCGATCCCAAGTTCAAAACGGCGGCGCAGTCGTTCAAATGGGCAGTAAGTGGCTTCGGCAACTCTACGGTCTGGCTGATCTTCGGTGCCTTTATGTTCGCCGCGGGCTACGATAAGACCCAGTTCGGCCGCCGTCTGGCGCTGATTCTGGTGAAATATCTCGGCCGTCGCAGCCTGACGCTCGGTTATGCCATTACCTTCGCCGATCTGCTGCTGGCGCCGTTTACGCCTTCAAACACGGCGCGCAGTGGCGGTACTATCTACCCCATTATCGCTAACCTGCCGCCGCTGTACGGTTCAAAACCGAACGATCCGAGCGCGCGTAAAATTGGTTCTTATCTGATGTGGGTAGCGATCACCGCCGCCTGTATCACCAGTTCCATGTTCCTCTCAGCACTGGCTCCTAACCTGCTGGCGCTGGCGCTGGTGAAAAGCGTGGTCGGTTTCGATATATCCTGGGGCATGTGGTTCCTCGCCTTCCTGCCGCTGGGCGTGCTGCTGATTCTCACCATGCCGCTGCTGGCTTACTGGCTCTATCCGCCAGAAGTGAAAGTCAATGATGAAGTGCCACGCTGGGCCACCGCTGAGCTGGCTAAACTGGGCAAACTGAAACGCAATGAAATCCTGCTGCTGGGCTTTGTTGTTGCCGCACTGATGATGTGGATCTTCGCTACCGCGTGGATTGAGCCAGCCATGGCCGCGCTGTTAGTTATTGTGCTGATGCTGTGGACTGGTGTTCTGAACTGGAATGACATCACCAGCAATAAAGCGGCGTGGAACACCTTCGCCTGGTTCGCCACGCTGGTTGCGCTGGCTGATGGTTTAGCCCGCGTTGGCTTCATCGCCTGGCTGGGTAAAGAGGGTGCCATGTTACTGCAGGGCTATGACCCACAAGTTTCTGCTGTGGTCCTGCTGGTTGCCTTCTACCTGTTGCACTACCTGTTTGCCAGCACCACGGCGCACACCACCGCACTGCTGCCTGCCATGCTGACCATTGCAGCATCAATCCCAGGCATCAACATGCCGGTATTCTGTCTGATGATGTGTGTTTCTTTAGGTGTGATGGGCATTATTACGCCATACGGCACCGGCCCAAGCCCGATTTACTACGGCAGCGGCTATCTGCCAACTAAAGATTACTGGCGTCTTGGTACCATCTTCGGTGCGTTATTCCTGGTTCTGCTGATGGTTGTCGCCTATCCATGGATGGTGATGATGTTCTGATGATGTTGCTTCGGTGTTAAAACGGAGCCGCGCATTACCGTGAAAATGTTATGATACTCGCCAGTCAGCCCCTGCGGAGGGCTGGCGAGAGAAAACCAAATAACAGATCGCCTAATTTGTCGCCCGTCATGCTGGCGGGCAACACGAAGCTAAGTGAGCCAACATGTCGAACAAACCCTTCTATTATCAAGATCCCTTTCCTCTCGCCAAAGATGATACCGAATACTATCTGCTGAGCCGCGATTACGTCTCCGTGGCCAACTTCGATGGTGAAGAAGTGCTGAAAGTGGATCCCAAAGCGCTGACGCTGCTGGCAAAGCAGGCATTTCACGATGCTTCCTTCATGCTGCGCGCCTCGCATCAGGCACAAGTGGCATCGATCCTCGCCGATGACGAAGCCAGCAAAAACGATAAATACGTTGCCCTGCAGTTCCTGCGCAACTCTGAGATTGCCGCGAAAGGCGTACTGCCAACCTGCCAGGATACCGGCACCGCGATCATCATGGGTAAAAAAGGCCAGCGCGTCTGGACCGGCGGTGGCGATGAAGCCGCGCTGTCGCAAGGCGTCTACAACACCTTTATCGAAGATAACCTGCGCTATTCCCAGAACGCCGCGCTGGATATGTATAAAGAGGTGAATACCGGCACCAACCTGCCGGCACAGATCGACCTCTACAGCGTCGACGGCGACGAATACAAATTCCTGTGCATCGCTAAGGGTGGCGGTTCCGCTAACAAAACCTATCTGTATCAGGAAACTAAAGCGTTGATTACCCCTGCGAAGCTGAAGAACTACCTGGTCGATAAAATGATGTCGCTGGGTACTGCAGCCTGTCCGCCATACCACATTGCCTTCGTTATTGGCGGTACCTCAGCGGAAAGCACGCTGAAAACCGTTAAGCTGGCATCAACGCACTACTACGATTCACTGCCGACCGAAGGTAATGAGCATGGTCAGGCTTTCCGCGACGTACAGCTGGAAGAAGAGCTGCTGAAAGCATCGCAGGAACTTGGCCTGGGCGCGCAGTTTGGTGGTAAATACTTCGCGCACGATATCCGCGTGGTACGTCTGCCGCGTCACGGCGCCTCCTGCCCGGTTGGCATGGGCGTCTCCTGCTCCGCAGACCGTAATATCAAAGCCAAAATCAACCGCGAAGGTATCTGGATTGAGAAGATGGAAGACAATCCTGGCCGCTACATCCCGGAAGAACTGCGCCAGCAGGGCGAAGGTGAAGTGGTTCATGTTGACCTGAACCAGCCAATGAGCGAGATCCTGAAGCTACTGTCGGCCTATCCTGTCTCAACCCGTCTGTCACTGAATGGTACCATCATCGTGGCGCGCGATATCGCGCACGCCAAGCTGAAGGAGCGTATTGATAACGGCGAAGGTTTGCCGCAGTACATCAAGGATCATCCGGTTTACTACGCGGGTCCGGCTAAGACGCCAGAAGGCTATGCTTCCGGTTCACTCGGCCCAACGACTGCGGGTCGTATGGATTCCTACGTTGATTTGCTGCAGGCCAACGGCGGCAGCATGGTGATGCTGGCCAAAGGCAACCGCAGCAAACAGGTTACCGATGCGTGTCACAAACACGGCGGTTTCTACCTTGGCAGCATCGGTGGCCCGGCAGCCGTGCTGGCGCAGCAGAGTATTAAGAGTCTGGAATGCGTGGAGTATGCCGAACTGGGCATGGAAGCGATCTGGAAGATTGAAGTGGAAAACTTCCCGGCGTTCATTCTGGTGGATGACAAAGGTAACGACTTCTTCCAGCAGATTCACAATAACTGCGCGGCCTGCGTGAAGTAACCCTTTACCTGCCTCAAACTAAAATCCGCGGCTCAATGGCTGCGGATTTTTTCGTTTCTCATCATCTACGTGGGTCTACACACCACAAATTTGCACGTCTAACAGCATATCCACATCGTCGTCATTCTGACCAATCACGTAAATTGCCTGACGCCCTGGCAAATTCACGGTAATGATGTTTTGTTCCTCGGCATCCAGCACTTCATCGTGCAGTTCCGCAAAGTCATACAGCGTATTCATCTTTTCTCCTTAAAAGCAGTGCATCACTTTACTCGTTCTGAGTCATTACTATCGGCAAGACCTGGCTTAATTTCATGAGGAAAAATCTGTATTCGTGATTCAGGCACTGTGACACGCCTAAATGACGCTGTGATGACGGCGGCAGCGGTTCGCCCCGCTGCCGCCGTCGATTAGAAGAAGCCCAGCGGTTGGGTGCTGTAACTCACCAGCAGATTTTTGGTCTGCTGATAATGATCGAGCATCATTTTGTGGGTTTCACGGCCAATTCCCGATTTCTTATAGCCACCAAACGCCGCGTGCGCTGGATAGAGGTGATAACAGTTGGTCCACACACGTCCAGCTTTAATCGCGCGTCCCATACGATAGGCGCGATTAATATCCCGCGTCCACACGCCTGCACCCAGGCCGTAAATCGAGTCGTTGGCGATGGCGAGCGCTTCCGCTTCATCTTTGAAGGTGAGCACGCCAACCACCGGCCCAAAGATCTCTTCCTGGAACACGCGCATGCTGTTATCGCCTTTCAGCAAGGTCGGTTGGATGTAGTAGCCGCTGGCAAACTCCTCGCCGATTTTCTCCACCCCGCCACCGTGCAGCACTTGCGCGCCCTCTTGCTGCGCAATTTCCAGATAGGAGAGGATCTTGTCGAACTGCTGCTGCGACGCTTGCGCCCCAATCATGGTTTCGGTATCCAGCGGATCGCCACGTTTGATGGTTTTGATGCGTTTCATTACCGCCGCCATAAACGGCTCGAAGATCGACTCCTGCACCAGCGCGCGTGATGGGCAAGTACACACTTCGCCCTGATTGAGAAAGCCGAGTACCACGCCTTCTGCCGCCTTCTCGATAAAGCTCTCTTCGGCATCCATGATGTCTTCGAAGAAAATGTTTGGCGATTTACCACCCAGCTCGACGGTTGACGGAATCAAACTTTTCGCGGCCAGCTCGAGAATATGACCACCGGTTGCGGTGGAACCGGTAAAGGCGATTTTGGCGATCCCCGGATGCGACGCCAGCGCTTCGCCGGCCTCTTTGCCGTAGCCGTGGACCACGTTAATCACGCCTGGCGGCACCAAATCCTTGATCACCTCCATAAACAGCGTAATCGACAGTGGCGTTTGTTCGGCGGGTTTTAGCACCACACAGTTGCCTGCGCCGAGCGCCGGAGCCAGTTTCCACGCGGCCATCAGCAGCGGGAAGTTCCACGGGATAATTTGGCCCACCACGCCGAGCGGTTCGTGAAAGTGATAGGCGGCGGTGAATTCATCAATCTCTGCGGCGGTGCCTTCCTGTGCCCGCACGCAACCGGCGAAATAGCGGAAGTGATCGACCGCCAGCGGAAGGTCGGCCGCCAGCGTTTCGCGCACTGGTTTACCGTTATCCCAGGTTTCATTGACCGCGATGTATTCCAGATTCTCTTCAAGGCGATCGGCAATTTTGAGCAGCACCAGTGAACGTGCCTGCGGTGCGGTTTTGCCCCATGCATCGGCCGCCGCCTGCGCCGCTGCTACGGCGTTATCGATATCCGCACGATCCGAACGTGGAAACTCGCCAATGGTTGAAGCATTAATCGGTGAGGTGTTGACGAAGTAATTACCGTTCACCGGCGCAACAAATTCGCCGTTGATAAAGTTGCCATAACGCGATTGCAAAGTAATGAGAGAACCTTGTTCTCCTGGAGCAGCGTAACGCATGGTATTCCTCCTTGCGGGACTGAGTGGCTATTAACAACTGTGAAACTTGTTATTAACATTGAGCGATCAATGCCAGCCTGTCAGATCGCAGAGCCGGAAACTGTGACCTCACCGTGGGAATCCGGCGCAATAGAGGGTGCGATGCGCGATAAACAACGCGCTTAACCGATCGGCATTACGTTATTTATTGCGCGCTTTTGCGCAACAGGCGCCAGATAATTCCGAGTTTTCCCGGTGATGCTGCAAAAAACGAAACATAGGCGAAATATGCGGTCAATATGAAGCAGGATACTAACCAGGAGAAACAGATGTTGGCTTCAGCCCTGACGTTAATGCGCGCCAAAGCGAACTTTGTTCAGCAATTTATCCGCAACCCGCGCAAAATGGGCAGCATCACGCCCTCTTCCGCCGCGCTGTGCCGCACCATGTGTGATGCGGTGAATTGGGATCACAGTTTGCGTATCGCTGAACTCGGCGCCGGTGACGGCGTACTGACACGCCATTTGCTGGCCCGCATGTCGCCGCAAGCCCAGCTGGATGTGTTCGAGATTAGCCCGGAGCTGGTTAAAAGCCTGCGCGGTTTACCGGACCCGCGCATGCAGGTGCGCGCCTGTTCTGCGGAGTATCTTTCCGGCGAATATGATGTGATTTTTTCTGGTTTGCCGCTGCTGTCATTGCCGCCGGCAACGCGCGATAACATTTTGAATGCGGTGCATGATGCGCTGGGTCCACGCGGCGTATTTGTGCAGTTTCAATACACCTCGTTTACCCAGCCTAATTTGTCACGCTACTTTACCTGGGAGCGCCAACGCGTGCTGAAGAACATGCCACCCGCATGGGTTTACCGCTGCACGCGGCATTACGCACCTTGAGCCTGCTCGCGCGGCTGCGGCCGCGTTTGCTGCCAGAAGCTGCGCAACAGTTCACGTGACCAATCTTCGCCCGTTAATGGCGTGCCGTCATCGCTGATGCCAGCCGGTAAACAGGCAGTCATGATGCTGCGGGTAAACTCGGGATGAAATTGTACCGACAGCGCCTGCGGTGAATAACGCAAAATCTGGCAGCCATCGAGCGCCGAACTCGCCAGCACCTGCGCATGGGGCGGCGGCGTTAATACCGATTGGCGATGTGACAGCCACGCCTGGAATTCACCCGGCAAAGGGGCCAGCCACGGATCGCTTTTTGCCCATTCACTACGCGTGAGCGGTTTGAGCCCACGCTCCCAACCATTCGGATTATCGCCCACTTTGCCTCCCAGCGCATATGCCATCAGCTGATGGCCGTAGCAGACGCCAAGCAGCGGCAATTCGGCTTCGAGCGCGCCCCGGATCCATGCGGCAGTACGTTCGCTCCAGTCGGCGTGATCGGTCACCATCGCCCAGGAACCGCTAAGAATCGCACCGCTGACGCGGTCAAACGCCGGAAAATCATCGCCAAGATGCGGACGCACAATCACATAGTCATCGGGCTGCAGTTGCAGCGCGTCGATAAACCACTGAGGTTGTTCACCAATTTGCGCCACAACCTGCTGCGGCGGAACGTCGAGTTGAATCAGGGCAAGGGGTAAAGCGCGGGTCTGTGTCATGCCGAATACGTTCCTCATAATGGTCGTGTTTCGGACATCCACTTTGCCAGTAAATCAGCGACATGTCTTATTTTTTCCTGCATAAGCGCATGCGCGAAAGAAAAAATTTTGCCGCCTGTGCCCGAAGTCATCACCTTCATGCCATCATTAGGCGGAGCTTATTTTGATTAATCCGTGAAGGAAGACATTGTGGCAGTGCGGCATTTTTTTATGGTTCTGATGGTGGTTTCCATCTGGGCCTTCAACAACGTGGCGGTAAAGTGGGGATTACTGGAACTTCCGCCGCTGTTTCTTACCTGGATGCGCTTTGTGGTGGTGGCGATTGTGCTGATCCCCTTCTGCCGCATCACCCGCCAGCAACTCCCCTGGCTGCTGACGCTGGCGTTCACCTTCGGCTTTATGCACTTCTCGCTGCTGTTTGTTGGCATGCGCTACACCGATGCCGGCACCGGAGCCATCGTGGTGCAACTCGGTACGCCGATTGCCATGCTGCTGGCGATGGTAATATTGAAAGAGAAACTGCGGCTGGTGCAGTTGATAGGTATCGCCATTTCGTTAAGCGGCGTGGCGGTGCTCTCGGGCAGTCCAACCATTCCTGCCTGGTGGGTGTTATGTATCTTACTGTGCAGCGCCTTTGGCTGGGCAATCAGCAATATGATTGTAAAAAAATCGCCGCCGATCAAACCTCTGACGCTCACCGGTTGGATCTCCTTCCTCGCCGTGCCCATCGTTGGCGCGGCTTCCTGGCTCACTGAATCACAGCAGTTTTATGCGCTGAGCCACGCGGGCTGGCGCGGCTGGTTTGGCATTCTTTACAGCGCTATCGCCTCGTCTATTGTGGCCTATACGCTGTGGTACGCCTTACTGAAGAAATATAACGTCAACCTGATCATGCCCTACTCGCTGCTGACGCCGGTGCTGGCGGTGCTGATGGGCGTGCTGGTGCTCGGCGATAGCATGAACAGCTTTAAAATTCTCGGCGCTTCGCTGGTGATTTTAGGTACGGCAATTGCGGTGATTAACCTGCGCAACCTGCGCATGCACGCGCGGTTTCCGCGTTTACGCCGTCGTTAAATTCGCTCTGCTATGCTTGAGTTTCGCGCGTTATCCGGAGACTCAACATGGATTATCAACGTGCTGCCGCGCTGTGGCAGCAAATGTGGCAGGGATTGCGTGGCGCGGACCCGCTTCCCACGCTCACTTTTCTCCAACCCGATACCTTCGCCTCTGCCTTCGCCGTTAGCGAACTGGCGGCCACCAGTATTGGCCTCGCCAGCCAGGCGCTGAGCGATTTACTTGGCCAATCCCGGCCGGTGAGCGTCAATGTACGCCTCGCTTCACGCTGGTTTCAACACAGCGTTGTCCCCTTGAATCGTCCACCTGCCGCGCTTTGGGATGAATTTGCCGGTGATTATGCCAGCGCCGACGGGTGGATCCGCCTGCATACCAACGCCGCGCATCATCGGGCGGCAATGGAGCAGGTGCTTGGCCAACAGGCCAACCGAGCCGCTTTGGCACATGCCGTGGCGCGCTGGCCCGCCGCCGCGCTGGAACAGGCGGTGATTGAGGCAGGCGGCTGCGCCGCGCAGATGCGCAGCGAAGCGCAATGGCTGCAGCACCCGCAAGGCAGCGCGGTGCAACAGGAAGCGCTGATCGCCCAGCAGGCCAGCGACGCAGCGCCAACGCCAGATTGGCCATTATCCCCCGCGCGGCCGCTGCTCGGCGTACGCGTGCTGGACCTCACGCGGATCATTGCCGGCCCGGTGGCGACACGTTTTCTTGCCAGCCTTGGCGCAACGGTGCTGCGCATCGATCCCCCGAACTGGCAGGAGCCGACGCTGGAAGAAGATATCACCTACGGCAAACGCTGCGCGCGTCTCGATCTCAAATCCCGCGCGGGCCGCGAACAGCTGTGCCAGCTATTGCAGCACAGCGATGTACTGGTACACGGTTACCGCGCTGATGCGTTGGAAAAATTGGGGCTGGATGCGGATGCCCGACGCCAGCTGGCGCCAGGGCTGGTGGATGTCAGCCTGAATGCGTGGGGATGGAGCGGCCCGTGGCGCAACCGGCGCGGATTCGATAGCCTGGTGCAGATGGGCTGCGGTATTGCCGAGCAAGGCATGCGCTGGAGCGGCAGCGGCAAGCCGACACCGCTGCCGGTGCAAGCGCTCGATCACGCAACCGGCTATCTGATGGCGGCGGCGGTGCTGGAAGGTTTACGTCAGCGTCTCACGCAAGGGGTGGGCTGGCAGGCACGTTTGTCACTGGCCCGCACCGCGCGTCTGTTGCAGCAGCACGGCGCCGCACCGGGAAATCGGCAAAACGGTATTCATGCACAGCACGATGACGCACTTAGCACCATTGAGATTAATCAGTGGGGGATTGCAGAGAGATTGCGTGCCGCGGCATATCTGCCCGGCACGCCAATGATCTGCGCTACGCCAGGCGTGAAGCTCGGCAGCAGCGCAGCAAGCTGGTGATACTCAGGCGTCGTCGCCCTGCTCTTCGTTCAGCTCGTCGTACATCGCCTGAATCGCTTCCCGGCTGAGCGCCGCCAGCGTGCGATAAAATGCCGTGGTAGCGTGAGCTTCCACTTTGCCAAGGAAGGCGCCGCACCACGGCAGCAGATACTCGTCGAACAGCGCCAGCTGCGCAGCGGATTCATCCTCTGCCGACTGATCTTCCAGCCACGATGCCGCCAGCAGCAGCACGCCGAAATGATCGGCCGGTGCGTCGCTCAGCGGCATGCCGCGTGCGCTAAGAAATGCGCGCACGTCCGCTTCAGCGACACCGTTCGGCCACTGTGACGCATACGGCGGAACGCTGCACTCGCCGCCAACAAACAGCGCGTTGTAGTCAGCAGCCAGCGCCTGCGGATCGCTATTCTGCTGCAAACGCGACAACAGTTCGTCCTGCTCTAGCGGCCACTGCTGTTGCAGTTTGCCTTCACGCAGCAGAGTGAACAGCGGCACCAACAGCGGATCCTGAGGTTGACGATTAAACAGCGAACCGATGACGCGGCAGAGAATGGAAAACTCATTCATGCAACAGAATTCCTTGAGGCAAAAAAGTTAAAAATCAGCAAATTCAGCAATGTGTTTGCCGGTGCGCTGTTCGAGGAAATCGAGCAGGCGACGCGGCGTGACATTTAACACGCGATCTTCAGGAAAATCCACTTCGCGGGTGATGCGAAGGCAGTGTTCGAAATGTCCGAGCGTGAATGCCGTATGCGAATCAGAACCAAACGCCAGACGACCACCCGCATCGCGCACCGCTTCCGCAATGGCGCGGCAGTTCGGTTCGCTGCCCGGACGCGAATGGGTGAACGAGGAGTTATTGATCTCCAGCGCCACATCGTAATGCGCCGCAGCTTCAGCAATTGCGCGGATATCCACTGGGAACTTCGGGTTGCCGGGATGCGAAATAATATGCACCTGCCCGCCCGCCATCGCCGCAATCATCGCTTCGGTGTGATGCGCTTTATCGCGCGGCGCATACACCGGTTCATGGAAGCCCGCCACGATCAAATCCAGCGCGTCCAGCATCGGGCCGCTGCAATCAATTTCGCCCTGCTGATTTTTAATGTTGGCTTCAATACCGCGCAACACGCCGACGCCATCAATCACGCGTGGCCAGATACGCATGTTGACAAAGTGCCAATAATGCGGCGCATCGGCCATATCCGGACCGTGATCGGTAATCGCAAACAGCTTCAAGCCGTTTTGTTTCGCCTGAGCGACATAATCATGCAGCGTGCTGTAAGCATGGGTACTGGCGACGGTATGCATATGTAAATCAACGGGATACATCTTCATCTCCTGACTCAATGTGAATTAATAACCGCGTCGGCGATCGACCAAACCGCTCGGCTGTTGGCCTTGCTGCACAGCAAGTATGGCAGCCGCAATGTAATCCATCGCCTCACCCGGTAAAGTAATGGCCGCAGTATGTGGCGTAATTGTGACATGCGGATGAGACCATAACGGATGATCCTGCGGCAGCGGCTCGGTCTGGAACACATCCAGCGCTGCGGCGGCAAGCTTGCCGCTGTTCAACGCGGCCAGCAAATCGGCTTCTACCACATGGGCACCGCGCGCCAGATTAAGGAAACAGGCACCGTGCGGCAACACGCGCAGCAATTGGCTATCGATTAAGTTCGTGGTCTCCGGTGTGGTGGGCAGCAGATCGATCAGCACCTGGGTGCCATCGAGGAAAGCATTCAGCCGATCGCGCCCGTGGAAACTCTGCACGCCGTCAATCTGTTTGGCGGAGCGGCTCCAGCAGCGCAACGGGAATCCCCACTGACGCAGGCTTTCCAACACGCTGCGGCCAAGGACACCCGCGCCCAACACGCCAATGGTGAAGTTTTCGCGATCGATAGCGTCAAGCTCCTGCCACTGCGCCCGCTGTTGCTGCTGACGGTATTCAGCGAAACGGCGGAACCACCCCAACACGCACCAGTTGGCATACTCCTGCATCTGACGCGCCATGCCGGTGTCTTCCAGGCGGAACAGCGGCACGTCATCAGCTAGCATCTGGGGGTTGTCGCGCAGCTGTTTGAGGATTTCGTCTACTCCTGCCCCCATCGCAAACACGCCTTTTAGCTCACGCCCCGCCAGCATCTCAACGGGCGGGGAACGTACCACCGCGTAATCGGCCGGCGCATTGTCGCCCGGCTGCCACTGGCGCACGCGCGCTTCGGGTAAACGTTGCTGCAAACCGTCCAACCAGCTTTGCGGCGCCAGCGACGGGTGATACCAGATAATCTCCATACTGCTCTCCTTTTTTTGCCTTCAGCCTCAGGCAAATAGCGATACAGGGCAAGCAAAAACCGTCGCCTCACGCAATTTCTCGCGTGATTAATTCAGGATGCTTCACATTTCCACCGCTATGCGAGGCTAAGCGGCGCGATAACGACTAAAGTTGTTCGGGTGGTCAATGCGTTAGCACGCCACCTTTTCGGACAAGGAGAAAAACCGATGATAAAAAATGCCGTATTTACGCCCGCGCGTCTGACTTTTTTATTGAGTGCCGCGCTGCTGGCGGGTGCCAGTGCCGCACACGCCGATGACCAAAGCCGCATGCTAAGCAACCAACCGCAGCCACCGGATGTGCGCCTGGGACCGTTGTTCAATGCGGTTCAGCAGGCTAAATTTTACCCTGATCAGAAAACCTTCGCCGACGCGGTACCGAAATCGAATCCTTCTTCGATTCTGGCCGACTGGCAGATGCAAAAAGGCCAGCGCAATTTTGATCTCAAGCATTTTGTCGATAGCAACTTTACGCTGCCACAAGAGCAGGACAAATATGTGCCGCCCGCCGGTCAAAGCCTGCGCGAACACATCAATGGATTGTGGCCGGTGCTGACGCGCACCGCACAGAGCGCCAGCCAGTACGATTCACTGCTGCCGCTGCCGAAACCCTACGTAGTGCCAGGCGGACGTTTCCGCGAGGTTTATTACTGGGATAGCTACTTCACCATGCTGGGCCTGGCCGAGAGCGGCCACTGGGATCGCGTGCAGGATATGGTGGAGAACTTCGCTACCGAGCTCGACAAATATGGTCATATTCCTAACGGCAACCGCAGCTACTATCTCAGCCGCTCGCAGCCACCGTTCTTCAGTTTAATGGTTGACCTGTTAGCGACGCATAACGGTGATGATGTCTATCGCCAATACCTGCCGCAGCTGCAGAAAGAGTACGACTACTGGATGGCGGATAGCGACAAAGTGGCGCCCGGCCAGGCCAGCAAACGTGTTATCAAACTTAGCGATGGCACGCTACTGAACCGTTACTGGGACGATCGTGATGCGCCGCGTACCGAATCCTGGCTGGATGACGTGACGACGGCGAACAAAGCGCCAGAGCGTAATAAGCAGCAGGTGTATCGCGACCTGCGTGCGGGCGCGGCTTCAGGCTGGGATTTCAGTTCGCGCTGGTTTACCGATGCGCATAATCTGGCCTCAATCCGCACCACCCAGCTAGCGCCGGTCGATCTCAACAGCCTGCTGTTCCATCTGGAGCAAACGCTGTCCAAAGCAGCAAAACTGGACAAGCAGGATGACAAAGCCAAAGCGTTTGCGGCGGATGCGGAAAAACGTCAGGCGGCTATCAATCGCTATCTGTGGAACGACAAACAAGGCTGGTATGCCGATTACGACTTCCAGAAAAAGCAGATTCATCCACAGCTGACGGCGGCGACGCTGTTCCCGCTTTACATGCAGGTGGCGAGCGATAAGCAAGCCGAACGCACCGCTTCCGCAGTCGAGAAACAGCTGCTGAAGCCGGGCGGTTTGGTAACGACCACGGTAAATAACGGCCAGCAATGGGATGCGCCAAACGGCTGGGCACCGCTGCAATGGGTTGCGGTGGAAGGTCTCGAGCATTATAAGCAACCGAAGCTGGCACAGCAGATTGGTCAACGCTTCCTGCAAAACGTACAGGCGACGTATGACAAGGAGCATAAGCTGGTTGAGAAGTACGTGGTTGAAGGCGCTCAGTTGGGCGGCGGTGGCGGCGGTGAATATCCGTTGCAGGATGGCTTTGGCTGGACCAACGGCGTGACGCTGAAACTGCTCGACAAATATTGCCCGAAAGACAAAACCTGTAATAGCGCCGGCGATATTCCCAATATGCCGGCGTTGACCAGCGTTAAGTAAGTTATTTCCTCATCGGTTCCCGGTGCGCATCAATGCGCACCCTACAAAAACCACTTCATCCTGTCGTAAGGTCGCCATTCATGGCGACCAAGCTTGCGCTTAATCCACCAACCTCATGCCATAAAAGGCAATCCACTCGCCACTCTGTGCCTTTTTCTCACAACCTTCTTACAACAAATTCACACCTTGAAACACCCGCATTAAAAGATAATAATTCTCAATCTAATATCGATACCTATTCCCATTAATAACAACAGGAACCCTCATGACATCGCTGTTTACCCTGAAACGTGGCCGCATGCTGTGCGCACTTGCGTTGGCATTACCCGCCGCAACCTTCGCTGAAGAATCGATTGTTGTCACGGCTCAGCCGCAAGAGAGCGCAACATCACCCACGCAAGGCTATCTCGCCACGCGCAGCAGCGGTGCCAGTAAAACCGATCAGCCGTTGATCACGACGCCGCAGTCCATTTCGGTGGTGACGCGTCAGCAGATGGAAGATCAGGGCGCACAGGATCTCAATCAGGCGCTCGGTTACACGCCAGGCGTATTCACCAACTTTGGCGGTGCCGCTACGCGCTACGACACCATCGCCCTGCGTGGATTCCACGGTGGCGATGTTGATAACACCTTCCTCGATGGCCTGCGCGTCATGAGCGATGGCGGCAGTTTCAACATCCTGCAGGTGGATAACTGGTTTCTCGATCGCATTGATGTGATAAAAGGCCCCTCTTCCGCGCTCTACGGCCAAACCGTACCTGGCGGCCTAGTGAATATGGTGAGTAAGCGTCCGCAGTTCGCTGAAGAGGGCCATTTCCGCCTTTCGACCGGCACCAACGCCACCAACAGCGCCGCGTTTGATTACACCAACGCCATCAACGATCAGTGGGCATTCCGCTTAACCGGCATCACGCGTAACAGCGATACCCAGTACGATCACACCCGTGAAGAGAAGTATGCGATTTCACCGCAGCTGATGTGGCAGCCGAGTGAAGACACCAATTTAGTCTTGCGCGCCTATCTGCAAAAAGATCCTTCTGGCGGCTATCACGGTTCGGTGCCGGCTGAAGGTACGCTTTACAGCCACAATGGCCGTAAGCTGAGCGACAGTTTCTACGAGGGCGACAGCGCCTACGATCAGTTCAAGCGCCACGAACAGATTTATAGCTATGACTTCTCACATCGCTTTAACGATGTATGGTCCGTGCATTCTACCGGCAGCTATAGCCATTCGAATACCGCGCTTGATCAGGTGTATCAAATTGGCTGGAATGCCACCAATCCGGACCTGCTGAATCGCTATTTCTCCGGCGAACGTTCTTCACTGAGCGCATGGGCTAACGACAACCAATTGCAGGCCGATTTCGCGACGGGCGCCGTGCAGCATCGCGTGACGCTGGGTGCCGAGTATCATCGCTACAAAAATGACATTACCGAAGCCAGCGGAGCCGCCAGTTCGCTGAATGCCTGGAACGGCGATGAAGTGGGCATCATGCCGGACTTCGCCTGGACCTCGCAAACGCGCCGCTACTATCAAACCGGCCTGTATTTACAAGATGAGCTGCAGCTCGATCGCTGGCATCTGGATCTTTCCGGTCGCTATGATCGCATCGTGTCGGAAAACGGCACCAGCCGTCGTCAGGACGATCACATCAGCGGACGCGCCGCACTGCTGTATGCTTTCGAAAATGGCGTATCGCCTTACGTCAGCTGGAGCCAGGCGATTACGCCAGCGTCATTAACCGATCCTAATGGTAATCAGCTGAAACCGACCACTTCCGAGCAGTATGAGGCGGGTGTGAAATATCAGCCGGTCGGGACGCGCGATATGTACACCATCGCCTTATACGATTTGACCCAGGATGATGTCGCCAACCGTAACGTGCTGGACGGTACTTATACGCCATCGGGCAAAGTGCATTCACAGGGTATTGAGCTGGAAGCACGCAATCAGCTGACCTCGCGTTTCAGCACCATCGCCGGTTACACGTTGAATCATCTGCGCTTCAAAGATTCCGTGGACGGCAACGATGGCCATACGCCGTATGTCACGCCGAACAGCATGGCGTCTTTATGGGGTCATTATCAGTTTGATTATGGCTTAAGCGCTGGTGCTGGCGTGCGCTATATTGGCAAACAGTGGGCAGATAACGAAAACACCACGCGTTTGCCATCCGTAACGCTGTTTGATGCATCGGTACGCGCGGATCTTGGTGCGTGGAATTCACAGCTGAAAGGCGCCTGGCTGCAGGTCAATGCCAACAACCTGACGGATAAAAAGTATCTGGCGGCCTGTTATGGCACCGGCTATTGCTATCGCGGCGCCGAGCGCACCGTAATGGCAACGGTGGGCTACGACTTTTAACCTGGCATAAAAAAATCCGCCATCCCTGCAAGGATGGCGGATTTCATTAAATCATTTTTGCGTTGTTAACTTCGAACTTTGCGGTAAATCCACAGCACCACGATGGCACCAATTACCGCCACCACGAAACTGCCGAAGTTGAAACCGTCAACTTTACCGAAACCAAACAGGGTACTGATCCAGCCACCGACCACCGCACCTACCACACCCAATACCACGGTGATGATAAAGCCGCCGCCATCTTTGCCCGGCATAATCCACTTAGCGATGATACCGGCAATCAGACCAAAAATAATCCATGAAAGAATACCCATGTACTGCTCCTTACGTTATTAATCAATGTGTTCACCGCAACAAGTATAGACGGGATTTTTTGATCTGCCTCGCAAATTGTCACAGTAAGACATCGTTGGCATGTTAAAGCTTAGCGTAGCGGTGCCGATAACTGACGGATAACTTTGGCGCGCGTAAAACAATAATCGGATAAGTGGAGCAGGACGTGGGTGAAGCCGATAAAGAACAATACCTCAAGCGAGGCACATTAGCGGTTTTGGGGGTCATGAAGGACCTGCTGCGTTTTCAAACGCCGCTGATGGTGAGTTTCTCACGTGGGCAGTTTATCAGCCGCCTGTTGGCAGCCGATGAGGGCCAGGTGATCTTTGACCTTGGCAGCAACGCGCTTGATAACGATTTAGCGCTGCAGGGGGGCGAAGTGAATATCGCCGCAGAAACACACGGTGCGAAAGTGGAGTTTGGCCTCAGCGGTTTACAGCGTATCGACTTCGAAGGATTGCCTGCTTTCGCCGCCTCGCTGCCCGACCTGGTGTGGCAGATTCAGCGCCGCGAATTTTTCCGCGTAAACGCGCCGCTGGAGCCCGTTTTTTATTGCCACAGTCAATGGCCCGACGGCCGCACTGCGCGTTTCCGTCTGCAGGACCTATCACTGGGCGGCGTTGGCGTGCTGTTGGACGAAGCGCTGCCTGAGGGTCTGAATCGCGGCGATACCTTTAAAAATCTCCGCGTTGACCTGGCGGAATATGGTCACTTCGAGGTGACTGCGCAGCTGCTGCACATTGGCGAACGTAGCATCGTTACCAGCAAGAATGAAACCCGCGTGACGCCTCGCCTGAGCTTCCGCTTTACCGCCATCGAGCCCCTTCAGGAACGTCAGCTGCAGCAGGTGATTTTTGCGCTGGAGCGTCTGGCGCGTGATAAAGCGAATCGATTCCAGTAACCCAGGTGCGCATCAATGCGCACCCTACGAAAATCGCACCGGTCAATGCGGCTGATAGCGACAGCGTGCCACCGCATCGAGCCAGCCCTGATAATTATCCTGCATGCTTTTCGCCTGATCTTCACGCGGCACAATGACGCTGCCGCCCTGCAATGCCTGCATCTCACTGCCCTGTTGCCACCAGTTAAGTTGGCGGCCCGCCAATAACGCTGCGCCCAATGCGGAGACTTCCGCCGTTGGCGCTCGCTTAAGTGGCCGCTGCAATACATCCGCCTGCAGCTGCATCAACCAGCTGTTTTCCGTGGCGCTGCCATCAACGCACAACGCTGGCAACCGCACGCCGCTAGCCTGTTCCATCGCGAAAAACACATCCGCAATCTGAAAAGCGATCGATTCCAGCGCCACGCGCGCCAGTACTTCTGGCGTCGCCGCATCGGTCAGCCCGCACACCATACCGCGCGCTTTAAGATCCCACCATGGCGCACCCAGGCCGGAGAGCGCTGGCACAAAATAGATGCCCTGATTGTGCTCGCTGCGCTGGGCCAGCGCCGTAAGTTCGCGCGGATCGCTAACGCCGAGCATGCGCCCAAGCCACGCGGCACCCGATCCGGTATGGGTGATGTTGCCTTCAAAAGCGTAGCGCAGCGTCCCGTCGTGCCAGGCTACCGTGGTGCTGAGGCCATTTTCGGTGAGCAACGGCATCGCCATTGACATCATTAATGACGACCCGGTGCCGTAAGTCGCTTTCACCACCTCCTCGTTGCCGCTGCGCTGCGCTTGCAGCGCAGCGTGCGAATCACCGATGCGTGCCAGAATTGGCGTGCCTGGCGTTAAACCGGGAATATCATGACGTGTTACCACGCCATGGGCGCTGGCCGACGGCACAATCTGCGGTAGCGCCGCGCGTGGAATGTGGAATAACGCCAGCAGTTCATCATCCCAGTCGCCGCTGTGCAGGTTATAGAGTTGGGTGCGCGCCGCATTAGCATGATCGGTAACGAAGCTTTCGCCCTGACTCAGCTGCCAGCTCAGCCAGCTGTCTACCGTGCCGATGCACAGTTCCCCGGCCTGCGCCCGCACCAAACCCTTCGGCAGCGCGGCGAGCATGCCGGTGAGTTTGGCGGCAGGAAACATTGGATCGACCGCTAATCCAGTCAGACCCGTAATACGCGGCGCTTTACCCGCCATACGTAAATCACGGCAACAGGCTTCCGAGCGACGATCCTGCCAGCTCACGAGCGGCGTCAACGGCTCGCCGTTATGTCGTTGCCAGATCAGTACCGATTCGCGCTGGTTACTGATCGCCACCGCTGCCACCTCCGCGCCTGCGCACTGCGCCAGGCAAGCACTCACCACCTGTTTTACCGCCTGCCAAATCGCCAGCGGGTCCTGCTCGGACAGGCCCGGCTGGGGATGTTCCAGCGTCAGCGGCTGGCTAGCGCGCGCCACCACGTTTCCAGCGCGATCTACCGCAATCGCTTTCGCGTTGGTGGTGCCTTCATCAATCGCCAGTATCAACGAACCTGCCATTTTTACGCTCCTGCACAGATGCGCAGTGCACGCTTCACCACGCTGGCTGCGTCAATGCCATGACGAGCACGCGTTGAAGCGCGATCGCCTGCAATGGCGTACTCGCCATCCGGTATGCCCAAACGTAATAGCGGGATACCACAGCCACCTTCAGCCAGCACTTCTGCCACCAGGCTGCCGACGCCGCCGTTAACGTTATGCTCCTCTACGGTGATGACCGCTGGATAGTGATTTAACAGCTCGCGCAGCCGTTGGGTATCACAAGGTCGAATCGATGGAATGGCGATCACACCCGCGCTAATGCCTTGCGCATGCAGTTGCTCGGCGGCGTGAACCACCTCGTGTACCGTCGAGCCCATCGCCACCAGCACGATGTCATCACCTTCACGTAAAACATCAATCTGGCCGGGACGGAATTGATAGTTTTCATCGTGTAGCTGCGGCAGATCTTTGCCGTCGAGACGGATGTACACTGGGCCGACATGCGCCAGCGCGTACTCAATGATCTGGCGACACTCCAGCGGGCAGGATGGCGCATAGATTTCGATGTTGCCGAAGCCGCGCATCACGGCAATGTCGTCGATGCTGTGATGGGTGCTGGCCAGCGGCCCATAGCTGGCGCCAGCATTCAGGCCAAACAGTTTGACGTTAGTGTTGTTGTAGCAGACGTCGACTTTTACCTGCTCATTAGCGCGGGAAACCAGGAACGGCGCGGCATTACAGGTGACGGCGACTTTGCCGCCAATCGCCAGACCGGCGGCGGTGCCCACCAGCGTTTGTTCTGCGATGCCGACATTAATCAGGCGATGGGGAAACGCTTGAATAAACGGCGCGATTTTGGCGGTTGAGGTCGAATCCGCCACCACCGGCACTAAATCAACGCCGCGATTCACCGCATCGATAAATGCCTCGACCATCACCGTCGCCAGGTGTTTTGCATTACTCATCTTTCAGCTCCTCCAATGCCAATGCAATCTCTTCGCCTTTCGGCACGCGGTGATGCCACTCCGGTTTACTCTGAATAAAGGAGATGCCGAAGCCTTTTTCGGTATGCGCCACAATCACCTGCGGCTTGCCGCCGTTACGTGGCAGCTTTTCGATGGCCTCAACCACGGCAGCCATGTCATTGCCGCTACACTCGCTCACCTCCAGGCCAAAGGCGCGCCATTTTTCCGGCAGCGGATCGGTGTTCATGATGTCGCGCGTATGGCCCGCCAGCTGCAGCTTGTTCTTGTCGTTGATGATCACCAGGTTATCGAGGCCGTAATGCGCCGCCACCAGCGCCGCTTCCCAGTTACTGCCCTCCGCCAGTTCACCGTCGCCGGTGACGACAAATATGCGTCGGTCGCTGTTATCTTTCTTCGCTGCTAAGGCAATGCCGACGGCGACCGGTAAACCGTGACCCAGCGCGCCGGTGTTCAGCTCAACGCCCGGCGTTTTCTGCCGTACCGGATGGCCCGGCAGAGGTGAATCCGCATGCTGATACGTTGGCAGCCATTCGGTGGGGAAATAACCCGCTTCCGCCAGCACGCAGTAATAACCGCCAACCGCGTGGCCTTTCGACTGAATATAAATGTCGCGCTGTGGATCGTTGGTGCGATCCGGCGCGCAGTTAAGGATGCGGAAATAGAGCGCGGTCAAAATCTCCACCTGAGAGAGATCGGCCCCCGTGTGCCCACCTGCCGGGCTGCCTGCATTAAGCTGGATGATGCGGCGGCGCACGGCACGCGCTTTGGCAGCCAGATCCGCTATCGAGTAGTTGAAAGGATTCATAAATACCTCTGAATTTTAAATCGATAATGAATATATATTCTTGATAAAGAAAAAAAGGTGCAGACTCACTACGTCTGCATCCAACCGATTACCTTTTTGCCGGACTGGCACTCTCCTCAATCACCGCTTTTTGTGCCACCACTGCCGCTTTCTGCTGCATGCGACTTTGCATCTGGTCGATGATCACCGCCACGATAATCACGATGCCTTTAATCACCATCTGCCAGAACTCGCTGACACCCATCATGATCAAACCATCGGCGAGAAAGCCGATAACGAAAGCACCAATCAGCGTGCCGAGAATGGTGCCGCGCCCACCGGCCAGCGAGGTGCCGCCGAGCACCACGGCAGCAATGGCGTTCATTTCAAATGAAGTGCCGTTAGCCGGATGGCTGGCCACCAGCTGTGACGAGACCACGATGCCAGCAATGGCCGCACAGAAGCCGGAAATGGCGTATACCCAGATTTTTACCGACTTCACCTTCACGCCCGAGAGTTCCGCCGCGCGTTCGTTATCGCCAATCGCATAAACCTGACGGCCAAAGGGCAGGCGCCGCGCGACGTAAGCAATGATCAGCGCCAATAGCACCATCATCCAGATGGCCCATGGCAAACCAAGAAAATAGCCCGCGCCAATCTTGTCGAATCCGGTATTGCCCAGCAGCGCATTGCCCTGCAGACCGGGGAAGGTTTCGCCCCCCGACGTGAGCATCGCCGTGCCGCGCAGGATATACATGGTGCCGAGCGTGCAGATAAATGGCGCCACGTTGTAGCGGGTGATAATCCAGCCGTTAGCTGCGCCAATCACGCCGCCAATCAGCAGCACGATGGGCACAATCACCCACACGCTGGGGAAGATGGCGATGCCGAACATCGGCAGCACAATGCCTTTGGTAATCAGCCAACCGGCAATCATGCCGCACAGCCCGAGCGTTGCGCCGATGGAAAGATCGATGCCCGCGGTGATAATGACAAAGGTGATACCAAGCGCGAGGAAGGCATTAATGGCGATGTGTTTCACCATGATCACCAGGCTACCGGGCGCAAGGAAATCCGGCACGGTGATGGCAAAGAAGCCAACAATCAGAAACAGCGCAATAAAGGTGCGCAGTTTTAACAACAGCAATATCAGGCTTTCGCGTGAATTGAACGCTTTGCCCGGCGTTGAGAGCGCGAGCGCGCCGTTATTTTTCATATCAGAACCCTTGTGCGCTTGCTTTAACCAGCGCCGCCTCTTCCGCTTCAGCGCGCGGCAGGTCAGCAGTCAGTTTGCCGCCGGACATCACAAGGATGCGATCGGCAACGGCCATAATTTCCTTCAGGTCCGAGGTGGAGAACACCACCGCAATGCCCTGCTCCGATAACTTCACCATCATGCGGAACACTTCGCCTTTTGCACCGACGTCAATGCCGCGACTCGGTTCATCCAGCAGCAGCAAGCGCGGGTTGGTCAGCAGCGAGCGGCCAATCACCACTTTCTGCTGATTACCGCCGCTTAACGCGCTGATGGCGACATCCGGCGAGGAGATTTTGATGGCCAGATTGCCAACGGTGCTGGCCACCACGTCGCGTTCGGCCTGTTCAGAAATCACGGTGCGATGGGAGAGGCGTCGCCACAGGCTGGCGATGGTCAGATTGCTCGCCACCGACGAGATGGGAAAAATGCCTGAGCGTTTGCGATCTTCCGGGACCAGGCTCATCCCCATGCGGATGCGTTCTGCGGTGGGCAGGCGCGTCGGCAGCGGTTTGCTATCAAGCCACAGCTTGCCCAAATAGTTACGCTGGGTGCCGAGTAAGCACTCAAACAGCTCGGTGCGCCCGGCGCCCATTAAGCCGTAAATGCCGACGATTTCGCCGGAACGCACCTGGAAACAGACGTCATCCACCAACGTATTGCCATTCGGGCTGACGCAGGTGATGTGTTCGGCTTCCAGCACCGGTGCGCCAAACTGCCGGTTCGCTGGCAGGAAGGTGTTGACCGGATCGCTGCCGAGCATTTCATGCACGATCCACGGCACGTCGATATCGCTCACCTGGGCTTCAGCCTGAAACCGGCCGTCGCGCAGAATGGTGATCACATCGCCAATCGCCATCAACTCCTCCAGCCGATGCGAGATGTAGATGATGGAAACGCCCTGACGCGTCAGTTCGCGGATCACCCGAAATAGCATCTCTACTTCGGTTTTGCTCAGCGCCGAGGTGGGTTCGTCGAGGATGAGAATGTCAGCATCCTCCGCCAGCGCTTTGGCGATCTCCACCAGCTGCTGCTGGCCAACTTTGAGGTTGCCGACCTTCTCATCCGGTGAAATCGGCTGATCGAGGCGCTGCATCAGCGCAGCGGTGCGGCGTTTCTGCTCGGTTTCGTTGATCGGACGTATGCCGCGCTGAATTTCGCGACCAAGAAAAATGTTCTCTGCCACGCTGAGGTTTTCAAACAGGTTAAGTTCCTGATGCACCATGCCGATGCCGTGGCGCGCGGCGTCACGCGTGCTGCTGAACGCCACTTTTTGCCCGTTAAGCAGCATTTCACCACTGGTCGGCTGCTGCACGCCGGCGATAATTTTCATGAGCGTCGATTTACCCGCCCCGTTCTCGCCAATGATGACGTTGACCTTGCCGCGCCATACGCGGTAATCCACGCGATCTAGCGCGAGCGTGCCAGGAAACAGCATCGACATCTGGTTCGCCTGCAGAATGATTTCATCGCTCATCATGGATTCCCCTGCTGCAGCTGAAGTGCCACTGCATCGTCCACCGTGCCCGCGCCCATGCTGACGGCTAACAGCGCCTGCGCCGGTTTGCCGACCCAGCTGGCATCAACCGTCGGCAACTGCTGCACCGCATGGCGATTGAGCGCTTTGGTCAGCTGCGCGTACTGCACCTGATTGGTGAACTCTTCAAAACGAAAGCCGGCGGCGTCGCGAATGGCATTGCCGCGCAACACCGGGCCAATCAACACCTTCACCGGCTTGCCGTTGATGGTCATGGTGAGGCTGCGCTCACGCTCATTGCTGTTGTCAAATGCCGTCACCGTGCCAGAGGCGCGCACGAACACGCTTGCGCTGCCGCCCGGTTTGACGGTATGACTTTTGGTTTCCATATCGGCCCAGCTCAGCGCCTGTTTCTCTGCGGGCTGCTGCACGCGGCTGGCCCAGCTCGATTCCGCGATCTGCTGCGGGGTTTGATCGCGGTAACCCGGCTGCGCGTGAGGATCTTTCGGCATGATGGGATTGCCGTTGGCATCCAGATCTACCACGGTGCAGGCGGTTAACATCAGCGTCAGCAGCGCGACCAACATCTTCTCCTTCATGCCGACCACCATCTTATTGCGCCAGCTTGAAGGTTTTCAGCTTCGAGGCGTTGCTGTCGTCAATCAGCACGCAATCCATCAGCTGCTTCTCTTCTTTCTGCGCGTTGCCGTTCTTCAGGTAATAATCCACCTGCTCAACCGCCATTTGCGCCTGATCCCAGCCCGGCTGCAGCACGGTAGCTTTGATATTGCCTTTGTTGATGATGGAGTCGCGGGTGTAATCACTGCCGTCGAAGCCGACGATAATCACGTTGGTTTTACCCGCTGCTTTTAACGCCGCTTCCGCACCCAGCGCCATGGTGTCGTTACCGGAGATCACGCCGACAATGTTGGGGTTCTTCTGCAGGATGGTTTCCATCCGGCTAAACGCTTCGGTTTGGCTCCAGTTGGCACTCTGCTGTGCCACCATTTTCAGATCGGGATAATCGTCCAGCACATCGTGATAACCCTGCGAACGCACGCCCGCGTTGGTATCCGACTCTTTACCCAGCAGCTCCACATAATCGCCTTTGCCGTTCAGCAGCTTGGCGAACTTCTCCGCACCGAGCTGTGCGCCTTGATAGTTGTTGGAGACAATTTGTGCCACGGCGATACCGGTTTTGTTGATTTCACGATCGATAAGGAAGGTGGGAATACCGGCATCTTTGGCTTTTTGTACCGGTCCAACGGTGGCATCAGCGCCGGCGTTATCAAGGATGATGGCTTTGGCTTTGCGCGCGATAGCGGTTTCGATCAACTGGTTCTGCTTGTTGACGTCATCATCATGCGAGGCCACCAGCGTGGTGTAGCCCAGCGCTTTGGCTTTTTCCTGCGCGCCGTCGGCTTCCGCTTTAAAGAACGGGTTGTCATGTGATGGCGTGATGATGGCCAGCAGCCCCTTATCCGCCGCCAGCGACGCTGCCGATATCAATATGAGTGAAGCAAGTAGAGAGACTTTAAGAACAGAGGCTTTCATTGGCGATCTCCGATTGAATATATATTCAATTATGATTTTATATGCATAGTGACTATGCGCTGCCTTAATGAGCACGTCCAATGCGCGATGTTTAAAAAGCGAAAACGATCACAAAATGTTCTGCGTTGTTATTTATCAGCGGCTGATTAACAATACCAGGCAGGTTAAGAGAGAGAAAAAACCATGGCAAAACAGGATGAACAGCGGCTGATGGTGAAAATCGCCACGCTCTATTACGTGGAAGGCAGGAAGCAGTCCGACATTGCGCAGCTGCTGAAGCTGTCACAATCCTTCGTATCACGTATTCTCAATCGCAGCGTGAAAGAAGGCGTGGTGAAGATCAGCGTTGTGCCGCCTGCCAACGTGTTTCCCGAACTGGAAAAAGCCATTGAGCAACGGTATCAACTGCCGCAGGTAATTGTGGTGGATGTGCCGGATCAGGCATCGGCTTTGCAGATCAAACAGGCGATCGGTTCCGCTGCCGCGCACTATCTGGAAACGCGTCTGCGCGCCGATGAGCTGATTGGCATTTCGTCATGGAGCGGCACCATCCGCGCTATGGTGGATGCGCTGCATCCGCTGAGCGCCCCCTGCAAAGGGGTGATTCAGCTGCTGGGCGGGGTTGGCGCCAATGGCAACGTGCAGGCGACGATCCTGACGCAAAATCTGGCGGCGCTGCTGAACTGTCCAGCATGGCTTTTGCCATCGCAATCGATTGAGCATTCGGTGCAGGATCGCCAGCGTTTGTCGGTTAATCCCGAGGTGGCGGTGGTACTGGAGAAGTTTGACCAGGTGGATTTGGCGATTGTCGGCATTGGCGATCTTGAGCCATCCGCCCTGCTGCGTAACTCCGGCAACTATTACGACGGCGAGATGCTGCGCACGCTGGCCGAGCGTGGCGCGGTGGGTGATATTTGCCTGCACTATTTCGATGCCGATGGTCAGCCGGTGCTGAGCGCGGCAGAAGATCCGGTGATTGGTATGGAGCTGGCGCAGGTTAAACGCTGTCCGCAAGTGGTGGCACTCGCCGGCGGCAAAGAGAAAGCGCAGGCGATTCGCGGCGCGTTGCGCGGCGGCTATGTACAGGTGTTGATTGTCGATTATCCGACGGCGCGATTATTGGCAGAGGGTTGATGTGGTGCGGCTGTTAGCCAGGTCGCCATGAATATTGCGGTTGTTAACCAGGTCGCCATGAATGGCGACCCTACGCACATTAACCGATGGTGCGGTACGCGGTGGTGACTTTCCACAGATAACGCGGGGCCTGCGCCGCCGGATGTTTGTTCTGTACGTGTTGGTAAAACTCGTCCGGCGTCATGGCGTTGATCATCGCAATGGCACGATCGCGGTCACGCGAGAAGGTGCGCAGCAGCGCACCCGCACCATTCGCATAGGAAACAATGGTGGCGTAACGCAGCGTCAGCGGATCGCGAATGCCGGCTAACGCTGAATCCTGCAGAATTTTCAGATACGCGGCCCCGATATCGATGTTTTTTGCCGGATCGCGCAGCTCTGAAGAGGATGGCTGACCACGACGGCCCTGCGTACGATAAACTTCACGGCCGGCGGTCGAAGCCTTAATTTGCATTAAACCAACCGCATTGGAGCGGCTCACTACGGTGGGATTGCCTCCGGATTCGACACTAATAATGGCGCTGATTAACTTCTCATCAACGCCATAATGACTGGCGGCATCTTCGGTAAACATTGACCATGCATCATTTACTTTCGAGGGGGGTGCCTGCGTTAATGGCGTATTCTTCTCGGGCAGTGCCGTTTTCTCCGGCTCGCTTGAACAGCCAGCTAGCAACAGTGCAGAAAGCATAAGTAGGCGAATTTTCACTGATTTTTGGTTCCGCAATAGGGTTGGCGCAAGCTATCATACCTGGCGCAGCGCGATGCAAAATTACCGTTTATCCTAAATCGGTAAAAAACCTTATGCCGCCGTGACTTCGTTAACGCATTTCGTCATCATCGGCAGGCAAATAGACAGCAGGATGGAAGTTATGTTCACGCCCCGCACGCTACGTTTAATCGCCCCTTCCGGCTATTGCCACAATCAGGATGCCGCCCAGCGCGCGGTCAGTCGTTTACAGGCCGCAGGCCATCATCTGCAGAATCAATCCGCGATTACTCGCCGCTATCAACGTTTTGCCGGCGATGATGCGCAGCGGCTGAATGATATCAATGAGTTGGCAACACTGGAACCTCTGCCCGATATCATGCTGGCAGTACGCGGCGGGTATGGCGCATCACGTTTGCTCGATAAGATTGATTATATCGGCCTGCAACGTCGCTTGCTTAATCAGCCGGTGGCGCTATGTGGACACAGCGATTTCACCGCCATTCAGCTGGCATTGCTGGCGCAAACGGGCTTGATTACTTTCAGTGGGCCAATGCTGGCGGGCAATTTCGGCGCAGAGGCTTTATCTGAATTTACTCAGTACCACTTTTGGCAAGCGCTAACTTCACCTACAGTCAACGTTAGCTGGCCAAGTGAGAGTCCGGATCGCGGCCGCTGGCACGGTACGTTATGGGGTGGCAATCTGGCCATGATTTGCTCGCTGATTGGTACGCCGTGGATGCCGCAGATCGAAGGCGGGATTTTGGTGATCGAGGATGTTAATGAACATCCCTTCCGCATTGAACGCATGCTGATTCAGCTACAGCAGAGTGGCATTTTGCCGCGCCAGAAAGCAATTATCACCGGCAGCTTTACCAGTACGTCGCTGTCGGCCTACGACAATGGTTTTGATTTTTCCACCGTCTGGCAGCGCGTCCGTGATGAGTACCATATCCCCGTGATTAGCGATCTGGCATTTGGACACGATGCTGATACCGTGACGCTGCCGCTGGGTGCCAGCGCCACGTTGCAGATTGAGAGCGGAGAAGCACAGCTCGCCTTCACCGGCCACCCGACATTGCGCTAACGTTTTGCCGCAGGAGACCGACAATGAAGCCACTGTACGACGATTTGTGGATCTCCACGCCAGAATTCCCTGCCGAACAAACGGCAAGCGATTTAATGATGCATGGCTTTATGCTGCGCCATCCACGCGGCAATTTATTAATTGGGCGCGTGGAGCATCCACTCGACCACGAATTTCTCGACGATGCGGGTGGCGTGATTCGTCACTATTTCACGCACTGGCATGAAGCGGCACCCGGCGCGCGCGCCATTCAGCAACGCTTTAATAGCGCGCTCTACTGCCATAGCCGTTCGCTGGGTCCGGTGAGTTTGGTTATTGAGCCAGATGAAACCTTTACCCAGCAAGAGACGCATTTCGGCGATTTTCATCTGCTGCCGACGCCCGGCCATACGCCCGGCAGCAGCAGCTATCTTTATCGCTCCCCGCTGGGTCATACCTATCTGTTTGTGGGTGATACGCTCACGCGTGACTACAATCGCTGGATCAGCGTACTGATGCCGGAGAGTAACCTTACTGAGCTGCAGCAGTCGCTGGAGCTCTATCGCTCTTTGCGACCCGATGTGGTGTTGATGAGCACCACGCGCGGACATCTTTCATGGGCAAAGGTGAACTTGCAAAGCTGGCTGGCAGCGATTGATGAAGCAGAACAGTCGCCGCTGGATCTGCGTCAGCGGCAGCTGATTTAACTACAGCGTTTTGCTGAGATAGTGACGCTGATGATGGCGGGGATAGTGATCAAGACTCAGCCGTAACGTATAGCCCAGCTTCTCGTAAAACGGACGCGCCTGGAAACTGGCGGTATCAACTTGCGCATAGCGGCAGCCGCGCGCACGCGCTTCCTCTTCTGCCGCCAGAATTAACTGACTGCCTGCCCCTTGCCCGCGCAGTTCATCACTGACCCACAGCATATCGATGCGTAGCCAGTTGCCATAAGTGGAACCGGTTAATGCACCTTGTTTACGGCCCGATGCATCGGTAATAAACACGCCAATCGGTTTTAACTCATCAACGTTAATGAAGCGACTATTGTAGGTGTTGAGGCCAAGGCGGACTTCATCAAGATCCTGATGAGAGACGCTATCGGTAATGCTGAGTTGCATAACGAGCTCCTTGTAATGGCAATCACGAGTTTGGGCGGGCGCTATCGTCATAACGTTCCAGTGAAAGGATTTCCGCGTCGCGTTTTTCCGTCCGACTGCAGGGCAACAGCTTATCGCTGTCTGCGTAGACGAAAAAGGTCTCTTGATTATTTTTGTTCACAATCAACTGATCGCCATTGCGAAAGCGGGTGATGGAAACCTTGTCACCCTCTTTCAGACTGGTACGCTGCTGCCCGGCAGCAATTTGAAAATGACGCGCTGGCCACATCAGGGTGCTCAGTCCGTATTCGGCACGTGATACCGTCATGGTAGGACGACCCGGACACGTGATTTGATATTCGGTTTCGCTCCAGGCGGGCGCAATCTGACAAGCCAGCACGCCAACGGCCATAACTATCGCCTTCATTGGATTCTCCGCTGAGGTTAAATGATGATTTCGTTGGGATTTTCGTGCAGAAGGGTAACACATTTGTGGGGATGATGAAGGCAAGCGGCCTGCAGGACGCGGGCCGCACTAAAAAAAATCAAACTGGAAAGGTCAGTTTATCGAGTTCATGTCTTTGATCTGATTGCGATTAATCTGCTGTTCTTTACCGTCAATATCTTTGTAAGTAATCATGCCGGTATCGTCATCGACCTTCGGCTTACCCTGAACCACAATGGTTTGACCATCGGTGGTATGCAAGACGTGATCGGATGCACAACCCGCCAGCAGCAGGCCAAGGCTAAAAGTACCCACTAAAAACAGTGTCTTTTTCATCTCATCCTCCTTTTGGATTCACAAACAGGTGTAGCACAGACTGTCTGAAAGAAAACCAGGAGAAAGATTAATACTTAATAGCTTTGCTGCTGGGCATCAGTCTTGTCGACTGAGCAGCAGCAAAGCTATTTGACAGAATTTATGGTGAGACGAGGGAGAGAGGATTTACTCTGCAGCCACCTGTGCGGCGACTAACATCAAGGCCAGGCCGGCCTCTTCGGCTTCAAAACGCTGCATCACTTCCTGAATGGCCGCTACGCAGTTCATGACCTGCTTTTTTTTGTCGGCTTCTAATTTGTCGATCGCGTGCTGAAGAATCATTAAACTCGCTTCTTCTTCTTTCATTCATTTACCCTTGTTTTGCTTACCCGGTGCGCAACGCTGGCAAGAATACCGTTTATCAGCTAGTAAAGTCACCCCTTTACATTTCTTCCGCTTAACGATTATACAAATGACAAATGGGAAGCAGCGTCAGACCTGCTATGATCCAGTTATCAGTACGCATTGGCGTGCCATGGCAAACCAGGGAATGAAGCAGGTGCTCATGTGGCGAATCACAGTTGTACTCACCCTTTTCGTTTTAGCGGGCTGCAGTTCGACACCAAAAGGTGTCGACTGTCCTGGTGAGGTTTCGACAATTTATGGTCAGTCGATGGGCAATACCCAGGCGCGAATCTTCGATTTGGTCAACGCCTTTGCCGTTACGCGCGATGGGGTAAAAGTCCAAAGCGGTACGCTGCACTCCACCGATCGCTTTCAGTATGTGCCCTCGGCCATTACTGCCGAAGGCTTCTATGCCCAGCGACTATCGGATAAACAGTTTCGCCTGATCAATCCTTATCAGAACACCATGATTACCTGGACGTGCCCTTAAGCCGTGCGTCACGACGTGAGATGGTTTATTGTCTGCCCATCTCACGCTGCGGACCTGCATGATGGAAAAAAGTCTGGATAATAACGGTTATATCGATTTCCCCTTCCCTGCCACCACCAATGTGGATGGTTCGGTGAATCCCTGCGGATTTGACCTCACGTTAGAAACCGGTCGCATTGACGAGATCGCTGCGGGAAAGTATTCCGAAAATATGCGGCGCTTGCTCGAAGAGGTCAATTTGCAGGACGGCTTATTCATGACGCTGGCCTGCGACTGGCAGCGGCGTGAGGATGGCGTATGCGGTTTTATCGATATCGCCTTTCGCCCAACCCTATCCACTGCCAGCCGTGAAGAGACACAAAGCCTCGATCAGGCATTTGAGGTTTACCTGAGCCGTCAGGAAAAGCAGCACAACATGCAGAGTGGAACGTTAATCAATTATGCGCGCGCCGTGCTGGATTGGGGCTGGTCACCGCTTCACCTCCGGCATCGACACTATGAAAAAGTGACGTTGCGCTATTACTGCCAGCAGGCCGAGGATGCGGAGTGGTGTTTTGATCATCTGCGCCATTTTCTGGTCAGCTGGTATCCGGCGTATCGAGATAAAAGCTAACCATGTCGTGGATGAGTAGATTACGGCTTAACCAGCCGAATGGCGTGCTCTAGCATACGCTGTTCATCACGCTCATCATGGGCGCGCTGATGACGTGTACGTTGCAGCAGCCTGGTGATTTCCGCCCGACGGGTTTCATGTCCCAGTTCGGTTAATACAATGACGGCATCGCCGATCACGCGGCATACTTCATCATAATCGTCTTCGTTTAATACATCGCGCTTCATGATTCCTCCGCTTTGAATCGCCCGTTAACCTGCGTGCTGAATGCACTTGACCGCTTTTTAGTCTGGACAGAATTTTTGCTTACTGCAAATTGCTGTTACAACCTTTCCCGCTGCGTCATTTGCTGACTGCAGTTTCTCTGACTACGCTAAGTAAGACATCCACCACTATCAGGGAGTTAACATGAGCGATAAAGCGGAAGCAAAATTGAACGAAGCGGCGGGTGCCGTTCAGGAAAAATTTGGCGAAGTCACCGGTTCACGCCGTCAGCAAGCGAAAGGCGCAGCGCGCCGTTATCCCTCTCAGGCCAGCTATGCGGTTCAGGATGCAGCGGATTGCGTGGTGAAATCGGTGCGTGATAATCCAGCAACCGGCCTGGCCGTGGCAGCCAGCATTGGCGTGATTGTCGGTTTCCTGCTCGGACGGAAATAATCCGTCAAAACGGGGCCTCCAGGGCCCCGTTACTCATCAGGCTTCATTTCTCATCAGATCTGTGCACGTCGTGCTTTATAGCGCGCCACCATGGTCATTAACGCCTGATAAATTAATCCCGCATATAAGCTCATCACGATCACCATGCCCATCTCTTTACCCTGCGCTTGCCAGGAGACAAACCACATAAAAATGCCCCACAGCAGCGAAAACAGCAGCCAACCTTTGACGAACTTAATGACACCTTGCATACCACCTCCTCTCACGAATGCGATGAAGATAGCGGTTTATGAGATAACGCACACTACCGTTAATGTTTAAATGCTAGCTGTTTCAAACTTCCAGGAAAGGGATTGTAAACCCGCAGTCAGGTAGCGTATTACGCACGCGTCGCATATCGCCCTTGACGCCAATTATGTTTGAATTCTCCTCAACACTGTCCGGTATGTGGTTGAAATGACTTTTTTAAGTAATATCCAAAATTTTATTGAGGGCAATACGGTATTGTCTGCCGCTTTTAGCCTGCTAATCCTGATGGTCGCTGGCATGATCGCCCATCTAATCTGCAAATTCTTTATCGTTAAAGTGGTCAGAAAGGTGTTCTTCAGCGCGCACAAGAATGAAGTGCCGCTCGATAAAGATGTCCGCTTATCTGAAAAGCTCTCCAATTTCATTCCAGTGATTACGGTCTATTATCTGCTGCAGTTTATGCCGGATTTGCCCGAACATCTGTTAATCGCGATCAAGACCATCTGCGGCATTCTGTTCTTCGTGTATTTATCGCTGTTCTTTACCGAAGTGCTGGAGATTGTTAATAACTCCTACTCGAAAAAAGCCAAACGTAAGAATCACTCGATCAAAGGCTATATTCAGATCGGTAAAATTCTGGTGCACATTATTTCGGCGATCATGATTTTGGCGATTATGTCGAATAAATCACCGGTGATTATCATTTCCAGTTTGGGTGCGGTGGCTGCGGTATTAATGTTGGTGTTCCAGCATACGCTAATGTCATTGGTAGCAAATATTCAGGTGTCATCAAATGACGTGCTGCAGCTGGGTGACTGGATTGAAATGCCCGATAACGGGATCAGCGGCGAAGTGATCGATATTGCGCTGCATACTATTACGATCCGCAACTGGGACAACACGCTGTCGCGCATCCCAACTAAAAACTTCCTCACAGAAACCTATACCAATTGGCAAGCGATGTTCTCATCGGGTGCGCGCCGCATTATGCGCAGCTTCCATCTCGATCAGATGTCGATCCGTTTTCTCGATCACGACATGGTGCAGCAGATGAGCCAGATTCGCGGCGTCAGTGAACAGCTTTCCGCGCTGATGGATGGGCGCGATACGAATGCGGTCAATGAGCGCTGGTTTGCGGAAAACGGCATCACCAATTTAACTGTTTTTCGCAAATACCTGACGGCGTGGCTGTCGCAGCGCGACGATATTAAAAAAGATATGTATATCGTAGTGCGAGCGATGAAACCTTCACCTGAAGGCCTGCCGGTGGAGGTGTACTGCTTTACCTCATCGGTGCTATGGGTTGACTACGAGAATTCACAATCGGCCATTTTCGAGTATATCTATGCGATTATCGGTCAGTTTTCATTGCGAATGTACCAACATCCAGGCGGTAGCGATTTCTGGCGGCTGTCGCAAGCGCGTGCGCAGACGACAAATTCAGATGAGCAGCAGACTGGATGATATAAACATCACGGGAGCCATTGGCTCCCTGTTGTCAGGATAAACAGCAAAGCTGTGGGGGATATGATCAATAACGTGCTGATAGAAATTCATATTGAGGAAGTTTTTGATGTTTTTACCGGTCAAAAAGCAGGAGATAGAGTCTCTATTATTCTAAACGTTGCATCATGAAAAAAACCTATAAAGCCTGGCTTCAGGACTTCATATGGGAATTATTTGGCGTTCGCCTGCCCATACTAACTGCCGTTATTTTTGCCGTTATTGCTGCCCGCTGCTGGCCAGAATATGCGTTAATTTCATCAGCTGTATATCTTGTCGTGGCATTTATCGTGAGTGATTTTTTATTAAAGAAGAAAAAGTAAGTATTAACAAAACCCATTATTTATCAGAAAAAATTTTATAATTTCGCAAACTCATAACACGTGAATAAAAAACGGGAGCCACTGGCTCCCGTTATGTTTTCTGCCGTCAGGCAAATTACATGTTATTGATGATTGCGTCACCAAACTCTGAACATTTCAGCAGCTTAGCGCCGTCCATCAGACGTTCGAAATCGTAAGTCACGGTTTTGTTAGCGATAGCGCCTTCAACACCTTTCACGATCAGGTCAGCCGCTTCGAACCACTCCAGATGACGCAGCATCATTTCTGCTGACAGAATCACTGAACCTGGGTTCACTTTGTCCTGACCAGCATACTTAGGTGCTGTACCGTGCGTCGCTTCGAACAGCGCGCATTCGTCACCGATGTTTGCGCCCGGTGCGATACCGATACCGCCAACCTGTGCCGCCAGGGCATCAGAGATGTAGTCGCCGTTCAGGTTCATACAGGCGATAACGTCGTATTCAGCCGGACGCAGCAGGATCTGCTGCAGGAAGGCATCGGCGATCACGTCTTTAACAATGATCTCTTTACCGGTGTTTGGGTTCTTAAACTTCATCCACGGGCCGCCATCGATCAGCTCGCCGCCGAACTCTTCTTTCACTAACTGGTAGCCCCAGTCTTTGAAAGAACCTTCGGTGAACTTCATGATGTTGCCTTTGTGAACCAGCGTCAGAGAATCACGATCGTTGGTGATGGTGTACTCTACCGCTGCGCGCACCAGACGTTTGGTACCCTCTTCCGAGCAAGGCTTAACGCCGATACCGCACTGCTCTGGGAAGCGAATTTTCTTCACGCCCATCTCTTCACGCAGGAACTTGATCACTTTATCGGCTTCAGGCGTGCCCGCTTTCCACTCGATACCTGCATAGATATCTTCTGAGTTTTCACGGAAGATCACCATATCGGTATCTTCTGGACGCTTAACCGGGCTTGGTGTGCCTTTGTAGTAGCGAACCGGACGCAGACATACGTACAGATCCAGCTCCTGGCGCAGCGCAACGTTAAGGGAACGAATACCGCCACCAACTGGGGTAGTCAGCGGGCCTTTAATGGCAACGCGGTACTCTTTGATTAAATCGAGGGTTTCTTGCGGCAGCCAGACGTCCTGGCCGTAGAGTTCTACTGATTTTTCGCCGGTGTAAATTTCCATCCAGGAAATTTTTCGCTCGCCGTTGTAGGCTTTCTTCACAGCGGCATCAACCACTTTCAACATTACCGGGGAAACATCAACGCCGATACCGTCACCTTCAATGTAAGGAATAATCGGGTTATTCGGAACATTCAGTTTTCCCTGATCCAGGGTGATTTTTTGACCTTCCGCCGGAACAACTACTTTGCTTTCCATCAACCTCTCCTTCGAGCGATTTTTTGTTAATGATTTGTAAGATGCGGGTCAATACTACTTGATTATTTCCGCTACGCCAATCACCGTAGTTTCGCGCTATAATGCGCCGAATGTTTCCGACTGCAAAGCCCATGCGAAAAACTTCTCAACGAATTCACCAGGATAAGCGTGCTAACGCCCCAACGCGTAAGCCTGTGCGCCGAGATACCCGCCCGAAAGGCCCAAGACGCGTCATACTCTTTAACAAACCTTTCGATGTTTTACCGCAATTCAGCGATGAGGCTGGACGCCGCACGCTGAAAGATTTTGTGCCGGTAAGTGACGTTTATGCCGCGGGCCGCCTCGATCGCGACAGTGAAGGGTTGATGATTTTAACCAACGATGGCGCGCTGCAGGCCCAGCTGACGCAGCCCGGCAAGCGCACCGGGAAGATCTATTTTGTGCAGGTTGAAGGTGCGCCGCAGGAATCAGATTTATCCCTATTACGTCACGGCGTGACGCTGAATGATGGTCCAACCTTACCGGCGGGAATTGAGTTTGTGACCGAGCCTGCGTGGCTGTGGCCGCGCCAGCCGCCGATTCGTGAGCGCAAAGCCATCCCCACTAGCTGGCTGAAAATCACGTTATTTGAAGGGCGCAATCGGCAGGTACGTCGTATGACCGCGCACATTGGTTTCCCTACGTTACGCCTGATTCGCTTTGCGATGGGTGAGCATCAGTTAGGCGATTTATCACCGGGCGAATGGCGCGATATCAGCGCCGCCGTTTAATAACTTTTAGTTAACAATTTTGGAGGAAGGATGTTTAAACCTCATGTAACGGTCGCTTGTATTGTGCAGGCCCAGGGACATTTACTGGTGGTAGAAGAGCGCGTACACGGCCGTATTACCTGGAACCAGCCAGCGGGTCATCTTGAAGCCGATGAAACCCTGCTCGAAGCAGCGCAGCGCGAACTGTTTGAAGAGACGGGCATTGATGCCCAACCCGACTATTTTCTCGGCGTGCAGCAGTGGATTGCGCCGGACGATACACCTTTTGTGCGTTTCCTGTTTGGCCTCGATCTGGCGGAAAAAGTGGAAACCTCACCGCACGATCGCGACATCGATTGCTGCTGGTGGCTGCCGCCAGAGCAGATTCTGACGGCCAATCGCCTGCGGTCGCCGTTGGTGGCAGAGAGCGTACGACTGTGGCAACAAGGCGCGCGTTATCCGCTGCAACTGGTCGCGCCGTTCCAGTGGCCGTTTCATGAGGGTGCGCGCCCCGCTTCTGCATGATAGAATGCGCCGCCTGTTTTTATCGTAATTTAAGAGTGCGTCATGTCTGACAACAGCCAGAAAAAAGTGATCGTCGGGATGTCCGGCGGCGTCGATTCTTCCGTTTCCGCCTGGTTACTGCAACAGCAGGGCTATCAGGTGGAAGGCCTGTTCATGAAGAACTGGGAGGAAGACGACGGCGAGGAGTATTGCACCGCCGCCGATGATCTGGCTGACGCACAAGCCGTGTGTGACAAACTCGGCATCAAACTGCACAAAATTAACTTCGCCGCTGAATACTGGGACAACGTGTTCGAACACTTCCTGGAAGAGTACAAAGCGGGACGCACGCCGAATCCTGACATCCTGTGCAACAAAGAGATCAAGTTCAAAGCTTTTCTCGAATTCGCGGCAGACGATCTCGGCGCAGACTTCATCGCCACTGGCCACTATGTGCGCCGTCAGGATGTTGACGGTCAGAGTCACCTGCTGCGCGGCCTCGACGGCAATAAAGATCAGAGCTACTTCCTCTATACCCTGAGCCACCAGCAGATCGCACAAAGTCTGTTTCCGGTTGGCGAACTGGAGAAACCGGAAGTACGCCGCATCGCTGAGCAGCTCGATCTCATCACGGCGAAGAAAAAAGACTCCACCGGCATCTGCTTTATCGGCGAGCGCAAATTCCGCGATTTCCTTGGCCGCTATCTGCCAGCCCAGCCGGGTGAGATTGAAACCGTTGACGGCGAAATCGTTGGTGAACATCAGGGCCTGATGTATCACACGCTCGGCCAGCGTAAAGGCTTGGGTATCGGTGGTCGTAAAGAGAGCAACGACGATCCCTGGTATGTGGTCGACAAAGATGTGGCGCGCAATCGCCTGATCGTGGCGCAAGGTGGCGACCATCCGCGCCTGATGTCGGTCGGCTTGATTGCCCAGCAGCTGCATTGGGTCAATCGTCAGCCTATCGCGGCCCCGCTACGCTGCACGGTAAAAACCCGCTATCGTCAAACCGATATTCCCTGCGAAATCATTCCGCACGGCGAAGACCGCATTGAAGTCCGATTTGACGAGCCGGTTGCGGCCGTCACGCCTGGCCAATCTGCCGTGTTCTATCTCGGCGAAGTGTGCCTTGGTGGCGGTATTATCGAACAACGCCTGCCTTTGGCAGAAGCCTAAGGTCGGGGCTGTCCGACGCGATGACAGGAGTTAAGCGTGGCTAAGAACTATTATGAGATTACGCTGGCGTTGGCCGGCGTTTGCCAGGCCGCACATGTAGTGCAACAGCTTGCGCATCAGGGGCAATGCAACACCCATGCATTGAACGTGTCGCTGCGCAGTCTGCTCGATCTCAACCCCGGTTCGACGCTGGCGGTATATGGCAATGACGAAGCCAATTTGAAATTGGGGTTAGAAACCCTGATGGCGGTGCTGAACAGCAGCAGCCGCCAGGGCGCGGGTGCGGAATTGACGCGCTACACCCTGAGTATGATGGTGCTGGAGCGCAAGCTTCACGGCAACAAAAGCGCGTTGAATACGCTGGCACAGCGTATCGGCCAGCTTGATCGTCAGCTGGCGCATTATGAGCTGGAGTCCGATACCATCGCCAGCGCCATGGCTGGGATTTACGTGGATGTGATTAGCCCATTAGGGCCGCGCATTCAGGTAACCGGATCGCCGCAGGTATTACAGAATTCTCAAGTGCAGAGTAAAGTGCGCGCCGCATTGCTGGCCGGTATTCGCTCTGCAGTATTGTGGCAGCAGGTTGGCGGTGGCCGCCTGCAGCTGATGTTCTCGCGCCAGCGATTGCTGGGTGAAGCGAAAACCATTTTATCCCGCCTGGGCCCGGCGTATTAAGCGCTGCCCCGGCATCATTGTTAAACGATTCAGGAGTTGCACTGATGGAATTATCCTCTCTGACCGCCGTTTCACCTGTCGATGGTCGTTACGGCGATAAAGTCAGCCCACTGCGCGCCATTTTCAGCGAGTTTGGATTGCTGAAATTCCGCGTTGAGGTTGAGGTTCGCTGGTTACAAAAACTGGCCACGACTGTAGAGATCAAGGAAGTTCCTGCATTTGATGCCGACGCAAACGCTTTCCTTGATGCTATTGTCGCCAATTTCAGCGAAGAAGACGCCGCACGCATCAAAACCATCGAGCGCACCACCAACCACGACGTAAAAGCCGTGGAGTATTTCCTGAAAGAGAAAGTGGCCGATGTGCCCGCGCTGCATGCGGTGTCTGAATTCATCCACTTCGCCTGTACTTCTGAAGATATTAATAACCTCTCGCATGCGCTGATGCTGGAAACGGCACGTCGCGATGTGATTGTGCCGTTCTGGAATAAACTCATCGATGCCGTAAAAGGCCTGGCGCACGAATATCGCGACATTCCGCTGCTGTCGCGTACCCACGGCCAGCCGGCTACACCGTCGACCATGGGTAAAGAGATGGCAAACGTGGCGTACCGTCTGGAACGCCAGCTGCGTCAGCTGAGCAAAATTGAAGTGCTGGGCAAAATCAACGGTGCCGTCGGCAACTATAACGCTCATATCTCTGCCTATCCGGAAGTTGATTGGCATCAGCTTAGCGAGCAGTTTGTCACGTCGCTGGGCATCACGTGGAACCCGTACACCACGCAGATTGAACCGCACGACTATATTGCAGAACTGTTCGATTGCATCGCGCGTTTCAACACCATTCTCATCGACTTTGATCGTGATATCTGGGGCTACGTTGCGCTGAATCACTTCAAGCAGAAAACTATCGCTGGTGAAATCGGTTCATCAACCATGCCGCACAAAGTGAACCCGATTGACTTCGAAAATTCCGAGGGCAACCTCGGATTGGCCAACGCGATGATGCAGCATCTGGCCAGCAAACTGCCGGTTTCCCGCTGGCAGCGTGACCTCACCGATTCTACCGTGCTGCGTAACCTGGGCGTTGGCATCGGTTATGCACTGATCGCCTATCAAGCTACGCTGAAAGGCATCTCTAAACTGGAAGTGAACCGCGATCGTCTATTGGATGAGCTGGATCACAACTGGGAAGTGCTGGCTGAGCCGATTCAAACCGTGATGCGTCGTTACGGCATCGAAAAACCGTACGAAAAGCTGAAAGAGCTGACGCGCGGTAAACGCGTTGATGCCGCCGGTATGCAGGCCTTCATTGATAGCCTGGCGCTGCCGGAAGAGGAGAAAGTGCGTCTGAAGCAGATGACGCCAGCCAACTACCTTGGCCGTGCGATTCAGATGGTTGATGATTTGCAGTAAATCTCAACAACAGGCGTGTTCAATGCTGGGCACGCCTCTATTAACAAACGTTGATCTCTTGTTTAGCTGGCTTCGCATATACTTTTCTCCATCATTATTGAGTCGGAAGCTAAGGAAATACTATGCGTGTTCTGGTTGTGGAAGATAACGCACTGCTGCGCCATCATCTCGCCGTGCAACTGCGTGAAATGGGCCATCAGGTCGATGCCGCAGAAGATGCCAAAGAAGCTGACTATTTCCTGCAAGAGCATATCCCTGATATCGCCCTGGTCGATCTGGGTTTACCCGACGAAGATGGCATGTCGTTGATTCGTCGCTGGCGAAGCGATGCCGTCCGCCAACCTATTCTGGTATTAACCGCCCGTGAAGGCTGGCAGGCGAAAGTCGAAGCGCTGGAAGCCGGTGCCGATGACTATGTCACCAAGCCGTTCCATATTGAAGAAGTGGCTGCTCGCTTGCAGGCGCTGATGCGTCGCAACAGCGGACATGCTTCACAAATCATCTCCATGCCGCCATTCCAGGTGGATTTATCACGCCGCGAGCTGACTGTGCAGGATGAGCCGGTCAAACTGACCGCGTTTGAATACACCATCGTTGAAACCTTGATTCGCAATGCCGGTAAAGTGGTAAGTAAAGATTCCCTAATGCTGCAGCTTTATCCGGATGCCGAACTGCGCGAAAGCCATACCATTGATGTATTGATGGGACGTCTGCGTAAAAAAATTCTTTCCCTCTATCCGACCGAAGTGATTAACACCGTGCGCGGCCAGGGTTATCGCTTTGATCTCTAATTTATGACGTGGTTCCAGCGCTTTCGCCCCTTCTCGCTGCGTGCTCGCTTTCTGCTGGCAACCGCCGCGATTGTCCTGTTTTTATCGCTCTCTTACGGCATGGTGGCGGTGGTGGGCTATGTTGTCAGCTTCGATAAAAACACCTATCGCGTGATGCGTGGCGAGAGCAATCTGTTCTTCACGCTGGCACAGTGGCAAGACAATAAACTCACCATCGGCCAGCCTGAGCGTATGACGCTCAACTTCCCTACGCTGGTGTTTATTTACGATGAGCATGGCAAGTTGCTGTGGCAACAGCGCGATGTGCCTGATATTCGTAAAAAGATTCGCCGCGAGTGGCTGCTTAAGCCTGACTTTTACGAAATCGATACCAACAACAGCACCAGCATGGCGGCGATGGGCAATAACCCACTAGCAAAAGAGCGACTGCACGCGCTGGACAGTGACAGCAACGACACCTTTACGCACTCGGTGGCGGTGAATCGCTACGATGCCACCACCAATTTACCCGCGCTGACGATCGTGGTTGTCGATTCAATCCCGCAGGAACTGCAGCATTCCGATGTGGTGTGGTCGTGGTTTAGCTATGTGCTGGCCGCCAATCTGCTGTTGGTCATTCCCCTGCTGTGGCTGGCGGCGCACTGGAGTTTGCGGCCGATTGGCGATCTCACCTCGCAGGTGCGCGAGCTGGAAACGGGCCACCGCGAAAATCTTGATGATAACCCGCCGCTGGAATTGCGGAGCCTGGTGCGAAATCTCAACCTGCTGCTGACCAATGAACGCCAGCGCTATACGCGCTATCGCACCACGCTTTCGGACGTGACGCACAGCCTGAAAACCCCGTTAGCGGTGCTGCAAAGTACGCTGCGTTCGTTACGCAGCGGCAAAGAGCTGACGGTGGAACAAGCCGAGCCGGTGATGCTGGAACAGATCAGCCGTATCTCGCAGCAAATTGGTTATTACCTGCATCGTGCCAGCATGCAGGCCGACCACAATCCGTTGCAGCGCGATGTGCATTCGGTATCGGCATTGCTCGATAGCCTGTGTTCGGCGTTGAATAAGGTGTATCAGCGTAAAGGCGTGGAGATCACCCTGGACATTTCACCTGAGCTGACCTTTATCGGCGATCAAAACGATTTTATGGAAGTACTGGGCAACGTGCTGGATAACGCCTGCAAATATTGCCTGGAATTTATTGAAGTCACCGCCCGCCAAACTGATAAAGCGCTGCATCTGTTTATCGACGATGATGGCCCTGGCATTCCGGAAAGCAAACGCGATCTGATTTTCGTGCGCGGTCAGCGCGCCGATACCCTGCGTCCCGGCCAGGGGTTAGGTTTAGCCGTGGTACGCGATATCCTCGAACAGTATGCAGGTCAGGTGATTGCCACCACCAGCCCGCTCGGCGGCGCACGCATGGAAGTGATTTTTCAACGTCAGGAAGGTGAGCATCACCGCGAGTAGAAAGGGACGCAGACTGTTATACTTGCCTTCATTCTTTGCCGCAAACGGAATCCTCGTATGGACTATCAGCTCGACATCAACTGGCCCGATTTTATTCAGCGCTACTGGCAGAAACGCCCGGTAGTGCTCAAGCGGGGTTTCAAAAACTTCGTAGATCCTATTTCTCCTGATGAGCTGGCCGGTTTGGCGATGGAAAATGAGGTGGATAGCCGCCTTGTTAGCCATAACAATGGCAAATGGCAAGTCAGTCATGGCCCGTTTGAAAGCTACGATCATCTTGGTGAGAGCAATTGGTCACTGCTGGTACAGGCGGTAAACCACTGGCATGAACCTTCTGCCGCGCTGATGCGCCCGTTCCGTTTTTTGCCTGACTGGCGCGTTGACGATCTGATGATCTCCTTTGCCGTGCCCGGCGGCGGCGTTGGCCCGCATTTCGACCAGTATGACGTGTTTATTATTCAGGGTACCGGTCGCCGTCGCTGGCGCGTAGGTGAGAAAGTGCCGTTGAAACAGCACTGTCCGCACCCGGATCTGCTGCAGGTTGAACCGTTTGACGCCATCATTGATGAAGAGATGGAGCCCGGCGATATTCTCTATATTCCGCCTGGATTCCCACATGAAGGCTACTCGCTGGAAAATGCTATCAACTATTCGGTGGGCTTCCGCGCGCCAAATGGTCGCGAGCTGATCAGCGGCTTTGCCGATCATATGCTGGCCAACGAGTTGGGTAGCTATCGCTATAGCGATCCGGATGTGCCATCGCGTGATTGCCCATCGCAAATCTTGCCGTCAGAGCTGGAAGGCATCCGCAAAGTGATGATTGATGTCATTAATCAGCCGGAGCAGTTTAACCAGTGGTTTGGCGAGTTTATTTCCCAATCGCGTCACGAGCTGGATATCGCACCGCCGGAACCGCCTTATCAGCCGGATGAAATCTATGATGCGTTGCAACAGGGCGACGCGCTGACGCGTCTTGGTGGCCTGCGCGTATTAACCTTGGGCGATACCGTGTTCGTAAACGGCGAATCGATCAGCTGCACCCATCCGCAAGTGCTGGCGGCACTGGCACATCATCATGTGCTGACGCTGGAAGATTTTGGCGATGCGCTGGACGATCCCTCAATGCTGGCGCAGCTGGCTGCGCTGGTGAATAGCGGATATTGGTTCTTCGGCGAATAAGTTGGTGTTACGGTCGCCATGAATGGCGACCGTACAATGTTATAGGATGCGCATTTATGCGCATCCTGTTGCTACCCTTTCTTCTGCCCCGCCAGCTCAGCCAAACGCACAATCACTTCTACCGACTGCGCCATGACATTAAGCGAAGCGAACTCGTGCTTGCCGTGATAGTTATAGCCGCCGGTGAACAGATTCGGGCATGGCAGACCTTTCCACGACAGTGCAGAGCCGTCGGTGCCGCCGCGAATCGGTTTGACGTTTGGTTCAATGCCGCAATCGCGCATTGCCTGGAGCGCTAACTCAATGATATGCGGATGCGGTTCAACCTTCTCGCGCATATTGCGATAGCTGTCGGTAATTTCCACTTTCACCGAACACTCGCTTTGCAACCCTTTGCTGACGCGCTGTCCGATCTCTTCCAGCAGCTGCTTGCGTTTGTCATAGCTATCCGCATCGAAATCACGAATCAGATACATCAACTCGGCATGCTCAACCGTGCCTTTAATGGTATGCAAATGGAAAAAGCCTTCGTAGCCATCGGTATATTGCGGCTTCTCCTTTGGCGGTAGCTCCGCGTGGAAACGCATCGCCAGATCCAGCGCATTGACCATCACATTTTTAGCGCTGCCCGGATGCACGTTATTACCGGTGATTTTCACCATCGCGGTCGCCGCGTTAAAGTTCTCGAACTCGAATTCTCCGAGATCGCTACCGTCAACGGTATAGGCCCAATCGGCGGCAAAACCTTCAACATCGAAGTGCGAAGCACCGCGGCCGATCTCTTCATCAGGGGTAAACGCCACACGGATCGCGCCGTGCGGAATATCACTGTTCGCCAGGCGCGCCATCGCCGTCATGATCTCGGCGATGCCGGCTTTGTCATCCGCCCCAAGCAGGGTTTTACCGTCGGTGGTGATCAGCGTATGACCCACCAGTTTATGCAGGATTGGGAACATCACCGGCGACAGAACTTCATCGCCGATGCCTAAAGCAATGTCGCCACCGCGATAGTTTTCAATAATCTGTGGATTAACGTTTTTGGCTGTGAAATCCGGTGAGGTATCCATATGCGAAATAAAGCCGATCACCGGGGTAGCCCAGTCGACGTTGGCCGGCAGCGTGCCCATAACGCAGCAGTGGTCACTCAATGAAACATCAACAAATCCAAGTGCAATCAGCTCTTCCTGTAATTGACGTGCCAGGATCCACTGCCCTTCACTGCTGGGCACCTGACGCGCCTGAGGTTTTGACTGAGTTTCTACTGCCACATAACTGAGAAAACGCTCAAGTAATTGATCCATTTGTCATCCCTCTAAAGAACCTGCATCATTATCATGGCGGCTTAAGACCACCATGTTGCGTCAAATCATTATCCTTCAGGTTAGCTCTCTCAACGTCTTTTGCGCTGAAAATTTGCACACTGTCGCCTGTTCGACATATCCGATACGCATACTCCGGCATTTTTCAGCGTTTTCAAGGTAAATCCGTGGCAAAACATGGCGCTGACGCATTTTTGCGGTATTATCGCGCCCTTCATCACGGCATGTCGTCTTCAGCGGCTATGCTGTAACCTGATTCACCATCAGACTGAGTGACTAAAATGACGCAAACACGCGATCTCGCGCTGGTTACGCTTTCTGGCATCAGTAAAGCTTTCGATGGCAAAACCATCATCTCTGACTTCGACCTGACCATCCGTCACGGCGAATTTATCACGCTGCTCGGCCCCTCCGGCTGCGGAAAAACCACCATCTTGCGCCTGATAGCCGGGCTGGAAGAGGCCGACCACGGTCGCATCATCCTTGATGATAACGACATCACCGATTTGCCGGCTGAACATCGCCATATCAACACCGTGTTTCAGAGCTATGCGCTGTTTCCACACATGTCGGTGTTTGAAAACGTGGCTTTTGGCCTGCGCATGCAGAAAACCCCGGCGGCCGAGATCACCACACGCGTCAACGATGCGCTGGCGATGGTGCAGCTGGAGAGCTTTGCCGATCGCCGTCCGCATCAGCTCTCAGGCGGGCAGCAGCAGCGCGTGGCGATTGCGCGCGCGGTGGTCAACCGCCCGAAAGTGCTGCTGCTGGACGAGTCGCTCTCAGCGCTGGATTATAAGTTGCGTCGTCAGATGCAAAATGAGCTGAAAGCGCTGCAGCGCAAGCTCGGCATCACGTTTGTTTTCGTTACCCACGATCAGGAAGAAGCGCTGACCATGTCAGATCGTATCGTGGTGATGCGCGATGGCCGCATTGAACAGGACGGCACGCCGCGCGAAATCTATGAAGAACCGGCCAACCTGTTTGTCGCGCGCTTTATCGGCGAGATTAACGTGTTCGATGCCGAGGTGCTCAACAGCGATAATGCCCCCAGTATCCGCGCGCGGGTTGAAGGCCGGGAATGTGACCTCCACTGTGATTTTGCGGTGAAGCTCGGCGATCGGCTGCATGTCCTGCTGCGCCCGGAAGATCTGCGCGTGGAGGAGATCGATCACGACAGCCGCAGCGACAATCTGGTTGGCTACGTGCGTGAACGCAACTATAAAGGCATGACGCTGGAATCCACCGTTGAGCTGGAGAACGGTAAGCTGCTCACGGTGAGCGAATTTTTCAACGAAGACGATCCCGATTTTGACCATTCGCTGAACCAGAAAATGGCCGTCAGCTGGGTGCCGAACTGGGAGGTGGTGCTGCCGTATGAAACGGATGCGTAATCGTCTACAGAAAGTGATTGTCGCCCTGAACGTCAGCTGGCTGACGCTGTTTGTGCTGTTGCCCAACCTGATGATTTTCGTCACCAGCTTCCTGACGCGCGACGATGCGCATTTTGTCAGCATGGCCTTTACCCTCAATAACTACACGCGCCTGCTCGATCCACTCTACGCCGATGTGTTATTGCACTCGCTGAACATGGCATTTATCGCCACGCTGTGCTGCCTGCTGCTCGGTTATCCGTTCGCCTGGTGCCTGACCAAATTGCCGGCACGCCTGCGTGCGCTAATGCTGTTCCTGCTGATTGTCCCGTTCTGGACCAACTCGCTGATCCGCATTTACGGCCTGAAGATTTTTCTCAGCACACGCGGCTGGCTGAATGAGTTTTTACTGTGGATCGGCGTGATCGATAAACCCTTCCGCATTATGTACACCTCAGAAGCGGTCATCCTCGGGCTGATTTACATCCTGCTGCCGTTTATGGTGCTGCCGCTCTATTCAAGCCTCGAGAAGCTGGACAAATCCTGCCTCGAAGCCGCACGTGACCTCGGTGCCAACAAGCTGAAAACGTTCCTGCGCATTATTTTGCCACTCACCATGCCGGGGATTGTCGCCGGTTGCCTGCTGGTGTTTATCCCGGCGATGGGGCTGTTCTTCGTCTCCGATTTAATGGGCGGCGCGAAAAACCTGTTGATTGGTAACGTCATAAAAAGCCAGTTCCTCAACATCCGCGATTGGCCGTTTGGCGCGGCCACCAGTATCGTGATGACGCTGTTAATGGGTTTAATGCTGCTGGCCTACTGGCGCGCGGCACGTATGCTAAACAGCAAGGTGGATCTGCAATGATGGCGCGCTGGCTACGCGGCGGCTTCATGGCCATGATTTACGCCTGGTTTTACATCCCGATCATTATTCTGATCGTCAACTCCTTTAACAGCTCACGGTTTGGCATCAACTGGCAGGGCTTCAGCACTCAGTGGTATCGCCTGTTGATGAATAACGACAGCCTGATTCAGGCCGCACAGCACTCCTTACTGATGGGCGTGCTGTCGGCCAGCTGCGCAACCATCATTGGCTCGCTAACCGCTGTTGCACTCTATCGTTATCGCTTCCGCGGTAAACCGTTCGTCAGCGGCATGCTGTTTGTGGTGATGATGTCGCCCGATATCGTGATGGCGATTTCCCTGCTGGTGCTGTTTATGCTGTTGGGCATTTCGCTTGGTTTCTGGTCGCTGCTGTTCTCACACATCACCTTTTGTCTACCGTTTGTGGTGATCACTGTCTATTCGCGCCTGAAAGGATTTGATGTGCGTATGCTGGAGGCGGCAAAAGATCTCGGCGCCAGCGAAGTCACTATCTTGCGCAAAATTTTGCTGCCGCTGGCGCTGCCTGCGGTCGCGGCGGGTTGGCTCCTCAGCTTTACGCTGTCGATGGACGATGTAGTGGTCTCCTCGTTCGTCACCGGCCCGAGTTTTGAAATCTTACCGCTAAAAATCTATTCGATGGTTAAAGTTGGCGTGTCACCGGAAGTGAACGCGCTGGCGACAATTTTGCTGCTGCTGTCGCTACTGTTGGTGGCGCTCAGTCAGCTGTTGCTCCGTGATAAAACTAAATAGAGGATTATCCATGAAAAAGTGGTCTCACTGGCTAGCGGCTGGGGCGCTGGCACTGGGCATGCAGGGCGCGCAGGCAGATGACAGTAAAACGCTCTACTTCTATAACTGGACGGAATACGTTCCGCCGGGACTGCTGGAGCAGTTCACTAAAGAGACCGGCATCAAGGTGATTTACTCCACCTACGAATCCAATGAGAGCATGTATGCCAAGCTGAAAACCTGGAAAGATGGCGCCTACGATTTGGTAGTGCCTTCGACGTACTTCGTCGCCAAAATGCGTAATGAGGGGATGCTGCAGAAGATTGATAAATCTCAGCTCAGCAACTTTAAGAATCTCGATCCTAACCTGCTGAACAAACCGTTCGATCCCAACAATGATTACTCAATCCCCTATATCTGGGGCGCGACGGCAATTGGTGTGAATACTGATGAGATCGATGCCAAAAGCATTACGCGCTGGGGCGATTTGTGGAAGCCGGAGTACAAGCAGAGCCTGCTGCTGACCGACGATGCACGTGAAGTGTTCCAGATGGCACTACGCAAGTTGGGCTACTCCGGTAATACACGCGATCCTCAACAGATCGAAGCCGCCTATGAAGAGTTGAAAAAGCTGATGCCGAACGTACTGGCCTTCAACTCCGATAATCCGGGCAATCCGTTTATGGAAGGCGAAGTGAATGTGGGCATGATCTGGAACGGATCAGCCTACGTTGCGCGCCAGGCCGGCACGCCGCTACAGATTATCTGGCCGCAGGAAGGGGGCATTTTCTGGATGGATAATCTGGCGATTCCGGCCAATGCGAAAAACCGCGCAGGTGCGCTGAAACTGATTAACTTCCTGCTGCGTCCGGAAGTGGCAGCGCAGGTGGCTGAAACCATTGGTTATCCAACGCCAAACCTGGCGGCGAAGAAGCTACTGCCGCAGGAAGTGGCGAACGATCCTTCGCTCTATCCTTCTGAGGCGGTGATCAAGAACGGCGAGTGGCAGAACGATGTGGGTGATGCCAGCGTGCAGTATGAGACGTTGTTTCAGAAATTGAAGGCGGGACGTTAGTCCTCTGCGTGATTCCCCTCACCCTGCCCTCTCCCGCAAGCGGGAGAGGGATCTAAAATAGCTCACGCCTTCAGCGGGAGAGGGCTGTTTTTAGCTCCTTCTCCCGCTGGCGGGAGAAGGTTGGGATGAGGGAAAGCGCGCACAGCTCTTACTTATACAACCCACGCAAAAACGTGTGCACAAACTCCGGGACCACTTCACTGGCTAATCCATATTTACTCTCAGCAAACTCGTTGCCGACCTGGCTGGGTTCCAGATTCAGCTCCACGGTGTGCGCGCCCTGCAGCTTCGCCTCATGGACAAAACCGGCGGCGGGATAAACGTGGCCTGAGGTGCCAATCGCGATAAACAGGTTTGCCCGTTCAATCGCCTGATAAATCTCTTCCATCCCCAGCGGCATTTCACCGAACCACACCACATGCGGACGCAGCATCGCCGGGAACTGGCAGCAGGTGCAGCGATCGTCCGGGGTGAGATCTCCCGTCCAGTCGAGCACCTGTCCACTGTGCACGCAGCGCACTTTCAGCAGTTCGCCATGCATATGCAGCACGCGCTGGCTGCCCGCACGCTCGTGCAGATTGTCGATATTCTGCGTCACCAGCAGGAAGTTATCGCCCAGCACCTGTTCCAGCTCCGCCAGCGCTTTGTGTGCGGCATTCGGCTGAATTTCCGACTGCTGCAGCTGGCGGCGGCGCGCATTATAGAATGCCTGCACCAGCGCCGGGTCGCGCTGAAAACCCTCCGGCGTGGCGACATCCTCGACGCGATGCTCTTCCCACAGGCCATCAGCCGCACGGAAGGTACGAATGCCGGACTCAGCGGAAATCCCTGCGCCGGTCAGCACCACCACGCGCGGCTGCGGATGCGCGGCGAGTTCAGCTTTGCGATCGCGCTCGAAGATGCGCTGGCGAAAGCGCTGATGCACTTTGCGGCGGTTTTTTTTGTCGCGGGCGAGTCGTAGGCGGCGGCGCGGTATGCGCATAAAAGCTCCTTAATCTGCGGCGTTGATCGCCGCGCTTCGGGTATTTTTCGGGCTAATCTGCCCGATAATAGCGGCTGCGTATGACGGCTGCATGCGGCAGACGCTGAAAATGTGCGCAGCCGCTAAAGCGGCTGCGCGATGACGTTACTGGCCGCTGAGCACGCGGGCCGGATCGATACGGCTGGCGCGCCGTGCCGGATACCAGCTGGCAATCAAACTCAGCACTATCGCAGTGCCCAATACCGAAATCACATCAATCCAGTGCAGCTCGGACGGCAGGAAATCGATAAAGTAGATATCGCCCGCCAGCAGCTGATGCCCGGTAATGTGCTCAAACGCGCGCATTACCGGTGTGAGATTGAGTGCCACCAGCACGCCAACCACTACGCCGCTGACGCTGCCAAGCAGACCCGCCAGCAAACCGTACCAGATAAAGATGGCGCGAATCAGGCCATCTTTAGCGCCCAGCGTGCGCAGCACGGCGATGTCGCTGCTTTTATCTTTTACCGCCATCACCAGCGTTGAGACGATGTTGAAGCACGCCACACCAATCACTAGCACCATGGCTAAATACATAATGGCGCGAATCATCTGGATGTCACGGTACATGTAGCCGTAAGTCTCAATCCAGCTCTTGATATAGACGTACGAATGCGTCACTTCACCGGCGTCGCGCACCAGCTTTTGCGCCTGGAACGGGTCATTCATCTTCAGCGCGATACCGCTGACGCTGTCGCCCATATCCAGATATTTCTGCGCATCGGCCAGCGGCACCAGCGCCAGGCTGTGATCCAGCATACCGCTGAGCTGCAGCACGCCGCTAACCTGCAGGCGAATACGTTTCGGCTGCAGCAGCTTATTGTCGCCATCGTTATTGGGGATCATGATGGTGATCCAATCGCCCTGTTTGACGTTAAGCGATTTAGCAATACCGCCACCGAGAATGATTTGCTGTTTACCGGCCGCAAACTGTGACCACGCATCGCCGGCGACAAAGCTCGGCAAGGCGCTCAGCCGTGACTCCTGCTGCGGATCGACGCCTTTCACCTGCAGCGCCTGCAGCTTCGCACCGCTCTCAATCAGCCCGGTAAAATTAATATACGGCGCCGCAGCGGCAATGCCCGAGACCTGTTCAATGGGCGCAATCATCGGCTGCCAGTTGCGGAACGGCTGATTAACCGGTTCGATTTCGCCGTGCGGCACCACCGCCAAAATGCGGTTGTTTAACTCTCGCTCGAAACCGTTCATCGCGCTCAGGCCGATGATCAGCACCGCCACGCCCAGCGCAATGCCGATGGTAGAGATGATGGAGATCAGCGAGACCATGCCACCACGCCGCCGACCGCGGCTAAAACGCAGCCCGAGCAGCAGGGATAAGGATGAACCCATCAGATCACTCCCAGCGTCAGTTGGTCGCTCAGCTCGCCGTCGCGCATCTCCATTTGGCGGCTCAGGCGTTTCGCCAGCTGCAGATCGTGCGTCACCACCAGGAAGGCGGTGCCCTGCTTCACGTTCAACTCGCCCAGCAGTTCGAAGATAGCGTCGGCGTTGCGTGCATCAAGGTTACCGGTGGGTTCATCAGCCATCACCAAACGCGGACGGTTCACCAGCGCGCGGGCAATCGCCACGCGCTGACGTTCACCGCCCGATAGCTCAGAAGGCCGATGTGCGGCACGTTTATCCAGCCCTACCGCCGCCAGCATTTCACGCGCGCGGGATTCTGCTTCTGCCTTGCCGATTTTGCCAATCAGCAGCGGCATCGCCACGTTCTCCAGTGCGCTAAAGTCCGGCAGCAAGTGGTGGAACTGATAGATAAAGCCCAGCTCGCGGTTGCGCAGCTCTGCCTTAGCGGCGGATGACATCGCATTCAGCGATTTACCATCGAAAATCACATCGCCCGAGGTGGGCGCATCCAGGCCGCCCAACAGGTGCAGCAAGGTACTTTTACCCGAACCTGAGCTGCCGACAATCGCCGTCAGTTCACCCGGCTGCAGGCTGAAAGCCACATTGCGCAGCACATCGGTCTGCACGCTGCCTTCCTGATAGCGTTTGCACAGGTCACGACACTGCAACAAAGGAGTATTACTCATAACGTAAAGCCTCAGCGGGTTGAACGGCGGCAGCGCGCCACGACGGATAAAGGGTAGAAAGCAGCGCAACGGCCATGGAAACCTGCGCAATGGTGATCACCTGCAACACGTTGATGTCGACCGGCAGCGCCGCGCCATCCAGGAACAGGCCGATCACCGGCATCAAATTATTCAGCTGGCTGGCCAGCAGCACGCCGAGCCCAGTGCCGAGCAGCGCGCCGATAATTCCGGCGCTGGCGCCCTGCACCATAAATACCGCCACAATCTGACGGCGAGTTAAGCCCAACGTTTGTAAAATCGCCACTTCGCCCTGCTTCTCCATGATCAGCAGGCCCAGAGACGTGATGATATTGAAGGCGGCCACCGCAATGATCAGACTCAGCAGCAGCCCCATCATGTTTTTCTCCATGCGCACCGCCTGGAATAGATCGCCTTTGCGCTCGCGCCAGTCTTTCCACGTCAGACCTTCTGGCAGCTTTTGCTGGCTTAGCGCATCGACGTTCAGCGGCTTATCCAGCCACAAACGCCAGCCGGTGACGTTGCCAAGCGGATAGCGCATTATGCGTGATGCATCCTGCTGATTGACCAGAATCTGATAGCCGTCGACTTCGCTGTTCGCCGCGTAGGTGCCCGCTACGGTGAAAATACGCTGGCTCGGCAAGCGACCGACTGGCGTAAACTGGCTGACGGAAGGCACCATCAAACGCAGCTGATCGCCACGCTTCACGCCAAGCTGCGCTGCCAGCTGTTCACCGAGGATGACGTTATACTGTCCGGGTTGCAGCACGCTTTGCTGAGTGTTGACGAGGAACGGCGTCAACGGATCCTGTTCATCAGGATTGATACCCAGCATCACGCCCACTGAGACGTTACGTGCGCTCTGCAATACCACATCCGCCGTCGTGAGCGGCGCCAGGCGCGTTACGCCTTGCAGCTTGAGATCCTGTGCCGTTAGCTGTTGCGGATTGATACTGCCTTTCTCGCTGGTGACCAGCGCCTGCGGCATCAGGCCAAGAATGTTGCCTTCCAGCTCGCGCTCAAAACCGTTCATCACCGATAGTACGGTAACCAACGCTAGCACGCCGAGCGTAATACCAATGGTAGAGAGCCAGGAGACGAAGCGACCAAAGCGGTCTGAGGCACGTCCACGCATGTAGCGTAAACCGATGAATAACGCGACTGGTTGATACATGAGATCCGTCTTGGCAGTTGCCTGAAAATAAGTAGTGGGATGATAAAGGAGGCGTCTGTTTTATGAAACCTCTAACCCTCTGAGTATCCGGCAAAGTTGTGTCAAAAACCGTCCCAGCAGGTGGCTATGCATAAAATTGCGACAAATTAATGATGTTATTTGTACATTTATTGCCCATGGGCTGGCGTAGACTTAGTGATGAAGCAGTAGATTAAGCACCGATTGTACCGATGTAAGCGCACAGCGCGGGAGTACAGACTATGTTGAAATTTCCTAAAGGCAGCATCGTTAAACATAAATCGGGCGAGATCAGAGGGGAGATTGTGAACGTTTTTGAACAGGGCGATTCACCCACTGGCTATTACGTGAAATGGGATGACGGCAACCACAGCTATCATCTGGAAAAAGAGCTGTCATGGGCCAATGTCGATCGCCCCCGGATGCACTACACACAGCAATCGAGTAAGTGATTTGTGGTCGCCATGAATGGCGACCCTACGTTATTTCACCATGAATGGCGACCCTCCGCGTTTTTGTAGGGTCGTCATTTATGGCGACCAGGCAGAAACTCAGAAACGACAGATGATCCGCAGGGCGGATTATGGAATGATGACGCCCTGTAATCCAAGGAGAGAATGTCGAGATCCCATGTCGGAACAGAGTCGTTATACCCTGCCAGTCAAAGCCGGTGACCATCGCCAGCTCGGCCAATTAGTCGGTGCCGCACAGGCGCTTGAGTGTGCCAGCATCACCGAACGCCATAACGGTCCGGTGTTGATGATTACCCCGGATATGCAATCTGCCCTGCGTCTACAGGAGGAGATTCGTCAGTTTACCGATCTGCCGGTTACTCATCTCGCTGACTGGGAAACGCTGCCCTATGACAGCTTCTCGCCGCATCAGGACATTATCTCCGCTCGCCTCTCCACGCTCTATCAGCTGCCGAACTTAACGCGCGGCATGCTGATTATGCCGGTCAACACGCTGATGCAGCGCGTCTGTCCACACAGCTTCCTGCACGGTCATGCGTTGGTGATGCAGCAAGGGCAGAAGCTGTCGCGCGATGCGCTGCGCGATCAGCTGGAGCAGGCCGGCTATCGCCATGTCGATCAGGTGATGGAGCATGGCGAATATGCCACGCGCGGTGCGCTGCTCGATCTGTTCCCGATGGGCAGCGATCAGCCTTACCGCATCGACTTCTTTGATGACGAAATCGATAGCCTGCGCCTGTTTGATGTTGATACCCAGCGCACGCTGGAAGCGGTCAACGCCATCAACCTGCTACCGGCACATGAGTTCCCGACGGATAAAGCCGCCATCGAGCTGTTCCGCAGCCGCTGGCGCGAAACCTTTGACGTGCGCCGCGAACCGGAGCACGTCTATCAGCAGGTGAGCAAAGGCACGCTGCCTGCCGGTATTGAATACTGGCAGCCGCTGTTCTTCGAGCAGGAATTGCCGACGCTGTTCAGCTATTTGCCAGGCAATACGCTGCTGCTCAACAGCGGCGATTTACTGGCGAGCGCCGAGCGCTTCTGGCTTGATGCCAACGCGCGCTTCGAGAATCGCCGCATCGATCCGATGCGCCCGCTGCTGGAGCCGGTGACGCTGTGGCTGCGCCCCGATGCGCTGCTCAGTGAACTGAAAGCCTGGCCGCGCATGCAGCTCAGCAGCGAGACGCTGTCGGAGAAAGCCGCCAATACCAACCTTGGTTATCAGCCGCTGCCGGAATTAACCGTGCAGGCGCAGGCCAAAGCACCGCTCGATCTCCTGCGTCAGTTCCTGGAGCAGTTCAGCGGCCAGGTGATTTTCTCGGTGGAGAGTGAAGGCCGCCGCGAAAGTCTGCAAGAGCTGCTGACGCGTATCAAACTGCGTCCACGCGCCATCGATCACTTCGATCAAGCCGTCGATCAGCCGCTCAGCCTGATGATCGGCGCCAGCGAGCGCGGCTTTATTGATACCCAACGCCAGCTGGCGTTGATCTGCGAAAGCGATCTGCTCGGCGAGCGCGTCAGTCGCCGCCGCCAGGATAATCGCCGCACCATCAATCCAGACGTATTGATCCGCAACCTCGCCGAGCTGCATCCCGGCCAGCCGGTGGTGCATCTGGAGCACGGCGTTGGGCGCTATATCGGCCTCACCACGCTGGAAGCCGGCGGCATCGTGGCGGAATACCTGATGCTCTCCTATGCCGGCGACGCCAAACTGTACGTGCCGGTTTCGTCGCTGCATTTAATTAGCCGCTATGCCGGTGGCGCAGATGAGAATGCGCCGCTGCATAAGCTGGGCAGCGATGCCTGGTCACGTGCGCGACAGAAAGCCGCGGAAAAAGTGCGCGACGTGGCGGCAGAGTTGCTGGATATCTATGCTCAGCGCGCTGCCAAAACCGGCTTCGCCTTTAAGCACGATCGCGATCAATATCAGCTGTTCTGCGAAGGCTTCCCGTTTGAAACCACGCCGGATCAGGGCCAAGCCATCAATGCCGTATTGAGCGACATGTGCCAGCCGCTGGCCATGGATCGTCTGGTGTGCGGCGACGTGGGCTTTGGTAAAACCGAAGTGGCGATGCGCGCCGCGTTCCTCGCGGTCGAAAATGCCAAACAGGTTGCCGTGCTGGTGCCGACCACGCTGCTGGCACAGCAGCACTACGATAACTTCCGCGATCGTTTCGCCAACTGGCCGGTGCGCATTGAGATGCTGTCGCGCTTCCGCACCGCGAAAGAGCAAAGTCAGGTGCTGGAACAGGCGCGTGAAGGCAAAATCGATATTCTGATTGGTACCCATAAATTGTTGTCGAACGATCTGAAATGGCACGATCTCGGCCTGCTGATCGTCGATGAAGAGCACCGCTTTGGCGTGCGCCATAAAGAGCGTATTAAGGCGATGCGCGCCGACGTGGATATCCTGACGCTCACCGCCACGCCGATTCCGCGAACGTTGAACATGGCGATGAGCGGCATGCGCGATCTGTCGATTATTGCCACGCCGCCGGCACGACGTATGGCGGTGAAAACCTTTGTACGCGAGTATGACAGCCTGGTAGTGCGCGAGGCGATCCTGCGCGAAGTGCTGCGCGGCGGCCAGGTTTACTACCTCTACAATGACGTGGAGAACATTGAAAAGGCAGCACAGCGGCTGGCAGAGCTGGTGCCGGAAGCGCGTATCGCCATTGGCCACGGTCAGATGCGCGAGCGCGATCTGGAGCGGGTGATGAACGATTTCCACCATCAGCGCTTTAACGTACTGGTGTGTACCACCATCATCGAAACCGGCATCGACGTGCCAAGCGCCAACACCATCATCATCGAGCGCGCCGACCACTTTGGTTTGGCGCAGCTGCATCAGCTGCGTGGCCGCGTTGGCCGATCGCATCATCAGGCGTATGCGTGGCTGCTGACGCCGCATCCGAAAGCGATGACCACCGATGCGCAGAAACGCCTTGAGGCCATCGCTTCGCTGGAAGATCTCGGCGCCGGTTTCGCGCTGGCGACACACGATCTGGAGATTCGCGGTGCCGGTGAACTGCTCGGCGAAGATCAGAGCGGACAGATGGAAACCATCGGCTTCACGCTGTATATGGAGCTGCTGGAGAACGCGGTGGATGCGTTGAAAGCGGGTCGCGAGCCATCGCTGGAAGATCTCACCAGCAATCAAACCGAAATCGAACTGCGCATGCCCGCCCTGCTGCCGGATGATTTTATCCCCGATGTGAACACCCGTTTGTCACTGTATAAACGCGTGGCCAGTGCGGCGGATGAGCAGGATCTGGCGGAACTTAAGGTCGAGATGATTGATCGCTTCGGCAAGCTGCCGGATGCGGCGCGTAATTTGCTGGACATTGCCGGTCTGCGACTGGTGGCCCGTGAATTAGGTATTCGTAAAATTGAAGCCAGCGAGAAAGGCGGTTTCTTTGAATTCGCGCCGCAGAACCACGTCGATCCAGGCTGGCTGATTGGGCTGCTGCAGAAGGATCCAAAGCAGTGGAAGCTGGATGGCCCAACGCGGTTGAAGTTCACCCGCGATATGGCCGACCGTAAAATCCGCATGGAGTGGGTGCAAGGTTTTGTCAGCGAGCTGGCTAAAAACCGGGTTTGAGGTTGTAGGGGCGCCATTTATGGCGCCCCCCGGCAAACCGCAATGAATCCAATAATAAAAGCGCCTTTCGGCGCTTTTATTATTACAGCTGCTGTGATGTATCTTTGCCCAATTAGGCCTGATTCGAATTCAGGATCAGCTGACCGTTACGGTCGAGCGGAATGCGGGTGCCAGGGTCATTTTCCATGCGGATTTTGCCCTGCTGGTCGCCTATTTTATAGGTCACGTCATAACCCAGCATTTTTTCCTGTTTATCGTATACCGTTTTGCAACGCTGCTCGTTGGTGGTGTAGGTATCGCGATCCTGCAACGCACCTTGCACCTGATTACCGCCGTAACCACCGGCCAGCGCACCCGCTACTGTCGCCACATCACGACCGCGTCCACCACCAAACTGATGGCCTAACACGCCGCCTGCGACCGCACCCAGTACCGAACCTGCAATGCGGTTCTCATCCTGCACGGCTCGACGATGCGTGAGCGTCACGTTGCGGCACTCTTGTCGCGGCTGCTTGATGCTCTCTTTAATCGGCGTCGCCGACAAAACTTGTGCGTATTGCGGACCACGGTCGAAGACATCCATGCTGGCGACTGCGGCAACACCTAACGCTGCTGCTACGCCGATACCGATACCCGCTAACATTGATTTATTCACAGGAATGTCCTCCTGAAGATTGTTACCGCGCATTCCCGCCGCTACGAAATCCTGAGTAGCCGAGGCAAAACCGGCGTGCGCGCCGCGCCGTGTTGTTGGTAATAAGTTTTACAGATGGCCCGTAATTGCAACATCAGATTAATGGAGGAAACGCAGCGGAAACCCATCAGGGCCAGCTTTTAGGAGAGTTCTGAGAGCGGATGAAATAACGCCGTAACCTTAAGCTGAAAGCACCTTTTTCAGCGGGTCACGGCGGGGCAAGGCGCTTCAGGCGGCGTTGCGCCGCCCGAAATCATCAGTGCAGCTTGAGGCGCGGACGCAGGACACGGTTCAGGCTGCCCACCAGCATCATCAAGCCGGTTTTGAAGTATCCGTGGAGCGCAATCTGGTGCATACGATACAGAGAAATGTAGACAAAACGCGCAATGCGCCCTTCCACCATCATCGAACCGCGCATCAGGTTGCCCATCAAACTGCCCACCGTGCTGAAGCGCGACAGGGATACCAGCGAACCATGATCTTTATAAACATAGGCTTTCAGCGGCTTGCCTTTACGCTGCGCGAGGATATTCTCCAGCGCGCGGGAAGCCATCTGGTGCGCTGACTGCGCGCGCGGCGGCACAAACCCGCCTCCCGGCAGCGCACAGGACGCACAATCACCGATGGCGTAAATGTCATCATCCAGCGTGGTTTGCAGCGTCTCTTTCACCACCAGCTGATTGATGCGGTTGGTTTCCAGCCCGCCAATCTCCTTCAGGAAATCGGGGGCTTTAATACCGGCCGCCCACACCATCAGATCGGCATCAATGAATTCGCCACCTTTCGTGTTCAACCCTTTTTCCGTTGCGCTGGTGACCATGGTTTGCGTCAATACGCGCACGCCGAGTTTAGTCAGCTCCTGATGCGCCGCGGCAGAAATACGCGGTGGCAGCGCCGGCAGAATACGTTCACCGGCTTCCACCAGTGTGACATTCAGCGAAGAGCTGTCCAGGCCTTTATAGCCGTAGCTGTGCAGCTGTTTCACCGCATTATACAGTTCAGCAGAGAGTTCCACGCCGGTAGCGCCGCCGCCGACAATGGCGATGTTCACTTTTTCCAGACTGCCTTCGCTAGCTGAAAAGCGCAGGAATAAATTGAGCATTTCGTTATGGAAACGACGCGCCTGATGCGGGTTATCAAGGAAGATGCAGTGATCTTTTACGCCCGGCGTGCCGAAGTCATTTGAGGTGCTGCCCAGTGCGATAACCAGGCGATCGTAGGCCAGCTCACGCTGCGGCACTAACAGTGCGCCTTCCGCATCACGAATCTCGGCCAGCTCAAGGGTTTTGTTTTCACGATTGATTTGCGTCAGCGATCCCAGCTGGAACTGGAAGCCGTGATTGCGCGCGTGCGCCAGATAGCTCAGCGCATCAATGCCTTCATCCATCGAACCGGTCGCCACTTCATGCAGCAGCGGCTTCCACAGATGACTGTGGTTACGATCGACCAAAATAATCTCGGCTTTCTTGTTACGTCCTAGCTTGTGGCCGAGCTGCGTTGCCAGCTCTAAGCCGCCAGCACCACCGCCGATGATAACGATTTTTTCCATAGATATAGTCAACAAAGACCCCCTCAAAGTTGTAAACCAATAGTTAATTAATGGTTAATAAAAACCTTAATAAACATAGGGTTGGCGACGTTAAATCGCGAGCTAGGGGCAGAATATCACGGCGTCGAAGACATAACATAAGAAAATTGATGTGGATCAATCTTTCAACTGCATTATCAGAATGTTACACATTCTTTGCGCCGCATCACACGGCGCACAGGGGTTCAGGCGAGGAGTTTGAAGGCTTTAATCCGTTGTAAATGCGGCGCAATATTTTTGAATTTATGGCTGGCTTCGTCATCCCAGATAATTCCATAGAACGGCTGCAAGTGCGCCGCACTGCGCTGATTGTCCAACGCTTCATCATGGCGCGACAGGATAGTCAGGCACTTTTCACGGTTCTTTTCACGAAAATCGCTGACGCATTTGGTGGCAATATCGAGATACTCTTCCGGGCGGTCGATTTTTCCCTCCATGTTTTCGAAAGGAAACAGATTAGGATTAAAAATCGCCTGCCGCATGCCGCAAAGAAAACCAATGCGTTCGGCCCAGTAGCCACCCAGGCCCACTCCGCAAATCAGCGGATGCGCATCGTCGCCCTGCTGCAACAGCTTGTCGCACTCTTTCAACAGAAACTGCATGTCGTGTTTGGGATGGCGGGTGCTATAGCTGACTAATCTGACGTCCGGGTCAATAAACTGCAGCTGCAGCACCTTTTCATGGTTGCCCGGACTGTTGGAATCAAAACCGTGCAGATAGATGATCATGATAATCCTCAGCGTGGAATGAAATCCGGGCAGCGGCGCTTATCTGCCCGAAGCTTTGTGCGCCAGCCAGCGCTCTTGCAACGCGCTCAGCTGACGCTGATTTTGCCGCCAGCGCTCGCTTGCCAAGAGGCTTTGACGGGTAAAACGACCCTGATGGTACAACTGCGCTACCCGCTCTGCCCCGATCGGCGTCAAGTTATCCAGCACGCTTACCGCGCCCGCGCGCTGATTGCACACCAGGATCATATCGCAACCGGCATTCAGCGACTGCTGCGCGCGCTCGGCGTAGCTGCCCATGACGGCGGCGCCTTCCATTGACAAATCGTCGGAGAAAATCACGCCGTTGAAGCTGAGTTCTTTACGCAGCACGCTTTGCAGCCAGTATGGCGAACCGCTGGCAGGAAGCGGATCCACCTCAGTATAGATAACGTGCGCCGGCATCACCGCATCGAGGAGCTGCTCGTCAATCAACTGCTTAAAGATGGCCATATCATGCTGACGCAGCGTGGCGGCATCGCGGTTATCGCGCGGCGTCTCTTTGTGCGAGTCGGCGCTGACCGCGCCGTGACCGGGGAAGTGTTTGCCGGTGGTTTTCATGCCGGCTTCATGCATGCCGTTGATAAAGCGACGCGCCACCTGCAGCGCGATAGTAGGATCTTCATGGAATGAACGATCGCCAATTGCCGCGCTGATGTGACCAATATCCAGCACGGGCGCGAAGCTGATATCAATGTCCATGGCGATCATCTCCGCCGCCATTTGCCAGCCTGCCTGCTGTGCCAGTTCACCTGCGCTATTGAGATCGTTCAGCGCAGCGAAAGATTGCATCGCCGGTAACTGAGTAAAGCCGTCGCGGAAACGCTGCACGCGGCCGCCTTCCTGATCCACGGCCACCACCAAACGATTACGCGAAGCGGCGCGAATCTGTCGCACCAGCTCTGCCAGTTGGTCAACATCGTGGAAGTTACGGGCAAACAGGATTAGCCCGCCTACCAGCGGATGCTGCAGAATCTCACGTTCCTCGGCATCAAGCTCATAGCTCTCAACGTCGAGCATCAGCGGTCCAGGCGTGTTTATGGTCATGATTAAAATCCCAGGTTAAAGGTCGTGCCAGCTGGCCTGCGCCAGCTGTTGTAAGGTGTCGTCGTGACTCTGCTCGGCTCGCAGCTGATACCAACTCGCCATGAGCAGCTGCAGCCATGGCTGCCAGCGCTGCATCTGTCGGGCCAGCGTTTGTTCATCAAGATGGGCGCGCTCGGCGTAACCGCTCACCCAGGCCGATCGCGTGTCTCCATCTACCGCACATACCGCTGCCAGTTCCAGCGCCACGTCGCCGTCAGCGGCATATTCCCAGTCGATCAAACGTAAGCCATCAGGTGTAGCGACAAGATTACCGGCATGTACATCCATATGCAGCGGCGCCAGCCGCAACGGCTGCGGCTCGCCCTGCTGTAACAAACGTTGCAGACGCCGCTGCCAGCGCCAGTGCCGCTGCTGGCAAAGCTGCCAGTAACGCTGCAGCAGCGGTGTCAGGCGCAAACGATAGCCGGTGAGCGGCTGTTGATGCAAACGATGCAGCAGCGCTAGCACGGCTGCACGCTGCTGATTGAATTGTGAGGACGTCAGCACTTCTCCCGGCAACCAGCTTTGCAGCAGCCACGGAGCGCGCCACGCCAGCGGCTGCGGTCCCAGCTGCGCGTGCCGCAGTTGCCGCAGCACGCGATATTCGCGCTGGCGGTCAACAAACGGAATCGGCTGCGGCGGCGCACGACGCGCCAGCACATCGCCCTGCTGGGTTTGCACGTGCACGCTTTGCCCGCTGAGCCCCGGCAGCGCGAAAAAATGACCGGCAGCTTGCGCCGTCGGCCATTGTTGCTGAATCATTTTTTGCAGCTGAGGATCAGGGTTGAGCAACACCGTTTCCTGACCAGATAATTTCGCCGGTTTGCACCAGCATCAGCTGCATTTGCAGGGTAGGTGCTTTCACATCGCCTTGCGCATTGCTGTACAACACATACTGCGCATTCACGTTGCGTGCCAGACCAATCGCTTTACTGCGCGAGTTAAGGCTGTCATCCGCCGATAAACCCAGCGTCTGTTTGGCCTGCGCCAGCTGCTCCGGCGTGATCAGCGTGAATTTACCGTTGTTAGCCAGCGCATTCTGAATGGCATCGGTGGCTTTATCCGTTTGCAGCGAACCATTGGTGCTGTTCTTGATGCGATCCACCAGCAGCACGCTGCCAGGGTTCACCCCTGATGATTGCACCATGTTGCCAACCAGCGGCTGCACGCTGGCATCCCAGTTGATGGTTTTTAGCTTCGGCGGCTGCGGCACGGTTTGCGGCGGCGGCACCGGCTGCGTTGGCGGTTCTACCGGCTGAGTGGGTGTGGTCGGCTGTGTCGGTTCAACCGGTGCCGGAGTCTGTTGTTGCACCACGCAACCGGTAAGCATTAGCGCAAATAGCAATGCGCCCGAACGTTTTACACTGCGAATCACAGCTTACTCCTTAAAGATAAAGATAGAGACGCACCTTGCTGGCGGTCGGATTACCCATTTGTGAGGCCACTTCCACGCTACCATGCGCCGGTACAATAAGTGTCTGAGCCGGCTCTTCTGGCGTGATTTCCAATCCTTTGTCGTCATACCAATAGAAACGATAGTGCACTTTTACCGGCGTTTCACGCAGGTTTTGCAGCACGCTTAAGGCACGCTGCTGGCCATCCTGCTCTGTCAGCTTAGGAGAGTCAGTAATGATGCCTGCTGACAGCACCGCCGATTCCATAACCAGCGACTGCGAAGTATTAATCATCGGCTTATCACTGCTGCAACCTGCAAGGGTTAGCAACAGTAAGCCACTCAGCCATTGACGCATAACCGGGTCCGCCTGAGTTAGCTAGCCAGCATCGGGCCCAGCGGCTGACCGCCGACCAGGTGCATATGGATATGATAAACCTCCTGCCCGCCATGACTATTGCAGTTCATGATCAGGCGATAGCCATCTTCGGCAATGCCTTCATCACGCGCGATCTTCGCGGCTACGGTGATCATGCGGCCCAGCGCCTGTTCATGAGCGGCCTGCACATCGTTGGCGGTAGGAATCAGTACGTTGGGGATGATCAGAATATGGGTGGGCGCTTTGGGCGCGATATCGCGGAAGGCGGTGACCAGTTCGTCCTGATAAACCACGTCAGCGGGAATTTCGCGACGGATGATTTTACTGAAAATGGTTTCTTCAGCCATGGTGCATTTCCTTAAGCCTGAGTTCAGTCAGGCAGTATGCGTGAGGAATTCCATTTCTTTCAACCTCAGGACCACATTTCTTGCATTAAATGGCTGCCTTTACACCGCTTTTTCACTTCGCCATGCCTTGTGCTGCAACTCGCATTTCTAACACTTCATTAACCACAAAAATGAAACGCTGTTTTATAAATTAGAGATATCTCGCCATTTTCTTTGTGATTTTGCCACCACCGCGCAATACCTTGCGAAATCGCGAAGGTTTGCCGGTTTAAGCCGCTCTATTTTCAATCCAATCCGATCACGCTGTACGGAGTGATGAGGGACGTGTTTACCGCCTATTTCAAGGAGAACCTGCCATGCGCTCTCGTAAGATTGGCCTGGGCCACTATCTGGCCTATGGTTCCGGGGACTTCCTCGGGGCGGGCACCACGGCGCTAACTGCCGCCTGGCTGCTCTACTTCTACACCACCTTTTGTGGGCTATCGCCGATTCAGGCGACGTTTATTTTCGCTGCCGCCCGCGTGCTGGATGCGGTGGTTAGCCCGCTGATGGGATTTTTGACCGATAACTTTGGATCGACCTGGCTTGGCAAACGCTTTGGTCGTCGCAAATTCTTTATCCTGCTCGGTATCCCGTGCGTGTTTAGCTATAGCCTGATGTGGGTCAGCGATATGAGCTTCTGGTGGTATCTGCTGACTTATCTGCTGTTCGATATGGTCTACACCATGATTCTGGTGCCATACGAAACGCTGGTGCCGGAAATGACCGATGACTTTAAGCAGAAAACCCGTTTCTCCGGCGCACGCATTGGTCTGGCACAGCTTTCGGCGATCCTGGCAGCTTTCTTGCCGGGCGTGCTAATTGGCTGGTTTGGCAAAGAGAATCCGATCTCCTTCTTCTACGCCAGCCTGGTGTTCTCGGTAATTTGTGCGCTGGTGCTGACGCTGGTATGGGTGTTTACCTGGGAACGCGATCCTGATGATTTCTCTGCAGAATCACGCCGGGCGGAACAGGAGAAATCACGGCTAACGTTGATGCAAAGCCTAAAACGTCTTTACACCGAGCTGGCTTCTACGCTGCGTATTCGTATTTTCCGCCAACATCTCGGCATGTATCTCGGTGGTTACATCGCGCAGGACGTGTTTAACGCGGTATTCACCTGGTATGTGGTGTTTGTGCTGATGCAAAGTGCGCAAATTGCCTCAAACCTGATGGGCACCATGGCAGTAATGCAGTTTATTGCGGTGATGGCGATGATTCCACTCTGTATTCGGCTTGGTCCCGCGCCAGCCTATCGCATGGTGGTGGTGCTGTTTGGCCTCAGCGCCCTCTCCTATGCCGGATTGTGGTACACCGGCATGAACGACAACTTCGCGCTGCTGGTACTGATTTCCGGCCTGGCAGGTCTGGGACGCGGCGGCATCAACTATGTACCCTGGAATACCTATACCTATATTGCTGACGTCGATGAAGTGATTACCGGCCAGCGTCGCGAAGGCATTTTTGCTGGCATCATGACATTAACGCGCAAAGCGTCGCAGGCTGGCGCGGTGATGTTCGTCGGCATCGTGCTGCAGTTGGCCGGTTTCTCCTCCGGCCAGGCCACCCAGGTGCCTGCCGTCGGCCATACCATTTTGGCGATTCTCAGCGTTGGCACCCTTTGCGTGCTGGCCTGCGGCTTCATTATCTCACTGCGTTTCAAGCTCAACCTGCACACTCACACCGTGTTACGTGAAGAGACGCTGAAGATGCGTGCAGCCGGACGCGTGGTGCCTGAACGCATTACGCCACAGGCTCGTGGCGTCGTCGAAATGCTGGCGGGCATGCCGTATGAAAATCTGTGGGGCAATAACAACGTCGGTTATCTCAATCGTCATAAACCCGCAGCCCCACCGCTGCCGAGCCAACCGCGATCTTTACCTACTCTACCGACCACCCTGATTAATGATAGGAATGAACCATGACTGTATTTCCTGTAAAGCACAGCGCGCTGCTGCGTCAGCCTGAATATCTCCTACCTCGAACCGAACTGGTGCAGTTGATTCAACAACTCACGCAGAATCTGGTGAACATTACCGATCACAGCGGGGAATTTTTGCTGCGCCTCGACGATGGGCGCGTGATCGATACCAAAGGTTGGGCCGGCTGGGAGTGGACGCACGGCATCGGTCTGTACGGCATGCTGCACTATTATCAGCAGACCGGCGATCGGGCGACGTCAAAAATCATTGATGATTGGTTCACTACGCGGCTCGCGGAAGGCACCCCGACGAAGAACGTCAATACCGTTTGTCCGTTCCTGACGCTAGCCTATCGCTACGAAGAAACACGCAATGCGGCCTGGCCCCCGGTGCTTGAGCGCTGGGCTGAATGGGTGATGTATGAGATGCCGCGTACTGAACAAGGCGGGTTGCAGCACATCGTCTATAACAACGAGAATACCCAGCAACTGTGGGACGATACGCTGATGATGAGCGTGATGGCGCTGGCGAAAATTGGTCAGCTGCTCGATCGCCCAGAGTTTGTGGAAGAAGCCAGCTATCAGTTCCTGGTTCATAGCCAATATTTGATGGATCGCCAAACCGGCCTATGGTTCCACGGCTGGACGTTTGAGGGGCGACATAATTTTGCCAACGCGCGTTGGGCGCGCGGTAACAGCTGGGTCACCATCGTCATTCCGGACTTCCTCGAGATGATGAACTGGCCGCAACAGCACGCCACACGCCGCTTCCTGCAACAGGTGCTGGAGAGCCAGGTCAAGGCATTAAGTGCCTGTCAACACAGCAGCGGCCTGTGGCATACCTTGCTCGACGATCCCAATAGCTACCCAGAAGCCTCTGCTACCGCCGGTTTCGCCTATGGCATTCTCAAAGCTGTGCGTAAACGTTATCTCTCGCCGGAGTATTTACCGCTGGCGGAGAAAGCGTTGTGCGGCGTTATCGGCAATATTGATCGGGATGGGGAGTTAAAACAGGTGTCGTTCGGCACGGCAATGGGCAGCGATCTGGAGTATTACCGCCAGATACCGCTTACCTCGATGCCGTATGGCCAGGCAATGGCGCTGCTATGTTTGACGGAATATTTGCGGGTCTACTTGTAATAAAAAATGCCCTCACTAGAGGGCATTTTTAGGCACCGAAAGTAAAGTGCGTTGAAGCGGCGGCAGAGGAGTAAAGCATCTCAAGCCATGGATGGCTTGGGGCGAGCCCCAGGGATGGTTTATGGCGTCTTTACGATCTGACGCGCTTCATCGCACCGGCTCTGCCTGCCAACTTAGGTTACATACTGCGGATATAGTCATCCATTTCAGTTTTCAGGTTATCGGACTTAGTACCGAAAATTGCCTGAACACCTGAACCTGCTACCACCACACCTCTTGCGCCGAGGCTTTTCAGTTCAGCCTGATCCACTTTGCCCACATCTGCCACGCTCACACGCAGACGGGTAATACAGGCATCCAGATTAGTGATGTTCTCTTTACCACCAAACGCGGTAACCAGCTTGCCCGCCATTTCGCTACCGGTTGCGCTGCTCTGCTCCATTGCTGTGTCCTCACGACCCGGTGTTTTCAGGTTCAGTTTTACAATCAGGAAACGGAATACGCTGTAGTAAATCAGGCCGTAGATAATACCGACAATCGGGAACAACCAGATTTTACTACTGTTGCCGCTCAGTACGATAAAGTCGATCAAACCGTGTGAGAAGCTGGTGCCATCACGCATGCCCAGCAGGATACAGATTGGGAATGCCAGGCCAGCCAGAATCGCATGGATCACATACAGAATCGGCGCGACGAACATGAAGGAGAATTCGATCGGCTCGGTTATACCGGTCAGGAACGAGGTCAGCGCCGCTGAGATCATGATGCCGCCCACTTTGGCGCGGTTTTCTGGTTTAGCTGAATGCCAAATCGCAATCGCTGCCGCTGGCAGACCATACATTTTGAACAGGAAGCCACCTGACAGTTTACCTGCCGTTGGGTCGCCCGCCATATAGCGCGGAATATCACCGTGGAACACCTGACCGGCTGCATTGGTGAATTCACCAATTTGCATCTGGAAAGGTACGTTCCAGATGTGGTGCAGACCAAATGGTACCAGCGAACGCTCAATCAGGCCGTAAAGGCCAAAGGCCACTACCGGGTTTTGATAGGCAGCCCACTGGGAGAAGTCTTGAATAGCAGTACCGATTGGCGGCCAGATGAATGACAGCACCACACCGGTGAAAATCGCCGTCAGACCGGAGATGATCGGGACAAAGCGCTTGCCCGCAAAAAAGCCAAGATACTCAGGCAGCTTGATGCGGTAGAAACGATTGAACATATAGGCAGCAATTGAGCCCGCGATGATCCCGCCTAGCACACCGGTATCCGCCAGATGCTTGGCTTCGATTTCCGCAGCCGGTAAATGCAGCACTAACGGTGCTACTACCGCCATGGTTTTCACCATGATGCCGTAAGCCACTACCGCAGCCAGTGCTGAAACACCGTCGTTATTGGTAAAGCCAAGAGCCACACCGATCGCGAAGATCAGTGGCATATTAGCAAATACCGAACCGCCCGCTTCCGCCATCACATGCGAAACCACGGCAGGTAGCCAGCTAAAGTTTGCAGAACCAACACCTAACAAAATACCGGCAATCGGCAGAACCGATACCGGCAACATCAGCGATTTACCTACTTTCTGCAGGTTCGCAAATGCGTTCTTGAACATAGAAACTCCTGAGTATGAGTGCAATTTTTTTGCGCAGTGCGCATGGCTTAGGGGGAGGATCCTTCGCCGGGTGACGCTGAGCGTCTTTTGATTTATTACGAAGAGTAAAATAAATCGCTAATTGTTAAATTGACGGCCATCACATTTCGCTAAGAGTGGCCGCGTCTTTTCAGTTGTTTCTTACAGATCCGGCTTAAAAAACAGCAATAAAACGCTGCCTGCACCCGTTAAGATGCAGTGCAGCCGATGGTTTTCTGATTAATTACAGTATTTGAAATAAAGTCGTTAGCTACTGAGACGACTCACTGGGATATGGAACAGGCGGGAGAAATTTTCCGTCGTCACAGCGGCCAGCGTCTCAATATCGACGCCTTTTAATACCGCCATGTAGTCTGCCACATCGCGGGTAAATGCCGGTTGATTCTCTTTACCACGGTGTGGCACGGGTGCCAGATAGGGAGAATCGGTTTCCACCAGCATACGATCCAGCGGTACATAGCGCGCCGCTTCGCGAATTTGTTCGGCATTGCGAAAAGTGAGAATGCCTGAGAAAGAGATATAAAAGCCCAAATCCAGCAGCTTCGCCGCAGTTTCTTTATCTTCAGTGAAGCAGTGCAGCACACCGCCACATTTCTCTACGTTTTCTTCACGCAAAATCGCCAACGTATCTTCACGTGCGTCGCGGGTATGAACAATAATCGGTTTATTCAGCGCAATGCCCGTGCGGATATGCTCACGAAACGATGCTTGCTGCTGCGCTTTGGTCTCTTGTTGATAGAAATAATCCAGCCCGGTTTCACCGAGTGCGACCACGCGCTCTTCAGCCGCCAGCCGGCGAAACTCCTCAACATCATAGGGTGTTTCCTGATTCAACGGATGCACGCCGCAGGCTAACGCTACGTTTTCACGATCGCCAACCAGCTGTTTGATTTTGTAGTAATCCGGCAGCGTCGTCGCGATTGCCAGCATAAACTTCACATCACGCGCCGCCGCTTTGGCAATAACATCATCGAGATCGCGATGATGTTTTTCATAATCAAGGCCATCAAGATGGCAGTGTGAATCCACAATAAACATACTTCTCTCTTTCTCTCTTAGCCGACCACGGCGGGTGCGAGTAAACGCTCCCAAGCAAGCAAACGGTCAGTCAAAATTAATTCACGATTAAGGGCTGCCACATGTAGCAGTTGATCCCGACACTGCATCCATTGCTGTGCGCTGCTATTTAACGCGCCGCTGTTCAGCCTTTGCGCCAGTTGTGCAACCACATCCGGGCGATCGCCGTTGCTGAGCCACTGACTTGCCCCCTGCTGCACTTTCATTGCATCAACCAGCAGAGAAATCAGCCAGCTTAGTCGCTCAGCCACATCCTCTGCATTGAGCGCCGGCAGCAGCTGCAGCACATCATTATTGAGCGCGCTGATCAGCATTTCGCACAATTTTTCACGCGCCTGCCAGCGTTCAGGTTGTAACAGCGCCAGTGCGGCCGCCGGTGCGCCATTACTCAAGCGCAGTGCCGCACGCAGCGTGGCTTCCGGTTGCGGCTGCTGTTTCTGCAGCCACTGCAGACTATGCGCTTCTTCCGGTGGTGAAAGATGCCATGTCATGCAGCGGCTGCGGAGCGTAGCCAGCAAGCGTGAAGGCTCACGCACGCTGAGGAAGAACCAACAGTTCGCCGGCGGCTCTTCCAGCGTTTTCAGTAACGCATTGGCTGCGGCTTCAGTGAGCTGTGAAGCATCAGGCAGCCAGACGATTTTCGCACCGCCCTGCTGGGCAAAGTGATACAGCTTTTCGGTTACATCTCGCACCGCATCGATGCCTAGCGACGATTTGCCCTTTTCGGCTTCGAGCCGATACCAATCAGGGTGGGTATGCGCCTGCATCAGCTGGCAGCCGTGACAATGCCCGCAGCTTTTTAGCCCTTCAGGCTGCAGACACATCAACCAGCGACTGACGCCCCAAACCAGCGCATCATCGCCCATTCCCTCGATAGCCTGCACCAGCAGCGCATGATGTGCCTGACCGCTCTGATGGCGGGCGATAATCTGTCGGTAAGGTTGATTCAACCAGGGATACCAGTTCATGCTGATTGACCTGCCAGCCAGCGACGCAGCGCCGTTTTAAGTGACAATGTCACCTCATCAATATTTTGCGTCGCATCAATAGTGAGGATAGAAGGATCCTGCGCGGCTAATGCCAGATAGCATTCACGTGTACGCTCAAAGAAGCGTAACGACTCTTGCTCAATACGATCTAACTCGCCGCGAGCTCGGGCGCGCTGCAAACCCACTTCTGGCGTGACATCGAGGTAAAGCGTGAGATCGGGCCGGAAATCACCGAGGACCGCATCGCGTAGCGTGGTCATTAATTTTGCATCTACACCACGTCCGCCGCCCTGATACGCTTGAGAAGAGAGATCGTGGCGGTCGCCAATCACCCATGCACCACGTGCTAGTGCTGGTTTAATCACGTTCTCCACCAGCTGCACGCGAGCCGCATAAAGCATCAACAATTCGGCTTTATCGGTGACCTGTTCACCATCAATACCCTGCTTAACCAGTACACGCAGCTGTTCCGCCAGCGGCGTTCCACCTGGCTCACGGGTAAAGACGACATCATTGATGCCATGTTCATGCAGCGCAGCGACTACCACATTACGCGCAGTGGTTTTACCTGCGCCTTCAAGGCCTTCAATGACGATAAACTTACTTTTCATTTTTTTCCTTCATTGCCAGCCGATAAACCTGCACCGCTTTGTTGTGACTGGCCAAATTAGTCGTGAAAGTGTGGCCGCCTTTACCATCTGCGACAAAATAGAGGTAATTGGTCTTCTCTGGATGTGCTGCCGCCTCAAGCGAAGCACGGCTCGGCATGGCAATCGGACCCGGAGGCATACCGCTAATGGTGTAGGTATTGTAGTCGGTTGGGGTTTCGAGATCTTTACGCGTTAACGAGCCGGTATAGCTATCACCCATGCCGTAAATCACCGTAGGATCGGTCTGCAGTTTCATGCCCGTACGCAGGCGATTGATGAATACTGATGCCACGCGTGCGCGCTCTTCGCTGACGCCCGTTTCTTTCTCAATGATTGACGCCATGGTCACCAGATCCTGCTCTTTTTTATAAGGCAGGTTATCCATGCGGCCCTGCCAGATCTCATCAACCAGCTTATTCATGCGTGCATGAGCCCGCTCCAGCAGCGCCACATCGCTGGTATTTGCCGTATAAAGATAGGTATCGGGATAGAAACTGCCCTCGAGTTGGCTGGGCTCAATTTTGAGCGCCGTGGCAACGGTGGCAAACTCATCGTCGGTGAGCGTGTGTTTGAGGTAAGGCGACTTGCGCAACTCAGCCAGCCACTCCTTCAGCCTTGAACCTTCAACAAAGCGTACCGGAAACTGAGCTTCTTTACCGCTGGCCAGCAGTTGCAGCAGTTGTCGTACCGTCATGCCTTTTTCCAGCCGATAGGTGCCTGCTTTAAACTTTGCCAGTTCTGGCTCCAGTTTTAATAGCGGACCAAACCAGATACTGGTGGGAATAATGTGCTGGCTTTCGAGCTGGGCTTCCAATACCACGCGGCCACTACCGGCCGGCAATGTGTAAATGGTTTCCTGTTGCAAAGTGAGTGGTGCATCAGCTAAGCGTTGAACCTGCCAATAGCTAAAGGCGGCGGCGAGCCCCGCTAATGCCACTACACCTGCGAGAATCTTTTTCATTCGAGTCATGATACTTCCATCGTCGGGCAACTGGTGCGCAGTTGCTGGTACAGCGAACGTGCGGTGAACGAAACATCGTCAATTTGTCGCACGGGTAAAACCGGCATCAGGGCATTGCAGATCACCACTTCATCGGCATTCAAAACCTCCTCCCTGCGGCTATCTATCAGCTGACAATTCTGGCCAGATGCCGCCATTTCTGCCAGCAGATAACGGCGCATAATGCCATCTACACCGGCTTGCTCCAGGCGCGGCGTATAAAGGGTATTGTCTTTGCGCCAGAATAAATTGGCCGCACAGCATTCCACCACCGTCCCGTTAGTGTCAAGCACCAGCGCCTCGTCCCCGCCCGTCTGATCAAGATGGTGCCGAATGAGCACCTGCTCCAGGCGATTGAGATGCTTAACGCCGGCCAGCAGCGGATTTCGCGCCAGGCGAACAGGGCTGGTATTTAGCACGACACCCTGCTGTTGCAGCGCGGCATAATGATGTGGCCAGGGAGAAAGCGAAAGGATGCGGGTAGGCATGGTGCAGCCGCTACGGCTGTAACCGCGGCCACCTGCGCCTGGCGTCAAAATCACCTTTAGCACCGCCTGTGCTTGCCCATGAGCAGCCTGCTGCATTTCTTTAGCCAGCTGCTGCAAGTCCGGAATGCGCATCAATAACCTTTCACAGCCATCTTTAAGGCGTTGCAGATGGGCAGCAAGCATGACAACCTGGCCATTAACCACCGCCGCGGTAGTAAAACAGCCATCACCAAATTGCACAGCGCGATCGCGTGCTGAAAGTTCGGTCTGCTTTACCCCGTTTATCCACATGTTGATTACCCTGAGCGTTGTGCCTGTTTTCAATACCACTGCAGCACGTAAAATTCCACGCTACTGCGTGTCAAAATATAAAAAAGGCCCGCATTGCGGGCCTCTGTTCAGCTAAGTAGCGATTAAACTTTGCGGAAGATCAGCGAGCCGTTAGTGCCGCCAAATCCGAAGGAGTTACACAAGGTATACTCCAATCCGCTGACCTGGCGCGCCGTGTGTGGCACAAAGTCCAGGTCACAACCTTCGTCAGGATTGTCGAGGTTAATCGTTGGTGGAACCGCCTGATCGCGCAGCGCCAGAATCGAATAAATCGCTTCTACCGCGCCTGCTGCACCCAGCAGATGGCCCGTCATCGATTTGGTTGAGCTCACCATCACGCTATGAGCCGCAGCACCAAACACCGATTTCACCGCCTGAGCTTCCGCTTTATCACCGGCTGGCGTCGAGGTGCCATGCGCGTTGACATAACCGATCTGCTCAGCGTTCAGCTGTGCATCACGCAGTGCGTTAACCATCGCTGCTGCTGCACCTGAACCATCTTCTGGCGGTGACGTCATGTGGTAAGCATCGCTGCTCATACCAAAACCAATGATTTCAGCATAAATTTTCGCGCCGCGTTTCTTAGCGTGTTCGTACTCTTCCAGTACGACAATGCCTGCACCATCACCCAACACGAAACCGTCACGATCTTTATCCCACGGACGGCTCGCCGCCTGCGGATTGTCGTTACGCGTGGAGAGCGCACGTGCAGCACCAAAACCACCCACACCCAATGGCGTACTGGCTTTCTCCGCACCACCTGCCAGCATCACATCAGCATCGTTATACGCGATGATACGCGCAGCGTGACCAATGTTATGCACACCAGACGTACACGCAGTCGCGATTGAGATGCTAGGACCTTTTAGGCCATACATGATGGTGAGGTGACCGGCCACCATATTTACAATGGTAGAAGGCACGAAGAAGGGGCTGATTTTGCGCGGTCCACCTTTGACCAGCGAGCTGTGGTTATCTTCGATCAAACCCAGTCCGCCAATGCCAGAACCGATTGCCGCACCAATGCGACCAGCATTCTCATCGGTTACGACCAGACCTGAGTCTGCCATAGCCTGAATACCCGCAACGATGCCGTATTGGATGAAGTCATCCATCTTGCGCTGATCTTTGCGCGAGATGAAATCATCGCAATTGAAATCTCTTACTAAGCCTGCAAAACGCGTTGCATAGGCACTAGTATCAAAATGGTCGATCAGGCTAATGCCGCTCTGACCGGCAAGGAGAGCACTCCAGGTAGACTCTACGGTATTGCCGACAGGAGACAACATGCCAAGACCAGTCACAACTACACGACGCTTAGACACGCACGTCCTCCAGGGAGGGAAAAAATAACGCTATGTGGGGCAAACATAAAACTCAGGCGGTCGAGATGACCGCCTGAAGATATTCATTAGCCTTTATGGCTATTGATGTAGTCGATCGCTGCCTGAACGGTAGTGATTTTCTCAGCTTCTTCGTCTGGAATTTCAGTATCAAACTCTTCTTCCAGAGCCATTACCAGCTCAACGGTGTCAAGAGAATCTGCACCCAGGTCTTCTACGAAAGAAGCAGAGTTGATCACTTCGTCTTCTTTAACACCCAGCTGCTCAGCTACGATTTTCTTAACGCGTTGTTCGATATCGCTCATACTATTTAATTTCCTATCAAAACTCGCTTTCGCGATGGTTTTCGTAGTGTATAAAATGTTGAAAAAGATGCAACAAAATCCCGGCTGGTCTAACCACGATTTTGCGTTATTCTGCGGTGTTTACCTCAGATAAAGCAAATCATTTCGTGATTATCAGACCATGTACATACCGCCATTGACATGAAGCGTCTCACCCGTGATGTAGGCTGCTTCGTCAGAGGCTAAGAATGCAACAGCATTGGCAATCTCCTGCGGGTCGCCTAAACGGCCTGCTGGAACTTCTGCCAAAATACCCGAACGTTGATCATCGTTCAGTGCACGCGTCATGTCCGTCTCGATAAAGCCCGGAGCCACGACGTTTACAGTAATGCCACGTGACGCAATTTCTCGCGCCAGTGATTTGCTAAAGCCAATCAAACCTGCTTTTGCTGCCGCATAGTTTGCCTGACCCGCGTTACCCATGGTTCCAACTACAGAACCGATGGTAATGATACGGCCCACGCGTTTTTTCATCATGGCACGCATAACCGCCTTAGAAAGGCGGAACACCGATGTCAGGTTGGTATCAAGGATATCCGCCCACTCATCGTCTTTCATGCGCATCAACAGATTGTCACGCGTAATGCCTGCATTATTGACTAAAATGTCCACTTCGCCAAATTCAGCACGAACTTGTTCGAGCACGCTCTCAATTGAGGCCGCATCGGTTACGTTCAGCAGCAGGCCTTTGCCCTTGTCGCCGAGGTAAGCACTGATTGCTTCCGCACCGCTTGCACTGGTGGCGGTTCCCACCACTTTAGCACCGCGCGCAGCCAGCGTTTCCGCAATGGCGCGACCGATACCACGGCTTGCACCGGTAACCAGCGCTACTTTACCTTCAAAGCTCATGTTTTTCCTCTTATTCCTGTGAAAGGGCTGCGCTCAGTGAAGCAGGATCGTTCACTGCAGCAGCGCTCAGGCTATCCACAATACGTTTGGTCAAGCCGGTCAGCACTTTGCCTGGGCCAACCTCGAGCAGCTGTTCAACGCCCTGCGCAGCAATAAACTCGACCGATTCGGTCCAGCGCACTGGGCTGTAGAGCTGACGGACCAGCGCGCTACGAATTGCCGCGCCATCGGTTTCACATTTCACGTCAACATTGTTCACAACCGGTACGTTAGGCGCGTTGAAAGTGATAGCTTCTAACGCAACCGCCAGTTTATCCGCAGCGGGTTTCATTAGCGCGCAGTGCGACGGCACGCTAACCGGCAGCGGCAGCGCACGTTTGGCGCCTGCAGCCTTACACGCTGCGCCAGCACGTTCAACCGCTTCTTTATTACCGGCGATAACCACCTGGCCTGGCGAGTTGAAGTTAACCGGTGAAACCACCTGGCCTTGCGCACTTTCTTCGCAGGCTTTACGGATCGATGCATCGTCCAGGCCAATAATGGCTTGCATCGCGCCGGTACCTTCCGGTACGGCTTCCTGCATCAATTTCCCGCGCAGCTCAACCAGCTTGATAGCATCAGCGAAATTCAACACGCCGGCACAAACCAGCGCTGAGTATTCACCCAGGCTATGACCTGCCATCAGCGTGGGTTTTACCGCATTTTTGCTTTGCAATACGCGATAAATAGCCACAGAAGCGGCCAGCAACGCTGGCTGCGTCTGCCAGGTTTTATTCAACTCTTCAGCTGGCCCCTGCTGGACCAGCTGCCACAAGTCATAACCCAGCGCAGCGGAAGCTTCACCAAAAGTGGCTTCAACCTGCGGGTTTTCAGCAGCCAGGTCGGCTAACATGCCGACGGTCTGCGATCCCTGTCCAGGAAAAACATAAGCAAATTGCGTCATCTTTCGTTCCTGTCAATCAAAAGCGAACCAGTGCGGAACCCCAGGTGAAACCACCACCGAAGGCCTCCAGCAAAATCAGATGTCCCGGCTTGATACGGCCATCGCGCACCGCCTCGTCCAGTGCACTTGGCACGGAAGCGGCCGAGGTATTACCGTGACGATCCAGTGTGACTACGACTTTATCCATGCCCATACCGAGTTTTTTGGCCGTTGCGCTAATGATGCGCAGGTTCGCCTGATGCGGAACCAGCCAGTCGAGCATTTCACGATCAAGGTTGTTAGCCTGCAGGGTTTCGTCAACGATGTGTGCCAGTTCAGTTACGGCCACTTTGAAGACTTCATTACCCGCCATTGTCAGGTAAGCGGGCTCATCCTGATGGGCGCGATCCTGATATGGCAGCGTCAGCAATTTGCTGTAGCGACCATCGGCATGCAGATGAGTAGAGAGGATACCCGGCTCTTCGCTCTGACTCAGAACAACAGCTCCCGCGCCATCGCCAAACAGAATGATAGTGCCACGATCGTTGGGATCGAGCGTACGTGCCAGCACATCTGCACCGATCACCAGCGCATGCTTAACCACGCCATTTTTAATGTATTGATCGGCAACGCTCAGCGCATAGGTGAAGCCTGCGCAGGCGGCAGCCAAATCAAAAGCAGCACAATCTTCAATCTCCAGCATTTGCTGGATCATGCAGGCTGAGCTTGGGAAAGCGTGACTCGAGGACGTAGTGGCCACAATAATCAGGCCAACGTCATTCGCATGCACACCCGCCATCTCAAGCGCACGCTGTGCTGCGGTGAAGCCCATGGTGGCAACCGTTTCTTCCGGAGCGGCAATACGACGCTCACGGATACCGGTACGGGTGACAATCCACTCGTCCGTCGTCTCGACCATTTTTTCCAGATCCGCATTGGAGCGAATCTGCTCAGGCAAATAGCTGCCCGTACCGATAATTTTGGTAAACATCTACGCTTTGTCACTCCTGGCTAATACAGTGTCAAGGCGCGCCGCAATCCTCTCTGGGACTTGCTTTCGCACCGTCTGCTCTGCCTGCTCTATCGCCACGGCAAATGCACGTTGATTCGCCGCACCGTGGCTTTTGATCACTGTCCCGCGCAATCCTAACAGACAAGCGCCATTGTACTGGTCGGGGTTGAGGTGGCCGAAACGCGTTGCCAGACGCTTTTGAATCCAGCGCCCCAGCAATCTTAGCCACCAGGCCCGTTTTTTTCCTTCCTCTGACGATTTCAGCAGAGAGAGGAACATTCTTACCACGCCTTCCATGGTCTTCAACGTGACGTTACCCACGAAGCCATCACAGACCAGCACATCCGTTTTGCCGGTGAGGAGATCGTTCCCCTCAAGGTAACCAATATAGTTGATTTGCGGTGACGCTCGTAGCACCGCAGATGCGGCGCGGATTGTTTCCAATCCTTTGGTCTCTTCCTGACCAATGTTCAACAGTGCAACCCGAGGCTGAGCAATTTCCAGCACTTCTTCGGCCATGACCGCGCCCATAATCGCAAACTGCACCAGCATATCGCTGTCAGACTCAACGTTAGCACCGAGATCCAGCACCACCGTTTTGCCATGCTGCTGATGCGGCAACACCGTCATCAACGCCGGACGCTCAATCCCATCCAGCGGCTTAAGCAACATTTTCGCCAGGCCCATCAGCGCGCCGGTATTTCCCGCACTAACGCAGGCTTGCGCTTTACCTTCTTTGACCAACTCTAACGCCACACGCATCGAACTGCCGCGGCTATTACGAATTGCCTGAGAAGGTTTGGCATCACTTGCAATAACCGATTCGGCAGGGATGACCTGCACACGCCTCTGTAACGAGGAATCCGCTTTGGCAAGAAATGACGAGATGATGTCGGGATCACCGACCAGAAGAAGAACCAGCTCCGAATGAGAGGCCAGTGCCTGCAAGGATGCAGGCACTGTCACGCAGGGACCGAAGTCCCCGCCCATGGCATCAACTGCCAGGGTCAAACGTGTCAAGGTATCGCCTTGTGTAATCGCGAGGATTACTTGGTGATAACCTTGCGACCGCGGTAGTAACCATCCGCAGTGATATGGTGACGCAGATGAGTTTCGCCAGAAACTTTATCTACTGACAGAGCAGCAGTGGTCAGAGCATCGTGTGAACGACGCATACCACGCTTAGAACGGGTTGGTTTATTCTGTTGTACGGCCATGGACCTTACTCCTATTACTTACGCTTTAAACTGGCTAATACGGCAAACGGATTTGGTTTTTCTGCCTCGGGAGGCAATTGACCAAATACCATGTCCGCGTCGGACACTTCACAGTGTTCAGAATCATGCACCGGAACCACGGGCAGCGCGAGGATGAGTTCATCTTCGATCACCGCCAGCAAGTCGATCTCACCAAAATCATTGACATCAACTGGCTCGTAGGCTTCCGGTAGTGCCTCGGCCTGCTCATCAGAAGAGACAGGACTGAAGCAATAGCTTACGTGAACATGACGTGGAAACGACTGGTTGCAGCGTTGACATGACAAAGTCACCTGCACTTCGGCTGTTCCTTGCAGAACGGCGAGGCGCTGGTTGTCAACCGCAAACGACATATCGCATTCAACATCACTGTCCACACTCACGACCGTTTCGGCCAAGCGCGCCACCAATTCAGGTGCATAAACACCATGATAATCAAGGCGTTTTTGCGCGGCGCGGACCGGATCGAGCGTCAGGGGTAATTTTACCTTTTGCATAGGGCGCGCATATTAACTTTGTAACGTCATAGAGTCAAAGAAAAAGGCCGGTTTACGGCATCTTTCACCCGTTAGTCGCATCCAGTGCGGCGCATAGTTTAAAATGACTGTCATCTTTACGCTATCTATTCTGAAAAAAAATGATGACACCTTTAGTTTTAGCATCCACCTCCCCTTTTCGTCAGGCATTGCTGGCCAAACTGGGCCTGCCTTTTATAACAGCCGCCCCCAACAGTGATGAAACGCCGTATCTCAATGAATCTGCGCCAGAACTGGTGCAGCGCCTGGCATTAGCCAAAGCTCAGGCGCTGGCTGAGCATTACCCTGATAGCTGGATTATCGGTTCAGATCAGGTGTGCGTTCTGGATGGTGAGATTGCGGGTAAGCCTTATACCGTGGAGCAGGCTTGTCGGCAGTTGGCGGCGGCGAGCGGCAATGCGATCACATTTTACACGGGTTTGGCGCTCATCCAGCCGCAGAGCGGCAAACAATCCGTGATTTGCGAACCTTTTACCGTACATTTTCGCACGTTAAGTCGCGCAGAGATTCACGCATATGTTGAGAAGGAGATGCCGCTTCAATGTGCAGGCAGTTTCAAAAGCGAAGGATTAGGTATTTGCCTGTTTGAAAGACTGGAAGGCCGCGATCCCAATACCTTAGTTGGCTTACCGCTGATTGCGTTAAACGAAATGTTAAGAAGTGCGGGCATCAACGCATTGAGTTGATACCCTGGTCATCAGGCTTTTTTCTGACGCAGCTGGGCAAGGCAGTGCTTCAAAGCGCCATCCAATGGCGCTTCCATTCGCAAGAGTTCGCCGGTATTAGGATGGGTAAAAGTCAGCGCGGCAGCATGTAAAAAAAGTCGCGATAGGCCGGTTGAGCCCAGTTGCGCATCAAATTCACGGTCGCCATAACGATCGTCAAAAGCGATCGGATGGCCGCCGTGCAGCGTATGGACGCGGATCTGGTGCGTACGGCCCGTTACCGGGCTGGCTTTGACTAAGGTCGCAAAACCGAATCGCTCTTCAACTTTAAAACGCGTCTCCGAAGGCTTGCCTTCTGCACTCACGCGCACCACGCGTTCGCCGCTCTGCAAAATGTTTTTCAGCAGCGGTGCCTGAACAACTTTCAAATGCGATGGCCAATCACCGCGTACCAGCGCCAGATAATCCTTTTGCATGCCCTTCTCGCGCAGTTGCTCATGCAGCGAACGCAACGCCGAACGCTTTTTAGCCACCAGCAAGATGCCGGAAGTGTCGCGATCGAGTCGGTGAACCAGCTCAAGGAAGCGCGCTTCTGGACGTAAGGCGCGCAGTCCTTCAATCACGCCAAAACTTAATCCGCTGCCACCGTGTACCGCCGTACCTGATGGTTTGTTCAACACCAGTAAATAATCATCCTCATAAAGGATGGCATTGGTGAGCGCAGCTACTTTATCCAGCTTAGGTGAAACCGCCTGCTCTTCGCGTTCAGCAACGCGCACCGGGGGAATACGGAGCTCATCGCCGTCTTCCAGCTTATATTCAGGTTTAACCCGCTTTTTATTCACCCGCACTTCGCCTTTACGCAAAATGCGATAAATCATGCTTTTCGGCACGCCCTTGAGCTGGGTACGCAGAAAATTATCAATACGTTGTCCGGCATTTTCAGCCGTGATGGCGACATACTGTACGCCCGGATTCTCTGTTTTCATGGCGGCGATTCTAAATAGTGTACCCGGATAGCGCCACCCCTTTTTCTGTGCTTAACTCTCTCTTTGTCGCACAGTTAAACGGTGAAAATGGCGACATTTTCACCGATGCGATGATTAGCCCTGCAAATGAACAGGTTATGGATGAATAAACTTCGCAGCTTGGCAAAAGTCGCCTTGCTATATGTTGGTGAGCAATGGAATAATGCAGGGGTTTCTGCCCTGGAAAGATTCAGGCAGGAAAAAGAGCGAAATAAGTCATTTTGCCGGATTGAACGGACACGCAGCAATGGCGTAAGACGTAATGTTAAATCAGGCACTTAGCGGGCTGCGGGTTGCGGCCTGGACGACAGACTAGGATGCGTGGATTTCTGAATACTCTGTAGCACTTCCACCTTCAGGCGCTGGATTTCCTTATGAAAAACAGGCCACCGACAAGATTTGCGCCCCTTTAGCCGCCGACAACCGTGAGGTTGACGTCAGTGCATTAAGACACGGGGCCATCGGTTGATTCTCGTCCAGGGTAACGATGCCCGCAGCTACATCACTCATGTGAGAATAACGAGTAAGTCACGATGAAAAGAATGTTAATAAACGCAACTCAGCAGGAGGAGTTGCGCGTTGCCCTGGTTGATGGACAACGTCTGTACGATCTGGATATTGAAAGTCCTGGACACGAACAGAAAAAAGCCAACATATACAAAGGTAAAATCACCCGCGTTGAACCGAGCCTTGAAGCTGCATTTGTCGATTACGGTGCAGAACGTCACGGTTTCCTCCCTCTAAAAGAAATTTCCCGCGAATATTTCCCATCCAACTACAATGCACATGGTCGTCCGAATATCAAAGATGTGCTGCGTGAAGGTCAGGAAGTTATCGTTCAAATTGATAAAGAGGAACGCGGTAATAAAGGTGCAGCACTGACAACCTTTATTTCGTTAGCCGGTAGCTATCTGGTATTGATGCCGAACAATCCTCGTGCTGGCGGCATTTCTCGCCGTATAGAGGGCGACGATCGTACCGAGTTGAAAGAAGCCCTCTCCGCGCTGGAACTGCCAGACGGTATGGGGTTAATCGTCCGCACCGCTGGCGTCGGTAAATCTGCCGAGTCGCTACAGTGGGATCTCAGCTTCCGTTTGAAACACTGGGAAGCAATCAAAAAAGCCGCAGACAGTCGCCCGGCCCCTTTCCTGATCCATCAGGAAAGCAACGTGATCGTGCGCGCTTTCCGCGACTATCTGCGTCAGGATATTGGTGAAATCCTCATCGATAACCCGAAAGTTTTGGATCTGGCGCGTCAGCATATTGCTGCCCTCGGCCGTCCTGACTTTAGCAGCAAAATCAAACTGTACACCGGTGAAATCCCGCTGTTCAGCCATTATCAAATCGAATCGCAGATTGAATCCGCTTTCCAGCGTGAAGTTCGTCTGCCGTCAGGCGGTTCAATTGTTATTGATAGCACCGAAGCATTGACCGCTATTGATATCAACTCCGCACGCGCGACCCGCGGTGGCGATATCGAAGAAACAGCTTTCAATACCAATCTGGAAGCGGCCGATGAGATTGCGCGTCAACTGCGTCTGCGCGATCTCGGCGGTTTAATTGTTATCGACTTCATTGATATGACGCCAGTGCGCCACCAGCGCGCCGTGGAAAATCGTCTGCGTGAAGCGGTGCGCCAGGATCGTGCTCGCATCCAGATCAGCCACATTTCCCGCTTCGGTTTGCTGGAGATGTCGCGTCAGCGCCTCAGCCCATCATTGGGTGAATCCAGCCATCACGTCTGCCCTCGCTGTAGCGGTACCGGCACCATCCGTGATAACGAATCACTGTCGCTGTCGATTCTGCGTCTGATTGAAGAAGAAGCGCTGAAAGACAACACCAAAGAAGTCCATGCGATTGTTCCCGTCCCGGTGGCGTCCTACCTGCTGAACGAAAAGCGTGATGCAGTCAGCGCCATCGAGAAACGCCAGGGCGGCGTGCGAGCCATCATCGTGCCAAACGATCAGATGGAAACGCCACACTACTCTGTGCTGCGCGTACGCAACGGCGAAGAGACGCAAACTCTTAGCTATCATCTGCCGAAACTGCACGAAGCGGAAATGGCGCTGCCTTCTGAAGAAGAGCACGCTGAGCGTCGTCGTCCGGAGCAGCCAGCACTAGCCGCTTTCGCAATGCCAGATGCACCACCAGCACCGGTTGAAGTGGTGAAAGACGTTCAGCCTGCAGCGGAAGCGAAAACCAAACCCGCAGTTGCCGCTCCGGCTGTCACCAGCACTGGTTTCGTTGCCCGTCTGCTGAACGGTTTGAAGAAGATGTTCGCCGGTGATACACCAGCTGCAGCGCCTGCTGAAACTCAGCAAGAAGCACCAGCGGCGGCTGAATCTGAAAATACCCAGCAGCGTGGCGAACGTCGCAACAATAACAATCGTCGCAACAACCGTCGCGAACGCACTCCGCGCAATGGTGAGAATGGCCAGCAGGTGCGCGAAGGTCGTGAACCTCGCGAGCCGCGTGAAGCGCGTGAGCCACGTGAATCCCGCGAACCGCGTGACAATCAGGATAATCGTCGCAACAAGCGTCAAAATAGCGAGCCGCGTGAAGCTCGTCCTGTGCTGAGCGATGAAGCCCTTGAGCAGCGCGATGAGCAGCAGCAGCAGCGCCGCGAACAGCGCGCCGAGCGCCAGCGTCGTCGTCAGGAAGAGAAACGTGCGCAACAGCAGGATCAGAAAGTCGCTGAACCCGCAGTAAAAGCGGATGTCATCGATGAAAGCGTTGCTCAGGAAGAAGAACGTGTACAAGTGATGCCACGTCGTAAACAGCGTCAGCTGTCTCAACGTGTGCGGGTTGGCGAAAACAGTGAAGTTGCAGCCGAAACGCCCGCTCCGGTTGTGCATGAAGCTGCTGTAGAAACTGCGCCACGTACCCAGTACCACGAGCAACCTGAAGCCAGTAATGACGAGCAAGATGATAGCGATAACCGTGACAACGCCAATATGCCGCGTCGTTCACGTCGTTCACCGCGTCACCTGCGCGTGAGTGGTCAGCGCCGCCGCCGTTATCGTGATGAGCGTTACCCAACGCAGTCTCCGATGCCGCTGGAATCTGCTGCTGCTTCCCCAGAAATGGCCTCAGGAAAAGTGTGGCTTAACTATCCGGTGGCACAAGCGCAGGAAGAATACACCACGCAAGATGCCATGCATGAGGTATCGGATTATGGCTACCAACAAGCCGCAGCGACCGTGGAACAACCCGCTGAAGTTGCCGCTGTTGAACCGGCCGTTGAGCAGGCAGCTGCAGAAGAGGCAGTACATCAGGCTGAACCGCAGGCGCATATTGATGTGCCAGTGGTAAACACTGATGACGTCTCGCCAATTGCTGCGCCAGTCAACGAAGAGCCCGCGGTGATTACTGCTGCCGATGAACCTGTTGCACAGCAAATTGCTGCTGAAGCTGAGCCTGCGGCAATCGTTGAAGAAGCGAAGCCAGAAGCCAGTGAAGTGGCTGCGGTGGTTGAGCAGGCACCGGCAGATGTTTCGCCAGCAGTGGAAGCTCAGGTTGAAGAGGTTCTGGCTGCGCCAGTGGCGGCTGTTGCTGAAGTCACGCCGGTAACTGAACCTCATGCGCCAGTTGCGGCACGTGACACTGCAGTAACCACAGCTGAAACACGCTTTAAACATCATGCTACTGCACCGATGACCAAAGCGCCTGCACCAGCGTGGCAACCGGAGCCGGCTCGTCACAGCGAATGGGTTCGTCCACCGTTCGACTTTGATGGACGTGGTTCTGCGGGTGGTCATAGCGCAACGCATCAAGCCACCGCACCGGCAACACGTCCGGAAAGCGCGTAAGCTTTAGCAAGTCAGTAAACATCAAACCTCGGCGAGTCCGGGGTTTTTTATTGGCTGACATTCAGCCCTTTCATCACTTAGCGTGTTTCTTACCGGCAAAAAAAATCCCACAGCCTCAAAGGCGGTGGGAGAAACTAAGCGCACCCGGTTAAAGTACGCTCAAAGATTCAGGTCAATCAGGAATTCAGTTGGAATAGCGACATCTTCGACATATCGGTAAACGTCTTATACGACGCCTGCAGAGCCGTTTGTTGCATGGTATAGCTGGAGATGGCCTGAGTGTAATCCACCTGCACCAGATCGGTCATTTGCGAAGCCATGATGGTGTCGCGATCGTCGCCCTGCGCATCCAGCGTATCCAGTTCAGCTAACTGTGAACCCACGGCAGAACGGACCGCCAGCACGTTATTCAGTGAGTTGCTCAGACCACGGTTGGACTTATCCATCGCGTCCTGGAAAACCTGTTTAGTCGCATCATCGGCATCATCCTGCGGCGTCTTTAACGCGGCAATCGCGCTATCGAGCATATTAAACAGGTTTTTTTCGCTGGCGCTGCCGTCCGGCTCCGCCTTTGAGTTGCTGGTGAGCGACATAAATACGGAAGATCCCGTGCTGCTGACGGCCATGGTACGTCCATCATCAACTTTTTGCGTGATGGGATCGGCGCCACCTACATAGGTCACGCCCGCCGGGGCGCCGGCATCACTAAAAGGTGCGACATCCGTTTGATAGCCCGCAAAGATGTAGCGACCATTACCGTCACGGCTGTTCGCCTGGTTCAATAGCTGGGAGCGAATACCTTCCAGTTTGGTGGCGATCGACGCGCGGTCGTCGTCACTCAGGGTGCCGGTAGAACCATAAACGATCATGGTTTGCGCATCCTGAATGCTGCTGGTAACGCTAGAAAGTGCATTCTCTTCCATCGACAAGCTTTGATCGGCAAAGCTGCGCGCCGTCGCATATTGACTACTTTTCGCCTGTGACTGCGACAGCACCACCGCACGCGAGGCCGCGATAGGATCGTCAGAAGGATTGTTAACGCGCAATCCGGTTGAGAGCTGCTGCCCCACTTTTAGCCAGGAGGATTGCGAATCGGTAATACCGCGCACCTGCTGGTCGAAAATCATATTGGTACTAAGACGCATGGTTTTTATCCTCTATGCTTAGCCGCGGATGTCCATCAGCGCATTAAAAATGGTACTCGCCGTTTGCAGCACTTGCGCATTTGCCATGTAGAACTGCTGATATTTCGTCAGGTTGGAGTACTCCTCATCGAGGTTAACGCCAGAAACGGATTGCTGACGATCGCTCAGCTGGGTTACTACGTTCTGCTGCGTCGTACTGGCGGTTTCCAGCGTGCTGGTTTTGTTACCCACGGTGCTGACAATACTGGCGTAGGCCTGCGCAATAGTGGCGTTGCCATTCACCAGCTTACTATCCTGAAGATCTAACAATTTCTGCGCGTTACGGTTATCACTTTCACCGCTGGTCGCGCTGGAAGCCGCGGCAATCTGCGATTCATCGGTGATCGCCACCGACATGCCAGCAATCACATTCTGCACTGGCTTAACCAGGAAGCTGTCTTTGGCATTCGGTGCTGGCGTCGTGCTCACCGTCAGTTTCAGCCCGTCAAAGTTGAGCGTGCCATCGGTCGCATCCGGCGTAACGTTAAACTTCACGTTATCTGACATGCGGGTAACCGACCAATTACTGCCGTCATAACTCACGGTATAGTTGGAGGCCTTCATCGCGCTGGTGTCTGACCACGCCGCGGTTACCGTGGCCGATGAGGTGTTTTTGCTGTTACTCGCTACTGTGGGCGAGCCGATGTTAAAGAAGTTGCCGCCAGCAGCGCCAGTGCTATCAAAACCCTGGCTATGCACGGTGTTGAAGCTGGTGGTGAACGCTGCCGCTAACTGGCCAAGCTGGTTCTGCGCCGTATCCAGATCCTGAGTACGGAATGCCAGTAAACCGCCCAGTGAACCGGTAGTTAAGGTTTTCTCTGGGATCTCCACGTTGCCAGCCTGCTTATCCACGTAGCCAACGGTGGTGCGTGAAGGATCGCTGCTGGAAGGCATAGCCACCAGACTGGTGGCGTTTTTACCATTGACCAACGTCACGCTGCCCATGGAAACGATGTAACTGCCGTCCTGCTGGGAGACGTTTACGCCAACCACATTATTCAGGCTATTCACCAACTGATCGCGCTGGTCCAGCAGATTGTTAGGTGCCGCGCCACCGCCAGTGGTCAGCTTGGCAATCTGTGTATTCAGATCGGCAATCTGGCTGGTAAAGGTGTTGATTTGATCAACATTCGAAGCGATATCGGTGTTTACGCTGGTTTGCATGTTATTGAGATATTGCGCGGTGGTCTGGAACTGGTTTACCAGGCCTTGCGCATAGCTCAGCATTGACTGACGTGCCGACGGATCGTTGGCGTTACTCACCACGTTTTGTACGTTAGTGAAGAAGCTCTGGATCGACGTCGACAAGCTGGTTGTCGACGTCGACAGCAGGTCATCAATGTTGGAAATCTGATTATATTGGGTATTAACGGCGCTGTAGTTGGCGCTGGAGCCACGCAGCTGAGCGGTGATGAACTCATCGTATTCACGCTGTACACCCGAAAGCGTGACGCCGTTGCCGTAATAGCTATTGCCCTGCAACGTGCTATTCGACTGCGACAAAATCGCCGTCTGACGCGAATAGCCCGCTACCGTATAATTGCTGATGTTGTTACTGGTGGTGCTTAATGCAGCCTGTGCGGCGCTCAGCCCACTCATCGCTGAGTTAATTATGCTGGACATCTCGGTTCCTTAATTTCCCGTTAACCGGGCTGGCAGTCATCAGTGCGATTGCGCGAACGATGAGCGCCCGCGGCATGTGATAGTTATCGGCTTGCTTAAGTGAAACTTGAGGCAAAAAATCAGAACAAATCAGTGATATCGTTGCTGTACGCCTTCATCACTTTTTCACCCATGTTTTTGAATTGTTGGATCATTCCTACCAGCTTCTGCGCATATTTCGGATCGGTGGCGTAACCGGCCGCCTGCAAGGCGCGCGCGCCCTGCTCGGCACTTGGCGCGTTCGCTACGGCGGCATAACGCGGATTGCTGGAAAGCAATTTGACGTAGTCGCTGAGTGCTTCCATATAGGAGCCGTAGACGCGGAAGCTGGCACGTACTTTTTTCGCTTCGCCACCTTCGTATTCGGTGGTCATGATATCGGTGGTGGCGCCTTTCCAGTCGCTGCTCGCCTTGATACCAAATACGTTGTAGCTCGGCTTGCCGTCGCGCGTGAGGATTTGCCGCTGGCCCCAGCCAGACTCCAGCGCGGCCTGCGCCAGAATCAAATGATGTGGAATACCACTCTGTTGGCTTGCCACCTGCGCCGGTTGGGCGAGCTGCGCGATAAAATCGCTGCTATCACTGGGTAAACTGCCCGGAGAAACCGGTAGACGCGGCACCGCTTTTCGCACCATCTGCTCCAGCTGATTGGACGGCAGGTTGCTATAAATGAAGCTGTTATCCAGTTTCATAGGCACCGTGCCGGCGGTTTCATCCGGTTCTTGCGCCGGCTGCATCTGTTTAACAATCAGATCGGCCATGCCCAAGCCGCGCTTACCGATCTCCTGCGCAATCTGCTGATCGTACATTGAGGTGAAAAGCCGCGTCTGGTCGTTACTCAGCAAACCATCCTGCGGTAGCGCTGCGCGCATGCTTTTCATCATCATCTGCACAAACATGCCTTCCACCTGTTTTGCCACCTGCATCGCCTTCCCTTTCGGGTCGGCGCTGGCTTCACGTTTCAGGTCGTTCAGAGAGCGGCTGTCGTAAGCCGCATTCATCAGCGATTGCGTATCGGTCATCAGATAATTTCCAGTTTGGCGCGCAAGCAACCCGCGCTTTCCATCGATTGCAAAATCGACATCAGCTCAATCGGTGACGCACCCAGTGCATTAAGCGCACGTACCACATTGTTCAGGTTGGCGCTGGAGTTCACGCGCTGCAGCGCGCCGCCGCTCTGGCGTAAATCAATCTGCGTGTTGTTGGTTGTCACTGTCTGCCCACCCGCCAATGGCGTATCGGGCTGACTAACGTTTTGCTGTTGATTAACCGTCACCGACAAATTACCTTGCGCCACCGCACAGGTATTCAGCGTCACTTCGCGGTTCATTACCACTGAACCGGTACGTGAGTTGATGATCACTTTGGCATCTTCCAGCGGCACGGAAACATCAAGGTTCTGAATCTCCGCCAGCAAACGCACCTGTGAACTGTTGTTCGGTGATACACGGATTTGCACGGTACGCGCGTCCAGCGGCTGAGCAGAACCAATGCCGCGTGCATTAATGGTGTCGGCAATGCGCTGCGCCATGGTGAAATCTTCACTGTTCAGCTGCAGGTTAATGGTGTTCTGGCTACCAAAGTTGCTCTGCAGCTCACGCTCTACCGTTGCACCACCGGTAATGCGGCCACCGTTAAGCTGGTTAACCTGAACGCTGCTGCCGCCGGCAGATGCACCGGCGCCACCAACCAGAATATTGCCCTGTGCCAGCGCATAAACCTGGTTATCCACCCCTTTCATCGGCGTCATGAGCAGCGTACCGCCGCGCAGACTTTTCGCATTACCGAGTGAAGAAACCACTACGTCGATGTTTTGTCCCTGACGTGCAAATGACGGCAGCTTGGCTGTCACCATCACCGCCGCCACGTTTTTCAGCTGCATGTTGGTGCCGGTTGGCACGGTAATACCCAGCTGAGAGAGCATGTTGCTGACCGTTTGCGTAGTAAACGGGGTTTGCGTGGTCTGGTCGCCGGTGCCATCCAGGCCGACGACCAGGCCGTAGCCAATGAGCTGGTTGTCGCGCACACCCTGCACGGAAGTCAGATCGCGGATGCGGTCAGCATGCGCCATAGCGCTGAAGCCGAGCAGTAAGCCCAGGCTCAGGCGGAGCAGAGTCGTCATATTCATTCTCATTACCTCTTACATCGGCGAGACGTTCAGGAAGAAGCGTTGGAACCAGCCCATCGTCTGCGCTTCATTGATATAACCATTTCCGACGTACTCAATACGTGCATCGGCCACCTGCGTTGACAACACGGCGTTGCTGGCGCTGATGGTGCGCGGGTTAACCACGCCAGAGAAGCGGATAAATTCCGTGCCCTGGTTAATTTCGATCTGTTTCTCACCCACCACGCGCAGGTTGCCGTTTGACAGCACCTGATTCACGGTGACGGTGATGGTGCCGGTAAAGGTGTTATTCGCCGTGGCGCCACCTTTACCTGCGAAGTCATTTTTGCCATTCGCATCAAGCGTGGCTTTTTCGCCGCCCGCACCCACCAAACCACTCAGGCCGGTTGGCACGCCCGTGACGCCGAAACTGTTGCTGCCATCGCGGCTGGCGTTGGCGGAGGAACTTTTGCTGGCGCTGACGTTTTCCTGCAAGGTGATCGTCAATGTGTCGCCAATGTTGCGTGGACGGCGATCTTCAAACAGAGGCTGATAGCCGTAGTTCAGCGGTGCGACGCCCTGGAAAATAGAACCGTTTACCACTGGCGGGGCGGATGGCGTCGGCTCTGCCGTTGTCGATCCTTGTACCAGCGGCGTGCGCGGAACCAGCGCACAACCGTTAAGCGTCAGTAGCAATGTGGCTACTAACCAATGACCAGGCTTGAGAATCACTTGCTTCGCCACGGAGTTATGACCTTTTTCATGTTCTTAATCGGGCCAGCAAAGCCGACCCAACGACACCAGGATTAAATCTGGGTTAACTTCGCCAGCATCTGATCGGAGGTACTGATCGCTTTGCTGTTAATTTCGTAAGCGCGCTGCGTCTGAATCATGGTCACCAACTCTTCCGCCACGTTGACGTTTGAGGTTTCGACATAACCCTGATACAGCAGACCGGCACCGTTTTGGCCCGGCGTACTCTGCGTGGCCGCACCCGATGCCTGCGTTTCCTGATAAAGGTTTTCGCCCTGGCTATTTAAGCCCGCATCATTCATGAAGGTGCTCAGCGTCAGCTGTCCCACCTGCGCCGGGTTGGTTTGGCCCTGTTGTGTCACGCTCACGACACCGTCACGCGAGATGGTGATGCTGGTGGCGTTAGCCGGGATGGTGATGCCTGGCTGCACCGGGTAACCGGCATTCGTCACCAGCTGTCCGTTTTGGTCAACCTGGAAAGAACCATCGCGGGTATACGCCGAGGTGCCGTCCGGCATCTGCACTTCAAAATAACCCTGGCCGTTGATGGCCACGTCTTTCGAGTTGCTGGTCTGCGACAGGTTACCCTGCTGATGCAGACGCTCGGTGGTGACTGGACGCACACCGGTACCGATCTGCAGGCCCGACGGCAGCGTGGTTTGCTCCGACGACTGCGTACCCGGCTGGCGCAGCGTTTGGTACATCAAATCTTCGAATACCGCGCGCGAACGTTTAAAGCCGTTGGTGCTAACGTTTGCGAGGTTGTTGGAGATGACGTCCATATTGGTTTGCTGAGCGTCAAGACCGGTTTTCGCGATCCATAAAGAACGAATCATGGTGTTTTCCTTACGCCTTAGCTGCTCATGTTGAGCAGCTGGTTGGCTTTTTGTTCGTTTTCATCAACGTTAGAGATCACTTTCATCTGCATCTCAAAACGTCGGGCGTTGGCGATCATATCGACCATGGTTTCCACTGGTTTGACGTTACTGCCTTCCAGCACGCCGGGCATGACGGTCACCGAGGCATCGTTCGCCAGTGCGGCGCCGCGCGTAGCCTGTGCTTGCTGGGTTGGACGGAACATACCGTCGTCACCGCGCTGTAACTCTTTACCTGTGGCACGAACCAGTTTCAGCTTGCCAATTTGCACCGTGGCGTTGGGCGCATCCCCCGCATTACGCGAAGTAATGGTGCCGTCGGCCGCGATGGTCAGCTCCGCCCCTTGCGGAATGGCGATTGGACCGCCATCGCCCATGACGGGATTGCCCTGAATGGTCAAAATACCGGTAGCGCTTATCTGCATGTTGCCGTTGCGGGTATAGGCTTCGGCACCGTCAGCGGTACGCACCGCCAGCCAGCCATCTTGCTGTACCGCGACATCCAGCGTACGGCCAGTGTTGTCCATGGTACCTGGCGTCATATCAGCGCCCGGCGTTGAAGCGGCAACCAGGGTACGCGTTGGCAGCGACCAACCGTTGACCGGCACCGCGCGCAACGCGTTGAGCTGAGCACGAAAGCCCGGCGTTGAAGCGTTGGCGAGGTTGCTGGCGGTCACCGATTGCTGGTCCATCGTCTGACTCGCCGCGCCCATCGCGGTATATATTGCGTGATCCATAAAGCAATCCCGTTAGCGAATTAACGTAAGTTAACCAGGGTGTTGAGAATCTGGTCCTGAGTTTTGATGGTTTGGCTGTTAGCCTGATAGTTACGCTGCGCAACGATCATGTTCACCAGTTCTTTACTCATGTCGACGTTCGATGCTTCCAGCGCACCTGAGGTCAGGTTGCCGTAGGTACCGGTACCTGCCAGACCAACGGCCGCCTGACCTGACGAGCTGGTTGCGGACCAAACGTTGTCACCTTCAGATTTCAGACCTTCCGGGTTAGAGAAGCTCGCCAGCACGATCTGCCCCAGCAGCTGGGTTTTCTGGTTGGAGTAGGTGCCGGTGATGGTGCCATCATCGTTGATGGTGTAGCTGGTCAGGTCGCCTGGCTGGTAACCATCCTGCGTTGGGTTACCGAAAGTGCTGGTGCCGGTGTTCTGCTGCAGGCTACCCAACATGCTTAGGCTGATATTCATGCCATCCGCACCGTTGGTGCCACCTACAACCAGATTGGCCAGTGATGGACTGGTTGCCGTGGTAGATGGGATCGCGGTGCCAGGGTTAAGGGGATCATCAACCATTTTGGATACGCTAGTCAGCGTACCGCTGGCATTAAATTTCATCTGGAAACCCAAACCATCATCAGGATCGGCGTTGCCAATCTGCTTGCCGGTGGTGGAATCCATGATATGCACGGTCCAGGTGTTATCCGCCGTTTTGATGTAATACATATCCAGCTGGTGATCGTTACCCTGCGTGTCATACACCGTCATGGTGGTTTTCGCGTTGTAGCTATCAACATTGGAGGCATCAAACGTAGTGACGGTCGGCACGGTGCTGGTGGAGTTAAGGTTCGCCACCTGGGTCGCCGTGGTGGTCGCGCGTGCGCCCATCTGCGTGGTGGGGATGCTCAGGGCAACCGGGTTAGCGCCGCTCTGAATGGTTGGTGGCGTACCGCTGGCTGGATAGCCGGTTACGTTCAGGCCCTGGGTATTCACCAGATTACGGTTTGCATCCAGCGTGAACTGGCCGTTACGTGAATAGAACACGCCGCCGCTGGCGTCGGTCATACGGAAGAAGCCGTTGCCGCTCAGTGCCACGTCCAGCCCACGGCTGGTCGAGGTGGTGCTGCCATCACCAAAGTTCTGGATTACCGCTGCCACTTTGGTACCGAGACCAACGTTTGAACCGGCAAACATATCGGCAAAGGCGATGGTGCTGGATTTGAATCCGGCTGTGGCGGAGTTGGCAATGTTGTTACCAATCACATCCAGGTTGCTGGAAGCAGCATTCAGGCCGCTCACCGCTTGTGAAAAAGACATTTAATCTCTCCTGCTAAAAGGTTAATCAGAGAATCTGACGAATTTCATCGAGGGTCGCGGAGCCCATGGTGCCGAGATCCAGTTTCGTGGTGTTATCGGTGGTGCTGACGCCATTGACATAGGCATAGTTCAGCGGCTGCGCCACCAGTTGGGTGCTGCCATTGCTGGCGGCGAGTGATACAGAATATTTGCCATCTGCGGCGGTCGAGCCATCATCCAGTTTGCCGTCCCACGAGAAGGTGTGAACGCCTGCACTCAGCTTGCCGAGATCGATGGTACGCACGGTGGTGCCATTGCTGTCTTTAATCGTGACGCTGGTGGCGGTGGAAGCTGTTGCCAGCTCAACGCCAAATGGCGTGGTCGTACCGCTGCCCACCAACACCTGCGAACCGTTGATCATCACGCCATGCCCAATCAGTGTGGAACTCTGCAGCGACTGGCTGGTGGTGATTTGACCGGAAATCGACCCTAACGTGGTGTTCAGTTTCTCAATTCCGCTTAGGGTGTTGATCTGCGCCAGCTGCGTTGTGAGCTGGCTGTTATCCATTGGATTGGTGGGATCCTGATTTTTCAGCTGCGCCACCAGCATATTCAGAAACTGATTCTGCAAGTCCGCCGAGGTGTTACCACTCGACGCGCTGCTGGACGTCAGTACCGTGGGGTCCAGATTGTCTTTAATCCCTACTGCTACGCTCATAATCGTTCTCCGTTACTGACCCATGGTGAGGGTTTTCATCATCATTGACTTCACCGTGTTCAGCACTTCGACGTTGGCCTGATAGCTGCGCGACGCAGACATGGTGTTAACGGTTTCGGCGACCACATCAACGTTAGGCATTTTGACGTAGCCCTTCTGATCGGCCATCGGATTGCCTGGGTCATACACCAGTTTGGCCGGGGTGGGATCGTTAACCACGCCAGCCACTTTGACGCCGCCAGTGGCTGCGCCCTGTGCGGCATCGGTCTGGAAAATCACCTGCTTTGCGATATAAGGCTGGCCATCAGGACCGGTTACGCTATCGGCGTTGGCCAGGTTACTGGCGCTGACGTTGAGGCGCTGCGATTGCGCTGTCATCGCCGAGCCGGCGATATCAAAAATATTCAGCAATGCCATGCTTATTGCCCCTGCAGAACGTTCATCATGCCTTTGATCTGGCTACTGATGAGGGTGAGATCGGTTTGGTATTTCAGGCTGTTATCAGCAAACTGCGTACGCTCGCGATCCATATCCACGGTGTTGCCATCCGCGGCGGGTTGATCGGGAATGCGGTACATCAGATCCAGCGATGGCTGAGAATTGGTTTGCGCTTCAATGTGGCGTGAGGACGTCACCTTCAGCGCCAGACTGCTGCCTTCCGCGCGACCGTTTTGCATCACCTTGCTCAGCTGGCTGGCAAAGTCGATATCCCGCGCCTGGTAACCCGGGGTATCGGCGTTGGCAATGTTTGACGCCAGGATCTCCTGACGCTGAGCACGTAGGTTTAACGCTTCTGTACCAAATCGCAGCGCGGCATCGAGTTTGTCGAGCATGCTTCCTCCGCGAATGAGAATTTCGAGCTGACAGCTTAAGTGGACAAAAGCAAGGGTGATCGTCTGAATAGCAGCAAAAATGACGGCTATTTTTGACATTGATTTTTTTGCGCGAGGCGTAGACTCAGTGCCATCTTCTCGTCAGGAGGCGTTATGCGCAGATATTCCACCTTGCTCACCACACTTTGGCTGGCACTGGCGCTACCCAGTCACGCGGCGGATCTTAATGCTCAGTTGACACAATTTTTTAAAGCCCGCGATCCGCAACATGCCGCGGGAATGAGCGTGGTGGTGCGCACGCCGCCGTCACAGTGGCCCACCTGCGATACCCCCGAATTACAGCTCCCGGGCAATAGCCGCCAGTGGGGCAACATCAGCATTGCGGCCAACTGCGATCAAAATCGTCGTTTCTTGCAGGTGCAGGTGCAGGTCACTGGACAATATTTAGTCGCTAGTCGTCAGGTGGCGCGTGGCAGCACACTCAGCCCAGATGACTTCAGATTGGAAACCGGTCGCCTCGATGAGCTGCCGGCGCGCGCGCTGATCGACAGTAGCGGCGTAACGGATGCCATTGCCTTGCGTGATATTCCGCCGGGACAGGCCGTGACGGCCTCCATGCTGCGCCAGGCATGGCGCGTGAAAGCAGGTCAAAATGTGATGGTAGTCGCCAGTGGAAATGGGTTTAATGCCAGTAGCGAAGGACGTGCGCTGAACAACGCTAGCGCAGCGCAAATGGTGCGTGTGCGTATGGGAAATGGTCAGGTTGTCAGTGGTCGCGTCGACGCGGATGGGAATATTCTGATATCGCTATAAAGCGTTAAAGAACCCTGCTGTTCTGCCGATAGAGATATCAACAAAGACATTACCCTATGCTGACTCAGTTGACTGACCCCCAACTGACCTTACAGGAGCCACACAATGAGCATCGACAGAACGCAACCTTTGAACCCGGTTAGCACTGTACAGACACGCGATACCAACGATAACAGCGCGAAAGTGCGCCAAAGCGCCACGCCAACCGCCAGCACCACCAGCGAAAGCGGCGCGGCAGTGAAGTTGAGTACTGCGCAGGCGCAGCTGATGCAGCCCGGCAGCCAGGACATTAATACAGCGCGCGTTGAGCAGCTGAAAACGGCCATTCGTAATGGCGAACTGAAAATGGATACCGGTAAGATCGCCGACGCGCTGATCGCCGATACCAAGGCGTATTTAGAGGGTAACTGATCCCAATGGACAATCTGCTGATCACCTTAGACAAAATGCAGGATGTGCTGGCGTCACTCGCCGTAGTAATGGATGAAGAACAACAGCAACTTTCTGCCGGTCAGGTTAATGGCAACATGCTACAGCGCATCTCTGAAGACAAAAGTGCGCTGCTGACCACGTTGAATTATCTGGACGAAATGCGCCGCACTACCGAGAAAAGTCTCGGCACGCAGGCGCCCTATGGTGATCACAGCGATCGCGAAAGTCGCTGGATGCGCATTCAGCAGCATACACGCCGCCTGCGCGATACCAATATGCATAATGGGATTCTGCTGCAGCATCAGATTGGCTTCACAAATGAAGCATTGGCCGTGTTACGCCCGCATCAAACCCAGGCATTTTACGGCCCCGATGGCTTAGGCAAGGGTCAAGCGACGTTGAGTCGTAAAGGGTAATCAATAAAAAATCCCGCCGCGGCGGGATTTTTTTATGCCATCGTACGGCGGGCGAAATCGCGAGGACGGAAGCCAAGCAGCCCGAGCATGACGAAATAGGCCCCGCCGCCGATGCCGCACACTGCCGCCAGGCGAAGCAGCCGCCACCACATTTGCCCCTCTTCCCATGACGGCATCACCTGCAAAATGCCCAGCAGCGCTGCGGCCATTACCACCACCGCAATCAGCAAACGCGTCAGGAAACTGAACCAGCCAGGCTGCGGCTGGAAGATATCCTGCTTTCGCAGCTGCCAGTAAAGCAGCGCGGCATTCAGGCAAGCGGCCAGACCGATCGACAAGGATAAACCGGCGTGTTTCAGCGGTCCGATAAACGCCAGGTTCATCAACTGTGTGATAATCAGCGTCACAATAGCAATTTTCACCGGCGTTTTGATGTCCTGACGTGAGTAGAATCCCGGCGCCAGCACTTTCACCACAATTAGCCCCATCAACCCCACCGAATAAGCAATTAACGCGCGCTGCGTCATCAAGGCATCAAAGGCGGTAAATTTCCCGTACTGGAACAGCGCCACGGTGAGCGGACCGGACAAAATCCCCAAGGCCACCGCGCTCGGCAGAGCCAGCAGGAAACAAAGACGTAAGCCCCAATCCATCAGGCGTGAATACTCTTCCTGATTGCCGCTGGCAAAACTCTTCGCCAGCGAGGGCAACAGAATAGTGCCCAGCGCCACGCCTAAAACGCCAGACGGAAACTCCATCAGGCGATCGGCGTAATACATCCATGAAACCGATCCCGATACCAAAAAGGAGGCAAAAATGGTGTTGATGATCAGTGAAATCTGGCTGACCGACACGCCAAGAATCGCCGGGCCCATTTGGCGCATCACGCGCCAGACGCCGGCATCGCGCAAATTAAGGCGCGGCAATACCAGCATGCCAATCTTCTTCAGGTGCGGCAGCTGATAGAACAGCTGCAGCACCCCACCCGCCACTACCGCCCAGGCCAGCGCCATCACCGGTGGATGAAAGTGCGGTGCCGCGAAAACCGCAAATCCGATCATGCTGATGTTCAGCAGCGTCGGTGCAAATGCGGGCACTGAAAAACGGTTCCAGGTATTAAGAATCGCACCCGCCAGCGACGCCAGCGAGATCAGCAGAATATAAGGAAAGGTCACACGCAACAGCGCGCTGGTTAAGGCGAATTTATCCGGCGTATCGGCAAAGCCCGGTGCGGTTACCACAATCACCCAAGGCGCGGCGATCATGCCTAGCACGGTGACCACCGCCAGCACCAGCGTTAATAAGCCGGAGACATAGGCAACAAACACGCGCGTAGCATCTTCGCCCTGCTTACTTTTATATTCTGCAAGGATTGGCACAAAGGCCTGGGAAAACGCGCCTTCGGCAAAAATGCGGCGTAATAGGTTAGGCAGCTTGAAGGCAACGAAGAAGGCATCGGTTGCCATCCCCGCACCGAACACACGCGCCACAATGGCATCGCGGGCAAAGCCCAGCACGCGTGAAAACAGGGTCATCGAACTGACCGCAGCCAGCGATTTCAACAAATTCATTTTGAGTGGCGCATCCTGAAAAGTGTCGGATAAATGAGCGACTTAGCGCGGACATCCCGTGATGTCCGGCGATAGTCTACTGCCGCGGCGGGAAATGACCAGCATTGAGTGTTACAAGGGATTATTCCTGTTCGGCATCACGCCACAGTTTTTCCACCAGACGCTGCGCCGCCAGTGCTTGTTCACCGCTGGTTTCAGGCATCGTCTGATTTTCTACACACTGAATGAAATGGTGTGCCGCGCCGCTGAAACCGCGCTGGGTAAGATGGCTTTGCCAGGCGGGCGGCACATCACGCACGATTCCGCTGCGGTTCTCCTGCTGCCAGTCACGCATCTCATTAATTTCAATGTAATCGCCATCGCAAATAGCACTGACTACCTCGCGCTGCGTGCCGGCACGACGATGCATGCTGGTGGTGATTTGTAGCGATCCGGCGGCGAAGTGGTGCTCGGCATACAGCATAGCGCCGTCCTCGTTGGTCTCAATATGTCCCAACTCTTGCTTCAGGTTACCGCCAGCCAGCCACAATGCGGTATCGACCACGTGCAGATAGTCGTCGAGCAGAGTAAAACGCAGATCGTGTGGGCCAACGCTGTCTGCCCGATGCTTCTCAATGCGCAGTGAAGCAGCGCGCGCCATCTCATCTTTTAGCTGCTGATAGCGCGGTGCAAAGCGGCGATTGAACGCCACCATCAGCTTGCGTTTATGTTTGTCCGCCAGCGCCACCAGCGCTTCCGCCTGCTGCAGCGTTTCCGCTAACGGTTTATCGACGCACACGTCCTTGCCAGCCAGCAAGAGTGCTTTGACGACATCGTAATGGCTCGCGGTGCTGCTGTGTACAAACACCGCATCGCTGGCCGCGGCGAGGGCATCGAGTTGGCCAAAGTAAGGCATACGATAGCTGTCGCAGATCGGTTGTGCCTTCGCCTGATTGGGAGAAAAAGCCCCGGCCAGCTGCCAGCTACTCGCCTGTGACAGCACCGGCAGCCACGCTTTTTGTGCGATGCCGCCTAACCCAACAATGCCAATGCGCAGCGTCATATTAGTTCTCCTTTTGCAGCAGCTGTTCCAGCTGCAACTGCAACTCAGCAACTGTTTCTTCCAGCTGCGCCACGCGCGCCACAAGATCGTCATTGTCCAAAGCGCTGTCGGCGGTAGCGCGCTCATCCACCACCTCGCCGCCGAACAGGTGCATATAACGGCTTTCGCGTTTGCCAGGCTCACGCGCTAAACGCACCACCATCGGGCCGTCTTCCCGCGTGCTCAACTGATTCAGCGTCTGCTCTACTTCGTTCATATCGCTGAACTCATGCAGACGGCCGCTGCGTGTGCGCAGCTCACCTGGCGTCTGGGCGCCGCGCAGAAACAGCAGCGTCAACACCGCCACTTCCGCACGACTCAGTTGCAGATTACCGAAGGCCGAGTTGCAGAAGCGCTGCTCATACTTACTCACGCGCTGCCCAAAGCCATTATTAGCCGTCACCAGATGCTTTTTCACCAGCTCATCAAGCTGTGCCTGCACTTCCATTTCACTGAGGTTAAGCACCGGTTCACGGTTAGATTTTTGATTGCAGGCGGTCACGACGCCATTCAGCGAGAGCGGATATTGATCCGGTGTAGTGACCTGCTTCTCCAGCAGGCATCCAATCACGCGCAACGCCTGCGCGGATAAGGCCATTTTCATTGGGTTAATCCTTGTTTATTGTCCACGGCGATCCGGGGTCCACTCCCGGTAGGTCAGTGCGGTCAACACGTGATCCTGCCAGCGCCCATCAATTAGCAGGTAATCTTTGGCATAGCCCTCTTTTTCAAATCCCAGCCGCGCCAGCAGATCGCCGCTGCGTTGATTATGCGGCATATAATTGGCCATGATGCGATGGATGCGTTGCTGCCGCTGCATATAACGAATGGTGGTGCTGAGCGCTTCATACATCAGGCCCTGGCCCTGCCATTTCTCTCCTAGCGAATAGCCAAGGTAGCAAGCGTGGAACGAACCGCGCAGCACATTGCTGTAGTTAGCCACGCCACGCACTTCGCGCTCTTCTGGGTCCATCAGCACAAAATAGTAGGCTGAGCCCTGTTTATGCATGTCGGCGATAAGCCCAAGGCGGGCCTGCCAACCCGAAGGATAGCAATGGCTCTCGTCGCGCACCGGCTCCCAGGGCTTAAGAAACGCGCGATTTTCAGCGTAATAATCCGCCAATCGCCAGGCATCGCGTTCGTGTACTAAACGGACCACTAAGCGATCGGTAGTGAGGCTCACGCGTGGGCCAGCAGAACGATAGCCAAACATCATGACTCCTGAAATCCATAACTTAAGAAAGATGTACGCCAGCGGCGATACTTCTCACTATAACCGTCGCCCCGCCTGCGGTAAAACCCCGCAACGCGTTCCAGGAGATTCATCCTGATTTAGGATTAATATTTCTGCGGATTCGATGAAAAAATATCATCCTCAGAAACCTGTTTTTAACCCTTCAGCAGGCGGAATATAGACCAATTGGTCTCTTCTCTGCTTCTATTTGCTTAGGAATTAGCATGTCTCGGGTTGCGCGGGCACGACGCCTCGGTAAAACATTTCTTTTAGTGGATAACATGTTGGTCGTGATGGGTTTTTTTGTGGTATTTCCCCTCATCTCCATACATTTTGTCGAACAGCTTGGCTGGGCAGCGCTGATGGTGGGTATTGCGCTCGGCTTACGTCAGTTTGTTCAGCAGGGGTTCGGCATATTCGGCGGAGCCATTGCTGATCGGTTTGGCGCGCGTCCGCTGATCGTCACGGGCATGTTGATGCGTGCGGCAGGCTTTGCCTGCATGGCGCTGGCTCATGAGCCCTGGCTGTTGTGGCTGGCCTGTTTACTTTCCGGTCTGGGGGGAACGCTCTTCGATCCACCGCGCAGTGCGCTGGTAATGAAGCTGGTGCGTGCGCGTGAACGCGGTCGTTTCTTCTCATTGCTGATGATGCAGGACAGCGCCGGCGCGGTACTTGGCGCGTTAATCGGGAGCTGGTTGCTAGCGTGGGATTTCCGTTTAGTCTGCTGGGTTGGCGCGGGCGTGTTTGTCTGTGCTGCCCTGTTTAACGCGATTTGGCTGCCGGCCTGGCGTATTTCGACCGAACGCATCGCAATGCGGGCGGGCATGCAGCGCGTCTGGCAGGACAAACGTTTCCGCCTGTATGTTCTTACGCTGACAGGCTATTACATCCTTGCCGTGCAGGTGATGCTGATGCTGCCGGTGATGGTGAATCAGGTCGCGGGTGCGCCGGCGGCGGTGAAGTGGATGTATGCCATTGAGGCGCTGTTGTCATTGAGCTTACTCTATCCGCTGGCGCGCTGGAGCGAGAAGCGCTTCCGCCTGGAAACCCGACTAATGGCGGGTTTATGCCTGATGACCTTCAGCCTGCTACCGGTGGGCTTGACCGATTCATTGCCGTCATTGTTTATGCTGATTGCCCTCTTTTATCTCGGCTCGATCATTGCCGAACCGGCACGTGAAACGCTCAGCGCTTCGCTGGCCAGCGCGCGCGCGCGCGGTAGCTATATGGGCTTTAGCCGCCTTGGCCTCGCCATTGGTGGTCTGATTGGCTACTCCGGCGGCGGCTGGTTGTTCGACATGGGACAACAATGGGGATTGCCAGAGCTGCCGTGGATGTTGCTCAGCAGTATCGGCATGATCACCCTGTTTGCACTTTGGTGGCAATTTCAGCCCCGCCAGGTGGCACCGGCAATTTTCAGCAGTTAGTTTGCCCCCGTAACCGATCTCCTCTATCGCTGCAAGAGAAGCGCTACGGCGCTTCTCATCTCTCTCCTGGTGACACGGCTCGCTGAATCAGGCAGGCTAACGCCTGTTTTGCCGTATCGATCAGGATGAGGACAATATGAAAAAGGCGTTTTCCGGGCTGCTGGCCCTCTTTTTGGCCGTGCTTCTCAGTGGCTGTAATCAATTGACGCAATACACCATCAGCGAACAGGAAGTGAATCAGGCGCTGCAAAAGCGTAATAACTTCGAAAAAGACATTGGCGTTTCCGGATTGGTAAACGCACACATCGTGCTAAGCGATCTGAGCAGTCAGATTGGCCGTGAAGAGCCCGGTAAAATTACACTCTCCGGCAAAGCCAATATCAATGTCAGCTCGCTGTTTGGTCCGCAACAGGCAGAAATGCAGCTGAAGATGAAGGCGCAGCCGGTGTATAACGCACAAGAAGGCGCAATTTATCTGCATGACATGGAGATTGTTGATGCGCAGGTGCAGCCAGAGAAAATGGCGTCGATTATGAAAACGCTCACGCCCTACCTCAATGAGTCTCTAAAGCGCTACTTTAACGAGAAGCCGGCCTATGTGCTGAGCGAAGACCGCAGCAAAACGGAAGCGCTGGCGAAAAAACTGGCGAAAGGTATTGAAGTCAAACCCGGCGAATTGGTGATTCCGTTTACCCATTGAGTCGCACAACCGCACCTTAGGGTGCGGTTTTTGTTTGTCACAATAAAATCCCGTGCAAACGGTTGCCTACATCCTTATGATTACTCCCCGGCCTAAACGCGCCTCTTCGTTTTCTTCTCTGCCGGAGTCTTTGAATGACAGCCCAACCTCAGCAAATTACCCTTCGCCGTCCTGACGATTGGCACATCCATCTGCGCGATGGCGCGATGCTTAACGCCGTGCTGCCTTATACCAGCGCGGTGAATGGTCGAGCTATCGTTATGCCAAATCTGGTTCCACCGGTCATTAGCGTGGCGGCGGCCGTTGCCTATCGCGAACGTATTTTGGCGGCGCTACCTGCTGAGCACGCATTTACTCCGCTAATGACCTGCTATCTTACAGATTCGCTCGATCCTGATGAGATTGAACGCGGTTTCCATGACGGCACATTTACCGCCGCCAAACTCTATCCTGCGCACGCCACCACCAACTCGAGTCATGGTGTGACGAACATCGCCTCCATTGCCAACGTGCTGGATCGCATGCAGAAAATTGGCATGCCGATGTTGGTACACGGGGAAGTGACCGATGCGCATATCGATATTTTTGACCGCGAAGCCCGCTTTATCGAAAGCGTGCTTGAGCCGCTGCGTCAACAGTTTCCTGCCCTGAAAGTCGTGATGGAACATATCACCACGCAAGAAGCGGCAGAGTATCTGGCCGCAGGCAACGATTTGCTGGGCGCCACCATTACTCCACAGCATCTGATGTTTAACCGTAATCACATGCTGGTAGGCGGCGTCCGCCCGCATCTTTATTGCCTGCCGATTCTTAAGCGCAATATTCATCAGGAGGCGCTACGCAAGCTGGTTGCGAGCGGCAATCGCCGCGTATTCCTCGGTACCGATACCGCGCCCCATCTGCGTCACCTGAAAGAGGCGAGCTGTGGTTGTGCCGGCGTATTTAATGCGCCGACCTCACTGCCTGCGTACGCAACGGTATTTGAGGAGCTGAACGCGCTGGAGCATTTCGAAGCCTTCTGTTCTGAAAACGGTGCGAATTTCTATGGTCTGCCCCTGAACGAAGGGACAATAACGCTGGTACGCGAATCGTGGCAAGTTGAGGAAAGTATCGCGCTGGCGGATGACACGCTAGTGCCCTTCCTTGCGGGCGAGACACTGCACTGGCGCATCAAACAATAAGTAACCGGTACTTGCCTTTGGAATAAATATACTGTACAAACAAACAGTATATTATTCCGGAGGCTTCTATGCGTGTTGAAATTACCGTAGCAAAAACTCAGCCCCTTCCTGCGGGTGCCCTGGATGCACTCAGCATCGAGCTTGTACGCCGCATTACTCAAGACTTTCCTGATGACGATCACCACGTCAAAGTCCGCTACGCGGGCGGCAATCAGCTCACCGTTTTTGGTGGCTGCAAAGCGTCACGCGATCGCATCACCGATATTCTACAAGAAACCTGGGAAAGCGCTGACGACTGGTTTAATAACGATTAACAGCCACTGTGCCGTTTTTGCCGGGTTTCGCTATCCGGCTTTTTTGTTTTTATTTCCCCCTCGCCAGAAAAACTTCCTGCATCTAGACTCATGCTAAGCAATCCCCTATTCTTGCCTCGTCATGCTTACAGGAGGTGTTTTACATGACTACTGAAAAACCAGAAGAGGCAATGACCTTTGGTGAATTGCTGGCATTCATTGCCGAGCAACAGCGCCGTTTAACGGTATTAGAAAATGCCTTTGCCAGCTTAACGTTTTGTCTTGACGATCGCGCTAATCAGCTGCTGGTACATAATCTGACGCTTGAAGCGCAAAACCAGAACCATGACGCACAGTTACAGCAGCATTTTACCCGGCTGGCCGAAGAGATTCAGAAACGCCATGGCCTGATTCCTGCAGCGCCTGCTGAATAGAGTTGCCGTGCTTTTCGGGCTAAAGTTTTAGCGCATAAACGTCGATAACATCTTTGACGCCCCACCCGTAGATTTCCCATAAAATGCCCTCTTCTGCGGGCATTTTATTATTCGTTAAAATTCGCTTTTTAAATGCGTTTATTTTTGCTGTGTTTAAGTTCGCCATATCTTTTAACTATTGAAGACGCTAATTCATGTTATAATTGTTTCGCTAGTGCACGATACAAGCCGCATTGAACCTCAAGAAGCACTTCGTTTAACGAGTAATACGGAGGTTATAATGGACAGAAATAAAGACGTCATTCAGACTCATCCGTTGGTAGGATGGGACATCAGCACCGTAGACAGCTATGACGCCATGATGATTCGCCTGCACTCGCTCTCCTCGCAGGGTCAGAAAGAAGAAGAAGCTGACGTGGGCCCGACCTACTGGCTGACAACCGATGTGGCCAGACAGTTTATCTCCATACTCGAAGCTGGCATTGCAAAGATAGAATCCACAGAGCAATACCTACGCGACAATCAGAAGCACTAATTTATACTATCGCGTGAAAGGGCACCCAACAGGGTGCCTTTTTCATGGCCATTATCTTTTGATATGCTGTTGAAAAATTTCGCCCTTTGCCTGGAGTGATGTCGTTATGGTTTATGATCTGATTGTAGTGGGAAGCGGTTCGGTCGGTGCTGCCGCCGGTTTTTACGCGACTCAAGCGGGCTTATCCGTGCTAATGATTGATAGCGCCCACCCACCGCATAATCAGGGCACACACCACGGCGAAACACGTCTAATTCGTCATGCTTACGGCGAAGGTGAGCGTTACGTGCCGCTGGTACTGCGCGCCCAAACATTATGGGATGAGCTGGAACGACAGAGCGGTGAACGCATTATGCATCGTAGCGGCATTCTGAATTTAGCACCCCACACCTCCTCCTTTATTCAAAATGTGATACAAAGCGCGAAAACCTGGCAGCTGACTGTCGAGATCCTGCAGGCAGAGGAAGTGCGCGCGCGTTGGCCACAATTTACGGTGCCCGACGGCTACCTCGGCGTATTCGAGCCTCACTCCGGTTTTCTCAAATGCGAGCAAGCGGTACGCAGTTGGGTGCAGCTGGCAGAACAGGCGGGCTGTGCGCAACTGTTTAACTGTCCGGTCACTCATATCGATCGCGATGGCGATCTGCAGCAGGTCACCACCAGCGATGGGATTTTCCGTGCACGCAAATTACTGATCAGTGCGGGTACTTGGGTGAGTCATTTAGTGGCCGACTTACCCGTGGCGCCGGTACGCAAAGTATTTGCCTGGTATCAGGCCGATGGTCGCTACAGCGAGAACAACCAGTTCCCGGGTTTTACGGTTGAGATGAGTGATGGCAGCCATTTCTATGGCTTCCCCGCCGATAACAATGCACTAAAAGTGGGACGTCACGACGGCGGCCAGTTGATGCAAACGCCTGAAGATCGTAAGCCCTTTGGCAGCATCGCGGTGGATGGTAATGAATCCTTTACCTTCCTGCGCAAGTTTTTACCGGGCGTGGGCGTCTGTTTGCATGGCGAGGCGTGTAGCTATGACAATACGCCGGATGAAGATTTCATTATTGATACACTGCCGGGTGAACCAAATCGTCTTATCATCACCGGCTTAAGTGGACATGGTTTCAAATTTGCCAGCGTGCTCGGTGAACTCGCCAGTGAGTTTGCCCAGGAAAAACCCTTCTCTTTCGATATCAAGCCCTTCTCGCTTGACCGTTTTAATTAATGCCATCGAGCCAACACGGACATTGCGTTGGCTCTCTTGAATGAAACTGACATTACCTTACGCTCATTGACCTTTTGTGCCGCATAAGAACACGTATTCGTGCATGACTTAACCGCTACTCTAACATTATGGTTTAGCCCTTCAATTATCCTGATTAACTTCTCAATATTCCCTCATATAATCCGAATATTATTTTCAATATTATAGAAAAGTAAGGATAATTGATTTTACATTTCAAAATGTAGATGCTCATTACCACTTATTTCATCCTGCTGGATAATTATTATGTGGCGCAATTCCACACAGCATTTCGGTATGGTTTCGATTTTATTGCACTGGCTAATGGCGCTGGCTATCTTCGGCATGTTTGCGCTGGGCCTGTGGATGGTCGGATTAGGTTATTACGACAGCTGGTATCACGATGCACCAGAAATACACAAGGGCATCGGCCTTCTGCTGTTTGCTGCGCTACTCGCGCGCATCGGCTGGCGTTTTCTTTCGCCACCTCCTAAGCCGCTGCAGAGTGACTCCCTCTCAGTTCGTCGCGCCGCACGCGTTGCACATGGCTTGTTGTACGGATTGCTGCTGGTGCTGCTGTTGAGTGGTTACCTCATCTCTACCGCAGAGGGTAAACCCATCTCCGTATTCGGTTGGTTCAATGTGCCCGCCCTCTTCAGCGGTGCCGCTCAGCAGGCCGACCTTGCCGGCGATATTCATCTTTGGATGGCCTGGAGCCTGATTTTACTTTCAGCACTACATGCGTTGGCAGCCCTAAAACACCATTTCATCGACCGTGATGTGACATTGAAAAGGATGTTGAGTTACCGCATCCCGTTAACCTCTGAAAAGGAAAAGTAGCATGTTAAAAAAGACATTATTGGCAGTAGCGGCGGCGGGATTACTGAGCGTCAGCCTGACGGCCAGCGCTGCGGACTACAAGTTTGATAAGGAAGGCCAGCATGCATTTGTCCAGTTCCGTATTCAGCATTTGGGTTACAGCTGGTTATACGGCACTTTCAAAGACTTTGACGGCAGCTTCACCTTTGATGAAGCCGATCCGTCGGCGGACAAGGTCAACGTTACGATTAACACCAATAGTCTCGATACCAATCATGCGGAACGCGATAAGCACCTGCGCAGCGCGGATTTCCTCAATACCGGCAAGTTCCCGCAGGCCACCTTTACTTCCACCAGCGTGAAGAAAGAGGGCAAAGAATACAAAGTTACCGGCGACCTGACGCTTAATGGCGTCACTAAACCGGTGACTTTGGAGGCAAAACTGATTGGTGAAGGCAAAGATCCGTGGGGCGGCTATCGCGCAGGATTTGAAGCCAGCGGGGAGATTGTGCTGAAAGAGTTTAACATCAGCAAAGATCTTGGCCCGGCAGCGCAGAAAGCGGAATTGATTATTTCAGTAGAAGGCGTGCGCCAGTAAGAAATGCAGCCTGAATCCTTCAGGCTGCAGTCAGATTACTTTTTATCGGGTGCCGGAATCGCCATTGTCATGTTCAGCAAACCACGCGATTTGTTGAACACTTTGTTACCGTTCTCGCGACCCGCACGGCGTGCGCGCTGCTCTTCAGGCGAAAGCATTGCCTCTTCCATGCAGATTGGACTGCAGCAGTTTTTATACTTTTCCGCGCAGCTTGGGCACTGGATAAACAGCAGATGGCAGCCATCATTCACGCAGTTGGTGTGGCTGTCGCAAGGCGCACCGCACTGGTGGCAGCTGGAAAGAATATCGTCAGAGATCCTTTCGCCCATGCGCTCATCGAAGACAAAATTTTTGCCCTTGAAGCGCACCGGTAAACCCTGCTCACGCGCGCGGCGCGTGTACTCAATAATGCCGCCTTCAATATGATAAACATCATTGAAACCGTTATGTTTCATCCAGGCGCTGGCCTTTTCGCAACGAATGCCGCCGGTGCAATACATGACGATCTTCTTATCTTTGCGATCCTGCAACATATCCACCGCCATCGGCAGCTGATCGCGGAAGGTATCCGCCGGCACTTCCATAGCGTTATCGAAGCGGCCCACTTCATATTCGTAGTGGTTACGCATATCCACAAATAGCGCATCTGGATCATCAAGCATCGCATTGACGTCAGCCGCTTTCAGGTAAGCACCGACATCGCTGGCATCAAAACTGGCGTCTTCAATGCCGTCCGCAACGATGCGCTCACGTACTTTCAAACGCAGTACCCAAAAGGATTTGCCGTCATCATCCAACGCAATATTCATGCGCAGATTATTCAGCGCTGCGTCGAAAGCATACAACGTCGCCTTCATTTGTTCATAACGGCTGGCGGGCACGCTAATCTGTGCGTTGATGCCTTCGTGCGCCACGTAGACGCGACCAAACACCTTGAGTTTGGTTAACTCAACGTAAAGAGCATCACGGAACGCTTTGGGGTCGGCTATCTGGAAATATTTATAAAAAGAGACTGTGGTACGTGGTTCGGTTTCCGCCAACATACGTTCCTTCAGCTCTTTATTGGAAACAAGGTTATGTAACACTGGCATGGTGTTCGTCCTGTTAGCAATCAGAGAAATTTAGCGCGCGTATCATACCCGAATTCAGCATGATTCGAAACGTTGGCGAGAAAAGCCTGACGGCGTGCAAAATGCACGCTTTTCTGCGCTGCAATTGCATTTTCGTGCGTATACCTGCTGTCGGATGTTGATCCGCCATCTATGCTTGATTTCAGCTAGGAGGAAAAAATGGCATAATCACACCCAATTACAGAAACCGGACTCTCTGGCATCAGACGCAGGATACTGACATTTCCATGACTCAACTTCCCCAACTCACCCGTGAACTCCTTCATCCTCGCTATTGGCCGACATGGATTGGCATTGGTTTTCTCTATGTGCTGGTGCTGCTGCCCTATCCCGTGCTGCATGCTATCGGCTGCGGACTTGGGCGTATTGCGATGCGCTTCATGAAGCGCCGCGTAGAAGTGGCGCAGCGCAATCTGGAAGTCTGTTTTCCCGCGATGCCAACAAATGAACGCCAGGCCATGGTGAAACACAATTTTGAATCGGTGGGCATGGGCCTCATTGAAACCGGCATGGCTTGGTTCTGGCCGGACTGGCGCATCCGTAAATGGGTTGCCACCAGCGGCTTAGAGCATGTTAGTCATGCGCTGGCAGAGAAACGCGGCATTCTTCTGATTGGTATGCACTTTCTGACGCTTGAACTGGGCGCGCGCGTGTTCGGTATGCACAATCCAGGCATTGGCGTGTATCGTCCTAACGACAACAAATTGCTCGACTGGCTGCAAACCTGGGGCCGTATGCGTTCCAACAAAAGTATGCTAGACCGTAAAGATCTGAAGGGCATGATCCGCGCGATGAAGAATAACGACATTATCTGGTATGCACCGGATCATGATTACGGCCCACGCAGCAGCGTATTTGCGCCGTTCTTTGCCGTGCCGGATGCCGCCACCACCAGCGGTACGCACATGCTGATTCGCCTGGCTAATCCGAGTGTTGTACCGTTTCTGGCACGACGTCTGCCCAATGGCCGTGGCTATGAGCTGAAAATGATGCCGGATATCCGCGATAAATTCTCGCTGGAATCAGAACTCGACACTGCAACGGTAATGAATAAAGTGGTGGAAGAGACCGTTCTGCTCGCACCAGAGCAATATATGTGGCTACATCGCCGCTTTAAAACCCGCCCTGAAGGGCAGCCATCCATTTATTAATTGTGATGAGGCACACGGGGTGCCTCATCAATTCCCGCTGTGATTTGGCTTATCTTGAGACATCATTTGGCTATTTTAGCTTCCTTCCAGACCAGCCTGAACTTAGCCTGATAGTTTGGTTAGTACCACTTTTAAGCGAGTTTTTTTCATTGCGGCCACGCGTTTTAGGTTAAATATTAACCTTTACAGGCGAGGCGTGAACAAAACGGTTCGCTAGTGCTTGATTCCCGATTTTAATCCTCATTAACATTTATGGGTAAGAATGTATCTCATCGGATCTGATTACTATCATTTCCAGGGCTAATCCTATTTAATATTTGCAAACTCTTCTACCACTCTAATCAATGTAATAAAATTAACTTAATAAACAAGGCATTGTCTGATTAAAATCATCTATATTCCATTTTATTCAATTATCATAGACCCTTATATCATTATGGAATTTGTTCCCTATAATAAATCCAGTTAGTTTCGACAGTGTCAGCTATTTTAATAAGTTCAATTTTGAAAAAAAATATAAAAAGATTACACACAGCAAATATATCTCAGGAAACTATAAAATGAATAAAGGCATCTATTACTATGTCACGATCAGTACCGATCATGAAGGCTATCATCTTCTACATCGCAAAGAGTGTAAACGCCTGCCGGTTAAAGAGGATATGGTTTTTATTGGCACCCTCTATAATTTAAATCAGGCGCTTTCGACAGCACGCATTAATTTCAAAAAAGTCAAACCCTGTATTAAATGTTGTATCCGCTACTCGGCTCCAATTATTCATGAATCAGTCCGTCCTGTATTACATTTTCCGCAGAAAATAGCCTGATCGGTTGGGCGGTTGAATTTCAATCAACCGCCCAATCAATATTTCCTCTTTGCCCTTCACTTCGTGATTTTTCGTCTATCCTTCTGTGAAATCCCTTTTTAACAGACATGGAGTTGATGATGAGCCTGTATAGCACCCTGGAAGAAGCCATTGAAGCCGCACGTGAAGAGTTTCTCGCCAGCCAACCTGACATCGCCGAAGACGATGCCAGCGTCAGCCAGTTTGCACTACAGAAGTATGTGATGCAGGACGGCGACATTATGTGGCAGGCAGAATTTTTCGCAGAAGAGGATGGGCAAGGTGAATGCCTGCCGATCTCCAGCGGAGAAGCCGCACAGGCGGTGTTTGACGGCGATTACGATGAAGTCGAACTGCGTCAGGAGTGGCAAGCAGAAAACACCCTGCATGAGTGGGATGAAGGCGAATTCCAGCTTGAACCACCGCGTGACCTGGAAGAAGGCGAAGCGGCGGCGCAAGAGTGGGAGGACGATAACAGCCCCTCGGACAACCTGTCTTAAAGGTTATTCGTACGGGCCATGGCTAGCATCAACGGGCAGCAAAAGTGTGTCCATTACTAATGAGAGCGGAAGATCGAGAATGGTTAGCACGCGCCAGGGTCCGTCACGAACATCCCATTGCACGCCGGGATAATATTGATTGCCGTGCCCCTGCCCGGGAATAGTACGGCTAATAATGCTGCCACAGCCGGTAAGTAATAGGATAGCGGCGCTAAGCGCGGCGACTTTCAGGAAATAATTCACAACGTTTACTCACAATGAACGGGTGCCAGTTTAAACGCCTGTGAGGTGAAATAACCACACCTTCAGACGTAAAGATTACGTTAATTCAGCCAGATTAAAGACGAAAAAAAAGCGGCATTTCTGCCGCTTTTTACTTTTCTATCCTTAACGCTGTGGCAGCGCTTCAGGATTGAGCTTCAGCTTTTGATAGCTTTCTACCCACTGATGATATTTGTCCGCACTTTCCCACAGGCGTGAGTGTACGCGTGCCAGAACCACCGGATCGCTGATCAGCTGCAAACGCTGCTCGCGGTTCAGTTTTTCTGGTGCGTCACTCAGTGCCTGATCAACACGACGATCGCGTGCATGGTCCAGCAAATCGCTCTGCTTGTGACGTGAGGTGGCCATTGCCGTCGCCAGAGCGTTAAACGCGGGATTGAACAGCGCGTGCATAAAGCCATTTTTCAGCGCACGTTGACGGTTAATCTGCAGATAATGATCGGTATCGACCAACTCTTTCGGCGGCTCGTACTCTTCCGGAATCAGGAACAGTTTGGCGTTCTTACTCTTCTGCCCTACCGTGGCACGGCTCGACATCACCGAAACAAACGGCGACAGAATAAGTGAGAAGACAATCGGCGACAGCCACCACAGGAAGTTGAGATCGAGCAAGCCCATGCCGCCCGCCCACACCAGACCTAATAGCATCTGCGAACCATGGCGACGGAAGGCTTCACCCCACGGCGTGGCATCGTCGTCACGCTGCGGCGAATTCCACACCACTTCCCAACCGAGGAACGCGCTGACCACGAACACGGTGTGGAACAGCATGCGCACCGGTGCTAACAGCACCGAGAACAGCATCTCCAGAATCAGCGAGCAGAACAAGCGGATGGCACCACCGTAAGGTTTTGCGCCTTTGAACCAGATCAGCACCACGCTCAGCAACTTCGGCAGGAACAGCAGAACCAGCGTAGTTGAGAACAGCGCAATCGCCAGGTCCGGTCGCCACTGCGGCCACACCGGGAACAATTGGCGCGGCTGCAGGAAGTAGGTCGGTTCCATCAGCGTATGCACCACCTGTAAGGCGGTGGAAAGCGCGAGGAACATAAACCATAGCGGCGCAGACAGATAGGACATCACGCCCGTCAGGAATACCGCGCGGTGAACCGGATGCATACCTTTCACCAGGAACAAGCGGAAGTTCATGAGGTTGCCGTGACACCAGCGACGGTCGCGCTTGAGCTCATCCAGCAGGTTCGGCGGCAATTCTTCATAGGAACCCGGCAGGTCGTAGGCGATCCATACACCCCAGCCTGCACGACGCATCAGCGCCGCCTCGACGAAGTCATGTGAAAGGATGGAACCGGCGAAAGAACCTTCTCCTGGCAGCGGTGCTAACGCACAGTGTTCGATGAAGGGCTTCACACGAATAATGGCGTTGTGGCCCCAGTAATGTGATTCACCCAGTTGCCAGAAGTGCAAGCCGGCGGTAAACAGCGGGCCATACACACGCGTGGCAAACTGCTGACAGCGCGCATACAGCGTATCCATGCCTGACGCTTTTGGCGACGACTGGATAATACCGGCGTTCGGGTTGGCTTCCATCATGCGTACCAGACCGGTAAGACACTCACCGCTCATCACGCTGTCGGCATCCAGCACCACCATGTAGCTGTAGTTGCTGCCCCAGCGGCGGCAGAAGTCATCGATATTGCCGCTTTTACGCTTCACACGACGACGACGACGGCGATAGAAAATCTTACCTGCACCGCCGACATCACGCACCAGCTCCATCCAGGCTTTTTGCTCGGCAATAGCGATATCCGCATCGTAGCTGTCGCTCAGAATGTAAACGTCAAAGTGCTCGGCATTGCCGGTACGTTTGACCGATTCCCAGGTCGCACGCAGGCCGGCAAACACACGCTCAACGTCTTCATTACAGATTGGCATGATCAGCGCCGTACGGTGTTCCGGATTCAGCGGTTCATCACCGGTGGTTGAATACGAAATACTGTATTTATCACGCCCAATCAGCAACTGCAGGAAGCCCATCAGCGCGGTCCAGAAACCGGCAGAAACCCAGCAGAACAAAATGGCAAACAGGAACAGAATCCCGGTCTGCAAAATGTAAGGCAGGATCAGCTCAACTGACTGCAACCAGTTCTGGTTAAACATCTCGATGGGATCGATCAGCGTCCAGCCCTGATAGGGCAGAATGGTTTTCATGTACCAGGTAGCCACGACGGTTTGCAGAATCGTCAGAATCAGCAGCACATAACGGCGCATGGAACCCACGTGACGCCACTTATCTTCGGTTTTCTGCTCTTCCACCGAAGCATAGCGCGGCGTGGATTTCTTACCACGTACCGAATCCCAGGCGCGCGCAATGGGATTAGTACGCCACACCTCAGGGAACATCAGCGAACGCTTCACCTTTGGCATGGCCTTTAGCGTGGTGCGATCGAGATAATCCTTGCTCAGCTGTTGACCCTCCGCCAACGAGTCAGGCCAGGCCATTTGCACACGGGACGAGACCGATTTCAGCGGCGCATCGTCCGGACGCTCGCTGGCGGCGATATCCTGCCCCAGCGTCGAATGAATAGCGTGGAACGCCTGCGCATTCTGGAGTGAATCGCTCAGACGGGCACGCCCTGCCGCATCAAGCGGCAGGGCCTCCACGTAGGATTGAGGTAGAAATATCGATTTATTCATTGGCAGGTAGCTGATAGCTCCAGGTTTCCGTCAATGTCTTGTCGCCGCTCACCAGCGCTGCGCGCATCTCGGTTGGCTGCTTGTTATCTTTCACACGCAGACGCAACACTAAACGCCAGCCTTTGGTCACCGGATTGTAGCGAACGCTTTGCTCAACCACATCAGCGTTATTACCCACGCTAACCTGCGGAGCCACTTGCGTATCTTCCGGCAGCTTGCTCATCGCTTTGCCAACGAAATCCACGGTGAAGGCGATCGAACCGTCTGGCTGACGCACCAGATTCGACTGTTTAACATCGCCAGCGGAACGCAGCGTGTCTTTCACCCAGGCAATGTCGTCTGAGTGCAGCTGGTTCTCGTCACGGGTAAAGTGCAGACGATACTGGAAGTTCATCTCTTTGCCCGGCTCTGGCAGTTTTTCCGGCGTCCAGAAAGCAACGATATTATCGTTGGTTTCATCGGCGGTCGGAATCTCTACCAGCTCAACGCGGCCTTTACCCCAATCACCCTGCGGCTCAACCCAGCCACTTGGGCGCAGGTCGTAGCGATCGTCGAGATCCTGGAAACGGCTGAAGTCACGCGTGCGCTGCAGCAGACCAAAGCCTTTCGGGTTCTCAACGGTAAAGGTGCTCACCGCCAGATGTTTCGGGTTATTCAGCGGACGCCAAATCCACTCCCCGTTACCCGCGTGAATGGAAAGACCGTTCGAATCGTGCAGCTCTGAACGGAAGTTGGTCACCGGCGATGGCTGGTTCGCACCAAATAGGAACATACTGGTCAGCGGCGCAACGCCAAGCTTGCCAACGTTATCACGCAGGTAAACTTTAGATTGCACATCAACGGTTGATTCTTTGCCCGGACGGATGGTGAAGCGATAGGCACCGGACGCACGTGGCGAATCCAGCAGCGCATAAATCACCAGCTGTTTATCCTGCGGTTTTGGACGCTCAATCCAGAACTCTTTAAAGCGCGGGAACTCTTCGCCGGAAGGCAGCGCGGTGTCAATCGCCAGACCACGCGCGGAAAGACCATACACTTGCCCTTCGCCAATCACACGGAAATAGCTGGCGCCAAGGAAGCTGGAAATTTCGTCGTCTTTTCCTTTTTTATTTAAAGGATACAACACCTTAAACCCAGCAAAGCCGAGGTTTTTGACTGAATCAGCATCGTGCTTTACGTTGCCGAAATTGAAGTAGTCAGGGTTATATTTAATTTCACGCACGGAAGACGCGGTGACTTCATTAATTTTCACCGGCGTATCGAAATACATGCCCTGATGATAGAACTCAAGCTTAAACGGCGTGCGCAGTTTGCCCCAATAAGCTTTGTCGTGGTTAAACTGGATCTGCTGATAATCAGCAAACTTCATTTCACGAAACTGAGAGGGTAAATTGCTCTTTGGCGCTTCGAAACTTTTCCCTGCCAACGCCTTGGCTTGTTTTGCTACATCATCGATGTTAAACGCCCAACTATTGTTGGCATACATAGCCAGCAGAACTGCCGCGCCTACCCAGCGCATCTTTACCAGTCCCACTTTATTATTCACATTATTCAGCACATCCCCCCCTTTCGTGTGCTTAGATCAAACCCGCTTATCTTAAAGGATTATTCGGTTTTCCGACAGCGTATGTAAAAGATTGTTCCGCTGATTTGTAAGCTGAAAGTGTGCTTTTCGGATAATTAAACCCTGCAAAATCACCTACAGATTCACCTGATAGTATACCCTGTTTACAGCCGGTAGAATTTTCATTCGGCATAATCCGGTTTCAGGGCGAAACCGGCAAGTAAACTGACTATTGGAAGATTATGAGTTCAGCTAAACCCCAACGTGAATATTTCCTCGACTCGATTCGAGCGTATTTAATGTTATTAGGCGTGCCATTTCACGTCTCCCTGATTTACTCCACGCAACGATGGGCCGTCAACAGCCATGACGCCTCAATGTGGTTGACGGTATTGAATGATTTTATTCACGCCTTCCGCATGCAGGTGTTCTTTGTAATTTCAGGCTATTTTTCCTACATGCTTTACTTGCGCTATCAGCCGCAGCGCTGGCTGAAGGTGCGTCTGGAGCGCGTCGGCATTCCGCTGTTAACGGCGGTTCCGCTCATCACCCTGCCGCAGTTTTTCATCACCAAAAACCTCACCGATAAGATAGGTGACTGGAACCAATTTTCGCTCTACGACAAATACAACACGCTGATGTGGGAGCTGATCTCGCACCTGTGGTTCTTATTGGTCCTGGTGATCCTGACCACGTTCGGGATGTTGGCGTTTCGCTGGCTGAGCACACAGCAGCGTCGCATTGATTATCAGCAGATTGGCTGGGGGAAACTCACGCTGGCGCTGCTGGCTTACGCGCTGGTTTGGTGTATTTTCCGGCGCGTATTATTTATTTTGGCTCCAGCCGTATTCGCCGATGGCCTGTTTAGCATTGCCGTGATGCAAACGTTGATGTTCTTGCCGTTCTTCATGTTAGGCGCGCTCAGTTGGAAACATCAGGCATTGAAAGCGCTGTTTGTCCGCTTCAATCCCGTTGTGTGCTTTGGCGCCATTGCGGTATTCATTGCTTACAGCCTGAATCAGCGATACAGCAGCGGTGAGGGCTGGCTTTACGAAATTGATATGCTTGTTTCGACGTTGATGGGATTGTGCATGCTGAATGTCTGTTTTAGCTTCGGCCACAATCTGCTAAACAGTCACTCTCCGCGCATCATGTATCTGGTTAATGCTTCGCTGTTTATCTATCTGGTACACCATCCGTTGACCATTCTGTACGGCATCTACATTACGCCGCACATTGGCAGCAACACGCTTGGCTTCTTCCTTGGCTTGTTGATGGTATTTGGCGTGGCCTTTACGCTGTACGAAATTCATCTGCGTATTCCGCTGCTGCGCTTCCTGTTCTCAGGTAAGCCGCAGCGCAAATAGACGTCGGGCCAGCTAAGCTGGCCCGATTGCTTTAGAGCAACCACTCCACGGGTAATCGCCACACCAAACGCACCAGCAAACGCTGCATTAGCGTGCACTGCGGCTCATGTTTATGCACCACTTCGCCCTGCTCTCCGGCAAACTCTACCCAGTTAACGCGTCCCCATTTATCCAGACGTAGCGTCCAGGCACGATCGCGCATCCCAGCGATAAAACGCTGATGGGTTTGCTGCGCCAGGGCTTCACTCTCAATGACCAGTCCCATTTCGGTATTTAGCACCGCCGATCGTGGATCAAAATTAAACGATCCAATAAACACCTTACGTTTATCTACGGTAAACGTTTTGGCATGCAGACTTGAACCCGAGTTACCGGTTAACCCGCGGTCATGCGGTGCGCTTTGCGGGTTATCCTGCGGTTTTAGTTCATACAAAGCGATGCCGTGGCGCAGCAGCTTTTTACGCCAGCGCGCATAACCGGCGTGCACCACCGTAACGTCATTAGCCGCCAGTGAATTGGTCAGTACCGCAATTTTGACGCCGCGCCGCTTCAGCGCCAGCAGCTGTGCCACACCGGAACGCGTAGGAACAAAGTAGGCGGAGATAATATCAAACTGCTGCTGCGGCGTGCCGATGACCTCCAGCATACGCTGGGGCAGTAAATTGCGGCGTTTCGCCTTTCCAAGGCCTTTACGTGGATCGTCGCTCAGCAGTCGTGACGCCGCCCACGTCATATCCAGCTCGCCCTGCTCCATCTGGCTAATAAACGAAGAGTGCTTGAGTCGCGCCAGATAGCGCTCAACGGCTTCACTCTGCTGCCATTCAACCGGCAATCGCACCGCCTGATGCGCATCGCCGCTAACATCAACCACCTTGCGCAGCGGTGACACCGCTTTGCTGCGCCAATAGCGTTCAAAATCCTGCGTCACTTCATCGACGACTGGACCAATCGCCAGCACATCCAAATCGGTAAACAGCGGTTCATTGCCGGTACCAAAATACTCATCGCCGATATTACGACCGCCCACCAGCGTGGCAGCGCCATCCACCGTTAAACTTTTATTGTGCATACGCCGATTAAGGCGGGAAAAATCGGTGAGATAGCCAAGCGCACGTAGCGTACGGAATGAGAACGGGTTGAACAGGCGCACGGCGATATTGGCATGCCGATCGAGTTCGGCCAGCGTTTCATCCAAACCCGGCGTGTTGTTGTCATCCAGCAACAAACGCACCTTCACACCGCGCTCGGCGGCATCCAGCAGCGCGCTAAACAATAAGCGCCCAGACATGTCGTTGTGCCAAATGTAGTACTGCACATCAATGGTGTGCTGCGCCATGCTCATCAGTTGATAGCGCGCTGCAAAGGCATCCAACCCGTCGTTAAGCGGATGAATGCCGCTCTTGCCAGGATGTAAGGCGCAGCGCGCGTCGACACCTGGCTTTAGCCCCCTGCCCGCTGGTTCTTCGGGCGGCAAAGATGTTGCTGCTTCACTCATAGTGAATCCCTGAAAGCTGTGGACCTATAATTGTTAGTATCGCCGCGCAGAGAAGCAATCAGAGCCTTCCACTTCTGCCCACTAGCACAACGTTTATTTAGTCTAGACTTAGCCAAGCGTTCTGCATCCAGCCTTCATCGTGAGGAGAGGATTATGACTCAGCAAACCCTGCGCCATCACCCTCAGCTGTTCCAAAGCTTCTTTCAAGGCAGTTTTCCCTGTTCCACTGCCTGTCGGGCAGGCGGACGCAGACTGGATATGGTGATCAGCAGCGGGCATGACATGCTGCTGGAAAAAGATTATGCCGCGCTAGCACAAGAAGGATTACGCACGGCGCGCGATGGTGCGCGCTGGCATCTGATTGAAGCCACACCCAATGAATATGACTGGCGCTCGTTTCTGCCCATGGTGCACGCTGCAGCGCGTCATGATGTGCAGATTATCTGGGAGCTGGCGCATTTCGGCTACCCCGATCATCTTGATATCTGGAAAGCCAGCTTTGTCGATCACTTTGAGCGCTTCGCGCGCGCGATGGCGCAGCTGATGCATGACGAAGGCGTTGAAAAACCGTTTTTTACACCGATTAATCAAATTTCATTCTGGTCGTGGGCGGGCGCCGACGTATCCTGGCTCGATCCTTATGCCAGCGATCGTGGCAGAGAATTAAAACGCCAGTTAGTCCGCGCCTCGCTGGCGGCGATGCACGCCATTCGAGACGTTTATCCGGATGCACGCTTTGTGTTGACCGATCCGCTGGTACAGGTAGCAACGCATCCCGATAATCCAGACAGTAAACCTTACGCCGACGCGCAGCATCAGGCGCAATTTGAAGCCTGGGATTGGCTGGCCGGACGCGATGCACCGGAACTGGGAGGCCGCGAGGATTTTCTCGATATTCTTGGCCTCAATTATTACCCCGATAATCACTGGTTCTTTTCAGGTGAAACCATTCCGCTCGATCACCCAACGCGTCAACCGCTGCACCGTTTGCTGATGCAGTGCTGGCAACGCTATCAGCGTCCCATGCTGCTGGCAGAAACCGGGGCCGAAGGTGATGCGCGTGCGCCCTGGCTGCGTCAGGTGAGCGAAGAAGCGCGGCTGGCGTTAGAGCACGGTGTGGCGCTGGAAGGTATTTCACTCTATCCGGTGGTGGAGTATCCGGCATGGGCCGACGATAGACGTTCACCAGGCGCGCTGTTTGGCCTGGGCGATCCTAACGGCAATCGCACTCTGCATGAAGCGCTGGCGCTGGAGTTACGCAGTCAACAGATTAAGTGGCAAAGCTGGCAGAAAAGGGATTAAGACTGCTGGGTGTTTACCCTGTTCTGAGGACAGGTTTGGACATCCAAGGTTGGATCCACCGGGTGACGCACGTCGGTGAGCCAGGTCATGGTGAAGAGAAACACCACGCCAATCAAACAGGCGGATAACAGGCCAATTATAGCGATCAGTTTGTCATCTCTGGATTCCATCGACATCTCCTCACAAACCTCCCTTTCCCGTTGCTGACGTTAACTCATCCACAGCGTAATCATCAGGACGAAGATTATAAGGGTAACCGACGTCACTGCAAGCACCACTATGGCGAAGAGCGCATCATCCAGCGGTTGGCGATAAGGTTCGTCGTGATCGTCAGGTGGTGCAGGTGAACTCATGGTGACTCAAACATAGGGCGAGTTTTCGAGCAGGATTGCCGAGGAGAGTGTAATGCAAAGTGCCGTAAGGTACAGGATTATTTCTCAACAGGATGATAACGGGGCGTGAAGACGCCCCGTTGGGTACAGATTAGAAATCGTAGCTCAATGAGACTTTTACGGTGCGTGGTTCGCCCTGTGACAAATAGGTGCCGCTGTCATCCACGTTTGCCCAATATTTCTCATTGGTCACGTTATCAACGCCCACGCGCCACACCATATCGTTCTGATTAACTTTCATGCGATAACGCAGCCCTATGTCCAGCGTAGTGTAATCGTCCAGTTTCATGTTATTCGCCAGGTCAGCGTACTGAGAGCCGGTGTAATTCAGCAAAGCGGTTGCGGTGAGTCCATCGACCGGTTTGATGTCGTACTCCGCGCCCAGCGCCGCAGTGAAGCGCGGCACGCCAATGGCATTCTTGCCATTTTGATCGCTGTCGCCCGTTTTTGTCATGTCTGGATCAATCCAGGTCGCGCTACTGTTGAGGCGCAGGCCCAGCACCGGTTCACCGAAGACGTTCAGTTCCACGCCGCGATTACGCTGTTCACCATTCAGCTGGTATACGTTGTTATTTTTCACGCCAACCGGCTGTTTGATTTCAAATAGCGCCAACGATCCGCCTACGCGACCAAAGTCCGCTTTTACGCCCACTTCATTCTGTTTGGCATGCACAATCCCGGTTACGCTGCCGTAGTTGCTGGTACCAAACGGTGCAGCAGTGCCCGGCGTCAATGATTCGGTATGGTTGGCATACAGCGAGATGTTTTCGGTGGCTTTATACAGCAGCCCATAAGCTGGCAACCAGCGACTGCTGTCAAAGCGGGTGCCGGCATCTTCCGCCCCGTCGTAACCATAGTTACGCACCACCACCTTCTGATGGCGAGCCCCCAGCGTTGCCAGCAAGGTGTCATCAAAGAAGCCCAGCGTATCGCTCAGCAGATAACCTTGTGAACGCGAGCGGTAAGTGGTCAAAGGATCGCTAAATTTGGTGCCGCCGGAGAAAACATTGTCCGGCTCGGTCACATCCTGCGGCTGGTAAATATTCACATCGGCATCATTACCCGACGACATGCGGTAACTGTTTTTGGCATTCGCGGTCATCGCCGAGTAACCAACGTTAACTTTATGCGTCACCGGACCGGTAGTGAAATCGCCACGCAGCCCCACCATGCCGCTCATGTTGTCTTGCACACGGTTGGTTCTGAAACGGCCAATAGTGGCGTTGCCTGCGCTATCCAACACCTTTGGAATACCGTAGTTGCCCACCTCATGCGTGTGCTGCGCGCCAAGTCCCGCATAGGCGGTCCACTGATCGGTCAGATCGTACTCGGCTTTCGCCAATCCGAATTCTGATTGAATATCGCTGAACACCCAGTTCTGGCTGTAGTTTTTCGAGTTAGACGGCACATCAGGAATGAAATCAATATTGCTGATATTGATGCCATTACGCGCATCGTGGAAAGTTTTCTTCTGATAACCCACGTCCAGCGACGTGCGCAGACGATCGCCACGATAATCCAGACCAAGTGATGCCGCCGTAGTCCGTTTTTTCTCGCCGTCTATCTCGGTGCCGCCTTCACGATTCACCGCATTCAGACGCACGCCAAACTGGTTGTTGTCGCCAAAACGACGGCCAATATCGGCGCTGCCGCCGACCTGCGAACCCGAGGTATAATCCACGCCGATACGCGTCAGTGGCGCATCATCCGCATGCTTTGGTTCAAGGTTAATCATGCCGCCAACGCCGCTCTCGGCCGAGCCGTTCAACAATGCGTTGGCACCTTTGAAAATTTCCACGCGGTCAATCAGCGAAGCATCCATTACCTGACGTGGCACAATGCCGGCCAGCCCGCCATAGGTCATGGCATCGCCATCCAGCTTGAAGCCACGAATGCGATAGCTTTCCGCGAAGTTGCCGTAGCCTTTCAGATTTTGCACGCCAGCATCGTTGCGCACCACGTCACCGATGGTTTGCGCCTGCTGGTCCTGAATCATCTTCGAAGTGAAGCCAATCACGTTGAACGGCACGTCCATCGCATTCTGTTCGCCCAGCATGCCAAGGCGGCCGCCGTGAGCCACCTGCCCATCAAGGTAAGCAGGTACCAGATCGTCGCCGCCTGGTTTGAAATCGGTTTGCGGTGCTGCGGTCACGGTCAGCGTCTGCTGTTCGTTCTTCGCGTCAGTTTGAGTTGTGGTGTTGGTAGTAGCAGCCATCACTGGCAAACAACCGGCGCTGACCATTACGGCCAACAGCGTCGGTTTCAGTCCGGGATTGAAAGGCGTGTTGCGCATGGAGATCCCCTAATGCAAACGTATTGATAATCATTATTATTGCGGTTTGCGATTATGCGCAGTCGAACGGCGAAAGCAAGAAGTTTCCTGAACTTTCCAGTTAAAAAAAGGTCCATGAGAAAATAAGGCGGTCGACATAAAACGTTAGAAAGGGATCGTTGAGTAGGCTGTTATGCTGCCTGGGTCGACTCAGGCAGCTGAATGGCGGGGCTTAAGTACACGTTCAACGGCGTTACCCCTGCCAACCTCCGCCCAGCGCGCGATAAAGATCGATCTGTGCCAATAACAACGTATTTTTCACCGACACGATATTCAGCTGGGTGCTGAACAGCGTGCGCTGGGCATCCAGCTCATCAAGGTAGGAAGCATAACCATTCTGATAACGGTTATGCGCAATGCGATACGCCTCCGCGACATAACTCTCCTGCTTCTGCAATTCTGCCAGCTGCTCCTGACTGCGGCGAATCGCATCCAGCGCATTATCCACCTCGGAGAAAGCGTTGCGAACCACCTTCTCATAGCCATAAAGCGCCTGGTTACGCGTTGCCATTGCCACGTCGACCTGCGCAGTAAGCGCTTCGCGATTGAGCAGCGGAGCCAGAATGCTGCCACCAATACTCCACAAGCGGAACGGATTATCCAATAGCTGATGCAGCTCGCTGCTTTGTAACGTGCCGCTGGCGGTGAGGTTGAGCGACGGGAGAAGCTTCGCCTGCGTTGACGCCAGCGAAGCATCCGTAGCCAGCAGTTGGCGCTGCGCTTGCACAATATCTGGCCGACGATTAAGCAACTGCGAAGGGAGCAGAGACGGCAAGATTTGCGGCTTGATATGATCAAACTGGCTGCTGCGCGCAATCTCACGTGGGTTCATACCCACCAGCACGCTGAGCGCGTTCTCCTGCTGCTCAATTTGATGCTGTAGCTGCGGAACCTGTGCTTTGGCCGTTTGGTATTCCGATGCTGCCTGCATCCATTCAAGGCGTGAGGTATAGCCAGTTTCAAACTGACGCTGCGCCAGATTAAGCGAATTTTCCCGCGTCGCCAGCGTGGCTTGCGTGACCCGCAGCTGTTCATCCAGCGCGCACAGGCTGAGATAGCCCGATGCCACCGAACTGGCGACGGTTAATTCGGCCGCTGAGGCGGCGGCACGCTGCGCATCCAACGACGCTGCGGCGGCACGGATGCTGCTGCTGCGACTGCCCCACAGATCAACCTCATAATTAGCCTGCAGCAATCCCTGAAACACTGCGCTTTCATACGGCTGGCCGGTTGCCGCCGACAGTGCGCGCTGGTGAGTAGCGGCAACACCCGCTGACAGCGTGGGGAAATTATCGCCCTGCGCAGCACGCAACTCGGCGCGGTATTGATCGACGCGCGACCGCGCCATCAGGATATCGCTATTATGCTGCAACGCCTGGCTAACGAGGCGATTGAGGTGATCATCGCCGAAATGTTGCCACCAGCGCGCTTCAGGTGCCGCGTGCGGCCCCACCTGCTGACGCCAGTTATCCGGAATGGGTAAGGATGAAGGCGCTTTTTCGACCTCGGTGGCGCAGCCTGCCACCATCAGCGCCACGCAGGTGGCTAACAGTAGGCGCTTCATGGCGCTTCCTTATACGGCTCTGCGGCAGTATCAATCTCCACTTCCACCGACATGCCCGGGCGCAGCGCGTGCAGATCGTCGTTGAGAATCTTGATGCGCACCGGAATGCGCTGGGCAATTTTCACAAAATTTCCGGTGGCGTTATCTGGCGAAATGGCGCTGAACTCGGAACCGGCAGCGGGTGAAATAAACTCAACGCGGCCGTCATAATGCTTGCCGTCGAGCGCATCGACGCGAATGCTGACCGGCAAGCCGGGACGAACACGCGCCAGCTGGGTCTCTTTCAGGTTAGCGATCACCCATTTGTTTTCAGGCACCACGGAGGTTAATCGTGTTCCGGCGGTGACGTAGGTCCCTTTGCGCACCGAGAGTTGGCCAAGCTGCCCGCTATCCGGCGCGATAATGCGCGTGTTGGCCAAATCGATATTCGCCAGTTCTAACGCCGCCTGAGCGCTGGCAACATCCGCTTGCAGTGAGCCGCGATTGACCACCACGGTTTGCAGATTTTGCTGTGACACGGCTACCTGCGCCTCCGCCTGACGCAGCTGCGCTTCGGCCTGCGCGTTGGCGGCGCGTGCCGCATCGCGCTCGCGTACCGACAGCGAGCCGTCGGCTGCCAGATTCTCCACGCGCTTGAGATCGAGGCTGCTTTTCAGTGCCTGGGCCTTGGCATTCTCCAGTGCCGCTTTGTTGCTAACAATGGTGGCTTCAGCACTTTTGCGCTGCTGCTGGTTATTGTTTTGCGCCGCGATTTTCATCTCTAACTGCGCCTGCGCCTGATGCACCCGCTGACGATAAATACGATCGTCGATGGTCATCAGTAGCTGCCCTTTGGTCACCGGCTGTAAATCCACCACGTCAACCTCGGTGAGATAGCCGCTCACCTGCGGGCTGATAAAGGTGACCTGACCGCGTACATAGGCGTTTTCCGTGGCCTGCAGGGTGCTTGTGAACGGCCATAACTGCCAGGCATACAAAATCACCAGCACGCCAACAATCACAATGCCGCTGCCGGCAGCAATGGAAAGAATGCGTCGGCGGTTGGTACGCTCGCGCTCCGCAGCCTGAATATCGTCCTGTTGGCTCATGAATTCTCCGTCGGGTTTACTGATGATTTTGCCGCATCCATTTTTGTCTGACGCCAGTTGATATAGCGTAACCGCGACAGGCGGTACAACACCCATATCAGCGTGATGAACGCCAACGCAGCGGTAAGATAATAGGTGTCGTTATAGGCCAGCACGTTGGCTTGCAGCGTGGCCACCGTTTGCAGTTGACTGCTGCTTTGCGCGCTGAGCAGTACGTTATCCGCTAGCTGGCTGCTGAACAGCGCGCTGTATTGGCTCAGTCGCTCAGTGACGTTCGGATCAAGCTGTGACAGCTGATCGCCCAGCAGACTGGAGTGATATTTTTCGCGCCACGTCTGGAAGGTGCCAAGTATCGCCGCACCAATGAGCCCGCCGAGATTTTGGCTCATCCCGAACAGCACCACGAAGCTCACCAGGTTTTTGGGCTGCGTAACCACGCCGCCAATCCCCAGCAGCATGGCGGGCGCGAGGAAGAACGCGCTGCCGAAGCCCAGCAAAAACTGACTAACATAAAGATTGTTGCCGCGCGTCAGCGGGCTGGATTGCGCATCCATCAGCGAGGCAACGATCATCACCACCAGCGAGGCAACGATCGGCCAACTGAGATGCGTCGGTTTGATGGTTAAGGCGCTGGCAACCATGCCGCAAATCACGCCGGCGATGATGGCAAATGCCAGCCCGCGCATTTGATCGTTGAGCAAACCCAGCTGCTGCAGAAAGCCAACCGCGCCGGTGTTCTGTTCGGCCAGCAGGATGCGCATCATGATCATCACAATTCCCAGCCTTACAATCATGCCGTTGCTGAGCCAGCGCGTGTTAATTAACGGATTGGCGCGATTGTGCTCCACGACGATTGCCGCCACGATCAACACCAGCGCCAAAGCCAATGCCACGCCCAACCACGGCGTACTGAACCACCACTCGATACGTCCCAGTGACAGCACGGCGCACAGTAAAGCCATGCCGGGTGCCAGTAGCATGAAAGTGACAAAATCCATCTTCTCAAAGGCTTTGATCCGGTCGCCGGGCGGTAATTTAACCACCAGCACGCAACCCAGCGCAATCAGCGCCAGCCCGAGCTCAAACAGATACAATCCGCGCCACTCTTGCAGCTGCAGCAGCTCGGTTGAAAATAAACGTGCCAGCGGAATCGCCAACTGCGACGCGGTGATACCAATCACCAGCGCTTTAAGCCGATGCTTTGCTGGCCACGCCTGAATCTGATAATAGATGCCGAGCGAGCTAAGCGCGGCCCCCACCATACCGTGTGCGGTGCGGACAATGATGGCTGAGCTGAGATCGTTGGCGAGAATATGGAAGAACGCCACAATGACGTACAGCACTAAAAACGCTTCGGTAAACAGTCGTAGGCCAAACTGCTGGCGAAACTTCACCAACAGCAGATTAATGGAGATATTGCCCATCACATAAACGGCGGGCAGCCAGGCGATCTCATTGCTGTAGGCCCCAAAAGTGCCCTGCAGATTGGTTAGATTGGCAGAAACCAGCGCGTTACTCAGGGCGCCGGTTATCGAGATCAATAGCCCAATAATACCGAAGGCGATTCGCTTCGCAGGGGAATGTAGCGGCGTGGAAGGCGAGCCAGGCAACATGGGTTTCTCGTGCGGCAGCCATTCGCGCTGGGCATAAGGATTGCGCTTCGCCACGGTCACACACTTCCCAGACGTTCAAGCAGCTGCTGCAAAACCTTTTCGGTCACCGCCAAAGATTCGGGTTCGATATCCGCCAGTAGCTGCGCCCGCAGTGCATCGGCTTGCGTTTTCACTTCGGCAAATGCCACGTGGCCTTGCTTCGTCAGGATCAGCAGGCGCTTGCGTCGATCTTCAGGTGGCTGGACGCGCGCCAGCAGCGCCTGCTTCACCAACCGATCAACCAGCGGAACGACGCTGGCTTCCTCCAGGCCGAGTAGTTGTGCCAATGCCTTTTGCGTGGGTGGCTCTGTGGCGGTAGCGACGCTGGCTATTGCCATCCAGCTGCTCATGCTGAGCCCACTCTCTTTTAAGCGACGGTCAACTGCCAGCCGCCATGCGTGAGCGGTAAGATGCAGTAAACGAGAAAAAGGTTGCGGATAGTCGCTCAAAACGTAGTGACCTAATGATTAGATATCTAACTAAATAAGTGCGTTATTATATGCGAAGGTGAACTGCAATGGAAAGTGTGCTGGCATCAGCAGCGCTCCTCGACGCACCAAATAGCGTTCCATGTCTCACATTCAGTTGTACAACGTTGGCATGATTTTAGTTACGGCTGGCTGCTTGTATAGATTTTACAGAATAAATTTAAATATAATTTACTGATAAATAACGATTAGCACAAATAGCTTAATATCAACATTGTACAAGTTGAGCCATATTGTATAACTTTACGTCCCGAGAGCCAGCTGATGGCTCCGTAACGAATGATGCACTTTGCGTCGCCTCTGAAGGTGTTGTGGATTTCCACCTTCAGAGGTGTCTTTTTGCGTTGGTTGATGAGTTGGGTCTTGCGCGCCTGTCCGCGTGTAAGTTTTTCCATCATGAAGCTGAAGGCAAATTTGCCATCAGACCGATTTAAAGGGCCTCACATATGCAAAACGCCGCAGCCAGCAGCAACGCCATCGCTGATTACTTTACCCTCGCCGGTAACAGCGATAGCACTGAAATGGAAGTTTTCGGGCAAATCATTGCCGAAATCCTGCAAGCCGGTACGCCGGTTTCAAATAAAGCGATCATTTCATCCCTGATCAATCGCCTTGAAATGGAAAGTGATGTGATTCAGCTGGATATTTATCGCCTTCTGCTCGAATTAGTTGTCAATAAAACACCTGACGATCTCGCGGTCTGAAACCGGATTCCAGGGATGGAATCACCTTCTCCTCTCCCATCTTGCTAGCATCAGATATCATTGCCCGGTAACATCCTTCCCTGAATATTCCAACTGGTTACTGCCGTACCGCGACGGTATGCGCAACATAACAAAAGAGCCTGCATAATCTATGAGCCAACCAACTGAGCGCCCCCCTGCGGTGGAGAGCGATATCACCGTGGGGCACGTATTACGTTCGCCTGCCCTCTTAACCCGTGAATGTCTGGCGGGGATCATTACCGCACTGGCGCTGATTCCTGAAGTGATCTCATTTTCGGTGATTGCGGGCGTTGATCCTAAAGTGAGCTTGGTAGCGTCGGTCGTGCTGTGTCTGACGCTCTCGATTCTGGGCGGTCGTCCGGCGATGGTGACCGCTGCGGCTGGTTCAGTGGCGCTGGTCATTGGCCCGATGGTGCATACGCACGGTGTGGAGTACATTCTGCCGGCGGTGATTATGGGCGGGCTCATCCAGATCATTTTTGGTTTCGCCGGCTTATCGCGCATGATGCGCTATATCCCACGTTCAGTGATGATTGGCTTCGTTAACGCGCTTGGCATTTTGATTTTCTTTGCGCAAGTCCCGCACGTTTGGGGACAATCCACGCTGGTGTGGGGGCTGTTTGCCGTCACGCTGGCGATCGTCGTCCTGCTGCCTAAAGTATTGAAAAGCGTGCCGTCACCGCTGGTAGCAATTGTGGTGGTCACCGCCGTCGCACTGCTGCTTGGCTATCGCGTGCCTAATGTTGGCGATGAAGGCCCTATGACCGCCGGTTTGCCGGGCTTTACCACGCTATTGGTGCCGATCAATCTTCAAACGTTGCAAATTATCTGGCCCACCGCGCTGAGCATCGCTTTTGTTGGTCTGATGGAGTCGCTGCTGACCGCCAAACTGGTGGATGACATTACCGATACGCCATCCGGCAAGCGCCGTGAATCCTGGGCGCTGGGCGTCGGCAATATTCTTGCGGGCTTTTATGGTGGCATTGCCGGGTGTGCGATGATCGGCCAGACCATCGTCAATGTTGAGCTAGGCAGAGCGCGGACGCGCGTTTCCACGCTGGCGGCAGGTATTGTTTTGCTGCTGCTGGTTACCGGACTTAGCCAGATTATGGCGCAGATTCCAATGGTGGTACTGGCAGGTATTATGATGGTAGTTGCGGTGAAAACCGTTAACTGGCACAGCCTGCAACCCGCGACGCTGAAACGCATGCCGTGGTCAGAAACCTTTGTGATGCTGCTCACCGTTGCCGTCACCGTGTGGACCGGCAACCTGGCCATTGGCGTGCTGGTTGGCGTGATTCTGGCAATGATGCTATTCGCGCGTCGCATTGCCCACGTTATCCATGCTGAACGTCAGCTGAGCGACGACGGAAAGCAGGTCAGTTACATCGTGCGTGGCCCACTGTTCTTCGGCAGCAGTAATGACCTGTTCGAACACTTTAATTACGGTCACGATCCTAAAACCGTCACCATTGACCTCACCCACGCGCAGATTTGGGATGCATCCAGCGTGGCGGCTCTCGATGCCATCGAGTACCGCTATCAGCGCCACGGGGCGACCGTGACGTTTGTGGGTCTGGATAATCGCAGCAGTGATTTTCATGAACGATTAACCGGTAATCTTGGGTAAAATTAGGATTGAGATGAAAAACGCCGAAAATTCGGCGTTTTTTAGTATTTCATCAGCATTTAACTTGCGTAATTCCCCACTGCTGCTTTGCTTATCTTTAGGGTCAATACGTTGATCTCTTTAAGATTGGTTAGCTAAGCGCTTATTAATAAGGAGCTACAGATGCAGGTTTTAACCAAAGCAGTATTGGTAACACTAACATTGGTATCGCTTGCGGGCTGTATGCATAAAAGTGACGCGGTCGGTGGTGATGGACGTCCACATGCACCAAGTAATCAGCCTGTTCCGGGGGCCAGCGAAGGCGCAGGACCGGTGGGACAACCGCAATCGTAACAAGGCGCCCGGCTTAGCCGGGTTTTTTATGGGTAAAAGGCAGACAACAAAAACAAAAAAACCGCCCTTGGACGGTTACGACATTACTGCATATTGCTTTTTTATTCGTTTTATTCAACTTCAAATATGGTGCCCGGGGCGGGACTTGAACCCGCACAGCCATAAGCCGAGGGATTTTAAATCAGGTGTTTTTGTTATCAAAGCATAAAGATTCTTTTCATGAAATAAGATTAAAAATTGCACAAAGTCTATCAAGGGTCTATATGCACTACAACATAGATAATATGAAGCTTTTCGTGGGTGTCTTGCCGCTTCAATAGAATTTGATCAGAATTAGTCGTTTTAATGTCTCGCTAGGGAATTTCCTAGAGCTTTTAGTGAGTATATGAATTTTTCTGGCAGGAACGAAGTGAACGGCTAACCTTTGGTGAGCCACTCTCCGGTCTACTAAAAATGGTTGCGGCACATGTCTGCCGCCTAGACGGCTGATTTGATTACCTGGTCATAATCTTAGCATTTTCCCCTTAGTATCTTAGTCATACCTTAACCGGTGCCAGAATCTCCCAGAATCACCACAGATAACCTAGACACTCCGAGCCGTTGATAATATTGATTTGCATATCCTGTGGGTGACATCTGATTGCTCGAACCACGCCGACTCTTACTGTTATAAAACATATTAATGTAATCCAAAAGCTCGCTGCGGGCTTCTTCACGCGTTCCTTGCATCTTTTTCTTTATTCTTTCGCGTTTCAGTAGCTGGAAAAAGCTTTCTGCTATCGCATTATAGTGACAGTTAACGCGGCGACTCATCCTACCTACAATAAAATGCGACTCAAGGAATGACTGCCACTCGTGACATATGTAATGACTGCCCTGATCTGAGTGAACAAGTACCTCTTTTTGGGGATTACGTCGCCATACGGTCATAATCCGTGCTTTCAAGACAATGTTCTTCGTCATCCGGGATTGCATTGACCAGCCGATAATTTTGCGCGAGAAAAGGTTAACAACCACGGCCAGATACAGCCAGCCCTCGTGAGTCCTGATGTATGTTATGTCCGTCACTCAACGCTCATCCGGAGCATATGGATTGAACTGTCGCTGTATCCTGTAGGTGACATGACACTGGTCTCGCCTCTGCGTACCCGTGGGCTTAGGTACCCGACCTGAGCCTTTATCCCGGCAAACTTCATCAGCCGCACCACTCCGTTCACTCCACACTGCTGCCCGCTATCTCGCAGATCATGATGGATTTCGCTATAGCCATAAACGCATCCCGATTCCAGCCAAAACTGTTTTATCTGTCCTGTCTGTCTCAGGTCCAGCTGATGGCGCTGTGAGTACGGCTGTTGAAGCCACTGGGATGAGCACCCAGCACCCTGCAGAGCAGACGAACAGGCCAGCAAAGGACATTTTCACGGATAAAGGCATACCCCAGTCGTACAGCTTTGCGGAGTAGGCCGCGGCTTTTTTTAATTTGTCCCGTTTGTCGGTTACCCGTTTCAGCTCCTTCTGAAGCCGACGAATCTCGTTCTGAACATCTGACTGCTCATTATTAGCGGAAGAATTCTGACCGTACTTCTTTATCCGGGCGTAAAGACTGTGGGTGTTGATATCGAGACGTGATTCAGCCCTGGAAACAGAATGGCCACGATCAACAACCTGTTTCACTGCTTCAATTTTAAAGACTTCGGGATAACGCTTACCGCTCATGGGCACCTCTCTTTAAGTCATTTTAAATGACCCTGAGGTGTCTGTTAAACCCGTGGCGATTCACTACGAAAAGTTTGGTAGCTTCACAATAAACAATATGGGTAGAAACAAAATATGCGTTTCCCAGCTTCTAGTGGCGGTTTTGTGGCCCCATCTCTACTGTGTTAGCTCGCTATTTATATAATTTACATATGTAACCATACTGCTATATCAGATCAACATGACGGGCTGAATTGATGCCAGAGTGATGTGAGAGGTGAAAATTCAAATATTTTTAAATCACATCCTTGTCATAAAAAGTAATGTGTAGCAACATAGTCTATCCCCACTTTGACCAAATTAACAATGAAACTTAACATTCCCATCTCATTGACTTTGCTTAGGTTTTTTTTGATTCCATTTTTTGTAATTACAAATTACATGGATTCAGCATGGTCAACGGCTATGACAGCCATAATTTTTCTTGTCGCTTCAGCCACAGACTGGCTTGATGGTTTCCTAGCTCGGAAGCTCAATCAGACTACAAAGTTTGGTGCGTTTCTCGACCCAGTAGCTGATAAGGTTCTTATCACCATCGCCTTAGTTCTCATAGCCGAACATTTTCACTCATGGTGGGTCACCATCCCTGCAGCAATCATAATCGCCCGTGAGATTATTATCTCAGCACTCAGGGAGTGGATGGCTGAACTTGGAGAGCGAAGCTCGGTTAAGGTTTCAAGGGCAGGTAAGGTTAAAACATCATTGCAAATGATATGCCTGACTGCGCTACTGTGGCGAAGTGGGTTAACCATAACATCAATCGGGATAATTGCCTTGTATGCTTCAACTGCTTTAACGATATATTCAATGTATGATTATCTTAGTTCTGCTAAAAACATGCTTATAGCCCGTTAAAATTAAACCGTGATTATTTTTAATAATATCAAGATGAGATTTCAAAATGCTTAGCCTGTTTATTTCACTAATTTTTCTGGCCATTTCACTACTTTTGGCAAGGAAGCTTTTATCACAAAAATTGACAGAAAAAATCTTTATCATTGCGTTGTATACGATAATATTATTCATTAGCTTTTTTTATGTTGGAGCCAACTACTTTACAGGGGCGGGGATAAACGAATCTGTTGTTTACACTCTTCTTAGTGACCTGAAAGGGGCTGGCGTTCAAAAATACATCTTACCATTCTCAATTATATTGATCACGTTCCTGTGCATGGTTTTCATGATGTGGAAGTCGGTGAATGTAAAAAAAATCATTCCAGAAAAAGCAAATAGAAAAGATTTACTTAAGATATTCATCTTAATTTTGGCATCGATAATTATCAACCCGGGAGTCGTTGGGCTATATAAAATTATCAACTCAAGACTTCACGAATCAAAAGATTTTTCAGAGTATTATGTTGATCCTTCAAACCAGACAAAGAAACCAACTAAAAATGTAATTTATATCTATGGCGAAAGTCTGGAAAGAACTTACTTTGATAAATCATGGTTTCCTAACTTGACCGATGATCTTTCATCTATAAAAGAACAGTCATACGATTTTAATAACACTATTCAATTACCAGGTACAGATTATACTATCGCAGGGATTGTCTCATCACAATGTGGCATCCCATTATTCGCTCCTTTCTCTGGAAACTCGTCTGACTCTCTGGCTTCGTTCTTCCCCGGAACAACCTGCCTTGGAGATATACTTAAAAAGTCAGGTTATGAACTCTACTTTTATCAAGGTGCAGATCTTGATTTTGGAGGAAAAAGATTATTCTTTGATAATCATGGGTTTAACCATGTTTTTGGCCGCCAAGAATTAGCCGCCAGTGTGGCTGACCGTTCTTATGTGAATGATTGGGGCTGGTATGACGATACTATTTTGGAACTAGCTTTCAAGCAGTATCAGGAACTTTCAAAATCAAACAAGCCATTTGGTCTTTTCTTGTTGACTGTAGATACTCACCATCCTGACGGATTTGTTAACAAATCATGCAGCAAAGATGAGTACATGTACAATGCGAAACTCAATTCATCTATGTCAGCAGTTTTCTGCTCACAGGAACAAATAGCCAAATTCATTAACAAAGTCAGATCGTCTCCAGAGTTTAAAAACACTATTATTGTTGTGACCTCCGACCATCTGGCCATGAACAATACAGCCCATGACGCGTTGATTTCTCATCCTCGCAGAAACCTGTTCATGCTTATTGACAGCGATGGCATTGCGCGGAAAGTTGATTTAAGCAAAGAGAGAAGCAGTCTCGATAACGGTGCAACGGTTCTTGATGCTATGGGGGGGGATTCACTGATCGGCCTTGGAAGAAGCTCCTTTAAAACTGAAACTCTTTATGAGAAGTTCCCAGATATGACTGAAAAGGTCAACTCATGGAAAAACTCAGTAATTGCCTTGTGGGGTTTCCCGAAATCAATAAAAAATTTCGTGATTAATAAGAATGCAATGCAGATTGAACTTCCTGAGACTTCTTTTAAACTTCCGGTTCTTCTGAAAATCACCAAGGATTCAATAGAACCTTACTTTGACAGAGATGTAAGCGTACCATTGACTACGCAACTCTCTGAGTTTGATAAGGGAACCCAGTTTTTATGGGTTGATGATTGCTTCAAGATAACACATGTATTCACTGATAAAATAGAGCCTGGATTGTGCGTCGCTTATGGCAAAAATGACGGCGGAATCTTCCTGAGCAAAATCGATAATGATAATAATCAATTCACCTATGATTTATCAAAGGCTACAAATTCTGAAACTAGCTTTAAAGATCGAATGTCTCAACTGCAAACCCCATTAAGCGAACTGCGGTATCCGGGCAAAAAAATTGACTTTAGTTACCCCGGTATGCCCGAGTATGTAAAAAATATGACTGGCTTATCTCATCGAGAAGATTGGGGAAGATGGAGTGATGCTTCTAAAGGTAAGTCCGTTATCATCCAGACAAAACGCCCTCTCCCAGAGAACGTGAGCATAGAGTTAGAAGCAAGCGCCTATAAAGATGGTGAAAGAGGATTGGTCGATATCAAGGTGGGGAGTGAAACAAAACGAGTAGATTTCAAAACAATCGGAAACATACAAGGATTATCGTTTGCTAATAATCAGCACTCTAATGAGATAGAAATTACGCCTGTGCACCCCTCATCTCCTCTTTCAAACGGTGAGAGTGGAGATGCCAGAGTTTTGGGTATAGGGTTGAGAAATTTAGTTGTTAACAATCTTGATTTAAGATGAAAAACGATTGAGGCTTTGAATTTTGCTGTTTTATACCGGTTAGGTCTTGTAATATGTGCCGCAATGATTAGTTATTAGAAGTTCAGGCCCGGTCATCCCGGGCCTCAAATGTCTTGCAATTAATTTGATTAAGCTTACGGTAAATTAGGCCATTAAATACCAGCAACTTTGGACGCATGTGTTTTCATTAAAAAATTCGTTTTTTTACGCTGCCAGATATGGTTCTTAGCTTTCTGCATCCTCTTCAAAACCAACCGAAAACTGAAATAGTGCAATAGCTTTAAGGCCTCGGTCATAAGATTGCTCTTTATATTTTGAGAAATTGAAATGACTTCCTCTCTGTTAGGCTCTGAAGGAACTGTTATTATCGAATTACCATTCGAGTGAGTAGCATCCATTATCTTTCTGCTACCGCATCATTCAAGAGCGCCAACCATTTTTCATCAGATGTTCCAACACCGTATTTTGGCTTGTTATCATCTGATTAGAATCCTAATTTAGAGGAAGAAAAATATTTCATCATTAAATATCGATCGCAATTGGCCTGCCCCCAGTATTAGATACAACTTTCAGTTAGTAATGTCGGTTGGTTTTTCTTAATATTTCCCGTTTCGCCAGCATGCTGCAAATTCAAACGGTGTCTGGTAATTCAGCGATGAATGAGGTCTGGACTCGTTATAGTCCTGCCGTCAGTCATTAATGATATTCCGGGCATGAAGAATATTGCTGAACCAGTGCTCATTCAGGCATTCATCCCGATAGAGTCCGTTAGAACTCTCAATAAATCCGTTCTGTGTTGGCTTACTCGGCTGGATAAGTCGCAGTTCTACGCCATGCTCAAAAGCCCACTGTTCGAGCGCACGGCAGGTAAATTCCAGGACCTGATCGGTTCTTATCATTGCCGGATAGCCACGAAACAGCGCAATGCCGTCCAGAATACGCACGACCTGAACGCCTGAAATACCGAAAGCGGCGGTTATCGTCAGACACTCCTTCGTGAAATCATCCACGCAGGTAAAGCACTTAATCCGGCGGCCGCTGGCAAGTGCATCCAGGACAAAATCCATCGACCATGTCAGGTTCGGCGCATCCGGGCGAAGAAGCGGAAGCCACTCAGTCGCCAGACCCTTACGGCGTCGCCTGCGTTTTACACCGAGACCGTTAAAACCCGCTTGTGGTTGACGTGAAGGCCCTCCCGGCGCAATAACTGCCAGATACGCCGGTAACCAAATCGGCGACGTTCAAGTGCCAGCTCTGTGATACGCAGAGATAGCTGTGCGTCAGCAGCCGGACTCTGAGCCGAATAACGGCAGGTTGAAAGGGACAGATCAGCCAGTCTGCAGGCACGGCGTTGCGACAGACCCGTTGTCTCACACATGATTTTCACGGTTTCCCGCTTCTGGTCTGTCGTCAGAACTTTCGGCCCAAAGCCACCTGAAGCGCCTCCTTATACAGTATGGCTTTAGCGAGCAGCTTCCTGAGGCGGGCGTTCTACTCTTCAAGTGACTTGAGCCGCTTCACTTTAGGGACTTCCATGCCGCCTAACTCCTTGCGCCTAGTATATAAAGGTAGCATCTGAAATAGCATGCTTGCGGCAGAGTTCCCGGCCCCCCGTCTTGTGTACAGTCCGGGGAGATCGTGAACACTTGTTCGGGGACATGGTAGGCACTTACAACTAAGGCATAAGAACCCGTTTATGGAGTCGCTTATGCCCTAGGATGCGAGAGATACCATGTCATTACGTACTGAGTTTATTCTGCTCGCCTCGCAAGGCGGGGCGAACATCCGCAAGTGTCAATAACGGTTTATAAGTGATTCACTTTTCACCAACACTAACGGTCCAATATTGATCCACCGTTTTACTCAGGATTAGCCTCAGCTATTACTCCGGCTTTCCTTTTCTGATTCGCCAGGATGATGCACGTGTGCGTGCCCGTATTCGGGTAATCAGTAAGCGGCTGAGTGGAAAGTGTGGCGATCAACTTCCTGTGCAGGATTGCCCATGTGAAGGCGAGGCAGCGTGCTGGGCTAATCGCGACTGGCATGAAACCAAATTAACTCTGTGACATGTCACAGCTATTACACCTGTTGCAGCAGGTACGCGTGGAGGGAATGTGATTATGCAGAACGACATTATTTCTGATGCTGATATCGAAAAAATAACCGGCTACAAGATTCCGTCAAAGCAATGCCATTGCCTTAAGCAGGCGGGTATTTTCTTTGTTGTAAGACGTGATGGAAGACCAAGAACCACCTGGCAGCATTTCAACTATCCGATTACACATCGGAAGATTGCTGATCAGGAGACCTATGAACCAAAGTTCGGTGCTCTCGATTAATGGCAAGAACACGTAAAAACACAGCAGATGCTTGGATGCCACCCCGCGTGTATCGCGGCAGGTCAGCATTCGAGTTTCATCCCAAAAATGGGGGCTATTCGCTTGTGCGGCTTCGATGCACCTCAGTCAAAAGTTTGGGCGGCATATGAAGCGCTCATTAATGAGATACCAGATGACAAGCTTTTAACGTCATTGGCTGAGCGCTTCTTCAAGTCTGCTGATTTCTTCGAACTGGCTAGGGAAACACAAAAAGACTATCTGAAATATTCTAAACACGTTCTTGCCGTTTTCGGCGCAATGCCATCAGATGCAATCAAGCCTGAGCACATAAGGAAATATATGGATAAGCGCGGCTTAAAAAGCCGTGTACAAGCTAACCGCGAGAAAGCTTTTATGTCACGCATGTACCGCTGGGGATATGAGTGCGGCATGGTTAAAGGGAATCCGACTAAAGGCGTTAAAAAGTTCAAGGAAGAATCCCGAGATCGGTACGTTACCGACGCTGAATATAAAGCTCTTTATTCATGTGCTCCAGACATCGTTAAAATTGCGATGGGGTTAGCGTATCTATGCTGCGCCAGACAGGCAGATGTTTTGTCTATGAAAAAGAGCCAGATTATGGAAGAAGGTATTCTGATCAAGCAGAGTAAAACTAGTGTTGCACAAATAAAAGGCTGGTCCCCTCGCCTTACAGCGGTCATCGGAATGGCTTCACAACTTCCACTTAAGCCTGGAATGAGCAGCATTTTTATAATCCACCAGCCAAACGGTTCAGGATATACGCGTGATGGTTTCAACAACCGATGGAGTGCAGCGCGTGAAGAGGCCCGTATTAAATTCCCAGAACTGCTTTTCGATTTCACCTTCCACGATCTGAAAGCAAAAGGTGTGTCTGACCTTGAGGGTGATATTTATGAGAAGAGAGCCATCACCGGGCATAAGAACGTCGAACAAACAGCAGCATATGACCGTAAGATCGTTGTAGTTCCGGTTGTCGGTGGGCAGAAAAAGAGCGTCTGATATTAGGAAGCGATATTAGGAAGAAAGCAGCAGGCACAAAAAAACCGCCCTTGGGCGGTTACGACATTACTGCTTATTGTATTGCTTTTATTAGGTTTTTTACTACTTCGAATATGGTGCCCGGGGCGGGACTTGAACCCGCACAGCCATAAGCCGAGGGATTTTAAATCCCTTGTGTCTACCGATTTCACCACCCGGGCAGGGTGTAAATTGGAGGCGCGTCCCGGAGTCGAACCGAGGTAGACGGATTTGCAATCCGTTGCATGGCCACTCTGCCAACGCGCCTTTAATCTGATATGTAATCCGTTGGATACGAACTACTAAATTTGGAGCGGGAAACGAGACTCGAACTCGCGACCCCGACCTTGGCAAGGTCGTGCTCTACCAACTGAGCTATTCCCGCATAATCTCTGTATTTGAGTTTGCGACTGCATTGCTAACTCAACTACTCGATCCTGTTCTTTCTTCATCAAACCTGCTGATTTCATTCAGCTTCTTGCAGGCCAGCTGCCGTTCGATGCGATGCATTCTACTTATCTGACGCAATGAGTCAATAGAATTATCCACACACTGCGTCCGTTTGCTGCTTTTTAAATCGCATCGATCAGCTATCGAGCAAATCGCCACGTGCCGCGCTTAAATACTGGAACATTGACCAGAAAGTCAGCACCGCTGCGATATACAGCGCAACCACACCCACGCCGACTACCGTCGCCTCCGGACGCCACAGTAAGGCAAACAGTGAGAACATTTGCGCGGTGGTTTTTACCTTACCGATCCAGGAAACCGCCACACTGCTGCGTTTGCCAATCTCAGCCATCCACTCACGCAGCGCAGAGATAATAATTTCACGGGCAATCATGGTTGCCGCTGGCAAAGTGATCCACCATGCGTGGAAATGCTCAGCCACCAGCACCAGGGCAATTGCCACCAGCACTTTATCCGCCACCGGATCGAGGAATGCACCAAACCGTGTTGTTTGCTTCCAGCGGCGAGCTAAAAAACCATCAAACCAGTCAGTTACCGCAGCGATGACGAAGATCAGTGCAGTGGCAAAGGGAGCCCATTGAAATGGCAAATAGAACGCCAGGACAAAGAAGGGAATAAGTACGACTCGAAACAGGGTAAGACACGTCGGAATGTTAAATTGCATATGCCAGTAACTGTCTGGTGTGAGTAGGATTTCATGTATGTTCCTACATTGCCCACCCTGTTTCAATGTTAGTGTTTCAGTGAGTAGTATATTTTTTCTGCCAGAGCGACAGAAATGCCCGGTACTTTGGCTATCTCTTCCACGCTGGCATTCATTAGCGGTTGCAGCCCACCCATATACTTAAGCAGCTGTTGGCGCCGTTTTGGTCCCACTCCTTCAATGCTTTCCAGCGCACTGGTGTTCTTCACTTTGGCGCGTTTATTCCGATGACCTGAAATCGCATGATTGTGAGAGTCGTCACGAATATGCTGGATCACATGCAGCGCTGGCGAGTCTGGAGGTAAAGAAACGCCCTCACCTTCCGCTTCAAAGAACAGGGTTTCTAATCCCGCCTTACGATCGCTGCCTTTGGCAACACCGAGTAAAATGGGACGATCTTTATCCCAGGGTACATTGAGCTCGGCAAACACCTGTTTCGCTTGGGCCAGCTGACCTTTACCGCCGTCGATGATAATGACGTCGGGGATTTTATCCTCTTCCAGCGCTTTACCGTAACGACGCCGTAGCACCTGATTCATCGCCGCATAATCATCGCCCGGCGTAATGCCTTCAATGTTATAACGACGATAATCCGAGCGCAGCGGGCCATCGCGGTTGAATACCACGCATGAAGCGATAGTCTGCTCGCCCATGGTATGGCTGATGTCGAAGCACTCCATCCGATTGATGCTGTCGAGCTCAAGGAATGTCGCCAGCGCCGCCAGACGCTGCTGAATAGTAGAGTGTTGTGACAGTTTGGTGGTCAACGCTGTTGCCGCGTTGGTGCGCGCCAGCTTAAGATAGCGCGCGCGGTCACCACGCGGTTTACTCTGAATATTGACTTTGCGTCCCGCCAGGGCGCTGAGCGACTCGGCCAGCAATTCGCGCTCGGGCAGGTTAAAGTCCAGCAGGATTTCAGCCGGTAAGGTGCGCGCTTCGCTGCCTTGCAAATAGAATTGGCCGACAAAAGTTTGCACCACTTCCGTGAGTTCAGTATCCGCTGGCACTTTAGGAAAATAGCTGCGGCTGCCGAGCACTTTGCCCTGGCGAATAAACAGCACGTGCAGGCAGGCCATGCCGGCATCAAATGACACGCCCATCACGTCAAGGTCATCACCTTGATTGGAAACAAACTGCCGCTCGGTAACACGCCGCACGGCCTGAATTTGATCGCGCAAACGGCCCGCATCTTCAAAACGCAACGCCTGGCTGGCGTCTTCCATACGTTTAACCAGCTGATTAATCACCTGATCATCTTTGCCCGCAAGGAACAGCCGCACATAATCGGTTTGCTGCGCATACTCCTCTTCGCTCACCAGGCCCGCAACACAAGGCCCCAGGCAACGCCCAATCTGATATTGCAGACAGGGCCGCGAACGGTTGCGATAAACACTGTTTTCGCATTGGCGAATAGGGAAAACTTTTTGCAGCAGCGCCAGTGTTTCCCGCACCGCGTAGCCGTTGGGGAATGGCCCAAAGTATTCACCTTTGGCATGCTTCGCACCGCGATGCATCGCCAGACGTGGATGGCTATCGCCGCTGAGAAAAATATAGGGGTAAGACTTGTCATCGCGCAGCAATACGTTATAGCGCGGCTGATAGAGCTTAATGTAATTATGCTCGAGCAGCAGTGCTTCCGTTTCAGTGTGCGTTACGGTGACGTCAATATTCTGGATGTTACTGACCAGCACTTCCGTTTTGCGACTGCCCACCTGCGCCCGGAAGTAGCTGGTCAGGCGCTTTTTGAGGTCTTTGGCTTTACCAACATAGATCACCGTGCCGGCCGCATCGTACATGCGATAGACGCCGGGTTGACTGGTCACGGTGCTGAGAAAGGCTTTGGGATTGAAAACGTCACTCACTACTGATTAATGGCTCCGCATTGAACAGGCCATGTCGAATGGCCAAATGCGTTAACTCTACGTCACCGCTGATGTTTAACTTGCTGAACATACGATAACGGTAACTGTTAACGGTTTTCGGGCTGAGATTAAGCTGTTCGGAAATCTCCGTCACTTTCTGCCCGCGGGTAATCATCAGCATAATCTGCAATTCCCTTTCCGACAAACAGCTAAACGGTGATTCGGCTTTTTGTGGCTCAATCTGGCTCAGCGCCATCTGTTGAGCAATATCTGAGGCGATGTAACGCTGCCCCGCATGTACTGAGCGAATTGCACTCACCACTTCCTGCGGCGCAGCGCCTTTACTCAGGTAACCTGCAGCACCCGCCTGCATGACTTTAGCGGGTAGAGGATTTTCGGTATGAATGGTCAGCATGATGATGCGGATATCAGGGTTGTAGCGCACGATTTTACGCGTTGCTTCAAGTCCGCCGATACCGGGCATGTTCATATCCATTAACACGACGTCAACCGGATTGTTGCGGCACCATTTCACGGCGTCTTCGCCACAGGCCACCTCACCTGCAATGACAAGTCCCTTCATATCTTCCAGAATGCGGCGAATACCGGCGCGTACCAGTTCATGGTCATCAACAAGAAGCAGGCTGATCAACGGGACGTACTCCGCAGGTTAGTGAAGGGAAATATATTATTGGTGAAACATCTTACCGGGTTTCAGGTGGAAAAAACATCTATCACACCAGATAAATCTCAAATGAAATGATGCAAATCAATTACATTGGTCTGTTAAAGGCATTTAAGGAAAAATGCATTAGCATGCGCAAATTATGAAGTAAAATTGTGACTAATATCATTATGTTATAATTTATAGCTCGATTTTATTGCTTTCTTCTGTTTGCCGAATAAATAACGGCTTCTCCCCCTTTTCAATAGCGGCAAAATAGCACCAGGTCCAATTAAACCCCACGCGTAGTTTTACCGTTTCGTCTGCATTAAATTCGTTGAACAACCCTATGATATACTCTCTTCTTTACGCACAGGAAGAATGTGTCCCCATTGAGTAACACCACCAAGGAGCCAATTATGAGTGATGAAGATTTTGCAACTTCACGTGACACACAAGCGCTGGCAGACGAAGTCGCCTGTCTGAAGATGATGGTGACATTAATTCTGAAGGGAATGGGTCAAGCCGATGCCGGTAAGGTGATCATCAACATGGAGCGTTATGTACAGGCCTATTTAGGCGATAAGCCTCAGGCGGAAGTGTTTAACAACACCATTCGTCAGATCAAAACCGCTTACCGCCAATAAGCAGTATGCCCCGCGCGCGATGCGCGGGGTGTTTAACTGTGTGATTGCCAGTTCACCGATACGCCCAGCGACGGCAACACTTCTTCCGGGCTAAAGCGTCTTGTACCGCGGTATTTCTCCGCCAGTGCCGGTTGGTCAACCGGAATGCGAATAGCAAAAAGATTATCTTCTGATTGGATCAAGCCCGGAGACAGCGGCTCGTACACCACTTGATGCTGTTCAAACATCTTCTCCAGCATCGGCGTTGCCGAGCTGATTAAATACTCCATCCCGCTCAACTCGGCTAACTGTACCGAGTGCCACAAAATGCTTAACGGCAGCTCCGCATCCACTTCAAGGCGCGCCGAAAAGCGCGACATTTCCCACACTTTCTCCTGATCAAAGGGTAGAACAAACCCTTCTGGCACTTCAGGCTCATGCCATGGCAGCAGGCGTGCACAGCCGCATATCCCCTGACGCGCGTTCCAGGCGATCAGCCAGGTCACATCCGAACGATCAAAACGATCGTATTCCTGCCCAGGCGTACTTAATCTTGGTGGAATCGACCACCCTTCGCCGCGCGCAAAAACGCTATACCGATACGTTCCAAGTTCTGCCAATAGTGAGGACGGCATATCCTTAAGCTGTGTTTGAATTACTTTCATCATGCGCCTCTGACATCCCCATGTATGCAATGATTTATTTGAGCCAGCCTGGCAACATTGCGCGCAGGGTAGACAACTGACTGTGGAGAAGGAACTACTAAAATTGGTAGTTGCCTTTTCGCTAAATCAGGCCAATCGCTGCCGCATAACAGGCAATCTGCGTTTTATTGGAAACATTAAAACGCTTTTGCATATTCTTTTGGTGAAAATTCACCGTATGTTCAGATATTGCTAAAATAAGTGAAATTTCCGCAGAGGTTTTTCCTTCTGCCGTCCATTTCAGGATTTCCAGCTCACGCTGACTAAAATCACTCGATAAAACGACCATTGAATTGTCGTTAAGACGCTCTAACACGCGCAAACTCAGTTCCGCCAGAAGATGCAGTTTTACTTCTAGCTGTAGGCGCAAATGCTGAGTCTTACTGTGAAACTGTGATGCAATAGATAATATACCAATGGTTCGATTTGGTGCCATTGCTGAGCAGGAAAAGCCACTTAGCAAACCTGCAGCGTTGGCTTCAGCCCATAAATTACCCGCATTGGTAAATAAATCGTGCGTCCACTCCACTCCTCTGCCCGGTCTCTGGCAGAGTAATAACACCGGATCGACCGCATAATAGTTCTCAGTTTCGTAGCGTTTCACCCAGCTTTCGGGATACGTACTAAACAAAAAGAGTCGTGGTCGGGTAAAAGGCACCGGATGCTGGACCAAAAAAGCAAAGTAATCAAAACCCAGCATTTCAATCTGGGTTTGTAAAAGTGATTTCAATTGCATCACTTCTGTCACTGCCTGAAATTCATTTTCCATTTCGCCTCGCCAGGCGAAATAATTATCGGTCGTCATTATTGCCTTAGCGCTGTTTCACGCTTTCACGCCTTGTAATTTGTTCGGGTTAACGCAAAAAATAAATTAACTAGAGTAAAAATATTGATTGAAAAGAGAGCAAACCTGTAAGCAATGAGTAAAACCCTATTATTGTCAACGCGTTAACATCAGAAAAAGGAATCAGCTCACGCTATTTGTAAGCGAGCTCACAACTTTAATTCCTTATCAGATTAGAATAGGATTTTTCTGAAGTAGTTTCAATCACCCTATTCATCGAAAATGAACATCCAACCGATAAATTTCAGCATCGTCATTAACTAAAATTATCAAAGGTCGGAGCAGATTCTTTTGCTGAGAAAGGGGGTTATACAGAGAATGAGTTTCAACTTAATCTTAATTCCACTTATTTCTGCGGATGAGGTAAGGCAGCATCGCACGGTGTGATTTATCTCAATCTAATTTGCGGCTACGCTTATTACTTGAGAACAGTGTTGTGTATCACCCGTTGCAAGGGGAGACAATGCCGCTCGGTACGAAAGGCGCTTTGTCACAGGTAGTTGGGAAAATCAGCGGAACAGACTATGTTGAACCAGTTGGCATTACCTTTCCTTGTGTTGGGCGGTTGCACTGCCCTAATGATTCTTAAAGACCTTTTTCGCCATCCCCATCCGGTTGCGGTTATGAATATCATTTGGCCCTTAACCGGTTTGTATATGCCTTTTATTGGATGGCTTGCCTGGTGGTATCTGGGCCGCAAACCTTCTCATCAGCTGAAAATTGCGCTGCTGATCCCACGTAAAATGCAAAAAACGACGAACTGGCAAACCATTTTTATTTCCACCTCGTTAACCGCAGCGGCTTGTATATTCGGCGATATGATGACAATCCCGATAGTCACGCTGCTGAAACACTTTGCAATTACACCTGCCCTTTGGATGCAAGCAATTATTTGCGTGATAGTTTCATTGTTTATTGGATTACTTTTCCAGTTTCTCGCCATTCGCCAACGTGAAAAACATTCATTTTATAGCGCCTTATTGATCGCTCTGAAAACCGAAGTTTTCCCTGTGCTGATATACCAGTTAGGGATTTTTTTCTTTATGGCATTGGCTCTGAAATTCGTTCTTGCGCAGCAGATTAACCCGCTGCTGATCGTATTCTGGTTTATGCTGCAACTGGCGATAATGATTGGCTTTCTTTTCTCATGGCCAGCTAATCATTTTCTGATAAAACGTGGACTTAATCCCGTTGTGTAACTAACGGCAATAACCGGTCCCGCGCATGCCAAGATGGAAGTGACTGGCATGCGCGGCGTTGTAATCAGGCCCCAGCGCATTGCCGAATGTCGCGCAACCATTGCGCCACAGCGCATGCAAACCTGCAGCAGCATCCTCTGGCTGCTGCCAGTTCTTACCTACCTGTAACCAGCGACCATTCGCCAATTGAAAGCCGGTAACATCCCAGGCATCGGCGCTGGCGTGCTCACTTAATCTTCCTTCCTGTCGATGATAAATATTACGGCAGGCATAACTCCCTACGTGGGAAATCCGTTTCAGCGGACTGGTGATACCTGCCTGGCGCAAAGCGTTCTGGCTATTAATCACGAACAGCGTGCTGGTCACCGCCATCGGGCAGCTAGCAAGAAAGCTACTGCTAAGGGTGACGTCACCGTAACCGCTAATACGCAGCGGCTGTTCAATGGGGCAATCACCTTGCATTGGCGGCACCGCGCGGAATTGCACCAGCCGCTGTTCGCTGGCCTGCCGCATCACCGCCATACAGGCAGCCGGATCGTTACTTAACCTCTTTAGCTTGTAGCGCGTCATCCAACCTGGCGGATCGGTTACGTTAAGCGGCGTAAAGGGATTCCACTGCGGCGGCAGATGGATCTTCAACCACGGTAAACTGAGCCAGCCGCAAACAGCCAGCAATGCCACGGCGAACAGAGCGCGCACAGTGCCTCACTTTTCCTGACGAAATGAATAAACAAGTGTAGAGGTCGCGTGGCAGGAGAGCGGCGTAAATGTCTTACTTGTTGAAGATTTACGCAAAATGACGCTGCTTTATACCCTGTAAATATTTGCTGACAGAGCAAAGCTCGTAAAAGGTCACAAAAGGTAAAAAACCATTACCGAAACAGCCTGGCTTTCCACTATCTTATGCCCCTTGCCCTTACAAAGGCACATACCTTATCAGCCAAAAGAGCTGACACAACATCCCGACAGGAAAGAAAAACTTATGGTTGATCAATCGAAAGAGGCGCTAGTTGAGGCCGAACAGCCGGATAAGCTCCAGCGTAACCTGCATAATCGTCACATCCAGTTAATCGCTATCGGTGGTGCCATCGGCACCGGGCTATTTATGGGGTCGGGTAAAACTATCAGCCTGGCCGGCCCTTCGATCATTTTTGTCTATATGATCATCGGTTTTATGTTGTTCTTCGTCATGCGCGCCATGGGCGAACTGCTGCTCTCCAACCTCGAGTACAAATCCTTCAGCGATTTTGCCGCCGATTTACTCGGACCGTGGGCGGGATATTTTACCGGCTGGACCTACTGGTTCTGTTGGGTGGTGACCGGCATCGCCGACGTGGTGGCGATCAGCGCCTATTTCCAGCTATGGTTCCCGGATTTCTCCATCTGGATGAGCGCCCTGCTGTGCGTCTTTGTCTTCCTGGCGTTGAATATCGCCACGGTGAAGTTATTCGGTGAGATGGAGTTCTGGTTCGCGATTATCAAAATCGTCGCCATTGTCGCGTTGATCATTACCGGTGTTGTGCTGGTGAGCATGCATTATCCCTCCCCGAACGGCGGCACCGCCTCATTGAGCAATATCTGGGATCACGGCGGCATGTTCCCGAAAGGGCTGAGCGGTTTCTTTGCCGGTTTTCAGATTGCGGTTTTTGCTTTTGTTGGTATTGAACTCGTAGGTACCGCCGCGGCTGAAACTAAAGATCCGCATAAAGTCTTACCGCGTGCCATCAACGCTATTCCGCTGCGTATCATTATGTTTTACGTGCTGGCGCTGATGGTAATCATGGCGGTAACACCGTGGAATCAGGTGTTGCCGAATCGCAGCCCGTTCGTTGAGATGTTTGTGCTGATTGGCCTGCCTGCCGCGGCCAGCATCGTTAACTTCGTGGTGCTGACATCAGCGGCCTCGTCCGCGAACAGCGGCATCTTCTCTACCAGCCGCATGCTGTATGGCCTGGCAGAACAGGGCGTGGCGCATAAAGCCTTTGGACGCCTCTCGGCGCGTGCGGTGCCGACGACCGGTCTGTTCTTCTCCTGCCTGTGCCTGCTGGCGGGCGTGGCGCTGATTTATCTGATTCCGGATGTGATGACCGTATTTACCATGGTCACCACGGTGTCGGCCATTCTGTTTATGTTTGTCTGGACCATCATCCTGTGCAGCTATCTGGCATACCGTAAGCAGCATCCGCAGCGTCATGCGGAATCGAAATTCAAAATGCCGCTGGGTAAATTTATGTGCTGGGTCTGCATGGCGTTCTTTGCCTTTGTACTGGTGCTGCTCACGTTGCAGGAAGATACCCGTCAGGCGCTGATGGTGACGCCGCTGTGGTTTGTGATTCTGACGATGGGATGGTTGTTGCGTCGTCGTAAGGCTTGATTTTCACAGCCAAAGGCCCGGTGATTTCACCGGGCCTTTCTCGTTATAACCTCTCTAGCAATTTTCGCCACGCTTCGCCTAAAGCGGGACGCAGCGAAGGTTCACGCTGTGGCGCCACCTCAGGCGACTGCGGCGATCCCAGATTGAAGGTGAAGGTGTAATTCGGCTCTTCCCCCATGCGCAAATCGCTAATCAACGTTCGCTCGCCCTGCTGCTGCATCGCGTAGAAACCATGGCTAAACCACGCCACGCGTTCGGCGTGCCATTGGCCTTTAAACGGGACAAACAATTCAGGTTGACGATCGTGCCAGCTTATGTGCAGCGGGCGACCCGGTGATAACAGCGACCAATACGCTTCGCCATAACGATCCGGCGTCATAATCACCGTGCGCCACACCAGCGTATTAAACGCCGTCGGCGTCACCAGAACCTGCTCAGGCTGCACCGCTTGCTGCGCCAAATCCTGCTCAATGTGCTGCGTGGCGATGTGTTGTGCCACCATGCTCCAGCCGAGATACAGCGTACTCACTAATAATCCCATCCGATTCCAGCGCAAGCCCACGGCATCACGTCGCCACAAGGCGATCAGCAGTGCAATTAACAATGGCAAGGTATACAGCGGATCGACGATATACATGCTGCCAATGGCATAGGGGAAGTCGGTAAGCGGCAGACCCAGCTGGGTGCCGTAAACGGTAGTAAGATCCAGCAGTGGATGCGTCACCAGCGCCAGCCAGATTGCCAGCGTCCAGCCGCGCCAGTGAGTTCGACTGCGCATCGCGCCCGCCACCAGCCAGCCGAGCAGCGGCGCGATTAAGGTGAGAAATATCAGCGCATGACTTTCGGTGCGATGCAGCGTCATATTGCGGATGGCATCGCCATGATCGATAAATACATCGAGGTCCGGCAACGTGCCGGCGATCGCGCCCACCAGCGCCGCCTGCCAAACCGGCACGCGTTTGCCCATCACGGCGACGGTAACTGCCGCACCTAACGTCAGCTGCGATAAGGAATCCATGCTCTCTCCTTGAAAAAGCGGGATCAGCGCACGCGGATCCCTTCAATAATCATGCGCTGTACGTTCTCCAGCGTCTGTTCAAAGAACGCCGCATCGTGCAACGTTTGGCCAGTAATCGCTTCCACCTGCGAGGCGAAATCCGCGTAGTGCTGCGTGGTGGCCCACAGTAGGAAAAACAGGTGCTGTGGCTGCACGCCCGCCAGGCGACCTTCGGCGATCCACTGCTCGATAATTGCCGCCTTCTCATCCACCAGCGCCTTTAAATCACCGGCCAGTTCACCTTTCAGCAACGGCGCACCCTGCAACATTTCCAGACAGAACAGGCGCGAGGCCTGCGGGTGATCGCGCGAGACTTCCAGTTTCAGACGGATATATTGGCGAATCGCCGTCAGCGGATCGTGATCGTGCTGCAGCGCACGCAGCGGTGCCAGCCACACATCGAGGATCTCTTTCAGAACCGCCACATACAGCACTTCTTTCGACGGAAAGTAATACAGCAGATTGGTTTTGGAGACATCGGCGCGCTCGGCCACTTTATCCAGGCTGGTGCCGTGAATGCCGAATTGCGAGAAGAAGGCTAAGGCCGCTTCGAGTATGGCCGCCCGTTTTGCGGCGACCGCACGCGAGCGGCGTCCCGGTTTTTTTTCATCGCTTTTCACACTGTTACCTCATCCGTCCTGCGTAAATGCATCATAACAAAGGCCTCCTTTCCTGCCTAATCGCCCATCTGCACCTTTTTTGACCATGCGGCGCATGAAAAACGTGCAGAAGTTTTTGACCAAACGGTCTGTTTTGGACCAATCACTCCAGTTTAAAACCGCCAATATTTTTAACACATTGTTGTATAAGCCTTTTAAAAATGTGGCACAGCCTTTGCAGAATTGTGATCGAGCGCCGCCCGTAGGATGCGTGCAGGAAGCAGCGCAGCGCGTGAAGCAATCCCCGTCTAATGCAGAGAGGTTTCACATGAAAATTGGCGTCTTTATCCCGATTGGTAATAACGGCTGGCTGATCTCCACCCATGCGCCGCAATACAAGCCAACCTTTGAGCTGAACAAAGCGATTGTGCTGAAAGCAGAGCATTATCATTTCGACTTTGCGCTTTCGATGATCAAGCTACGCGGCTTTGGCGGTAAAACCGAGTTTTGGGATCACAACCTCGAATCCTTCACGCTGATGGCGGGCCTCGCGGCAGTGACCTCACGTATTGAGATCTACGCAACCGCCGCCACGCTGACGTTACCGCCAGCGATTGTCGCGCGTATGGCATCCACCATTGATTCCATCTCGAATGGCCGCTTTGGCGTCAACCTTGTCACCGGCTGGCAGAAGCCGGAATACGAGCAGATGGGCCTGTGGCCGGGCGATGCCTACTTCTCCAGCCGCTACCAATATCTGACCGAATACGTCACCGTGCTGCGCGATTTATGGGGCACCGGCCAGAGCGATTTCAAAGGCGAATTCTTTACCATGAACGATTGCCGCGTCAGCCCGCAGCCGCAAAAACCGATGAAGGTAATCTGCGCCGGGCAGAGCGATGCTGGCATGGCGTTCTCGGCGCAGCATGCCGATTACAACTTCTGCTTCGGCAAAGGCGTCAACACACCAACCGCCTTCGCACCTACCGCCGCGCGCATGAAACAGGCCGCCGATAAAGCCGGTCGTGATGTCGGTTCCTATGTGCTGTTTATGATTATCGCCGCCGAAAGCGACGACGCCGCACGCGCCAAATGGGAGCACTACAAAGCCGGTGCCGATGAAGAGGCGCTCGCCTGGCTCACCACCCAAAGCCAGCAGGACACTAAATCCGGCAGCGACACCAACGTGCGCCAGATGGCCGATCCCACCTCCGCCGTCAACATCAATATGGGCACATTAGTCGGCTCTTACGCCAATGTGGCACGAATGTTGGATGAAGTTGCATTAGTCGATGGCACGCAAGGCGTGCTGTTGACCTTCGACGACTTCCTGCAAGGCATCGAAGATTTCGGTGAACGTATCCAACCATTAATGCAGTGCCGCCACAATTTGATTGCATCCCAGCAGGAGGTTGCCTGATGAGTACCGTTGTTTGCGCCCATACCGAGAGTTTACCGAACATCACTTTGCCCGCGCGCCCGGAAGCTATCGCGTTGCCGCCGGCGCAAAGTGCGCTGATTGTGGTGGATATGCAGAACGCCTACGCCACCGAAGGAGGCTATCTCGACCTGGCGGGCTTTGATGTCTCTGCCACTAAACCGGTAATTGCCAAAATTCACCAGGCAGTGACCGCCGCGCGCGCCGCCGGTATACAGATCATCTGGTTCCAGAATGGCTGGGACGATCAATACGTGGAGGCTGGCGATGCCGGTTCCCCCAATTTCCACAAATCCAACGCGCTGAAGACCATGCGCAAACGTCCGGAACTGCAGGGCACGCTGCTGTCGAAAGGCGGCTGGGATTATGCGCTGGTGGATGAACTGGTGCCGCAGGCCGGCGACATCGTGCTGCCGAAACCGCGCTACAGCGGCTTTTTCAACACGCCGCTCGACAGCATGCTGCGCAGCCGCGGCATTCGCCATTTGGTGTTTACCGGCATCGCCACCAATGTCTGCGTGGAATCGACGCTGCGCGACGGCTTCTTCCTTGAGTATTTCGGCGTGGTGCTGGAAGACGCGACTTATCAAGCGGGTCCGGCGTTCGCCCAGCAGGCCGCAATTTTTAATATCGAAACGTTTTTTGGCTGGGTAAGCGATACCGATACGTTCTGTGAAGCGCTAAAAAGCTAATGCGCCGTTGCACCTGCAAACCGATAAAAAGAGGATTTCGCCATGCCTAAGAGTGTGATTATTCCGCCCGGCAGCGGTACGCCGATTGCCCCGTTCGTGCCCGGCACCTTAGCCGATGGCGTGGTGTATGTTTCCGGCACCTTGCCGTTCGATGCCAGCAACAATGTGGTGCACGTGGGTGATGCAGCGGCGCAAACGCGCCACGTGCTGGAAACCATCAAAAAGGTGATTGAAACCGCTGGCGGCACCATGGACGACGTGACGTTCAACTCGATATTTCTCACCGACTGGAGCAACTACGCGGCGATAAACCAGATTTATGCCGAATACTTTCCCGGCGATAAACCGGCGCGCTTCTGTATCCAATGCGGACTGGTGAAGCCAGATGCCTTGATCGAAATCGCCACGGTTGCCCACATCGGCAAGCAGGAGGCCTGATGCATCTGGAGATCCAGGGTTTAACCGATAAAGATGCGCCGACGCTCGTGCTCTCTTCGGGCTTAGGCGGCGTAGCCGGTTTTTGGCAGCCGCAGCTGGCAGCACTGACGCCGCATTATCGCGTAGTCACCTACGATCAGCGCGGCACCGGCCGCAGCGCGGCTACGTTACCGGATGGCTACAGCATGGCGATGATGGCGGCGGAACTGGCCGACGCGCTGGAACAACGGGGCATTGAATATTACGACATTATCGGTCATGCGCTTGGCGGTTTGATTGGCCTGCAGCTGGCACTGAATTTCCCCTCGCGCGTGGGCCGCGTGGTGGTGATCAACGGCTGGCTGTCGCTGGATGCGCATACGCAGCGCTGCTTCCAGGTGCGTCAGGATCTGTTGATGAACGTCGGTGTTGAAGCCTTTGTACGCGCGCAGCCGCTGTTCCTGTATCCCGCTGAATGGCTGGCGCGTAATCAGGCGCGTATTGCGGCGGAAGATGCGCACCATGTGGCCCATTTTCAGGGCATGGAAAATCTGCTGCGCCGTTTACACGCGCTTAAAAGCGCCGATTTCCGTGCGCAGGCGGCGCGGATCGCGCAGCCGGTATTGGCGATTTGCAGTCAGGACGACCTGCTGGTGCCGTGGAGCTGCTCGCCACAGCTGGCGCAAGCCTTGCCCAACGGCAGCCTGATTGAGATGGCCTGGGGCGGTCACGCCATGAGCGTGACGGATGCCGACAACTTTAACGCGCTGCTGTTGCGCTGGCTGGCCGATACGGCTACGCCTGCCCAACGTGCGGCCAGCTAATCACAGGAGCCGCTGATGAGCGTGCACGAACTACCTATTTTACCCCTTGTGGAGCGCGATGCGTTTCGTAACGCCATGGCGTGCTTAGGCGCAGCGGTGAATATCATCACCACCGATGGCCCCGCCGGACGCGCCGGTTTTACCGCTTCAGCGGTGTGCAGCGTAACCGATACACCGCCAACGTTGCTGGTATGCCTGAATCGTTCGGCATCGATTTGGCCGATTTTTCGTGATAACGGCTATCTGTGCGTCAACACGCTGGCCGCCGGGCATGAAGCACTCTCGACGCTGTTTGGTGGCAAAACGCCGATGGGAGAACGCTTCGCGGCAGCCGAGTGGCAAACGCTCGCCAGCGGTTCCCCACTGTTAGAGGGCGCGCTGGTGTCGTTTGACTGCAAGGTCGCGCAGGTGGTGAGCGTTGGCACACACGACATTCTGTTTTGCGAAGTGCAGGCGCTGGTGTGCAACGATGAGACGCACGGCCTGGCATGGTTTGACCGTGGATATCATCACCTTTTACGGCAGGATGCCCGCTAACGCCGCACTGTGCGGCCCGCTTTCACTGACACCCTGGAGATGACGATGGCGAGTTCCTGGTTCCCCCGCTGGCAGAAAAAGTCAGCCTTAACCGATGATGGGCTGATCGCGCCGGATGAAACGCTGCCGTTGGCGCAGACGGTCGTCCTTGGCCTGCAGCATGCTGTGGCAATGTTTGGCGCAACGGTATTGATGCCGTTGCTAATGGGACTTGACCCCAATCTGGCGATTCTGGTTTCCGGTATCGGTACGCTGCTGTTTTTTGTCGTCACCGGCGGTCGCGTACCCAGCTATCTCGGCTCCAGCGCGGCGTTTGTGGGCGTGATTATTGCGGTAACCGGCTTTAACGGCCAGGGACTCAATCCCAATCTGGCGCTGGCGCTCGGTGGCGTAATCGCCTGCGGCGCGCTCTATACGCTGATTGGTCTGGTGGTGATGAAAGTCGGCACCGGCTGGATAGAACGCCTGATGCCGCCGGTGGTGACCGGTGCGGTGGTAATGGCAATTGGCCTCAATCTGGCACCGATTGCGGTACACGGCGTATCCGGCTCGATGTTCGACAGCTGGATGGCGGTGATGACGGTGCTGTGCATTGGGCTAGTGGCGGTGTTTACGCGCGGCATGATCCAGCGCCTGCTAATTCTGGTAGGACTGATTGTAGCGTGGGCGATCTACACGCTGCTGACCAACGTGCTGGGTTTCGGCAAACCGATGGATTTTAGCGGTCTCGCCAATGCGGCGTGGTTTGGTCTGCCGCATACCACCGCGCCGATCTTTGATATGCAGGCCATCGTGATGATTGCGCCCATAGCGATTATTCTGGTGGCGGAAAATCTTGGACACATTAAGGCTGTGGCAGGCATGACCGGACGCAACCTCGATCCGTGGATGGGCCGCGCATTCGTCGGCGATGGATTAGCAACCATGTTATCCGGCTCGATGGGCGGCAGTGGCGTGACGACGTATGCCGAAAATATCGGCGTGATGGCGGTGACCAAAGTCTATTCGACCTTAGCTTTCGTCGCGGCGGCGGTGATTGCGCTGGTGCTCGGCTTCTCACCAAAATTTGGCGCGTTGATTCACACCATTCCCGGTCCGGTGATTGGTGGCGCATCGATTGTGGTGTTTGGTTTGATTGCGGTAGCAGGCGCGCGTATTTGGGTGCAGAACCACGTCGACTTCAATCAGAACGGCAATTTGATCATGGTGGCGACCACGCTGGTGTTGGGTGCCGGTGATTTTGCGCTGAAGATTGGTAGCTTCACTATTGGCGGTATTGGCACCGCGACCTTTGGTGCCATCATTCTTAACGCGATTTTGCAACGACGCGGCGCCGCATTGGCGAACCAGGCGGCACGGCAACATCCTTAAGGTTCGAGCGGTGCCTCATCGGGCACCGCTTTCTTCCGACGGATACGCAGCTCGCTGACGATGACCCCGCACACAATCAGTGCCGCGCCCAGCAGCGCAGCGGCAGGCAAACGCTCCCCTGCGATACGCCCTACTACGCCCGCCCAAACCGGCTCCCCGGCATAAATCACCGTAGCACGCGTTGGCGATACGCTACGCTGCGCCCAGTTCATCGTCACCTGGATTAATGCGCTGGCCGCACCTAAGCCCAGCGCGCTGAGCAGCAGTGGCATTGACATGGCAGGAACCGATTCACCATTCGGGATCATCAAGACGAAGGCACAAGCGGATGCGACCATCAGCTGGATCAGCGTCACCCGACGTACATCGACTTGTCCGGCATAGCGGCTAATCAGGATGATCTCGGCTGCGATAGCCAGCGTGCTGAGTAAGGTAGCGATTTCGCCTGCATTTAACGTCAGGCTACCATCCTGCGGACCGGCTACCAGCACCAGACCGGTAAATGCCAGTAAAATCCCCAGCCACGCCATCAACCCCGGTGGACGACGCAGGAACACCCACTGCAACAGCGGCACCACCGGCACATACAGCGCGGTGAGAAACGCCGATTGACTACTGGAGATGGTCTGCATGCCCCAGGTTTGCAGCCCATAGCCGCCGGCAATCGCCACACCGATCAGCGCGCCAGCTTTAATTTCCAGCCAGGTGACCTGCTTAAGATAGCGACGGAAGAAAAACGCCAGCAGTAGCGAAGCCGTGGCAAAACGCAGCCCTACGAAGAAAAACGGACCGGAATGCGCCATCGCTCGATGCACCACCAAAAAGGTGCCACCCCAAACCATGGTAATAAAAATGAGCACCAGCTCCTGACGCGAAATGCGTAAGCTGAAACGAGAGGATGAAACGGACATAACGCACCAAAAGAGTGAATTGGCGGTCAGTTTGCTTAGAGAGAATGGAAATTGCAATGATTGTTACCGCCGGGCTAACCCGGCGGTTGGGGGAATGGTGAACAGACGCGCTATTTTTTGCTGCGACTGCGTCCCCCCTTTTCACCTGCTTCAGAGGCGCGTTGCGGGTCGTTTCTAAAATTACCCCCGCTGTTTTTGCCGCCTTTACGACCTGCCTCTGCGGCTCTTTCACGATCTTCTGCGAAATTGCCTGATCCTCCACGATGTTGCGCCATCATTTCCTCCAGGATTGAGCATTCAGGTTGAGGACTTTTCACAATGCCGCTGCGAAAAGCAGGGTGAGGATATACCGCTCACCTGTTTAAAGAATAGCCAATAGCATGATAAATCCCGCCCCGTATTCATACTTTGAAACACATAATTCACTCATTTATCTGCTAAAAGCCAAATTTACCGCCGCGTTACAAGCAGTTAGACGCGCATTATTGGCGTCTGGTCATCCTCTGTACAGCAGCCTACGCAGGCTCTTCTATACTTCTGAGTACTCATCACCCCAGCAGGATGAAAACAATGGCAAAAATTTTAGTGCTCTACTATTCGATGTACGGACACATTGAAACCATGGCGCAGGCCGTGGCGGAAGGCGCAAAGCGCGTAAGCGGTGCAGACGTTACCATTCTACGCGTGCCGGAAAGTATGGACGCGGAGCGTTTTGCCCAGGTTGGCGGCAAAGTCAATCAGGCGGCACGTGAAGCTGTGCCGGAAGATCTAACGCAGTACGATGCCATTATCGTTGGCACCCCTACTCGCTTCGGCAATATGGCGGGTCAGATGCGCAATTTCTGGGACCGCACCGGTGGGCTGTGGGCCTCGGGCGCACTGTACGGCAAAATCGCCAGCGTCTTCGCCTCAACAGGCACTGGCGGCGGACAGGAACAAACCATCACCTCGGTGTGGACCACCCTTGCCCACCACGGCATGGTTATTGTTCCCATCGGCTATGGCACCAAAGAACTTTTTGACATCTCGCACGTGCGTGGTGGCACGCCTTATGGCGCAACCACGCTTGCCGGCGGAGATGGATCACGTCAACCCTCGGCGGAAGAATTGGATATAGCCCGTTACCAGGGCCAACACGTCGCCGAACTGGCGGTAAAGCTGCAAGGATAAAATCCACAACAGGAGACTTTTATGACAACAGAACAGTCGAAAGATCATCACGTGGGCGAATGGGCTTCGCTGCGCCATACATCGCGCGAAATTGCTGAAGCCATTTTTGAGGTAGCCAACTACGACGAACGTTTGGCAGAGCAGATCTGGAGTCAGCAAGGCAATACTGACGTGCTGATTCGCGCTTTCAAAAAGACCGACCAGGATGTTCTGACCTGGGACGACAAAACCGTTGAGCGCAAAAACGTTTGAATTCTGGGCGGGCAATGTCCCGCCTTCGTTATCTTTATATCTCCAGGGAGTCCTGTATGTCAGCCTATCAAAGTATCAATCCGGCCAACAACCAACTGTTAAAAGCGTGGAACGAGCACGATGATGCCTATGCACAGCAGGCACTGAAAACCGCTGATGAGCTTTTTCATTCCGCGTGGAGCAAAGGCGATATTCAGCCCCGGCTGCAGGTATTGCATCGTTTAGCCGATTTGATCGATCAACGCGCTGAAGAACTCGCCACGATTGCCAGTAAAGAGATGGGCAAACTTATTGGGCAGAGCCGCGGGGAAGTGAAAATCTGTTCACAGATCGCCCGCTACTACGCCGAACATGCCGCCACGTTTTTACAGCCGCAGCCCTATCAAAGTGATGTCGGTGACGCCTGGCTTGAATATCATCCGATTGGTGTGATTGTTGCCGTCGAACCGTGGAATTTTCCTTATTACCAGCTGATGCGTGTACTGGCACCGAATCTGGCGCTGGGTAACCCGGTGCTGGCGAAACATGCCAACATTGTGCCGCACTGCGCTGATGTGTTTGAGAAACTGGTAGCCGAAGCCGGAGCACCTCAAGGTGCCTGGACTAACCTGTTTATCTCTACCGATCAGGTGGCGGATTTGATTGCCGACCATCGCGTACAAGGCGTGGCGCTAACCGGCTCCGAACGTGCTGGCAGCGCGGTAGCTGAGCAAGCGGGTAAACACCTGAAAAAATCAACGCTGGAACTGGGCGGTAACGATGTGTTCGTGGTGCTGGACGATGCCGATATTGATGAAGCGGTTCGCCAGGGCGCACAGGGCCGCCTCAGCAACTGCGGCCAGGTGTGTACTGCGGCCAAACGCTTTATTCTGCATGAGAAAATTGCGGACACCTTTATGGCGAAATTCAGCGCCGCCCTGCAGTCCGCCACGCCGGGTGACCCGCTGGATGAGAAAACCACGCTGGGTCCACTTTCCTCGAAAGATGCGCGCGATCGCCTGGTAAAACAGGTGGATGACGCGGTGAAACATGGCGCGCGCGTAGAGTTTGGCGGCCGTGCGATTGAAGGTGTTGGCTGTTATTACCAGCCCACGGTCCTTACTGGGTTAACACCGGAAAATCCAGCTTACTATCAAGAGTTCTTTGGTCCGGTGGCACAAGTGTATGTTGTGGCAGACGATCGCGCCGCGGTAGCGCTGGCTAATGACTCTAATTATGGCCTTGGTGGTTCAGTGTGGACGAAGGACATCGCCCGCGGCCGTAAAATGGCCTCACAAATTGAAACCGGCATGGTATTCATCAATTCACAGAGTGATACCTCTGCCGAGCTACCATTTGGCGGGGTAAAACGTTCAGGCTATGGACGCGAACTGTCAGATCTAGGCATCAAAGAGTTTGCCAACCAAAAGCTGGTGGTCGTGGCTGGCTAAATTAATCAGCATAAAAAACCCCGCCGAGGCGGGGTTTTCTTTTGGTATCAACTTTAGTTACTGGTTGTCGGTGCCGGTTTGGCTGGTTCTGCCGGCTTGGCTGGCGTCGCATCCGCTTGTGCTTTCTGCGCTGCGGCGGGATCGGCTTTAGCTTTGTCATCTGCCGCTTTTTGTGCAGTGGCTTTCTCTGCTTTAGCCTTATCGTCGGCTGCTTTATCGGCTTTCACTTTTTCTTCTGCCGCTTTGGCCTCAGCTGCTTTTTGTGCCGCTTCTTTATCCGCCGCCGCTTTATCCGCTGCTGCTTTGTCTGCTGCTGCTTTATCAGCCGCGGCCTGATCTTTCTGCTTCGCGTCATCATTAGCAGCTGCTGGTGCAGGCTGTTCCGCCGGCGCTGGGGCCGCAGCGGGTTGCAGCGGTGTACCTTCCAGTGCACCATTCAATGCGCCAGAGAATTGATCCCAGCTGCAATAGCCGTTGGCATCCGTTTCACAACCTGCCAGTTGTAGCGTGACACGCTTTGGTGGATTCTTCAGGCTCAACACATCGGCATCGCGCAGCTGATCGGCGGTTTGATACACGTACTCAATTTTCAGCAGATCTTTATTGTTTTTCGCATCGTGCCAACGCTCAAACACAACCTGACCGCCAATTGGCGTTTTCTCATCGTTGCCCGGCAGCTCATAGGGCTTCACCTGCAGCGCGCTGAGTAAAGAGGCAATGTTGGAATCATGCCCAACCATCAGCGTCACTTTGGGCGCATTGGCTTTGTCCTGATCGACTAACTGGCTGCGGATATAATCCACCAGCGGTGCGGCCACTTCGCGCGCCACTTCAGGAGAGGCAAACAGCGCATCCTGATAACCGTTTTTGATCGCCGCCAGCTCTTTCCACTGCTCAGGTGTTTTAATCTGTCCCCACGCCACCTGATCGGCCGGGAAGCCTTCGTAATATTGCAGCGTGAACGCATCCACCAGCGAATTGCCGATCTTCAGCGGTCCATTCACGTTGGGCTCTTTACCGTTATCCGCGCTGAAAGTGTTATCACCGCTGCTCAAATCACACTGCTTTTTGCCATTACAGGCCGGTGCAGATTTGTAATCAACGATTTTTTCCAGGCGCTGGAAAGCCGGCTTAAGCGCCAGTTTTTCATTCGCGGCTGTCATCGCCGCCAGCGCTTTCTTATTGAACTCATCGCTGCCGTCGGTAACCACGGGATTGAAGATAGGATCCATGGTGCCCATCGCATCCTGATGCGTAACCGCGATGTCACATCCAGGGAAAGCGCCCGTGATAAAGTACTGCGCGGTAGCAACAGTGCGCTGCAGGCTGTTAGCGTACACAAAGACATTGCTGCTATCTGGGCACGTGCCATTCTGTACCAGGCCCTGCTGCGCCAGCCACTGACGGGTGTAATTACCCATGTAAACTTCCAGCACGCCACCTTTGGTGGTTAACTCACCACCCGCAACATCCCACTGCGGCCAGCTTTTTTTAGTGGATTGCTCCAGCACGCTACCGTTATTCGCTAACGGTGCACGCAGATTATGACGGCTTAACATCAGCACCTGCTGGAGTTGCATATCTCCATCCGCCGCGTAGGCGGACATGCCCATCGGGAGCGCAGCGATGACTGACAACGCGCAAAGACTCAGTTTATTGATCATTGTGCCTATTCCATAATTCATCAGTGAAACACTCTGGCTTTCAAACGATTAGCTCGCCAAAGAGCGAATTACCGCACAGTGTAACCCAGCTTGCATCGGAAAATCGCCAGATGTTTGCAAAAACCGTGAATGGAATATAGCAGTAAACGCGCGTGCCGTCGGGCAACGGCAGCAGATTGAAAAGCAACGCGATGTTTTTCGGAATCTATGAACGCAGAAAAGCAAAAAGCCCGCATTGCTGCGGGCTTCTTTAATATGGCGGAGGAACAGAGATTCGAACTCTGGGATGGTTTCCCATCGACGGTTTTCAAGACCGTTGCCTTAAGCCACTCGGCCATCCCTCCGGATTGTTTTTTTGTTGCGTCACTCTGCAAGAGTGAGTGGCGGAGAGACAGAGATTCGAACTCTGGGATGGTTTCCCATCGACGGTTTTCAAGACCGTTGCCTTAAGCCACTCGGCCATCTCTCCGCAACGAGGCGCACTATAAACACCCCCCCGATAGATGTAAAGCCCGTATTGAATCGTTCGGCTGAAAAACAGCCAAATTCTATTTTTTCGGCGTCAAATTCGCCATTCTGCTCAGTGAAACAGCAATTTATCGCGTAAAGATGGGTAAAACGCCTTTTCTCTCTTTGAGACGCTGCGTATCCTCTTGCCATATTTGGTGTTTCTCTCTTTAAGGAGCGCGTGATGGAAAGAGTTATTAGCTCGTCGCAGCAGTCGTTAATCAGCACCCACAAAGTGCTGCGCAATACTTATCTCCTGCTCGGCTTTACGCTGGCATTCTCTGCAGTGACCGCCACGCTCAGCACGGTGTTTGCCCTGCCTTCACCGGGCTTGATTCTGATGCTGGTTGGTTTTTATGGCTTGATGTTCCTGACGCATCGCCTGGCCAACAGCCCTGCAGGTATTCTCGCGGCCTTCGCCTTCACCGGTTTTCTCGGTTACTGCCTTGGCCCGATCCTCAGCTCGTTTCTTACCGCAGGCATGGGTGATGTGATTGCCATGGCGCTGGGGGGGACCGCGCTGGTGTTCTTCGGTTGCTCGGCCTATGTGCTGACGACCCGCCGCGATATGTCTTTCCTCGGCGGCATGATGATGGCGGGCTTTGTGGTACTGCTGGTAGCCGTGGTTGCCAACATTTTCCTGCAGCTGCCTGCGCTGCATCTGGCCATTAGCGCCCTGTTCATCCTGTTCTCTGCTGGCGCCATCCTATGGGAAACCAGCAACATTATTCAGGGTGGCGAAACCAACTATATTCGCGCGACCGTGAGCCTGTATGTATCGCTGTACAATATCTTTGTTAGCCTGTTGAGCCTGTTGGGCTTCGCTAACCGCGATTAAATTAGCGCAACCGTTGTTAAACCCCGCTTCGGCGGGGTTTTTGCTTTTTATGGCCGGCCGAACTTACAATGTGCCGATTAACGTAATGAGGAACAACTGTGATTTTTGCCGGTAAAGAGATTGCCACCGACGCGGAAGGCTATTTGAAAAATAGCGCGGACTGGAGCGAGCCGCTCGCCGCCGCTATTGCGGAGCAGGAAGCGATCGTGATGAGTGAAGCGCATTGGGAAGTTGTGCACTTTGTCAGGGCGTTTTATCAGGAATTTAATACCTCACCCGCAGTGCGCATGCTGGTAAAGGCTATGGCGCAAAAATATGGCGAGGAGAAAGGTAACAGCCGCTACCTGTTCCGCCTGTTTCCGGAAGGTCCAGCAAAACAAGCCACCAAAATCGCGGGATTGCCAAAACCGGCTAAGTGCCTGTAATCAACCGGTAGTAAAACGGGTGGGGTGCTCTGTCGGCTGATGCGGCTCCACCAGCACTTTATCCACGCGCGCGCTGCGCGGCCCACCTGCTTTTAACCAGCTGATTAATGCATCGACCTGCTGCGCTTCACCGGCAGCCAAAACCTCAACGCTGCCATCCGCCAGATTGCGTGCATAACCGTTAACATTCAATGCCCTGGCCTGGGTTTGTGTGTGATAGCGAAATCCCACGCCCTGCACGATGCCATGCACCCAAATTTTACAGCATGTGGTTGCCATTACGTTCTCCCCTCACCTTGCGTTGCAATTTGCCGCCATCCGCCGGAAAATGGCGCCTCATTTTTTCAGGTAAGCATAGCAAACTATGACCGTTCGATTGATTCTCGCAAAGGGACGTGAAAAATCCCTGCTCCGCCGCCATCCATGGGTGTTCTCGGGTGCCGTTGCACGTATGGAAGGTAAAGCCCAGTCTGGTGAAACCATTGATGTCTGCGATAGCAATGGCAAGTGGCTGGCTCGCGCCGCGTATTCTCCGCAATCACAAATTCGCGCACGCGTCTGGAGCTGGCAGCAGGATGAGTCAATCGACATCACCTTCTTCGTGCGCCGCTTTGAGCAAGCGCAGCTGTGGCGTGACTGGCTGGCAAAACGCGATGGGCTGGATAGCTATCGCCTGATCGCCGGTGAGTCTGATGGTATGCCAGGCGTTACCATCGATCGTTTCGGCAACTTCCTCGTGTTGCAGCTGTTGTCAGCCGGCGCCGAGTATCAGCGTCCGGCCATTGTCTCAGCGTTGCAACAGTGCTTCCCGGATTGTGCTATATACGATCGTTCGGATGTCGCGGTACGTAAAAAAGAGGGACTGGAACTGGCGCAAGGGCCGGTTTCAGGTGAACTGCCGCCACCGCTGCTGCCTATCACCGAGCACGGTATGAAGTTGCTGGTAGATATACAGGGCGGTCATAAAACCGGTTATTACCTCGACCAACGTGATAGCCGTTATGCCACGCGTGGCTACTCTGAAAACGCCCGCGTGCTGAATTGCTTCTCCTACACCGGCGGTTTTGCGGTTTCTGCGTTGATGGGCGGCTGCCGCGAGGTGATCAGCGTTGATACGTCGCAGGATGCGCTCGACGTGGCGAAACAAAACGTTGAGCTGAATGGCCTCGATGTGTCGCGCGCGCAGTTCGTGCGTGACGATGTATTTAAACTGCTGCGCCGCTATCGCGACAGCGGGGAGAAGTTTGACGTAATCGTCATGGATCCGCCGAAATTTGTCGAAAACAAGAACCAGCTGATGGGGGCATGTCGCGGTTATAAAGATATCAACATGCTGGCAATTCAGCTGTTGAATCCCGGTGGCGTGCTGCTGACGTTCTCTTGCTCTGGCCTGATGCCGACCGATTTATTCCAGAAAATCATCGCCGATGCCGCCGTAGATGCTGGTCGTGATGTACAATTTATAGAGCAGTTCCGTCAGGCAGCCGACCATCCAGTGATCGCCAGCTATCCTGAAGGGCTTTATCTGAAAGGTTTTGCCTGCCGCGTGCTGTGACTTGAAAACGCTGTTCCTGCCTCCATATCGGTAGCAGGGCAGTCTTTTGGGAGGTCACAATGATTACGACTAAATTTGGAATTGGACAGCAAGTCCGGCATCGTCTCTCCGGGGTGCTCGGCGTTATCGTGGATGTCGATCCGGAGTTTTCGCTTGATGAGCCAGAAGTCGATGATGTTGCTTCTAGCGAAGCATTACGCGCCGCGCCCTGGTATCACGTGGTGATGGAAGATGAAGAAGGCGATCAGGTGCATACTTACGTCGCTGAGGTGCAGCTCGCGGGTGAAACCTCGTTCGAGCATCCTGAACAACCCTCAATGGATGAGTTAGCCGCTTCTATTCGGCAGCAGCTGCAGGCACCAAGCCTGCGACATTAACGAAAGCGGCGACTCAGGTCGCCGTTTCTACTTAATGCGTTATCCCCAGTCGCGGTATTTCAATCTTAGGACAGCGGTCCATCACTACCGTCATTCCGGCATCCTGCGCTAAAACCGCGGCCTGTTCATTTATTACGCCCAGCTGCAGCCATAAGGTATCCGCACCAATAGCGATCGCTTCCTGCGCCACGCCCCATGCTGCTTCGGCATTGCGAAACACATCAACCATATCCACTTTTCCTGGAACCTCTGCCAGCGTGGCATACGCCGTTTGGCCAAGCAGCTGCTTCCCAGCCAGTTTAGGACTCACTGGAATCACCTCATAGCCTTGATCGAGCAGATATTTCATTACGCCATAGCTTGGTCGGTCGGGGCGATCGCTGGCGCCTACCAATGCGATACGTTTAGTTTTGGTTAGCACATCGCGGATTGTTTGATCATTCATCTTTTTTCTCCTGGTTCATTCGCTTAAGTGTAGATGGCAATGCGATCTTCACTGCAAGCGCCTTGCATGAGAAGTTTGCGCAGCAGCACGAATAAATATGTTAAAATGTAAATTAACTGCCATAATGTAATAATTTGCTACACATAATCGATTTATCCCCCCTGCTGCCGGGAGTTGAAATGAAGCTGTCTTGGACTGTTACGAGTTTACTCGTGTTGCTCGTATCGGCGTCTTGCCATGCCATCACCCTTAAGCTCAATCCTGAGATTGAACTGCTGGTGCTGGATGGACGTAAAATTTCGGGTTCGCTGTTAAAAGGTGCAGGAAGTCTTGAGCTAGAACGAGGACAGCATCAATTTCTCTTTCGGGTTGAAAAACCAGCGGCAGATACCACTCACTTTCAGTCAGTGCCAATGATTGTCACTTTTACCGCCAATGCTCATTCCGTTGCGATTCGCTTACCGGCACTGAATAATCGTCACGAACGCAACGTCTTTGATAAAACACTCAACTTCCAGCTAATTGATGAAAGTGGCAATGAAATTACAAGTCTGCGCGATCGTTTACCGCGGGAAAGTGATAACGATTTCGAAAAGGCGATGCTGAACTATAACCGCGATGCACATACCGCCTCCGTGCCGCGTTTTGCCGTTCATTCGTTAACTATCACCGCAGAGCAGTCGGATCTTGACTATGCCTGGCAGGACGCCAGCGATTTGCCCGCATTGCAGGGCTGGTTTAAGCGTTTTGATGCTGCCACACGTCTGCGTTTTATTAGCTGGATGAAAACCTTACGCACAAGTTGATAGTAATGAAACGCCAGGGGTAAACTCCTGCATTAACAAATAATGCATGAGAAGAATCAGGAAGCCCTATGGAGCAAACCGTTCGTACCCTTAACGTTCAAAAACATATCGCCCTCGTTGCGCACGATCACTGTAAAGCCTCGCTGCTGGAATGGGTGCAATTCAACCAAAATACGCTGCAAACCCATGTCCTGTACGCTACCGGCACCACGGGAAATCTGATTAATCGTCATACGGGATTGGACGTCAACGCCATGCTGAGCGGCCCGATGGGCGGCGATCAGCAGGTAGGCGCGTTGATCTCGGAAGGGAAAATTGATGTGCTGATTTTCTTCTGGGATCCGCTCAATGCGGTACCGCACGATCCGGATGTAAAAGCGCTGCTTCGCCTGGCGACCGTCTGGAACATCCCTGTCGCTACTAATCGCACCACCGCCAATTTTATTATCCAGTCGCCAATGTTTGCGGAGCAGGTTGAGATCCAAATTCCAGACTATCAGCGTTACCTCGCCGATCGCCTGAAATCATAATCATCAGGCCTTACGACTTTGCGGCACGCCCAATTCGCGGAAGTGTTCAACAAAGACTGAGGGACGATCTTTATCGAACATCAACCACACCTGTTGGCGTGCGCGCGTCATCGCCACATACGCCAGACGCCGCTCCTCCGCATCCGGGAAATCTTCCGGCTGCGGTAGTAACCCCTGTTCCATGATCGATTCCCGCGCTTCGGCCGGAAAACCGTCACGTCCCTGCTGCAAACCAAGCACAATCACGAAATCCGCCTGCTGTCCTTTACTGGCATGCATCGTCATAAAATCGATCTGCAGTTTCGGCCAGCGTGTTTTGGCTTTATCCAGGATAGCCGGTCGCAGATGATGATAGCGCGCCAGCAGCAGCACCCGCTCATGAGGTTTTGCATAACCACTAAGCTTATCGAACAGCGGCTCAAGTTGATCCTGCGGTAATAGCGTCACCGATTTCTTATTGCCTTTACTCAGACTGTTAAGCGGCTTGCGCAGCTGGTGCGGGTTTTGCTGGACGAAACGATTAGCAATTTCACCAATGCGATCGTTAAAACGATATGTGGTATCGAGTATGCAGCGATCCCCTTCACCAAAATAGTGATGAAACGCTGTCGTCAGGCTCATCTCTGCGCCGCTGAAGCGATATATGGCCTGCCAGTCATCGCCCACGGCAAACAAGCTGGTTCGTTTGTTTTGCTGGCGTAAAGCCGTCAGTAATGCAGCACGCTGCGGTGAGATGTCCTGGAATTCATCCACCAGAATATGCTTCCACGGGCTGATGAAACGGCCTTTTTCCAGAATGGCGATTGCCTGATGGATCAGCCCGGAAAAATCGACTGCGCCTTCCTCTTTCAGGGCGCTTTTCCAGGCTTTAAGCAGAGGTGCCATCAGCTTAACGCGCTTACTAAAGTTGTCGCGCTGTTCTTCTGCCACATCCGCAATCATCGCTGCCTGCGCGCCGCCATGCATACGCATTAACCCGAGCCAGCGCTCCATGCGTGAGGCTACACGCTGCGCCAGTTTGTCGTCCTGCCAAAACGGTCCTTCGGGGATCTCCCACTCAAGCTCATCCTGCAACCACTGGCGCCAACCGCTGGCCTGCGCTTTTTTGCTATTGCACTGCTCACGCCAGGTTGCTATCAGCAGATGCCGCCGCGCCTTGCTGTCGCTTTCCAGCTTACTGATTACCGGCTGTTTATTACTGCCTTCGCGGATGATATGTAGCGCCAACGCATGGAAGGTACGCGCCTGAATCGCGCTCTCACCCAGACGCGTCTGAATGCGGTCATTCATCTCTTCAGCCGCCTGACGCCCAAACGCCAGCAATAAAATTTGATCCGGTTGCGCTAGCTTTCGTTGCAGCAGCCAACCCGCTCGCGCCACCAGCACAGATGTTTTACCGCTACCCGCACCCGCCAGCACCAGCAGTGCATCTTCGCCATTTACCACGGCTTCACACTGCGAGGAATTCAGCGGCGTGGTTTCTACCGTGGAGAAAAATTCGTGATAATCCTTGAGGATCCTGGCGGTCCATTCGCGATTGCGCTGGCGAATGGCCGTTTCACCTTGATCCAGCCATTGCTGGCAGAAGTGCCAGCGGTCACGGCAATTATCGAATTCTGCAATGCGCGCAAGAGGTAGCGGTAACGCGGAGAACTGCCGCATGATGCTCTCTTTTACCGTATTCAGCTCACTGCGTTTCAACCAACGGTCCTGCTGGATGAAAGCAAGGATTTCCTGTTCCAGCGCGACAAGCACCTCAGCGCTCACGTCGCTCATCTCCAGGCTCCACTGCTGCCATGCGTGCTGTAAATAGTGGAAAAAGCGCTGCGTTTCCTGCCACTCGGTGCCGTGCAGGCGAACAACTTTCTCATCTGGCAACTGAAATTCCAGCTCGCCCCACACCATGCCACGCTTGCAGGCAATACTGATTAACTGGTTAAACGGGATCAAATATTCATGGCGATCGCCACTGACTTCCACGCCAGCAGCCAGCAGTCGAACCCGATTATAGGGATGCTGTGCCAGGCGCTTACCCATTGATGTTGCTTTCAGTTCCATTCCCGCACCGTCATATGGAATTCGATTATCGCGCAGTTTACCTGTCAGACACTTGACGCTCCAGCCTTAAAAAGCGCTAAACTTGGCGCCACATATTGCGGATTGCAAAAGGAAAATCGCGTTATGCGTACTGTTTTAAATATACTGAATTTTATTCTCGGTGGTTTTTTCACCACATTGAGTTGGCTATTTGCCACCTTAATCAGCATTGTGTTGATTTTTACGCTGCCGCTGACGCGCTCCTGCTGGGAAATTACCAAATTATCGCTGCTGCCATTCGGCAACGAAGCGGTACATGTTGATGTACTGCGTCCTGACAGCAAAAGCCATGTGATGAACACCGGCGGCACTTTCCTGAATATTTTCTGGTTAATACTGTTTGGCTGGTGGCTATGTCTGGCCCACATCTCAGCCGGTATTGTGCAATGCCTGACTATCATTGGCATTCCTGTTGGCATCGCCAATTTTAAAATTGCTGCAATTGCGCTGTGGCCAGTGGGCCGTCGCGTGGTATCGGTAGAAGAAGCGCAGGCAGCGCGTGAAGCCAATGCGCGTCGTCGCTACTGAGGCCGTTCAATGATGCATAACGCCTTGCCGGGCTGGCGCCGCTATTTTTTCAATAGCAGCTTACGCTATCTGCTACGCATCTTTTTTGCCTTGACCGGATGTGCGGCGGTGCCGTGGTGGCTGCACCAAATTGAGTGGACGATTCCGCTGACGCTCGGCGTGGTAGCGGCGGCTCTGGCCGACCTTGACGACCGCTGGATTGGGCGCGTTCGCAATCTTTTGATTACGCTTATCTGTTTCTGCATCGCGTCGGTCTCGGTCGAACTTCTGTTCCCGCATCCGTGGGCATTTGGGTTAGGCCTGGCGCTTTCCAGCTGGGGCTTTATTTTGCTCGGCGCACTGGGGCAACGCTACGCCACTATCGCCTTCGGCGCACTGCTGATTGCAGTCTATACCATGCTCGGTATAGGACTGTTTCCGCAGTGGTGGCTGCAACCTTCGCTGCTACTGATTGGCGCCCTCTGGTATAACTTACTGACGTTTATCGGTCATTTGATGTTTCCGGTGCGTCCAGTACAGGAACAACTGGCGGGAAGCTTTTCCCAACTGGCACGCTATCTCGAAGCCAAAGCAAACTTGTTCGATCCCGACGGCGGCGAACAGGATGATGCCACGCTTGTCGCTACGGCAATGGTGAACAGCCAATTAGTCGCGCAGCTCAATCTCACGAAAACGACTATTCAAAGCCGGCTACGAGGCGATCGTGGGTCGCGTAGTACACGTCGAAGCCTGCACTACTATTTTGTCGCTCAGGATATCCATGAACGGGCCAGCTCTTCACATCTGCAATATCACCTGCTGCGTGATAACTGGCGCTATAACGAAGTGCTGTTCCGCTTCCAGCGACTGATGAATATGCAGGCGCAGGCGTGCCGAAAACTGGCGGAGACGATTTTACTGCGTCAATCCTGGCATCATGACAGCCACTTTGAACGGGCCTTCCAGCGACTGGAAACCGCTCTGCAGCGTCTGCAGCAAAATGAGCCACTGGATCCCCATATTCGCGCGTTGTTTTGGCTGCTGCGTAATTTGCGCGCCATTGATGCGCAGCTGGCATCCATTGAATCGGAACAACTGCTTACTGAGCCCGCAATTCAGAGCGATAACCATCTCTCACGCGAAGGTCTTAGCGGCTGGGCGGATATTCGCTTACGTTTAAGCCGTCATCTCAGCCCCCACTCCGCGCTGTTTCGCCACGCGGTGCGAATGTCACTGGTACTTTGTGTTGGTTATGCATTTATTCAAATCACCGGCGTAGAGCGTGGTTACTGGATTTTGCTTACCAGCCTGTTCGTCTGCCAGCCCAATTACCATGCCACTCGCAGACGGCTTGCCCTACGTATTGGCGGCACGCTAGCAGGTATTGCCATCGGCCTTCCCGTGTTGTGGCTGGTCCCCTCCATTGAGGGTCAGCTGGTATTGATTGTGTTGAGTGGTGTTCTCTTCTTCGCCTTTCGACAGATTCAATACGCGCAAGCCACTCTATTTATAACCTTGCTGGTCCTGCTCTGTTTTAATTTGCTGGGTGAAGGATTTGAAGTGGCATTGCCACGCGTGGTGGATACTTTACTCGGCTGTGGTTTAGCCTGGCTAGCCGTGGCCTTTGTATGGCCGGATTGGCGTTTCCGCAAAATTACTGCGGTGGCCGATCGGACATTGGATGCGAACTGCCGTTATCTTGATGCGATAATGGAGCAATATCACCAGGGTAAGGACAATCGTCTGGCTTATCGCGTGGCGCGCCGTGATGCCCACAATGCTGATGCAGAACTTGCATCGGTGGTATCAAACATCAGTAGCGAACTTAAGCTTCAGCAACCGCTCCGTGAAAACGCATTTCGACTGCTGTGCCTGAATCACTCCTTCCTGAGTTATATTTCGGCGCTTGGAGCACATCGAGATCGTTTGGCGGATAGAACATTGCTTACCTTACTGGATGACGCGGTCTGCTTTATTGAAGATGTGCTGCAGGTAGAACGCGTCACAGATTCACAGGCCACAGACATGCAGCAGGCCCTGATGCAGCGCTTAGGCGAGTTGAAGACCAGCTCAGATGGACGTGCACCATTAGTCGTCCAACAATTAGGTTTGTTGATCGCACTGCTGCCAGAGATTGCACGTCTGCGCCGTTCACTTATCAACCACTAAGGTTGCAGATGCTCCGCCGCCGCATGTTGGCGGAGCGTTTTTAGATACCAAGCATAAAGTTCCTCCCTGATTGCGCTTGGCAATGCCGCTTCATGGTGTCCTGAAATCGCGCCCTCTAATGCCAGTAGCGTTTTCAAGCCAATATGCTTATTCACCGCCCTTAACTTCAGCCAGCTTTGGCGTGACCCTATTTCACACAGAAGCCTTACCGAACTGATACCGACTTTATGCAGCATCAACTCCAACCGCAGGCTAAGATTGGGCAAATCTTTCAAGCGCAATGAGACTAATTTGCTCGCGGCTTCATCCTGAGCGGCACGTAGAGAGCTTGCCGACAATTGCAGTAATTGTTCTGGGTCTTGCCAAAGCAGCTTATCGACTTTGAAATAGCTCAGTGTTACCGGCATCCCGCGCTTACGATAGACCAGCGGTTCCAGAGAACGCTTCGCGTTATAGTGATGGAGTGCCTCACTGGCACGTAAATAGAGTGCATCCTCATTGATATAGGCGAAAACCACCTTCTCAACGGTCAGCGCATAACCACCAAATTGCGTACGGGACTCAATTTTACCTAATGCTGCTAACTGCGCTTTAGATTGCTCAACAACCGGATTATTTCTTTTCATAACGCCCCCTCATTTCAGTCCATGCACGGGAAATTTCCTAGAAAAGCTCTCAGATTCATTTGCTTAGAAGATAAAAAAAACGATTTAGCTGTTCAATGAATAAAAGCAGAAGCGAGGGATCTTGTGCAGAAATTGCGAGGCATTATCAGAAAATGAGGTTGATCTTTATCCAGGAAGCCATTACTGTATATTCATACAGTTCATTACTGAGTGATTAAAATATGCGTACTCATTTCTCTGGCCCTGCTGATCGTTCTCATCGTTTTGCTTCTTCAAGCTTAGCGCAGCCTTCGCTGGGTGGAATCACTGAACTGCGATCCAGCGAACAACCTGGAATGATGCAACTCATGCTTCTACCGGTACTAAAACAGTTGAGTGAGCAATCACGTTGGCAGCTATGGCTAACTCCTGCGCAAAAGCCGAATCGTAGCTGGATGCAACAGTCAGGATTACCGTTAGAAAAGAGTATGCATATTACTGAATCTGAGCGATTCAATACGGTAGAAAGTATGGTTAAAGCGCTGCGCACGGGCAATTATAGCGTGGTATTAGCCTGGATTCCGTACGAATTAAGTGATGAAGAGCGTGTAGAATTGGAAAAAGCAGCTGCAGAAGGTGATGCTCTTGGGCTCATTTTGCGTCCGCAGGGGCATCAATATGCTCATTCCAGACAACCTAAAGCAGCAAAAATTCCGTCAGATTTGTTTCATTAAGTAAATCCAGGAATTTTCTCAGCATTTTTTTTGCAGAAGTTGAAGCTAAGCCACTGATTCTTTTCCCGCCAGCTATGACAATGGCTTAGCTGCTTTTTTTCATTTCAGTACCGAAGATTTTGCCACGTCATTTGTTAAAATGTGTGTATAAATCCCTGTTTTTTTACTGCTCGACCTCACATCATACTTGTAACTTTCCAATCTCGTTGTAGACTTTAGCTCGCCAGGGTGCTCAATAACCTCCGTTTTTTCGGTAGAGTCAAAAGCGAGCGTTTAGACCCGGCGAAGGATTAACACAAAGAGCAACCTTTTTGCTCATTGCCTATTTGGATGATAACGAGGCGCAAAAATGAAAAAGACAGCTATCGCAATTGCAGTGGCACTGGCTGGCTTCGCTACCGTAGCGCAGGCCGCTCCTAAAGATAACACCTGGTACACCGGTGCTAAACTGGGCTGGTCTCAGTATCACGATACTGGTTACTACGGTAACGGTTACGAGAACAACGACGGTCCAACCCACGAATCTCAGCTGGGAGCTGGTGCATTCGCAGGTTACCAAGCTAACCCGTACCTGGGCTTCGAGCTGGGTTACGACTGGTTGGGCCGTATGCCTAACAAAGGTAACGTGACCAATGGCGCGTTCAAAGCACAAGGCGTTCAGCTGGCTGCTAAATTGAGCTACCCAATCACTGAAGATTTCGACGTGTACACCCGTCTGGGTGGCATGGTATGGCGTGCAGACTCTACTCAGAGCACCGATGGCGTTCGTCACAGCGATCACGACACCGGCGTTTCTCCGCTGGCTGCTGTTGGTGTTGAATACGCACTGACCAAAAACTGGGCGACTCGCCTGGACTACCAGTGGGTTAACAACATCGGTGACGCAGGTACCGTTGGTGCGCGTCCTGACAACAGCATGCTGAGCGTCGGCGTTTCTTACCGCTTCGGTCAGGATGAAGATGCAGCACCAGTTGTAGCTCCGGCTCCAGCTCCAGCTCCAGTTGTTGAAACCAAGCGTTTCACCCTGAAGTCTGACGTGCTGTTCACCTTCAACAAAGCAACCCTGAAGCCAGAAGGCCAGCAGGCTCTGGATCAGCTGTACAGCCAGCTGAGCTCAATGGATCCGAAAGACGGTTCTGTTGTCGTACTGGGCTTCACCGATCGCATCGGTTCAGAGCAGTACAACCAGAAACTGTCTGAGAAACGCGCTCAGTCTGTAGTCGATTACCTGGTATCAAAAGGTATCCCGTCTAACAAGATCTCTGCACGTGGTATGGGCAAATCTAACCCAGTTACTGGCAACACCTGTGACAGCGTGAAAGGCCGCAATGCCCTGATCGACTGCCTGGCGCCAGACCGTCGCGTTGAAATCGACGTGAAAGGTATCAAAGACGTTGTAACTCAGCCACAGGCTTAAGTTATCGCGCAATAAAAACCCCGCTTCGGCGGGGTTTTTTTATGCTGCAATTTTGCGATATCGAAAGCTTTTTTATTCGCTGTCCGATCCGCCTTTTCCCAGAATCGCCTGCAAATCCTGCTTCAACGTCGACATCTGGCTGGCATACTCTTCTTTGCGTTCAGCATCTTCAATTAATTGCACAATCGTTTCTGAAAGCGTACTACTGCGACGCTGCGCTAATCCCGCCAGACGTTGCCATACCAAATATTCCAGGTCGATCGATTTTTTACGCGTGTGCTGATGCTCGGCATTAAAGTGACGTTTGCGGCGTGCACGGATCGTCTGCTTGAGACGATTCTCCAAATCGGGGTGAATATGCTGGGCGATCCACTCATTAACCTCAACCGGGCTATTCTCCATTCCCAGCAGCATATCGACCGCGGCTTGCGCAGCACTTAATTCAAGATGACGAGTGATCAATTCACCCTCCCGATGCTTTTTCACCAGGTATTTCCACTTCCATCCACTTTCAAGATTTTCGAGTTGCTGGTATTTCATCGGAATCTCATCGTGATCACGTAACAAACTAAGAATAACAGCTTTTTTCCTGGATGCAGCAAGGAAAAACATGTTGTATCCGTCACAATCCGGCCCGGAACTCCGCCGTGATTAACCAGGTCGATTCCTGTATAATCGCGCTTTTCCTAAATCAGACTAATGCGAATATTTTGACCAGCACTCAAATTACGTGGCAAGCCCTGCAGCCGGATAGCGACCGCTACCAATCCATTTTCTCAAACGTCTCACTGGAAGATTGCGATAGTCTTGCCGCGGTTCAGCCGCGTCTGCTGAATGCGCTGGCGCATTTGCATCATCAAACGCTGGGTTTTCCACTGCTGTTGCTGCGCAGTCAGGAAAACAGCGACTATCTTGCTTGCATCGCGGATGCGGCACAACGTTTTCAGCCTGAAGAGCTCTCGCTGTACGGTGGTGACTACCATGTTATGGGCGATACCGTCAGCTTACTTGCTCCCAGCGATATCAATCGTCCGTTCACCAGCCAGGGCGGCGTACATTTCGCCGACTGGATTGAATCTGAGCAGCTGTTTGGCTGTGTGCGTCAGTATAAAGATCGTGTTCAACCTGAACCCGGCTTGTTGCACCGCGCGAATGGCGGCACGTTAATCCTTGCCGTCAACACCTTGCTGGCCCAGCCGCTGCTGTGGTTGCGCCTGCGTAAGTGTATTGAACAAGGCCGCTTCGATTGGTATTCGCAGGATGAGCGGCAACCGTTACCGGTGGCGATCCCGCCACTCCCGTTGCAGCTGCGCCTGATCTTGTGCGGCGATCGTGATGCGCTGGCCGCTTTCCAGGAACTGGATGTTGAAGTGCATGAGATGGCACTTTATAGCGAGTTTGAAGAGAGCCTGCAGGTGCTGGACGAAGAGGACATGACGTCGTGGTGCCAATGGACGTTAACTCAAGCCGAACAAGCGAATTTAGCATCGCCTGAAGCCGATTTCTGGCCGGTGTTAATTACGGAAGCAGCCCGTATGACAGGCGATCAAGACACCTTGCCGTTGTGCCCGCGCTGGCTGCGTCGCCAGCTGCAGGAAGCCGCACTGCACGGCGAGAGCCTGAACGGCGAAGCGTTAAAAGACGCGCTTGAAGCACGCCAGTGGCGTGAGAGCTTCCTTGCCGATCGCATGCGCGATGAGATTCTGCTCAATCAGATCATGATTGAAACCGAAGGCGAAGTCGTTGGGCAAATTAATGGTCTTTCGGTTGTTGAGTTTCCTGGCCATCCACGTCCATGGGGCGAACCGTCACGCATTACCTGTGTGGTTCATCCTGGCGATGGTGAATTCACTGATGTGGAACGCAAAGCTGAACTGGGCGGCAACATCCATGCGAAAGGCATGATGATTATGCAAGCCTATCTGATCGCTGAACTGGAACTTGAGCAGCAACTGCCCTTCTCCGCATCGCTGGTGTTTGAGCAATCTTATTCAGAAGTAGATGGCGATAGCGCATCGCTTGCCGAGCTGTGCGCATTAATCAGTGCGCTGGCCAATCAGCCGGTCAATCAGCAAATTGCGGTGACCGGCTCAGTCGATCAGTTTGGTAATGTACAACCGGTTGGTGGCCTCAACGAAAAAATTGAAGGCTTCTTCCACATCTGTCACTCACGTGAGCTGACGGGCAAACAAGGCGTGATTTTCCCAGCCAGTAACGCTCGCCACCTTAGTCTAAACCAGGAAGTGGTAGAGGCAGTTAAGGCGGGCCAATTCCATCTCTGGGCGATTGAAAGCGTGGATGAAGCACTGCCACTGCTGACTGGCATTGCCTGGCAGAGTGAAAGTGGAGAGTCGCTGCTTAGCGCGATTCAGGAGCGCATTACACAGCTGAATCAGCAGGAAGCACGCCTGCGTCCGTGGCCATTACGTTGGCTCAACTGGTTTAACCACAGCTGATTACATTGCTCAGCGTACAACTGTTCGCTAATATTCGGGCTTCACTAAAAGAAGGCATATTGAGAACATGGTAGATAAACGCGAATCCTATAGTAAAGAAGACCTGGTTGCCTCGGGTCGCGGCGAACTGTTTGGCGAAAATGGACCGCCGCTTCCATCTAACAACATGTTGATGATGGACCGCGTGGTTAAAATGACCGAGGACGGCGGCAAATTCGACAAAGGTTTTGTCGAAGCCGAACTGGATATCCGCCCTGACCTGTGGTTCTTTGATTGCCACTTCATCGGTGATCCGGTAATGCCAGGCTGCCTGGGCCTTGATGCCATGTGGCAGCTGGTAGGCTTTTACCTTGGCTGGCTGGGTGCAGAAGGTAAAGGACGCGCATTAGGCGTGGGTGAAGTAAAATTCACCGGACAAGTCCTGCCAACCGCCAAAAAAGTGACTTACAAAATTCACTTCAAGCGCGTTATCAATCGCAAGCTGGTAATGGGTGTGGCAGATGGGGAAGTCTTCGTCGACGGAAATTTGATCTATTCCGCGACAGATTTGAAAGTGGGTCTGTTCAAAGATACCTCCGCTTTCTAATCCTCCAAACGAAAACCTCCGCGCGTAGCGGAGGTTTCTTCTTTAACGATAGACATTCGACAATGTTAGGTCACTGCCGACCTGTCCTCCATGGCTTGACGCCAACCTCCCAACCAGTGAGACCGCGCATCGATCGTTTGATGGGGGCATAGCTCTTTTGAGCGGCCCGTAATACCCGCTTGATAGCCGCGAGAATGTGCTCGTTCCAGGCGGTCTCTCTTCTGTCTCTTCATGCCTCGTTTCCCTCATTTTAGGTCTGGTGGAATCTGGGTGGAAAGAAAGAGTGGCGATATAATGTTCAACCACAGTAATGTTCTAACCCGACGCAGAAGAAAGGTCAATGCGCAAAATTCACGCCAATGTCATGTTTTTGACGTCAAATCGACATGTAAAATTGTCAGTTAATTGTATATCTGGCTGATTCAGCAATAAAAAAAGCCCCTGATTTGACTGCGATCACACTGCAGCAAATCAAGGACTTATCATAAGTATCGAACAAATCTTAATTTAGCGAAACGATACTATTGGCGATTTGTTGCGCCGTTTGCTGCCAACCCATAGCCAGAGTACGCACCAATGCGTCATAGCCATCTTCAGCTTGTGGCAGTGCCAGATTAAAGCCATGTTTGATTAGACGTCCTTGATGCTGCAGCAGCCACTCACCACTGACGACGACTTGTCCATCATAACGCCCCTGAAATCCAGTAACGTTAACTGAGAGCGTATCGTGCGTTTCGCCCAAAGGCGAACCGGCAACCAGGCGGCCAGGCAGCGCTTTGCTGAGATTGCTAATCAACGTTTGCTGGAGCTGCTGATCGAGCGGGCTAGCCCACAGGTTATTGGCCGCGATCACGTACTTTACATCGCTCGTCTGGTAAACCAGACCGTTGCCCGCCATGTAATCCGGCACTGTCACCTGCTCAACCCAAATCATCGGTTGATTGCCAGACGATGCACTGTCAACGCGCGCCACATCGCTGCCCGCAGGCAGCTGATAATAGGTATTTTCAATGGTGCTGCTGCAGCCTGCCAGCAGCAGCAGCGCACCGATAATCAGCCCTTTTTTCACTGTTTCGCCCTCTTTGGCTGTGGATCCTGGCCCGGTTTGGCTTCAAACACTAGCGCGTTGCTTTTAGTGTTCAGCGTTTTCAATACCGGCTGCAACTCACGCAGTACCTGATCGAGTCGCTGCATATCGCCCACCAGCTTGCTATAGGCTGGCGATCCCGGCTGCAGCCCCTTCATGCTGCGGTTGAGTTCACGCAAGGTTTGCTGCATATCTGCCGGCAGCGTCTTCATCGCTGGATTGGCCGTGATTTGATTGAGGTTATCCAACGTTTTCTGCAACTGCTGCAGTGTGCGCTGGCTCTCTTTCAACGTCCCGGTCGCTTCGTTAAGCAGAGGATTGAGTGGCAAGCCGTTAATCTTATCCAGTGCCGCCATCAGTTTCTGCTGAATCTGCGCCAGACCACCGCTAACGGTTGGGATCACTTCTAAACCTGCGACAGCATTTGGCCCTTTATAGGCTGGGGCATTGTCGTAGAAATCAAGATCGACGAACAGTGCACCTGACAAAAGATTGCCGGTTTTCAGCGTGGCACGCAGGCCGCGTTTTTTGCCTTCCTGCAGATGCTGCTCGAGATTGAAATCGCCACCCAGACGATTAACAAAGCGATCCGGCTCAATACGAATCAGCACCGGCACACGGTAGTCATTATTCAGCGCCTGGTTAACGCCAGGAATCATATACGGTACCTGCGACACCGTACCCAGGCGAATACCGCGGAACTCAACCGGTGCTCCCACCTGCAAACCGCGAATCGAATCGGTGAAGAACAGCAGGAAATCGGTATGACTGGTATACAGCGAATCCTGAATACTGCGTTGATCGTCGAACAGATGATATTCCGCTTTGTTCTCCGCAGCTCGACCCAATTCAGCGCCGTCCGGCACGTCAAAGCTAACGCCCCCGCTAAACAGCGTGGTGAGCGATCCCATTTCCACTCGCATACCGGACGCGGACATATCCACCGCAATACCACTATCTTTCCAGAAACGGACATTGGTGGTGATCAGTCGATCGTATGGCGCAGCAATAAACAGCTGATAGGTCATCATGCGTTTATCGGTATCAAAGTTACTGGTCTCTACCGAGCCGACGCGATAGCCGCGGAACAGCACCGGATCGCCCGCATTAAGCTGACCGGCTTTTTTACTGTCAAGCGTCACGCGAATGCCTTTGGCATCCGGCGGTGCTAAAGGTGGCGCATCCAGCAGCTGGTAGCGTTCAGGTTTATCACCTTTGGAACCCGGCTGCAGCTCAATATAGGCGCCAGAGAGTAGCGTGCCGAGACCGGTAACGCCTTCACGTCCAATCTGCGGCTTCACCACCCAAAATGCGCTGTCACCTTGCAGCAGTTTTTCCATGCCGGAGTTAAGTCGCGCTTTGATTTCTACGTGATGCAGATCGTCGGTGAGCACCGCGCTCTCCACCACGCCAACATTAACGCTGCGGCTTTTAATCGTGGTTTTGCCGGCCTCAATACCTTCAGCATTCTCGGTAATCAGCGTCACTTCCGGGCCTTGATGACTGAAGTGATAAAATAGAATCCATCCGCCGATTAACAGCGTAACGATGGGTACAATCCAGACTGGTGACCAGCGTTTAATCTGGTCGACTTTAGCAGTCTCGTGATGGTTGTCCGTCAAGACGCGGCTCCTTACGTTCAGTTTCCCGTTGTCGATCCCAAAGCAGGCGCGGATCAAAGGTCATTGCTGCAAACATGGTGAGAATCACCACCATAGCAAACAGCAGCGCGCCCGGCGCAGGATACACACTCATCAGCCTTCCCATGCGCACCAGCGCAGAGAGAACGGCGATTACAAACACATCAATCATTGACCAGCGGCCAACAAATTCAACCACCTCATAAACCAGGTGCATTTTTTCATCGTCACGCCCGCCTCGTCCGCTGCCATGCCAGCACAGCCAGGCAATCGCTAGCATTTTCAGCGACGGCACCATAATACTGGCGATAAAGATCACCAGCGCTACCGGCCAGGATCCATCGCTCCACAACAAAATTACCCCGGCCATAATGTTCGAGGGATATTGCGAGCCGAGCGTTTCGGTCACCATGATCGGCATAATATTGGAGGGAATGTAAAGCATCACCGAGGTGATGAGCAGCGCCAACGTCCATTGCAAACTGTGCTTGCGGCGCGCATGCGCTTTAACCCCACAACGTGGGCAAGCAAGTTGGTCAGCAGGCAAAATGGCAGTACAGCATGGACAGCTGCGCAAACCTTGCTTCAGGCCGCTAATACCGGCCTGCGGCAACGTTGACAACGGCGGCATAGGATCGATGCGCTGCCAAACCCAACGGCGATCGACACATTGAAACGCACGCAAATGCAGCACGCAGAACAAACACCATGGCCAGAAACTGCTGCCAAGGCCGATCTCGCCATACGCCATCAGCTTAACGAAGCTGACCAGCACGCCTGCCATAAAAATTTCAGCCATGCCCCAGCTACGCAGCTGGAACAAAATACGCGCAAGGCCAAGTCGCAGGTTATGCGGCATGCGTACGTTATTCACCAGCAGGATAATGGTGATCATGCAGAAGGCAGGAATTCCCTGTACAAACAGCAGAAACAGCGTTGCCAGGCTGCGATAATCTTCGCGTTCCATCACCTGCGGGATTTCAAGCAGCGATATCTGGCTGCTTAATCCCGCCACGTGCATATTGATGAAAGGAAACAGATTGGCCAGCACCAGCATAAATAACGCTGAGATGGCGTAACCGGTAGGTCGTCTGCGCGGCTCCTGCCAGTTGGCCAACAGCGTTGTATGGCAACGCGGGCAACGCGCACGGCTGCCTACCGGTACTGCGGGCAGCTTTACTGTTAAATCACACTGTGGACAGAGACTCCACTGATGCGCCTGATCCGCTGCACACATGCTGACTCCTTCCAATTATGCGCCGTTCTTCAGCGCTTCCAGCTCTTCCCAACGCTCAAACGCCACTTCCAGTTCCTGTTCTGTCTGCGCTAACGCATCCAGCACCGGTTGGGTTTTATCATGTGGCTGGCTGAAGAAGTCCGGGTGACTCATTTTGGCTTGCAGCTCACCGATGCGTGTTTCCAGCTGTTCCAGCTTTTGCGGCAGCTGTTCCAGTTCCCGTGCCAGGTTATAGCTTAGCTTGCTGGCGGGACGTTTGGCGGCATCATTTTTCTCTACCGATTTGGCCGCCGGGGCTGATTTTGCTGGCGCGGATTTTAGCTGTTTGTAGGCAGCGCGCTGCTGTTGCGCATCGTGATAGCCACCTACAAAGGTGCCGATCTCGCCGTTGCCCTCAAAAATCCAGCACTCAGTTACGGTGTTGTCAACGAATTGACGATCGTGGCTCACCAGCATCACGGTGCCCTGATAACCATCCACCAGCTCTTCCAGCAGTTCCAGCGTTTCGACGTCGAGGTCGTTGGTCGGTTCATCGAGGATCAGCAGGTTGCTTGGCTTCAGGAACAGACGCGCCAGCAGCAGACGGTTACGCTCACCACCGGACAACGCACGCACCGGCGTCATGGCGCGTTTCGGATGGAACAGGAAGTCTTGCAGATAGCCAAGCACGTGACGCGGTTTACCGTTAACCATCACTTCCTGCTTACCTTCAGCGAGGTTATCCATGACGGTACGATCCGGATCCAGCTCAGCACGGTGCTGGTCGAAGTAAGCAATTTCCAACTTGGTGCCACAGTGCACGCGGCCGCTATCGGCCTTCAACTGATCCAGCATCAGGCGCAGCAAGGTGGTTTTACCGCAGCCGTTCGGGCCAATCAGGGCGATTTTGTCGCCGCGCTGTACCTGAGTAGAGAAGTCTTTTACCAGGATTTTGCCACCCACGCTGTAATTGACATCTTCCATCTCGAATACGATTTTGCCTGAACGGGCTGCTTCGCCGACTTGCATGTTGGCTTTGCCCATCACTTCACGGCGCGCCGAACGCTCGTTACGCAGCGCTTTCAGGGCGCGCACGCGGCCTTCGTTACGCGTACGACGCGCTTTGATGCCCTGGCGGATCCATACTTCTTCCTGCGCCAATTTGCGATCAAACTCGGCGTTCTGCATCTCTTCCACGCGCAGCGCTTCTTCTTTGCCGGTCAGGAACAGATCGTAATTGCCCGGCCATGAAACCAGCTTGCCGCGATCGAGATCGACAATACGCGTCGCCATGTTGCGGATAAACGAACGGTCATGCGAGATAAAGACAATGCTACCGGTGAAAGTCTTTAAAAAAGTCTCCAGCCAGTCGATGGTTTCGATATCAAGGTGGTTAGTCGGTTCGTCAAGCATCAGTACGCGCGGGTTGCTCACCAACGCACGACCGAGTGCTGCTTTACGAAGCCAGCCGCCTGAGAGCGAAGACAACTCGGTATCGGCATCAAGACCAATCTGCTGTAACACATCATTGATGCGGCTATCCAGCTGCCACAGGTTCTGATGATCGAGAATGGTTTGCAGGCGGCCCATTTCGTTAAGATTCTTCTCGCTTGGATCTTCCATCACCAGATGCGAAATAGCGTGATAAGCCTTGAGATGTTCAGCCTGCTCGGCCACGCCTTCGGCGACGAAGTCGTAAACAGAACCGGTAATATTACGCGGCGGATCCTGTTGCAGACGCGCCACCACCAAATCCTGCTCATAAATGATGCGGCCGTCATCCAGCGGCTGTTCGCCGTTGATAATTTTCATCAGCGTCGATTTACCGGCGCCGTTACGACCTACCAGACAGACGCGTTCGCCTTCTTCGATATGCAGCTCGGTGTTATCCAACAGCGGCGCATCGCTGAATGAGAGGTAAGCGCCATGGATACTGATCAGTGACATAAAACTTATTCCTTACCGGCGTGGCTAACCAGCCAGCAGTTGTGAATTTGACGGTTGCGCGCGAAATCCTGCGACAGCGTTTTTTGGGTAATTTCCTGCGCCTGCAGACCCAGACGAGATAAACCGTCGAGATCCATTTTGAAGCCGCGTTTATTGTTAGAGAACATAATGGTGCCACCGCGACGCAGCAGACGTTTCAGATTCTGCATCAGCATCATATGGTCGCGCTGCACGTCGAAATCATCTTCCATGCGCTTAGAGTTAGAAAACGTCGGCGGATCGATAAATATTAAATCGAACTGCTCATCACTCTCACGCAGCCAGCTTAGACAATCTGCGTGCATCAGCCGGTGCTGACGTCCGGTCAACCCGTTCAGACGCAGGTTGCGCTCAGCCCACTCCAGATAGGTGCGCGACATATCCACCGTGGTGGTGGTTTTCGCCCCGCCCAGGCCGGCGTGTACGCTGGCGGTGCCGGTATAAGCAAACAGGTTAAGGAAATCTTTGCCTGCGCTCATTTTACCCAGCATCTGGCGCGCAATACGGTGATCGAGGAACAGGCCAGTATCCAGATAATCGGTGAGATTAACCAGCAGGCGCGCATCAAATTCCTGCACTTCGAAGAAATCGCCCTTCTCGCCCAGCTTTTGATACTGACTTTTGCCTTTCTGACGCTCGCGCGTTTTCATCACCAGACGATTGGCCGGAATCTCCAGCACGCTCAGCGTGGCGCTGATGACATCGAATAAACGCTGACGCGCTTTGTTCGCATCTACGGTTTTCGGCGGCGCGTATTCCTGAATCACCACCCAATCGGCGTAGCGATCGACCGCCACGTTGTACTCGGGCAGATCGGCATCATACAGACGGTAGCAGTCGATATTCGACTGACGCGCCCACTTTTCCAGCTTCTTCAGGTTCTTACGCAGACGATTAGCAAAATCTTCGGCAATCTGCGCGCTGCCTTCGCCACTGGTTGCGGCCAGCTGATAATTTTTCTGCACACACTCCAGCGGACCATTTTTGGCTTTGAACTGGCGATCGGCGCGCAGTTGCAGGCAGCTTAATAGCTCGGGCGATGCGCTGAATAAGGACAGATTCCAGCCGCCAAAATTCTGCTTCATGATGCGGCCAAGCTGGCTATGCAGCGCGATCAGCGCCGGTTCACTTTCCAGACGCTCACCGTATGGCGGGTTGCTCAATACCGTACCGGTAATGTCCTGCCCGGCCAGCGGATTTTTCAGCTTGATCACGTCCTGCTGCGTGAAGGTGAACAGCTCGAACACGCCTGCACGACGGGCATTGGCACGTGCGGACTCCAGCACGCGGCTGTCGTTGTCATAACCAAAGAAACGGGCCGTCGCGGCAGCGGTTCCCACGCGAGCACGCTCTTTTGCTGCAGCGTGAACGTCTTGCCATATCACCTGATTGTGTTTTTTCCAGCGATGAAAGCCCCAATGGGTACGCAGTAAGCCTGGCGCACGATCGCAGGCGATCAGCGCTGCTTCCAGCAGCAGCGTGCCGGAGCCACACATCGGATCGACCAGTGGCGTGCTGCTCTGCCAGCCGGAACGCATTACGATTGCCGCGGCTAACGTTTCTTTCAGCGGGGCGGCGCCCGTTTGCTGGCGGTAGCCACGCTGATGCAGTGAATCACCGCTTAGATCTAGGGCGATACTGACGCGATCTTTATTCAGCCACGCATTGATACGAATGCCCGGCTGTTCACGGTCGACGCTTGGACGTTCCAGCCCCTGACGCGTAAAGCTATCGACGATGGCATCTTTAATGCGCAGCGCGCCAAACTGGCTATTGCGGATCACCTCGTTGGTACCGCTAAAATGGATGGCAAAACTGGTGTTGCTATCGAACATGTCGGTCCACGGAATACTTTGCGCACCCACGTAGAGATCGAGATCGCTCCAGACGCCAAATTCTCCCAGCGGCAGCAAAATGCGCGAAGCCAAACGGCTCCACAGCAGGCTTTGGTACATTACGCGGTCGTCGGCCTGAAAGTGGACGCCGCCCTGCACCACCTGCAAATCCTGCGCACCCAGCGCGTCCAGCTCACTTTTCAACAGCTCTTCGAGCCCACGCGCCGTACTGGCAAACAGAGAATTCATATCGTCACTTTTTACTCTTGCTTAAATTGCTGCGCATTATAGCGAATCAGCGTGCTATGTCATAAAGTTAGCTTCTTTTTGCCGAATACCTTTACCGGGAACGCTATGATCACGTTATCTCGCCTTTTTATTCATCCCGTTAAATCAATGCGCGGCCTGCAGTTGTCGCATGCGCAGGTGCTGGAGAGCGGTCTGGCCTTTGATCGCATCTTCATGGTGACTGAACCGGATGGAACCTTTGTGACCGCGCGTCAATATCCAGAAATGGTGCGCTTCACGCCTGCGCTGCTGCCGGACGGCCTGTTTCTTCAGGCACCCGATGGAACACAAGCGCTGATCCGCTTTGCCGACTTCACTCCTGAGCAGGCGCCAACCGAAGTGTGGGGCAACCATTTCACCGCGCGTATCGCGCCCGACGAGATAAATAGCTGGTTAAGTGCGTTCTTCCCGCGTCCGGTGCAGCTGCGCTGGACCGGTGTAGAACCCACGCGTCGAGTGAAGCGATTTGATCATGTGCCGCTGAGTTTTGCCGACGGTTTTCCCTTCCTATTGGTGAATATGGCGTCGCTGCAGGATCTGCAACAGCGCTGCCCGGCCAGCGTGCGCGTTGAGCAGTTCCGCCCCAATTTGGTGGTCAGTGGCGCGGCGGCATGGGAAGAGGACAGCTGGAAACGCCTGCAAATTGGCGAGATCGTCTTTGAGATGCCCAAGCCGTGCAGTCGCTGCGTGTTCACCACCGTGGGTACCGAAAGCGGACGCAAACATCCTGATGGCGAACCGCTCACCACGTTGCAAGGTTTTCGTAGCGCGCAGGATGGCAGCGGGGATATTGATTTCGGCCTGAATTTGATTGCGATGAATAGCGGCATTATTCGCGTGGGCGATACGGTCACGATTCTGCAGCAACAGTCGCCACGTGCTTACGGCTCAGGCGCCGTGGTTGAGACGCTGGCGCCAACCACCACTAGCCACCGCGCAGTCACTATTGATTATCAGGGCACTGCCTTTAACGGTGATAATCAGCAGGTGTTGCTGGAACAATTGGAGATGCAGGGATTTCGTATTCCCTACTCTTGCCGCGCCGGTATTTGCGGCAGCTGCAAAGTCACACTGGTTGCAGGTGAAGTGAAGGCGTTAAAGAAAAGCGCGGTGCGTGCCGATGGCACCATTCTAAGCTGCAGCTGTATTCCCGCTGGCGATATCGAACTGGCCTGAAGTAATTAAACCGCCCGCGCAAAGTGGGCGGTTTGTTCATGCTGCTGCGGACGCAAACGATCGTTCATGATCTTAATCGCATCACCTAGCTGCATGCCCTTCCCTGCCACGGTTAACGCGTTTTGCGCTAATAAGCACAGCGCCGCATTCTCACCGCTTTCAACCACAAATAACTGCGCCTGTTCACCGCTATCCGCCAGGGTTACAGCAACCATTTCGCCCGCAGCAGGCTGCCAGCTGTGCGCATGATTGGTAAAATGCCAGCTTTTCGGCATTAAGGGTTTAAGAAAACGGCTCGCCACCAGCGCATTTAATACTAATTCAGCACGCTGATCGCCTTTTAATCCACTCTGACGGCAACGCTCTTCAAAGGTAAAATAGAGCGCGGCGTCATCAACGCAGAAACCGCTGACATTAAACGCATCGGGCGTAAGCATTTTGCGTGAGAAGCGCGAGCGAAATAACATGCCATCGGCTAAATCCAGCATCATACGGTCATGCTCTGCGTCAAAATACCAACGCCAGTTGTCATCAGGTTTGATTTTCATGATCTGCCCTGTAGTTTTTCGCTGCGCTAAATAGCGCTAAATTAGAAAAAGTAAATCTGAGAAAAGGCTGAAAAATACACCAGCAGGACAAAATATAAACGAGCCGAAGGGATAAATAAACCCCTCGGCGCAGTAAAGTGGGAAATGTCTTAGAGGTGAGTCACGATATCTTTAATTAAACCCGGGCCTTTATAAATGAATCCGGAGTATATCTGCACCAACGTTGCACCTGCGGCGATTTTCTCGCGTGCTGCAACCAGGGAATCAATACCGCCGACGCCAATAATAGGTAAGCGGCCCTGAAGCTCTTGCGACAAGCGGCGAATCACTTCAGTGCTGCGCGACTGGACCGGACGACCACTTAATCCTCCCATCTCCTCAGCATATTTCAGACCAGTCACCAGCGAGCGATCGAGCGTCGTATTGGTGGCAATCACGCCATCAATTTCATGGCGCACTAAACTGTCGGCAACCTGAATCAATTCTTCTTCTGAAAGATCCGGCGCGATCTTTACTGCCACCGGCACATATTTAAGATGGCGTTCTTGCAGCTCTTTTTGTTTTAATTTGATAGCAGAAAGAAGATCGTCCAGCGCTTCGCCATATTGCAACGTGCGTAATCCTGGGGTGTTTGGCGAGGAAATATTGATGGCGATATAACCAGCATGGGCATACACCTTTTCCATGCAGATGAGATAATCGTCTTTGCCCTTCTCTACCGGCGTGTCTTTATTCTTGCCAATATTAATCCCAAGAACGCCTTTAAAGCGCGACTTTTTAACGTTCTCAATCAGATGATCAACACCGTGATTATTAAAGCCCATGCGATTAATAATCCCCTCGGCGGCAACCAGGCGGAACATGCGTGGCTTATCGTTACCTGGCTGCGCCAGGGGTGTCACCGTACCGACTTCGACAAAACCAAAGCCCATGGCGCCGAAGGCATCAATGCATTCGGCATTCTTGTCGAGACCGGCGGCTAAGCCGAGCGCATTCGGGAACGTCAATCCCATGCAGGTAACCGGACGTGATGGCAGCGACTGGCGAATCAGCCCTTCAAGCGGCGTACCGCTGATAAACCGCAGCTGCTGAAAGGTGAGTTCGTGCGCTCGCTCAGGATCAAGCTTAAACAGCGCCGGCCGGACGATAGGATATAACATGCACTCTCCTCAATGACGGGAACCAGGGAAGTCGGGGTGCACGGGAATTTGTGCGCCAGAATGGTAAGGTGCTCTGGCGCAAAAGTAAATTCTATTGAGAGACGGAGAGTTGATCGAAATCAGCGCTTGCCGGTATAGCGCGCCAGCAAACTGCGGCTGGCTTTCAAACCGTTGTACAACGTTGGGTAATACCACTGCAATTTCATGCGCCTGCTTTCACCCGTCACCTTGCGGATCAGCTGATCAATCGTGACGCGCCACGCCTGCGGAACCTCAATGTTATTTTTGCGCATTTCAATCAGACAGCCATACATCACCGGTTCGTAGTAACGATCAAGGAGTGACTCATCTGCGGGCAAGCCCCACTGCTGCATAAAGCTCTCGCTGTTGCCGCGCGCAATGAAGTAATTCTCCACCCAGGAAAAGGTCGCTTTGCGCTGCGACAAAGACGTGACCATAAAGCGTTTGAAGTAATAGCTTTCACTGGAGAGCACCACCGTGTTCGCCTGCATATAGAGTGCAAACATATAAGGCGCATCTTCATGGTTCTGAATTGGCAGAAACTGCACGCCCACACGCTTAATCAGAGCGCGTGAAACGATGCTGCTCCACAGCACGCGATGTGCCGACTGGTTGGCAATCATTTTGCGCAGCGTTGCGCTGCCACCCGCGAAGGCGCCGCTAATACGGCGCTGATGAAACAGCTGATAATCGCGCTGCTCAACGGGTAGATCAGTGAACATTTTGGCACCAAAGCAGAACATCTCCATCTCTGGATGTTGCACGAGGGCGTTACGGAAATCGGCGAACAGCGTGTTGCCAACGAAATCATCCGCATCCATAAAGTAGATGAAGTCACCGCTAGCGATCTCCAGCCCGCGATTACGTGCGGCGCTTACTCCCCCGCGCTCTGCTTGCAGCAGAACGATTTCAGGATGTTTGGCGGCCATAGCGCGCAGCAGTTCAACACTGTTATCGGTTGAACCGTCATCGATGACGATGATCTGCTCGGGTGGCGAGGATTGTCCAAGCAGTGACGCCATCGCTTCCGTCAGCCAGGGTGCGCAGTTCCAGTTAGGGACAATAACCGTGATGGTTGCAGCGGATGCAGCGTGATTCCGTGCGATCATTCTCTTTCCTCAACGTTAAAGCCTTTATTAAACGGTCGCGGCAAACGCTTGATGACCAAACTATGAAGCAGACAGCATACGGCAAGGTTGACCATGCCAATCAGTCCCAGCCACAGCAAATTGAGCCAGCGGTTTTGGTCCCAGGCAATCGGTAGCAGGGTTGCCAGGCCGGCGATAACGCCCGCCACCAGCCAAATCAGCAACACATCGCGCGTCAACCAGGTGAAATGGATACCCGGTGCAAAGCGACGATGTACCAGCCACGCCCAGCCAAACAGATAAAAGACGTTCTGACCCAGCCAGAGCCAACCCGTGCCGTGCGCCCCATAGTGAATGGCCGCCCAGATATTCAGCGGCACCAGCACAATGGCAAAACAGGAGAAACCTTTGATATGCAGCTTAAGGTTGCCATTAACGTATTGCAGATGATAAAGCAGACCGCAAATCGCCTGCACGCCGCTCCCTATCGCATACAAGCTGAGAACAAACGACATCTCAGTGACAACCTGAGTATTCTGCGTCCAGGCCCAAAGCAGAGGGGCGGAGAAGCAGGCAATCGTAATGCTAAGCGGCGCCATAAAGATGGACACCGCCTGCGTGGTGTAGCGATAGAGGATTAGCGATTGTGAATCGCCCTCTTTTTTGGTTTTCATGCCCGTCATACGCGGCACAATGGCCTGCATGATCGGGCTGCTCAACAGAATAATGCCGGTTGCCGCGGTAGCGACCACGGTAAAGGATCCGTATTCACTCAACGGCAGGGTTTTCGATAAAACCAGGCGATCTATCTGCGAAATAAACGTCCACACTGCGCTGGCATAAGCGGCGCTCAGTGCAAAACGAATAAAAGGTTTTAACACCTCTTTAAGGTCTGAACGTTTCTCTTTACGCGCGGATGCCGGCACCAATTGGAGGCACTTGTAGATAAGACATGCCGCCTCGGCAATCGAGACCAGCAGCTGCCATATAAAGAAGCTCAACACCGGGTTGGAGAATAATTGAATCACCAGCACTGCGCCAAAGGTACGCAATGTCACGATGATCAGGTTGACACCATTCAGCCACACCTGATGTTCAAAGCCGACAATGACGCTGCGATAAGGACTGGTCCGCCAGCGTATCGCGGCAGTAATCACCATAATTGCAACCGCAGTAACCACATCACCTGAAGGCAGGTGCTGTGCGTCCAGCCAGTTGTGTGCAATCCACGGTGTTGCTAGCCAGCCAATGACCACCAGTACAAGCGTTGAGAGCAGGAAGAATTTTGACAGCGCGGCAAACAGCGGAGGGAACCAAATGAATTCGGCTTGATTAGCGCGATAACGCGCCGCTTCCCGCATTAAGGTGGTTGAAACACCGGCGTCTAATAGCTGAAGCCAGGTTAATAAAATCGAAAAAAATCCGACTAAACCGTAAGCCTCCATGCCCAAATGTTGAATATAGAGCGGTACAACCAGAATACCCGATAGCGTCAGGTAAATCTGACCAACATAGTTGGCAATCGCGTTACGTTTTATTGACATAAGTATGGCGGCGTCTAAAAATTAGCTGAAAAACCAAGACTGACACAGAACAACATAGCTGCCTACCAGACTTAATCTTAAATTTATCAGTGGTGCTGAGGCGAGTAACTAATCTTAGTTTACAAGCCGTAAATCGCTTATTTCGGTTATCCTAAAAAACAGGCCACCTTTTTATTATAAAAAGTGGCCTGCATATGAGGCAAACATCATCTGTAACAGAGTTTGCAGAAGTGACGATCTTTTTTACATACAGATGCAATTAACGCTATTCACTTTCTGCTTCTACCATTATTTGTTACTGATGGAATAATCACGAATCAGGCGGCGCGTTTCAACTCTTTCGTCACTTTTAAATTTTGCAGCATGATAAATATTTGCGGCCGATTGATTAACAACCACTCTTTAATATTTGCTGGCTCATGCTGCCCACCCATAAAGCGAATGGCATTAATAACATATTCAGGTACAGGCGTACCGTTATAAAGCGAGAGATAAATCATCAACCGGAAAGAGTGCATGAGATAGTCTTTCTCCAGCGCTTTGCTGGCCGGCGATGTATCAAGTGCATGCTTGAGCGTACTAAAAGCGTGCATAAAGGCGTTATAGCGCTGCAGGAAGTACTCTTCACTCTTGCGGCTGTTAGTTAATGAGCCGTTTCGCACCCGCTGGTAGTAATAAACATGCTTACTCACCCATGCATGACGAGCGCGGACAAATGCAGACAGCGTGTATTTGTGATCTTCGTGGACGCGGTCGACAAAGCGTAAATCATACTGGGTTGCCACACTCTTTTTCAGCGCATAGTTCCACGCTGCGGAAGTGTACGAGCCATTACGCAGCAGGCTTGAGAGGACTTTTTGCGGCGGCTGCAGACCAAAAACCTCGTGGCGCACTTTGGGCCGGATGCGCTCACGGTGTCCATCTTCAAACATCTGTGAGCTAAAGCAGAACAGGTCAATTTCCGGATGTGCCTGATAAACCTGCTGCAGTTCAGCCAGGAAACCGTCGGCGACGATATCATCGGGATCACAGAAGAATACAAATTCTCCGAGTGCTGCATCTAACCCGATATCACGCGCTTTACCGGCTCCGCCATTACATGTGGTAATAATTTTTACCTGCGGTAGATGCCCATAGTGCTGCTCCACCAAAGCCAGCGTGCCATCGGTAGAACCATCATTAACAATAATGATCTCACTGGACGCACCCTTTTGCTTCAATAACGAATCCACACACTCGACAATATAATTCTCTACGTTGTAGGTAGGGATAATGATGGATAATAGGATTTTAGCCATAAACCTTTCCTGGAGTAGATAGAAAAAAGCAAGTCTTAAGCTGCCAACATCACGGCATAAAACATTACGCCAATTATTTAAACGCAATATAAACGGCAAGAGTTTTGATTTCGCTCTCAGTTAAGCAGATTGTTATTTTAAATCACAGGACCAATCATAATTAAGAAAAATAAATCAATGCAGATACATTACCCCCTCTAAACACTTCGCTTTGATTTCGTAAAAAAACATTACCACCCTTAAGCTTTGTGTCATCTCAGCGAATAATGACACACATTTTTTCACGGAAAATCTTACGAAGGTTTACTCAATAAAAAATAAAGAGATAGCCTTTGCGACACTTTTTTGCCTGGAAGATAAAAGCATCGTTTAAAAACGCGTTCTTCAATTGATTTAACACTGTTTTTTAACGTTGCTCAGCCACATTTGCTATTGAATCTATTTCGCTGTCCAATACAGGACAAATTTGACCAAACGTAACCGCAGTTACAATTACATCCGACGTGCAGTTCAGGGTTAAGCGTAACGGTAAAACGGTTTTTAAATCATGGTTTGTAATCAATGCTAATGGACTCAACGGCGGTTTTTAAGACTAATCGTAAATGCGTATGCGCTGAAAACTGAATTGTTTTATCCCCTCTTATTCTTTTTGCATTTTCCACCTTTTGATTGCCGGATAAATCATTTAAGCCATCCCCCCTGCTCTGACAGTATTGAACCTATCAGTTCTGAATATCAGATAATCAATAACTTTCAGTTATAAGGAGTGACCATGCGGGTTATTACGCTGGCGGGCAGCCCTCGCTTCCCTTCACGCTCTACTGCGCTGCTAAGCCTCTGCCAGCACGCGCTGGAAGCACGCGGTGTTGAGGTGATCCCGTGGAATATTCACAACTTTCAGCCTGAAGATTTGCTCTACGCGCGTTTTGATTCTCCAGCATTAGCTGCTCTAAAAGCCGATTTAGCGCTGGCGGACGGCTTAATCGTCGCCACACCTATTTATAAAGCATCATTTTCAGGGGCGCTGAAAACGCTGCTCGACTTGCTACCTGAGCGCGCGCTGGAGCATAAAGTGGTGCTGCCACTGGCCAGCGGCGGCAGCGCTTCCCATTTGCTCGCGGTTGATTACGCGCTTAAGCCGGTGCTCAACGCGCTCAAGGCGCAGGAAGTTCTGCACGGCGTATTTGCAACGGATGTGCAGATTACCCATTACGATCGTCAACCACAGTTAGATCCGCTGCTGTCACAACGTATAGATGAAGCGTTAGATACGTTCTGGCACGCGCTGCATCGTCGCCACCAACCCTATGCACAAGCGGTATAAAGGAAGCGTTATGAAACGGATAGTAACGGGCTGGCTGATGCCAGCGATGGTCGCTCTGCTCTCTTTAAGCATTACTGCACACGCCGCTGATGCTCCCGAGCAACTGCGCATCGGTTATCAGAAAGGTTCAGTGAGCATGGTATTAGCGAAAAGCCATAAGCTACTGGAGCAGCGTTTTCCACACACGCAAATTAAATGGGTGGAATTCCCGGCTGGCCCGCAGATGCTGGAAGCGCTCAACGTCGACAGTATTGATTTAGGCAGTACCGGCGATATTCCACCGCTGTTTGCGCAGGCCGCCGGTGCGGATCTACTTTACGTCGGTTCCGAGCCGCCTAAACCGCAGGCAGAAGTGATTCTGGTGCCAAAGGACAGCCCGATTCACAGCGTAGCCGACCTCAAAGGCCGCAAAGTGGCATTCCAGAAAGGCTCCAGCTCGCACAACCTGCTGTTGCGCGCACTTGAGCAAGCTGGGCTGAGTTTTAAAGACATTCAGCCAACCTATCTGACTCCCGCCGACGCGCGCGCCGCGTTCCAGCAAGGTGACGTGGATGCCTGGGCGATTTGGGATCCCTACTACTCGGCTGCCCTGCTGCAAGGCAACGTACGCGTGCTGGTTGACGGCAGCAAACTCAATCAAACCGGCTCCTTCTATTTAGCGACGCGCAAATACACCGAGGCGAACGGGGCATTCGTACAGCACGTGTTGAATACCTTCAGCAATGCCGATGCATTAACCCGCAGCCAACGCGACCAAAGTATTGATTTACTGGCACAGGCGATGGGCTTGCCGAAACCGGTCATTGCCAGCTATCTCGACCATCGTCCGCCTACCACTATTACGCCGGTCAGCGCCCATACCGCGCAGGCCCAACAGCAAACGGCCGATCTGTTTTATGCCAATCATCTGATGCCGGTGAAAGTGAATATCGCTGACCGCATCTGGCAGCCACAATCTGCCCAGCCGAAAGGAAATTAATCATGAGCGTATCCGTATTTTGGTTTCTCCCGACTCACGGCGATGGTCACTATCTTGGCACCGCGGAAGGCGCGCGCCCGGTTGATCATGGTTACCTGCAACAGATTGCCCAGGCGGCAGATCGTCTCGGCTTCGGCGGGGTGCTGATTCCCACCGGCCGCTCCTGTGAAGATGCCTGGCTGGTGGCGGCTTCATTAATCCCGGTCACCCAGCGTCTGCGTTTCCTGGTGGCGCTGCGCCCGGGGGTGATTTCGCCGACTCAGGCGGCGCGTCAGGCGGCCACGCTCGATCGGCTGTCGAATGGCCGTGCGCTGTTTAATCTGGTGACCGGCGGCGATCCGGAAGAGCTTGCTGGCGATGGCGTGTTTCTCGATCACCGTGAACGCTATGAAGAGTCTGCCGAATTTACTCGCGTCTGGCGTCGCGTCTCGGAAGGTGAAACCGTCGATTACGATGGCAAGCACGTCAAAGTGCGCGGTGCGCGCCTGATGTTTAAGCCGGTGCAGCAACCGCGTCCGCCGCTGTGGTTTGGCGGATCGTCGGATGCGGCACAGGATCTGGCCGCCGAGCAGGTGGATGTTTATCTCACCTGGGGCGAGCCGCCGGCGTTAGTAAAGGAGAAGATTGAACAAGTGCGTGCCAAAGCCGCCGCGCAGGGACGCACCGTCCGCTTCGGCATTCGCCTGCATGTGATTGTGCGTGAAACCAATGAAGAAGCCTGGCAAGCAGCGGACCGCCTCATCGCCCATCTCGACGATGCCACCATTGCCAAAGCGCAAGCCGCATTTGCGCGTACCGATTCGGTTGGACAGCAGCGCATGGCCGCACTTCACGGTGGCCGGCGCGATAAGCTGGAGATCAGCCCGAATCTGTGGGCCGGTGTTGGCCTGGTTCGTGGCGGCGCAGGCACGGCGCTGGTGGGCGATGGCCCAACCGTGGCGGCGCGCATGCAGGAGTACAGCGATCTCGGCATCGAAACCTTTATTCTCTCTGGCTATCCGCATCTGGAAGAAGCTTATCGCGTGGGTGAGTTACTGTTCCCGCACCTCGATCTGGTGATTCCGCAAGTGCCACAGCCGCGAGTGATGCAGGCGCACGGCGAAGCGGTAGCCCATGATTTCACGCCGCAAAAAGTGTCGCAGAGCTAAAGGAGCCGAGGATGGCAAACGTAAAAAAACAGCTGGGTAACGCCGTGCTGCCTTGGGTGTTACCGGTGGTGCTGATCGCGTTGTGGCAATTGGCATCGCAGGTGGGTTGGCTGTCGACGCGTATTCTGCCGTCGCCGGAAAATATCCTCATCACCTTCTGGAAACTGACGGTGAGCGGTGAGCTGTGGCAGAACCTGGCCATCAGCAGCTGGCGCGCCGCCATTGGTTTTGCCATCGGCGGTTCCATTGGTTTGATTCTGGGATTAATCACCGGTACATCACGTGTGGGTGAACGCCTGTTGGATACTTCCGTACAGATGCTGCGTAACGTGCCGCATCTGGCGCTGATCCCGCTGGTCATTTTGTGGTTCGGCATCGACGAATCCGCCAAAATTTTTCTCGTGGCGCTCGGCACCCTGTTTCCAATTTACCTGAACACGTATCACGGTATTCGTAATATTGACCGTGGCCTGGTGGAGATGGCGCGTAGCTATGGTTTATCCGGCTGGAGCCTGTTCATTCAGGTCATTCTGCCGGGTGCGCTACCTTCTATTATGGTTGGCGTTCGTTTTGCTCTTGGCCTGATGTGGTTGACGCTGATTGTGGCCGAAACCATTTCAGCCAACTCCGGCATCGGTTATCTGGCGATGAATGCCCGCGAATTCCTGCAAACCGACGTGGTGGTGGTAGCCATCATTCTCTATGCCCTGCTCGGCAAATTGGCCGACGTCGCGGCACAACTGCTTGAGCGCGTGTGGCTGCGCTGGCATCCGGCTTACCAATTAAAGGAGAACGCATGAGCAACGCAACCCTAAATCCGGCGCGTTTGAATCGCGGTACGCCGGTTGGTGTGAATGGTGTCAGCAAGCAATATGGCGATCGCACCATCCTGAACAATATTGATCTGCATATTCCGTCCGGGCAATTTGTCGCGGTGGTGGGTCGCAGCGGCTGCGGTAAAAGTACCCTGCTGCGCCTATTAGCTGGCCTGGAATCGACTACGCGCGGTGCGCTGCTGGCGGGCAACGCGCCGTTATCGCAAGCACGTGAAGATACGCGTTTGATGTTCCAGGATTCACGTCTGCTGCCGTGGAAAAAGGTGATTGATAACGTTGGGCTCGGGCTAAAAGGTCGCGAATGGCGAGCCGCCGCCCTGGAAGCGCTGGAGGCCGTTGGCCTTGCCGATCGTGCTAACGAGTGGCCGGCAGCATTGTCCGGTGGCCAGAAACAGCGCGTGGCGCTGGCGCGTGCGTTGATTCATCGTCCCGGTTTGCTGCTGCTTGATGAGCCGCTGGGGGCGCTGGATGCGTTAACGCGTATTGAAATGCAGGGCTTGATTGAGTCCTTGTGGCAGCAGCATAACTTTACCGTGCTGCTGGTGACGCACGATGTCAGCGAAGCCGTCGCCATCGCCGATCGCGTTTTGCTGATTGAAGAAGGAAAGATTGGTCTGGATTTGATCGTCGACTTGCCGCGTCCGCGCCGTCGCGGCTCTGCGCGTCTGGCGGAACTTGAAGCCGAAGTGCTGGATCGCGTGATGAAACGGGGTTCATCGGAGCAGCCGCTGAAGTTTGCGCAGCAGAGTTGAAAAAGGTGCGCATAAATGCGCACCCGGTAAAATCCGCGTAGGGTCGCCATTCATGGCGACCACTATGATTAAGCGTTCAATGCCTTCGTGATCTTCTCGTACAAATCCCCCGACAGTTTATCCAGCCCTTTCAACGTTTCCAGCGCCTTACGCATCAGCGCCTGACGATCGGCATCGTAACGTTTCAGACGAATCAATGGCTCGATCATGCGCGCAGCAACTTGCGGATTGCGCGTATTGAGATCGGTCAACATCTCCACCAGGAACTGATAACCGCTGCCATCTTTGGCGTGGAATGCCGCCGGATTAGCGGAAGCAAATGCACCAATCAGCGAACGAATACGGTTCGGGTTGCCCATGGTGAACGAGCGGTGATGCAGCAGTTCGCGCACCTTGCTCAGCACGTCCGCCGCCGGGCTGGTGGCTTGCAGCACAAACCATTTGTCCATCACCAAACCATCCTGATGCCAGCGCTCGTCGTAAGCGGCCAGCAGCGTATCGCGGCATGGCAGATTTGCTGCAACTGCCGCGGCCAGCGCTGCTAACGCGTCGGTCATGTTGTTCGCCTGCTGATATTGCGCCTGCACCAATTTGTCCGCTTGGGCAGCATCGGCAAAGGCCAGATAACCGAGGCAGACATTTTTCAACGTGCGCTTGCCAATTTCTGCATGCTCAATTTTATATTCGCTGCTTTGGTTGGCCAGATAGAGCGCAAAGAACTCGTCATTTAACTCAGTGGCGAGCGTACGCACCAGCGCATCGCGCACCGCAGCAATGGCCAGGGGATCGATGACATCAAACAGTTCCGCAATTTCATTCTCAGACGGCAGCGAAAGAATCAACGCTTTCAGCGCCGGATCGCCCTGCTCATCCAGCAGCACCGCACGGAATGCATCGGCGACATGCAGCGGCAGCGACAGCGGCTGGCCCTGCTGATGACGCGCGACGTTCAGGCGAATGTAGGTTGCCAGCAGGCTTTGCGCCGCATCCCAGCGGGCAAAATCGTTGCGTGCGTGACGCATCAGGAAGGTGAGCTGCGCGTCGCTCCATTTATAGTCAAGTTTCACCGGCGCGGAGAATTCGCGCAGCAGTGAGGGCACCGGCTGGAAATAGACTTTGTCGAAGATGAAAGTCTGGAACTCTTCGGTAACATTCAGCACATGATGCACCGGATGACCGTTGTGCTGCAGCGGGATCACCTTGCCTTCATTATCATACAGCTCGATATCCAGCGGAATGTGCAGCGGCAGCTTCTCTTTCTGCTCGGCGGTGGCTGGCGTACGTTGCGTGACGTGCAGCGTGTATTGCTCCAGCTCAGGATTGTAGTCATCGCGCACCGTCAGGATCGGCGTACCCGCCTGGCTGTACCAGCGACGGAACTGAGACAGATCGACATTCGACGCATCTTCCATCGCCTGCACGAAATCATCACAGGTTGCAGCGCTACCATCATGGCGTTCGAAGTACAGCTGCATCCCTTTCTGGAAATTCTCTTCGCCCAGCAGAGTGTGCATCATGCGGATCACTTCCGAACCTTTCTCGTACACCGTTAAGGTGTAGAAGTTGTTCATCTCGATCACCTGATCCGGACGGATCGGATGCGCCATCGGGCTGGCATCTTCCGCAAACTGTGCGCCGCGCATCACACGCACGTTATCGATACGATTAACCGCGCGTGAACCCAGGTCTGAACTGAACTCCTGATCGCGGAACACCGTTAGCCCTTCTTTCAGGCTGAGCTGGAACCAGTCGCGGCAGGTCACGCGGTTACCGGTCCAGTTATGGAAATATTCGTGACCGATAACCGCTTCAATACCGAGATAATCTTTGTCGGTGGCCGTTTCGGCTTTTGCCAGCACGTATTTAGAGTTAAAGACGTTGAGGCCTTTATTCTCCATCGCACCCATGTTGAAGAAATCCACCGCGACGATCATAAAGATGTCGAGGTCGTACTCAAGATTGAAGCGCTCTTCATCCCACTTCATGCTGGCTTTCAGTGACGTCATCGCCCAGTCGGCGCGATCGAGATTGCCGCGGTCGACAAAGATTTCCAGCGCCACATCGCGGCCCGAACGGGTGGTAAAACTGTCGCGTAGTACGTCAAAATCTCCGGCCACCAGCGCAAACAGGTAGCAGGGTTTCGGGAAAGGATCCTGCCACTTCACCCAATGGCGGCCATCTTCATGGCGTCCGCTCTCCAGCTTATTGCCGTTTGACAGCAAATAAGGATAGCGTGCGGCATCCGCAATAATGGTGGTGGTGAAACGCGCCAGCACATCCGGGCGGTCAAGATACCAGGTAATATGGCGGAAACCTTCCGCTTCACACTGCGTGCAAAGCGCCTCGCCGGACTGGTATAACCCTTCCAGCGCGGTATTTTTATCCGGGTGGATGTCATTAATGATGGTCAGCGTAAAATTGTCCGGCAGCTGGCTAATGAACAACGCGCCCTCTTCCTGGCGGTAATGCGGCCACGGATTGCCATCCACTGCCAGCGATACCAGCGTGAGATCTTCACCATCCAGACGCAGATCCGCATCCGCCGCGCCAAGTCGCTTCACCTGGCTCACCGCGCTAACGCGCGTTGCGGCGGCATCCAGATCAAAAGTCAGGTCGATATCGGTAATGGTGTAATCCGGCGCACGGTAATCGTGGCGATATTTAATTTGCGGCTGTTGCGTCATAAATCCTTCTCGCATCTTTTAATCGTTAATATGTTGACCCGTCAAAGTCTAAGCGGGTTGTGCCTTCGTTGCCACGTACAATGCGTGCGTTCGTTGAAAAGGCTACAATTCATTAACAATGGCACAAATGACCCTCGACCTGCCACCCGCAATTATGGTGTGATCGCGGTCATTACTGTTTTATACTCCTGCGTCTTTATGACTTTGTTGAACACCGGGCTCTGCTCCGCGGAAGAGGATGCTGAAACGCACCATGACTGGACATGCTTCCCCGATTTTAACCACGCTGCTTGATACCGATGCGTACAAGCTTCATATGCAGCAGGCCGTATATCATCGCTATTACGATGTCCCGGTGACGGCTGAATTTCGCTGCCGTGGCGATGAACTGCTGGGCTTCTATGCGGACGAGATCCGTGAACAGATTGAAACCCTGCAAGCGCTCGCACTGAGTGACGATGAATACCACTACCTCAGCGGTCTCCCTTTCTTTCAAACCGATTACGTTAACTGGCTGCGCCAGTTCCGCCTCGATCCTTCGCAGGTTAATGTGCGTAACGATCATGGCCGTCTGACGATTCAGATTCATGGCCCATGGCGTGAAGTCATCCTGTGGGAAGTCCCGCTGCTGGCGTTGATCAGTGAAGTCGTGCATCGTCATCGTACCCCGCAAATGGGTGTGGAGCAGGCGGTGTCGCATTTGCAGCGCAAGCTGGTGGATTTCCGTGAGCAGGTAGGCGATTTGGATATGTCGCGCTTCCAGCTGATGGATTTCGGCACGCGACGCCGCTACTCCAAAGCGGTGCAGGAAGCGATAGTTAGCACGCTGAAAACCGAATTTCCGTGGCTGGTGGGGACCAGCAACTACGATTTGGCTCGTCGCCTGCAGCTCAATCCGGTGGGTACGCAAGCGCATGAGTGGTTCCAGGCGCATCAGCAAATCAGCCCGGTGCTGGCGAATAGCCAACGCGCCGCGCTGCAATCCTGGCTGGATGAGTATGACGATCAATTGGGCATCGCGCTGACCGACTGCATCACCATGGATGCCTTCTTGCGCGATTTTGGTCCAGGCTTTGCCCATCGTTATCAGGGCCTGCGCCATGACTCCGGCGATCCGGTGGAATGGGGTGAAAAAGCCATTGCGCACTATCAGCGTTTGGATATTGATCCGAAAAGTAAAACGCTGGTGTTCTCAGATAATCTTAATCTGGATAAAGCGCTGGCGCTCTATCGCCACTTTGGTCAACGTGCGAATGTGGTGTTCGGCATCGGTACGCGCCTGACGTGCGACATTCCCGGCGTTACGCCTCTGAACATCGTGATTAAACTGGTGAGCTGCAATGGCAAACCGGTGGCAAAGCTTTCCGACAGCCCCGGCAAAACCATTTGTCAGGATAAAGCCTTTGTACGCGCCCTGCGTAAGGCCTTTGATCTCCCGCTGGTCAAAAGAGCCAGCTGATTCTTAATGCAGGGTGCTTGCACCCTGCTCCTCGTCAACAAATCTCCCTTTCTGCTGCCAATTTTGCTTGTTTCCTGTTGGCTCACAAGTAACATAGCAAAACCCCGGAAAAGGGGCTTTTTATCAACCTCCTTATATAAAGAGAGAAATTTATGAGCGTAGTGCCTGTAGCGGATGTACTGCACGGCCGTGTCGCGGTTGACAGTGAAGTCACCGTACGTGGTTGGGTGCGTACCCGAAGAGATTCAAAAGCCGGTCTTTCCTTTATCGCCGTTTATGACGGTTCCTGCTTTAATCCCGTTCAGGCTGTCGTCAATAATTCTCTGAATAATTATCAGGACGAAGTCCTGCGTCTGACCACCGGTTGCTCGGTAATCATTACCGGCAAAGTGGTGGAATCCCCGGGCGAAGGCCAGGCGTTTGAACTGCAGGCGACCCAGGTTGAGGTCACCGGCTGGGTTGATGATCCGGATACCTATCCGATGGCGGCCAAACGTCACAGCATCGAATATCTGCGTGAAGTCGCCCATTTACGCCCGCGTACTAACCTCGTGGGAGCCGTGGCGCGCGTGCGTCATACGCTGGCGCAGGCGCTGCATCGCTTCTTCCATGAAAACGGCTATTTCTGGGTGTCGACCCCGCTGATCACCGCATCGGACACCGAAGGCGCAGGCGAGATGTTCCGCGTTTCCACGCTGGACCTGGAGAACCTGCCGCGCGACCCGCAGGGAAAAATTGATTTCGACAAAGATTTCTTCGGCAAAGAAGCCTTCCTGACCGTATCGGGTCAGCTCAACGCTGAGACCTATGCCTGCGCGCTCTCCAAGGTGTACACCTTCGGTCCGACTTTCCGTGCGGAAAACTCCAATACCAGCCGTCACCTGGCGGAATTCTGGATGCTGGAACCGGAAGTCGCTTTTGCCACGCTGGATGATGCGGCCGCGCTGGCTGAAGCCATGCTGAAGTACGTATTCCAGGCCGTGCTGAATGAACGCGCCGATGATATGGCGTTCTTTGCTGAGCGTGTAGACAAAGATGCGGTTGCCCGTCTGGAACGTTTCGTTCAGACCGACTTTGCGCAGGTGGATTACACCGATGCGGTAGAGATTCTCCTGCAGAGCGGCCAGACCTTCGAGAACCCGGTTTCATGGGGTGTGGATTTGTCATCCGAGCACGAACGTTATCTGGCAGAGCAGCACTTCAAAGCGCCGGTCGTTGTGAAAAACTACCCGAAAGACATCAAAGCCTTCTACATGCGTATGAACGACGATGGCAAAACCGTAGCGGCTATGGATGTGCTGGCGCCGGGTATCGGCGAAATCATCGGTGGTTCACAACGTGAAGAGCGTCTGGATGTGCTAGATGCGCGACTGGCAGAAATGGGCCTCAATAAAGAAGATTATTGGTGGTATCGTGACCTGCGTCGTTACGGCACCGTGCCACATGCTGGCTTTGGATTAGGTTTCGAACGATTAATCGCCTATGTCACCGGCGTACAAAATGTAAGGGATGTTATCCCCTTCCCACGTACTCCACGCAATGCGAATTTCTAAATTTCGCGATTAATTATAAGTAATTCATATATATAAAGAGGTCGGCTTAGCCGGCCTTTTTTTATTTTTGTAAATTTAGAGTTCTCTCACAAAGTTCCCGGATTTTTACAAATTGTCATACAATTTTTCCTTTTGATACTTAATTGCGAGATTTGAATCATCTTCGGGCTAGAATTAGCAACCCTGTGATGGAAAGATGCGTGCAGACACAGGAGACATCAAACTTCTCTCAAGGTTCTGTAAAGATTTCTTGGCAGCAGTGGCAGATGTCCAAATAACTCCAATGAGGGTAATAAAAAATGATGAAGCGCAACATTCTTGCAGTGGTTATCCCAGCTCTGTTAGCTGCTGGTGCAGCAAACGCAGCAGAAATTTATAACAAAGACGGCAACAAGCTGGACCTGTACGGTAAAGTTGATGCGCGCCACACTTTCTCCGATGACGCTAATAATGATGGCGATGCAACGTATGTTCGCTTCGGCTTCAAGGGTGAAACTCAGATCAACGACCAACTGACCGGTTACGGCCAGTGGGAATACAACGTTCAGGCTAACAACACCGAAGGCGCTGACGCGCAAGACGGCAACAAAACCCGTCTGGGCTTCGCGGGCCTGAAATTTGGTGATGCAGGTTCATTCGACTACGGTCGTAACTACGGCGTTATCTATGACGCAATGTCTTACACTGACCAGCTGCCAGTGTTCGGTGATGATACCCTGTATCAAGACAACGACAACTTCATGATCGGTCGCTCAAGTGGCCTGGCTACCTACCGTAACAGCAACTTCTTCGGTCTGGTTAACGGCCTGAGCTTCGCTGCACAGTACCAAGGCAAAAACGAAGGTTCTCGTGATCCACTGGCGCAGAACGGCGACGGCTGGGGTACTTCTGTAGCGTATGACACCGGTATGGGTATCAGCGCTGTCGGTTCTTACTTCTCTTCTGACCGTACCAACGCTCAGATTGCAGATGGCAACGGCGACAAGGCTGACGCATACGGTTTCGGTCTGAAATATGACGCGAACAACGTATATCTGGCAGCATTCTACGGTGAATCACGTAACACCACCGCTTACGGTAGCTTCGCTCGTCAGACTGCTAACAAAACACAGAACTTCGAAGTGGTTGCACAGTACCAGTTCGACTTCGGTCTGCGTCCATCCATCGCTTACCTGCAGTCAAAAGGCAAGCAGCTGAATGGCAACACTAACACCGACAATGGTGCAACCTTTGCTGGTGGCGATGCTGACCTGGTTAAATACATCGAAGTGGGTACCTACTACTACTTCAACAAAAACATGTCTGCGTATGTTGACTACAAAATCAACCTGCTGGACGACAACGATTACACCCGCGCTCAGAACGTGAGCACCGACGACGTTGTTGGCGTTGGTCTGGTATACCAGTTCTAATCACTCGATTAGCAATGCGGATTACCTAAAGACGGAGCCTTCGGGCTCCGTTTTGCTATTCAGTGATCGGCTTCTCAATTAGCGCCACTACTTTATACACGGGAGTTATTTCTTTTTTATTTCAGCGGTTGGAAATCTTCTCGTCTGACGCTAACCTGATAGCTCATTTCGCTAAAGTTCACCCAAACGGAACTGACTCATGTTTGAATCGATCTCTGCCGCACCCGCCGATCCTATTCTTGGGCTGGCTGACCTTTTTCGCGCCGATGACCGCCCGAATAAAATCAACCTTGGTATTGGCGTCTATAAAGATGAAACCGGTAAAACGCCAGTGCTTACCAGCGTTAAGAAAGCCGAGCAGTATCTGCTGGAAAACGAAACCACCAAGAACTACCTGAGCATTGATGGTCTGGCAGATTTCGCGCGGTGTACACAGGAGCTACTGTTCGGAAAAGAGAGCTCGCTGATTTCTGACGGTCGCGCCACAACAGCACAGACGCCAGGCGGTACCGGAGCCCTGCGCGTTGCAGCCGATTTTCTGGCGAATCAAACCAGCGTAAAACGCGTTTGGGTGAGCAACCCTAGCTGGCCAAACCATAAGAATGTGTTCAACGCTGCCGGTCTGGAAGTGTGCGAATACCACTATTACGACGCAGCAAGCCATAGCCTTGATTTCGATGGCATGGTGGCATCACTGCAGGAAGCCAAAGCGGGCGACGTGGTGCTGTTCCACGGCTGCTGCCATAACCCAACCGGCGTTGATCCTTCTGCAGAGCAGTGGCAGCAACTGGCGCAGCTGTCGCAAGAGAAAGGCTGGCTACCGCTGTTCGATTTCGCTTACCAGGGTTTCGCTCGTGGTCTGGATGAAGATGCGGAAGGCTTGCGTATTTTTGCCGCCTCTCACCAGGAACTGATTGTTGCCAGCTCCTTCTCGAAGAACTTTGGTTTATACAACGAGCGCGTAGGCGCGTTAACGTTAGTTGCAGCTAACAGCGACATCGCAAAAACGGCGTTCAGCCAGGTGAAATACACCATTCGCGCCAACTATTCAAACCCGCCTTCACACGGTGCGGCAGTGGTGGCGACAATCCTCAGCAATGAGGCATTGCGTACTATCTGGGTTCAAGAGCTAACCGATATGCGTCAGCGTATCCAGCGTATGCGTCAGCTGTTTGTGAATACGCTAGCGGAGAAAGGTGCTAAGCAAGACTTTAGCTTTATCATCAAGCAAAACGGTATGTTCTCGTTCAGCGGCCTGACCAAAGATCAGGTGGTACGTTTACGTGAGGAGTTCGGCGTTTACGCCGTGAACTCCGGTCGCGTTAACGTGGCGGGAATGACGCCAGACAATATGTCTGCGCTATGTGAGGCGATTGTCGCGGTGCTGTAATCCTTTTCAGCGAATAAATGGGCCATATTGGCCCATTTTTTATTGCAGGAACGGATTGCTGATACGTTCACGGCCGAGCGTTGAGATAGGTCCATGACCCGGCACGAAGGTGACGTCATCGCCGAGCGGCAGCAGCTTGGTTTTAATCGCGTCGATCAAATCGCTGTGGCTACCCTGTGGAAAATCGGTACGTCCCACGCCACCGTTGAAAATCACATCGCCTGAAATGAGCAGACGCCCCGCGCGATCCAGCAACACAATATGCCCCGGCGTATGACCCGGACAAAGCAGCACTTCCAGTGTGATGTTGCCCAGCTGCACGGTTTCGCCCTCTTCCAGCCAGCGATCGGGAGTAAGCGGTGCGCATTCAGGTAAACCAAACATACGGCTTTGCGTGGGCAGATTATCCAGCCAGAAGGCGTCAAGCGGGTGCGGGCCGACAATCGGCACCTGGTAATGTGCGGCGAGTTCAGCAGCAGCACCTACGTGATCGAGATGTCCATGCGTAAGCAGGATCTGTGACGGCGTTAAACCGCGTTCTGCCAGCACAGCTTTAATGGTTTCCGCATCACCGCCGGGATCGACTAAGGCCGCTTGTTGGGATTCGTCATCCCAAATCACTGAGCAATTCTGGGAAAAGGCGGTAACCGGAATAATTTGGTAATTCATAGCGCTCCATGGCCGACACACGCAGCGCTGCCGGTATCAGGACCAGTGCCTTGCAGGCCCGGTATCTATGTGTACGAAGTTGCTGCGCGGGTAATATCCTACACCACCAGCGCGCATAGATAACGCCGCTTTGCGAACATTGCTCAATGAAATCCCTTCAATATGGAAATCCATCGCTTGTCCTTTGGTGTGATAACTGTGCTTGGCGACGCCCGGCCCTGATTCACGCAACATATTATTGGTTGCCAGCGTGCGATATCCCGAAATGAGCTGCACCGGTTTACGCGTATCAAGCAGCGCCTGCAGGCGATAAAGCTGATCAAAAAGATGGGGATCGATGTTCTTCACCTGATTAGCACGATAATCGCGGAAGAAGTGATTTAAGCGGACTAACTCATCCTTGTCATAACGCTTACCGTTGAAAAACTCAGTTTTAAGGGTTTCACCGGTGTGAAGGTTACTAAGCGTCAATACTCGAGGGCGGGAGGTGGAAAGCGAAGCCAGTGCGGAGCCAGGAAGCAGTGATAAACCTGCTGCTGCCCCTCCAATCAGGAGTAATCGACGACGTTGAGAATCAAAATTAGCCATGAAGCGGAGTTACCTAATCTAAAGCGGATAAAATATGTGCGAAAAGTACACAAGGCCGAACATTAACCGCAGCCAAAATCTCAGTCAACCCGGAATACGGCTCAGAATGAGCAAAACCCGCGCGAAGTCAAATTTTCGCCACGGGTTTTGAAGAGTTTACGCCGCTAAGAAAACAGCCAAATCAAGCACTAGAGCAGCAGTTGCCCCGCTTTTTTGAGTGCCTGACTGCCTGAACGGGCAGGATTATCATAATTGTAAATATCTGTACGATATTGCGGTTGCCCATCATCTGCCACCCAGGCGGTTAAATAGTAAAGGTTGACCGGAATGCGATGACGAATCGGCACATAGCGAGTATCACCCTGTTTCAGCGTGTCTGAAATACGACCATCATTCCAGCCGACATCCTGCAGCAGAAGGTCGGCCAATTCCGAGGCTTTATTAACGCGTACGCAGCCCGAGCTAAGCGCACGAATATCACGCTGGAACAGCGCATGATTTGGCGTATCGTGCAGATAAATGGCATCCGAACTAGGCATATTGAACTTGTAACGTCCCAGCGAATTGGTCGCGCCCGGCGCCTGACGAATGCGGTAAGGGAAATTCGCGGCTGACACCATGTGCCAATCAATCATCGACGGATCGATCACCTCGGCGTCCGCACTCCAGCCCGACAGCAAGGTATAGCCATGCTTATACAGATAAGAGGGATCCTGCTTCACCTTCGGCACAATATCCTGACGCACCAGCGTTGTCGGCACGTTCCACGGCGGGTTAAGCACCACATTATTCAGTGCGCTGCGCATTAGCGGCGTTTTACGATCGGGACGACCTACAATCACCCGTGACGACAGAATAGTGGCACCATTGTTGTAGTAGGTGAGTGAATAGTTGGGAATATTCACCATGATGCCATTATGCATATCATCCGGCAGTAGTCGCAGGCGCTGGATATTCAGCGCCAGTAGCGATGCTCGCATCTGTGGTGGCACATTCAGCCACTCACGTGTGCGCGGGCCAATCGCGCCATCATCGGCCAATCCCTGCCAGTGCTGGAAGCGTTTCACCCCCTCCACCAGCGCGGTGTCATACACGTTGGGGCCGGATGCTGTCGGATCTGCAGCAACATTATTTGCCACTTCAGGTGTTGTGGCGAGCGCCGAACCGGCATCAATATCATCAAAGTTTGCGGCAGACGGACTGACCGCCACCGGCTGATTGCTTTGCCCCACCGGAACGGGCGCCGTAGGCACCGCATCTTCCGCCGGCGTTGGTGTCGTACTGTGGCTGGCGGTTAACATGCCGGTACGTTGCAAAATCTCGCGCAGCGCAGGCACGTCATTACTGATTTGCCCCGGGCGCAGCGTAGCGCTGTCGCGTAGTTGCGGCCACGGACGATTATCAGTTAGTAACATTTTCAACGCGTTGTGCATGGGCGCATATTGTGGATGCTGCGGCTGCAGTGAAACGACAAATGTACGGCTGTTACCGGCATTGACCGCATTCTGCCATTGGTTAATAGCCGCCAGCGTTGGCATGGTCAACTTATAGGGCACATTGCTATAAAGCCAGGTTTCACCCTGCGTTGGTACATTCGCTACAAATTGCAGGTAGCCCAGCATGGCATCGCTGAGCACGATATCGCGCGCTAAGCCTTTAATATTGGGATTCGTTAACCGCTCCACCCACCGGGTAAACTGCGGCTGTACACCGGAAAGTGCGACTTCCGCCAGCTGCTGCTGGAAAACCTGCACTGCCTGCTGGTCTTGCCATAACGGCGCCATATCGCGCGCCGCATAAATGCCCGCAAGGCCAGGTAAATAGAAAGGTTGTTCAGTTGGGCTAAACGCCTGCTGGATCTGCTGCTGGCTCGCAGCAACCGAGAGGGTATTGTGCGTTGACTTCGGCAACGTTGAGGTGATCGCCGCATAGCTTACTGCTAACGGCGACAACAGCAGTGATAAACCGAGTGCTACTGCAGCACGACTCATTTTGATCTTATTGTTTAGCAACATCCCTGCCCCCTTCTCACCAAAGACACGGCGCCCTGTAATCGCCATGTACAGCCACACTCTTAATATTGAGTATACGAATAAAAAACGGCATCTGCCTCTGAGTGCAAATGCCGCTTACAGATTAAACGTAGTGCCGTTTTTTAACCAGATTCAGCGCTAGGTATTTTCGGTTTGCAGTCCTATTCCCGTATTTTCCTGTTTCACCGGCGAAGGATCTGCCGAGAAGCCGCGCAGTCCCACCACATGCACATGTTCAGTGTTGTTAAATACCTTACGCACCAGCTTATAGGTGGTGCCTTTCTCAGGACTGATATTTTCTGGTGCAGCAATCACCAGCTGCATCTCGAGTCGTTCGCAGAGTTCAAACAGCGTGGCGATAGAGCGTGCGTCAAGGCGTGCCGCTTCATCGAGGAACAGCAGGCGGCAGGGTGAAATATCTTTGCCACGCAGGCGACGCGACTCTTCTTCCCAGCTCTGCACCACCATCACCAGAATTGACATCCCGGTACCGATCGCTTCACCGGTCGAGAGCGCCCCACTTTCTGCACGCAGCCAGCCATCCGAACCACGGTTGACCTCCACTTCCATCTCCAGATAGTTGCGGTAGTCGAGCAGTTCTTCACCGATGGTCTGCGGCGTACGCTGCCCCATATCGATCTGCGGATTCAGACGTTGATAGAGTTTCGCCAGCGCTTCCGAGAAGGTGAGGCGATTGCTGGTGAACAGATCCTGATGCTGCTCATGCTCTTCCGACAGCGTATCCAGCAGCGTGGAGTGCGCTTCACGTACGTTCACGTTGAGACGCACGCTGCGTACCTGGCCAAAGCTCACGGCCTGCAAGCCTTGGTTCAGCTGACGAATACGGTTCTGCTCGCGCTGGATGGTTTTACGAATGATGTTCGCCGCGCTGCGTGAGCTGATTGCCAGCGTCTGTTCGCGCGCCGTCAGCTCTTCCGTCAGACGATTCAGCTCAATCTCCATCTGCTCAATCGCTTCAACCGGATCGTCGGTACGAATGATGTCTTGACGAATACGCTCGCGCAGATGCTGATACACCGCAATAAAGAACTGAATCTTGCGTTCAGGACGCTTCGGATCTTCTGACATACGCAGCACATCGCGCAGATGTTCGTTATCCGCCACCGCCAGACGCAGTGCACCGAGCGCCTTATCCGACATGGATCGCAGCTCATCACCGCTGAGGTACGCCAGTTCACGACGATGCAGACGACGCTCAACGCCGTTCTCTTTAACCATGCGCAGCACCGTACACCAGCCCGCTTTGGCGCTCACCACCTGCTCACGAATCTGGTGATAGTCGCGCTCCAGCTTGCGCAGTTTCTTCTGCAAACTCTCCATTTCGGCTTCACAGAAGGTGATCTGTTTTTCCAGCTGGTTACGACGCGCACGGTTGTGGCTCAGCGCGGTATACAGCTCATCACGACGAATACGCGCCCGCTCTTCCGCACTGGCATCTGCATGCACACCAATGTCCTGCATCTCTTGCTGCAGCTCTTTCAGCATGTCGCGTTTAGCATCGTAAGAACTTTTCAGCGATGCCAATACCTGCGAATACTGCGTCAGCTGCGCCTGATGTCCGCGCAGACGTTCGCGCGCGCGGCTGCGCTCGCCTTCCGCCTGCTCCAGACGCTGACGCAACTGTTCATTGAGATCGGTATTACCGCCTAACATTCCCGCTGAACTTTCGTAGCTGAAGTGCGCCCGACGCTGCACCACTTCTGTCAGCGCAAAGGCCTGCTGGCGCGCCTCACGCTGCTGCTGCTGGGCTTGCTGATAATCACGCTGCAGCTGATCATGCTGCTGCGGATCGCTCTGCAATACCGAAATCAGCGGCTCTAGCTTGCTGAGTTTGCTGCCATGCTGATGCAGGAAACGCGCGGCTTCCTGCGCTTCTTCCACGCGCTCACGGATCTCTTCACAACGGTCGCCAAGCGTGTCGTCGAGCAGCAGATTAACGCGCGGCAACAGGCGGTTCAGCTGGCTGACGCCCTCTTTTGCCTGCTCAAACTGCGCGCGCTGCTGTTGATTGTCGTTTTCATGCTGCGCCAAAGCCCGCTCTAACTCGCCGCGACGGCTGTTGAGTTGACGAATCAGCGCTTCGGGATCTTCATCAAAAGCCACCGCTAAATGGCTACCGATAAAGCGGCTGAAGGATTGGTGCAGACGCTGAGTTTTCTGTACGTCAAACGACAGCGTGGCATAACGCTCAGCCAGCTGTTCACGTTCATTGTTCAGCAGTTCCAGCTGATTTTCACGCGCCGCACGGCCAAACAGCGGCACTTTCGGGAAGCGGGAGTAGCGCCATTGCCGCTCCGCCACTTTGACGACCACCGCTTTTTCCAGCTCTTCAACGCTGAATACGCTATCGTCAAACGCCTGCGGATCACCCTCAATCAGGTAGAGATCTTCCGGGCACTCGTCTAAACCATCGAGCAGTTCGCGCACCAGCGACAGATCCGGCACCACAATGGCGTGACGCGAAGGACCATACAACGCTGAGAAGTAAGGCGCGTCATCCAGCGTGACATCATCATAAATTTCAGAGAGCAGCACGCCGCCAAAACGTTCCGCCAGCTGCGTCAGGCGCGCGTCTTCCGCACCGCCCGGTTGGCTCAGGCGTTCAATCTGCTGCTCAACTTCACGCTTACGCGCCGCCAGTTCATCGCGCTCAACGGTGGTTTCACGCTCACGCTCCAGCAGCTGCTGCATAAATTCAGTGATTTGCTGGCTGCTGGTCAGCTCCTGGCCGGTCTGCTCGCTGAGTTGGGTGAGGATCTCCTGGGCCGCCAGCCAGTGCGGTGCACGCGCGGTAAGCGCGGTAATCCGTTCACGCAGCTGCTCCAGCTCCTGACGCATTAACATGCGGCGTTCGCCAGCATCCGATACGCTCTCATTCAGCTGTTCAATCTGCGCTTCAAGCTCACGCTGCAAACCTTCCAGCGCATCCGCATCGTATTGCTGTCCCTGACGTTTACAAAAATCCGCCAGTAAACGTTCGGCATCGTGCTGCTCGCGCAGACGCGTTTCTAATTCATTGAGGCGTAAACGCAGCGAGGAGAGTTGTTCGGCATGGTGGCGCTGATTGCCCGCGTCACGCAGTAATTCGCGCCCTACCTGCCACGCATCCTGACGACTCACGTCACCCGCGATGCTGGTCACTAATGCTAACGCCTGTTCAAACTGGCTGTGTGCCGCTTCAGCAACGCTCAGTTTTTGTTCCAGACGCAACAGTTGCTCGGTGGCTTCCTCTTCACGCGCCTGGAAAGTCTCCTGCCATTCAGCGGCGTTATCAATGCTGAGGTCAGGCAGCTGGCACTGCGTACGCGCTTTTTCCAGCGCCTGTAAGGCCTGCTGATATTGAATAGCACGCGTTTGCTGTACGTCGAGCGCCTGCTGGAAGTCGGCGAGCTGGCTTTTCAGCTCATCCACTTCAATTTCAGCCGCTTCGGCACGCGCTTCATTCTCTTCCTGCACGTCACGCGCTTCGGCAACAACTTCGTTCTGCTCTTCAAGGCGGTAAGTCAGCTCTTCCAGATCGGCATCGTAACGCTCGATTTTCTCCTGCTGACGCATCGCGGTTTGCACCAGATTCAGGTGATCGCTGGCGCCCTGATAATCGGTTTCCAGATCGCTCTCGGCGCCGTTGTGTTCAGAGAGTTCTCGCGCCATTTCAATATGGCGATACTGCTCGGAGATCAGCTGATTGCGACTGGTGAACAGCTCATTACGCAGCTGCAGCGCGCCGTCGAGATGAATACGTCGCTCGTTGGCGTGGCGCATATAGTCGGCGGAAACATAGCTGGTGGCTTCCGAGATCAGATGCTTAAACAGATCGCGATCTGACTGCGTGACGCGAATGGCTTCGAGCGTCATGCGGTTTTCGCGCAGCGCCGCTTCCATATCCTGGAAGGCTTTGCGTACGCCGCCGTTTTCCGGCAGCAGGTAGTCGCGCAGCGAGCGGGTAATAGCGCTAGAGATACCACCATAGAGTGAGGCTTCGATCAGGCGATAGAACTTGCTGCGATCGCTAGCGTTACGCAGGCGACGCGGCACCACGCCAAGCTCGAACAGCACCGCATGATAGTCGGTTACGGAGTTGTACTGTTTGAATTGCACGCCTTCCTGCGCTTCAACGCGTTCCTTCACTTCCGACAGCGGTAACACTCGCGCCTGACGGCTATTAAGGATTTCAGTCAGCATATCGGTCGGCTGCGAATCGGTCGGCAAACCGTGAATACTGAACGGTTTGATATCGACTTTTTTATCGCGTCCCGCCACTTGTTGTAGACGCACGCCCACTATCACGCGCTGGTGGCGGGAGTTGACCACATCCAGCACTGAATAGCAGACGCCGGCACGCAGTTTGCCGTGCAGACCTTTATCGCGAGAACCCGATGTTGCACCGGCTTCGGTGGTGTTACGGAAGTGCAGCAGCGTTAAGTCTGGGATCATCGCCGTGACGAAGGCGGCCATGGTGGTGGATTTGCCGGCACCGTTACCGCCCGACAGCGTGGTCACCAATTCATCAAGATCAAAGGTACGGGCAAAGAAGCCGTTCCAGTTAATCAGCGTTAGCGAACGAAATTTACCGCGTTCAATCATGCTTGCTCATCCTCCGCGTTATCACTCGCGTCGCTTTCAGCGTCAATATCATTATCCGCTTCATCGTTTTCTGCCGCAGCTGGCGCACTTTCCAGCGTCATCGCTTCGCCGTCACGAATCAGGCGCAGCTGCGCTTCACGCGCATCGTCACCGCTGCGCACGTCAGCGCCAAAGCGGAATACCGATTCGGTGATGCGGAATTTGCTGCTGTCGTTGCCCATAAACCACACCATGCCGAGGCGGCGCAGGCGGCTGAGCGAGGCGCGCATTTTTTCCTGCAGCTTGGCGCGATCAAGATCGGAACCCGTGGAACGCTGGTTTACCAGCTTGAGCAGTTTGCTCTCATCCGCCAGCGACAGCAGTTCGTCGTACAGCTCCTGCTGGGTAAAAATCCCCTCATTCGCCAATCGTTCCGGGCTGAGATAGAGATAACAAAGAATTTTGCCCACCATCATGTCCAGTTCGGAGAGCACCGAGCGTGGAATCAGCGTGGTAGAACGCGGACGCAGGTAGAAAAAGCCTTCCGGCGCGCGGATCAGCTCCACGTTGTAGCGCGCGTAAAACTCTTCAAGATATTCCTGGTAATCCATCAGAAAAGCGTGATTATCCAGCTCTTCAATACCAATGTGGCGACCCGCGCGTAACTGGCTATCAAGCGCCGGGAAAATCGGGTTTGCCAGGGCCAACGCCAGTTTAACTGGCATCACTTGTTCAATATTTGTCGATGACATGTGCCTGCACCTTGGCTCCGTAATCATTAATGGCCTGCCATTGCGCGGGCAGACCTGCTAAATCAGCTTCGGCCACGCCGAGTCGTACTGCTTGATCAATGACGATACGCGCCAGATCAAAATGACGCGCGCGTGGATACTGCGACAGGTAGTCGCGCATCACCGTGGCAAGATGTAGTGGCTTCTGCTCCAGCTTGTAGATCTGCAGCGCCTCTTCGATCATCGCGGCCAGCTGTTCGCGAATCTCATTAAACTCTTCATATTCCATTTCCGGCGGCAGCTCGCCCATCACTTCGTCATTACGCAGCGTCATCTCTTCGTCGCGCATATCATAAAGACGATCGGCATTGGCGTAAGTTAGCGCCCACGGCTGGTCGAAATAGTTTTGCACCGACAGGCGCAAACGCTGCGCAAAAACGCGGTTTTTATCCATGTCGATGGCGGTACGAATAAATTTGTGTACGTGGCGGTCGTAGCCGATCCACAGATCGATAGCCTGCTGACCCCAACTGATGATGCGATCCAGCTTGTTTTGCAGATCAAACACCAGCTTATCGACAAAGCCGAGATCGGGGCTGCTGAGCGTGGCGTCCTGAATGCGCAGTAGATTGGCCTGCAGTTTATCACCCGCGGCTTCCAGCGTATCCTGCAGCTCGCGCAGGGTACCGGAGGTTTCTGACAGCAGCATTTCACAGCTGGAGATCGCCGCGCGCCAATCTTTGTTGAGCAGATCGGCGATATCGGTTTTCACCGCCTGCTGCTGCTCATCCATCAGGCGTTGCGTCATATCGATGCTATCGAAGATTTCCGCTACCGAATATTTGAGCGGCGCAAAGACGTTGCGATGCCAGTGGAATTCGTCGCCATCTTCTTCGGCGGCATCGGCGGCGCGTTTCAGCTCCTGCGCCACGATCGACAGCTGCATCGAGAGACGCAGCGTAGAGAACTCACGCTGACGAATGTAATAGTCGGTAATGCCAATGGCCAGCGGCGTCAGGCGATAGATAGCGTGCCCTTCCGTCAACTCGCTGGTAAAGCGGTTGAGCAAGCGCTGACGCACCATGTCATTGATGGCGTTGTTAGCACGCACCTGCACGGTTTCGTGGGTTTGCTCGAAAGCCTTGCTAACGTGACGAAACGCGTCAATCAGCTCGCCTTCACTCATTTCGCCGTCCATGCGCTCACCGTTTAAGGTGGCGATAGCCAGCAAAAAGGCCAGACGTTCTACCGGCAACGCAAGCGAAAAGTCGTTCTTGCGCGCCCATGCCACCAATTCGGGGACCGTCTGGGAAAATTCGCTCATAGTTGATCCTTCTAGCTGGGTTTGCGCGCGGTCACGTGGATATAGCGCCCTAAACTTAAAAAGGGCTCCTGGCGACAGAAACGCCGTTCCATCTCAATGATTTCCTCAACGCTCTTCCCTTCGCCAGGTTGCGGCTTCATGTAATCGCAGAAGACGCGAATGCCCGCACGTCGTTCAATTTCAAATCCGCAGTGTGTTAGCCAGCGCGTCACATCATCAGGATCGCGTGGGAAATCCGGCGACAAAGTACGCTTTTTGCGTTTGCTCATATTGGCGCGCATATAGCCGAAATTGCCGAGTGTCAGGGTGCGGAAGGTTAAGCCGTGTGCGTTATAAAACATCAGAGACAGCACGCCGCCGGGCTTTAACGTATGCCATAACGCCTGCAGCACCTCTTCTGGCTGCGCGACCCATTCCAACACCGCGTGAAACAATACCAGATCAACCTGCGTATCCAAATGTTCGCCCACCTGCTGGGCGCTAATTTGTTTGAATTGCATGTTGTGGCTCACACCCGCGTTATGCGCATGGGCTTCCGCCAGCTTCAACATCTCGGCAGAGAGATCGCACAGCAGCACCTGATGACCGCGCGCGGCTAAGCCGCTGGAGATTTGTCCAACGCCCCCACCGGCATCCAGCACCGAAAGCGGCCCGGCGGGCAACGTTGGCAGCAGAGCTTCCAGCTCGTCCCAAACAATCGCCTGCCGTACCTGGCCTTTGCGCGTGCCATAAATGTTCTGTGAGAATTTGTCCGCCAGATCGTCAAAGTTACGATCCTGCATGATGATGGCTCCGCTTTGCTGCATTCAACTTGTGCTATTTTGTCACAGGCTCATCAAGAATGAACCTTTCATGCCGCAGTAACTGTCTGGCTGCTGTTTTTTCGGACAAAAGGAGCAATATTCAATGTTTTTCGCATTAAAAAAAGTCATTGGTGGGATGTTGCTACCCTTGCCGCTGCTGTTATTACTGATGGCAGCGGGACTTTTGCTGCTCTGGTTCAGCCGCTGGCAAAAAAGCGGTAAAATCTTCATCTCTTGCAGCTGGCTGCTGCTGTTGCTGCTGAGCCTGCAACCGGTGGCCGATCGCCTGCTGTCGCCGCTGGAAACGCACTATGCGACCTGGAACGGTCATGAGCCGGTTGATTATATCGTGGTGCTGGGTGGCGGCTACACCTTCAATCCGAATTGGGCGCCGAGTTCCAACTTAATCAGCAATAGCCTGCCGCGCGTGGCCGAAGGTGTTCGCCAGTGGCGACGCTATCCGCAGGCAAAAATGATCTTTACAGGTGCGGCCGCAGGAGAGAATCCACGCAGCAGCGCCAGCGTTGCTGCTGAAGTGGCAGAAAGTCTTGGCGTGCCGCGCAGCGCGATAATCCAACTGGATCAGCCCCGAGATACCCTTGGGGAAGCGCGGGCGGTGAAACAAACCATTGGCGAACATCCCTTTCTGCTCGTGACCTCTGCCAATCATTTGCCACGCGCAATGCAGTTCTTCCAAAGCGCCGGCATGAATCCGCTCGCAGCACCGGCTAATCAACTGGCGGTAACCTCGCCATTGAACTGGTGGGAACGCGCAATCCCGTCGCCATTGTGGCTTGGCCACAGTGAGCGCGCGATCTATGAATCGCTGGGGCAAATCTGGCAGAAACTGCGCGGTGACGAGCTCAGCTCAACCCAACCAGGGGAGTAATTGCGTGCGCGCGTGATCGAAGCGCGGACGGTCAAACTGTCCGCTACTCACCAGCGTGTCGACGCAATCCCACAGCTGATATAACCAGCGGCGCCAGATAAACCCTTCTGCAACAGGCGCACGCTGTAAATAGTGTTGCAATAATGACGCTTCGGCTCCGCTATCCGCCAGCCGCATCAGCTCATATTCGCGCGGAGCCCAGAGAATATTGCCAGGCTGCATCATCGCAATCAGCTGATCGCTATGTGCATCTTTTAACATGCTGGCGAGGCGAAGGTTGCCGTGAATTAACACGCACGGATCGTCGAATCCATTAAAAAAGCGCGGCAATAGTTGGCGACTGCGGAACAAAATCTGCCGATCTTCCAGCGTGAAAAAGGGCGGCGTCAGATATCCTAGCGTCGACCACAGCACATCAACTCGCTGGCGATACCATGCGGGCCAGGTATTTTCTTGTACGCTGTCGACGTTGCCGACTAAACCCTGACTGTCGATGCGGTGCCATGCCAGCACGCCTTCCACAATTTGTTCGCATAATTGCTCCCAGCGCGCGGCGTTGCGCGTTGGGGCTTCCGCCGATACGCCATTAAAACGCGCCATTAGCAGCATCTCATGCGCGGGTTTTTGCTGGCTAAGCACCAATCCAAATACCGCAGGCACGGCGATCAAGCCATCATGGCCCAGCATCGTGAGTTTCTTCGCTTCCAGCGCGGCGCGTCCCTGATGACGAAAATACTTCGCCACCAGCGGCATCGGCTTGCCGGCGTTATCGTAAAGCGCGTACAGCCGCGTATGCGCCTGCTCGCTAATAGTTTCGAGGCGGCTGATGCTTTCACCCAGCACCAGCGCCAGTTCTGAACGGAGCTGTTCCATGCGATATCCTCCGAAGTCAAAAGGCTAGAATATGCTGGAGGTGATGGTGGCGAGAAACTTAGCGCCAGATCAAACTTTAAGGCCAGCGAGAGCCGCTGGCCGGTCGGAGATTAACCTTGCATCGCGAGGCGAACCCGCTCAAGGTCTTCCGGCGTATCCACCCCAACACTGGGTATGGCTTTTGCCACCGCGACGTGAATTTTCTCACCGTACCATAGCACCCGCAGCTGTTCGAGTAGCTCAATGTGCTCTAGCGGACAAGGTTCCCATGCTATATAGCGACGAATAAAACCGGCGCGATAGGCGTAAATACCAATGTGCCGTAGCAGCGTGTCGCCAATCTGCTCACGCGAACGGGCATAACGTTCACGATCCCATGGAATGGTGGCTCGCGAGAAGTACAGCGCGTAACCTTTAGCATCCATGACGACCTTAACGGCGTTAGGATTGAATGCCTCTTCCGCATCGATAATCGGTACCGCCAGCGTTGCCATGCCCGCCTCGGACTGTGCCAAATTGGTGGCCACCTGGCGTACTATTTCCGCCGGGATCATTGGCTCGTCGCCCTGAACATTGACGATAATGGTATCGTCAGCAAACTGATACTTCTCAACGACTTCGGCCAGACGTTCGGTACCCGATTGATGATCCACGCGCGTCATGCACACTTCGCCACCCGCTGCCGTTACGACCGCAGCCACATCAGGATGATCGGTCGCGACAATCACCCGATCGGCTCCCGATTCACGGGCGCGTTCCATTACGTGCAGCACCATGGGTTTGCCCTGAATATCCACCAGCGGTTTACCCGGCAGGCGTGTTGAGGCGAAACGCGCCGGAATAATGGCAACAAAACTCATGGATGGATCTCTTCAACAGAGAGCGTACGAGCTTCTACTTCGAGCAGTACCGGAATCCCGTCACGTACCGGGAAAGCCAGGCCATCAGGTTTACAGATCAGCTCTTGCTGCTCTTTGTTGAAATACAGTTTTCCGTTGCAAACCGGGCAGGCAACGATTTCGAGTAAACGATGATCCATTATCTTCTCCTTCAGGACCGATTCAGACGATTAGCATATCATAATAGCGTGCGCGAAATGGGCGTACCGACGCCCGTATCACAACGGCTTCAGCATCCAATCAACCAGCGGCTTGACCACGCTGCCAGCAATTCAGCAGGCGCATTTTCGATAATCACTTCTGTAGCACCTTGCCACTGAGCAAAGCGATTAATGGCCTTCTTTACGTCATTAAGAAAGGTGTTGCTCAGGCGCACACCCGGCTCCAGCCAGAATGCGCGAATGACCAGCTGCTGTGCCTGGCGCTCCATTTTGGCATCAATGCGAGCCTTTAGTGCCCCGCGATGCAATACCGGCAAGACAAAATAGCCATACTTGCGCTTCTCTGCGGGCGTGTAACACTCAATACGGTAATCAAAATTAAACAGTTCTAGCGCGCGCCGCCGATCCCAAACCACCGGATCAAACGGCGAGAGCAGGACGGTATGCGTTGCCGACAGCGGCTTTTCCAGCAACGGAAGCAGTGTTTGGTGCAGCCACATTTCCCCGAGCTGCTCCACCTCAACGCGAACTATCTCTCCACGCGCTGCAGTTTCCGCCAGCCACGTTTTTAGCGGCGCACGTTTAAGACGATAATAATCCGCTAACCAACTGACGCGAAAAATGCCAAGACTGCGCGCGCTGTGATGCAACATCTGTATTACCGCTTCCTCTTCGCTTAAGGCATGCTGTTCATCAACCCAGTCTGGCATCACGCGGCTATGCAGATCGTAAACCCGCTGGAAATTGCGTCGCTCCACCACCATCAACTCACCGGCGCTAAATAAGTTTTCTAAATGCCGTTTGTGAGGCTTCCACGCCCACCAGCCGGGTTTGGTTTGTTTATCATGGCTAAAGTCGGCGGCGCGTACCGGACCATTAGCTGCAATGTGCGCCAGTAGCTCAGCAATTTCCTGCTGATGTTCATCTACCCATTGCGCGCTGTACTTCCAGCCAAGTTGCTGCGGTTGCAACATACGATGGCGAAGCAAGGGGTAATCTTCGAAGGGGATAAAGCAGGCTTCATGCGCCCAATACTCAAACAACTCACCGGCTGCCAGCGCCTCCTCCAGCCAATGGGCAGGATAAGCGCCAAGACGGCTATACAGCACCAGATAAGGGCTACGCGCCACAACATTTATTGTGTCAATTTGCAGCAAGGACATCTGGCGCACGGTAGCGTGAATATCGGTGAAACGTGCGCGCCGGCCCAAAGGGCGTAACAGTCCCTGGGCAGCTAGGTGCAAATGGCGAGCGGTTTGTAGTGACAGGGAAGCAGTGAGGTTCATAACTCTTTTCCCCTTGCGAAGGTTAGTGCGAGCGGGCGTAGCGCGCCATCGAACAGAGTTGGACGATATCGTCTAACAAGGTTGAAACGGTTGCACCTTGCAAATGAGCATCTACTGGCAGGTACCACCAATTAGGTTGGGCAAACTGACGGCATTTCACCGCATCTTTTTCCGTCATGAGCAGGCATTGTTTAGCATCTGTCAGCCGGGATAATTCGTCTTCGCTGTATGCGTGATGGTCGGCAAAGGCGATTTCTGCTACCGCCTTGATGCCTTGCTGTTTGAGCGTATTGAAGAAGCGAGGAGGATGTCCAATGCCAGCCATTGCCACGATTTCAGGTAATTGGTCCAGCGATGCGGTGGCACCACTCATGAGATTTATTGCCTGACCCGGCTGCAATGTCATAGCGATTTCGTCGCCTTGCGCCTCCCCACCGTTAACGATCACCGCATTAACTTCCCTCAGCCGAGAGGCGCGCTCTCGCATTGGCCCAGCCGGTAACCACCAGCCATTACCAAAGCGGCGCATACCATCCACCACCACAATTTCGCGATCGCGCTGCAATGCATAGTGCTGCAGGCCATCATCGGTAATGATGACGTCCAGATCGTGTACAGCAAGCAAGCCTTCCACAGCCAGCCGACGCTGGGGGGCAACGGCAACTGGCGCCTGAGTACGCTGCGCGATCAATACCGGTTCATCCCCGGCTAATGCCGTAGAGGTCTCCCCCGTTACCAGTAGTGGATAACGATCTGCCTTACCACCGTAACCACGCGACACTACGCCAGCGCGTAACCCGCGTTGTTGTAATGCCTGCACCAGCCAGATCACCACCGGTGTTTTACCATTACCACCCGCGGTAAGATTACCGACTACCACAACGGGGCATGGCGCACGCCAGCTTTTACGCCAGCCGCGTTGAAAGCTGAGGCGAATCAGCCAGGTGATCGCCCCATACAATACACTCAACGGCCAGAGCAGCAGCCATAACGGTGAGCGCCCGCTCCAGATGCGTTCAATCATTGACCGAACTGCAGCTTGTGAAGTTGCGCATACGCGCCCTTCTGTTCTAACAGCACACTGTGCGTGCCGCGTTCCACGATGCGACCATCTTCCACAACGACGATTTCATCGGCTTTTTCAATGGTCGACAGGCGATGCGCAATAACAAGCGAGGTACGATTTTTTTGCAGCTCATCCAGCGCGGCCTGAATCGCACGTTCTGATTCGGTATCGAGCGCGGAGGTTGCCTCATCAAGAATCAAAATTGGGCAGTCACGCAGCAATGCACGGGCAATGGCAATACGCTGGCGCTGTCCCCCTGAGAGCAGCACACCATTTTCACCGATCACTGTATCCAGACCATTATCCATCTTTTTGATGAAGTCCATGGCATGTGCCATGGTTGCGGCCTGTTCAATCTGTTCACGGGTGTACTGACCGTTGCGGGCATAGGCGATGTTGTTGGCAATGGTATCGTTGAAAAGATGCACATTCTGAGAAACCAGAGCCACCTGATTACGCAATGAGCGCAGCGTATATTCACGCAGATCGTGACCATCAAGCAGAATTTCACCGCTATCAATATCATAAAAACGCGTCAGCAAACTGGCCATAGTGGATTTACCAGAACCTGAACGGCCCACCAGCGCCACTGTTTTGCCAGCAGGCAGCGACAGATTAATATCGCGCAGCGCGGGGATTTCACGCCCTGGATAAGTAAAGGTCACATTCCGGAATTCAACATCACCATGAGCACGTTCTATTTCACGTTTACCTTCGTCAATTTCCTGTTCGCTGTCGAGAATCGAGAACAGGGTCTGACAAGCTGCCATACCGCGCTGGAACTGCGCGTTTACGTTGGTTAACGACTTAAGCGGTCGCATCAGCGCAATCATGGAAGAAAACACCACGGTAATGGTACCGGCGGTGAGCGTATCCATTACGCTTGGGAAGCTTGCTGCATATAACACGAAAGCAAGCGCCAGCGATGCAATCAGCTGAATAACAGGGTCAGAGATAGAAGATGCAGACACCAGTTTCATGCCCTGCTGACGCATTTTATTGCTCACCTGAGAAAAACGGTTGGCTTCCACTTCCTGGCCACCAAAGATCAATACTTCTTTATGACCTTTCAGCATTTGCTCGGCACTGGTGGTGACTTGTCCCATCGTGTTCTGCATATTTTTGCTGATGCTGCGGAAGCGTTTGGAAACAGTACGAATCGCAAAGGAGACAATTGGAGCTAACACGATGAGAATCAGTGAAAGTTGCCAACTGTAGTAAAACATCATGATGAACAGGCCGATGATCGAAGCACCTTCACGCACGACCGTGACCAGTGCGCTCGAAGAAGATGAGGCAACCTGTTCAGAATCATAGGTAATGCGTGACAGCAAGGTACCCGTTGATTGCTGGTCAAAAAATGTTACCGGCATGCCCATCATATGGCCGAATAAACGACGGCGCATGTTCATTACCACATTGCCGGAAACCCAGGATATGCAGTAGCTTGAGATATAGCTGGTTACGCCACGGACCAACATCAGGCCGATCACCACCAGCGGCATCCACAGCATTACGGATCTGTCAGCTTTACCGAAGCCGTCATCCAGTAAAGGTTTCAACAGAGAGAGCATCAGGGTGTCGCCTGCCGCATTGAGTATCAGCGCCACTGCTGACACATAGAGGCCAGCCTTGTGGGGCGCAATCATCGGCCAGAGTCGGCGGAATGTCTGCCACGTTGAGAGATCTTTATCTTGATGCATTATTTATTCACGCTGTTTGAAATAGCCGCTCATTCTACCTGGAATCACGTTTGACGCCAAACCACTGATGATACCAACGAGGCTTTATTTGTTCTCTTAACCCCTTAATTTGCCAATGCCCCTGCCTGACACTGATATGAATCTGCCCAGATTGAGCGGTGTCAAACCACATGTAACCCTGCTGAAGATAGCGCTGGACTACGGCTTGTGCCGGCATACGCCAGGCGTTATAACGTGCCACCGAAGCAAATGCCGCCTGCCCTGCAACATTACGTAACAGTAATGGTCCCGAAGATGTGCGACTGCCATGATGAGGAACCTGTAACAACGTCGCTTTCAGCGACTCTTTTTCCAGCGCGACAATTTTTCTCTCCGCTTCTAACTCAATATCTCCCGTGAGTAAAAGACTCACTCGTCCATCGTCGACGCGTACCACGCATGAATCATTATTTTGCCCTTCCGTTTGATTAACTAGCGGCCATATGGCGGTGAATTGCAATTTACCCCATTGCCATTGCTGCCCGCGATGGCAAGGCATATGCCCCGCTTCTGACAAGGCGCTACGAATTTCTATGCTCGGATTAGCGCTAACGAGTGAGTGTAGTCCACCGCGGTGATCCAGATGCTTGTGGCTTAATATCAGTGAATGCAGCTTGCGGCCGTGATAGTGCAGCCACGGCAGAATAACGCGCGCCCCCGCATCATCCTGCTTCCAACCGGGGCCAGTGTCATACAGCATCACGTCATCACCCTGCGTAATGGCAATCGCTAAACCGTGGCCTACATCAATCATGTCGATTTGCCAATCATCACGCTGTGTATTACTACGCCAAAGGAAAAGGACGACGGTCAAACTAATACAAGGCATTATGCTGCGATAAATCAACCCGCTACGCCAGAACAGCAATCCCCCCCAAATCAGCATGAGAGCGGGTAACGTATCGCTCCATGCCCACCAGCCCGCAGGTAACCACTGTAATCCTTGCATCACTTTACTTACCGAAAAATCGGCCAGGTGCCACAACCCATTCGAAATCGATGGCAAAGGAAAGAGCATGGCCAACAATATCAATGGCACCGTGATAAAAGAGACGACGGGGACCGCGATAAGATTCGCGATCAGAGCACTTAGGCTAATTCCCTGGAACAGAAAAATCTGTAACGGTGCCATCAGGATCATCATGCCTAACTGGAGGTGCAGCAGTTGCAGAGGTAACCATCGTCGCTTACTGCGAAAATGATGCGCTAAAGCAAACCACTGATACCATGCAATCAACATTGCCACCGCAAGTGCCGATAACCAAAAGCTTTCTGATAACACGGTTAGCGGATCAAGCCACAGTAATCCCGCAATGCAGAGCGTCCAAACTTGCCATCCACTCATTTGCCAACCGGCAGCACGGATTGCTATCCAGAGCATGAGGGCTAGCAACGCGCGCTGTGCCGGGGCATGGTTGCCGGAGATCCAGCCATAAGTTACTGCGGTAAAAGCGCTGACTGCTAGCGGAAACAAATAGCTCATTAAATGTGCCGGTAGGATCCCCTGTATGACACGCGCCAACAGCCACCCCACGCTAGCCGCAAGCGCGATATGCATGCCAGAGATTGCCATCAAATGAGCCGTTCCGGTTTCACGCAGCAGCCGTCGCTGCTCATCGGTCATATTGTCACGTATACCAAACGCGAGGGCCTGCACAATTGCAGGTTGCTGTAATGCAGAAAAAGCAGGCAAGTGATAATTGATTAAGCGCGTTCGCCAACTACAAGTTAGCGATTCTGGCCGCTGGCTGATAATTCGACCTTGCAGCGGTATATGGTTGGATAATGCAAAGCGCTGAATATCGAACTCGCCTTCGTTTAGCCTGCCGTGAATAGCACGTAATCGCAGCTTCATCTGCCAGCGTTGACCGGCGCAGAATGGTTGTTCCGCCGCGACATAGTTAAGTGAGGCATATATTGGCGGAAACTGATAACGCTCGCCGACACGCATGATTTGTACGGTTAACTGCTGCTTTTCTTCGCGAACGTCGGTGATACGTACTGTTGCGTCTACAGGGGCAGCAGCCAAATACTCGATGGTATTGATAATATGCCGGGCTTCCATCAGCGCCCAAGCCAGCATTAATAAGCCAACGCCGGCCAGACGTAACCATTGCTGCGGCATCAGTCCGAGCAGAACAGCAAATCCCACGGTGGCGATTATTACGCTGGTTTGGGGTATATGCGGCAATACTCCTAATGGCAACGCTGCCACTATCATTATTCTGGCCAGCACTATCCAGCTCATCTGCATTGTTACTCTCCTTGAGAAGAGTAAGAGTTTGCATCGCAGACGAACATTTAGCTTTGGTGAAAAAGTGGCTTACAGAGAGGGATTCAGAAGTTTTTCAGATATTACATTTGCTGCAACAGCATTTTGGGAGCTAAAGCACACGCCTGGTTACAGTCAAAAAAAACGACACTCGAAAGTGTCGTTTTATCGTTCGGTAACGGCTTAGCCGTAGATGTTCGCACGGTCACGCAATTCTTTGCCCGGCTTAAAGTGGGGAACGTATTTACCTTCCAAATCCACTTTATCACCCGTTTTCGGGTTACGCCCGGTACGTGGTGCACGGTAATGCAAAGAAAAGCTGCCGAATCCCCGGATTTCAATGCGCTCGCCCTGTGCCAACGTAGTGGCCATGTGCTCAAGCATCTCTTTGACCGCATCCTCAACGACTTTCGCCGGAATATGAGTGTGCTGGCCAGCAAGTCTTTCAATCAGTTCTGACTTGGTCATGTAACCTCCGGTTAATCCTTGTTTGGAAAGGTATGACAGCTTTTACCGAAACCGGACGATTTGCATCGTCCGGTGCTTTAGGTCGATTACTCGCCTTTAGCCGCTTTGAACGCTTCAGCCATTGCGCTAGAGAAGTTGCTGCCTTCATCCTGTTTAGTGTTAACAGTGTTGATAGCTTCTTTCTCATCAGCCTGGTCTTTAGCACGAACAGACAGGCTTACAACGCGGTTCTTACGGTCAACGCCGGTGAATTTCGCTTCAACGTCGTCACCAACACTCAGAACCAGAGTTGCGTCTTCGATGCGGTCCAGAGAAGCTTCAGAAGCGCGCAGGTAACCCTCTACGCCGTCAGCTAATTCTACTGTAGCACCTTTCGCGTCAACTGCAGTGACTTTACCCGTCACGATAGCGCCTTTCTTGTTCAGGGTGATGTAGTTGTTGAATGGATCTTCAGCCAACTGCTTCACGCCCAGAGAGATGCGCTCGCGCTCTGCATCAACCTGCAGTACAACGGCAGCGATTTCGTCGCCTTTTTTGTACTCACGAACGGCTTCTTCGCCAGTCGCGTTCCAGGAGATGTCAGACAGGTGAACCAGACCGTCGATGCCACCGTCCAGGCCGATGAAGATACCGAAGTCAGTGATTGACTTGATTTTACCTTCAACACGATCGCCTTTGTTGTGGGTCTCTGCGAACAGCTGCCATGGGTTAGATTTGCACTGCTTCAGACCCAGGGAGATACGACGACGTTCTTCATCGATGTCCAGAACCATTACTTCAACCACGTCGCCTACGTTAACAACTTTAGACGGATGGATGTTTTTGTTGGTCCAGTCCATTTCTGAAACGTGTACCAGACCTTCAACGCCTTCTTCGATTTCAACGAAGCAGCCGTAATCAGTCAGATTGGTTACACGACCGGTCAGCTTGGTGCCTTCCGGATAACGCTTAGCGATAGCTACCCATGGATCTTCGCCCAGCTGTTTCAGGCCCAGAGATACGCGGGTACGCTCGCGGTCGAACTTCAGCACTTTAACAGTGATTTCGTCGCCCACGTTGACGATTTCGCTCGGATGCTTAACGCGTTTCCAAGCCATATCGGTAATGTGCAGCAGGCCGTCAACACCACCCAGATCCACGAATGCACCGTAGTCAGTGAGGTTCTTAACGATACCTTTAACTTCCATGCCTTCCTGCAGGTTTTCCAGCAGCTGATCACGCTCAGCGCTGTTCTCAGATTCGATAACCGCGCGACGTGAAACCACGACGTTGTTACGTTTCTGATCAAGCTTGATTACTTTGAATTCAAGCTCTTTGCCTTCCAGGTGCAGTGTGTCGCGAACCGGACGAACGTCTACCAGTGAACCTGGCAGGAACGCACGAATACCGTTCAGCTCAACTGTGAAGCCACCTTTAACTTTGCCGTTGATAACACCGGTAACGGTTTCAGCGTCTTCGTAAGCTTTTTCCAGCGTGATCCAGGCTTCATGACGTTTAGCTTTCTCACGGGACAGCAGGGTTTCACCGAAGCCGTCTTCTACTGCGTCCAGCGCAACGTCAACTTCGTCGCCCACCTGGATTTCCAGTTCGCCGGCTGCGTTCTTGAACTGCTCTGCAGGAATAGCAGATTCAGATTTCAGACCCGCATCAACCAGAACTACGTCTTTGTCGATAGAGACAACAACGCCACGAACGATGGAACCCGGACGGGTTTCGATTTCTTTCAGGGACTCTTCAAAGAGTTGAGCAAAAGATTCAGTCATATTGATAATCTTAGGATTCTTCAATTTAACGTCCACCTGACTTCATTGTCGGATGGGGTTGTTTCACATGCCCTGCACCGGGTCCTTGGTACAGGGTTACAGCAATTCATTTGCCGACGATTAAATGCCTAATTTACTTTTGGCATAATCAAGTGCCTTTTCAATCACTTGCTCGATAGACATACTGGTTGAATCCAGTACCAAGGCATCTGTGGCAGGCACTAAAGGCGCGATTGCGCGACTACGATCGCGGTCATCACGTTCCTTTATCTCGGATAAAAGGCGATCAAAGTTAACATTAAAGCCCTTCTCCTGCAACTGTAGCATACGGCGGTGCGCGCGCTCTTCCGAGCTGGCGTCGAGGAAGATTTTCACTGGAGCATCAGGGAAAACCACCGTGCCCATGTCTCTTCCATCGGCGATTAAACCGGGCTCTTCGCGGAAGGCTCGTTGGCGGCGCAAAAGCGCTTCACGTACACGTGGAAAAGCGGCAACCCGCGATGCGGTATTACTCACTTCTTGCGTACGTATTTCACCAGTGACATCTTCACCTTCCAACACAACCTGCATTTCACCCTCTACCGATAAAAAACGCACGTCGAGGTGCGCAGCCATCGGCACCAATGCTTCTTCAGATTCGATATCAACCTGATGGTGAAGGGCAGCCAGCGCCAAAACGCGATAAATGGCGCCTGAATCCAGCAAGTGCCACTGCAACGACTCCGCCATCGCTTTACATAATGTCCCTTTACCCGCGCCACTTGGCCCATCGATGGTAATAACCGGGGCGATTGCCGTCATTGTTCTCTCCTGTTGCTGCGTGCTTATTGTCAGCCTTCTTGGCCGCCTTGGATTGCGCGGCATTATACGCTGCCTGCGAGAGGTTCGTTACCCTTTAGCTTAGACAGCGCTAGAAATATAGACAGATTCAGAGAAATTTCCGCCCTGATAAGGCCAGGTGAGAACAAAGAAGCCCGGTATGATGCACCGGGCTGGGTCATTAAGAAGCGTGGCTAATTTTCGCCAGCTGCTGGAAATAGTCCGGGAAGGTTTTCGCCGTACAGCCGGGATCAAGGATCGTTACCGGCGTATCGGAAAGCGCGACAAGAGCGAAACACATTGCCATCCGGTGATCGTTATACGTACCGATGTCCGCATGCTGCAGCTGTTCAGGTGGTGTAACGCGAATAAAATCGTGTCCCTCTTCCACTTCAGCGCCGACTTTACGCAATTCAGTAGCCATGGCAGCCAGACGATCGGTCTCTTTCACGCGCCAGTTATAAATGTTACGCATCAGGGTGGTGCCTTGAGCGAACAAAGCGGTCGTGGCAATAGTCATCGCCGCATCGGGAATATGGTTCATATCCATGTCGATTGCGTTAAGTGAACCACGTGTGCAAGAGATGTAGTCATCTCCCCATTCAATCACTGCGCCCATTTTTTCAAGTACATCTGCAAAACGGATGTCACCTTGAACGCTGTTGCGACCAATGCCCGTCACGCGCACCGTACCACCTTTAATGGCTGCCGCAGCGAGAAAATATGAGGCTGAAGACGCATCACCTTCCACAAGGTATTCACCCGGCGACAGGTACTGCTGCTGTCCCTGAACGACAAATCGCTGATAGTTTTGGTTATCAACATCTACGCCGAAACTACGCATCAGGTGCAGCGTGATGTCGATATAGGGCTTGGAAACCAAATCGCCTTTGATGGAGATAATAGTATCTTGCTCTGCCAGCGGTGCAGTCATCAGCAATGCGGTTAGGAACTGGCTGGAAACACTGCCATCTACGCTAACTTCACCGCCCACAAATCCACCATTCAGACGCACGGGTGGATAGTCGGTCTGCTCCAGATAATCGATATTCGCCCCACCCTGACGCAGTGCGTCAACCAGGTGGCCAATCGGGCGTTCTTTCATACGCGGTTCGCCAGTCAACACTACCGATTGCTGGCCCAAACACAGCGCAGCCGCCAATGGGCGCATTGCCGTTCCTGCATTACCGAGAAATAGCTCGAGCGATTTTTCTGCGTGCAAAGGTCCAGCCTTACCTACAACTTCACACACCGTGCGATCGGCTGAGAGGGTGAATTGGACACCTAACGCATGTAGCGCGTTCAGCATATGTTTGACGTCATCGCTATCAAGCAAATTGGTCAGGCGCGTAGTGCCTTTTGCAAGTGCAGCCAGCAAAAGTGCGCGGTTAGAAACACTTTTGGAACCCGGCAAATTTACCGTGCCGTCAACGCGAGTAATCGGTTGTAGAGTCAGGGAGTCCTGCATGTGAAACCAAATCTCCAGAAAATACGAGACCCCATCGTGTGACGGGGCCTGATACCAGTCAGACTGGCATGAAAAGAGGGATTAACCGTGGCGACGTTCGAAGTCGACCATAAATTCAGTCAGTGTTTTAACACCTTCCAACGGCATCGCATTGTAGATCGATGCACGCATACCGCCAACCACGCGATGGCCTTTCAACGCGTGCAGACCGGCGTTAAGAGACTCCTCAAGAAACACTTTATCCAGAGCCGAATCCGCAAGCTGGAATGGCACGTTCATACGCGAGCGGTTTTCGGTTGCGACATCGTTGCGATAAAACGTACTGTTATCAATCACGCCATATAAAAGATCGGCTTTAGATTGATTCAGCTTGTCCATCTCAGCAACACCGCCCTTCTCTTTCAGCCATTTAAATACCAGCCCAGAGAGATACCACGCAAAAGTCGGCGGGGTATTAAACATTGATTCGTTTTCAGCTAGTACTTTGTAATCAAGAATTGAGGGCACATAACGCTGTGCTTTACCTAGCAGATCCTCACGCACAACGACCAGCGTCAAACCCGCCGGACCGATATTTTTTTGCGCACCGGCATAGATAACGCCATAGCGGCTGATATCAATTGGACGCGATAAAATAGTTGAAGAGAGATCCGCGACCACAACTTTATCGGCAAAATCGGGTTCTTCATCAATAGCAATACCATCAATGGTTTCGTTCGGGCAGAAATGAACATAAGCCGCATCATTGTTCAACTGCCATTCGCGCATAGGCAACAGAGCGCGTTTGCCGTTACGCGTGGTTTTTACATCAATAGTATTGGGTACGCAGAATTTTTCGGCTTCTTTGATGGCACTATAAGCCCAGTAACCGCCGTCGATGTAATCCGCCGTTTTAGCGTCACCCAGTAAGTTTCCTGGGATCGCCGCGAACTGCGCACGCGCACCGCCGTGGCAGAACAAAACTTTGTAGTTGGCTGGGATCTTCAGCAGATCGCGAAAATCTTGTTCGGCCGCTTCCGCGACAGCAATAAACTCTTTACTGCGGTGACTTATTTCCATCACCGAGGTGCCTAATCCATGCCAGTTTGTCAGTTCTTGTTCTGCGCGACGGAGCACTTCCACCGGCAGCATAGCCGGACCGGAGCTAAAATTATAAACCTGCGTCATTTCCCCTCACCACTGTCATATCGAACGGTTATGAATACTTCCCCGGTTTTATCATTGCCTCCGAATGGCTGCAATCATTAATCCGGCAGCGATCACATTTCCAGAGCCGGCTCCACCGCAGCTTATGTCATAAATGCATTAAGCTTTGGAATTTTGTGAGGCGGCTTCCTGAAGTCAAAATCAGAAGGGCAGATGGCGTATACGCCATCATCATGCAGAGATAAATTTGGCGTACTGAATAGCGAAGCATGCGTAAAACCCGTATTATTGCGCGCTTTACGCCCACCCCATTGACTTGAGAGAGCGCCATCATGACGCAAACGTTTATCCCCGGTAAAGACGCCGCATTGGAAGATTCCATTGCCCGCTTTCAGCAGAAACTGCAAGACCTGGGTTTCAACATTGAAGAAGCTTCCTGGCTGAACCCGGTACCACACGTCTGGTCAGTGCACATTCGCGATCGCGATTGCCCGCTATGCTTTACGAACGGCAAAGGTGCCAGCAAAAAAGCGGCACTGGCTTCAGCGCTGGGCGAATATTTTGAGCGCCTCTCAACTAACTATTTCTTCGCGGATTTTTGGTTGGGTAAATCTATTGCGAACGGTGACTTCGTTCACTATCCAAATGAAAAATGGTTCCCGCTCACGCAAGATGACAGCTTGCCGGAAGGCATTCTGGATGCGCGTCTGCGCAAGTTCTACGATCCTGAAGAGAGCCTGGGTGCATCAGAACTGATTGATCTGCAATCGGGCAACAACGAGCGCGGCATTTGCGGCCTGCCTTTTACCCGCCAATCAGATCAGCAAACCGTTTATATTCCGATGAACATCATCGGTAATCTGTACGTTTCGAATGGTATGTCTGCGGGTAACACCGCCAATGAAGCGCGCGTGCAAGGCCTGTCTGAAGTGTTTGAGCGCCATATCAAGAATCGTATTATCGCAGAATCCATTAGTCTGCCAGAGATTCCTGAAGCGGTGATGCAGCGCTATCCGGGCGTGATTGAAGCGATAGAACGTCTTGAAGCTGAAGGTTTCCCCATCTTCTCCTATGACGCTTCGTTGGGTGGCAAATATCCGGTTATTTGCGTTGTGCTATTTAATCCAAAAAACGGCACCTGCTTCGCCTCGTTCGGTGCACATCCAGACTTCGGCGTTGCGCTGGAGCGTACCGTAACTGAACTATTGCAGGGTCGTGGTCTGAAAGATCTCGATGTCTTTACGCCACCTACTTTTGATGATGAAGAAGTTGCAGAGCACGCGAATCTCGAAACGCATTTCATCGATTCCAGCGGCCTGATTTCCTGGGATCTGTTTAAAGACGATGCGGATTATCCCTTTGTCGACTGGAGCTTTGCGGGTACAACTCAGGAAGAGTTCGATACACTAATGGCAATCTTCCGTGCGGAAGATAAAGAAGTGTATATCGCTGATTACGAGCACTTGAGCGTTTACGCCTGTCGCATCATCGTGCCTGGCATGTCCGATATCTATCCTGCTGAAGATCTTTTATTAGCTAATAACAGCATGGGCGCATCGCTGCGTGAGACCTTGCTCGCATTACCAGAAAGCCAATGGGACCCTGAAGCCTACCTCGAGCTTATCGAGCAGTTGGATGAAGAAGGTCACGATGATTTTACCCGCGTGCGCGAGTTATTAGGTCTGGCATCGGGCAAAGACAATGGCTGGTACACACTGCGTATTGGTGAGTTAAAAGCGATGCTGGCTCTGGCCGGTGGTGATTTGGACCAGGCGTTGATTTGGACTGAATGGACAATGGAATTCAATCAGTCGATCTTCAGCGAAGAGCGCGCTAACTATTACCGTTGCCTGCAAACTCTGCTGCTGCTGGCAATGGAAGAAGAACGCGATCCGCTTCAATATCATCGCGCCTTTATTCGTATGTATGGCGAATCAGCTGTTGATGCGGCTTCCGCGGCAATCAGCGGCGAAGCACCATTCTATGGATTGCAAGCTGTAGACCTGGATTTGAAAGCGTTCCCTGCGCATCAATCACTGTTAGCAGCTTATGAAAAACTGCAGGCCGCTAAGCGTCGTTATTGGTCACAAAAATAATCATCATTATTTAATTTTTAAACATGCTGATTAGCTCAAACGTAAATGGCACTGAAAGAAATCAGTGCCATTTTTATATAATGCAAATTCAGCAGCCGTTTTGCCGAAAAATAAATAACAACTGAGCTTCATTTATTAATGCAATTTAACAATTCACAGTAAGGAATAGATAGCCATTCAACTTATTTCGCATAAATTAAAAATTATTTATTCATTTATATTCAAGTGCTTAACCAAAAATTTCACTCCAAAACGCTTCGCTTACTACCCACCCTTCGGGCAAATATGATCCATGTCAATTTCTGACCTATACTCCTTTGTTAGTATCTTTACAGGCAATTTTTGGAGAGCGTTAGTGTGAAAGCTGACAACCCTTTTAATTCATTATTACCGGCAGCCATGGCGAAAGTTGCAGAAGAGGCCGGCATTTATAAAGCAACAAAACACCCTTTAACCACTTTCTTCCTGGCCATCACTGCTGGCGTATTTATTTCAATTGCTTTTGTTTTCTACATCACTGCGACAACCGGTAGTGGAGCGATACCCTATGGTATAGCCAAGCTCATCGGCGGTGTGTGTTTTTCATTAGGTTTAATGTTGGTCGTTGTATGCGGTGCGGATCTCTTCACCTCGACCGTACTGATCGTGGTGGCTAAAGCTAGCGGACGTATTACCTGGCTGCAACTGGGTCGACATTGGTTAAACGTCTATGTCGGCAACCTGTTTGGCGCGTTGTTCTTCGTGGCGCTAATTTGGTTCGCTGGTGAACACATGGTGGCGAATGGAGCCTGGGGCTTAAATGTTCTGCAAACGGCCGACCATAAAATGCATCACACCTTTATTGAAGCTGTCTGTCTTGGTACGCTGGCTAACCTATTGGTTTGTCTGGCTGTCTGGATGAGTTATTCCGGCCGCAGCTTAATGGATAAGATGTTCGCGATGATCTTACCCGTCGCGATGTTTGTTGCTTCTGGCTTCGAACACAGTATCGCCAACATGTTCCTGATTCCGATGGCCATTGTTATTCGTGATTTTGCCAGCCCTGAGTTCTGGCAAATGGCCGGGGCAAGTGCAGCACAATTTCCAGCACTCAGTATTAGCGATTTTATTCTTAACAACCTCATTCCAGTGACCATCGGCAACATTATTGGCGGAGGATTGCTCGTCGGTTTGACCTACTGGGTAATCTATCTGCGTGGCAATGAGTCGGTGCATTAATTAATTGATACGGGCGTGCTGAGTTAGCGCGCCATCGTCAAAGTCTCCCTAAATAAGGCAGGTATATCATGTCCGAACTGAATGAAAAAATGGCGTCAGCCTGGGAAGGATTTAGCGCCGGCGAATGGCAGAATAGTGTCAACGTCCGTGATTTTATCCAGAAAAACTACACACCGTATGAAGGCGATGAGTCCTTCCTGGCCGGTGCGACTCCGGCAACCACTAAATTGTGGGATAGCGTGCTTGAAGGCATCAAAATTGAGAACCGCACCCATGCTCCGGTTGATTTTGATACCGACCTGGCATCAACCATTACTTCTCACGACGCCGGTTACATTAACAAATCGCTGGAAAAAATCGTCGGTCTGCAAACTGAAGCGCCTCTTAAACGTGCCATCATACCGTTTGGCGGCATCAAAATGGTTGAAGGTTCCTGTAAGGTTTATGGCCGCGAGCTGGACCCAGCGCTGAAAAAAGTCTTTACAGATTATCGTAAAACCCATAACCAGGGTGTTTTCGATGTTTATACTCCAGATATCATGCGCTGCCGTAAATCAGGTGTATTGACCGGCTTGCCAGATGCTTATGGCCGTGGCCGTATCATTGGTGACTATCGTCGCGTTGCGCTGTACGGCATCGACTACCTGATGAAAGATAAGGTAGCGCAGTTCAATTCACTGCAAAGTGACATGGAGAATGGCGTTAATCTGGAAGCCACCATCCGTTTGCGTGAAGAGATCTCTGAACAGCATCGTGCGCTGGGCCAGATTAAAGAGATGGCGGCAAAATATGGTTCGGATATCTCTCTGCCAGCCACGAACGCACAAGAAGCAGTACAGTGGACCTATTACGGCTACCTGGCGGCAGTGAAATCGCAGAACGGTGCGGCAATGTCCTTTGGTCGCGTATCCACTTTCCTTGATGTTTACATCGATCGCGATATTCAAGCAGGTAAGCTCACCGAAGAAGCTGCACAGGAACTGATTGACCATCTGGTGATGAAACTGCGTATGGTGCGTTTCCTGCGTACCCCTGAATACGATGAGCTGTTCTCAGGTGACCCAATCTGGGCGACAGAATCGCTGGCAGGCATGGGCGTAGATGGCCGTACGCTGGTCACCAAAAGTACCTTCCGTTTCCTGAACACGCTGTACACTATGGGTCCATCTCCGGAACCTAACATGACCATTCTGTGGTCAGAAAAACTGCCGGTTAACTTTAAAAAATACGCAGCAAAAGTCTCCATCGATACCTCTTCATTGCAGTATGAAAATGATGACCTGATGCGTCCTGATTTTGATAACGATGACTATGCTATCGCCTGCTGTGTGAGCCCGATGATTGTCGGCAAACAGATGCAATTCTTCGGTGCGCGTGCCAACCTGGCAAAAACACTGCTGTACGCAATCAACGGCGGTGTGGATGAGAAACTGAAAATGCAGGTTGGCCCGAAAGAAGCGCCAATCACTGACGAAGTGCTCGATTACGATACCGTAATGGCTCGCCTGGATCATTTCATGGATTGGCTGGCGAAACAGTACGTCACTTCCCTGAACATCATTCACTACATGCACGATAAGTACAGCTATGAAGCTTCACTCATGGCGCTGCATGACCGCGACGTCTATCGCACCATGGCCTGTGGTATCGCTGGCCTATCGGTTGCGGCTGATTCCCTGTCTGCAATTAAGTATGCCAAAGTTAAAACCATCCGTGATGCTGATGGCTTAGCGGTAGACTTCGAAATTGAAGGCGAATATCCGCAGTTCGGTAACAATGACTCGCGTGTTGATGACATGGCTTGCGATCTGGTTGAACGTTTCATGAAGAAAATTCAGAAACTGCAAACCTACCGTAACGCGGTTCCAACCCAGTCGGTACTGACCATTACTTCTAACGTGGTTTACGGCAAGAAAACCGGTAATACCCCAGATGGCCGCCGTGCTGGTGCGCCATTCGGACCAGGTGCTAACCCAATGCATGGTCGTGACCAGAAAGGTGCCGTTGCATCACTGACTTCAGTCGCGAAACTGCCGTTCGCTTACGCTAAAGACGGTATCTCTTATACCTTCTCCATCGTGCCAAATGCGCTGGGTAAAGATGATAACGTGCGTAAAACCAACCTTGCTGGCCTGATGGATGGTTATTTCCATCACGAAGCCAACATTGAGGGCGGCCAGCACCTTAACGTCAACGTGATGAACCGTGAGATGTTGCTGGATGCAATGGAACATCCTGAGAACTATCCTCAGTTAACCATCCGTGTATCTGGTTACGCTGTTCGCTTCAACTCGCTCACTAAAGAGCAGCAGAAAGATGTAATTACTCGTACTTTCACTCAGTCGTTGTAATCGCTTTTCGCTAAGATTTAAAGGCTCCTGCGGGGGCCTTTTCTTCACAAGTCTGTTTTGCCAGCTTGCTTGTTCCGGCAATCTGGCAAAATCGACTTTCACTTTAAGCACAACAAAGATTGTGCTGCCTGATACTCAGGCTTACCTGGAGAATACATCGCAATGTCAACCATCGGTCGTATCCACTCTTTTGAATCCTGCGGTACCGTTGACGGCCCAGGCATCCGTTTTATCACCTTTTTCCAGGGCTGTCTGATGCGCTGCCTTTACTGCCATAATCGCGACACCTGGGATACGCATGGCGGTAAGGAAATCACCGTTGATGAGTTGATGAAGGATGTCCTCTCCTATCGTCACTTTATGAATGCATCAGGCGGTGGCGTTACGGCATCAGGTGGTGAGGCGATTTTACAAGCCGAATTTGTACGAGACTGGTTTCGCGCCTGCCAGGCAGAAGGGATCCATACTTGCCTGGACACGAATGGCTTTGTTCGCCGTTACGACCCTGTAATCGATGAACTTCTGGAAGCCACTGATTTAGTGATGCTCGACCTGAAACAGATTAACGATGATGTGCATCAGATTCTGGTCGGTGTTTCCAATCATCGCACCCTGGATTTTGCACGTTATTTGCAGAAGAAGGGTAAGCGCACCTGGATTCGTTTTGTCGTCGTACCCGGTTACTCCGATGATGATGATTCTGTTCACCGTCTGGGCGAGTTCACCAAAGATATGGATAACATCGAAAAGATTGAACTCCTTCCCTACCACGAATTAGGCAAACACAAATGGATTGCCATGGGTGAAGAGTACAAGTTAGACGGCGTTAAGCCGCCGAGCAAAGAAACTATGGAGCGAGTAAAGAATATTCTCGCCAGCTACGGTCACGAAGTGATGTACTAAACGTATAATAAAAGGGGAGCCACATTGGCTCCCCTTTTTAATATGTTGATTACGTTACGCATGGGCAACGGGCGTTGCCTGATGATCGGCCTTACGCAACAGCATAACCAAATAAACCAGCGCGACAGCAGCAATCATCACAAACAGTAGACGATCAGAGTAATTCTGCATCAGCAGCGCGGTCATCCCGGGTCCCACTAAGCTTCCTACGGTATAGCTGAAGAGTAAGGCCTGATTCATCGCCACCAGCTCATGGTGGGCCACAGTTTCACATGCCCATGACATCGCCACCGGATAGAGCGTAAAGCCAGCCAGACCGAGTACGAACAGCGCCGGTGCCATCGCGGCACCGCTAAGCATGGCGATAGCCCCCAAAATGACCACAAAAACCTGCACGCGCAGTACCATCAGACGTCCGAAACGGTCGGCAAGACGTCCAACCGGCCATTGGCCAATAATGCCTGAGCTGACTAGCAGCGCCATCCAATAACCGACGGTAGCATCGCTCATGCCCTGATGAGACAGATAAAGTGGCATCAGGCCATATAAAGAACCCAGAACGATACCGGAAATGATGCAGCCATTAATTCCTAAACGAGAACTGCGACGGCGCAGCATAATCCAGATGCGCCCAGTTGATGCCTCTTCGGTTGCCGCAGTGACAGTAACCTGTACAAAAACCACCGGTAATACAGCACAGATAATCAGAGCAGTAACCCACGGAATAACATGCAGCAGCTCTGTAGAGACACGGCTGACCAGCAACTGGCCAGCGACAGTTCCCAGATAGTAGATGATCATGTAAGCAGCGAGCAGTTGGCCCCGATTACGTACGGTACCGCAGCACAACAAAGCACTTTCCACGACAACCCAAATCAATGCACAACCTACACCTGCGGTGAAACGCAGCATCGTCCAGCTGTAGAACCCATCAAGCAGCACCATACCCATGGTCGCCAAGGCAAACAGAACACTGGCCAGATAGAAGCAGCGATTAAAACCATAACGATTGATCAACCAGCCAGCCAACAGAGTGCCCAGCAAATTACCGGTGTAATACGATGAGCTCGCCATACCGACTTGCCAGGTTGGCAGCAGATCGTGAGTAAGCCATAGCGGTACCAGCGTATTGAGCACAGCGATAGACACCGTCATAAGCATTAAGCCACAGAGCAGCAAAACGACGGGGCGCGACCAGGTTGACATAGGGAGTAAAACCAAAAGAGATGAAGATAATTGCGCGCAGTTTGCCATCCGCTAATGTAAAGTCAACGTGCAAAAAATAGTCGCAGCACGATTTGCTGCGGAACAATTTATTTTTCTTATCTTCAGCAGGTTAGAAGAGATAAGAACGGTCTTGAGTGGATATCTATCTACTTGAATTTAGTGTTTTTAGCCATTGGCATGCAAATAATGTCGATAACGTTTATTTGTGATTAATTTCGACTAAAAAATAATTATTTTACCGCTTAAGTTATAAAAAAACCCGGCATTGCCGGGTTTGTATATCAGAGTGTTAATTAGCCTACAAATTCCAGGCCACCCATGTAGGGGCGCAACACTTCAGGTACCTCAATACGGCCATCAGCTTGCTGATAATTTTCCAGCACCGCAACCAAGGTACGGCCAACCGCTAAGCCTGAACCGTTAAGGGTATGCAACAAACGTGGCTTTTTGTCGGTTTTACTGCGGCAGCGCGCCTGCATACGGCGCGCCTGGAAATCACCCATGTTGGAACATGATGAGATTTCGCGATAGGTATCCTGCGCAGGTAACCACACTTCCAGGTCGTATGTTTTGGCTGAACCAAAGCCCATATCGCCCGTACATAGCAACACTTTGCGGTAAGGTAGATTCAGCAGCTGCAGCACTTTCTCTGCATGGCCGACTAGCTCTTCGAGTGCATCCATTGAGGTTTCAGGCGCAACAATCTGCACCATCTCAACTTTGTCGAACTGGTGCATACGAATTAAACCACGCGTATCACGTCCGTATGAGCCCGCTTCTGAACGGAAGCATGGCGTGTGTGCGGTGAGTTTAATTGGCAGCGCTTCTTCCTCAACAATCTCATCACGCACCAGATTAGTCAGTGGCACTTCCGCCGTTGGGATCAGAGCATAATTACTGCTTCCCGCTTCTTCACCCAAAGGTTTGGTGTGGAACAGGTCTTCACCAAACTTGGGCAACTGCCCGGTACCAAATAACGTTTCCTGATTCACCAGATACGGAACATAGGTTTCGAGATAACCGTGCTGCTGCGTATGAAGATCCAGCATAAATTGGCTCAGCGCACGATGCAGACGCGCGATTTGCCCTTGCATCACAATGAAACGTGAGCCGGTCAGTTTTACCGCTGCGGCAAAATCCAGGCCTTTGGCGGCTTCACCCAGCTCGACGTGATCTTTTACCGGGAAATCAAACTGACGCGGCTGTCCCCAACGGCTGATTTCCTGATTCTCGCTGTCATCTTTACCCAGTGGAACTTCATCAACCGGCAAATTTGGCAACGCGAGAGCAAAATCACGAATTTCATTCTGCAGGACATCCAGTTCTGCTTTAGCCGCATCCAGGCGTTCGCCTAGTGCGTTCACTTCCTGACGCAGCGGCTCGATATCTTCCCCACGTGCTTTGGCCTGACCGATGGATTTGGATCGGGAGTTACGCTCAGCCTGTAGATTTTCAGTTTCTACCTGCAAGACTTTACGACGCTCTTCGAGCGAACGTAACGTTTCCACATCCAGTTTGAATCCTCGGCGTGCCAGTTTTTCTGCGACTGCGTCTGGCTCATTACGCAGCAGGTTGGGATCGAGCATGCTAATCCTGTGTAATAAAAGGTTGATTGAATGAAAGGCGGGACGCATCCCTATGGAATGCAATGAAATCCTTGCTCACCTTACCGTAAGGTGTTTATCAGCGGTAGCGTTTTATCGGGCTATTTTGATCCTGCTCAGCGAGCCAGGCGAGTTTTTCACCAATTTTTCCTTCAAGCCCGCGATTGGTAGGTTGGTAATATCGCGTCTTAGCCATTTCAGGTGGAAAATAGACTTCCCCGGCCGCATAGGCGTTGGTTTCATCATGTGCGTAGCGATACTCTTTGCCCAGTCCCATCTCTTTCATCAACTTGGTTGGAGCATTGCGTAAATGTTCCGGCACATCATAATCTGGAAATTCGCGCGCATCACGCATCGCTGCTTTGAAAGCGGTGTAAACGGCATTACTTTTGGGGGCGCTGGCGAGGTAAACAATAGCCTGTGCAATAGCTCGCTCGCCTTCAGCAGGACCAACGCGAGTGAAGCAATCCCAGGCAGCAAGCGCAACCTGCATGCCTCGTGGATCGGCGTTGCCGACATCTTCCGAAGCGATAGCCAGCAAACGACGTGCGACATACAGAGGATCGCCACCTGCAGTGATGATACGGGCATACCAATAAAGCGCAGCATCCGGTGCAGAGCCACGAACAGATTTATGCAAGGCGGAAATCAAATCGTAGAAACGGTCGCCTTTATTATCAAAGCGCGCCGCCCTTTCACCTGATACTTCATTGAGCAGTTGTGGCGTTAGTTCACGCTGGCCTTGCGCATTGTTCTCTGCCATATCCGCCATCATTTCCAGCGTGTTCAACGCACGCCGTGCATCACCGTTCACCAGCTCGGCAATCATGCGACGCGTATTATCCGGTAGCAGAATATCGCTCTTACCGTAACCGCGATCGTCATCTTGCATGGCTTGCAGCAAAACCTGCTCAATGTCGGCCGTGGTAAGAGATTTGAGTAAATATACGCGCGCACGCGAAAGCAGCGCCGAGTTCAGCTCAAATGAGGGGTTTTCTGTCGTGGCACCAATAAAGGTTATCGTGCCGTCTTCGATGTGTGGAAGGAAAGCATCCTGCTGGCTTTTATTGAAGCGATGCACTTCATCGACAAACAGAATAGTACGCCGTCCCACCTGTCGATTTTGACGTGCTCGCTCAATGGCTTCACGTATCTCTTTGACACCAGAGGTCACGGCAGAGATGCGCTCCACATCGGCTTTGCCATAATGACCAATAATTTCTGCGAGCGTTGTTTTACCTGTCCCTGGTGGTCCCCATAAAATCATTGAATGCAGATGTCCTGCCTCAATGGCGCGCGGCAGTGGTTTGCCAGGCGCCAGCAGATGCTGCTGCCCAATATATTGTTGCAACGTAGCCGGCCGCATGCGTGCGGCCAGCGGTTGAAACTCATTTGATGGGGCAAAATCCAGAGACAGATTACTCACCATTACCTCATTGTCGTTGATCGTCCACCGTTACTCCTTTTGGCGGAGTAAAGGTGAATTTATCCGGGCTAATTGCGCCATTATTCTGACTTTTTAGCTGATAATCGCTGTGCTGACCATCTTGCTCAACAGCACTGAACTTATTGATTGTGCCGGAGGAGGTAACATTGATAGTGAACTGCTTAAGATTGCCGTCACTACTTTTTGGGGTCAGCTCGAAGTTATCGCCTTTCTGCGAGATATTGTATTGCTTCCAGTCACTTGGCTGATTACGAGCAATAAGCATAAACGGGGTATTACTCGCGGCATTTTGCAGCAGGCTGACACTCGCTTGCTCAACGAATGGATTATAGAACCACAGATTCTTACCATCAGAAATAATTACGCTTTCGTCTGGCGCAGTCATGTGCCAGTTAAACAGACTCGGGCGTTTGACCCAAAGTTCGCCTTCACCGTCCTGCACATTCGCACCGCTGCCATCAGTCACTTTCTGACTAAAGCTGGCGTGGAAGCTGTTCACTTTATTTAGACGCTGTTGTAAATCGCTAGACGCATCCGCCAAAGCTGAAGCGGAAACAAAACTGGCCAATAGGCCGCAGGCAATAACGCGTAATTTCATCTGATTCGATTCCTTATTCATTGTTTCCCGACACTTACAACATTAAACGTAGTTGCCGCCCTGTCTCTTCGACAGGAGAAAAAGCCGAAAGCTCCCGAAAATATGGGGATCGACCAACAGATAAACAATGGGCCAGCGTTAACTGGCCCATGAGCAAACAACTGTACGCAGAAATTACATCTCGTGTGGCGGCGGCGAAAGCACTTCGCGGTTACCATTGTGTCCTGGTTCAGAAACAATGCCTTGCGCTTCCATCTGCTCGATGATGCGCGCTGCACGGTTATAACCAATGCGGAATTGGCGCTGAACTCCGGAGATTGATGCACGCCGTTTTTCCACCACGAAAGAGACGGCCTGGTCGAACAGCGGATCTAACTCTTCATCGCCCATCATCCCACCCGCAGCGCCCTCGCTCTCTTCACCGGCGGTGATACTCTCGATGTACTGCGGACGACCACGTGCTTTCCAGTCCTGAACCACTGCATGCACTTCCTGATCGCGTACAAACGCACCGTGCACACGCACAGGCATGGAGGAGTTAGGCGGCATGTAGAGCATGTCACCCATCCCCAACAGTGATTCCGCGCCACCCTGATCAAGAATGGTGCGTGAATCAATCTTACTGGAAACTGTAAAGGCAATACGTGTTGGAATGTTGGCTTTGATCAGACCGGTGATGACGTCAACTGAAGGACGCTGCGTCGCCAGCACCAAGTGAATACCCGCCGCACGCGCTTTCTGTGCCAGACGAGCAATCAACTCCTCGACTTTCTTACCCACGGCCATCATCAGATCGGCAAATTCATCGACCAACACCACAATGTACGGCAGTTTTTCCAGTACCGGTGGCGTGGTATCCATACTATCGCCCGGCTTCCAGAATGGATCGGGGATTGGTCGGCCCATCGCTGCAGCTTGCTCAATCTTTTCGTTGTAACCCGCAAGGTTACGCACGCCCAATGCTGACATCAGCTTATAGCGACGCTCCATCTCACCCACACTCCAGCGCAGCGCATTCGCCGCATCTTTCATATCGGTAACGACTTCGGTCAGCAGATGCGGAATGCCTTCATAGACTGACAACTCCAGCATTTTGGGGTCGATCATGATAAAGCGCACCTCTTCCGGGGTAGCTTTATACAACATACTGATGATCATGGTGTTAACGCCCACTGATTTACCGGAACCGGTAGTACCAGCAACCAGTAAGTGAGGCATTTTCGCCAAATCAGCCACGACCGGCTGGCCAGCGATGTCTTTACCCAACACCACCGCAAGCGGAGAAGGATTTTCACGGAACTTAGGGCAATCCAGCACTTCGCGCAGATAAACGGTTTGACGATGTTTATTAGGCAACTCAAGCCCAACGTAAGGTTTACCGGGGATCACTTCCACTACGCGTACTGCGACGGCAGAGAGTGAGCGGGCCAGGTCTCGCGACAGATTTGAGATGCGTGAAGCCTTAACGCCCGGCGCCAAATCGAGTTCGAAACGGGTAATTACTGGGCCCGGTGAAATACCAACGACTTCGGCCTTCACACGATAATCGGCCAGTCGCGCTTCAACCAAACGCGCCGTTTGCTCGAGCGCAAACATATCAACGGGTTCTTCCTCTGATGGCGGCGGCGTGAGCAAATCCAATGTTGGCAGCGGCGTAGACGGTCTTTCCAGCGGCTGCTCATGGCGAACCAGGAACGGGTGGAACAAACTGTCCTGAACCGGCGCGGCAGGTTTTACGGGGGCCGCCGGCGCAGAATACGCTTCCTGCTCGGGCGAAGACCAGGGGCTGCTTTCTTCACTCAATGAAGGCATCGGTTTAGGTTGTGACGGCTCAGGTTGCTGCCAATGCGCTGGCTCTTCAGCCTCTGGAGCTGCAGAAAGCGTGAACAGCGGCTCGCTTGGGCTATCATCAACCAAATCTTTCATTGGTGAGAAATCAAAGGCAGAAGACGTATCCAGATTAAAGACTGGAGTCTCCTTTTCCGCAGGTTCGTTATAGCGTTGCTGCTGCTGATCGGCAAACTGACGAGCAAGTTGCGCTTGCTGCAACGCATCTTCATCTTCGGGCTCAGCCACATTCTGCCAGCTTTCACCATAACGATTCTGCTGCTGAGACTGGAAGGCCTCACGCAATTGCGCTTCCTGTAACGCAACATCATCCTCATGCGACGTCGCGCTATAGCTGGCCGTCACCTCAGGCTGCTGCTGTTCAGCTTCTTTTGCCTGCTCTTCCGCCATACGTTGTGAAGGCAGCTTAATACCATACGACGCCAATTCACGACGCGTTGGTAATTTGACTTTGTTCGGACGCGGCAATTCTGGGCCAATGCCCTGCTTCACTTGCGGGTTGTAATCACGCTCGGGCACGATATCAAATGCTGGCGAGTAGGCCGAAGTTGATGACGCCGTTTTTATCGCCCCCGCGGCCAATGATGCGGCAGCGGCGGTATTTAATGGCGCTGAAGACGGGGCTGCATCCTGCCAGTTGCCCATGCTTGGGCCTTCGTCATCCTCGGCAGGCGAAAAGGGTGAAGGCACCGGTTCATTTGGCACTTCGAAGCGATAACGCGGCGTCGAGGATTGCACGACCGGTTCCGGTGTCGCAGTAACGGGCTCGGGAGCAAAAGTCGACGCTGGCACGGGTTCAACAGAACGTGGTACAGGTGCAGGTTCTACGGACGCGCTGTTCCCTGGCTGCGCGGCTGCTGGCGCTTGTTGTGCGGCTTGCGTGGTGACAGCAATCGCAGCGGCAGTTGCGGCACTGGCTTTGGCCAGCAGCGGATCATCACCTAACGCTTCTATAACGGGTTCGCTAATTTTGCGGGGTTTCGCCAACAATACATCATCGTCTGCGCTTTCAAACTGAGCTGCAGGCAATGAAACCGGCACATCATCAGACTGCTCCTCGTCGTCATACTCCTCTTCCTGCCACGGTTCTTCATGTCGTGAGCGATTACTGGCAAACGTCAGAACACCCATCACGACACCGCCGATTCTTTCAGCGATAGTCAGCCAGGACCAACCGGTATACAGCGTGATGCCTGCCGCCCATACACACAGCAGCGTCAGCGTGCCGCCCGCTGAACTAAACCAGGGTGCCATGGCATTGCTTACCAGGCTGCCAATAACGCCGCCTGAGGCAAAATACCAGATGTCATCGACGTTCAGCGCAGCAAGACCGCAAGTCGTCACGACTAATGCCAGCACACCAATCAGGCGCAGACCAACGGCAAAGTAGTCGATGTAATCCTGGCGGTCACGCTGACGGAAAGTGATCCAACAAAGACCAATAATGACCGGAGGAATGGCGTAGGCCATCACGCCGAAAATGAATAACAGCGTATCTGCCAGCCATGCGCCGACGCTGCCACCCAGATTATGGATGGGCTCGTGCCATGCGGTTTGTGACCAGCTTGGATCTGAAGGGTTAAAACTAACCAGCGACACCATCAAATAGATGGCGAACAAGGCCACAAGAATGAGCAACGCTTCCAGCAGACGACGTCCACTGCTCAGCGGTTGTAACGAAACATCTTTATCTTCTGTATATTCCTGGCTCAAGAGAACTCTCCAGGTGCCTGTAAATTAAGAAGGCAACAACGTCGGGCATGCCCGACGCTGGTCCTGTATGAATTCACAGGAGTGTACCGAAATCCTGCAAGCTTTGCACCTGCCCTGCACTACCGGGTTTTAATCACCAGACGATTGCTCTGTTTGACCTCTTCCATCACCACGTAGGTACGGGTGTCGTTTACGCCCGGCAGGCGTAGCAAGGTTTCACCCAGCAGCTTACGATAGGCGGACATATCAGGTACGCGCGTTTTCAGCAGGTAGTCAAAGTCACCTGAAACCAGGTGACACTCTTGAGTTTCCTCAAGTTTTTGCACTGCGGCGTTAAATTGTTCAAACACATCAGGCGCGCCACGATTCAGAGTAATCTCAACGAATACCAGCAGTGAAGCGTCCAGATAATGTGGGTTGAGCTGAGCGGTGTAACCCAGAATGAAGCCCTGACGCTCCAGGCGACGCACGCGCTCAAGACAAGGTGTCGGCGATAATCCAACCCGTTTCGATAGCTCGACATTGGAAATACGACCGTCTTTCTGCAGCTCATTCAGAATATTTCTGTCGATACGATCTAAATCTTTTCCGGGGCGTTTCTTATTGTCTACCATTATTATTGTCTCTCTTAATTCCTTCCCTTTACCTGCCACACCCTGAAAACGCTCATTGTTCAGGGCCTTACTGAAGTGAAGACATTAAGCCTGTGCAGTGATGCATCCATCCGTATGACGCATGTTGTCTGTCCACACCATGCGTCATTACCAATGTCAGGCTGAGTTTATTCGGCTAAAAAGCCCAAAACAGAAAGGAAATTCTGTTTCGAATCGCTAAATATTCTCTGCTTCTCCCAATGTTTTCGCAAAAGCGCAGGCGATTGTCAAAGTAAAACATCCAAATTCAGTACAAGATGCCAGATAGAGATCTGGGTTGCTGTTTTTAAATGAGAATTTTTATGCTGCTGCACCACTAATTGCCGAGCATTGCCCCCTTTTAGCGCAACGCGCGTGCAGAATCTCCGCTCATCGTCTACGCCATTTGCAGTGATTGTTAACAAAATTGCTGAAACCTTTTTTTGCAGCGTTAATTTCCCTACAATCAAAAACTATGTTGTCAAAAATATTGAGGAACGTATGAGTACGGCCAAACACAGTAAGCTGCTCATTCTGGGCTCCGGTCCTGCCGGTTATACCGCTGCGGTTTATGCAGCGCGCGCTAATCTGAACCCGGTTTTAATTACCGGACTGGAAAAAGGCGGCCAGCTCACCACCACTACCGACGTAGAAAACTGGCCGGGTGATCCCAACGACCTGACGGGGCCAGCGCTGATGGAACGCATGCAAGAGCATGCCGAAAAGTTCAACACCGAGATCATTTTTGACCATATCCATACCGTTGATCTACAGAACCGCCCGTTCCGTCTGGTGGGAGATAGCGGAGAATACACCGCGGACGCGTTGATCATTGCGACAGGCGCATCAGCACGCTATCTCGGCTTACCTTCTGAAGAGGCCTTCAAAGGTAAAGGCGTCTCAGCCTGCGCCACCTGCGATGGTTTCTTCTATCGCAATCAGAAAGTTGCCGTGATAGGCGGGGGTAACACCGCGGTTGAGGAAGCCCTCTATCTGGCAAATATCGCTGCTGAAGTACATCTGATTCACCGGCGCGATAGCTTCCGCGCCGAAAAAATTCTCATCGATCGTCTGATGGAAAAAGTACGCAGTGGCAATATCGTTTTGCACACCAACCGTACACTCGACGAAGTGGTTGGCGATCAAATGGGCGTAACGGGGGTAAAACTGCTGTCGACTCAAGGCGAGGCACCAGAGTCCCTCGACGTCGCGGGCCTCTTTGTCGCCATCGGCCACAGCCCAAATACTGCGATTTTTGATGGTCAGCTGGATTTAGAAAATGGCTATATCAAAGTGCAGTCCGGCTTGCACGGCAATGCCACGCAAACCAGTATTCCTGGGGTGTTCGCTGCCGGTGATGTTATGGACCATATCTATCGCCAGGCGATCACTTCCGCTGGCACCGGTTGTATGGCAGCACTGGATGCCGAACGTTTCCTCGATGGCTTGGTTAAAAACGATAAGTAAGTTGTTAATAACCTGATCATAATCGCTACGAGGCGGCCAGTTTTGGTCGCCTTTTTTGTTACCTGCATGCTACAGTTCAGGCGCCCGACATTGCTGGGTTTTCATCCGGGATTCATATCTCTTTTGAGTTACCAAACGGCATCGCATGAACAAATCACGGCAACAAGAACTTCTCCGCTGGCTTCGTCAGCAACGGCATCATGGTGCGCGCAGCTTACGCGTGGCTTCACTGTTGGGTTTTGCTGGCGCATTAGTGATTATCGCGCAAGCCTGGCTACTGGCGTCGCTTTTACAAAATCTGATTGTGGCACAACAGCCTCGCGCAACGCTTCTCAACGATTTCCTGCTATTACTGCTGTGTTTTGTTCTACGAGCAGGTTTGCACTATGCACGCGAAATGGCAGGGCATCGTGCTGGCGTCGCGATTCGTCGTGCGCTACGTCAGCAGGTGCTGGATCGGCTCAATGCATTAGGCCCCGCCTGGATACAGGGCAAGCCCGCTGGTAGCTGGGCTACACTGCTGCTCGAACAAATCGAAGAGATGCAGGAATATTACGCGCGCTATTTGCCGCAAATGTCACTCGCTATCTTTATTCCGCTGGCCATTTTGATTGCCCTATTCCCAATCAATTGGGCAGCCGGGCTGATTCTACTCGTGACCGCGCCGCTCATTCCGCTGTTTATGGCAATGGTCGGTATGGGGGCAGCGGATGCGAATCGTCGTAACTTCCTGGCCCTGGCAAGGCTTAGCGGCGATTTCTACGATCGTTTGCGGGGTCGTGAAACGCTGCGCCTGTTCCATCGTGCCGCCGCCGAAGAGCAGGCAATCGCCAATAGCACTACAGATTTCCGCCAGCGCACCATGGAAGTGTTGCGCCTGGCTTTCCTCTCCTCCGCCGTGCTGGAGTTTTTCGCTTCTCTGGCGATAGCGGTCGTGGCGGTCTATTTCGGCTTCTCCTATCTTGGCGAATTAAATTTTGGCCATTACAGTACCGGCGTAACGCTCTTTGCCGGATTCCTGGCGTTGATTTTGGCACCGGAGTTTTTCCAACCCTTGCGCGATTTAGGCACCTTCTATCACGCTAAAGCCCAGGCGATTGGTGGAGCAGATGCGCTGGATCAGTTTCTCCGCGAAAGCCCCGATGCCGCTACTGAACAAGATTCGACTGTGCTTTCCCTCGCTGCACCGCTGGTGATACAGGCGAAGAATTTGGTCGTGATGACCGCCAGAGGTGAAGCATTATCGCAGCCGCTGAATTTCACCCTTGCTGCTGGTAAGCGTGTCGCCTTGGTAGGACAAAGCGGTGCCGGGAAAACGGCGTTGATGAACGTACTGCTCGGCTTCCTGCCTTACCAGGGTTCTCTGTGGATAAATGGTCAGGAACTGCGGGAGATCAATCGCGATAGCTGGCAACACCATCTCGCATGGGTAGGACAAAATCCGCATTTACCTGCCTTAACGCTGCGTGAAAACTTGCTGCTGAACAACCATGTGGATGACGTCACGCTTAAAGCTGTGCTTCAGAAAGCGGGAGTAACTGAGTTTTTAGACCGTCTGCCACAAGGATTAGATACCGTTCTGGGCGATGGAGGAATTGGCCTTTCCGTTGGTCAGGCGCAGCGTGTTGCTGTTGCGCGTGCGCTACTTAAACCCGCGCAACTGTTGCTGCTTGATGAGCCCGGATCTGGCCTTGATAGTCAAAGTGAACAACACGTTATCAACGCATTACACGAGGCGGCATCACAACAGACCACGCTCATGATCACCCATCAACTTAACGATCTGGAGAACTGGGACGAAGTGTGGGTCATGCAGGCGGGGCAGTTGATCCAGCAAGGTCATTGGCAGCAGTTGATTGCACAGGATGGACCGTTACGCCAAATGGTTAAACATCGTCTGAAGGAGATCGCATGATGAACAGCTTATTGCCCTTTCTGCGTCTTTTTCGTCGTCACCCGTGGCGACTGGGACTTGGCATTATTCTCGCGATCGTCACCTTACTCGCTAGCATTGGACTACTAACGCTATCAGGCTGGTTTCTCGCCGCATCTTCCCTGGCGGGTGTCGCTGGACTTTACAGCTTCAATTACATGCTGCCTGCCGCAGGCGTGCGAGGCGCGGCTATCACGCGGACGGCAGCACGCTATTTTGAGCGTTTGGTAAGCCATGATGCCACCTTCCGCGTACTACAACATTTGCGGGTATTCACCTTCAGCAAACTTATTGCGTTGGCACCTGAACAGTTAGCGCGTTTTCGTCAGGGTGAATTACTGAACCGCTTCGTCAGCGATGTGGATACGCTAGATCACCTTTATCTGCGGGTGATTTCCCCCCTGGTTGGCGCAGCCGTCGTCATCGTGGTCGTCACCTGCGGTTTAGCCCTGCTGGATGTCCCGTTAGCACTGCTGTTGGGAGGCGTCATGCTACTTACGCTGCTACTTATGCCACCGCTTTTCTGGCGTTTAGGTACGGCATCTGGACATCAAATTGCGCAACATCAATCCCGCTGGCGCATGCAATTAACACATTGGCTTACCGGATTATCTGAGCTGAAGATCTATGGCGCAGCGCAGCTATGGCGCAAACATCTCAATCTAGAAGAGTTCCGCTGGCAACAGGCACAACGCCGGCAGCATCGTTTGCAGGCGCTGGCGCAAAGTCTGTTAATGCTGATCAGTGGAGCTACGGTCACGCTTCTGCTGTGGATTTCTGCCAACGGCGTAGGCGATAATTCTGCTCCAGGTGCACTGATTGCGCTGTTTGTATTCTGTGGATTAGCGGCCTTTGAAGCCCTTGCACCGGTTGCCGCCGCCTTTCTGCCTCTGGCGCAGGTGAGCGGCGCTGCACAGCGCGTGCAGGAGATCATTGAACAACCCGCAGCCATTCGTTTCCCCAGCGTTAAGGTTGAAAGCGCTGCGGGTATTCACTTAAAACTGGAAAACATCTGCTTCAGCTATCCGCAACGTCCAGAACCCGTATTACAGCATTTCTCCTTATCACTTCGTGCTGGCGAACATGTGGCACTCCTTGGGCCGACTGGCTGCGGCAAATCGAGTCTGTTAGCCCTGATTACCCGAGGATGGGAAGCACAACGAGGCTCAATCACGTTGAATGACATCGCGCTGGCTGATTGGGATGAAGCAACGTTGCGAAGCCGCATTAGCGTCGTTACGCAGCGCGTACATTTGTTCAGCCAAACATTGCGCGATAATTTGTTGCTGGCCAAACCAAACGCCACTGATGAGCAGTTAGTTGAGGTGCTGCATCACGTTGGTTTGCCACAGCTTGTCGAACAGAGCGAAGGTTTGAATGCATGGATGGGTGATGGCGGCCGACCGCTATCCGGCGGCGAAATGCGTCGCCTGGCGATTGCTCGTGCATTGCTGCACGATGGCGATTTATGGTTACTCGATGAGCCCACCGAAGGTTTGGATGCCAGCACCGAACAGCAGATTCTTGCGCTGTTGCGGCACGTGAGCAGCGGTAAAACGTTGATTATGGTGACGCATCGCTTGACCGGTTTAGACGCAATGGATCGTATTTGCGTGATGGATCAGGGGCAGATTGTTGAATCCGGTACCCACGCCGAATTAATCTCAAAAGCAGGCCGCTACTGGCGTTTCCATCAGCGCTTTACGCTATAGTCTTAGCCAACAGCACTGAGTGTGATTAATGCAATGAGACTGATACAGCTTTCACGGGATTCATTAAATTTCCCCCCCCCTGAAATGGCACTGCGCGAGCCAAATGGATTATTGGCGATGGGCGGCGATCTCTCCCCTGCCCGTTTAATGAATGCTTATCAGCGTGGCATTTTCCCGTGGTTTTCTCCTGGCGATCCCATACTTTGGTGGTCGCCGGATCCTCGCGCAGTGATGTTGCCGGAATCATTCCATCTCAGCCGCAGTATGGCGCGCTTCCATAAGCGATCGCCTTATCGTGTCACCATGAATCATGCCTTTCCTCAGGTGCTGGAAGGCTGCGCCAGCAATCGCCAGGAAGGTACCTGGATCACTTTTGAAGTGAAACGCGCCTGGTTACGTTTATACGAATTAGGCCATGCGCATTCGATTGAGGTGTGGAACGATCAGCAACTGGTAGGTGGCATGTATGGATTGGCGCTGGGACAAATCTTTTGCGGCGAGTCGATGTTTAGTCGCCAGGAAAATGCCTCAAAAACTGCGCTTTGGGTGTTCTCGCAGCATTTTCTTGCTCATCATGGGCGGTTAATAGATTGCCAGTTACTGAATCCGCATACTGCATCGCTGGGAGCGGTTGAAATTCCGCGTGTTGATTACTTACAGTACGTGCAAACGCTGGCGTGGCAACCCGTTTTAGATCATTGCTGGCAAACACAAACCCTTTTTTGACATTGCTCCCAGATGTTTTGCACACAATTCCCGACAAAAGTGATACAATAAGCGAGTTTGGTATGTCGTCCGCGCTTCGCTGTGGCGAGCCGGAATTGCCAGGTTGGGAATCTCACACATTTCCCGAAGCTGTTTTGATTGTGCACCTGATGCCGATTGCTACAGATTCTTAGCCCGCTAATCCCCCGCAGACGTCAAAAAACACCCTAATTTATCCGTACTGCACGCGCAACGGCGCGACGCACGGCGAAGCGTTGGCAAAATCATCAACGGTTCTTTACATAAATCATGGAATTCGGCATTATCTTGCCGGTTCAACAGTTTGGTAGTACACCCAGAGGATTCGATGGCCAAAGAAGACAATATTGAAATGCAAGGTACCGTACTGGATACGTTACCGAACACCATGTTCCGCGTAGAGCTTGAAAACGGGCACGTGGTTACCGCTCATATCTCCGGTAAAATGCGCAAAAACTACATCCGCATCCTGACGGGCGACAAAGTGACTGTCGAGTTGACCCCGTACGACCTGAGCAAAGGCCGCATTGTCTTCCGTAGTCGCTAAGTAACTGTTCACACCTCGCGTTGGTTACCTTTATTTAGCGCGAAAAAAAGGCCGGATTCGCATCCGGCCTTTTTCATATCTACGCCACAATCAGTGAACGGTACCTTCGGTTTTACGTTTTTCCGCACTCAGGAAATGATAAGTAAGCTGGTTTTTCTCTTTATCCAGCGCGACTGACACCGATCCACCATCAACCAGCGAACCAAACAGCAGTTCATTCGCCAACGGTTTCTTCAGATTTTCCTGGACGGCACGTGCCATCGGACGCGCACCCATCGCTTTGTCATAACCTTTATCAGCCAGCCAATCTCGCGCATCATCACTCACTTCAAGCGATACGCCCTTAGCATCCAGCTGAGCCTGCAACTCGACGATAAATTTGTCCACTACCTGATGAATCACCTCCTGTGACAGGTGACGGAACCAAATAATGTTATCGAGACGGTTGCGGAACTCTGGCGTAAAGATCTTTTTAATCTCTTCCATCGCGTCTGTGCTGTTGTCCTGATGAATCAGGCCAATCGACTTACGTTCCGTTTCACGCACGCCAGCATTGGTGGTCATCACTAGCACCACGTTGCGGAAATCTGCTTTGCGGCCGTTGTTATCGGTCAGCATACCGTTGTCCATCACCTGCAGCAGCAGGTTGAACACATCCGGGTGTGCTTTCTCGATTTCATCCAGCAACACCACAGCATGTGGATGCTTAATCACCGCATCGGTCAGCAAACCACCCTGATCGAAGCCGACGTAACCCGGAGGTGCACCGATCAAACGGCTAACGGTGTGACGCTCCATATACTCGGACATATCAAAACGCAGCAGCTCAATGCCCAGCGCTTTTGCCAGCTGAACCGTGACTTCGGTTTTACCCACACCCGTAGGTCCAGCAAACAGGAACGAACCCACCGGCTTACGATCCTGCCCCAAACCAGCACGGCTCATTTTGATTGCTTCAGTCAGTGCTTCAATCGCATTATCCTGACCAAACACCAGCATCTTCAGACGATCACCGAGATTTTTCAGCGTATCACGATCGGTTTGTGACACGCTCTGCTCGGGAATACGTGCAATACGCGCCACCACCGTTTCGATGTCAGAGACATTGACCGTTTTCTTACGCTTACTCACCGGCACCAAACGCGCACGCGCACCCGCTTCATCAATCACGTCAATTGCCTTATCGGGCAGATGACGATCGTTGATATATTTCACCGCCAGCTCCACCGCCGCACGCACCGCTTTCGCGGTATAGCGCACGTCATGATGCGCTTCGTACTTCGGCTTCAGACCATTGAGGATCTGCACGGTCTCTTCCACAGAAGGCTCGGTGATATCGATCTTCTGGAAACGACGCGCCAGCGCACGATCTTTCTCAAAGATGTTGCTGAACTCCTGATAAGTAGTTGAACCCATCACGCGGATTTTACCGCTGGAGAGCAATGGCTTGATCAGGTTTGCCGCATCCACCTGGCCACCCGATGCCGCACCGGCACCGATAATGGTATGGATTTCGTCAATAAACAGGATGCTATTGCTGTCCTGTTCCAGCTGTTTCAGCAGCGCTTTGAAGCGTTTTTCAAAATCACCCCGATATTTAGTACCGGCCAGCAGCGAGCCGATGTCGAGAGAGTAAATGGTGCACTCTTTCATCACCTCAGGCACGTCGCCCTGCACAATACGCCAGGCAAGACCTTCAGCAATCGCGGTTTTACCTACGCCCGATTCGCCCACCAGCAGCGGGTTATTCTTACGACGACGGCATAATACCTGTACGGCACGCTCCAGCTCTTTATCGCGGCCGATCAGCGGATCGATTCCGCCGACACGAGCAAGCTGATTAAGATTGGTGGTGAAGTTTTCCATACGATCCTCCCCGCCTGCTTGCTCTTCGTTAACCGGATTCTCCGCATTGTTCTGCGGCTGGCCGGGTTCATCTTTACGCGTACCATGGGAGATGAAGTTCACCACATCGAGACGGCTCACTTCGTGTTTCCGTAGCAGATAAGCCGCTTGTGACTCCTGCTCGCTGAAAATCGCGACCAGCACATTGGCGCCGGCGACTTCGCTGCGACCGGAGGACTGGACGTGGAATACTGCACGCTGCAGCACACGCTGGAAGCTGAGCGTAGGTTGGGTATCGCGCTCCTCTTCAGTGGCTGGCAGCACCGGTGTGGTTTGTTCGATGAAGGCTTCGAGTTCCTGACGCAGAGCCACGATATCCACCGAACAGGCTTCCAGTGCCTCTCTGGCCGACGGGTTACTGAGCAATGCCAGCAACAGATGCTCGACGGTCATAAACTCATGACGGTGCTCGCGCGCTCTGGCGAAAGCCATGTTTAAACTGAGTTCCAGTTCTTGATTGAGCATTTGGCACCTCCCACAATTATCGCTCTGACAACCTATTTCCTATATGGAGATGGTCTCAGGCTTTTTCTAGCGTACACAGCAACGGATGTTCATTATCTCGTGCGTAATTGTTCACCTGGGCTACTTTGGTCTCCGCCACTTCTGCAGTGAATACACCACAGATTGCTTTTCCATGGTAGTGAACTTTCAACATCAGCTGCGTTGCACGTTCAATATCATAAGAAAAGAACTTTTGCAGAACGTCAATAACAAATTCCATAGGTGTATAATCGTCATTATTCAGAATGACTTTATACATTGAAGGCGGCTTTAACCCTTCGCGTACTTTATCTTCGGCGAGATGTTCAAAATTAAGCCAGTCGTTTGTGTTTGCCATAATGTTCCGTCGAAATTCTGCGTTACGGTTGTGCACATTTCTGCGCCCATTCCTAAAGTTTAACATGCCTGTCAAGCCGGCTTTTACTTGCTAAAAAGTGGCCCTAAAAGCACATGCGCGACCTGTATCACAAAATTTGCAATAGCGTTAACTGCCTCAAATTTTGATGAATTTATCCCCATCCGCCAGGGCCGTTTGCTTGACGATAAGGTCCGTTTCTCTACATTCTACTAACACAAGCTGATTGAGTTTTAAACAAGCTCGACTCACAGCTTCAATGACCTCACCTACTTATCAAAATGTCTTGCGAGGGAAGTAAAAGCATGGAGACGGGTACAGTAAAATGGTTCAACAACGCCAAAGGCTTCGGTTTTATCTGTCCGATTAGCGGCGGCGACGATATCTTCGCACACTACTCCACGATCCAGATGGAGGGATACAGAACGCTGAAAGCTGGCCAGCAGGTTCAGTTTGATGTCCATGAAGGACCAAAAGGCAATCACGCCAGCTTGATAGTGCCCTGTGAAGCCACGCAAGCCGCGGTCGCTTAACGCGCATGCTGTTTCACGTATTCTGACCACTCCCGAAAAAAAATGCCAGCCGCAGACGCTGGCATTTTTATTTGGCGAACTCCGCCTTCCTTAATCTGCTCGACCACGCGCTAACCACATTACGCGGGAAAACAACTGTTCAAGCAGCGGCGGGATGGCGCCAGGCCCACGTTCTGCCGCGGCCATGGCAACGGCAATCGCTAACTCAGGCTTTGAGCTGTGTTGAATCGCTTTAGTAATAATACGCCGCGGATTCATGGGGACGTTTAACGGCAGGTGCGCCATTTGATGATAAATATCGCTAAAACCCTGCTTGTAGAGAAAATGCTCAATGTCCGGTGCCGGAAATTGTGTGAGATGTTCCTCTTCGCGACCGTGCGAAGGGAGCTGACTGCGGGCGGTAGCAGCATATTTGCTGCCCGCCTGATCTCCATCGGTGAGAACATGCCAGGCGATGCCCATTCGTTGGGCAAACTTCAGTAAAGGCTTAAGACCCGACTGCGCAAACTCAATCACTTTTACGCCTTCCGCCGCAAAGTGATAGCCGTGTTGCCGTGCCAGTTCATTAATGATCCACACTTCCGTTTCGCCCTCCACCAAAAGCCAGCAGCGGGCAAAGAGCGCGGAGGGACGATTAACACGAATATGAAAACCGATGCGACGACTCTCTTCAGCACTCAAGCCTTCAGGACCAATGCGCCATGCCGCCACGCGGGTAGGTTCACGCACCAGGCGACACACGTTCTCCAGCGGTACTTGCGAAAGCAGTTCACCCGAGTTGGTGGTCGCAATTTTTTGGAGTGGCATCAGCTCCAGTAAATTCCACGCCACTGACAGCATAATAGGATGCAGCCGCGTTTCAGGATCTTCCACCAACAGCAGCGGGTGCGCACCCGCGGGCAGCGCCTCGTTACCGTGTGCCTGAATAAGTAATGAAAACATGCGCAGCAAAATCACCTGACGGCTCCGCGATTCCGTGCCCGCAATAAGATGGTTGAGCTTGTCGAGTGAGCGCCAACCCTGGCTCCCCTCCCGCATTTCCGGGGCAACCCTTACCGCGCTACTACTTGATTGCTGCACCAGAAAATAGTGCTCCAGCAGTTGCTGCATGGTGTGTAATCCCTGCCGAAGAAGATCATCACTGAGAGTCTGCGGCCGCACGACCAAATCTCGCGTCAGTTTTTCCACTTCCTGCGCTAACGCTGTCAGCGTTGTGGCACGATATTCAGCGTCGTGTTCAGTATGCCGGGCCCGGCGGCCAAACCGCGCATCACGTAACCGCAGCACCGGATAATAAGCGCGCAGGTGTGCCAGCGCTGCGTCGGTGCCCGGCATGGGTAACACATCACCGCGTTGATCGATAAAACGCCACGAGGTTTTTACCCCCTGATCCTGACGTTTAGCGCGCGTACTAAAACGGATAAAGCGTCCCTGCTCATCGCGCTGCCAGAAGGGCTGAAACACAGCGTCTTCCTCGTTGCTCTGGGCGCGAAAACAAAATATCAGCTGCAACTGCCGCATGCGGGCATCCACATCGCCAGGCGGGAAATGAAAGTCGTGCTCGGTGAATTGATAAGGTTCAGCGGCCGGTGCCAGCAATAGCGTCAGCGCGTCCAGCAGGCTCGATTTACCCCAGGCATTTTCCCCAATCAACAAATTGGTAGCGGTGAGCGGCAATGACAGCCGATTAATACCGCGAAAACCGTGAATTTCGATATGTTCCAGAATCATCATACAATCCATCCGCTGCTTTGCCTGAGCATGGTCCGCCGCGTGGCGTTGGTCAAGTCAGTACCGGGGGAAAAGGTTTACACTTCAACTGTTTTTCGCTAGCGTGGCAACCCTTCACACATGGATAGAAACCCAACATGTACGGATTGATCATCATCCTTTTGCCGCTGATTCTCGGCTACCTGCTGCCGCTGCGGAATACCACCCTTTTGCACGCCGTCGCCCGCACATTAAGTGCGCTGGTGTATATCATTCTGTTCTTCATGGGCACCAGCCTGGCCTTTCTGGATAACCTCAGCAGCAATTTGCTCACTATTTTCCACATCGCGCTCGTCAGCATGATGAGCATTCTTGCCTGTTCGCTGCTGGCTTTGTGGCTACTGGAACGACGCTGGCCGTGGCATCATCAGCACAAACCCCAGACGCTGCCGTCGCGCCTGCATATGGCACTGGAATCACTCAAGCTTTGCGCATCGGTGCTGGCGGGTTTTCTTCTGGGGTTGAGCCAATGGGATCCGCTGCGTCACGCCACCACCATCAGCGAATATGCTTTAATGCTGATGCTGTTGCTGGTCGGTATTCAACTGCGCAGCAGCGGTATGACGCTGCGTCAAATCACCCTTAACCGTCGCGGGATGGTGGTGGCAATGGTGTCGCTATGCAGCGCGCTGTTTGGCGGCATCCTTGCCGCATTTCTGCTGGATTTGCCGATCAAAACCGGTCTGGCGCTGGCGAGCGGTTTTGGCTGGTATTCGCTTTCAGGGATTTTGATCAGCGAATCGTTCGGCCCGGTGGTGGGTAGTGCGGCCTTCTTTAACGATCTATTACGTGAACTGATCACCATAATATTCATCCCGCTGTTGATCACCCGCCAGCGCAGCATGACGCTGGGACTGAGCGGCGCAACCTCAATGGATTTCACCCTGCCAATCCTGCAACGCACCGGTGGTATAGAAATTGTCCCGGCTGCGATTGTGCACGGTTTTATTATGAGCCTGCTGGCCCCTATCCTGATTGCGCTTTTCTCAGCCTGAATAGTGAAGCGCATTTTTTCACGGCTGCGCCCCAGCGACATCGTCTACGCTTTCTGACTGACACGTTTCCGCCATCGGCATGGATGGCTCAACACCAGAAAGGAGCAAACGATGAAGCAAACTGTGGCCTCACTGCTGGCGAAAACACTCGAAAGCGCTGGCGTAAAACGCATCTGGGGCGTCACCGGTGACTCGCTCAATGGGCTAAGCGATAGCCTGAATCGTATGGGAACCATCGAATGGATGCCCACACGCCATGAAGAAGTAGCCGCCTTTGCGGCCGGCGCTGAAGCGCAAATCAGCGGTGAACTGGCGGTGTGTGCCGGTTCCTGTGGTCCGGGCAACCTGCATTTAATTAATGGTTTGTTTGATTGTCACCGCAACCACGTCCCGGTGCTGGCGATTGCCGCGCATATTCCCTCCAGCGAAATTGGTAGCGGCTACTTCCAGGAAACCCATCCGCAAGAGCTGTTCCGCGAGTGTAGTCATTACTGTGAACTGGTCTCCAATCCAGAGCAGCTGCCGCAGGTGCTGGGTATTGCGATGCGTAAAGCGATTCTCAATCGCGGCGTGTCGGTAATTGTGATCCCCGGCGATGTCGCGCTGCAGCCTGCGCCGGAAAGCGCACGTAGCGAATGGTATCCGCCACAGCTGCCGCATGTGGTGCCGTCCGCCAGCGAAGTGGCGCGCTTAGCCGAAACGCTGAACGCGGCGGAAAATATTACCCTGCTGTGCGGCAGCGGTTGCGCCGGTGCGCACGCTGAAGTGGTTAAGCTGGCGGAAACGCTGAAAGCGCCGGTGGTGCATGCAATGCGCGGTAAAGAGCACATTGAATACGATAATCCTTATGATGTTGGCATGACCGGCCTGATCGGCTTTTCGTCCGGCTTCCACGCGATGATGAACGCCGACACGTTGGTGCTGCTTGGAACACAATTCCCCTACCGCGCGTTCTATCCTGCGGATGCCAAAATCATTCAGATTGACATCAACCCTGGCAGTCTCGGCTCGCACAGCCATGTCGATATGGCACTCGTCGGCGATATCAAAACGACCCTGCATGCGCTGCAACCGCAGCTCACCAGCAAAACCGATCGTCAGCATCTGGACAAAGCACTGGAGCATTATGTCGATGCGCGTAAAGGGCTCGACGAGCTGGCAACCGCCAACGATAAACTGCCGATTCACCCGCAGTATCTGGCACAGCAAATCAGTGAATATGCCGATGATGACGCCATCTTTACCTGCGACGTCGGTACGCCTACCGTGTGGGCAGCGCGCTATCTGAAGATGAACGGTAAGCGTCGCCTGATTGGCTCGTTCAATCACGGTTCAATGGCCAACGCCATGCCCCAGGCATTAGGCGCACAAGCGCTGAATAAGCAGCGTCAGGTGGTTGCGCTATGCGGGGACGGTGGATTTAGCATGCTAATGGGTGATTTCATTTCAGTGGCACAGCTGAAACTGCCGGTGAAACTGGTGATTTTCAATAACAGCGTGCTGGGCTTTGTGGCGATGGAGATGAAAGCCGGTGGCTATCTCACCGATGGCACCGATCTGGAGAACCCGGATTTTGCCGCCATTGCCGCCGCCTGCGGCATTAAAGGTATCCGTGTGGAGAAAGCCTCCGAACTGAACGGCGCGCTGCAGGAAGCCTTTGCCCATGATGGTCCGGTGCTGATTGACGCGATTACCGCGAAGGAAGAGTTGTCGATGCCGCCGCAGATCAAAGCCGAACAGGCCAAGGGATTCAGCCTGTACATGATGCGCGCCATTCTGAATGGGCGCGGTGATGAGATCGTGGAGCTAGCGAAAACCAACTGGCTAAGGTAAAACAATTCAAGCCAAATATGATGATAACGCGGGCGCTTCGCCCGCTTTTTTATTTCAGGAGAGCGACGTGATCGATTTACGCAGTGATACCGTAACCCGCCCCAGTGCCGCCATGCTGGATGCCATGATGGCGGCCGAAACCGGCGATGATGTCTACCGTGATGATCCTACCGTTCACGCACTGGAAGTTGAAGCCGCACGTTTGAGCGGCAAAGCCGCTGCCCTGTTCTTCCCAACCGGTACGCAAGCGAATCTGGTTGCGCTGCTGTGTCACTGCCAGCGCGGAGATGAATACATCGTTGGCCAGCAGGCGCACAACTACAAATATGAAGCCGGTGGCGCAGCGGTACTTGGCAGCATTCAGCCCCAGCCGATTTTGCACGCTGAAGATGGATCACTGCCGCTGGCCGACGTGGCTGCCGCCATCAAACCCGATGATTTCCACTTCGCCCGTACGCGCCTGTTGAGCCTGGAAAATACCCATCACGGTAAAGTACTGCCGCTGAGCTATCTGGAGCAGGCGTGGAAATTCACCCGCGAGCGTAAGCTGGCGCTGCACATTGATGGCGCCCGTATTTTTAACGCCGTGGTGGCGCAGAATGTTGCGCTGGAAGCGATTGCGCGCTATTGCGACACCTTAACTATTTGCCTGTCAAAAGGCCTTGGTACGCCGATCGGTTCGCTGCTGTGTGGCAGTGAAGCCTATATTGAAGAAGCGCGCCGCTGGCGCAAAATGACCGGCGGCGGCATGCGTCAATCCGGCATTCTGGCCGCAGCGGGGCTGTATGCATTAAAGCATAATGTGGCGCGTCTTAAGGACGATCATGATAACGCTGCGTGGCTGGGCGAGCAGCTAAGCGCCATCGGCGTTGAGGTGGTCAATCAGCACACCAATATGCTGTTTGTGAAAGTGCCGGCAGAGAACGTTGAAGCACTGAAGAGCTGGATGCAATCGGGCGACGTGCTCATCAGCGTCGGGCCGGTAACGCGCATCGTGACGCATCTGGATGTCAGCCGTGAGGATCTGCAACGGCTGGTGGCGCACTGGCAGGCATTCCTGCAGCAGTAAATCCTGGTACGCATCAATGCTGCAAGGGTCGCCAATGATGGCGCCCCTTGCACTACATCACTGCGCCGCACCGTACTTCGCTAATAACGCGCGGGCAATCGCCAGAGTTTCGGCATCGGCGCTACCGCGATAATCACGCGGGCGGAAATGCATCTGAAACGCCGCAATCAGCTTGCGCTGCATCTGTGGCGTTGTCGCTGCCGAGACATCGTAACCATAGCGCTGCAGCGCATCCAGTAATTCTGCTTGATCCACTGCGTCTTCCGCTGCACGACCATACAGATAACGCTTTACCGTTCCGGGCTCTGGCCAGGCACCCAGGCCATGTTCCGCCAGCTGCTGCCAGGGAAAAAGTGGCCCCGGATCTTGCTTGCGCTGCGGCGCAATATCGCTGTGACCCACCACATTTTCCGGCGTGATACCATAGCGCTGGGTAATATCTTGCACCAGCGCTACCAGCGCACTGATTTGCGTCGGAGTGAAAGGCTGCCACTGTAACCCCGTTAGGGTACGGCGGTAGCCGCTATTAACCATTTCAATGCCAATCGAGGTGTCATTGATGCGCGTTGCGCCGCGCCAGAAGCTGGGCCCCGCATGCCAGGCTAACTGGCTCTCCGGCACCAGTTGCCAGATCACGCCCTGGCCTTTTTTCTGCGGAGGATGCTGCGGAATCAGGTAATGCGCGCTAACTTCACGATCGGTCAGCGTTGCCAGTGAACTGGAAAAATCCTCAGCGGTGTAATGAATGACCACCACTTTAATGCGCGGCCGCGCGCCCTGGGCTGGATGAGCGGTATCCACCCAATACCCGTGACGCGCTTCAATCGATGAGTGACAAGCGCTCAACAATAGCGCCATCACCAGCAGGACCACTCCGCGCATTAGCGAATAATCACGGCTGTGCCGGTAACGCTCACCATCAACATGCTGCCTTCTTTACCTACCGTTTCGTAGTCAATATCGATACCTACCACCGCATTGGCGCCAAGCGCTTTGGCCTGCTCTTCCAGCTCTTGAAAGGCGATCTGCCGCGCTTTGCGCAACTCTTTTTCGTAAGCCCCCGAGCGCCCACCCACGATATCGCGGATACCCGCGAAGAAGTCGCGGAAGATATTGGCCCCCAGAATCGCTTCCCCAGCGACGACACCGCAATATTCACTGATGCTGTGCCCTTCCAGCGTTGGCGTAGTGGAAAACTTCATCAACTTCTCCTTTTCTGAATCAGCGAGTTATAGCTCTTACGGCGTAAAAGCAAGGCTATACTCTATGCTAAAAATGGCGCTTTGCCAGTGAACAATAAGGAAATCGAGATGAGAACCCATGCCTTTGCGCTGCTTATTCCCGCGGCGTTGCTGCTAAGTGCTTGTACCACCGTTGAACCGGTCATTAAGGATAATGGCCCGCGCACCGCGGCCTGTATTGATGGCGGCCCGGATAGCGTGGCGCAGCAGTTCTACGATTTACGCGTCAGCCAGCCAACGCAGGGCTTACCGGATAGCACCCAGCTGGCGAAATACCGCCCTTACCTGAGCGATCGTTTGTATCAGAAACTGCTGAGTGCCAGCAGCCAGAACCCGAAACCGGCGGCGTGGACCAGCGGCGACCTGTTCTCCAGCCTCGCGCAAGGCCCGACGTCGGCCGATGTGGCCAGCGCCTCTTCCATTCCTAATCGCGACGCGCGCAATATCCCGCTGCGCGTGGATTTGAGTCGCGACGATAAAAAGTGGCATGACGAAGTACTGATGATCCACGAAGGCACCTGCTGGGTGGTTGATGACGTGCGTTATGTCAGTGATGTACCGCACGTCAATGGCGGTTCATTGACGCAGCTGCTGGAAGCGAAAAAGTAGTCGTTCACTTTTCCAGCACTCAGTTCTAATGATTAGCGCGCCGCATCCTTGCGGCGCTTTTTGTTTATATTTTGTGAACTACATTCGCCTCCTCAGCCCTTACCCGCCGTGAGTGGCGCGATAATGTGCTACGCTTTGGGAGTTTTACTGCTGTTAAATAAATTTTAACCCACCGCAATTGCATAACTATTCTGGTGACGTTAAGATTCACGACACTAATTACTATTCATTTTTTGCGCATGAGTATTCAACTAAACGCCATAAACTGTTTTTACGGTGCCCACCAGGCACTGTTCGATATCAACCTGGCTTGTCCGCAGGGAGAAACGCTGGTGTTGCTCGGCCCGAGTGGCGCGGGTAAAAGTTCGCTCCTGCGCGTCCTTAATTTGCTGGAGCAGCCGCGCTCCGGCAGCCTGCACATTGCCGGTAACCAATTCGATTTCGCCAAACCACCTTCTGACAGCGCCATTCGTGAACTGCGCCAGAATGTCGGCATGGTGTTTCAGCAATACAATCTGTGGCCGCACCTTACCGTGGTGCAAAACCTGATTGAAGCGCCCTGCCGCGTGCTCGGCCTCAGCAAGGATGCCGCGCGTGCGCGTGCTGAAAAGCTGCTGGATCGCCTGCGTCTGACGCCCTATGCAGATCGCTTTCCGCTGCACCTTTCTGGCGGTCAGCAGCAGCGCGTCGCCATTGCGCGTGCGCTGATGATGGAGCCGCAGGTGCTGCTGTTCGATGAGCCAACTGCCGCGCTCGACCCGGAAATCACCGCCCAGATCGTGAGCATTATTCGTGAGCTGGCACAGACCAACATCACGCAAGTGATCGTGACACATGAAGTGGAAGTGGCGCGTAAAACCGCCAGCCGCGTGGTGTACATGGAAAACGGTCATATTGTTGAGCAAGGCGATGCCAGCCACTTTACACAGCCGCAAACCGACGCGTTTGCTAATTATCTTTCGCATTAAGTCAGGATGCTTCTAATGAAAAAAGTTGTACTTGCTGCATTACTTGCTGGTCTGAGCCTGAGCGCTTCTGCTGCGCAGACGCTGCGTTTCGCTACTGAGGCTTCTTATCCTCCCTTTGAGTTTGTCGATTCCGATAACAAAATTCAGGGCTTTGACGTCGATCTGGCGAACGCGCTATGTAAAGAGATGGATGCCACCTGCACCTTCACTAACCAGGCCTTCGACAGCCTGATTCCGAGCCTGAAATTCCGTCGTTTTGACGCGGTGATGGCCGGAATGGACATCACGCCAGACCGCGAAAAACAAGTGCTGTTCTCCAAGCCTTACTACGATAACTCTGCCATCTTCATCGCGCAGAAAGGCAAAGTGGCAGACGTAGCCGCGCTGAAAGGCAAACGTGTTGGCGTGCAGAATGGCACCACGCATCAGAAATACCTGTCTGACAAGCACAGCGACATCACCGTCGTTCCTTACGACAGCTACCAGAATGCGGTGCTGGACCTGAAAAATGGTCGTATCGATGCCGTCTTTGGTGATACTGCCGTTGTGAATGAGTGGCTGAAACAGAACACCAATCTTGCACCGCTGGGTGAGAAAGTCACCGACAAAGAGTACTTCGGCACCGGCCTCGGCATTGCCGTGCGTCAGGGCAACACTGAGCTGCAGGGCAAGTTCAACGCCGCGCTTGAGAAGATCAAAGCGGACGGCACTTACAAAACCATCTACAGCAAATGGTTCCAGCAGTAATTTCAAATGAATGAAATGATTCCACTCGCAAGCGCCGCCGGCATGACCGTCGGCCTTGCCGTTTGTGCACTGATCGCCGGCCTTGTGCTGGCGATGATTTTTGCTGGCTGGGAATCGATGCGATGGAAACCGCTGGCGTGGATTGGTACTGGCCTGGTGACACTGATTCGTGGCCTGCCGGAAATTCTGGTGGTGCTGTTTATCTATTTCGGTGCATCACAGCTGCTGCTCACCCTGTCCGATGGCTTCCACATTAATCTTGGCCTGTTCAACATCCCGGTGCAGGTGCAGATCGAGAACTTCGACGTCAGTCCCTTCCTGTGTGGCGTGATTGCGCTGGCGATGCTCTATTCCGCCTATGCGTCACAAACCCTGCGCGGCGCGCTTAAAGCGGTGCCGGTAGGACAATGGGAATCGGGCCAGGCGCTGGGCATGAAAAAATCGGCAATTTTTCTGCGCCTGATTATGCCGCAGATGTGGCGTCACGCCTTACCTGGCCTCGGTAACCAATGGCTGGTGCTGCTGAAAGATACGGCGTTAGTCTCGCTGATCAGCGTTAACGATTTGATGCTGCAAACCAAAAGCATTGCCACGCGCACGCAAGAACCTTTTACCTGGTATTTGGTGGCGGCGGCGATTTATTTGATTATTACCCTGTTCAGTCAGGCAGTGCTGCGCCGTATTGAATTGCGCACCACGCGTTTCGAGCGGGGGGCCTAACGCATGCTGGATTATTTACCCGAGCTGCTTAAAGGGCTGCATACCAGCCTAACGCTGACCGTGGCCTCGTTGATTGCTGCGCTGGTGCTGTCCGTGCTGTGCACCATTGTACTGGCACTCAAAGTCCCGGTACTGAATTGGCTGGTGAAAGGCTATATCACGCTGTTTACCGGCACGCCGCTGCTGGTACAGATCTTCCTGATTTATTACGGACCCGGACAGTTCCCCAGCATCCAGAATATTCCGTGGCTGTGGCATCTGCTGTCGCAACCCTGGCTGTGTGCGCTGCTGGCGCTGTCGCTTAACAGTGCCGCCTACACCACCCAGCTGTTTTACGGTGCGGTGCGCGCCATTCCATCCGGTCAATGGCAATCCTGCGCTGCGCTGGGAATGAATCGCAAAGACACGCTGCGTATTCTGCTGCCGTACGCCTTCAAGCGCGCCCTTTCGTCTTATTCCAACGAAGTGGTGCTGGTGTTTAAAAGTACTTCACTGGCCTACACCATTACGCTGATGGAAGTGATGGGGCACGGGCAGCTGCTGTATGGCCGCACCTACGATATCTCGGTGTACGCTGCCGCGGGCCTGATCTATCTGGTGGTTAACGGTTTGCTGACGCTGATGATGCGCCTGGTAGAGAAGCGCGCGCTGGCGTTTGAACGTCGCAACTGATGTACCAAGCGGGTGCAAATTAACGCACCCGCCCAATGATATCTTTAAGCAAAAATATTGCATACAAATTCATTAACTGGCATCGTGTAACCCGTTCCGTCTCTGGCATGGTTTACAGGAGTTATATAATGAAAAAATGGATCGTTGCTGCTGCACTGGCAACTCTGGCAATGAATGCTTATGCGGCCGAAAAAATCCGCTTTGCCTCTTCCGCAACTTACCCGCCGTTTGAATCCCTCGATCACGACAACCAGATTGTGGGTTTTGATATCGATCTGGCAAAAGCCTTGTGCCAGCAAATGAAAGCGGATTGCACCTTCACCAACAACGCCTTTGATAGCCTGATTCCTTCGCTGAAATTCCGCCGCTATGACGCAGTAATTTCAGGTATGGATATCACTGCCGATCGCAGCAAGCAGGTCGATTTCACCCAGCCTTATTATGCTAACTCCGCCATCGTTATTGCCCATAAAGGTCAGTTCACCAACTTCAGCCAGCTGAAAGGCAAGCGCGTCGGCGTGGAGAACGGCACCACGCATCAGAAATACCTGCTGGAGAAACACCCTGAAGTGATCGCGGTGGCCTATGACAGCTATCAAAACGCGATTCTCGATTTGAAAAATGGTCGCCTGAATGGCGTGTTTGGTGATACGGCGGTGGTCAATCAGTGGCTGAAGGCCAATGACGATCTCAGTGCGGTGGGTGAGCACATCACCGATACCGACTTCTTCGGCACCGGCTTAGGCATTGCGGTACGTAAAGGCAACCAACCGCTGCTGAACGAGCTGAATAGTGCGTTAGTCGCGCTGAAGGCCAACGGCACCTGGCAGCAGATCAATCAGAAGTGGTTCCCGGAATAAGCGTTATTTGCTGAGCAAACACAGCACTTCAAAATGCGCGGTATGCGGAAACATATCGAACAGCTGCACGCGGCTAACGCCGTAATCCGCCAGACGCGCGATATCCTGCGCCATGCTGGCCGGATTGCAGCTGGAATAAAGAATGTAATCGGGTGCCATCTCAGTAAGATAAGTACACAACTCTGCACCAATGCCGCGACGCGGCGGATTGACCAGCACCAGCTGCGGCACGGCTTCGCGTGATGTCGCAAACTGCGTTGAATCCAGTGCGGCAAAACTCACCTTCTCCAGACCCAATTGCTGCGCCGACTGCTGCGCGCAGGCAATGGCTTCGGCGCTGATTTCGATGCCGGTCAGCTGCATCTCAGACGTGGCGCAGTGCAAACCAAATCCGCCGACGCCACAAAACAGATCCCACATACTGCTCACCGGCAGCTGTGCGACCCAATCACGTGCGGTGGCATACAGATCCGCGGCAACATGGGGATTGGTCTGGAAGAAGCTTTGCGGGCGAATATAGAGCGGCACCTGGTTGAATTTTTCCGCCAGCGCCTGATCTGGCGTCAGCGCAATCTCTTCATCCCCTTCAAGAATCGCCATATGCACCGGCTGAATATTGGCGGAGATGACTTTCAGCTGCGGCAACTGCTGCTGCAGCCAGGGCAGTGCCGCACGCAACTGCGCCAGCTTACTGGTGGAGCGCAGTACAAAACGCAACATCATGCCGCCCTGCGTGCTTTCGGTCAGCAGCAGAAACTTCAGCTCACCGCGTTTGCGCGCTACGTTGTAGGGTGTTAAACCCGCACGCGCGATAAAGGGTTTAAGTACCTCAAACACCGCGCCAAAGCTAGCGGGATAGAGCGGACAGGCGCACAGATCAACCGGTTCACCGTCGCGCGCCACCATGCCGAGAATGGGCCGCTCAACGCTGCCACTGACCACCATTTTGGCTTTATTACGAAACCCCTGCTGCCCGGATGCCACCGGCGGCAGCCATTCGGCGACTGGCCTTTCCGCCAGCAGCTGCTCCAGCAACGACTGCTTATCATTGAGCTGTTGCGGGTAGGGTTTTTCCAGCCACTGGCAAGAGCGACAGCGGCCGGCATCATAAAGCGCGCAATGCATAGCTTGGCCTGTATTCAGAATCGGGAGAAAAAATGGGGGGCGATTGTATCACCGGTTTCGGAAAAAAGCGCGGCTGCTGGCAGGCACAAACAGCAGCAGCAGAACCAGCACCTCCGGCAGCTTTTGCAGCAGGGTGTGATGAATAATCTGCGCATTGCTTTCGCCGGGAATGCTAAAAATCTCCGGGTAGATCCACCCCACGGAGGCCATCAACATATAGATCAGCACAACGATTTGCGTGGCAACATAGCCCCAGCGTCCGCGGTTGCTGCCGCGCATCAGCGTAAAGGCACAGCGCAGTTCAAACAGGAAAATCAGCTGGCTGGCGATAAAAATCAGCGTGGAATCCCAGGCTTGCGCGCTACGATGCACAAAGTTGGCGAGTTCGTCGAAACCCAGTTCGTTAGCCAGCATCAACACGCTGAGGCAGCGGGTAATGATGATGGCGCAGCCCGCAACCATCACTGGCACCGGCGTGCTGTTAATCATTGAACCGTTTTTCAGGGTTTCCGACATGGTTTAGCTCCGTCACCATAATAAAACGGGCCGAAATAATCAGCCCGTTCTTATGGTGGCAAATGTTACGATGTTCAGCCACGTTTTGCTTTCTGAATATCGCGTAATCGCTGCTTTTCTTCGTGCGCCATAAAGCGCCAGGCGATAAAACCGACTAAACCGACGACAAACAGAATCAGCGAAGCTAAGGCGTTGATTTCCGGATTCACACCACGACGTACGGTGGCGAAGATCGCCATCGGTAACGTGGTAGCGCCTGGGCCGGTGACAAAGCTGGCGATCACCAAATCGTCGAGCGATAAGGTAAACGCCAGCAGCCAGCCGGTAACAATCGCGGGTGCGATCATCGGCACAGTGATCACGAAGAACACTTTCACCGGCGTGGCGCCAAGATCCATTGCGGCTTCTTCGATCGAGCGATCCAGTTCACGCAGACGCGAGTTGATCACCACCGCCACGTAAGCGGTACAGAAGGTCACGTGCGCCAGCCAGATAGTGAGCATGCCGCGATCGCTTGGCCAGCCCAGCGTATTGCCCATCGCCACAAACAGCAGCAGCAGTGACAAGCCGGTGATCACGTCCGGCATCACCAGCGGTGCCGTCAACATAAAAGCAAAGCCGTTATGCCCGCGGAAGCGGCCAAAGCGCACGATCACCACCGCCGCCATAGTACCAAGCACCACCGCCATGGTGGCCGAGAGCGCGGCGATGGTCAGGCTAAGCCCCACCGCATCCAGCATCGCCTGATCCTGGAACAGCACGTTGTACCAGTGGAACGAGAAGCTCTCCCACACCGTCACCAGCTGCGAACTGTTGAAGGAGTACACCACCAATAGCAGCATCGGCGCATACAGGAACATAAAGCACAGCACCAGAATTACGCTGCGCCACGGAGAGCGAATGGTCGGTAACTGGCTCATTCCTTCTCTCCCATTTCACGATTTTGATGCTTATGGAACCAGATGATCGGCAGAATCAGGATCAGCAAAATGATCACCGCCAGCGCGGACGCCACCGGCCAGTCGCGGTTGTTAAAGAACTCCTGCCACAAAATACGCCCAATCATGATGCTGTCCGGACCGCCGAGTAGTTCGGGGATCACGTACTCGCCCACCGCCGGAATAAACACCAGCATCGAACCGGCAATAATCCCGCCTTTGGTCAGCGGCACAATCACGCTGAAAAAGGTCTTCAGTGGACGCGCGCCAAGATCCAGCGAGGCTTCTACCAGCGAATAATCAATTCGCGTCAGCGCGGTATAAATCGGCAGCACCATAAACGGCAGATAGCAGTAAACGATACCGATATACACCGCGGTATTGGTATAGAGAATCACCAGCGGGTGATCGATCACCCCGAGCCACATCAGGAAACGGTTAAGAATGCCGTTGTTGTTGAGCAGCCCCATCCATGCATAAACGCGCACCAGGAACGAGGTCCACGACGGCAGGATCACCAGCAGCAGCAGAATGGTGCGCATTGAAGGCTTACTGTGCGCCACCGCCCACGCCAGTGGATAGCCAATCATCAGGCAGATGATGGTCGAAATGCCCGCCACTTTCAGCGACGTCAGATACGCATCGGCGTAGAGCGGATCGTCGGTCAGCGTAAAGTAGTTGCCGAGATTGAGCACCAGATTGAGCTGACCATCCGCCCAGGTGACCAAATCGGTATACGGCGGAATGGCGCGCGCGATATCAGCGAAGCTGATCTTCAGCACGATCAGGAACGGCAGCAGGAACAGCAGAATCAGCCACAGATAAGGCAGTGCAATCACCAGCTTGCGACCGTGCTGCATTTTAATGCGTGTGGCCCAGCGCTGCAGCGGCGTGCCCACCACTTCTGGCGCGCTGCGTTGAGAAATCTGGCTCATATCGCCCCCTTAAACCGTCAGAACCACACAGCTGTCGGCGTCCCAACAGAGGCGGACTTCATCGCCCCAGGTGGGTGCGCCTTTGCGGTAGCGATGGGCGTTTTGCAGCTGTGCGCTAATCATTTGGCCGCTGCGCAGACGCACGTGGTAAATCGACAGATCGCCAAGATAGGCAATGTGCACCACTTCTCCGACGGCAAAGTTGCAGCCATCGGCCGGCACCTCTTCGCACAGCATGACTTTTTCCGGACGCAGCGCAACGTGCACCGGCACGTTATCGACGACGGACACATCGGTCTGCACTTTTAGCGGATGTACCAGACCAGGCGCATCAATGATCAATGCATCCTCGCCACGCTCACGCAGTAACCCGTCGAACACATTCACCGAGCCGATGAATTCAGCGCTGTAACGGCTGGTGGGATGTTCATAAATCTCTTCCGGTTCACCAATCTGCACGAATTTGCCGCGGTTCATGATGGCAATGCGGCCCGCCATGGTCATCGCCTCTTCCTGATCGTGCGTCACCATCACGCAGGTGGCGCCAACGCGCTCAAGAATATCAACCACTTCGTGCTGCATGCGGTCACGCAGCTTTTTATCCAGCGCGCCCATCGGTTCGTCGAGCAGTAACAGCTTAGGGCGCTTCGCCAGACTGCGCGCCAGCGCTACACGCTGACGCTGACCGCCCGACAGCTGATGCGGTTTACGTTTGGCAAACTCTTGCATATGCACCAGCGACAGCATCTCTTCGACGCGGCTATTGATTTCGCCTTTCGGCAATTTGTCCTGCTTCAGGCCAAAGGCGATGTTTTGCTCTACCGTCATGTGCGGGAACAGCGCGTAAGACTGGAACATCATGTTGATCGGGCGCTGATAGGGTGGCACGTGCGAGAGATCCTGGCCATCCAGCACAATCTGGCCGCTGGTCGGCGGTTCAAATCCCGCCAGCATGCGCAGCAAGGTCGATTTGCCACAGCCGGAGGCACCCAGCAGCGCAAAAATCTCGCCTTTGTAAATGGTTAGACTGACATCATCCACGGCGTGTTGGCCGTCAAACGATTTGGTCAGGTTGCGAATTTCCAGCAGCGGCGTCAACGCCTTAGCCGTTTTATTTGGGGGGCGGGGAATCGCGTCGTTCACTAACATTTCTCCGGCGCTACAATCGCGCGGCACAGCCAGCCGCTAAAAATGGCACAACAGAGGCCAGTACAGCACCTCTGTCGTCGTCTTCAGGCAATACTCGTTCAGAACGAGTTACTTACCACTTTTTACTTTAGTCCATGAGCGCGTACGCACACGATCCAGTTTCGGATCCTGGACCTTGAGCACAAACAGCTTCGCCATCACCTCCGGCGTCGGGAAGATGCCCGGATTATTCCGCACATCAGCATTGATCAGCGGCAGCGACGCTTTGTTGCCATTGGCGTAGTTCATCTTATTGGACACATCAGCGATCACTTTCGGATCCATGATGTAGTTCAGCCATTGGTAAGCCGCGTCCAGATTCTTCGCGTCTTTTGGAATTGCCATCATGTCGAAGAAGGCCAGTGCGCCCTGCTTCGGCACGCTGTAGCCCAGATGCACGCCGTTGTTGGCTTTATCGGCACGATCTTTCGCCTGCAGGATGTCGCCCGACCAGCCAATTGCGACGCAGATGTTGCCGTTGGCCAGGTCATTGATGTACTGCGACGAGTGGAAGTAACGGATGTTCGGACGCAGTTTCAACAGCAAATCAGTGGCGGCGCCAGAGTAATCTTTCGCATCAGAACTGTTTGGATCTTTGCCAAGGTAGTTCAGCACGGTGGCGAAAATCTCTTCCGGCGCATCAAGGAAGGAGACACCGCAGCTTTTCAGTTTTTCCAGATTTTCGGGTTTCAGCACCAGATCCCAGCTATCCACTGGCGCATCGGCCCCCAGTGCGGCTTTCACTTTATCGACGTTGTAGCCGATACCGGTGGTGCCCCACAGATAAGGAATCGCGTATTTATTGCCCGGATCGTGCTGGGCCACTTTCGCCATCAGATCGGGATCGAGGTTTTTGTAATTTGGCAGCTTGCTCTTATCCAACTCCTGGAACACACCGGATTGCAGCTGACGCGCCAGGAAGCTCGACGACGGCACCACCACGTCATAACCGGTGCTACCGGCCATCAGTTTGCCTTCCAGCACTTCGTTGGAATCAAAGACGTCGTAGACCACTTTGTCACCGGTCAATTTTTCAAAATTCGGCACCGTGTCAGCCGAAATATAATCTGACCAGTTATATACATGCAGCGTTTTATCTTCTGCCTGAGCACCAGCGGCCGCAGCCATCAGCACACCAGCAACCACACCTGGCAACCATTTTTGACGTTGGTTGAACATGTTTTCCTTCCTCCTGAGCGGGTCATTACAACGCTGTATACACGCGATCCGAACGTTGCGTTTTCTGTAAAAATTACAGGCACACAATGAATCAATATTCAGCGGGAGTTTAATAGCAAAAACCTATACATGTGCTGAAGTGGTACGTCCCAAGCAGCCCCGCAAGAATAGCCCCCCCTTACCCACCGCACCAGATCCCAGCTTAAAAAACGCCTTTTCGCGATAAGTTATGCATGTTTCTGCTATGGGGTTTGGCATTAGCGGCATAAAGCACGACTAATATCTGGCAATAAAGGGCAAAGTGCAGAATAAAAAGCGGTGGGGCTAAAATGAAAACTGCCGCAAAAAGCGGCAGTTAGCGAGGCGGGGAACTCAATGCAGCATCGCGTGGCTGCTGGAGCTGGGTTGTCGCTCCTCTTCCTCTTCCACAATCAGCAGGTGGTTAGCGAAGGCCTCCATAATCACCATGGAAACGCCCTCTTCACTCTGCTTCATAAAGTGCGAGAACTGACCGAAGGTGAGTCCGGCAGTGGTACTGATCGACTGGCAGACAATCAGCTTCGGCAGATTGTCGTCCTGAATATCAACGAAAGCTTTAATCGTGAGCGAACTGGCGTTGATCTGCGATAGATCGCCCACCAGCGGAATCAGCGCCGTGGGTTTTACTTCTGCCAGCGCGGAGAAGAGGATAACGTTATCCACCAGGTCGATTTTTGCATCAAACACCCCGTCAAAATTCTGCATGTGCGGCAGGTGCAGTGCCTGACAGGCATCGCATTCGAACCAGGTGATATTTTGTTGATCCAGCCAGCGACGCAGCACGTCAATGTCCGGAACGACCAGTGAATCCATCGTTATATCCTGTGGGGTGAAGAAATGAGCGCCTTAGCTTACGGAAAAACCGATCTGGATGCCACGAAAACCGCTGAAAAGCGCAGGTCAGCCGCCGGTTTTAGGACGATAGCCGGGGCAAGCATGCAGCTCTATCCACTGGATCATCATCGTCGCGATATCTAAACCGGTAATGCCCTCAATGCCTTCCAGCCCTGGCGAGGCGTTCACTTCCATCACCAGCGGCCCGCGATGGGCACGCAGAATATCCACGCCGGCGACTTCGAGGCCGAGCGTGCTGGCGGCTTTCACCGCGATTTCCCGCTCTTTATCAGTAATGGCTACCGCTCGGGCTTTGCCGCCGCGATGCAGATTGGAACGAAAATCGCCCTCTTTCGCCTCGCGCTCAATGGCCGCCACCACTTCATGGCCAATCACCAGACAGCGGATATCGCGCCCCTGCGCTTCTTTGATGAACTCCTGCACCAGAATATGCGCGTTAAGGCCACGAAAGGCATCGATCACGCTCTCCGCCGCCTGACGCGTTTCCGCCAGCACCACACCAATGCCCTGCGTGCCTTCCACCAGTTTCACTACCAGCGGCGCTCCGCCCACCATGGCGATCAAATCATCGGTATCATCCGGCGAGGAGGCAAAGCCGGTAATCGGCATATCAATCCCTTCACGCGCCAGCAGCTGCAGCGACCGCAGTTTGTCGCGCGCGCGGGTGATCGCCACCGATTCATTCAGCGGATAGCTGCCACGCACCTCAAACTGGCGCAGAACGGCCGTGCCGTAAAAAGTGGTGGCGGTGCCGATACGCGGGATCACCGCATCAAAGTGTCCCAGCGTCTCACCGCGATAGTGCACTGCAGGGGAATCAGAGTTGATATTCATGTAGCAGGAGAGCGGATCGATGATCTGCACCTGATGACCACGCTCTTCCGCGGCGTCGCGCAGACGTTTACACGAATAAATCGATCCATCGCGGGTGAGAATGGCCATCTTCATTGCAGAGTTCCTTGTGCTTAGCGTGTCGCCCAACCCTGCTGATGCAGGTAATCCAGCATAAACGGACGTGTTTCTTTAATAATCAGACGCTGTATCAGCTGGCTCCAGGTTTCGGATCGCTGGTTACTGTCGCGCTGCTGATAATAGGCGGTCAGTTGCTCATCGTACTGTGCCAGCACGCGTTTATCGACGGGCTGGTAGTGATTCTCATGCACCAGCATCGCCTGTGGCATACGCGGTTTAACGTCTGGCGTATCTGCCGGATGGCCGATGCAGAAGCCGAACAGCGGCAGCACGAACTTTGGCAGCTCGAGTAACGCGGTTACCTCAGCGATGCTATTACGAATGCCACCAATAAACACGCCGCCAAGGCCAAGCGATTCCGCCGCAATCATGGCATTTTGCGCCATTAACGCCGTATCAACGCAGCCGAGCAGCAGCTGTTCAGCACGTCCCAGCTGCGCATCCGGGCAGATTTGCTGATGACGATTGAAGTCAGCGCAGAATACCCAAAATTCCGCCGCAGCGCTGACCCATGGCTGGCCGCCAGTTAGCTGTACCAGCTGCTCGCGTTTTTGCCGATCGGTAATGCGAATAATGGAGGAACACTGCAAAAAGCTAGAGGTTGAGGCCGCTTGTGCCGCGCTGATAATGGCGCTGCGTTGCGCCTCTTCAATGCCCTGTTCAGTAAAGGCGCGAATGGAACGGTGGCTGCACAGTAAATCGATAGTCGGCGTCATAATCCTCTCCGGTGGTTACTTCTTTTTGTTGGATTGATTAAACAATTGCGGTGCCATCGCCTTCGCCGTCCGCCACATCATCATCCATGCAGCTGGCAGCATCAACGCAATACCGAGAAAAAACAGTAGCGTCGCCAGCGGCTTTTTCGCCATAAAATCGGGGGCGCTCACCCAGTCGTTAGTCAGCAGTAGCGCACCGATGACGGCAAGCACGCCGAGCACTTCGAGCAGTAACACGGGTTTGGGTAATGTGGCGAGATTACGCATGCGATGGTTCCTCAGTTGTTCTATCAGCGTTAACCGCATTTTTACCCAATGTATAGGCGGTAAGTATTAGAGTAACAGGTATATTCTTCTTCCTTTAAGCAGGATGGGCGGGCATGATGTTACGCATTATTCACGCTGTGATGTGATTCTAGTCACAAAACAGCAGCGGAAGGAGAGAAGCAATGATTGCAGTGATTTTTGGCCGTTCTAGCTGCCCTTACTGCGTACGTGCAAAAGAGTTGGCTACTAAGCTGACCAGCGAGCGCGACGATTTTAACTATCAGTACGTGGACATTCAGGCCACCGGCATCACCAAAGCCGATCTGGAAGCGCGCGCTGGCAAACCGGTCACCACCGTGCCGCAGATTTTCCTCGACGATCGGCACATCGGTGGTTACACCGAATTTGCTGCCTGGACGAAAGAAAATCTGGGTATCGAAGCATAAGATAACGGGCCTGCGGGCCCGTTTTTGATGCGGCTATCCGGCACGCATCGCCAGCATAATCCGCAGCAAACGGATCAGCAGCGCACCGCAGCCCGCCCAAAACAGCGCACTTAAACTCCAGGCTACCATCAGCAAACCGCTATGTATCATTGGCGTCGCCAGTATTAACCACAGCATCCCCAGCAGCGTACCGCCCAATGCCACCCATAACGTACTGAGCAGCGGCCTTTCCGGCTGTAATAGCGCCATAAAAATGCCCGGCAATAAAAATAGCAGCAATTCTGGTTGTCCACGCACCGCCTGTTCACTGGCTGCGCCCCAGAAATGATGTGCATAAATAAACACCAGCGTATAAAGCACCACACCCAGAACTGATGCTGGCCAGCGATTATTGCGCTGCAACATAATTATCCTCAACTTTGATGTTAACAATTATGAAACTTTTACTGCCCTGATGCGCAAGGTGGAAATAAAAAGAAACAGCTGGCTGTGGAAGGAATGAAAACTGCCGATAGCTGAAGGTGTTAATTATGATTAGAATACGCCGCTTTAGAATTTGCTTGCGCTATATTGTTGCACGTCGCTTTGCGTTCGGCACAAGATAGCGAAAAAAGCCTCTCTCATCAACCCGTTACAGGTAAAGAAGAAGTTAAACAGTGAACATTAACGTCGCAGAATTGTTAAGCGGAAATGACGTTCTGTTATTATTTGTCGTTTTAGCGCTCGGACTCTGCTTAGGTAAATTACGCCTTGGCTCAGTTCAACTCGGTAATTCTATTGGAGTCCTGGTTGTTTCATTGATTTTAGGCCAGCAGCACTTCGCCATTAATACCGATGCTTTAAGTCTGGGTTTTATGTTGTTTATTTTTTGTGTCGGTGTAGAAGCCGGGCCAAACTTTTTCTCCATATTTTTCCGTGACGGTAAAAACTACTTCTTTTTGGCGATTGTAATGGTGGTGAGTGCGTTATTAATCGCTCTGACGCTTGGCAAATTGTTCGGTTGGGATATTGGTTTAACCGCAGGCATGCTAGCCGGTTCGATGACCTCGACGCCGGTGCTGGTCGGTGCCGGCGATACACTGCGGCAAAGTATCACCGATAGCCATCAACTTACGCTGATGCAGGATAATCTCAGCCTCGGTTATGCCCTCACCTATCTGGTCGGTTTAGTCAGCCTGATTTTTGGCGCGCGCTATCTGCCGCGCCTGCAGCATCAGGATCTGCCCACCTGCGCGCAACAAATTGCCCGCGAGCGCGGCCTGGATGCCGACAGTCAGCGCAAAGTGTTTCTACCGGTCATCCGCGCCTATCGCGTCGGTCCTGAACTGGTGGAGTGGAGCGGGGGCAAAAATCTGCGCGAGCTGGGCATTCATCGTCAAACCGGCTGCTACATTGAGCGTCTGCGCCGTAATGGCATTCTTGCCAGCCCGGATGGTGATGCGATGCTGCAACTGGGCGATGATATCTCACTGGTTGGCTATCCCGATGCGCACGCCCGTCTTGATCCCAGCTTTCGTAACGGCAAAGAAGTGTTTGATCGTGATCTGCTCGATATGCGTATTGTTACCGAAGAGATTGTGGTGAAAAACCACAATGCGGTAAATAAACGTCTCAGCCATCTTAAACTGACCGATCACGGCTGCTTCCTCAACCGGGTGATCCGCAGCCAGATTGAGATGCCCATCGACGACAGCATCATGTTGAACAAAGGCGATATATTGCAGGTGAGCGGTGAAGCACGTCGCGTGAAGCGCCTTGCCGATCGCATTGGCTTTATCGCTATTCATAGCCAAATTACCGATCTTCTCGCCTTCTGCGCCTTCTTTATTGTTGGTCTGATGATCGGCATGATCACTTTCCAGTTCAGCAACTTTAGTTTCGGCATCGGCAATGCCGCCGGGTTGCTTTTTGCCGGCATCATGCTCGGCTTTATGCGCGCCAACCACCCCACGTTTGGCTACATTCCGCAGGGTGCGCTAACCATGGTGAAAGAGTTCGGACTGATGGTCTTTATGGCCGGCGTTGGCCTGAGCGCGGGCAGCGGCTTGCAGCATGGTTTTGGCAGCGCGGGTGCGCTGATGTTGCTGAGCGGTTTACTGGTGAGTTTGCTGCCGGTGGTGATCTGCTATCTGTTTGGCGCTTACGTACTGCGCATGAACCGGGCGCTGCTGTTTGGTGCCATCATGGGAGCCCGCACCTGTGCACCTGCAATGGAAATCATTAGCGATACTGCGCGAAGCAGCATTCCTGCTCTGGGCTATGCGGGAACCTACGCGATTGCCAATGTGCTGTTAACACTGGCAGGCACGTTGATCGTGATTGTTTGGCCGCTGCTGCCCTTCTAAAAAATATATTTACAAGCGTAAAGAACTTTCTTTAGGGGATGCAGTCTGAATAAGTGCCACTGCTTTTCTTTGAAATCCCCAAATTGTGGAGCCCGCCGGTCACTGACTTGCGGGTTTTTTTATGGCTCTCGATCCTGTGGCTTAAGGTTCTCTTCAGCGAAAATTGTCATCCTTCCCACCGCTAACGCTATTTTCCAATATTCATGCAACTTTCATCAAAGTTAAACACTCCAACAACCCGCAATAAGATTAAGAGCGCGACTATTTATTCCAGAGGCGCGCGCTTTTAGGCTATCAGTTTTATTTTGCTGGCAATTTTTATGCTGGTGTTGTTTGGGTAAACAAGTCGAGGATATGCCATCGTGATGGAAGCACTTAACCACACGCTTTTTTTATGGATCAACGCCACGCAGGATTCGCCGCAGTGGCTGATCGTTCTGGCGACATTTATCGCCAAAGATGTGATTGCCATTGTGCCGCTGCTCATCGTAACGCTTTGGCTGTGGGGACCGCGCGAACAGGTGCAGTCACAGCGCGCGCTGGTGCTGAAAACCGGTATGGCGCTGCTTTATGCGCTGAGTATCTCGTGGTGCGTTGGGCAACTGCTGCCGCATCCGCGTCCGTTCGCCATTGGTTTCGGCCATCAGTTCCTGTCACATCGACCCGATGACTCCTACCCAAGCGATCATGGCACCACTATTTTCACGTTTGCACTGGCATTTATCTTCTGGCATCGCATGTGGTCGGGTGTACTGCTGTTAGTGGTGGGGAGCGCCATTGCCTGGTCACGCGTCTATCTCGGCGTGCACTGGCCGCTGGATATGCTGGGTGGATTCCTGGTGGGCATGCTGGGTTGTCTGGCATCGCACATGGCGTGGCAGCTGTATGGTGAGCGGATGCTGGCGTTTACGCATCAGGTGTATCGCGCGCTGTTCGCCATGCCGATTAAGAAGGGTTGGATTCGCGAGTGAGCGATGTGGTCGCCATGAATAGCGCCCCTACAAATGTTAAAGGTGCGCATTGATGCGCACCATTTATTTCCTGACACTTAACTAAACCACTTCCCGAACCAGCCGTGAAATTTCATCATCACGAAATCCCAAATCCGGCCAATAAACCCACCTTCCGGCACCGCTTCCATCGCCACCAGCGGACGTTGCTCAATGGTTTTGCCATCCAGTTGGAAGTCGATGGTGCCAACGACCTGATTTTTCTCCAGCGGTGCTTCCAGCTGTGGTGAATTCAGCGTAAAGCTGGCTTTGAGATTTTTCATCTGTCCTTTCGGCACGGTAATGGCCGCGTCTTTAGCGACGCCAAGATTGACCTGGCTATGCTCGCCAAACCATACGCGCTGCTGGGCAAACGGCTTATCGGCTTTAATCGGCGTGACGGTTTCATAAAAACGGAAGCCCCACGTCAGCAGCTTTTCACTTTCACGGAAACGCGTCGCATCGGTCGCCGCACCCAGCACCACGGAAATCAGGCGCATATCACCTTCAGTTGCCGATGCCACCAGATTATTGCCGGCACCTGACGTATGACCGGTTTTAATGCCATCCACCTTCAGATTAGAGCTCCACAGCAGGCGATTGCGGTTCATCTGCTTGATCTTATTGAAGGTGAACTCTTTTTCACTGTTAATCGCATACTCTTCTGGCACATCACTGATCAGACGCTGGCCAATGATCGCCATGTCGCGTGCGGTACTGTACTGTCCGTCGGCATCTAATCCGTGCACCGTCATAAAGTGCGTGTTTTGCAGGCCAAAGGCTTTGACGTAGTTGTTCATCAGGCCGATGAACGAATCCTGACTGCCCGCCACGTAATCGGCCAGAGCGATACAGGCATCGTTGCCGGACTGAATCACCACACCTTTATTGAGCTCCGAAACCGGAATGCGATCGCCCGGTTTCAGGAACATCAGCGATGAACCGCGCAGCTTTGGATTACCGGTTGCCCAGGCATCGTGGCCGATGGTCACCATATCGTCGTTAGTTATCTTGCCCGACTTCAGCGCCTGGCCCACCACGTAGCTGGTCATCATTTTGGTCAGGCTGGCCGGATCGAGACGCTGATCGGCATTAGACTCCGCCAGCACTTTGCCGCTGTTGTAGTCCATTAAAATCCAGGCTTTGGCATCAATTTGCGGTGCCGCAGGCGCCTGTTCAGCCAGCGTGGTGGCAGGAATAATAAGCAATAGCAGTGAAGAGGCGGCCAGCGGCCGCCAGACAGAAGCGAAGGTGTTTTTTCTCATGAGCGTGACCAGATTGTCCTTGTTAAATCTTGGTTTTCTTGCAGGCAAGACATGTCTTGCCCAACGCTAACGGTTCACGCCAGCGAAAAAAACCGTCCAATCGTAAAGTTTTATAGAGTTTATTAGAGTAACCCTGGCACCAACCGCGTAGCGTCGCCACTTTTGCTCCAATACCCGCCAATAAAAATTGCGTGTAATTCCGATTTTTCGCAGAACAGTTAAGCCAGTCACATTTTTCCGCTAACCTGATTTCAGTCTGCCTGAGGAGAGCCGCGATGGACTTAGCCATTTTCGATCTGGACGAAACCCTGATTTGTGAAGACAGCACCAGCCTATGGCTGCGCTGGCTGGTTTCTCAGGGGTTTGCCCCTGAAGCAATCATCCAGCAGGAGCAAACCCTGATGGAAAAATATCACGCCGGTACGCTATCAATTGAAGAGTATATGAACACCACGCTGGCCCCGTTAGCCGGCATGGCAACGTTAACCGTTGAAGGTTGGGTGCGACGCTTTATTCATCGCGACATTATGCCCCGCGTCTTCCCTGCCGCGCGCGAGCGTATTGAGTGGCACCAGCAGCGCGGCGACACGGTAATGATCATCACCGCCAGCGGCGACCATCTGGCCGTGCCGATTGCCAATCGCCTTGGCGTGCACGGTGCATTAGCAATTGGCGTGGAAGTGGTCGATGAACGCTACAGCGGCCAAACCTACGGCACCATGACCTACCGCGAAGGTAAAGTGACACGCCTGCGTGACTGGAAGGCGCTACAGCAGGATCGGCACTTCGAACGCACCTGGGCTTACAGCGATTCAATGAATGATTTGCCGCTGCTGGCGCATGCCGATCATGCCTGGGTGATTAATCCCAACCCGCTTCTGCTGCAGGAAGCGCAGCAGCGCGGTTGGGAAGTGTGTAACTGGGTACGCTGAGTTAACCGCGCGGGGTGCTGGCATCATCCGTCAGCCCCACCTTCAGTAGCTTACCGTTGGCTTCATCGGTCAGCACATACAAATAGCCATCCGGCCCCTGACGGACATCGCGAATGCGCTCGCCGCGGTCCTCCAGCAGTCGCTGCTCTTCTATCACCTTCTCACCGTTAACCTGCAAACGAATCAGGTTTTTCTCTTTCAAGGCACCGATAAACAGTGAATTTTTCCACTGCGGGAAGCGTGCGCTGTTGTAAAACGCCATGCCGCTGATGGCAGGTGAGACTTTCCAGTAATGCAGCGGCTGTTGCGTGCCCTCAACGGCCGTACCTTGCGCTTCTGGCACTTTTTCACCGCTGTAATCGATGCCATAGGTGGCGAGCGGCCAACCATAGTTTTTGCCTTTTTCCGGGATATTCACCTCATCGCCGCCGCGTGGACCATGCTCGCTTTCCCACATTTGCTGCGTCCACGGATTGAGCGCCAGACCTTGCGGATTGCGCATGCCGTATGACCAGATTTCCGCGCGGGCATTTTTGCGATCAACAAACGGATTGTCCTGAGGAATGGCGCCATCCTGGGTCAGACGGATGATTTTGCCGGAGAGCTTATCCAACTGCTGCGCACTGCTGCTGGCAAAGTTGTCACCAAACGCGATATAGAGAAAACCCTGATGATCAAAGGCCAGACGCGTCCCCATGTTTGCGCCGCTCGAGAGCTTCGGCATTTGCTCCAGTACCACCTTAAAATCGCTTAACTGACGATTGTCATCACTGAGTCGCCCATAGCCCACTACGCCACCCGCGCGCCCTGTGTTATCGGCGGTGGTATAACTCAACCATACGCGACGGCTCTGGACAAAGTCCGGCGCCAGCACCACGTCCAGCAAACCACCTTGTCGATTGGCCCACACTTTCGGCACACCGCCAATCGGCTGTGACAAGCCTTTGCCCGGCTGCCAACTGCGCAGCTGACCAGATCGTTCAGTAATTAACAGCGTTTGATTGTCGGGCAGAAATGCGACTGACCACGGATGATCGAGCTTATCCTGCAAAACCTGGACCTGTACTTCGGCGGCAAATAACGGCAATGAAGAGCTTAAGGCGCCAAACAGCAGCGCGGCGGGCAGTAAACGCATGGCATTCTCCTTGATCACAGTCTGCCGTTAAGGGTAGTCAGCGTGTGATAAAGGATGTGCAGGATTTACAAAACATTAAGCCCGGCGCGAAGCCGGGCTCAGCGTTACGGTGCGGAAAACGCCACCGCATCGCGCACCATCTCATCAATCCCCGGGCGGAGATCGTTGAGCGTGATTGGCGCGCTGCTATTCGGCAATGGCTTACCAAAGGCTTTACGCACCACTTTGATCAGCGGCTTGCCAGTTTGCCCATCTACCGCTTCCACTTCGAGGAACAGCGCGCTCTCCTGCGTGCGATGTCCAGTGGCCGCCATGGTGCTGGCGACTACCGCCGCAATCGGCACCACTTCGTAGAACTGCATGCCTTCATTTTCCGCAGAGACTGCCGTGATGGCCGTTTTCACCACCAGCGTGTGTGGGCCTTTTTGCGCCACCAGCGGTTTGCGCTCAGAGATTGCGCGCTTCAGCTGGCTATCGGTATAGGCGCGTATTTGATCCAGCGTTTGCTGGCTAACGCGCTCAGTAGGATGCGGCACCGGGTAATAAACCACCGGCGTATACACCACGCCACGGTAATCGGCGTCATGATAGTCGGGAGAGACCCAGCGCAGCGTCGGTTTGCCGCTCGGTGATTGCGCCGACTGCAGCTGGCTGTAATCACCGAGAAAACCGGAATATTGTTTTTTGTCAGCAACATGAGAGGTACATCCCGCCGCCAGCAACGCCAGCGTTAAGACAGGAACAGAAAGGGAAAATCGCATGAGAAAGCCCTTAATAGAGGTAATTGCTTCTCAAGTGTAGAGGCTGGTTATGAGCGAGGAGAGATATTTTCGCGAAATGCGAGGAAAAACCACCTGCATTGCAGGTGGTTAGGCGGGAATTACTCGAAGCAGGTTTCCGGGTTTTCCGACAGCGAAATGAAGGATTCACCGCCTTTTGTCAGGGCGATAATTCCGCCGCTCTCAATATCATAAACCCACCCGTGCAGACGCACTTTGCCTTTACGCAGCGCCACTGCCACGGAAGGGTGTGTTTTGATATTGTGCAGCTGCGCAATCACGTTCTCTTTCACCATCTCGTTGAGGCGTTTCTCTACGGAGTCATAGTTGCGTTCTTCCACCACTGCTTTCGCCGCATTGGCGTAGTGCAACCAGTGATCGACCGCAGGCATCGTCTCGAGATCGGCATTGGAAGCAATCGCGTTCATCGCCCCACAGTTGGAGTGGCCGCAGATAATAATTTCGGTCACGCCCAGCGCCAACACGGCGTACTCGATGGTGGCCGACACGCCGCCTGGCTCTGGACCAAACGGCGGCACGATGTTACCGGCGTTACGGATCACGAACAGCTGACCCGGCTCCGATTGCGTGACCAACTCCGGCACCAGACGACTGTCGGAACAGGAGATAAACAGGGCTTTGGGATTTTGGTTGGATGCCAAACTTTTGAAAAGATCCTTCCTTTCAGGGAACACATTCTGTTGAAAATTCAGAAAACCTTTGACGATCTCTTGCATTTGTTTGCTCTCACATTATCCACTTCTGCCCTGGCAGTGAGGATTCACCGTCAGCGCGATTTGAAATTTGCAGTGAAGATAACAACTTACATTCACCGACCCAACATTTAAGCAAAACACGCCCCTTTACACAACTCGGATGACCGTTTGCTGCCGGGTATCTAAGCGCTGCGCCACAACGATTTGGCCGCCTCGCCAATTGAGTTAAGCACAATCACAGCACATTGGTTGCCCCATAAGGAGATTCTTACACAGCCTATACATTTTCCTCCGCAACCTCTGTACAATCGCCCCCCTATCCACACTAATTATGATGAATTTTTATCCTTATGAGCCATGTCAAAAATCCACCACGCGTGGGATTCGTCTCCCTCGGCTGTCCGAAAAACCTTGTCGACTCTGAACGCATCCTGACGGAACTGCGTACGGAAGGCTATGACGTGGTACCACGCTACGACGATGCAGAGATTGTCATCGTTAACACCTGTGGATTTATTGATAGCGCCGTACAGGAATCCCTGGAAGCGATTGGTGAAGCGCTGAACGAAAACGGCAAAGTGATCGTCACCGGCTGCCTCGGTGCCAAAGTGGATCAGATCCGCGAAGTGCACCCCAAGGTACTGGAGATCACCGGCCCGCACAGCTACGAACAAGTGCTGTCGCACGTGCACACTTATGTGCCAAAGCCGGAACACAACCCGTTCCTCAGCCTGGTGCCGGAGCAAGGTGTCAAACTGACACCGCGCCATTACGCTTATCTGAAAATTTCTGAAGGCTGCAACCATCGCTGCACCTTCTGCATTATTCCTTCGATGCGTGGCGATCTCGATAGCCGCCCAATTGGATCGGTACTCGACGAAGCCAAACGTCTGGTGGAAGCCGGCGTGAAAGAGCTGCTGGTGATCTCGCAGGACACCTCAGCTTACGGCGTGGATGTTAAACACCGCACCGGTTTCTGGAACGGTTCACCGGTGAAAACCAGCATGGTCAGCCTGTGCGAGCAGTTAGCCAAGCTCGGCGTGTGGGTGCGTCTGCACTACGTGTATCCCTATCCGCACGTGGATGACGTCATCCCGCTGATGGCAGCAGGCAAGATTCTGCCGTACCTGGACATTCCGCTGCAGCACGCCAGTCCGCGCATCCTCAAGCTGATGAAGCGTCCAGGCGCCGTAGAACGTACGCTGGAACGCATCAAGCGCTGGCGCGAAATTTGCCCGGAGCTGACGCTGCGCTCAACCTTTATTGTCGGCTTCCCGGGTGAAACCGAAGAAGATTTCCAGATGCTGCTCGACTTCCTGCAGGAAGCTCGCCTCGATCGCGTCGGTTGCTTCCAGTACAGCCCGGTTGAAGGCGCCACCGCCAACCAGCTGCCGGACCAGGTACCGGATGACGTGAAGCAAGCGCGCTTTGACCGCTTTATGCAGCTGCAGCAGAAAATCTCCAGTGAACGTCTGCAGGAGAAAATTGGCCGCGAAGTGCTGGTGATCATCGATGAAGTCGACGAAGAAGGCGCAGTTGGCCGCAGCATGGCGGATGCGCCAGAAATCGATGGCGCGGTCTATTTGAATGGCGATCGTCAGGTAAAAGTCGGCGACGTGGTGCGCGTTAAAGTGGAACACGCCGACGAATACGATCTTTGGGGCACGCGCGTTTAACCATACTTCTGCTGGTGCGCGCGTTTGCGCGCCAGATAGTCAGTATCTGCCCTTATCTTGTCCCAGCACGCTTTAAAAACGGCCGCCGCAGCGGCCTTTTCTTTTTCTGTGGTGCGCGGCAACACCTTGCCCTCCCCATCATATTTGCGTCCGCCCTGATGATTGCTGTAGCGGCGTGCTCGCGTATAACCCATTTGAATATATTTACGCGCCATGTCCATGCCGACAAAATCGTCCTGCGCGCGATACGCCTCAAACATCTGCATAATCTGCTGCGAAGAGTGCTGCGCCAGCTCCACGGTGCGAAAACGCCAGTGCGGCAGAATTTCACTTTTGTAGGGCTCAACCATCAGCACGCCCTGCTCACCGCGTCCCACCTGATATAACTCGGGCTGGCGACGAAAATCGATGTGCTTGAAATCCTGCTCATAATCAAACGGTTTCATCTGTTTTTCCCACCTTTCATCGTCCCGTGACGTAATTATTTCCAGACGGCGCTTAAGCGATTTGCTTTTACACCGATAACATAACTATCAGCCTACTTCCTCAGAGATGCCCCTATGTTTAAACGAATGAAAATTGTGACCGCCATCATGATGATTCTGGTGGTTTTCACCGCGATGCAGGCGATTTCCGGCTCGCTGTTTTTATCATCCCTGATTGCCGGGCAACATAATTTCACGACCAGCAATCAACTGTCACAGCAGCAGCGTGAAGTGGCCGATGGCTGGCAAACGCTGGTGAAAACGCGCGTCATCATTAACCGCGTCGCTATTCGTATTCTGAAAAATCAAACTGATGAGTCATCACTTGCGGCGATCAATAAACTGCTGCTGTCCGCAGGCGCGTCGCTTGATGAAGCTAATCAGCACTATCAGCTGTATAAAACCATGCCGCGCCTGCCGGGACAAAGCGCCGACGCAGCCAGCGTCATTGAGGCTAAGTTCACCGCTTTCGCTGACATACTGAAACAGTCCGCCGTGTTCCTGAAGGCAAATGACTATGCCGCCTACGGCAATCTGGATGCACAGCAGGCACAGGACGATCTGGAAGCCGCTTACAAACAGTGGCGCGAGCAGAATGTTCAACTGCTAGCGGAACGTAATGCAGAAAACAATAGCACCTATCAGCAGATGTTGGTGATGGTGGGCGTCATGATCGCCGTGGTGTTGCTGTTGCTGATTGCCGTGTGGGTGCTGGTACGCCGTATTCTGCTGGCCCCGATGAAACAGGTTCAGCAGCAGCTGGAGCGTTTTGCTGACGGCGATCTCTCCGCCAGCTTGCAGGTGGAAGGACGCAGCGAAATGGCGTCGATCGCCGCCAGCCTTAACCATATGCAGCAGGCGCTGCGCAACACCATCAACAACGTACGTGATAGTGCTGATGCCATTTTCGGCAGCGCCAGCGAAATCGCGACCGGTAATAACGACCTCTCTTCGCGTACCGAGCAGCAAGCGGCGTCGCTGGAAGAGACAGCGGCAAGCATGGAAGAGCTAACCGCAACCGTTAAACAGAACGCTGATAACGCGCGTCAGGCTACGCAACTGGCAAAAACAGCGTCAGAAACGGCCGACAAAGGTGGCAATGTGGTTGATGGCGTGGTGAAAACCATGCGCGACATCGCCGATAGCTCGAAGAAAATTGCCGACATCACCAGCGTTATTGACGGCATTGCTTTCCAGACGAACATTCTGGCACTGAACGCGGCGGTAGAAGCGGCGCGCGCCGGTGAACAGGGCCGCGGCTTTGCCGTGGTGGCCGGTGAAGTACGTAATCTGGCGCAGCGTAGCGCACAGGCGGCGAAAGAGATTAAACTGCTGATTGAAAATTCGGTGCAGCGCGTGAATATCGGTTCACAGCAGGTGAGCAGCGCAGGCGATACGATGCAGGAGATCGTCAGCGCCGTAACGCGCGTCACCGATATCATGGGCGAGATTGCTTCAGCGTCTGATGAGCAGAGCCGCGGCATTGATCAGATTGGTCAGGCGGTGAATGAGATGGATCGCGTCACGCAGCAGAATGCCACGCTGGTGCAGGAATCCGCTAACGCCTCGGCATCTCTGGAGCAGCAGGCGAGCAGCCTCTCCTCTGCGGTTTCGCGCTTCAATACCGGCACGCGTCAAGCGACGGTGCCTGCCACCAAAGCGGTAAAACCTGCACTTACCCCTACCCGCGCGCTGCCTGCGGTGGCAGCACACAGTAACGATAACTGGGAAACGTTCTAAAGCAGTTATCTTACAGTTGATGAAAAGGTCGCCATAAATAGCGACCTTACGGATGATCGATGCAGGTATTGTGCGGCTGAAATCAGCACGTTTTTGTAGGGTCGTCATTCATGGCGACCCAATCTCACATCAAGTTTTCAGTTTCGGATCGAGCGCATCACGCAAACCATCGCCCAACAGGTTAAACGCCAGTACGGTGAGGAAAATCGCCAGGCTGGGGAAAATCGCCACGTGCGGCGCAATCACCATATCGGCGCGCGCTTCATTGAGCATCGCCCCCCACTCAGGCGTAGGCGGCTGCGCGCCCAACCCGAGAAATGACAAGCTCGCCGCAGTGATAATCGAAGTACCGATTCGCATGGTGAAATAGACCACAATCGACGACACCGTGCCGGGTAAGATATGGCGCATGATGATGGTCCAATCCGACGCGCCAATACTGCGCGCCGACTCAATATAGGTTTGATGTTTCAGCACCAGCGTATTGCCACGTACCAAACGGGCAAACGCCGGAATGCTGAAAATCGCCACCGCGACAATGACATTGCTCATGCCGCTGCCCATGATCGCCACCACCGCAATCGCCAGCAGAATGCCGGGAAAGGCAAACAGCACGTCACAAATACGCATGGTGATACGATCCCACCAGCCTTCGTAATAGCCCGCCAGCAAACCCAACACCGTGCCAATCAGCGCGCCAATCGCCACGGAGAAGAAGCCCGCAATCAGCGAGATGCGCGTTCCCACCAGCACGCGACTGAAGATATCGCGCCCCAGCGAATCGACGCCAAACCAGTGCATCAGCGACGGTCCTTCATTCAGCCGGTCGTAATCAAAATAGTTTTCCGCATCAAACGGCGCAATCATCGGCGCAATAAACGCCACCACAATCAGCAGCAGTACAAACAGTCCGGCCAGCAGCGCCACATGTTGCCGGCGAAAGCGCCGCCAGAATTCACGCCACGGCGTGCGCACCCGGTTTTCGGTGATGGTCGGCAGAGTTTTTAATGCCGCGGCACGTCGCCAGTTCTTCAATTGCGACTCCTTACTTGTAGCGAATTGCCGGGTTGATTGCCGCGTACAGCACATCGACAATCAGGTTAATCAGGATGAACTCCAGCGAGAACAGCAATACTTCGGCCTGAATCACCGGGTAATCGCGCATCTCTACCGAATCCACCAGCAAGCGGCCTAAGCCAGGCCAGTTGAACACCACTTCCACCACAATTGAGCCGCCCAGCAGGAAACCGAACTGCAGGCCCATCATGGTTACCACCGGAATCATCGCATTACGCAGGCCATGTTTTACCACCACCAGCGATTCGCGTACCCCTTTGGCGCGCGCGGTGCGCATATAATCTTCCTGCATCACCTCCACGAACGAGGCGCGGGTGAAGCGCGCCATCACCGCCGCCACCGCGGCACCCAGCGTGATTGACGGCAAAATGTAGTGTTTCCAGCTATCTGCGCCCACGGTCGGTAACCACCCGAGTTCGACGGAAAACACCTGCATCAGCAGCATGCCGAGCGCAAACGCCGGGAACGAGATGCCCGACACCGCCAGCGTCATACCGATACGATCCGGCCAGCGATTGCGCCATACCGCGGAGGTAATGCCAATCGCCATACCGAAAATGACCGCCCACACCATACTGCTCAGCGTCAGCCATAGCGTAGGGAAAAAGCGCGCGGCAATTTCATCAATCACTGGACGCTTCGAGACCAGCGAATGACCGAAATCGCCCTGCACCGCATTGAGCATGAAGTGCCAGAACTGTTTGATCAGCGGCTGATCGAGGCCGAGATCCTGACGCACCAGCGCCACTACCGAGGCATCCGCTTCCGGGCCAGCAATCAGGCGCGCCGGATCGCCCGGCAGCAGGTGAACAAACAGAAATACCAGCACCGCAACAATCAGCAGCGTGGGAATCAATCCCAGTAATCGTTTGAGAAAATAGTTGAGCATGCAAAGTCCTGCGCAGCATCGGCCAGCCCCGCAGGGCTGGCCGCGTCTGTTACTTCAGATCGGCCTCATCAAAATTGAATGAGGTATCGGGCATGACATAAAAACCGCTGAGGTTTTTATTGTTGGCAGACAGCAGTTGCTCGACCACCAGTGGGATCCACGGATGATCGTTCCAGATGCGATCCTGCGCGTCTTTATACAGTTTGGCCTTCTGATCGCGATCGGTGGTTTTCAGCGCATCGGCGAGATCTTTATCCACCTGCGGATTGCTGTAGAACGCGGTGTTAAAGATCGCTGGCGGCCAGGACGTCGTGGCGAACAGCGGCGTCAGCGCCCAATCGGCTTCACCCGTTGAAGCGGACCAGCCGGTGTAGAACATGCGCACACCGCTCTCTTTCTGCCCTTTGCTCTCTACTTCAGCCGCGCGCTGACCGGCATCCATCGCCGTCACCTTCACCTTCACGCCCACCTGCGCCAGCTGCTGCTGAGTGAACTGCAGCACTTTCTGCGCGGTGCTGTGGTTATGCGATGACCACAAGGTGGTTTCGAAGCCGTTCGGGAAGCCGGCTTCTTTCAGCAATTCACGCGCTTTAGCCGGATCGTATTTGATCGCCGGATAGCTCTGGGCAAAGTCGATGGTTGGCGGCACGATGCCGGTAGCTGGCGTGGCGTAACCGGCAAAGGCCACTTTCGCCAGCGCCTGACGGTTAATCGCGTACTCCAACGCTTCACGCACTTTCGGATTATCAAACGGCTTTTGCGTGACGTTGAGGCTGATATAGCGCTGCATGATCGACGGCGTGGTCACCACATCGAGCTTGCTGTTGCCTTGCAGCAGTTTGGCCTGCTCAAAGGGTACCGGGAAAGCAAAGCTTGCTTCACCGGTTTGCAGCATTGCCGCGCGGGTGTTGTTATCCACCACCGGACGCCAGGTAATGCTATCCAGCTTCGGATAGCCTTTTTTCCAGTAGCCATCCCACTTCTTCACTTTCACGAAGTCGGTCTGATTCCAGGTATCAAAGGCAAACGGGCCGGTACCCACCGGATGGAAGCCAATATCCTTGCCATATTTCTTCAACGCGGTCGGTGAAATCATCACCGCCGCCGGGTGCGCCAGGTTGTTGATGAAGGCTGAGAACGGCTGTTTCAGGGTGATCTTCACCGTGCTCGGATCAACTACTTCGGTAGTGGCGATATATTTGAACAGGTTATAGCGCTTGAGGTGGTTATCCGGATTGCTGGCGCGATCGAGGTTAACTTTCACCGCTTCGGCATTGAAATCGGTGCCATCCTGGAATTTCACGCCGGAACGCAGTTTGATGGTGTACGTCAGGCCATCGCTGCTCGCCTGATAGCTCTCCGCCAGTACGTTGGTCAGCTTCATGTCTTTATCAAAGCCGAATAAGCCCTGATAGAAAGACTTCGCTACCGCCTGCGACAGCGTATCGTTGGCATCGTAAGGATCGAGCGTGGTAAAGGTTGAGGCCACCGCAATCACCGCATCTTTCGCCGCCCACGCGGGCAGCGCCAGCGCCGAACTCAACAAACCGGCAGTGATAACCCCTTTTCGCATAATATGGTGCATCGTTATCGTTCTCCTGTAATCCCTGTCATGCGCGACATCCAAAGATGTGCGGTTATTTGCTGCTCAGGCGCCGCTAATTGCGTGGCGGGCAACAAAATGGCCCGGTGCCACTTCCAGTAAGGGCGCCACTTCCGGCTCATCACCCAGCGGGCGAATCGGGCTGGGGATCTCATCCACCATCAGCGCCCGCTCACGATGCCGGTGGGCCGGATCGGCCACCGGCACCGCGGCCATCAGTTTTTTGGTGTAAGGATGACGCGGCTGTTCGAACACGGCCTGGCGCGGTCCCATCTCCACAATCTGTCCAAGATACATCACCGCCACGCGATGGCTGATACGTTCTACCACCGCCATATCGTGCGAGATAAATAAGAAGGCGATACCAAATTCGCGCTGCAAATCGAGCATCAGGTTGATGATCTGCGCCTGAATTGACACATCCAGCGCCGACACCGATTCATCGGCAATCACCACTTTGGGATTGAGCGCCAGCGCACGCGCAATGCAGATGCGCTGCCGCTGCCCGCCGGAAAACTCGTGCGGATAGCGCTGCGCATGTTCCGGCAGCAGGCCAACACGTTCCAATAGCCAGGCGACGCGCTTCTCCGCCTGACGGCGATCCATGGTTTGATGCACCAGCAGCGGTTCCATAATGGAAAAACCCACGGTTAACCGCGGATCGAGTGAGGCGTACGGATCCTGAAAGATAAACTGAATATCACGGCGCAGCGACGCCAGCGCATTGCCCTGCAACGCATCAATGCGCTGGCCATCAAAGGTAATCGTGCCGCCCTGGCTGGCTACCAGCCGCAGCAGTGAACGTCCGGTAGTAGATTTACCACAGCCGGATTCGCCCACCAGCGCCAGCGTTTCACCGGCGTAAAGATCGAAACTGACTTTCTCCACCGCGTGAACGCGACGCTTCACGCGATTGAGCAACCCGCCGCGAATATCGAAACGCGTAACCAAATCACGGACCTGTAAAATCGGCGGTCGATCGTGGCGTACCGTATCCTGCGGTGCAGCAATTTCTTCGCGACCGTTAGCATGCAGTAAGGGAAATTTTGCCGGTAACGGCTGGCCGTGCATGGCGCCGAGCTTTGGTACCGCCGCCAGTAATGCGCGGGTATACGGCTGCTGCGGATCGGCAAACAGCTGCTGCACCGACGCGCGCTCTACTACATCGCCGCGATACATCACCTGCACGCGATCGGCCATCTCCGCCACCACGCCCATATCATGGGTGATGAAAATCACCCCCATCTGCATCTCTTTTTGCAGCACGCGGATCAACTGCAGAATTTGCGCCTGAATAGTGACGTCGAGTGCGGTGGTGGGTTCGTCGGCAATCAGCAGCGCCGGTTTACACGACAGCGCCATGGCAATCATTACGCGCTGTCGCATGCCGCCCGAGAGTTGATGCGGATAGCGTGATAACACATTTTGCGCTTCGGGAATGCGCACCAGATCGAGCATGCGCCGCGCTTCCGCCAGCGCCTGTTGGTGGCTTTTGCCCTGATGCAAACGGATGGATTCCGCAATCTGCTCGCCCACGGTAAAAACCGGGTTAAGCGAGGTCATCGGCTCCTGAAAAATCATCGCCATATCAGCGCCGCGCACCTTGCGCATCTGACCGCTGGAAGCGCGCATCACATCCAGCACGTCGCCATTACGGCGACGTAGCTGGATTTCACCGCTCACCTCGCCACCGGCCTGCTGAATTAAACGCATCAGCGCCAGTGAGGTGACGGATTTGCCCGAACCCGATTCACCCACCAGCGCCAGCGTTTCACCGCGATGCAGGTCGAGCGACAGGTTGCGCACCGCTTCGGTAATGCGTCCTTCATGCTCAAAGCGCACGTTAAGATCGCGCACCGCCAGAACCTGCTCCGGCGCAAACTGCAGCTGTTGGTCCGTCATGCCTGCTCCTTAGCTGTCGCGGTAGATCGCTACCTCAACATCGCCATCAACATAGGCGAATCCGCGATACATACCTTCGCTGTTAAACGGCAGCGCGACATTACCTGCGGCATCCACCGCAATCAGCCCGCCGCTGCCGTCCAGTTCCTGCACTTTGTCGTGAATGACATTGGCGGTGGCCTGCTGCAGCGAGCGTCCGGCGTAGTGCATCTGCGCCGCCACGTCATAGGCGGCGAGCGTACGGATAAACACTTCACCGGTGCCGGTACAGGAGACAGCAACGCTGTCGTTACTGGCATAGCAGCCCGCGCCGACCAGCGGTGAGTCACCAACGCGCCCGGCCTGTTTATTGGTCATACCGCCGGTGGAAGTGGCGGCTGCCAGATTACCCTGAAGATCGAGCGCGACTGCGCCAACCGTACCGAATTTGCGATCCGGATCCAGCGGATCGTCGCTGTGACTGCTTGCTTCGCCGTCGTGATCGAGCACCATCTGCTGGCTGTGCAGCGCGCGCTGCAGCTGTTCCCAGCGCTCCGGCGTGGAGAAGTAATCGGCCTCAACCGGCGTTAAGCCCTGTTCTGCGGCGAACGCTTCTGCGCCAGCACCAATAAACAGAACGTGCGGACTGTTTTCCAGCACCATACGCGCCGCCAGGATCGGATTGCGGATATGGCTGACGCCCGCCACGGCACCCACGTCCCGCGTGCGGCCATCCATGATGCTGGCATCCAGTTCGTGGCTGCCCTGATGCGTGAAGACCGCCCCTTTACCCGCGTTGAACAGCGGGCACTCTTCCAGCAGGCGTACGGCTTCTGTCACCGCATCCAGCGCACTGCCGCCAGCCGCCAGAATCTGCTGGCCGGCGGTAACGATTGCGTTCAGTTGTTGACGATAGTGCTGCTCTTTTTCGGCGCTCATTGCCGCACGCGTAATCGCGCCCGCGCCGCCGTGAATTGCGATAACTGCTCTGGCCATAACCGGTACCCTGTAAAGGAATCAGAACCAAAAACACTGATTTAGAATGGTTTTCATCTTTTTTTGGCAATTTTCGACTATAGAAAGCCCCCCTCATCTTGTAAAGCAGAAACTGCCTTCACGGTCATAACCTTTTATTGTGGATTATGCTTTTTTGGTCGCTATGTGTTTATTAGCTGCATAGTTGCAAACCAAGACAAGCGATATCACAGATCGCACGCATCGTAGCGACGCAATTTATTGCGCGATAAATCGCGCCGCTGCGGAATGTGCGGTGAATGAGTAACGTGCGCGCTCGCTTAACGGCCACGCATTACCCATAATAGACCGCATCTGAAATTAACCAGGCAGAGATGGACATGGAACCTTTTACCGCAGGATTAATCTCCCTCGAAGACGCGCAGCAAAAGATGCTGCAGCAGTTAACGCCCATTAGCGATTCGCTCAACGTTTCGCTGTTTGAAGCCGCCGGGCGCATCACGGCTAAACCGATTAACTCACCGCTCGATGTGCCCTCTTTTGATAACTCAGCCATGGACGGTTACGCCGTTCGTCTGGCGGATAGCGCACCCGAGCGCCTGCTGCCGGTTGCCGGCAAAGCGTTCGCCGGTGCCCCCTTTAACGGCGAGTGGCCAGCGGGCAGCGTGATTCGCATTATGACCGGCGCGCCCATTCCCGCCGGGTGCGATGCCGTGGTCATGCAGGAGCAAACTGAGCAGCGCGATGGTGGCATTGTCATTACCGCGCCCGTGCAGCGGGGCCAGAATATCCGTCGCATCGGTGAAGATATCCAGGCAGGAAAACAGGTTCTCGACGCTGGCGTACGCCTCGGCGCCGCTGAACTGCCGCTGCTGGCCTCTCTCGGCATCGCCGAAGTGAATGTGCTGCGCAAATTGCGCGTCGCCATTTTCTCTACCGGCGATGAATTGCAGGCCGTTGGCCACCCCCTGGCTGCGGGTCAGATATACGATACCAACCGTTTTACCGTGGCATTGATGCTCAATAAACTCGGCTGCGAAGTGATCGACCTGGGTGTGATTGCCGACGATCAGGCTGCGCTGCGTAATGCCTTTACTGAAGCCGATCGTCAGGCCGATGTGGTGATCAGCACCGGCGGCGTGTCGGTCGGCGAAGCCGATTTCACGCGGTCGATGTTGGAAGAGCTCGGCGCTATTACCTTCTGGAAGCTGGCCATCAAGCCGGGCAAACCCTTTGCCTTTGGACGGCTGGCAAACAGCTGGTTCTGCGGCCTGCCGGGAAATCCGGTCTCTGCGGCAGTGACGTTCTATCAGCTGGTACAGCCGCTGCTGGCGACGCTGACCGGGCAAACCACGCGCATCATGCCGCTGCGCCAACGCGCGCGCGCCACGCAGCGTTTGAAAAAGTCGCCGGGTCGTCTCGATTTCCAGCGTGCGATTCTCAGCCGCGGTGATGACGGCGTGCTGGAAGTCCGCAGCACCGGCGCGCAGGGCTCACACGTATTCAGTTCGTTTGCATTGGCTAACTGTTTTGTGGTGCTGGAGCGCGATCGCGGCGATGTGGAAGCCGGCGAATGGGTGGAGGTTGAAGCCTTTAATAGTCTGCTGGAGGGCTAGTGCACATGGAGCTGAGTGATGAAGAGATGCTGCGCTATAACCGCCAGATCGTGCTGCGCGGCTTCGATTTTGACGGCCAGGAGATACTTAAGGCTGCATGCGTGTTGGTCGTCGGGCTGGGCGGACTGGGCTGTGCAGCCGCACCTTATCTGGCCTCGGCGGGTGTAGGCCATCTCACGCTGCTCGATTTCGATACCGTCAGCCTGAGTAACCTGCAGCGCCAGATTCTGCACAGCGATGCAAAAATTGGCGTGACGAAAGTAGCCTCCGCGCAGCAGCAGCTGGCGGCCATCAATCCCCATTGCCAGCTGGAAGCGATTGATGCTCAGCTGGATGATGCACAGCTAAGCGCACTTATCGCACGGCACCACGCGGTGGTGGATTGCACTGACAACGTTACTACGCGCGAGCAGATCAACCGTCTCTGTTTTCAGCACAAGGTGCCGCTGATTTCTGGGGCAGCGATTCGTATGGAAGGTCAGCTGAGCGTATTTACCTGGCAACCCGGCGAGCCCTGCTATCGCTGCATCAGCCGTTTATTCGGCGATCAGGTATTGAGCTGTGTCGAAGCGGGCGTAATGGCACCGCTGGTGGGTATCGTCGGGGCTATGCAGGCGATGGAAACCTTAAAGGTGCTGACTGGATTTGGCACCCCCGCGAGCGCGAAGTTGCTGATGTACGACGCAATGAGTGCAGAATTTCGCAGCATGAACGTGGCGCAGGATACGCATTGCGAGGTTTGCGGTAAATAAGTCGCCAGACATGGCGTAATGCCGCTCACCTAAGCAAAAAAATGCCTTTTTATGCAGGTGCGCATGAATGCGCACCCTACGAAAACCCGGCGATATCCACGTAGGCTCACCATTGATGGTGACCGGTTTACGCTTAACTGACGAGCATTACGCCATTCATAGCGACTCGCTCATCTTTATTCCTGCGGGAAAATGGTGCCTTTATTCATAATTCCATTCGGATCGAAAGCGGTTTTCAGCGCCTGCAAAATGGGCCATGCGCTGCCGTGCTCCTCTTTCGCCCACTGTACGCGATGTTTACCAATGCCGTGATGATGCACCATGGAGCCACCCAGCTTCAGCGTCTCTTCCACAATCATGCCGTTCAGCGGTACATGATATTTCGCCATCTCCTCTTCCGGGCGGCAATCCACCACGTTGTAGTCATAGACAAAATACATATTGGTACCATTGATATAGCTATGTGAGGAGTGTCCACCGAGCATGGTGATATCTTTCGCATGCGGAAATTCAGTACGGATGCGTTTTAGTACGTTTTCATAAATCGCGTTGATGGTTGACCAATCTCCCGACACCTCCGTGGTGAAGCCCATATTCCCGGTACGCAAGATGACGTCGCGCTCGGCCTGCACTTTGTCGGGTCCCCAGTTGAGATTTTCGAACCAGTTCTGAATCAGCGTGCTCTCGACCGGCTGACACGCTTTGTGTTGCGCCACTATCGCTTCAATCCCTTTGCCCGTCGCTTCACTGATGCCGCGCGTCCCTTCTGCCATAAATATCAGAACGCACTTATTCTGCGAGAAGTGGCTAAAGTGCTGATTGGCATCTTCCGGATCGTACAGACGCGCAATCGAAGGGCGATAACCTTCAACCATCACTTCGCGCAGGATTGAGAAGCCGGTTTTCATTGAATCAAGCAGATAACCATAGAAGCGGTTGTTCTCTGGCTGGTATTTGAACATCTTCACCGTGACCTCGGTGATGAAGCACAGCGCGCCTTCATTACCAATGATCACATGACGGATATCCGGCCCCGCCGCGCGACGTGGCACATTTTTGATGCGAGTGATATCACCATTGGGGAATACCGCTTCCAGACCAACGACCATATCCTCAATCGCACCGTATAACGTTGAGAATTGACCAATGCTGCGTGTTGCCACCAAACCGCCCATCTGCGCCAGCGGTTTGGACTGCGGCGAATGACCGGTGGTATAGCCCTGCGCGCGCAGCTGATTCTCCAGTACCTCCAGCGTCACGCCGCACTGCGCGGTAACCTGCATGTTTTCAATGTCGATCTTGATGACCTTATTCATGCTGGACCCGTCCAGCACCACAGAATTCGGTGCCGCCGTTTCTAATCCCCCTTCGGTGGCAGAGGCGCCGGTGCGTGGCACACCATTGATCTGGTGACGATTCATAAACGCCAGCACATCCGCGACCTGCTGCGTATTTTGCAACTTCACCACCGCCGCAGGAATCGGCATGGTATAAACGCCGTGAATATCGGCATATTTACGAAAACGGTCATGGCTGCTGCGGCGTAACTCTGCCTCATCGGTAATAATCTGCTGCGGGCCAGCGATCTCTTTTAACTGCTCGACAATGGCTTCACGTGAAAGCGTCATAATATATTCCTCTAAATCTTCAAGTATCACGGGTATAAATTAACGAACCCGATATCCACCATCGACCACCAATAAATGGCCGTTGACATAATCTGATGCACGACTGGCTAAATAGACCATCGCCCCCATTAAATCCTGCGTATTTCCCCAGCGATTAGCGGGAATATGATCCAGTACGCGCTGATTAGTAACCGGATTACTGCGCGTCGCCTGCGTAATAGGCGTGGCGTAATAACCGGGAGCAATCCCGTTGACCTGAATATTGTGTTGTCCCAACTCATCACAATAGGCTTTGGTTAAGCCGGCAATAGCATGTTTAGTGGCCGCATAAGCGGGCGATCCTTGCCCACCCAGCCAGGAAAAGAGGGAACAAATATTAATAATTTTACCGTGCTTTTGCGGCACCATTATTTTCGCGGCCTGATGGCTCATTTCAAATGCCGCGGTAAGATTTACCTGGATCATCGGATCCCAATCCGCGCGATCAAATTCCAGCACGGAATTCAGCTTACAGATCCCAGCATTGTTCACCAGAATATCCAGTTGACCCAATCGCTCCAGACACTCCGCGACAATGCGCGCCGGTTCACCGGCCTGAGTGATATCGGCCTGCATGAATTCGGCACGCACACCACAATTTTCAATCAGTTGGCGTGTTTCCGGATTCGCAGCGGCGAGGTCAGGAATAAACACATTGGCGCCGGCTTTGGCCAGCGCCACGGCAAATGCCTGGCCTAATCCGCTGTTGCCACCGGTGACAATCGCGCTTTTTCCATGCAACCCAAAGAAGTCGAGAGAAAAACTCTCCAGCGCTTCCGTCGTCATTATTAACCTCCTGGCTGAATAACGGGCAATAAAAAAGGAGAAAAGCAAGCTCCTTCGCGGTGAAGCGAAGAAGTTACTTTTCTCCTAATCTCGAGTAACTGTTAATTACGCTAACATGGGCTTTTCTAAATTTAAAGCGATCGCCATCACAAAATTCCGGCAGAATAAAAATCATAAAAAATGCTGGGATTTTATTAAGCGAAATAAGAAAAAGCTGAAATATCCACTTCCTTTTAATTTGTGATTTTCTTCACAACACCTTTCTCGGCTGCCGTGTTAAAAATGCCGTCCGTTACTGTCTGAGACGAAGAGAAAAGTAACTTTCCACGAAAGTGGAGAGGACGCTTTTCTCTTTTTTTTGTTTTTAATTTGGGGATCGAAGATGCAAACTCAAAATATTACCCGCTGGTTAACGTTGGCGGTAATTAGCATCAGCGGCGGCATTAGCTTCGACCTGGCCTATTTACGCTACATTTATCAGATTCCGATGGCAAAATTCATGGGCTTTTCGAATACTGAAATCGGTATCATTATGAGCACCTTTGGTATCACCGCTATTTTGCTGTACGCGCCTGGCGGCATTATTTCCGATAAGTTTTCGCACCGAAAAGTCATGTCCGGTGCGATGATCGCCACCGGCCTTCTGGGTGCTGTGATGGCAACCTATCCGCCGCTGTGGGCAATGTTGTTAATTCAGGTTGCCTTCGCCATTACCACCATTTTGCTGCTGTGGGCGGTCTCAATCAAAGCCGCATCGTTACTCGGCACGCGTGATGAGCAAGGCAAGATCATGGGCTGGATGGAGGGGCTGCGTGGGGTTGGCGTCATGGGGCTGGCGCTGTTTACCGTATGGGTCTTCGCGCAGTTTCATCCCGACGATCCGAACAGCTTAAAGGCGGTCATTCTGATCTATAGCGGTACCTACATTGCACTCGGGATCGCCTGCTGGTTTCTGGTGAGCGATGGTTTTGTACCCGATGAGCAGGAAGAAACTTCGGCCTTTAGCCTGCAGCACGCGCTGCAGGTGTTGAAAATGCCGACCACCTGGTACTGCAGCATGATCATCTTTGGCGTGTATACCATCTACGCCATTCTCAGCTACTCCACCAACTATCTCTCTGAAATCTATGGTATGTCTCTGGTGGCGGCAAGCTATATGGGCATCATTATCAACAAAGTGTTTCGCGCTATCTGCGGCCCGCTTGGCGGCATGGTCACCAGCTACAGCCGCTGGCGTTCACCTACGAGAGTGATCCAATTTTTCGCCGCGATCTGCCTTGTCGTGGTGGCACTGTTATATATGGTCACGCGGACACCCGTGAGCCTGGCGCTGGCGATTGGTTTAATCCTGCTGATGGGATTTACCTGTTACGCCTCACGTGGCCTTTATTTTGCCTGCATCGGCGAAGTGAATACGCCAAAACAGATTCTTGGCACCACCATTGGCATCTGCTCGGTGATCGGCTTCTTGCCAGATGTGTTTGTCTATCCCATCGTTGGCTACTGGCAGGACGCATTGCCTCCCGCCCTCGCCTATCGAAATATGTGGGTGATGGGCGGCATTGCCAGCCTGATGGTGTTGCTGTTTACCGCATTATTGATGGGTCAGATTAAGCGGATAAGCCCCGCCGCCAGCACCGCGCCAGTAAAAGGAGTGTAACTATGTCAGCGCGTTATTTAATGGGAATTGATGTCGGTACCCAAAGTGCCAAAGTGGTGATCTTCCACACTCATGGCGACGTGATGTGCAGCGCGCAGCAGCCGCTTCGCACGCTGGAAATTCCACAGCCGAACCGTGCGGAGCATCCGGATGACGATCTCTGGACAGCGGTGCAGCAGGCGTGTCGCGCAGCCATGGCTCGCTTTCATCAGCTGGGCGGCCAGGATCATCAGCTGCTGGCCGCCGGATTATGCGTCATTCGTTGCTGTCGCGTATTAATGCGTGCCGATGGCGAACTGGCATGGCCGGTCATCAACTGGATGGATGCGCGTCTTAATCAGCCTTATCAGCATGCCGATGAATACGGTAGCGTGCGCTGGGTGACCACCACCTCAGGTTACATTACGCACCGTTTAACCGGCCAGACGCAGGATACCAGCGCCAACTACATTGGCTGGTGGCCGATGGACGATCTCCGCCAGGATTGGGATGCCGGTAAAATGGCGGCGTGTAACCTGCAGCGCGCTCAGCTGTTCGACGTGGTGCGGCCGGGCGAAATCCTGGGTGAGGTCACCTCGGCCGCCGCGCAGGCCAGTGGATTGCCCGCGGGGTTACCGATTATCGCCACCGCGCATGATAAAGCGGTAGAAGCTTTGGGTTCCGGGGCGCTGGCAGGCGGTGAAGCGCTGATATCACTCGGCACCTACATTGGCGCAATGGTACATGGCGACGCAGAACCGCGCAGCAGCGATCGCTTCTGGCCCTTCCAGGCCGCGCTGCCGGGACGGTTTCTTTATGAATGCATGGGCGTGCGGCGTGGCATGTGGACCGTCAGCTGGTTCCGCGATCAATTTGGTGCCGCTGCGGTACAGGATGCGCGCGATAAGGGCGTGGATATCGAAAGCCTGCTCAGTGCTGAGGCCAGCACGGTGCCGCCTGGCAGTGATGGCTTGATCACCCTGCACGACTGGGCCGCGCCAGCAGAAGCTCCCTGGCGCAAGGGCGCCATCATCGGTTTTGACGGACGCCACACGCGGGCGCATCTGTTCCGTTCGCTGCTCGAAGGCATTGTACTGACGATGAAGAACCATGTGGATCCGATGATGCAAGCCCTTGATCGACCGTTAACGCAACTGGTGATTTCAGGTGGTGGTGCTAACAGCGATCTGTTTATGCAGCTGTTTGCTGACATCTTTGGTGTCCCGGCACGGCGCAATGCCATGCGCAGCTCGGCGGCGATTGGCTGCGCCATCAATGCCGGTATGGCCGTTGGGGTTTGGCAGAATTATCAGGATGCCGTGGCGGCGCTTGTGAAACCGGGCGAGACCTTTACGCCAGATGCTCGCCATCATGCGCATTATCAACGGCTTAACCAGCAGGTTTATCAGCAGCTGCACGCGGTACTCGATCCGCTGCTTCAGCGCTTAAGCCCGCTGGCTAACGTTTAGCGCCGCTGCGCCAGCGGCCAAACGCTGGCGTTGGTGGTAGACACCGCCAGCGCCCCGGCCGCCAGCGCCAGTCGCGCATCTTCTTCATCACACACCAGACCGCCCGCAATAATTGGCTGGCTGATGCGTTCAGTGATCCAGCCCAGCACTTTAGGCATACAGCCAGGCAGGATCTCCACGATATCCGGAGACGACTGCGCCACCTGTTTATCGATGTTATTGAACGAGATGGAATCCAGCACAAATAGGCGGTGAATAGCCCAAAAACCATGCTGACGCGCTGCTTTGAGCATCGCCGGTTTCGTGCTGATGATGCCGTCCGCCTGGGTGACGATTTTCAAAAACTGGATGACCACTTCCTGACGCGAGCTGCCTTCCAGCAGATCGACATGAACGAAAGCGATTTTCCCGGCCTGTTTGATCTGGCCGACGATGCGTCCAATGTTGCAAATATTGCCATAGAGCACCGAGACCACCTGACAGGGTGAATCAAGCGCCAGTTGCAGGCTCTGAGCATCCTTTACCGCTGCCACCACTGGCGCGTTCTTTAACAAATCAATTAACTCCACTGCACACCACCCTTTCGTTTAAAGCGTAAGACTGGCCGCTGGCATCGCAGCGGTAAAACGCTGCATCTCCGCCAGCAACCAGTCGCGAAATACCGTGACGCGCGGCAGCGTTTGCTTGCCGCCCGGCACTTCCAGCCAGTAGCCATTGGCGCTGGAGAGCAAATGGGGCGATACCAGCGCCAGCACGCCACTGTTAAGTTCATTGCGCACCATCGCACGATCGAGCACCGCGTAACCGGCGCCGGTCACACAGGCATTGATCACCTGATCCTGCGTGCTAAAAGCCAGCCCGTTATCTTCCAGCGGCGGGGCTGCACCGCACGCCTGATACCAGCGCGACCAGTTATCCAGACGGCTGTCGCCATTCAGCACGTGCAGCTGCGGCATCAGGCTGATCTCTGGCCACAGGCCATCCAGCATCAACAGCGGACTGCCCACCAGCACCAGCGTTTCATGGCACAGCCACTCACCGGTGGTGCCCGCCGCGTGCGCTTCCTCCTGCGATCCAAAGCGAATGGCGCAATCGAAATCGCTGTATTTCTGGCGCGCCTCACTGATCAGCATAATTTGCAGCTGGCGATGCTGTTGCCGCAGCGTAACCAGGCGCGGGGCCAACCAGCGGGTGGCAAAAGTAGGCGCAACCTGCAGACGCAGATGCTGACGCGGATTGTGCTGCTGTACGTTGCGCACCCCCTCCTCCAGCAGATCCAAAGACTGGCGTACCACCGGCAGCAGCTGGATCGCTTCTGGCGTAAGCAGCAAACCGCTGTGGCTGCGCACGAACAGATCCTTACCTAGAAAGGTCTCCAGCTGCCGCATCTGCCGGCTGGCGGCACTTTGCGTCATGAACAACGCATCGGCAGATTTACTGAAACTCAACGTGCGGCAGGTCTCTTCAAACAGTCGCAACATACTGAGAGAAGGTAATTTTCTCATCCCTGCCTCCGGCAGACATGGCAGCAAAACAGAGCGCCAATCTAATCACAGCCCTTACTAACACGGAGAACCGACATGCAATTTTATGAGTGCAATCACAGGAAATTGCGGAATAGGGGTATGACTTTTTCGCACTGGCCTGCCCCTTAAGCAAGTGTCACAGTAATTTCTCATCCAGATAACAATAAAATAACAACCATCTCTCCCCGAAGGAGGAAGGAACATGACGCAAACGACTCTGATGGATGATGTACCCTTAAATCGCTTTCACCTGAAAATCACCGGGCTGACGTTTGGCGCCCATCTTACTGATGGCTACATTCTCGGTTCGGTTGGCTTCGCGCTGACGCAAATGACGCCGCAGATGGCCCTGACCCCGTTCTGGCAAGGCATGATCGGCAGTTCAGCGCTGCTAGGCCTGTTTCTCGGCAGCCTGATTTTGGGCTGGATCGCCGATACCGCCGGTCGCCAGAAGATCTTCTGCTTTAGCTTTATCCTTATTACGCTGGCATCCGGTATGCAGTTTTTCGTCGAGTCGGCAGAACAGCTTTTCCTGTTACGCATGCTGATCGGCTTTGGGCTCGGCGGAGACTTCGCCGTGGGCCACACCATTCTGGCTGAATTTGCACCACGCAAACATCGCGGCGTGCTGCTTGGCGCGTTTAGCGTGCTGTGGACTGTCGGCTACGTGGCGGCAAGTTTTGTCGGCCATCTGGCGCTGCAAACCGACGCAGAAGGTTGGCGCTGGCTGCTGGCATCGTCGGCGCTGCCCGCCTTTGCCATTTTGCTGCTGCGTATTGGTACGCCAGAATCACCGCGCTGGCTGCTGCGGCGCGGCCGTCGAGACGAAGCAGTGAAAATTGTGCATCGCCTTTTCGGCCCAAACGTCACGCTCCAGGAGGAGCGCCAACAGACCCAGGATGGCAGCCTGAGCGCCCTGTTCCGTCCGCGCTATCGCCGCCGCACCGCATTTAACTGCCTGTTTTTTGTTTGCCTGGTGATCCCCTATTTCGCCATCTACACCTTTCTGCCGGCCATTTTGCGCCAGATGGGACTGGATCAGGGCTTCGCAACCGATCTGCTGCTGAGCGGCCTGCTGCTGGTTGGTGCCGTGCTTGGCATTGTGTTGACCGCGCTTTGTTCTCGCCGCGGTTTCCTGATTGGCTCATTTGTGTTTCTCGCGGCTTGCCTACTGCTTCTGAGCCTGCTGCATAACAGCGCAGGCATCTGGCTGATTGTGCTGTTTGCCGCTTTCACGCTGGTGATGTCGGCGGTAAGCAATCTGGTTGGCGTCTTCCCGGCCGAGAGCTTCCCCACCGATGTTCGCTCCCGTGGCGTAGGCTTCGCCACGTCAATGAGTCGACTCGGCTCGGCCGTGGGTACGCTGCTGCTGCCACTTGCCATCGTCAATTATGGCATTGCCGGCACCATGGCGCTGCTGGCCGCCATTCTGGTTCTGGGTGCGCTGGTGTCCATTGCCTGGGCGCCGGAAACCAAAGGGTTGACGCTCACCGATGCGTCGCAGGAAACGCCACCGGCTGAGCCTACGCTCAATCCCCCCCCTTCAACTTCAACGCAACATCTGTAACGAGAGGCAATGATGGAAATGTATATCGGTGAAGGCTTCGCAGGCGACGGCGTAAATGCCTCACACATCAATATCATGATTGGACCGCGCAATGGCGTGGTGGGCCAGGCGTTCGCCACGAGTCTGGCCACACCATCGCAGGGACATTGTCCGTTTATGGTGGTGATCAAACCCAACGTCCCCGCGAAACCCATGACGCTGTATGTCAACAAAGCGGCCATCGACAGTGATTTACACGGCAACGCCACGTGGGGCGCATCGCAAGCGGCAATTGCGAAAGCGGTCACCGAAGCGCAGCTGCAGGGCACGCTGCCGCCGGAAGCCGAAGATGAGTGGTGCATCGTTACAGCCAACTGGGTCAATCCCGGCTGTAGCGATCTGGATGAAGTGTTCGCCAATAATTATCGCGCCTGCACGGTGGCGATTGCGGCGGCGATGGAGAAACTGCCGGGGCGTCAGCAGCTGATCCGCGCGTTGCCCGAGCTGGGCAATCCATTCTATTCCCCGAAGTGACAGGAGTTGCAGCCATGGAATATATCAAACTGGGCCACAGCGGTTTACAGGTATCACGCCTCTGCCTCGGTACCATGAACATGGGCAGTAAAAACTGGAAACCGTGGATTTTCGACGAAGCGCAAAGCGAGCCTATCATTCGCCACGCGCTGGAAAAGGGCATCAACTTTATCGATCTGGCGGACTTCTACTCCAGCGGTGCGGGTGAAGAAGTGGTAGGCCGCGTACTTAAACGCCTCGCCCAGCGCGATGAGCTGGTGCTGACGACCAAAGTCGGGTATCCGCTGGGCGGTGGTCAGAATAATCAGGGCCATTCACGTAAGCACATTCTCGATAGCATCGACGGCAGCCTGCGCCGCCTCGGCACCGATTATGTCGACATCTACATGCTGCATTATTTCGACGTGAATACCCCGATTGAAGAGACCTGGGAGGCGATGAACAGCATCGTGCGCAGTGGTAAAGCGCGTTATGTGGGTGTCTCCACCATGTATTGCTGGCAACTGGCGAAGATTCTGTGGTGCTGCGAGCGCAACGGCTTCGTCAAGCCAATCAATATGCAGCTACAGCTTAACTGCGCCTACCGTGAAGAAGAGCGCGAGATGATGCCCTTCTGTCGCGATCAGGGACTGGGCGTGTCGGTGTTCAGCCCGCTGGCGCGCGGCTTACTCAGCGGCGATGTGCAATCCGTGCGTAATCAAACCGACTTCTTCACTCGCGAAATGTACGCCGACGAAACCTCGTTGCAGATTGCAGAATCGGTGGCTCGCGTGGCCGCCGCGCGCGGTATGTCGAGTGCGCAGATTGCGCAAGCGTGGGTGCTGTCTCATCCCGGCGTTGATGCGATGCTGGTGGGAGCCGATAGCGTCGCCCAACTCGATAGCGCCATTGCGGCATTACATACCCCGCTGGATAGCGAGGAGCGTTTTGAACTGGAACGCAATTATACGCCTTGCGATCTCATCAACGATTACACCGCAGGAAAACGCATCGCGCGCCATAGCCGCGCAGCACGCACCCTGTTTGCCAATCCCGATCTGCAAGGAGTTTCGCATGACAACATCACTGCTGCGTAGCGGCTGGTATTGCAATGGACAATGGCTGGAGAGCGATCGTACTTACGAAGTGACCAACCCCGCCGATGACACCCGGGTGGCGCAGGTCGCCTGCGTGGGTGCAGCAGAGACCACGCGCGCCATTGAGGCCGCCGCCGCCGCCCTGCCCGCCTGGCGGGCGCAGACGGCCAAAGCACGCGCCGCTATTTTGCAGCGCTGGTATCAGCTGATCGTCGAAAACCAGGAAGCGCTGGCCCAATTAGTGGTGCAGGAACAGGGCAAAGTGCTGGCAGAAGCGCGTGGCGAAGTGCTGTATGCCGCCAGTTTTATTGAGTGGTTTGCCGAAGAAGGCAAACGGGCCAACGGCAAAACGATTCCCACCACCAAACCGGGCAACCTGATCCTGACGCTGAAACAGCCGGTGGGCGTTGTCGCCGCGATTACGCCGTGGAATTTTCCGCTGGCGATGCTCACGCGCAAACTCGGTCCAGCACTGGCTGCTGGCTGTACCGCCGTTGTAAAACCGGCCAACGAAACGCCGCTTTCGGCATTTGCTCTGCTGGTACTGGCAGAACAGGCTGGCGTGCCGCCGGGCGTGTTGAATGCAGTCAGCGGCGAAACGGTGGAGATTGGTCATACGCTAACCCATAGCGATGTGGTGCGTAAGATATCGTTCACCGGCTCGACAGCGGTGGGCAAGTTACTGATGCGTGATGCGGCGAGTTCGGTGAAAAAACTCTCGCTCGAGCTCGGTGGCAACGCGCCCTTTATTGTGTTTGATGATGCCGACCTTGATGCTGCAGTGGAGAGCGCAATGGCGGCGAAATTCCGCAACAGCGGCCAAACCTGTATCTGCGTGAATCGCTTTTACCTGCAGGATGGGATCTACGATCGCTTCGTCACCCGGCTGGCTGATGCGGTGAGTGCGTTGAAGGTCGCGCCCGGCCTGACACCCAACGCGCAGCAGGGACCGCTTATCCATCATCGTGCTGTCGAGAAGGTTGAAGCACATGTGCAGGATGCATTGCAGCAGGGAGCGCGTCTGGTTTGCGGTGGAGAACGCCATGCGCTGGGTGGCAATTTTTACCAGCCAACGGTGCTAGCCGATGCGAATGAAAATATGCGTTTGGCACAGGAGGAGACCTTTGGTCCGGTGGCCGCGTGTTTCCGTTTCAGCACGGAGGAGGAAGTCATTAAGCGCGCGAATAACACACCTTATGGGTTGGCCGCTTATCTATTTACCCGCGATCTGGCGCGTGCGCTGCGCGTTACACCGCAGCTGGAGAGCGGAATGGTCGGGGTGAATGAAGGCATGATATCCACCGAAGTGGCGCCGTTTGGCGGCGTGAAAGCCTCGGGTCTGGGACGCGAAGGTGCGGACATTGGGCTGGAGGAGTATCTGGAGACCCAGTATGTGAATATTGGGCAAATCGGTTAACGCGTTTATCGGGTTAAGAGGCGATAATTCAATAGCCAGGTGCGCATCTCTGCGCACCTGGCTATTACGGTTTACACAATACCCTGACTGCGCAGGTAATCTTCATAGTTGCCGGTGAAGTCGACAATACGATCACCTTTCATCTCCATTACGCGCGTAGCCAGCGAGCTGACAAACTCACGGTCATGCGAGACGAAGACCAACGTACCTTCATACATCTCAAGCGCCATGTTGAGCGACTCAATCGATTCCATATCAAGGTGGTTAGTCGGTTCATCCATAATCAGGATGTTCGGCTTCTGCATCATCAGCTTGCCAAACAGCATGCGGCCCTTCTCACCACCTGACAGCACCTTAGCGGGCTTGTTGATCTCATCATGCCCAAACAGCAGACGCCCCAGAATGCTGCGCACCGCCTGCTCGTCATCGCCTTCCTGCTTCCACTGGCTCATCCAGTCGAACACCGTCAGATCATCGGCAAAATCTTCCGCATGATCCTGTGCGTAATAACCAATACGCGCATTCTCAGACCATTTCACCGTGCCGTTATCGGGTGCCAGTTCACCCACCAGCGTTTTTAACAGCGTGGTTTTACCAATACCGTTGGCACCCAAAATCGCTAATTTTTCGCCGACTTCTAGCATCAGGTTAAGTTTATTAAACAGCGGGCCGTTATCAAAACCTTTGGTCAGCGCTTCGACTTCCAGCGCATTACGGAACAGCTTTTTATCCTGATCAAATCGGATAAACGGGTTTTGACGGCTGGATGCTTTTACCTCTTCCAGTTTAATTTTATCAATCTGCTTGGCACGCGAAGTCGCCTGACGCGATTTAGAGGCGTTGGCGCTGAAGCGACTCACAAACGATTGCAGATCGGCAATTTGCGCTTTCTTCTTCGCGTTATCTGATAATAAACGTTCACGCGATTGGGTCGCCGCGGTCATATATTCGTCATAATTACCCGGATAAACGCGCAGCTCACCGTAATCCAGATCGGCCATATGCGTACAAACCATATTCAGGAAATGGCGGTCATGCGAAATGATGATCATGGTGCTGTTACGTTCGTTGAGCACTTGCTCCAACCAACGAATGGTATCTATATCCAGGTTGTTGGTCGGTTCATCGAGCAACAAAATATCTGGATTGGCGAATAATGCCTGTGCTAACAGCACACGCAATTTCCAGCCTGGCGCAATTTCACTCATTGGGCCGTAATGCTGCTCCACAGGAATGCCAACGCCCAGTAATAATTCGCCGGCACGTGATTCAGAACTGTAACCATCCATCTCGCCGTATTCGACTTCCAGGTCGGCCACTTTATAGCCTTCCTCTTCGCTCATTTCTGGCAAGGCATATATACGATCGCGCTCTTGCTTCACCGCCCACAATTCATTGTGGCCCATGATAACGGTATCCAGCACACTATATTGCTCAAAGGCAAATTGGTCCTGGCGTAACTTACCGATACGCTCATTCGGATCGAGGGAAACATTTCCACCCGTCGGCACCAGGTCGCCGCCCAGTATTTTCATAAAGGTAGATTTACCGCTGCCGTTCGCACCGATTAAACCGTAACGATTACCGCCGCCAAATTTAACGGAGATATTTTCGAACAGCGGCTTACTGCCGAACTGCATGGTGATATTGCTGGAAACTAACACGGCATTGACCTTTGTTACGCAGTGGAGGAAAAAACAGCGGGCATTATGCCAGAAGCGGGCACCTGGGCGCTACCTCTGCGCCTGAAGCAGAGGGCGTAATCCACTGAACGTGTTGAGCTGATACACAAAATAATTCGCGTTACCGTAGATGAGTCGCCGGGGGCTTGCAGCAGTAAGCAACAGGGGCGAGCATCGGCAGCTAACGCAGCTGCAATGTGAAGAATAAAGTGAATTAAATAAATAAAAAAAGCCGAAGACATTTGCCTTCGGCTCCCACTTACAAGGATTGTGCGGATTATTTGATCAGGAAAGTATCCAGGCTCTTACCGGAATCCAGCGCTTTCTTAATCGCTGCTGGAGTACGGCCCTGGCCAGTCCATGATTTTACTTCACCGTTTTCGTCGGTGTAAGAATATTTTGCTGGACGTGGTGCACGCTTAGCGCGTTTTTTACCAACTTCTAAAGCGCCCAGTAATTCGTTCGGGTCAATGCCATCAGCCAGCAGCATTTCGCGATATTTAGACAGCTTCTCTTCTTTTTCGCGGTTCTGCGCTTCTTCTGCATGAACTTCGTCACGACGCTCGGTCACAACAACGGTTAATTTTTCCAGAATTTCTTCCAGATCGGTCAATGGCAGCTCACGAGCTTGCGCACGTAATGTGCGAATGTTGTTCAGAACTTTAAATGCATCACTCATCACAATGTCCTTGCTTAAGGGGTTAAATAAACTGTAGTGGCAAGATTACCTAATTCAAATAAAAAAATAAATTAATTTTATAGCCTGGATTAATCTGAAGTCGCTTACATATTACTTACGTTGAGGGTTATGCCGACGAGGTTGGCTTTAATTAACCATGAATTAACACGCCTCTTTTGTTGCTTAAGCAGAACTGGAATCGATTTCAAACCAATATTCCCAGGTTATAAACAACCATTTAGCTACTATTGCGCGCTGCAGCATAAGTGAGCATAAAGGTAAAAAAGGATTAATGGTGTAACGGAAAACCCCATGATATAGGCGTTTATTATATTGCGGAGGATGAGAGAGAAATCTCATTTTTTTTCGTTGCGGTGAAAAAAAGCCGGTGGTTAACCGGCTATCAAACAAAAATTAATGCACTTCCGTTGCGGGACCAAACACAGAATAGTCGGGAAGGTCGACGTTTTGATAAGGCTCCCAGCCGCCGCCCAGCGCTTTATATAACGCCACCAGATCAAGCGCACTTTGCATCCGCGCCTGCGTCGATTGCGCTTTAGCCTGCGCCAGCTGACGCTGTGCATCTAACACATCAAGGAAGGTTGAGATGCCCTGGCGATAACTGTCGCTGGCAAGATCGAAGGCGCGTTGCAGTGCACCTGTGGTCTCATCCAGCGCGATGACCTGTTGCTGATCGGCGCGATAGCTCACCAGCGCATTCTCAACATCCTGCAGCGCGGTTAACACCGTTTGGCGATAGTCCAGCGCCGCATTTGCCTGCTGAGCGCGCGCCAGTTTAACGCTGGAGACTAAACGCCCGCCCTGGAAGATGGGAATCGAGAGTGACGGCCCAACGCTGAAGAAGTGGCTGCTCCAGTCATCCAGATAGCTGGCATCGGTGTTGCGCACACCGAGCTGCCCGGTGAGCGAAAGGCTTGGGAACAGATCGGCCACCGACACGCCAATATTGGCCGTTTGTGCATGCAGCGTAGCTTCCGCCTGACGAATATCCGGACGGCGCCGCGCCAGCGTAGAAGGAATACCGACCGGCACCATTTTCGGCAACGCGGGCAGCGGTTTTTCCGACATTAACTCGTTATCCAGCGCCCCCGGCGTTTTGCCCAGCAGCACTGCCAGGCCGTTCATCGCCTGTAACTGCTGCGCCTGGTATTGCGGCAGCTGCGCGTTAAGCGAGGCTAACTGTGCCCGGGCATTTTCCACATCCGTGGTGGGCGCCAAACCGTTCCTCTGCTGGCTTTGCGTCAGTTCCCAGGTTTGCTGCGCCACCGCAATCTGTTGCTGCAAGGTCGTTAACACCGCCTGCGAACCACGTAACTGGAGATAGGCACGCGCGACTTCGGCTTCCAGTGAAACCAGCGCATCGTTACGCTGCTCGATAGCCGCCTGCTGTTGTGCGTCCGCCGCTTCCATCTGGCGACGAACTTTGCCCCATAAATCGAGCTCCCAGCTGGCATCAAAACTGCCCTGATACAAGGTGACCGAGTGATCTAATCCATTCAGTTGATTAGCAACATCGCTGTCCACCTGATCGTAAACGCCGTTCGACTTCAGCAGGCCTTTTAATCCCAACTGCTGCCGCGTGACTTTTGCCGAGCCGTTAAGCGAGGGGAATAACCCTCCGCGCGCTTGCGCCAGCTGTTCGCGTGCGCCGGCAATGCGCAACACGGATTGCTGCAGCGTTAAGTTACCGGCAATGGCGCGCTCAATCAGGCTGTCCAGCTGCGGATCGTTAAAGCTTTTCCACCACAGCGGATTGGTCGCTGCCGCCAGCGGCTTTGACGCCTGTTGTGAAGGTAAGTCATGGTAACCGCCCGGCGTATGCGCCTGCGGTGGCTGATAATCCGGCCCAACGGCGCAACCGGCCAGCAGCAATGACAGCGCCAGCAACGTCAGCGACGGCTGAAATCGCGAAAACTTGTTCATTTTAATGTGCTCCTGCACCGCCTTCGCTCTTAATCGGCGAAAGCAACCAACAAAATGGAATCAATAGCAAAGCCACGATACTCAAGCCCATAAAGACGTCGATATACGCCAGAATACGCGCCTGGGCAATCATCTCCTGGTAGAGCTGTCCACCCGCCAGCGTCAGCGGGTCGCCTACCGCCGTGGTGAAGTTACGGATGGCATCGGCCCAGTGTTGTAGCGTGAGGTTGTAAGGCTCATTCAGCGGCGACATGTTGTGCACCATGTTTGCCGATTGCGTCTGCATGCGTTCCGTAATCCCCGCGGTTGAGAGCGAAATCCCGATCGAACCGGCGACGTTACGGAACATAGTGAACAGCGCCGAGGCATCGGCATTTAACCGTTGCGGCACGGTAATAAACGCAATGGTGGTGAGCGGCACAAACAGGAAGCCAAGTCCGATTGACTGCGCGCTTCGCATCATCACCAACGTTTTGAAATCGACGTCAGGCGTAAGCGTGGAGGAGTAGAAGAAGGCACAGGCAAGGCAGGTAAAGCCGAACGCAATGATGTAGCGCGTTTGCACAATTGGCATCAACTTCAGTACCAGCGGAATGGTCAGCACAATTAATATCGCGCCGGGCGACAGCACCAGCCCCGACCAGGTGGCGGTGTAGCCCAAATCCTGCTGCGCCAGCTGGGGAAGCACCACCGAGCTGCCGTACAGAATCATCGCCATGCCCGCCATTAGCAAACCCGCTACCCAGAAGTTGCGGTCTTTCATTACCATGATATCGACCACCGGCTTGCGCGCATACAGTAGCCAATACACGGCGCCGACAATACCCACCAGCGCCAGCGTGGCGAACAGGATGATAAAGTGCGAAGCAAACCAATCCTCATCTTCACCGCGATCGAGGAATACTTGCAAACAGCCAAGTCCAAGCGTGATCAGGCTGATACCAATGTAATCAATCTTCAGCCGGCCTTTCGCCCACTTACGTTCCCACGGCGGATCTTCCAGCAGCTGATAAATCGCCATCACCGTTAAAATACCCACGGGAATATTAATGAAGAACACCCAGCGCCAGCTGTAGTTATCGGTGATCCAGCCGCCGAGCGTCGGACCAATCACCGGCGCAACGATGATGGCAATCGACGACAGGCCAAACGCTTTGCCGCGATCTTCCGCTTTGAAATAGTCGAGCAGCACCGATTGCTGTACCGGCTGCAACCCACCACCAAAAAAGCCCTGCAGGACGCGGAACAAAATGATTTGCCACAGTTCGGTAGCGATACCGCACAGGAATGAGCAGATGGTGAACATCACAATGCAGATCAGGAAGAACTGCTTACGACCGAACAGTCGGCTAAAAAACGCCGAGATCGGCAATACGATGCCGTTGGCCACCAAATAAGAGGTTAAAACCCAGGTGGATTCGTCGTAACTGGAGGAGAGCGAGCCCGCAATGTGCGGCAGCGCCACGTTGACGATAGTGGTGTCGAGGATCTCCATAAACACCGCCAGCGTCACCGTGATGGCAACCAGCCACGGGTTGCTGGCCGGACGCCAGCTTTCGCTCGCACTCATTCCACTGTCACCTTCGGCTCAACCGACAGGCCCAGCGGTAGCGGATGATTCGGATCCAAACCTTTATCGATAACAATTTTCACCGGTACGCGCTGCACGATTTTCACGTAGTTGCCGGTGGCGTTCTCAGCGGGGAAAGTGGAGAAGCGCGAACCCGACCCCATCTGTACGCTATCAACGTGCCCTTCCAACTTCATATCTGGCCAGGCATCAACGCTGATCTCCACTTTATTACCCGGCTTCATTCGTTCCAGCTGCGACTCTTTGAAGTTAGCGTTAATCCAGATTTCCGGTGAAACCAGCGAGAATAGCGCGCTGCCAGCCTGAACCAAGGTGCCAAGCTGCACATTTCGCTTGGTCACAAAGCCGTCGTAAGGCGCACGTACCTGGGTATAAGAGAGATTTAATTCGGCCGTATTGAGCTGCGCTTTAGCCTGCTCAACTTGCTGCTCGCGCGCTTCAACGTTGGTTTCTTGCTGGCGAATCTGCAACTGAACCTGCGAAGCCACTTCAACCTGCGCTTTGGCGCTCTGTAACTGTGCTTCGGCGGAACGCAACTGAGCGGCGGCGGTATCAATATTGCGCTGCGAGGTTGCCCGAGGATCAACACCGCGCTGGCGACGATAATCGGCCTGGGCATTTAACAGGTTTGCCTGCGCTTTGGCCTGATCGGCAAGCGCCTGATCGCGCTGTGCCGGATACTGCACGCGTGATAAGGCTAACTGCGCCTGCGCCTGATGCAGCTGAGCTTCTGCGAGGCCCAACTGCGCTTTAGCCTGATCGCGCTGTGCCGCGGTGTCACGCGTATCAATCTCCACCAGCAAATCGCCCTGCTTCACCCGCTGGTTATCGCTTACCAGCAGCTTCACCACATAACCCGAGGCTTTAGGGGCGATGGTCACCGCATTACCTTCTGTAAAGGCATCATCGGTGCTTTCAATGTTGCGCGTGGTGAGCCAGAACCATAATGCCACCACGATCATAATCACCACCACGATGGCGAGAAAAATCAGGGGCTTCTTTCCGGGGCGTTTACGTTCTGGTTCGTTGTTATCTTGATTCGATTGTGCAGAGTTTTGCGGATCTTGCTGATCGCGTTCGGACGGCTGATTCTGGTTTTCACTCATAATTTTTCATCGTAGGCGGTTGTCCCGATTCCCGGGCAAAAACGGTCAACATAACCTTAGATGGGAAATTGACAAATGCCAATGCAACTTTACACAAGCCGACACTGGCTGGCCGTCTAACGCATTAAGTGCAAAAGCAGCCATCCACCCAGCATCGACCAGGCAAGCATTGGCAGGGAGAACAGATGGAATCGCCACCACACCCGCGCATCCTGCGCCATGCGCAGGGCAATCAGGTTGGCAAGTGAGCCCGGCAATAAACCAAAGCCGCCGATGTTGACCGCCCACGCCAGCACATCGGAAGGTGGCACTTTCTGCAAAAGCAGGATGGTGGCCGGCACATTACTGATGACCTGTGACAGACCGATGGCTAACAGATAAAGTCCGCCCTCGCCTAACTGCCCAATGGCGGCAAAATGGGGTTGCAGCCATGGCAAGTGCATCAGCAGAAAGACATCGATAAACATCGCGACAAATACCAGCAGCAAACTCCAGTCGATACTGATCAACACGCTGCGCGCCATGATCAGGAAGCAGGCCGCTACGAGCAGCAGCGCCCAACCGGTCATTTTTAGCTCCAAAGCGACAATGAAGACGATATAAAGCAGCACGCTGATCAGAAACAGCGGCTTGTGCCACGGCTGGCTTTCGCCTTGTTCATGCTTTTGAATGCTGCGGGCCGGGAAACTCCACCAGGTGAGCGCCATTAACGTCAACATCAGAAATGCCGCCAGCGGCGCCATCTGCGCAATAAAAGCGGGAACGCTGAGCGCTCCATGACTCCACAGCAGAATATTTTGCGGGTTGCCGACCGGGGTTAATAACGAACCCGCATTGACGGCCAGCGCTTCAAAAATAATCAGGCGTGAGATCGGCAGACGTGAGAATTTGCGCAGGGTTAACGTTAGCGGCACCAAAATAAACAGCGCAACATCATTGGTGAGAAAGGTTGAGAGCAACGCGGCCGCGCAAACCATAAACAGCGCCAGCGCGCGCTCATGCTGGAAACGCTGGATCAGACGCGCGCCGAGCACATCAAAATAGCCGCTGTTCTCTAGCCCTTTGGTCAGCATCAATAAGCCGGTAAGCGTCATGATGGTATGCCAGTCAACCGCGCCAGGCAGCTGCGACCAATGGAAATTCGCCAGCGGCACCATAATCACGCCCAGCAGTAACAGCAAATGCAAGATACGATCGCGCATTAAGGAACGAAGCACTATGGGCATGATGGCGGAAGCCTTGTGGTTAGCGACTCTCGTAAAATTTCTGGAAGACGGCCAGCGTTTCATCACTGACGTGATGCTCCAGGCCTTCTGAATCACGGCGCGCGGTTTCCGGACTAACACCCAGCGCCAGCAGGAAGGTTTCAACAATGTGGTGGCGGACGCGGCTCGCTTCAGCCAGCTTCTCACCTTCAGCGGTGAGGAACACGCCACGATATGGCACTTGCTCCACTAAACCGGTGGTACCGAGGCGCTTAAGCATTTTCGCCACCGTCGGCTGAGAAACGCCAAGGCGTGCAGCCATGTCTACCTGACGCGCCTCGCCAAATTCACGAATCAAATCAGAGATTAACTCAACGTAGTCATCAATCAGCTCACGACGATGCGCTTCGCGCACCTGCCGAAACCCTTCGACATGCTCCTCAATTTCTTTCAGCGGCCCCTGGGGCATGTTGGTGGCGATTTTTGCACGACGACTCATTCAGCTTCCTCTTTATTATCTGCCGCACTGTACCTGCGATGCGGTCTGGCTGCGCCCATTGTAAACCAGGCACAAATAAGCACAAATTTTTCCTAAATAGTGTTGGCTAAAGAGTATAGCCAGTGCTATCTTTGTTGATAATGTAAGCGAATAGCTTATAAAGGATGCAAAGACGAACACCGTTTCGCTGCTCCTGCTTGTTTTATGTCGTAATTCACTCGGGAGGTGAACATGACTACCATGAAAAACTGCCTCGACTGTGGTAAGTGCTTCCAGACAGAACAGAGCAAACCGGCTTTCGAGCTGAAATCGCTGCTGTGCCTGTTTACTCGCTCGCCGTTTGCACTGCGTTTGATGCTGATTGAAAAGCTCACGGGCAAACAGCTGGTTGAACGTCCGTGCCCAAACCTGATCTGGCGCGGCTAACGCTCTCCCTACTCACGCTTATTCCTACAAAGCCCGCCTCTGTCGCGGGCTTTGTGCTTTTTGATGTGGTAAAGCCTGCTGAACGGTGAATTGCACCCATAAAAAAACGGTCCCGAAGGACCGTTTATTGTGCAACTGGTCTAAGCAAAAACTTAGAAGCTGTAACCTACGCCAGCAATCCAGGTGCCAACGTCGACGCTGCGGATACGGCTCTGCTCGTAACCGACATCCAGTGCGACGTTTTCGATTGGGTTGAACTGCATACCCGCGCCGTAAGAGAAACCGTAGTCGCTTGTATCAGACTTAGAACGTACTGCAGTATCGTTCTGCTGGAATTTACCGTAGCCTACACCCACAACACCGTAGATGCTTGCCCAGTCATTCAGACGGTAAGCTGGACCACCGGTGATGCCGTAGTATTGACCTTTGTTGTAAACGCCAGCGTCAGTACGATCTTTCTCGGTGTAAGTGAAAGAACCGATCCAACCCAGTGGGTTAGTACCGTCTTCGTAACGATATTTCAGGTTGAAGCCGTTTGCTTTGTTAGCAACGCCTTGATAATCGCTCTGAGCGTAACCACCGGTAACGGTGCTTTGTGCCATGGCAGAACCTGCAGAAACTGCAAGTACACAAGCCAATGCTGAAAGACATGCAATTTTTTTCATAACCACCTCAAATGTGAATATACTTCTCTCCTGACAACGCTATAAATATAACAAAAAACAGCAAGAAACTCTGCCCGCAATTTGTTGTCTAACAGATTGTTTGGTGTAACAGAAAGTTAATGAAGTTTCCTATGTCATTCATTTTACTTATAAAAACCTTCATATTCCTGCAACATAAATTTCGATCACAAAAAATGCGTTTAAGTAAATTCCTAAACTAACCTGACATTTCTTTACGGAAATGGCCCTGAAAATGGCCAAATTCTAACCACTCATCACGTTTTTTTTCCCCGGATCGTATCTCCTTATTTACTGAAGATTCCTTTACACTGAGCTCTTGTTGCTCCGCTGTTAATAAATAAAGGAATGAATAACAGGATGTCTGCGCCTTTAACGACTAAAAATCTGGCCCCGGTTTTGTTCCCCATCGCTGTTCTTCTCATTGCGATGCTTTCGCTGCAGGGTGGAGCTTCACTGGCGAAATCGCTGTTTGCTACCGTTGGTGCTCCAGGCATTACCGCGCTGCGACTCGGCTTAGGCACCCTCATTCTTTGCGTCATCTTTAAACCCTGGCGTTTACGTTTCACACGTGAACAGCGCAAGCCGCTGCTGATGTATGGCCTTGCGCTCGGCTGCATGAATTATCTCTTCTATTTAGCGATTCGCACCGTGCCGCTTGGCGTGGCGGTCGGATTAGAGTTCCTGGGTCCGCTGACGCTGGCTCTGATTGGCGCGCGCCGTCCGCTGGACTTTATTTGGGTACTGCTCGCGGTAGTGGGCTTATGGTTCCTGTTGCCAATCGGTGATGGTGTGAGCTATATCGATCCACTCGGTGCGCTGCTGGCGGTAGGTGCCGGTGCCTGTTGGGCGGTTTATATTCTTGCTGGCCAGCGCGCTGGTGCCGAACATGGGCCGGCAACGGTGGCGATGGGCTCGCTCATCGCCTCCGTAATCTTTGTTCCTCTTGGCCTGACATTTGCCGCGCCGGGCATCTGGCATTGGGAAATCCTGCCGCTGGCGCTGCTTATCGCCCTGCTCTCCAGCGCTATTCCTTACTCTCTTGAGATGATGGCGCTGACGCGTCTTCCTGCCCGTATTTTCGGCACCCTGATGAGCCTGGAACCGGCAATGGCAGCACTTTCGGGCATGTTGTTCCTCGGTGAACTGTTAACGCTGCAGCAGTGGATTGCGCTGCTGGCGATTATTATCGCCTCTGCCGGTTCAACTCTCACCATGAAGCAAAAAAGCGCGCAAATAAACGAAGTAGATATTTCTCATCAGTAATAAATAAGTGACTATTCAACCTGCTATATAGCAGGTTGAATATAAAAGCGTTCTCATTATCATTTCACCGGTTACCCCACCGGTGCTTATTATTATTTTGCAACACGATTAATAAATAATTAACATATAGATTAACTCGTTGTTTTATAAACCTTAAAAATAATAAAGAACAATTCCTGAGCAACAGTAAGGTTTATCTATTCCTGTCATTGATCTAATCATTCCTGCAGAACTTAAATGTGCTGCTATACTTATTTCCGTGCTTGATTAGGACAACCATCAATAAGAGGACATTAATGATGAGTACCGCAAAACTGGTTAAAACTAAATCGTCTGATCTGATTTACACCCGTAATGACGTCGCTGACAGCGATAAAAAAGCGACCATCGAGGTGCTCAACCGTCTGGTAGTGGAATTTATTGACCTGTCGCTGATCACCAAGCAGGCGCACTGGAATATGCGTGGCGCCAACTTTATTGGCGTGCATGAGATGCTTGATGGCTTCCGCACGGCAATTACCGATCACCAGGACACTATCGCTGAACGTGTGGTTCAGCTAGGCGGTGTGGCGCTGGGTACGACTCAGATCGTCAACGATAAGACACCACTGAAAAGTTATCCGCTAAACATCCATAGCGTACAGGATCACCTGAAAGCGCTGGCCGATCGCTATGCCGTTGTCGCTAATGACACGCGCAAAGCGATTACTGAAGTGAGCGATGAAGATACTGCGGATATTTTCACTGCGGCATCGCGCGATCTGGATAAATTCCTGTGGTTCATTGAATCCAACATCGAATAATTTTCAGCGTAACAGTGAAGGCGGGTTATCCCGCCTTTTTTTATGCCTGTAACATTCTGGTGCTTTTTTTGACGTTGTTAACAATTCCTTAATCCCTTCTTTCGCTTGCCACGCCCTTGGTGCACACTGTTCCTGCACCACAACGGCACTACGCACCATTATGGTGCCCATCACTGGTGCAAAACTTGTCTTCTGCGCAAAATCGTGTCAGCAAGTGCTTAAAACGACTGATTTCGTGAAAAATGAAAAGTTGGCATAATTTTTTCATATGATAAGCCGTACATCGGGCCACCAGGCCTGAAGGGTAATAAGGAAAATAATGATGAAGTCATTGATTAAAGTCTCCGTGGCCGCGCTGGCGCTGGCCTTCTCGCTTTCCTCCACCGCAGCAGATAAAAAACTGATTGTCGCCACTGACACCGCATTCGTTCCCTTCGAGTTTAAACAAGGCGATAAGTACGTCGGTTTTGATATCGATTTGTGGGACGCGGTCGCCAAAGAACTGAAGCTGGATTACACTTTCAAACCGATGGATTTCAGCGGCATTATCCCCGCTCTGCAAACTAAAAACGTGGATCTGGCATTAGCAGGTATCACCATCACCGAAGAGCGTAAGAAAGCCATTGAGTTCTCAGACGGCTATTACAAAAGCGGCCTGCTGGTGATGGTGCGCGAGAATGAAAAAGACGTTAAAAGTATCGACGATCTGAACGGCAAAGTGGTGGCAGTGAAGAGCGGCACCGGTTCGGTGGATTACGCCAAAGCGCACATCAAATCGAAAGACCTGCGTCAGTTCCCGAACATCGATAACGCTTACATGGAACTGGGCACCAACCGCGCTGACGCCGTCCTTCACGACACGCCAAACATTCTTTACTTCATCAATACCGCCGGTAAAGGCCGCTTCAAAGCGGTAGGCGAGTCAATTGAAGCGCAACAATATGGCATCGCTTTCCCGAAAGGCAGCGACGATCTGCGTGAAAAAGTGAACGGCGCACTGAAAACGCTGCGTGATAACGGCACTTACAACACTATCTATAAAAAATGGTTCGGTACTGAACCAAAATAATGCCGGCTTAAGTCGATATTCCAGCAGGGAGCTTTGCCTCCCTGCTTTTTACATTTCCACGCAACAGATTTTGGAGTCACACCATGGAGTTTGACTGGAGCGTCATTTGGCCCGCACTGCCGATTTTAATCGAAGGCGCCAAAATGACCCTGCTGATCTCGGTCCTCGGCCTGGTCGGCGGTTTAATTATCGGCCTGGTCGCCGGTTTTGCCCGCGCTTACGGCGGCTGGATCACGAATAACATCGCCCTGGTATTCATCGAACTGATCCGCGGTACACCTATCGTGGTACAGGTGATGTTTATCTACTTCGCCCTGCCCATGGCCTTCCCCGACCTGCGTATCGATCCGTTCAGCGCGGCGGTGGTCACCATCATGATCAACTCCGGTGCTTATATCGCAGAAATCACACGCGGTGCGGTGCTATCCATTAACAAAGGCTTCCGTGAAGCGGGTCTGGCGCTGGGCTTATCGAGCCGCGAGACGCTGCGTTATGTGATTATGCCACTGGCTCTGCGCCGTATGCTGCCACCGCTGGGTAACCAGTGGATTGTGAGTATTAAAGATACTTCCCTGTTTATCGTGATTGGCGTGGCTGAACTGACGCGTCAGGGCCAGGAAATCATCGCCGGTAACTTCCGCGCGTTAGAAATCTGGAGCGCCGTTGCCATCATCTATTTGGTTATTACGCTGGTGTTGAGCTTTGTGCTGCGCCGTATTGAGAAAAGGGTGAAAATCCTGTGATTGAATTTAAAAACGTCTCGAAGAATTTCGGCCAGACCCAGGTTCTGCACGACATCAACCTGAAAATTAATCAAGGCGAAGTGGTGGTGATTATTGGACCATCCGGCTCCGGGAAATCTACGCTGCTGCGCTGCATCAACAAGCTGGAAGAGATCACGACCGGCGAGCTGATTGTCGATGGCATGAAGGTCAATGATCCGAAAGTCGATGACCGCCTGATTCGTCAGGAAGCGGGCATGGTGTTCCAGCAGTTCCATCTGTTCCCGCAGATGAGCGCGCTGGATAACGTCGCCTTTGGCCCCATCCGCGTTCGTGGTGCGAAGAAAGAAGAAGCCCACAAGCTGGCCCGTGAGCTGCTGGGTAAAGTGGGCCTCGCCGAGCGCGCGCACCACTTCCCTTCTGAGCTATCTGGTGGTCAGCAGCAGCGCGTCGCGATTGCGCGCGCGTTGGCGGTGAAGCCGAAAATGATGCTGTTTGATGAGCCTACCTCAGCGCTCGATCCTGAGCTGCGTCACGAAGTATTGAAAGTGATGCAGGATCTGGCCGAAGAAGGCATGACCATGGTCATCGTAACGCATGAAGTCGGTTTCGCGCAGAAAGTGGCTTCGCGTCTGATCTTCATCGATAAAGGGACCATAGCTGAAGACGGTAACCCGGATGAACTGATCACCAACCCGCCAAGCGATCGCCTGCGCGAGTTCCTGCAGCACGTTTCCTGATAGCCTGGTCGCCATCGTTGGCGACCGATTCTGTAAGGTCGTCATTGATGACGACCTTCTTTCCCCACCGCCTCGCGCGCAAATCAATTTTCCTTTCAGAATCTGTACCTTCCATCACTGACTATACTTCTCTCTTGTGCCGTACAAGGAGAAAGCGATGTTGTCTGCCAGCCCACCAGGTCGTGCCACCCTGTGGTTACTCTTCAGTTTGCTCACCCTGTTTCTCATGCCTTCAGCGCAGGCCGTCAATCTGCCTCAGGCCGCCGTCGCGGCACAGCAGTCACAAACGCCGGCCGCGAGCAGCACCGCCCAAGGCGAACCCAGCGTAGAAGAAAAAAAAGCCGCTTACGCCGCGTTGGCCAATATTCTGGATAACAACGCCTCACGTCAGGAACTGATCGATCAGCTGCGCCAGGCCGCCAACAGCAAATCCTCCAGCGAACAGCCGGTGTTGGCGCCGCCGCAGGCGGATCAGGAAGATCCGACGGTGCTGGAGAGTATCACCAGCGTCACGCGTGAATATGGCGGCGCGGTGGCGTCACAATTCGTTCAGCTGCATGACAACATCACCAATGCGCCGCATAAGGCTTTTAACCAGCAAACCTTTTTCAATGCGCTGAAATACTTCGCCGCCCTCGCCACGGCGGTGTTTGCTTTCTACTGGCTGACGCGCCGTTTGATGTGGCCAGTCTGGCAGCGCATGGGCCGCTGGGGACGCAAGCAAAATCTTGAGCGCACCAAATGGCTGCACCTGCCCGCTATGATCGTACTGGCCTTTATCCTCGATCTCCTGCTGCTGGCGCTGACGCTGTTTGTCGGCCAGATCATCAGCGACAACTATCACAACGGCAACCGCACCATCGCCTATCAGCAAGGGCTGTTCCTCAACGCCTTCGCGCTGATTGAATTTTTCAAAGCGGTATTGCGCCTGATTTTCTGCCCGCACTTTCCCGCGCTGCGCTTCTTCCACCTGGCGGACGCGCGCGCCAGCTACTGGAATACCCGGTTAAGCTGGCTGAGCGGGATTATTGGTTATGGTTTATTAGTCGTGGTGCCCATTGTTGCCAATCAGGTCAACATTCAGGTGGCTGCGCTGGTTAACATGCTGATTATGTTCATCATGACCGGCTGGGCCCTGTGGCTGATTTTCCGCAACAGAAGCAATATTCAGCATGAGCTGTCGCGACTGGCCGATCGCAGCATGACGTTTTTCGCGCTGTTTATTCGCGCCTTTGGCGTGGTGTGGCACTGGCTGGCAAGCGCCTATTTTCTCACGCTGTTTCTCCTTTCGATCTTCAATCCTGGCGACAGTCTGAAATTTATGATGTCCGCCACGGTGCGCAGCCTGGCGATCGTCGTGATTGCCGCACTGATTTCCGGCATCCTCACGCGCTGGATAGGTAAAACCGTCACGCTGTCGCCGGATCTGCGTCGCAACTACCCTGAATTGCAAAAGCGCGTTAATGATTGGGTAAAAGCGCTGCTGAAACTGGCGCGTGTGCTCACCGTGTTTGCCACGCTGCTGCTGCTGCTGAACGCGTGGAATCTGTTTGATCTCTGGCACTGGCTGACCCTCGGCAGCGGACAGAAAATGGTGGATGTGCTGATTCGCATCGTGATGATTGTGCTGCTGTCGGCGGTAGGCTGGACGCTATTGGCCAGCCTGATTGAGAGCCGCCTGGCCTCAGATTCGCACGGTCGTCCCATGCCCAGCGCGCGCACCCGTACGCTGCTGACGCTATTCCGTAATGCGCTGGCGGTGGTCATCAGCACCATCACCATCATGATTTTGCTGTCAGAAGTCGGTGTGAACATTGCGCCGCTGCTGGCCGGTGCCGGTGCGCTCGGTCTGGCGGTCTCATTCGGCTCACAAACGCTGGTGAAAGACATCATTACGGGCATCTTCATTCAGTTTGAAAACGGCATGAACACCGGCGATCTAGTGACGATTGGGCCGATTACCGGCACGGTGGAGCGCATGTCGATTCGCTCGGTGGGCGTACGTCAGGATACTGGCGCCTATCACATTATTCCGTGGTCTTCGATCACCACCTTCGCCAACTTTGTGCGCGGCATCGGCTCATTCGTCGCCAACTATGATGTGGATCGCAGTGAAGATACCGAACGCGTTAACGCGACGCTGCAAGCTGCAGTAAAAGAGTTGCTGGAGAACCCGGAGATTCGCGGCATGGTGATCGGCGAGCCAAGCTTTGCCGGCCTGGTGGGATTAACCAATCAATCCTTTACCGTGCGCGTCTCCTTCACCACTCAACCGCTGAAGCAGTGGACGGTGCGTTTTGCGCTGGATGATAAGGTGAAGAAGCATTTTGATGCGGCCGGCATTAAAGCGCCGCACCAAACGGTGGAAGTGATGCAAACCGGCAGCGATATCACCTCGGCTGCCAGCTTACCGGCGTTGCCACCGGCGCAATAAGCTTAGCGTTTCAGCCGCTTCGCGCGTGACGCGGGCGGCTGGAATGTCCAGGCGATAAAGCGGCTCTGCTTCTGCCCTTGTGCCATTTCGATGATGCGCACTTCATAGGCTTCCCGATCGCGCAGCTGGTCACGCAGCGCCGGTAGATTCTCTTTACGAGAGACCAGCGAGGTGAACCACACAATCTGGTCCGCGTGCGTCACGCTTTCATCGATCATCTGACCAACGAACTTACGTTCACCGCCGTCGCACCATAATTCGCTGTGATGACCGCCAAAATTGAGCGGCGCGTTTTTGCCCAGGCCCAGGTTACGCGTTTTACGCTGGCCAACGCTGGCTGCTTCTTCTGCAGAGGAGTGGAACGGTGGATTACACAGCACCGCATGGTAGCGTTCGTTTTTATGCACTACGCCCGCGAAAATGGATGACGCATCCTTTTGTCGACGCAAACGAATTGCGCGCTGCAGGCCAGAATTACTCGCCACGATCTGTCCCGCCGCGGTAATGGCCTCCGCGGTGATGTCGGTACCGGTAAAGCGCCAGCCATATTCGGCATTGCCAATCAGCGGATAGATGCAGTTCGCACCGCAGCCGATATCCATCACATCCAAATCACGCGGGATCACGCCGCCGTTATCGCTCGCCAGCAGATCGGCCAGCGCATGCACATAGTCAGCGCGGCCCGGCACCGGCGGGGTGAGGTAGCCTGCCGGCAGCTGCCAGTTCAGGTTATAGAAAAGTTTTAATAACGCCTGATTCAGCAGCATCACTGCTTCAGGATCGGCGAAATCCACCGACAACTCGCCGTAGCCGTTGGGACGCACTTTCACCGCCAGCGGCGGATGGGCTGCGGTAAGAGCCGCAAAATCATAACGGCCCTGATGGCGGTTACGCGGATGGAAAGGTGACGTGGCGGCTGGCTTGTTCATAGTTTCTCCGGAAAATAGCGCGGGCGTAAGATACCCCGCTGCGCGCGTAAAAGAAATTATCAGCCGCCGTTTTTTGCCATTATTTCTGTGCGCGAGCCAGCCATTGCTGCATCTGCGCCAGGGCATAAGTGCGTGAACTCACCACCTGATGCGGAATGCCGAACATTTTGCGCATCTTGCGCAATTCCGCACAGCGCGATGCCTCACTCTCAATACTCAGCATTCCTTTGCAGCGTTGACTCAGCAGTTGGCGATGGCGAATCAGCCAGTCCCCCCGCTGCCGCCGGTCGGCCTCGGTTTCCTCTACCCGCATATGATCATAGACCACCACAAACGGCGACTCTTGCTGTAGCAGCGCCAGCATTTCGGCTTCCCATTGGCTGGCGTAACCTGGCAGCACGGCCTGCTGGTTAAGATAAACCAGCGGGAAATCCTGAACATCATAGACGTAAAAATCGTTTTGATTTAAAGACATACAACCTCCTGAGAAGGATTAAAGCCATTTCGCCAGCAGCGCTGTCAGACGCCCGTGCGCGGGCGTTTCACCCGCCACCGCAATGCTGCAACTCATGCCAGCCGTGAGTAATTTATCTTTCGGTAACGCATCCAGTTCGATACGCACCGGAATGCGCTGCGCCAGGCGAATCCAGCTGAAGGTGGCCTCTACGCCGGGCAAGCCCTGCGCATCAACCTGCTGATTGGCGTCACTGATGCCACGCCCAAAGCTGGCAACGTGGCCGTTGAGCGTTTGGCTATCGCCCATCAGATGAACATCAACGCGGTCGCCAATTCGGATGGCATGTAATTTGGTTTCTTCGAAGTAGCCGGTGATCCAGAAGCTATGTGCATCCACCAGCGCCACCTCCGGCGTACCGGCCACCGCGTAATCACCCGCCTGCAAGCGCAAATGCGTCACGTAGCCATCCACCGGCGCCCGCACCGTAGATCGCTGTAAATTCAGCTGCGCGAGGGCCAGCGCCGCACTCGCCTGCTGCTGCTGCGCCTCCGCTACCTGCAACGCTTCGCGCGCGCGCTGGACCTCCTCGGCCGCCAGTAATGCAGCCATCTGTCGCCGCCGCTGCGCCTCATCGCGTTTTTGTTGCAACGTGGCATTGGCCTCCCTGAGCTGGGCTTCCGCCTGCGCCAGCGCCAGCTGAAAGCGCAGCGGATCAATCACAAACAGCGTGGTGCCGCGCGCGACAAACTGGTTATCCGCTACCGGCACCGCCTGCACCGTGCCAGAGATCTCCGGGGCGATACGAATCACCTGCGCACTGACGCGACCATCACGTGTCCAGGGCGCCAGCACGTAGGCGCGCCATAACACCATCGCCAGCCAGAGTGCGGCCGCCACCACGGCCAACGTCATTAAGACCTTAAGGGAAGACTTCCATGAGAATGTTGAATCAGACATAGAGAATGAACACCGCCAGTAAGAGAAACGACAAAGCAAATTCGAACAGCGCCGGATGCCAGACCCAACGCAGCACACCACAACGCAACAGCAGCGCGCGTGCTGCAAGGAACAGCGGGAACGTGGCACAGAGATAGATAAAGAAAGGCGGCAGATAGATGCCCGCAATCGACACCTCACTTAACATGCGATCCCCCTATCTGCTGCGGCGAGAAGTAGTCGGCATGCTGCTGTAAAACATGGGCGATGGCGGTTAAACAGGCCGCCGAGGCGGCATCTTCCCGCAGGATGCGTGCCGTGCGTTGGGCATGTTTTGCCGCCTGGCGCGGGTTGCCAACGCGCCGTGCGATGCGCTGTTGAGCGCGAACCATTTGCGCCTGCCATTGAGAATTCAGCGTCAGGGCGCGTAGGCGCAGGATTTCACGCCCTAATTGCAGGCTGGCTAATCCCTGCTGCAATACGCGATCGTGCTCTTCTGGGTGCGTGCGCAGCAGTGCGCCAAGTTGCGCCAATCGATGCTGCTGTTGCTGCTGCCAGCGCAGCGGCCTGGCGGGCTTTCCTGCCAGCAGTGCAAGGCTACTGAGCCGAATCCGCGCCTGCAGTCTCTGCACATGCCGCGCCGGGTTGCGGGGCATTAACTGAAAGGCCAGCAGCGTCAAGGCCGTGCCCGTCAGCCACGCCAGCGACCAATTGAGAAGTTGGGAAATGTCATACACCATCGGATTGCTGGCCGCAGTTAAGGTGTTGAATCCCACCAGATACGCCAGTCCGCTCAATAGATGCTGTGGAAAACTGGTGGCATAAATGCCCGGCAGCCAGAACAGACTCAATACCAGTAACAACAGCGGCAAACCATTAATCAGCGGCAGCACCACAAAGGCGCAGATCAATGCCATTGGCAGCGCATAGAAGGTTCCACGCAGAAACTGGCGCGCACCCGCGGCGGGATGAGGAGATGTAGAGAGCAGCGCACAATAAGGCGCAATGATCAGCAGCATGATGTCCCCGGCTGGCCAGCCGCTGCCAAGCCACAGAGATGATGCCGCTAGCAAGGTTACAAAAGCGCGTAATCCATTGCGCCGCGCACCGCTCCAGTCACGATGAAAACTCGGTGCAACCAGGCGGGGCGAAGAAGAGGTATACGGCAGATAACTGAGCACCTGCACCACGCGTTGCATGGCGACGATATGAGACTGATGAGATTGCGCTTCATCGGCACGCGCCTTCCGCAGCAGATGTCGTGCCGCCGCTAATCCCGCCCGGCCCTGCGCGAGCGCAGCGGCGACATCCCGCCAGATTGCCTGTTGCGAGTGTTGGCAAGACGCCACCATTTCAGCCAACGCATCCATCGCCTGTTGGATCGCGCGCGTATGCTGCGCCAGCGTGACGGACTCGTGACGTGCCGCCGCCAGCAAATCATCAACGCTGTAGATTTCTGTCATCAGCCGATGTTGCGCCGTAGCGGGCCCTTGAGCGGCCAGCAGCGCGGCGGTTTGTTGCGTTAACCGCAGGAGTAAAGCATCAAGTTTGCTGCTGAGCGTGCGCCGACTGAACAGCGCCGTCACCAAACCCAGCGACATCACGCCGATCGCGACGGTCGAGGCGCGCCCCACCGCATGTTCAAAAGCCAGTTCGGGATGCTGCATGGCACCAAGCGTTGCCAGCCCAATGGTGTATCCGGCCACCGCCGCGCCTGAGGCGCGAAAGTGACGCAGCACGCTCATCGCCAGTACGCAGACGCCGAGCCACAGGCTTTCTGTCAGGACGAATAGCCAGGGAAGCTGAGCGAAAGCGGCCATCAGCGCCAGCGCCACCACCATGCCGGCGAGCGTGCCGATCAAACGCCATTTTCCCTTACCCAATACCGCCCCCTGAACGGGGTTCAATACCAGTAATACGGTGGTCGCCGCGGAATACGGCATATCCAGTTCCAGCGCGTAGGCCACCACCAGCGCGAGATTGGCGGCCAGCAAAGCGCGCAATACATAGGTCGCGCGCGGCGTCGTGAAATCGCATTGCGACACGAGCCGGTGGATAGATGAGAGAATACGGGACTGCATGGATGATCCTCAACCGTGAAAGTTGGGCTCACTGTAGGGAAAGGAATCCATGCGTAAAAGTGACGATTATTAAATTGATGAGTGCGTTAAACGCACGGGTTAATCACTCTTCAGCTGTCGCTGCTGCATAACTGGCGGAGGGTCTGACGCAACCAGCGATGCGCCGCATCCTGCTGAAAGCGTGGATGCCAGGCTTGCGTCAGCAGCACGGTCTCTAGTGGCACCGGAAGCTCAAACATGCGCACCCGCATTCCGGCGGTAATGGCACTGCGCGCCAGATGTTCCGGTAGCGGCAGCAGCAGATCCGAATCCTGCAGCGCAAAAATCGCGCTATAGGGTGTTGCTACAATTAGCGAGACCTGACGCTGCAACCCCTGCTGCTCCAGAGCACTATCAATCGGCCCGCTGGCTTTACCACGCCGGGAAATGCTGATATGTCCCCAGCGCGTCAGCTGTTCGGGGGAAATATCGCTGGCGAAAATGGGATGGTCGTTACGCGCCAGGCCGACAAAACGCGTGGTGAACAGCGGCTGTACGCGAATCTCTGGCCCCAGTTGACGAGCGGCGCTGATAAACAGATCGACACGGCCACTGCGCAGTAATTCAACATCCACATCATCCTCTTCCGGAGCGAAATGCAGCAGCGCACGCGGCATCTCCTGCGCCATCGCCTCTAATACGCGACCAGAATAAAAGCCGGTGAAGGTGTCATTGGCGCGCACATTAAAGCGGCGCTCGAGCTCCGCCAAAGGCGCATTCTCCCCTTGCGTCAGTACCTGCGTCGCCTGTTCAACTGCCGCGCGCACCTGCTCACGCAGCGCCAGCGCGCGCGGTGTCGGTACCATTTTGCGCCCTGCCTGAACAAAAATCGGATCGCCCAACGTCTCGCGAATTCGGCCGAGCGTGCGGCTCATGGCGGGTGCGCTAAGATGCATGCGCCGGGCAGCCGCCGCCACGCTGCCCTCTTCCAGCAGGATATCCAGCGCAATTAATAAATTTAAATCCGGATGTTTCATTATCGCTCCCTGCCCTCACGAAAAGGCCATACTAGCCGCATTACGCTTGGGTAAACAACGGGGAGCAATGCGTGCGCTGTACGCAACTGCTGGCTATGGCGGCAGAAGCTAACCCGCTAAGATAAAACATTGATCATCATCGGGAGCAGAAATGACACGCCAACGTTACTCTTATCAGCCACGCGCTGGACACGGTTTGCCGCACGATCCGCTGAATGCCATCGTCGGTCCACGCCCCATTGGCTGGGTCAGCTCACAGAGCGCCAGCGGTACGCGCAATCTGGCGCCGTACAGCTTCTTTAACTGCTTCAATTACCATCCGCCGATTATCGGTTTTGCCAGCAGCGGCTGGAAAGACAGCGTACAAAATATCTCAGAGACCAAAGAGTTTGTCTGGAACCTGGCAACGCGCCCGCTGGCTGAAGCAATGAACGAGAGTTCCGCCTCGGTGGCTGCGGATCAGGATGAGTTCGCGCTGGCGGGATTAACGCCGCTTGCGGCGTCACACGTGAATGTCAGCATGGTGGCGGAAAGCCCGGTAAATTTTGAGTGTAAATTGACACAGCTGATTCAGCTGCAGGATGCGCAGGGTAACCCGATTGATAGCTGGCTGGTGCTGGGAGAAGCCGTCGCCATTCATATTGATGAAGCACTGCTGGAAAATGGCATCTATCAAACTGCCAAAGCGCAACCGATCCTGCGTGCCGGTGGCCCGTCGGCCTATTACGGCATCAGTGAAGCGCTGCGCTTTGATTTGGTGCGCCCGGACGCCCGCCGCTCCTCGTAAGCCCGGTCGCCATGAATGGCGACCCTACGATGGGCTCATGCGGTTTGTAGGGTCGCCATTGATGGCGGCCGCCTTAAAAACCACGCGTTACAACCCGTTTTTCAACACCGCTACCGCGCGCGCGATCTCCGGTGCCAGCCAGCGATCTTCCTGCCAGTTAGCGACCACCGCGCGCAGGCGGCGTAGGGCCTGCGCCGTACCCTGCGCCAGCTGCGCTTCACCGTGGAAATCCAGCGCCTGCGCCGCCAGCAGATACTCAATCGCCAGAATCTGCCACACATTGCCCAGCAGCTTCAGCAGCTTGAGCGCTGCGCCGGTACCGAGACTGAGATGATCTTCCTGCAAACCGGAGGTGACATAGTTATCCAGCACCGCCGGTTGCGCTAGCTGACGGTTCTCCGCACACAGCGACGCCGCCACATACTGCGCAATCATCATGCCGGAGTTGACGCCCGGCTGCGCCACCAGAAACGCCGGTAAGCCGCTAACCAAAGGATTGACCAGGCGATCGAGGCGACGCTCGGCGATGCTGCCCACTTCCGCCATCGCAATCGCCAGCAGATCCGCCGCCATCGCCACCGATTCACCGTGAGGATTAGCCTGCGACACCACGCGCCACGCATCCGGCGTGCCGAGCACCAGCGGATTGTCGGTGCAGGCATTGAGTTCGGTAGCAATCTGGCGCGCGGCGTGATCGAACTGATCGCGGCTGGCGCCGTGTACCTGCGGCATGGAACGCAGGCTGAGCGCATCCTGGGTGCGAATACCCACGCTTGCCGCCAGCAGCGGGCTGTCGCTGAGCAGCTGGCGCAAGCGCTGGCCGCTCAGCTGCATACCCGGACTGGCTTTGAGCGCAATCACTTCGGCATCAAAGGCCACCAGCTGTCCGCGCAACGCCTCAAAACTCATCGCGCCGGTCACGTCCGCCCAATCAAGTAGACGCGCCGCATCATCCAGCGCCAGGCAGGATAAACCGGTCATGCACGGCGTACCGTTGACCAGGCTCAACCCCTCTTTGGCGCCGGGGCGATAGGGCGTTAGCCCTGCTGTTGCCAACGCCTGCGCGGCAGGCATAATCTGGCCCTGATACTCCACGTCACCCACACCAATCAGCGCCAGGCCAATATGTGCCATGTGGCTGAGATAACCGACCGATCCCTGCGACGGCACCTGCGGCGTAATCTGCTGATTCAGCAGCGCCAGCAGATGCTGCACCAGCGCTACCGACACGCCAGATTTGCCATGGCTGTAGTTGGCAATCGCCGCGCACAGAATGGCGCGCGCCTGTTCACGCGTTAGCAGCGGGCCCACGCCACACGCATGGCTCAGCAACGTATTGCGTGAAAGCTGGCTGAGCTGGTCTTCCGGCAGCGTGATGTTGCACAGTGCGCCCAATCCGGTATTGATGCCGTAAGCGATGTGGCCGCTCGCCACAATCTCATCAACAATAGCGCGCCCTTGCGCGATGCGCTGCCAGGCGCTGACGCTCAGACCGAGTTCCGCATCGTGCCGCGCCACCTGCACCAGTTCTTGCCACGTTAAGGGGCCATCGCCCCACACCACGGTCATGCTTGCGGCTCCGCGCCATGATGGCTGGAGATAAACTGCTTGAAGCGCTGCGATCCCTGTTCACCAAACATCTCTTCCGGCGCGCCCTGGCAATCAATGGTGCCCTGATGCATAAACACCACGCGGTTAGAGACATTACGCGCAAAGCCCATTTCGTGGGTCACCACCAGCATAGTGCGCCCCTCTTCTGCCAGGCTGCGCATCACTTTCAGCACTTCGCCTACCAGTTCAGGATCGAGTGCAGAAGTCGGTTCATCGAACAACATCACTTCCGGATCCATCGCCAGCGCGCGGGCAATCGCCACACGCTGCTGCTGGCCGCCGGAGAGCTGCGCCGGGTAGAAATCTTTGCGATTCAGCAAACCCACGCGGTCCAGCAGCTGCTCCGCTTGTGCGATGCAGCTTTTCTTATCGCGTTTCAGAACAAAGTGCGGGCCTTCAATGACGTTTTGCAGCACCGTCATGTGCGACCACAGGTTAAAACTCTGGAATACCATGCCAAGGCGCGAGCGCAGACGCTCAATCTGTTTGGGATTCGCCGCCAGGCGGTGCCCACGCGCATGGTGTTTCATCTCAATGGTTTCACCACCGACGCTCACCACACCGGCATCCGGTGTTTCCAGCAGGTTGATGCAGCGCAGCAAGGTACTTTTGCCCGAGCCGCTGGCACCGAGAATCGAGATGACATCGCCTTTATGGGCCTGCAGCGAAATGCCTTTCAGAACTTCCATCGCGCCAAAAGATTTATGGATATCGGTGGCGGATAAGGTAACGGGTGATGTGTGGTGCATATTACTCTCCGGCAAGCGGTTTAACGGCGGGCAACGGCTTTTTTGCGGCACGATGTTGCGCACTCAGACGGCGCTCTAACAGCGCGTACAGCTGGACGATAATAAAATTAAGAATCAGATAAATAGCCGCGGCGCAGATAAACACTTCCATGGTGCGATAGGTGCGCTGAATAATCTGCTGTGCGACGCCAGTAACGTCCCAAACGGTAACGAGGCTGGCTAACGCGGTGGATTTCACCAGCAGAATCGCCTCGGTGGAGTAAGCCGGCAGCGCATAGCGCAGCATGATCGGTGCGATGATGCGGCGCAGCAGCAGCCAGCGCGACATGCCGCAGGCCAGCCCGGCTTCCACCTGTCCGGCAGGCACTGCCAGCAGCGCCCCGCGCAGAATTTCCGCGGTATAGGCCGCCGTACACAGCGACAACGCCAGCACCGCGCAGGTGAACGGCTCACGCAGGAACGGCCAGACAAAGCTATGGCGAATCACACCAAATTGGCCGAGACCGTAATAAATCAGAAACAGTTGGATCATCAGCGGCGAGCCGCGAAACACTAAAATGTAGCCGCGCGCAAAGCCGCTCAGCACCCGCCAGCGACTCATGCGCAGCGACAAAATGCCAATCGCCAAAATGCCGCCGCAGAGAAAGGCGCTGATAAACAGGCCGAGCGTCACCGGCAGCGCCGCACTGAGCTTGAGAAAGGTGTCGGAGAGAAAGGCGAAATCGATCATGCTGCTGCTCCTTAATGCTGTGCCGCAGTGCGACTTTGCCACGCACGACCCAGGCGCGATTCCGCCCGACGGAACGCATGATTAGACACTAATGTCAGCACCAGATAGCAGGCAGCGCCGACCAGATAAAAGGTGAAGTAATCGCGCGTGGATCCGGCCGCGACCTGGCTGGCGCGCATCAATTCAACGATGCCGGTCACCGATACCAGCGCTGAATCTTTCAGGCTCATCTGCCACACATTCGACATGCCCGGCAGCGCATAGCGCACCACCTGCGGCAGCAGAATGCGCTGCGCAATACGCCAACGCGGCATACCAATCGCCACGGCCGCCTCAACTTCACCTTTGGCCAGCGCCAAACGTGCCGCGCGATACACTTCCCCCTGATATGAACCGGAGATGAGCCCAATCGCTAGCGCACCAATCAGAAAAGGTGGCGCTTCAATGAAGCCATCCGCGCCGAACATCTGTCCCACCAGCGTAATCAGGCCCGATCCGCCAAAATAGAACAGATAGATCACCAGCAGTTCCGGGATGCCACGAAACACCACCGAATAGCCTTCACCCAACCAGCGCAGCCAGCGCTGAGGTGATAACTTAGCCGCCGCGACCCCGGAACCGACTACCGCACCAATCATCAGCGCCGCCAGCGACAGCAGCAGCGTGGTGCAGGCAGCACTCAGGATCAGGCGGCCCCAGCCATCAGCACCAAAACTCAGCAGGCTCATCATCTTTCACCTCACTTACGGGGTTACGTCAGTTTTAAACCACTTCTCGCTGAGCTTTTTGACAGTACCGTCAGCCAGCGCCGCATGAATAGCCTCATCGAGTTTGGCTTTCAAATCGTTATCCGCCATGCGTACGCCCATCGCTTCGCCCTCGCCCCAGATTGGGCCGCCGAGCTGTGGACCACTGAAGATCAGGTTGTTGTTCTCTTTGCGCGCCAGCATCGATTGCGCAAAAGTGACGTCATCAAACACCGCATCGATACGTCCTGATTGCAAATCGAGGATGGCATCCGCGGATGAGGTGTACTCGCGTACGTCGGCATCACCTTTAAAGTACTTATCAATAAACGGCGTGTAGACGGTGCCGGAAGCGATACCGATGGTTTTGCCCTTCAGCGCCGCTTTCAGCGGGGCAATCGCTGCGTTGATCTCTTTCTCATCGTCATGCAGCTTGATGATGTTGTGATCGGCCGGCAGCAGCGGGCTGTCCTTAGTGGTGATAAAGGTGGCGGGCGTTGAAGCATAAGGCGCGGTGAAGTTGACCACTTTTTTACGATCTGGCGTGATGACAATCGCATCCATGATTACGTCATATTTACCGGCATTCAGGCCGGCGATCATGCCGTCCCAGTTCTGCACCACCAGTTTGCATTGAACACCCATGCGCTTGCACAGATCTTCCATCAGCTCAGGTTCAAAACCGCCTAACTTGCCGCCCGGCAGCGTCAGGTTCCAGGGTTCATAGCTGCCTTCGGTAGCGATAGTGATCGATTTCCACTCTTTAGCCTGTGCAGCAACGCCGCTGATCATCAGGCTGGCAAACAGGGTCGTGAGGCAAAAACGGCGAATCTGAGCGCGGTGCGTCATGCGGCTTCTCCTGGTCATTAATCGAATGAGGCGGTCTCTGCTGAAGGTGAATTTGCAGATGACCTTTCATGTATATACAAGTTAGCGTGCGGCAGATCATTGTCGGCATAAGCTTTTTGTGAGCCAGCCACTATAAAAAAACATAATCGCTACGTGGTCTTTACTTGTACATACAACCTAGCAAGCGCTATGCCAAAATAGCAAAGCCGCAAAATCAGGGGGATAATCACGCGATGAACGTAAATAGTGCACTACAAGGAGGCGAGGCGCGCATCACTATGGTGCACGTAGGGTCGCCATTCATGGCGACCGTCTGGATGACGCACAGGGTAAACCGGTCGCCATAAATGGCGACCCTACAGATGTTGGGAGCGTGTTTAAACCGTTTTACCCGCTTCAATAAACGCCTGCAGCAGCGGTTTCAGCACCTTCTGTAGCTGCGCAGCACGATCCTGTTGCCACGCAAACGGCGGCGTCTCATCCATATAATTGAGCTGCGCCAGTTCCAGCTGCACCGCCTGCACGCCCTGCTCGGGTTGACCATAAGCGCGCGTAATATAGCCACCTTTAAAGCGACCGTTAACGATCCAGCTGTAATCCTTCTGCGCATTGCACACGTGTTTAATCGCATCGATCGCCGCGCTGGAGCAGCTGACGCCATCATTAGTCCCGATGTTGAGATCCGGCAAGCGTCCCTCAAACAGGCGCGGAATCACCGAAGCGATGGAGTGCGCATCAAACAATAATGCATAACCGTGCTGCGCTTTCAGGCGCGTCAGCTCTTGCTGCAGCTGCTGGTGATACGGCTGCCAGATCGTGTCCAGATAGCCCTGGCGCGCCTCGGCACTCGGCGTTTTACCGGCGGCAAAGGTTGGCGTGCCGTCGAATAATGTTTCCGGATACAAACCGGTGGTGGCCGTGGCGTAGAGCGGTTGATTGTCCGCCGGCCGATTAAGATCGATGACAAAACGCGAATAGTGGCCAATTAACACGCTGGCGCCGAGATCGCGGACAAAGTCATACAGCAGCGGAATATGCCAGTCAGTGTCCGGTAAACCGCGCGCCGCGTCGCTCAATCCGGCCTCCACTTCTGGCGTTAATTGGATGCCCGCATGCGGAATGCTGACCAGCAGCGGAATCTTACCGGCCGTGAAATGAAAAGATGTCATTGCGCTTCTCCACGATAAATAACCTGGCACGGCAGTTCGCCGCCCAGCCAATAAACCAACTCAGCCGGACGCGCCAGCGGCCAGTGGACAAAATTCGCCACCTTGCCCACTTCCAGCGAACCGTGCGACTGCTGAAGTCCTAGCGCTTTGGCCCCCCACAAGGTCACGCCTGCCAGCGCCTCTTCCGGCGTTAAACCAAACAGCGTGCAGCCCATGTTGAGCATCAGGCGCAGCGATAATGCCGGTGAAGTGCCCGGATTGGCATCGCTGGCCAGCGCCATCGGCACGCCGTGCTGGCGGAAGAGTTCCACCGGCGGGCGCTGGGTTTCACGCAGCAGATAAAACGCGCCCGGCAGCAGTACTGCAACGGTACCGTGCTGCGCCATGGCTTTCGCATCCTCTTCGGTAGCGTATTCGAGGTGGTCGGCGGAGAGCGCGCCATAACGCGCCGCCAGCGCCGCGCCGCCCAGCGCCGACAGCTGTTCAGCATGCAGTTTCACCGGAAAATCCAGTGCCTTAGCTGCATCAAATACCGCGCGGACCTGCTGCGGCGAAAAGGCTAAATGCTCACAAAATGCATCCACCGCATCCGCCAATCCTTCGGCTTTCACCTGCGGTAACAGGCGTTGGCAGATGATATCGATCCAGCCTTGCGGGTTATCTTTAAACTCCGGCGGGAAACCGTGCGCGGCTAAGCAGGTGGCCTGCACATCGGCGGGTACCGTTTCCGCCAGCTCGCGGATGGCACGCAGCATGGTCAGCTCGCTGGCTTCATCTAGACCGTAACCCGATTTGATCTCTACCGTGGTCACGCCTTCCGCCAGCAGCCGATCCAACCGCCAGCGCGCGCTCGCCACCAGCTCTTGCTGCGATGCAGCGCGGGTAGCACGCACCGTGGAGAGAATGCCGCCGCCCTGCGCCGCGATCTCCGCGTAGCTTACGCCATTCAAACGCTGCTCAAACTCCTGGCTGCGATCGCCGCCAAACACCAGATGCGTATGGCAATCCACCAGACCGGGCGTGATGATGCCGCCGCTAAATGCATGCTCTTCGCGTGCAGTAAACGCCGGGCATTCGCTGCGCGGCCCTAGCCAAATCAGTTTCCCCTGATCGACCGCCAGCGCGCCGTCGGCAATCAGATTGTAGTGCCCGTCACGCATCGTAACGATGTCGGCCCCCAGCCACAGGCTGTCGATCTGCTTCGTTTCTGCCATCCCACTCCCCTTCACGTTCGGCGATTTACACTGCGCATCAAAGTATGTATATGTATATACAACTTTCCGCCATGGAGGATCAACCATGACAACTTTTTTTGCCCCCCGCGCGCTGCTGGCTGATGGCTGGCACGAACACGTGCTGATCGCCACCAACGCGACCGGACACATCACTGACCTTACACCCAACAGCGAGCCCGGCACGGCGACGCGCTTGGTTGGATCGGTTATCCCGGCGATGGCCAACCTGCATTCCCACGCCTTCCAGCGTGCGATGGCCGGGCTGGCCGAAGTGGCGGGCGATCCGCAGGATAGCTTCTGGACGTGGCGCGATCTGATGTATCGCATGGTGCAGCGACTGTCGCCAGAGCAGGTCGGTGCTATCGCTACCCATCTCTACATCGATATGCTGAAAGGTGGCTACAGCCAGGTGGCGGAATTCCACTATTTGCACCACGATCCGCTCGGCCAACCCTATGCTGATGATGCGATGCAGCTCGCCCTGATGGCTGCGGCCGATACCGCCGGCATTGGCCAAACGCTGCTGCCGGTGTTGTACAGCTACAGCGGCTTTGGTTCGCAGCCCGCCAGCGACGGCCAGCGCCGTTTTATCCAGCAAACTGCGGCCTACCTGCAACAGCAGCAGCGCGTGGCGAGCTGGAGCGCGGATAAGCCGCTGCTTAATCATGGCATCTGTTTCCATTCGCTGCGCGCGGTGGATGAAGCGCAGATGCACGAGGTGTTAGCCGCCTGCCCGCAGGATGTGCCGGTGCACATCCACGTTGCCGAGCAGGAAAAAGAGGTGAATGACAGCCTGGCGTGGAGCGGCGAACGTCCGGTGGCCTGGCTACTCAATCGCTTCGATGTCGATCAACGCTGGTGTTTGATTCACGCCACCCATCTGGATGACGATGAGATTGAGCGCATGGCGGCGAGTGGCGCAGTGGCAGGTTTATGCCCAACCACCGAGGCCAATCTCGGCGACGGCATTTTCCCGGCGGTGGAGTACATCGCACGCGGTGGCCGCTGGGGCATTGGTTCCGACAGCCATGTATCGCTTAGCGCGCTGGAGGAATTACGCTGGCTGGAGTACGGCCAACGACTACGCGATCGTCGGCGCAACCGCATTACGTTGCCGAACCTGCCGTCGGTGGGCGATCTGCTGTGGCAGCAAGCCGCGCAGGGTGGCGCGCAGGCGTGCGGCGTGCAGGCTGGCGAATTAGCCATCGGCAAACGTGCCGACTGGCTGGTGCTGGCAGAAGATGCGTTTCTCGGCAGCGTTAGCACCGCTTCGCTGCTGAATCGCTGGCTGTTTGGTGGGCAACGCGAGCAGATTCGCGACGTATTTGTGGCGGCCAAGCAGGTCATTCATCAAGGCCATCATGCGGCAGAACACCAGGCGGCAGCGCACTTTGCCGAAGCGATGAGGGCGTTACAATGAGAACGCGCTTTGCCTATGACCAGCTGCCGGTGAGCCGCTGGCGCAACGGCGGCGGTGAGACGCGTGAAATTATCAGCTATCCGCCGGGCGAAGCGCAGTTTGAGTGGCGCGCCAGCATCGCGACCATTTCCGCCGACGGCCCCTTTTCCCCCTTCCCCGGCATTGATCGCGTGATTACCCTGCTGCACGGCGACAGCGTCTTGCTGGAAAGTGCCCACCTTCAGCAGCGGTTACAGCCGCTGCAGCCGTGGCCATTCCCCGGTGAATGGGCGATTAACGCCAAAATTAGCGGCAGCTGTCAGGACTTCAATATTATGACGCGGCGCGGCAGCTGGCGCTCTGCGGTCAACCTTGCGCAAACAGCGGTCAGCAGTGAAAACGGTGTGGCGTGGGTGGTAGCGGGCTCATGGCAAACGCCAGCCGGGGAAACGCTGGCAGTGAATCAGGGGATTTGGTGGCTGGATGAAAAGCTACAGCTGGCACCGCAAACGCATGATGCCAGGCTGCTGTTCGTGGCGCTTACCCGTGACCTCTAAACCGTCCCAGCAACTTATAGCGCGAGCCCGGATAAAGCAGACGCGCGTAAGTCACAATCTTGTTATCGCTCCACGTCTGACGGCGAATCAGCAGGCAGGGTTCGTGCTCATCCAGCGCCAGATGCTTACGCTGGCGCAGATCCGGCAATACGGCTTCCACAATATGTTCACCCGCCGTCAGCGGCGCCACGCGCATCAAATAGGTATAGGGCGTCAGCTGATGGTAATCCTGGCTAAGATAATCCGGCGCCACCAGCGGGTTTACCAAACGATCTTCCAGCTGTACCGGCAGATCGTTTTCGTAATGCACGATCAGCGAGTGGAATAGCGTTTGCCCGGTAGACAAGCCCAGCACCGCCGCCTGTTCCGGATCGGCCTTCATCTGCCCAATCGACAAAATCTGGCAGCTATGCTGATGCCCACGTTGGGCAATTTCATCGGCGATGTTGTGCACTTCCAGCATCGCGGTGTAGCCCTTCATCTCCGCGACAAAGGTGCCAACTCCCTGCATCCGCACCAGAAAACCTTCGCTGGTTAACTCACGCAGCGCGCGATTAATGGTCATACGGCTTACGCCTAGCTCATTGACCAGCTCACTTTCAGAGGGCACACGCTGGTTGGCTTTCCAGTGACCTTCACGGATCTGGCTAACGATCGCCTGCTTCACCCGCTGGTAAATTGGCGCGGGTTCATCCCCCATCGCCGCAGCCAGCTGTGCTACTGCCGTTTGCTCCGCCATTTCCTGTTCCTTTTTCCAATAATGTCTAAAGTTTACTGTCTCAGGGCGTAAATGTATATACATCCAATAGTGCAGCGCGCCCAGCGCTGGTGCAGCTTTCGATCCAGTTTGGTGCAGCCGGTTTACCGTTTCGCCGGTTATCGCGCATTGCGGCACATTTCACAGAATACGATCAATCTGGCATAGCGCTTGCTACTTGTATAGACAAGATTAGACACTTATGCTTCACTCATCGCAATCCACGGCAAATTGGTCAGCTACATCGCAAAGTATCGGCGTCCAATACCTGCCAGCACACTTGTATAGACAGGAGTAGACCATGTCAGGTTCGGTTCAGGAAATTCGCCTCATTCCCGGTGAAGTGGACCTCGCGACCTTGCGCAGTATTTATCAGAGCAAGGTGACGCTTACGTTGGCAGATGAAGCGCGTGCGGCCATTGACCGTGCCCATAAAACCGTTGATGCCATTGTGGCATCCGGCAACGTGGTGTACGGCATTAATACCGGTTTTGGCAAGCTGGCGCAGACGCAGATTCCTTCGGCGCGGCTGGCGGAGCTGCAGCGTAATCTGGTGCTGTCGCACAGCGTTGGCCTGGGTGATTTGTTGCCGGATAATGTCGCACGCCTGGTGGTAGCGACCAAAATTATCAGCCTGGCGCGCGGCCATTCTGGCGTGCGCATCGAACTGATCGAAGCACTGCTGGCGCTATTCAACGCGGGTGTGATGCCCTGCATTCCGGAGAAAGGATCGGTCGGCGCGTCCGGCGATCTGGCGCCGTTGGCACACCTTTCACTGATGCTGCTGGGCGAAGGCCAGGTGCGCGTTAATGGCGAATTGATCCCCGCCACCGAAGGTTTGGCGCGCGTTGGCTTACAGCCAATCGTGCTGGGGCCAAAAGAGGGCCTGGCGCTGCTAAACGGCACCCAGGTCTCGACTGCGCTGGCGCTGCGCGGTCTGTTTGAAGCAGAAAACCTGTTCGCAGCGGGCTTGATGGCCGGTGCGCTATCGCTGGAAGCGATCAAGGGCTCAGTAAAACCGTTTGATGCGCGGATTCATGAAGCACGCGGTCAGGTGGGACAGATCAACGTCGCCGCCGCCGTCTCTTCTTTATTATCCGGCAGTGAAATTCTCAGCTCACACACCCACTGTGGTCGCGTGCAGGATCCCTACTCGATTCGCTGCGTACCGCAGGTAATGGGCGCCTGCCTGGATAACCTGACGCACGCTGCACGGGTATTGCAGATTGAAGCCAACGCCGCCTCCGATAATCCGCTGGTGTTCAGTGACAGCGGCGATGTGATTTCCGGCGGTAACTTCCACGCCGAACCGGTGGCCTTTGCCGCCGATATTCTGGCCCTGGCGATTGCCGAGATCGGTGCCATTTCTGAGCGTCGCCTGGCGCTGCTGCTGGATACCGGTCTTTCAGGCCTGCCGCCGTTCCTCGTACACGATGGCGGTGTCAACTCCGGCTTTATGATTGCCCAGGTGACTGCGGCGGCGCTGGCTTCCGAAAATAAATCGCTGGCGCATCCGGGCAGCGTTGACAGCCTGCCCACCTCGGCGAACCAGGAAGATCACGTCTCCATGGCGACCTATGCGGCACGCCGCCTCGGCAGCATGTGTTTCAACACCGCAGCCGTGGTGGGCATTGAAGCGATGGCTGCCGCACAAGGTATTGATTTCCATCGCCCGCTGCAGAGTTCGCCGACGCTGGAACAGGAGATGAGCCGCATCCGTGAAAAAGTGGCCTTCCTCGATCACGACCGTTTACTGGCGCCGGATATTGAATCTATGCGCCTGTGGGCCAGCGATTCTGTCTGGCCACAATCCCTTACCGCGCTGCTGCCAAGTCAGCGTAAGACTGTTAATTAAGGAATCGATGATGAGCGAAACTTTGACTCAGGCTGTAGCCCGTGAAATCCGTGCACCGCGCGGTAATGAATTACACTGCGCCAACTGGTTGATTGAAGCGGCGTACCGCATGATCCAGAACAACCTCGATCCTGATGTGGCAGAGCGCCCGGAAGATCTGGTGGTGTACGGCGGCATCGGTAAAGCCGCGCGTAACTGGGAGTGCTTTGAACAAATTCTGCGTTCGCTGCGTGCATTACAGCCGGAAGAGACACTGCTGATCCAGTCTGGTAAACCGGTTGGCGTGTTCCGCACCCATGCCGATGCGCCGCGCGTGCTGCTGGCTAACTCCAACCTCGTGCCGCATTGGGCAACGTGGGATCACTTCCACGAGCTGGATAAAAAAGGCCTGATGATGTACGGCCAAATGACGGCCGGATCGTGGATCTACATCGGCGCACAGGGCATCGTGCAGGGTACGTTTGAGACCTTTGCCGAAGCCGGTCGCCAGCATTACGCCAGCGATCTGCGCGGCCGCTGGATCCTCACCGCCGGTTTAGGCGGCATGGGCGGCGCACAACCGCTGGCGGGCGTATTGGCCGGTGCCAGCGTGTTAGCCATTGAGTGCCAGGAGTCGCGTATCGATTTCCGTATCCGCACCCGCTATGTCGACCATAAAGCCTACACGCTCGACGACGCGCTGGAACTGATCGATCAGGCGAATAAAGAGAAGCGCGCTATTTCTGTTGGCCTGCTGGGCAACGCGGCTGAAATCGTGCCAGAGCTGGTTAAGCGCGCCAAGGCGGGCGGCATGAAGCCGGATATTGTTACCGATCAGACCTCGGCGCACGATCCGATTAACGGCTATCTGCCGATCGGTTGGGATGTAGCACGCTGGGAATCTGAGCGCATCAGCAACCCGAAAGCGGTAGAAAAAGCCGCGCGCGCCGCCATGGCGGTGCATGTGCAGGCGATGCTGGATTTCCATCATATGGGCGTGCCAACCGTGGATTACGGCAATAACATTCGTCAGGTCGCGCTGGAAGAAGGCGTGCAGAATGCCTTCGATTTCCCGGGTTTTGTACCGGCCTATATACGTCCACTGTTCTGCGAAGGCAAAGGCCCGTTCCGCTGGGTGGCGCTGTCGGGTGATCCAGAAGATATCTACAAGACCGATGCCAAACTGAAGGAGCTGTTCCCGGACCATCAAAACCTGCATCGCTGGCTGGATATGGCGCAGGAGCGCATCGCCTTCCAGGGCTTACCGGCACGTATCTGCTGGCTCGGCCTTGGCGAACGTCATAAAGCGGCGCTGGCGTTCAATGAAATGGTGCGCAACGGCGAGCTGAAAGCGCCTATCGTGATTGGGCGCGATCACCTGGATTGTGGTTCCGTTGCATCACCTAACCGTGAAACCGAAGCGATGAAAGACGGTTCAGATGCGGTGTCGGATTGGCCGCTGCTGAATGCCCTGCTGAACACCGCAGGCGGCGCAACCTGGGTGAGCCTGCATCATGGCGGCGGCGTCGGCATGGGCTTCTCGCAGCACTCCGGCGTAGTGATTGTGTGTGACGGCACGAAAGAAGCCGATGCACGCTTGGGTCGCGTGCTGTGGAACGACCCGGCGACCGGCGTGATGCGTCACGCGGATGCGGGTTACGAGCAGGCGCAGGCCTGTGCGCAACAGCATGACTTAAACCTGCCGATGCAGAAGTAACGTCTAACCCACGTTCTCCAATCAGTCCCCTCTCCCGCCAGCGGGAGAGGGTTAGGGTGAGGGCCAGCACGCACTATCTGAACATTGCCCCATTCCCCTCATCCCAGCCTTCTCCCGCAAGCGGGAGAAGGAGCGTAACAGCCCGTTCGCTATATTCCATTCCGCTATACCCTATAGCCAAATTCTTACGCTCCACGATAGACGCCGCCATGCGCTTGCCACTACAGTAAATACATTATTTTGCAGCCCTTGCTGCTGATGGAGAGCCTTATCTTATGAGCCTGCCTGCTGTCCTGCTGGAAAACGCCCTGCACTGGCGTCGTCAGTTACATCAACATCCTGAACTGGGTTACCAGGAGCAGCAAACCAGCGAGCTGGTCGCTAACGTTCTGGCTGATGCCGGATTACAGGTGTTTCGTGGCCTGGCGGGCACCGGCGTCATTGGCACGTTAGAAAACGGTCCCGGCCCAATAATTGGTCTGCGTGCTGATATGGATGCGCTGCCGATCACCGAAAAAGGCGATCCCCAGTGGAAGTCACAGCAAGCGGGGGTGATGCACGCCTGCGGTCACGATGGCCACACCGCTATCCTGCTGGCGGCGGCGTGTCATCTGGCGACAACGCGTAACTTTAGCGGCACCCTTCACTTTATCTTCCAGCCCGCCGAAGAGAATCTCGGCGGCGCGCGCAAGATGGTGGAAGAAGGTCTGCTTCAGCGCTTCCCGATGGATGCGGTTTACGCCATGCACAACTGGCCGGGTATGCCGGTGGGTACGCTGGCAGTGAATCCTGATGCGATGATGGCGTCACTCGACTCGTTTGAAATTACGCTGCACGGTAAAAGCTGCCATGCAGCGATGCCGGAAAGCGGTGCCGACCCAATGGTGGTGGCGGCGGAACTGATTCTGGCGCTGCAAACCATTCCGTCGCGTCGGCTGTCGCCGCTGGCATCGGCGGTAGTGAGCGTAACGCAGATCCACGGTGGCGAAGCGATTAACGTTATCCCCGAGCAGATTGTGTTGCGCGGCACGGTGCGATGTTTGCAGACCGACGTGCGCAATCGCGTGCGCGGTCTGATTGAGGATTTTGTGACGACATTGCCGCGCCCGTTTGGCGTCAGCGGCGAGATTCATTGGTATCCCGGCTATCCGGTTACTGCCAACCATGCCGAGCAGGCAGAGCAGGTGCGCGCAGTTGCCGTGGATATGCTCGGCGAGGCGCAGGTTAGCTGGCAGGTTAACCCTTCTATGGCATCAGAAGATTTTGCCTGCATGCTGGAAGCCTGCCCCGGCGCCTATTTCTGGCTGGGTGCCGATGGTGCGACGCCGTCCGCACCATTGCACAACGCTCATTACGATTTTAATGATGAGCTGCTGCCGATTGGTATTACCTTCTGGCAGCAGTTAGTGGAGCGCGTGCTGGCGAAAACCTGATCGCGGTCGCCATAAATGGCGCCCCTACAACAATGATTACGCCTTTTGGGCGCCATAAATGGCGCCCCTACGAAACCTGTAGGGTGCGCATTAATGCGCACCGGGCAGCGACATCCATTCGATTAAATCTCTGCCAATTGCAAACGCGCTTCCGCGTCCGCCAGGTTGGCCGATTCACCGGTCGCCACCAAACAGCATGCCAGCTGCAAACGCAGCGCCTGCGGCACGGCGCGTTCACCGGCTAACACCTGCTTGATCCACGCGGCGGTATCCGGTGCGCTTTTACTTTCCGGCAGCTCCACACTCACTTCCGGCTGGCGCTCAACCCACACTTCCGCTTCGGCACCTGCGCCGCGAATGTGGTTAATCGCCGGACAGCGCTGCGGATTGGCATACACCTCACCTTCCGTGCCATTCAGCAAAATCGCCGGTGCATCAATGTCCTGAAAGAATTTACCGACGCGCGGCACATATTCCGGATGCGACACGCTGGCCAGCCGCAGCGCGGCGCGCTCAGCAAACGGGGTGGCCAGCTTCGCCAACGTATGCGCGCTGTTGCGCACGCCCATGCGCCAGCGCAGCGACAGCTGTTTCGCCATCGGCGCGCACAAATGGTCGATAGTGATAAACGCCAGTTCGCCGTTATCCAGCTTCGCCTGCGCCTGTTCCGCTGTCGTGACGGGCGCGATATCCAGCGCCGCCAGCACCGCTTCGCTGGTGACGCGCGTCGGGTCGTCGCTCACGCCGTGCAGCAGCACCGGAAAGCCGAGTTTCACCAGCAGCAGCGCCAGCAGCGGCGTCAGATTGCCCTGACGACGCGCGCCATTGTAGCTGGGAATAACGATCGGCATTGGACGATTAGCGGGCGCCTGCAGCGGCATCATCTGCTGCTGCATCGCGTGGTAAAAACCGCGCATCTCCTCTTCACCTTCGCCTTTAATGCGCAGCGCAATCAGGATGCCACCCAACTCCAGTTCCGGTACTTCACCCGCCAGCATCGCGCTGTATAGCGCCTGCGCCGTGTCGAAATCGATATCGCGCGCGTGATTTTTGCCACGCCCAATCTCTTTAATGATTTTGTTCAGTTCCATCAGGCATTCCCGCTTCCAGGGCGCGCCGCAGTGCGGCTGCCAACATTGATAATTAGGTTTTTTTACTGCGGCGTTTTTTTGCTTTTTCACCGCTGGCTTCCGGCATCGGCGGTTGCTCAATCGGGAACACCGGTAATGCGGCCAGCAGTCGACTGCCGTAAGCCTTGTTGAGCAGGCGGCGATCGTAAATCACGATTTCGCCAAAGCAGCTGTGGCTGCGAATCAAACGCCCGACCTGCTGAATCAAGGTAAACGAGGCGCTCGGCAAGCTCTGCACCTCAAATGGATAACGTTTCAGGCTCTTCAGCCATTCGCCTTCGGTCAAAATTACCGGACTGTCCACCGGCGGAAAAGCGATTTTGTGGATATGCACCTGTGATAGCAGATCGCCCTTCAAATCCAGCCCTTCCGCAAAAGATTGCAGCCCGACCAGAATGCTGGTTTTGCCCGCTTCCACACGTTCGCGATGCAGCGCCACCAGGCGCGAACGTGGTTGATCGCCCTGCACCAGCATCGACAAGCGCAAATCGGTAACGTGGCTAACAAACTGCTGCATCGCGCGTCCGCTGGCGAACAGCACCAGCACGCCTTTGTGTTTCTCTTCGGCAATCTGCTGACGGAAGAAACGCGCCATCTCGGCGATGTGTTCGGCTTCCTGCGCCATCAGCGGCTCAAACTGCATTTGTGGGATAACCAGCTTACCCTGATCGATATGGTTAAACGGTGAATCCAGCGCCACAAAGCGGTCGCCGGCTTTTTCGCTCAGCCCCGACATCTCTTGCAATCGATTAAAGCTGTTGAGCGAACGCAGCGTCGCCGAGGTTACTACCACGTGCGGGATTTTGCGCCACAGGATTTTTTCCAGCTGATCGCTAACGCGAATGCCCGCGCAGTGGAACAGCAGATGCGCCTGTCCTTCACGGATTTCGCGCGTGATCCACTTCGATACCGGCGCATTCGAGGCTTTCTCCATCGCCGCCAGTCGCCACAATTTGCTGATCGATTCGAACCAGCCGAAATGGCGATTGAGCTGAATGATGGCTTTATGCAGCCGCATGATGTCGGCTTTACCGGTTTGATCGCCGAGCTCATTAAGCAAGCCTTCGCTTAAGCCGCGCAGTGCATCGCTAAGCTTGAACAGCCGCGCGCACATCGTCAGCAATTCTTCGGGCAGCTCTCCCAGCACAAAGCGGAATTCGCCCGGCTGATTGTTGCCCGGCAGCAGAGGATTGAGGGCATCGCAAAGCATCTGCAACAGCTCGCGCATTTCGTCGCAGTGGCCTTTGAGGCGTTCCGGATTGGTGAGCGGCGGCGGCGATTTTGGCCGAAACTGCGCCATAATAGTTTCCACCAGCCGTACGAACAGGTCGAGCTGCAAACTGCTCCAGCCCGGCGTGATTTCTGCACTCATCTCCAGCGCATCGCGTGCCACTTCTGGCAGATGATGGCCTTCGTCCAGCACCAGCATCAGGTTTTTTGCCGGCGGCAGCACCGATTCATTCTCCATCGCCGCCATCACCAGCGCATGGTTCGCGACCACCACATCCGCCTGCTCAATTTCGCGACGTGCAACGAAAAACGGACATTCGCGATACCAGCGGCAGTGATGGCCGAGGCAGTTGGCTTTGTCGGTGGAGAGGCGTTTCCATAAGCTGTCTTCAATGTTCACATCGGTGTGATCGCGCAAGCCATCCCAGCGGTAACTACTGAGCTGTTTCTCTAATTTGGCGCAGAATTTCTGCTCCTCTTTCGAACCGGTCACCGCCTCTTCATCAAGATAGAGCAATAAATCGCCCTGTTGATCTTCGGTGGCCGCCAGCGCCGCAAGATTACGCGGGCACACATAGCGTCCGCGGCCAAAGGCGGCGGTGAAGGTGAGATCGGGAATGATTTTCTTCAACAGCGGCAGATCCTTGCTGAAGATTTGGTCCTGCAATGCCACATTGGCGGTGCTGATCACCAGGCGCTTTTCTTCGGCGCGACTCACCGCAATGCCGGGAATCAGGTAAGACAGCGTTTTACCCACGCCGGTTGGGGCTTCAATCGCCAGATGGCGCCCCTCGTCACCGGCCAGGCTTTTTGCCACTTCGGCAATCATCTGGCGCTGCGGCGCGCGCGGGATAAAGTCAGGAACCTGCTGCTGCAGCGCCTTATACCATTGCGCAATCTGGCTTTTTATCGCTGCTGTCAGGGCCATATTCATTACTGTTTGCTGAATTGGCCTGTATTTTTACACAGTATTGGCGCAGCGTCAGCTTTCGCTGCTATTTTTTCGCGCTGGATTCAGAATTTCACGCATCGCGCGGATCAGCATTTCGCGCGCACGTCCGCGGCGAAAAGCAAAGGAAAACGGCGCGCGGAAGTGGAAATGCTGCGGCAACAGGCGGCATAACGCGCCTTGCTGTTCCCAGCCGCGTGCGTAGTGTTCGGGCAAATAGCCGATAAAACGACCGGAGAGTATTAAGGTCAGCTGCGCTTCGATGCTCTCTACCGACGCGTTGCTCTGGCGGAATCCGCGCTTGTTCAGCTCCTGCTGATTCCAGTAACGCCGCGTCACCATGCCAGTTTGCTGCACGGTACGCACATCTGGATGGCCCTCAGCCAGCGGATGTTCAGGGCTGCAATAGAGCCAATGCTGCTCTTCATACAGCGGAACGGTGACCAGATTGCTGGCGCGCAGCGGAAAGTGACCAATCGCCAGGTCGAGCCGATCTTCCAGCAACTGCTGCTGCAACTCATTGGGATCGCGCACGCTCAGATTAAAGAATACCGCCGGAAAGCGCTGGTTGAAGCGGGCAATCGCGGCGGGCAGATCCAGCGTGCCGTCGGTGACGGTCGCATCGACTACGCCAAGGGAAAAAGTGCCGCCCTGCGCGCTTTTCAACGTTTCTACCTGCTGCTGCCATCCCGCCAGCGTCGCCAGCATCTCCTGGCTGTAGCGATAAAACTGTTCGCCTTTGCTGGTGAGCGTAAAGCCGCCGCGTCCGCGCTGACACAGGATAAAACCAAGCTGGCTTTCCAGTTCACTCATGTAGGCGCTGATGGCCGGGGTGGTCATGTTCAGCGCCTGCTGCGCGCGTGAATAACCCTGATGTTCCACCACGCTGGCAAACACCTGCAGCAGTTTAAGGTTGGGAAGCGTCTGCACCGATTATCCTTCAGAGATTGCTGGCTAAAGTTAAGTAATCTCTGAAGTGATTATCTGCTGTCAAGGATTTTTCCTGCGCAACGCCTGGGTAAAGATGGGCTTCACTTAGCCGCAGGAGCCCGTGATGACCGATTTCCCTCAGCCGCAAGGCGGCAATGAAATGCCCCGTTTCGCCGGACGCGGCACCATGATGCGTTTGCCCGCCGTGGAGTCCCCGGCCAATCTGGACGTCGCTTTTGTCGGTATCCCGCTGGACATCGGCACCTCGCAGCGCAGCGGCACGCGCTATGGTCCGCGCGCCATTCGCGCCGATTCGGTGATGATTCGCCCGTACAACATGGCCACCGGCGCAGCGCCGTTTGATTCGCTGCGCGTTGGCGATCTCGGTGATGTGCCGATTAACACTTACAGCCTGCTGAAATCGGTCGATATCATTGAAAACTATTATACCGAACTGAATAACTGGCCGATTATTCCCTTAACGCTCGGCGGCGATCACACGCTAACGCTGCCAATTTTACGCGCGCTGGCGAAGAAGCATGGCCCAATGGGATTGATTCATATTGATGCGCATACCGATACCAACGACGAGATGTTTGGCGAGACGATCGCGCACGGCACCACTTTCCGCCGCGCGGTGGAAGAAGGGCTGCTTGACTGCCAACGCGTGGTGCAGATTGGCCAGCGTGCGCAGGGTTATGCCGCCGACGATTTCCAATGGGGCGTCGATCAAGGCTTCCATCTGGTGCCTGCCGAGCAGTGCTGGTATCGCTCGATGACGCCGCTGATGGCCGAGGTGCGCGCGCGCATCGGCGATGGCCCGGTGTATCTCTCTTACGACATCGACAGCTTCGATCCCGCCTGGGCGCCCGGTACCGGCACGCCCGAAGTGGGCGGTTTGACCTCAATGCAGGGGCTGGAGATCGTGCGCGGCTGCCGTGGGCTGAACCTGGTGGGCGGCGATCTGGTGGAAGTGTCGCCGCCGTATGACCTCAGCGGCATGACCTCACAGCTGGCGGCCAATATCCTTTATGAGATGCTGTGCGTGTTGCCCGGCGTCCGTTACACAGAGAACAAGTGATGACACAACAGAATCTGGTGTTTCCGGCGCGCGTGCTGCGCGGTGCGGGCGTGATCAATCAACTGGGCGCGATTTGCGCCGGACTCGGGCAGCGTGCGCTGCTGATTGGCGGCCATCAGGCATTGCAGGCGGTAGAAGCGCAGGTACGCGCGCAGCTGCTGACGGCCAACGTCACGCTGCTGGCACAGGAATGGTTTGGCGGCGAAACCTCGATCACACACATCAATCGTCTGGCCGCCATCGCCAGCGAGTTGCACGCCGAGGTGCTGATTGGCGTTGGCGGCGGTAAGTCGCTGGATACGGTGAAAGCGGTCGGCGCGCAGCTCGGCTTGCCGGTGGTGACGCTGCCGACCATCGCCGCCACCTGTTCAGCGGTGACGCCGCTGAGTATTCGCTATGACGATAACGGCAATTTCTTCGATATCTTCCCGCTGCCGCAGGCACCGGCGGCAGTGATTATCGACAGCGAACTGCTGGCCAACGCGCCGCCGCGCTGGCTGGCGGCTGGCTTGGGCGATACGCTGGCGAAATGGTACGAGTTCCGCGCGGTCAGTGCACGTCATCCGGCGCGCGCAGGCAATGCGTTATCCTCGCTGGCGCACAGCCAAATCTGTTATGACGTGATTGCGGAACACGGCCCAGCGGCCTATGCCGCAGTACAGCGCAGTGAGAGCAGCGCGTCGCTGGATCAGGTGCTGGATGCGATTTTTACCTGGGCGGGATTGACCTCGCTGATGAGCAACGGCGCGCACGCGGCGGCTTCGCATGCGATTTATGAAGGCTTCACCTTCTGCGATAAAACGCGTGAATTTGGCCACGGTTTGCTGGTGGGCTTCGGCAACCTGTGCTTGCTGGCGCTGGAGCACCGCGCGGATGAAGAGGTGCTGGATGAGATGCGCCTGGCGCGCGACTGCGGCGTGCCGCTGACGCTGGGCGAGATTGCAGAACTGGATGAGCGTGAGCTGGCGCTGATTGTACGTGAATCGGTGCACGCGCCGGATATGGCGAATATGGCCGAAGCGGTGACAGAGGCGCGTTTGCTGGCGGCGATTGAGCGGGTTGAAAGGTTATCCTCCGCGGTTTGATGCCCTCACCCCGGCCCTCTCCCACTGGGAGAGGGAGACGCTGCCCTATGCATGTTTTGGCTCGATCGGTTCCCTCTCCCGCTTGCGGGAGAGGGAGACGCTGCCCTATGCATGTTTTGGCTCGGTCGGTTCCCTCTCCCGCTTGCGGGAGAGGGTTAGGGTGAGGGAAAAATCACCTCACAGCCAACAGCCCCACCACTTCGCGTACGTCGGCCACTTCATCCAATTCCAGACACACCGCTTCCAGCTGTTCGACCTGCGGCAGCGGCAGCACGCGCCCCGCCAGACTGCGGTACTTCGTCAACAGCGCCTCAAGGCTTAACGGATTGGTCGGCGCGCCCGATGGCACCGGTACATGCTGCTGCCACTGTGCGCCCTGCTGCGTTTCTAGCCGCACCCACGGCTCGTCGTCGCGGCTCTGCTGCTCATCAATCACCAGCTCAATCCGCGCCAGCAGCGCTTCCACATTCGGATGCAGGCGTTTAGCGTCGTCATAGCTCGCCAGCTCCGCCGAGCCATACAGCGCGCGCGCTGCCAGCGCATAGGGCAAGCTCATTTGCGCCGCTGCCAGACTGCGCAGCTCGCGTCCGCCGCACATCTCCAGCAGGAACGAATTCACCCCCACCACGATGCGCGCAATCTGCTCCACGCGCACATCATGCTGTTGCAGCAATATATTCAGCGCATCAATCGCCGCATGGGTGCCACGGCACGAAGCGTACGGCTTGATTGAGCAGCGCGCCAGCTTCCACACCTCGCCAAGATCCGCCGTCAGCGCCTGCGGCTGCTGCGTCTCTGGCGCTACGGTTTGCAGAAAACCGCCCCAGCGATCCTCGAATACCACGGCAGGCCCGTTAATGCCGCGCTGCGCCAGCAATGCCGCCTGCACGCCGCCTTCTGCGGCACGCGCGGCATGCAGTTTTTTGGTGTGCGAACCGTCGTGGATAAAGCCCCATAAACCGCCGCTAAAGCTGGCGGCAATGCCCAACGCTGAAGCACTCTGTGCGCGATTTAACTGCAACAGCGAACAGACCGCCGCTGCCGCACCAAATACGCCGCAGCTGGCGGTGGAATGCCAGCCCGCACCGTTGTGGGCGGAATAGCCGCCGCAGGCTTCCAGCACCCGGCGGCCAACATCATAGCCAATTATCATCGCAACGATCAGCGCCTGGCCATCCACCGGCTGCGTCGCCAGCGGCAGCGCCGCCAGCAGCGCCGGGATCACCACCGCACCGGAGTGATCGCAACCGCCGGTATCATCCAGTTCATACATGTGCGCCGCCACGCCGTTCAGCCACGCCGCCTGACGCGCATTGACCTGCTGCGCGCTGCCCCAAACCTGCGCCTCTTCGCGTCCCCCTTCAGCATTGACCAGTGCCAGACACTCACGCCAAATCGGGCTATCGCAGCCCGCCAGTGAAGCGCCGAGCGTATCCAGCAGATGGCGTTTCGCCTGCTCCACCAGCGGCGCAGGCAATTGTGCAAAACGGGTTTCGGCGATAAAGGCTGCCAGTTGATCAAGCGTGCTCGTCATGTGCACCTCCAATGATGCGGCTGAACACCTCCGCCGGATGCGAGAAATCGTTCTCCGGCTGCGTCTGCCAGTGCGCCGCCACCTGCTCAGCAGTGGCGATCCACACGTTGTGCTGTTGCAGCGTGTCGAGCAGCGAACGCAGCAGGCCAATGCGTCCGGCGGTGCCGATGATTTCCGGATGCAGCCGCAGCAAATAGCACAGACCAAAGCGGTGGAAACCGTGAAAATCCTGCGTCAGGTTCGCCAGCGTTTCACCGTAGGGCGCGATGCGCGATTGGCCTGGCGGGATCGCCGGGCTGAGATTAAAAGCAAAGTACGGCTCATCTTCCAGCGTGTAGTGCATCGGCAGCTCAACTAAGCGCGTGCCGGGATGGAAGTACGGTAAATCGTCGCCGCGCCAGCTCGATGACCAGCGGATGCCCCGCTCAACCAGCGCCTGCGCCAGCCCCGGTTTCCACTGTCCGGCAGGCGTGCGAAAGCCGGTGATGGCGCGACCGGTGAGCTGCGCCAGCTTGTCACAACCGCGCGTCACGCTGGCGATCTGCTGCTCCAGCGTTAAAGCCGAGAAATCTTCATGCCCATCGCCGCTACAGGCGATTTCATGGCCATCCGCCACCATGCGCTGCACTAATTCCGGCTGCTCTTCGGCAACCATCGCCGGCATGCACCAGCTGGCTTTGAGCTGCTTTTCCGCCAGCAGCGCCAGCAGGCGATCGACGCCGCGCAGCGTGCCGTAACGCCACACCGACAGGGTTTTATCGCGGCCCGCCACCGCCGGTGCCTGGGTGAGAATGCCGTGGATATCGTTGAAATCGATGGTGAGGATCGCCGCCGACTGGAAGCCCAGCGGCCAGCGTGAAGGTTCAGTCATGCTGTTGCTCCTGCAGATACCACTGCGCCACTGCGTCGCAGCGCGCAAACCACACGTCATCGCGCGCCGTCATCTGTTCAAACAGCTGCTCCAACAGTAGAAGTCGTCCCGGCTGGCCGGAGATTTTCGGGTGGAACAGCGTGGTGAGGCACAAGCCCTCATCCATCGCGCCATCAAACTCGCGCTGCCAGTTATCGCGCGTGTGCGCATAGCTGGCGATACGATCGCCGCCTTTGGGGAAATCGGGCTGGCGCGTATAAGCCAGCGAGGCGTAATCGTCCATCTCCCACTTGCCGGGAATCTCCACCAGCGGCGTATGCCCCGCCACCGGAATGCTGTAGGGACGATCGTCACCGCGCATGCTGCTGGAGTAGATCACACCCGCGTCGCGCAGAATCTGCGGCGTTTCGGCATGCCAGTCGCCCGATGGCGTGCGAAAACCGCAGGCGGTGATGCCGAGATACTGTTTAAAAATCTCAGCGGACCTCGCCATTATTGCGCGTTGTTCATCCGGCGAGATTGACCAGAACGATTCGTGGCGATAGCCGTGATAGGCCACTTCGTGGCCCTGTTCGATAATCGCCTGACACTGCTGCGGCCACTGCTCCACCACCCACGCCGGAACGAAAAAGGTGGCGGGAATCTGGAAGGTGCGCAGCAGGTCGAGCAGACGCCCGAGCGCGCGGTACGGCCCGTAGGCTCCAAAGGTGAAATACTCAGGCGTTGACCACAGGCTGCCATTCAACATGGCATCGCCGGTGGGACCGTCGAGGTCAAACGCCAGCGCCATACAGCCGCGTTTTCCCTGCGGCCAGCGCACTGCGCCCGGTTGTTGCATCTGCTCGCTCCTTTAGCCCTGGTTGACCGTTGCCTTGGTCACGCCGTTATCGGCCAGGCCCCATTTGCCGAGGATTTTCTGGTAAGAGCCATCGGCGATCATGGCATCAATCGCTGCCTGAATTGCCGTGGTCAGTTCGCCCGCATCTTTGCCCACCGCCATGCCGGTGTACTGGAAGGAGAAGGCTTTATCGAGCGGCTTATATTTGCCCTTCTCCAGATCCATGATGTACGGCAGGGTTTCGCTGCCCTGCACCACGCCATCCAGACGGTTCTGACGCAGCTGGGTGCGCGCATCGGCGGTACCTTCGGCGCCGACCACGATGATGGCGGGCTTGCCAGCCGCCTCGCAGTGGGCTTTAGACCAGTTGGCAATTTCTAACGGGAAGGTGGTACGACGGCTGGTGCCGACTTTCTTACCGCACAGATCCATCGCGCTATTGATATCGCTGCGCGCGGTTTGGGTATAGAACTGCGGGCCGGTTTTGAAGTAGTCGATAAAATTCACTACCTGCTGGCGCTCTTTGGTGTCGGTCATGCCGGACATCACCAGATCGACGCGCTTGGTTACTACCGCGTTCACCATCTGTTCAAAGGCGATCTCCTGCCAGTTGATCTTCACACCGAGTTTTTCACCAATCGCCTGACCGAGATCGTAATCCACCCCGGTTAGCTGGTTGGTGGCCGGATCTTTGAAATCCATTGGCGGATAGTTCGGCATGATCGCTACCGTCAGCCCTTTCTCTTTGATGGCGGCAGGCACGGCGATATCTGCCCAGGCAGACGATTGCAGCAGCACGGCGGCACTGATGGCACTCAATAACAGCTTTTTCATATTCACCCCGGTCACGTTAAAGAAGAATCGCGTTAATAAAGTTTTTCATCCGTGGATTTTGCGGGTTCAGCAGAATGTCTTCCGGTGCGCCCTGCTCGATAATGCGTCCCTCGTCCATAAACACCACCTGATTGGCCACCTCACGGGCAAAACCCATTTCGTGGGTGACCACCAGCATGGTGGTGCCCTCTTTTGCCAGCTGACGCATCACCGCCAGCACTTCGCCCACCATCTCCGGATCCAGTGCCGAAGTGGGTTCGTCAAACAGCATTAGTTTGGGTTTCATCGCCAGCGCGCGGGCAATCGCCACGCGCTGCTGCTGGCCGCCGGAGAGCGACTGCGGATAGTCATGCGCTTTATGCGCCATGCCCACGCGCTCCAGCAGCGCCATCGCCTCTTCGCAGGCTTCACGCTTCGGGCGCAGCAGCACGCGACACGGCCCTTCGATGATGTTCTCCAGCGCGGTTTTGTGCGGGAAGAGATTGAAGCGCTGGAAAACCATGCCGGTTTGCAGGCGCTGACGCGCAATCTGCTTGTCGCTTAAGGCATGCAATTTGTTGCCAGCGATGCGATAGCCCGCCAGTTCGTTGTCGACCCAAATCCCGCCTTTATCGACCTTTTCCAGCTGATTGATACAGCGCAAAAAGGTGCTTTTGCCGGAACCGGACGGGCCGAGGATGCACATCACCTCGCCGTAGTTCACTTCGAGGCTGACATCCTTTAGGGCGTGGAACTGGTCGAAATATTTGTTCACCTTCACGGCGCGCACGATGTTTCTCATGTTTGGCTCCTGCTTACTGACGCTGACGATGGCCGCGTGAGAAGTAACGTTCCAGTCTGCTTTGCCCAAACGACAGCAGCGTGACCACTATCAGGTACCAGATGCCCGCCACGAACAGCAGCTCCATTACGCGCGCGTTGGCGAAGTAGATGGTTTGCGTGTTGTAGAGCAGTTCGGAGTACTGAATCATGCTGGCGAGACTGGTGGTTTTGATCATGCTGATAAATTCGTTGCCGACCGGCGGCAGAATCACGCGCATCGCCTGTGGCAGAATGATGCGGTGCAGCGCCTGCAGACGCGGCATGCCGATGGCTTTCGCCGCTTCGTACTGTCCGGTATCCACTGACAACAATCCGGCACGCACCACTTCCGAGGTGTACGCCCCCTGATTGATGCTCAACCCAAGCAGCGCGGCGAGGAATGGCGTCATAAAGGTGACGGTTTGCACGCTGAACAGACCGGGAATGCTGATGGTGGGAAACACCAGCGCGAGGTTGAACCACAGCAGCAGCTGCAAAATCAGCGGCGTACCGCGGAAGATCCATGCATAGCCAACGGCGATGTAGTGCAGCACCGGATTCGGCGACATATACATGATGGCGGTGATCACGCCGAACAGCACGCCAAGCCCCATCGCCAGCACCGACATGATCAGCGTATTCACCACGCCGTTGAGAATTGCCTGCGCGGTGAAGAACTGCGCTACAAATGACCACTCAATATTGCCGTGGGCAAACGCATTCACCAGCAGCGCTAACAGGATCAGAATCACCGCCGACGCCGTTATGCGGCCGTAGTAGCGGCGTGGCACCACCTGATAGCGATCGAGATCGTAATGCGTCTGCTCGCGGCTGTTGTTTAAACTCGGCTCAATAGGCGTTGACGACATAAAAGCCTCCTCAGGCGCGCGGGCCAGCGTAATCTTCGGTCCAGCGCTGCTGGTCCTGCATCAGGGTTTGCAGACGCGCCAGTTGCTCACGCACCCGTACCGGCGCGGTGCCGCCGTAACCGCTGCGCGCCGCCAGTGCGGCTTCCAGCGTCAGGGCGTGGCGCACCTCGGGCGTTAAGCGGGCGTCTACCGTCTGCAGCTGCGCATCGCTGAGATCCGACAGCCCGCAGCTTTCGCGCTCGCACAGCTGCACCAGCTGTCCGGTGATCTCATGCGCCTCGCGGAACGGCACGCCGCGCATCGCCAGCCAGTCGGCCACTTCCGTCGCCAGCGTAAAGCCATCTGGCGCCTGCTCGCGCATCACCTCGGTATTGAACGTTAGCGTTGCCATCATCCCGGCCATCGCCGGCAGCACCAGCAGCAGGGTATCTACCGCATCAATCACGTTACGCTTGTCATCGCTGAGATCGCGGTTGTAGGAGAGTGGCATCGCTTTCATGGTGGTCAGCAGCGCCATCAGGTTGCCGACCAAGCGGCCAGAGCGACCACGCGTCAGCTCGGCGATATCCGGGTTTTTCTTTTGTGGCATGATTGAGCTGCCGGTGGCGTAGCTGTCGTGCAGCTCCACCCAGCGGAACTGGCGCGAGGCCCACATGCACACCTCTTCGCACAGGCGCGACAGGTTGATGCCGATCATGCTGGTGACAAACAGGAATTCAGCGGCGTAGTCGCGGCTGGCAACGGCATCAATCGAGTTTTCGCACGGCGCGAGGTAGGCAAGATCGGCGGCGGCCTGCGCCGGCTGACGCGCAATGGCGGAACCGGCCATGGCGGCGGCGCCGAGTGGACAGCGCGCGCTGCGGCGATCCCAATCCTGCATGCGTTCGATGTCGCGAGCAAAAGATTGCGCATGGGCCAGCAGCTGGTGACCAAACACAATCGGCTGCGCCTGCTGCAAATGGGTAAAACCGGGCGCGACGCTTTCGGTGTGCGCTGCCGCCTGCTCCACCAGCGCCTGCTGCAGCGCCAGCAGTGCACTCACCACCTTGCGGCCGTTATCGCGCAGATAGAGACGCAGATCGTTGACGGTTTGATCGTTACGCGAACGTCCGGCGCGTAGCTTGCCGCCGAGCGGCCCTAAGCGTTCGGTGAGCGCGCGTTCGATAAAGGTGTGCACATCTTCATCGGCGGCAATCGGATGCAGCTGACCGGCACGATAATCGGCATCCAATGCGTCAATCGCTGCCAGCATGGTACTGAGTTCTTCTGCGCTCAGCAGATCGCCGCGCGCCAACTCACGGGCATGCGCCCGGCAGCCCGCCAGATCGTAAGGTGCCAGCGCAAAATAATAATCCGGGCTACGAGACAGCGCGGTTAAACTCGCCGCCGGTGCCGCTTTAAAACGCGCGCCCCATAACAGTTCGGCATTATCAGACATGCTATTTCCCCTTACAGATAATCATCAGCGATATGAAAAAGATATGGATGCGCCACTAGCGATAATAAAAACTTATTTTATGAACAAACTAGTAAATACCGCGCATTTCAGGTTCACTGTACAATTACCGCAATTATTCCGGAGTTGAATAGCAAAAATGGAAAGTAAAGTTTCCCAGTCCGGAAACAATGCAAATAATCGTAGTGATAATGCGGTTCTGGCACTGAGTAATATCGATTTAAAATTGCTGCGCGTATTTAAATGCGTGGTGGAAGCCGGCGGATTAACCGCTGCCAGTCACGAATTGAATATTGGTCTGGCGGCCATCAGTAAACAGGTTTCCGATTTAGAGATACGTCTCGGCATGACGTTGTGCAGCCGCGGGCGCGAAGGTTTTGAGCTGACGCAATACGGCATTAACGTGTATCAAGCCACGCTAGAGCTGTTCGTGTCGCTGAATCTGTTTCGTGAGCGGCTGCACAATAGCCGCAACGAACTGCTGGGCGATATTGCCATTTGCGTCGTCGATAACACCATTTCCGATGCGCAATCCCCGGTCACCGCGGCGGTGCAACAGCTGCACCAGAAAGCGCCAAAGGTACAAATCCGCCTGCAAACCGCGCAATTAGACGATATTGAGCGCGGCATCAGCGAAGGTCGTTTTCATTGTGGCATTGCCCCAGTTTATGAAATGAAAAGCGACTTTGATTACTTCCCGCTTTATAAGGAATATTCAAAATTATATTGCTCCATGTCACATCCTTTATATTCAGGATCACATGATAAAAATATATCGCTGGAAACATTACGTGAGCAGAAGATTATTAATCATTTATATGTGACCCCGCGTGACGATCGTCGCATCATTCCTTTGCAGGAGAGCGGTGCGCAAGCGGTACAGGTCGAATCGGTGGCGATGCTGATTTTAACCGGCCATTTTATTGGTTATTTACCCGAGCATTATGCCGCCGCGTTTATTGCGCGCGGTCAATTATGCGAACTGGGCGATGAGTCGATTCGCCGCGAAAACCCGTTTTGTTTGATCATGAAAAAGGGCCGCAAAATAAATCCGATTATCCGTTTGTTTATGCAGGCGCTGGGGATTGCCGAGGCGGATGCGGCGCACTGAGTTGGTGCATTTTGGGATTGTGCGGCCTGATGCCCTCACCCCGGCCCTCTCCCACAGGGAGAGGGAGATGCTGCCACATGCCCTCACCCCGGCCCTCTCCCACAGGGAGAGGGCGATGCTGCTACATGCTCGCTCCCCGGCCCTCTCCCACAGGGAGGGGGAGATGCTGCCACATGCTCGCTCCGATCGGTTCCCTCGCCCGCTTGCGGGAGAGGGTTAGGGTGAGGGGAAAATCAGCGCAACACCTTATACATCACCGTAGTCGCATCCAGCACACCTTCGGTTGACTCCGCATAGAACGGAATTGACCCGGCAATGTGCCAATCCATCGACAAATACAATGTGGTTGCCACGTCACCGCTGCGGGTATCCAGCACCAGCAGGGTTTTCCCCTGCTGCGCTGCCAGCTGTTCCGCCTGCTGCATCAGGCGACGCGCAATGCCCTGACGTCGCGCGCGGGGATGCACCAGCAACTTGCTGATTTCAGCGCGATGACGCCCATTCGGCATCGCGCTGAAACCCACCAGTACCGTTGCCATAATCACACCCTGCTGATACGCCACCAGCAGCTGATTGTCGCCGCTCGCCAGGCTGAAGATTTTATCCTGCCAGAAGCGCTCAATCGCCGAGCGATCGTGCGCATCAATAAAGCCCACGCTGGCGCCATCGGCCACGCACGCCTGTAATACATCACACAATGCCGCCAGCAGCGGCTGCGCCTGGGTGGCGCTTAACAGTTCGATATCATTCATGGTTTGCATACCACTAAAAAATAGCGCGCACCGCCTTCGTGATGGGCTGCGAAGGTGGATTTGCCAGTGAGATGAAAGCGCAGGCAATCGCCCGCGTGTAGCGTCCAGCGCTGAGCATCCATGCTGATGGTAAGCTCGCCTGATTGCAGCCAGATATGCTGCTCCAGCCCCTGCACCGGCGGCGCGTCGTATTCAATGCGCGCACCGGGACGAAGCACGCCTTCCACCAGCTCCGCTTTAAAGTGGTTGGCGGGTGGCGATACGTTGCGGCGCTGGAAACCGCTGGCATCGTCATGCCAAACCGGCTGTTGATCTGCTTTTAGCAGCAGCGCCGCCTCTTCTTCCACTTCACTTAGCAGGCGCGACATGGTCAATCCGTAGGCCACGCATAGCCGATTAAGCAAAGCGGCTGTGGGGCTAGTTTCGGCGCGTTCAATGCGCGACAATGATGCCCGACTGATGCCGGTCGCCATCGCTAATTCATCTAATGACCAACCGCGTTGTACACGTAATTCGGCCAGTCGCGACGCCAAACGGTCGTCGGTATCCGTCACAGACATGTTAACCTCTCACTTTTGGGAATTAAATCTCATATATGAGATAACACTACGAATCCGCCACACGGTCAAGTTGTACAACTAAAAAATCGTTGTACAACCCAGATTGGGGGGTTAAGGTGTTGTAATGCAGGTCAGAATTTTCGAGGGCACTATGGCCTTATACAGTATCGGGGATGTTGCCGAGCGCTGTGGAATCAACCCGGTAACGCTTCGCGCATGGCAGCGACGTTACGGTCTGTTAAAACCCCAGCGCACCGAAGGTGGTCATCGGCAATTTGATGATGAAGATGTTCAGCGTATTGAAGAGATAAAACGCTGGATAGAGAGTGGCGTGCCTGTTGGCAAGGTAAAAGCGTTGCTGGAAGGCGAAACCGTTAACGCACATGACGGCTGGAGCGCCCTGCAGGAAGAGTTGATGAGCGTGTTGCGTCACGTTCGTCCGGCAAAACTGCGCGCGAAAATTGCCACCATCGGCCGGGAACATCCGGTTGATGCGCTGATCGATCACGTGTTCGTGCCGGTTCGTCAGCGCCTGGGCTTAGATCAAAACACCGCGCGCACGATGTGCAGCCTGCTTGATGGCGCCTTGATTGATTATGTGGCGTTTTGTTTGACAGGCGCACGCAAGAAAGCCGGAAAAGATGCGCTGATGATTGGCTGGGGCGTGGAAGATCGCACCCGTATCTGGCTGGAGGCCTGGCGCTTGTCGCAGCAGGGCTGGCGTATGGATGTGCTGGCAGAGCCGCTCGACATGCCGCGGCCTGAACTGTTCCCCGGACAAAACCTGTTTATCTGGACCGGTAAAAAGCCGACGCGTCGCCAGATTGAGCAGTTTGAACATTGGCAGGCACAAGGTTTTGCCATCCACCTGCACGATCCCGCGTAAGTAAAAATCGCACACACGGCCTTTGCCTGGCCAGGTGTGCGCGTTATGATGCCGCCCTCAATTTCTTTTTTCAGGTCCCGTTATGAACTGGAATAAACTGCTTGTCGGTTCTCTGTTTGCCATTATGGCAATTGGCGGCATGGGCGGCATGATGCTGGTCGGCTACAGCCTTATTGTGCATACCAACTAAGTTTGCGCTGCACGCGCTCTAGCAGGCGATCGCAAATCAACGCCAGCAGCGCCACCAGCAGCGCCCCCTGAATGACGTACGCGGTGTTAAAACCGCTCAGACCAATAATCACCGGCGACCCCAGGCTTTCAGCTCCCACCGTGGAGGCGATGGTCGCGGTGCCGATGCTGATCATTACCGACGTCCGCACCCCCGCCATGATCACCGGCGCAGCCAGCGCCAGCTCAATCTGCCACAGACGTCGCCATGGCCCCATGCCAAGGCCCACGGCAATTTCGCGATTGCTGGCCGGAACGCTATCTAATCCCGCCAGCGTGCCCTGCAGGATCGGCAGCAGCGCGTAGAGAAATAGCGCCATGATCGCGGGCGTTGCGCCAAATCCCATCACCGGCACCGCAATCGCCAGCACCGCCACCGGTGGAAACGTCTGACCTGCCGCGGCCACCGTTTCCAGTAACGGACGAAATGCGCGCCCGGCATGACGAGTGGCAAACACCGCGCAGCCCACGCCCACCACCAATGCCAGCAGGCTGCCGCTCACCACCAGCGCCAGATGCGCCAGCGCCAGTCGCCAGAAACTCTCCTGCTGATAGAGTGGACGCTCAAGCTGGGGGAACCAGTGCGCAAACAGCGGACCGCTGTGCGGCAATCCCCACAGCAACAGCAGAAAGGCCGCCAGCAGCCAGTAGAGCGGATCGCGTAACAGGCGCATCAGCTCGCCTCCCGCTGGCGCAGCAGATCGCTAAAGTGCAGCACGCCAAGCGGCTGTTGCTGCTGATCAACCACCGGGAGTTTGTCGGTGCGGCGCGCAATAAACTGCGATAACGCTTCACGCAGCGTCAGTGATGCCGCTATCGGCTCGGCATCAAGCCACTCGCCGCGTCGGGCGGCACTGCCTGCACGCCCCAATGCCAGCAAACGTACGCCCAACTCGCTGCGACCAAAGAATTCGCGGGCAAAGTCATTCACCGGCTGCGTCAGCAAATCAATCGGTCTGCCCTGCTGCACAATTTCACCACCGTCCATCAGCACCAATTGATCGGCCAGCGTGAGCGCTTCGTCAATGTCGTGCGTCACCAGCACCACGGTGCGGCCGGTCATTTTCTGGATGCGCAGCATCTCGTGTTGCAGCGCCAGACGATTGACCGGATCGAGCGCGCCGAACGGTTCGTCCATCAGCAGCAGTTCCGGATCGGCCGCCAGCGCACGCGCCACCCCCACGCGCTGCTGCTGTCCGCCTGAAAGCTGATGCGGCATGCGCGTTGCCAGATGGCTATCGAGATTGAGCAGCGCCAGCAGCTCCTCGACGCGTTGATTGATCTTCGCCTGCGGCCAGCCGAGCAGCGCCGGCACGGTGCCAATGTTCCGGGCGACGTTCCAGTGCGGGAACAGGCCTATCGACTGAATGGCGTAACCGATGCGGCGACGTAAGGCGCGTGCATCCATGCGCTCAATGGGTTCGCCGGCAAAGCGGATTTCCCCGCTATCGTGCTCCACCAGGCGGTTGATCATCTTCAGCGTGGTGGATTTACCGGAACCCGAGGTGCCAATCAACACGGTAAAACTGCCCTTCTCAATCTTTAGCGATAAGTTACGTATCGCCTCTTTCCCGGCGAATACTTTGCTCACTTGGTGAAATTTAATCATGACGTCTCTCCAGCAATGCCGACAGTAAACGCAGCAGCGCATCAAAAATCACCGCCAGCGCCACAACCGGAATCACGCCAAGCAGCACCAGATCCAGCGCGCTGCTGAGCAATCCCTGAAAAACAATGGCACCGAACCCGCCCGCGCCAATCAAAGCCGCCACCACCGCCAGGCCAACGGTTTGCACCACGACCACGCGCAAGCCAGAAAGCCACACCGGCAGCGCCAGCGGCAGCTCGGCGTGCCAGAACTGCTGCCACGCGCTCATGCCCATACCGCGTGCGGTTTCACGCACCTCCTGCGGCACCTGCTGCAAGCCGGCCACTACGCTGCGCACCAGCGGCAGCAGCGCATACAGCACCAGGGCAATCAGCGCCGGTGCAATGCCGATGCCGCTAATGCCCCAGCGCACCAGCACGGGAAAGTGCGCCACCAAGCCCGCCAGCGGCGCAATCAGCAACCCAAACAGCGCCACCGATGGCACAGTCTGAATCAGATTAAGCACGCTGAAGGCGGCATTTTGCCAGCGCGGACGGCGAGCAATCGCCAGACCGAGCGGCAAACCGATGAGCACTGTTGGCAGCAGCGTGCCGCCAAGCAGCCACAAATGCTGAGTGAAGGCCGCGTCAAATACCGCCGTCCGGTTGGCGTACTCTTTCAGGAGAGAGAGTCGATCGAGATGACCGCTGAGCAGAAGCAGTAGCGGCAGCAGCCAGAGTTGCAGGTTGAGTACGATGCGCCACGGCGTACTGCGCGTGATCTGACGCACCGCTTCCGCCGCCAGCAGCAGTGACAGCGCAGCCGCGCACCATAGGCCGCTGCCAAACGCGGTGCGCGCCAGCGGACTGCCGCTGTTGGCCAGCTCGGTGGCCTGATTTCCCGCCAGCCAGAAGAGCAGCGCCAGCAGGATTTCGGCATCCAGCAGCACCATCACCGCGCTAAGGCGGCGTGCGGGCCACCATAATCCCTGCCACAGCCACAGTAGCGGCAGCAATACCAGCCAGCTGTTCGACACCTGCCAAAACAGCAGCGGCTGGCCGGAAACCAGCCGATTGGCCGCAAAGCTCAGAAGCGGCAAGGCAAATAGCGCCAGCGTGATAAGCGTGGTTAACACCAGCAGCACCGGCTGCTGGCGTGGTCTGAGTAACAGCGACAGCACTGCTTACAACAACTTATTCTGCTGTAGCCACAGTTTCGCCACCTGGCTGGCATCCTGGCCATCGACAGCAATCTGCGCATTCAGCTGCTGCAGGGTTTTCTCATCCAGCTTGCTGAATACCGGCTGCAGCCAGTTGCCAATGTCGGGATATTGCTTGAGGACGCTTTCACGAATCACCGGCGCAGGCGCATAAATTGGCTGCACGCCTTTCGGATCGCTGAGGGTTTGCAGGCCCAGCGCCGCCACCGGACCGTCGGTGCCGTACGCCATCGCCGCATTCACGCCCGAGGTTTGCTGTGCAGCGGCTTTGATGGTCACCGCAGTGTCGCCACCGGCCAGCGACAGCAGTTGCGACTGCTCCAGCTTGAAGTTGTAGGCTTTTTCAAATGCTGGCAGCGCATCGCTGCGTTCGATAAATTCCGCCGAGGCCGCCAGTTTGAAGGTGCCGCCTTTTTTCAGATAGGCGCTCAAATCGTCGAGTGAATTGAGGTTATTCTTCTGCGCCACGTCACCGCGCACCGCAATCGTCCAGGTGTTGTTCGCGGGCGCAGGTGCCAGCCACACGAGGTGATTTTTCTCGCTATCGAGTTTTTTCACCTTCTCATAGCCCTGCTGGGCGTTTTTCCACGCAGCGTCTTTCTCATCGTTGAAGAAGAACGCACCGTTGCCGGTATACTCCGGATAGATATCCAGCTCACCAGCCGTAATGGCGCCGCGCACCACCTGAGTGGTCCCCAGCTGAATTTTATTGACGGTTTTCACCCCATGCTTATCCAGCACTTGCAGGATGATGTTACCCAGCAGCGAGCCTTCGGTATCAATCTTGGAACCGACTTTTACCGGGTCCGCTGCCTGTGCCGCACTTACGCTCAACGCCAGTGCCATCATCCCCAATAACCCCTGCTTTATCATTGTGCTTCCCTCATTTGTTTTCATTGTGTGACTATCAAGCGTAGCCTGGCGAAAGCGGATGGGTGCGGTCAAGCGCTGCATTTCGTTCTTTTTCTGCTATCAATAGCGCGCTGGTTATAACCCAAACGCAGCACTTATAACCAAATGGAATTTTTAATGGCGTGGCAGCGGCTTATTCTCACAGTCCCACTCATTACAATAAATTACATAACATCATGTCCGACTTAGCTTCTCCCGCGCATGTCGCGCAGGCAGGGAATACACCAGGCGGTGAGACGAAATGGATCCGCAGCGCGGCCGACGTCTCTGGTTTGGTCAATAACAGCAACGAATCGCGTAGCAATGCGCGTATCGTTATCGCCATTGCGCTGGGCGGCGTGTTCCTCGACGCCTACGATCTTGGCGCACTCGCCTTTGGCATCAAAGACGTGACGCGCGAGTTCCAGCTCACGCCAGCGGGCACCGGCATGGTGGCCTCGGCGATCACTTTTGGCGCGATAGTCGGTGCCTTGATCGGCGGCTATCTCACCGACAAAATTGGCCGCTATCGCGTGTTCATGGCCGACATGTTCTTCTTCGTGGTGGCGGCGTTAGCCTGTGCGTTTGCACCTAACGAATACGTATTGGCCGCTGCGCGCTTCGTGATGGGCTTGGGCGTCGGTATCGATTTACCGGTGGCGATGGCGTTTCTGGCGGAGTTCTCCAAGCTTCGCGGACAAGGGAATAAAGCGGCCAGCATCGCGATGTGGTGCCCGACATGGTATGCGGCGATCAGTATTTCCTATTTGCTGGTACTGCTGCTGTATGCGGTGCTGCCGGCAACCCACACCGATTGGCTGTGGCGCTTGATCCTGGGTTTTGGCGCAGTGCCGGCGCTACTGATCATTGCCATTCGCAGCCGCTATATGAGTGAATCGCCGATTTGGGCCGCCAATCAGGGTAACCTGAAAGGTGCGGCGGAGATTCTGCGCAGCGCCTATAACATCAATGCGCAGGTGGCGGAGGATGCCGATTTAACGCCGCAGAAGGTGGTGCGTAAGGCCAGCTGGCGCAACTACGGCGCGCTGCTGCAGGGCGTTTATCGCCGTCGCACCCTGTTAGCGACCGTCACCTCTATCGCTTCTTCCTTTGCCTATAACGCGGTGGCGTTTGGCCTGCCGGTGATAATCTCCAGCTTTTTTGCCCAATCGATGCTGACCACCATTCTGGTGTCGCTGGCGCTGAATCTGCTGTTCGCTTTTGTTGGCGGTCTGTTGGCGGTGCGGCTGGTGCCGCGTCTTGGCGCGTGGAAAATGTCGGTTGCCGGTTATGCCTGCCAGTGCATAGCGCTGCTGGGCCTGGCGCTGATTGGTCGTCCAGAAGGTGGCGAACAGGCCGCGGTGGCGATTGCCATGCTGGCGCTGTTCTTGTTTGGCCAGGGCTTTGGTCCCGGCTCGCATACGATGACCTTTGCCTCGCTGAGCTATCCCGCTTCGCTGCGGGGCGTTGGCGTGGGTTTCAATCAGACGCTGATGCGCGGGAGTTCAACCGTGTCGCTGTTTGCTTTCCCGCTGCTGGTCGCCGCCTTTGGCACCGGCGTGTTCTGGGTGATTTTCCTCGCCCCGCTGATTGGCTTACTGGCGCTGCTGGCGATTCGCTGGGAGCCGTCGGGTTACGACGTGGATGCGGAAGATTTTCAGTGATTGATTAACAGAGGTCGCCATTAATGGCGACCTTACATCACGTCGCATAGTCGCCATCAATGGCGACCTTGCATCACGTCGTAGGGTCGCCATTGATGGCGACCTCCAGCATTATGCGGTCAGGCGGAAATCGCCGAGCGTATTGGGGATGCGCGGGAAGGTGTGCAGGAACCACGGCGTGAACTGCTCGGGATTCTCTACCATCTCCTGCTGAATTTGCGCAATCGAACGATAGCACCATGCATCGGCTTCATCCGGATTGAGTTCCGGTTGCTCATCGCTGATGGCAAAAAACACGTGACCATACTCATGCTCAGTTAAGCCGTTGCTGAGCGGCAAGTTATAGCTCAACTCAAACACCGGCGTCAGCGCCAGGTTCATGCCCATCTCTTCACGCAGACGGCGTTCGGCGGCATCGCGCGTCGATTCCTGCGGATAAGGATGGCTGCAGCAGGTGTTACTCCATAATCCACCGCAGTGATATTTACCGCTGGCCCGGCGTTGTAACAGCACTTCATGGCGCGAATTGAACACGTAAACCGTTACCGCACGATGCAGCAATCCTTTCTCATGCACTTCCAGCTTTTCCATCTGGCCGATAGGACGATCGAGGTGGTCAACGAGAATAACTTCAATGGCGGACATGACAACTCCTTCGGAAAATTCGCAGCTATTGTACACAACCGCCAAAAGTTTGATGGAGGAAATAGCGCACATTCCGTGCGTTAACGGGGGCAACGTAAAGCGTAGCAGCCTGCGGGCGTTTCAGCATAAAAAGGCGGAAAAAGGCGTTAACAGAGGAGATGTGGGCAGAGTGTGAGCGGATCGCCATTCATGGCGTAATATCGATCAGTTAAGCACGGTACCAAATCACCGCACATTCCGTAGCGGCGCGATTTATCGCGCAATGAATTGCGCCGCTACGACATATGCGCTTGTTAAGAAGGTTTTTCATCTGTTAACTGCCCAACATTATGCCATTCATGGCGTAATGCTCGTCAGTTAAGCGTGAATCGGTCACCATGAATGGTGACCCTACGTGAATATCGCCGGGTTTTCGTAGGGTGCGCATTCATGCGCACCTGCATAAACAGGCATTTTTTTGCTTAAGTGAGCGGCATTATGCCATAAATGGCGACCCTACAATTGTTGGGTGCGCATCCATGCGCACCGTTTGGCACAGGATTAAAGTTTAAAGCTCTGCACCACCAGCTCCAGCTGTACGCTCTGCTGCTCCATCGCCTGAGCGGCGGCTGAAACCTGCTCAACCAGCGCGGCGTTCTGCTGGGTGCTGCCATCCAGCTGAGTAATCGCCACGTTGACCTGATCGATCCCCATGCTCTGCTCGCGGCTCGCCGACATGATCTCACTCATCAACGTGGTAACGCTGCTAACCCCCTGCATCAGCTCATCCATGGTTTGCCCGGCCTGCTGCACCAGATCGCTGCCGGTATCGATATTGGCCACCGACTCCTCAATCAGCTTCTTAATTTCACGTGCGGAGTTGGCCGAACGCTGCGCCAGATTACGCACCTCCGATGCCACCACGGCAAATCCACGGCCCTGCTCGCCCGCTCGCGCCGCTTCTACCGCGGCGTTGAGCGCCAGGATATTGGTCTGGAAGGCGATACTATCAATGACGCTGATGATATCGACCACTTTACGTGAGGATTGGTTGATTGCGCCCATGGTCGTGACCACCTGACGCACCACTTCGGTACCGCGCGCCGCCACCTGTGACGCACCATCCGCCAGCTGATTGGCATGAGTGGCGTTGTCGGCGTTCTGGCGCACCGTGCCGGTGAGCTCTTCCATCGACGCGGCGGTTTCGACAATAGAGCTGGCCTGCGATTCGGTTCGCGCCGAGAGATCGGCGTTGCCGCTGGCGATTTCACGTGAAGCCGCAGTAATCGCCAGCGCGCTATCCCCCACCTGGCGCATCAGCCCTTGCAGATAGGAGATGAACTGGTTAAAGCTTTGCGCCACCGCGTTAAATTCCGGGCTGTTGCTGGCCGGCAGACGCTGCGTCAGATCGGCCCCGCCAGTTGAAAGCGTTTCAATGTTGCGATGCAGCAAGGCAAGACGCGTCATCATTGCCCGCACAAAACCGAGCAGCACCAGCAGCAGGATCACCGCCAGCGGAATCTGCACCAGGCCGAGGCGCGTTAACATGCTGTGCGTCTGCGCATCCAGCAAACTGGAGGGCACATCGCTGGCGAGATACCACGGACTACCGGCAATCGCCTGCAGGAACAGCGTGTGTTCGCCATCTTCACCGGCAAACGTGGTTTGCGTCGGCTGGCTACCCGCCTGTGCTAACAGACCTTTCAGCGCCGCCGCCATCGGCAGCTGCGTATCGGCAAGGTTTTCCAGCTTCGGCGCGCCATCCACCAGCGCGGCGTTGCCAACCACTTTGCCGTCGGCTTCAACAATCAGCACGCGCCCTTTAATCGCTTCACCCATCTGTTTTGCCAGCTGGTTAAAGAAGCCCAGCGTCACGTCAATTGTCGCTACGCCCCATGCGTTGCCATCGCGATAGATTGCCATCGCGCAGTTAGTACGCGGCTGCGGGCTGGCCGCATCCTGATAGGCTTTCGCCCAGGCACACTGCCCTTTCGGCGCAGCTAAACCGTCTTTGTACCAGGATTGCTCCCAGTATTTGTCGGCGGCATCCGAGTTCCAGTAGGTATTGACCTGCAGCTGGTTACTGGCGTTACGCGCGAAGAACGAGCTGTTTTTCTCTTTGGCGGGATCGCGGCGGTTGGGCAACGGCCAGATGCCGCCGCCAAACACGTTGCTATCCTGATACTGGTTAACTAAGGCGGGCAGCAAGGTGTCGATGGCAGCGCTATCCATCACGCCTGCGGCTTCGGTGATTGCACGCTGCTGCGCTTGTACGCGGTTCATCTGCTCTACGATGCGTCCGGCCAGGCCATCCACTTCGTAACGCACTAAACGGCTCTCGTTTTGCGTGAGCTGCGGTGCGATAAACTGATTGATCACCAGCACGGTAACCAGCATTAGCACCGCAAAAAAGGCGACCAGCGTCGCGGTGAAACGGGATTGTGTCGTTTTTAACATGTTGTGTGCCCTTACCCTGGTTGGCGAGTTGCCTGATCGAGGTTAACGGCGTGTTAATGAGGATCTTGAGGTGAGCGAGATCACAAAGAAGTGAAATAGTTGATTTGAGTGATAATTTAAAATTGTAGGGTCGGCATGTATGCCGACCTGGTTTACGGTGCGGGCGGCGCTACCACTTCCTGGCGCGGGCGAAACACGTGATCGTTGCCTTCCGCCAGCAAACGCTGTAACAGCTGTTGGCCACCGCGATCGTCCGCCTGGGCAAACTGGCGTTCGGCTTCGGTAATCGGCGTTGACCACAGCAGATTCACCCGGTCGCCCTCGCGTTTCGGCAGACGAAACTGGGCGGTTTCCGGCGCTAAATCATTAGCTAGCAGGAAGCTTTCAAAACCCACTGGCGCGACTTCTGACGCCAGCGTATGCCCTTCACCAATCCAGGTGAGGCGCGCCCACGGTAAATGTGCAAATTCCGCCAGCGCGCTGGCCATCTGCACCGCATTGGCTTCGGTCATCACTTCGCCGTCCACCGCCATCGCCAGCTCAACGCGACGATACTGCGGTGCCAGCTCATCAAATAGATGATCCACCTGCGGCATCGGCCGGATACTCATGCCGAGGGTCACGAAGTACCAAACGCCATGATGCAGGTGCTGCGAAATGGCCATCGGTGGCCAGCTGCCCTGATCGATGGCGTAATATTTTACCGACTCGCCAAACTGTGCCTGATAGCACTGCATCAGTTCGCGCTGCACCCGATCCCATAGATGACCATCGTGCCAGTCGCGCCAGAAGTGGCGCTGCTGTTCGGCACGCGCGTAGTAATCATTGGTGGAGGCGGAGCCGAGCGGCGCGGTGAGGCGGTTCTCTTTGATGCAGGCCGCGGAGAAACTGACCTGCTTGTCCTGATAGAGGCTCCAGCCGGGGATCACCGCCAGCAGCTGGCCGTAATACCACAGTGCCGCCCCGTCATCACTGGGTTCCCACAGAATCTGCAATCCGGCCGGATCGAGCATCGGCTCGGCTTCCAGCGTACGGCAATATTCGGCACTCAGCAGCGGCGCAATGCCCTGCTCCATCGCTTCACGATCCTCCTGCGCTGGCGCAGGCAGCAGATTACGTAGCCAGCAGCCGCGCACCGCATACTGGCTGCGAAACAGATCGTTCGGCCAGATATAGAAATAGGCCGTGCGCGCATCCTGCTCGACGATCGCGGTTAATGTGTGTTGCTGATTCGGCACCTCAGCAATCAGAGGTTGGTGGGTCATAGCGCCTCGATATTACCTGGAGGAATCCATTTTCCCCGAGAATAGAGCAGGATCGGCACTCGCGCCATGTGACACAAGGGTAAAACTCTCAAAGTGCATGCGCACCCTTGATGCTCAGCGCCCCATGCGCTGCATAGCGCGTGAGTAAGCGCCGCGCTGAATTGACCAGCGCAGCAACCCGCCAATCACCGCCATTTCTTTATCCACCAGCCATTGATGCGCTGGCCCAATCGGCCGCTGGATCTGCTGCTGTGCCCACGGCGGCAGCAATCCCATACCGGCTGTTAGCATCACGCGCATGGCGGGTTTCGCCTGCCAGCTTGGCGCAGGTGCGTTGATTAATAGCTGCAACACTTCCCGCGTTCGTTCATCGTAAATCAGCGCCGGGCGCATCATGTGTAAATAGTCCTCTACCGCCTGCACGCTTTTCGGCACCTGCTGAGCGCCAAGCGCTTCCGCAACGCGTGCCGCCTCCTGGTAATAACGATTCTGCTCGGCCTGGCTAAGCTGGGGATTTTTATAGCGCAGATGCGCCGCCAAAAAGCGGCTGGTTTCCGCCACGTGTACCCAGGTGAGCAGATGCGGATCGCTAGCGGCATAAGGCTTGCCCGCGTTATCGCAGCCGGTGACGCGCAGATGAATACGTTTGACGCGTTCGATGAGGGTTTGGGCATCAGCGGTGTTGCCGAAAGTGGTGACGGCGATAAATTGGCTGGTGCGGCGCAAACGCCCCATCATGTCCTGACGGAAGTTGGAGTGATCCCATACGCCGGCCAGTGCAGCCGGATGCAGCATTTGCAGCATTAAAGCGCTGATGCCGCCGCACAGCATCGAGGCAAAGTCACCATGCACGCGCCAGATGACGTGGTCTGGGCCAAATAATCCCGGATCGCCGGGTGGCTGCGAGATATCAAATTCGTTGAGGGATAAGCCGTTGAGGCGGAAGACTTGCTGTTGGATGCGGTCGCGGATGTTCATTGATTTCGATTTGTGCGGTTAGGCCCTCACCCCGGCCCTCTCCCGCAAGCGGGCGAGGGGGAAGATCGAGCAAAATATCAACAATCGCACCCATCGGTTCCCTCTCCCGCTTGCGGGAGAGGGTTAGGGTGAGGGCATAAGTGCATCAGCGACTATAAATAATCAAACTGCGCATCTTGCGTACGCACCGAATCCAGGCCAATCATCACGTTGATTTTGCCTGGCTCCGCCACCTGCTGCATCTTCTGATTCCAGAACTTCAGCGCATCAACATCGATCTTAAACTTCACCGTCTGCGATTCGCCGGCTTTCAGCATAATGCGCTGGAAACCACGCAGCTCCTGCACCGGGCGACTGATGCTGGCGACCGGATCGTTGAGATACAGCTGCACCACGGTAGCACCATCGCGTTTACCGGTGTTGGTCACGGTAACTGACGCCTCCACCGAGCCATTACGCGGCATGGTACGCGATGACATCTTCACCGGCGATACGCTAAAGGTGGTGTAGCTCAGGCCATAGCCAAACGGATAAAGCGGGCCGTTGATGGCGTCGTAATAGTGCGACGTATACTTGTTCGGCTTGGCGAAGTTGTAAGGACGTCCGGTTGGCAGATGGTTGTAATAAATCGGGATCTGTCCCACTGAACGCGGGAAGGAAACCGGCAGTTTGCCCGACGGGTTGTAGTCACCAAACAGCACATCGGCAATAGCGTTACCGCCTTCGGTGCCGCTGAACCAGGTTTCCAGCATCGCATCAGCCTGTTTATCTTCATTCACCACCGTCAACGGACGGCCGTTCATCAGCACGATCACCAGCGGTTTACCGGTGGCTTTCAGGGCCGCCAGCAATTTTTGCTGGCTTGGTGGGATCACCAAATCGCTACGGCTTGAGGCTTCATGCGCCATGCCCTGCGCTTCGCCGACGGCAGCCACCACCACATCGGCTTTTTTCGCCTGCGCTACCGCTTCGTCAATCAGCGCCTGCGGCGAACGTTGATCCACGCTCACCGCCTGCTCGTACAGATTGAGGAAATCCTGAATGCCTTTGTTGTCAGTGATGTTTGCGCCCTTGGCATACAGCACGGTGCCTTTGCCCGCCATCGCATTACGCATGCCCTGTAGCAGCGGAATCGATTGTTTGGCGACGCCCGCCGCTGACCAGCTGCCCATGATGTCGCGTTGACTGTCTGCCAGCGGCCCCACTAACGCCACGGTGGCGTCCTTCTTCAGCGGCAACGTTTCATGCCAGTTCTTTAACAGCACAATACTTTTACGCGCCACATCACGCGCTTCGGCGCGATGCAAACGGCTTTCGGCGTTAGTATCCTGCGGATCGCTGCCTTTCGGCCCTAAATGGCTATAAGGATCGTTAAACAGCCCCATATCATATTTGACGTTCAGCACATGACGCGCGGCATCATCAACTTCCGCCATGCTCACCGCGCCGCTTTTCACCAGGCCCGGCAGATATTTACTGTAGTACTCGTCGCTCATGCTCATATCGACGCCCGATTTCACGGCGATGCGTACCGCGTCCTGCGGATCGCTGGCCACACCATGTTTCAGCAGCTCTTTGATCGCGCCGTGATCGCTAATGGTAATGCCTTTAAACTTCCAGTCACCGCGCAGCAGATCTTTCAGCAACCAGCTATCGGCCGTAGCCGGGGTGCCGTTGATCGAGTTAAGCGCCACCATCACGCCGCCGCTGCCCGCATCAAGCGAGGCTTTGTACGGCGGCAGATAATCCTGGAACATGCGCTGCGGGCTCATGTCGACGGTGTTGTAATCACGCCCGCCTTCCACCGCACCGTAAAGCGCAAAGTGCTTTACGCTGGTCATGATATTGAAGCGATCCGCCGGGCTTTTGCCCTGCATGGCCTTCACCATGGTGCTGCCCATTTGTGACGTCAGGAAGGTGTCTTCACCGAAACCTTCCGAAACGCGACCCCAGCGCGGTTCGCGTGATACATCCACCATCGGTGCCCACGTCATGTTCAGGCCGTCATCCGCCGCTTCATAGGCCGATATGCGCCCGACTTCCGCCACCGCATCCAGATCCCAGCTGGCCGCCAGGCCAAGCGGAATCGGGAAGATGGTGCGCTGACCGTGCACCACGTCATAGGCAAAGAACAGCGGGATTTTCAGGCGGCTGAGCTGCATCACCTGATCCTGCATGGCACGAATATCCGGTCGCGTTACGGTATTAAAAATGGCCCCGACCTGACCGTGTTGAATCATGTCGCGAACCGCCGTTTTCGGCGTATCCGGTCCGACGCTAATCAAACGCATCTGCCCGATTTTTTCATCAAGGGTCATTTTGCTAAGCAGCTGATTAACAAAGGCGTCGCGCGCCTGCTCGGTCATGGGATGTGGGCCAAACAAATCGTCTGCAAACGCAGGTTGCATGGCTAAGGAAACAGCGAGGCTAACAGAGTAAATCCATTTCATCAGGTCGGGCTCTCTTAAGTGACTGCGCAATATCGAAATAACCGGGGCAGTTTGCCACAAGATGAGGATAGCAGGTAGCTGCCGATGTCACACCGCGACCCTACCGCAGACGCGTGCTACAGTAGAAGCGCCATGTTAAAGACAAGGATAGGCCAATGAATAACAACACTTCGCACCCTACTCTGCTCGCCGAACTGCGTCGTCTGGTGGGTTCGTCACACCTGTTAACCGATGCAGAACAGACCGCGCGCTACCGCAAAGGTTTTCGCTCGGGCGAAGGCGACGCGCTGGCGGTGATTTTTCCCGGCTCGCTGCTGGAGTTATGGCGTGCGTTGCAAGCGCTGGTTAGCGCCGATGCCATTATTTTAATGCAGGCCGCCAATACCGGTCTGACGGAAGGTTCCACGCCGCACGGTAATGATTACGATCGTCCGCTGGTCATCATCAGCACCTTGCGGCTGGATAAGTTGCAGCTGATCGATGACGGCAAACAGATCCTCGCCTTCCCTGGCAGCACGCTGTATCAGTTGGAAAAAGTGCTGAAACCGTTAGGACGTGAGCCGCATTCTGTTATCGGTTCCTCCTGTATCGGCGCATCGGTAATGGGCGGAATCTGTAATAACTCAGGCGGTTCGTTGATCAAACGCGGTCCGGCCTACAGTGAAATGGCCCTGTACGCGCAGATTGATGCCAGCGGCAAACTCAAGCTGGTAAACCATCTTGGCATCGATCTTGGCCATTCGCCGGAGGAGATGTTGGGGCGTTTGGATGACGATCGCTGGCAGCAGAACGATGTGCGTTGGGATGAGCGCCACGCCTCCGATCATGAATATGCCGAGCGCGTGCGCGATATCACTGCCGACACCCCGGCGCGCTTTAATGCCGATGAGCGCCGCCTGTTCGAAGCGTCTGGCTGCGCGGGCAAGCTGGCGGTATTTGCCGTGCGTCTCGACACCTTCCCTACCGAACCGCAGCAGCAGGTATTTTATATCGGCACCAACGATCCGGCTGAGCTGGGCGATATTCGCCGTCATATTCTGGCAGAATTTACGCATCTGCCGGTGGCGGGTGAATATATGCACCGCGACATTTTCGATATCGCTGAGGTGTATGGCAAAGATACCTTCGTGATGATCGACAAGCTCGGCACCGATAAAATGCCGCTGTTTTTTACCCTTAAGGGCCGCGTTGATGCCTGGCTGAGCAAGCTGAGTTGGGTAAAACCGCATCTTACCGATCGCCTGTTGCAGCGCGTCAGCGGCTGGTTACCGGCGCATCTGCCCAAACGCCTGAAGCAGTATCGCGACAAATATGAACACCATCTGATGCTGAAGATGTCCGGCGACGGCGTTGCTGAAGCGCAGGCGTATCTGACCGAATATTTCCGCGAAGGCGGCGGCGCCTTCTTCGCCTGCGATGCCAAAGAGGGCGCGCACGCGTTCCTGCATCGCTTTGCCGCTGCCGGTGCGGCTGTGCGCTATCACGCGGTGCATGCTGACGAAGTGGAAGATATTCTGGCGTTGGATATTGCGCTGCGCCGTAACGATGAGGAGTGGTTTGAGCGCCTGCCCGCCGAGTTTGATAAGGATCTAAGCCACCGTCTCTATTACGGCCACTTCTTCTGCCATGTGTTCCATCAGGATTACATCGTCAGAAAGGGCGTCGACGCGCATGCGTTGAAAGAGAAGATGCTGGCGATTTTAGCCGAGCGTGGCGCGGAGTATCCTGCCGAGCATAACGTTGGACATCTGTATCAGGCGAAACCGCAGCTGCAGGCGTTTTATCGTCAGCTGGATCCTACTAATAGTTTCAATCCGGGAATTGGTAAAACCAGCAAGCACAAGGGTTGGGCGGTAAAAATCTAAGTGCGGTTGTTAAAAAGGTGGCCATCAATGGCCACCTTACATGTAGGGTCGGCATTCATGCCGACCTGGTCACATGACGCGCTGAAATTAAGGCAGTTGCTCGCCCTGCTGCTCTTGCGCGGCCGCCGGAAGCGCGCGGCGTTCAATGATCATGGTTTGCGGCGTGGAAAGCACAATACCCTCCTTGCGCAGACGCGTGAGAATATCAAACAGCAAATCACTCTTGGCACCGGAAATCTGGCGCTGGCTGGCAACGTTGCCGGTGACGCTCAACACGATCCCCGCTGGCGTTAAATCTTTGAACGAAACGGACGGCTCAGGCGTTTCCAGGATGCGCTCGTTCTCCTGATACACTTCCAGCAGAATTTCCCGCACCCGCACCGGATCAATATCCAATGGGAACGTCAGCAGAATGGTCACCACGCCCTGCGCGTTACCCATGGTGGCGTTACGCACGTTTTGCGAGATCAGCTGGGAGTTCGGCACAATCACCGTGGATTTATCGCTGAGCTGAATTTCCGTGGCACGCACGTTGATACGACGAATATCGCCCTCGATGCCGCTGATGCTCACCAAATCGCCCACCTTCACCGGACGCTCGGTCAACAAAATCAGACCGGAGATGAAGTTCTTCACAATCTCCTGCAAGCCGAAACCGATACCGACCGATAGGGCGCTGACGATCCACGCCAGTTTGTTCCACTGCAAGCCCATAATCGACAGCGTCAACAGAATAACCAGCACGTAACCAATGTTGCTGAACAGCGTCACCAGCGACACGCGCATGCCGACATCCATGGTGGTTTTTGGCAGGAAGTCTTTATCCAGCCAGCGACGCACCGAGCGCAGCACATAAATGCCCATCACCAGGCAGAGAATCGCGTTAACCATGTGCGCCGGCACAATGTTCAGCGACTCCATCCCTTTGCCGCCCCAGAACTCAATCACCTTCTGAATCAGCTCTATCGGCGTTGAGGAGGCGAAGGTGCCGTTGAGCAACGCCAGCGCGAGGATAGCAATCAGCAAGGTTTTACCCAGCGCGCTCAGCAGCGTAGCCGCCTGTTGCAAGTGGCGCTCATCAATATTGAGTGAGCTTTGCAGCCGCTTGCCCGTTGCATTGCTGGTGGAGAACAGACTTTCACAGCCGTCCTGTACCAGATGGCTGAGGAAGTAGAACGAGCCAAACAGAATGCCGCACCAAATCACCTCGTAGCTGAGGAAGCGTGCCAGCGTAACGTAGCCAATGATCAGAGAGATCAGGATCGCCAGCGCCGTAAGCATCAACGCCAGCTGTACTAAGCCAACTAGAGTGGAGCGTGCTTCAGGCTGGTGGCCGGCCTGCGCCATGCGACGACGCACGCGGTTCACGCGCATGCTGATAGCAAGGCCGGTGCAGCCAATCAGCAATGCGGTCAAGCCGTTAGCAAAAATCGTGGTATTGAGGCTGGTTCCCACGCTGTAGTTAAATGCCTCAACCGTCTGGAAAACAAACACCAGCGCCGCGGTAAAGGGCGGGAACGGTTTCAGCGCCTGCGCCACTTCATTGGAGATGGCAGGCAAACGCCAGCTGGGACGACGCGTAGATAAAAACGCCCGCCCCAATCCAGCAATTAAGCCGCAGTAGACGCTGAGCTGCACCAGGCGCTCAACAAAATCCTGCACGTCGCCAGAGACCTCATCGCGGCGCGTAAAGGCCAGCGCAAGGAAGTTGAAGGTCAGCACAACGGCCGCAAGTGTGGTCAAGGCTATCGCGGCCGCCAGGAAGCTACGACGTAAACGCCCTTCCGGCATTTTGTTAATGCTCACCCACGCCAGAAACTCTTCGCCGTAGCGACGGCCGAGCGTCATCACCAGCATCGCGGCGACCAGCCAACCGATGGTGCCAAAGCGCCAGCCCGATTCCCACGATAGCGCGGCGGTGTCTTGCAGTTCATCGCGAAAATCACTGATTTTCTCGGCGTCGAGATCCTGGCTGCTAAAGATCGGTGACCAGAAACGCGGGCCGAAAATACTGCCCGAGTTCAGTGCCAGCTGGCTTTTTAACTGGTCACGACGCAGGTTAACGATCTGCGATGACAGCACCAGCGCACCGTTTTTGATGCCATCGGCCTGCTTGATTTGGTCGTCTAGCTTACCTTTTTGGTTCTCCAGCGCCGCACGCTTGCGCGTCACCTCCGGCGTCTCTTTCACGCCGCTGTCGGCTTTGGGCGCCGGACCAAGTACCGCCAGCTGTGCATCCAGCTGCTGACGCTGCGGAATGAGTGCCTGACCAAGGGTTTCGGCATTCCCCGAAAGCTCCAGCGCCATCTCATTGAGCTGGTTGAGCTGGCTTTCGTTGGTATCGCCCGAGACCTGGCCTTTAATTTTATCGAGAATTTTCTGCATCTTAGGCAGCTCGACCGAGGCGTTAACTTTGGGGGCAGCGTCCTCTTGCTGATTCGCTGCCGCGCTGTCGTCTGCAAAACTCAGCGCCGGGGTTAACAGCACCAGCAGCAGTAAAAATGGCGTAAGTAAGAAACGGAACTTGAACATGTTTAATAAGATTCCAGCGTAATAACAGCCGATAAACGCACGTGTGCAGGTGAATGGCGGCTAGTTTAAGACGTTGCCGACACTGAAACTATAGGAATGAAGGTGTAAAACATTGGCGCTAACGATAAGCGTTTTTGCAGGTAAACCGAGATTAATGGTGTCGCCATGAATGGCGACCCTACGACATACCGCCGATGACCTGTAGGGTCGCCATTCATGGCGACCAAAACAAGCGCGCTATTCCGCCTCGCTATTGCTGGCCGTCAGGCCTGACTTCTGCTTTTTGTACGCCAGCGCCGCGGCCGGAACCGGTGCTGCTTTACCGGTTTCCAGCCAGTCACGCAGACGGTTGGCATCGGCAAAATGGGTATATTTTCCAAACGCGTCCAGTACCACCAGCGCCACCGGACGGTTATTGATCACCGTGCGCATCACCAGGCAGTGTCCCGCTTCATCGGTATAACCGGTTTTGGTCAGCTGGATACGCCAGTCATTTTTGTACACCAAATGGTTGGTGTTACGGAACGGCAGCGCATAATTCGGATGTTTAAATACCGCCGTGTCTTCTTTGGTGGTGCTTAACTCACCAATCAGCGGGTACTGACGTGTGGCCTTCGCCAGCTTTATCAGGTCTTCCGCGCTGGAAACGTTTTGAATCGACAAGCCGGTCGGTTCCACATAACGCGTATGCGTCATACCGAGCGCACGTGCTTTGGCATTCATGGCACGAATAAAAGCATCGTAACCGCCCGGATAGTGGTGCGCCAGGCTGGCGGCCGCGCGGTTCTCCGACGACATCAGCGCCAGCAGCAGCATGTTGCGGCGGCTGATTTCACTGTTCAGTTTGACGCGGGAAAATACGCCGCGCATTTCAGGCGTGTGGCTGATATCGACCGACAGCATTTCATCCATCGGCAGTTTGGCATCCAGTACCACCATCGCCGTCATTAGCTTGGTCAGCGAAGCAATTGGGCGTACGCGGTTAGGATGACTGGAAAACAGCACTTTGTTGTTTTCCAGATCGACGATCATGGCGCTGCCGGAGGCGATTTGCGGTTGGGCAATCGGCGCCAGGTTTGAGAGTGCGGCCGGCGCAGCGAGCGCGGGTGTCACAGCGGCTGGCGCGGCGACAAACAGCGCCAGCGACAGCAGGGAAATACGCATTTTTGCAGACATCGTGTCAAAAAAATCCGGTCAGGAGTTTTGCGCTGTGTAAACACACAGGCCGCCCACATCAAGCCAGACGGGATGCGGGCTGGCTGCAGTATCATACGCACTTCCCTGAGAAATTTCTTAACGAGATTGTTTCCAGGCGTTAAAAGGCCACCATGAATGGCGACCTTACGGGGGCGGTTTTGTAGGGTCGCCATTCATGGCGACCAGGATAGCCTCAGAATAACCGTGGACCATATCCCCAGATAACCACCGTCAGCGCCAGCAGCACCTCGAACACCAGCACCCCTATCGCCAATGTTGAGCCGGAGAAGCGCAGACTTTCATCACGGTCAATACTCAGGAATACCGGAATCCCGACGTAAAGCAGATAACCGGTGTAAACCAGCGCAATCGCGCCGACCAGTACGCACAGCCACACCAGCGGATAGAGCGCCACCAGACCACTAAGGAACAGCGGCGTTGCCACATAGCCCGCAAACACGGTGCAGCGTTGCAGGCTCGGGCGCTGCGGATAATTACGCGCCATCCAGTGAATCACACGCCCCATCACGGCAACGCCACCAAGAATCATCAGGTAGAACAGAATGCCCAAACCGATACCGGTCAGCCTGTTGAGTAGTACGAACTGCCCTTCGCCCAGATTCCAGCCCAGTTGCGTGGTGCCGATGAAGGCGCAGATCACCGGGATCGCCGCCATTAGCAGAACATGATGGGTGTAATGGTGCGAAACGCTCTCATTTTCCTGTTTAATATCGCGCATTTCCTGACCAGGATGCGCCAGTAAACCCCAGACATGATTCATACGGTTACTCCTCTAATGCAAGGGGCTGCCCCTAAAGCAAAAGACCTCGACAACGCAGGCAGCGTCTCTCAAGTATAATCGTCGCCGCTGTTTTTGCGGCTAACCCTACAAATAAAGGCGCTGGCGTATAAACTGGTAACAGTCTCAACATTTACAGGGAGGATGATTTGCATCTCGATATCAATGGATTAATTAGCCAATACGGCTATCTGGCGCTGCTGATTGGCTGTATCGCCGAAGGAGAAACCTTCACCTTACTGGGCGGGGTCGCGGCGCATGAAGGCTTGCTGCACTTCACCGGCGTGGTGTTGGCCGCGATGATTGGCGGCATTATTGGCGATCAGCTGTTGTTTTGGCTGGGACGCCGCTACGGTACACGCATTCTGCGCCGTTTCCGCAAACATCAGGAAACCATTGGCAAAGCCAATCGGCTGATTCAGAAACACCCTAGCTTATTCGTCATCGGCGTGCGCTTTATGTATGGCTTCCGCATTGTTGGGCCAATCATCATTGGCACCAGCCGCCTTAAGCCGCTGCGTTTCTTTATTCTCAACGTCATCGGCGCCGCGCTATGGTCACTGATTTTTGTCTCTATCGGCTACTTTGCTGGCGAGATCGTTGCGCCGTGGCTGCATAAGATCGATCAGCACCTCAAACCCGTATTGTGGTTAGCGGCGGCGGTTATTTTTGGCATCGTGCTGCGCTACATTATTCGCCACTGGAACCGCCGCCGCGCGGGTTAATTACGAGTGATAACCTTTAAACTGCGGATTCGCCAGCATAAAACCACCGTCGACAATGAAAGATTGTCCGGTGGTGTAGGTTGCCCATTCCGAGCAGAGCCAGGCCACTAAGCTCGCCACCTCACGCGTATCGCCGGGACGTCCAATCGGGATCTCCGGCATAGGTCGGCCTTGCTCGTCATCTTTCATATCATTCATCGCCGTGGCAATTGCGCCCGGCGCCACCGCGTTGACCAAAATATGGTGCGGCAATAAGCTCAACGCCATTGATTTGGTCAGGCCACCGAGTGCATGTTTCGCGGCGGTATAGGCGCTGGCGTCCGGTAGCGGCGTGTGTTCATGCACCGAAGTGATATTGATAATACGTCCACCGTCGCCCTGATCGACCATATGCCTTGCGGCAATCTGCCCACAGATAAAAGCACCATCAACATCCACATTAAACACTTTGCGCCAATCCTCAAAAGTGACATCGAGAAAGTCAGCTTTGGTCATCACGCCCGCGTTGCAAACCAGCACGTCAATGCGCCCCAGCGAGTTGATCAGCTGCGCCAGTTGTTGCCCGCCGGCTTGCGGATCGGCAAGGGCAACCTGCCGCACCTGCGCCATCTGTCCACGACTCTCCACCATACGAGCGGTTTCCTGGGCGCCCTCTTCATCCGAACTCCAGGTGATGCCAAGCGTATAGCCCGCTTCGGCCAGCATCACCGCACAACTGCGACCAATGCCAGAACTGGAACCGGTAACCACGGCGACTTTCTGTTTTCCTGAACTCATAACATTCTCCTGATTGAGGGTGTCTTAACAGTATAGAAGTTATCCTTCTGTGCCTCAGTGCCGCCGAATCTGCCGTTGCGTCTATAGTTAACCATTACATACCGCAAAGGGGGCAAGATGAGCGACATTAAACGCAGAATAGACGACCACGGTGTGATTGGTGATTTACGCACTTGCGCACTGATCGCCAACGACGGCACCATCGATTATCTCTGCTGGCCAGAGCTTGATAGCCCTTCGGTATTTGCTGCGCTGCTCGATAGCGACGAAGCCGGACTTTTCTCTCTCGCCCCCGACTGGAAAAATGCCCGCCAGCAGCAGCTCTATCTGCCCGATACCAATATTCTGCAAACCCGCTGGCTGGACGATGCGGGCGTGGCGGAGATCACCGATTACATGCCGATCTGCGACGAGCACAGCAAAGTGCCGCGTCTGGTACGTCGCGTGAAAATGGTGCGCGGCACGGCGAAGTTCCATCTGCTGTGCGCGCCGCGCCACGATTATGCGCGCGCAGAAACCACCACCGAAGTGCGTCCTGGTGGTATCGCTTTTCTGGCCGCAGGACAACTGGCTTTACGCCTCAGCGCCACGGTGGTGATGACGCGCGAGAACCACAGCGCAGTGGCGGAGTTCACCCTGAAAGCCGGTGAGTGCGCCGAGTTTATTTTTGGTAACGATGACGATCCAAACGTGGCGAAAATTGCCACCGAACAGTGCTTCCGCGACACGCTGGAATACTGGCGACGCTGGAGCAGCCACAGTTCGTATCGTGGGCGCTGGCAGGAACAGGTGACGCGTTCGGCGCTGGCGCTCAAGCTGTTGACCTCACATCAGCACGGTTCGATTGCCGCCGCCGCCACCTTTGGTTTGCCGGAGGAATTGGGGGGTGAGCGCAACTGGGATTATCGCGCCTCATGGATTCGCGACGCCTCGTTCAGCATGTATGCGCTGATGCGCCTTGGCTACACCGAAGAAGCGCGAGATTTCACCAAGTGGGTGGGCCGCTGCGTCGAGCACAGTCACGACGACACCCCACATCTGCAGGTGATGTATCGCCTGGATAGCGGCACCGAGCTGCATGAAACCGAGCTGCTCAATCTTTCCGGCTACGCTAATTCACGTCCGGTGCGCATCGGCAATGATGCCTGGCGCCAAACCCAACTCGATATTTACGGCGAGCTAATGGATGCCATTTATCTCGCCAACAAATATGGCGAGGCGATTTCGCAGCGCGGCTGGAAGTATGTCTCCGACATGATCGATTATGTCTGCGTGAACTGGAATCAACCCGATGCCGGCATTTGGGAGATGCGCGGTGAACCGGAGCATTTCCTGCATTCGCGTTTAATGTGTTGGGTGGCACTCGATCGCGCACTGCGGCTGGGTATGAAGCGTTCGCTGCCAATGCCCTATGAACGCTGGGATCGCGTGCGCAGCGAGATCCGCGATGATATCTGGCAAAACTTCTGGAATCCTGAGCTGGGCCACTTCACCGCGACACGTGGCGGAAACTTCCTTGATGCCTCGATGCTGCTGATGCCGCTGGTGCGCTTTGTCAGCTCAACCGATCCAGATTGGCTGGCCACGCTGGATGCGATTAAAACCCATTTAGTGAGCGATGGTTTAGTGCGCCGCTATAACATTCATGAGACGCCTGCCGATGCATTAAGTGGCGGAGAAGGCTCCTTTGCGGCCTGCTCCTTCTGGTACGTAGAGTGTCTGGCGCGCGCCGGGCGGGTGCATGAAGCACATTTTGAGTTTGAGAAGCTGCTGAGCTACGCCAATCCGGTTGGCCTGTACGCCGAAGAATTTACCTCTCACGGCAATGCATTGGGTAATATGCCGCAGGCGCTGTCGCATCTGGCGCTGATCAGTGCCGCTTTTTTCCTCAATCGCAAATTGAGTAATGAAGTGACGCTGTGGCAGCCTTAAAAATTCACATTTTGGGCTGAGGAGCTAAGAGAATTGTCTGGTAAACACAAGGAATTGCGTAAAGTATCTTCAGCCTGCGAAAATCCTGATTTCCATCAATGCACCAATGCACATATAATGCGCAGCGGGTCATACTGACCACGATGGATTCGACACACTGACAAGCCTGAAACATGGCCATAACGACTTGAAAAACATGAAAATGAGCATTCGCGCGTTCGCTTCACTCGCCCTCGCACTGGCGGCGTTCAGCCAGTCGGCATTTGCAGTAGTCTATCCGCTGCCGCCGGCTAATAGCCGTCTGATCGGCGAAAATATTGAAATCACCGTTCCTGATGACAGCAAACTTCCGCTGGAAGCCTTTGCTGCGCAGTATCAGATGGGCCTCAGCAATATGCTGGAAGCCAATCCGGGTGTTGACGTTTATCTGCCGAAAGCTGGCACTAAAATGATCATCCCGCAGCAGCTGATTTTGCCTGACGCGCCGCGTGAAGGCATCGTGATCAACAGCGCTGAGATGCGTCTTTACTATTACCCGAAAGGCACCAAGACCGTGGTCGTGCTGCCAATCGGCATCGGCGAATTGGGTAAAGATACGCCAATGAACTGGATCACCAAGGTTGAGCGTAAGAAAGATGGCCCAACCTGGACACCAACCAAAGCGATGCACGCGGAATACGCAGCGCGTGGTGAAAGCATTCCAGCCGTGTTCCCGGCGGGTCCAGATAACCCGATGGGACTGCATGCGCTCTACATTGGCCGCCTGTATGCCATTCACGGTACTAATGCCAACTTCGGCATCGGCCTGCGCGTGAGCCACGGCTGTGTGCGTCTGCGCTCTGACGACATTAAATGGCTGTTCGACAACGTGCCAGTCGGCACCCGCGTCCAGTTCATCGATCAGCCGGTGAAAGCGAGCGTTGAGCCAGACGGTTCGCGCTACATTGAAGTCCACAATCCGCTGTCGACCACCGAAGAGCAGTTCAACTCTCGTGAGCTGGTGCCGATTAACCTGACGTCTGCGGTGACCAAAGTGATTGCCGATGCCAGCACCAACCAGGATGCGGTGAATAACGCAATCCAGGCGCGTAACGGTATGCCGATCAAAATTAATGGCCCAGCAGGTGAAGCCCAGCCAGCACCGGTGCCGGTACAAGAATCTTCTGACGCAACGCCGAAAGAAGAACCGATGACGCCGCAGGGTGCTAACGGCGCAGCGCCTGCTGCTCAGCCGGCTACCAGCCTGTAATTACGTGTTGTGATGAGCCAGCCTGCGGGCTGGCTTTTTTGTGCGTGCGATTAGCCAGGTCGCCATGAATGGCGACCCTACGAAAAAATCATCAGGGTTATGTAGGGGCGCCATTTATGGCGACCTGGTCACCTCAATCGCGCGGGCGTCGAAACGCCAGCCAGCCCGCCACTAACGTAAACGCCAGCACCACTAACACCAGCAGCAGAAAGCCATGCGTATTGCTCGCCAGCGGAATGCCGCCGACGTTCATGCCAAAAAAACCCGCCACGATATTGATCGGCAGCGCCAGCACGGTTATCACCGTAAGCAAGAACAGCGTACGGTTGCTCTGCTCCATCAGACGCGCGGCAATCTCTTCCTGCAACAAACGGATCCGCTCCATTAGCCCAGCCAAATCATTCAGCGCCACGCTGAACTCTTCAGTGAAGATACGCAGCTCACCCAGCGGTTCGCGCTTTAGCCATTGAGGCGGGCGATTTAGCAAACGAAACAGCGCCGCGGGTTCGGGGGCGAGCAGGCGCTGCACGCGCAACAGCATGCGTCGTAAATGACCCAGTTCATGACGGTTAGTTTTGATCGCCGCACTCAACAGGCGCTCTTCAATGGCGTCCACCGCCTGACTGGAGCGACGCACCACCTGTTCCAACTGCGCCTCCTGCTCGCCCAGCAGCCACAGCAGCATCGCATCGGACTCCGCAAACACCAGCTTGTCGATCTGCTGATGCATACGCTCAATCATGCCAACGGGCCGAAAGCGCGCGGTGACAATCACATGCGGGCAGCACCACATCCACAGCGTGGCATTCTGGGTGCTGCGCTCCTCTTTACTGAAGGTGACGTCATTGAGCACCGCCAGCAGCGCATCGTTTTGATGGGCTAAACGGGTGCGCGGTGAAGCTGAATGTATCTCATCGAAAAAATCGCGATCTACGCCAAAGTGGTCCTGAACCCAACGTTCAGCACGTGCGTGATTAAGATTTATGTGCAGCCAAAGAAAGGTCGATTCCGGCAGCTGTTGCTGCGCCAATTGTGAGGCTTCACGCGCATTTAACCGCTGTGGAGGCGACGCCGGGGTAAACAGATAACCATGAATCAGTCCGGCCACTTCGTTATTGAAGTCCGGCAGGGAGGCAAGCGGTAACACGGGCTGGAGCATAGCAGCAGGTCATTCCGAAGCGGTCAGATCCACAGGGTGCGACAGGGATGTTGCAGCAATATGACACTGGCCGTTCACCATCATCATTCTGTCATACAAACCCCGTATCACACTGGAAGTCAAAGGGTGCCGTTCGAGCATCGTGATTTAACACTGAGGTGTTTTATGGCTGAAAACAGTTTACCCGCATCGACCTCCTCGTCCCATAACGGACGCCCGAACCTTAATCGAGGCAACGGTCCTGCCTCACGCCTGATCTTTGTGCTGCTGCTGATGGCTGGCCTGCTGTATGCGGGCATCAACCTGTTTAACGACGTTGAAGAGACTGGCGCACCGGTGACCAGCTACACGCCATTCCTGCTGCTTGGCGTGGCGCTGATTATTGCGCTCGGCTTTGAATTTGTGAACGGTTTCCACGATACCGCCAACGCCGTCGCCACGGTGATTTACACCCATTCGCTGTCGCCCGGCGTGGCGGTGATGTGGTCCGGTTTTTGTAATTTCCTCGGCGTGCTGCTCTCCAGCGGCGTGGTGGCGTTCGGCATCATTTCGCTGCTGCCGGTAGAACTGATTCTGCAAGCGGGCAGCGGCCACGGTTTTGCCATGGTGTATGCGCTGCTGTTTTCGGCAATTATCTGGAACCTCGGCACCTGGTATTTCGGCTTGCCCGCCTCTTCATCCCATACGCTAATCGGTTCGATCATCGGCGTCGGCGTGGCGAATGCGTTGCTGCACGGGCGCAGCGGCACCAGCGGAGTCGATTGGGATCAGGCGATTAAAGTGGGCTACGCGCTGCTGCTGTCGCCGGTTGTCGGCTTTATCTGCGCCGGGTTGTTGCTGCTGGCGATGAAAGCGTTTATCCGCAATCGCCAACTGTATGAAGCGCCGAAAGGCAATCAGCCGCCGCCGGTGTGGATCCGCGGCTTGCTGATCCTCACCTGCACCGGCGTCTCCTTCGCGCACGGTTCGAATGACGGGCAGAAAGGCATGGGCTTAATCATGCTGATTCTGGTCGGCACCATGCCGATTGCCTATGCCCTGAACCGCTCGCTGCCGCCGGAGCAAATCCCGCGCGTCGCCGCCTTAACACAGGTCACCGAACAGCAGCTACTGACGCTGCAACCGGCGCCCGCCGCGATGCCTGCGCCGCGCGAGGTACTGACCGAATTCGTGCGCACCAGCCAAAACCGTCCGCAGGTATTACCTGCACTCGGCATGATGCTGGGCGATATCGGTGACCAGATTCGCCGCTATGGCGCGGTGGAGAACATCCCGGTGCAGGCGGTGACCAACACGCGCAACGAGATGTATCTGGCGTCGGAAACCATTAAACATCTGCAAAATGCCAAAGTGACACTGCCGGAAGAGACCGCGCGCAATCTGACGGCGGTGAAAAAAGAACTGGATGCCGCCACGCGCTTTATCCCGATGTGGGTGAAGGTGGTGGTGGCGATTGCGCTGGGCCTTGGCACCATGGTGGGCTGGCGCCGCATCGTGGTCACCGTGGGTGAGCGCATCGGCAAAACGCATCTCACCTACGCGCAAGGTGCCAGCGCCGAGCTGGTGGCAATGGCGACCATCGGCGCAGCCGACGTCTTCGGCCTGCCGGTTTCCACCACCCATGTACTCTCCTCTGGCGTCGCCGGATCGATGGCCGCCAACCGCTCAGGTCTGCAACTCGCCACCATTCGCAATCTGGCGATGGCCTGGGTACTGACGCTGCCGGTTTCTGTCTTACTTTCGGGGCTCCTTTACGCCCTGTTTATCCACCTGTAATGGGAGAAAATGATGGCGACACACGACAACAGCTTCCACAGCGAGACCTTTAATCAGCGTCTGCTGCAGGAGTTTTACGACAGCTACGACGAAGAGCTGGAAATGGAGCTGGACGACCTGCGCTTCAATGATAACGGTGAGACGCAGGCCGAGGGCGACAAAGCGTTTCGCCGCCGCTATTTCCGCGAGCTGCTACATCTGCAGGGCGAGCTAGTGAAGCTGCAGGATTGGGTGATGCGCACCGGCCATCGCGTGGTGATTCTGTTTGAAGGCCGCGATGCGGCGGGGAAAGGCGGCGTGATCAAACGTATTACTCAACGTCTGAATCCGCGAACCTGCCGCGTAGCCGCCCTGCCCGCGCCTAACGATCGCGAAAAAACCCAGTGGTACTTCCAGCGTTACATAGCGCATCTGCCGGCTGCCGGTGAGATCGTGATGTTTGACCGCAGCTGGTATAACCGCGCAGGCGTGGAGCGCGTCATGGGTTTCTGCAACGAAGAGGAAGTGGAAGAGTTTTACCGCAGCGTGCCAGAGTTTGAAAAAATGCTGACGCGCAGCGGCATCCAGATCGTTAAATACTGGTTCTCAATCACCGATGAAGAACAGGAGCTGCGTTTCCTCAGCCGCATTCACGATCCGCTTAAGCAGTGGAAACTGAGCCCAATGGACCTCGAAAGCCGTCGCCGCTGGGAAGATTACACTGAGGCGAAAGAGGAGATGCTGGAACGCACCAACATCCCCGAAGCACCGTGGTGGGTGGTGCAAGGCGTGGATAAAAAACGTGCGCGTCTCAACTGTATTAGTCATCTGCTGCAGCAGATGCCGTACGAAGAGAGTGAAGCCAAACCGGTTATGTTACCGCCGCGCGAACGTTCGGAAGACTATCGCCGCGCGCCAGTACCTGAGCACATGGTGGTGCCAGAGAAGTATTAATCGCTCGCAGTTTGCACGGCTGGCTGGCGGCCGTGCAGCTGTTGCAGACGCAGCGTCAGGCCAAAGGCACCCAGCACCATTAACGCCGCCGCCAGATACACCGACTGCATGCCCCAGTGACCAATCAGCAAACCCGCCACCGGACCGGTTAATCCCAGCCCTAAGTCGAGGAAGGCCGAATAGGTACCAAGCGCCGAGCCCTGATCCTGCTGCTGCACCCGCTTCACCGCCTCAACGCCAAGCGCCGGGAACACCAGCGAGAAGCCGCCGCCGGTGAGAAATGCCCCAACATCTACCAGCCACACGCTGTCGGCCTGCCAAATCAACAGCAATCCAGCGCACTCCAGCACCAATGACACCAGCGACACTTTCAAGCCACCAAAGCGGGTGATATAGCGGCCAAACCCGAGGCGAACCACCACGAAGCCCAGGCTGAATAAGGTGAGCGCAAACGCCGCGCCGCTCCAGTCGCGGCTGGCGAAATAAAGGGTGATAAAGGTGGAGATAACGCCAAAACCAATAGTGCCAAAGCCGAGCGCCAGACCAAACATCCACACGCGGCTGACCACGCGATGAAACGGAATACGCACGCCGGCCGTGACGCTGACGCTCGCTTTGCGGCTCGCCATCCAGAAGCCCGCAACGCCCATGATCGCCACCAAACCGGCAAAGCCGCTGATGCCAAACCACTGATTCAGCAGTACGCCGAGCGGCGCACCAATCGCCATGGCGAAATAGGTGGCTACGCCGTTCCACGAGATGACGCGCGCGGTTTGCAGTGGACCGACGATGTTCATGCCCCATAAGGTGGATCCGGTGCTGCTGAAGCTTTCACCTACGCCGAGGAACAGACGTCCGGCCGCCAGCAGCGCCAGGCTCAACATCGGCACGTCGCTGCACAGCGCGGCGAGAATCGATAGCACACCGCTCATGCCGCAGAACAGCAATCCCATCATCACCACGCGTTTTGGACCCAAGCGATCCGCCAGACGCCCCGAATGTGGGCGGCTTAATAGGGTGGCGAAGTATTGCAGACTGATGATCAATCCGGCGATGAATGAGCTGAAACCGAGCTGGTTATGCACGAATCCCGGCAGCACCGCGAGCGGTAAACCCACCGAAAGGTAGCAAAAGAAAGTGAAAATAATGACGGAGAGAATGCGTTTATTTAACTGAGCGTTACTCAGTACAGCGGCGTCAGACATGGGAAATGGCATCGAAAACAATGATGAAAGGAGTCAACCACTATAACCTTAGCCTGCTAATAGATCGCAGATTTTTTAGTTATAAAGTTTTAACCACATTTGAATAATACGGTCGCCATGAATGGCGCCCCTACGGCTATGTGGCGAGGGTTTCGTAGGGTGCGCATTGATGCGCACCGGCATACACAGGCAATTTTTTGCGGTATTAAGCGATTATCGCGGCTGCATGCCGCTCTATCGCTGTGGCGATCTCGGCGGAAACTTTGAGGGTGCGAACTTCACTGAATAAGCCGTCGGCTTCGTGATAGGCCTTGCGCAGATAGCCAAGCCACTGCTTGATGCGTGCCACGTGATACATGCCGGTATCGCCCTGCTTCTCCAGCTGGGTGTACTTCAGCAAGAGTGCCACCACTTCGGACCACGGCATCGGTGCTTCGTTGTACTTCACCACGCGCGCCAGGTTCGGCACGTTGAGCGCTCCGCGGCCAATCATCACCGCATCGCAGCCGGTAATGCGCATGCAATCCTGCGCATCCTGCCAGTTCCAGATTTCGCCGTTAGCGATCACCGGAATGCGCAGACGCTGACGAATTTCGCCAATCGCCTGCCAGTTGATACTTTCGGCGCGATAGCCGTCTTCTTTGGTTCGACCGTGCACCACCAGCTCGCTGGCTCCAGCTTGCTGCACGGCATCGGCGATTTCAAAGCGACGATCGCTGGCATCCCAGCCAAGGCGCACTTTCACCGTTACCGGCAAATGATCCGGCACCGCTTCACGCATCGCTTTCGCGCCGCGGTAGATCAGTTCAGGATCTTTCAGCAAAGTGGCGCCGCCACCGCTGCCGTTCACCAACTTCGATGGACAGCCGCAGTTGAGATCCACGCCCCACGAACCGAGTTCCACCGCACGCGCGGCGTTCTCTGCCAGCCATTCGGGATATTGCCCAAGCAGCTGCATGCGAACGCGCGTGCCTGATGGCGTGCGGCTATGGTTATGCAGCTCAGGACATAAACGATAGAAGGATTTTACCGGCAGCAGCTGATCGACCACGCGCAAAAACTCGGTCACGCACAAATCATAATCATTCACCCCGGAGAGCAGCTCACGCACCAGCGAATCGAGCACGCCCTCCATCGGCGCCAGCAAAACCCTCATGACGTTAGGCGTTCCCGGTTTTCTTCGGTGCCGGACGACGACGACCGCTGTTGGCCGCTGGAGCCGCCTGACCTGCGCCCTGCGCTGGACGACGCGCTGAACGCGCTTCACCCTGCGGACGTGGCGCATTGCCGCTGTGCGGGCGCGAGACGTTGCCGCCCTGACCGCGGCCCTGGCCTTGACCACGGCCCTGACCGCGACCACCGCCCTGCTGCTGACGACCGTTCTGAATCGGTTCCGCTTTAATGCTCGGATCGACTTCGAAACCTGGCAGCTCAATGCGCGGGATTTCACGCTTCAGCAGGCGCTCAATATCGCGCAGCAGTTTGTGTTCATCCACGCACACCAGCGACAGTGCAACACCGGTTGCGGCCGCACGACCGGTACGACCGATACGGTGCACGTAGTCTTCGGCCACGTTTGGCAGCTCATAGTTCACCACGTGCGGCAGCTCTTCAATGTCGAGGCCACGCGCCGCGATGTCGGTGGCCACCAGCACGCGAATGCCGCCAGATTTGAAGTCAGCCAATGCACGGGTACGTGCGCCCTGGCTCTTGTTGCCGTGGATGGCGGCGGCGGTAATGCCGTCTTTATTCAGTTGCTCAGCAAGATGATTCGCGCCGTGTTTGGTACGGGTGAACACCAGCACTTGCTGCCAGTTATCACGACCAATCATCAGCGACAGCAGTTCCCGCTTGCGCTTCTTATCCACGAAATGCACTTGCTGTGAAACCTGCTCAGACGCGGTGTTACGACGCGCCACTTCAACCTGTTCTGGGTTGGTGAGCAGCTTTTCCGCCAGCGTTTTGATCTCATCAGAGAAGGTCGCGGAGAACAGCAGGTTCTGACGCTTCGCAGGCAAACGCGCCAGCACGCGACGGATGTCATGGATGAAGCCCATGTCGAGCATACGGTCCGCCTCATCCAGCACGAGGATTTCGACCTGCGACAGATCAACCGCGTTCTGGTGAGCCAGATCGAGCAGACGACCCGGTGTTGCCACCAGCACGTCAACGCCGCCGCGCAGCTTCATCATCTGCGGGTTAATGCTCACGCCACCGAACACTACCAGCGAACGGATATCGAGATATTGGCTGTACTCGCGCACGTTCTCGCCAACCTGTGCCGCAAGTTCGCGGGTCGGGGTGAGGATTAACGCACGCACCGGACGGCGGCCACGCGCCGTCGACGGTTTTGCAGTCAGACGCTGCAGCAACGGCAGCGTAAAGCCGGCAGTTTTACCGGTGCCGGTCTGGGCGCTTGCCAGCAGGTCTCGACCAGCCAGCACCACGGGGATTGCCTGACGCTGAATTGGCGTCGGCTCTTGGTAGCCTTGTTCTGCTACCGCACGCAAAATATCGGCACTTAAGCCGAGAGAGTCAAATGACATGCAGGTGTATTACTCCAAACCGTCCTGACCGCCGTTAGCGGTGTAGTTTTCAGGAGGGATATGACGCAAGCGCGGGGCTCACGTGTGAAAAGGGCACAAACTACCATGCGTAAGGGCGCGAGTTTAGCAGCTTTCCGCGGCCACAGCATCCATAAAAAAAGGAGCCGCATTCGGCTCCTTTTCGTCAGGTCCGCATTACTGCGGTCCTTAAGCGATCAACTGCGCTTCTTCTCGATGCGCTGCACTGGCTCTTTCGCCAGCAATGAAACCAGCGCCGGACCAACCAACATCACTACGCCGAGCAAACCGATCAGCAGGTTGTTGTGGATAAAGCGGGAGATCAGGAACAGCGTCAACATGGCTGCACCAAAGTAGTAAGTGGTGGTTACCTCTTCAAGGGAATCACCCATTCTACGTAAACGGGCACTACGCTGCATGACCAGCATGGTAATAAATACCACCGCATAAGCTGCCACCAGGGTACTGCTCATTTCAACCAGCGCCCTATGTTTCCAGCCCCAAACCAGCGCTGCAACCACCAACAGGTGCATCGCAATGTGCAAACAGGTTTGTCCGGTAACAATCTGAACACGATTAGACCATTTCATTCTCTTCTCCTGGCAGACCCAACAGGTCGCCCAAGTGTATCTGGCTGGAGGCCAGACGAACTTCCTCAATGTAAAGCAAATTTCAGATTACGCCCTAATTTTCAGCCCTCAACACCACTCATTTGTGACAAAGACTACACTTTGGGCTGTTGATGATGAAAAGGAGCGCGTCGCAGTATGCCACAAAATACGCAAGGATTTTCATTTAAAGTCCTGACGATCAATACCCACAAGGGGTTCACCAGCTTCAATCGCCGCTTTATCCTGCCGGAATTGCGCGATGCTGTCCGCGCAACCTCCGCGGATATCGTCTTCCTGCAAGAGGTGATGGGCACCCACGCGATCCATTCGCTGCACATTGAGAACTGGCCGGAAACCTCACACTATGAGTTTCTGGCCGATACCATGTGGGACGATTTCGCCTATGGCCGCAACGCCGTTTATCCTGAGGGACATCACGGGAACGCGATATTGTCACGTTTCCCCATCGTTGAATATCAAAACCGCGATATTTCTGTGGCAGGAAGTGAAAAACGCGGCATGTTGCACTGCCAGATCCGCCTGCCAGATCGTAGCGAACCGCTGCATGTGTTCTGCGTGCACCTGGGGTTGAAAGAGAAGCACCGCCAGGCACAGATGAAGATGATGTGCGACTTCATTGCTACGCTGCCGCCAGATGCGCCTGTCGTGGTGGCCGGTGATTTTAACGACTGGCAGGTGAGCGCCAACCGCTTTCTTAAACGTGCCGTCGGGTTAGAGGAAGTGTTCAGTATCAAAACTGGCCGCCCTGCCCGCACTTTCCCGGCACGTTTCCCGCTGTTGAGGCTCGATCGCATCTATATCCGCAATGCTACGGTGAGTAAACCCTGGGCGTTACCGGTGAAACCCTGGTCCCACCTGTCCGATCACGCGCCGTTAGCGGTGGAGATTTTCCTATGAGTTTTAGTTGGCGCGACGGTAATCAGCTCCGTCTATTAGAAAATGGTGACCAGTTCTTCCCGCGCGTGCTAGGCGCTATCGCGCGCGCCGAACGCACGCTGCTATTGGAAACCTTTATTCTGTTCGAGGATGAAGTCGGTACCGATCTGCACGAAGCCTTGCTGCAGGCGGCCCAGCGCGGCGTGAAAATAGAGGTGATGGTGGATGGTTACGGGTCGCATGAGCTATCTGACCGCTTTGTCGATAGCCTGACGGCCGCCGGCGTGCGCTTTATCTATTACGATCCGCGCCCGCTGGTGCTTGGTATGCGCACCAATGTGTTCCGCCGTCTGCATCGCAAAATTGTGGTGATCGATGAGGTGATCGCCTTTGTTGGCGGCATTAACTTCTCTGCTGAGCACAATACCGATTACGGCGCCCAGTCCAAACAGGATTATGCCGTAGAAGTAAAAGGTCCGGTGGTGCTGGATATTACCCAATACGTGCAGCAGCAGATGGGCAGCGAACAGCACACGCGGCGCTGGTGGGGCGGGCGATCGCATCGTCCGGCAGTCAACGCCCTGCCTGGCGAGGCTCAGGTGCTGTTTGTCTATCGCGATAACGATGAACACCGCGACGATATTGAGCAGCACTATCTCGCTATGCTACGCAAGGCGAAGAAGGATGTGATTATCGCTAATGCCTACTTCTTCCCCGGCTATCGCCTGCTGCGTGAGATGCGCAGCGCGGCCCAACGCGGCGTGCGCGTCAGGCTGATTGTGCAAGGCGAACCCGATATGCCGATCGTCAAAGTGGGCGCTGAGCTGCTGTACAACTATTTAGTCGACGGCGGCGTGGAAGTGTATGAATACTGCCGTCGCCCGCTGCACGGCAAAATTGCGGTGCAGGATGAGCAGTGGTCAACGGTAGGATCGAGCAACCTCGATCCGCTGAGTTTATCGCTCAATCTGGAAGCGAATTTGATAGTACACGATCGCGCCTTCAATCAGGCGCTGCGTGAGAATCTGGAACTGCTGCTGCAGCACGATTGCGTGCGCGTAGACGATGACAAGCTGCCGCCGCGCAATTGGTGGCAGCTGACCAAAGGCATCATTGTGTTCCACTTTTTACGCCATTTCCCTGCCATCGCCGGTTGGTTGCCTGCCCATACGCCGCGCCTGTCACAGGTTGCTCCGCCCGTACAACCCGAAATGGAAACTCAGGATCGGGTCGAAGCCGATAATCCAGGAGCAAAATCCTAATGTCGAAAAAGAATCCACACTGGCAACTGGCAAAGAAGATCCTTACTGCGCTCTTTTTTATTGCGGTGATCGTGCTGCTGGTGATCTATGCGCGCAAGGTGAACTGGGAAGATGTCTATACGGTTATCGTCGGCTACAACCGTTACGTGGTGCTGAGCGCCGCCGCGCTGGTGATAGTGAGTTATCTAACGTATGGCCTGTACGATCTGATTGGACGCGCCTACTGCGGGCATAAGCTGGCGAAACGCCAGGTAATGCTGGTGTCATTTATCTGCTATGCCTTCAACCTGACGCTTAGCACCTGGGTGGGCGGCGTGGCGATGCGCTATCGGCTTTATTCGCGGCTTGGCCTGCCGGGCAACACCATCACGCGCATTTTTTCACTGAGCATCGCCACCAACTGGCTCGGTTATATTTTGCTGGCTGGCGTGGTATTCGCGGCGGGCATGGTGCCCATTCCTTCCGGGTGGTTTATTGGCGAAACCACGCTGCGCATCATTGGCGCAGTGCTGTTAGTGACGGTGGCGATCTATTTATGGGCCTGCGCCTTCGCGAAGAAACGCCGCTGGACGGTGAAAGGCCAGCATCTGCAGCTGCCGTCGCTGCGGATGGCACTGTTTCAGTTTGCGGTTTCCTGCGCCAACTGGATGGTGATGGGGATGATCATTTGGCTGCTGCTGGCACGTCAGGTTGATTATCCTATCGTGCTGGGCGTGCTGCTGATCAGCAGTATTGCCGGCGTCATTATTCATATTCCGGCCGGAATCGGCGTATTGGAAGCGGTTTTCCTGGCGCTGCTGAGTGGGCAACATGCCTCGCACGGCACCATTATCGCGGCGCTGCTGGCCTATCGCGTGCTCTACTTTATTCTGCCGCTGTTAGTCGCGCTGGTGCTCTATTTGTGGCTGGAGAGTCGCGCAAAACATTTGCGCCAGAAGAATGAGCAGAAGATGGAGAAATCAGTGTCGCGCTGAGTGGGTGCGGATTTCCCCTCACCCTAACCCTCTCCCGCAAGCGGGAGAGGGGACAGTTTGGAGCGAACCACAAGTGGTGTTTTGAAGCGGCGGTTAGCGGCGGTTGCCGAAGATGCGGAGCAGCATCAGGAACAGGTTAATGAAATCGAGATACAGCGTTAGCGCGCCCATAATTGAGGTTCGACGCAGGTTCTCTTTGTCATTCACGTTGATGTTCTCACCAATCGCTTTCAGCTTCTGCGTGTCATACGCGGTGAGACCAACAAACACCACCACGCCGATATAGGTAATTGCCCACATTAACGCCGGGCTTTTCAGCCAGAAGTTTACCAGCGACGCCAGCAGAATACCTATCAGCGCCATAAACAGCAGGCTGCCAAAACGGCTCAGGTCGCGCTTGGTGGTGTAACCGTAGAAGCTCATCGCCCCGAACATCCCGGCCGTTACAAAGAAAGTGCTGGCAATGGATGAATAGGTGTAGACGAGGAAAATACTCGCCATCGTCAGCCCGGTGAGCGCCGAATAGAGCATAAACAGCCCGGTTGCCAGCGTGCCGCTTAGACGATGCACCATACCCGACAGCACAAATACCACCGCCAGCTGCGCGATGATCAGTCCAAAGAAAGTAATACGGTTCGCAAACACCAATTCCATGACAGCCGGTGTGCGAGCAGCGAACCACGAAACAAACGCGGTGAGCAGTAAGCCGCAGGTCATCCAGCCATACACCTGCGCCATATAGGTCTGCAGCGAGGTGGATGCCTGCTGCACGATTGAATCATTACGTGGATATCGGTCCATGAAGCACCTCATTAATGCGAAACAATAGGTAAGTGTGGAGTGTACACCCGTTTGCGTCAACGGCGCGTCAAGCACTGTTGATAGCGGCCATTTACGCGCTGGGCAAACCACGCGGTGGTGAGGTTGCGGGTGATTTTCGGGCTCTCCAGCTTAATGCCCGGCAGCATTTCACGCGGCACTCGTTTGCCGGCCATCTTATCGGCAAGAATAAAGGTCTGTTTCCACAGCGTGCTGGTGGCGAAGTCGGCGGTGTCGCCCTTCTCCAGATCGCGGCGAATTTCGCGGTTGCTCATATCCAGCTGCTTGCTCAGGCTGCGCACCGCCAGTTCGGTGGAGCTGGCCTGCTCGCTGCCATACATGATCAAATCGCCATCCAGTGCCAGCTTGATACCGCTGGCGCGTGCGATCGCGGCCTGGAAGGCGGCATTGCGGCTGGCGTACCAGCCGGCATTGAAGTCGGCGAAGCGGTACAGCATCTGGCTGTAATCGGCTGGATAGCCGAGCAAATGCAGCGTACCGAAGTAGATGCCACCGCGTCGGGTGAAGACCTCGCGGCGAATCGATCCATCCACCGCATACGGATACCCTTTGGCATGCGCTTCGGCAAACGCAATGCTGACCTGCATCGGCCCACCGGTGTGGATCGGGTTGAGATTGCCAAATAGCTTCTGCCCCATCGGCACCATATCAATGAAATCATCGAAAATGGCGCTCAGCTCTTTCTCGCTGCGCACGTTATCCAGTCGTGCCGCATAGCTTTCGCCATTCGGCGATTTAATCAGCAGCGCGGTGCGCACCAGAAACGCCGGAACGTGCACCTTGGCGGCGCGGCGATCGATTTCACCCCAGGCAATTTTAGGTAAGCCCGGCACTTCCGCATCGGCACTGAAGTTGGATTCCTGATCGGTAACCGCAATCACCGCGCAAATGTTGCTGGCGCTGGGATCGATTTGCTGCACGCGGAAAGCGGTATAGATATCGTCAGCCCAGGCGGATTTCTGTTTCACGTCGCTGGGCAACAGCTGCTGGATCTGACTTTTGACATCAGCAGGCTGACGCGCCGGTGCCTGCGGCTCTTTTTTCGTGCTACAACCGGCCAGCACCAGCGCAGCCAGCACTGCTGCGCCCTTCACAATTTTCGTGGTTTTCATCCTGCTCCCTGACGCCAACAAAAACCGTACCTTAACGTTTTCAGTGGTCTGCCGCTATCGGAGCGGGAAGATTTTGCGCGCTAGCTCCAGCGCTCAGCGGCTTGATGATCGCTGTCACGCGCATCAACCCAGCGATCGCCTTCGGCAGTGGCTTCGCGCTTCCAAAACGGCGCGCGGGTTTTCAGGTAATCCATAATGAACTCGGTGGCGGCGAACGCGCTGCTGCGATGGGCGCTACTGACGCCAACAAACACGATTTCATCACCGGGGAACAGTTCGCCAACGCGATGAATCACCGTTACCTGCTGTAGCGGCCAGCGCTGACGCGCCTCGACGACAATATCCGCCAGCGCTTTTTCCGTCATGCCGGGATAATGTTCCAGCGTTAACGCCGCAACAGCATCGCCGAGATTGTGATTACGCACTTTGCCGGTGAACGTGACGACTGCGCCATCGCTATCGTGGGCGGAGAGTAAGCTATATTCCTGGCCAACGTCGAACAGCTCAGCGCCGACACGAATTCGCGTTTCCATGCTCAACCTCCGGTAACCGGCGGGAAAAATGCCACTTCATCACCCGCGCGCAGCGGATGGCTCATAGGCACCAGCGTTTGATTCACTGCCGCCAGCAATTTGCCAGACTCCAGCGCCAGCGCCCAGCGGTCGCCCTGCCCGGCTAACGCCGCACGCAGCGTGGCAACATCGGCATAGTCCGGTGCCAGTTCCAGCGCGCTGGTGCCGGTTAATTCCCGAACCTGGGCAAAAAACAGCACCTTAATCATGGCTCACCGCCTTGAAATCCCCGGATTTACCGCCGCTTTTGCTCAGCAACCGCAACTGATCGATGACAATGTCTTTTTGCACCGCTTTGCACATGTCATAGATGGTGAGCGCTGCGACCGACGCCGCGGTTAAGGCTTCCATCTCGACGCCGGTTTTGCCCGTCAGGCGACAGAGTGAAGTGACGCGCACGCGGCTGTGTTCCGGTTCAGCAATCAGGGTCACTTCCACCTTGCTCAGCATCAGCGGATGACACAGCGGAATCAGTTCCCAGGTGCGTTTCGCCGCCTGAATGCCGGCGATACGCGCGGTGGCGAACACGTCACCTTTATGGTGGCTGCCGTCGATAATCATCTGCAGCGTTTCTGCGCTCATCAGCACCAGCGCTTCCGCTTGTGCTTCGCGCACCGTTTCAGTTTTACCAGAGACATCCACCATGTGGGCTTCGCCTGCGGCATTGATATGCGTTAAGGATGACATACTTACAACTTCTTCAAATGAGAGACAAAATTACACGGACGGGTACGCGCATCCAGCTGATCTTCAATGATGCGCTCCCAGCCGCTGCGGCAGGCGTTGGTCGATCCCGGCACGGCAAAAATCAGCGTCTGATTGGCCAAACCGGCAACGGCGCGCGACTGCAGCGTTGAGCTTCCGATCTCTTCATAGGAGATCATGCGGAACAGTTCACCAAAGCCTTCAATCTCACGATCGAACAGCGGTAGCAAGGCTTCAGGCGTACTGTTTTTGCTGTTGAAACCGGTGCCGCCATTGATAATCACCACCTGCACATCGTCGCTGGCGATCCAGCGCGATACCGTGGCACGAATGCGATAGCGGTTGTCCGGCACCATCGCACGGTCCACCACCTGATGCCCGGCTTCTGCCAGCGCTTCACGCAGGTAATCGCCGGATGTGTCATTACTGGCATCACGGCTATCAGAGACGGTCATTACCGCTACATTTAAGGCGATAAATTCGCCGGAAGGTTTACCCATGGCCATAACTCCTGTGTTTAGCCACCAATAAAGGAGAGGTTTTGCGTGATGCCGGTATTGCCCTGATGCAGAAAGTGCGTCTGCTTTTTCTGCCCAAGGCTGTGCGCAATGCGCGCCTGCAGCTCTGCTTGCTGATCGTCAGACGCCAGCAAATCGCGCAGCGACACGCCGCCGTCGCCAAACAGGCACAGATGCAATTTACCCATCGCTGAGACGCGCAGGCGATTGCAGCTGGCGCAGAAATCTTTCTCGTACGGCATGATCAGGCCCACTTCACCCTGATAATCGGGATGACGAAACACCTGCGCCGGCCCGTCGCTGCGGCCGCGCGGCTGGCGCTGCCAGCCCTGCATAATCAGCTGGTCGCGAATCACTTCACCGGAGATATGATGACGATGGAACAGATCGCTGCCTTCACCGGTTTCCATTAGCTCGATAAAGCGTAGTTGAATCGGCCGCAGGCGCAGCCACTCAAGGAAGGTGCTGAGGCTGTGGCTGTTCACATCGCGCATCAGCACGCTGTTAACTTTCACTTTCTCGAAACCGGCATCGAAGGCGGCATCGATGCCCGCCATCACCTCGGCAAATTTGTCTTGTCCGGTAATGGCGTGAAACTGGCGCGCGTCGAGGCTATCGACGCTGACGTTGATGTGGGTGAGACCGGCTGCGCGCCATGCTCGCACGTCGCGCGCCATGCGGTATCCGTTGGTGGTCATGGCAATCTGACGGATGGCATCGTTTTCCCGCACCGCGGCGATGATGTCGGTAAAATCACGACGCATAGAGGGTTCACCGCCGGTCAGCCGCACTTTTTCGGTGCCCGCCGCCGCAAAGGCACGCGTCACGCGACGAATCTCATCCAGCGAGAGAAAGCTTTTGTTGTGCGTGCCGCTCGGCTTATAGCCGTTCGGCAGGCAGTAGGTACAACGGAAGTTACACACATCCGTGACCGACAGGCGCAAGTAGTAAAAGCTGCGCGCGTAGGCATCTGTAAATTGTGGCACCTGAACACCTTTCCAAAGTCGGGAGATGCAGGCATTTCTTTCTGCACCCTGGCAGCTCAATGCTGCGGCCTGTATTCCATATCTTTCACGACTTAGGAAACCAGGCTTGGGAGTTTGTTGTCATTGTGGACAACACGGTTAAAACGAATGGTAGCGCGATTAGCGATTAGCATCCATCAGTGAATTTCGCTATATATATTGATGCATAACGTATTTTTCACCGCATTTTCGCGACAGGATACGGTAAAATACGCCGCAGATATTGATGCACATCAGTTCAACTACGCCTCAATGCGAGGACGGCAGTGACAAAGGAGAAACATGAATCGAACCCTGGCAGATTTGGATCGCGTAGTGGCGCTGGGCGGCGGGCACGGTCTTGGACGTGTGATGTCAGCGCTGGCACCGTTGGGCTCGCGCTTAACCGGTATTGTCACCACCACCGATAACGGCGGATCCACCGGCCGCATTCGCCGCTCGGAAGGCGGCATTGCCTGGGGCGATATGCGTAACTGTATCAATCAGCTGATCACTGAACCGAGCGTCGCCACCGCGATGTTTGAGTACCGCTTTAGCGGCAATGGCGAGCTGGCCGGGCATAACCTTGGCAACCTGATGCTGAAAGCGCTTGATCACCTGAGCGTACGTCCGCTGGAAGCCATCAACATTATCCGTAATTTGCTTAAAGTGGATGCGTTTCTCATTCCGATGTCAGAACAGCCTGTTGATCTGGTGGCACAGGATGGCGAAGGCAACATGGTATACGGGGAAACCGCTATTGATGAGATGAAGCAGCCCCCCGAGGAGTTGATGCTGCACCCGAACGTGCTGCCCACGCGCGAAGCGATCGAGGCGATAGGCGAAGCGGATTTGATTCTGATTGGCCCCGGCAGTTTTTACACCAGCCTGATGCCAATATTGCTGATGGAAGATATGGCGCGCGCGATGCGCCGTACGCCCGCTACCATGGTATTTATTGGCAATCTTGGTCGTGAACTGAGTCCAGCAGCGGCCAGCCTGAATGTTGCTGACAAACTGGCTATCATGGAGAAAGCCATTGGCAAACGGGTGATTGATGCGGTGGTGGTAAGTCCAGCCGCAGATATTAGCGGAGTGGAAGATCGTTTAATTATTCGCGAACCGCTGGAAGCCGCCGATATTAAATACCGTCACGATCGCCAACTGCTGCGCATTGCGCTAGAACACGCGATTCAGGCCGTTTAATTTCCAGGTGCGCATGAATGCGCACCCTACGAAAACCACGCTGAATTCCTGTAGGGTCGTCATTCATGGCGACCTGGATACCACGATCACGAAGCCGCAATAAACAGCTCGCGCAATTGATGCAACTGATCGCGCACGCTGGCAGCCTCTTCAAACTCCAGATTCTGCGCGTGTTGCTGCATCTGCCCTTCCAGCTCGTGAATTTTCTTTTGCATCGCCTGTGGCGTAAGCGCCATATAGTTGGCTTCCGCCTCTGCCGCAGTGCGCGATGCGGTTTTACCTTTACCGCGCGTCTTAACCACGTTTTTGCCCAGCTCAAGAATATCGGTGATTTTCTTATTGAGCCCCTGAGGCACGATACCATTCTCTTCGTTATATTTTTGCTGCTTCTCGCGACGACGTTCCGTTTCACCCATCGCGCGTTCCATTGATGGCGTGATTTTATCGGCGTAGAGAATCGCGCGCCCATTGATATTACGCGCGGCGCGACCAATGGTTTGAATCAGTGAACGCTCAGAGCGCAGGAAACCTTCTTTGTCGGCATCGAGAATCGCCACCAGCGACACTTCCGGCATATCCAAGCCTTCACGCAGCAAGTTGATGCCCACCAACACATCAAACTCGCCGAGGCGTAAATCGCGGATGATTTCCATACGTTCTACGGTATCGATATCCGAATGCAGATAGCGCACCTTCTCACCGTGTTCCACAAGGTATTCGGTGAGATCTTCTGCCATACGCTTGGTCAAAACGGTAACCAGCACGCGCTCATTAATCTCGACACGCTTGCGGATTTCCGACAACAAATCGTCGACCTGGGTCGCGACCGGTCGCACTTCGAGGATCGGATCAAGCAGGCCGGTTGGACGCACCAGCTGATCGATCACTTCGCTGCCTGATTTTTCCAGCTCGTAATTGCCGGGTGTGGCCGACACATAAATGGTTTGCGGCGCGGACGCCTCAAACTCTTCAAACTTCATCGGGCGGTTATCCAGCGCCGACGGTAAGCGGAAGCCATACTCCACCAGCGTCTCTTTACGCGCGCGGTCACCGCGGTACATACCGCCAATTTGCGGGATCGTCACGTGCGATTCGTCAACCACCAGCAAACCGTCAGCCGGCAGATAATCAAATAAGGTTGGCGGCGGCTCGCCCGGTCCGCGACCGGACAGATAGCGCGAGTAGTTTTCGATACCGGAGCAGTAACCCAGCTCGTTCATCATTTCGAGGTCGAACTGGGTACGCTGAGAAATACGCTGCTCTTCCAGCAGCTTATTGTTCTCCAGCAGCACCTTGCGGCGGTCCACCAGTTCAACTTTGATATCTTCCATCGCCTGCAGAATACGCTCGCGCGGCGTGACATAGTGCGTTTTAGGATAAACGGTAAAACGCGGGATCACCGAGTCAATCTGCCCGGTAAGCGGATCAAACAGCGACAGCCGCTCAACTTCTTCATCAAACAGCTCAATACGCAGCGCAATGTCGTCTGATTCGGCCGGGAACACATCGATCACTTCCCCACGCACGCGGAAGGTGCCGCGCTGGAAAGCCTGATCGTTACGGGTATATTGCAGCTCTGCCAGACGACGCAGAATGCTGCGCTGGTCGATAATCATGCCGCGCGTTAAGTGCAGCATCATTTTCAAATAGAGATCGGGATCGCCCAGACCGTAAATAGCGGAAACCGACGCCACTACGATCACATCACGACGCTCCAGCAGCGCTTTAGTCGCCGAGAGACGCATCTGTTCAATGTGCTCGTTCACCGAGGCATCTTTTTCGATAAAAGTGTCGGAGCTGGGAACATAGGCTTCAGGCTGATAGTAATCGTAGTAAGAGACGAAAAACTCCACCGCATTGTCCGGGAAGAACTCTTTCATCTCGCCGTACAGCTGCGCCGCCAATGTTTTGTTCGGTGCCAAAACCATCGTCGGGCGATTGAGATCCGCAATCACATTGGCAACGGTAAACGTTTTACCTGAACCGGTTACGCCCAACAGCGTTTGATGGGCGAGTCCATCCTCCAGCCCCTCTTCCAGGCGGCGAATGGCCTCAGGTTGGTCGCCTGAAGGCTTGAAAGCGGAGTTGAGTTTAAAGGCTTTGCTCATGTTTTAGCGGTTCCAGCAGATGAAGACGGCGGGCAGGCTGCTAATTCTACTCTGCTGTGGCGAATTTGCCAGAAAAAAATACTGGACATAATCACAGTACCGTTGCACGATAATCGTTCCTGCAGGGAAATTTCTTCCGTGCATTTTAAGCGGCATGAGGCAAATGCTTGTTGCGCAATGTTATCCCCAGAGCGAGGATGCTTTTAACATTTGTCAAGAGAGTGTCATTAAATTGCAGTCCGATGACAAGGCAGATAAATCGTATGCTTGATTTTAACTAACCTGCTGTTTTAATTGAATTACACCTAAAAGCCCAGATTCTCATCATAATGTATGAAGGCCGCGAATTTACTCGCTTGCGCCCGGTTTTCAGTCGCTAATGCACAAGGTTATCCACAGTAATGGTGGATAAGTGAATCCAGCCCAAAGCCCATCAGCTGTGTATAATTTTCTTGCAGGTCGTCTTCAGGGCAAAAAAAAATTTTTTCGTCTTTTTTTTCTCACCTGTCGGATAGCCTTAACCCCCTTTTTTTCCTCTCTGCTCCCCCATTGTGAAGGGGAAAAGCGCCTTTTTAATACCACTTTTTCCTAAGTTATTGCCTTAAGAACGATCATATGCACCAGAAACGTTAAGCCATCAGCACTGCCGAAGTGCAGCCGGTTTGTCACCGCATGGAATTGTTAAGCATTTCTCAACTTTCAAACCTTGATTTTGCCGTTTTTAGGCGCTGCTCGGTTTCCATTTCCAACCTGGCCTGGGAATTGCAGTGTTTAAAGCCAGGGAGTAACGCGTCCTCCTCGGCTTTTGCCGACGACAGCGGTGTCCATCAATCGTGCACGACTGTATGCCAGACGACACAGAGCGGGAGCATTCAGGCTAATAATCTGGAAGGAGTATGTCAGATGCTGAGTTTACGTTCGGTGAATCAGTTTTACGGTCAAAATCACATCCTGTGGGATGTGGATCTCGATCTGCCGCCGGGTACCTGTACCGGCGTGTTAGGCAGCCCAGGCATGGGTAAAACCACGTTGGTTAATTGCATTATGGGCCGCTTGCCTATCAACAGCGGCTCGATGACCTGGCAAGAAGATGGCTCGCCGCCGGAGGATTTACTGCTGCAACCGGCCGAGATGCGTGCCCGCACCGGGATTGGTTATGTCCCGCAGGGGCGGCACATTTTCTCGCAGATGAGCGTGGAAGATAACCTGCTGATTGCCCTAATGGCAGCGCAGGACGATCGCAGCCGTGCGATTCCGGAAATGGTCTTTGATCTGTTTCCGGCGCTCTATTCGATGCGCCACCAGCGCAGCGGCGAACTGCCGATGGAGCAACAGCAGCATTTGGCCCTGGCGCGCGCATTGGTGCTGCAACCCAAGCTGGTGATTCTCGATGAACCAACGGAAGGCATGTCGCCGTGGCTGGAAGAGGAGATGGGCAATCTTATCCGACGGCTTAACCGCGAATACGGTCTGACGATTCTGTTGCTGGAGCAGCACGTGTCATTCATCCGCCGCGTTGCCGACTATTTTCTGCTGCTGCATCGTGGACGCAACGTGGCGCACGGCAAAATGGCGCAGTTGGATGACATCACCGTCAATAAGTGGTTAACGGTGACGTAGATAGCCAGGTCGCCATGAATGGCGACCGTACAAAACGGCATCTGGTATCGTAGGGTCGTCATTCATGGCGACCATATAAAACGGCATCTGGCATCGTAGGGTCGCCATTCATGGCGACCTGGATTATTGCGGCAGTGTCAGATAGCGCCCGCAATCGCCTTGCTGCGCCTCATCGCTGAGGTGGGGGATCTCACCGAGGAACGGCGCGTCAATGCGCTGACGCAGCGTGGCCATATATTCCTGATGGCGTTTGCCCGGCGGCTGGATATCATTGGCAATCCAGCCCGCCAGGCATAAACCTCGCGCTTTCACCGCTTCGGCGGTAAGCAGCGCATGGTTGATGCAGCCTAACTTTAGGCCCACGACCAGAATTACAGGTAGCTGCTCGGCTTCAACCCAATCTGCATAGGTCTGCGTGTCCGATAGCGGCGTGAACCAGCCGCCCGCGCCCTCAACTAACACCCATTCCGCCTGCTGCTCAAGCACGCGTAAGCCAGCAGAAAGTGCGGCAAATTCAATTGGCCTGCCCTCTTCTGCACTGATGATATGCGGTGAAGTCGGCTCGACAAACGCCAGCGGATTCACCTGCTCGTAGCGTAGCGGCACGCTGCTGTAGCGCTGCAATGCCAATGCATCACTGTTGCGGACGCCTTCTTGTGTGATCTCACAGCCGGACGCCACCGGTTTATAGCCGGCGGTGCGCAATCCTGCGGCGCTCGCCGCCTGCAACAGTGCGCCGCTGGCCACGGTTTTGCCTACTTCGGTATCGGTTCCGGTAATAAACCAGCGTGTCATTTCGTTAAAACTCCATACATCAAATGGTAGCTCAGGCGGTAACCGGCCTCATCCTGCGGCCAGTGCTGCTCAAGTGTTGCTAACTGGGTTCGTGTCAGCACGCTGCTGCCGCGTCCGTCGTGCAGATGCGTAGCACCAATGCCTTTCAGGGAACGCATGGCGCTAAGCGCACTGGGGAAATGCAGCGTAACGATCTGCTGCTCTGCCTGCATCGGTAGCGTTGCGGTGGCCGCGCGCAACTGCGCTGCGCTGAGAAAACGATTGGCGTGGCGGCGACCATCCAACTGCGCCCATGCGTGATGCACTTCGTGTAGCGAACCGTCGAGCAGCGTGGAGAACAGCACCGTGCCGCCTGGGCGCGTGACGCGCAAAAACTGCTGCAGCGCAGTGCACAAATCACTGCTCCACTGCACTGCCAGGTTGCTCCACACGCCGTCAACGCTGGCATCCGCTAGCGGCACATCATCAATATCACCCAGCAGATAATGCTGCGCCGATTGCTGTTCGCGCGCCGTTTGCAGCATATCGGGTGAGAGATCGAGCGCGGTCAGCGTACGCCCGCGATCGCGCCAGTAGCGGCTATACCAGCCGGTGCCGCAACCGGCATCCAGCAGATGCGGACCAAAACCGGCCGGTGCCCGCGCCAGCAGCGCATCACCGCTCAGTCGCTGCAGCTGCGCATGCTGTTCGTAATGTGCGGCCGCACGACCAAAAGCCTGCGCCACGGCCTGCTTGTTAACCTGCAGCGTCATACAGCGCCTCCAGCAGTCGATCAATATCATCGGTGTGATGCGCAGCGGTGAGCGTGATGCGCAGCCGCGCGGTACCCGGTGGCACCGTGGGCGGACGGATCGCGCTCACCCAACAGCCGGCCTGCGCCAGCCGCTGCGACAGCGCCAGCGCAGCGCTATTTTCGCCAACGATCAGCGGCTGAATCGCACTGTCTGAAGCGACCAGCTGCCACGGTAAATCCGCGGCACCGGCGCGAAAGCGCGCAATGTGACTGTGCAACCGTTCACGCAGCGCATCGCCTTGTTGAATCTGCCGCAGCGCCGCCAGCAGCGCATAGCACTGCGCCGGCGGCATAGCGGTGGAATAGATCAGATGGCGGGAAAATTGTTCAACGTAATCGGCGGTCGCATCATCGCACAGCAGCGCGGCACCACTGACGCCAAACCCTTTGCCAAAGGTGACGATCAGCAGCTCCGGCTTCACCTGTTGCTGCCAGCAGCTGCCGCGCCCTTGTGCACCGGTAACACCGATGCCGTGCGCATCATCCACCAGCAGCCAGCCGTTGCCATGCCGCGTCTGTTCTGCAATAGCCGCGAGCGGCGCGCTGTCGCCATCCATACTAAAAACGCCTTCGGTGACCACCAATGTGCCACCGTCTGATGGCGTCGCCAGCAGTTTCGCCAGGCTTGCCGGCTGATTATGGGCAAAGCGGCGCAGGCTGGCCGGACTGTGGCTGGCGGCATCCAGCAGCGACGCGTGCGCCAGCTTATCGGCAAAGATGCGATCCTGCTTTTCCGCCAGCAGATGGATCACCGCCTGATTGGCGGCAAATCCCGAAATGAACAGCAGCGCGCGCGAATAGCCCAGCCAATCGGCCAGCTGTTCCTCCAACTGGGCGTGATGGCGGCTGTAGCCGGTAACGTGACCGGATGCGCCTGCACCTGCGCCCGCCTCAGCCGCGCCCTGCTGCCACGCGGCGATAACCGCCGGATGCTGGCTCAGGCCGAGATAGTCGTTACTGGAGAAGTGCCGATAGCGTTGGCCGTCGAGCGTAATTTCCCGCACGTTGTTATGTTCGATGGGACGCCGCTGCCGCCAGCCATCGGCGGCCCGCCGCGCCGCCAGCGCGTGATCGATACGTTGTGACCAGCCCATTTACACAGCCGCGTTGTAGAACTGCTCGGTATCCGCCTGTAGCAGCTGTTCGCTGAGCTGATATTGCTGCTCATTATCCCCCGCCGTTGTCGCGGTATGTTCCGGATTGAGGCCGAGTTTGCGGAACAGAATCAGATCTTTATCCTCTTCCGGGTTTGGCGTGGTGAGCAGTTTGCAGCCGTAGAAGATCGAGTTAGCCCCGGCCATAAAGCACATTGCCTGGGTTTGCTCACTCATCTGCTCGCGACCGGCAGAGAGACGCACGTGCGACGATGGCATCATGATGCGCGCCACCGCGATGGTGCGGATAAAGTCGAACGGTTCCACATCCTCGTTATCCGCCAGCGGCGTGCCTTTCACCTTCACCAGCATGTTGATTGGCACGCTCTCCGGTGGCGTCGGCAGGTTAGCCAACTGCACCAGCAAACCGGCGCGATCTTTCACCGTTTCCCCCAGGCCCACGATGCCGCCCGAGCACACTTTGATGCCCGCGCCGCGCACTTTGTCCAGTGTATCCAGGCGCTCCTGATAGCTGCGCGTGGTGATGATGTTGCCGTAGAATTCTGGCGAGGTATCGAGGTTGTGGTTGTAGAAATCGAGGCCGGCTTCAGCAAGGCGCTGCGCCTGGCTGCCATCCAGCGTGCCGAGCGTCATGCAGGTTTCCATGCCCATCGCTTTCACCCCCTGCACCATCTGCTGCAGATAGGGCATGTCGCGCTCGTGCGGATTTTTCCACGCCGCGCCCATGCAGAAACGGCTTGAGCCGGCGGCTTTGGCTTTGCGCGCCGATTCCAGCACCGCATCCACTTCCATCAGACGTTCGGATTCGAGACCGGTTTTGTAGCGCGCGCTCTGCGGACAGTATTTACAATCTTCCGGGCAGGCGCCGGTTTTGATCGACAGCAGCGTGCTGACCTGTACCTGACGCGGATCGAAATGTTGACGATGCACTTGCTGCGCTTCAAACATCAACTCAAGGAAAGGTTTTTCGAAAAGTGCCTGAGCTTGTGCCAGTGTCCAGCGGTTTGCCATTGCTTACTCCAAAAAAAAGGGGGTTCATCCCGACGATTAACGTGGTTATACTTGTAAACTAAATCTTTTTAAAATGGTTTACAATACGCATGTTCACTCAGGACGACCTCAACTTTGACCGCCAGCATATCTGGCATCCCTATACGTCGATGCGCGATCCCCTGCCCTGTTATCCGGTGGTGGCAGCGCACGGCTGCCAGCTACAACTGGCCGATGGACGTGAATTGGTGGATGGCATGTCGTCATGGTGGGCAGCGATTCACGGCTATAATCATCCGCGTCTTAACCAGGCACTACAGCAGCAAATGGCGCAGATGTCGCACGTGATGTTTGGCGGGATTACGCATCCGGCAGCAGTTGAGCTAAGCCGCCAGCTGATTGCCATGACGCCCGAGGCGCTTGAGTGCGTATTTCTTGCTGATTCCGGTTCGATCGCTGTCGAAGTGTCGATGAAAATGGCTCTGCAATACTGGCTGGGACGTAATCAAACGCGACAGAAATTCCTCACGCTGAAACGCGGTTATCATGGCGACACCTTTGCCGCGATGTCGGTGTGCGATCCGCAAAACTCCATGCACAGCCTGTGGCGTGGCTATTTGCCGGAGCACCTGTTTGCCGACGCGCCGCAGTGCGCATTCGATGCTGAGTGGAATGAGGCCGATTTCGCCGATTTCGCGCAGCTGGCCGAAACCCATCATCGTGACATCGCGGCGGTAATTCTGGAGCCGATTGTGCAAGGCGCAGGCGGCATGCGCTTCTATCACCCGCGTTATCTGCAGCAGGTCCGTGAGCTGTGCGATCGCTACGGTTTATTGCTGATTGCCGATGAGATCGCCACCGGCTTTGGCCGCAGCGGCAAGCTATTTGCCTGCGACCATGCGGGTATCACGCCGGACATTCTCTGCCTCGGCAAAGCGCTGACCGGGGGCACTCTGACGCTATCCGCTACGCTCACTACGCGTGAAGTCGCCGATACTATCAGCCGCAGCGCAGCAGGCTGCTTTATGCATGGCCCAACCTTTATGGGCAACCCGCTGGCCTGCGCGGTGGCGGTGGCAAGTCTGGCGATGATTAATGAAGGTCACTGGATGACACAGGTGCCCCACATTGAACAGCAGTTACGCGCGGAACTGTTGCCGCTGCGCAGTCATCACGCGGTAGCCGATGCCCGCGTGCTGGGGGCGATTGGCGTGATCGAAACGCATAAGCCGGTGAACATGGCGGCGCTGCAACAGTTCTTTGTGCAATGTGGGGTGTGGATCCGTCCGTTTGGCCGTTTGATTTATCTGATGCCACCTTATCTGATTTCTACCGCCGAGCTGACGCAGCTCACACGGGCGGTCAGCGCGGCACTGGATGTTGCGGCGCATTTCCACCATGATTGAGAACACTGCACAACTACAAAGGAGCGATCATGCGTGTATTCAGCCAGGATTTTAACGATGGCGATAAGATGCCAGAGCGGCACGTTTTCAATGGGATGGGTTATCAGGGCGACAATTTGTCACCGCATCTGGCATGGGATGATGTCCCGGCGGGCACCAAAAGCTTTGTCGTGACCTGCTACGATCCCGACGCGCCAACGGGCTCCGGCTGGTGGCACTGGGTGGTAGCGAACATTCCCGCCGAAGTAACCGTACTGCCGCAAGGTGCCGGTTCTGGCGTGGCGGAACTGCCAGAAAGCGCCATTCAGACACGCACCGATTTTGGCCAAAGCGGCTATGGCGGCGCCGCTCCACCGCAGGGCGAATCGCATCGCTACATCTTTACGGTGCATGCGCTGGATACGGACAAGATTGAGGTGGATGAAGGTGCGAGTGGCGCGATGGTTGGTTTTAACGTGCATTTTCATGCGCTAGCCAGCGCGTCGATTACGGTGAAATACGCATAATAAGAAAGGTCGCCATTAATGGCGACCCTACGACGGATTTTGTAGGGTGCGCATTTATGCGCACCTAATATCACAGTTGGTGGATGACGACCCACATCGGACCTTGTCCTACCGCGTAACGCGCCAGCGGATGCAGCAGGCCGCGCTCCTGAATTTTATACACCTCGATATGGTGCGATTTCTGCCCTGCCGCGACCAGATATTGTCCGCTATGGTCAATGTTGAAACCGCGTGGCTGCGTTTCCGTTGGCTGGAAACCTTCAATCGCCAGCACGGCACCATCTTCACTGATGCTGAACACGGTAATGGTGCTGCTGGTACGGTCGCAGGCATAAAGGAAACGGCCATCTGGCGTAATGTGAATATCGGCGGCCCACCGCGTGTCGCTGAAGTCTGGCGGCATCATATCAAGGCTCTGCACGCGCTCGACCTGGCCGTGTACGTTGTTTAATGCCCAGACATCCACCGTGCTATCCAACTCATTGACCACGTAACCGTAGGCACCGTTCGGGTGGAACGCCATATGCCGCGGACCCGCGCCTTCAACGGTGGTGACCTGCGCCTGCTCGCGCGGCGCTAACGTGCCGTCGGCATTCAGCTGGTACAGGCAGATACGATCCTGCTTCAGCGCCGGTACGAACAGCGTTTGGTTGTTCAGGTCAATATTTGCTGAATGGCAGCCGTCTAAACCGTTAATCACATGGCTTGGTGCCTGCGGCAAGCCATCGCTACCAATTGGGCTGACGCTGACGCAGGCATCGTTATACGAGCCGCAGAACAGATAGTTGCCGTGACGATCGGTGGAGATGTGCGTTGGGCTGCCCGGCAGCGGCGCTTCGCCGGCCAGGCTCAACGTACCGTCGGCCGCAATGCGGAACGCCAGTACGCGAAAATTCGGACGAGCACCGACATAGAGAAAATCTTTTTTCGGGCTCACCACCATCGGCTGCACCTGCCCGGCAACATCCGTTACCTGCAATAACGTCAGTGCGCCATCTTCCTGTAACTGCCAGGCGTGGATCTGCTGGCTCTCGGGACTGGCGGTATACACGACTTGTTTCATGCGTTTTCCTTATTCGCTGCCTGATGAAAGGGATAACTGTAGCGCGTTTCATTTTGTCGCGCTGGATTCATTTGTGCCCTGTTTTTTGTCTCAGGGCCGCTGCCGGGTGTAGACTTAACGCTTTGCTAACTCCCGGACGGAAAGTGTAATGAGCTACCGCGTAATCGCCCTTGACCTCGACGGCACCCTGCTGACCCCGAATAAAACCATTCTGCCAGAATCCATTGAAGCGCTGTCCCGCGCGCAACAGGCGGGCGTCAAAGTGCTGATCGTTACCGGTCGCCACCACTGCGCTATCCACCCTTTTTATCAGGCACTTAAGCTGGATACACCCGCAATCTGCTGTAATGGCACCTATTTGTATGATTATTCGGCGAAGAGGGTGCTGGCTGCCGATCCGCTGGATAAAAGCAAAGCTGCGCGTGTGATTGAGATGCTGGATGAAGAGAATATTCACGGCTTGCTGTATGTCGATGACGCGATGCTGTATCAAACGCCAACTGGCCACGTAACGCGTACGCTGAACTGGGCGCAGTCACTGCCGGAAGCGCAGCGCCCGCTGTTCCTGCAGGTGCCAAGCCTGGCGCAGGCCGCCATTGAAGCCAAATCGATCTGGAAATTTGCGCTGTCGCACCCCGATACGCGCGCGCTGCAGCAGTTTGCCGAGCGCACCGAAGCCGAACTCGGTCTGGCGTGCGAATGGTCGTGGCACGATCAGGTGGATATTGCGCAGGCAGGAAACAGTAAAGGCAAGCGCCTCGCTCAGTGGGTGGAGAGACAGGGCTTCAGCATGCAAGACGTGCTGGCGTTTGGCGACAACTATAACGATCTCAGCATGCTGGAACAGGTGGGATTAGGTGTGGCGATGGGCAATGCCGATGACGCGATCAAAGCGCGCGCCAAAAAGGTGATTGGTACCAATGTGGAACCGGGCATCGCTGAAGTGATCAACCAGGAAATCCTGTAACCGAAGGATGTTGCGGCGCAATTTATTGCGCCGATTTTATCAAACCGTGCAATAAATCATGCCGTAATCGACACGCTTTTAATCTGGGCATACAGCCACTGATCGGGACGAATCCCCAGCTCATCTCGCGCCCACGGCGAAATACGCGCCCACAGCTCGCTGATGCCAATGCGCAGTTTCACTTCCACCTGATCGTCAATCTCCAGCAGCTCGACCACCTTCGCCGGCAGGATATTGCGAATCGACGTATTTTGCGGTGGCTGTAGCGCCAGCGACACATCGGCCGAGGCGATGCGAATACGCAGCGGCGTTTTCAGGGGATGATTCACGCGGCTGACCCAAATGTGCTGATCGCCGAGCGACAGCGCCGTCATCGGGTAATTCGGATGCTGCTCCAGCACCTGCACACGCAGTACGCTGGTGCGTTCAGCCATCGGCAGCCACGGTCGCATTGCCGAGCTGCTCCACACTTTCTCCAGTGGCCCAAACGCCTTTACCTGGCCCGCGTCCAGCACCAGCACGTTATCCGCCAGCTGCAAAATTTCATCAAGACTGTGTGTGACGTAAAGGATGGGAATATCCACCTGCTTCGCCAGCTTTTGCAGATAGGGCATCAGCTCACGTTTGCGCGGCAAGTCCAGCGATGCCAGTGGTTCATCCATCAGCAAAATATCTGGCGCAGTCAGTAATGCGCGGCCAATCGCCACGCGCTGTTTTTCTCCACCCGACAATGAGGCCGGAAAACGACTGAGCAACGGCTCTAAACCGAGCAGCGCTACCAGCGCGTTGAACTGCGGTTTCATTGATGCCGCCATGCCATATTGCAGGTTGCCGCGCACGCGATAGTGCGGGAACAGGCGCGCATCCTGGAACACATAGCCAATACGGCGCTTTTCCGGCGGTAAATTGACCCGCGTTTCCGCATCAAACAACAGACGATCGTTCAGCTGAATCTGACCGCGCTGCGGCTGAGTCAGGCCGCCAATGGCATTAATTAATGAGGTTTTACCTGCACCGGAGACACCGAAAATCGCCGTGATACCGCTGCCGGGGATGCTGACGCTGACATCGAGCTGGTGATCGCCCAGCTGTTGAGAAATTTGCAGATTGAGCATTATGCGGCTCCCAGCCGTTTGCGGCCCCAGCGCGCCAGCAGTTCGGATGCCACCAGCGACATCAACGCCAACGCAATCGCCACAGCACACAGGCGGGCAGCCGTGCCTTCCGCACCGGGCGTTTCAATCAAAGTAAACATCGCCGACGGAATGGTGCGCGTTTCGCCGGGAATGTTGGAAACAAAAGTGATGGTCGCGCCAAATTCGCCCAGCGAACGGGCAAAGGCCAGTACTGTCCCGACAATAATGCCCGGCAAAGTGAGCGGAATGGTGATGGTGAAGAACACACGCCAGCGTCCGGCGCCAAGCGTACGCGCCGCCTGCTCCAGTTTGGTGTCGACCGCTTCAAGTGCGAGGCGAATAGCCCGCACCATCAGCGGAAAGGCCATCACCGCGGATGCCAACACCGCACCGCGCCAGCTAAAGGCAAAGGTGAAGCCGAACCAGTCATATAACCATTCGCCGATAAAGCCGCGTCGGCCCAGCGCGATCAGCAATAGGTATCCCACCACCACGGGCGGTAATACCAGCGGCAGGTGAATAAGGCTATCCACCAGGGTTTTGCCTGGAAACCGGCAGCGCGCCAGAATCCAGGCCATCATGATGCCAAACGGCAGGCTGCACAGCACCGCTACACAGGAAACTTTCAGGCTGAGAAACACAGCCTGCCATTCGGGATCGCTCAGTATCATTTCTTCGGCGTAAATCCATACTGTTTAAACACTGCAGCGGCATCCGGCCCCTGCAAATAGTTGTAGAAGGCTTCTACCGTTGCGTTCTGATGATCTTTGACAATCGCCATCGGATATTCCACGGGTTTGTGGCTATCTTCCGGGAAACGTCCCACTACCTGCACTTTTTCGCTGGCAACGGCATCCGATCCATAAACGATGCCGTAAGGCGTTTCGTTACGTTCAACCAGTGCTAGCGCAGCGCGCACATTATTCGCTGGCGCCAGCTGCGGGGATAAAGCGTCCCACGCGCCCAGTTTCTGTAATGCTTCTTTGGCATAAATTCCGGCTGGTACGTGATCCGGATCGCCCACCGCCAGCCGCTCGCCTTTTAGCAAACTCTTCCAGTCGGTTTGGTTATTGATGGTAACTGTTTTCGCTGCGTCACTTTTGGGTGCAATCAGTACTAAATCATTGCCGAGCAGCGTGTAGCGCGTGCGGGTCACTACGCTGTTTTTACCGACGACATCGTCCATCCACTGCTGATCGGCTGAGATGAACAGATCGGCAGGTGCCCCCTGATCAATCTGGCGCGCCAGCACCGATGAAGAGGCAAAAGAAGAGACCACTTCAACGCCGGTTTTCTTCTGGTATTGCGTGGCGATCTCCTGCAGCGCATTAGTCAATGACGCGGCGGCGAACACGGTGATCTTCTCCGCGGCCACAGCCTGACCGGCCAGGGTCACACTTAAAACCGTTGCAGCTGCCCAGCAGTAATGATTTTTTTGCATTTGTTGCTCCTTGTTACGTTATATATTTGATAATACAACGTGAGCACACATGCGTCATGAGATTGTTATCGGCAGGATTTTTCGGAAGTTAAAAAACAAAACGCCCGCGAGATGCGGGCGTTGAGGAATTAGTGTTGTGAGCTATTGGCAGGACGGTCTTCGCGGCGACCAAATTTAGAGATGACGTTAAAAACTTCACCCAGGCCATAAATCAGACCGAGCATAATCGCCATCACAATCGGCACCATGATGATAGCCACGGCCAGGCTTTTTAGCAGTTCCAGCATGGAAACCTCACGCAGAAAATAAAAAAGTGATTGTAACGGTTAGAGAAAAAAACGCACTGCCCTTTTCGTGCTTTTACTTTTAAGCAGTAAACTGAGCTGATTAACCAAAGGAGCTGACATGCAGGCAGAACTTTCTCTTCATATTCGTCTTCAGCAGAAGCTGTTTGCCGATCCGCGCCGTATCGAGCTGCTGAAACGCGTGCAGCAAACCGGCTCCATTAGCCAGGGCGCGAAGCTGGCGGGCATCAGCTACAAAAGTGCCTGGGACGCGATTAATGAAATGAACCAGATGGCCGATCAAATCTTAGTTGAGCGCGCTACCGGTGGCAAAGGCGGCGGTGGTGCGCAGCTAACACAGTATGGCGAGCGTCTGATTCAGCTGTTCCTGCTGATGGAGCAGATTCAGCAGAAGGCATTCGATGTGTTGCAAAACGACAGCTTGCCGCTCGACAGTCTGCTGGCGGCGATTGCACGTTTCTCGCTGCAAACCAGCGCGCGTAACCAGCTGTTTGCTACAGTGCTGGCCAGCGATCACCAGCATGTACAACAGCATATTGACGTGCTGCTCGCCGACGGCGTTACGCGTTTACAGGTGGCCATCACCGAACGCAGCGCCGAGCGGCTGCAACTCGATAGCGGCAAAGAGGTATTGGTGTTGATTAAAGCGCCGTGGATTCACGTCAGCAGCGCGCCAGGCCACAGCGGTAACCAGCTGGCGGCACACATTAGCGCCATTGAGCCTGGCGAGCTGGTTAGCGAAGTGCTAATGGCGCTGCCGAGCGGAGAGACGCTATGCGCCACCGTCACCAACGACGAGGTTAAACAGCAGAATCTACAGGTTGGCGCCAGTGTGACCGCCAGTTTTAATGCCGAACACGCCATCATCGCCACACTGCTCTGAATTCAGCGCCATGATTTGACTTCGCGGGTATCGCTGGTTAAAACAGAACGACACGATGCAAAAAACGGAATGAATCATGGCTTCATTGCAAATTTCGCAAGGCACATTTCACCTTAGCGACTCCCGAGCACTGTCCCTTCGCGATTTAACCCTCAACAGCGGCGAAAGCTGGGCCTTCGTCGGCGCAAATGGCAGCGGTAAATCGTCGCTGGCGCGCGCCCTCTCCGGCGAGTTATTGCCGGGTAAAGGCAGCGTGCGGCAGGATTTCCAACGCCGTGCACGTCTTTCACTCGAGCAGCTGCAGAAGCTGGTGAGCGATGAGTGGGAACGCAATAACACCGACCTGCTAAGTGATGGCGAAGACGATACCGGTCGCACGGCTGCGCAGATCATCCAGGACGAAGTTAAAGATGACGCGCGCTGTCAGACGCTGGCGCAGCAATTTGGTATCAGCTATTTGCTGGATCGCCGCTTTAAATATCTCTCCACCGGTGAAACGCGCAAAACGCTGCTGTGTCAGGCGCTGATGGCGCGACCGGATCTGCTGATCCTCGATGAACCTTTTGATGGGCTGGATGTGGCATCACGCGCCAGCCTGGCACACACTCTCAACGATCTGCATCAAAACGGTTACACCGTGGTGCTGGTGCTGAATCGCTTTGACGATATTCCCGATTTCGTGGAGAAAGTGGGCGTGCTGGCGGAATGCACGCTGATGCATGTGGGCGAGCGTCGTGCCGTGCTGGCCGAGGCGCTGGTAGCACAGCTGGCGCACAGCGAGACGCTTTCCGGCATGGCGCTGCCGGAAGCAGATCAGCCCGATCAACTGCCGCAGCTGGCCGAAGATGCGCCGCGCGTGATACTGCGTAACGGCGTGGTGTCGTACAACGATAAAGCGGTAATTGATGGTTTAACCTGGCAGGTGAATCCCGGTGAACACTGGCAGATTGTTGGGCCGAACGGCGCAGGAAAATCGACCCTGCTCAGTTTGGTCACCGGCGATCATCCGCAGGGATACAGCAACGATTTAACGCTATTCGGTATCCGACGCGGCAGCGGCGAAACCATCTGGGATATCAAGCAGCATATCGGCTACGTTAGTAGCAGCTTGCACCTTGATTATCGCGTCAGCTGCAATGTGCGCACGGTGGTGCTTTCCGGTTTCTTCGATTCCATTGGCCTGTATCAAGCGGTGTCCGATCGGCAAAAAGCCCTGGCGCGGCAGTGGCTGGCGCTGCTCGGCATGGATAATCAGCTGGCCGACGCGCCATTTCACAGTTTGTCGTGGGGACAACAGCGGCTGGTGCTGATTGCGCGTGCGCTGGTCAAACATCCCACGCTGCTGATCCTCGATGAACCACTGCAAGGACTTGATCCGATAAACCGCCAGCTGGTGCGTCGCTTTGTCGATGTGCTGATTGGTGAAGGCCGTACACAGCTGCTGTTTGTGTCCCATCATGCCGAAGATGCTCCGCAGTGCATCACGCATCGCTTAAGTTTTGTCGCGCAAGAACAGGGTTACGGTTTCCTGCAGGAAGCACTGCGGTAATTGGCGGTCGCCATTAATGGCGACCCTACGAAAGCGCTTAGTAGGATGCGCATTCATGCGCACCGGAATTAAAATCCCCCCTTAATGTAACCGCTACCATTTCATTGCCTGGTAAATCAACAATCACACGCGATAACCCCACAAAATGAGAATCGTCACCTTGTGTAAACGATACCATTTATCCAGACTGGATCACGCTTTCACGCGGGTCTTTGTGCTACTTTGATCAAAATCATTTTTATCTTTTTGCCGTTTACCAGGACTTATCATGGAAAAATTTAACCCGGTTGATCATCCGCATCGCCGCTATAACCCATTGATCGACCAATGGGTGCTGGTTTCGCCGCATCGCGCTAAGCGTCCGTGGCAGGGCGCGCAGGAAACGCCGGCGCTGGAACAGCTGCCCGCTCACGATCCTGATTGTTTCCTGTGTGCTGGAAACACCCGCATTACCGGCGACAAAAATCCCAACTACAAAAGCACCTATGTCTTTACCAACGACTTTGCTGCGCTGATGACCAATACGCCCGACGCGCCGCAGAGCGAAGATGTGTTGATGCGCTGCGAAAGCGCGCGCGGCACCAGTCGCGTAATCTGCTTCTCGCCGGACCACAGCAAAACGCTGCCTGAGCTGCCGCTGAGCGGCCTGGAAGACATTGTGCGTACCTGGCAGGAACAGACCGCCGACCTCGGGCAGCATTACCCTTGGGTTCAGGTGTTCGAAAACAAAGGTGCGGCGATGGGCTGCTCTAATCCCCATCCGCACGGCCAGATTTGGGCCAACAGTTTCTTACCTAACGAAGCGCAAAAAGAAGACAACAATCAGCGCCGTTATTTTGATGAGAAAGGTTCGCCGCTGCTGGTTGATTATGCGGCGCGCGAACTGAAAGATGGCAGCCGCACGGTGGTGGAAACCGAGCACTGGCTGGCGGTCGTGCCCTGGTGGGCCGCCTGGCCGTTTGAAACGCTGCTGCTGCCAAAAGCCCATGTGAAGCGCATTACCGATTTAACGGAACCGCAGCGCACCGATCTGGCGCTGGCGCTCAAGCAGCTGACCAGCCGCTACGATAACCTGTTCCAGTGCTCATTCCCCTATTCGATGGGTTGGCACGGTGCGCCGTTTAACGGTGAAGCCAACGATCACTGGCAGCTGCATGCCCATTTCTATCCACCGCTGCTGCGTTCAGCCACGGTGCGCAAATTTATGGTTGGCTATGAAATGCTGGCCGAAACCCAACGTGATTTAACGGCGGAACAGGCAGCTGAACGTCTGCGTTCTGTCAGCGATGTCCATTTCCGCGAGGCGCAATAAATGTCATTAAAATCCATTACTCAACAGGTTTTCGCTGACACTTTCGGCTATCAACCCACCCACAGCATTCAGGCGCCGGGCCGCGTGAATTTGATCGGCGAACACACTGACTATAACGATGGCTTCGTGCTGCCGTGCGCCATCGATTATCAAACCGTGATTGCCTGCGCCAAACGCGATGATCGTGAAGTGCGCGTGATTGCCGTTGATTACGACAATCAGCAAGACAGTTTCTCGCTGGATGCACCCATTGAGCCGTTAAAAGAGCCGATGTGGGCCAACTACGTGCGCGGCGTGGTGAAACATCTGCAGAAACGCGATGCCAGCTTTGGCGGCGTGGATATGGTGATCAGCGGCAACGTGCCACAGGGCGCAGGCTTAAGTTCATCGGCATCTCTGGAAGTGGCGGTCGGCACCGTGTTCCAGCAGCTGTATGCGTTGAAGCTGGACGGCGCCGCCATTGCGGTGAACGGTCAGGAAGCCGAGAACCAGTTTGTAGGCTGTAACTGCGGCATTATGGATCAGCTGATTTCTGCGCTCGGCCAACCCGATCACGCCATGCTGCTCGATTGCCGCACGCTGGGTACGCGCGCGGTCTCCATGCCGGAAGACATCGCGGTGGTGATCATCAACTCTAATTTCAAGCGCACCCTGGTGGGCAGCGAATACAATACGCGTCGCGAACAGTGTGAAACCGGCGCCCGCTTCTTCAACAAACCCGCACTGCGTGATGTCACGCTGGAGGAGTTTGCAGCCTCCGAAGGTGAGCTGGATGCGCTGGTAGCGAAGCGCGTGCGCCACGTCATTACGGAAAATGCGCGTACGCTGGAAGCGGCCGATGCCTTAAGCGCGGGCGATCTGAAGCGTATGGGCGAACTGATGGCTGAATCACATGCCTCGATGCGTGATGATTTTGAAATCACCGTACCGCAAATCGATCAGCTGGTTGAAATTGTGAAAGCAGAGCTCGGCCCGCGCGGCGGCGTGCGCATGACCGGCGGCGGTTTCGGCGGCTGTATTGTGGCGCTGATGCCAATCGATCTGGTCGATGCCGTGAAGGCGGCAGTGGCCGCAAAGTATGAAGCGCAAACCGGCATTAAAGAAACCTTCTACGTGTGCAAAGCCTCCGCAGGAGCAGGCCAATGGTAACTGACGTTAATTCACACGCGCCAGATGGGCAACCGTGGCGCATCACCGTGTTGCGCAATCGCAACGGCATGGTCGCCACCTTTATGGATTGGGGCGCCACCTGGCTATCGGCACGCGTGCCAATGCGCGATCACAGCGTGCGTGAAGCGCTGCTCGGCTGCGCCACACCGTCCGATTATCTGCATCAGGATGCCTATCTCGGCGCTACCATCGGCCGCTACGCCAACCGCATCGCCTCGGCAGAACTTAAGCCGCTTAATCTGCTGCTGGCCGCTAATCAAGGTGCACATCAGCTGCACGGCGGACCGGAAGGTTTTGATAAACGTCGCTGGCAAATTCTTAGCCAGAGCGAAAGCGAGGTGCACTATCGCCTCGATTCGCCCGATGGCGATCAGGGTTATCCCGGCAATTTGATTGCTGACGTGATCTATCACCTGGATGATGATAATTGCCTGTCGATTCGCTATGAAGCGAAGACGGATAAACCCTGCCCGGTCAATCTGACCAATCATGCTTACTTTAACCTTGATGCGCATCATGGCGATGCGCGCCAGCATCGCTTACAACTGCACGCCGATCGTTACTTGCCGGTGGATAGCGAGGGAATCCCCAACGCGCCGCTGAAAGAAGTGGCTGGAAACAGTTTTGATTTCCGCCAGCCGAAGCGCGTCGCTGATGAGTTCCTTGCCGATGACGATCAAAAAGCGGTGAAAGGTTATGACCATGCCTTTTTACTCAACACGGCAGGCGACAGCAGCCAGCCCGCGGCCCATTTGTGGTCTGCGGATGGCAAGCTGGAGTTGAGCGTTTTTACCGCCGCACCGGCGCTGCAATTTTATACGGGTAACTATTTAGCGGGCACCCGCGCCCGTGAGCAAGACAGCTATACTGCTTTCCAGGGCATTGCTCTTGAAAGTGAATTTTTACCGGATTCGCCCAACCATGCTGAATGGCCGCAGCCCGATTGCTGGCTGCAACCTGGCGACAGCTGGCAGTCCGTGACGCGTTATCGCTTCACGCCGCACTGAGCCGCCGGATGAAAAACGCGCACTGCGTCACCGACAGGCTTACGCAGTGCGCTGTTTTCGGCTATGGTATGGCGCTATTAGTGAGCCGCTTCTTAGGCGGCCGCAGCCGGTTTCAATACTAATCGTAAATCGAGCATTAAGGAGTAAAGCTATGGCCGTAACTAAGCTGGTACTGGTGCGACACGGCGAAAGCCAGTGGAACCAGGAAAACCGCTTCACCGGATGGTACGACGTGGATCTGTCTGACAAAGGTCGCACGGAAGCCAAAGCAGCTGGTCAGCTGCTGAAGAAAGAAGGTTTCGTGTTTGATTTTGCTTACACCTCAGTGCTGAAGCGCGCTATCCACACGCTGTGGAACGTGCTGGATGAACTGGATCAGGCCTGGCTGCCGGTTGAGAAAACCTGGCGTCTGAACGAGCGTCACTACGGTGCGCTGCAAGGTTTGGATAAAGCAGAAACCGCCGCTAAATACGGTGACGAGCAAGTTAAACAGTGGCGTCGTGGCTTTGCCATCACGCCACCGGAACTGGACCGCGCTGATGAGCGTTTCCCAGGCCACGATCCGCGTTACGCTTCACTGACTGACGCGCAGCTGCCAACCACCGAAAGCCTGGCGCTGACCATCGAACGTGTTATTCCTTACTGGAACGAAAGCATTCTGCCGCGCATCAAGAGCGGTGAGAAAGTGATCGTTGCCGCACACGGTAACTCCCTGCGCGCACTGGTAAAATACCTCGATAACCTGAGCGAAGATGAAATCCTTGAACTGAACATCCCAACTGGCGTGCCGTTGGTGTATGAGTTCGACGAAAACTTCAAGCCGCTCAAACGTTACTATCTGGGTGATGCTGACGAGATCGCTGCGAAAGCAGCAGCCGTTGCCAACCAGGGTAAAGCCAAGTAAGCGAACGCTGAAACGCAAAAAGGCCAGACTCGCGTCTGGCCTTTTTTATTGCACGCCGCGATTAACCGCGACGCTGTTTAACCGCCTGCGCCAGTTGACGCAATGCTTTCTCGGTATCTGCCCAGCCGATGCACGCATCGGTCACGCTCTGGCCATACACCAGCGCTTTACCGCTTTCGAGGCTCTGGTTACCTTCTACCAGATGGCTCTCAATCATCACGCCGGTAATCGCCTGCTCGCCGCCCGCAATCTGCTGCGCCACGTCGTCAGCAACCACCATCTGACGCTGGAACTGCTTGCTGCTGTTGGCATGGCTAAAGTCGATCATCACCTGTGGACGCAGATCCGCTTTCTCCAGACCGATTTTCACCGCGGCTACATGTTCAGCGCTGTAGTTCGGCTCTTTGCCGCCGCGCAGAATGATGTGGCAATCTTCGTTACCGCTGGTTTCGACAATGGCCGAGTGGCCATACTTGGTGACGGAGAGGAAGCAGTGTGGCGCGCTGGCCGCACCAATGGCGTCAATCGCCACTTTAATGGTGCCATCGGTGCCGTTTTTGAAACCAACCGGGCACGAAAGGCCAGAAGAGAGTTCACGATGCACCTGTGATTCGGTGGTACGCGCGCCAATCGCGCCCCAGCTCATCAGATCGGCCATATATTGCGGTGTGATCATATCGAGGAACTCACCCGCCGCCGGCAAACCCATATCGTTGATATCCACCAGCAGCTTGCGCGCCAGGCGCAGACCGTCGTTGATCTGGAAGCTGCCATCCATAAAGGGATCGTTGATCAGCCCTTTCCAGCCGACCGTGGTACGCGGTTTTTCAAAATACACGCGCATCACCACTTCTAAATCATCTTTGAGCTCTTCACGCAGTTGCAGCAGGCGCGCCGCATACTCTTTCGCCGCTTTAGTATCATGAATTGAGCAAGGACCGATGACCACCAGCAAACGATCATCCTGACCGTGCAAAATGCGGTGAATCGCCTGACGTGATTGGGCAACGGTTTCGGCAGCTTTATCGGTGGCGGGGAATTTTTCAAGCAAGGCAACAGGAGGAAGTAACTCTTTGATCTCTCTGATGCGCAAATCGTCGTTCTGGTAATCCATACATAATTCCATTCAAATTTCTGGCCCAACGTCCGCCGGGCGCAACCCGCCCACTTTAGCCCTTCGTGCGTCGGGTGTAAATTACGCGCGGAGGTTAAATGTACATCTCAAATTTGCATTTACCCATCCCTGCGCTAAGCTTTTTAAATGTAAGCACTAAGGATCGATGTGTTTGCAAAATTTAATATTTAAGCGAAGCGTATAAGGTGGAATTTTATTCCATCGCGGCACGCTATTTTCGTCAATCAACACCAGCCGGTGTTAGACGGCAACTATCCATTAATTACCGGAGCATAATGATGAATAAGTTTGCAATTATCTTTCTGACGGCAGCGATGACTTTAAGTAGCGGTGCGGTCATGGCTGCAGATAACTCTTCAGACAATAATGGCGCAGCTAATGCTGCAGCTGAAGCGGGCGCAGCAGCAGGCGATGCAAAACAGAACCTGCCACCGAATAACGTTGATAACAGTAAAATCAACAACGGCAGCACCAATACTAATAGCGCGACAACCTCAGGCACTGATTCAAGCAATATGTCAGCAAGCCAGGTTCACAAAAACAGCATGTGTAAAGATGGCAAATGCCCGGATATGAATAAGAAAGTCGACACTAAAGAAGGTGGCGGCCACGTTAAACACAAAACTGATGGTACTTCTCAATAAGCTTACCCGCAGTTTTAATAAGGGAGAGCTTCGGCTCTCCCTTTTATTTTGCCCGGTGCCCTTTTCCGCTATGCTGAAGCAATGAAATTCACAGGAAATGGTTCATGGCTTCACTGCTGCTTATTGATGATCACCCGTTAGTCGAAGTCGCACTGGAAGCGGCCTGCGTCAACGCCCCCATTACGCTCAACATCCATGCCGCTGGCGATGAAGCTCAGGCGCGGCAGCTGTTGCAGCGTCACGCCATCGATTTGATTGTGCTCGACATCGGCTTACCGGATTGCGACGGGTTGGAGCTGCTTCGCCGTTTACGCATGCGCCATCCGCATTGCCCCGTGCTGATCTATTCAGCACAGCAGAGCCGCCACACGCTGCTCACTGCGGTTTCACTCGGCGCCGCCGGTTACGTGGTGAAAAGCCAAAGTATGGCGCAATTATTGAGTGCGATTCTGGCGGTGCTGGGCGGTCAACAGGCTTTTCCACCGCTACCTGAACGTATCGAACTGCCGCTGACCGAGAAAGAGCAGCAGATCGTTGCGCTATTGGTACGCGGACTGTCAAATTTGCAGATAGGCGAACAGCTGCATATCAGCAATAAAACCGTCAGCACCCATAAGAAGAACATCCTGGAAAAAACCGGCGTGCACTCGGTGGTTGAGCTGGCCGAGCTGTGGAAAGCGCAGCAGTGAGAAAACTGTTTCTATTGGTTTTGCTATTGCTGAGTCTGCCAGCGAGAGCCGATTTGCTACCCGCCAGCAGCGTGATGTTACCCGCGATGATGCCCGCGCCGCATGCCGAGCCATGGTCTGGCGCGACATTACGGGTGGCGGTACCAGCGCAGAATAGCGCCCCCTGGGCGATGCGTATTGGCGATCGCATCTGGGGTATTGATGCCGATTATCTCAGCGCACTCAGTCAGCTCACCGGCACTCGCTTTACGCTGCAAAGCTATGCGGATCGCGCGCAGCAGCTGGCGGCGCTACAGCGCGGCGACGTGGATTTCGTGTTAAGCACCGAGCACGCCGCCTCACCTCCTGAGGTGCTTCTCAGCGATAGCTGGTACAGCAGCCCGATTCGCATCTATCGCAATCGCGATAATCAGCGTGCGGTGATGTTCAACAGCGATACCGCACAGCTCACCATTGCCGATGCCACGCTCGCGCAGCTGCCAACCGCGTTTGTGCAGCAGCATCGCTGGCATAGCTTACCGGGCGATTTGCAGGCGCTATACGCGCTGCTTAACCAACAAAGTGATTATCTGATTGCCGATGACGCCAGCGCAGGTTTTCTGCTTGACCAGTTGCAACAGGGACAAATTTACCAGATTGCTGCCGATCCCGGTGCGGGTGAGCTGACGTTACGCGCACTGGCCAAAGACGCCGCCTTGATTCACTGGCTTAACGGCCAGCTTCGTTTGCTGCCTGCCGAGTTTAGCAATCGCGTGCAGCAGCGCTGGAGTCCGCCGCTGCTGCGTTATCAGGACACGCAAACGCTGATGCTTTCCACCAGCGAGAAACAGTGGCTAACGCAGCATAGAGAGATTCCTTACGCGGTCGAAGCCGATAATGCACCATGGAGCTACCGCGATAGCAGCGGCAATGCACGAGGCTTTGGCATCGATTTACTCAATGCGCTAAGCCAAAGTACCGGCCTGCATTTTACGCCGCGCTGGGTTAACAATGCGCAACAGGCCGCCACGTTATTGCAGCAGCAGCAGGTCATGCTAAACCTGTTGCAGCCGCTGTTCGGCGACGATGCCAGCAGCAATACCTTGCCAGTGTGGCGTGCGATTTGGGGAATTTACACGCTCTCAACGCATCCACCAATGAGTTGGCAATCCCTGCAAGGACAGCGTGTGGGCGTATTGCGTGGCGATTTGGCGCAGCGTTTACTGCCCTCCAGCATCACGCCACAGCTTTTTGACGATCGTGCACAGCTCTGGCAGGCGCTAAATAACGGCCAGATTGATGCGTTAGTCGATAATGTCCTTTCCGCCCGCTGGCGTATGGCGAGCCATGCCGACAATCGTATTCATTTGGCTTTCGCCGCCAGCGATATTGCCTGGCCACTGGCGCCACAGGTTAGCGTTGCGCAGCCGGAACTGCGTGCGCTGCTCGATCACGCGCTGCAGCAGATCCCCTCTGATACGCTGAGCCAAATGCGCCTGAGCTGGTCGCAGCCTCCGCAGCCGGGCACCACTATGGCGATGCGTAATATCCCGCTGATGATCCTCATTGCGGCTGGCATTACTATCCTGCTGCTGCTGGCGCTCCTGCTGCGGCGCTATTGGCAACAGCGCCGCGATAGGCTGCAGCGGGAGCAGGCCGAGCGCGCCAATGCCGCCAAAAGCCAATTTCTCGCCACCGCCAGCCATGAATTGCGCACGCCGATGCAGGCGATCCTCGGCTTGCTGGAGCTGGAACAGCAGCAGCATCCGAGTGAACGATTAACGCTGATGCACAGCAGCGCGCGATCGCTGATGGCGCTGCTTAACGATTTACAGGATCACGCGAGGATTGAAAGCCAAAGTTTCCGCCTCGCACCACGTCCGCTTAACCTGGCGCATTGGCTGCACCAGCAGCAGCAGTTCTACCACCCTTTAATGCGGGATGCGGGACCGAATTTGGTCGCTGATGCGCTCACGCCGCTGCCGACCTGCGTGCTGCTGGATGGCGATCGCCTGCAGCAGGTGGCGAATAATCTGGTGGCTAACGCGCTGAAGTTTACCCGCGAGGGAGAAGTGCGCATTACGCTGGCCGTTGATCAACATATCCAGCTTACCGTGGCCGACAGTGGTAGCGGTATTCCGTTCAGCGAGCAGGCGCAGCTGTTCGAGCCGTGGTATCAGGCGCCGTCCGGCAAAAGTCATGCGGTACAAGGCAGCGGGCTAGGTCTGTTTATCTGTCGCGAAATCGTGCAACGCATGGGCGGTTCGCTGGCGCTTACCTCAGCGCCAGGCCACGGCACCACGGTAAGCGTGCAGCTCCCGCTGGTATTAAGTGATGAGCCGTTGACTGAACGTGCGGAAAGCTGGCCACATTATCCCCAATTACGTGTCGCAATCGTTGACGATCATCCCACCAATCTTTTAGTGATGCAGCAGCAGCTGGCGAACTTTGGGGTGCAGGCTGAGGTGTTTGAAGATGGCCGCAGGCTGCTGCAGGCCGATGCCCGGATGCCGTTTGACCTTCTGTTTATTGATCAAATGATGCCACGTCCCGATGGTTTGACCCTGCTGCGCATCCTGCGCCGTCGTCAGCGCCAGCGTGGTAAAACCATGCTACGCGTGCTCTGTTCCGCCGATGTGCAGCTGTTGAAAATGGCGCTGCGGAACGATGAAGCGTTGCTGCTTAAACCCATCGAACTCGATCATCTGGCGCCGCTGCTGGCGCGCGCGGTAAAGGATCCCCTGGAAGTGCTGCCAAACAGTCTGCTGACTCTGGCGCAAAACAATCCAGCTTTTATCCCCCGTATCGGGCAAACATTGCAGCGCACGCTGCAACAGGATCGCGATGCGCTGTTAAAAGCCCACCATACGCAGAATTGGGCCGAGCTGGAGCACGCTGCGCACCGGATGAAAGGAAGCTGGCTAATGCTGGGCATTGATGAGGTTGCCGAGCAGTGCCAGCAGCTGATCGCACAGGCTAGACAGCAGCAGTTGAACGTTGATGATCTCAATTTACTGATATCATTAACAAACAGGTTACTTAAACAACTGGAAAATTATGGCACACACTCACTCGCACAGCGCATCTAACAGCAACCGCACGCGACTGGCGGCTGCATTCGGCGTAACGGCGCTGTTTATGGTGGCCGAAGTGGTCGGCGGGATCGTTTCCGGCTCGCTGGCGCTACTGGCCGATGCTGGACATATGTTGACCGATGCTGCTGCGCTGCTAATGGCATTACTGGCCGTACAGTTTGCCCAACGCAAACCTAACGCGCGTCATACCTTTGGCTTGCTGCGTCTGACCACGCTGGCGGCGTTCGTCAATGCCATTGCGCTGCTGGTGATTACGGTTCTGATTGTTTGGGAGGCGCTACGTCGCTTCTATCAGCCACAGCCGATTGCTGGCGGTTTGATGCTCGGTATCGCCATTGCCGGGCTGCTGGCTAACCTGCTGTCATTCTGGCTGCTGCATCGCGGCAGTGAAGAGAAAAATCTCAACGTGCGCGCTGCAGCGCTGCACGTGCTCGGCGATTTACTCGGTTCGGTTGGTGCGATTGTCGCCGCCGTGATCATTATGCTGACCGGCTGGACGCCAATCGATCCGATTTTGTCGCTGCTGGTGTCATTGCTGGTGGTGCGGAGCGCCTGGTCGTTACTGCGCGAAAGTCTGCATGAGTTACTGGAAGGCGCGCCAGCCCATATTGATGCCAATAAACTTTCACGCGAGCTCACACGCACTATTGATGAAGTGCGTAATGTGCATCACGTGCATCTTTGGCAAGTGGGCGAAAAACCGGTGTTGACGTTACATGTGCAGGTCATTCCGCCTTACGATCACGACGGCCTGCTACAGCGTATACATCACTTTTTGCACCAGCATTATCAGATTGCCCATGCCACGGTACAGATGGAGTATCAGCCGTGTAGCGGAACAGATTGTGAGCTCGGTTTAGATGGCCATTCCGCGCAGCACGATCATCATGATCATACCGCGCTGGAAGGCCACGCCCATCATCATTAATGTGACAGCGCACGCGAGCCCCGTTCGCGTGCGCTTTGCATCCACAGCCGCGAACCATTAAGCGCAATCAGCGTGAGAATGACGTATTCAAGCGACATCGCATACACGCCCTGGCGCGCGAAGATCATCACGCTGATGACGTTGATGACCACCCAAAGCAGCCAGTTCTCGACGTATTTACGCGTCATCAAAATCATCGCCACAATCGACAGCACCATCATGCATGAATCCCAGAACGGGAACGCATCCGGCTGCAATTGTGGCATCGCGACGTTCAGGCCGACACTCTGCATAATGCCCACCGCCGTTTTGGTCAGGAAGGCAAAAACCGGGTCGATGTAAACCGTCATTAGCGCTATCGCTAACACGCATGCAACGCCCCAGCCCATCGCTTTCGGCAGCGGCAGCCAGCGGATTCGCAACTCGGTTTCGTTATTGCTGGTTTGTCGGCTCCATGCATACCAGCCATAGACGTTGGCGACAAAGAAAAACAGCTGCAGCAATAGGCTAGCGTAAAGCTGAATTTGGAAGAAGATCACCGCAAACAACGTGACGTTGATCAGGCCGAAAAAGTAGTTAATGATTTTTTCGAGGCTGGCTAGCCAGATACACAACAGGCCCGCGACGGTGCCGACGGCTTCAATCCACGACAGATCGTAGCCGCCAACGCCCAGCGGAATGTGAACCAGAATATTTTGTGTGCTAAAGAAGTCCATGTGAGGTACCTATAGCCTAAATATGCAGGGTACGCGTCATGCGTTCCCTTTTACCTTGAGTTTAAGATCTGCAGCGAAAGATAGCATGCGATTGAGTGGGATCAACGCAGCCTCACGCAGCGCGTCTTCAACATGAATTTCATGCTCGCTGCCGCCGCGTGCTAATCCTTCGGCAATAGCTTTAAGGCCGTTCATCGCCATCCACGGACAGTGCGCACAGCTGCGGCAAGTGGCGCCTTCACCGGCGGTTGGCGCTTCCAGCAGCTCTTTATTCGGTACCGCCTGCTGCATTTTATAGAAGATGCCGCGATCGGTGGCGACGATCATCTGCGGATGCGGCAGGCTCTGCGCCGCCTGAATCAGCTGGCTGGTGGAACCGACCGCATCGGCTAAATCGACAATCGCCTGCGGTGATTCAGGATGCACCAACACCGCCGCATCCGGATAGAGCGCTTTCATACGTTGCAGCGCCTGGGTTTTGAATTCGTCATGCACGATGCACGCGCCCTGCCAGCACAGTACATCGGCACCGGACTTCTGCGTGACGTAACGGCCAAGATGGCGATCCGGCGCCCAGATGATTTTCTCGCCGAGACTATCCAGATGTTCAATCAGTTCAACCGCAATACTCGACGTCACCACCCAATCGGCGCGCGCTTTAACCGCCGCCGAGGTGTTGGCATACACCACCACGGTGCGATCGGGATGCTGATCGCAGAAGCGGTTGAACTCTTCAATAGGGCAACCAAGGTCAAGCGAACATTCCGCCTGCAACGTAGGCATTAGCACGGTTTTTTCCGGGCTGAGGATTTTTGCTGTTTCGCCCATAAAACGCACGCCCGCCACCAGCAAGGTTTTTGCTGGATGCGTGCTGCCGAAACGCGCCATTTCCAGCGAGTCTGATACGCAGCCACCGGTCTCTTCCGCCAGCGCCTGAATCTCTGGATCGGTGTAATAATGGGCCACCATCACCGCATCACGTTCTTTTAGCAAGCGTTTGATTTCGTTCTTGTAGTAGGATTTTTCATCCACACTGAGACGCGCCGGTTTCGGCGGGAAAGGATAGATCGCGTTTTCAGGATCAAACATCAGACTCATGACACGGCTCTCGTTTTCTCAATTTAACAAAATCGCCTACTGCGGCGATGATGCGGCATTAAAACCGCCATCGTGTTTTATATGCTAAACACGATAGCGGAAATACACGAGAGTGTCGTCTCTTTTTTGCGCGCTCTATAGCAACAATACGCTGCCGATAGATTTCTGTGGGCTTTCCAGTTCAAGCAGGAACGCTTTAACGCTGAGACCGCCCGCAAAGCCGGTCAGTTTTCCGTTGCTGCCAATCACGCGATGGCACGGCGCCATAATCGAAAGCGGGTTTTTACCGTTCGCCGCCCCTACCGCGCGCACCGCTTTGGGATTGCCAATTTGTTCGGCGATTTGCTGATAGCTACGGGTTTCACCAAACGGAATAGTGAGTAACGCTTGCCACACTTTTTTCTGGAATTCGGTGCCTACCGTGTCGTACGGCATATCAAACTGCTGGCGTTCACCGGCGAAATATTCGCGCAGCTGGCGTTCTGCCTCACAGAGTATCGGGTGTTGATCGTTACGGCTGATCGGCGTTAACGGCACGCGCTGCGAACCTTCGTTTTCCCACAGAATGGCCGACAATCCGTTGTCAGTAGCAATAAGCGTGAGCTCCCCAACAGGGGTGGCGATAATTTTGGCATGATACATAGTGCACCTCCGGCGTAATCTCTGTTAGCGATTATCGCATTTCCGCCGCAAGAAACTGGCTGTTTTCGGTCATCAGCATAAACTGGTTAGCTGTCCGAAAGCAGCGAGTTTTCCGGTTGAGCTTGCGCGACCATGCCGTTTATTTGCTGGAGATGATGATGTTTGATCCTGAAATTGCTTACCAGGCGCTAACCTCGCGCGATAGTCGCTTTGACGGGCTGTTTTTTGTCGGCGTAACGTCAACCGGCATTTATTGCCGACCGATCTGTCCGGTGAAAGCACCGATGCAGAAGAACTGCCTGTTTTTCAGCAGCGCAGAAGCCGCCGAGAAAGCGCATTTTCGACCATGCTTACGCTGTCGCCCGGAACTGGCGCCCGGTTTTGCGCCGGTGGATAGTCATCATCGCATTGCCGATCGTTTGATCCGCCGTATTGAAGAGGGCTTGCTGGAAGAGCAGGAGACGCTCGCAGAGATCGCCAGCGAGTTCAACCTCAGCGAACGTCAATTACGGCGTGTGGTGCAGCAGGAGCTCGGTGTTTCGCCCTTAGAATTGCGTCAGACGCGCCGTATGCTGCTCGCTAAGCAGCTTCTGACGGAAACCTCGCTACCGGTAACGGAAATTGCCTACGCCAGCGGCTTCCGTAGTCTGAGACGTTTTAATGATGTGTTTCAGGCGCGCTACCGCATGACACCTTCCCGCCTGCGCAAGCAGAGTCAGCCCGATTCTACTACTTCGGTGCAGGAAAGCGCCGAACTGCGCCTCAGTTATCGGCCGCCTTACGATTGGGATGCGATGCTCGATTTCCTGCAGCAGCGCGTAATGAAAGAGGTGGAATGGGTCAACGACGGCCTGTATCACCGCACCGTGGCGCTGGGCGGCTGTCGCGGTTGGGTGCGCGTGAGCCATCTCGCAGAGAAACAGTCATTGAACGTGCAATTCACGACTTCGCTAACGCCGGTACTGCCCGCCCTGTTACGTCGTCTGCGCGATCTGTTTGATTTGGATGCGCAGCCACAGCGCATAGCAGAGCACCTCAGCCACGATGCGCTGCTGGCGGAGAGTTTATCGCGCTTTCCCGGTTTACGCGTTCCTGGTGCGTTTGACGGCTTCGAGCTAGGTGTTCGGGCGATACTCGGCCAACAAGTGACGGTGAAAGCCGCAACGACGCTGAGTAGTCGCATGGCACAACGCTTTGGCGAACCGCTGGCAACGCCGTGGCCAGAGCTGTCTCGTCTGCCGCCCAATGCCGAGGCGCTGGCGGCGGCAAGCATTGATGATATCGCTAGCCTTGGGATTGTGAGTGCGCGTTCTCATGCTATTCAGGCATTGGCGCAGGCGTGTACTTCTGGTGCCTTGCGCTTTAACGGAGCGGTGAATCCTGATGTGGTTCAGCAGCAGTTGCTGGCGCTGAAAGGGATTGGGCCGTGGACGGCGAGTTATATTGCGATGCGCGCGCTGCGTTGGCCTGATGCGTTTCCCAAAGAGGACATTGCGATTCGTAATAATCTCGGCGGCGTGAGTGCCAAAGTGGCGGAGCAGTTATCGCAGGTTTGGCGACCGTGGCGCAGCTATGCGGTGCTGCATATTTGGAAAAGTCTGACGCCGGTTAAGAGCAAGTAAACCGAGTCAACAGCCGAAAGGACCTAACATTTAAAAAACATAGAAAAGCAAAAAGGCGCCTTTAGGGCGCCTTTCTACATAACTGGTGGGTCGTGCAGGATTCGAACCTGCGACCAATTGATTAAAAGTCAACTGCTCTACCAACTGAGCTAACGACCCGCTGGGGGCTTACAACCTGATTTGATGGTGGGTCGTGCAGGATTCGAACCTGCGACCAATTGATTAAAAGTCAACTGCTCTACCAACTGAGCTAACGACCCATCAAGGTTGTGAAGCTTACTGAAGAAATCATCTCACTAACAACGGGTTGAGATGGTGGGTCGTGCAGGATTCGAACCTGCGACCAATTGATTAAAAGTCAACTGCTCTACCAACTGAGCTAACGACCCATCTTCAGTGCTGCCGATACTTGTTAAGATATGTCCCGGCAACGGCGGCATATATTACTGATTTAGCGGGGCGGCGCAACCCTTATTTATCACCAAATCACTCAATCGCTTACCTTTCATGCTGCAAGACCAGAAATCACACGAAATCCGGTCTTTTATGCACAAATTACAACCCGGCAAGGCGTTTTTGCGCCTGCTTAGCAGAATCACTATTTGGGAATTGTTTGATCACCTGTTGGAAGACCGCTTTGGCTTTCGCCGTGTCGTTCTTCTCTTGCATGATCACGCCAACCTTAAACAGCGCTTCCGGGGCTTTTGGCGATTTCGCATAATTTTTTACCACAGTGGCAAAATAATAGGCCGAATCGTCTTTTTTACCCTTGTTGTAAAACAGCTGACCGAGCCAGTAATTGGCATTCGGCTGATAGGTAGAATCAGGATATTTCTTCACCCAAGCCTGCAGGGCTGTAATGGCCTGATCGTACTGCTTCTTCTCCAGAATCAATGCAACCGCAGCATTGTAATCCGTGTTGGCGTCGCCGGTTTGAGCTGGCGCTGCCGCACTGGCATTATCGCTGCTAGCGCTATTCGCAGCTGCTGCGCCTGCCGCCGCATCTGCACTACCGCTCGCCTGCGCACCATTACTGCCGGAGCTTAGGCTATCGATCTGCTGATAGAGCTGTTTCTGGCGCTCAACAACCTGGTTAAGCTGATAGCTGTTTTGCTGGATTTGCCCGCGCAGCGAATCGATATCGCTTTGGTTATCGCTCATCTGCTGCTGCAACTGCTGCAAAAGCTGAGCCTGGGCATTAGAGATACGTTCAAGAGTGGTGACGCGGTCTTCGACCGAGCCTGAGCCAACGCTACTGATTGACGCCTGGGCATTAGCGGCCCAGGGGGCCGCTAAACCAACCAGTAACGACAGACTCAATAGATGAAGTCTGAAGTTACTCATCATACGATTATCTTAGTAAACCAGTACGGCACGACGGTTTTTAGCGTATGCCGCTTCGTCATGACCCAGTACAGCTGGTTTTTCTTTACCGTAAGAAACGATAGACATCTGGTCAGCAGAAACGCCTTTGCCTTGCAGATACATCTTAACGGCGCTTGCACGACGTTCGCCCAGGGCGATGTTGTATTCTGGGGTACCGCGCTCATCCGCATGACCTTCGATGGTCACTTTGTAAGACGGGTTGCTACGCAGGAATGCAGCGTGCTGATCCAGCATCTGAGCGTAATCAGACTGCACGTCATACTTGTCCAGACCGAAGTAAACGATGTTGTTCTGCTGCAGCTGCTGCATCTGCAGGCGCGCTTGCTCGTCAGAAGACATGTTACCGTTCTGGCCCGCACCAGCACCGTAAGCACCGTCGTTAGCGCCCATACCAGTCTGATCGTTGTTGTTGTTTTTGTGTGAGCTACATGCAGCTACTGCGATAACCGGCAGAGCCAGCATCAAACCCTTCAGCACTTTATTCAGTTGCATTTCTTTATCCTATTATTTTGTTTGCCATACATTTTAATCCCCCGCCGTGCAGGGGACCTATGCATCACAGATACGGCGACCAGGCAGGGAATTTGACCTGTCCATCAGTTGCCGGAAGACGCGCTTTGAAACGCCCGTCGGTTGAAACCAACTGCAACACGGAACCCATCCCCTGAGTAGAGCTATAGATTACCATTGTGCCGTTTGGCGCCAGACTTGGCGTTTCATCCAGGAACGTATCCGTTATTGTTTGAACGGCTCCCGTTACCAGATCCTGTTTGGCGACGTGCTGCGCGCCACCGGCGCTGCTGATCATCACCATGGTTTTGCCGTCGGTAGACACATCCGCATCCTGGTTTTGCGCACCTTCCCAGGTAATACGTTGTGGCGCACCGCCGTTAACTCCAACTTTATAAATCTGAGGCGCACCGGCCTGATCCGAGGTATAAGCCAACGTCTGGCTGTCCGGGAACCACGTCGGTTCTGTGCTGTTATAACGGCCGTCCGTTACCTGACGCGTCTGGCCAGAAGCCAGATCCATCACATACAGGTTAAGGCTACCGGTTTTCGACAGCGCGAAGGCCAGTTTAGAACCGTCCGGTGAGAAGGCTGGCGCACCGTTGTGGCGCGGATAAGAAGCGACCTGACGAATTGCACCGTTAGACAGCGTCTGAACCACCAGCGCAGATTTACCACTTTCAAAGGTCACGTAAGCCACTTTGCTGCCATCTGGTGACCAGGCTGGCGACATCAATGGCTGCGGTGAACGGTGAACCACAAACTGGTTGTAGCCATCGTAATCCGACACGCGCAACTCATACGGGAACTGACCGCCATTGGTCTGAACCACATATGCAATACGGGTACGGAATGCGCCTTTGATACCGGTCAGCTTCTCGAACACTTCGTCACTGGCGGTGTGCGCGGCATAGCGCAGCCACTGCTTCGTCACTTTGTAAGAGTTCTGCGCCAATACAGTGCCTGGTGCGCCACCGGTATCCACCAGCTGATAGGCAATTTGATAGCTGCCGTCAGCGTTTGGCGTTACCTGGCCCACTACAACCGCATCAATGCCCAAGGCGCTCCATGCAGCAGGCTGGACTTCCTGCGCACTCGCGGGTTGCTGCGGCAGACGGGAACGATCCAGCGGGTTAAATTTGCCGCTGTTACGTAAGTCGGCACCTACAATACCGCCGATATCTTCTGGTGCCGCACCAGGGCCTGCCCATTGGAACGGAACCACACCAATAGGACGTGCGGTGTTAACGCCCTGCGTAATTTCAATACGTACTTCTGCATGGAGCATAGCTGCCCACAGCAGTACAAAAAAACCTAAGGTTACACGAAGTGCCTGCTTCATCTTATCTCCCTTACCTGAACCAGAGGTTCATGATAATTCGCACAGTTCCTGAAAAACACGAGTACTCATAGAGTACGGCAAGCTAACCATAGTTCAACCTGCCATACGTTACTGCATTATTCCGGTTTGAAACGCATAGGTGCGTTTTTAAACACTTCATACACTGCCTGAGAAGGCGGTTTAGGAATACGAGCCTGCTTCGCAGCAGCGATAGCCGCCTGACACAAGGCTGGATCACCACCTTCCGATTTAACATCAATCAGCAAACCATCCGGTGCCAGCTTAATGCGCAGGTTGCACTCTTTACCTTTATACAAATCAGCATCGTAGAAACGGCTCTGAATCGCGCCGACTACTTGCCCCATGTAATTATTGATATCTGCGCCTGACGCTCCGGCCTTCTTCTGATTGCCCTGCCCTGCCGCGCCACCAGAAGCGGTACCGCTTTTCGGTGCATTCTTACCAGAAGACAAACCACCCAACAGATCGTCAACCGCATTTTCGTTCTTAGCCGCTTCAGCAGCGGCTTTTTTTGCATCAGCCGCCGCTTTTGCTTTTGCCTTGGCTGCCGCATCGGCCTTAGCTTTCGCTTCAGCTGCCGCTTTCTCTTTCGCTTCCGCCGCCGCTTGCTCTTTAGCTTCTTTCGCTTCCTGAGCCGCTTTAGCCTTCGCATCGGCAGCGGCCTGGGCTTTCGCTTCAGCGTCCGCTTTGGCTTTCGCTTCGGCGGCGGCTTTTGCCTGCTGCGCCGCTTTCTCTTTTGCCGCTTCAGCAGCAGCAGCCTTCGCTTGCTCTTCCGCTTTTTTCTTCGCGTCAGCCGCAGCTTGTTTAGCCTCTTCTACCGCTTTGGCTTTGGCATCAGCGGCAGCTTTTGCCTGCGCATCCGCTTCTGCTTTGGCATCGGCCTTGGCTTTTGCGGCAGCTGCTTCGGCAGTTTTCTGCTGTTCCTGCGCCTGCTTCGCGGCAGCCTCAGCGGCTTTCTGCTGCTCAGCCTGCTGTTTCGCCTGCTCTTTCGCTTCTTGCTGAGCCTGCAAACGCTCTTTTTCCATCTGTTTCAAGCGTTGCTGCTCGGCGGCCTGTTTCTGCTGTAACTCTTCGGCCTGCTGCTGCGACTGTTTCTGACGCTGCTGCTCGGCACGCTGACTGTCTCTTTGCTGATTCTGCTGGCGGTTATATTGTTCAACCACGGCGCCGGAATCGACCATTACTGCGTCAATATCACTGCCACCGCCACCGCCGCTGGATTCGATTTTCTCGTTAAACGAGCTCCAAATCAGTAAGGCTATCAGCACAATGTGCAGAATCACCGACACGATTATCGCGCGCTTTAACTTGTCGTTCTGCTCGGTTGCCTTCGACACTCTCGGTTCCCAAAAACGGTTGGCTTTAAATCGGCTGCGTCATCAAACCGACAGATTTCACGCCAGCCTGATGCAACAGGTTCAGCGCCTTGATGATTTCGTCGTAAGGGACGTCTTTCGCACCGCCGATCAGAAAGACCGTTTTCGGATTGGCTTCAATCCGGCGCTGCGCTTCACTTACCACCTGTTCCGGCGGCAATTGCGTCATACGATCGTGATCCACCACCAGGCTGTACTGCCCAATGCCCGCCACTTCAACAATCACCGGTGGATTATCATCGGTCGAAACGGTTTTCGAGTCTGTTGCATCCGGCAGGTCCACTTCCACGCTCTGCGTAATAATCGGCGCCGTTGCCATAAAGATGAGCAGCAACACCAACAGCACGTCCAGAAGAGGAACAATGTTGATTTCCGACTTAAGTTCGCGGCGTCCACCGCGACCACGGGTTCTGGCCATCGTTAACCTCGACTTACTTCGTGTTGTCGGTGGAGAAAGCCTGACGATGCAGGATAGCCGTGAACTCTTCCATAAAGTTGTCGTAGCCCTGTTCCAGTTTATTCACGCGCTGGTTCAGACGGTTGTACGCCATAACGGCAGGAATGGCCGCAAACAGACCGATGGCGGTAGCGATCAACGCTTCGGCAATACCGGGTGCAACCATTTGCAGCGTTGCCTGTTTTACCGCCCCGAGGGCGATAAAGGCGTGCATGATCCCCCACACCGTACCAAACAGACCAATATACGGACTGATGGAACCCACGGTGCCAAGGAAAGGAATGTGGTTTTCCAGCGCTTCCAGTTCACGATTCATAGAAATACGCATTGCACGGCTCGCACCCTCCACCACTGCTTCCGGTGCATGGTTATTGGCACGATGCAAGCGCGCAAACTCTTTGAAACCCGAATAGAAAATCTGCTCAGAGCCGCCCAGTTCATCACGGCGCCCCTGGCTTTCCTGATAAAGGCGTGAAAGCTCAATACCCGACCAAAACTTATCTTCAAATGCTTCGGCTTCACGCCCGGCAGCATTCAAAATGCGCGTGCGTTGAATAATGATTGCCCAAGAGGCAATGGAAAAGCCGATCAAAATCAACATGATAAGTTTGACCAGAAGGCTTGCCTTCAGGAACAAATCAAGAACATTCATGTCAGTCACTGCTTGAACTCCGCGACAATAGACTTGGGAAGCGCAATTGGCTTCATTAGATGTGGGTTGATGCAGGCAATCAGGACTTCTGCTTCATTTAGCACTTTGCCTTCTGCATTCACGATACGCTGTGAGAATGTCATGGTTGCACGGGTCATTGCGGTGACTTCTGTTTGAATCTCCAGAAGGTCGTCAAGACGTGCGGCCGCAACAAAATCAATCGTCATGCGTCGTACCACAAAAGCGACCTGCTCTTCCAACAGGACTTGCTGATTGAAATGATGCTGGCGCAGCATTTCGGTACGTGCTCGTTCATAGAAAGCAAGATAACTGGCGTGGTAAACCACACCACCAGCATCGGTGTCTTCGTAATAGACCCGAACCGGCCAGCGAAACAGCGTAGTACTCACTCTACATCCCGGTCTCATTTTAAACGTTGCTACTATACGCAAGAGAGATTGGCTTGGGAATGGTCCGCCAGAGCCAGGAGAAAATAATTATCACAGGTTAACAACTGGAAGGATTTTTAGGATGTTTCTTGACCTGACGCTGACAAAACCTCACGTCAGCGCCTGAAAAAGCAGCATTTTTAAGTCCTGATTCAGAACTTAATGATAGAACCAGACGATACCGATCAGCAGTACCAGCACCGCCGGTAGCGGAGAGAACAGCGCCTGCCAGCGTAAACGCTGCGGACGGAATCCGCTGCCGTGAATAACGCCAGCGCAGACGGCCCAAATCAGCAAAAGTCCATGCCATATCGCTAAATCACTGGTTCGCGCGGCAAAGCGTGAGGGCTGCCAAATAACACAGCCCGCCAGCCACAGCGCAAGGATCAACGAAAGGGCCCGTAACGGGCCCTTGTCCATCAGACGATAGAGTGTCTGAATCACTGCGCGCATCAGGCTTGTTTATCCTTCGCGCTGCTCTCTTCAACATGCTCCAGCGCCAGCGCCGTGATCACACCGAACGCACAGGCCAGCAAGGTGCCAAGAATCCAGGCAAAATACCACATGCTCAATCTCCTTAATCAGTACAGGGAGTGCGTATTGCTCTCAATGTGTTCTTTAGTGATACGGCCAAACATCTTGTAATAACACCAGGCGGTGTACGCCAGGATAATCGGTACAAAGATGATGGCGGCAATGGTCATCACTTTCAGCGTCAGCAGGCTAGACGTGGCATCCCACATGGTCAGGCTGATGCCCGGCACGGTGCTGGAAGGCATGATGAATGGGAACATCGCGATACCAGCGGTCATAATGACGCAGGCCAGTGTCAGTGAAGAGAAGATAAATGCCCAGGCACCTTTCTCCAAACGCGAGCAGAGAACGGTCAGCAGTGGCAGCACGACGCCCAACAGCGGGAACAGCCACAACACCGGCGTCTGCTCAAAATTCACCATCCATGCACCGGCTTCACGCACGACATCTTTACCCAGCGGGTTGGATGCGGCGTGATGATCGATGACGCTTTTCAGTACATAACCGTCAATACCATATTTCACCCACACGCCGGCAAGCACGAAGCACACCATCATTACCAACGCTGAGATCTGTGCGGTACTGCGGGTGCGCAGGTGTAATTCACCGGTTGTACGCATTTGCAGGTACGTGGCCCCTTGCGTCAGGATCATCGCCACACTCACCACACCCGCTAACAGGCCAAACGGATTCAGCAGCTGGAAGAAGTTACCGGTATAGAAGAGGCGCAGATATTCATCGGCATGGAACGGCACGCCTTGCAGCAGGTTACCGAACGCTACACCAATCACCAGCGGCGGCACAAAGCTACCAATGAAGATGCCCCAATCCCACATGCCGCGCCAGCGCATATCCTCAATCTTCGAGCGGTAGTCGAAACCCACCGGGCGGAAGAACAGTGAAGCAAGCACCAGAATCATCGCTACGTAGAAGCCAGAGAAGGCGGCGGCATACACCATCGGCCAGGCCGCGAACAGCGCACCACCGGCGGTGATCAGCCAAACCTGGTTTCCGTCCCAGTGCGGCGCAATGCTGTTAATCATGATACGGCGCTCGGTATCGGTGCGGCCAAGCACACGCGTTAGCATGCCCACGCCCATATCAAAGCCGTCGGTAACCGCAAAACCGATCAGCAACACGCCAATCAGCAGCCACCAGATAAAGCGCAAAACTTCATAGTCAAACATGGTAGCTCTCCTTATCCACGCACCGGCTGAGATGATGATTTCAGCGTTTCATGATGATAGCGGCCGGTTTTCAGGCTGCTTGGACCGAGGCGCGCAAACTTGAACATCAGGTACATTTCCGCCACGAGGAACAAGGTGTAGAGACCGCAAATCAGAATCATCGAGAACAGCAGATCGCCGACGGTCAATGAAGAGTTGGCTACCGCTGTTGGCAGCACCTCACCAATCGCCCATGGCTGACGACCATATTCGGCAACAAACCAACCGGACTCAATTGCAATCCATGGTAGCGGAATGCCGTATAGCGCCGCTTTCATCAGCCAACGAGATTTACCAATACGGTTGCGAATAACGCTCCAGAAGGAGAGAGTGATGATTCCCAGCATCAACACACCGCCCAGCACCATGATGCGGAAGGCGAAGTACAACGGCGCCACACGCGGGATAGAGTCCTGAGTTGCTTTCTGAATTTGCGCTTCAGTAGCGTTAGCCACATCCGAGGTATAGCGTTTTAACAGCAGACCATAACCGAGATCTTGCTTGCTGCCTTCAAACTGGCTACGCACCGCCGGATCTTTGCTACCTGCACGCAATTCGTTCAGCAATGCATAGGCTTTCATGCCGTTACGGATACGCACTTCATGCTGCGCCAAAAGATCTTTCAGCCCAGTAACCGGCGTATCAACTGAACGCGTCGCGATCAGGCCAAGCAGATACGGGATCTGAATGGCATATTTATTTTGCTGTGTGTCCTGATCCGGGATACCAAACAGGGTAAACGCGGCCGGTGCCGGCTGGGTTTCCCACTCCGCTTCAATTGCGGCCAGTTTGGTTTTCTGCACGTCGCCGATTTCATAACCGGATTCATCACCCAGTACGATAACGGACAAAATCGCTGCCATGCCGAAACTTGCTGCGATAGCAAAAGAGCGTTTAGCAAAAGCGATATCACGCCCTTTCAGCAGATACCATGCGCTAATACCAAGAATGAACATGGCTCCGGTGGTGTAGCCCGCAGCTACGGTGTGCACGAATTTCACCTGCGCCACCGGATTGAGGATCAGCTCGGAGAAACTCACCATCTCCATGCGCATGGTTTCGAAATTAAATTCTGATGCGATGGGATTTTGCATCCAGCCGTTCGCCACCAAAATCCACAGCGCCGACATATTCGAACCGAGTGCCACCAACCAGGTCACCGCAAGGTGTTGAACCTTGCCCAGGCGATCCCAGCCGAAGAAAAACAGGCCGACAAAGGTGGATTCGAGGAAGAACGCCATCAAGCCTTCGATGGCCAGCGGCGCACCGAAAATATCGCCGACGTAGTGGGAGTAATATGACCAGTTAGTACCGAACTGAAACTCCATTGTCAGACCGGTAGCCACGCCTAGCGCAAAGTTAATACCAAATAACTTGCCCCAGAACTTGGTCATATCTTTATAAATTTGTTTCCCCGTCAGGACATATACGGTTTCCATGATCGCCAGCAAAAACGCCATACCTAGCGTTAAAGGCACGAACAGGAAATGGTACATCGCCGTTAGGGCAAACTGTAAACGCGACAGCTCGACAATATCTAACATGATGACTCCTTGCTCCTCGCATGAACTCGCTCTGCGGATGACAACGGCAAACAACAGACATTGACGCGCAGAATAAGATTCAGGAACGACTGATTATTGATTCCAGTTTTGTTACTGATAGAACAGAGAAACCTGCTGCCCGAAGAGAGCGAGTAACAGTGACGAAATTCCCTGAAAATCCGATCATTTCAGTCAATTTCGAGCAGGAGTGATATGGGGAGGCGGCAGAATTGATATGACAACGCCTGACACAAACTCCTGAAAAATTATGAAGAAGACTGAATTGATGCAGCGCAATTTATACTGGTTAGGTTGCGCTTTGCCAGCGGTAAAGTTTCCTTTAAGTCGCAAATTATTGATCTGGATTAAGACAATAAATTTCCAAATATGTATTGATAAAGTCGTTGTTAATTAATTGTCAAAACCACAAAATTTAATTAAGAATATAATTACCTTTCCCGCAAATATTTAACCTCATTGCGGGAATCTATCTTTCAACTTTTTGGCTTAAATCCAGCGAATTTTCCCTTCTTTACCTGGATGACAGAGTAAGCATAGCCGCAGTTTTTCAAGTTGTTAGGATTTTTTTCCCTGCGGTTTGATGGGTTATCACATAAAAAAAGCCACCCGAAGGTGGCTCTTTTACATCTGACCGATGACTTATTTAATGGGCAGAACCGCTTTAACCGCATCACCAATATCGGCAAGGCTACGAACGGTTTTCACACCGGCCGCTTCCAGTGCAGCAAACTTCTCATCAGCAGTGCCCTTACCACCGGCAATGATGGCACCTGCGTGACCCATACGCTTGCCTTTCGGTGCAGTTACACCGGCAATGTAGCCCACAACGGGTTTGGTCACGTGTGCTTTGATGTAGGCAGCCGCTTCTTCTTCCGCGCTACCACCGATCTCACCGATCATCACGATCGCTTCGGTCTGTGGATCTTCCTGGAACAGTTTCAGGATGTCGATGAAGTTAGAGCCTGGGATCGGGTCACCACCGATACCGACGCAGGTAGACTGGCCGTAGCCGATGTCCGTAGTCTGCTTAACGGCTTCATAGGTCAGCGTTCCTGAACGCGAGACGATACCTACGCGGCCCGGCTGGTGAATGTGGCCCGGCATAATACCGATCTTACATTCGCCTGGGGTGATCACGCCTGGGCAGTTCGGGCCGATCATACGTACGCCTGCTTCATCCAGCTTCACTTTCACGGTCAGCATATCCAGGGTTGGAATACCTTCAGTGATGGTGATGATCAGCTTGATACCCGCATCGATAGCTTCCAGGATACCGTCTTTGCAGAACGGCGCCGGAACGTAGATCACGGTGGCGGTTGCGCCAGTCGCTTCTACCGCTTCGCGCACGGTGTTGAACACGGGCAGGCCAAGATGCGTGGTGCCGCCTTTGCCTGGCGTGACACCGCCAACCAGCTGCGTACCGTAGGCCAGCGCCTGCTCAGAGTGGAATGTCCCTTGACCACCGGTGAAACCCTGGCAAATGACTTTGGTGTTTTTGTCGATCAAAATGGACATTATTTACCCTCCGCTGCAGCGACAACACGCTGTGCTGCGTCTGTCAGGCTGGTTGCTGCAATGATATTCAGACCGCTGTCCGCCAGTTTCTTAGCGCCCAGCTCGGCGTTGTTACCTTCCAGACGTACCACCACTGGCACGCTCACACCCACTTCTGCTACCGCACCAATGATGCCGTCTGCGATCAAGTCGCAACGCACGATGCCGCCGAAGATGTTAACGAATACCGCTTTAACGGCATCGTCAGACAGGATGATTTTGAAGGCTTCAGTCACGCGCTCTTTGGTTGCGCCGCCGCCAACATCAAGGAAGTTTGCCGGCTCACCACCGTGGTGTTTCACGATGTCCATGGTGCCCATCGCCAGACCGGCGCCGTTCACCATGCAGCCGATGTTGCCATCCAGCGCAACGTAGTTCAGTTCCCACTGTGTTGCGTGCGCTTCACGTGGATCTTCCTGGCTTGGATCGCGCATTTCACGCAGCTCCGGCTGACGGAACAGTGCGTTACCGTCTGCGCCTAATTTACCATCCAGGCAGATCAGGTCGCCCTGCTTGGTGATCACCAGCGGGTTGATCTCAACCATTGCCAGATCGCGCTCGAGGAACATGGTCGCCAGACCCATGAAGATTTTGGTGAACTGGCTGACTTGCTTACCGGTCAGGCCCAGTTTGAATGCCAACTCGCGCCCCTGATACGGCTGAGGACCTGCCAGAGGATCCAGCGCCATCTTGTGGATCAAGTGTGGCGTTTCTTCTGCCACTTTCTCAATCTCAACACCGCCTTCCGTCGAGGCCATGAAGATCACGCGACGGGTTGCACGGTCAACCACCGCGCCCAGATACAGCTCCTGATCGATATCAGTGGCGGCTTCAACCAGAATCTGGTTTACCGGCTGGCCGTGCGCGTCAGTTTGATAGGTCACCAGACGTTTGCCCAGCCAATGCTCAGCGAAAGCACGAATATCTTCTTTACTGTTAACCACTTTCACGCCGCCCGCTTTACCGCGGCCACCGGCATGAACCTGACATTTCACTACCCACGGACCGGCGCCAATTTTAGACGCGGCTTCTTCGGCTTCACGTGGCGTGGTGCAGGCGTAGCCTGTCGGTGCTGGCATGCCATAGCGTGCAAACAGCTGCTTCGCCTGGTATTCATGTAAGTTCATGATGTTCTATCCATTCAGGTAAGATTTTGGGTGCGCCTTTATCACCGCGCACCCGGCGAAATTAGACGTCGAGCAGCAGGCGCGCTGGATCTTCCAGCATCTCTTTCACCGCGACCAGATAGCCAACGGATTCACGACCATCAATCAGACGGTGATCGTAAGAGAGCGCCAGATACATCATTGGCAAAATCACCACCTGACCATTGACCGCCATTGGGCGCTCTTTGATGGCGTGCATGCCCAGAATGGCGCTCTGCGGAGGGTTAATGATTGGCGTGGACATCAGCGAACCAAACACACCACCGTTGGTGATGGTGAAGTTACCGCCGGTCAGCTCTTCAACCGTCAGCTTGCCGTCACGGCCTTTCACTGCCAGCTCTTTAATCTTCTTCTCAATGTCGGCCATGCTCAGCGCATCAACATCTTTCAGCACAGGCGTTACCAAGCCACGCGGGGTAGAAACCGCAATGCTCACATCGAAATAGTTGTGGTAAACCACATCTTCGCCATCAATAGACGCGTTGACTTCCGGGAAGCGTTTCAGCGCTTCAACCACCGCCTTGATGTAGAAGGACATGAAGCCCAGACGCACGCCGTGACGTTTTTCAAACGCATCACCGTACTGCTTACGCAGATCCATGATTGGCTTCATGTTGATTTCGTTGAAAGTGGTCAACATAGCGGTGCTGTTTTTCGCTTCCAGCAGACGCTCGGCCACACGCTTACGCAGACGCGTCATCGGTACGCGTTTTTCGCTGCGGTTAGCCACAGCAGCCTGCGGTGCCGCGGCAGCGGCTGGCGCTGATGCAGCTTTGCCGCCGTCGGCTTTCTTCGCCAAATGTTTTTCCACATCTTCACGCGTCAGACGGCCGCCAACGCCCGTGCCTTTGATCTGGCTGGCATCAAGGTTGTTTTCAGCAATCAGACGGCGTACCGCTGGGCTGAGCGCATCGTTGCTCTCTTCTTCCAGCGAAGCAGTCTGGCGCTGAGCCGGAGTAGACTCGTTGCTTTCTGCTTTTGCCGCTGTCTCTTTCCCGCCGCTGTTGCCCTCTTTCAGGCGACCCAGAATCTGGCGCGAAGTCACGGTAGCCCCTTCCTCTTCCAGCACGGCTTCCAGAATGCCGTCCGCTGAAGCAGGCACTTCCAGCACCACTTTGTCGGTTTCAATTTCAACCAGTACTTCATCGCGGCTCACAGAGTCGCCAGGTTTTTTGTGCCAGGTTGCAACCGTTGCGTCCGCTACGGATTCAGGCAAATCGGGAACGAGAATTTCTACGCTACTCATTTTCTTTCCTTTTTATTAACCAAGGTTCAGCGCGTCATTAACCAGGTCTTGCTGCTGTTTTTGATGTACGGACATGTAGCCCACGGCCGGTGAAGCAGAAGCCGGACGGCCTGCATAACGCAGTGACGCACCAAATGGAACCACTTCGCGGAAATGATGCTGACTGCAATACCATGCGCCCTGATTCAGCGGCTCTTCCTGACACCACACGAAATCCTGCACATGAGCATAGTTTTTCAATACGTCCTGCACGACTTTGTGCGGGAACGGATAGAGCTGTTCGATACGTACGATGGCCACGTCGGTCTGCTCGTTCTTACGGCGCTGCTCCAGCAGATCGTAATAAACCTTGCCCGAACACAGCACCACACGCTTAACCTGCTGCGGATCCAAATCGTCGATCTCACCGATCGCTGGCTGGAAGCTGCCGGTCGCTAACTCTTCCAGCGTGGAAATTGCCAGCGGATGACGCAGCAGAGATTTCGGCGACATCACGATCAGCGGACGGCGCATACCGCGCAACGCCTGACGACGCAGCATGTGGTAAACCTGCGCTGGCGTTGAAGGCACGCACACCTGCATGTTCTGCTCAGCACAGAGTTGCAGATAACGCTCCAGACGCGCCGAGGAGTGCTCAGGGCCCTGGCCTTCATAACCGTGTGGCAGCAACATCACCAGGCCACACATCCGGCCCCATTTCTGCTCGCCGGAGCTGATGAACTGATCGATGACCACCTGTGCACCGTTGGCGAAGTCGCCGAACTGCGCTTCCCAAATGGTGAGCACGCGCGGCTCGGCGGTGGCGTAACCGTATTCGAAGGCCAGTACCGCTTCTTCAGACAGCACGGAATCCCACACTTTAAACTGACCCTGACCGTTATGGACATGGTGCAGCGGCGTGTAGGTTGAGCCGTTAGTCTGATTGTGAATCACCGCATGACGATGGAAGAAGGTGCCGCGACCCGTATCTTCACCGGACAAACGCACCGGAATGCCTTCGTCAACCAGCGTGGCGTAGGCGAGGTTTTCTGCACCGCCCCAGTCGAACGCTTTGTTGCCTTCGGCCATCTCTTTACGATCGTTGTAAATCTTGGCGACGCGTGACTGCACTTCTACCGATTCCGGTACGCTGCTGATGCGGCGCGCCAGTTCCTGCAGGCGTTTCAGTTCCACGGTTGCTGGGTAGCTCTCATCCCACTCGTGGTTGAGATACGGCGACCAGGTGAAGGAATGCAGGCTCATCGGACGCCATTCTGGCACCACGCATTCGCCTTCATCCAGCGCATCGCGGTAGAGATTCACCATTTCGGTGGCATCTTCGCTAGTCGCTACGCCTTCGCTTTCCAGCTGGTCGGCATAGAGTTTACGCGGCGTTGGATGCTTTTTGATTTTCTGGTACATCAACGGCTGAGTGGCACTTGGCTCATCGGCTTCGTTGTGGCCGTGACGGCGATAGCACACCAGATCGATGAAGACATCGCGTTTGAAGGTGTTGCGATAATCCAGCGCCAGGCGAGTGACAAACGCCACCGCTTCTGGATCGTCCGCATTGACGTGGAAAATCGGCGCCAGCACCATCTTGCCGATGTCAGTACAGTACGGCGTAGAGCGCGCATCTTTCGGGTTGGAGGTGGTAAAACCAACCTGGTTGTTGATGACGATGCGAACGGTACCGCCCACTTCGTAACCACGCGCCTGCGACATGTTCAGGGTTTCCTGCACCACGCCCTGGCCGATTACTGCAGCATCACCGTGTATGGTGATAGGCAGAACTTTATTGCTGCTTGGTTCAGCCAGACGATCCAGACGCGCACGCACCGAACCCATGACGACCGGGCTAACGATTTCCAGATGCGACGGGTTGAACGCCAGTGCCAGATGCACCAGGCCGCCTTCGGTTTCCACGTCAGACGAGAAGCCCATGTGGTACTTCACGTCGCCGGTGCCGAGATGTTCTTTGTGCTTGCCGGAGAATTCGTCGAACAGATCCTGCGGTTTTTTACCCAGGACGTTAATCAGCACGTTCAGACGACCGCGGTGCGCCATACCCAGCACCACTTCGCGCGTGCCGCTCTTACCTGCGTGACGAATCATCTCACGCAGCATCGGTACCAGCGCATCGCCACCTTCCAGCGAGAAGCGTTTCGCACCCGGGAATTTGGCACCCAGATATTTTTCCAGGCCTTCTGCCGCGGTCAGCTCTTTCAGGAAACCTTTTTTCTCGTCGCTGCTGAAAGACGCATGGCCCACCACCGATTCCAAACGCTGCTGAATCCAGCGCTTCTCATCGGTGTTGTTAATGTGCATGTACTCTGCACCAATCGAGCCACAATAAGTCTGCTGCAGCGCCGCGAACAGATCGGCCAGCTTCATGGTTTCTTTGCCGATAGCAAAAGAACCTACGTTAAAGCTTTCTTGAAAATCGGCGTCGGTCAGATCGTGATAAGCCGGATCGAGATCCGCTACGGTTTCCTGCTTCCACAGGCCAAGAGGATCGAGGTTTGCATGCTGATGGCCGCGGAAGCGGAACGCATTAATCAGCTGCAGCACTTTAACCTGTTTAGAATTGGTCGCCGGATCGGTCACGGTTGACGTGTAACGCGTAGCGTCTTTTGCCAGGCGGCGGAAGTAATCACGCGTGGTGGAGTGAAATTGCTCAGGTTTCACGCCAGTGCCCGGCAGCTGCTGGAACAGCTCGCGCCACATGTCATCAACTGAGTCAGGATCGGTCAGGAAATCCTCATAGAGTTGCTCTATGTAAGATTGGTTCGCGCCGGCCAGCCAGGAGGAGTCCAGCCAGGGTTTCATCGCGCTGTTCTGCATTGTGATCCCTTAAGCATTAATCTGCTTTTTATGAGGTTTCATTTGTTACCGCTTACGCGGCTTGCCGTAGTGAGTTCAGCGATACGAACCTGTGCGCTACCGGCGCCTGGCTCGTAAGGGAACCTTTATAAGCGTGGTCAGTACCGCGCTTATAGAGGCTTCCGTAAACATCCGGGAACCTCAGTTCCCGGACAGTGACTTACTGTTACGCCCCGCGTTGCAGCAGCATCGACTTAATATGGCCGATAGCGCGCGTTGGGTTTAGGCCTTTCGGGCACACGCTCACACAGTTCATGATGCTGTGACAGCGGAAAACACTGAAAGCATCGTTTAGATTGTCGAGACGCGCATTGGTTTCCGTGTCGCGGCTGTCAATCAGGAAACGGTAAGCGGCCAACAGGCCAGCCGGACCGATGAACTTGTCCGGGTTCCACCAGAACGACGGGCACGAAGTGGAGCAGCAGGCGCAGAGAATACACTCGTACAATCCATCCAGATGCTCACGCTCGGCCGGGCTCTGTAAATGCTCGCGCGCCGGTGGATTTTCCCCATTATTCAATAGGAAAGGTTTAATCTTCTCATACTGTGCGTAGAATTGTCCCATGTCTACCACGAGGTCGCGGATCACCGGCAAACCTGGCAATGGACGGATGACAATTTTCTTCGAACCGTTGCCGAGTGCAGAAATCGGTGTGATGCACGCCAGGCCATTTTTACCGTTCATGTTCAGACCATCTGAACCGCACACGCCTTCACGGCATGAGCGACGGAAAGCCAGCGTCGGATCTTTCTCTTTCAGACGGATCAGCGCATCCAGCAACATCATGTCGCGACCATCTTCCGATTCCAGCGTGTACTCTTGCATACGCGGCTTGGCATCGACTTCCGGGTTATAACGATAGATTGAAAATTCGAGTCTCATGATGATCTCCGCAATTAGTAAGTACGCGCTTTCGGCGGGAAGGCCGCACGCAGTTTCGGTTGCATGTTCACCTCACGGCGCGTCATGCTTTCCGTCTGCGGAACATAGAGACTGTGGCACAGCCAGTTTTCATCATCGCGCTCCGGATAGTCGAAGCGGCTGTGCGCACCACGGCTTTCGGTACGGAAGTTGGCGGCAACAGCTGTGGCGTAAGCGGTTTCCATCAGGTTATCCAGCTCAAGGCACTCGATACGCTGAGTATTGAAATCGGGCGAACGATCATCAAGGCGCGCCGATTTCAGGCGCTCACGAATCACTTTCAGCTCTTCCAGACCTTCACGCATCGCATCACCTTCGCGGAATACCGAGAAGTTGTTCTGCATGCAGCGCTGCAGCGCTTTACGGATTTCGACCGGGTCTTCACCGGTAGTGTTGTTTTCCCAGCGGTTAAAGCGCGCCATCGCTTCATCAATATTTTCTTGCGTGGCCTCGCGCAGCTCGCCCTGCTCTTCAATGCACTCAAGCAGATGCACACCGGCTGCGCGGCCGAACACCACCAGATCGAGCAGCGAGTTACCGCCAAGACGGTTAGCGCCGTGTACCGATACGCAGGCAATTTCGCCGACGGCAAACAGACCCGGAATCACCACATCTTCGCCCTGCTCATTCACGCGCAGCGCCTGACCGGTTACTTTGGTCGGCACGCCGCCCATCATATAGTGGCAAGTTGGGATGACGGGGATCGGTTCTTTAATGGGATCAACGTGGGCAAAGGTACGCGACAGCTCAAGAATACCCGGCAGACGCGACTCCAGCACTTCAGCACCAAGATGATCGAGTTTCAGTTTGATGTGCGGGCCCCATGGGCCGTCGCAACCACGACCTTCACGAATTTCCACCATCATTGAACGTGCAACGACATCACGACCCGCCAAATCTTTGGCGTTCGGTGCATAACGCTCCATGAAGCGTTCACCGTGCTTGTTCAGCAGGTAACCGCCTTCACCACGGCACCCTTCGGTGACCAGCACGCCCGCGCCAGCAATGCCGGTTGGGTGGAACTGCCACATTTCCATATCCTGCACCGGAACGCCTGCGCGCAGCGCCATACCGACACCGTCACCGGTGTTGATGTGTGCGTTGGTGGTGGATTGATAAATACGTCCCGCACCGCCCGTGGCCAGAATGGTGGCTTTGGCTTTGAAGTAGACGGTTTCACCGGTTTCCATGCAGATAGCGGTACAGCCGACAATCGCACCGTCTTCGTTTTTCACCAGATCCAGCGCATACCATTCGGAGAAGATGGTGGTTTTGTTCTTCAGGTTCTGCTGATACAGCGTATGCAGTAAGGCGTGGCCAGTACGGTCGGCAGCCGCAGCGGTACGCGCTGCCTGCTCACCGCCAAAGTTTTTCGACTGGCCACCAAACGGACGCTGATACACGCGGCCGTCATCAAGACGAGAGAATGGTAAACCCATATGTTCCAGCTCCAGAATCGCTTCTGGACCAACATGACACATATATTCGATCGCGTCCTGGTCACCGATATAGTCGGAACCTTTGACGGTGTCATACATGTGCCATTCCCAGTTATCTTCATGGGTATTGCCCAGCGCAACGGTAATACCGCCCTGCGCCGATACGGTATGGGAACGGGTTGGGAAAACTTTGGATAACAGGGCACAAGTCTGGCCCGATTGGGAGATTTGCAGAGCGGCACGCATTCCTGCCCCACCCGCGCCGATCACCACGGCATCAAATTCTCTGACTGGCAAACTCATTTACACACCCCACACTACAACGGTTCCATAAATCGCGTATGACAACAGCGCAACCACAATCACAAACTGCAGCAGCAAACGGGTTGCTACTGGTTTCACGTAGTCAGTCAGCACCTGCCACATCCCAATCCAGCCGTGGATCAGAATCGAGAACAGCGTCAACATGGTGAACACTTTGGTGAAAGCAGAAGAGAAGAAGCCATGCCAGACGTCATACGTCAGCGTGCCTGTCATCACGACAAAACCGAGGATGTAGAGAATGTAGAGCGTAATTAAGATTGCAGCAGCACGCAGTAACAGCCAGTCATGAATACCGTTGCGTCCTAATGCAGAAGCATTGCTTACCATACGAGGACTCCAGCCAAAATTGAGAGCACGACAGTGATAACAAAAGCCGCTTGCGCGGAACGGGTTCCCACCTGCAGGGTTTCTGCCGTCACACCAAAATCAGCCAACATATGACGAATACCGCTCACGGCGTGATACGCCAGCGCAGTTAAAATGCCCCACATGATGAATTTGGCGAAGAAGCTATCCATGATGGATGCCGCTTGCAGGAAACCTTCTGGAGAGGAGAGAGAGAGACCCAGTAACCAGAGCAGAATTCCGAGAGCGACAAAGGTGATCACGCCGGAGACGCGGTGGAGAATGGACGATATTGCAGTAACGGGAAACCGGATCGTCGAGAGATCCAAGTTAACAGGTCTTTGTTTTTTCACGGTTTTGCCCACACAGCTCTTTTTTATTTTGCTTCCTCCGGTCCTGAGTTGCATCAGAGACACAGCGTGTGTTCAGACTGCAACCGCCACCAAAATAGCAACATCCAGTGTTAAATAAAGCGGGTAAAACGCTGGGTGGCTCCTGGTGTCAGGGTGTTCCGGAGACCTGGCCGCAGTATAGGAGGATCACATTCTGATTACAATTCCCCTACAATCTCTTTGGTCACATTTAGGCTGAACAGTGATCATCCTCACGAATTTCACAATTCATACATTTTTAATTATCTGATTTGACAAAAGATCAACATTTCAGTTACAAACAATCGCATTAAAGCCCTATGATGCACAAAAGTTATGGGGATACACTTTCCCCTAAGCTCAAGTTATGTAACATTGCCACTACAAGCAATGCAAAGCATCAGGTTATTGGTTACCAAGAAGTTATGTCGTGACAGGATCTTTAACATCCGCGATGTGCAGCATGTCATGCCCCGACGCCACCGAATGGCCCAAATTCAGCGTTCACACTGTAACCCTGCACGACAAACGTTACCGCAGAGTGATGCTGTGAAGATTGTGGTTTTATGCAATATGAAGGCTATTCTGGTGTCTAAGATCCTTACCTACTAAGGCGCTATGGAGACGAAATAATGACAGATAAAAAAGTGACGCTAACCCTACAAGATAATACTTCTGTTGAACTGGATGTGATGCAAGGCACGCTGGGACAAGATGTTGTTGATGTCCGCGCCCTTGGCTCACAAGGCCTGTTCACCTTCGATCCCGGCTTCACCTCTACGGCGTCATGCGAATCCAAAATCACTTTCATTGATGGTGATGAAGGCATTCTGTTACACCGCGGTTTCCCGATTGACCAGCTGGCAACCCACTCTAATTACCTTGAAGTGTGTTACATTTTGCTGAATGGCGAAGCCCCGACTCAGGCTCAGTTCGAAGAATTCCGCACCATCGTTACCCGCCACACCATGATCCACGAGCAAATCACCCGACTGTTCCACGGCTTCCGCCGCGATTCACATCCAATGGCGGTGATGTGTGGGGTGACTGGCGCGCTGGCCGCGTTTTATCACGACTCTTTAGACGTCAACATTGAGCGTCACCGTGAAATCGCCGCCTTCCGCCTGCTATCGAAAATGCCGACCATGGCAGCGATGTGCTACAAATACTCCATCGGCCAGCCGTTTGTGTATCCACGCAACGACCTCTCTTATGCCGGTAACTTCCTGCACATGATGTTCGCCACGCCGTGCGAAGAGTACAAAGTTAACCCGGTGCTGGAACGCGCCATGGACCGTATTCTGATTCTGCACGCCGACCATGAGCAGAATGCATCAACTTCAACCGTGCGTACCGCAGGCTCTTCCGGCGCGAACCCGTTTGCCTGTATCGCCGCAGGTATCGCTTCACTGTGGGGACCGGCACACGGCGGTGCCAACGAAGCGACGCTGCGCATGCTGGAAGAGATCAGCACCGTTGAGCACATTCCAGAGTTTGTAAAACGTGCGAAAGACAAGAACGATTCGTTCCGTCTGATGGGCTTTGGCCACCGCGTTTATAAGAATTACGATCCGCGTGCCACCGTAATGCGCGACACCTGTCACGAAGTGCTGAACGAGCTGGGGATGAAAGATGACCTGCTGGAAGTGGCGATGGAGCTGGAACATATTGCGCTGAACGACCCGTACTTCATCGAGCGTAAACTCTATCCAAACGTCGATTTCTACTCAGGCATTATCCTGAAAGCGATGGGCATTCCGTCTTCCATGTTTACCGTCATCTTCGCCATGGCGCGCACCGTGGGCTGGATTGCACACTGGAAAGAGATGCACGACGAAGGCATGAAAATTGCCCGTCCGCGTCAGCTGTATACCGGTTACACCGAGCGTCCATTTACCTCGGAGCTGGACAAATAAACAAAAGGCGGCCACATGGCCGCCTTTTTTATTGTGCGCGAGATCGCACCGCTACACCTGGCATCCCGGACACCAATAAAATGGCCGCGATGACAATACCCCCTTCTCAATCACCGCCCCGCAACGCCGACATTTTTTGCCTTGACGATGAAACACCTCAAAGCGAAACGCGGCATCTTCGTGATATTTCTTCATGCTGCCACGCATCTGATAAGACAAACGCGGCACCGCCAGCATCGCTTCACTCAGCGCCGTGAGCTGCTGCTCACTTAAATCCTGCGCACGATGCGACGCCAGCAATCCGGCGTGCCACAAAATCTCCACGCGCAGATAATTGCCCAAGCCGGCGAGAAAAGCCTGATCGAGCAGCAGGCCGCTGAACTGACGACGTCGAAAGCGCGGCGATAACAGGCGCTCGCGCACGTCATCCACGGTTAAGCTGGCATCTAACACATCCGGTCCAACCCGTTGTAAAAAGGGATGTGCCGCTAAGGTATCAGCGTTGAGCAACTCAATGTCTGAGGCGCTGTAGAGCAAAATGGTGTTATCGGCATTGGCGAGCCGCACGCGCAGCTGTCGCGTGGTATTCGGCTGCGTACCGGTTGGCACCACGCGCCAGACGCCGTATAGCTGATTGTGACTGTAGAGTGTCAGGCCGTTTGAGAAGTGCGTTAGCAGCGCTTTGCCGCGCGTTTCAAAAGCGTTGACGGTGGCTCCCATCAGCGCCGGTTCGTAGGTTTTCAGCTCGGGAAAAGCAAACCACACATCGGTGAGTGGCTTGCCTTCCATTGCCTCTGCCAGCTGATCCGCCGCGCGGCGGATCTCCGGTCCCTCTGGCATAACAACTCCTGTTAGTGGGTGGCGCCACCGACGACGCGGATATCATTTTCGGTACTCAAAACCACCTGTAGCGAGGTTTCCAGCGCCTTAATCACGCTGGCGGTTGCCATACTTGCCACACCAGGATGATGCACCGCTTGTTCCGGCATATACGGAATATGAATAAAACCGCCGCGCGCCTTACTGTTCGTGGTGTGAATCCAGTGCAGCAGGCTGTACATCACGTGATTACAGGTAAAGGTCCCGGCGGTTTGCGATACCGAAGCCGGCACCCCCACTTCACGCAAGGCCGCAACCATGGCTTTGATTGGCAGCGTGGAGAAATAGGCCGCCGGGCCATCCGCCACGATGGATTGATCGATTGGCTGCTGCTGGTCGTTGTCCGGAATGCGTGCATCATCAACGTTAATCGCGACGCGTTCAACGGTAATGTCGGATCGTCCCCCCGCCTGACCAACACAGAGCACGCGATCGGGCTGAATCTCTTCCAGCGCGCGCGTCAGCACTTCACCGCAGGTGGCAAACACCACCGGCAGCTGGCGCACCACAATGCGCGCACCAGCAATTTCTTTGCCATCAAAAGAGCGTACAGCCTCCCATGAAGGGTTAATGTTTTCACCGCCAAACGGCTCGAACGCCGTCATTAACACCGTTTTCATTGTGACCTCACAAGAACATCAGGAAGTAGAGCAGGAAAATATTTACCAACAACAGTAGCACACCGGTTGGTACCTGAGCCTTGATCACCGCGTTACGATCCGGCAACTCTAACAGGCGCGCCGGTACAATGTTGAAGTTGGCTGCCATTGGTGTCATTAACGTACCGCAGTAACCGGAGAACATGCCGATTGCTGCCATCACCGCCGGATTGCCACCGTGTTGCAGCACCAGAATCGGAATACCAATCCCGGCGGTAACAATCGGGAACGCAGCGAAAGCATTGCCCATCACCATGGTTAGCAATGCCATGCCAATGGCATACACGGCCACGGCAATCAGGCGATTATCCACCGCCAGATACTGCTCTGTGAGGTGTGAAATCGCGCTGCCGACACCGGCGCTGGTGAACAGCAGGCCGAGCGTGGCGAGAATCTGCGGCAGAATAAACGCCCAGCCGACCGCATCCAGCAGACGGCGGGTTTCCTGCATCGACTGCAGCGGTTTTTCGTGGGTGATGTTCAACGCAATCAGCCAACCGAGCAGACAGCCAATCATCATTGAGAACAACGTCACCAGCGTGGAGTGATTGCCGGGTCCAAATACTTTTTCCTGCAAACCAGGAATATGGTTGAACGCCAGCACACCCACTACCGTCACCAAAGGTATCGCCAGCGCTGGCAGGAACAGTTTATTGCGCAGACGTTTGGCGCTCTCCTGTTTTTGCTCATCGCTGCGCTGATGGTAACGCCCCAGCCGTACGCCACCGAAACCGGCAATCAGCGCCATCACCACCACGGCAACGCCTACGGCGATGTGCAACCCGCGGCGGCCCAGTTCGGCATCACCCGCCCACTGTCCCATCAATTGATAAGCACCGTCGCCAATCAAAAAAATCAGGCCATATAATGCCCAGAACAGCCCGGTAGTAAAACGGCGCGGGTTGGCGCTATCACGCCAGGAGAGAACGGCAACCACCAGCAGGATCACGCCTGCCAGCCACATCAAATATTGTTGCTGGAACATTACTGCCCTCCTTTGGCATTAAGAGCTTGCTGGTTCAACGCGCCCAGTTCACGCGAAAGCTGACGGTCAAGACGCACCAGACGCGCCGAATGGATGAGGAAAGCGCAGAGTGCGGTGGGGATGCCCCACAGTGCGATATGCAGCGGTTCGGTGCTAATTCCCGCAGACTCCTGCATGAAGTTGTGCATAAAGATGATCGCGCCGAAGGCAACAAAGATATCTTCACCAAAGAACAGACCAATATTATCGGTGGCGGCGGACATCGCGCGCAGGCGATGGCGCACCTCCGGCGAGACCTCACCGTAACGGTTTTCCGTTGCGCCTTCGGCCATCGGCGCCAGCAGCGGGCGCACCATTTGCGGATGGCCGCCAAGGCTGGTTAAGCCTAACGCAGCGGTAATTTCACGCACAAACAGGTAGACGATCAGCAAACGACCTGCGGTGGCCGTTTTGATCTGCGCGATCCAGCTTTGCGCCCGCTCCTTCAGGCCATGACGCTCCAGCAAACCGATAACCGCCAGCGGCAGCAGCAAAATTAGCGGAAGATTGCGTGTATTAAGGAAGCCGGAGCCGAGCTTTTCCAGAATATCCGTTAACGGCATATGCGCCGCCAGGCCGGTGACGAAACCCGCGACAATGACTACCAGCACCGGGTTAAAGCGCAGCATAAAACCCAGAATGATGGCGGCAATGCCAAGTAACGGCCAGAGATTTACCACGTTGTCCATCTTGTTCCCTCGTCAAAAATACAAAGCCCGGCGTGATGCCGGGCAATGAGTAAAATCGTTATGCGCTCGTCACCGCAATCTGATTTGTCGCAAATGCCGCGCGCAAGGTGCGGGCAAATTGCAGTGCGTGTGCACCATCGCCATGTAGACAGACAGTTTCGGCATTCACGCTCACCCATTCGCCGCTGATGCTTTGCACCTGGCGCTGCTGCACCATCGCCAGCGTTTGTGCCAGCGCCTGGTCAGCATCCTCAATCATGGCATTGGGCTGACTGCGGGGTACCAGCGCCCCGCTCGCCAGATAGCCTCGGTCAGCAAACACCTCTTCGCGGGTGCGCAAACCATGGTGGGCAGCCGCCGCAATAGATGCGCTGCCCGCCAGCCCAACCAGGATCAATCCGTCATCTACCGCTTTTACCGCACGCGCAATAGCATCCGCCAGCTGCGGGTCGCTCGCCGCTTGGTTGTACAGCATGCCGTGTGGCTTAACGTGTACCAGACGCTCGCCTTCGCTTTCGGCAATACTTTTCAGTGCACCAATCTGGTAAATCAGCTGTGCATATACGGTTTCTGGCGGCAGCTGCATCGCGGTACGGCCAAAGTTTTCACGGTCGGGGAAACTCGGGTGTGCGCCAATCGCCACGCCTGAGGCTTTCGCCCAACGCACCGATTGCAGCATGGTTTGTGCATCGCCGGCGTGGAAGCCGCAGGCGATATTGGCTGAACTGACCAACGTCAGCAGCTCCCGATCGCTGGCACTGCCCTCGCCAAGATCGGCGTTAAGATCAATCTTCATGTCCCAGCCCCCAGGCTATTTGGTCGAACGAACGTTGTTGATGCTGCTTCGCGCTGATGGCGTCTTCCAGCGTGCAATGAATAAAGTGGATAGGTTCCCCAAGGCGAATTTGCGCCAGATGATAGAGGTCGGCTTCGATGATGCAGGCAATACGCGGATAGCCGCCGGTGGTCTGCGCGTCTGCCATCAATACGATCGGTTGACCGTTGGGCGGGACCTGTACCACGCCTGGCACCAATCCGTGTGACAGCAAATCGCGTGTCGCATCGCGCTTCAGCTCGCGCCCCTGCAGGCGATAGCCCATGCGGTTGCTTTGTGGGCTAAGCTTCCACGGGCTGCGCCAAAAACCCTGCTGCGCTTCACGGCTGAACTCGCTGTATTCCGGGCCCGCCAGCGCGCGAATGCGATTGCCCCACAGCAGTTGGCGCACGCCGGCTTTGTCTTTAAAGTCACGCGTGGGTTTACCTAAAGGCAATTCGTCTCCGTCTTGTAATTTTCGTCCCTGCCAGCCGCCAAAGGCCGCCTTGAGATCGGTACTGACCGAACCGAGCATTTCCGGCGCGGCAAAGCCACCGTTTACCGCCAGATAGCTGCGCATGCCGCGTGTGGGCGTTGCCAGCGACAGCACCTGACCTTTTTTCACCGGCAGTCGCCAGCCGGTCCAGACCGGTTTGCCATCCAGATCGGCATTACAGCCAGCCCCCGTCAGGGCAAACCAGCCATCGCGAGTAAACTGCGCTTTGAATTGGCCAAGCACGATTTCCAGCACCGCACTCTGCTGCGGATTGCCCACCAGCATATTGGCCGTGCGCATCGCCGGTTGATCCAGTGCGCCACCTACGCTAATGCCATATTGCCGAAAACCGGTGCGCCCCTGATCCTGCAGCGAGGTCATCATGCCCGCGCGAAGAATTCTTAACATACGCCCTCCTGCTGCGGCACAAAGCGCACGCTATCGCCGGGACGTAACAACGTTGGCGGCTGCTGCAAGGGATCAAATAGGCTGAGCGGCGTATGACCAATCAACTGCCAGCCGCCAGGTGCAGCCAACGGATAAATACCGGTTTGGCTGCCACCAATGCCCACGGAGCCACTCGGCACAACCACACGCGGCTCGGCGCGGCGCGGCGTATGTAAACGCTCATCCAGTCCACCGAGATAAGGAAAACCAGGCTGGAAGCCGATGAAATAAACCACGTAATCAATGCTGCTATGGAGTTCCACCACTTGTTTGGGCGTCATGCTGGCGCGATCCGCCACCAGCGGCAAATCCGGGCCACCCGCGCCGCCGTACACCACCGGGATTTCTACCCGGCGCGATTCTGGCAGCTGCGCTTCGCTCTCCTCCCACCATTGCTGCAAGCGTTCAATGGCATCAAGCGCATTTTGTTGCGGATCGCGCAGCAGCAACGTCAGGTTATTCATGCCGGGAATGACTTCTTCCACCTGCTCATTGTGCTGCAGTCGCTGACACAATCCCCAGATGCGCTGCTGGCTGGTGAGGGAAACAGGAGGTTCCAGCTCCAGCACCACCGCGCGTTCACCTAGCAGATAACAACGTGCTCGTTGCAAAAACGACCTCCTGGTAAAAATATCTCAAAAAAACAGATGATTAAGGTGCGCATTAATGCGCGCCCTGCACAACCTTCCCCCTTTAGTTATAGGGGTACCATGATGGCGACCGGGTACGCGTTTATGCGTAAAGGCAATAAGTTATGCGAAAGTGACAGAGTTGTGTCAACAGATTTGCGCCCTTAACGCGTGTTAAGGGCGTGAGAAAAGAAGAATCAGGCAGGATTATCGATGTCGATGAAGGTCACATCGAGACCATGGTGTGCGGCTAACCACTCGCCCAGCGCCTTGATTCCGCCACGCTCGGTCGCGTGATGTCCGGCAGCAAAGAAGTGTAATCCTTGCTCACGTGCGCTGTGGATGGTTTGTTCAGAAACTTCGCCAGTGATGAAAGCATCGACGCCGAATGCCGCCGCGCTATCGATAAAGCCCTGACCGCCGCCGCTGCACCAGGCAACGCGTTTAATTAGCGCTGGCGCATTATCGCCGCAGTGCAGCGGTGTACGGCCTAAACGCTGGGCAATCTTTTCCGCCAGTGCCGCACCGCTCAGCGGTACAGCCAATTCGCCCCACGGCACCAGCGGCTGAATGTCGCCTTTAACTTCAATATCAAACAGACGCGCCAGCTGCGCGTTGTTGCCCAACTCGGGATGCGCATCCAGTGGCAGATGCCAGCCGTACAGGTTGATATCATTGGCCAGCAGCGTTCGCAAGCGCTGGCGCTTCATGCCTTTAATCACCGGTGCTTCACTCTTCCAGAAGTAACCGTGATGCACCAGTACCGCATCAGCATTACGCTTCACCGCTTCATCCAGTAACGCCTGACAAGCGGTAACGCCGGTGATGAGGGTTTTTACTTCGGCGCGTCCTTCAACCTGCAAACCGTTCGGTGCGTAATCGCTGAAGGCGCTAGTGTTAAGCTGCTGGTTGACGATTTGTTCTAATTCAACATTGTTCATTACGGCTCCCTGATCGCTTCAAGCCGCGCTGCGAGCGCGCTCAAAGGCGTCTAGTGTCTTTTTACGTGCGTCCTTATGTTCCACGATTGGCGCGGGATAATCGAGTTTCTTATGGTTTTTCTGCGCCCAAAGCTGCGGCTGGTGGATATCACTGTCTGGCACCGCGCTCAGCTCTGGCAGCCACTGGCGAATAAAGTCGCCCTGTTTATCGAAGCGCTCGCCTTGGGTTGTGGGATTGAAAATGCGGAAATAAGGCGCGGCATCGGTTCCGGTTGACGCCGCCCATTGCCAGCCGCCGTTATTGGCCGCCAGATCACCATCGATCAGTTGCTGCATGAAGTAACGTTCACCTTCACGCCAGTCAATCAGCAGATCCTTCACCAGAAAACTGGCGGTAATCATGCGCAGGCGATTGTGCATCCAGCCGAGCGTGTTGAGCTGGCGCATCGCTGCATCTACGATGGGATAGCCGGTTTTTCCCTGCTGCCACGCCGTTAAATGCGCTTGGTTGTTTTGCCAACCTACGTTGCGCGTCCAGTCAACAAAAGGCTGATGCTTGCACAGCGCTGGAAAGGCCACCATCAAATGGCGGTAAAACTCACGCCAGATCAACTCATTTAACCAGGTAAACGCCTTGCCTTCGTTGAGCGCATCAGGATGCTCTTTAAGTACGCGATGTAGACACTGACGCGGCGACAGCACGCCAATCGCCAGATAAGCCGATAAACGGCTGGTACCATCGATGGCCGGAAGATCACGTCGTTCGGGATAATGTTGCACCGCCTGTTTGGCGAAATGGCGCAGCTGGTTTAACGCCGCCTCTTCTCCCGCCGGAAACCCGCTTTCATCAAAGGCTTCACAGGGGTAGTTAAAGGCAGGAATCTTCTTTTCGATACTGATAGGCGCACCCGATCGCGCTTTCGGCGCATGATAGCATTCCGGCAGGCCTTGATGCAGGCGGCGTACAAAGGCTTTGCTGAACGGGGTGAACACTTTGAACATGGAGCCGTTACCGGTTTGTACACTTCCCGGCGGCAATAGCAAACTGTCGTCAAAACCCTGACAAATCACACCCTGCGCATCAAGCCGTTTTTCAGCAAGCGCATCGCGTTCGCGTTCGTTAATTTCATACTGGTAGTTGTAATAGAGCGCATCAACTTGCTGCTGCTGACAAAATTGAGCCAAATACTTAACCGAGGCAGCAAAGTCATCACACTGATGGTAATGCAAAGGGATGCCGCGCTCAGCCAATGACGCTTGCAACAAACAGAGATTTTTATGGATAAACTCCGCTTGCTTCGGCGCCATGTGATGCTGTTGCCATTGCTTCGGAGTAGCGATAAACAGCGCCACTACTCTGGCATCGCCGTCGCGGCAGGCAGCAGCTAGCGCGCTGTTATCGTTAATGCGCAGATCGTTACGCAACCAAACTAAGTGGGTGGTCATAAAACCCCGAAATTATTGCCCGTAGCGCAAACGTAGCGCTTCTGGATAGGGATCAAAGTAACGTTGCTGAGCCAGCCACGGATGCGGATATTCCGCCATGTAGTGTTTCAACATGGTGATTGGTGCTAGCAACGGCTGCACGCCGAGACGATAACGATCGATCAACTGCGCCAACTCCTGACGCTGCGGCGAACTCAGCTGCGGACGGAAATAGCCTTGCACGTGCATCAGCACGTTGGTGTGATTGCGGCGCGATGCCTGGTGGGACATCAGATGCATCAGGCGATTGCGATACTCGAAGGCGTAATCTTCCAGCGAATCCCACTGATCCATGGCCGCCACAAAACGCCCCATTTCACGGTACTCATCCTGCGCATGCGAAAGCAGCAGTAATTTGTAGCGGCTGTGAAATGCCATCAACTTGTGGCGCGAAAGGCCACTGCGCCACATCTGGTTAAATTCATGCAGCGCATAAACGCGTCCGATGAAGTTTTCTCGGATGGCATCGTCGTGCAGGCGACCATCCTCTTCCAAAGGTAGCCACGGCATCTCTTTTTGCAAGAAAGCAGTAAACATACCGGTACCAGCCTTACGGTTGTTATTGGTTTCAGGCTCATAAACCCGCACGCGCTCCAGCCCGCAACTTGGCGATTTGGCGCAAAGAATATAGCCGCAAAGATGATGCAAAGACTTCACACGCTCAGCGGACCAGCGCTGCATTTCAGCGGTGACTTCTTCTCCGCCATCTTTACTGAAACAAAGATGAATGTTGTCGTCGCCCTCTTTTACCAACCGTAATGCCGGACGTGGCGTAGGCAAGCCAATTGCCATTTCAGGACATACTGGCTCAAAGCGCACAAATGGCACGAGTTCATCTGTGGCGAAGGCAAAGCGTTTATGGCCGCCATCAAATCGGACGTTATCCCCGAGCAGGCAAGCGCTGATACCAACAGGAATTTTCTCGCTCATACTTGTACAACCTCGTAAATCTTGTAGAGGTTTAAGTGTAGCTGAAATGAGATGGGATAACAGCGTCAGAGATAAGGAGAGGTGAAAATTTACGATAAAAAAAACCCGACGCTTCAGGCGAAGTCGTCGGGTTATTGAGTGTACAAACCGCTTACCAGTGAATACCTGCCGCGGCTTCCGTCTGGGCTAGCCAAACAGGCTTGGTGCTGGTTTTACACCACATGCGGTGCAGATAACTGTAAAAGCGCGCCCGATCCTGACGGAACAGCATAACGGGTAGCGCCAGCAAACCGATTGATACCACCAGCACACGGCGTAGCATGATTTTATAGAGTGGATATGCCTGATACATCTTTGCCCCCTCGTGGTAAATATTGCGTTGAAATGTGATCTAACGCAGATATTACGCCTGATTGTGTAATTTTACTACTCATCCGACCACTTTATTTGATCTTTTTTCGGTCAATTTCCCTAGGGGTGAAAGTTAGTTACATAATTGTGAAAATTTAGAATCAAATGAGTTAAAAACATCATGACGGACGCCGGGCCGCTTTATTGGTAAAGTGATGCGTTAACTTTTTTGCCGCTGGAGGCAGCGTGACGACCATCTTGATAGTGGAAGATGAAAAAGAAATTCGCCGTTTCGTGCGCCTGGCGCTGGAGAGCGAAGGCCTAAAGATTGTGGAAGCGGAACAGCTTCAGCGGGGCCTGATTGAAGCGGCAACGCGTAAGCCCGATCTGGTTATTCTTGATCTCGGGTTGCCCGATGGCGATGGCAACGACTTTATTCGTGAAGTGCGCCAGTGGAGCAGCATGCCGGTTATTGTCCTTTCGGCCCGCAGCGACGAGCAAGATAAGATTGATGCGCTGGATGCGGGAGCTGATGATTATTTAACCAAGCCGTTTGGCATTGGCGAATTACTGGCGCGCGTGCGCGTGGCGCTGCGACGTCATCAAAGCAGCCAGCCAGAGCCGGTGGTGAAATTTGGCGAGGTAAGTGTTGATTTGGCCGCGCGGCGCGTATTGCGCAATGAGCTGGAAGTACATCTAACGCCCATCGAGTTTCGCCTGCTTAGCTTGTTGCTGAATAATGCCGGAAAAGTGCTGACACAACGTCAATTGCTTAATCAGGTTTGGGGGCCAAACGCCGTGGAGCATAGCCACTACCTGCGCATCTACATGGGACATTTGCGTCAGAAGCTGGAAACCAATCCCACGCAGCCCAGCCATTTACTCACCGAAACCGGCATTGGTTACCGATTTATGCCATAAAAAAAAGGCCGCTAAGCGGCCTTTTTCTGCAAAGCTCAATCAGGCGTTCTTCAATACTTCGCTAACAATCTCAACCGCTTCTTTCTCGATCTGCTGACGATGCTCAGCACCCAGGAAACTTTCGCAGTAGATTTTGTAGGCGTCTTCCGTGCCTGACGGACGTGCGGCAAACCAGCCGTTTTCCGTCATCACTTTCAGACCACCGATTGACGCGCCGTTACCCGGTGCAGCAGTCAAGCGTGCAGTGATTGGATCACCCGCTAGCGTATCCGCGCTTACCATTTCAGGCGAGAGCTTAGACAGCGCTGCTTTCTGAGCTGAGGTTGCGGGTGCCTGCAGACGGTTGTAGCTTGGCGCACCAAAGCGCGCAGCCAGTTCATCATAATGCTGCTGCGGGTTCTTACCGGTTACTGCCGTGATTTCTGCGGCCAGCAGGCACAGAATGATGCCATCTTTGTCGGTTGACCAGGCTGAGCCGTCAAAACGCAGGAAGGAAGCACCTGCGCTCTCTTCACCGCCGAAACCGAAGCTGCCATCGAACAGGCCATCAACGAACCATTTGAAGCCAACCGGCACTTCCACCAGCTTACGGCCAATGTCGTTGACTACACGGTCGATCATCGCGCTGGAAACCAGCGTTTTACCCACGGCAACCTCTTTGCCCCACTGTGGACGATGCTGGAACAGGTAGTTGATCGCTACCGCCAGATAGTGGTTCGGGTTCATCAGACCGGCTGGCGTGACAATGCCGTGGCGGTCGTAATCGGGGTCGTTACCAAAGGCCAAATCGAATTTGTCTTTGTAGGCCAGCAAACCGGCCATCGCGCATTCGGACGAACAGTCCATACGCACCACGCCATCTTTATCCAGATGCATGAAGCGGAAAGTTTGATCAATCGCATCGTTGACGATGGTCAGATCGAGTTTGTAGTGCTCAGCAATGCGCTGCCAGTATGCAATACCCGAGCCGCCTAATGGATCGACGCCGATTTTCAGGCCCGCTTTCTGGATGGCCGCGAAATCGATCACCTGCGCCAAACCTTCAACATATGGCTGGATCAGATCCTGCTCGACGATGTGACCGCTTGCCCACGCCTGATCCAGCGGCAGACGTTTAACGTCCTTCAGCTCGCCTTTAATCAGTTGGTTAGCACGGTCTTCCACCACTTTGGTGACGTTGGTATCTGCCGGTCCACCGTTTGGCGGATTGTATTTGATACCGCCATCTTCCGGTGGGTTGTGCGAAGGCGTGATAACGATGCCGTCCGCCTGCGCGCCACCGCGTTTGTTGTGCTCAAGAATGGCGTTAGAGATCGCAGGCGTCGGCGTATAGCCGTTATCCTGCTGCACGATCACATCAACGCCGTTGGCTGCCAGCACTTCCAGCACTGACAAAATCGCCGGCTCAGACAGCGCGTGCGTATCTTTACCGACGTAGCACGGCCCGGTGATGCCATTCTTTTTGCGCTCTTCAGCAATCGCCTGGGCAATCGCCAAAATGTGCGGTTCGTTGAAGCTATGGCGTCCCGCGCTACCGCGGTGGCCTGAAGTGCCAAATTTCACCGCATGATCCGGATTCGCCACGTCGGGCTTCAGGACGTAATACTGCGAGGTTAATTGTGCAACGTTAATCAAATCGCTCTGCTGGGCAGGCTGCCCGGCACGGGGGTGATTGGCCATTGGCGCTTCTCCCTGACGCTTCAGTTAAATGGTGCCGCGAACTTTCTCTGTCAGTTCCTGTGGGAACTGCATAGCCAACATGATGTGTTCCACCATGCTGCATTTGCGACCTGTATTGGTATTCGTGATCACCCAGTACGGCGTGCCGGGAACATGCTTCGGCTTGGTATGGGTGCCATTTTGCAGCAGCGTGTGCTCGTCCCCCGCGAAATAGACGCGGGTACGGCCCTGAAGCGAAGCTGTAGCTTCAGCAAACGCAGCCGGATCAAGACGATAGAGCGTTGACAGTACCAGCATGAAGCGGTTAACCGCCTTATTTTGCTCGGCATATTCGTCGGAAAGCAGCAGTTCACGCACGGCGCGGACACGATCCTGAGGACGCGCTTCGCGGCTGGCTGGCTGTGCATCTTTCCCTGACGTACCAACGGCAGGCGCAGCCGGTGCGCTCTGGCCGGCGGTAAACTTCAACATGCGGCGCAAAATGTCGGAGGCGCTTTCACCAATGTGCTGCGTGTGGCTGGCAATATAACGGTAGAGTTCTTCGTCAACTTCAATCGTTTTCATCTTTTTCCGTACGATTCTGGCAAATGACAGAACCACGCAGTAGTGCAACGGCCTTAGCAAAATCCAGTCGTGCAAAATGTGAGCGGGTTCTAACATAAGGATTATAAAGTTAAATCCGTGGCAGCCGATAGCGTTGGCAACGTTTACGGGCAAAAGTCGGAATATGCCCTAATGCCCACCGGCCTGACTGCTGGACAGGTGAATCCATGATAACCTAAGCCAAGGTCACAACCGTAAGAACTTTAGCCATGATTTTGAACGCTCGTCTGCAAACTGAACAATCTGCTCCCGCTGCCATACCGATTCTGTTAATTCATGGTCTTTTTGGCAGCCTCGATAACCTTGGCGTGCTGGCGCGTGGCGTACGTGATGCCCGCCCAACGCTGCAGGTTGATGTTCGTAACCATGGTTTGTCCGCACGCAGCGACGTGATGAATTATCACGTTATGGCACAGGATATTGTTGAAACGCTGGATGCGCACAACATTGATCGCGCTGGCGTTATCGGTCATTCGATGGGAGGAAAAGTTGCTATGGCGCTGAGCGCTATTGCGCCTGAACGCATTGAGAAAATGGTGATGATCGATATCGCGCCCGTTGATTATCAAACGCGCCGCCATGACGAAATTTTTGCCGCCATCCGAGCCGTTACTACCGCTGGCGTCACACGTCGTAGTGAAGCGGCAGAGGTGATGCGTCAGCATATTAATGAGGACGGCGTGATTCAGTTCATCCTCAAGTCATTCGTCGAAGGTGAATGGCGCTTTAACGTGCCGGTGCTGTGGGATAATTACACCACCATTTCCGGTTGGGAAGAGGTGCCTGCCTGGCCGCATCCGGCGCTGTTTATTCGCGGCGGTGACTCGCCTTATCTGGATAATCAGCATCGCGATGCGCTGCTGCGTCAATTCCCTCAGGCACATGCGCACGTTATCAGCGGGGCCGGACATTGGGTGCATGCCGAGAAACCTGATGCGGTTTTGCGCGCGGTTCGGCGGTTTTTTAATCTGTAAAAGCAAAAGCTTGCCGCGCGTGCTTTAGGGTTGGCGTCAGAGAAGGCGCTGGAGTATGATGTCGCGCTAAAAATTTGCCACGGATATTTTTACCGTGGTCGGGCCGATAATGTTTTAATCGCGCAGCGCCTTTCCGCCGTTCGCGCCCACTCAGTTTTACAAACCATGGCAAAAGAACAGACAGACCGCACCACGCTTGATCTCTTCGCAGACGAGCGGCGTCCTGGTCGCCCGAAAACTAGCCCGTTGACGCGTGATGAACAGCTACGCATCAATAAACGTAATCAGCTCAAGCGCGATAAAGTGCGTGGGTTGCGTCGTGTTGAGCTGAAAATGTCCAGCGAGGCGGTTGACGCGCTCAGTACGCTGGCCGATCAGCAAAACATCAGTCGCAGCGAATTGATTGAACAAATGCTGCTAGCACAGCTCAAACTGTCGTAGCGTGCCCAAACCGCACGCTGGAACAAAAGTCACGGCTTTACAAGTTCCGCACTTTTTACCGGTCTGCTATTATTCGCATAACTGTGCAGTCAACTGACTTACTTTCACAATCAGGATTTAAGAGGTTACCTAACCCATGGCAATCGTAGGCATTTTCTTCGGCAGCGATACCGGCAACACTGAAAACATTGCAAAAATGATCCAGAAACAACTGGGTAAAGATGTCGCCGAAGTGCATGACATTGCTAAGAGCACCAAAGAAGATCTCGATGCATTCGACATCCTGCTGCTGGGCATCCCGACATGGTATTATGGTGAAGCGCAGTGTGACTGGGATGATTTCTTCCCAACGCTGGAAGAGATTGATTTCAATGGCAAGCTGGTAGCACTGTTTGGCTGTGGCGATCAGGAGGATTACGCCGAATACTTCTGCGACGCGATGGGTACCATTCGCGACATCATCGAGCCAAATGGTGCCGTTATCGTCGGCCACTGGCCTACCGAAGGCTACCATTTTGAAGCATCTAAAGGTTTGGCCGATGATAAACACTTCCTCGGTCTGGCGATTGACGAAGATCGTCAACCCGAACTGACCAATGAACGCGTTGAGAAATGGGTGAAACAGATCTTCGATGAGCTGCAGCTGAAAGAGATTATTGAAGCCTAATCCCCTTCTCTGCCCGATGTGGGCGCTATCTCACATCGGGTAACGGAATTTCCTATAAAAATAATAGCTACGGTTTTTTAACTTTTCCCCGCAAATCTGTAGAATACCCGCAATGGTCATCCGCTTATTCCTCTGGCTGTAGAATGAGGCTGAGTGAAATGGAATCCAAAACTTACCGGTCTTGAAGACGTTAGTGACATTATCCTTACCCTCTTTATTGATTAAGGACGTTGCCTTGGTTTTCATTTCACTGCTTGAGTTCTATAATGAGACGCAAATGAGAATGCGCGTTGACCTAAACATTCAAGGCCCCTGCGCCGCAAGTGACTAGCAAAGTAACAGGACAATATCCGCATGACTGACAACAACTCCGCATTGAAGAAGGCTGGCCTGAAAGTCACGCTCCCCAGACTGAAAATTCTGGAAGTGCTTCAGGGACCCGGACCCGAGTCCCATCACGTCAGTGCGGAAGATTTGTATAAACGCCTGATTGATATGGGCGAAGAGATTGGTCTGGCCACGGTATATCGCGTTCTTAACCAGTTTGACGACGCGGGCATCGTAACCCGTCATAACTTCGAAGGCGGTAAATCCGTATTCGAACTGACCCAGCAGCACCATCACGATCACCTGATCTGCCTGGATTGTGGCAAGGTTATCGAATTCAGCGATGAATCAATCGAAACGCGCCAGCGTGAAATTGCCACTCGCCACGGTATCAAACTCAGCAACCACAGTCTGTACTTGTACGGTCACTGTGCTCTGGGAGACTGCCGCGAAGACGAGACGCTCCACGATAAGTAATTAAGTGTGCTATGCAGTATAAAAAAACCGGCGCTTGAGCCGGTTTTTTTATACCTGAATTCAGGCAATGAGGGTTTCTTGCAGGTAACGCCAGCGTGGAATGCTGGTGCTGCAATCAAGAACCGCCAGTGAAATACGGCTCTGATTGATGCCATTCATCATTTGTAATTCACGATACTGAATCGTCACTTCCTCACTTTGCTGCGAGATGATGGCGTGCTCGCTGGTCGCAATCCGCATACCTTCGCGTTGACCATTTAACTGGCGAAACAGCGCTTCCATCTCATTAAGATCCAACTGTTTACCTTGCGGTGTCACCATTTTAAATTCGGGATGAAAGTGCGACAAAAACAGGTCGATGCTGTCATCACTGCCTTCGACCTGATTGAAAATACGTTCGATAAGTTGATGTAAAACAACCACACTGTGCTTGGCTTCCAGAGCGAGACTTGTCATTTTTTTTCCTTTGGTAACCCGCGAAGCAACGTCTAAGAGCGCATAGCCTACCTGAAAAAAAGTTTTTCACACGGCCAAATGGATTAATTTTTCTAAAGTCAGAATAGTCGTAAACGACAAAAGAAACCTATTAACTGGCATGCAGAATAATTGATTACCCATTGCCAAATGCAGACAATAAAAAAGGGCGATTGCTCGCCCTTTCATGATCTTATCGTACTATCAGCAAAAAAGATTATTCGCCGATTTTTGCCCAGGTGTCACGCAAACCTACGGTGCGGTTAAACACCAATTTGGACGGCTGCGAATAGACGCTGTCAGCACAGAAATAGCCTTCGCGCTCAAACTGATATGGCGCCATTGGCTCAGCAGCACGCAAGCCTGGCTCAACGAAGCCCTGTTTAGTTTCCAGCGAGTTCGGGTTGATGGTGGTGAGGAAATCCTCTGCCGCTCCCGGATTTGGCACACTGAACAGACGATCGTACAGACGGAATTCCGCCGGTAGCGCGTGAATCGCAGACACCCAGTGAATAACGCCTTTCACTTTACGACCATCAGCAGGATCTTTGCTTAACGTATCTACATCACATGTGCAGTAGATGCAGGTGATATTACCTTCATCATCCTTCGCCACGCGTTCAGCACGAATCACGTAAGCGTTACGCAGACGTACTTCTTTGCCCAGCACCAAACGTTTGTATTGCTTGTTGGCTTCTTCACGGAAGTCTGCGCGATCAATCCACACTTCGCGGCTGAACGGTACTTCACGCGTGCCCATCTCCGGTTTGTTCGGATGATTCGGCATGCTGATGATCTCTTCATGCCCAGCTGGCAGGTTCTCAATTACCACTTTCAGTGGATCCATAACTGCCATCGCACGCGGCGCGTTTTCATTGAGATCGTCACGAATGCACGACTCCAGTGATGCCATCTCGACGATATTATCCTGCTTAGTCACACCGATACGACGGCAGAATTCGCGGATTGATGCGGCGCTGTAGCCACGACGACGCAGACCAGAAACGGTCAACATACGCGGATCGTCCCAACCTTCCACAACCTTCTCGCTCACCAACTGCGTCAGTTTACGCTTCGACATCACCGCGTATTCCAGATTCAGACGGGAGAACTCGTACTGGCGCGGATGCACAGGAATGGTGATGTTATCCAGCACCCAATCGTACAGGCGTCGGTTATCCTGGAATTCAAGTGTGCAGAGTGAATGCGTAATGCCTTCAATGGCGTCCGAAATGCAGTGCGTGAAGTCGTACATTGGATAGATGCACCACTTGCTGCCAGTCTGATGGTGATCGGCAAACTTAATGCGATACAGCACAGGATCGCGCATCACAATGAAGCTAGAGGCCATATCAATTTTGGCACGCAGGCAGGCTTTACCCTCTTCAAAACCACCGTCGCGCATCTTCTGGAACAGCGCTAAGTTCTCTTCCACGCTGCGATCGCGATAAGGGCTGTTTTTGCCTGGTGCAGTCAGCGAACCGCGGTATTCACGGATCTCATCTGCCGATAATTCATCGACATAGGCCAGACCTTTATTGATCAGCTCAACGGCGTAGTTAAAGAGTTGGTCGAAGTAATCTGAGGAGTAACGAATGTTGCCGCTCCACTCAAAGCCCAGCCATTGCACGTCATGCTTGATGGATTCGACAAACTCCAGATCTTCTTTCACTGGGTTGGTGTCGTCGAAACGCAGATTGCACTGGCCTTGGTAGTCTTGCGCAATACCAAAGTTCAGGCAGATTGATTTCGCATGGCCAATATGCAGATAACCATTGGGCTCAGGCGGGAAACGGGTATGCACACTATTGTGCTTACCGCTCGCCAAATCTTCGTCGATGATCTGACGAATAAAGTTCGTTGGGCGGGCTTCAGCCTCACTCATCTCAAAATCCTCAAAAACTATAGCGGGTGATTTGTACCACGAAGTAACGGAGTATGATCCACAAAGCGCAGGCGGGAAACAACCGTTTGTTGGTCGTTTTAAAACAAAAAAGGCAGGAATTGCTTCCTGCCTTCTGACCAATCACAAGGACTTAGCCTTTAACCTCATACAGCGGGGTCTGACCTGCAACCACTGAACCTGTTGCAAGGATATTCAGACCGGCAAAATCATCGCTATTGCTTACAACGACCGGACTGATCATCGAGCGTGCATTGGCGTTGAGGAAATCCAGATCCATTTCCAGGATTGGCTGACCTGCAGTTACCGTTGCCCCCTCTTCTACCAGACGCGTAAAGCCTTTACCTTCCAGCGCTACCGTATCCAGCCCCATGTGCACCACAATCTCAACGCCGTTTTCCGCTTCAAGGCAGAACGCATGGTTGGTATTGAAGATTTTCACCACGGTACCGGCGGTTGGCGCAACGACAGTTTTGTCCGTTGGCTTGATTGCCAGGCCATCGCCGACCGCTTTGCTCGCAAAGGCTTCATCCGGCACATTTTCCAACGCAACGATGTCGCCTGTTACCGGCGCCAGCAGCGTGGCGATTACCGCCTTCTCAGAGTTCAACACTGCCTGTGGTTTTGCCACTGGAGCAGGTGCTGCAGCTGATGTCACCACCGATGCGGCAACCGGGCCTTTGCTCAATACTGTTTTCATTGCCGTAGCAATGCTTTCAGCTTGAGTACCAACGATAACCTGTACGCTCTGCTTGTTCAGGCGAATCACGCCAGATGCACCCAGACGTTTAGCGACGCCCTCATTCACCTGAGCGGAATCTTTCACATTCAGACGCAGACGGGTAATGCAGGCATCAATGTTGGTGAGGTTTTCAGAGCCACCTACCGCTGCAATATAACGACGCGCCAGAGACTCAGTTTGGCTTTCACCGTTGCCAGTGGTATCGACATTAACGTCATAACCATCGGTTTCATCGCCGGCTGAAAGTTCACGGCCCGGTGTTAACAAGTTGAATTTCTGGATAGTGAAACGGAACACTGCATAGTAGATAACGAAGAATACCAGGCCCTGCGGAATCAGCATCCACCAATGTACGGCCAGCGGGTTGCGCGTTGACAGCACCATATCAACCAGACCCGCACTGAAGCCGAAACCGGCAATCCAATGCATGCTTGCGGCGATGAATACCGAGATGCCGGTCAGTACTGCGTGAATCACATACAGTACCGGTGCCACGAACATGAAGGAGAACTCCAGCGGTTCGGTAATACCGGTAAAGAAGGCTGCAAATGCCGCTGCCAGCATGATCCCGCCGACTTTGGCGCGGTTTTCAGGGCGTGAGCAGTGATAAATTGCCAGCGCAGCACCAGGAAGACCAAACATCATGATTGGGAAGAAGCCCGCCTGATAACGACCGGTAATACCCGGAATACCGGTACCTTCAGCGATAGACTGCGCGCCGCCGAGGAACTTAGGAATATCGTTAATACCTGCAACGTCGAACCAGAATACAGAGTTCAGTGCGTGATGTAGGCCAACAGGAATCAGCAGACGGTTAAAGAAGGCGTAGATACCCGCACCCACTGACCCCATTTTCTGAATGTGTTCACCAAAGCTCACCAGTCCACCGAAAATGAGCGGCCAGATATACATCAGGATGAACGCAACCACGATCATCAGGAATGAGACCAGGATTGGAACCAGACGGCGGCCGCTAAAGAACGACAGCGCTTTTGGCAGCTCAACGTGACTGAAGCGGTTATAGACTTCAGCAGAGAGGATACCCACAAGGATACCGACAAACTGGTTATTAATTTTACCGAAGGCGGCAGGAACCTGCTCCACCGGCATTTTCTGAATCATTGCTACCGCAGCCGGCGAGCAGAGTGTGGTTACCACCAGGAAACCTACAAAGCCCGTTAATGCTGCTGCACCGTCTTTATCTTTAGACATACCGTATGCCACACCAATGGCAAACAGCACTGACATATTGTCGATGATAGCTGAGCCGGATTTAATCAGCAGTGCCGCCAGCGCATTACCTGCGCCCCAGCTGTCTGGATCAATCCAATACCCAACGCCCATCAAGATTGCCGCTGCCGGCAAAGTCGCTACCGGCACCATAAGCGCGCGGCCGACCTTTTGCAGATATCCTAGAATACTCACCTTATTCTCCCCCTATGAGACTGGCGTTTTGCCGTAGCGCAGGTTGATTTTATTATCCCGTCGCCCGGTACCTTGATGACACTTTTCACCACGATGCGCAGTGTAAAGATAAATTAATTCGCCTCGCAAATTAAAACCGTTACAACTGTGACTTTAATCACCAAATTGGTGGTTTGATCACGCGAAATGCTAGCCAGCACCACAAACTTATTTTATGATGAAAAATATCGAGGCGCACTTTTCCCGGATGGCTACGCTTAAACGCATTACGCTTAAGGACAGGTAACTGTCAGCGAAAAGGCAACTCCACATTTCCAATCTTAACTGAGGTGAAGACATGAGACTGATCCCTTTGGCCACACCGACCCAAGTGGGTAAATGGGCTGCACGCCATATTGTTAACCGCATTAATGCGTTTAAGCCTAGCGCAGAACGTCCTTTCGTGTTGGGCTTACCCACCGGTGGAACGCCGCTGGAAGCCTACAAGCACCTGATTGACATGCACAAAGCGGGCCAGGTCAGTTTCAAACATGTTGTGACCTTCAATATGGATGAATACGTAGGTCTGCCCAAAGAGCATCCAGAAAGCTATCACAGCTTTATGTACCGCAACTTTTTCGATCATGTTGATATTCAAGAGCAAAATATCAATCTGCTCAATGGCAATGCGGAAGATATTGACGCAGAATGTCGCCAATACGAAGAGAAGATCCGCTCCTACGGTAAAATTAACCTGTTTATGGGCGGCGTAGGTAACGATGGTCATATCGCTTTCAATGAACCGGCCTCTTCCCTTTCATCCCGTACTCGCATCAAAACCCTGACGCACGACACGCGCATCGCAAACTCTCGTTTCTTTAACGGTGATGTGGATCAAGTGCCAAAATATGCGCTGACCGTGGGTGTTGGCACATTACTGGATGCTGAAGAAGTGATGATTCTGGTTACGGGTCATCTGAAGGCACAGGCTCTGCAGGCCGCTGTTGAAGGTAACGTTAATCATATGTGGACCATCAGCTGCCTTCAGCTGCATGCCAAATCTGTCGTGGTCTGTGACGAACCAGCCACCATGGAACTTAAAGTAAAAACCGTGAAATATTTCCGCGAAATGGAAGCGGAAAACATGAAAGGTGTGTGAGAACACATTGTATTAAAACCTGCTGCTGATAAGCGGCAGGCCTAGCCGGGAGAGATAAACGATGTACGCATTAGTAAACGGCCGGATTTTTACTGGTCATGAGATTCTGGACAATCATGCGGTCGTGATTGCGAATGGCCTGATTGAGCGCGTGTGCCCACGCGCTGCCCTGGACGCGTCAATTGCACAGCAGGATGTGGCTGGTGCGTGTATCGCTCCTGGTTTTATTGATCTGCAGCTTAACGGCTGCGGCGGTGTGCAGTTTAACGATGATATCAATGCACTCAGCGTTGAGACGTTAGAGATCATGCAGCGTGCCAATGAAAAATCGGGCTGCACCAGTTATTTACCAACGTTAATTACCAGTACCGATGCGCTGATGAAACGCGCAATTGAAACCATGCGCGCCTACCTGGCAAAACATCAGCATCAGGCGCTGGGCCTGCATCTTGAAGGTCCGTGGTTGAATAAAGCCAAGAAAGGCACGCACAATCCTGAACTGATTCGCCTGCCGGATACCGCGCTGGTGGATTTCCTCTGTGCGAATGCCGACGTCATCACTAAAGTGACATTGGCTCCTGAAAATGCAGGTAGCGAGGTGATCCGTCAACTGCGCGATGCAGGCATTATCGTCTCTGCTGGCCATTCAAATGCCACCTATGAAGAAGCCAAAACGGGCTTTAGCGCAGGCGTGAGTTTTGCTACGCATCTTTATAATGCGATGCCGACGTTTGCGGGGCGCGAACCCGGTCTGATCGGTGCGCTGTTTGATTCACCTGATGTATACTGCGGCATCATTGCAGATGGTTTACATGTCCATTACGCTAATGTGCGCAATGCAAAACGCATCAAAGGCGACAAGCTGGTGTTAGTGACCGATGCAACGGCACCAGCAGGCGCTTCGATTGATCAATTCATTTTTGCAGGCAAAACAATATACTATCGTGATGGTCTGTGCGTTGATGAAAACGGTACGCTCAGTGGTTCTGCGTTAACCATGATTGAAGCAGTACAAAATAGCGTGGAACATTGTGGTATCGCTCTTGATGAAGCGCTGCGTATGGCAACGCTTTATCCGGCGCAGGCGATGGGTGTGGAGAAACAGTTAGGTACAGTTGAAGCAGGAAAAGTCGCTAACCTGACTGTCTTTACCCGCGATTATCAAATCACTAAGACGTTAGTCAATGGAGACAACGTCCTCAGCGAGTAAGTATTGAATGACCACTGGCGGCCAGTCTCAAATAGGAAATGTCGATCTTGTCAAACAACTCAACAGTGCAGCCGTTTATCGGTTAATAGATCAACAAGGGCCCATTTCGCGCATTCAGATTGCCGAACACAGTCAACTTGCGCCCGCCAGTGTCACCAAAATTACTCGTCAGCTCATTGAGCGCGGGCTCATCAAAGAGGTGGAGCAACAAGCCTCCACCGGTGGACGCCGCGCAATCTCCATCATCACCGAAACCCGTCATTTTCATACTATCGGCGTGCGCCTGGGGCGCAATGACGCGACCTTAACGTTATTTGATCTCAGCGGAAAGTCATTGGCGCAGGAAGATTATCCCCTGCCAGAACGCACTCAGGAAACGCTGGAAAATGCGTTATTCAATGCCATCAGCGCTTTTATGGCAGCACATCAGCGTAAAATCCATGAGCTGATCGCCATCGCGGTTATTCTCCCAGGATTGGTCGATCCGATTAACGGCATCATTCGTTACATGCCGCATATCGCGGTAAGCCATTGGCCGCTGGTCTCCAACCTGAAGAAACGCTTTAACGTCACGAGTTTTGTTGGTCATGATATCCGCAGTCTGGCACTTGCCGAGCACTACTTTGGTGCAAGTCGCGATTGCGCAGACTCCATTCTGGTGCGTTTACATCGGGGTACTGGCGCCGGCATTATCGCCAACGGACATATCTTTCTTGGCAGTAATGGTAACGTTGGTGAGATTGGCCATATCCAGGTTGATCCATTAGGCGAGCGCTGCCACTGCGGCAACTTTGGCTGTCTGGAAACCATTGCTGCTAACGGCGCGATTGAAAACCGGGTGCGACACCTGCTTAATCAAGGCTATCCCAGCTCGCTCACACTGAACGATTGTTCGATGCCACAAATTTGCCGTGCAGCTAATCATGGCGATGCGTTGGCTTGCGAAGTGATTGAATATGTTGGCCGCTATCTGGGCAAGGCAATTGCCATAGCCATTAACCTGTTCAACCCACAAAAAGTGGTACTGGCCGGTGAAATCACCGAAGCCGATAAAGTGCTGTTCCCCGCTATTGAAGGTTGCATTAATACGCAAGCGCTCAATGCCTTCCGTAAGAATCTTCCGGTGGTGCGTTCTGAGCTCGATCATCGCTCAGCAATTGGCGCTTTTGCGCTGGCAAAACGCGCTATGCTGAATGGCATTCTGTTGCAACATCTTCTGGAAGAGTAATCACCAGCCTGCCCTTTGGCAGGCCCGACCGGATGCAATCTATGACGATTAAAAGCGTAATCTGTGACATCGACGGCGTGTTGATGCACGACAATACCGCCGTTCCCGGCGCAAATGAGTTTCTGCAGCGTATTCTGGCGAAGGAGATGCCGCTGGTCGTGCTGACCAACTATCCGTCGCAAACGGCGCTGGATCTGGCTAACCGCTTTGCCAACGCAGGCGTTGAAGTGCCCGATTCGGTGTTTTACACCTCGGCGATGGCCACGGCTGACTTCCTCAAGCGTCAGGAGGGGAAAAAAGCCTACGTGATTGGCGAAGGCGCGCTCATTCACGAACTCTATAAAGCCGGTTTTACCATCACCGACGTCAATCCCGATTTCGTCATCGTAGGGGAAACACGCTCGTTTAATTGGGATATGATGCATAAAGCCGCCTTTTTCGTCGCCAACGGCGCACGCTTTATTGCCACCAATCCTGACACGCACGCGCGCGGCTTTGTGCCTGCCTGCGGTGCACTATGTGCCGGGATTGAAACCATCTCTGGCCGCAAACCGTTTTATGTGGGCAAACCCAGCCCGTACATCATGCGCGCCGCTTTAAACAAAATGCATGCACATTCGGAAGAGACGGTGATTGTTGGCGATAATCTGCGTACTGACATTTTGGCTGGCTTCCAGGCCGGCCTGGAAACCATTTTGGTGCTGTCCGGCGTTTCAACGTTGAGTGACATTGATGCCATGCCATTCCGCCCGGATTGGATTTATCCGTCAGTCGCGGATATCGATCTTTTCTGAATCCAGCCATTACGTCCTCTTATAGCCCTGCACCCGCAGGGCTTTTGTTTTTATTACACGGCTCCACCTCCCTGTCACTTATCTTCTGCTCACAAGATGAGCAACACTACAAATAGATTAGACAACATCTAAAATAACCACCTTTAAATTGAATAAAATTCAATATTACCGACAACTCAACATTCTTTTTATCAAAGAATCGCATTTTCACTTGCGTTAACACTACCACTTAGCGCATTTTCTTATACATCACGCAGTCAAGGCTGCCGGACAAACAGAAATAACGTCACCACAAGGTGAGATCAGGAGTCAGTTATGTGTTCAATTTTTGGTGTGCTGGATCTGAAAAGCGATCCTGTTGAGCTGCGCAAGAAAGCGCTGGAATCTTCTCGTTTGATGCGTCACCGTGGCCCAGATTGGTCAGGTGTTTATGCGGATGACAAAGCCATTCTGGTGCATGAGCGCCTATCAATTGTTGACGTCAACAACGGCGCCCAGCCGCTGTATAACGCCGATCACACCCACGTACTGGCTGTTAACGGTGAGATCTACAACCATCAGGCGCTCCGTGCGGAGCTGAGCGATCGTTATGCATTCCAGACCGGTTCCGACTGCGAAGTGATCCTCGCGCTGTACCAGGAAAAAGGCGTCGATTTCCTTGATGAACTGCAAGGTATGTTCGCCTTCATTTTATGGGACAGCGTTAAGCAACAGTATCTGATCGGCCGCGACCATATCGGCATTATCCCGCTGTATATGGGTAACGACGAACATGGCAACCTGTTTGTGGCTTCGGAAATGAAAGCGCTGGTGCCAGTTTGCCGCAGCATCAAAGAGTTCCCGCCGGGAAGCTATATGTCGAGTGCCGATGGTGAAATCCATCGTTACTGGCAGCGTGACTGGATGGAATATTCCGCCGTTGAGCACAACAAAACCGACGCGGCAGAACTGAAACATGCGCTGGAAGAGTCAGTGAAAAGCCACCTGATGTCAGATGTGCCCTATGGCGTGCTGCTGTCTGGCGGCCTCGACTCCTCTATTATCTCAGCGGTGACCAAGCGCTTCGCCGCAAAACGTGTAGAAGATGCCGACAAGAGCGATGCCTGGTGGCCACAGCTGCACTCCTTCGCCGTGGGCTTGGAAGGATCTCCGGATCTGAAGGCCGCGAAATCGGTCGCTGAACACCTGGGTACCGTGCACCACGAAATCCATTTCACCGTTCAGGAAGGTTTGGATGCAATTCGTGACGTGATTTATCACATCGAAACCTACGATGTAACCACTATTCGCGCTTCAACACCGATGTATTTAATGTCGCGTAAGATCAAAGCGATGGGCATCAAAATGGTATTGTCCGGCGAAGGCGCTGATGAAGTATTCGGCGGCTACCTTTACTTCCACAAAGCGCCAAACGCAAAAGAATTCCACGAAGAGAACGTGCGTAAGTTGCTGGCTCTGCACATGTTTGACTGCGCGCGTGCCAACAAAGCGATGTCCGCATGGGGCGTGGAAGCACGTGTACCGTTCCTGGACAAAAAGTTCCTCGACGTGGCGATGCGCATCAACCCGGAAGATAAACTGTGCGGCAGCAACGGCAAGATGGAAAAACACATCCTGCGTGAATGCTTCTCTTCCTATCTGCCGGAAAGCGTGGCGTGGCGCCAGAAAGAGCAGTTCTCCGACGGCGTTGGCTACAGCTGGATCGATACGCTGAAAGAAGTGGCGGCGAAACAAATTACTGACCAACAGTTGTCTACTGCCCACTTCCGCTTCCCGTACAACACGCCAAACTCGAAAGAAGCGTATTTGTATCGCGAAATCTTTGAAGAATTGTTCCCAATTGCCAGCGCGGCAGAGTGTGTGCCGGGCGGTCCATCGGTGGCCTGTTCTTCAGCTAAAGCGATCGAGTGGGACGAAGCATTTAAATCGATGGATGACCCATCAGGCCGTGCTGTTGGCGTACATCAGTCTGCGTATAAATAAGGTTTTTACTCAATAAGATAAAGGGCTCAACCGAGCCCTTTTTTTGTGCAACTCACCCTGCAATGATTGAAAATTGCCGAATAAAGCACCAGCCTGGTCACAAGCCAGACAAACAGGCGTTTTAAGGCAAAAAACGACAAAAAAATTGTTGACGCTACAAGACTCAATACGCATAATGCGCCCCGCAACGCCGATGAAGGTTACGCGAAAAAGATGGCTACGTAGCTCAGCTGGTTAGAGCACATCACTCATAATGATGGGGTCACAGGTTCAAATCCCGTCGTAGCCACCATATTTTGCGGGAGTGGCGAAATTGGTAGACGCACTAGATTTAGGTTCTAGCGCCGCAAGGTGTGCGAGTTCAAGTCTCGCCTCCCGCACCATTTCATTCTTCGGCAGCCGGATGGGGTATCGCCAAGCGGTAAGGCACTGGTTTTTGATACCAGCATTCCCAGGTTCGAATCCTGGTACCCCAGCCAATCCGGAAAATGTTGTGGATACAAACTCGACGAATGGGATATCGCCAAGCGGTAAGGCACCGGTTTTTGATACCGGCATTCCCTGGTTCGAATCCAGGTATCCCAGCCATCGTTGAATGCAGTAAGCAGTAAAAAGGCTACGTAGCTCAGCTGGTTAGAGCACATCACTCATAATGATGGGGTCACAGGTTCAAATCCCGTCGTAGCCACCAAATTATTGGGGTGTCGCCAAGCGGTAAGGCTCTGGTTTCTGATACCAGCATTCCGGGGTTCGAATCCCTGCACCCCAGCCATAAAAAGACAATTTGATTAAACACCTATTGGGGTGTCGCCAAGCGGTAAGGCACTGGTTTCTGATACCAGCATTCCGGGGTTCGAATCCCTGCACCCCAGCCAAATTGCACAATAAAGCCCGCTTTTGCGGGCTTTATTGTTTTCTGCGTTCGGGTTTAAATCAGGAGCGCATGATTGCGCTCCCTACACATCATAAACCTAATGCATAACGCAGCACCTTGCGCTTCAATGCGCCGGCATTCTCCGCGGCAATCAACGCCAGATTACGTGCAAAACGCAACGGTGGCAGTTTATTGCTAAACGCGAAGTAGAACAGATCCATGCCGCCCTGCATCAGTAAGTTGTCTTTATAACGCTGACGATGATAACGCTGCAGCACGGCATCAGATGACCAACGCTGTGCCTGGCTGCGCGCCTCAACTAGCGTAGTGATCAAAGCATCCACATCCCGATAGCCCAAATTGACGCCCTGCCCGGCCAATGGGTTAATGGTGTGCGCCGCATCCCCCACCAGCGCCAACCCCGGCATCACATAACGCGTAGCATGACGTCGCACCAGCGGGAACGAAGCGGCAGTTTTGACCTTAACATTCCCCACGCGGTCTGGAAAATGCGCATAAATCTCTTTCTCCAGCTGTGGCAGTGGCAAGCTTTGCAGCTGACGAATACGCGCTGGTGCGTCATACCACACCAGCGACGCACGACGATCAAACAGCGGCAGGAAAGCACGGGGGCCTTGTGGCGTAAACTGCTGCCAGGTTGAGTCTCCGGCATCGTGTTCGCACTCTACGCTTATCAACATGCATGATTGCGCATAGTGCCAGCCACGCACGCCAATTCCCGCCAGTTGCCGCACGCGCGAGTTGGCGCCATCCGCACCAACCACTAAACGCGCATCCAGCGTTTGTCCGTTGTCGAGTTGCACATGCCAGCCTGCACTGTGCGGCCGTAAATCCTGCAAAGTGGCAGGGCAGATTAACGTGATGCCCTCTTCCTGCATCTTTTCCCACAGCGCACGTTGCAGAACACTGTTTTCCACCATAAATCCCAGCTCAGGCAAGCCCAGCGACGCCGCATCAAACCGCACATGCGCACTTTGCCATTCCCAGGTTTCCAGTTGGCGATAAGGTGCACATCGCATCGCCTGCACTCGCGGCCATACGTTCAGTTGCTGCAGCAAGGCCACCGAAGAGGCTCCAATCGCAGAAATACGTACGTCCGGATCGCTGTTGGCATCAAAGGCTGCAGGCTGTAAACGCTCAACAACCGCCACGCGAAACTGCTGCTGTGCCAAACCGCATGCCAGTGCTGCACCCACCATGCCACCGCCCACGATTACCACATCAAAATGTGAATCCTGCATCGACTCTAATCCTTCTTTTGTCGTGAAACCTTACAGCATCACGTTGATAGCTAAAGTGTACCGGAAATTCATCACACGATGCGATGTACATGCGTGAAGTATGCAGGGTTAGCTGGTCACAGCAGCAGCGAGGCATTACAATACGCGCCCTGCACTCCGCTTTAATCAATGGCTAGTTCGATGACCAAAAAACTGCATATCAAAACCTGGGGCTGCCAGATGAATGAATACGATTCATCGAAGATGGCCGATTTGCTGAACAGTACGCACGGCTACATCCTCACAGAGGAAGCTGAAGAGGCGGACGTTCTGCTGCTCAACACCTGCTCTATTCGTGAAAAAGCGCAGGAGAAGGTTTTTGCTCTGTTAGGCCGTTGGAAAAAGCTGAAAGCGGACAACCCAGAAGTGATCATCGGTGTGGGCGGCTGCGTAGCCTCGCAGGAAGGTGAACGTCTGCGCCAGCGCGCCAATTACGTTGATATCGTGTTTGGTCCGCAAACGTTGCATCGCCTGCCGGAGATGATCAATACCGTGCGCGGCAGTAAAAGCCCCGTTGTTGATATCAGCTTCCCGGAAATCGAAAAGTTTGACCGCCTACCAGAACCGCGTGCAGAGGGGCCAACCGCTTTTGTTTCCATCATGGAAGGCTGCAATAAATACTGTACTTTCTGCGTGGTGCCTTACACCCGCGGCGAGGAAGTGAGTCGCCCAAGTGACGATATCTTGCTGGAAATCGCCCAACTGGCGGCTCAGGGCGTGCGTGAAGTTAATCTGCTCGGCCAAAACGTCAACGCCTATCGCGGTGCGACTTTTGATGGTGATATCTGTACTTTTGCCGAGTTACTGCGCCTGGTGGCGGCGATTGACGGTATTGATCGTATTCGCTTCACCACCAGCCATCCAATTGAATTTACCGACGACATCATTGATGTTTACCGCGATACGCCAGAGCTGGTGAGCTTCCTGCATCTGCCGGTACAAAGCGGTTCGGATCGCATCCTGACATTAATGAAGCGTGCGCACACAGCACTGGAATATAAAGCCATCATCCGCAAGCTGAAAGCGGCGCGTCCGGATATCCAGTTAAGCTCTGATTTCATCATCGGCTTCCCCGGTGAAACGCAGCAGGATTTCGAGCAGACCATGAAGCTGGTGGGTGAAGTGAATTTCGATGTCAGCTTCAGCTTTATCTATTCTGCGCGTCCCGGCACGCCAGCAGCCGATCTGCCTGATGATGTGTCAGAAGAGGAGAAAAAGCAGCGTTTGTACATCCTGCAGGACCGTATCAATCAACAGGTAATGGCGTGGAGCCGCCGCATGTTGGGCACCACGCAGCGCGTGCTGGTCGAAGGAATTTCCCGTAAGAATGTGATGGAGCTGACCGGCCGTACCGATAATAACCGCGTAGTGAACTTTGAAGCGCCGGTTGAGCTAATTGGTAAGTTTGCCGATGTCGAGATTGTCGATGTTTATGCTAACTCACTGCGTGGCGTTCTGGTGCGCACCGAAGAGCAGATGGCGCTGCGCGTAGCTGAAAGCCCGGCCTCGGTCATTGCCCGTACCCGCAAAGAGAACGAGATCGGCGTCGGACGGTTCCAGCCTTGAAACCTCGAACGTTGAGCGACAGCGCACAAAGCGTTGTCGCCTGTTTCATCCTATCGCCCTTGCTTTCCGCAAGCACTGCCCAAATATCGTTTCTGAAGCTTGCGCCTCTGCGCAGCGCCATAAATAATTCCATAAAGATGCTGAAGAATCACTCCTCAGTATCCGGCACACCTTTTCAACTGGCCCTGAGTGACCTTAAGGATTCATTTGAATATCGAAACGCGTGAAATTGCCCTTGAACCGGCAGATAACCAACGACTGATGAGTTTGTGCGGTCCAATGGATGACAATGTGAAGCAGCTGGAGCGCCGTTTGGGTATCGAAATCAAACGCCGCGATAACCAGTTCACGCTGACCGGCCGCGAAATGTGCGTCGATGCCGCCGTGAATATCCTGCGTACACTCTATGTTGATACCGCACCGATGCGCGGCCAGATCAAAGACATTGAGCCGGACCAAATCCATCTGGCGATCAAAGAGAGCCGTGTACTGGAGCAAAGCGCTGAGAGCGTGCCGGAATTCGGCAAAGCAGTGAATATCAAGACCAAGCGTGGCGTAATAAAACCGCGTACGCCTAATCAGGCGCAATACATTGCTAACATCTTTGGGCACGACATTACCTTTGGTATTGGTCCCGCCGGTACCGGTAAAACCTACCTTGCGGTAGCCGCGGCCGTCGATGCGCTGGAGCGTCAGGAAATTCGCCGTATTCTGCTAACGCGTCCGGCGGTAGAAGCGGGTGAAAAACTTGGCTTCCTGCCCGGCGATCTGAGCCAGAAAGTGGATCCGTATCTGCGTCCGCTGTATGACGCCCTGTTCGAAATGCTCGGTTTTGAGCGGGTAGAAAAGCTGATTGAACGTAACGTAATTGAAGTTGCCCCGTTGGCCTACATGCGCGGACGTACGCTGAACGATGCCTTCGTCATACTTGATGAGAGCCAGAACACCACTATCGAGCAGATGAAGATGTTCCTGACGCGTATCGGCTTTAATTCAAAAGCGGTAATCACCGGTGACGTAACGCAGATTGACCTGCCGCGCAGCACCAAATCCGGCTTGCGCCACGCCATTGAGGTGTTAGCGGAAGTTGATGAGATCAGCTTTAACTTTTTCCACAGCGAAGACGTGGTGCGTCATCCGGTTGTCGCGCGCATCGTAAATGCTTATGAAGCCTGGGAAACCGCCGATCAGAAACGCCGTGACCAACAGGCAGAAGAGCGTAAACGCGAAGCTATCGCGGCTCAGCTTGCCACTCAAACCAGCCCGCAGGAGCGTTCATGAGCGCGGTGATTTTAGATTTACAACTGGCCTGCGCCGATGAAAGCCATCTGCCTGCGGAGAGCGATTTTCAGCGCTGGCTCGAAGCGGCGGTAACGCCATTTCAGCCGGAAAGCGAAGTCACTATTCGCCTGGTGGATGAAGCGGAGAGTAATGAGCTTAATCTGACTTATCGCGGTAAAGATAAGCCGACTAACGTGCTCTCATTCCCGTTTGAAGCCCCCCCGGGAATTGAACTGCCGCTGCTTGGCGATCTGATCATTTGTCGTCAGGTTGTTGAGCAAGAGGCTGCTGAACAAGGCAAAACCGTTGAAGCTCACTGGGCGCATATGGTGGTGCACGGTACGTTACATCTGCTGGGTTACGACCATATCGACGATGACGAAGCCGAAGAGATGGAGGCGCTGGAGACCGAGATAATGCTTGCTCTTGGTTATCCTGATCCGTACATTTCGGAGAAAGAAGACGCCTGAGCCGTTGGTTCAGGTTATTGCGCTGCTGGCGCGGATGCCGGCAGCCCCAATCCCTCATTAGAGAGAACGAAATTAAAACGCCATGAGCGACGACCATTCTCAAAACAGCGACGCACCCAGTAGTAAAAAGGGATTTTTCTCCCTGCTAATCAACCAACTGTTCCACGGTGAACCCAAAAACCGTGACGAACTGCTGGGGTTAATCCGCGATTCTGAGCAGAAAGAGCTGATCGACCAGGACACGCGCGACATGCTCGAAGGGGTGCTGGATATTGCCGAACAGCGCGTGCGCGATATCATGATCCCACGCTCGCAAATGATCACCCTGAAACGCAATCAAACTCTGGAAGAGTGCCTTGCGGTGATTATTGAATCCGCGCACTCCCGCTTCCCGGTGATCAGTGAAGACAAAGATCACGTCGAAGGTATTTTGATGGCTAAAGATCTGCTGCCGTTTATGGCCAGCGCATCTGAACCTTTTAGCATCGAAAAAGTCCTGCGTACTGCCGTAGTCGTACCTGAAAGCAAGCGCGTTGATCGTATGCTGAAGGAGTTCCGCTCGCAGCGTTATCACATGGCGATTGTCATTGATGAGTTTGGCGGTGTCTCTGGTCTGGTGACCATCGAAGATATTCTTGAGCTGATTGTCGGTGAAATTGAAGATGAGTATGACGATGAAGAAGATCGTGATATTCGCCAGCTCAACCGTTACACCTATACCATGCGCGCCTTAACGCAAATTGAAGATTTTAATGAAGTCTTTGGCACCGATTTCAGTGATGACGAAGTCGATACCATTGGCGGATTGGTCATGCAGGGATTCGGCCACCTTCCCGCTCGCGGTGAAAGTATCGTCATTGATGGTTACCAATTCAAAGTCGCTATGGCTGACAGTCGCCGTATTATCCAGGTGCATGTAAAAATTCCGGAAGACTCACCACAACCGCAACTGGAAGACGAATAATTCTATGGCTTTAGCCTCTCTATACTCGCAGCAGCGGGTTCGACTGCTGCTGGCGTTAATAATGGGTGCCATTGGCACCCTTTCCTTTTCCCCTTACGATTTCTGGCCTGCTGCAATAATTTCGCTATTTGGCCTGCAGCTTGTGTTGCTGGAGCGTCGTACTCCGCAGGCGGCGGCGATCGGCTTCGCCTGGGGCTTTGGGCTGTTTGGCAGCGGCATCAATTGGGTGTACGTCAGTATCGCCACCTTTGGCGGCATGCCGGGCCCGGTCAATATCTTCCTGGTGATCCTGCTGGCGGCGTATTTGTCGCTTTATCCGCTATTATTCGCCACTCTGCTCAACCGCTTCTGGCCACGCGCTTCGCTATGGCGTTTGGCGCTAGCGGCGCCGGCGTTATGGCAAATTAGCGAATTCCTGCGCGGTTGGGTGCTTACCGGCTTTCCATGGCTGCAGTTCGGCTACAGCCAGATCAATGGACCGCTAAAAGGTTTAGCACCGTTGGCCGGGGTGGAAACCATCACCCTCCTGATGATGGTCATCGCGGGGCTGCTGGTGCATGCATTACATCATCGTAAGGTAAAAAGTCTGGTTGCCGCCGCGCTACTACTGGTGCTGCCCTTGCCGTTGCGTATGGTGCAGTGGTACCAACCGCTGCCGGAGCGCAGCGTTGATGTCGCGATGGTGCAAGGCAACATACCGCAGTCAATGAAGTGGGATCCCCAGCAGTTGCTTAACACGCTGCGCGTTTATACCTCCTCCAGCCAGCCGTTTATGGGCAAGGCTCCCATCATTATCTGGCCTGAATCGGCAATTACCGATTTAGAGAGCAATCAGCAGCCGTTTCTGCAGGCGCTGGATGCAGAACTGCGCGCGCGCGGCAGTTCGCTGATTACGGGTATCGTGGATTCTCGCGTGGAAGGCGATAATCGCTATCACGATTACAACTCAGTGATTGTGCTGGGTGGTGAACAACCTTATAGCTATCAAAGCCAGAATCGCTATCAGAAAAACCATCTGGTACCGTTTGGTGAATTTGTTCCGCTGGAAGATCTGCTGCGTCCGCTGGCCCCGTTCTTCGATCTCCCGATGTCTTCCTTTAGCCGTGGCGCCTACGTTCAACCGCAGCTGAAGGTGTCGGGTTATAACCTGACCAGCGCCATCTGCTATGAAATCGTGCTGGGAGAACAGGTGCGAGCCAACTTCCGTCCGGATACCAATTTCCTGCTCACGGTCTCCAACGATGCCTGGTTCGGCCATTCGATCGGGCCATGGCAGCATTTCCAGATGGCGCGCATGCGTGCGCTGGAACTGGGACGTCCGCTGCTGCGATCAACCAACAATGGCGTTACCGCAGTGGTAAACGCCAACGGCGAAGTGGAGAAGGAGCTGCCGCAGTTCACGCGTGAAGTGCTGGAAGCCAAAGTGACGCCAACCACCGGCGAAACGCCGTATGCCAAAGCAGGCATCTGGCCGGTGTGGATTCTGACATTAATCGGTATTGTGCTGGCGATTCTCCGTCGTCATCGCTAACGCGAGCCCCTCTCCAAACAGGCGAAGTGAATACTTCGCCTTTTTTATACGCTGCTTTCTCTTCCCTGCGCTGTGCTTTTCCCGATTCTCTGCTGCCTTTTTACACTTATTCATCGTACTGGCACGATCATTGCTATTTATTTCAGTGATTTTCGCAAACATCGGCTTTTGTCAGCGTAATGCAACTTTTACGCACTACTTTAAGGCAATTGCGCGCACTGCATTGGCGCAACCGTGGATTTTTGCCTTTTATTGGTGCGGAGCGGCTCGCAAAAAAGAAACTTTTTTGTTTCATTGCGTTAACAATTCGCTATGTTAATCACTATCCTGCGCGCAGTTGCGCTATGGGATAACTAAAAAAGCAGCACGAAATACACACAACATCACAATCTGCGCAGTTTATGTTCTGCGCGACATCCATACGAAGGAGTTGGAACATGCAGATACGCAAAGTGGCATTATCTCTTTTGCTGTTGGGAGCAGCAGCGGGAGCGGCCCAGGCGGAAGATCTCACCGGTACCCTGAAAAAAATCAATGATAGCGGCGTGATCGTCGTTGGGCATCGTGAGTCATCAGTTCCCTTTTCTTACTATGACAACCAGCAAAAAGTGGTTGGCTATTCACAGGATTATTCCAACGCTATCGTGGCTGCCATTAAGGCCAAGCTGAATAAACCCGATTTGCAGATCAAAATGCTGCCGATTACTTCACAAAACCGTATCCCACTGTTGCAGAACGGGACGTATGATTTTGAATGTGGCTCGACAACCAACAACCTTGAGCGCCAACAGCAAGCGGCATTCTCTGACACCGTATTCATCATCGGCACGCGTCTGCTGGTGAAGAAAGGCGGGGACATCAAAGATTTCGCTGACCTGAAAGGCAAAACCGTTGTTGTCACCTCCGGTACCACCTCTGAAATTCTGCTGCACAAGCTGAACGACGAGAAGAAAATGGATATGCGCATCATCAGCGCCAAAGACCATGGCGACTCTTTCCGTACACTGGAAACCGGTCGTGCCGTGGCCTTTATGATGGATGACGCGCTGCTGGCGGGTGAACGAGCCAAAGCCAAGAAGCCGGATAACTGGGATATCGTTGGTACACCGCAATCGAAAGAAGCCTACGGCTGCATGCTGCGTAAAGAAGATCCGCAGTTCAAAAAGCTGATGGATGAAACCATCGCCAAAGCGCAAACCTCAGGCGAAGCGTCAAAATGGTTTGAAACCTGGTTCAAACAGCCGATTCCACCGAAGAATCTGAACCTCAACTTCGAATTGTCTCCAGATATGCAGGCCCTGTTCAAAGCACCGAACGATAAAGCACTTTGAATTAACAACGACAACAAGGGCAGCCCCGCTGCCCTCTCGATTGCTGAACATGCGGTGCGGACAGACAGACTGTAACAGGCCGTTCCCCTGAAGCAGGATGCAAGACACCGCTCAACAATCTTATGGGTAGCCTCGCTACCCTTTTTTTACCGGAGCTCGTTATGGGTATCGATTGGAACTGGGGCATTTTTTTAGAGCAGGCTCCGTTCGGCAATACGACTTACCTTGGCTGGCTGTGGTCCGGATTTCAGGTCACCATTGCGGTGTCCTGCTGTGCCTGGATTATCGCCTTCCTGGTAGGTTCCCTCTTTGGCATTCTGCGTACCGTGCCCAACCGCCTGTTGGCGACGATTGGTACCTGCTACGTGGAGCTGTTTCGTAACATTCCGCTGATCGTACAATTCTTCTTCTGGTATCTGGTGGCACCTGAACTGGTGGGAGAAAAGCTCGGCATGTGGTTTAAGTCTGAGCTGGATCCGAACATTCAGTTCTTCCTCTCCTCCACTATTTGTCTTGGCTTGTTCACTGCGGCCCGCGTTTGTGAGCAGGTACGTGCGGCAATTCAGTCACTGCCGCGTGGCCAGAAAAATGCCGGCTTAGCGATGGGTCTAACGCTGCCGCAAACCTACCGCTATGTGCTGCTACCGAATGCTTATCGCGTAATTGTGCCGCCGATGACGTCGGAGATGCTCAACCTGGTAAAAAACTCGGCGATCGCCTCAACCATCGGTCTGGTGGATATGGCCGCGCAGGCGGGCAAGCTGCTGGATTATTCCGCGCATGCGTATGAATCCTTTACGGCCATCACCCTGGCATATGTGGGCATTAACCTGGTCATCATGCTGATTATGAGTTTGGTTGAGCGCAAAATCCGCCTGCCTGGCAACATGGGAGGCAAATAATGTACGAATTTGACTGGAGTTCGATTGGTCCCAGCCTGCCTTACTTATGGAATGGGTTGATCATTACCTTCAAGATCACCGCAATCGCCGTCGTGTTTGGCATTATCTGGGGCACGATTCTGGCGGTGATGCGCTTATCGCCAATTGCGCCGGTGCGCTGGTTTGCCAAGCTGTACGTCAACCTGTTCCGCTCCGTACCGTTGGTGATGGTGCTGCTATGGTTCTATTTGGTTGTCCCTGCGTTCCTGCAGCAGGTGCTGGGCTTATCGCCTAAATCGGATATCCGCCTGATTTCAGCCATGGTGGCATTTGCACTGTTTGAGGCCGCGTACTACTCGGAGATCATTCGTGCCGGTATTCAGAGTATAGCGCGCGGCCAATCCAACGCCGCATTGGCGCTGGGCATGACGCATTGGCAATCAATGAAGCTCATCATCCTGCCGCAGGCGTTTCGCGCCATGGTGCCGCTGCTGCTGACACAGGGCATTGTGCTGTTTCAGGATACGTCGCTGGTGTATGTGTTGAGCCTGGCCGACTTCTTCCGTACCGCCTCAACCATCGGTGAGCGTGACGGAACCCAGGTTGAAATGATTTTGTTTGCCGGTTTGGTCTACTTCGTGATCAGCCTGAGCGCTTCGCTGTTGGTTAGCTATCTGAAAAGAAAAAGGACGGTTTAAATGATTAGCCTGAAAAATGTTTCTAAGTGGTATGGGCACTTTCAGGTGCTGACCGACTGCTCCACTGAAGTGAAAAAAGGTGAAGTGGTGGTGGTCTGCGGTCCGTCTGGCTCAGGAAAATCAACGGTGATTAAAACCGTAAACGGTCTGGAGCCGATTCAAAAGGGCAGCATTGAGGTAACTGGCATCGAGGTGAACAACAAAAAAACCAACCTCGCGCAATTACGTAGCAAAGTGGGCATGGTGTTTCAGCACTTCGAGCTTTTCCCGCATCTGAGCATCCTTGAGAACCTGACGCTGGCACAGGTGAAAGTGTTGAAGCGCGACAAGACAGCATCGCGTGAGAAAGCGCAAAGCCTGCTGAAGCGCGTAGGACTCTCTGCGCATGCCGATAAGTTCCCGGGCCAGCTTTCGGGTGGTCAGCAACAGCGTGTGGCCATCGCACGTGCGTTATGCATGGATCCCGTCGCGATGTTGTTTGATGAACCCACCTCGGCGCTCGATCCAGAAATGATCAACGAAGTGCTAGACGTCATGGTTGAGTTGGCTCACGAAGGGATGACCATGATGGTGGTGACCCATGAAATGGGCTTCGCGCGTAAGGTTGCCAACCGGGTGATCTTTATGGATGAAGGGAAAATTATTGAAGACACGAATAAAGATGACTTCTTTAACAACCCACAATCTGACCGTGCAAAAGACTTCCTGGCGAAGATACTGCACTGATTAGCGCAATAAATTGCGCCGCTACGGTATGTGCGCGTATCCGCAGCGGCGCGATTCATCGCGCGGGGTTTATTCATTCACATAATCAGGGTTCAAACGGCTGACGCTGAAACTGGTCGTGGCCACACTCTGGGCAGCGCGTTAAACTTTCTGGCGTATAAATTGCCCGCGTGAAGCCGCACTTCTCACACACCAGATTCCCCAACCCCACCACTTCACCGCTCTGGTAGACGCCGTGATGGCGTAAATCCTGAAATACCTCACGCCACTCCAGCTGACTTTTATCGGTAATATCCGCCAACTCCTTCCACAGGCTTTCACGGATCACGCGCAGAAACACCGAATCGCCCACCACATCGGAAGACTCCTGATAGCTCAGCGCAAACTCGTGTAAATCACGCCGCACCGCGCGCATCACTTCATTGACCTCGGCCGGCGAGAGCGTTTTTTTCGCCAGCAATGTTTGCCGCGCCTCAGCCACTAACGCATCAACATCGCGTTCGCCATGGTCCAGTCGCTGGGATAATGCTTCAATCGTTGCACGGTATTCCTGCGCCACGTTATTCATTTTATTCTCCTTTCCGCTGCGGATACTGCTGTTAAGTTTAGCTGTTTTGTCATATTTGCATTGCCAGCTGCAGTAGAAATCACAAAAGGGTGAAAGCGGTGGCGCATTCAGGAGAAATCATGCTGGTAGGGGCGCGAAAAGTTGTTGAGGGGCAACCTTATGGGTATGCTATGCGGATCTAAAAGTATGCTTCGCGATTTTCACAAAGGACCACAGGCAGCCATGCAAGAGCAATACCGCCCGGAAGAGATAGAAACCCGCGTCCAACAACACTGGGACGAAAACGAAACCTTTAAAGTGACCGAGCAGGAAGGCAAAGAGAAGTACTACTGCCTTTCCATGCTGCCCTATCCTTCTGGCCGCCTACACATGGGCCACGTGCGTAACTACACCATTGGCGATGTGATTGCGCGCTATCAGCGTATGCTCGGCAAAAACGTGCTGCAGCCAATCGGTTGGGATGCGTTTGGACTGCCAGCAGAAGGTGCCGCAGTGAAAAACAACACTGCGCCTGCGCCGTGGACATACGACAACATCGCATACATGAAGAACCAGCTTAAATTGCTGGGCTTTGGCTATGACTGGAGCCGTGAACTGGCAACCTGTCAGCCAGAATACTATCGCTGGGAGCAGTGGTTCTTCACCAAGCTGTATGAAAAAGGCATGGTCTATAAAAAGACTTCAGCCGTGAACTGGTGTCCGAACGATCAGACCGTACTGGCCAACGAACAGGTTATTGATGGCTGCTGCTGGCGCTGTGACACCAAAGTTGAGCGCAAAGAAATTCCACAGTGGTTCGTCAAAATCACTGCCTATGCGGAAGAACTGCTGAACGATCTCGACAATCTTGAAGATTGGCCAGAGCAGGTCAAAACCATGCAGCGCAACTGGATTGGCCGCTCTGAAGGCGTAGAGATCACCTTCGACGTCGCCAACAGTGCTGAGAAGCTGACAGTTTACACCACGCGTCCTGACACCTTTATGGGGGCGACTTACGTCGCTGTCGCCGCCGGTCATCCGCTGGCACAGCAGGCTGCCGCCACCAATCCTGGCCTGGCTGAGTTCATCGACGAATGCCGCACCACCAAAGTGGCCGAAGCCGACATGGCAACGATGGAGAAGAAAGGCGTAGCCACCGGCCTGTTTGCCATCCATCCGCTGACCGGTGAAGAAATTCCGGTTTGGGTAGCCAACTTCGTACTGATGGAGTACGGCACTGGCGCAGTCATGGCGGTTCCAGGCCACGATCAGCGCGACTGGGAATTTGCCACTAAATACAATCTGAACATCAAGCCAGTGATCCTGAATCTGGACGGTTCAGAGCCAGATATCAGCACCGCAGCAATGACCGAGAAAGGTTCTCTGTTCAACTCTGGCGAATACAACGGCTTGGATCATCAGGCAGGCTTCAACGCTATTGCTGATGCGCTGGCCGCAAAAGGTGTGGGCGTGCGTAAGGTAAATTACCGTCTGCGCGACTGGGGTGTTTCTCGTCAGCGTTACTGGGGCGCGCCAATTCCAATGGTGACGCTGGAAGATGGCACCGTAATGCCAACGCCAGAAGATCAGCTGCCGGTCATCCTGCCAGAAGACGTGGTCATGGATGGCATCACTAGTCCGATTAAAGCCGATCCTGAGTGGGCAAAAACCACCGTTAACGGCCAGCCAGCGCTGCGTGAAACCGACACCTTTGACACCTTTATGGAGTCATCGTGGTACTACGCGCGTTACACCTGCACAAACTACCACGAAGGCATGCTGGATCCGGCGGCGGCAAACTATTGGCTGCCGGTCGATCAGTATGTTGGTGGTATCGAACACGCCATCATGCATCTGTTGTACTTCCGCTTCTATCACAAACTGCTGCGTGATGCAGGCCTGGTCAACTCGGATGAGCCAGCCAAACGCCTGCTGTGCCAGGGTATGGTGCTGGCTGATGCGTTCTATTATCACGGCGTGAATGGCGAGCGTAACTGGGTATCTCCGGTTGACGTCACCGTTGAGCGTGATGAGAAAGGCCGCATCATAAAAGCCACCGATACCGAAGGCCGTGAGGTGGTTTACGCTGGTATGAGTAAAATGTCGAAGTCGAAAAACAACGGCATCGATCCACAGCTGATGGTTGAGCGCTACGGTGCAGATACCGTTCGCCTGTTCATGATGTTTGCTTCTCCAGCAGAGATGACGCTGGAGTGGCAGGAATCAGGCGTTGAAGGGGCTAACCGCTTCCTGAAGCGCGTGTGGAAACTGGCTTACGAGCACGTTGCCAAAGGCGCGACCGTGGCGCTCGATGTCAACAGCCTGAATGACGACCAGAAAGCACTGCGCCGCGATCTGCACAAAACTATCGCTAAAGTGGCGGATGATGTGGGTCGTCGTCAGACGTTTAATACCGCTATCGCCGCCATCATGGAGCTGATGAATAAGCTGATTCGTGCCCCGCAGGAAGGCGAGCAGGATCGTGCACTGTTGCAGGAAGCGCTGATGGCTGTAACGCGTCTGCTCTATCCGTTCACCCCGCACGCTAGCTACGTATTGTGGCAGGCGCTCGGCGGCGAAGGCAGCATTGATGAAGCCAGCTGGCCGGTGGCTGATGAAGCGGCCATGGAGGAAGATTCTCTGCTGGTCGTGGTGCAGGTGAATGGCAAAGTGCGCGGTAAGATTACCGTTGCAACTGATGCCACGCAGGAACAGGTGCAGGCGCGCGCTGCGCAGGAGCATTTGGTGGCGAAATATCTGGATGGCGTCACCATTCGTAAAGTGATTTATGTCCCTGGCAAACTGCTTAACCTGGTCGTGGGTTAAGTTCAGGAGGAACTGTGCGACAACTGATTATCAGGCTGTTTGTCCTGCTTGCGGTAATGATTACCGCAGGCTGTGGTTTTCACCCGCGCGGCACCACATCGGTGCCGGCCGAGATGAAAACACTCATCGTCCAAAGTGGCGACCCGTATGGTCCACTGTCACGTGCCGTGCGCCAGCAGCTACGCATCAACAATGTGAACATCATTGAAGACAGCAAAGCGGCCAGCGCTAAGTACCCAACGCTGCGCCTGGGTGCGGAAGGCCAGGGACGTGATACCGCATCGGTGTTTATCAGCGGAACCACCGCGGAATACTCACTGGTGATGACGGTAACCGCCCAGGTTCTGCTGCCGGGTAAAGGAATCTATCCAATCAGCACTACCGTGTATCGTTCTTTCTTCGACAACCCGAACGCCGCACTGGCCAAGGATGCGGAGCAGGACATGATTGTGCAGGAGATGCGCCAGCGCGCGGCCGAGCAGCTAGTGCGTAAATTGCTTACCGTTCACGCCGCGCAGGAAAGCAACAAAGAGACCTTACCGCAGCCTGAGACGATTGCACCGGGAGAGAATTCACCGGAAGTGTCTTCTTCGTCAGCTACCAGTCTGCAATGATCAGGATTTATCCTGAACAACTGAGCGCGCAGCTTCGTGAGGGGCTGCGCGCCTGTTATTTTCTCACCGGTAATGAACCGCTGCTGATTCAGGAAAGCGCCGATGCTATCCGCGCAACGGCCATTGCGCAGGGGTTTGAAGAACATTTTAGCGTCACCGTGGATGCGCAAACTGACTGGGATGCCCTTTTTGTCAGCTGCCAGTCACTTAGCCTTTTTACCCAACGCCAAACCTTAACGCTGCAACTGCCAGAAAATGGGCCAAACGCGGCCATTGCTGACCAGCTGATAAAACTGGCTACGCTACTGCACAGCGACATTCTGCTAGTGCTTCGCATGGCGAAGTTAACCAAAGCCCAGGAGAACAGCGCCTGGTTCAAAGCACTGAGTGCGCAGTCGGTGTTAGTTCCCTGTCAGACGCCGGAACAGGCTCAGCTGCCGCGTTGGGTCGCCGGCCGCGCCAGAGCGATGAAACTCAACGTTGATGACGCCGCCATTCAGTTGCTCTGCTACTGCTATGAAGGTAATCTGCTGGCGCTGGCCCAGGCGTTAGAGCGCCTGTCGCTGCTGTGGCCAGATGGCAAACTGACGTTGCCGCGCGTAGAAGCCGCCGTTAACGACGCTGCGCACTTTACGCCATTCCACTGGGTTGATGCATTGCTGGCGGGTAAAAGCAAACGTGCCCTGCACATCCTGCATCAGCTGGAAAAAGAGGATAGCGAAGTGGTGATTCTGCTGCGTACGCTGCAACGCGACTTGCTCACGTTGCTCCATCTGCAGCGTAATCAGGCTAAACAAGCACTGCGCACGTTAATGGACCAGCAGCGTATTTGGCAAAATCGCCGCGCACTGTTTACCGAAGCACTGCAGCGCCTTGATGCGCGCCGTCTACAACGCGTGGTCCATCTGCTGGCAGAGCTGGAGCTGAGCATGAAGCAGGATTACGGGCAAAATCTCTGGCCGCAGCTTGAGACCTTGTCGCTGCTGCTCTGTCATCGTGATTTCCCCATAAGCTTTACCGATGTCTAAACTTTACGCCCTCTTTGGCGGCACTTTCGATCCTATTCATTATGGCCATCTGCGCCCGGTAGAAGCGCTGGCGCAGCAGGTGGGCCTGAAAAAAGTCACGCTGCTGCCAAATAATGTGCCACCCCATCGCCCGCAGCCCGAAGCCAGTGCCCAGCAGCGCGTGGCAATGTTGCGCTGTGCTATCGCCGATCGTCCGCTGTTTGAGATTGATACGCGCGAACTGGAACGTGACACGCCCTCATGGACGGTCGCCACGTTGGAAGCATTGCGTGCCGAGCGCGGCGCAGAACAGCCCCTCGCGTTTATCATTGGTCAGGATTCTCTGCTAACGTTAGCCAAATGGCATCGCTGGCAAGATCTGCTGTCGCTGTGTCATTTACTGGTGTGTAAACGTCCCGGCTATGCGACGCAGATGGATACACCAGAGATGCAGCGCTGGCTTGATGAGCATCTTGCCGATGACGTGCAGCAGCTGCATCACTCATCCGCTGGACGGATTTGGCTGGCCGATACGCCGCTGCTCAATATCTCCGCCACAGAGATCCGTCAGCGCCGCCACGCGGGCGCCTCGTGCGCTGATTTGCTGCCTGATGCAGTCATCGACTATATCGATAGCGTTGGCTTATATCGCGGTTGATCGCAGCATGCTATACTGCGCCGCTTCATTTTCGGCTACTTTTTTCCAATCGCTAGCCCGTCCGTAATCACCTGTTTTTAAGGGGAACCTTTTGCAAGGTAAAACACTCCAAGACTTCGTTATTGATAAGATTGATGATCTCAAAGGCCAGGACATCATTGCTATCGATGTTCAAGGCAAATCCAGCATCACCGATTGCATGATTATTTGCACCGGCACCTCGACGCGTCACGTCTCCTCAATCGCCGATCACGTGGTGCAGGAATCACGCGCTGCGGGCCTGAAACCGCTAGGTGTAGACAGTAAAACGGCCTCCGATTGGGTGGTGGTTGACCTCGGTGACGTGATTGTGCACGTGATGGAAGCAGAGAGCCGCCAGCTGTATGAGCTGGAAAAACTCTGGAGCTAAGCCTTGAAACTGCAGCTTGTGGCCGTCGGCACCAAAATGCCCGATTGGGTTCAGACCGGTTTCATGGAATATCTGCGCCGCTTCCCCAAAGATATGCCGTTTGAATTGATAGAAGTCACTGCCGGGAAACGCGGCAAGAACGCAGATATCAAACGCATTCTGGAAAAAGAGGGTGAAGCGATGCTGGCCGCCGTAGGTAAAGGAAATCGCATCGTCACGCTGGATATTCCAGGAAAACCGTGGGAAACGCCGCAGCTGGCGCAGCAGCTCGAACGCTGGAAGCAGGATGGTCGTGATGTCAGCCTGTTGATCGGCGGTCCGGAAGGCCTGGCGCCCGCATGCAAAGCCGCTGCCGAACAAAGCTGGTCGCTTTCCGCACTCACGTTGCCACATCCGTTGGTGCGTGTGCTGGTAGCAGAAAGCCTGTATCGTGCGTGGAGCATCACCACGAATCATCCTTATCATCGTGAATAAACGCCTGACAACCCCAGACAAAAAATGTAGCGGATGAAATTACAGAGCAACGCCTTTCGCGATTACACTGCCGAACAGAAACTTTTTGTCCGCCGAGCGTTGGTGGCCTTCTTTGGCATTCTGCTGCTCTCCAGCATACTGGTGGTCAATCTGTACCACCTGCAAATCCTGCGCTTTGACGACTACAGTACGCGTTCGAATGAAAACCGCATCAAACTGGTGCCGGTTGCGCCCAGCCGCGGCATTATTTTCGATCGGAATGGCGTGCCGTTGGCGTTGAACCGCACTATCTACCAGGCTGAACTGATGCCGGAAAAGGTCGAAAACCTGAAGCAGACCTTACAGGATCTGCGACCGGTACTGGATCTGACCGATGACGACATTGATGCCTTTGAAAAAGAGCGCAAACGCTCGCGTCGCTTTACCTCAATTCCGGTAAAAATCGGTTTGAACGAGGTGCAGGTAGCACGTTTCGCCGTCAATCAATACCGTTTTCCTGGCGTGGAAGTGAAAGGCTATCAACGCCGCTACTATCCTTACGGCCAGACGCTGACCCATGTGGTCGGCTATGTATCTAAAATCAACGATCGTGATGTGACGCGTCTCGATCAGGAAGGAAAATGGCCAAACTATGCGGCAACGCATGATATCGGCAAGCTCGGCATTGAGAATTACTACGAAGATGTGCTGCACGGCAAAACCGGCTACGAAGAGGTTGAGGTTAACAACCGTGGCCGCGTGATCCGTCAGCTGCACGAGCAGTCGCCGCAGGCCGGACGCGATATTTATCTGACGGTAGACCTCAAGCTGCAACAGTACATCGAAACGTTACTGACCGGCAGCCGCGCGGCGGTGGTGGTGAGCGACCCACGTACCGGCGAAATCCTCGCGTTAGTATCAACGCCCAGCTATGACCCGAACCTGTTTGTCGACGGCATCACCAGCAAAGATTATAAAGCGCTGCTAAGCGACGAAAACCGTCCGCTGTATAACCGTGCGCTGCAGGCCTCCTATCCACCGGCTTCCACCGTTAAACCTTACGTTGCCGTCTCGGCGTTAAGCGCGGGCGTCATTAATCGCAATACCAGCCTGTTCGATCCCGGCTGGTGGCAGTTGCCGGGTTCGGAAAAGCGCTACCGTGACTGGAAAAAATGGGGTCATGGCCGTCTGAACGTGACGAAATCGCTAGAAGAGTCAGCGGATACCTTCTTCTATCAGGTCGCATATGACATGGGCATCGATCGCCTTTCAGAATGGATGACCAAGTTCGGTTACGGCCATCGTACCGGCATCGATCTGCCGCAGGAGAGCGCGGGCAACATGCCGACGCGTGAATGGAAACTTAAGCGTTTCAAAAAACCCTGGTATCAGGGTGACACCATTCCCGTTGGCATCGGTCAGGGTTACTGGACCGCCACGCCGATACAGATGAACAAAGCGATGATGATTCTGATTAACGATGGCGTGATTAAGGTGCCGCATCTGCTGCGCGCCACTCGTGAAGGGCAGACCATGGTGCCTTATCGCCAGCCGCCGGATGCGCCGATTGGCGACATTCACTCTGGCTACTGGGAAATTGCCAAAGACGGTATGTATGGCGTCGCAAACCGCGCCAACGGAACGGCGCATAAAAGCTTTGCCGATGCGCCGTATAAAATCGCCGCCAAGTCCGGTACAGCGCAGGTCTTCGGCCTGAAAGAGAATGAGACCTATAACGCACACAAGATTGCTGAACGTTTACGCGACCACAAATTGATGACGGCTTTCGCACCGTACGATAAGCCGCGCGTGGCGGTCACTATGATTCTGGAAAACGGCGGTGCGGGCCCGGCAGTGGGCACCGTGATGCGCCAGATTCTCGACCACATTATGTTAGGCGACAACAATACCGTGCTGCCAGAAGCCGCACCGACGCCGCCCGGCTACGAAGGTGAATAAAGATGTCCATGAACGATAATCCGCAGAAAAGGTCGATCTGGACGCGTATCCATATTGACCCGTTATTTATGCTGATCATTCTCAGCCTGCTGGCCTATAGCGCCGTCGTCATCTGGAGCGCCAGCGGACAGGACCCGGGCATGACTGAGCGCAAGTTCGGACAAATAGCCATGGGTATTGTGATCATGCTGGTGCTGGCGCAGGTGCCGCCACGCGTCTATGAAAGCTGGGCGCCCTACCTCTACATTGTCTGCGTGATTTTGCTGGTCGCGGTCGATGCCTTTGGCCATATCAGTAAAGGCGCGCAGCGCTGGCTCGATCTCGGTTTCGTGCGTTTTCAGCCCTCGGAAATTGCCAAGATTGCCGTGCCGCTGATGGTGGCGCGCTTTATCAACCGCGATGTGTGCCCGCCAACGCTGAAAAATACCGGCATCGCACTGGTGCTGATTTTCATGCCCACGCTGCTGGTGGCGGCGCAACCTGACCTCGGCACCTCGATTCTGATCGCCGCATCCGGTCTGTTTGTCCTGTTCTTATCCGGTATGAGCTGGAAGCTGATTGGCGTGGCAGTGCTATTAGTGGCAGCTTTCATCCCCATTCTGTGGTTCTTCCTGATGCATGATTATCAACGTGACCGCGTGATGATGCTGCTGGATCCGGAAAGCGATCCGCTTGGCGCTGGTTACCACATCATTCAGTCGAAAATTGCCATCGGCTCGGGCGGCCTGCGCGGTAAGGGCTGGCTACACGGTACGCAGTCTCAGCTGGAGTTCCTGCCTGAGCGCCATACCGACTTTATCTTTGCGGTGTTAGCGGAAGAGCTCGGCCTGGTTGGCGTATTGTTATTGCTGGTACTCTATTTGCTGCTGATTATGCGCGGCCTGATTATCGCCGCTCGCGCGCAAACGACCTTTGGCCGCGTAATGGCTGGCGGTTTGATGCTGATTTTATTCGTTTATGTTTTCGTTAACATTGGCATGGTAAGTGGTATCTTACCGGTGGTTGGCGTACCGCTGCCGCTGGTGAGTTACGGCGGATCGGCATTGATTGTGTTAATGGCTGGGTTTGGCATCGTGATGTCGATCCATACTCATCGAAAAATGTTATCTAAAAGCGTTTAAGAGGCTGCACATGCGTAAGGACTGGCTTGGGGTTGCACTGGCATCATTGGTACTGGCTGCCTGTTCCACACCGGAACCGCAGAATAACACTGCGCCACCGCAACCGGCCTATAACGGCCCGGTGGTGGAAATCCCCGGCGTAGAACCGCGTTATGAACCGATCAATCCTTCTACCAGCCAGGATTACAGCGTCAATGGTAAAAGTTACCGCGTGATTAAGGATCCGTCGAACTACAGCGAAGTGGGTTTGGCGACCTGGTATGGCGATGAAGCACAAGGTAATCGCACCGCTATCGGTGAATCTTACGACCCTGAAGCAATGACCGCCGCGCATCCCACGCTGCCACTGCCAAGCTATGTGCGCGTGACCAACCTCGCTAACGGCCGCCAAATTGTGGTACGGGTTAACGATCGGGGTCCTTACACGCCGGGACGTATTATTGACCTGTCGCGAGCCGCAGGCGATCGCCTGAATATTTCCAACAACACCCGCGTGCGTGTTGATTACATTAAAGTGGCACCCGATGGTTCCGTCTCCGGGCCCGGAACCATTGGCACTACCGTTGCCAAACAGAGCTACGCCCTGCCCGCTCGTCCAGACCTGGGTGGCGGGGTCATGACCGGTGGCAGTGCCCCCGCGCCTGCACCGCAAGATGTACGCCCCGTGGATAACAGTACGCTGCAAAGTAATGGCAACATGGGCGCCCCCGTGCAGAGCAGTGGTTTTCTTGGCGCACCGCAGCCCTTAGCCAACGGCGTGCTGGAAGGCAGCGAACCGCCGCCAGCGGCACCGGTTCCCTCGTCACCAGCAGCAGCAGCAAGTGCCGCACCCGCCAGCAGCCAAAATGCCCATGCAGGCAGCGGCTATGTGGTGCAGGTTGGTGCCATTAACGATGCCACGCGTGCGCGTCAGCTGGCGGATAGCCTGGGCAAACGCTTTGGCGTACCGGGTGCAGTTGAAGCCAATGGCAACGTCTATCGCATCCAGCTTGGTGGCTTTAAAAGCCGCGCCGATGCAGTTGCGTTGCAGCAGCGCCTGAACACGGAAGCGCAAATGAGCTCATTTATTACCACTGCCCGTCCTTCGATGTAACGGACAGTGACATTTCCTGCTGAAACTGATTTGCAAAGCAAGATGTCGCCCGATCGGACGTTTGCTATAGTTAGGCACTTTTTTCACTCTAAACCCACGGATGTTGTAGTCCTGAACATGAATACGCTGAAACCTTCTCGTTTTCTGAAACGCCTGACAGTGGGATCACTGATCGCCCTTTCTCTCAGCCACGTCGCTTTTGCGGACGATGTGAACCTTAAGACTATGATTCCGGGCGTGCCGGACATTGATGCCGAAGCTTATGTGCTGATCGACTATAACTCCGGTAAAGTGCTGGCCGAAAAGAACGCGGATGCACGTCGCGATCCGGCGAGCCTGACCAAAATGATGACCAGCTACGTGATTGGTCAGGCGGTCAAGGCGGGCAAAATCCATAACGATGACATCGTTACCGTGGGAAAAGATGCCTGGGCTACCGGTAATCCCGTATTCAAAGGTTCATCGCTGATGTTCCTCAAACCGGGCGATCGCGTACCGGTTTCACAGCTAACGCGCGGTATCGTGCTGCAGTCGGGGAACGATGCCTGCGTAGCCATGGCTGACTACGTCGCAGGTAGCCAGGATGCATTCGTCAACCTAATGAACAACTACGTTGGTGCGCTGGGCCTGAAAAACACCCACTTCCAGACCGTGCATGGTTTGGATGCAGAAGGCCAATATAGCTCGCCGCGCGATATGGCGTTGATCGGTCAGGCGCTGATCCGTGACGTACCGGATGAGTATGCGGTTTACCGTGAAAAAGATTTCACCTTCAATAATATCCGCCAGACCAACCGTAATGGTTTGTTGTGGGATACCAGCCTGAACGTTGATGGCATCAAAACCGGTCATACGGATGCAGCAGGCTACAACCTGGTGGCCTCTGCAACAGAAGGCCAGATGCGTTTGATCTCAGCGGTAATGGGCGGCCGTACCTATAAAGGTCGTGAAACCGAAAGTAAAAAACTGCTGACATGGGGCTTCCGCTTCTTCGAAACGGTGGCGCCACTGAAAGCTGGCAAAGAGTTCGCCTCTGAACCGGTTTGGTTTGGTAATAGCGATCGTGTGCAGCTCGGCGTGGAAAAAGATGCCTATCTGACCATCCCGCGTGGCCGCATGAAAGATCTGAAAGCCAGCTATGTGCTGAACAACACCGAACTGCACGCACCGCTGCAGAAAAATCAGGTGGTTGGCAGCATCAACTTCCAGCTTGATGGCAAAACCGTTGAGCAGCGTCCGTTGGTGGTGTTGAACGAAGTACAGGAAGGCGGTTTCTTCGGCCGCATTATTGATTACATCAAATTAATGTTCCATCACTGGTTCGGCTAAGGCGCGCTTGAAAAAACGCCAATTTGCCCCCAAATAAGTTACTATCTTTGCTCCCGCCCCGGCGGGAGCCTGTTTTTTTAAGCACCGGAGTGAATCTATGAAAACCAAATTGAATGAACTGCTCGAATTCCCTACCCCTTTTACCTATAAAGTGATGGGTTTGGCGCAGCCGGAGCTGGTTGATCAAGTGGTTGAAGTGGTGCAGCGCCACGCGCCAGGCGATTACAAACCTGACGTTAAACCAAGCAGCAAAGGCAACTATCACTCAGTGTCGATTACCATCACCGCCACCCACATTGAGCAAGTTGAAACCTTGTACGAAGAGCTGGGCAATATCGAAATCGTGCGTATGGTGCTGTAATTCTGGCGCTGGCAAAGTCCACTTTGCCAGCGTTATACTCTGCCCTCCACTCTCTATCGGATCTTCGCTTTGTCAGCTAATACGCTTCTTGTTCGTCAACTCGGCCAGCGCGATTGGCAACCCATCTCAGATGCGATGCATCACTTCACCGATCGGCGCGACAGCACCACGGCCGATGAAATTTGGCTGGTTGAGCATCATCCCGTGTTTACTCAAGGCCAGGCAGGCAAAGCGGAACATTTGCTGATGCCGGGCGATATTCCGGTGGTACAAAGCGATCGTGGCGGCCAGGTCACCTATCACGGGCCAGGCCAACAGGTGATGTATGTGCTGATTGACGTGAAACGCCGCAAGATGGGCGTACGTGAATTAGTGACAGCGTTAGAAGAGACGGTAATTGCGACGCTGGCCGACTATGGCATTAACGCTCGTGCTCGCGCGGATGCGCCGGGCGTGTATGTTGGCGATGACAAGATTTGCTCGCTCGGTCTGCGCATTCGCAAAGGCTGCTCATTTCATGGTTTGGCGCTCAATGTGGCGATGGATTTAGCCCCCTTCTTACGCATCAATCCCTGCGGATATGCGGGCATGCAGATGACGCAACTCAGCCAGTTCCAGCCAGGCGTTACGCCCGCAGATGTACAGCCGCCACTGGTCGCGCATTTTGCGCGTTTAACCGGATTTAGCCAGCTGGAATGGCGCAGTGAGGACGCGATTCAACCTTGACTGTACGTGCGAATTTACAAAATTGTAACTTTTGCACCGGCTAATCGGCTGCTTATGAGCAGACGAGATGATATAATTTTTGCCATATTTTCAAAAAAAGTTGAAAGCCTGGTTCTCAGTTTGAGTGAGGAAGCTTTCAAATCGCAATCCCGACCGGAACCTGCAGATTTATGAGTAAACCAATTCAGATGGAACGTGGCGTCAAGTATCGCGATGCCGACAAAATGGCGCTCATCCCGGTGAAAACCGTGGTGGTTGAGCGTGAAGAAATTCTGCGTAAGCCGGAATGGATGAAGATCAAACTGCCTGCGGATTCAAGCCGCATTCAGGGCATCAAAGCCGCGATGCGTAAAAATGGTCTGCACTCGGTGTGCGAAGAAGCCTCTTGCCCTAACCTCGCAGAGTGTTTTAACCACGGTACCGCAACCTTTATGATTCTCGGCGCAATCTGTACCCGTCGCTGCCCCTTCTGCGATGTGGCACATGGCCGTCCAAATATGCCGGATGCCAACGAACCGCTGAAACTGGCACAAACCATCGCCGATATGGCGCTGCGTTATGTGGTTATCACGTCTGTGGATCGTGATGACCTGCGTGACGGCGGTGCACAGCACTTTGCCGACTGCATCACGGCCATTCGCGAAAAAAGCCCAACCATCAAAATTGAAACGCTGGTGCCTGACTTCCGTGGTCGTATGGATCGTGCGCTGGAAATTCTTAATGCCACGCCACCGGATGTGTTCAACCACAACCTGGAAAACGTACCGCGCGTTTACCGTCAGGTACGCCCTGGTGCGAACTATGATTGGTCACTGAAATTGCTGGAGCGTTTTAAAGAAGCGCATCCGGAAATTCCAACCAAATCAGGTTTGATGGTTGGCCTTGGCGAAACGAATGCCGAAATCATTGAAGTGATGCGCGATTTGCGTCGCCACGGCGTCACTATGCTGACGCTGGGACAGTATTTGCAGCCAAGCCGTCATCACTTGCCCGTGCAACGTTATGTCAGTCCAGCTGAGTTTGACGAGATGAAAGAAGAAGCGATGGCGATGGGCTTCACCCATGCGGCCTGCGGCCCGTTTGTACGCTCTTCGTATCACGCTGACATGCAGGCAAAAGGCCTGGAAGTGAAATAATATTGCGTCTTCAAAACGCGCTATGAGATAAAAAACAAAAACCAGACTGGCAACAGCCTGGTTTTTTATCAACGTAATAAATACTTACACTTATTGACCTTCAGCGCAGTAATTACTCTTTGTGGCTTACCCGATCGGCGGGCACTTCTTCAGCGCTACTTTTGGATGCGCCGGATTCATCATCTTTCATGGCTTTTTTAAAGCCTTTGATTGCGGAACCCAGATCGCCACCCAGTGAACGTAACTTGTTGGTGCCAAAAAGCAGTACGATGAGCGCACCGATGATCAGCAGTTTGGCAATACTGATACCTTCCATAATTTACCTTTCAACCATTGTGAAAAACGGACCTGCCTATTAACGCGCAGTTTATAGCCGGCCTCAACTGCAATCTGTAACAGAGTGAGACCACGGGCTAGATAAAGCGGCTGAGAAAGGCCTGCGTCCGCGGATGCTGTGGATTGCCAATCACCTGTTCTGGCGCGCCCTGCTCCACCACCACGCCGCCATCCATAAATACCACACGATCGGCTGCTTCACGCGCAAAACCAATTTCATGCGTGACCACAATCATGGTTAGGCCTTGATCGGCTAAGGTCCGCATGGTGGCTAGCACTTCGCCAACCAACTCAGGATCGAGCGCCGAGGTGGGCTCATCAAATAGCATCAGCGCCGGTTTTATCGCCAGCGCACGAGCAATGGCCACGCGCTGCTGCTGCCCGCCTGAAAGATGACGCGGCCAGGCATCCGCTTTATCACTCAGTCCCACCGTAGCGAGCAGTTCGCGTGCATGCTTTAGCGCGTCTTGCCGTGGAAACTTGTGCACGCCAATCGGCGCCTCAATGATATTTTGCAGCACCGTCATATGCGGATAGAGATTGAACTGCTGAAATACCATGCCAATTTTCTGACGCTGATGCGCAATTTTACGCGCCGATAAACGGTGCAAGATGCCACGTTTAAGTTCGTAACCGATCTGATCCTCACCAACCATGATCGAACCGGCATTCATGTCCTCCAGATGGTTAATGCAGCGCAGGAAAGTCGATTTACCCGAACCTGACGGCCCCAGAATCACCACCACTTCGCCAGGAAACACATCGAGATCAATGCCTTTCAGCACTTCATTATCGCCATAACTCTTCTGCACATTACGTGCTCGCACCAGCGGCTGAACCTGATTCATACATCCTCCTTCAACCGCTGTGCGACGGCCGGGGTTTGATCGTTTGCCACGCTGCGGCGTTTATTCATCACTCTGCGCGTAGTGCCGCGTGCGTAGTAACGTTCAATCGCGGATTGGCCCACGTTGAGAATAGAGGTGATAAACAGATACCAAATCACCGCCACCATCAGCATCGGGATAATTTCAAAGGTGCGGTTATAGACAGCCTGCACCGAATACAGCAGATCGCCCATGGCGATCACGCTCACCAGCGACGTGGCTTTGATCATGCTGATCAGCTGATTGCCCGTCGGTGGAATAATCGAACGCATCGCCTGTGGGATAATGACCCGGCGTAACGCACGGCTGCGGCTCATGCCAAACGCCTGCGTGGTTTCCACCTGACCGTTATCCACTGATAGCAAGCCCGCGCGAATGATTTCGGCCATGTACGCCGCTTCATTGAGCGCCAGCCCGGCAATCGCGGCGGTGAGTGGCGTAATCAGATCGTTGGTGTTCCAGCTGGCAAAGGTGATATCCGTCCAGGGAACACTGATTGAAAGTGTAGGAAATAGCGTCGACAGGTTGTACCAGAAAATCAGTTGCACCAGCAGCGGCGTACCGCGGAAAAACCAGATATAGAGCGACGCTATGCCACTCAGCAATCTGTTTTCCGATAGTCGCCAGACACCGAGTAACAATCCCAGTAGCGTGCCGAGAATCATCGACACCACCGTCAAGCCAAGCGTGACCTGAAGCCCCTTCATTACCGAACCTTCGGTAAACCACTGCAGCACCACTTTCCATTCGAAATTGGGGTTAGTCGCCACCAGCCAGAGGAAATCAGCGGCGATAACCAGCACCACAATCCATGAGATCCAGCGCCCATACGTGGGTGCACTGCGGGCGAAAGCCACATCGCGCTGCTGCACGTCGGCCTTATCCCTGGCTCGCGAATTGTTGGTGATGAGACTCATTTTGCTGCCCCTTGCGCCAGATTACGACCTGGTTGCTGTAATACGTTACCGTCTAGTTTCCACTTCTTCATGATCGCCGCGTAAGTGCCGTTGCTAAACAGCTCTTTGTACGCGTCCAGTACCACGTTCCCCAGTTCCGAACCTTTCGGCACCACGGTGCCCTGGAAAATATCGCCAAAGCCGTTTTTCTTGCCTTTGCCCGATAATTCCAGTTGACCGTTAGCCTGCTCGATAAAGTAAGTCAGCGGCGCCTGTGATGAGAAGAACGCATCGGAACGTTTAGACCGAACGGCTAAAATCGACGAAGGCTGATCGGTAAACGATTGCACGACCACTGCCGGTTTACCCGCCGCAACACAGGCATCTGACTGCTTGCGAATCACCTGTTCAGCTGAACCGGCTGCCATTACCGCAATGCGCTTGCCGCAGGTATCTTCCAGCCCGTTGATCTTTGACGGATTACCTTTCTGTACGCCAAACACCACAAACTCCTGCACAAAATCGATAAAGTCGACCTTCTGCTGACGATCCGGATAATCACCAATGGGGCCAATCGCCATTTGATAGCGGCCAGAATTGATGCCGGTGAGCACACCGGATAGCCCGCTCACGGTTGCATGCTCTATCTTCACGCCCAACAGCTGCGCCAGCGCTTCGGTCAGATCGGCGGATGCGCCGTCCATTGTGTGCGGCCCATTAACGATTTCATACGGAGGAAAAGATCCGTTATTTACTGAGATCATCTTTCCACTGCGCTTAATTTCCGCTGGCAGGCGATCGTGCAGTGCCTGATCCATTTTTTGCGCAGGAATAGCCTCCGCGGCCTGAGCGAAACAGGCCGTCAGACCTAATGAAAGCGCGATGGCGGTAGCAAAAGTTTTCATCAGTCGATTCCCCAGCATTCAAAGTGGTTTAAGTTCAGGACGCGCAAAACAGCGATTTTCCAGCACCGGCAGCACACTGCGCGCATAGGCGATGCGCTGTGGATCGAGATCGGCAAACACCAGTGCGGCCGATTCAGGTGCTTTGGCTATCGCTACGCCGAGGGGATCGATCACCAGGCTGTTACCGATATTGCGTGGACCACATTCGCCCACCGCCACCATGTAACAGGTATTTTCCAGCGCCCGCGCTGTGGTCAGTAACTCCCAATGCATCTCTTTCAGCGGGCCTTTCACCCACGCGGCCGGCAGCACCAACACCTCGGCGCCATCCAGCACTAAACGGCGCGCCAGCTCCGGGAAGCGCACGTCATAACAGGTCATCAGGCCCACTTTCATGCCGGCTACTTCGACCAGCGGCGGAATTTCTCGTCCGGGGTTAACACGCTGTGACTCCTGCATGGCAAAAGCATCGTACAGATGCAGCTTGACGTACTTTGCGATGATTTCACCGTTGCGGATGGCGATCAGCACGTTGAGCGCTTTCTCTCCTTCGGTCGGCACATGCACGCTCATCATGGTGGTGAGCATGTTGCCTTTGCTGACAGCCAGCAGCTGCGTAACGAAAGGACCATCAAGCGGCTGCGCGGCTTTCAGTACCAGATCGGGATCGGCGATATCGCGCGCCAGCACGCCCTCTGGCAGTACCAGCAGATCCGCGCCACCCGCCAGCGCCTTATTCATCAATCCGATGCAAATATCGGTGTTTTCTTGCCATTCACGGCTGACGGCAAATTGCCCCATTGCGACTTTCATGATTATTCTCCTCGTGCCGCCGCCGGAAAGATCGCCTCTGGCGTTAGCAATGTTTTCGTTAGGCTTTGCTGGAATAGCTCATTAGCAAAGTCGGCAATCATCTTTTTGTTAGCGGCAAAGCCGTTTTGATTCCAGTCGGCAGGTAATTCCTGCGCGGTACGTCGCAAATCATCCAGCAGCCACGGCGTGGTATCCGCGTATTTTTCGCGCTTCTTCATCCACATATGGTAGGAGCGATCGATAATCTCGCTCAGTGCCTGGGGCAGCCAGGGATGCGCGTCTGCCAATGCAGGTTTTATTGCCAGGATATGAATGCCTGGCACGTAACCAACACGATTAAAGTAGTCACGCTCAGCAGCGGCGAAATCTAGCTGCAGCTGGCGCAGCCCTGAATCGGCAAGGAAAAAACCTTCAGGCATAAACGGCGTGAATACCGCATCCAGCTCGCCCGTTTTCAGCAGGTCGATCAGTGGACGCTCCCCCGGCGCTGGCTCGATGCGACCCGGACGACCAAAACCGGCCAGGCGATCGACAATCGGATGTTCCGCCGTCAAACGCCCGGCAAACCAGTAGGCATCATCGATCTCAACACCCGCTTCACGCAGTACGGTGCGCGTCCAGGTGTTGCCGGAATCCTGCCATCCCGTCACGCCAATCTTTTTACCCTTCAACTGTGCAGGCGAAGTAAGCGGGCTTTCACGCGTGGTGATGATGCAGCGCTGACGGAAACCGCGCATGAGAAAATGGGGTAGTCCCAGCAATGAGGAGTCCCCTTTCGCGCGGGCCTGAGCAAAGCGGCTGAACGACACTTCACCCGCATCATATTGATCGCTGGTTGCCAGGTTATCAACCAATGTGCCCACGCGATCAATTTCCAGCGAAAACCCTTCTGGCTTGATGTCGCCAAGTGCCAGCGGGGTGAAGTAGTCCCAGTCACGCACCGCCAGTCTAATGGTTACCATAGTTATGCTTTCCCCGTCTGTTTTGCCAGCCTTACAGCTGTGATGGTTTTTGCAGCAAATAGTGCTTGAATTTGAGTCTAAAACGCGAATACTAATCTGAACAATCTATTATTTGTTACTGAACAAAGGATTTTCTTATGACGCAAATTGTGGATTTGCCGTGGCTGAGTCAGCACATCACTGACGCTTCGGTGAAAGGCATTACGCATGCCACATCAACCTTGATTCGCGATGGCGAGATTGCTGTGGGCATGCAAATGCCAGCCGTGCGTGAGCTGGCAGAACGATTGGGGGTGAGTCCGGCCACCGTGTCGGCGGCCTGGGCGCAGCTAAAAAAGCAGAAAGTGCTGGCGGGGAAAGGCCGCAGCGGCGTATGGGTGAGCGGCAATAGTGTGATGCCGCGCCCTATACGTTTTGAGAAAATTGGCAATTACGGTGAAAATGTTCGGGCATCATTGGCAATGGCTTCGCCCGATCCGTCCCTGCTGCCAGATCTGCGTCAGGCGATGCTGGCAGGCCTTGCCTCCCCTCAGTTGAACAGCTATCAACGTGAGGCGATTTCCCCCCAGTTGCAGACCGCGATTACGCCACGTTGGCCTTATCCCGCTGAAGCCTGGCTGGCAACCGATGGCGGATTTGATGCCATGAATCTGATTGTGCAAACGTTGCTATCACCAGGAGATCGCGTGGTCATTGAAGATCCTACCGCCACACGTCTGCTGGATATTCTCGACAATATCGGTGCGGAAATTCTGCCGCTGCCGTGCGATGAACAAGGACCGATAGCCACCGCTCTCGCTACGCTGCTGCAAAAATCTCCGGCGATGTTTATCTATCAGCCCCGTACCCATTCAGCCACCGGACACAGCGTCAGCCAGCGGCGTAGCGCCGAGTTAGCCCGCGTGCTGGCGAACAGCACAACTATCATCGTGGAGGACGATGGAATTGGCGATCTATCGAGATGGCCAGTATGGAGCCTTGGCTTCCACTACCCCGAGCGCGTGCTGCACGTACACTCGTTTTCCAAAGCGTATGGCCCGGATTTGCGTCTGGCGGTGCTGTCTGGTACTTCAGAAATGGTGAAACGTTTACAGGCCTGGCGTAACTTTGGCGTTAGCTGGACCAGCCGTATTCTGCAGGATGCCGTGGCGTGGATGCTCAATGATGAAGATACTCAGCAGCGTGTTCAGCATGCGAAGCTCACCTATGCGCAGCGTCGTCAACAATTGCTGGCCGCGTTGGCGAAACGAGGACTTCTCCTCGAGGAACGCGATGGATTGAGCGTGTGGATCCCCGTGCAATCTGAACAGTACGCGATGATCACGCTGGCAGCACGTGGCATTGCCGTGCTGCCAGGCGAACGCTGTAGTATCAATAGCAGGCAATTCATTCGCGTCAGCGCGGCGCTGCTACCTTTCGCACAACTTGACAGTATCGCCGACGCCATCGTGATTGCCAGCGGCCGTGAACTCAATCTTAGCTCAGAGCTTTAATGTGGTAGCGCGGAGACTCCACATAGCCTTCGCGTGCATAGAACTGATTAGCTTTAAGGCGTGAAGAGTGGCAATGCACTTCCATACGGTCACAGCCGTGCGAACGCGCCAGCTGTTCAGCATGATTCAACAACTGCTGGCCACTCCCCTTACTGCGCTCGCCTTCGGCAATACAGAAATAGCTAATGCGGGCAAAATCGCCGGCCAATGCCAGTTGAGGAATAAAATGAAGTGAAAGAAAACCCAAGACCTGGCTGCCATGTTCAGCGACCAGCAATATTTCGTCTGGATGATGACAAAGCTGCTCCAGACGCTTATCAATAAACCCTTCCGTCGCGCTGTAGCCTAATTCGGTTAGCAACGCACTCAACGCAAAACTGTCTTTTGCCTCTGCCTGACGTATGTTCATCCTGCCTCCTGACATTTCCCTGAGCAGTTATATAGCGTTGCCAGCGAAAAATCTGCAAGTAAGGATTGTTGTAGGGTTGTTACGGGAATTATCTGTGAGATGCGCCGCAGAATCTGCCTTGTCATAGTAACGTCATGTCGGCTTAAGGCTGGCTTAATCTGGGACTGCCATGCTGTGGAAAATCACTCTCTGAGGCAAGAAAATGAAGAATCTGGTTCCACATGATTTTAACGAGTTAATGGCGCTCAGCGTCAGTACGCTCGCCGTGGTTGCATGGATGATTCTCTGGTGGCAGGCATAAAAAAAAACCCGCCATTAGGCGGGTTTTCAGAATTCGAACTGTTAATTACAGTGCGATAACGTTAGCAGCTGATGGGCCTTTAGCGCCGTCAGTGATTTCGAACTCAACGCGTTGACCTTCAGCCAGAGTTTTGAAACCGTTGCTGTTGATAGCAGAGAAGTGTACGAACACATCTTTGCTGCCATCTTCTGGAGTAATGAAACCGAAGCCTTTCGACTCATTAAACCACTTTACGTTACCTTTGATCTTAGACATCTATATTACCTTTACATGAAAAAAGGACACTAAACTGTGTCGACGTCTAGTACAGCAATTGCGGTGACATTTGTCCAGTGCGATTTGATGAAAAAGTGATAAATATTGATTTTTTGCGTCCTGATCACACTTTCTGCGCATCGCTAACGCTTAAAACTCCACCCTCAACCAGGCAAAGTAAACGTTGCCGTTATTGTGCGTTCCAGGAATATACGTCATCTGGAACGTCGCAGGTCCATATCCGATTGATGCCAAAGGTAAAATAAAGGGAACGGGAATATATTTCCAATTATCCCTCGCCGTCACGCCTACGGTATAACCTGCGCCCAGATGAAAATCTTGATTGTTTAAGGGGCGCCAGGTGGCCTCCCAGCCGTAGCCGGTTATCGGCTCCCATTTGTTAAAAGAGTCTTTAAATGCCATGGCATAGATGCCGTGCCAATTACCCTTTTCATCCCAGCGCGATACACCAGCACCCGCGCCCCAGGGACGTTCATTGTATTTTTTGATGTGTCTGTCGTCGTAAGTCCAACGATTATGCCAGGTGATTGCAGGTAAATAAAAATCGTAATTCTGCGGTTGTGACCATGTTTGGGAAACATTGTCGCTGAAAGTACTCCAGCCAGATTTAACGGCTTGCGATGTGGTTTCTGCTGATGCCGAAAACGAGACCGATGAGGTCAAAATACAACCCAACAGGGCTGCAGAAATTTGCCGATTCACAACGATATTTCCTATGGGTCATTCTAAAACTTCAGCCCCACAGCGATGAGGTTTTCGTCTACATGCAGAACTGAGTTTTTATTTTAATGTGCTGAAAGTGTATTAAAAAAAAGACGCCACTCTCTCCAGGCCTTTTCTTGTTTCTTAAACATTCGAGCGGTTAATTTTGCCTTAAGAAGAAGAAGTGATTTGAAATGGCAGGTAAACGAATGAGTGATGTGGCTTTATGTACAAAAAATGCAAACTCTGAGAAACGGTCACATGGTGCAACCATATTGTATTCAACAAGTTAGAGAGAATTATTCACGCGCAGAATAAATTAATAAAATTTACCATTTGAACTCAGCGCACGAATAAGATAAATCTCGACTTTCCAGGACGGAGAGGGAAGGAACAAAGATGACGATTCGTTGCAGCCGCTGTGGTTGCGCTAAATTCTTTTACACTTCATACCATCGTGAAAAGGTGGATTTGCCAGACCATCATGGGGCCTGTTGTGCACAATGTTATAAGCCGCTGAATCTCGCCGATATCTGTGAATTGGTGATGGACGATCAGAATGCCACTAAAGCCTGTGCCGAATAAAGCATGAAGGCACCCGAAGGTGCCTGTCTATATCAGAAGATAAGTTTAAATACGCCGGTTAAAGTTAATAACCCAACGATGAAGATGATGGCTATGACCCACAGGATTATTTTCATTGTTCGCTCCTTCTTGTATGAAAAATAAGGTATCTGTTATCCAGTATAGATGATGATTCTGGTTTCGCTTCCCGCCTTAAACGTGCCCATGCCTATTAACGCCGCTGCGCTTGTCTGAAAATTAATTTCTGCGAGACAGGTCGCAGCGTTCAATTTTCATCCGCCTTGTTAGTGCATTTACCGCCTATCCACAGTCTAAACTTATAGCGCCTGAAGAGGCCTCAATTGTTATCAATGCCTACGTAACAAGGAGATGATTATGAGCACAATTAATACCAGCATGGGGCGTTATAGCCTTAAGGCAAAGGATTACGGCAACCACATAAGTGGCAGCATTGCCATCAACGACGAAGGTGGTACGCAACTCACCATGCAGGAGTTTGAAGAGCATTATCTTGACGATGTCGTCAACAATGTCATTTACCCTATCACGGGTGGGAACCGTGAAATCACGCGTGCACTGCGCGATCAAATGGTCAAAGCGGGCTTCGAACAGCCGCACTGAGTTTTTGGGCCACAGCTTGTGGCCCTTTACTTAATTTGCTGACTTGCGGTTATCGCCGTTTTCGTCGCAGGATGCGTTATTGACCATGATAAGGAGATTAACCGCGTGAGTACTCAACATCGCATTCCCCCTTCCCACCTGCATCAGTTTGTTCAAGCCATTTGGCTCCATGCTGGCAGCAGCGCGCAAGAAGCTCAATTAGTGGCTGAACACCTGGTTGCCGCAAACCTGGCGGGACATGATTCGCACGGCATCGGCATGATCCCAAGCTATATGAACTCGCTGGCGCAAGGCTTCCTGCAGCTGAACCAACACCCAACTGTCGAAAAAGATGCTGGCGCGGTACTGACGCTTCATGCTAACAACGGGTTTGGTCAGGTTGCTGCATATGAGGCGATGCAGCTTGGCATTGAGCGTGCAGCCAAATTGGGCATCGCAGCAGTGGGACTCCATCATTCGCATCATATTGGTCGCATCGGTCATTGGGCGGAACAGTGCGCCGCAGCGGGTTTTGTCTCTTTCCATTTCGTGAACGTGATGGGCGATCCGATGGTTGCCCCTTATAACGGCAGCGATAGACGTTTTGGCACCAATCCCTTCTGTGCAATTTTCCCGCGCCGTAATACCAAACCCCTGTTGCTCGATTTCGCCACCAGCGGTATCGCCTTCGGTAAGACTCGGGTGGCGTGGAACAAAGAGCAGCAGGTTGCGCCGGGTTATCTGATCGATCATCAGGGCAAACCGACCACGGAACCGGGCGTAATGCACCAGGCACCTTATGGTTCGCTGATGCCGTTTGGTCTGCACAAAGGTTATGCGCTGGCGACGATGTGTGAAATTTTCGGCGGCGCGCTGTCGGGCGGTCGCACCACGCATGATGCGACGCTGGTCACCAGTCATGATGCCATTTTCAACTGCATGACAACCATTATTGTGAACCCGGAGGCGTTTGATGCACCAGCCATGCAAGAAGAGGCTGAATCATTCCTCGATTGGGTGAAACAGTCACCTCAAAGTGGCAATGAAGCCATTCAGGTGCCCGGTGAATGGGAAGAACATAACAGAGTGGCGCGCTATCGCGACGGTATTCCGCTTGATAACAACAGTTGGCAGCAAATCTGTGCAGCGGCGCTGCAAGCGGGTATGCCTCAGGAAGAACTCGCGGCTTTCCGTGCGCTAACGCAGTAAACGGCGCAAGGCTGAGGCGCGCAGCCTCAGCCTGAATGCTTATATAACGCTGGCCAGCAGCAAACATCCCACCAAACCACACACAGAAATGATGGTTTCCAGCGCTGACCATGAGCGGAAGGTTTCGCCGATGGTCAGGTTGAAATACTCTTTGAAGAGCCAGAAACCCGGATCGTTCACATGCGAGAAAATGACGCTGCCTGAGCCAACGGCAATCACCATCAATTCTGGGCTGGCACCACTGGTAACAATTAGCGGTGCGACAATCCCGCCTGCGGTGATCGCCGCAACGGTAGCCGATCCCAACGCAATGCGCAGCACGGCGGCAATCGACCACGCCATAAAGATCGGCGACAAATTGGTTGCATGCATCATATTAGCGATGTATTTATCCACACCGCTGTCCACCAGCACCTGTTTAAACGCCCCGCCGCCGCCAATAATCAGCAGCATCATGGCGATAATTTTAATGGAATCTGTAATGGTAGCCATCACCTCATCCATGCTGCGTCCACGGTTTAGCCCGAAGGTAAAGATGGCAATCAGTACCGCGATCAATGTAGCCATAATCGGGTCGCCGAAAAACTCCGCATAAGGCAACAGCACGTGACCTTTTGGCAACAGCATTTCCGCCACCGCACGCAATGCCATAAGTACTACGGGCATCAATGCTGTCCAGACGCTGACGCCAAATCCTGGCATCTCTGCCTCGGTAAAAGTTTTCGGATTCCACAATCCTTCCGGGATCGGTTTATCAATTCCTTTCAGGAAACGTGCATAAACCGGACCAGCAAGAATCACGGTAGGAATACCCAGCAGCGTACCGTAGAGCAGCGTTTTACCCATATCTGCGTTAAACAGTGTGGCAATCGCTGTTGGACCCGGATGCGGTGGCAGGAAACCGTGCGTGACGGAGAGTGCCGCCGCCATCGGTACCCCCACGTACAGTAAAGGAACTCGCGCGGAGGCGGCGATGCTGAATACCAGCGGCAACATCAGCACAAAGCCCACTTCATAGAACAATGCAAAGCCCACGGTGAAGCCCGTTAGCACCAGCGCCCACTGAATATGCTTCTGCCCGAATTTGGCAATCAGCGTGGTGGCAATACGTTGCGCCCCGCCGCAATCTGCCAGCAGTTTTCCCAGCATCGCACCAAAGCCCATGATCAACGCCAGACTGCCCAGGGTACCGCCTACCCCGTTTTTAATCGAGATAATAACTTTATTGACCGGCATGCCCTGCATCACGCCCACGGCCAGCGCGACCAGAATCAGCGCAATAAATCCGTTCAGTTTGAAACGGATCATCAGCAGCAGCAGTAACGCTACGCCAATCGCCACATAGAGTAATGGCATAATTTTTCTCCACTTTTGCGCACGGTAATCTACCGGCAGCGGTTTATTTTGGTTATCCCAGAGGATGTTGGATACAGCAGCGTGCGGGATGAATAATCACCACGGCCACGATGTTACGGGTATCATGTTAAGGGTAACATTGTGCACAAAGCACCTGGCGCAGCGGCGGAATTTCTGTTTTGCGAAGGTGATCAACTTTTTGCCTGTGCGTTATCAGAATGTTTGCAGCGGGAGTGTCACGGCTTTTCGTTACACTAGGGTCTTTCGCCATTTAAGAAGGACATGCAGGTGAGTGAGAATCTGATCGCGTTGTACAGTAATCAACAAACCCTGTTTGGTCGCGGCAGTATCGACCAGTTAATTCCCCTGCTGGCAGCCGATACTCAGCCAACGCTGCTGTTTTGCGGTCGCTCTTTCCTCAACGGTCCGGCCTGGGCGCGCCTGGGCGCTGCGCTGAACGATCGGATTATCGGCTATGAGATTGTCAGCCATGAAGCCTCGCCGGATGAGATCGACGCCTGGGTGCGGCGCTGGCGCGGTCACGTTGATCGTGTGGTGGCGATTGGCGGCGGCAGCGTACTGGATGCCGCCAAAGCTTTCAGCGCGATGATGCAACATCCACTCAACACGGCGCGCTATCTGGAGAAAGTCGGTGATACCCCGGTGCAAGCCGTAACCTTACCGCTGATCGCCATTCCCACCACCGCGGGCACCGGCAGCGAAGCCACGCAAAATGCCGTCGTCACCGATCAGCAACACATTCAGGTCAAAGCCTCGCTGCGTCATCCGGTATTTGTGCCACAGGTGGCGATTCTCGATCCCGATCTGCTAAAGGGCGCGCCGGATAGCGTGTTGGCAACCTGCGCTATTGATGCCTTTACCCATTTATTTGAAGCTTATCTGTCACGCAAAGGTAATTTATTTACCCAGCAAACCGCGTTAAATGGGCTGCAGCTGTTCTTCAAAGCCTGGCCGGATTTGAATCGTGACGATGAGCGTGGGGATACTGCACGCGAGGCGATGATGATGGCATCATGGTTGGGTGGCGTGTGTCTGAGCAGTGCCGGTTTGGGCGTGATCCACGGTATTGCTGGTGAACTGGGAGCGATTAAACCCTTTCATCACGGCGAAGTCTGCGGACGCTTACTCTTCCCATTCCTCGATGTGCTGGCGGAAACCGAACATGCTGAACAGCAGCGTTTGATGGCACAACTCGGTCAGCTGCTGCTTCCAGACGATCCGGCTCCGCCGGCATTAGCGTTGAAAGCCTGGATTCAACAGCACGCGATTGTGCCTTTCTGGCTTGATGGACCAACGCTCTCTGCCAGCGACGTTGAATGGATCGTGACGCGCGCCAACAGCAAAAACGGCTGGATCAGCTACGATGCCCCCACATTAATGGAGATGATCGCCGCAGCCTGGCGCATTATTTAAGTGATAGCGGGCAGCCGATGCTGCCCGTTTAATCATTAGCCGGTAAACGGGGCTTTGCCCGCCAGCATTTGCTCAATCACCTGTAAAACCCCCTCTTCATTGTTGCTGGGCGCTTCGAAGCGTGCCGAGTTTTTCACCTTCTGTGGCGCATTCGCCATCGCAAAGCTAAAGCCCGACTGCTGCAGCATTTCGAGGTCGTTACCGCCATCACCAAACACCAAAATTTCACTGCGTTCGATGCCCCAGCGCTTGCCCAGCAGATCAAGCCCGTGGCCCTTATGGTTGCCGGGCACAATCAAATCCACCGAACCGTGTCCACTTGAGGTCGCGGCGGCTGCGCCATGATGCAGGCGTTCGATGTCCGCCATCAGCGGTTCCACATAATCATCTGACAAATTTAGCGCGAACTTGAACAGCTTATCATTGGCCACTTCATCCAAACTGCGGATAGGCTTCAGCCGATGGCAGTAGTGACGCATTTTCACCAGCCATGATTCATCAAGACCATCGAAGTAGTACGCACTTTCACGTCCGCACAGGATGTAGCGCAGTTCGGGATAATTGCCGTTGTGCAGCGTATCCAGCACCGCATCAATGTCCTGTCGTGAGAAAGCACCGCAGAACAACTCTTCATCACGATCGATAATCCATGCGCCGTTCTCCGCCACAAAGGCTATTTCACTGGCAATCTCAGGGAAGAAGGATTTGAGTTGGTAATATTGGTTGCCGCTGGCCACGACAAATTTGATACCGCGCCGTTTCATTTCCTGATAGCAGGCGTTAAAACGCGTGCGGTTGAACTGTTTTTTGTCATTGAGGAAGGTGCCGTCTTTGTCCACCGCCACCATTTTTACCACGGTCATCATCACTCCTTAACGTATAGAAAGGAAAAACGGGTCGGATAGAGAATAACCTGGTGAGCGGATAAAGCGGAGAGAAACACGGATGGCCGCGGCCATCCGTTTGCAAACGTTAGTTGAAAGCGCCGTTGAGCAAAATGGCAGTGATGATGCCAGTTGCTGCCGCTACCAACACATAATTACCATCGATATATGCCCAATGTTCGCCGCGTGGCGGCTCATAAAGACCGCGATTGCGCCAGTCATCTACGCGATAGTGCGGTCCGCGAAACTCTGGTGGCGCAGGGTAGCCGCGACGGAAGTCATGACCGCCCCAGGCAAAGCGATCGCCGCCATGATGGCCTTCCGGCATGCGATGTTCAGCATAATGATCGTGACGATCGGGGCCCGGGCCGCGATCGTGATGGTCGCCACGATCCGGTCCACGGTTATCGCCACGATCGGGACCGCGTCCGTGATCCTGATGTTGATCGCCGCCGTGTGACTGCCAGCGTTGATCGCCAGGGCCATCCGCCCATGAGGCGCCAGAAAACAGTGTGCTGCATGTAATAAGTGACGCAATAAGAGTTAATGTTGTTTTTTTCATGGTGTTGCCTCCAATAATAACGGCGGTTGCTGTGCCGTTGAGCATTACTATTGATTAAATGGAGGCGGAAAAGCATTTCCAAAATTCTTAAAAAACGAAGACTTACAAGAAATTACGTCAAATTATCACTTTCTTAACGATTGTGTATTCTTTGACATTAATTCATTAAATGAAGTACGCAGGCATGTAATCGTAATAGCCGGTGGAATAAAAAATCCCGACCACAAGGATCGGGAGGATAATTCATTTCCGTAAATGACATAAAAGGGTAAACCCTGCAAACATGAGGGTAAAACTGAAGCACACAACGCCACATCACTAGCATTGCCGATAAATAATATCATTTAAAATTGAAAAACTCTGTTGAAACGTGCTGATTTTCAGAAAAATACGCAAAAACTCATCAAAGGTAAGAAATAACATTTATCGCGAGAGAATCGGCATCAAATAAGGTCTGTGCTCTGACCAGCCCCTCGTGCATGAAGAAAACCAAATTAGACTGCTGGTGCCAGCATAAGATAAAAAACAATAAAATCAACAAAATGAATGTAAGCCATCACTTACCTTCGCTTTCCCCTTTCAAAGTTTAGCGTTATTCATTAATGAACTCAGTATTAATAAGATAGAATCACTCCTAAGAAAGATTAATGCACAACAGTGATTACTATCGCACTTAATATTACGTATGTTGTGCAGTGCTTTAATACGTCGACGTGATTTTCCACCTTATTTAAGGAGAAAGATCTCATGGAAAGAATATTAGTCAGCGCCTGCCTCATGGGATATGCAGTCCGTTATAATGCCAGTGATAAAGCCTTGATATCAGAAACGCTAGTGCGCTGGCGTGCTGAACAGCGCCTGATCATTCACTGCCCAGAGCTGGCCGCCGGTTTGAACACGCCACGTTTACCCGCCGAAATTCGGGGTGGTAGCGCAGCGCACGTTTTATCCGGAGCGGCGCGCATTGTTGAATCAGATGGTCATGATGTCACCCAACACTATATTTTGGCGGCGTGGTTAGCGCTGCGCACAGCGCAGGAGGCGAACTGTCGTTTTGCTCTGCTTACCGATGGCAGCCCGACTTGCGGTAGTCGACGCATTTATGACGGTAGCTTTAGCGGCCAGCAGCTAGCCGGTCAGGGTGTTGCGGCAGCATTATTGCGCCAGTACGGCATTGAAGTCTTCGCTGAATCACAGCTTGCTGAACTCATTCATCGTGTGGATGATGCGGACAAATGTCGCGTTGTCGATGCAGGATGACGTACCAATGCCGCGGCAGGCCGAATGGGGCGCCGCACCAGTTCACCGCTGCAATTAGGACAGCGCTGCGCCAGCCTCCCTTCCGCACACGTCACGCAGAAGGTGCATTCAAACGAACAGATGCGTGCATCAGATGCATCCGGCGGCAGATCTTTATCGCAGCATTCGCAGTTAGGGCGTAGTTCCAGCATCATTTTCTCCCGTTCATTTCCAGCCTCTATCTTCACTAGAATCACGCTTAGGTACCAGTCAGCGTACAGACATCAGATAGCCAAATTGGGACATCAGGTGTCCGCTATCGCTACAAAACATTTGTGACCTGTCTCGCACTCCGCTTCTTCCCTGCTTGCTGCTCGAGGTAGAATAAAACATCATTTAAATGTTCACAAAAATGAAGATTAAGCATGAGTAAAGGTTTTATCAAAAAAGAAGGTCTCGCCTTAGTCAGTCTGGCTCGCTATTTATTCAGGCTCAAACCCGGCGACCGTTTGAAAACCATTGATGTGCTGTCCAGTGAACTGGCGCTCTCTGTGGGCGTAGTGCAGAACGCGCTGAAGAGTCTTGAAGCGGCCCAGTGCGTCACGCTGGATCGCCGCGGACGCAACGGCACGGTGCTTAGCAAGATGGATTTTCCTCTGCTGCTTGAGCAGGCCGATATCGGCAACATTTTGTGTGCAATGCCGCTGCCTTATACCCGACTCTACGAAGGGTTAGCCAGCGCCATTAAAACGCAGTTCAGTGGTTACCCGCTCTATTTTGCTCACATGCGTGGTGCTGAAGTGCGTATCGATTGCTTAATCGATGGCGTCTACGACATGGCGGTAGTTTCACATCTGGCAGCGGAAAGTTATTTGCAACAGGGCGACGTCACGGCGGTGCTGAATTTTGGTTCCGGTAGCTACGTGGCCGGTCACCAGCTGCTCTACCGCAAAGGCAGTAAAGCCAGCATTCGCCGCGTCGGCATTGATCCACGCTCGCCGGATCAGCGCCTGCTCACTGAACGCGTCTTTGCAGGACAAGAATTTGAACGCGTTTCGCTGCCTTATAACCTGACGCTGGCAGCGCTACAGCGGGGCGATATTGATGCCGCGATTTGGAATATAACAGACGAAGCGGCAGAAGGATTAGTGCAGGAACCGATTGAGTGTGCCGATGCAATGAAAGCCTCTGAAGCGGTGCTGCTGATTCATAACGAGGCAAAAGTGATTCAACATTTAGTGCAGTCGCTGATTGATATTCCACAGCTGCTGCGTCATCAACAAGATGTCGCGCTTGGCATCAGGGAACCGAGTTATTAGCAGGTATCAAAATGGAAACACGTTTACAGATTTTACACGACGCGCAGGTTATCGATAAGGATGTCTATCACGGCATGCTGGCGGTAATTGCGCGACTGGAGCAGCACTGGAATCTGCATATCCGCCATGCGCAGGGAGAAATGATGATTACGCACATGGCCAACGCCATGATGCGAGCACGCCAGGGCGATATTATCCCGGCGATCGACGCTGAGATTTTAGCGGAGATCACCCGTTCCGACTTTCACGCCAACATCCAGGAAATGCATCACGATTTGCTCAGCCTCTTTGCTTTTACCGTTCCAGAGTATGAGCAAGGCTATCTGCTTGCCAACCTCTATGGACTGGTACTGGCGCAACAATAAAGCGCAGCGTGATGTTATTTACACCATAAATATTCAAAAAAATGAAAATAAAGGACGTTATTGATGTTCCTTAATGCGCTGGAAAAACAAAATCCAGCCCTGATGGAAGCCGCGCTACGTTTTTGGCAGCGCGGCGAAATCCGCCCCGACAGTTATGTGATTGATGTCGATCAGGTGCTGGAAAACGCCAGATTGTTGCACGCTACCGCTGCACACTATGGTCTTAAACTCTATCTGATGAGCAAGCAGTTTGGACGTAATCCACTGTTGTGCAAGCTGATTTTACAACAGGGCTTTCACGGCATTGTCGCCGTGGATTTCAAGGAGGCCCAGCAACTGTGGCAGCACGGTTTACCGGTAGCCCATGTGGGTCATCTGGTGCAGTTGCCAGAACAGCTGATTGATTATGCCGTGGCACAACGCCCAGAGGTCATCACTGTTTACAGCCTCGAGAAGGCAGAGAGCATTGCCGCCGCCGCACGTCGCCATAATCATATCCAGCCGCTGCTCCTAAAAGTGGTCGATCAGGGTGATGTGGTTTATCCCAATCAGGAAGCCGGTTTTACGCTAGCCGAATTGCCAGCCGTGTTGACGCACCTGCAGGCGATTGAGGGGATCACCATCATCGGCGTTACCCATTTCCCCTGCATGGCATTCTGCGATGCGGCGCAACAAACGCGCCCCACTCCCAATCTGCAAACCTTACTGACCGCCAAAACGCTGCTAAAGCAACACGGCATTGCCGTGCAGCATGTTAACGCGCCTTCCGCCAGTAGCGTATCGACGTTGCCGCTGCTTGCCGCTCACGGCGTAACGCATGCCGAACCGGGCCATGCGCTTACCGGCACGCTGCCGGCCAATCAGCACGGCGACGGCGCGGAGAAAATCGCCATGCTCTATCTCTCCGAAATCTCGCATAACCATCAGGAGAGCAGCTATTGCTACGGCGGCGGCCACTATCGTCGCAGTCATATGCAGCGCGCTGCGGTATGGCATCAAGGTTGGCAGCACTGCGCAGTGAAAGCGATTGACAGTGACAGCATTGATTACACCTTACCGCTGGCCGGTCATTGGCCGATTGGCAGCGCCGTCGTGATGTGCTTCCGCACCCAGATATTTGTGACACGCAGCGACGTAGCGTTAATCGGGGGAATTAGCCACGGCAACCCCCGGCTGCTCGGCTTGTTCGACAGCCTTGGCAACGCACTGCAAGAGGCGACAAATGAATAAATTTTTGGTGCTGGTTATCGACAGTTTTGGCGTGGGTGCCATGGAAGATGTCGCCAAAGTACGTCCACAAGATATCGGCGCAAATACCTGCGGCCACATTCTGCAAACTTTTCCCGCGCTGCGTCTGCCGGCGCTGGAAAAACTGGGGCTGATTAACGCGCTGCATATGGCTGCGCCTGACTTCAACGATAGCGTTATGCGGGCCAATCCCGCGGCAGCGTTCGGTGTGGCGCAGTTGCAGCATGAAGGCGGCGACACTTTCATGGGTCATCAGGAGATCATGGGCACGCTCCCCTTGCCGCCGGTGCGCATGCCTTTCTCCAGCGTCATCGACAATGTGAAAGCAGCGTTAATCCACGCGGGGTATCAGGTTGAGCAGCAACGCGTCAGCGGTTTATCTCTGCTTTGGGTTAATGATGCTGTCGCGATTGGTGACAGAACTCGAAGCTGATTTAGGTCAGGTGTTTAATATTTGCGCAAATCTATCCGCAATATCTTTTAGCGACGTAGAAAGCATTGGCCGCATTGTTCGGGCACAGGTGGAAGTGGGTCGCGTTATTGCCTACGGCGGATTGCTGGAGAGCAGCGCGCAGATCCTCGCAGCCATTGAAACTAAGCAAGATACCTACATTGGTATCAACAGCCCGAAGGCGGGGGTTTACCAGCACGGTTTCCAGGTGGTGCATCTCGGTTACGGTGTGGATGCCAGTACCCAAGTGCCACAGCAATTACATCAGCAAGGCATCCCCACCGTGTTGGTGGGCAAGGTGGCGGACATCGTTGAGAACCCGCACGGTCGCAACTATCAGCGTCTGGTCGATTCACAAACCATTCTGGATATCACCGCCGAAGAGATGCAGCGCCCAGAAGCTGCTTTTATCTGCACCAACATTCAGGAAACCGATCTTGCAGAGCACGCCGAGGATGCGGCGCGCTATGCGGAACGGCTGACACTGGTCGACAACGCCCTTACCAGCCTAATCATGCAGATGGATAGCAGCGACTGCCTGGTGGTGATGGCTGACCACGGCAACGATCCCACCGTCGGCCACAGCAAACATACTCGCGAGCAAGTCCCGCTTTTAGTTTATCGCCCAGGCCAGCAGGCTTGCGCGCTCGGTATACGCAGCACCTTGTCTGATGTCGGTGCCACCGTGTGTGAATTTTTCCATGCTCGCGCACCGCAAAACGGCCGCGCGTTTCTGGCGGCGCTTAATGCCACCAGACTTCTATCAGCTTAATCAAACCAGGTGACAACCATGATCAACATTGCCATTGGCGGACAGTTAAACAAAAACGAAATCAAAGAGTGTCTGGAGAAGTTCGGAAAGGACAAGTTCAGCGCCCATATCTTCACCGACATGGATGCAGCGATGAAGGTAAAAATCGGTAGCTATGACTACTACCTCGGTGCTTGTCAGAGCGGTGCAGGTGGCGCGTTGGCCATGGCGTATGCGCTGCTTGGCCGCGATAAATGCGCCACCATCGCCAATGCCCTCACACAGCCCAGCGAAGAGAAAGTTGCGCAGCTGCTGGCGAGTGGTACCAAAGCCTTTGGTTTTACCAACGATCGCGCCGAAAACGCCGTGAAAGCGTTCGTTGCGGCACTACTAAACGCATAAAAACAGGGGCCGGCGTCGCGATGACGTCAGTTCCAGCTAAAGCACCACGCAGCTTTTTACAGGGTGACACCATGGAATCCATCAATCTTATAAAAATCCTCCTCTTTGCGATGATGGGAGGCTATGCCACTTTTCTCGCGAATCGCTCAATCGCGGTGTATCACGACGGTCTGCGTCCGATTATGCCGGAGTTTATCAATGGCAATATGAGCCGCAAAGAGTTGGCGGGTATCTCGTTTGCGATCAGCATCGGCTTCATTACCGGTTTCGCCATGCCCATCACGCTGGCCACCGGGGTGATTGTTATCCATATTGTGTTATTAACCGCCGATATCATCGGCGTATCGTTCAACAACACCAAGCTGGCGGTGCTGCTCGGCACAATTTATGGCGCATTAGTGACCGTAGCGCTGGACGGTATTATCAAAGGCTTTGCCTATTTGCCGGTGAATTTCCTGGACGCGCTGGCGGCGGTGGGCGATCCGATTATCTATGCCTTCGTAGCATTCCCGGCTATTGCCGTTGGTTATCAGTTTGGTAAAAAAGCCGGCCTGATCACCATCATCTTCTCGTTCTTAGGCCGCGTGGTGATTGAACGCATCAATCCGCTGACCGTGGCCGGCAACGAAATATCACTGAGTCCGGAAGGCATTGCGATGCTGGTCGGCATGATCTGCCTGCTTTTCTTTGCCTCTCGTGATAAATCTCGCAGCGAAGAGATTGAGCACAGCATGTTTGATGACAACATCAAACGTATCCGCAAAAACATCTTCTATCTGATGCCGATGGCAGCGCTGATCGCCATCACCGCGCACTATCACTGGCTGGCAGGCGAACCGATTGCCGCCGCACTCGTGGGCAAAGGCAGCATGACTTCGGCAGCGATTGTCGCTATCGTCCAGGCACTTGCCTTTATGCCGTTAATCATTACCACTGCGATGATCAGCGGCGTCTATGGCACCAATGGCTGGTGCGACTGGTTCCTTGGCCTCGGCTATCTGGCGCCTAATCCGCTGGTGGCCGGTATTCTCGGTGCCAGTGCGATGGGCATTGAAGTAAAAAGCCTGAGCCGAATCGGGCGTGCCATGAACCGCTTCCCGGCGTTAAAGATGTCCGGCGATAACATCCGCACGTCTATGACGCAGATTCTGGAGATCGCTCTGCTGGTAGGCGGCGTAAATGCCGGTAATCAGATTTGGGCTGGAACCGGCATGTTTGTGGTGGTCAGCCTCTATATTCTCAATGAAATCAGTGGACGTCCGGTGATGAAGTTAGCGGCAGGCCCGATTGCTGCCATTATCGTCGGTGTGCTGGCCAATATTTTTGCCGTGTTGGGATTGCATATCGTTGCCTGATTGAGCGCTGAAGCGACGTGCTCAGGCACGTCGCTTTGTCGTTCAAGCGAACCATCTTTCCTAAAAACATTACATTCCGCGTCAGGCGTTCTATAGTTCAGTCGCCATATCTACTGACGAGACTATGTAATGCGTATTAAAGGACTTAATTTAGGCTTCTTTATCGTAATTTTGGCGATTGTCACTTTCGCCTTTTTTGATGTGCTAACACCTTATTTCTCTGCCATTTTCTGGGCCGCAATTCTGGCGGTCATTTTCCATCCGTTGAAGACACTGTTACGAAACAAAATGGGCGATCGTAATGGTTTAGCCTCGTTCGCGACGCTGCTGATTATCTGCCTGATTGTGTTTACACCGTTGGCGCTAATCACTTCATCGATGGTGGTAGAGGTCAATACGGTTTACACCAAGCTGCAAAATAACTCCGCGCAATTCCCGGCGGTGTTTGCCGATCTGCTGCAGCATCTGCCCTCCTGGGCGCGCAACTATCTCGCCGAAAACAATCTGAACAATGCGCAGGAAATTCAGCAGAAGCTCTCAGGTTTTGCGCTGAAAGGCGGTCAATACATGGCGGGCAGCGTATTCCTTATTGGTAAAGGCACATTTACCTTTACCGTTGGTTTCGGCGTGATGCTTTATCTGCTGTTTTTCCTGCTGAAAGACGGCGCCTGGCTGGTGAATTTAATGCTGGAAGCGCTGCCGCTCTCTACCTACGTGAAACATCACCTGATGATGAAATTCGCGGCAGTATCGCGTGCCACGGTAAAAGGCACGGTGGTCGTTGCGGTCGTGCAAGGGGTGCTTGGCGGCATCGCCTTCTGGATCACCGGCATTGATGGCAGTTTGTTGTGGGGAACCTTGATGGCGTTTCTGTCGCTGATCCCGGCGGTGGGTTCGGCGATTGTTTGGGTACCGGCGACCATCTTCTTTTTCGCCACCAGCGCGATATGGAAAGCGCTGTTCCTGATTGGCTTCTTCGTGGTGGTCGTTGGCCTGGTGGATAACATTCTGCGTCCGCTACTGGTAGGCAAAGACACCAAAATGCCTGACTACCTCATCCTGATCTCCACGCTAGGTGGCATGGAAGTTTACGGCATTAACGGCTTTGTGATTGGTCCGCTGATTGCCGCGCTGTTCATTGCCTGCTGGAATCTGCTTTCCGGTCGCGATAACCGTGAGAATTCCGAAGAGATTGACGAAGAGTTTATCGAAGAGGGAAAAACTCGCGAGTAAGCGTTGAGCGTGGCTACCTTCATCGGTAGCCACGTTGGTGCATGAGAATATCTGTCAGCCATTTGTTATCATCGCTGCATCGAGTACAGCCTGCGACGAAACGAGAAAATTATGTCCATGGATTCCCCCCTGCCGCGTGCAAATCAGGTCCTGTCCGTGTTCGATTTTGACGGCACGTTGACCATCCACGATAGCTTCATCCCCTTTCTACGCTTCAGTTTTGGCAAGCGCGTATTTGCACGTAAATTGACGAAACTGATGCTGCCAACCCTGCGCTGTATGCGAAAAAAGCTCACGCGTGACGAATTAAAAGAAGTGTTGATTAAGACATTTTTAACCGGGGTTGAGGAGCAGTGGCTACGCCAGCAGGCACAACGTTTCTGCGAAGCAAACTGGCATAAATTGATGCGCCCAGCTGGATTGCTGGCGGTTGCTGCGGAGGTTAATGCCAGCGCGGAAGTGACCATCTGCTCAGCCTCACCGGCGATGGTGCTCGCCCCTTTCGCAGAACGTTTGGGCATCAATCTTATCGGTACCCAATTAGAGGTCGTTGACGGCATTCTTACCGGAAAGATAACCGGCCATAACTGCCGCTGTGGACAAAAGGTCAAGCGGCTGGAGCATGTTTATGGCCCGCTGCATAACTATCACCTGCGCGCCTGGGGCGACACACGCGGTGATTTTGAATTATTGGCCGCTGCACAAGATCCACACTGGCGCCATTTCCACCCAACGTGGAAAAAACGCCGTATGCCATTGGAAAAACTGCGCATGCTGCGGCTTGATCCTTAGCGACGCAGGCGTCGTCAGAAGAGTTTCAGTGACCTGCTTTTCCCTCGGGTTTAGCCGGGAACATGACGCTAAGCACAATTCCCACCGCAAGCACGCCCAGTACGACAAACAGGCTGGCGTTGGCAGAGAGACTATAACCGTGGTGCCAGAGATGATCGCTGGCGTTGAGCCCCAGTTTCACCGCAATGAAAAACAGCAGCACGATAACGGCTTTTTCAAGATGAACCAGATACTGCTTCAAGGCTTCGAGCACAAAGTAGAGGGTGCGCAAGCCAAGAATGGCGAACATCATGGCGCTGTAGACGATCAGCGGTTCGCGACTAACCGCGATGATGGCAGGAACGGAATCGAAGGCGAACATCACATCAGAGAGCTCAACTACCGCCACACACAGCATTAACGGCGTGGCATACAGTGCCGCTTTCTTCCCGCGTCCAATCACCACGTCGTGGTTTTCTGGCTTTTGCAACTCAGCATCGATTGTTTTTTGATGAAGCAGAAAAGCGTTGCCGTGCATTTTAGGCCAGATGGGAAAGAAGCGCTTAACCAGGCGGTAGGCCAAATGCTGTGAGTAATCCTCGATCTCATCACTGTCGCCGCCGCTTTTTAGCATCATCACCGCCGTCCAGGCAACAATCACTGCAAACACAAGCTCGACGTAGGGGCCAAGACTTAGCAATCCGGTACCAATCGCAACAAAGATGCCACGAAAAACAATCGCACCAATAACGCCCCAATAGAGCACGCGATGACGATAGCGATCCGGTATGGCGAACCAGGAGAAAATCGCCATCATCACGAACAGATTATCGACCGATAGCACTTTCTCCAGCGCGTAGCCGGTTATAAACAGGCTGGCAACTTCGGCACCGTGATGAAGATAGAGGAAAGCGGCGAAGGTCATGGCGACAATCACCCAAAATACAGACCATAATGCCGCGCTCTTCAGCGTAATGGGCTTGTCGTTACGATGCATGAACAGGTCGATAAAAATAGCCCCAACGGACAGTGCGAGAAAAACAATCACTGTCTCTGGTGGGAATCCAATGTGCGTAGATACCATGAGTAACCCTTAGAAGACCAAAAACTTATCGGCCAAATTCTACAGGATAAAAGCCAAGAGTAATGGCAATTTCACGCAGCGCATTTTGCCGCGTGTGATAGCAAAAATCAGCACTGCGAAAATGATCCGCCGCTCATGATAGCGGAAGGAAACGCTAATGGCCTCGCTGATATTCGTGCAGAAGCCGAAAGCTTGCTGTGAAGTGAGAGCGTTACTTTTTTGAATTAATTAATCCAACCAAAAACTCGCGGAGCACCTTAAAAACATGGCGGTGAATTATAGTAACTTTCAGTGAAACTCAGGAGTCATTTAAATAACTCGTCGTGAATTTTAAAAAGCTCGGGATCTGAATTGATACCCAATTTCTTCATGCCAGCCTGCTTATGCCCGCTGATGGTTTTGCGGCTTCGCTTTAATTTTTTTGCAATTTCCAGTACGGTCATGCCGTTCAGAAAACAGTAAATAACCTCAGCTTCGCGTGGGGTCAGGAGTAAATTCAGACGCTCACGCATCGGTAGCGAGGGCTTATCGTCGTTTGTTAGCCCAGCGGCGCGCCGTTTACAACCCGACAGTTGTGATAATTCTACGTCAAGATCAGTGGGAATGTAGAGCTTATTTGCAGCAAGCGTTCGTATCGCTTCGAAAAAATTGGCACTCTCCTCTCGCTTGTTAATGTACCCCCTAACACCAAGCTGAAAAGCCGCACGGATAAGCGCCAGTGTTTCCACAGAAGAAGCCATCAGAATGCGCATATCCGGGTAATGGGCAAGAATCTTACGGATCAGAGAAAGGCCATCCAATTCGCCTTCATTCAAAATATAGTCAAGCACCAGAACATCTGGCTTTTCAACCAAAAGTGAATTCATTAATTCGCTGCTGCTGCTGAAACAGCCCAGCACTACGATATCTGGATGCTGACATGCCATATATTCGAACGAATAACGTATCATCGGATGATCATCCAAGAGAATGACAGAAATCTTGGTGGGTATAATGGAGTATTTCATTGGTTTCACACACATCAGCTTCTGTAATGCGTTCAGATGATACCGATAACCCTGATAATCCGTGCTCATCCTATGCTTATGCATTTGTAAGTAATGACTTACACTTTTCAGCAGATAATGTAAACAAGACTAACCTTGGAGGTTTATTCATCAATAATAGGCAAAATAATAAATACAAATTCGCTTAAAAAGTAATGCCTGCATCCTAAACATGAAATTCATTGCACCGATAATCTCTTTGTTGCTACTTTTTCTTCCTTTTATGCTCATTGCAACTCCTCAAACGCTGCAGCTATTACCTCGCATGAAAGTCGATCCCCCTATAGTGGAATTTTCTCCCAAGGTGAGCACCTGGCTGAAAATACATCCGGTAATTAATGTCGGCGTGTGGGGAATGTCGCCTCCTCCGCTCAGTTTTGGTATCGAACGTGGCGTACTGACTGGAATAGATGCGGATTATCTGCAGGTCCTGGAAAATGCGCTGAAAGTCCATTTTCGTCTGCAGTACTATGAAGACAAAGAGCAGGCGTTGGCGGCATTAAGTAAAGGGGCAATTACTCTGCTGGCAGTGTGGAATCCGGCAATTAATAATTGGCAGGATGTGAGATCATCATTGCCATGGTTATACGATTACAATGTTCTAATAACCGCTGCTAATAATGAGTTGAACTCGCAAACGTTAAAAGAGGATATTCTGGCAAAGCTTGATAACGTCGCCGTTGTGCCTCAGGATTTGCCCGTGAGTTCGCCATTCCCCTTTAAAAATGATCATCACGTTGCTAACGATGTCCTTCCCGGCCAAACCAGCAGCTTGCTGATTAATCCTGCTCCAGCCCATATTCTGACCCGAAATCAGCAGGCCGATCATATTTGGCTAGTGCCCCATCCTCTGCAGAGTGACACTAATTTTAGCTTTGGCGTGAATAAGGCTTCACCCGAACTATTGGCTGCAATTAATGAAGTTTTGCAGCACTTACCGGCCGCTAGCCGCTTACGTATTGCACAGGGCTGGGGACTGGGCGATATCCCATCACCTATTCCCAGCCAGCTTGGGCTAACGAAACCCATGCAAGATTGGCTGCAATCCCATCCAAAAATGATCGTCATCGTCGATTCACGCCGTGCCCCCTTTAACTACGTGAATGCTCATGGGCAACCCGATGGTTTGGCCATCGGTATATTACGGTTTTTTACTGAGCACTACGGCCTGAAGTTTGACTACAAAATCGTACATAGCGATCGTGAAAAGACCAGGCTAATAAAGCGCCATCCTGAAGCCATTATTGCCGGTGAGCTTACCCTTCCCGATTACCAGGATACGGCGACATTATCACCGCAACACAGTACGCCATGGTTAATGACACCCGCTGTATTGTTGATGAAAACGGATATTATGCGCCCCAGTTCATTGCACGACCTGAGTGGTGAACATATTGCATTGCCGCATTACAGTCCTTTGCGCCCCTGGCTTGAGACCTGGTTTCCACTGCTGCAATTAGAATTGAGCGATAGCACAGCACAGGCAATGGCCTGGCTAGAAGAGGGCAAGGTAAGGGGCGTCATTACCAATCAATTTACCGCACACTATTATCGCTACCGCCAGCATGGCGAGCGCTTTTCACTGGTACTGCCAATCAGAGCGCTAAATGCCAGCTTTGCCGTTGCAGACAGTGATTCTATGGTTCTTTCTATTCTCGATCTTGCGCTGCAGCAAACCCCGCCAATCACTTTTCTTGAGATGGCACAGCGCTGGCGCAACGTATCACGACCGTTAAATGACGATTCAAACTGGTCTCCCTCGTTTGGCTTATTGCAAATCATTTTTAGCGCGGTGCTGCTGACAGCGCTGGCGGCAGCGCTATGGATCGGTTATCTGCGCCAAAGACTGCGCGAACTAGTCAGGAATTTGCACGGCCGGCAAACCTTGATTGAACAGTTGCAGTCCGCGCGCGAAGAGAATGTGAAAATCGTCAAATCTCACGGTGTATTTATGAAGAGTATGGGCCACGAGGTGCGAACACCGCTAAATTCACTGTTGGGTTTGTTGGAAGTAGAGCTGACAAGATATCAGGATAAAGGCCAGCATAATGAAAATCTGCAGGCTGCTTATGAGTCGGCCTGTTCGCTACAAATGCTAACCAGTGATGTATTCGATATTTTCCGCGCCGAAAATGATGATTTCGAACCTGCCCCGCGTGTTGTCAACCTGCCCTCGCTGGTTAACAGCACGGTTGCACTTTATCGCCAGCAAGCCGAAGAAAAGGGGCTGAAAATCAGTACCGATGTTGAAACCAGCACGCCGCTGGTTGAGTGCGATCCATTGCTGGTAATACGTATGCTCTCCAGTCTGCTGCGTAATGCCATCAAACATACAACACAGGGCGAAATAAAAGTGTTGCTGTGTCAGCTGACAGAACCGGTTGAGGGGCGAGTTTGTATGGTGCTGGAAGTGGGAGATCAGGGAAACGGTCAGCCCGAACATTTCACCCTCACCCACTCACCGGCCACTTCCGAGCAGGTAGCAGCGTGGGCTGAGTCGGGCTTTAGTCTTGCCGACTGTCAGCTTCTGGCGCAGAGCGCAGGTGCAACGCTCAGTATCGATCGTAATGATCAAGGTGGGACACTCGTCTCATTACAATTTTGTGCTGCTTCAGTCAGCCTAACCTCCTCTCAACCGTTGGTATTGCCGGCTAAGCCAGGCCTGATCTTGATTGTGGATGACTACCCTCCCGCCTGCATGCTTCTAAGGCAGCAGTTGAATAAGTTGGGATATAGCGTGCTGGCCGCCAGCAATGGCCGTGATGGGCTAGCGCTGTGGCAGCAGCATCGTCAAAAAATAAAGGCGGTTATCACCGATTGTACAATGCCAGAAATGGATGGTTTCACGCTAACTCAGGCGATTCGCCAGCGGGAGAGTGAAAGCACACGCTTACCTTTAGCCATATTTGGACTGACAGCCATGAGCCTGCAAGATGCTGAGCAAGCCTGCCTGGCCGCAGGCATGAATGCCTGTCTCACCAAACCCATTTCAGTAGAACAGATTAAGTCGTTATTAACACCACTATCCGAGGGGCTTGTCGATGCCACGACTTATTAAAATCGCACTTCATTTTTTAATATTGCAAGGAGGTCTCACCGATGAAAATAATCATTTATGATGGTCACCCACTGATGCGTGATGGACTCAAACGATTGATCACCGATCGGGGAGATGTGGTGGTAACGGCTACCTCCGACGCGGATCAATTGCTTGCCGCCGCGTGTTCAGGCGAAGCTGATTTATTGTTGATCGACCCGGTCACGCTGCCTGCAACCGTGCTGGATAACCTGCGCCAACCGGGTGAGCGAGAAGACTATCTACGCTGCTTGGTTTACACCGCTTCGGAAAGTGCAGCCTATCTCCTGCGCGGTGCAAGCGTTGCACTCCAGGGATGCCTGAGTAAAAAGTACTGCGCAGAAGCGCTGAACGAAGCGCTGGATGGATTGGCGAAAGGAAAATTGGTTTCATTGCCCCTCTCCTCGCTACAACCAGATAACAGCGATCGCAGACGTGCGGATAAGCGTTTACTGAATGGACTGACGCGACGTGAGCTACAAATACTGCGTCAATTAGGTGCCGGAAAATCAAATAAAATGATTGCTGAAGAGATGGAACTGAGTAATAAAACTATCAGTACCTACAAACGCAATATAATGCATAAGATGAAAACCAGTAATTTCAGTGAGCTTATTGATTTTGCCCGACGCAATGGCTTTTAATCTTCCGCATAATGACGCCAACATTCTTACTCAGAAATGGTTAAAGATGCTGGCATTATTAAAAAAGCTATTTTAAAGATGTTCCTCTGAAACATCTGCCAATTTCTTCGCACTGTGTAAGCGAGTCAAATAATGTTCGAGGCGAATTATCAAGTCCCTGAGCATTGAATCCAGCATTTCACTATTTAAAGATTCATTACGACAATCAGCTTCAAGTTGCAAACACGCCTCCGCCAGGGCGTTTTGTCGAGCAATTCGCACACTACCGGTAATGCGGTGCGCCAGGTCAGCTATTTTGAACTTATCTTTCGGCAGCCTCAACCGCTTCATCTTAGTGAGATCTTCCTGCAGCGTGGTGACCATCAATTCAATCATGGTCGCTTCCATTTCTCGATCTGCTTTTTGCATTTCAACCTCTTTGGATTCCTGTATCAACGGCGGAAGTTCATCCCCCGACTGATGCAGATGCAGTGCGCGCGTCAGGCTGGTAATTGAGCAGGGTTTAAACAAACAACTGTCCATACCCGCTTCCAGACAGCGCTGCATCACTTCATGCATGGCACTGGCAGTAAAACCAATAATCCACGCACGTTTCCGGTTTAGTTCCTCTTCTGATTCACGCAAAATTCGCGTCAGTTGATAACCGTTCAAATTAGGCATGTTGCAATCGGTGATGATGATATCGAAAGTCTGCTTTTGCCATAGGTCCAGCGCTTGATAACCGTCTTCCGCGACCTCTGCCTCTTGGCCTAACCAGCTTAATTGACGAGCCAGTAACAACCGATTTGCAGCATTATCATCAACCACCAATATTCGCATCGCCGGCAGTTTCTTTTCCTGCTCACACTCAACTTCTTCTTCAATAGTGCTGTTTTCTTCACGCACGCGTGGCAGCGTCATGGTCGCACTGGCGCAGGTCCCCGCCCCTTTATCAGAACTGAGCGTAAGGGTTCCCCCCATATTTTCACAAATACTGCGACTGATATAGAGCCCAAGCCCAGTCCCGGAACGACGATTTTCAGCCTGACTGAACGGACGGAATAGATTTAATTGCTGGACCGGATCAATGCCAATTCCGCTATCCTGAACCTCGATGCGATAGTGCACCATATCGGTAGCTTCATCATGTGTCTGGTGGAGCGTTAGCGTCACGCCACCTAAATCAGTGAATTTAATCGCATTGCTTAATAGATTGGATAGTACTTGCTTAATACGCAGCGGATCCACCATTACGCGGATAAGGGGTTCTGAGGGGAAATGCTTGGTAAGGCTGATATTTTTATCCAGAGCCAGCCCCTGAAATACCTTCATCAAATTGTCTATCAATTTTCCCAGATGCACGGGTTCCGGATGATATTCCAGATGTCCGCCTTCAATACGCGACAGATCGAGAATATCACCAATCAAACCCACCAGACTTTCGGCCGATTCATACGCAACCTCTAACGCCTGTAAATCATGTTCGTCACGGCGACCCTTTTTGAGCGCCATATCCAGCATGCCAATAATCGCGTTCATCGGCGTGCGGATTTCATGGCTCATGGTAGAGAGAAACACGGACTTGGCGCGATTTGAATCTTCTGCTCGCTGTTTAGCTTCGCGAAGTTCTGCGAACAGAGCCTCACGTTCAGAGATATCAAGCCATCCTCCGATAATACCGATCACCTCCCCCTTACTATTGTGATAGGGCTGGATCCACTGATAAACAGTGATGCCAATGGAGCTATTCGGGTTATCCCACAAGTCGTAACGGCGATCTTCGAATATCGGCTTATTACTCGCAATCACCTCCATCATTTGATGATGATAAAAGGCGGCTTGTTCAGTCGTACGTAAGCCCGGATGTTCTTTGATGGTTTTTCCCAGCGCTTCTTCATAGGCCACGCCGGTTTCAATCAGATAGCGCTCATTACAGTAGGTCAGGCGTCCTTCCCGATCACGTAACGACACCGGAAAAGGCATGCTGGTCACGAGGCTCTCCAGTTGCCCCAGCTGATCATTCAACTGGCGACGGAGCGCCGCTTTGCGGCGTATCACAAGGCGTAAATAGTAAGCCCAGCTCGCCAGCAAAATCATCATGATGCCGCCCCCAATGGCACAGGTAAAAATCACAGGGCGAAAGCGTGTCCATGTGGTGTCCACAACCACCAGATCGCTGGGGCGCCAGCGGTTGGCCATATTTTCCAGTTCAACGGGAGGAATGGACAGCAGAACCTTGTTAAGCACATCGCGTAGCTCCGGGTCAGCCCGGCCAATAGCAAAAGCCAGCCACACAGGATGATCGTGAAGCGTGCCAACGATTTTTAGCTTGGAGCCGTAAGTCGTTTTAATCTGGTACTCTGCCATTGAAAGAACATTGGTCGCAGCATCCGCTTTTCCGTCCAGAACACTTTGCAGCATCTCCTGCCCGTTCTCGAGCTCCAGAATGTTGATTTCTGGATAACGCTTACGCAGCATATCCTCTACCGCCGACCCTTCGAGAATAGCCAGCGTTTTACCGCGTAAATCTGGCAAGGCGCGAATGTCATTTCGATCGCCACGGACGACCAGCGCATAAGGAGTACGCAAATAAGGGCGGGTGAGCAAAATTTGCTTATCCCGCTTAACGCTACTTGAAAGCGTGGTGATCATATCGACAGCTGAGGTATTGACCAGTTTCATCATTTCACTGGTGGTATCGACGGCTTCGAAACTAAAACGCATACCGGTTTGAACGCCCACGACCGTAAGCAAATCGCCTACCATGCCACGTAAAATACCGTTGCCATCAATAAATGAGATCGGGGCTGTCATATTGCCGCTGTAAAGCGCAACTTTGACGATAGGGTGCGCTTTCATCCATGCTCGCTCAGCGAGAGTAAACTGCAGCGGCTGGTTCCAGTAATCAAAGCTGCTTAAATCAGGGCGCCACTGTCGCAGCAGCTCAAGAGATTCATATTCCGAGACGCTATCAAGCGCTTTGTTCATTAAAGCCAGCAGCTGAGGGTTACGACGACTCAGGGCAAAACTGATTTCTTTGGTGGGAATAGAGTTAAAACGGGTGATATTCAAATCACTCAGTAAATTACGATTGAGAGCATACCGATTCCCAAGAAATGCTCTGGCTTGACCGAAATTTACGGCATTAAGCGCATCCTGAAAATTATCGTAGAGACGGAAATTGGCCTTCGGATAGAAACCTTGTACCTCTTCAAGTGGCAAATAATCACGCACCATCGCGACACTAACGCCGGCCAGATCGTCTGGCAATGGCAGCCCGTCTACCCGCTCAATGGCCAGGATCGGCTTTTCAGTGGCATAAGGCTTCGTCAGCACAAAATTACCGTGGCTATTAAAGAGGCTAACTGAAGGAAGAAAATCAATTTTTCCTTCAGCTAGCGCATTCCATGCCTGCTCTCTGGTTTCAAACATCTCGACCCGCAATGGCAGACCCAATTGGTGCTCTACAATGGCGGCATAATCAGCACTCAATCCTTCGTATTCGCCTATCGGATTACTCATACCAAACGGCGGAAGATCGTAACGAAAGATGCCCATCACCAACTGCTGTTTGTGCAATAGCCAGGCCTGTTCAGTAGTTGAAAAACTAAGCGGCTTCAGCTCCTGCAGGGGGGCACGCGCGAGTAACTTATAATCATGTGCTGCCAGCGGCATGCTGGACAAGAGGAGCAAGAAGGCGAAGAGTAGGCAAAAGGTACGCATTTGTCCGTCGTTTACAGCAATTCATTACGTCGGGCAAAATCAATCAATTCAATCAGCGTCTGCGCATTCAGCTTCTGCTTCAGGCGATGCTTATAGGTACTAATGGTCTTTTCACTGAGTAACAACTGGTCACCAATCTGCTTATTACCCAAGCCTTTAGCAATAAGGATCAGCACGCTGAGCTCACGATCGGAGAGATCGCCCAAGAGTTTATTATCATCGCCAGCACCTGCTGGTAAAAGTGGCGAGTACTGGTCATAACGAGGAAAATAGCTGTAGCCACGCATGACGACGCGAATAGCGTCAGTGAGCTCACTAAGATCATCTGTTTTTGTTACAAAACCATCGGCTCCAGCTTGTTGGCAGCGCTGAGCAAAATGCGCACTAGCCTGTGAGGTCAACACCAGAATCTTGAGCGGCAGCGCAAGTGAGCGCAAACGTTCCAAAACTTGCAGCCCATCTATTTTAGGTAAGCCAATATCCAGCAGCACTAAGTCAGGTGAGAGGTCGCGTGTTTTTTGTACAGCATCCACGCCGTTATCGGTCTCACCAACCACAATCATCTCGGTACGCTCCAGTAGCATTTTCACTGCGAACCGAATCACAGGATGATCGTCAACGATGATCACTTTTTTCATTTTCGTCAGATGTCCTGGAAAATAGGGTTAAAAATCACGAACGTAACGCCGTACAGAGGCTGGCTAAGATAGCGGTTCAATACAGATGAATCTGTAGGAGATTGCTTATCCTGTTGCCAGTCAGTACGACTCGCCATTACATAGCGACGTAAATTACGGGGCTTTTTAATCCCAAGGTAAAAAAATAAACCCCAAGACCTTTCGCAACTTTTTCGGATAAAAATCGGCAATTAAACGGACATAACTAAAGCCACTCCAGGGTTATCTGCATTAGCTAAATCACTGTTTAGAAAAAGTATCTGTGAATGCCGATGGCAATTAAGCGGTAGCCTTGTGTGAGGAGGGTAAAATCCATGCTTTCCTAAACGTTCGATCACTTGATTCGCTAAGCGCTTGCACACTAACGTTATACTTTGCCGCTCATAATCGCTCTTTGCGCCAATGATTTTTTCAACAAATATATTACTGATTTGCAGAAGACTGTTTGAGATTACCGCTTTTCGAGCACAGAACAACGGATATGCCACAGGCAGTAACCATGGAGATGAACGGCGGAATTATTGTTTTAAAACAATTATTTAATTTTTACGAGACGTTATTTCCCGCCAGTAAATTAGCGCTACATTTTTTGGAAAATTACTATGTGGATAATAAAAGCCCCGATGGAGAGCCGGGGCAAGAGGTAAATCGTTCTTTTTTATATTTATAGGCTTGTAGTTATCACCGGGATGGTAATTTTTGCTACGTGATACAAGGTACGGTATTTTTTATAAAAATAATGTCAGCAAATGACGGTAGCTGTGTCAGAAAATACTCACTCCTGCTTTATTCTTTTTCTTCTTCAATCCTTTTCTTGCTGAAAATAAAGCGTTCAGCTTGCTGTTTTTCGTACTCCCAGTCGTGCATTGATAAACCAGCGAATTCAAAGCCAATCATATGGACATCGGGACCGGCAATAGGTAACTGAAGATAATGATTGAGAATATAAAGTAAGGTATATCCTGAGGAGGCCATTTTATCCCCTGAAACATAGGGGATAAAATCCGTACAGAAAACAGCGTCGAAGGGATCCAGGAATTTTACATCATCGACATTCACAAAATCATAATAATCAGAGAGAGCGAAGTATCGAAGGCGACCTTCTTCTCTATTCAGAGGGCTATAATGACCATGAAAAAGAGGTTGTGCGGAGAACTGACGACGAATAACCACCGTGTCTCCAGTATGTTGCGCCACTATTTCATGTTTAAAATAATTAAATACAATAAGCAGGTCCTGAGAACCGGTAACAATGTGTTCAGAACGTACCTTTGAAGAGTTAGCGATAACAAATATATTCTTATATTTTGGCACTACCTCCATCCAATCAAAGAAGTAATTTATTTTATCCATAACACTTTTGCATTTAACAGGAGGTATGTTTTCTATGGTTTCTAATCTCATTATTTACCCCCCTTCCTTTAGACCAACTGTAAGTTAATGCTTTCCGTTTCAACTTCATAGCGAGCCCCTAAGCTTAAATCAAAAGGATGCGGCGACCATGCCACCAGTGCATGAATATTGAAACTGATTATCCCCTGCTTAATGGGAGAGCGACGCTCCCCATTCAGACTGACAATAATACTTTCCGGAATGAGCCGGGGTTCAAAACGAATCAAAGCATCACGTATTAGATACTCGAGTCTCGTCCAGTTATGCGTATTGGTATAACTTCCTACTTGAGGTGACACGCCGTAGTTAATGACCGAACGTGCAACTTCACTATGTTTTGCGGGCTCGAGCTGAGGCTCAATATTTGCATTATTTAAAATTTCACTAATATTTTGCAGAATCAGTGTTTTCATCATCCGCTGATCGAAGTGAAATTTATCCCATGGCTCATCCACTCTTTTTGGCTCGTCATCGAGTAAACGCTCAAGCAGACAGGGTAAAAAGGGCTTTTTCTCTTTCATAAGATGACTGCCATATTAAATGCTAATTTCGCCCGCTTCAAACAGTGAGCATTCACCACTACTGCTTACCCACATTTTACGGCCCTGCCCGATATAACGGTCGCTTTCGCTTTCCTGCCATTCCGTGCGAGAGCCAGTCAGTAAACTCACGTCACTTTCACTGTTAAGTGGATAGCGCGAAGGGATATAACCCTTATGCGTTTGACCTTTTACCACCACTGTAGCTGGAGCCCAGATCAGATCGGTTAGGCTGGTAGGCTTCTCAACGTTGAGCACTTCAATGTCAGAGAACGGTACCCAGCGATAGCCGCCAGCAAAGATGAACTCACACACTGGGCCCAGGCGGTCGTCACCATCGGCAATCCAATCAAATGTTTCTAATCCTTCACTTTTTCCTGACATGGCGGTAGCCGCTGCCAGCGCTCGGTGACGATACTCCTCACCCTTCGTGGCTTCTCCCTCGTGATAAAAGGCATTCGCTTTATTCAGCAGCTCACACCATTCAGGTAATGCATCCCCCAGATTGCCGGCCTCGCGTTGTCCTGCTAACACTAACTGACGCAAACGTTCACTGAGAATAAGATTTTTAAAAAGTTCACACTGGCGTTGAGTATCGTCATCGGTCTTCTCTACGATATCAAGCTGGCGTAGTGCGCGATCCCAATCAGCCTGTAAGCAATAAAGTTTGAACAGCCTCATGCGTAAATCACTGCTAGCTGGCTGTGATTTGACAGCAGCGACAGCCTGAGCAATGGCCTGAGGCAAACTATCAATGCCGGTAAATTCGTTATTAGTGTTCAGATTAATTTTCATTTCTCTTCCTGATTATTTTTACAAGTGGCTATCCAGCCCCATTTTATAAAGTTCGCGATACAGTAATTCTGAAACGACACGTTTTTCAATCTGCTTAAGATGTTCTGGTGCAATTTCTCGCAGTAGCTCAATCTTAATATCCTGCTCAGTTTCAAAAATATCATCGTGATCAATCATTAACTCTCTAAATACCCGCTCCATCATGACTTCTGCTTCGACGACACATTCGGAAACGGTCTTATTCTTAAGGCATTCGTTCACATTTAAGTTATCACTTAAACGCTCGCGCTTTGAATAGACATTCTTTTTCTCAACATCTCGCGGCGTGTGATGTTGCTCGCCCCATAAGAGATAATGCTTATATTCTTGCGTTAATGATTTTAGAGGATCAATTTCTTCAGCGTGATGGCTCTCTTGCTTTGCATCATCACCATAGGGCGTGTAATGGCCGCCGTGGTTGATCAGTAACTCTAGCTCAGGAAGATCCCCCTCAGCCGGTAATAGGCTATTTGCCAGTTCATCTGCAGGTGGAGCAATGACCTTAAGCAGGTAATGCCCAATCTGTATTAGCATCCCTCCTCGTAGCAGGCGAGTTGTACCGTTTTCAAATGGCTGCCCGTCTATAAGGCAAACATAGTCATGGGCTTCAACACATAACATCAGTTGCTGCTGCTGAAGCCAGAAAATAACCTGATCTTCTTGTTCAACAGCTTGATCATTAAAGCCGCCTGTCGACGGGCTAAACCATACAGGGCTATCACGTTGATGGTGTTCATCTAACGTAATATCATTATGCAGCTCCGGCCAGATGATCTGAATCTGCATGTTAACCGCCGATCAAGACATTGCCTGAGCCACTCACAATCGTTGCTCCACAGGCTGTTGAGTCACTAATACGAGCCGCAGGTTGATTATTGATAAATACCGTACCAGACCCCGAAGCGACGACTGTTGAACCATCAATGCTACACACCGCATTACTTATTCCGACAGCTGCAGCCGGCAAGCTATTTATCATCACATTCCCTGAACCACTAATAATGCTACCACCATGACTTATTGAGTCACTTATCCGAGCTGCTGGTTTCATTTCACTATTCCTTTATTTAGCGCTCTATAAATGGGGGGAGAGTTCTCCCCCCAAGGTTTATCTACCTAACCAGTCCCATTACGGCTCTGGCGTCTGCGAATCCGTCGGCGTCGGCGTTGGGGTTGGCATCGGCGTGTCCGTCGGCGGCGGCGTGTCTGTCGGCGGCGGCGTGTCCGTCGGCGGCGGCGTGTCCGTCGGCGGCGGCGTGTCCGTCGGCGGCGGCGTATCCGTCGGCGGCGGCGTATCCGTCGGCGGCGGCGTGTCCGTCGGCGGCGGCGTGTCCGTCGGCGGCGGCGTGTCCGTCGGCGGCGGCGTGTCCGTCGGCGGCGGCGTATCCGTCGGCTTCGGCGTGTCCGTCGGCGGCGGCGTGTCCGTCGGCGGCGGCGTGTCCGTCGGCGGCGGCGTGTCCGTCGGCTTCGGCGTGTCCGTCGGCTTCGGCGTGTCCGTCGGCTTCGGCGTGTCCGTCGGCTTCGGCGTGTCCGTCGGCTTCGGCGTATCTGTCGGCTTCGGCGTATCCGTCGGCTTCGGCGTATCCGTCGGCTTCGGCGTATCCGTCGGCGGCGGCGTGTCCGTTGGCGGCGGCGTAATCGGCGGCCGCGTAATCGGCGGCTCTGTGATCGGCGGCTGCGTAATCGGCGGCTGCGTGATTGGTGGATCAATGATTGGCGGTGGTACCGGCGGATCAATAACAGGCGGCCATACAGGCAAGACTGGCAGTGGAATAGGTAAAGCCATGCCACCCATGATTGCTTTCGGTGACATCAGCCCGCCTACACCTTTAAGCCCTGCTAATGCGCTCAGCCCTAATCCACCGCCAACGGCACCGGCGGCGGCGGCAATGCCTGCACCGGCACAACCCGCCCCATCACCTGGGTTAATCTGAACGATGCCCCCTTCAATGACCACGCGCGATTTACCAATAATTTTGACGGTATCGCCCGACAGTATCAGCTCACCTAACGTACCCACGCTGACTATTGCACCACCAAACAGCGTGGCGGCGCCCCCAACGGAGGTCATCTGCGCACCACCGACGTTAATCAACTGCGCACCGCCAACGTTGGTCAGGATCGCCCCGCCTACGTTGGTATTAATGGCTCCGCCTACGTTGGTGATGATGGCGCCTTTTACATAATTTTTGACTGTGCAGGCGACGTTCTTTTCAACTGACCCGGTGATGTTGGTGATAACGGTGCCACCAATGTTGGTGTTAACGGCACCGCCAACATTGGTATTGTGCGCACCGCCAATATCCGTCTTAACTGCGCCGGCAACACTCGTTTTATGCATTCCTCCCACAATCATGTTGTAGCCAGAACCAATTTCCATGCTTGCCTGGCTGCCGATTAATTTGGAGTAACTGCCCCCCACATTTTTGCTGTAATCGGCCCCAACGATGATGTCGCGATTAGCACCCACCTCGAGGTTGTAATTGGAACCGATAGCATAAGTAGCATTCGCACCTACGTTCTTGGTGTAATCCGTTCCCACCACCAGAGTGCGATTCTTACCGACGCTAATATCAGAATTAACACCGATGGTTTGCGTTTCATCATTCTTGGTCAGGCGATCCATGTCGCGTTCCGCCTGTTCCCAGTACAATTCCTGGCCAGGCTTATCTTCGAAACGCACACCGTTGTAATTACTTTTACCACCACCAATAGTGCGGCTGATAAGCCCACTTTGTGTAGCATTTACCGGAAGATCCCAGGGCGGCATGGTGACGTTGTTATACAAGCTACCGGTGATCATTGGACGATCGGGATCGCCATTGATAAAGTCCACCACCACTTCATGACCGACGCGTGGAATATAAATACCACCGAAGCTATTACCTGCCCACGCCTGGCTAACGCGCAACCAGCAAGAGTCAGATTCACGGTTAATGCCGTAACGATCCCAGGTAAAACGCACTTTTACCCGGCCATATTCGTCGGTCCAGACTTCTTCACCTGGCGGTCCCACTACAATCGCGTTTTGCGGACCATAAGTACGTGGCTTTGGAACTATCTGGGGATGACGATAGATTTTTGTCGTCGGCTGCACGGTAAATTTGCAGTGAATACTGAACATATCTTTATTGGTGACTTCGTTGATCTCCTGGATGTCCAGTTCACTGGAGATCACCATATATTCGCGGTTGACTTTGTTGACCGGATAACCGACCAGCTCAAAATGCGTTCCGCAAACAATCCCTCTTAGCTCGCCACTCCCGACCGCGCGTGAGCCCTTTGATCCACGCTCTTCGGTACGAATACGCGCTAACTGCTCACCAATAGCAGGTTGCTCGTAATCACCAGGCCAGTGGAATACCTCCATCTCATTGAAGCTGGTTTTTCTTGCTTTGACATCAATGGAAAGGATATCGGCGCGCGACTTAGTGAAGTCATAATCGTTGGTTACCCAGCGACCGCTGGTTAACATCTCCTGATGTTCAAATACAGAGATATACTCGGCATCGGCTTTAGGATTTTCAGGCTGATAATCAATAACATGGTAAGCTTCACTTGGGCTGGCTTTGTGTGCACCAACGTGATCCACCAGGATCAACTTATGCTTTTGGTCCTGATGTTCGTAGAACCAATAGATCCCCCACTCTTCCATCAGACGCTCAATAAAATTGAAGTCTGTCTCGCCATACTGGACCTGATAGTCCATCGTCGGATAACTGGTTGTCAGCCGCTTCTCATAAGAGAAGTGGTAGTCAGCCAGCACCTCATCGATAATATCGACCACTGATTTTTGTTGGAAAATTTTGTAGTCAGTGGTTAACGTGGTCAGCCATAGCCAGGGGCGGATAACAATCTCGAAAAGTGCCTGATTGGCATCGCGCCCTTTAAAGCGCGCTTTTTCAACCAATCCTGAAATCTCGCGTTGACCGCGTCCAATCCCGATGAGGTGATCGAGACCGTTTCCATCCAGTTCGATGAAGACGGTCATCTCTTTGCCAATTAACGCCTTGATATCCACATTCGAGGCAGATTGCCATGGAATAAGCGGATTTGCGGGCGTTTTTACCAGCAAGGTATAGCTGTATAAAGTGGAGAAGGTTTCTTCCCCCTTTATTCTATTCAGTACCAGAGCAGGTTCACCCAGTAACATGGGCATCGCTGGACTGCTTAGTGTTATCGTCCTAGACATAGTCATTCCTGATATCAGAAAAGTAACGTTGAGCGCGTTGCACTCAGGTCACCGGGTTAACAACTGCTTTCCGTTGTGATTCAATTATTTTTCCATGCCTGTTCTGCCTCCAGAGCCAGAGAAACTCTGAATCCGAAACGCACTCAGGCCAACTCCTCCATGGCATGACATCAACACATCGTTTCCCTTCCAGCTCAAAATCCGCATCGCATCGCATGTCACTGAGGCGGGTATGAATGTGTGAAAGCTGTGCTGAATTCGATAGTTTTGACCGCCAGCCGGAAGACAAACTCGATGCCACCAAATCACGGCAATCTGCCTCTATTTGTTCGCAAATATGGCGAGGGTTGTCATGTTGCGCTAGCGTGGACAGCGAGCGCATCATCCAAAACGGTAGACTGTCTTCTATTGCCAACAGCCGCACCATCTCTGAGGCCCGAAGCAATATACAAACGCCATGTGGCGTTTCAGTGTTGTCATCGAATACAAGGGCACCGGTCAGATAATGATCCGCCGATATGCCATCTGCAGACATAACAAAGCACCATGGGTAACGACACAGTTCTGGTTGCGTTAATAACGAAGGTTCTGCAGGAGCAAGCGTCGAAATTAAAGAGGCAACTTCTGCCTTAACCCGCTGCATCTCTCCTTTTTTGCGTTGACTCTTTTCCCCGGAAAGTTCAGGCAAAAAACTCAGCAAATGCGCATGCTGCTTGCTGCGTTTCATCCACATATTTCCTCCCTTATCATCCCGGGCAGCGGAATCCGCGCAACATGCCCTGCAGATTCTGATTGCCATTACCCAGCCCACCAATTTCCAGCTCTACTGGCTTGCCACCCAGTGACCAGCGATAAATTCGACTGTCTGCACCCTGGCTCGTTACGCGTTCGGCGCTGTCCAGCCAATGCATAACCGACCATGCACCGTGGAATGTCAGATCTGGCAGTGCCGATGATGGGAGCCTCTGGCCGGTCATCGTAACGGAAGAGGTCAATCCACCTGATGGCCAGTGAAACGCCATCGGCATGACCGGGCCATGTGAGTAACGCAGCGTCTCTCCGCCAACGCTCAGCATCAGTTGCGCTATGTCCGGAGAGAGGTAGTGCACGCGGGTAGACAAATTCAATGACACTTTGCGTCCATCCGCGTCAAAGAATGCATCACGGACGGCGGCAGCTTGCTGGAAGAAGGAGAGTCCTTCACCGCCGCCATTGCCTTTATAGCGCCATGGGTAAGTTGATGTATCAACCTTGTCGGCCATGTTCTGTTTGAACCAGCTATCAACCACACCATCCACTGCAAAGAAGCGCTCAAAATCATTGAGTGATACCTCTTGCTGGCTTTTAGCAAAGGGATAGCGTCCTTGCAGCGTTTTACGACAAACCTGGCCAATGCCATTATCAATGGCTGTAACACTCAGTTTTACAATGCTCTTTTGGATGCTTTCATTGGATCGTCCCAGCAGAGGCATCAAAATCCCCTTCACTGGCTCAGGCCACGTCCGCGATTCCGCCGCCAGGCGGGAACTATCCATTCCCATAACCGGGATGTCACCCTCATCAAGCGCACTGCTGTAAACCACATAGCGGGTATACTGATCGGTGAGCAGATTCATCAGCCGGTTAAGCCCAACGGTTTGGTTCGGGTTATATCCCGTGCCGTCTTGATCGCCTTTCACGAAAAGTCGTAGTGAACTGAACGGAAAATCAACATATTGATGAATAAGCCGTTGTTCACGGAAATCGACACTGTCTTTTAATCGCGTAGCTTGCTGTACCAGTCGGCCGGTTCTCAGCTCAGTCTGTAAAGCTGTTTGCAGCGTTTTATCCTTGGTTTCCGCCAGAGTCGTCTCACTGACGGCACGTTCCAGCAAACCGCGCAGTGGCGAATTATCTGCGACCAGAGTTCTTAACAGCGATACATCCATACTGAGATTCTGCTGTCCCCCCATCGGTATCAGACGAATACTCGAGAGGAATTGCTGCCACTGATGCGCATATTCCTGCAGATAAAGAATCAGTACCTCATCACGCAGCGTGAGAGGATTTACCACGCGCCCCGTCTTTCCCAGTACCCAACTATCCTCACGCTGTAAGCCGATCAACGACGTAGCGAGCTGCTTCTTTACCAGGTTTCGCCACCCGTCACGGGTGAAAATGCCGGGTACACCCTCAGGCTGATTTTCGATAGCATTTTGCTTAAAAATCATCGGCGCCTGAGGGTCAACCATCGCCTGCAGGGTGACACTTGGCGGTGCTACCAGCTGCAGTTTCTGCTTTAAATGCTGCCAAATTCTGGTGGTTTGCGGGATCTGCACCAGCATATCCCTGGCGCGCTTAACCAGCGGTTGATCGATTGGCGATGATTTTTCTCGCCATCCTTTCGAGGAGAAAAGAGCATTCAGATGACTGTCAAACGTCTCCTGTTCACCATAAGCATCGATCATGCCTGAGGCTTTCCATTGCTGGTTGATCTGGGCAATCAGGAAGCCGGCATCGGCATCTCCCTCACCATTCAGCATGAGGTAAAGTTTCAGCGCATCCCACGCAGCAAGTGGATCATTATCGACTACGGCTTTGTTCAGAGAGATGGCTGCCTGCAACTGCAATTTTGGCAGCAACGCATTCTGTAAAAAGAAGGTGTAGAGTTTGTCCGCACGACGTTCAACGGTGGCAGGTGTGTAAAGACCATAGCGCCAGTTCAGCGGAGGATTACTGATATCCAGCCCCAAATACTGCTTCAATGCCAACGTGCTATACAGGACGCCCGGTAACAGCTGCTGTTCAGGATGATCAACATATTCAACAACTTTTTCAGTCAGTTGAGTCGTACGAACACCAATAGTCGCCAGATAATCGTCATTCAGGTGGAAACTGGTAACAATTCCCCATATCAGCCAGACAGCGAGCATCGTTGCCGCAAGATGGCCTGCGAAGTTCTGCAAGCGATCGCGCGTACGCATGCGCAGGCTGGAACTGACTAAATCACGATCGGCACTGATCACATCACTGAAAAGCTGACGCAGGAAGTAATGTTTTCCCCAGGGAGAGTTATCGATAACTCCGCCCTCTGCTTGTTGAAGACCATATGATGCTGCTGTTTCAGGATATTGATGTTCCACAACATTACGCCAGCGCTGAACAACCGTGTTGTTGTTGAGCAACCCCTTTTCGGCTGGCTGACAGCTACTCATAAAGTAGATGCCACGCAATGTGGTATTGAACTGTGTTTCGTCATAGCGCGATGACAGGAAAATATGCTGCAGCATTTCGGTCACGCCCTGCGCTAATAAACGAAAATCCTGCGGTACGGCATACATCTGTTTGCGATCGGTGACGTCATATTCTTCCAGCTGACGCTGGCAAAGCGTACTACCAAGACGGCTTTCCAACTGAGCCAGCGTTTCGCTGATCTGCTTACCCAGTTCGGCTCCGCTGTCGTGTGATTGACGTTCAAAGGGAAGCGTTACACCAAGAACCTGTTCACGCTCAATCGCTGTGAGATTACGGAAATAGGCGCTAAAACCGGTCAACATATCCATTCGGGTGATATTGACGTATACCGGAAAACGTAATCCCAGAGTTTCTCGCGCCTCGCTGAGCCTTGAGCGTAATGCCGCGGCGATACCGAGGCGCTCAGACTGAGTACGGTGCAAAATATCTTCAACCGAGAGCGTCACAACCACGCCATGAATACTGTGTTTAGGACGGTACTTTTTCAATGCGCCTAAGATGCCACGCCACTCCTGCTGAACATGCTCTGCTTCCTGCAGATATTTACCTGAGGTGTCCAGGAAAAGCGCGTCATTGGTGTAAAGGCACTCAATATTATCGGTAGAAGGATTTTCACGGTCCTGACGATTCAGCTGTTCTGGCAATGGGAAATCGAGTCCCGATGAGAACAGCATGGTGGTTTTACCGGCGTTTTTAGGTCCAATTATCATGAACCACGGTAACCGTGTTTTACTGTCGCTGAAGCTGAAAAAACGGCGCCACAATGGCAAGGCACGATGAACACGCTGGGTATGTTTCACACCCGCTGCAATGATCTGCGTGATAGCGCTCATGTCTGGTTTAGCTTCTACCGCAGCTGACCTTTTACTCATCAGTGAGTTAAGTAACGCCGGGTTTACAGCCAGCGCCTGCAACAGCCGCCAAAGTCCATACAGCCCCGTCAATACCAGCAGCACAGCAATGACTGCACCGCGGTTTATATTGCTTTTGAGCGGATAGTTTTCCCCAATCATGATATGGGGACCCAGAGTCCAAACCATCGCCATCGCAAAGAGCGAGAGATCTAAAAACAGTGGCAGACGATTCCAGCGCAGAAGCAGCATCACAAACAGCATCACCAACATAATGATGCGGTTTTCAGCACCCGCCCAAGGGGTAGCCTCACCAAAACCAAACCAGGGGCCGAGGTACCAAACCGCCGCCGCCAGCACGCAATAAACAGCGATCAGAGAAAAGCGTCTTAATCCTGTTCCTGAGAAAATTCGATTAAACACTGACATGTTTCATCCATTAATAATTAACTAATATTTCGACGCGACGGTTTTGTGCTCGTCCCTCAGGCGTGGCGTTACTGCCAACGGGCTGACTATCCCCTTTTCCTTCAACTCGAATATTTTCAGCAGGGATGCCGGCCTGTTGCAGCCATTGCGCCACACTGGCAGCGCGTTTTTCCGAGAGGACCTGATTACTCGGAAGGCCAGGCTTATTGATGGGTTGCGAGTCGGTGAAACCGACAATCAGCGTCTTGCCATTTACGCGATGGATCTCTTCAGCCACACGCTTGAGGATACTTTGCATGCTTTCCAGCACATCAAATGTGCCGGTTTTGAACATGCCGTCACCGCGGAATATCACCAGGCTGCGCTCAGGCGTTTCGTCCACAGTAACCAGCTTGCGGGCGATCTCTTCCTTAAGTAATTCGGCTAACCTTAGCTTTCCAACTGCCGGTTCTGGAGGCAGGGTTATGGGTGAACGTGCAGAAGCATCAATGCGAGTGACGATATCGCTAAGCGGGATCATCAAGTGATATTTGGCATAGATAAAACTACCGGCGATCAATACTCCGGCGACAAGCATGGAGATACGGACAGGAACATAAAACTGATAGCGTTTTTTGCCACTGCGCACCGGAACGCCTTGCGGTGACAGAGCCATGCCTCGGTCTTCCCGAGAGCTTTGTAATAGTGTCAATAGACGTTGGCGAATGCGATTAAGTTGGCGCTCACCGTTTTCAATAATGCTATAACGCCCCTCGAAGCCAAGGCCGAGAATAATCAACTGAACTTCAAGAACGTCGGCATATTCCTGAGGTGACATGGACAAGCGGCCCACCAGCAGGAAGAATTTTATGCCGCCATCGTTATCGCCTTCAAAGTGATTAAGCAGGTTGCCTTGCGACCAGTTGACATCTTTACTCCACGAACGCGCCAGAACGGCTTCGTCCAGTGCGGTACACATGCAATAGCGCACAATGGCCATCTTCTTCCAGGAAATATCTGCCTCATCGCAGACGACGCTGAAGAGCGTGATCTCTTTTTTCAGCGTCTCCTTCAGCAAATTAGCTTCATCTTTCCCGTTCACTTTTTCGGGCATTTCGCTTAACGCACGCAGTAATGGCTGCGCCGCTTCAAGTAATGGCAGGGACGCATTTTTAACGCGATTAACCCGCTCATGAATGCTTTCACTTCGCAGACGACTGCTGTCATAACGTTCATTTATTGCGTCATGATTTATCGCCGGATTGGTCTTGAAATCTGAAAAGCTGGTCGATTCATCGAGCAGGAAATGTCCCAACTCCTGGCCGTTACTATCGGTATCCGCCTGGTTATCAAAAAACGTGCTGTTCAGGTTAAAATTGTCATGCTCGCTCATTAGTCACGAATCCCCCACAGTTCCATTTTCAGGTCAGGGAAATCACCGGCAATGTGCAATGCAATAGCGCCGCTACTGGCAATGCGATCCCAGAATGGACCACTCTTAGCCAGTTCAAAGTAAACGTGGCCGGCGCTGTAGGGAATCTGACGCGGAGGGACAGGCAGAGGATGGATTTCCAGGCCAGGCAAGTGCGAACGTACCAGTTCATGCAATTGCTGCGGTGCACTGAATTTTGCCTGAGCCAGGTATTGATGCTGCAGAATATCCATAGGTAGCTGCGCAGATACCGCGACAACCAGATTACTGAAACCGCGCAGTTCATTTGGCAGCACATTCGCCGACCAGACACCGTTACCACGTGATTCCAGCGTGATCATTTGGCCCGCACGCACCAGAATCTGGTTGAGCTGTTCATGAATATCATCAACCAGGGGGCGGATAGAGGCATAAAGGCTAGCGTGCTTGTAGCCTGGCGCCGATCGTGGTCTGCGTGTTTTCACCCGTATAAAGGTAGAAAGTTCGCCCGCAAATTTGGCCAGTTCCTGGTAGAGCATGATGGGTGGTAACTCAGGAATGGTGCGCAGATGGTCGAGCAATGGCTCATATTTATTAAAGATTTGCAGTAAAAGATAATCAACGATTTCTGCACTCGCACTCGCTTTACCGTCACTGTTTGATAATCGCGTTGCCAACATTCCCGCACGCATTTTTACCAGACCGTTCAGATGCGTCAGCCATTCGCTGAGCAACTGGTTCGCGCCATAACCTGTCACGGGTGGGATGTAATCATCAACATGCAGTAATACGCTGCCATCAGGCTGGATAGCGCGTACGCGCGTCAGCGGTAATCCAATCCACGACTCCGTCATTTCGCTTTCTGACACCAAACGGAGGCGCAACTGCGCCAGCTGCACAGGTTTAGGTCCCTGGTGAATGGCATTGGTATCATTCAGCTCAGCTTCATTGCCGTAAAAACGCGCCAGAGAACCACTATCGTACTCATCGAAAATAGTTTCATTACTATTATCCAGGCGCAGCGGCACAGCCAAATAAATCATCTTGCCAAGATGTTCAGGTGCGATAGTTAATGGCTGCGGCAGATCGGCATGTCCTGGAATATCAAATGGCGTACCATCCGGCAGAACACCGCTCGCAGCGCGGAGAACCAGTTTTCCATATGAAAGCGCTTCACGATCAATTTCATAAGCTGAAAAACCCCAAAAAAAGGGCGTAAGGGTGAGAGCTCGCTTATGAGAGTAATATTCCAGGTAACGCTCTTGCTGTTGAAAGAGTTGAGGGCGCAGAAAAAGACCTTCACTCCAGACGACTTTTTTTGTTCTCATAATTAATTTACCGGTTTAACTGAAGTTGTCAGATTATTCATTCTGACTTGAATATGAGGCTGCCAAACTTTGTCTCGTTTAAAATAACGTTGAAACCAACTGCGCTTGGGTTTCTCAGGAATAATATAAATCACCTTCCATTCCGAGTCGGATATGTCTCGATAGGCCGTTATCACACCCAGAGCAGTAACATTTTTAGGCGTCTCAATAACTTTATCTTTTTTCTCACCGGGGACAATCATTGTGTCGTAAATAAGCGAAATCTGACTAGTAAGTTCAGGATCCCTACTCTCAGTAAGAGTAATAAAATCACTGGCCATAAATGCTTGCTGTTGATTCAATTGATACACCGTAATACGAAGAGGGTTTGCTTCTCCTGCGTCATTTTTATTTATAGTGTTGGATGCATCAAAAGTAATTTTTACGGATTCCGTATGTGCACTCGAATCATTATTCGGCGTGCTTTGGCAAGACGTTAGCATACTGGTCATCGATAAAATGATTAACATCGTTAGCCAACGCCGATGGGAGGCGGCAGCATGATGCATTATTTTAGTAATCATTACGTCCTCCTTTAATATGAATAAGTAAAAGTAAAATTAAGGCGAGCGTTCCTTAACCCTGCCACACTTAATGTGGCAGGGCTTGTAACAAGAACTTAATTAGCTATGCTGGTTTGCTTTTACATCATAAGTCGCAGAGATAACACCAGACTTATGACCTTCAGCATTCTGCATTACATAATCTTCAGTTACTTTGGTGAAGGAGAAGCTAACTTCTTCACGTGGACGAGTTTCGTCTTTATGAGAGCCACCCATTCCAACTTTAGTAATGATTATGTCAGTGAACTTCAGAATCATGTATTCCAGTGGATCGCCACCAGCTTTACGCACGGTGAAAGCGATATTTTTAATATGCTTACCAGTCAGACAGTAGCTCAACAGGTTTGGACTTGCTTTGTCGGTATAATGCTGGAACACGAAGTCAGCAACAGTAGCACGACCAGAACCACCGCCTGAACCGCTGTGCATATTCTTAGGCTGCAATACGTCCCATTTCCATTCCAGAACCTGGATCTCGTTTTTATGAGTAGCATCTAAAGATTCACCTTCGATGCCATCAATTTTAATAAACATATCTTGGGCCATAATTTCCTCTCATGGACTAGTTGTGTATAGATTATTCAATGCGATGCATTGAATGATACGAGACTACTGCACTGAATATATCCAGCACGTATTCTCAATTAATTCAAAGTAATTACATTTACTTTGAGTCTTAAATATTCGATTCAGACATTGTCCTTAATGTCCATTGTCAAACCGAATAGTTAAATCAGGCTCCGCCTTTAACAGAAGGAAGTTTGGCTACCATACGCAGAGATACGGTTAAACCCTCCAACTGGAAATGCGGGCGCAGGAAGAATTTGGCTTGGTAATAGCCAGGGTTGCCTTCAACATCTTCAACAATAACTTCAGCAGCAGCCAGTGGACGGCGAGCTTTAATTTCAATTGAGGAGTTAGACGGATCACCATCGACGTAATTCATTACCCAGTCGTTTAACCAGCGCTGCATATCGTCGCGTTCTTTAAACGTACCGATTTTGTCACGCACAATACATTTCAAATAGTGTGCAAAACGTGAACAAGCGAACAGGTAAGGTAAACGCGCTGAAAGCGTGGCGTTAGCTGTTGCGTCAGCATCATAATACTCTGCTGGCTTCTGCAGTGATTGGGCGCCAATGAAGGCGGCAAAATCGGTATTTTTACGATGCACCAGCGGGATAAAACCGTTTTTAGCCAGTTCAGATTCACGACGGTCTGAGATAGCGATTTCGGTCGGACATTTCATGTCTACGCCGCCATCATCGGTCGGGAAGGTATGGCACGGTAAACCTTCAACTACACCGCCACTCTCAACACCACGAATCATGGTGCACCAGCCGTTCTCTTTAAAGGAACGGTTGATATTTACCGCCATCGCATAGGCAGCATTCGACCAGACATACTTGCTGTGGTTTTCGCCGTCGGTGTTCTCTTCGAAATGGAAGGCTTCAACCGGGTTGGTAACGGTGCCATATGGCAGACGAGCCAGGAAGCGCGGCATTGCCAGGCCAATATAACGAGAATCTTCAGACTGACGCAGACTGTTCCAGGCCGCGTATTCCAGATTCTGAGTAAAGATTTTAGTTAGATCGCGTGGATTAGAAAGTTCCTGCCAGGAATCCATCTGCAATACGTTCGGCGATGCACCTGCAATGAATGGCATGTGTGCAGAAGCGGCCACTTTACCAATCGATGACAGCAGATCCACGTCGGCAGCAGAGTGATCGAAGAAATAGTCCGCCACCATACAGCCGTATGGCTCACCGCCGAGCTGGCCATACTCTTCTTCATAGATCTTTTTGAAGAGTGGGCTTTGATCCCATGATGTCCCTTTATAGCGTCGCATACTGCGGCGTAATTCTTCTTTGGATACATCCATAAAGCGCAGCTTTAACTTTTCATCGGTCTCGGTATTGGTTACCAAGTGATGCAGACCTCGCCAAGCACTTTCCAACGACTGAAACTCTTCATGGTGAAGAACCAGGTTAATTTGCTCTGACAGCTTGCGATCAATTTCGGCAATAATTGAGGCGATACTTTTATAAGCATCGTCAGATACCGTCACCGAGTTTACCAAGGCCTGTTCAGCCAGCGTTCTCACTGCGCCTTCAACTGCAGCTTTGGTCTGTTCGGATTTAACTTTAAACTCTTTATTCAGCAAAGAACTAAATGCACTTGCCTGAGAAGCGGCTTGTGCTGCCGCATTTTGTTTTTCCATCATTCGTGAAGTTGACATCATGTCTCCTTATTTACTCTACGCAGGTTTCGCTTCAGAGCCGTCATTGCTCTTTTTAGGCGCAGAGGCCAGAGAATTTAACAGCGCTTTATCCTGCAGAAGTTTCATCACTAACTCTTCCGCTCCCGCTTTACCGTCCATATAGGTCTGCAGGTTGGCAAGTTGAGTACGTGCTTCTAGTAGTTGGGAAAGAGAATCAACTTTTCGAGCAATTGCATCAGGCTCAAAGTCACTCATACTTTCAAAAGTTACATCAATCATCAGCTGACCTTCACCGGTCAGCGTATTCGGTACCGCAAATGCCACACGTGGACGCATTGCTTTCATACGCTCATCGAAATTATCGATGTCAATTTCCAGGAATTGACGATCGGCAACCAGTGGCAACGGTTCAAGTGGTTTACCCGATAAGTCTGCAAGTACACCCATTACAAATGGAAGTTCAACTTTCTTTTCAGAACCGTATATTTCAACGTCGTATTCAATTTGAACGCGAGGCGCTCGATTTCGCGCAATAAACTTCTGCGAATTATTTTTATTAACCATGATAACCTTTCTGCATTTTATTATTTAAACGTACCCGAATGTTAATCCGGAATCATTAATCACTCATTTCTTACTGCAGTTACTTGTAAGTCAGGTCAATGGTGGAGCGAGTTTGCACAAGCCCCGCACTCACTGCTCCATTACTCTTAGCATAATAACTGGCGATAAAGTTGTGTGTCACTTCATCACCACTTGCAGGAATTAAATACTCCTGAAAGCTGTTATTATCGTCGATACTCAGTTGTGTACCGTCAATTTTCCGCACCCGCACTTGAACATCATTGCTGTAATCGTTGCCGGTGCTATTCACCAGGTTACCCGTCTCACTGTCTGATGTATTTCCACCACTGGTGGTAAAACGCATCTCAATGGTACGGTTAACCGGGCAATTTCTCAGAGAAATAGGGAATTGCGTGCTCCCTATCTCATCTCCACTTTTTTGTAATAATTGCGATGATACCGTGGGCAATACCACCGTTCCTGATTCACCACCATTATTAACGCTAACGTCGCAAGTCTGCGCCAAGAACGTTCCCAAAAATGTCACATCAATATTGCAGCTGCCTTTGATTGCGCAGCTCTCTGCAGCCGCGGAAAAACCAATCAGCATTAAGGTCATGCCAAGTAAAGGTTGCAGCACGTTTAATGAAGTTTTCCCACCTAGTTGCGTAAACATGTCACCTCCAGTTGGACCATATTCAGATCCTCAGAAACAGCCTTATTCACAGGTGCAGCATCTTTCGCTATACATTTAAGCTTCTCTTCACCAACCGTTGCTAATAGCGGCCCTTGCGCCGGATCCCAGCCACGGATAAAGGCTTGACCACCTTGCCCTACCACGCTTTGACTCTTGCCGTTCGCATCCATAAGATCGGTCCCAATAGGCAGGTAACTATGAGAACTGTCGCGTAATGTCAGAATCATTGGGGTCCCGGTGATCGTATTCATCACGACAGATAATGCCGCTCCCTGGCGCGGATACACGCGTTTTTCATTATCAAGAACATCAACTGTATCGGGTAAACCTTTCGCATCGAGTTGAACTGCGTTCTCACGGTATGGATAAAGAGAAGGCTGAATGGCATAACCAAAACGGTTAATCTTCGCCCCCTGTCCATTAAATATTCTTGCCCCTGCTGCGCCTTTTGCCTCAATAATGGCAAACGGTGCATCGTTAATTGGAGGTCCCAGCGTTACTCCACCCGCATGGGCGACTACGCTCCCCCTCATTGATCCAGAAAATTGCGTGTTCGAATCATTTGCTGTTGCACTCAGGCCAACCTGGCCAACAGAAGATTGATATTGAATATTTCCATTTACCGCGTTATCACTTGATTTATTGCCGGTATTCGCACCTACACTATATGTAAACTCACTCTGGTCACCTTGAGAACCTGTAGCATTAGTTTGGAACTTCGTACCACTTAGATTACTTTTGCTCACCGTGCTGTATAAAGAATTAAACAATGGCTTATTGGTATAACTTCCACCAATCGGTATATTAATTGCCAGTTGAATAACATTCTCATCACTACCATTACCAGCACGCGAGCGTGACCCGGAGATTGAGTAACTAAACTTCTCGAGTGAGTGATTAAAGCTCACTGAGTACTGACGTGATTCGGTCTGGGATCCCCAATAACTCGCCAAACTCCCGCTAAACCATAGCGATTTATTATCATCTATTTTCTGATTGACGCTGGCTGTAAAGCGATTCTGCGTACGATAATTAACGTATGGTGAGTCATATCCATTACGCTCTTGCGTGTTTACTGCCTCCCGAGCCAGCGCCATTTCACGAAAGCTGTAATAGCCACGAGAAGAGTAGCGATAAGCCGCCAGCGTAATGTTGGTATCGGTTGGTCCTAAATATTTACTGTAATTAACCTGGTAACTGTTTCCTAAGCGCTGAGTATTATTTGCCAAAACGCTACGGGCATTGATGACATCAAACGAGAGTCCCCCTATTGGCGTATTGAACGCTTGTCCTGCGCCAAAAGCTTTATAATGCTCACCAATCAGCGCGCCGCCGTACATGGTCCAGAAGTTCATTAGGCCACGATGATAAGTCGCCTGAAAGAGATCGGGATGTGCATTTATTTGCTCCTCTTTTAACTGACCAAGAGCTAAAGAGAAGCGCGACGAACCCTCACGCAACAGCATAGGTGGTGCTGAGAACGGTATAAGCTGCTGTCTGGTTCTTCCATCGGCTTCGGTTATTGTCATCACCAAATCACCGCCGTACCCCATTGCCCCGAGATCGGTAATAGCAAAAGGTCCAGGAGGTACGATAGTTTCATACAGTAATTGCCCACGCTGGCGAACGGTGATTTTGGCGTTAGTTTCAGCCACACCACGCAGAATAGGCGAATAGTTACGCATTTCAGTGGGTAACATCCTCTCATCCGTCTGTAGGATTACGCCACGCATACTGAAACTATCAAACAGCTGGCCATTACTGCTGGTTTCACCAACAGTGAGAACGCCTTTTAAGGGCGTAATATCACGCTGCGCATAGGTATAACTATTTTGCGAGGTAAATGGCGATTGGTTACTCCAGCTAAAATTATTTCTTTTACGTACGCGCCACTCCCCCGCATTAAACCCAGCCGTCACACCTAAGTTTGCAGTATTATTACTATTCCCTTTTCCTACACCTTGATTAACCTGCCAAAAGTTAGCGGCATAATCGATAAAACCAGCGGTTTGACCAGATTCCCATAAACTTGGATCAACATAATCATCACTGCGATGGCGCACATAGAGCTGAGGCACTTGCATATTGAGTTCAAAATCGCCGCTATTATAGTTACTGCTGACGCCTTCAATCCAGCGGTCAATGAAATAGCAATGATCCGCGCCATCTGGGCGTATTATTCTGAGTTGTTTTGCGCGTTTCTCATCAGGCTCCAATCCTAACTGGCTCAGCTGTCCTTGAGTGAAACAGGGTTGCGCATTGTCGCTAGTGTTTGATTGGATAAAGCTTAATTTCAGATAGCCGCGAGCCCTTCCATTCACATTGGTAGTAACATTATAAACACCAGGAAACGTCATATTCCCATCAGTAAAACGGGAAATATCGATGTTCGAACCGTGCAAAAAACCACTATTGAAATTTATTTTCTCTGGCGTAACTGCACTATCTGAGACCTGTGGAACTTCCTGCACATTTGTTTGACCTTCAGCAATCAATGGGAAGCAGAGCGCCAGTTTTATTAGCACGCTAATCTTCTTAAACTTACTGAGAGGTCCATTCCCTGAATATTTACTAGGCACCACAGTGTAAACTCCTTTTAAGGGGTTTTATAATCCATTAATTAAGGCTTGCGGCTAAGCATTCATAGAGATCTTTTTTTCAAAAAACTCACTTTTTATCTTTTATGAAACCACCACCCTGTGACTTAAATTTCTCGGAGACAATTCCACCAAACTCATTAATATACTGAAAATCCATAGAGGTAATGGATGACAACTTAGACTTGTTTTCTGGATAAAAAACCTTCTCAGATTTTGGTGCAATCATATCTGATGTCATTCTCACTTTTTTATTTTGAGAGAAGGCATTGATGTTATTGAAAGAATAATAGTAAGGAGTAGGGTTCTTTAATTTTAGTCCTGCACCATGATTACTATCATTTACTAGTGACCACTCCAGCTTATCAAGCTCAGTTGAGACGGAGCCTTTAAGCAGGGCTTTGGGACGATAAAAAATCTTTATTCGCGTACGAAACGCCAGCTCCAACTTTTGCCCACCACTATCGTTACTGGCCTTAGGCGGTATTTCCAGCAAGTTGAACCAGAAAATAGATTCACGATCCTGTGGAAGCGCCATACCGTTGTAAATCATACGAATACTCTGACCTTTATTAGGCTCTATGCGAAAGACCGGGGGCGTAACAATAAAGGGAACTTTGGTATTTTGCACGTCAACCTTGGTGTCTCCGTCATCAACCCAAACCTGGGCCAACGCGGGTTTATCACTTCGATTAATAGTGCGAACATTGACTTCAGTTTGATCACCTGGAAAAACGACGCGCGTTCCACTGATTATAATGGAAGAAAATGCCGGTGACACCGCACTAAGTAATAGTGAAGCTAAAAGGATTTTTTTAAACATAATATTTACCAGCCGCATAATATTTCATGAGCAAACAAACTTTAATTTATTAATTTTCTGATTTTAAAAAGTGGTGCCCATTAAGGGCACCTACTTTAATTTTTCTTAGTTGTATGCCAGTGAGTACAGGACTTTCGCTTCAACATTACCCGCAGTGGAACGACCACTCGCATAATAACCCGCTACGTAAGTTGTAGTCGCGGTTCCGGTAGCAACATCGATTGGGAAGTAGGTACCAGTATCACCCAGCTTAATAACACTGCTACTACCATAGTTATACAAACGGACCTGAACCTCTCCAGCCGGATCGGTCAGAGCAGCGTTTGTCAGGTTACCTGTTTTTGCATCAAAACCAGAGCTACCAATCGCTTCAAAATGGACAGCCACCTCTGTCGGGTTTGCTGGATCTGCATTTTGTGGGCAGTTTTCTACGCTAATAGTAAAGTTTTTAGAGCCAGCCTGATCCCCTGGGTTCGCCAATGATGTGGTATTCACTGTTGGCAGAGTAACCACTTTATTTACGTCCGTAGGAACGATCGAGCAGGTAGCGGTGATAACTTTACCTTTAAAGGTGATATCACCACTGGTAGCTGCTGCTGCATTACCTGCTGCGATCAGAGCCAAAATTGCAACTGAAGTTTTCAACATGCGCATTATTACTATCCTCAAATAGATATTCCGTTAAAATTAAAACTACTTTGACATCCCATGTCAGGTATCACCTGAGCAATGAAATATTTTTTCTGAGCTATGATGACGCTTTTGCTAATGTCACCACATACTGATCACTTATTCTGTCTAAGGTAATGAGATTGTTTTTCAGCTTCGCGTGATGAGCCAAAATTTCCTTACCTAGTAGCGTTGTGATAGTTTGCTCAATAATTCGAATAATCAGACGAGCCCCTGTTTCCGCAACTCGGCACTGTGAAACCACATGTGCAACAACAGCATCGGTATAATGCAATTCACACTGATATTGCGTTGTTACACGATGTTGAATACGAGTAAGGTGCAGTCTGACAATTTTATCTAATGAACTTTGTTGCAGCGGTAAATAAGGCACCACATTGACTCGGCCCAAAAATGCCGCCGGGAATACCTTCAATAATTCCGGCTGCAATGCGGCTAATAAGCCTTCCTGATCCGGTGCAGTCTCTTCATCTGCATACAGCTGGCTGATCAATTCGCTTCCGGTGTTGCTGGTTAGCAGCAATACCGTGTTTTTGAAATCAATGCTGCGTCCTTCACCATCTTCCATCTGGCCTTTATCAAAGACCTGGTAGAAAAGTTCATGAACATCTGGGTGCGCTTTTTCTACTTCATCCAGCAGCACCACGCTATAAGGTCGACGGCGCACAGCCTCCGTTAACACCCCACCCTCGCCGTATCCGACATAACCAGGAGGTGAGCCTTTTAACGAAGAGATGGTATGCGACTCTTGATACTCGCTCATGTTTACGCTGATCAAATTCTGATCGCCGCCATACATGCTTTCCGCAATCGCCAGTGCAGTTTCGGTTTTACCGACACCTGATGGCCCCACCAGCATAAACACGCCTAGTGGTTTTCTTGGATCGGCCAGTCCTGCGCGAGCCGTCATAATGCAGTCGCTAAGTTGATCCAGAGCGGCGGATTGTCCAATCACGCGCTGATTAAGACGCGCAGGCAACTCCATCACTTTTTTGAGTTCATCTTTCAGCATCTGGCCTACGGGAATCCCCGTCCAGTCGCCAACGATGTGCGCAATGACCTCTTCATTCACCTCAGCCTGAACCATTTGCTCATCAGCCGAGATTAGTCTCAGATTTTTTTCTTCGTACTGAAGCTGTTCTCGGAATATGGCCAGCTCAACTGAGCTTTCTTCTTCCTGCGACAGAGACTGGGCAATCTGCTGACGTAACGCCACAATACGGTTGACAGTCTCACGCTCGTTCTGCCAACGCTTCTCAAGTGCCTCACCTGATTCAGCCCACTCATTTAAAGAAGCGGTCAGCGAGTTCATTCGCTCTGAAGATTCGCGACCAAACTGATGAGCTTTCTCTAAAGATTTAAGCTCTGTTCGTGCGGTTTCCTGCTGCCATACCAATTTCTGCAGCTCGGCTGGGGCGGCAAATTGCGCTACCGCGATACGGGCACAGGCGGTATCCAGCAAGCTGATCGCTTTGTCGGGTAGCTGACGCGCCGGAATGTAACGGTGCGACAACTTGACTGCAGCCTGTACGGCTTCGTCGGTGATCCAAACCCCGTGATGTTTTTCCAGCGCCGGCACGAGCCCACGCAGCATCGACATTGCCACTTCCTCATCAGGTTCACTCACCTGCAACACCTGGAAGCGACGAGTCAATGCCGGATCTTTTTCTATATGCCGCTTATATTCACTCCAGGTGGTTGCGCCAATGGTTCGCAGCTGACCACGCGCCAGGGCGGGTTTAAGTAAATTCGCCGCATCACCCGTCCCGGCATTTCCGCCCGCCCCAACAAGGGTATGAATTTCATCTATAAAAAGAATTACGGGCTGCACTGAGGCCATCGCCTCATCAATGACAGCTTTCAGGCGTGCCTCAAACTCCCCTTTCATGCTCGCACCCGCTGAGAGTGCGACAACATCCAGCGTTAATAAGCGTACTTCTTCAAGCGCAGGGGGAACGGCGCCTGACACTATCGCCTGTGCCAGCCCTTCAACGACAGCCGTTTTACCCACGCCTGCATCACCCGTCAGTAACGGATTGTTCTGGCGACGACGTAACAGGATGTCGATCATGGTGGTAATTTCCTGGTTACGCCCAAGAACAGGATCGATTTTTCCTTCACGCGCCAGTGACGTCAGATCTGTGGTGTATTGCGCTAACGAAGCAGTGCTGCTCTGCCCCATCGCCTGACTCGCTTCGCCCGGCATGGAGCCTTCATAAAATGCGGTGCCATCACTCGCATCTTCCGTTGCTTCTGGCGACTCACGAGTAATGTATTTCAGATCACTACTCAGCACGTCTAGCGCGACTTTATCGAGCACGGGAGCAATGCCCAGCAACGTGCGACGAAGTTCCATATTACTCAGAAGTGCGAGGACTAAATGGCCGCTACGAATGCGGTTATCGAGGCATTCGAGGCTTGCACATACCCATGCGCGTTCAATCGCTAGCTCAATGTGATATGAGAAATCCGAAATTGAGCTGGCTCCCGTTGGCAGGCGCCCCAGAGCCTGGGCAATCCCTCGCTCAACTTGTTCACCATCAATATCGAAGTAACGGACAATATGCTTAATATCGTTATCATCGCTATGCCAAAGCTGATTTATCCAATGAACTAGCTCAACATATGGATTACCGCGCAATTTGCAAAAGGTGGTTGCGCTCTCAATAGTGGCGAATAAGGTTTTATCCAGCTTTCCAAATAAGTTCTTTCTGATAATAGCCACGTTTGTCACCTTTAACTCTATTTTAAGTGGATGAACCACTTTGTTATGTTGTTATGCTATCTGTGTGTAGTGAAGTGCAATCCCTAAGCACTCAATGCGAAGAAATTTATCTCCATAAACTATTTTTGTGAAGACCTAAAATGCACATTAGGAATAAAATCAACAAAATTCCTAGGTGTTGAAATTATCACAAAAGATGAAGGCTCACGTTGAAAACGCTATTTAAACCTGAAGATAAAACATTAAAGTCACTAACAAAAATAACTAACATACATTAAAAATAATCAATAAAATCAATTACATAAAAGACAATCATCTATTGCTTTTATTTTTATAATATTGCAAAGAGAAAAGACCAATAAGCATAAACCTACAAATTCGTAATCCATCGACTATTTCATTCATCAAATTAATCCTTAGAATAAATTCACTCTAAGGTGGGTATTAAACTAATAAAAATAATGAACTCTTCACGGAGTGAGACAGACCAGTTTAATGAAAAGATTACACACAAGATAAAAACGCTGGCTGTCCTATCTAAACCGTCAAGACAGTAATTCAGAGAACGCAAATGGAACATAATTTTCTCGATTATTACAACAAAGAGCTTACGTTCATGCGTGAGATGTCGCGTGAATTTGCTACGCAGCATCCTAAAATAGCCAAACGTCTTGGCATGCATGGTATTGAAGTCGCCGATCCTTTTGTCGAGCGCTTAATTGAAGCCTTTTGCTTTATGTCGGCGCGTACGCAAATTAAGCTGGATGCTGAATTTCCCCTCTTTACACGTCGACTGCTGGATATTGTTTACCCGAACTATACGGCGCCTACTCCTTCAATGGGTGTTGTGCAGCTGCAGCCCAGCCTGAAAGAAGGCGATCTCACTCAAGGTTATACCGTTCCCCGCAATAGCGCTTTTCTCACGCCAATTGCGCCAGGAGAAGTTACGCGGTGTGAGTTTCGAAGTGGCCAGGACGTCCAGCTATGGCCCTTTGAAGTCACAGATGCACGCCTGACCAGTCTGCCACCTGATATGCCCTCACTTGAGCGCCATCGAATTTCGGCGCAGCGACTTAAAGAAACGCTCCGCATCAAGCTAAAACTGCCTGCGGGTTTGTCCTTCTCGCAGCTCGAAGGGCTTGATCGTCTGCCGATCTATATCAATGGTGATGAACGTGTGGTGTCACATATCTTCGAGTTGCTGTATAGCAACCACGTTGCCACTATTCTTCGCGGTAAACATGATGGCCAGGTACATGATACCGTCATCAGCAAAGATGCATTGAGCTTCGATAGCCTCAAACCCGAGCAGAGCTTATTGCCTGTCGCATGGAACATGTTCCATGGTCACAATCTGGTACATGAGTACTTCTCCTGCCGTCAGCGTTTTTACTTTTTTACCGTTACGCAACTGGCCGCGGCGGCGAAGTACAACACTTCAGATGAAATGGAAATCATCTTCCTGCTTGATCGCCAGTCACAAGCGCTGGCCAGCCATGTCACGGCATCTCGCTTTTTACTGCATTGCACCCCGGTGATTAATCTGCTGCCACGCCGCATGGATAAGTTGGAAATCAATCGCAAACTGAATGAATTTCACGTGCTACCCGATCGGAGTCGGCCACTGGATTTTGAAATTTATTCCATTGAAAAAGTATTTGGTCAAAAGGCTGAAACAAGTCAGGAGATCAACTTCAATCCTCTTTTCCAAACCCGCCATAGCGATAAAGGCAACTACGGCCGCTATTTTTCGACCATCAGGAAAAATCACACGGGTAAGCGCAACACGCGTAAATACGATACCCGTACCGCGTATGCCGGCACTGAGGTGTTCCTGTCATTAGTTGATCAGCAGAACGCGCCCTTTAGCGATGATATTCGTTACCTTTCCATTGAAGCATTGGTGACAAACCGCGATTTACCTTGCCTGATTACGGCAGACGGCAATTTCACACTCACGATGACTGAATCGGCTCCTGTCAGCGGTGCTCGTTTTCTGTTTCAGCCAAGTGCACCTCGCCCACCCTTTGCTAAAGGTGAATCGGCCTGGCGCCTGATCAGGCAACTTAGCTACAACTATCTCCCTCTCTCAGATATGCCTCACAGTGAAGGGGGCGAAGCGATGCGTAACATGCTTCGCTTGTTTGTTAACAGCGCGGACCATGAAGCAAATACCCAGATTGATGCGTTGGTAGGGTGCAAAAGTGAACCGGTTATTCGTCGTTTACCGGGCAATGGCCTGTTGGTATATGGCCGGGGGATTCGCTGTTCACTGACTATTGATGAAGAGGGCTTCTCCGGCATTAGCCCCTATTTGTTCGGCATGATCATGGAAAACTATCTGGCGCGTCATGCCGCCATAAATGTTTTCACAGAAACCGAATTGCTGACGATGCAACGTGGCCGAATTGGTCTCTGGCAACCGCGTCACGGTCGCAGGGGAGTGTTGTAATGCCTGCAGAGCATCCGGCTCCACTCCCTTTGGGGCTTGAAAATTGGTTTGATGAGTCCAAACCCTGGGATAGCGGTTTTATCAGTTTAATGCGGACCCTGGCAGCGCGTTCACCTGAACTGCCCGCTCCCGGTACGTCTGCGCTGCCCGATAATGAAAATTTCATCATTGGCCAGTCACCACATATGGTGTTTGCCCCACGAGAAATTGAAAGCGTTAGTCAGCAAGATGATAAGACACACCTGAAGTTGTTTAGCCTGGGGATCTGGGGACCGCAGGGTGCAATGCCGCTCCATCAGACCGAAATGGCCTACATACGGAATGAACAGCATGATACGACGCTAACGAATTTCGTAGACCTTTTTCATCATCGTGCGCTTTCCAAACTCTACCGGGCATGGGCTGTTTCTCAGGACACTGCGGCACTTGATCGTCCACATGAGGAACGCTTTTCGTTTTATACCGGCAGTCTGATGGGTATCGATCCTCAGGAGCTAGCAGAAAGTGTCCTGCCACAGCACCCTCGTCTCTCCGCAGCCTCGCACCTTGTGCGTGAAGCGCGTAATCCTGAAGGTCTGCTCGGCGCACTGAATTACTACTTTGGACTGCCGGTACAAATCAGAGAATACGTCGGCCAATGGATAACGCTACAGCGTGACGATCAAACTCAACTGGGCTTTGGTCAGGAGAGTGCACTGCTCGGTGATGGCGCCATGCTTGGTGATACCGTTCTGGATCGTCAGCATAAGTTTCAGCTCATTTTTGGCCCACTGACGTTGAAGCAATACATCCGCTTTAGCCCATGGGGTCAGGATTTACCGGTGCTGTGTGAATGGATTCGGCAGTTCGTCGGTTTTGAATATGCATGGGAAGTCAGCCTGGTGCTCAATGCCAGCGACGTACCCTGCGCAACCCTCGGCGATGCCTACCAGCTCGGTTACACCAGCTGGCTTGAACGCGAAAACCACGATTCGCCACTGCCAGGAATGAGTTTTGAACCGGAGACGTATCACAATGCTTCATGAAGCAGGACCTGATCTGAATGCCATTAACGCTAGCTTATTAAGGAATGATTGTGAGTGACCTTATGACACCGATGTGCCCTGAATGGTATCAACCCCTGTTGATGCCCGTCACAGACACGTTGCCATGCGGAGAAAATCTGGAAGATGACGCGGCGTTTCTCCTGCTGGAGACCCGCATGCAGCCGAGAATGGGTGCGGAGTATGGCGACTTCGTTGAAACGGTTGATCCCATTAACTGGGGTGAAATCGAGCGTGAGGTCAAAACGCTGCTCACGCGTAGCCTGGATCTAAGACTGGTTCTGGTATTAATCCGCTGCCGTTTCCGAAAAATTGGCATTCCAGCCCTGGATGAAGGCTTGTGCGCCCTACTCTGGCTACTTAAACAGTGGCCAGAGCAGGTGCATCCACAGCTATATGATGAGGGATCTTTTGAGCCCCTTATGCGCGCCAACGTGCTGGCAGAATTAGAGTCATCGAATGGCATTCTCGCAGATTTAAGAATGCAGCCTCTGCCAAAAGTGTCGGGCTTGCAACTGAACGTGCGCGACGTTGAGCGGGCCACCCTAAACCCACAAGCTGAACAATCTCTTGATGAGAATGCGCTTTCACTGGCCCGATTGGGATGGCAGGAGCAGCAAGCAGACGTCATCTTCTCCTTAAGGCATGCGGAGCAACATCTCAATCAATTGCGGCTGCTGCTGATAGAGATGCTGTCTGATGATGCGCCTGATTTTAGCGGCTTATTTAAAGTGCTCGCTCTTTTTGGCTTTGCTGGAGCCCCCCCGGCGCCCGTTGTAGATCAGGCAGAGCTGCCAGAAGTGACTATCGAAACACCTGCAGTCCAGCCTTTAGATGTGAGCTTGCCGGAGTCAGAGCAGGTAGCAGCAAGGTTGGTGACGACGCCCACGATAGAAACATTGACCATGTTGCCCGTTCGCAATATTCAGGATCGTACGGATGCGCTGATGCGCTTACGCGAGATTCAGCAGTGGTTTGTGCGCTACGAACCTAGCAGTCCAGTGGGTGATTTGCTGACATTGACGGAACAAATGGTAGGTAAACGTTTTGCCGAATTGATGCAGATTCTGCCGCAGGATCTCATCGCCAGACTGAGTAATGGACAGGAGTCCTGAGTATGAGATTACGCAATAGCTTTTTGTTCGTCACGGGTGCATTTCTTAGCCAGTCAGCCCTTGCAGTGTGTACGGTGGATCCAGACTCGCAATTTGGTGGGGCAAACCGCACCACGCTGACCATCCCGGGATATACCTTTTATGTTGATGCGGGAGCACCAGTAAGCGATACACCGCTTAATTACGAAAATTCAACAACGCAGAATGTTACGCTCAGCTTCAAAGATTGTGAAATTGGCGAGGCTTATGGCAAAACGGCATTGCCTCCTTTGGCTCCAACAGGGAGGACAAATTATTTCACCACTAGCGTTGAGGGCATCAGCGTTCGTCCTCGCTGGAATAATGGCGATAGATTTGGACATTTTCCCTCAAACGCCGTTATGACTGAGAATCGTTTTAACTACCCTCCAGCGTCGTTTTTCCAGCTTGAGTTTGTCAAAACATCTCCACGTTTAAAGTTAACCGACCCTAACGGAGATGTAGTGTTGTCCCCAGGAACCATCTTGAGGAACTGGGTAACCAGTGATACCGCAGCCAATTACGGCCAACTTCTTAACATAGGCGAAATCAGAGTTATCAGTATCCCCAACTGCACTATTGATGGCCCAAAAACGGTGAACTTTGGCCAGCTGGGAGAGCGAGACCTAATAAGCGGCGTAGAAAAAAATCTAGATTTCAGCCTGAGGTGTGCCACGGATTACGGTAGCTACAGTGCATCCGCATCATTAATCACGGCCTCCCCGAATGCCGATGGCACCATCCCGGTAACGGATAGTGCTGGTAATAATGACCGTTTAAAAATTCAGATTACCGACAGTAACAATCGCAACATGCCTGCAGATGACAGTGCAAAAGAGGATCGCGCCCAGGTTGCCGATGAAGTGCCAGTGAATTACAGCTGGAAAGCCACCTTAATGAAAAATGGCAATGTATTACCAGAGGAAGGGAATTTTACCGCCAAGGCGGAGATTCTATTAGTTGTGAACTGATTTTATCAAAGGAATTGATACAGTTACCATGAATAACAATAAAACAATTTTCATCGGCATCGCCAGCTACCGGGATGCTGAATTAGTGCCAACGCTGCTCGACATACTTGCTCGAGCGCAGCACGCTGAACGACTACACATCGCTATTTGCTGGCAGGACAATGGTAAACTTCACCCATTTATTGACAGCGGTTTTATCCCCCAGCTCGTGGGTGAACATCATGGGCACACGCTTTACCGATTAATTAAAGGCAATGCTCAGATTCAACTCTTAGCCGTGGATTACTTAAAAAGTCAGGGTGCCTGCTGGGCGAGACATATGAGTAATACGCTTTACAACGGTGAGAGCTATCATCTGCAGATCGATTCACACAGCCGTTTCACTGCTCACTGGGACAGTGAAATGATCGCTATGCTGGAAAGCTTACGATCGCAAAGTCCTCGGCCAATACTCACGCATTATCCGCCACCTTATACCCCTGAACAAAAAAAAGAACAGCGTAGTAATAAGGTGAGTCGCCTGATATTTAGTCAGTTTAATGATAAAGGCGTTGTGTCTCTCAATTCAGTAGACATGGTCGAAGAGCAGCCACGGAGAAGTGGTTATCTGGCCGCAGGTTATCTTTTTAGCGACGGTCATTTCATTGAAAACGTCCCGTACGATCCTCAGCTTTTCTTTATCGGTGAAGAAATTTCTTTAGCCGCTAGGGCCTTTACCCACGGTTACGATCTGTATACACCTCACAAAGTTCTGCTCTGGCACTACTACGGCCGCGCAAAATCACCGAAATTCTGGAGCGATCATACCAACGAAGCGAAAAAAAGTGGTCAGGTGGATCAGGTATGGTGGGAGCGCGATAATATCTCTTATCAACGCATTCAAAGCCTGCTGGGGATCAGTGATAAGCAAGTGGATCTCGGGCACTGGTGTTTAGGTACGCATCGCACCCTGCAAGAGTATCAGTACCGCATTGGGGTCGATTTTCGCCAGCAACGGATTCATCCATTAATTAAAGCCAAAGAAAAACTAACCTGGTTTGATCACTTACCGGAAGAGCATGAACTTTGGCAACAACAACTGGTTAGCCCCCATCTGCGCATGTGGCAGTTGACGCATGCGGATGTCGATATCCTTCGTAAGGATGTGCTTTGGTGGCAGCTCAGCGTGTATCAAGCTGACAACACCCCGCTTATAAATCAGCAGCTTTCGCCTGAAGAACTCTTAAAACTTAAGAGTAATGATAATGGCGAAAAATTTGATCTTCGCGTGTATTTTGACACCCAACGCCCGGTGGCTCCTCACTGCGTACGTCTTTGTCCGTATATAGATGGTGAAGGTTGGGGTGACATCAAGGAGCGCGCGTGGTGAGCGGACATTCAGCACTTCAAGGACTCATCTCCAGCTGCACGCTGCTCGCAATGAAAGGTGTCGTCCCCTCTCTTCTGGATTTTCAGCAGCAGTTGCAGCAGCAAATTATACTTTATTGCCAGCACCTATCTGATGAAGCCTATCCGCACGAAGAGATTATCGCCATCCAGCGGCTACTTTGCCGCGTGGTCGATAGTCTCGCCATGAGCAGCTTCTCCACACAAGGAATCAGCTGGGCGAACTATCAGCTAGGCCACCATTTTTTTGGTTACCAGCATGACGAACTGTTTAACCCTGCGCACAGCGACTTGCTGTTCAACTCCGTACACCAGGAAATAAAAAACACCACGTTGATAATGTTCGCATTATCACCCTTATCTTTACCCGGTAAGGAGCGTATTGAGAAAAAAGTCACTGTGACTGAATCTGATGTCATTGAAACGGCAGATGACGAAAGTGAACCACTTGCCATTCAGGTTGAAGCCCAGGGTCCAACTATTCGCTGGATGTCATTAATGTGCCAGTTCGCCATCGCAGGATTTTTACTGGGGATATTCTGGTACGGATGCCGAATGTTTCAGAGTGGAGGACTGTAACATGAGCTATCAAAAATTAAATATGATGCTGGTTGCAGTCGCATTGCTTATTACTTCAGCGCTTTCCTGGCTGCAACAAGACAAGCTCACCGGCGAACTGCTTATGTTCGGATTTGCCGTGCTCGCTGTACTTCTCATCATCAAGCAATTGCGCTGGGAAACGCGTGAATTACCTCAACCGCCCAAAGAACCACAACCGGAACCCGAGCAGCTCTCCCCTGTTGTCCTGATTTTGGGACCTTATGCAGAGAAATGGTTTACCGAAAGCAATTACACAGACAGTACTCGCTACTGTGAAAAGTCGACCTGGCTATTAATCAAAAATCCCGATGAATTAGCCTGTCGCCTTGACTATATTAAGCAGCATTCTCCAAATACGCCGGTTGCCGCTTTTTTTCCATTTCTGCCAGATGGACATGAAACGTCAGCATTATTGAATCACCACCTTCTCAACTGGCTGAGAGATTTTTCCGGGGTCATATCTGATATTAAAATCCCCTGCACAATAGGGATTTATGCGCATATCAGCACTGAACTCCGCAAACATTCCTCATCTAACGCGAGCTGGAGTGGTGAACTCGATTTCAATCGTCTGCAGGCGCAAAATATGCCGGACGAAATCAATCGGCTAAAAAATTATCTTAAAAATCAGGATAATTCCGCAAGTGATATCCAACGTGCTGCGCTGGGCTATGACTTACTCTGCTGGCTAGAAGAACAAGAAATTAGTGCCGCGCTGACTAAGATATTTACCCATTCCACGCTTAAGCTGAGCGCTTTGCTATTGTGTGATTATGGTCATGGCTTTACACGGCATGGCGCATGGTCGATATGGCTGGAAGAACGTTACGCCATTCTTCCTGCGCTGGGTAACAGAATGCCGATGCCGCCGTTGCCCGCCATCAAACAGCTTTATATACCCAAGCCCGCAGTGGTTCCCGTTATTCCTATTTACGGTAAGCAGCCGGCTTTACTCTGGAGTATTTGCTTAATTACTTTGCTGCTATTAACCCAGATAGGAGTTGCTGGCTGGCAATCTTTGCAGCAGCAAAAAACCTACCAGCATGAGATAGCGCTACTCGAAGAACAACGTGAGTTATCAGTTGCAAGGTTGAATCAAAAAATTGCTCAACTACAGCAGCTTGATGAGCAATCGCAGCGCTGTTCCGCTGAAGTGTCCCTGCAAAATTGGGGACTCAGCCCATGCGAAGCCATTAGCCGAACGTTGAATAAAAAGATGGCAAATTTGCAGGCGGTAAAAGTAGTGACGTCTGCAGGAGTCATCCCTTTATTTGATCCGGGTAAATCTGACATCTCAGCAAAAGCCACGCCTCCGCTGGAAGAGATGGCACACAAAATCGCGCAAGCGCCAGGCTACCGGATTCTGATTATTGGCCATTCAGATAGTACCGGAGGCGACGCACTTAACGCCTCTTTATCTCTGGAGCGAGCGGATGCTGTTCGCCACTGGCTCATCAAAAAAAATATCGATCCTTCGCTGATTCAAGTGCGAGGTGTTGGTGCAACCGAACCAATGACCAGCAATGTGACAGCGGAAGGGCGACAAATAAATCGGCGCGTCGAAATGTTGCTGATACCTATAGAAAATACAAAGGAGACCATTCTCAATGGATAATAAAAATACTATGTATCATATTGCTGAGGGAGTCTTTATGACGGCACCTCCGGTTATGGATCGTTCTATTCAGTTGCTGATGTTTCGTGATCCAGATGATAAAGAATACCGCGTCATCATTACTCGCGCGGGTTTAGCAGAAGAACAAACTCAGGAAGAGTGGGTAGAAAAAGAGATGGAAAATTTACGTTTCCGTCTGCCTGGTTTTCAAACTGAAGGAAAAATGTTGAGACATCAAATCGGTCCGGCAAAACTTGACGTTATCCAGGTTGCTAATCGCTATCTGGATGACGGTGAAATTGTGCGACAGGTTCAATCGGTAGTCAAACTTCCCAAGCACTCGCGTTATAACCCGATTGAACGTGATGTACTGGTATTTACCCTTCAGGCTAACGAAGAATTTACTGAATATCAGCGTAAGCACTACGTTCAAATCATCAATAGCTATTCACCTGCCGTCTGACATAACGAAAAAGAGACGCCGGAGTTGCAGTCTTTTTAAAACAATAAGGATAATAAGAATGTTAACCGTCGCCGTTGAGTCGCAAAATGTCTTCTATCGCCAGGGGATGATTAGCATGCTTGACTACGTCAAGCAGAGTAAATCGTTGAATGATTATAAAATCCTTGACGCCGATGTGAAGAACTTTAACGAAACGGCGAACATCATCTTCACCGACAATGCAGTAATAATAAATATATTCAGCAAAGACAAGACTATTACTCAACCCGGAAAAAAGAGCGGACAGCCGTCCGCCATTCACATTACATTTAACGTTTCCGGATTATTTATTGAAGATATTCACAGCTTCATCGTACGTATTTTTACTGCTGCAACACTTCCACATGACGGAGTGGAAAAGAGCGATTTTTATCGACATTTCAAAATACGGAAAAACGCACAATTGTCTGAACCAGAAAAGAGGCTGGTATTGCTCAGTGGGCATGGGCATGATATTCGAAACATTTCGCACATTATGCGTTGCTCAACCAACAGTTCTTATACCTATCGGCGTAATGCTATAAAAAAGCTAGGAATGGATAATCGACTACAGTTTTATAAATACGTACAGATTTTGAATAAATTTGAAAAGCATAACAATATATTCATATGCCTTTAAGACGAGAAATCAGATGAATAACAATGATATTCAGTCATGGGACTGGAGCTTTGTGGACAGGATAGTTTATATTAACTTAGATGTTCGCAAGGATCGTGATGCACAATTACGGGATAATTTTAAACTCATTGGCATTCCAGAAGAAAAATATCATCGTTTTGCAGCCATTTCACATGAAGTTGGACAATATGGTTGTGTACTCTCTCACATAGCCGTGCTAAATGAAGCAAAAAATAATGGCTGGAGAAACATTTTAATTATCGAAGATGATATGGTTTTCAATAATTCCCCAGAAGACCCCGAGCGCTGGTTAGCGTTTATTAATCATCTGGCACAGCAAGCCTGCTGGGATGTGGCGATGCTCTCAGGTAATCATTACATTCTTAACACAATTACCCCGGGATTTACCCGGACTAAATTTTCGTATTGTAGTAACTGTTATATGGTCAATGCACATTATTATGACAGGCTAATTGAAAATTTAAACGAAACCAAAGAGAACCTGGAGAAGGATTTAACGAATAAAAAACTCCATCTTGACGCCAATTGGATTAAAATAATGGAGAAAGATAACTGGTTTGCCATTTACCCCTGTCTGGGCTATCAATCGAATGGTTTTAGCGATATTGAGAGTAGAAATATTGATCATACAGGAACCTTTACGCGAAAAATTGATGATATAAAGATATATGGTTCATATTGATGTTTTAAGGTCATACTTTTTAAACTTAAGGACTATGGCCTACTAAACGTAGATTCATATTTTAGCATCAACATTGAACACTCGAATGACAGAACTACTCTCTCCTTGCTGTGATTCTACCATTTTCCCAAATACGCTTTTGAAGGATAACTCCTACAAATCAGGAGTAGATTACTTAAACCAAATGAAAATCAGCGGATGGACGGCCAGTTAAAATAATTAACATAAAGCGAATGCCACTTAATCACTAAGAAATTTCTCTCAGAAATATCCTGTCAACATTTTCTTGAACTATCTTAATAAAATTTCCAGCTGATCTTGCAAACGTTTTAATTACGCTTTTATGTGATAAACCCCTATTTAAATCCCTCCTGGAATTATGCTACGTTCTGCAGCATCGGGAAAGAGTAGTGCGGTTAAGTTATGAATACTCCGGTAAACACAGTGTTAACAATGAATTAATATACGCATTAAATCAATAAGTTGCAGGAGCAACATTCATTATTACTGCTTCCGGGCGCAGCTGGCCGGGCGCAGCTGGCCTAGTGCAATAAAGGCTTTAACGACTAAAGGAATGTGACGGATTGAAGCCGCTGGCTTAATGTCGATTTTGCTCCGCAAAGATAATCGCCGGGTAAGTCAGGATTAACGTTCAAAGGGAATTAAACGATGGGCAGTCAGGAATACATTATTGCCGGCAGTAAATTACCGTTCCATAACCATTATCATCTCAGATTAACCCGACTGGAATCTCAGCTGCCCGGCGTAGATATTTCTGTGCTCAGGTTCAGCGGCAGCGAAGCCATCAGCGACATTCCCTGCTACCACATAGCGTTCACCAGCGCGGTGAAGGATCTCCCCGCCCACCACATCATTAACTATTCCGCCCTGTTTCTGATGTATCCCGACGGCAAGCCTTACGAGTCAGTCAAACCGCGCATTGTTCCCGGCGTCATGACGCAGTTTCGTCAGTGCGGCACATCAGCCGATGAAACCCGCTACGTCGCGACGCTCGAACACCGCGTTACCCGCTTAAATCAGGGCTGCAACAACGCGATTTACCAGAATGACAGCGTTGTCGCAATCCACTTCGTTGAACCTGACAGTGCCCCTTAACGTGCTCCTAACCATGTGTAGTACGCAATAGATCACTATGGACCGCTATGGAGCATAAATGAGTGTTATCTGCTGAATTTTATAGGAAAAGTAGAATTTAAAAGAACTGAATGGAAGAAAATATGGCACGCCCTACAGGATTCGAACCTGTGACCTACGGCTTAGAAGGCCGGTGCTCTATCCAACTGAGCTAAGGGCGCATAGTGATTGGGTCGGATTATACGTCCAGCGGCTCGCGCGTCAACGTTTTTGCCCTTCCACAGCAACGAAGTGCTGCCAGATTAACCAAAACCCCTTAATGCCGCTTGCGCCAGTCGCTTAACGACACCAGATTGCCGCCTGCTTCCGTTTCGCCTTCCATCTCAATCCCTTGCTGGGTGAAGCGCGCATTATACTGGTCGCGCAGCGCATGCAGCTCCTGGCTGTCCGGCTCCAGCTGGCGCAAGAACCCCAACGCCAACAACAACTGCTGCCTCGATATCAACGCTGAAAACCCCGCGCGGCTCAAAATGCCATGCCAGCGCTGCATATTTTCGTCGCTGCCATCGACAATCAGCACCTGCCAAATCAGCAGCACCGCCGCGCCGTTGTGCAGATGCGCGTCATTATCGCCGGCGATGTAATCGGTGAACTCTTTTGCCGCTTCTTTGCCCATCAGCGATAGCATCGATTCGATATGCACCGGCGGCAGCTGCAACCGTTTATTGAGCGCCTGCACCGCATGGCGCGAGCTGGCCGTCAGCAGCTGAAAACCTACCACGAACACCACCGCCAGCGTGGCGAGAATTAACCAAATCATCACGTCATCCATCTCATTCACTGTCGGGCATGATAAGCGCTAACGCGGGTTGGCGCCACGGCGAAAAGTCGGGAAAGCACCGTAGAGGGCGAATCTCTACCTGACAGCCGCACGCGCTTCTGACAGAATAGGCGCCATCCCCGATTTAACCCTCTACAGATGGATTTCCTCTCTGATGGCAGCAAAAATTATTGACGGTAAAACGATTGCGCAGCAGGTGCGCCTTGAGGTTGCCGAAAAAGTACAGCAGCGTCTGGCGGCCGGTAAACGTGCGCCCGGTTTGGCAGTGGTGCTGGTGGGTGAAAACCCGGCTTCGCAGATCTATGTCGCCAGCAAACGTCGCGCTTGTGATGAAGTGGGCTTCATCTCCCGCTCCTACGATCTGCCGGCCACCACCAGCGAAGCAGAGCTGCTGGAGCTGATTGATAAGCTAAATAACGACAACGATATCGATGGCATTCTGGTGCAGCTGCCGCTGCCAGCGGGCATCGATAACGTCAAAGTGCTGGAGCGCATCGTGCCGGATAAAGACGTGGATGGTTTCCATCCGTATAACGTCGGTCGTCTGTGCCAGCGTGCGCCGAAGCTGCGTCCGTGTACGCCGCGCGGTATTGTCACTTTGCTGGAGCGCTACAATATTGATACTTACGGCCTGAACGCCGTAGTGGTTGGCGCATCCAATATCGTTGGCCGTCCGATGAGCATGGAGCTGCTGCTCGCCGGTTGCACCACCACCGTCACGCACCGTTTCACCAAAGATTTGCGTCATCACGTTGAGCACGCCGATCTGCTGGTCGTAGCGGTTGGCAAGCCGGGCTTTATTCCGGGCGACTGGATCAAGCCGGGCGCGGTGGTGATTGATGTCGGTATCAACCGTCTCGAAAGCGGTAAAGTGGTGGGTGATGTGGAGTTCGATGCGGCGGCTGAGCGCGCCTCGTACATCACGCCAGTTCCAGGCGGCGTCGGTCCAATGACGGTCGCTACATTGATCCAAAACACGCTGACGGCGTGCGAAGAATTTCACGACATTGAGGAGGCATAATGGCCAGTTTTTCTCTCGGTAAACATGCCCACGTTGATTTGTGTGACCTGCTGAAACTCGAAGGTTGGGTGCAGAGCGGCGCGCAGGCGAAAGCGGTGATTGCAGAAGGCGAAGTGCGCGTAGATGGCGCAGTGGAAACGCGTAAGCGCTGCAAGATTGTGGAAGGCCAGAAGGTTGAGTTTGCGGGTTTTAAGATTACGGTTGTCGCGTAATTAAGTGCAGTAATTGATACGGTCGCCATGAATGGCGACCCTACGTGGATATCGCCGGGTTTTCGTAGGGTGCGCATTCATGCGCACCTGCATAAACAGGCATTTTTTTACTCAAGTGAGCGGCATTACGCCATTCATGGCGACCCTACAAAAGCCGTTCATCACCCACCACGCGCGTTTCCCCTTCGATTTGCTCCAGCTCGATATGATTCACCGCGGTATGTTCAGCAATCAGCGTTGCCAGTTTCGGTGAATGGCTGGTGATCCACAGCTGGCTAAACTGGCTGGCTTCAGCGATCAGGCGCGCCAGCGCCGGCAGCAGATCTTCATGCAGGCTGTTTTCCGGTTCATTCAGCGCCATAAACGCGGGCGGACGCGGGCTGAGCAGCGCCACCACTAAGCAAAGAAATCGCAGCGTGCCATCAGAGAACTCGGCGCTCTCCAGCGGACGCAAAATCCCGCGTCGCGACATCAGCATCTGAAAACGCCCGTTCTGCACATCCACGTGAAATTCCGTATCCGGAAAAGCCTCTTCCATCACCTGAAACAACAACTCGTGATGGCCACGCTCGACGATGGTGGCCCACGCCGCCGCCAGATTGCTGCCATCGTGGCTCAGCACCGGCGCGCGCACGCCAATCTGTGGCGCACGAATCGGCGAACCGGGCCACACGGCAAACTCATGATAAAAGCGCCACTGGCGCAGCCGTTCGCGCACCTGCGAAAGCTCGGGATAAAGATGCGGTTCGCCCAGTTGTCCAAATAGCGACTCTTCCGGATGCAGCACCGCCGGATAACTCACGCGCTCGCCATCAACGTTATGCAGAAAAGCCGTTTGATTGCTGCGTTGCAGAATGCAGGAAGAGGGACGTCGCCGCTGGCCGCTCATCCACAAGCGTTCCTCTTTCACCAGCGGATCGAGGTTGAACATGCTGGTGGCCAACGGCTCAGGGAACCCAACATCGAGCTGGTAATCCATGTCGTCCATTACCACTGCCAATGAAAGACGTTTCGGATCGTGGCGACGATCGCCGCGCCGCAAGCCGCCCGCCCACATCGCTTTCTGGATGCCGCCCTCTTCCGCCAGCGCCAACGCTAAGCGCCCGCTGGCGGCTTCGTGCAGCAGTCGCACCGCTTTATACAGGTTTGATTTGCCGCAGCCGTTGGGGCCGCTTACCACGTTGAGCTGTTGTAGCTGCAGCGTCAGGTTACGTACCGAGCGGAAGCCGTGAATCTGAATCTGTTCAATCGCCATAATAAAAAAGGGCGATTTCTCGCCCTCTCCGGTTATTTGCGTCGCCAGCTGGAACCTTGTGGCCCATCCTCAACGATCACGCCCAACTCGTTGAGCTTATCGCGCGCCACATCCGCCTGCGCCCAATCTTTGGCTGCACGCGCGTCGGAACGGGCTTTCACCCAATGCTCGATTTCCGCCACTTCGTCGTCATTAACCTGCGCACCACTCTGCAGGAACAGCTCCGGATCCTGTTGCAAAATGCCGAGCACATCGGCGATCTGGCGGAGTTTTGCCGCCAGCGCATCGGCCGCCGCTTTGTCTTCAGTTTTCAGGCGATTCACTTCACGCGCCATATCGAACAACACCGAATAGGCTTCCGGCGTGTTGAAGTCGTCATCCATCGCGGTGCGGAAACGCGCTTCGAACGCTTCGCCACCCGCCGCCGTAGCGTTGGCGTCGGTGTGACGCAGCGCGGTGTACAAACGCTCAAGCGCCGCACGCGCCTGATTAAGGTTATCTTCGCCGTAGTTGAGCTGGCTGCGATAGTGGCCCGACATCAGGAAGTAGCGCACGGTTTCGGCATCGTAATGCTGCAACACATCGCGCACGGTGAAGAAGTTATCCAGCGATTTCGACATCTTCTCGCGATCAACCATCACCATGCCGGAGTGCATCCAGTAATTCACGTAAGGGCCATCGTGCGCACAGGTGGATTGCGCCACTTCGTTTTCATGGTGCGGGAACATCAGATCCGAGCCGCCGCCGTGAATGTCGAAATGGGTGCCGAGCTGTTTGCAGTTCATCGCCGAACATTCTATGTGCCAGCCTGGACGACCGTTGCCCCACGGCGAATTCCATGCTGGTTCGTCGGCTTTGGACATTTTCCACAGCACGAAGTCCATCGGATTGCGCTTCACGTCCGCCACTTCGACGCGCGCACCGGCCTGCAGCTGTTCCAGATCCTGACGTGACAGCACGCCATAAGCTTTGTCGCTCAGCACGTCGAACATCACGTCGCCGTTGTCGGCGACGTAGGCGTGATTACGTTCAATCAGCGTGCCGACCAGCTCGATAATCTCATCGATATGGCGCGTGGCGCGCGGTTCCAGATCCGGCGGCAGAATGCCAAGTGCAGCGAAATCTTTATGCATTTCGGCGATCATGCGGTTGGTCAGCGTTTCAATGCTTTCGCCGTTTTGATTGGCGCGCTTGATGATTTTGTCATCAATATCGGTGATGTTGCGCACATACTTCAGCTGATAGCCCACGTAACGCAGATAACGCGCCACCACGTCGAATGCCACAAAGGTACGCCCATGGCCGATATGACAGAGGTCGTAAACCGTAATACCACACACGTACATACCGATTTCACCGGCATGGATGGGTTTGAATTCCTCTTTCTGTCGACTCAGGGTGTTATAAATCTTTAGCATTGAACGGTTCCGTTTGTTTTACGTGTGCGGGAATAGAACTATCAAAAATCTAGCTGTTTATTGCGTCAGCTGATCGGTTAAGCATGGTATTCAATGACCGCACATTCCGTAGCGGCGCGATTTATCGCGCAATAAATTGCGCCGCTACGATGTCTGCGCTCTGTATGATCTGTTTTCATCGCTTAACTGACCAACGTCAAGCCGGTTATTGTGCCGTATTTTTCTCAGTTGTGCATCGCTCGCTTGCCAACTGCCGTTGGGTTACTGACGCGTTATTGGAAATTGTGATATAAGGAGCGTCTACAAAAATGCCCCGCCGCCTCGCTGGCGCGGCAGCTGATACTGACGACAACCTTTACAGGAAGAATATAATGGTCACTTTCCAGACGAACCATGGCGATATCGTAATCAAAACCTTCGATGACAAAGCGCCGGCTACCGTAAAGAACTTCCTGGAATACTGCGCGGAAGGTTTTTACGATAACACTATCTTCCATCGCGTAATCAACGGCTTCATGATTCAGGGCGGCGGTTTTGAGCCTGGCATGAAGCAGAAAGATACCAAAGCAGACATTCGCAACGAAGCGAATAACGGCCTGAAGAATACCAAAGGCACGCTGGCGATGGCGCGTACTCAGGCTCCACACTCAGCCACTGCCCAGTTCTTCATCAACGTAGCAGACAACGACTTCCTGAACTTCCGTGACGAAAGCCTGCAGGGCTGGGGTTACTGCGTGTTTGCTGAAGTGGTTGAAGGCATGGACGTGGTTGAGAAAATCAAAGCGGTGAAAACTGGCCGTAGCGGCATGCATCAGGACGTTCCGGTTGACGACGTTGTCATCCAGAAAGTGACCGTTAGCGAGTAATGTCGCGCACGCTGTTTATCGCAGATCTGCATCTGTGTAATGAAGAACCGGCAATTACTGCCGGTTTTCTGCATTTTTTGCAGGGTGAAGCGCGTTCGTGCGATGCGCTTTACATTCTTGGCGATCTGTTTGAAGCCTGGATCGGCGACGACGATCCGAATCCGCTGCATCAGCAAATTGCGGCAGCGCTCACAGCGCTACCGGTGCCAACATTCTTCATTCACGGTAATCGCGACTTCCTGCTCGGCCAGCGCTTTGCGCGTGCCTGTGGCATGACGCTGCTGCCAGAAGAACAGGTGCTGGAGCTATATGGTCAGTGCGTGTTGATCATGCACGGCGATACCTTGTGCACCGATGACGAAGGCTATCAGCGTTTTCGCGCCAAAGTGCATCAGCGCTGGCTGCAGCGCCTGTTCCTCGCATTGCCTTTGCGCATGCGCATGCGCATTGCTGCGCGCATGCGTAATGGCAGCAAGCAGGCTAATCAGCACAAGTCGGTCAGCATTATGGACGTCAATCAGCAGGCCGTTGAGGAAACGATGACGCGCCACAAGCTGCGGATACTGATTCACGGCCACACGCATCGCCCGGCGATTCATCACTTCCCGCTGCATGGCGAAAACGCCCAGCGCGCGGTGCTCGGTGCCTGGCATGAGAATGGCTCGATGATTCAGCTTGATGCCAGCGGCGTAAGCCTAATCGAATTCCCCTTCTAACATCCGGGCGTAAATGCCCGTTTTCCGCCTACGCAACCGTTTTCCTTGCTGCCATCTCATGCTATTCTCTGTGCCCTTCTTCACCTGCCCGCCCGGCCAGGTTCGTTTGCATATTCACAGGAGTTGACCGCATGTCATCCAACGCCACCCCGGCCCGTATCGCCATCGTCATGGGTTCTAAAAGTGACTGGGCTACCATGCAGTTCGCCGAGGAAATTCTTAACAGCCTGGATGTGCCCTTCCACGTTGAAGTGGTCTCAGCTCACCGTACGCCCGACAAACTGTTCAGCTTCGCGGAAACCGCCGCCGAGAACGGTTTTCAGGTGATCATCGCCGGTGCTGGCGGTGCTGCCCATCTGCCGGGCATGCTGGCCGCCAAAACGCTGGTGCCGGTGCTGGGCGTGCCAGTGCAAAGTGCCGCGCTGAGCGGCGTTGATAGCCTCTACTCCATTGTGCAGATGCCGCGCGGTATTCCAGTGGGTACGCTGGCGATCGGTAAAGCCGGTGCCGCCAACGCTGCACTGCTGGCGGCGCAGATCCTGGCGATTCACGACAGCGCGCTGGCCGTGCGCATCGCCAACTGGCGTCAAACGCAGACCGATGAAGTGCTGAATAACCCGGATCCGCGGGAGGAAGCATGAAGCCGGTTTGTGTATTAGGCAACGGTCAGTTAGGCCGCATGCTGCGCCAGGCGGGTGAACCGCTCGGCATCGCGGTGTATCCGGTGGGTTTGGATGCAGAACCGTCTGCGCTGCCGATCGCTGAAAGCGTAATTACTGCCGAGATCGAGCGCTGGCCGGAAACCGCGTTAACCCGCGAACTGGCTAGCCATCCTGCATTTGTGAATCGCGATATTTTCCCGCGTCTGGCCGATCGCCTGACGCAAAAACAGCTGCTGGATCAGTTAAACCTGGCCACCGCGCCGTGGCAGCTGCTGGCCGATAAAGCCGAGTGGCCTAAGGTGTTCAATACCCTTGGCGAACTGGCGATTGTCAAGCGTCGCACCGGCGGCTATGACGGTCGCGGCCAGTGGCGCTTACGCGCCAATGAAACCGACGCGCTGCCGGATGAGTGCTACGGTGAATGCATCGTTGAGCAAGGCATTAACTTCAGCGGCGAAGTGTCGCTGGTGGGCGCGCGTGGACACGATGGCAGCACGGTGTTTTATCCGCTGACGCATAACCTGCATCAGGACGGCATTCTGCGCACCAGCGTGGCCTTCCCGCAGGCCGATGCCGCACAGCAACAGCAGGCGGAAACAATGCTCAGCGCCATTATGCATGAGCTGAATTACGTCGGTGTGATGGCGATGGAGTGCTTCATTACGCCAGCAGGATTACTGATTAATGAGCTCGCTCCGCGCGTGCACAATAGCGGCCACTGGACGCAGAACGGCGCGTCAATCAGCCAGTTCGAGCTGCACCTGCGTGCGGTGCTCGGCTTGCCGCTGCCGCAGCCGGTGGTGTTTGCGCCGTCGGTGATGGTGAATCTGATTGGTACCGATGTGAATCTAGCGTGGCTGCAACAGCCGCTGGTGCATTTGCATTGGTACGATAAAGAAGTGCGCGCCGGTCGTAAGGTGGGACATCTGAATCTGACCGATAGCGATCGCCCGCGTTTAGCCTTAGCGCTGAATGCACTGGTGCCGCTGCTGCCGGAAGAGTATGCCAGCGGGATTGCCTGGGCAGTGGAGAAGCTCTAAGTCACCAGGTCGCCATGAATGGCGACCCTACCTGCCTCGGTAGCATTTTTCAGGGTCGGCATTCAAGCTGACCCTGTGCATTAAGCCGCCTCAAACCGCCTGAACAGCGCCTTCCCTTGCAGCAACCTTACGCCCAGCCAACCACCGCACAGCGATAACAGCAGCGCACCACCGATCGGCAACACGATCCATAGCGTCCAGTCTGGCTGCCAGGGGAAATCAAAGATCTTGCGCTGCAATCCCCACAGCGCCGCTTCCGCCCCCAACGCCGCCGCAATGCCCGACACCACACCAAGCAGCGCAAACTCGCACCACAGCGTCCCGCGCAGCAGTCGTTTGCTGGCACCCAGCGTGCGATACACCACCAGCTCCTGGCGCCGCTGACGCATGCCCACCTGAATCTGCGCCAGCAGCAGCAGTACGCCGCATACCGTCACCAGCACCACCATCACTTCCAGTGCCTGGCTCACCTGCGTCAGCACCTGGCCTATTTGGCGCAGCATGCTGCCAATATCCAGCAGGCTCAGCGTAGGAAACGCCCGATTAAGCTGGGCCAGCAGCGCCGGATTGTTATCCATGCGGAAGCTGGTCAGCCATGTTTGCGGCTGTTGATCAAGTGCGCCCGGCGGGAAGATGAAGAAGAAATTCGGGCGCAGACTTTCCCAATCAACCTTACGCAAGCTGGTAATTTTGGCGCTGAACTGCTGAGTATCGCCACTGAAGGTCAAGGTATCGCCGAGCTTCACGCCAAGACGATCCGCCAGCTCGACTTCCATTGAGACTTCACCGGCTTTTGGCGGCCAGCTGCCGGAAATCAGCGGATTGTGATCCGGACGATCGGCTTGCCACGTCAGATTGAGCTCGCGATTGAGCGCGTTATCCAGCTTCGGATCCGCCTCTTGGCCGTTCAACTCGGTCAGGCGCGCGCGAACAATCGGATAGAAGGTTTCAGGCTTAATATGATGCCCATTCAGAAAATCGCGAACCTGCGGCACCTGCTCTTGGGTGATATTCAGCAGGAAATAGTTCGGGCTATCCGCGGGGAGCTGCTGTTGCCAGCGATCGAGCAGGTCGCCGCGCATCACCAGCAGCAGCGCCAGCAGCATAAACGACAGCGAAAACGCCGCCAGCTGGCTGAGCGTCATTGCCGGTTGCCGCAGCAGACGGTTTATCGCCAGCCGCAGCGCCAGATTGCGTACCACCAGCTTTCGCAGCAGCAGCAGCGTGCCCCAGCCGAGCAACGCCAGCAATAGCGCCAGCATCACCACGCCCGCCAGCAGCGCCCACAGCATTTTGCTCCCGCCCATGAGTAGCGCCAGCAGCCCCATGACGATCAGCGCCATGGCGGGCAGATAAAAGCGCAGCGGCCACACGTTTGCCACCGCATCGCGACGCAATACGCGCAGGGGCTGAGTAGCCATCAGCAGACGATAAGGACGCGAACCGACCAACAGCGAGATAACGAACATCGCGCCAATTGCCCACAGCCACGGCCAGAAACTGGCGGCCGGCAGCGCGGCGGGCAGCACCGGTTTCAGCATTAACAGCAGAATAACTTCAATGCTCTGCCCCAGCGCGCTGCCGACGATGGCGGCCAGCAACAGCACCGCCAGCCATTGTCCGATGATTAATCGCTGCAGCGCTTTACGCGTCGCGCCCAGCGTTTTCAGCACCGCCACCAAATCGTAGCGGCTGCGGCAATAATGGCTCATCGCCACCGCCACCGCAGCAATCGCCAGCATTAACGTTAGCAGCGCAGAGAGCAGTAAAAATTGCTGCGCACGCTGCATCGATCGCCCTAGCGCATCTTCCGAATTCTCGACGCTCACCCAGCGCTGATCGGCGTTTAGCTGTGGTTCGATCCATCGATCATAGCGTGCCAGCGGTGCCGGTTCACCCGAGAACTTATAGCGCCAGCTCAGGCGGCTGCCCGGCTGAACGGCCCCTGTTTTCTCTACGTCTGCCAGATTCATCAGCAAACGCGGCGCAGTCTGAAACGGATTGAAGCCGCCATCCGGCTCCTGGATCACTTCACCGGCAATGCGCAAGGTGGTGTCGCCAACGTCTACGCTGTCACCCACTTTCAAATTCAATAACGCCAGCAAACGCGGCGCGGCCAGCACCGTTCCCGCTTGGGGGCGCAGCCCCGGTGGATCAGTTTGCAACGTGCCAAACATCGGATAGGCATCGTCAACGGCTTTAACGTCCGCCAGCTGCGGCGTTTCTTGCGCGAAGGTCATGGTCATAAAGCTCAGCTGGCGGCTGACAGACAAACCTTCGTCACGCGCTTTACTCAGCCATGCTTGCGGCGCGGGTGCGCTGCTGCGCAAGGTGCGATCGCCCGCCATAAAGTCACGGCTCTGCTGGCTCAACCCTTTTTCCATGCGATCGCTGATCGATCCCAGCGCCAGCACGCAGGCCACCGCCAGCGTGAGCGCCAGCCAGACTATCAGCAGCGACGGCGATCGCCACTCACGCCAGAACCAGCGCCAAATCATGCTTCCTCCCACAATTTGCCGTCACGCAGCCGTAAGCGGCGGTCGCAGCGCGCCGCCAGTTGTTCATCGTGCGTCACCAGGATTAGCGTGGTCGCGAAATCGCGGTTGAGGGAGAACAGCAGATCGGCGATACGATCGCCGGTTTTGCGATCGAGGTTGCCGGTGGGTTCATCGGCAAACAGCAGACCGGGACGACCGCTAAAGGCGCGCGCCAGCGCCACACGTTGCTGCTCGCCGCCAGAAAGTTGTGCGGGCAGATGATGCAGACGATCTTTCAGCCCCAGCACGCTCAAAAGCTCCACGGCCTGGTTGCGGCTTTCACGATCGCTATCGCCACGCAGCAGCGCCGGCAGCTGCACATTTTCCAGCGCATTGAGCGTCGGCACCAGCATAAAGGATTGAAAGACAAAGCCGACTTCACGCGCGCGCAGGGCCGCTCGCTGCTCTTCGTTCATGTTGTGTAGCGGCAGGCCCAGCAGGTGCACCTCGCCGCTGCTGCCATCGTCCAGGCCCGCCAGAATACCCAGCAGCGTGGATTTACCCGAGCCAGATTCACCAATTAAGGCGATGGTCTCGGCTGGTTTGACAACCAGCTCAACTCCGGTAAGGATGGTGAGCTGATGCTCTCCCTGACCGACGGACTTAGTAAGATGATGAACTGCAACAATGTTTTCCGCTGGCATTATCCCTTCCTGTTGTTATTGCTTCTGCTGGTGTCGCGTATCGCTGCCGCCGATACCTTGCTGGTGTTGGGCGATAGCCTGAGCGCCGGGTATCGCATGTCGGCCACGACGGCCTGGCCCAGCCTGCTGAATAAAACGTGGCAACAGCAGCCCAATGTGGTGAACGCCAGCATCAGCGGAGATACCGTAGGCCTTGGGCTGGCACGTTTGCCTGGCCTATTAAAACAGCATCAACCGCGCTGGGTGTTAATCGAATTGGGCGGTAACGATGGCCTGCGCGGTTTCCCTCCGCAGAACATCGCTGCCGATCTGACCAAAGTGATCGACGAAGTGAAAGCCGCTAAGGCGCAGCCGCTGCTGATGCAGATTCGTCTACCTGCCAATTATGGACGTCGCTATACGGAGGCGTTCAGCGCGATTTATCCGCGCCTGGCACAGCAGTACAACATTCCTCTGGTGCCCTTCTTTATGGAGCAGGTCTACCTGAAGCCGGAGTGGATGCAGCAGGACGGCATTCACCCCAATCCGGATGCTCAGCCGTTTATCGCCAATCTGATGGCGACGGAACTGGCTCCGTTAGTAAAGCATGATTAATCCAGACGCGTAATTTTAACGGGTAATTATATGAAATATAAACCAGCATACTGAAAGACGCTTGCAACGCGCTGCGTAATCGCGGCGCGTATGGATATCGTCTCACTATTTATCGCAAATATCCTTTCGATAAGCCTACAGTCTTAACTTTTGGTGGTCTCATTCTTAACAAAATGATGTAAAATTCTTCTCTTTAGACAGCGTGTTAGCAAGACGCGATTCTGGCGAAGATTATTTTATGAACAGAAGTTATTTTAAAGGTGTTCAGGCACTCAGAGGACTGGCTGCCTTAAGCGTGATGTTATTCCATTTTCGCTGGAACATTAACGAATCATACCCGAACCTGGGTGACCGGCTGTTTGGTTGGGGTGCAACGGGTGTTGATCTCTTTTTTTTAATTAGTGGTTTCGTTATCGCTTTAACCGTTAAAACTACACCGGCAACCTTTTCTGGCGCTGTAAATTTCCTCAAACGCCGTGCATTCCGTATTCTACCTGCCTATTACGCTATTCTTATTATTACGTTTATGTTGTCCGGCGCCATGAGTACATTCCATTATGAAGATAAAGCGCTTAATTTTTTTACCTCTTTAATTTTTCAGCCAGCTTATCACGATCATGCTCCTTTTTACATCGACGATAGTGGGATGTATGGCATTCGCTGGACACTCAATTATGAGGTTTATTTTTATCTGGTAATTGGATTGTTATTAATGTTACCAATGCGCTGGCTATTTATCACTCTTTGGTTTATCGCATCTTTGCTACTTCTTCCATGGTTCAATGGCTACGCTATAAATTTCTCTCCTACCGGCTATGGCTTCTCTAGCGGGCAGTTAAACCTTATTTCGAATCCGATGATTTTGCTTTTCATCGTCGGTATGATAATTGGTGCTTCCATTTCATATATCCAACGCATTAATAGCAAACTGATGGCACTATTAGCTTTTGCATCCTTAATTTTTGCCTATAGCCAATTCAGTGAAGGGAAATTTTTAGCGCATGGCTTATTATCTTCAGGCTGGATTTACGCGCTAGTATTGCTCTTTGTTATCGGTGCTGAAAGATCTATTGAAAACTGGGTTCCGCAATGGTTACTCAAGCTGGGTGATATTTCATTTTCTCTCTATCTTATTCACAATCTTTTCAATTACGGATTGGCCAAACGTTTCGACAGCACGGGTATCGAACCTGGTATGCTGCGTTTTACCCTCTCGATAGTGTTATCTTTGCTATTAGCATGGTTATCGTGGCGCTATATTGAAAAACCCGCCTATAGAATTGGCAAAAGGCGCGAAAAGATATCGGCTACATAATAGACAAGGGTTGACTATGTCATAGCAATTCATTGATTCTGATAATAATCAAAATCATTGACTTAATTGCTATGCAAAAAACAATTCTCATCACCGGCTGCTCCAGCGGCATTGGCCTGGTTGCCGCGAATGATTTACTGGCGCGTGGCTATCGCGTGATTGCCGCCTGTCGTCGCGCTGAAGATGTGGCACGCATGGAAGCGCTGGGATTTATTGGCGTGCAGCTGGATCTGGATGATGCCGCCAGCGTCGATGCTGCGGCCGATCGCGTGCTGGAACTGACCGATCATCGCCTGCATGCGCTGTTTAACAACGGCGGTTTTGGCCAGTATGGACCGCTCAGCAGCGTATCACGTCAGCAGTTGGAAAAGCAGTTTTCCACCAACCTGTTTGGCACCCATCAACTGACCATGCGACTGCTGCCTGCACTACAAGCCAGCGGCAACGGACGCATCGTCAATACCAGCTCGGTGCTGGGATTGATCTCCACGCCGGGACGCGGTGCCTATGCCGCCAGCAAATGGGCGCTGGAAGCCTGGAGCGATGCGCTCCGCCTCGAAGTGCGCGATGCCGGCGTGCGCGTCAGCCTGATTGAGCCGGGCCCGATCAGCACCCGCTTTACCGACAACGTGCATCAGGGCGAGCAAGACAAACCTGTGCGTAATCCCGGCATCGCCGCGCGCTTTACTCTGCCACCAGAAGCGATTTTGCCGAAACTGCGTCACGCATTAGAGAGCAAACATCCGCGCCTGCGTTATCCGGTGACGCTGGTGGCCTGGGCAATGAGCCTGCTGAAACGGCTGTTGCCAGGTTGGATACTGGATCGCATTTTGCGCAGCAACTAAGCTGCAACGCAGAATCGAACTTGAACACGGGCAGCTTGCCCCCATATCCTCAACACACTTTCTGCCAAGAGACGTACTCATGTCACACGCTTTGATTATCGACATCAACGAATCCAACCTGCAACAGACGTTAGAGCAGTCCATGCAGCTGCCGGTGCTGTTCTATTTCTGGTCCGAGCGCAGTCAGCACTGTCAGGAGTTGACGCCGGTGCTGGAACGTCTGGCGCAGGAGTATGCCGGACAGTTTATTTTGGCGAAGCTGGATTGCGATAAAGAGCAGATGGTGGCGTCGCAGTTTGGCCTGCGTTCCATTCCTACCGTCTACCTGTTCCAGAACGGTCAGCCGGTTGACGGCTTCCAGGGCCCGCAGCCGGAGGAAGCGATTCGCGCTCTGCTGCAAAAGGTCTTGCCGCGTGAAGAAGAAGTAAAAGCGCAGCAAGCCATGCAATTTATGCATGAAGGCAAACCGCTGGATGCACTGCCGCTGCTGAAAGATGCCTGGCAGCTGAGCAATCAAAACAGTGAAATTGGCTTCCTGCTGGCCGAAGTCCTGATCACCCTGAACCGCAGCGATGAAGCGGAAACGGTGTTGGATAAGGTGCCGCTGCAGGATCAGGATACGCGTTATCAGAGCCTGGTTTCACAAATTGACCTGCTGAAGCAAGCCGCCGATACGCCTGAAATTCAGCTGTTGCAGGAGCAGCTGGCGAGCGATCCCGCGAATGCTGAGCTGGCTGCTAAACTCTCCTTACAGCTGCATCAGGTTGGCCGCAACGAAGAAGCATTAGAACTGCTGTTTAGCTTCCTGAAGAGCGATCTCAGCGCCGGCGACGGCCAGGTGCGTAAAATGTTTCAGGAAATTTTAGCGGCACTGGGCACCGGTGATACGCTCGCCACCCGCTATCGCCGCCAGCTTTACTCGCTGCTGTACTGATCGGTACCGCGCGTTAAACGGGCCGAAGCGACTCGGCCCGACAATCTGACAGCCAGGAGGTTATATGTTAACGGTGATTCCCGTCATTATTGTGCTCGCACTCGTCACCGTGTGGGCCGGAGTAAAAATTGTTCCACAGGGTTATCAGTGGACGGTAGAACGCTTTGGCCGTTACACCAAAACGCTGGCACCTGGCTTAAATCTTCTCATCCCGTTCATGGATCGTATTGGTCGCAAAATCAATATGATGGAACAAGTACTGGATATCCCCTCGCAGGAAATCATCTCTAAAGACAATGCCAACGTCACGATTGATGCCGTGTGCTTTATCCAGGTTGTCGATCCGGCACGCGCCGCCTATGAAGTCAGCAATCTTGAACTGTCGATACTTAATCTGACGATGACAAATATCCGCACCGTGCTCGGCAGCATGGAGCTGGATGAGATGCTGTCACAGCGCGATAACATCAACACCCGCTTGCTGCATATCGTCGATGAAGCCACCAATCCCTGGGGTGTAAAAATCACCCGTATCGAAATCCGTGATGTGCGTCCGCCGCAGGAGCTGATTGCGGCAATGAACGCGCAGATGAAAGCGGAACGAACTAAACGCGCCGACATACTGGGCGCGGAAGGTGTACGTCAGGCCGCGATTCTGCGCGCCGAAGGTGACAAACAGTCGCAGATCCTTAAAGCAGAAGGTGAACGTACCTCGGCCTTCCTGCAAGCCGAAGCGCGTGAACGCCAGGCCGAAGCCGAAGCCAATGCTACGCGCATGGTGTCTGAAGCAATAGCCGCCGGGGACATTCAGGCGGTGAACTATTTTGTGGCGCAGAAATACACCGATGCCCTGCAAAAAATCGGGGAGGCTAACAATAGCAAAGTGGTGATGATGCCGCTTGATGCCAGTAGCTTGCTTGGCGCGATAGGCGGGATCAGTGAACTGCTGAAGGAGAGCCGTCAGGAGCGCAGACCATGATCCTCATGGAGCTGATTGCGCATCCCCACTGGTTCTGGCTCACTCTGGGCGGCCTGCTGCTTGCCGCCGAAATGCTGGGCACCAGCGGTTACTTGCTGTGGAGCGGCTTAGCGGCGGTGGCGGTGGCGCTGATTGAATGGATTGTTCCCATCTCATGGACCAGCCAGGGAATTATGTTTGCGGTGATGACGCTGCTGAGCGTTTTTTTCTGGTACCGCTGGATGCGCTATCGTGAATCGTCACAGCAGCCCAATACGCTCAATCAGCGCGGCAGCCAATTAATGGGGATGCAGCTCACGCTGGATAACACCCTAAAAAATGGCCTTGGCCACGTGCGCATTGGTGACAGCAGCTGGCGCGTGCAGGCGGAGAGCGATCTGCCTGCCGGTACGCCGGTGATTGTGACCGGCGTCGTCGGTATTACGCTAATCATTCAGCCGCGCTTTCCCTCGGCCTGATGGCAGCACCCCGCCAGATGATTGATAATCGGACACTCCGCGCCGTCATCGCCCGGACAGGCTTCTGCTAGCGCCAGCAACCGCGCGCGCATGGCATGTAACTCTTCAATATGTGCGGCAATCTCGGAGGCTTTCTGCAAGGTACGCGCTTTTACATCGGCGCTGTGACGTGCGGGATTGTTAAAAAGCGCCACCATTTCACGGCACTCTTCCAGCGTAAATCCCACCTGTCGCGCCTGACGCAGCAGGTTGAGCTCATCAATATGATGCGCAGCGTAATGGCGATAACCATTGTCACTGCGCGCTGGCGGCGTCACCACGCCTTTCTCTTCGTAAAAGCGAATCGCTTTGCTGGTGAGCCCGGTTTTTTTTGCCACATCGCTGATGTTCATATTCACCTCTTGACCTTCCCCTGAATGGAAGGTTTAGGCTCTATATCTAATGCAAATTTTGCATGCAGTCAAAACCAACATGAGGAATAAACCATGTCACACACACAACTGCTGGCGCTGGACGGTTTGTCATGCGGCCACTGTGTAAAACGCGTTAAAGAAGCGCTCGAACAGCGCAGCGATGTCGAGCAGGCGGAAGTTACCCAGCAAGAAGCCCGTGTTATTGGCGCAGCCAGTGCCAGCGATCTGATCGCCACGGTGGAACAAGCTGGCTACCACGCCGTGCTGAAAGATGGCGCTGCCAGCCCAAAGCCTGATCCGTTGACAGCTACAGAGCCGCCGCCGGAGGCGCTGACAACGGAGTCGCAACCGGCAGAAGAAAATCTTGCCGTGCATCACTTACTAATTGGCGGCATGAGCTGTGCCAGCTGTGTCAGCCGCGTGGAGCAAGCGTTACAAAAAGTGCCCGGCGTGAGTCAGGCTCGCGTCAATCTCGGTGAGCGTAGTGCGCTAATCGTGGGTGATGCGACGGCCGAAGCGCTGGTTAGCGCGGTTGATCAGGCCGGTTATTCCGCCGAAGTGATCGATGATGAACAGACCCGCCGGGAGCGTCAGCAGGTTAGCGCTCAACAAGCCATGCGCCGTTTTAGCTGGCAGTCAGCACTGGCGCTGCTGCTCGGCGTACCAATGATGATTTGGGGCATGCTCGGCGACAACATGATGCTGAGTGCAGATAACCAAACCCTGTGGCGTACGCTGGGTATCATCACCTTGCTGGTGATGCTGATTGCTGGCGGGCACTTCTACCGCAGCGCATGGCGCAGCCTGCGTCACGGCACCGCCACCATGGATACCCTTGTCGCGCTGGGAACCGGTGCAGCATGGCTCTACTCCATGAGCGTGGCCGTCTGGCCAGAATTTTTTCCGCATCAGGCTCGTCATCTCTATTTCGAAGCCAGCGTGATGATCGTTGGCCTGATTAATCTCGGTCATGCGCTGGAACAGCGCGCACGGCAGCGCGCCTCAAAAGCACTGGAACGACTACTGGATTTGACGCCCGCGCAGGCGCGCGTCGTTAATGAACACGGTGAAACGCTGCTACCGCTGAGCGATGTTCAGCCAGGCATGCGACTTAAATTGGTGACCGGCGATCGTGTGCCGGTAGATGGCGAGGTTGCCAACGGTGAAGCCTGGCTTGATGAGGCGATGCTAACCGGTGAAGCGGTACCGCAGGCCAAACAGCCCGGAGACAACATCTTTGCCGGGACGCTGGTGCAGGACGGCACGCTGCAGTTTGTCGCGCGCGCTACCGGTAGCCACACTACGCTGGCACGCATCATCAATCTGGTGCGTCAGGCGCAGAGCAGCAAGCCGGATATTGGCCGCCTTGCGGACCGCATCTCCGCAGTATTTGTGCCGGTAGTGGTGGCGATTGCGCTGCTCAGCGGCCTGATGTGGTATCTGGTTGGCCCGCAGCCACAGCTGGCTTATACCCTGGTGATTGTGACTACCGTACTGATTATCGCCTGCCCTTGCGCGTTAGGCTTAGCCACGCCAATGTCGGTCATCGCGGGCGTAGGTCGGGCGGCGGAACTCGGCGTGCTGGTGCGTGACGCCGATGCACTACAGCGCGCCAGCGAAGTTGACACCATCGTGTTTGATAAAACCGGCACCCTGACGCGCGGCATGCCGCAAGTGAGCGATGTGGTGCTGTACGGCGACTGGGATCGCCAGCAGGTTTTGAAGGCGGCGGCACAACTGGAACAAGGCTCCAGCCATCCGCTGGCCAAAGCAATTCTCGACGCGGCACCGTCGGAGAGCGCCGAGGCGGTTAAGCAATTTCGTACAATACGCGGCAAAGGCATCAGCGCTAAAGTTGCCGACAGAACGCTGCTACTGGGTAATCAGGCGTTACTGAACGAGCAGCACATTGATTACAGCGCGGCACAGGCGGATATCGAGCGCTTCGCGGCGCAAGGCGCTACGCCGGTGTTGTTAGCGGATACGCACCAATTGCTCGGTTTAATCGCGCTGCGTGACAGCCTGCGACCAGAGAGCAAAGCGGCGTTACAGCGCCTGCATCAGCAGGGCTACCGCTTAATTATGCTGACGGGCGATCATCAGAAAACCGCACAGGCGATCGCCGCCGAAGCGGGGATTGATGAAGTGATTGCCGGCGTACTCCCCGACGGCAAAGCCCAGGCCATTATCCAGCTGCAGCAGCAAGGTCGCAAAGTGGTGATGGTTGGTGACGGCATCAATGATGCACCGGCGCTGGCGCAGGCAGATGTCGGCATTGCAATGGGCGGCGGTAGCGACGTAGCGGTGGAAACCGCCGCAATGACGCTAATGCGCAACGATTTGCACTGTGTTGCCGATGCACTGGCGATAGCGGGCGCTACCTTGCGCAATATGCGCCAGAACCTATTGGGTGCTTTTATTTACAACAGCCTGGGTATTCCGATTGCTGCCGGTGTGCTCTATCCCTTTACCGGTATGTTACTCAGCCCGATCGTAGCAGGCGCTGCAATGGCGCTGTCGTCCATTACCGTGGTGAGTAACGCTAACCGATTGTTGCGATTCAAGCCCGCGCAACGGCAATAGCCACTCCGGCCCTGTTTTTCAGTGAGTGAAATCGCTAGCATGGATTTTTGACTTCAAAAGGACAGGGAATGAGACACGGTCTGTGGCACAGCATCCAACAACGGATCGCGATCCTTTTCCCGGCCAGTTACAGCTGGCCGGCTATGGATATCCATCTGGATAACCGCCGCCTGCATCTGGCTGGCAGCATTCATATGGGCACGCGTGACATGCAACCTTTGCCCGCCGGTTTATTGCGTCAGCTGAATAAAGCCGACGCACTGATTGTTGAAGCGGATATCACTCAAGGCGGATCGCCCTTCAGCAACGATGATGAATATCCGCCGCTGGCAACGCGGCTCGACGCAGAGGTTTTGCTGCGGCTGCAGGCGCTGTGTGATGAGCTATCGCTATCAATTAGCCTGTTCGACACGCTGCCATTTTGGCAAATCGCGCTTATGTTACAGGCGCAGCAGGCGCAGCGGCTGGGGTTGCGTCCACAGTTTGGCATTGATTACCAGCTGTTACAGGCAGCGAAAGCCGCCAATAAACGCATCATTGAACTGGAAGGTCCGGAAACTCAGATCGCCCTGCTGAAATCACTGCCGCAGGATGGATTGCCGCTGCTGCTGGATACCCTTGAGCATTGGCATACCAACGCGCGTCTGCTGCAAACCATGATCAGCTGGTGGCTGGATGCCCCGCCAAAGCAGCAGCCGGTGGCGCTGCCCACCACCTTTAGCAGTGAGTTGAATGACACGCTGATGCGAAATCGTAATCAGCACTGGCGTGAGCTGCTGCTGGCGTTACCGAAAGGGCGATATGTGGTGGCAGTAGGGGCGCTGCATCTGTATGGCGACGATAATTTGCCGGGATTGCTGAAGCGTTAGGCCATTCCGGTGCACCAGGATTGGCATTGCCCATCGTAGGGTCGCCATTCATGGCGAGCGGTTAGAAGGGTGCAAATAACAATAAAAATCACAAAAAAAGAAGGCCAATAATAATATTGGCCCGTCAAAGAGGAATTTGTTTATGATTTTGGTTATCACCAGCAATCTCTTGCTGGCGCGGGCCAATTCTCGCGCAAAGTTCAGAATTTCGCCACTCTTTTTCCATTCAAAATGAAATAAGAATCTTCCTAACAAGGATTAAATATGACGCCTGCGGTAAAACTGCTGGAAAAACAAAACGTCACCTTTACCCTGCACCCTTACGATCACGATAGCCATGAAACCAATTTTGGTGACGAGGTGGTACGTAAACTGAATCTGGATGCGCGTCAGGTGTTCAAAACCTTACTGGTCGCGCTAAACGGTGATGCCAAAGCACTGGCAGTGGCGGTCACGCCCGTCTCATCGCAGCTGGATCTAAAAAAAGTGGCGAAGGCGCTAGGCGCTAAAAAGGCCGATATGGCCGATCCGCAGCTGGCGCAGCGCGTGACCGGTTATCTGGTTGGGGGAATTAGTCCACTCGGACAAAAAAAACGCCTGCCAACGGTAATCGATCAGCAGGCTGCGGAATTCGCCACCATCTTTATCTCCGGAGGCAAGCGCGGGCTGGATATTGAGCTGGCCGCGCAGGATTTGTCGCGCCTGCTGGATGCACCGCTGGCCGATGTGGCGCGTCGAAGCTAATCAGGCTGCTGAGCACAGAGCTGGTCGATCATCCAGCGACCAGCCGGTCCCGGCGGATTACGTCGCGACCACACCACATCGACCGCAATACGCTGCGGCCAGCCCGGCACCGGCAGCTCTTTTAGCACCTGATGCCCAAATTGCTCCACCAGCCAGCGCGGCAACACGCTCCAGCCGAAACCCTGCTCTGCCATCTCCAGCAGCAGCAAATAGGATGGCGCTGACCATACACGCCCTGCGGGCAGCGGCTCACGCGTTTGCACCCAGGTATTAAGCCGCAAATGCCGCAGCTCACCCAGCTGCCCTTCACTTACCTGCTGCAGCTGCGATAAAGCATGATCCTGATGCAAATAGATCGCCATCTGTGCCCCCACCTGCAAGCGCGCAACCGCCAAATCTGGCGGCAGTTGCGGCTGAGCTCGCACCACACCAAGATGCACCCGCCCGGCCTGTAAAAGATCCAGTGCATCAGCATCCTCGGCAATCATGCATTCGAACTCAATATCCGGATAGCGTTGGTCAAAGCGATTAAGCAGATTTTGGTGATGATCGGCCTGCCAGAAATCTGAAATCGCCAGGCTGAGCCGCGGTTCCACGCCTTGCGACAAACGCACCGCCAGCTCATCCAGCCGCTGGCTAGCGGCGAGAATTTGCTGCACCTGCGCGAAGGCGCGCTGGCCATGCTCGGTCAGCACCGGCTGACGCCCGCTGCGATCGAACAGCGTAAAACCCAAATCATCCTCCAGGTTAGCGACCGCGCTGCTGATGGTTGACTGGCTTTTTGCCAGCGCACGCGCAGCAGCGGAAAACGATCCGCTGGACACGGTTTGCACGAAGGCTTCTAGAGATTCCGGGGAGTACTTCATAGTGATCCATCGCTTTTATCGATAGGTGATAATTTTATCTTAGCATTACAGAGTGCCAAAATGTGCGACATCACTAATCAGGAGGTTTATATGCGTACCCGTTCGCTGAAAGAACGCTTTTGTCATGCCGCAGGCTTTGAAGGGTTGGCACTTATTACTGTTGCGCCGCTGGCTGCCTGGATCATGGAGAAACCGCTGTTTCAGATGGGCGCGTTAGCGATAATGCTGTCGACCGTCGCCATGCTGTGGAACATGATCTATAACACCGGCTTTGATCGCATCTGGCCGCCACAGGTTAAACGCGGCTTCGGTCTGCGTGCGATGCATGCGCTGGGTTTCGAAGGGGGCTTTATCCTGATCGGCTTGCCGATTGCGGCCTGGATGCTGAATATTTCGCTGCTGGACGCTTTCGTGCTGGAAGTGGCGTTCTTTCTGTTCTTCCTGCCTTACACCATGGTCTACAACTGGGTGTGGGATAAGTTGCGTCAACGTTGGGTGACGCAGAAAAATTGCCAGGCTTGATAAACCGGTCACCATGAATGGCGACCCTACGTGGATATCGCCGGGTTTTTGTAGGGTGCGCATTCATGGCGTAATGCTCGTCAGTTAAGCGTGAATCGGTCACCATGAATGGTGGCCCTACGTGGATATCGCCGGGTTTTTGTAGGGTGCGCATTCATGGCGTAATCCTCATCAGTTAAGCGTGAATCGGCCACCATGAATGGCGACCCTACGTGGATATCGCCGGGTTTTTGTAGGGTGCGCATTCATGCGCACCGGGAAATCGGCGTTCAGTGTTGTGCCGCGCGCGGCCAAATCCACGCCAGAATCATCTGCGGATAGCTTGGCTTCCGCTCCTTCTCCTGGGCTTTATTACGCTGCTCAATCTGTGCTTCCGTCAGATGCACAATACCGGTCGGTACAAAATCATCAACCTTTAAGGGTGAATGCTGGCTGACAAATTCACGCAGCGCATCCGCATCGCGCAGCCCGCTATTGCTGAATCCGGCATGGTTTTCGATCACCGGATAACCGTCGCCACCGCTGGCATTAAAGCTATTCGTCGCCATACGGTAGGTTTTATCCTTTTGCAGCGGTGCGCCGTCGATCTTCACCTCGCTAACGCCTTTGCCATCCGCCACCAGACTGATGTTGGTGAACTGCGCGAAGCCGCCTGAATCCACTTTGATATTGGCCACCGTTGCCAGATAGTTCAGCAACTCATTGCCAGTGAGCGTAACCGACACCACCTGATTGCCGAACGGCTGCACCTGCAGCAGATCGCGCCAGCTAAGATTACCCTTGTCCAGCGAAGCGCGAATGCCACCGCCGCTCATAACCGCAAAGTCTGCTTTGGTCGCCGCCATTTGCGCACGTAAAATCAGCTGGCCAAGATTGGTTTGCTCAAAACGCACCTTGTCGCGCTCACCGACAAACACACCGTCACTGCTGCCGACGTTGACATCCAGCTTCTTGCCTGCGCGCAGTTGGTAAGGGGTTAACAACTTCATCATCGCGCTGTTTTTCGGGATCTCTTCCTGCCAGGTGAGCCAGGATTCGCTACCGTCGAGGTTCTTCACTTTGTGCTTTAGATTAACCGGGATCAGCTGGTAGCTATCCAGCGTCAGCTCGCCGTTACGGAAGGTGAAGTCGCCGCGACCAACAAACTTGCCCCACTCTTTGGCCTGCATAATCCACACGCCGTTCTGGCGATCCGGCTGGCAAGGTTGGCCCGGCTGATAGTTTTTCACGCTGACATTCTCTTTAGCCATGCACACGGCATCCTGCGAGTGACCACCAATAATCACGTTGATGGTACCCGGCGGCAGGCTGCGCGCTAACTCCACATCGCCCGGCGCATTACTGCCATGCTGGCCATCGTCATAATGGCCCATGTGCGTCAGCGCGATGATAACGTCAGGTTTTTCAGTGACACGCAGCTCAGCCACTGCTTTCTCGGTCTCTTGCACCGGATCGCGAATATCTATCGTCGCGATGTTCTCAGGATTGGCGATGCGCAGCGTGTCGGTCGTCGTCAGGCCAATTACGGCAATCTTCAAGCCCATACGATTAAATGTCGCCCACGGCTTAAATAAGCGCTTATCGGTGCCTTTTTGGTAGATATTGGCCGAAAGGAAGGGGAATTTGGCCCACTTTTGCTGCTTTTGTAGCACGCTAAGCGGTTTATCAAATTCATGATTACCCAGCGCCATGGCGTCATAGCCCACGAGATTCATGCCGCGTATATCCGGTTCAGCATCCAGCATATCTGACTCTGGCACGCCGGTGTTCACATCGCCTGCCGACAGGATCAGCGCACCGCCACCTTTGGCCTGAACATCATAGCGCTGTTGATCCATCAATGTTTTTTGAGCGGCCAGGCCGTATTCACCTTGTGCATTAGTCCAGTAACGTCCGTGATGATCGTTGGTATGCAGAATACTGAAACGATAGCTGCGATCCGTTTGCCATGCTTGCGCCAGCATCGGCAGCAGTAACATCAGCAGCGCCACCCAGCGCCCTCTTCGCGGTAATAAAAACAAAGCCGATCTCCTTATTCTGCGTTTTTCCACTGAGCTGTGGACTAAATGTGCTTTATCGCCCACCTGTGTCGCACAGATGGCACTTTAACTCAAGACGAAAGGCTTATAGAGTCAATCAGTAAGTAACAATCTGATAACGATAACCGCCCTTTTCAGGATTATTATGGCAAGTGAACTCGCATCACCGGTACGCGCACCGGGCCGCACCGCTTTTGGCATCTTAGGCGCCATCAGCCTCGCGCATCTGCTTAACGATATGCTGCAATCTTTGTTGCTAGCCATCTACCCGATGTTGCAGAAAGATTTTAACCTCAATTTTGTACAGATCGGCCTGATTACGCTGACTTTTCAGGTCACCGCCTCGCTGCTGCAACCGCTGATTGGTCACTACACCGATAAGTACCCCAAACCCTGGTCGCTACCGGTGGGCATGGGCTTTACGCTATGCGGGTTGATTCTCCTGACCTTTTCCACGACCTATCCGCAAGTGCTGCTGGCTGCCGCGCTGGTGGGAAGCGGTTCGTCAGTATTCCATCCGGAATCTTCACGCGTGGCGCGTATGGCTTCCGGCGGTCGTCACGGTTTGGCACAGTCGTTGTTTCAGGTAGGCGGCAACTTTGGCAGCGCACTGGGGCCACTGCTGGCGGCGATGATCGTGGCGCCTTACGGCAAAGGCCATCTTGGCTGGTTTGTGCTGGTAGCGCTGCTGGGTATTATCGTGCTGCTGCAGGTGAGCCGTTGGTATAGCCACCAGCAGCGTGCGAGCAAATCCAGCACCACCGTGGCGCCGGTGAATCCGCTGCCGCGTAAAAAAGTCGCACTGGCCATAAGTATTTTGCTGCTGCTGATCTTTTCCAAGTACTTCTATCTCACCAGCATCAGCAGCTATTACACCTTCTATTTAATACAGAAATTCGGGCTTTCCGTGCAGGCTTCGCAATTCCACCTGTTTGCCTTCCTCGGCGCGGTGGCTGCAGGCACCATTATCGGTGGGCCTATTGGCGATAAGATTGGGCGAAAATACGTGATTTGGGTGTCTATTCTTGGCGTTGCCCCGTTCACACTCCTCTTGCCGCATGCCAACTTAATGTGGACCAGCGTACTGAGCGTGATCATCGGGCTGATTCTTGCCTCGGCATTTTCCGCCATTTTGGTCTACGCCCAAGAGCTGATGCCGGGACGTATCGGTATGGTTTCTGGGCTGTTTTTCGGCTTCGCCTTTGGTATGGGTGGGCTGGGAGCCGCCGTGCTCGGCGTGGTGGCCGACCACACCAGTATCGAGTGGGTTTATCAAATCTGCGCCTGGCTTCCCCTTATCGGCCTTTTAACCGCTTTCCTCCCCGATAATCGCCACGCCTGACCTTCTTTCGCGGGGGCAACTGTTTTTCCTTGCCCCCTCTCGCTCTGCATGTTTCCTGCCGATAACCTGAGATAAGTGATGAAAATGCAGCTTCAGCACCGTTTTTATCTCATTTTTTCAATTTAGCGACTTTTTACCGCTCAAATGTTTAAACGCGGTTAGCGATTGTGCATTACACTAGGTTGTTACAAGCGGATACATTTGCACACAAGGAGACAGGCATGCATCACACCACACCGTTGATCACTACCATTGTCGGGGGATTGGTCCTCGCATTTCTCCTTGGTATGCTGGCAAATCGCCTGCGCATCTCACCGCTGGTCGGCTATTTATTGGCGGGCGTGCTGGCCGGCCCTTTCACGCCAGGCTTTGTCGCGGATACCAATCTTGCCCCTGAATTGGCTGAACTCGGTGTGATTCTGCTGATGTTCGGCGTCGGTTTGCACTTCTCGCTCAAGGATTTGATGTCGGTAAAGTCTATCGCCATTCCCGGGGCCATCGCGCAAATCGCCGTGGCGACGCTGCTGGGAATGGGGCTCTCCTGGACGATGGGCTGGTCGTGGATGACCGGCCTGGTGTTTGGGCTGTGTCTCTCAACCGCCAGTACCGTGGTACTGCTGCGTGCGCTGGAAGAACGTCAGCTCATTGATAGTCAGCGCGGACAAATCGCCATTGGCTGGCTAATCGTTGAAGATTTGGTGATGGTGCTGACGCTGGTGCTACTGCCTGCCATCGCCGGCATGCTCGAACAGGGCAACGCCAGCCCAACGCTGCTGCTGTGGGATCTGCTGCTCACCATCGGCAAAGTGGTCGCCTTTATGGTGCTGATGATGGTGGTAGGACGTCGCGTGGTGCCGTGGATTCTGGCAAAAAGTGCCGCTACCGGTTCGCGTGAGCTGTTTACCCTTGCGGTTTTGGCGCTGGCACTCGGTATCGCCTTTGGTGCGGTCGAGTTCTTTGATGTCTCCTTTGCACTCGGCGCCTTCTTTGCCGGCATGGTGCTGAACGAATCGGAACTGAGCCACCGCGCGGCACACGATACCCTGCCGCTGCGCGATGCCTTCGCCGTGCTGTTCTTTGTTTCCGTTGGCATGCTGTTTGACCCGATGATTCTGATTGAACAGCCGCTGGCGGTGCTCGGCGCGCTGGCGATTATCGTCCTCGGTAAATCGATCGCCGCGTGGCTGCTGGTTACGCTACTGGGTCATTCACGCCGCACCGCCATGACCATTTCAGTGAGTCTGGCGCAGATTGGTGAATTTGCCTTTATTCTGGCCGGCCTCGGTATTTCGCTGGGTATGTTGAGCGATGAAGGCCGCAATCTGGTGCTGGCGGCGGCAATTCTCTCCATCATGCTCAACCCCATTCTGTTTACCGTGCTGGAGCGCTACCTCGATAAAACCGAGACCATGGAAGAGCAGACGCTGGAAGAAGCTATCGAAGAAGAGAAGCAGATTCCGGTGGATATCTGCAACCACGCGGTGCTGGTCGGCTATGGTCGCGTCGGCAGCCTGCTGGGGCAAAAACTGATGGATGCGGATGTGCCGCTGGTGGTGGTGGAGAATTCCCGCCCACGCGTTGAAGCGCTACGTGAGCAAGGTATTAAAGCGGTGCTGGGCAATGCAGCTCGCGTTGATACCATGGAGCTGGCGCGGCTCGACTGCGCACGCTGGCTGCTGCTGACGATTCCAAATGGGTATGAAGCGGGCGAAGTCGTTACGGCGGCGCGTGAGAAGCGTCCCGACATTGAGATTATTGCGCGTGCGCATTACGACGATGAAGTGACCTATATTATGGAGCGCGGCGCCAATCGCGTGGTGATGGGGGAACGTGAAATCGCCAATAGCATGCTGCACGTGCTGGAAGAAGAGATTGCGCAGAACCCGATTGTGCGCGAGTGCCCGATTTAAATGAGCGCGGTCATTGTTAAGATCGCCATAAATGGCGTAATGCTCGTCAGTTAAGCGTGAATCGGTCACCATGAATGGTGACCTTTTTTGTAGGGTGCGCATTCATGCGCACCGATGCCATCATCAACGATCCCAGTACGACTCTTCTAAACTGTCTTCCCGCTCCGGCAGGCCGCGCGTCAGACGCGGTGAATGCTGGTTCAACACCTGATAACTCACCCGGTTGGCGTATTTACATACCTGTGCCAGCGAGGAATACGTCAGATAGGCTCGTCCGTGTTTGCTGGAGTTAGGCACCTTTTGGCGGTGGAAATTGTTGGCGGTGATATCATGCAGCAGTGCCGCCAGCGCGCCATCGCCCGCGCCATTAGTGTTCATAATCTTTTCTGGTCCGCCCATGTAAGGCGCGATATGCGAGAAAATACGCAGCGGCTGGTCGCAATCCTTGTGACGCATCGCCCGACTAAATTCATATTGGTTGAACTCAGCCAACGCGCCCGGCAGCAGCGGATGGTTGGTTTTGCGCTTGAATTCCTCTTCCGTGAAGCCGGCCATGTACAAACCGGTTGGCCCAGCGGTGCACAGCACCAGATCCACCCAATCCAGCGCCATGTTCGATGCCAGCAAAGGGTCTTGCTCACCGGTTAACGCGAAAGCCTCTTCTTCATTCATCGCGACAATCGAGACGTGATCGCGCAGGAAGTCGCGCCAGAACTGCGGGTTATCCTGAATCACATATTTAGTGCCGAGCGTTAGCACCACCGGCACATTGTGTTTCTTTGCGTATTCAATAGCACGCAGCGTCGCTTCCGGCATCGGTTCGCCCGGCTGGCAGCGCACCAGATACGACGTCAGCACCAGCGCCGACGCGCCGGCAATCACCTCTTCCGGAATGTTGCTGGCGTGCAGCTGGTTCATTAAACCCGGACTGATGGCAAAGGTGCGTTCGCCCTGCTCGCCAATCAGCGTGAAGCAGCGGCCAATGGCGCCGTCCACGCCCTGCAGGAAATTAAGATCCATGCGGCTGGACGTGTTGCACAGGTAGCGATAGGCATAGCCGCCAATCTGGATGTTGTTACACATCACGCCCAGCAGCACCGAACGATCGTCGGCGAGTACCGAGTAGTTGTGCAGCGTATTGCCGATGGTGCCACCCGCGAATTGATGGCTGATGAGCTCTTCACGCATCAGTTCGTTATAGAGTGCTTCGGCAGTCGTATCGTCGATAACCAGCGAATGGCCGGCGCTAAGGCCGTAACGCTGCAAAAAGTCATCATCGACTTTAGCTTCAATATCCACCAGCGTCTGGTCGATACCCACCACCCAGCTGCCCTCTTCCTGCTCTTGCTGCGTAGCTTGCAGCAGCGGATCTCGCGCGTTAACGGGGAAATAGTGTTTGGATTTGCGTTTGCCGGGAAATTTCATCGAGAGTGCCGTCAGGGAAAATCAGGCAGAGAATGATATCACACTCTCTGCCGCACCATTAACGGCGTGCGTTGACCAGCTGCAGCATCATTTCAATGTGCTCGGCATCATCGTTGAGCGCAGGAATGTACTCGAACTTTTCACCACCGGCATGCAGGAAGATCTCGCAGTTTTCTCCGCTGATCTCCTCTAGCGTTTCCAGGCAATCTGCAGCAAAGCCGGGGCTCATCACCTGCACATGCTTGATACCTTTCGCCGGCAAACTCTTCATGGTTTCATCGGTGTACGGCGTCAACCACGGCTCACGGCCAAAGCGCGACTGGAAGGTCATCATGATTTTATGCGGCGCAATACCTAACGCGGCCGCTAACGCAGCGGTGGTGTCTTTGCAGCGCTGCGGATAATCATCACCTTCATTGGCGAAACGCTGCGGAATGCCGTGATACGACAGCACCAGCAGATCCGGTTCACCATGCTGCGCGAACGAGCGTTCTACCGAGGCTTTCAGGGCAGCAATATAGGCCGGGTGTTCGGCATAATCGCGAATAAAAGCCACTTCCGGCAGCGAGCGCAGCGGTTTAAAGCTCGTGGCTAACCCATCCCAAACGGCGGCTACCGTTGAGCATGAGAACTGCGGATAGAGCGGCAGCACGATCAGTTTAGTGACGCCCTGCGCCAGCAGGCGCTGCAGCGCGCTATCCAGGCTTGGCTGACCGTAGCTCATGCCGAGCTCAACCGGCATATCCAGGCGCTGTGCCAGGGCTTCACGCTGGCGCTTGCTGAATACCATCAAGGGTGAACCTTCGTCCATCCACACGGATGCATAGAGTTTCGAGACGCGCGGCGAGCGGAACGGCAGGATGATGAAATTGAGAATCGGCCACCATAACCAACGCGGCGTATCAACCACGCGTGGATCGCCGAGAAATTGTTTTAGATAGCGCTTAACCGCAGGTGTGGTGGGTGCGTCTGGTGTACCTAAATTAACCAGTAAAACCCCGGGCTTTTCTTGCCTCATTGTATTTCCTTGATGTCGAAACGAATGGGTCAAATCAAAATCAGGGGAAATTGTAGCGGAAATCGAGGGAGGAGAAAGCAATTGCTGCAAAAGGGCCGGACAACCGGCCCTCTGGACGCCTTAGCCGAGGATCGTGGCCAACTGCGTGCTCACTTCAGCGACGGGACGCGTGCCGTCGATTTTGTGATATTCGGTATTGCCGTCTTGCGCTTCTTTGCCGTAGTAGGCAATCAGCGGTGCGGTCAGCTGATGGTATTCCACCAGACGCTTACGCACGGTCTCTTCCTGGTCATCTTTACGCGTGGTCAGCTCTTCGCCGGTCAGGTCATCTTTACCTTCCACTTTCGGTGGATTGTAGGTGACGTGATAAACGCGGCCCGATGGCGTATGCACGCGACGACCCACAATACGATCCACAATCAGCTCGTCGGGTACGGCAAACTCCAGCACGTAGTCAACTTTGATGCCCGCTTCTTTCATGGCGTCAGCCTGCGGGATGGTGCGTGGGAAGCCATCGAGCAGGAAACCGTTTTTGCAGTCTTCCTGCGCGATACGCTCTTTAACCAGCGCAATCACCAACTCGTCAGTCACCAGTTTACCGGCATCCATGATCGCTTTTGCCTGCTGGCCCAATTCGGAGCCCGCTTTCACTGCCGCACGCAGCATGTCACCCGTGGAGATTTGCGGAATACCGTATTTCTCCATGATAAATTGAGCCTGAGTGCCCTTACCTGCGCCCGGTGCTCCGAGCAGAATAATACGCATTGCGTAATTCCCCTTGCGAATCGCATTGTTCAATCTGAGAAGGCGAAGAACATACCATTATGCCCCGCGCACCACAAGGAAACGGGCACGCTTCTGACGAAAGGTCTACTTTGACCTGCTTTGTCAGGGAATACTAGCAGAGTGCCTGTTTTTAGGAATTTCGGCTACGTATCAGCGCTTCCTTCAGTCGTATTTTTAAGGTGTTAGTGACGTTGAGATGTTTGTTCACGCTGCCACGAACGTTAGCACGCAAACGTAAGCGCTGCGGAGAAGATAGCACCTGAATATCCTGAGGAAACGTGTTGACATTCAGCCCGATAGGTAAGGGAAAAAGGGCGAACGGCAACCCCGGTTGCTGAATTGATCGCAGCAGTAGCGGGGCTTCAAGCGCGATACTTTCTACCGTTGCGATGTTGAACGGCCGCCAGTCGTCGTTCTCCATTATCGCCAGCGCTTGTTCGGCTGCGGCGCCGAAAGCAAGCCCCTGCTCAAACAACCGCAGCTCACTGCGTACCAGGGTGCTGAAATCAGCAGTACGTAAAGCGATCAGCACCAGATCGCTACACAAGGCGGCGTGTCGATCCAAACGCGTAACAAAGAGCCGCGCATCGCTGATAAGACGTTTATGCAGCTGGGTGGCAAAGGATTCTGAGGCATCCGTAACCCCCTGACTCTGGCATTCGCTCAGCGCCCGCACGCGCCCGTGCTGCATATCGATATGTTCCACCAGCGCAATGTTGCCCGCCATCATCGGCAAGGTCGGCAGCACGCTGAGTTCGCTAACCGGATAGTGCGACGCGTAGCGGGTTTGGTTACGCGCCTGTTCCTGACGCAGAAATAATTGGGAAAGCAGCACCCGGGCAATATGCAACGAGGGTGCAAAGAAGAGGTCGTAATTTTCAAGCCGGTAGTGACGGGAAAGCAAGCCGCGAAGCTTATCGCGCGCCGCCGCCGCCCTGGCAGTAGCAAGTTGTGGAGCCATCGCGTGATATTTCTCTTGTTATTGTGCTGTGTGCGGGAGGTGCAACGTGACGGCGATTTCTGGCAAAACCACAGAGAGGCTTAGCCGTCAACCGCCAGAATCTGGGGGAAAGGTTAGGCCAATGCGGCTGGACATTAAAATGATATAAACTGACAATCCCTGTTAGGTTTTTACACAGGGGACGAGTATGACCGCGCTTCCATCGTTACGTGCACTGCACTATTTCCACCAGGCGGCACTATATTGCAGTTTTAGCGTGGCAGCCGAACGTCTGCATGTCACCCACAGCGCCATCAGCCATCAGGTGCGGCAGCTGGAGAGCTGGATGGGCAAGCCGCTGTTTGTGCGCACCAACGGACGCGTCAGATTAACCTCACACGGTGAACGTTTGCTGGTGAGCTGTCAAAAAGCCTTTAGTGAACTATCCACCAGCTGCGAAAGTATTCGTACCGGCATGCGCCATCATCTCAGCGTCTCCTGTGCGCCCAGCTTCCTGGCGCAATGGCTGATTCCACGCATCGCCAGCTTTTATCAACGCTATCCTGATATTGAAGTGCAGTTTCAGCCGCTGGTGGACATTGACCAACTGCGCAGCGAGCATACCGACGTGCTCATTCTCAGCGCAGAGCAATCGCCGGATGAGGATATTGATGCCACTTTGATTAGCGATGATTACATCGGCCCACTATGTGCTCCGCAGTTTGCCGTGCGTTTTCGAAATGAGCAGGATCTTGCCGCGCTGCCGCTGCTGCACGCCGATACGCGGCTGCATGCGTGGGCCGAATGGGCAAAAACCAGCGGCGCGCGCGGTAATTTCTGGATCGGCAAGCACTTTGATAATTTAACGTTAGGCATTCAGGCAGCCAGAAATGGCTTAGGCGTGATTATGGCACCGCGTCTGTTGGTGCGTCAGGAGTTGAGTGACGGAACGTTGATCGCACCGTTGGGCTTTGTACGCGTTGATCGCGCGACGCTGATGATGACCAAGATATCGCGCCAGCACGATGCGGAGATAACGCTGTTTCGCGATTGGCTGCGCGATCAGGCGCAGATATAAAAGCAGATATAAAAAAGGTCGCCATGTGAATGGCGACCCTGCGAGTTTGATGCGATTACGCCGTCAGCAGCTGGTTCATACGACGGATAAACTGGTTCGGATCGTCCAGCGTGCCGCGTTCTGCCAGCAGCGCCTGATCCAGCAGCAGCTCAACCCACTCCGCAAAGCGCGTTTCGTCCTGCGTATCAGCCACACGTTTCACCAGCGTATGATCCGGGTTAATCTCGAAGATGTACTTCACGTCCGGCACGTCCTGACCGGCTGCAGCAAACAGCTTCGCCATCTGCGTGGTCATTTCGTTGGCATCGGTGGTAACAATCGCTGGCGTGTCGGTGAGACGATGTGTCAGACGCACCTCTTTCACGCGCTCGCCCAGCAGGGTTTTCACGCGTTCAACGAACGGCTCCAGCGCTTTCTCCGCTTCTTTCTGCTCTTCAGTCTCTTCGTCAGCCAATTTGCTCAGGGAATCATCCGCTTTGCTCACTGACTGGAAGGTTTTGCCGTCGAACTCGGTGAGGTAGCTCATCATCCATTCGTCGATACGATCGGAGAGCAGCAGCACCTCAATGCCTTTCTTACGGAACAGTTCCAGATGCGGGCTGCTCTTCGCAGCGGCATAGCTGTCAGCGGTGATGTAGTAAATCTTGTCCTGACCTTCTACCATGCGGCTCAGATAATCTTCCAGCGAAATGGTCTGCTCGGCGCCTTCACTCTGGCTGGTGGCAAAGCGCAGCAGTTTGGCGATGGTTTCCTGATTCGCGTTGTCTTCAGCCGGACCCTCTTTCAACACCAGACCAAACTCTTTCCAGAACTGCTGATATTTTTCTGCGTCGTCTTTCGCCAGTTTTTCCAGCATCTGCAGGCTACGCTTGGTCAGCGCGCTACGCAGGCTCTGAGTGACACGGCTGTCCTGCAGGATTTCACGCGACACGTTCAGTGGCAGATCGTTAGAATCTATCAGGCCACGGACAAAGCGCAGGTAGTTCGGCATGAACTGCTCAGCATCGTCCATGATGAAGACGCGCTGCACATAAAGTTTCAGGCCGTGCTTGCTGTCGCGGTTCCACATGTCGAACGGCGCACGCGCCGGGATGTAAAGCAGGCTGGTATATTCCTGTTTACCTTCTACACGGTTGTGGCTCCAGATTGCCGGATCGCTAAAATCATGGGCGATATGCTTATAGAACTCTTTGTATTCGTCGTCGCTGATCTCGGACTTGTTACGCGTCCATAGCGCCTGGGCTTTGTTGATCTTCTCCCATTTGCTTTCGCCGGTTTCTTCGTCTTTGCTTTCAATTTCAACCGGCAACGCGATGTGATCGGAGTATTTGCTGATCACATTGCGCACACGCCATGCATCGAGGAAATCGTCCTCGCCTTCACGGAAGTGCAGCGTGATGTCGGTGCCGCGATCGGCTTTCTCAATCTCCGCCAGCGTGTATTCACCTTCGCCGGCTGATTCCCAGAACACCGCTTCATCGGCTTTTGCGCCAGCTGCGCGGGTGCGCACGGTAACTTTATCCGCCACGATGAAGGCTGAATAGAAGCCTACGCCGAACTGGCCGATCAGCTGGCTGTCTTTCGCCTGGTCGGAACCCAGAGATTCGAGGAAGGATTTGGTACCCGATTTCGCGATGGTACCGAGGTTCTCAATCACCTCATCACGGCGCATACCGATACCGTTATCGCTAAGCGTCAGGGTGCGGTTTTCCGGATTGACCGAGATGCGCACGCGCAGCTCACCATCGCCTTCATACAGATCTGGCGTCGACAGCGCACGGAAGCGCAATTTATCGGCGGCATCTGAAGCGTTGGAAATCAGCTCGCGCAGGAAAATCTCTTTATTTGAATAGAGGGAATGGATCATCAGGTGCAGAAGTTGTTTTACCTCTGACTGGAAGCCACGCGTCTCTTGTCCTTTCATGGTCATTGCTACCTCAACTGAATCGGGGTTGATGATACGTTGAGAGAGAAATGGGGATGAAGGGCAGGATTTCAAGCCGATATCCGTGAAGAGATCGGCAAGTGATTAGAAATTAATCTTATGACGTCCAGCAAGCGAGTGCGACAGCGTGGTGCCGTCCACCATTTCCAGCTCACCGCCAACCGGTACACCGTGCGCAATGCGGCTGGCATCAACGCCATATTGCCCGCACAGCTCGGCGATGTAGTTGGCCGTTGCTTCTCCTTCCACCGTGGGGTTGGTGGCGAGGATCACTTCGGTTAGGGTTTCGCGCTCCAGACGCTGCTCCAGCCGATCCAGACCAATATCCTGCGGACCAATGCCATCCAGCGGTGACAAATGGCCCATCAGCACAAAGTAGCGTCCGCCAAACTGGCCGGTTTGCTCAATGGCGTGGATATCAGCCGGGCTTTCCACTACGCAAATCTGGCCGTTTTGCTGACGGCGCGGATTGGCGCAGATGGTGCAGATCTCCTGCTCGGTGAAAGTTCGGCAATCGGCGCAGTGGCCGATTTCCGACATGGCGCGGGTCAACGCCTGCGCCAGACGCATGCCACCGCTACGATCGCGCTGCAACAGCTGAAAAGCCATGCGCTGCGCCGACTTCGGGCCAACGCCCGGCAGGCAACGCAACGACTCCATCAAAGATTCAAGCAGTGGACTGGTTTGCATTAGAACGGCATCTTGAAGCCAGGCGGCAGCTGCATGCCACTTGATACAGAGGCCATTTTCTCTTTCTGCGTTTCGTCGATACGGCGTGCAGCATCGTTAAAGGCCGCGGCGATCAGATCTTCCAGCATGTCTTTGTCATCTTCCAGCAAGCTAGGATCGACTTCAACACGACGGCAGTTGTGCGCACCGTTGATGGTAACTTTAACCAAGCCCGCGCCTGATTCACCGGTCACTTCGATCGCGGCGATCTCTTCCTGCACTTTGGCCATTTTGTCTTGCATCTGCTGGGCCTGTTTCATCAGGTTGCCCAATCCGCCTTTACCAAACATAGTTTTCTCTCTCTGCTGGGGCTGCGCGCAATCAACGCGCGGCAGCATGTTCACACCGGTCGAATACTCTCTTCATCCAAATCGGCATCGAAGAATCGACGCAATGTCTGAATATGGGTATCACTTTCGATCGACTGTCGCGCCTGCGACAGTTTCTCTTCGTAAATGGCCTGGCGCCACTCCAGTGGCGTCAATACCGTGGGATTATCGTCTTCAATAATGGTCAATTCAACCGGCTGGCCGGCAGACTGACTTAATGCTTCCGCTAAAGTTTGCTGAGCGGAAGCGGAATTCAGATGGCGCTGGCTGCTGCGCAGATGCAGCGTAATGCCCTTTTCACTCACTTCTTTCCATGCGTTGAGCGCCACTTGCTGCACCAGTTTCGGTAACGTCAGCGTGGCAATTTCCGCTGCCCACGCATCGCGTTGCTGGGCCTCTTCCGCCAGACGAAGCGCCAGCTCAGGCGTTTTCTCATGCTCCAGAGCCGAACGCAAGGCTTTTGGCGTCGCTACCGGCTCTGGTTTTACCTCGGATGGCAGCTGCGTTTTCCAGCGGTAGGCTTCCGGTTTAGCCGGCGCTTTTACCGTGGATTCAGAGGCGCGCTGCTGTACACGTTCGGTGACGTTCGCGAGACGCTCCAGCGCCGGATTCGCCGGCCGCGCGGAACGCGCTGCCGGCTCACTCTTTTTTGCTTTGCCGGCTCCCTGACGCAGCAACTGAGTTCGCGCCTGTAACAGCTGGCTGGTGGAATCGGGTAACGGATCGGGCGCTGTTTGCATGTCAGGATAATCATCCGAAACTGGCGGCGCCTCGTTAACGGGTGGTGCCATTTGTGGCTGTGCAGCCTGCGCAGATGGCGCTTTGGCTGCCGCAGGTGCAGGTGCAGCAGCAACCTGCGGCGCGCTTTGTGGCGTTAATACCGGACGGGCGACGGGCTCAGCAATCGTCGCCTGCGGATGGAATGCCAATGCGCGCAGCAGCGTCATTTCCACGCCCAGGCGACGATCCGGTGCCAGCGGCAGATCTTTCCGCCCCATCAATAGCGTTTGGTAATAGAGTTGTACATCAGCCGGTGGCAGCACGCGCGCTAACTCACGCAGGCGATCGGCCTGGCTGAGATCATCCTCGCTAAGCGAACTCGGCAACAGCTGCACCATCGCAATGCGGTGTAGCAAACGCAGCATTTCCACCAGCAGCGCCTCCCACTCCACACCGCGCGACGCCGCCTGATTCAGCAGCGCCATCACCTGTTCGCCTTGCCCCTCCACCAGCGCTTCAATCAGCGCCAGCGGCTGCTCATCGTCCAGCGTGCCAAGCATCTGCGCCACGGTATCACGCGTGACGCTGCCCTGCCCCATGGCGATAGCCTGATCGGTCAGGCTGAGCGCATCACGCATGCTGCCATCAGCGGCGCGGGCCAGCAGATGCAGCGCGCGCGGTTCGGCAGCGATGTGCTCCTGCTCTAACACATGCGCCAGCTGCTGCTGAATTTGCTCGACATCGAGCGCTTTAAGATGGAATTGCAGGCAGCGTGACAGAATCGTCACCGGCAGCTTTTGCGGATCGGTGGTCGCCAGCAGGAATTTAACGTGTGATGGCGGCTCTTCCAGCGTTTTTAGCAGCGCGTTGAAGCTGTGGCGCGACAGCATGTGCACTTCATCGATCAGGTAAACCTTGAAGCGACCACGCGCCGGCGCGTACTGCACGTTATCGAGCAGATCGCGCGTATCTTCAACTTTGGTGCGCGATGCAGCATCAATCTCAATCAGATCGACAAAACGGCCCTGCTCAATCTCACGGCAGTTATCGCATTGTCCGCAGGGTGTTGCGGTGATGCCAGTTTCACAGTTTAGGCCCTTGGCCAGCAGACGGGCGATCGAGGTTTTCCCTACGCCGCGGGTGCCGGAAAAGAGATAAGCATGATGGATTCGTCCCAGTGACAATCCGTTGGCCAGCGCAGTCAGCACATGTTCCTGACCGACTACGTCAGCGAAAGCCTGGGGACGCCATTTTCGCGCAAGTACCTGATAGCTCATGTGGATTCAATCACTGGATTTTAAGGAGAAGGGAGAAGATGCAGCTTCGCAAACCCTGTTTATTTTGGCAGTAGTTTAACAGCCACAACCGGATCAGCAACCGATAACTTTACGGAGGTTGCGCCCCGCCACATAGCGGAGCGCACAGGCCTTAGTGGCCGGGGAAATTCACCAGGCTATAGCATTTGACGCCCATGGCGGTCAGACGGGCTTCGCCGGTCAGATCGAACAGATTAATCACGAAGGCGGCATCTTGCACTTCACCACCGGCGCGGCGGATCAGTTTCACCGTGGCTTCAATGGTGCCGCCGGTTGCCAGCAGATCGTCGACGACCAGCACCACGTCACCTGGCTTGATCGCATCTTTGTGCAGCTCCAGCGCGTCGGTACCGTATTCCAGCTCATAACTTTCACTGAAGGTGGCACGCGGCAGTTTGCCAGGTTTACGCACCGGCACAAAACCCACGCCCAACCCCAGCGCCACTGGCGCACCAAACAGGAAGCCGCGCGCTTCCGTTCCCACCACCTTGGTGATGCCCTTGTCACGATAACGCTCAACCAGAATGGCGATCGACGCGGCGTAAGCCTGCGGATCCTCCATCAGACTGGTGACGTCACGGAACAGAATGCCCGGCTTCGGATAGTCAGGAATGCTTTTGATGCTGTTTTTGATGAGTTCAAGCTGCTGCGCAGTTGCGGTCATAAATGTTACGCCTGGAGAAAATATCTAATACGCGCGACTTCTCAAGCGCCAAAAACCGGAAACCGGGTTAAGCGAAGAGGTTTATAAGGGAAGCCACGCACGAAGATGCCCAAATCTATGCAAATACCTCGCTAAATGCAACCCTAACGCTAAGGTTGCGGCGGGTTGTCATTCTCGTCCACCACCGGGATTCGCCACATAAACAGCAGCAGCAGGCACAGCATCACGCCTAACAGGATGCGCACCCACAGCAGGTTCACCAGATAAATGGACACCGAAAAGGTAATCACAATCAGCAATATGGCGCGTCCTTTAGCGCCGGGCGGCATAGCATGATGCTGCTGCCAGTGGCGAATAAAGCGGCCAAACGGCGATCGCCATAGCAGCCAGTCATGAAAGCGCGGCGACGAGCGCGCAAAACACCAGGCCGCCAGCAACACAAATGGCGTTGTAGGTAATAAAGGTAATACAATGCCGAGCGTACCTAGCACAATCGCCAGCCAGCCAAGGCTCAGTAGTAAAATACGCTGCATGCCGGATGCCTGAAAGAGTCAAAACAGCGTTACGTTAACACAGTCGGAAACCGAGTGATGCCCCAACCATCCGCACAACAGCGCCTTGGCGCGACACTGGATTTATTACGCCAGCAGATTGCGCAGCAGCCGGATGGTGCCTGTCGTCAGCCACGCTTTGATTCACAACTGTTTCGCACCTCCGGCACACGCCTGGCGGATTATCTCCTCGAACTGGAAGGCAATGTCGCGCAGTTAACCGCTGCTAATACTGATGTGGCACGGCGCCAATGGCTGGCGGATAAAGTGCTGGATCAAATCGCCGCGTTGCAGCGGGAGTGTCAGAGCCAACAGCTGCGCGTGCAGCGCGAGCGTCCACGTATCGATTCACGTCAAATAAAGCGTGAAGAGTACCAAGGCTACGAGCAGCGATTGCTGGCAATGATTCAGCAACGCGAACAGCATCTGGCACGTGCTGAAACCCTGAGCGTTCAGCAGCAACTGATGCGTGAAGTCGATCAGCTGCAAGAGCGGCTGGCGCGCTGCCGCGCTGCTATCTATAAACTGGCGCTGCCATCTACGCCACGCTAAACGCGACGCGTTTTCCTCTATACTCCTTTTAGTCAGAAAAAGAGGAGAAAAATCATGACGCTGGTTTTTTGGATTGTGATTGGATTAGCCGCAGGTTGGCTAAAGCGGGTGATTTTTCCCGGTCGTCCGGGGGGATTTGTGCCCACGCTGGTGCTGGCGGTGATTGGTGCGCTGATTGGCGGCTACATTGCCACCTACTTTACCACCGGCGATCTGGGAAGCTTAGCCCCCGCTGGTTTCGCCTCGGCACTCGCTGGCGCCCTCTTTATGCTGCTGGTCGCGGCAAAATTACGTATTTAGGAGAAACAATGTCACTGGACAGCGCACCAGACGAAATTAAGCTTGCCGTCGATCTGATTCAATTGCTTGAAGAGAATCACGTCCCCACCACCACCGTGCTGGCGGCATTAGCGATAGTTCAACGTGATTATGAGCAAAAAAAAGCGGCGGAGGTTAAGGCTGACTAATCAGCGTTGGGCTCAGGCGCAGCATATCCAGGAACGCATCCACCAGCTGTGGCGCATCTGCAGCTAAATCAAAGCTTTGTGGATTGAATAACCAGCTTTCCATCATGCCATTAATATAGCCACGCATCAGTAGCGCAGCTTGACGTGTATTAAGGCCGGCAGGTAATTTGCCAGCTTCAATACAAAGGCGAAGTACGTTTTCAATTCGATCGTAACACTCTTGCAGTAAGCTCTGCTGCATATCCTGTAACGTGGACATTTCGCCAACAAACTCACATTTATGAAAGATAATCTCCATTAATGCGCGTCTTTGCGGATCCTTTGCTGTGGCGTCAAGGATATAGATCAACATCGAGCGAACAACAGAAAGTGGATCGCCGGGGTATTTTGTCTGATACTCAAGTTCCACATCGTCCAGCCCAGCGTCACAACGTAGCCAGATCTCATGTAAAAGATCGGCTTTGTTTTTGAAATGCCAGTAGATAGCACCGCGCGTGACGCCGGCCGCTGCTGCGATATCCGCCAGAGACGTGGCGGCCACACCGTGTTTTGAAAAGTGTGTCAATGCGGCGTCAAGAATTTGATGCCGTGTTTCAAGAGCTTGCGCTTTGGTTTTTCGTGCCATAAAGGGCTTTTTTTACAAACTTGTAAGTTTACATACATTTGTGAATGTATGTACCATAGCACGACCCGTGTTTTAACGCAGCAATGGGTTTATCGGTTTGTGATCCATTGATCATTTGATATCGGACACTAGAGGTTTATTTATGAATAAAAACAGAGGATTAGCGCCTCTGGCGGCCGTCCTGATGCTTTCAGGCAGCTTTTTGTTAACAGGATGTGATGATAATAAATCCCAGCAAGCCGCCCAGCAGCAGCCCCCAGAAGTGGGTGTTGTCACGTTAAAAAACGAACCATTGAAAATTACTACCGAGCTGCCGGGCCGTACCTCGGCTTTTCGCGTTGCTGAAGTTCGCCCTCAGGTGTCAGGTATTATCCTTAAACGCAATTTTGTGGAAGGAAGTGACGTCAAAGCCGGTCAATCGCTGTATCAGATTGATCCCGCCACCTATCAGGCAGCATACGACAGTGCCAAAGCGGATTTAGCGCAGGCAGAAGCCAATGCCCGCGTTGCGCAGTTAACCATTACGCGTTACAAGCCGCTGCTGGGTACTAAGTACATCAGTCAGCAGGATTATGACAACGCAGCAGGTACAGCAGCACAAACTGCTGCCGCTGCACAGGCTGCACGTGCCAACGTTGAAACTGCACGCATCAATCTGGCGTATACCAAAGTGACCTCGCCTATCAGCGGTCGTATTGGTAAATCATCAGTGACCGAAGGTGCGTTGGTTTCCAATGGGCAAACCACTGCGCTGGCGACCGTGCAACAGCTCGATCCTATGTATGTCGATGTGACCCAATCCAGTGATGATTTCCTGCGTTTGCGCGCAGAGCTGGAATCCGGTCAGCTGAAACAGAACGACGGTAAGGCCAACGTCACCCTGCTGATGCAAAACGGTAGCGCATACGCTCAGACAGGCACATTGGAATTCTCTGATGTGAGCGTCGATGAAACCACCGGTTCGATTACCCTGCGCGCCATCTTCCCGAATCCGGACAACCGCCTGCTGCCAGGCATGTTTGTTCGCGCTCGTCTGGATGAAGGCACCAACCCAACGGCACTGCTGGTACCGCAACAGGGCGTAACGCGCTCTCCAACCGGTCAGGCAACAGCGTTGGTGGTTGGCGCGGATAATAAAGTGGAATCTCGTAACATCACCGCTAATCAGGCATTTGGTAACAAGTGGCTGGTCACGGACGGTCTGAAAGAAGGCGATCGGGTGATTACCACCGGTATCCAGCGTGCCAAACCGGGTGCGCAGGTGACGCCACAAGAAGTCTCCGACGATGCCAAAGCTGCACCAGAATCACCGTCTGCTAAATCATCGTCATAAACAGGAGCCACTGATACATGGCTAAGTTCTTTATTGATCGCCCCATTTTTGCGTGGGTGCTCGCCATCATCATTATGCTGGCCGGCTTGCTGTCGATTATCAGCCTACCGATTGAGCAATATCCCAATGTTGCGCCACCGGCAGTTGAAATCCAGGCGACCTACCCAGGTGCTGATGCGAAGACGCTGCAGGATTCGGTAACCCAGGTTATCGAGCAAAACATGAACGGGATTGATGGCCTGATGTATATGGCCTCAAGCAGTGACTCGTCGGGTACGTTGACGCTGACGCTGACTTTCCAATCCGGTACTGATGCCGATATCGCGCAGGTTCAGGTACAAAACAAACTGCAGCTGGCAATGCCATTACTGCCGCAGGAAGTACAGCAACAGGGTATTCAGGTTAAAAAATCCTCCAGCAGCTTCTTGATGGTGGCCGGCTTTGTGAGCGATGACGACAACATGACGCAGAATGACATCTCTGACTATGTTGCCTCTAACATCAAAGACCCGATTAGCCGTACGCCCGGCGTAGGTGATACTCAGGTGTTTGGTGCCCAGTATGCGATGCGTATCTGGCTGGATCCGCACAAGCTGAACAACTATCAGCTGACGCCAGTAGATGTCATTAATGCACTGAAAATTCAGAACACCCAGGTTGCAGCGGGCCAGTTGGGCGGAACACCGCCGGTACCAGGCCAACAGCTTAACGCCTCGATTATTGCGCAAACCCGTCTGACATCGACAGACGAGTTCGGCAATATCATGCTGAAAGTGAATCAGGATGGTTCGCAGGTGCGTCTGCGTGACGTGGCGAAGATTGAACTGGGTGGTGAAAACTACGAGATCATCGCACGTTATAACGGCAAACCGGCTTCCGGTATCGGTATCAAACTGGCAACCGGCGCGAATGCACTGGATACTGCGGATGCCGTAAAAGCGGAACTGGCTAAACTGCAGCCGTTCTTCCCGTCAGGCATGAAAACCGTTTATCCGTACGACACTACGCCGTTCGTTAAAATTTCGATTTTCGAAGTGGTGAAAACGCTGTTCGAAGCGATCGTGCTGGTGTTCCTGGTGATGTATCTGTTCCTGCAGAACTTCCGTGCAACGCTGATTCCAACTATTGCCGTTCCGGTGGTCTTGCTCGGTACCTTTGCGGTTATCAGCGCCTTTGGCTATTCGATAAACACCCTGACGATGTTCGGGATGGTGCTCGCCATCGGCCTGCTGGTGGATGACGCCATCGTGGTGGTAGAGAACGTCGAACGTGTTATGGCCGAAGAGGGTTTACCGCCTAAAGAAGCCACGAAACGTTCGATGGAGCAGATTCAGGGCGCACTGGTGGGTATCGCACTGGTTCTGTCTGCGGTATTTATTCCGATGGCCTTCTTCGGCGGTTCAACCGGCGTAATCTATCGCCAGTTCTCGATCACCATCGTTTCTGCGATGGCGCTGTCGGTACTGGTGGCGTTGATCCTGACGCCAGCGCTGTGTGCCACCCTGCTGAAGCCGGTGGCAAAAGGTAACCACGGTAAAACCACCGGTTTCTTCGGTTGGTTCAACCGGCTGTTCGATAAGAGCACCAACCACTACGTGGATAGTGTTGGCCATATCGTGCGTAGTACCGGTCGCTACCTGCTGATTTATCTGGTTATTGTCGTCGGTATGGCCTACCTGTTCCTGAAACTGCCTACCTCGTTCCTGCCGGAAGAGGATCAGGGGCTGTTACTGGCACAGGCACAGCTACCCGCCGGTGCAACTCAGGAACGTACGCAGAAAGTACTGGATCAGGTAAGTGACTACTTCCTGACCAAAGAGAAAGACAGCGTTAACTCGGTGTTTACTGTTAACGGCTTCGGCTTCGCCGGTCGTGGTCAGAACACCGGTATCGCGTTTGTTAGCCTTAAGCCGTGGGATGAGCGTGGCGATGCCAACCTGAAAGTGCCTGCGATTGCCGGACGTGCTATGCAGGCGCTCGGACAGATCAAAGATGCAATGGTGTTCCCGTTCAACCTGCCGGCGATTATCGAATTGGGTAACGCCACTGGCTTCGACTTCATGTTGACCGATCAGGGTAACCTGGGTCACGAGAAGCTGACTGCCGCGCGTAACCAGCTGTTTGGCATGATTGCCCAGCATCCGGATACGCTGGTGGGCGTACGTCCAAACGGTATGGAAGATACGCCGCAGTACAAACTGATCATCGATCAGGAAAAAGCGCAGGCGTTGGGTGTGTCGCTGTCTGACATCAATACCTCGCTGGGCGCGGCCTGGGGTGGTTCCTACGTCAACGACTTCATCGACCGCGGTCGCGTGAAGAAAGTTTACGTCATGGGCCAGGCCGATTCGCGTATGTTGCCGGACGATATCAGCAAATGGTATGTGCGCAACGGCACTGGCACCATGGTTCCATTCTCGGCCTTCGCATCGGCGAAATGGCAATATGGTTCGCCACGCCTTGAGCGTTACAACGGCTTGCCGTCAATGGAGATTCTTGGCCAGGCTGCGCCAGGCAAGAGCTCCGGTGATGCCATGAACCTGATGGAACAGCTGGCAGGAAAACTGCCTGCGGGCATCGGATACGACTGGACGGGTATGTCCTACCAGGAACGCTTGTCCGGCAACCAGGCGCCGGCGCTGTATGCCATCTCGCTGATCGTGGTGTTCCTGTGTCTGGCGGCCCTGTATGAGAGCTGGTCGATTCCGTTCTCAGTAATGTTGGTGGTACCGCTGGGTGTTGTTGGTGCACTTCTGTTTACCACACTGCGCGGCTTGAGCAACGACGTCTACTTTGTGGTGGGCTTGTTGACCACCATAGGATTGTCGGCGAAGAACGCCATCCTGATCGTTGAATTCGCTAAGGATTTGATGGAGAAGGAGGGCAAGGGGTTGGTTGAATCAACGCTGGAAGCATCACGTATGCGTCTGCGTCCGATTTTGATGACCTCACTCGCCTTCATCCTCGGCGTAATGCCGCTGGCGATCAGTACTGGCGCAGGTTCTGGTGCGCAGAATGCGGTAGGTACTGGCGTTATGGGCGGGATGGTAACCGCGACAGCGCTGGCTATCTTCTTCGTTCCGGTGTTCTTCGTGGTGGTGCGCCGCCGCTTCAGCAAGAATAAATCTGAGCTGGAGCAGGGTCATCCGGTGGAACATAAGCACTAAGTTTTACCCTTCTCTAAAAGGCCGCTGATGCGGCCTTTTTTATTGTTATCTCCTCCCCCTTAGAATCCCTGTATTTAACACGGTTGCAATCGACATCCTTCAGGTTCATACTACTGTTATATTATAACATTACATATCGAGGTCATTATGAAACCGAATATTCATCCCCATTACCGTCCTGTTGTGTTCCACGACACCTCAGCTAACGAGTACTTTAAGGTCGGTTCAACTATCAAAACTGAACGGACTATTGAGTATGAAGGTGAAGTGCTGCCCTACGTGACGCTGGATGTCTCCTCTAAATCTCATGTGTTCTACACCGGCAAGCAGAAAGATTTCGCCAAAGAAGGCAGTACCGCACGTTTCAACCAGCGTTTTGGCAGCTTTCTTACGCGCAACAAGTAACACGGGAGATGAGGCATGCAGGTATTAAGTTCATTGCGGTCTGCTAAGACTCGCCATAAAGATTGCAAAGTCGTGCGGCGCAAAGGTCGCATTTATGTCATTTGTAAAACGAATCCGCGCTTTAAGGCGGTTCAGGGAAGAAAGAAAAAAAGGTAGGAAAGTGTCGTGATAATTGGCCGGGATGCTCCCCGGCCTTTTTTTATTGCATGCTATGCAGCATAGCGTCAACGTTGTGTTTGAATGCCGCAACGTAGGTTGCAGCAGGGCCATTAGCCTCAGACAACGCTTCCGGATAGAGTTCCCCGCCCGGCTGCGCACCGGTTTCGCTGGCAATCTGTTTCACCAAACGTGGATCGGTCTGGTTCTCCATAAAGTAGGTGTTGATGTGCTCAGCCTTCAGCTGTTTGATGATTGAGGCCACATCGCTGGCACTGGCTTCTGCTTCGGTAGAGAATCCAACCGGCGCGAGGAAGCTTACGCCATAACGCTGGCCGAAATAGCCGAAGGCATCATGGCTGGTTAGCACCTTACGCTTACTTTTCGGCACTTTATTAAAGGCAGTTTTCGCCCAGCTATCTAGTTTCTGCAGCTGCTGAATGTAGCTTTCACCGCTTTTACGGATATCCGCCGCATCTTCAGGATCCGCTTTGATGAGTGCATTCATCACATTCGTGGCGTAAATCACACCGTTTTGCATACTGTTCCAGGCGTGCGGATCGGTGACGCTTTTACCGTCCTCTTCCATCTTGCGTGTGTTCACTCCATTTGATGCCACCACAATCGTGCCTTTGTAGCCTGACGCGCTAATTAGGCGATCCATCCACCCTTCCATCCCTAAACCGCTGACAAACACCACATCAGCCTTTGACAGCGCCTGGCTATCCTGCGGCGTAGGTTCAAAGGTGTGTGGATCGCCGTTAGGCCCCACCAGAGACTTCACATTGACGTGCTCGCCGCCAACCTGCTTAACGATATCTGCCAGCACGGTAAAACTGGCGACAACATCGACGCTTTTAGCCAGCGTCAGTGGGCTTACCAGCATTACACCAATCGCCAGACTCAGCGGTAACTTCTTCATTCCTATCCCCTTATAGTGTGGTTATCGACGGCGCACCAGGCCGCCACATGGTCCTGTCAAAACAGAAATCAGAAATAGCACCGCAGCGCTTAGCACCACCGCCGGGCCGGCGGGTAGCGAGAAATGCCACGATAGCATCAGGCCAATCAGCGCAGAGACGACGGCCAACAGCATGGCGATACCCAGCATGCAGGCCAGATGGCGACTCCAGAAACGCGCGCTGGTAGCGGGCAGCATCATCAATCCCACCGACATCAGCGTACCGAGCACCTGAAATCCAGCCACTAAATTGAGTACCACCAGCATCAGGAATAAGCCGTGTACCAGCGGTGCGCTCCATTTACCCTGAGCTCGCAGAAAATCGGGGTCAAAGGCATCAATGACCAGCGGACGGAAAATCACTGCCAATAGCAGCAGAGTGAAAGCCGCAATCCCGCCAACCAGCACAATGGCTGCGTTATCCACCGCCAAAAGTGACCCAAACAACACGTGCAGCAGATCAACGCTTGAACCACGCAGCGACACCAGCGTGACGCCAAGCGCGAGAGAACCGAGGTAAAAGCCGGAGAAACTGGCATCCTCTTTCAGATGTGTATAGCGGCTGACAGCGCCAGAGAGTAATGCCACCGCCAAACCGGCAATCAGGCCGCCGATGCCCATCGCCACCAGCGATAAACCTGACACCAGATAACCAATCGCCGCACCGGGCAGCACGGCATGCGACAGCGCATCGCCGACCAAACTCATGCGGCGCAGTGAAAGAAAGACACCCAGCGGCGTAGCGCTGATCGCCAATGCAACGCAGGCGACCAGCGCGCGGCGCATAAAACCAAATTCGATAAAGGGCTGGATTAATGTCACGACGCTACCCTGCGCAAGGTTGGCGTGTCCGTGGCGCCAGCTACGTCGAGCGACAACACATCGCGGAAATAACGCGCTACCAGTGGACGATCGTGCAATACGACTAATAATGTGGTGCCAGCCTGTTGCTGCTGTTCGAGGATCGACATCAGTAAGGTGACGGTTTGCGTATCAATGCCATTGAAGGGTTCATCTAATAGCCACAGCTGGCTGCGCTGCAGCATCAAACGCGCGAAGAGCACGCGCTGCAATTGTCCGCCGGAGAGGGTTGAGGGCTGAGCATCCGCGAATTCACGCATGTGTACAGCATCAAGTGCGGCATCAATTTCCCGACGTAACGCGCGATTGATGCCACCGAACCATCCACAGCGCGGCCAGCATCCCATGGCAACCAGCTCATAAGCCGTCAGAGGAAAACGTGTTTCGAGTTCACTGCGTTGCGGTAACCATCCGAGCGCTTTGCGCGGCATCTGCAATTCACAACAGCCCGAAATGGGAGGCAGTAAACCCGCAATGGTTTTCAATAAGGTTGATTTACCCGTGCCGTTAGCGCCGACCAACGCCGTCATGCTGCCTTTCATCAATGCACCATTGACGACCGGCGTTACCGCGCGCCCGTGATATCCTGCTTGTAATTCTTTGAAATGTATCATTACTGCAGGCCCCACCAAATTGAAAGCGTCAGCAGGGAAATCAGCAACAGCGCGATCAGCACACGCCCGCCAAGGGATAGAAGTAATCCACTGTGATTCATACTCTACAACCAAAAATGTTATAACATAACAATTACGTTACCCGATCTCCCCGTGTTATGCCTGAGCAAAAGTGTTTCAAAAGTTGTTCTTTTCCGAAGACATCAGCAGAAATTCAATGCTTTCGCCTGATTAAGTTATGAAACCCATCACAACGATTGCTGTTTCTGTTTATTAGCGACTTGCAATGTTGCGTAAGAAGCACAATGATAGAAACGTGACTCTTTTACTGGATACAAAATGGCGTCTATTATTCATTATGATATTGCTATGGATGAGGACGATTGCGAAAAGTTGCAAAGAATTATCCAGGGGAATATTCTCAAAATAGCCGAGGCATTAGCCGGTGATTTACAGTGGTATTCTCAAAACGCGCAATTAGTTCCCAATAGCTTCCATGTTATTTCTATTCAACCTTCAGACGATTATCGATTTAAAATGCTTTACGATTTTAGCTGGAATTTATTTAATCCTTGCCTGGATTTAAATGAAACTTTTAAGCGTCGTGAAGAAGTGCTGTTCCAGGTATCGCCCGGCGCACTGGTGTTTGCGGTGATTGATAATGCGCGCCCCTCTCCTGCCGATGAATTGTAATATTTGGTAATTGAGGTGAGCAAAGCTAATGATTGTGGATTACATTTAAGGAGTCGCTAAGACATTTTTATTCGTAATCGCTTCCTGGTAGCTTTTCCTAATCTCGCCGCACTGCGGTAACTGTGCTAGCTATGGAGGGGAAAAAGATGGACGAATACTCACCGAAACGGCATGATATTGCCCAGCTTAAATACCTGTGTGAGAACATGTTCGACGAAAGTATGGCAACATTGACTGATAGCCATCATGGTTGGGTTAATGATCCTACTTCGGAAAGCAATTTACAGCTCAACGATTTGATTGAGCACATCGCTTCTTTCACGATGAATTACAAAATTAAGCACGTTGAAGATGAAGCCCTGATAACGCAAATCGATGAATATCTTGACGATACCTTTATGCTGTTCAGCAGTTACGGAATCAATACTCAGGATTTACAACGGTGGCAGCGTTCTGCAAAACGTTTATTTAATCTGTTTGCCGAAGAGTGTGCTTATCTCCAACAACCTAGCCATTCCTTTTAGCACCAGACTGAGACCGGTTTATTTATGAGCAACCAAGCCTTAACAAAAACAGACTATTTGATGCGACTGCGCCGCTGTCGCTCAATCGACACCCTTGAACGGGTAATCGAAAAGAACAAGTACGAATTACCTGACAATGAACTCGCAGTATTCTATTCGGCAGCCGATCATCGTCTGGCTGAACTGACGATGAATAAGCTGTATGACAAAGTACCGGTTTCTGTCTGGAAGTTCGTCCGCTAAGTTTCTCCTCTATCTGCCGTTCTGCAACGACATTGTATTCATCAAGGAGTGATTCCCCGGCAAAGGAGTGCCAGATTTCTCTGTGCGTCGCATTCAGTGAAGTTTTTAGGTGGGTACAAATGGGTGGGGGCCCTGCCAGCTACATCCCGGCACACGCGTCGCCTGCTGCGGCTGCTTCCTTCCGGATCTGACCGAGTTCACAAGTTAGCGTTGCGGGAGAACCAACAGGGCCCCCATTGACGAACCCTCATTTCGAGAGCGCAGGCATTATCAAGTAACCCCCTAGCAATTGCAAGCGCAGGCCGGACAACCGTTGTTTTCTTGCACAAGCACACAGCTAAGCGCTGTTGTCTACCCTTCTGCATGCTAAAGTTTAGCCCTTTCCTCAATAAAAATAGGTGCGCACATGAGCGACCAAAACAACTTTTCAGAGCGCGTCTGGCAGATCATTGCGGCCATTCCGGCGGGAAAAGTCACCACTTATGGTGATGTGGCGCAGCTGGCAGGATCGCCACGTGCAGCGCGTCAGGTGGGCGGCGTATTACGCCGTTTGCCAGAAGGCAGTAAATTACCCTGGTTTCGCGTCATCAATCGCCATGGGCGCATTTCACTGCAGGGCGATGACCTGTTTCGTCAGCGTGATGCGCTAGAAGCGGAAGGGATTGAAGTGAGTGATGCTGGGGAAATCGAATTAGAAAAATATCGGTGGCAAATTTAGTGGTGCTCTATGTCGCGCTCAGACCCGCTACCGTTTCGTAAAGCCGCTGTCTCGTCCCTGATCGCTCGGCACACGCCATCCATGGCGTGTGACGCTTTACTCCACGGCAGCGGGCCTGAGCGCTCGGCCTATGCCATTTGTAAGATTACAAGTTCGTCGGTGCTGGCACCGAAGCCGATGGCGTAACCTGCGTCGGTGAAGTAGAAGGCACCGTGGTCGCTGCGCCCGGCTGGGTTGGCATTGCGACGTTAGTTACCGGCACCAACAGCAGCTCCGCTTTGGTTCCACCCTCATTAATCACCGGTTTCACCGTATCGGTAATAAACGCCAGCTTGCCATCAATCGCAATCGCCGCGCTTAACAGGATGCGCGCGTTTGGCTGAATGTCTGCCGGATTAAATGGCAAGATAAACTGGAACGGCGCCTGTTTACCTTCCGTGCGCACCACGCGCTGCGAAAGTACCTTAGACGGTGCATCAGCCAGCGAAGCATCCGAGAGCGTTACGGTTAGCACCGCATCCGGCGGCAGCGCAATACGTTGGCGGATATACACCGAACCACTGACGTTAGGCTGCGTGATCGCAGCCTGCTGCCCTGCTACTGCTGAACCCAGCGTAGGTGTTGCCACCGGCTTGCTGTGATCAGCACAACCTGTAATCGCTGCCGCCAAAGTCATACCGCTAATAACTTGCCAGAGTTTCATCGATGTCGTCTCCTTGTGAACATATGATTATCGGCGGTGAATATGTTGGGTAGCTTTTCAGCCGCCGAATGTCCTTAATTCTGGCACAAAAATCGGCATTGCGCCCAAAGCCGCCAGCAGCTTGCTGAAATCGCGGCAAAATCATTGACGGAAACTGGTCGGATCTTTCACACTGACGCGAAAGACACACTGAGGAATCCGCAATGAGCCAGGCACTGCACAACCTGCTTAATTTATTGAATCTGGAAAAACTGGAAGAAGGCCTGTTTCGGGGTCAGAGCGAAGATCTTGGGCTACGCCAGGTGTTTGGTGGCCAGGTGGTGGGTCAGGCGCTGTACGCCGCAAAACAAACGGTGCCTGAAGAACGCATCATCCACTCTTTTCACAGTTACTTCTTGCGGCCTGGCGATAGCCATAAAGCCATCATTTATGATGTTGAAACGCTGCGTGACGGTAAAAGCTTCAGCGCTCGCCGCGTAAGTGCGGTACAGAATGGTCAGCCGATCTTTTACATGACGGCCTCATTCCAGGCGCCAGAAAGTGGTTTCGAACATCAAAACAGCATGCCGCAGGTGCTGGGCCCGGAAAATCTCCCCTCGGAACAAGACTTAGCGAAAAAGCTGGCCGCGCACTTGCCGCTCAAGCTGAAAGAAAAATTCCTCGCCGAACGTCCACTCGATATCCGCCCTGTGCAGATTCACAACCCGTTAAAAGGGCACGTTGACGAACCGGTTCGCCAGGTGTGGATCCGCGCCAACGGCGAGCTGCCAGAAGATCGCCGTATTCACCAATACTTGCTGGGTTATGCTTCCGATCTCAACTTCTTACCCGTTGCTCTGCAGCCGCACGGCAAAGGCTTCCTTGAGGCCGATATGCAAGTCGCCACCATCGATCACTCTATGTGGTTCCATCGCCCGTTCGACTTATCAGAATGGCTGCTGTACAGCGTGGTAAGTACCTCTGCGTCCAGCGCACGGGGCTTTGTGCGCGGTGAATTTTACAAGCAGGATGGCACCCTTGTGGCAACCACGGTACAGGAAGGCGTGATGCGCCAACGCGACGCATAAAAAAAGGGGCGAAATCATCGCCCCTTGTACTTTTTATAGTTTTAGCGCACTGCTCTTCTTCAGCCCGATACTTACTGGTTGTAAGCGTTCTCGCCGTGGCTGTTCACATCCAAACCTTCACGTTCCTGATCTTCCGGAACACGCAGGCCAACAATCATATCCGCCAGTTTGAAGCCGATAAAGGCAACAACTGCGGTCCAGACGATGGTTACACCAACGCTGAACAACTGCACCCAAACCTGATGTCCCATGGTCACGCCTTCTGCGTAGCCCACGCCGCCCAGTGAAGAGGAGGCAAATACACCCGTCAGGATACAGCCGAGGATACCGCATACGCCGTGCACACCGAACACATCACACGGGTCATCAACGCGCAGCCATCTTTTCAGCGTCGTCACGCCCCACAGACCGGCTAAGCCACCCGCCAGGCCGATGATCAGCGCGCCGCCGACACCAACGTAACCACAGGCAGGAGTAATCGCCACCAGGCCCGCGATAAAACCTGAGCACGCACCCAACAGAGAAGGTTTACCACGCACCGCCCACTCGCCAAACACCCACGACAAAACAGCGCCCGCAGTTGCCACGACGGTATTCAGGAAGGCCAGCGCAGCGATTTCGTTCGCAGAGGAAGCTGAACCGGCATTAAAACCAAACCAACCGACGTACAGGATCGCAGTACCGAGGAACACCATCGGCAGGTTATGCGGTTTGAACGCTTCTTTACCGAACCCTGCACGCTTGCCAACCAGGTAAGCCCCCACCAAACCAGCAACTGCGGCATTGATATGGACAACGGTACCACCTGCAAAATCGAGCGCGCCATCTTGTGCCAGCAAGCCGCCCGCCCACACCATGTGTGCGATTGGCAGGTAAGCCAGCGTCAACCACACGACAACGAAAATCAGCACCGCAGAGAAGCGAATACGTTCTGCCAGGGCGCCCACAATCAGGCCGACGGTGATACAGGCAAATGATGCCTGGAAAGCCACGTGAATATATTGGTAGAAACTGCCCATCACGGCTTTCAGCTCAATATTCTTCAGCATCGCCCACTGGAAGTTCCCGAAGAAGGCGTTGCCTTCACTGAAGGCCAGTGAGTAGCCATAAATCACCCACAGCACGCATACCAGCGAGAAAGTCACGGCAACCTGGGTCAGCATGGAGAGCACGTTCTTACCGCGGATCAAACCGCCGTAGAACAAAGCGATACCCGGAATGGACATGAACAGTACCAGCGCGGTACAGATCATCATAAAGGCATTATCGGCTTTATCGGCTACGGCAGGCGCGGCCGCCATGGCCAGCGAGGGTAACAGCGCGAGGCTGGTGAGGCCCAACTTCGTCATTACTTTATTCATTTCTTTCCATCCCATCACAATTCAGAGCCCCAGTTACAGTGCTGCTTCGTCGGTCTCGCCGGTGCGAATACGAATGACGCGCTGCAGTTCCGCGACGAAAATCTTGCCGTCGCCAATTTTGCCGGTATAAGCGGCTTTGCTGATAACATCGACCACTTCGTCGAGTTGATCGTCCGCAATAGCGATATCAATTTTTACTTTTGGCAGGAAGTTAACGCTGTACTCGGCACCGCGATAAAGCTCTGCGTGACCTTTCTGGCGACCAAAACCTTTAACTTCGGTCACTGTCAGTCCCTGAATGCCAATAGAGGATAAGGCTTCACGCACGTCCTCCAGCTTAAATGGTTTGATTACCACGGTAACCAGCTTCATACGTTCCCCTCCGGATAAGAAATTGAGTGAGTCTTCGCGGACACGTAGGGATATAAGCAAAGGCTGTGCCATAAATAAAAAAAGTGGAATGTCAGTAGAATAGGCGCGCTGCATCACGCTTCGTTATGTGAAGCGCGACGCAACTTTGGCAGAGGGAAAGAGTAAGGTGTTGCAAAGTTGCACTGTTATGGTGCCTACAGCCTCAAAGCAGTGCATCAATACAGAACATTCCGATAAAACTGTGCAAAAAAGGTGCAAGTCACCCTTCAGCATGTACGGGAATGCCCGCTGCGAGTTCATCGCCAGCCTGCTGCAGCTGATACATTTGCCAATAACGTCCCTGCTGAGCCAGCAATTCAGCATGCGTACCGCGCTCAACCACCTGTCCACGGTGCAGCACTAAAATCTGGTCGGCTTCCGTGATGGTGGAAAGCCGGTGTGCAATCACCACCAACGTACTGTGCTGCCGCAGAGCGCGTAATGCGTGTTGAATTGCTTGCTCAGTCCCGGAATCGATATTGGCAGTGGCTTCATCAAGGATCAGAATCTGCGGCAATGACACCAGCACGCGCGCCAGTGCCAGCAGCTGTTTCTGTCCAACCGAGAGGTTATTGCCCTGCTCGCCAAGGCGCGTGTAAATCCCATCAGACATGCTGCGCGCCAGCGATGCCAGCTGCACGGTTTCCAGCGCTTGCCACACTTGCTCTTCTGGGATGTCGCGCCCTAAGCGGACGTTGGCCAGCAACGAATCTGCCAGCACCACCGGATCCTGCTGCACCATGGCGATGCTTTGGCGCAGGGCTGCGTGTGATAGCAGCGGCAACGGACGACCATCCAGTTCGATAGTGCCGCGTGTTACCGGATAATAGCCCATTAACAGGTTGGCTAAGGTACTTTTCCCGCTGCCGGTATGCCCAACCAGCGCCACAAAATTGCGCGCTGGCACGTCAAGATTAATATTGCTCAGTACGTCGCGGTTATCACGATAAGCAAAGCTCACATCGCGCAGGGAAATCTCTCCTGACGCCAGCGGCCGATCATCTGCGCCGTAGCCTTGCTGCACGGCATCCATCAGTTCAAAAATGCGTTCGCCTGATACCACCGCCTGTTGCAGCATCGACTGCTGCGTGGTTAATTCAATCAAGGGTTCATTGAGTCGGCCAAGATACGTGATGAACGCATAAAGCACGCCAACCTCAAACACGCCCGGCGTGGCGAAGCTAAACAGCATCAACAAACCGCACAGAATCATGGCGGAGAACAAGCTCAGCAACGGACGCAACAGAAAACCGTCCAGCCGCAGCGTTTCCATCCGCGCCAGATAGTGCGAACGACTCGCTTCGCCCATGCGCTCACCAAAACGTGCCTGCTGGCGAAACTGTTGGATCACGCTCATGCCGTTGATCACTTCATTGAAACCGTTATTGATGTCGGCCAGATAGCTGCGCACGCGGCGGGCAATTGGCGTACTGAAGCGTTGATAAATCATCATCACCGTCAGCACCAGCGGGAAAATCACCAGCGCCACCAGCGCCATACGCCAATCAAGCGAGAACATCGCCACCAGCATCGCACCAATCAGCGCAGCAGCACGCAATACGGTGGCGACCACGGTGACGTAAAGATCTTTGATCACTTCGGTGTCATTAGTGACGCGCGAGATAATTTGTCCGACCGGCTGCGTATCAAAAGCGCTGAGCGGTTGACGCAACGCCGCGTTCATCACATCAACGCGCAGTTGCTGCACTACGCCAATGGCCGCACGGTTAAACAGCAGCGCCTGAAAATAGTGCAAACCGGCCGCCAGCAATTGCAGCAGAACGAAGCTCACCAGCAGCCCAGCCGCAATCCCCCACGGCATCTGATGTTTCGCCACCAGATTATCGATAAAGTAGCTGACCAGCACGGGCCCGGTAACTTCCGCAGCAGCTGCAATCCACAGCATTCCTACCGCCAGCCATAGCGATTTACGCCACGGTTTGCCGTACGCCAGTAATCGTTTCAGCGTTGGCCATAAACGTTGTGATTTAGCCACGGCGTGCTCCTTCTGCCACTTCATCCTCATCTAATGCGGCTTCTAGCTGCTGATAGCGGTACATATCGCGATACCAGCCCTCTTTGGCTGTTAAGGTGTCATGATCGCCACGCTGCGCCACCGCGCCATGCTGCAGCACCAGAATTTCACTGGCCTCGGTCAGCGCCGACAAACGGTGCGCACTGATAATTAACGTGCGGCCTTTTCCCCACTGACGCAGGTTATGCAGGATGTCATGTTCCGTACGACCATCAACCGCCGACAGCGCATCATCAAGAATCAGGATTTCGGCATTCAGCAACAGTGCACGCGCAATTGAGATGCGCTGCTTCTGTCCACCAGACAGCATCACGCCGCGCTCGCCCACTTCGGTTTCATAACCTTGGGGCAGGCGTAGAATATCGTCATGCACGCAGGCCATTTTCGCCACTTGTTCCAGCTCTTGCTGCGTGGCATTTGGGCGACCGAGCGCCAGATTATTGGCAATGGTGTCGGAGAACAGAAATGGCGTTTGACTCACCACCGCCAAACGACTGCGCCAGCTATCAAGCCGTAGCTGCTGCAGCGGGGTATTGTGATAGCGAATATCTCCTTGGTCGATATCGAAATGACGCTGAATCAGGCTCAGCAACGTACTCTTGCCGCACCCGGTTGGGCCACATAAACCGAGCATCTGGCCCGGTTTTAGCTGGAAGTTAATATGGCTGAGAACGGCGCCGGAACTGGCTGGATAGCGAAATTCGCGGATCGCGACGTGCAGATCGCCGGGGTCGGCGGGCAACACTTTCTGTCCATCCTCAACCGCAGGCACTTCTGCCAGCAGCGAGCGAATGCGACTCCATGCCGCGCTACCGCGCTCAACAATATTGATCATCCAGGCCAGCGCCAGCATTGGCCAAATCATCAGACCGAGATACATCACGAAGCTGGTGAGCTGACCGAGCGTTAAACTGCCGTTCCACACCATCCAGCCGCCGCCGGCGATCGCCAGCAGATTGGATATCCCGACCGCAATATAGATGGTGGGATCGAAACGCGCATCGACGCGCGCCACATGCAGGTTTTTCTTGCCAGTATCCGCGGCAATGTCTGAAAACTGTTGCGACTGATGAACTTCCAGGCCAAAGGCTTTGATCATGCGAATACTGGTCAGGCTTTCCTGAGTTTGATCGTTGAGGCTGGAAAACGCCGCCTGGGCGACTTTGAAGCGCTGATGCAAACGGGCGCCATCTTTCTGAATGACGAACGCCATAATCGGCATCGGTACCAGTGCCAGCAGCGTAAGCTGCCAGCTGATTTGCGTGCTCATCACCGCCAGCACCACTAGCCCCATCACCAAAGAATCCACCAGCGTCAGCACGCCTTCACCCGCAGCAAAAACAACGCGATCAACATCATTGGTGGCACGCGCGATAAGATCGCCAGTGCGGTGGCGCAGATAAAACGCCGGATGCTGACGACTGAGTTGACGATAGAAATCCTCACGTAGTTCCACCGCCAGCTGATAGGAGGCCCCGAATAGCAGCACGCGCCAGACGTAACGCAGCAAATAGACCACAACAGCCGTCACCAGCATGATGCCGATCCACATGAAGATCTGCCCTGCGTCCAGAGTATGCTGTGTCACGCCATCGACAATCACGCCCACCACATGCGGTGGCAGCAATTGCAGAAGCGCAATCACAATCAGCAAGCTGACGGCACCTAAATACCGCCGCCACTCGCGCAAGAAATACCAACTTAACTGACTGAATAATCGCACAAGACTGTCTCTTTATGTGCCCGTTAAGGCGCTACCGGCAAGGCGGTGGTGTATTTAATTTCTTCCATGGCAAAACTGGAGGTCACATCCATCAGGCCCGGCACGCCATTCACCAGACGTTTGTAAAAACCGTCGTAACTCTTCATATCCGCGACCTGAATGCGCAACAGATAATCGTACTCGCCTGCCATGCGGTAAAACGCCATCACTTCCGGCATTTGCTGCACCACGCTGACGAATTGCCTGAACCATTCGCTGCTGTGCTGCTGGGTTTTAACAAACATAAAGGCAGTAAGAGATAGACCAATCTTTTCGCCATCGATCAAGGCCACGCGCGCACGAATAATGCCATCATCTTCCAGTTTTTTCAGGCGTTTCCAGCAGGGTGTTGTGGTGAGATTTACCGCATCGGCTAATGTCTGCAGCGACAATGTGCAATCCTGTTGCAGCATTGACAGCAGAGTGCGGTCAGTTTTATCTAACATCGGCCACTCCCGGAGAAAAATTTTCTCTAATCGCACCATTATAACCGGATTAAGGCAACCTCTTTTTCCTGCCAGTGCCTTACACTGTGCGCAATAATGATCACGGAAAAGCAACATGCAAACGCCCTGGGTTCGCCACGCCATCAATGAAATTAACGCCGATTTTCAGCGCTCGGCGGATACGCATCTGATCCGCTTCGCGCTGGATGATTTTCCCGGCATTCACTTCTATCTGAAGGATGAAAGCACGCATCCCACCGGCAGCCTGAAACATCGACTGGCGCGCTCGCTATTTCTCTATGGTTTGGTTAATGGTCGTATCCGTGAAAATACGCCGATCATCGAAGCGTCATCGGGCAGTACTGCGGTATCAGAAGCCTACTTCGCGCGATTGCTTGGCCTGCCGTTTATCGCAGTGATGCCCGCCAGCACCGCCAAACGCAAGATCGAGATGATTCGTTTCTATGGTGGCGAGTGCCATTTCGTTGCCGATCCCTGCCAGCTTTACAGCGAATCGGAACGGTTAGCGCGTGATCTCAATGGCCATTTTATGGATCAGTTCACCTATGCCGAGCGCGCTACGGACTGGCGCGGTAATAACAACATCGCTGAAAGCATTTTTCGTCAGATGTCCCACGAACCGTTCCCGGTACCGCATACGGTGATCATGAGCGCAGGCACCGGCGGCACATCAGCCACCTTAGGCCGCTACATCCGCTATCAGGGCCACAACACGCGCCTGCTGGTCGTGGATCCACAGCATTCCGTGTTTTTCGATTACTGGCACAGCCGCAATCCTGCGCTGCGTAGCAATCGCGGGAGCTTAATTGAAGGCATTGGTCGGCCGCGCGTTGAACCGTCCTTTTTACCCGACGTGATTGACGAAATGATGAAAGTGCCCGACGGCGCAACTGTTGCCGCGATGCTGCAGCTAGAGCAGATCCTTGGACGTCGTCCTGGCGCCTCAACGGGTACTAATTTCTGGGGGATGCTGCAGGTGGCAAAACGTATGCGTGAAACAGGTGAGCAAGGCTCGCTGGTGACATTGCTGTGCGACAGCGGGGAACGCTATCCCGACACCTATTACAATGCAGACTGGGTGAAGCTGAATATCGGTGACATCGAGCCCTGGATCCGTGAACTGCAATAAAAAACCGGACGTCCTGTCCGGTTCACTGTAAGCCTCAGCATTCGGGGGAATAATCGAGGTGTGGTGTGGTCATCCAGTGATTTAAGTAGTGAGACACCGCCTGTGCCTCGCAATGGCCAATAATCGGCAGGTGGGGCAACGACGTTTTAAGTTGATTCATCGCGTTGCCCATAATGAACCCGCGGCCGACGCGTTCCAGCATTTCACGGTCGTTCATCGCGTCGCCAAACGCCATGCAGTCCGCCAACGACAGCGAAAGATGCTGGCACAAACGCCCCAGCGCTGCGCCTTTATGGCAATCGACCGGTAACACTTCCAGACAATCCCACGCGGAAAAGCAAATATTCGCCCGCTCGCCCAGCGCTGCCTGCAATTCACTGCGCAATGCCTGCAACATCTCGTGAGGTGCAATAAAACAGATCTTGGTGACCTCATGCGCTGACATCTGGCGCAAATCACGCAGCTGATAATGGAAACCGCTCATAGCATGCGCCTCAAGCGCGCCGAGCAGCGGCTTATCGGTAAACCAGCCTTCGTCGTTGAAAATATGAATCGAAGCAGGGGTTTGCCAATGGGTATGAATCACCTCTTCTGCCACCGATGAGGTTAAATCACAGCCGTAAAGCTGGTTGCCTTCCAAATCGTGAATACGCGTGCCATTGCCGGTAATCAGCCATGCCGGCAAGGTAATTTGATCGCGCACACGCTGCATATCCATGAGATGTCGGCCGGTGGCAAAAGCCAGGGTTACACCGCGCTCATGCAACGCATGCAAACTTGCCAGCGTTTCATTCCCTAAACGATGCGTGGGCAGAAGCAGTGTACCGTCCATATCAAATGCCGCGAGGCGTGCCATGCGAATTCTCCTGTCTGAGTGAGGAGCTTACTATCACCTGGTAATTACGGAACTAATAGTGAATACTTCATTAAAACTGTTCCGGGTTTAGCGATGCGCGAACTTCATCGGGTTAATCAATTTCAACGTCTTTGGCAACTCAGTCACGGTGAGACGCAACGCCTTAGCGTCGCCGCGATGGCGCAGCACTGTTTTTGCAGCGAGCGCCATGTGCGCACGCTACTACGACAATGGCAAGAGATTGGGTGGCTGCGCTGGCGTGGCGAATCAGGGCGCGGCAAACAGGGCGAACTGACTTTTTTAGTATCGCCAGAGCAGCTGCGTCAACAACTGTTAACTCAACAGCTTGACGCCGGCGAAGCGGTGCAGGCATTGCAGGTGTTGGATCTCGATCCTGAACGGCTGGTGAAAATGCTGCGGCCACTGATGGGTGGGCAATGGCAGAACCAGTCTCCGGTGCTGCGTATCCCCTACTACCGTCCAATGGAGCCATTGCGCCCTCTGCAACTAACCGGACGCGCTGAACAGCATTTGGCGCGACAAATTTTCTCAGGATTAACGCGGTTTCGCGGTAATGATGTTGAAGGTGATATCGCCCATCATTGGCAGCACGATGCCAGCGGCAGGGATTGGTACTTCTGGCTGCGTCCACAGCTTAGCTGGCATAACGATGAGCCCATGCAGGCCGCGCAGTTGGTCGAACAACTGATGCAGATCAGGCAAACTCCGCGCGGCTTACGTCTGCTATCGGCCATTGAAAAGATTGAAGCCCCGCATCCTCTGGCCATTCGCATCCAGTTAAATGAAAGTGATTACTGGCTACCGCAGCGGCTTGCGCATCAGTTTTGCTTGTTACCTCATCCAGACTTAGCTGATATTGGTAGCGGTCCCTGGAAACTGACTCATTTCACTCCTGAAATGGTGCGGCTGGAGAGCCATACTCGCTGGCACTTTCAGCGCCCGCTGATACAGCGCATGGAATATTGGATCACACCACAACTGTTTGATCGTGACCTCGGCACCAGCTGTAGCCACCCGGTACAAATTGCCATTGGCGATCCGGATGAACTGGATAAGCTGCGATCGGTTGACCGCAGTATCAGCCTGGGATTTTGCTATCTGGCACCGCGTATCTCGTCACATTTCAGCACCAAACAGGCCCAATTATTGATTGCCCTAATTCAGCGCAGCGGCGTGATTCAGCAGCTACCGCTGGCTGAAGGGTTGATTACTCCCAGTCATGAGTTGTTGCCTGGCTGGCCGGTGCCATTAGCAGCAAGTGATGCGATAGCACTGCCGCAAACGCTAACGTTGCATTACCATTTACCGGTTGAACTGCATGTGATGGCACAGGCATTGGTTCCGCTATTAGCGCAATACGGCTGCGCCCTTACCTGCGTCTTTCATGATGTAAAAAGCTGGCGCGATGATAGCGATCTTAGTCAGGCCGATGTGGTGATGGGCGATCGACTGATTGGCGATGCTCCGCTGTTTACTTTGGTAAACTGGCTGGAGAATGATCCGCTATGGCTGCCGCTGCGCGCAAAAGTATTGCAACCCGCCCTGAGCGCCATTGCTCAGCAGGATAGTGCGATGCAGCGCAGTGCTTTAACCCAACAGCTGTTCCAGCAGCTGATGAGCGATGGCTATCTGCTCCCCCTGTTTAACTATCGCTATCAGGTATTTGCGCCACCGGGCGTGGAAGGTATCCAGCTTAACAGTTTGGGCTGGTTTGATTTCACCCGAGCATGGATCCCACCGCCAACGGCTGCCAACACTGTTCAGCCCTTGCCTGAGCCAGTACCATAGGCACACTGAATTTTGGGGAAGAACAAATGAAACGAGCTGTTGTGGTTTTTAGTGGCGGACAAGACTCCACCACGTGTTTAATTCAGGCGCTGCAACACTACGATGAAGTGCATTGCGTCACTTTTGATTACGGTCAGCGTCATCGTGAAGAAATTGAGGTTGCGGCAGCGCTGTCACACCAGCTGGGCGCACGCGCGCACAAAGTACTGGATGTTACGCTGCTTAATGAACTCGCCGTCAGCAGCCTAACGCGCGACAACATTCCCGTGCCCACTTACGATCCTAATGCCAGCGGTTTACCGAGCACCTTTGTGCCGGGCCGCAATATTCTGTTCCTGACGCTGGCCGCAATTTACGCCTATCAGGTTGAAGCAGAGGCCGTGATCACCGGCGTGTGTGAAACGGATTTCTCTGGCTATCCGGATTGCCGGGATGAGTTTGTAAAAGCGCTCAACAACGCTGTGAGCCTTGGTATGGCGCGCAATATTCGCTTTGAAACGCCACTGATGTGGCTGAACAAAGCCGAAACCTGGGCGCTGGCTGATTACTGGCAACAGTTGCCGCTGGTGCGTGCAGAAACCCTCACTTGTTATAACGGCGTGAAAGGCGATGGCTGTGGTGAATGCGCGGCTTGCCACTTACGGGCTCGAGGCCTGGCAGATTATCAGGCTAATGCGTCAGCCGTAATGGCAGCAATGAAACAAAAAAGCGGCCTCAACTGATTAGGCCGCGACTTACACTGGCGCCACTGGCGTCAGTCACTTTCCGCCATCAGAGAAGCCAAACGCTCACGTAATTCTCCTTCCATCGGTACCGCTTTTTGCGTGCGCAAATCAATACAAACAAAAGTCAGTGCGGCATCGGCCACAACTGAGTTATCACTGGCCAGCAGCACCCGCTGTGTAATGACACCGCTTTTACCGCTCAGCTGTGACACTTCACTTTCAATATTGAGTACGTCGCCCAGCACCGCTGGACGACGGTAATTGATATTAATATTGACCACCACAAACGCCAACTGCTGCTCCATCAGCCAATGAAACGCATCGACATCCTCCAGCCACTGCCAGCGCGCCTCTTCAAGAAACTCCAGATAGCGCGCGTTATTCACGTGCTGATAAACATCCAGATGATAACCGCGCACTTTAATTGTGGTTTGCATTGTAGCTCCTGTTCAGGCTGAGAATGACAACTGGTAAGACCTGTTGAGCATAGCACAGCCTGAATTCAGGCTATTTCATTCCTTCAAAGTCGCGAGTCGCTTCACAGTTTAAGCCGATCGCTATTCCGCTCAATCAATGCGCTGCCAATACCGGGAACCTCCTTAAGTTGCTCAATGGCAGTAAACGGACCGTACTGCTCGCGATAACTGACAATCGCCTGAGCTTTTTTCAGTCCAATACCATTCATACCTGCGGCGAGTTGTTCGGCGGTGGCAGAATTGATGCTGACCTGCCCTTCCTGTGGCGTTGAGACCTGGGTCGACTGCGTTTCGCTGGGACTTTCGGCAGCCGCCAGTCCGGTGGTATAAACTGCGCCACCCAGCGCCAGCGTAATGCATAGGGCTTGAAACGTTGATTTCACCATGCTGTGTTTCTCCTTGTGTTTGACAGCCACAGCAGGGTGTCACAGCTGAAATCAGGGCTCAAAAGGGCAATTTCAGAAATGGAAAAGGCCGCATAAGCGGCCTTTCGATATTGCAGTGATTTAACTTTTTTTGTGAGGCTTACTGGTTTTGTGCAGCGGCGCCGTACTTAATCTTCGCCTCTTTACGCAGGTTTTCCAGCAGCGCTTCGAAGGCGATTTGCGCATTATTTTGCGTCACACCTTTCACCATCTCATCGATCTGCGCTTGCGGCATATTGCCCGCACTGACTTTATCCAACGCAACCAGCACCACGTTGCCCTGCATATCTTCGCTCACGCCCCAGGACGGCTTATTATCCGTCGGTTGTGGCAGATTAAAGGCCGACTGTGCCACTGGATCTTGCGCGTTACGATCAAACGATTTGCTGGCGCTCAGCGTCAGGCCCGCAGCTTGCAGTGCATCCGCTTTGCCGGCTTTCAGATCGGCCAGCAGTTTGTCTGCTTGTGCTTTCGCCTGTTGCGTTGCTTTATCGTGCTTCAGGGTATCCACAATCTGCGCTTTAACCTGATCCAACGGCTTCACCGCTTCCGGCTTATGCTCGCTGATACGCAAGACGAAGGCGCGATCGCCATCTACAGAGATGATGTCGGAATTGTTTCCTGGCGCACCGTTCTGTCCCACTAAACCACCGTTAAAGATGGCCTGCTTAACCTGGTCGAAATCCAGATCGGCTGGCAGATTATCACGCGTAATCCAGCCGGTTTCCGCCACTTTAAGACCTGAAGCCTGCGCAGCACCTGCCAGCGATTCGTTATCGTTGCTGGCCGCTTCGCTCACCTTCTGCTGCATCTTGTAGAAAGCATCAACCGCTTTTTCTTGTTTCACTTTGTCGGCAATGGCGTCATGTACTTCAGCCAGCGGCTTGACCTGCTCCGGCTGGATGTCATCCAGACGCACCACCAGGAAACCAACAGAAGATTTGATAGCGCCGGAAAGCTGGCCTTTCTGCGTCAGGTTGGCGTTTTTCAGCTCATCTGGCGTAGTGTTAGGTTCCAGCCAACCCATGTCGCCGCCTTTGCGGGCTGAAATGGGGTCGATGGATTTGCTTTTCGCCAGTGCGGCGAAATCTTCACCCTTCTTAAGCGCCTCAACAACCGCGTTTGCATCGGCTTCCGTTTTGGTCTGAATCACGCTGTAGCGGTTACGCTGTGGCTGTGAGTAATCGGCTTTATGTTGATCGTACCAGCTCTGAATATCTGCTTCGCTGGCGTTTTCCTGCAGGCTCGCGGCATCCATTTTGATATAGCTTACGCGGAACTGCTCCGGTGCCATAAAGCTGTTTTGATGCTGCTGATAATATTGGCTGACCTCTTCATCACTGGCAGTCTGCTTAGCCGCAAGTGCGTTGACATCAATTACCGCCTGACGGATTTCACGCTGCTGTGAAACCAGATCGACCAGCTTGCCGGTTTCGCCTTTCAGCATGAAATCGGTATTAGCAATCGCGTTGATCAGCTGCTGGGTTGCCAGCTGCTTACGCAGTGCTTCGGCGTATTGATCTGCCGTAAAGCCCATGCTGGTTATCAGACCGCTATATTTAGCGTTATCGAACTTACCGTTGGTCTGGAAAGCTTTTTGATTGAAAATCGCCTGCTTAACCTGCTCATCGCTAATGCCAATGTGCAGATCTTTGATGTACTGATCGAGCAACGCCTGATCAATCAATTGCGACAGCGCCTGTTGACGCATTTGCTGCATATAACCTTCATTGCTGGCTAACTGCGAGAACTGATCGCCTAGCATCTGCTGCTGACGATTGCGCTCATTGTTATAGCCCTGCTCCAGTTCTGCGCGACTGATCTCGTGACCATTAACTTTAGCAGCATAATCATTGCCGCCACCAATCAGGTAGTTGCCCACCCCGGTGAGTACGAAAGACAGGATGATCAATCCCAAAATAATCTTGAGCACGACATGATTCGACGCCGCGCGTAAATTGTCCATCATGGTATGACAACACTCCGCTGTAGTGTGAATGTAAAGCTTTGACACGATGTCATCATCGTGCAACTGCTGTTCAGGCTGGCAGTTGGCAACCATGCGGAGACAACAACCATAGGCTATCGCCGCGCATCAAGAATAAAAAAGGCACATCAAAAATGATGTGCCCGTATGTTACATGAGAACGGCTTTTGCGTCCTCAATCCATGGAAGAAAATGCTTCAATGGAGGTATCAGCGGTCATTAATTGACGGAATCTTTCAGTGCTTTACCCGCACGGAAGCCCGGAACTTTACCAGCCGGAATGGTCAGCTCTTTACCGGTTTGTGGGTTACGGCCTGTACGAGCTGCACGCTCACGCACAGAGAAAGTACCGAAACCGACCAGTGCCACTTCATCACCGCCTTTCAGAGCTTCGGTAACGGAGTCCATGAATGCATCTAAAACACGTCCCGCTGCTGCTTTAGAAATGTCAGCATCTGCAGCAATTTTGTCGATCAACTGTGACTTATTCACTCTATTCATCCCCTCTTTTATTATTCACATCGCACCCGTGCTTCCCGCCCGGTGCGAACGCGCAGCAAGTTATATCAAGCCTGTGGAGCCGAAACAACGGTATTCATCTTAATCGTTGATCCAGCAGCCCACTAAGTTAGCGGCACAAAAAAAAGCTGGCAAGCACCATTTTGCCTGCCAGCTTCGCTTTTTAGCGGTTTATGCCGCTAATCACTATTTTGCGGTTGCAACCTGCATGCCGTAAGGCGCATTTTCGAGTGCCAGGTTCAGCACTTCTTCAATACGCTTCACCGGGTGAATCTCCAGATCGGCAATCACGTTCTGTGGAATATCTTCCAAATCGCGCTTGTTTTCGTCCGGGATCAGTACCGTTTTAATGCCACCGCGGTGTGCTGCGAGCAGTTTTTCTTTCAGGCCGCCGATCGGCAGGACCAAACCACGCAATGTAATTTCGCCTGTCATCGCCACATCAGAACGCACCGGATTACCGGTTAAGCAAGAGACCAGCGCGGTGCACATGGCGATACCTGCACTCGGACCATCCTTTGGTGTTGCACCTTCAGGCACATGCACGTGGATGTCGCGTTTTTCGTAGAAATCAGCATTGATGCCGAGTTTCTCCGCACGCGCACGCACAACTGTCAGCGCGGCCTGAATCGATTCCTGCATCACTTCGCCCAGCGAACCGGTATAGGTAAGTTTTCCTTTGCCTGGCACGCATGCGGTTTCGATGGTCAGCAGATCGCCGCCCACTTCTGTCCATGCCAACCCGGTGACTTGCCCCACGCGGCTTTCGCTTTCAGCACGACCATAATCAAAGCGCTGTACGCCAAGGAAATCCTTGAGGTTGTCACCGTTGATCACGATATGTTTTTTCGATTTGTCCATCAGCAGCGTTTTTACCGCTTTACGGCACAGCTTGGAGAGTTCGCGCTCCAGACTACGCACGCCCGCTTCACGGGTGTAATAGCGAATAATACCGACAATGGCGCTATCATCGACAGTAATCTCTTTGTCTTTCAGCGCATTACGCTCAATTTGCTTCGGCAGCAAATGTTGCTTAGCGATGTTCAGCTTTTCATCTTCGGTATAACCGGAAAGACGAATCACTTCCATACGGTCAAGCAGCGGTGCCGGAATGTTCATGGAGTTGGAGGTCGCCACAAACATCACGTCAGAGAGATCGTAATCGACTTCCAGATAGTGATCGTTGAACGCAATGTTCTGCTCGGGATCCAGCACCTCAAGCAGCGCTGAAGCTGGATCGCCACGCATATCAGACGACATCTTGTCGATCTCATCCAGCAGGAACAGCGGGTTTTTCACGCCGACTTTCGCCATTTTCTGGATCAGTTTGCCCGGCATAGAACCGATGTAGGTGCGACGATGTCCGCGGATTTCCGCTTCATCACGTACACCGCCCAGCGCCATACGCACATATTTGCGTCCGGTAGCCTTAGCAATTGACTGGCCCAGCGAGGTTTTACCTACGCCTGGCGGTCCAACGAGGCACAGAATCGGCCCTTTGATTTTGCTAACGCGACTTTGCACCGCAAGGTACTCAAGGATGCGGTCTTTGACGCGCTCTAAACCATAATGGTCGATATCCAGTGTCTCTTGCGCTTTACGCAGGTCTTTTTTCACCTTGCTGCGCGCGACCCATGGAACCTGTACCATCCAGTCGATGTAACCACGAACTACCGTAGCTTCTGCAGACATCGGCGACATCATTTTCAGCTTCTGCAGTTCAGCTTCCGCTTTTTCACGCGCTTCAGTCGGCATTTTTGCCGCTTCAATTTTACGTTTCAGCGCCTCGTATTCGTCAGGCGCGTCATCCATTTCGCCCAGCTCTTTCTGAATGGCTTTCATTTGCTCATTCAGGTAATACTCGCGCTGGCTTTTCTCCATCTGCTTCTTAACGCGGTTGCGAATGCGCTTCTCAACCTGCAGCAGATCGATTTCTGATTCCATCATCGCCATCAGATATTCCAGACGTTCATTGACGTCGGACATCTCCAGCACCGACTGTTTGTCAGCCAGTTTTAGCGGCATATGCGCGGCTACGGTGTCGGCCAGACGGGCCGCATCGTCGATGCTGTTGAGGGAAGTTAATACCTCAGGCGGGATCTTTTTGTTGAGCTTGATATAGCCTTCAAACTGGTTGATGGCCGTGCGCACCAGCACTTCCTGCTCACGCTCTTCAATTTCAGGTGAGATCAGGTATTCGGCTTGAGCAACGAAATGGTCGCCATTATCCGCCAGCGTGGTGATGTGCGCGCGCTGCAAACCTTCAACCAACACTTTTACTGTGCCGTCTGGAAGTTTCAGCATCTGCAATACAGAAGCGACGGTCCCTACTGAGAAGAGATCGTTAATGCCAGGTTCATCCGTTGAAGCCTCTTTCTGTGCAACCAGCATGATTTTTTTATCATGATCCATCGCGGCTTCTAGGCACCGAATCGATTTTTCCCGGCCAACAAACAACGGAATTACCATGTGCGGATAAACCACCACGTCGCGCAAAGGCAACACGGGGATTTCAATGCGTTCAGAACGCTCAGGATTCATAGAGCTCTCTCTTAGTTTAATGTCCGCCAGGTGATGGGTACCGCGTAATTGAGGTTTTGCAGTTAAACCCACAGGATATTGAGTATATGGGGATGCTTGTACGACATTCAATGTCACTGGCGAGAGAAAAACAAAAGGGGAAAGATTTTCCCCTTTTTTAAGACATCAACGTAGTGCGATTGTTTATTTATTCACCAGAAGCCTGGGCTTCGTGCTTTCCATAAATCAACATTGGCTCAGATTGACCCTCAATAACTGACTCATCAATCACTACTTTTTCGATATCATCCATTGAAGGCAAGTCATACATGGTTTCGAGTAGTGCGCCTTCCACGATGGAGCGCAGACCACGAGCACCTGTTTTACGCGACATCGCTTTTTTGGCGATAGCCGTTAATGCCTCGTCACGGAACTCAAGTTCAACGCCTTCAAGATTGAACAGCGCCTGATACTGTTTTGTTAACGCGTTCTTAGGCTCACGCAGGATCTGAATCAACGCCTCTTCGCTCAGTTCGCTCAGCGTTGCCACAACCGGTAGACGACCAATGAATTCAGGAATCAGGCCAAATTTAATCAGATCTTCAGGTTCAACCTGCGACAGCAGTTCACCTTCGCTCGCTTTCTGCGATTTACCTTTCACCGTTGCACCGAAGCCGATACCGGATCCTGTCTCAACGCGTTGAGAAATCACTTTGTCGAGACCGGCAAATGCGCCACCACAGATGAACAGAATCTTAGAGGTATCAACCTGCAAGAATTCCTGCTGCGGGTGTTTACGTCCACCCTGCGGCGGTACGGCAGCCACGGTGCCTTCAATCAGTTTCAACAGCGCTTGCTGTACACCTTCGCCCGAAACGTCACGGGTGATCGACGGGTTGTCTGACTTACGAGAAATCTTGTCGATCTCATCGATGTAGACAATGCCGCGCTGTGCTTTCTGCACGTCGTAGTCACATTTTTGCAGCAGCTTCTGGATGATGTTTTCAACATCTTCACCCACATAGCCCGCTTCGGTCAGCGTAGTGGCATCGGCCATGGTAAATGGCACATCCAGTAAGCGCGCCAGCGTTTCTGCCAGCAGGGTTTTACCGCTACCGGTTGGACCGATCAGCAAAATGTTACTTTTGCCCAGTTCGATGCCATTGCTGGTATCGCCATTGCGCAAGCGTTTGTAGTGGTTGTATACCGCTACCGCGAGCACTTTCTTCGCCCTTTCTTGACCAATTACATAATCATCAAGGTGATGGCGGATTTCATGCGGCGTCGGCAGTGAGCTGCGCTCGCGATGCGGCGCAACTTCTTTGATCTCTTCACGAATGATGTCGTTGCAGAGATCAACGCACTCATCGCAAATGTACACTGACGGCCCGGCAATTAGCTTACGGACTTCATGCTGGCTTTTGCCGCAGAAAGAGCAGTACAGCAACTTACCTGAACCGTCTTTGCGCTTATCTGTCATCAGCTAACCTCTTTTGTTTCTCAGACCAAATTTGTTGTACGGCTCTGGCCGCACATCAACGGCCGATATTCATTCAACCCATCTGCCTGTTCCCCGTTAACTATAGCGTAAGGGACAGACAGATGTGTCTTATTGGCGATGCGTCAGGATTGAATCGACTAAGCCATACTCTACCGCTTCGCCCGCTGAGAGGAAACGATCGCGCTCGGTATCGCGTTCGATCTCTTCCAGCGATTTGCCGGTGTGCTCAGCCATCAACTCATTCATGCGCTGTTTCACTTTCAGAATTTCACGCGCATGGATTTCGATATCTGTCGCCTGACCCTGATATCCGCCCAGCGGCTGATGAATCATCACACGTGAATTAGGCAGGCAGAAGCGTTTGCCTTTGGTGCCTGCAGTCAGCAGGAACGCGCCCATTGAACAAGCCTGGCCCATACAAATGGTACTTACATCAGGCTTGATAAATTTCATTGTGTCATAAATAGACATTCCCGCAGTAATCACGCCGCCTGGCGAGTTAATGTAGAGGTAAATGTCTTTTTCAGGATTCTCAGCTTCCAGAAACAGCATCTGCGCCACGATCAGGTTAGCCATATGATCCTCAACCTGACCGGTCAGGAAGATCACACGCTCTTTGAGCAGGCGAGAGTAGATGTCGTAGGAACGCTCGCCGCGCGAGGTTTGTTCAACCACCATAGGCACCAGCGCCATGTGCGGTGCAGTAAATTCACGATCGCCACTGTATGACATTACCGTCTCCTGATAAATTTCATTGGCAACATTCTGTACCGATTTTACGTGAGGCGCGCCGGGAAAACTATGCGCGGTCCTCTCACTCCGACATAACAGGACGGTTAATCAGCCAGTCTCACTGTTTTCATGCATTCTCCCTGTATCTGGGGATGCTGCCCAGTTGTTTCAAGCATAACAACCTTTTGCCCATTCGCTAACACGGAAAAAGAGCTTAGCGGATAATTTGCCGATTAATTAAGCAAATAGACGACAAATCTGCGCACTTAACGCCAGAAACGAAAAAGCCCGCGACTTTTCAGTCACGGGCTTAGCACTTACGGTTAACGAACGAATCAAGCCGCTGAGGTTTGGTTCATCAGTTCCTGGAAGTTAGTGGCTTTATCGGTGACTTTCGCTTTCGCCAGTACCGCTTCAACCGCTTGCTCTTCCAGAGCCACGTTGCGCATGTTGTTCATCAGCTCGCTATTCTTGCTGTAGAACTCAATCACTTCCTGCGGATCTTCGTACGCAGAAGCCATCTCTTCAATCAGCGCTTTAACGCGATCTTCGTCAGCCTGCAGCTCGTTGATGCGAATCACTTCGCCCAACAGCAGTCCAACAACAACGCGACGTTTAGCCTGCTCTTCGAACAGTTCACGTGGCAGTTCCAGCGCTTGCTTCTCGTTGCCACCAAAACGCTGTGCCGCCTGACGACGCAGAACGTCGATTTCGCTGTCGATCAACGCTACCGGTACATCGATTTCGTTAGCGTTAACCAGACCGTCGATCGCCTGAGACTTCACGCGATTACGGATAGCGCCTTTCAGCTCGCGATCCATGTTCTTACGCACTTCAGCACGCAGACCGGCAATTGAACCATCTTCCACGCCAAAGCGCTTGATGAACTCTTCTGTCAGCTCTGGCAGCTCACGGGTTTCAACTTTCTTCAGCACGATTTCGAACTTCGCGTCTTTCCCTTTCAGGTTTTCAGCGTGGTAATCGTCTGGGAATTTCACGTCGATAGTGAAGGTTTCGCCGGCTTTATGGCCAACAACGCCCTCTTCGAAGCCTGGGATCATACGGCCCTGGCCCATTGCCAGCACGAAGTCAGAGGCTTTACCGCCTTCGAATTCTTCACCGTCAACTGAACCGCTGAAGTCGATGGTAGCGCGATCTTCAGCCGTTGCTGCTGCATCGCTCTCTTTCCAGGTCGCCTGCTGCTTCTGCAGGGTTTCCAGCATGGTATCAACGTCAGCGTCGGTCACTTCTACCACTGGCTTCTCAACTTCGATAGCGTCCAGGCCTTTCAGCTCAACTTCTGGATACACTTCGAACTCAACCGCGTAGGTGAAGTCTTCGCCTTCTTTATATTCGCCCGGCACATAGTTTGGTGCGCCAGCCGGATTGATTTTCTCTTTGATGATGGCGTCAACGAAGTTGCGCGTCATCAGCTCGCCCAGCACGTCCTGGCGAACAGAAGCACCGTAGCGCTGAGAAATGATGTGTGCCGGCACCTTGCCTTTACGGAAACCGTCGATACGGACTTTCTTAGCCACTTCCACCAGTTCTTTCTTCACTGCGCTTTCGATGCTGTCAGCTGCAACAGTAATCGAAATGCGACGGCCCAGACCCTGAGTGGTTTCTACTGAAACTGTCATCTTGTTACCTCAAAAAATCACGTGCTCGGTCAACTTCAGACACCACACATAAATGCGCCGTATCCAACAACCGGGACGGCCTCTGCAGGCAGAACCTAATCCCTGTCACCAGAAGCGTCCCGAAGACATTCCGGAAAAATAGACGCCGCATTATAGCGGCATCGCTGGAATGAGTCGAGGCTGCAAACTCACCACTTTTTAGCGGTTTTGCTGCTTTTTTGCGCCGTGGATCGCGTTTAAGGGGAATAAAGGAAAAGAAAACGGCCTGCTGGCCGTTTTTAGATGACGTGGTGATAAGGTTTCAGGCGAGCGTCCCGGCACCGCGACAGTTTGGTGAAGCCAATACGGTATCCTGTAATCCATCCCACTCTTTTTGCGTATAGGTGTGCAGTGCCAGCGCGTGCACGCTGCCTGCTAGCTCAGCGGCCAGTTCACCATAAATGGCGCGATGACGCTGCAAAAAGCGCTGACCGGTAAATCGATCGCTGACAATCACCACTTTAAAGTGACTTTCAGAACCGGCGGGCACGTTATGACGATAGCTCTCATCATGCACTTCAAGATGTGCAGGCTCGAAAGCGTTACGCAGCTTTTCTTCTATTTGTTCGCGAATCATGATTAACACTCCTTTCCGGCGAGCGCTGTGCCCATCTGTATAAATATTAGTAGGTTTTTTGCCGCTTCCGCAGGTTAGCCGGAAATAAATCCCCCGCGCTGCGCATAGTAACCCGCTTATCTGCCAGGTCAACCGGACGACGTTCCCGTTAACCTGAAAAAATCCTTTACAATCAATTTCCATTCGCACGGGGCTTTTTTCACCGCTGCGCAATGCTATGATGGCCGCAGTTTTGCAAACCAACCCATATGCTAACGAGAATGAGTATGTTGAAAAAACTGTTATTCCCTCTGCTGGCTGCATTTATTTTGGCCGGCTGTGCCAGCAACACCACAACACTGGATATTCAACCGAAGATCCAACTTCCTCAGCAAGATCCCAGCCTGATGGGTATTACCATCAGCGTTAACGGTGCCGATCAACGTTCCGATCAGGCGCTGGCGAAAGTCAACCGTGATGGTCAGCTGATCACGCTGACCCCATCGCGCGATCTGCGTTTCCTGCTGCAGGAAGTGCTGGAGAAGCAGATGACGTCGCGCGGTTACATGATCGGCCCAAGCGGTGCAGTTGATCTGCAAATCGTGGTTAACGGCTTATATGCAGACGTGACCCAAGGTAACGTGCGTTATAGCATCACCACCAAGGCTGATATTTCAATTATTGCTACCGCGAAGAACGGTAACAAGCAGGTGAAAAACTATCGCCAGACTTATAGCGTAGAAGGGGCATTCACGGCCACTAACGAGAAAATCACCAACGCCGTTAACTCAACGCTGAGTGATGTGATCGCTGATATGGCGCAGGACACCAGCGTGCATAACTTCATTAAGCAGAACGCCCGCTAATTTCCGCAGTAATCTGCCCGGCGACATTCAGCCGGGCTTCATTTCAGGTTGGTTATGACTTCTCACTATCTACGTATTTTCACCCAACGCAATGCGGCGGTATTGCTGCTGCTGGGTTTTGCCTCCGGCTTACCGCTGGCGTTAACCGCCGGGACATTGCAAGCGTGGATGACGGTAGAGAATGTTGACCTGAAAACCATCGGGTTCTTCTCCCTTGTCGGTCAGGCTTATGTATTTAAGTTTTTGTGGTCGCCGATGATGGATCGCTATACGCCGCCGTTTCTCGGCCGGCGTCGCGGCTGGCTGCTGGTCACGCAGCTGGCACTGATTGGCGGCATTATCGCCATGGGTTTTATGCAGCCGTCACGTGATTTAGTGCTACTGGCTGCGTTAGCGGTATTGGTTGCCTTCTGCTCTGCTTCGCAGGATATCGTGTTTGACGCCTGGAAAACCGACGTGCTGCCGCCGGAAGAGCGCGGCAGTGGCGCAGCCATAACCGTACTGGGTTACCGTTTGGCGATGTTGATTTCGGGCGGACTGGCGCTGTGGCTAGCAGATCGTTATCTCGGCTGGCAGGCCACTTATTGGCTGATGGCGCTGTTAATGGTGCCGGGACTCATCGCAACACTGCTAGCGAAAGAGCCAGCAACGCCAGCGCGGGAACCGCATACATTACGTCAGGCCGTGACCTTTCCGCTGAAAGATTTCTTCCAGCGCAATAATGCCTGGCTGCTGATCACCCTCATCATCCTGTATAAGCTGGGTGACGCCTTTGCTGCATCACTTACCACTACCTTCCTGATTCGCGGCGTTGGCTTCACTGCCGGTGACGTTGGCCTGGTTAACAAAACGCTCGGCCTACTCGCGACGATTATCGGCGCGCTGTATGGCGGAGTGTTAATGCAGCGCTTGAGTTTGTTCCGGGCGCTGATGATCTTTGGCGTGCTGCAAGCCGTTTCCAATTTCGCTTACTGGCTATTGGCCGTGACGTCACCGCACCTGTGGAGCATGGCGAGTGCCGTGTTTATCGAGAATTTGTGTGGTGGCATGGGTACGGCGGCTTTTGTCGCGCTATTAATGACGCTATGTAATAAATCTTTCTCGGCAACGCAGTTCGCGCTGCTTTCTGCCCTTTCGGCCGTTGGGCGAGTTTACGTCGGACCCGCCGCCGGCTGGCTGGTGGAGTTGTGGGGCTGGCCAACCTTTTACGCTTTTACCGTTTTTGCTGGCGTTCCAGGCTTGCTGCTGCTTTGGCTGTGTCGCGGCACCTTGCACCATATCCAGCAAAGTGGCGAGTTTGTGATGCGCAGTTTATGGCCGCAGGGCTATCGCTGGACGGTTCGTTTATTCAGCGTTGGCTGCGGTTTACTGGCCGTGTGGCTGCTCTCGCTCGCCCTGAATGCCACAGGCATGCTGCCGCTTGATGCGCTACTCACGCCGATGTTTGAGATTGGAATGGCTGCTGCGCTGCTCGCCGTTGCTTTAGGCGTAATTTTAGATGCTTTAGCGTTAAGAAAAATGCCCCGATAAAATCGGGATTAGGAAAAGGTTAATTGTTTGCACCGGAATAATTGGCTAAAAATATCGCCTACTCTTTTTTACCAATAGCATTTTTTTTATCGCGAATTAGAAACATTAAATTAACATCAAAGGCTAATATTTAAATCCGGTGAGCAATTAGTTTGTTTAAAAGTCATCGCCAAAATGATGCAGAAATGTTAAATAAATGAGCATTAAGAGTACGGTTTATACTTTCCCTGATTTTTCTGCGGTTTCTATCATTGTTTTTTGTTATATTGACGCCAACTGCTTGTCGCAGTTAATAATTTGTCACCCTGCGTAACATCTGTGACACCCTTAGCAAAAGGTGTCAACAGCCTTCTGACACATCCTTAAGCTGGTTTACACTGCATAAACCTTCCCGTAAAATGCGCGCACACTTAAACGACAATAGAGCCCTTTGTCATTGAGGTCGTTAAATGAGACTCAGTAAATACAATAAAAGTTTGGGGATTTTGTCATTAATTGCAGGCGCTGTATTACTCAGTGGCTGCGATAGTGCGTTGTTAAATCCCAAGGGACAGATTGCACTGGAGCAACGTTCGCTGATTCTGACAGCTTTTGGCTTGATGATGATCGTGGTTATCCCGGCAGTCTTCATGGCAGTATTTTTTGCCTGGAAATATCGGGCAACCAATACTAATGCAACCTATAGCCCTAACTGGTCACACTCAAACAAAGTGGAAGCCGTGGTTTGGACCATTCCGATCCTGATCATTATCTTCCTCGGCGTTTTGACCTGGAAATCAACCCACGCGCTGGAACCAAGCAAACCGCTGGCTTCTGACGTTAAACCGGTTGAGATCGATGTAGTGGCGCTGGATTGGAAATGGCTGTTTATTTACCCAGAACAGGGTATTGCAACCGTTAACCAAATTGCCTTCCCGGCAAATACTCCGGTGAACTTCAAGATCACCTCCAACTCCGTGATGAACTCCTTCTTTATTCCTACTCTCGGCAGCCAGATCTACGCGATGGCCGGTATGCAGACCAAACTGCATCTGATCGCCAACGAGCCAGGAACATTTGACGGTATCTCTGCAAACTTCAGTGGTCGTGGTTTCTCTGGTATGAAGTTCAAAGCCATTGCAACCAAAGACGATGCGGAATTCCAGCAGTGGGTGGCCAAAGTTAAAGCGGCACCTAACACGCTGACCACCATGGATGATTTCGAGAAAGTGGCTACGCCAAGCGAAAATCACCCGGTGGAATATTTCTCAACTGCTAATCCAGAACTGTTCAAGCAAGTTATTGATAAGTTCATGATGAGCCACGGGAAGATGGACATGCCAGAGCATAAAGGTATGGACATGAGTCACGCCGCTTCCGCGGGAGCCGAGGAATAATACGATGTTCGGAAAATTAACACTGGATGCAGTGCCATACCACGAACCCATTATCGTGGTTACGGTTGCCGCTATCATTCTGGGTGGTCTGGCGCTGGTTGCGGCGATTACCTATTTTGGTAAGTGGCAGTACCTGTGGTCTGAATGGTTCACCTCCATCGACCACAAAAAACTGGGTATCATGTACATCATCATGGCCTTCGTCATGTTGCTGCGCGGCTTTGCCGATGCGGTAATGATGCGTACCCAACAAGTGATGGCTTCCGCTGGGGAAGCTGGCATTCTACCGCCGCACCACTACGACCAGATCTTCACCGCGCATGGCGTGATCATGATCTTCTTCGTGGCGATGCCTTTCGTGGTAGGTCTGATGAACATCGCGGTACCGCTGCAAATCGGTGCACGTGACGTTGCCTTCCCGTTCCTGAACAACCTGAGCTTCTGGTTTACCGCGATCGGTGTGATCCTGGTGAACATCTCTCTGGGTGTGGGCGAGTTTGCACAGACCGGCTGGTTGGCTTATCCGCCGCTTTCGGGTGCGGAGTACAGTCCTGGCGTCGGGGTCGATTACTGGATCTGGAGTCTGCAGCTGTCCGGTATCGGTACCACACTGACCGGTATCAACTTCTTCGTTACCATTCTGAAGATGCGTGCGCCGGGCATGGACCTGTTCAAAATGCCGGTATTCACCTGGGCATCACTGTGTACTAACGTCCTGATCATCGCTGCGTTCCCGGTACTGACCGTTACGCTGGCTCTGTTGACACTTGACCGTTACCTCGGCTTCCATTTCTTCACCAATGAAATGGGCGGTAACATGATGATGTATGTCAACCTGATTTGGGTCTGGGGTCACCCGGAAGTGTACATCCTGGTTCTGCCGGTGTTTGGTGTCTTCGCTGAAGTCACTGCAACCTTCTCTAAAAAGCGTCTGTTCGGTTACACCTCACTGGTGTGGGCGACCATCGCGATTACCGTACTGTCGTTCATTGTTTGGCTGCACCACTTCTTTACCATGGGTGCCGGCGCCAACGTAAACGCCTTCTTCGGTATCATGACGATGATCATCGCCATCCCGACCGGCGTGAAAATCTTCAACTGGCTGTTCACCATGTATCAGGGTCGCGTTGAGTTCCACTCAGCGATGCTGTGGACCATCGGCTTCCTGGTTACCTTCTCTATTGGTGGTATGACAGGTGTTCTGCTGGCGGTTCCAGGTGCAGACTTCATTCTGCACAACAGCCTGTTCCTGATTGCCCACTTCCATAACGTGATTATCGGTGGTGTGGTGTTCGGTTGTATGGCTGGCGTGACCTACTGGTTCCCGAAAGCATTTGGCTTCACGCTGAATGAAAAATGGGGTATCCGCGCGTTCTGGTTCTGGATCATCGGCTTCTTCGTGGCATTCATGCCGCTGTATGCGCTGGGCTTCATGGGTATGACGCGTCGTATCAGCCAGGACATCGATCCTCAGTTCCACACTCTGCTGGTGGTTGCAGCAGGCGGTGCGGCGCTGATCGCTTGCGGTATCCTGTGCCAGATTACCCAGTTCTACGTTTCAGTGCGTGACCGTGACCAGAACCGCGATCTGACCGGTGACCCGTGGGGTGGCCGTACGCTGGAGTGGGCAACTTCTTCACCACCGCCGTTCTATAACTTTGCCGTTATCCCACAGATTCACGAGCGTGATGCATTCTGGGAAATGAAAGAGAAAGGCGAAGCGTACAAGCAGCCAGAAAAATATGAAGAAATTCATATGCCGAAAAACAGCGGTGCAGCTGTTGTTATCGCGGCTCTGATGACTGTCTTCGGTTTCGCAATGATCTGGCATATCTGGTGGCTGGCTGGCCTCACCTTCCTGGGTACTATCGTGACCTGGATTGTGAAGAGCTTCGATGAAGACGTGGATTACTACGTACCGGTTGCCGAAGTCGAGCAGATCGAGAAGAAGCACTTTGACGAAATCAGCAAAGCAGGTCTGAAATAATGTCAACTGAAACTGCAAAACACCACCACGACGCCCATGCGGAGCATGGGCATCACGATGCAGGAGCCAATAAAGTCTTTGGCTTCTGGATCTACCTGATGAGTGACTGCATTATCTTCGCAACCCTGTTTGCGACCTATGCAGTTATGGTCAATAACACTGCCGGTGGCCCGGCAGGTAAAGACATCTTTGAACTGCCGTTCGTTCTGGTCGAAACCGCGCTGCTGCTGCTCAGCTCCATTACTTATGGCATGGCAGTGATCGCGATGAACAACCAGAACAAGGGCTCGGTCATCAGCTGGTTAGCCTTGACCTTCCTGTTCGGTGCAGGCTTCATCGGGATGGAAATCTATGAATTCCATCACCTGATCAAGGAAGGCTTCGGTCCTGACCGCAGCGGCTTCCTGTCAGCGTTCTTTACGCTGGTCGGCACGCACGGTCTGCACGTGACCTCTGGTCTGATCTGGATGGCAGTGATGATGTTCCAGATTTCTAAACGTGGTCTGACTGCAACCAACCGCACCCGTATCATGTGCCTCAGCCTGTTCTGGCACTTCCTGGATGTGGTGTGGATCTGCGTATTCACCGTTGTCTACCTGATGGGAGCCATGTAATGAGTCATTCTGTTAACGAACATGGCGCTTCGCACGGTAGCGTGAAGTCTTACATGATCGGCTTCGTCCTCTCGATCATCCTGACTGGTATTCCGTTCTGGATGGTGATGGATGGCGGCGCTTCACACGGCACTATTCTGGGTGTGGTTCTGGTGTGTGCGGTGGTTCAGGTGCTGGTTCACCTGGTCTACTTCCTGCACTTAGACAGCAAATCAGAAGGTGGCTGGAACATGGTGGCCATCGTCTTCTCAGCACTCATCATCTTGATTGTTGTTGTAGGCTCACTGTGGATTATGTGGAACCTCAACTACAACATGATGGCCCACTAAAGAGTCGCGTAATGATTAAGCAATACCTGCAAGTAACAAAACCAGGAATTATTTTCGGCAATTTAATTTCTGTGATCGGTGGATTCCTGCTGGCTTCGAAAGGCAGCATTGATTACACCCTGTTTCTCGCCTCACTGGTTGGCGTATCGCTGGTTGTCGCATCAGGTTGTGTTTTCAACAACGTGATTGACCGCGATATCGACATCAAAATGGAGAGAACGCGGAACCGTGTTCTGGTCAAAGGCCTGATCTCGGCGAAAGTAAGCCTGGTTTATGCAACCGCATTGGGTATTGCTGGCTTTGCGTTGCTGTATTTCGGCGCTAATCCGCTGGCCATGTGGCTGGCGGTGATGGGCTTCGTGGTTTACGTAGGCGTTTACAGCCTCTATATGAAGCGTAACTCGGTCTACGGCACGCTGATTGGTAGCCTCTCTGGCGCTGCGCCGCCAGTGATTGGCTACTGCGCGGTGACCAACCAGTTTGATGCTGGCGCGTTGATTTTACTGGCTATCTTTAGCCTGTGGCAGATGCCGCACTCCTATGCGATTGCCATCTTCCGCTTTAAAGATTACCAGGCTGCCAACATTCCGGTGCTGCCGGTAGTGAAAGGCATCTCGGTGGCAAAAAATCATATTACGCTGTATATCCTGGCGTTCATGATTGCCACGCTGATGCTGACGCTTGGCGGTTACGCGGGCTACAAATATCTGGTGGTGGCTGCAGCCGTGAGCGTGTGGTGGCTCGGCATGGCGCTCTCAGGTTACAAAACCTCAAACGATAAAGTTTGGGCGCGTAAACTGTTTGTGTTCTCAATTGTCGCTATCACCGCATTGAGCGTGATGATGTCGGTTGATTTCATGACGCCCGCGTCAAAAGATCTGCTGACTTACGTCTGGTAATACAGCACCGCAAATGGAGTAAAGGGCGCGAATTTCGCGCCCTTTCTTTTTGTTACCACTGCTTAAGAACAAATGTTTTACCCGCCCTGCCCTGCTGCCTAAAATGGGCACAGCATAATTTTGAGGTAAACATGAACGACAATAAAATGACGCCAGTAGAGCTTCGCGCTACATGGGGTTTAGGCACCGTTTTTTCCCTGCGCATGCTGGGAATGTTTATGGTCTTGCCAGTACTCACCACGTACGGCATGGCGTTACAGGGCGCCAGTGAAACGCTGATTGGTCTCGCAATCGGTATCTATGGTTTAGCACAAGCCGTTTTCCAGATTCCCTTCGGTCTCCTATCCGATCGCGTTGGCCGCAAGCCGCTGATCGTAGGCGGGCTGCTACTCTTTGTCTTTGGTAGCGTTATTGCCGCCACTTCCGATTCCATTTGGGGAGTAATTTTAGGCCGTGCCTTGCAAGGCTCCGGCGCGATCGCCGCTGCGGTAATGGCGCTGCTGTCAGATTTAACTCGCGAACAGAACCGCACCAAAGCCATGGCGTTCATCGGTATCAGTTTTGGCGTTACCTTTGCTATTGCGATGGTGGTCGGCCCGATTGTCACCCATGCGCTGGGCCTGCACGCGCTGTTCTGGATGATTGCCATCCTCGCCACGCTCGGCATCGTGATTACCTTGTTAGTAGTACCAACGGCGCCGAACCACGTACTCAATCGCGAATCGGGTATGGTAAAAGGCAGCATCCGCGCGGTGTTGGCCAATCCAAGATTGCTAAAACTGAATATCGGTATTCTCTGCCTGCACATTCTGCTGATGTCGAGTTTCGTTGCACTGCCAGGCCAGTTTGAACAGGCCGGTTTGCCCGCGGCAGAACACTGGAAAGTCTATTTGGTCACGATGCTGATCGCCTTTGTCGCCGTGGTGCCTTTCATTATTTATGCCGAAGTGAAGCGCCGCATGAAGCGCGTGTTTGTCGGCTGCGTAGCAACCATTATCGTCGCGGAGATCGTGCTATGGGGCGCTGCGGGCCACTTCTGGACGTTAGTGATTGGCGTGCAGCTGTTCTTTCTCGCCTTCAATCTGATGGAAGCAATTCTGCCATCCTTGATCAGTAAAGAGTCGCCCGCGGGCTATAAAGGCACCGCAATGGGTATCTACTCCACCAGTCAGTTCATTGGTGTGGCGATTGGCGGCAGTATGGGCGGTTGGATCTTTGGGCACGTAGATGCACAAACCGTATTCCTGGTGGGTGCGATTGTCGCAGCAGCGTGGCTGTTTGTGGCGATGTCGATGCAGGAGCCACCTTACGTCAGCAGCCTGCGCATCATGCTCAGTGATGCGGTGCTGGCGGTGCCAAACCTTGAGAAACGTTTGAAAGCGCAGCCCGGCGTAGCATCGGTATTTATCGTGCCGGAAGAGAAAAGTGCTTACATCAAGATCGATAGTAAAGTGACGAGCCGCGTCGAACTTGAAGCGCTGCTCGCCAGCTGCTAAAAAACATGCCCGACCCTAGCGTCGGGCTTTTTATTACAACGACATATCCACCACAATGCGCCCTTCAATCTTACCGGCGTGCATGCGTGCAAAAATATCGTTGATGTTGGTCAGCGGTTCCACCGCCACGGTGGCTTTCACTTTGTGACGGCCGGCAAAATCTAATGCTTCCTGCAAATCTTTACGCGTACCGACGATAGAACCGCGCACCGTGATGCCATCCAGCACCATATTAAAGATCGACAGATCGAATTTGCCCGGTGGTAAACCATTTAGCACCATGGTGCCGCCGCGACGCAGCGTGCCAATCGCCTGCTCGAAGGCTTTTGGTGAAACCGCAGTGACCAGTACGCCGTGCGCCCCACCGAAACTCTCCTGGAACACCTTCGCCGGATCGACATTTTTCGCATTGGCCACCACGCTGGCACCAAGGCGTTTCGCAAACTCGAGCTTCTCGTCATCGATGTCTACCGCCGCCACGTTGAGCCCCATCGCCACCGCATACTGAACCGCCATATGTCCCAATCCACCGATACCAGAAATCACCACCCAATCGCCGGGCTTGGTGTCAGTCATCTTCAGGCCTTTGTAGACGGTGACCCCCGCGCAGAGGATCGGCGCAATTTCGTTGTAATCAACGTTATCCGGGATGATGCCAACATAGTTGGCATCGGCGAGGCAATATTCTGCGAAGCTACCGTTTACTGAATAACCGGCATTTTGTTGCGACAGACACAGTGTTTCCCAGCTATCCAGACAGTGTTCACAGTGACCGCATGCCGAATAGAGCCACGGCACACCTACGCGATCGCCCATCTTCAGATGTTTAACCCCTTCCCCTAGCGCCACAACCTGCCCTACCCCTTCGTGACCGGGAATAAACGGCGGATTGGGCTTGATTGGCCAGTCTCCTTCCGCCGCATGTAAATCGGTATGGCACACGCCGGTTGCCGCGATCTTCACCAAAATCTGCCCCGGTCCAACCTGCGGCACCGGTACCTGCTCAATCACTAACGGTTCACCAAAAGACTTTACAACGGCGGCTTTCATGGTGGTTTTGATTTGCATATTCATCTTTCACTCTCCATTTGATCGGATGCGGACTCAGAACAGACCCAAAGGCGCGGTGCCATAGCTGACCAGCAGATTTTTGGTTTGTTGATAGGCGCTCAGCGCCATCTTGTGCGTCTCACGACCCACACCCGATTGCTTATAGCCGCCGAATGCCGCGTGAGCGGGATAGATGTGATAGCAGTTGGTCCAGACGCGCCCAGCTTTAATACCGCGTCCCATGCGATACGCCAGATTGGTATCGCGTGTCCATACGCCAGCGCCGAGACCAAACTGCGTTTCGTTGGCGATGGCGAGCGCTTCTGCCTCATCCTTAAAGGTGGTGACGCCAATCACCGGCCCAAAAATCTCCTCCTGGAAACAGCGCATCTGGTTGGTTCCTTTGATTAAGGTAGGCTGAATATAAAATCCGTTATTCAGCTCAGCAGCGACGTTTGCACGATCGCCCCCCGTCAGAATCTGCCCACCTTCGTCGCGTGCGATGTTGATATAAGACAGGATTTTGTCGAATTGCTGACGCGAAGCCTGCGCGCCAATCATGGTGTCGGTATCCAACGGATCACCACGGCGGATATTTGCCACCTTCGCCATCACGCGATCCATGAAGGCTTGATAGATCGATTCATGAATCAACGCGCGCGACGGGCAAGTACAGACTTCGCCCTGATTGAAGAAGCCGAGCACCAAACCTTCCACCGCCTTTTCAATAAAATCGTCCTCGCCGTCCATGACATCAGCGAAATAGATGTTCGGTGATTTACCACCCAGCTCGACGGTACAGGGAATGATGTTTTCCGCAGCACACGCCATGATGTGACGCCCTACCGGCGTAGAACCCGTAAAGGCGATTTTGGCGATACGCTTGCTGGTCGCCAGCGCCTCACCGGCCTCGCGGCCAAAACCCTGCACCACATTTAGCACGCCCGCCGGGAACAGATCGCCAATCACTTCCATCAGCAGCGTAATACCCAGCGGCGTTTGTTCCGCCGGTTTTAACACCACACAATTCCCCGCAGCCAACGCCGGCGCAAGTTTCCACGCCGCCATTAATAGCGGAAAGTTCCACGGGATAATTTGTCCCACCACGCCCAGCGGTTCATGGAAGTGATACGCCACGGTCGTTTCATCGATTTCTGCGGTGCTGCCCTCCTGTGCGCGCAAGCAACCGGCAAAATAGCGGAAGTGATCCACCGCCAGCGGTAGGTCGGCATTCAGGGTTTCACGAATCGGTTTACCGTTATCCCAACTCTCCGCTACCGCCAGTTTCTCGAGATTCGCCTCAATGCGATCCGCCACCTGCAACAGGATGTTGGCGCGGTGCTGGACGCTGGTTTTCCCCCAGGCTTCCGCTGCCTGATGAGCGGCATCCAGTGCTAAATCGATGTCGCGTGCATCCGAGCGAGGAAACTGTGCGATATCGCCGCCAGTCACCGGTGAGGTGTTAGTAAAGTATTGGCCGCTCAGCGGCTCGACGAATTTGCCCGCAATATAGTTGCCGTACGTCGCTTGAAAGGAAACCAAAGCGCCGGGCGTACCGGGATGTGCATAACGCATCGCAAACTCCTTAATGTAGGGTCAGATAATCTGAACGGACAGCGTCAGCCCTATGGCTTCTCATTGAGTCAATCGCCGTCGCGTAAGCTATTGCAGCGCGCGTGCCAGCTTTTCCCAATTGGCGAAAAATGAAATAAAAACGATTTAATTCAATAAATTAATAAAAAAATAAGCATTCTTATAATGGGTATTAACGCAGCAAAGTTCGTCATCTGTGTTGCGTATCGCAACAGTACGGAAACTGAACCGCTACAATGCTGCAACACATTTATCAGCACACGAGGTCAACAATGCAGGGAAATCCATCCGCGTCTGCCGCTAACGCCAATCCGCTGTTAAGCGACTCCTGGTTCCGTAGCCAGCTGTATGGCCTCGACCGCACCGCCGATGATTTTCCGCGCGTTCGCCAGGGTGAACTGGCAGATTTACTCGCCAGTAACGCCGGGCTTCAGCAGTTTGCTCAGCCGGTCATCAAGCAGCTGGCGCAGAAACTGGCTGAAAAGCAGTCAGTGCTGATCCTGTCGGATGCCACCGGTATGGTGCTTAATACCTTTGGCGACATGCCTTCAATGGAGAAAGCCCAGCGTTATGCGCTCGCGCCCGGCAATTTATGGAGTGAATGCGGCCGCGGCACCAATGCGATTGGTACCGCTTTGGCGATTGATGACGGCTGTGAAATCGCCGGCCATCAACATTTCCTTACGCTCAATCAAGGCCTGTACTGCGCAGCGATGCCGCTACAAATGCCAAATGGTCAGATTGCTGGCGTGCTGGACATTTCCGGTCCTGCCCACTTCCCACATCCGCAAACCTTTAGCTGGGTGAAAGCAGCCGCTAAACAGATTGAATACCTCTGGGTGAAGCAAAGCCTGCATCCACAGCAGTGGTTAATGAGTTTGCATTGTCAGCCGCAGGGTATTGATACTCGCGATGAACTGCTGCTGGTGTTCTCCGACAACGTGTTAACTGCCGCTAATCGACTGGCGATGCGTGAGCTGGCACTGAGTGCGGAGCAGCTGGGCACCCTGACTTTCCAGCAGCTGTTTCCACAACAGCAGCAACAAGACAACACCGTTCCCGCTCCGCTCGAGTACGCCACGCAGCGCTACTATTTCCGCCTGCGCGCTCCGCATCGCAACCATTTCGCTATACCGAGTGAATCCACCCGTGATTTACCTTTCTCCCTGCGTCGCGATGGCGAAAAAATGGTGCGGCTACTCAATGCTGGCGTATCGCTGTGTATTCACGGCGAAACCGGCAGTGGCAAAGAGTACGTGAGCCGGGCGTTGCATCAGCAGAGTCGCTGGCAGGCCGGTAAATTTGTCGCCATCAACTGCGCAGCGATTCCCGAAGCGCTAATCGAATCTGAACTGTTTGGCTATCAGCCCGGTGCCTTTACCGGTGCCAGCAAACAGGGCTACATCGGTAAGATCCGTGAGGCGGACGGCGGCGTGCTGTTTCTTGATGAGATTGGCGATATGCCGCTGGCGCTGCAAACACGTTTACTGCGCGTGTTGCAGGAGAAAGAAGTGGCACCGCTCGGGTCCAGTCGCAGCTGGCCGGTGAATTTTGCCGTCATCTGCGCCACGCACCGTGATTTAGCCTCACGTGTTGCCGCTGGGGAATTCCGGGAAGATTTGCTCTATCGGCTGCAGGAGTTTTCTATGACCATTCCACCCCTGCGCGACTGGCCAGATGTGGAAGGATTTATCAGCCGTTTATGGCTGGAGTTAGGCGGTGGCGAGCGCGATATTCAGCTCTCGCCTGCGCTGCTAACTTCTCTGGCTCAGCTCCCGTGGCCAGGTAATGTGCGACAACTACGCAGCTTGCTACGCGTACTCTTAGCACTGGCGGATGAAGGTGAGGAAGTGACAGACGTACATTTACCTGCGGAATATCGTCGCGCGACGAGGCCTTCTCAGGAAAATCGGCAGAGTCATGATGAGCGGCTGATTAACGAAACGCTACAGCGTTTCAATGGCAACATCAGCAAAGCAGCAGAGGCATTAGGCGTTGCGCGCAGCACAATCTATCGTCGTGCTGCGCGCGATAAACGCGATTAGTCGCGGAAGTTTTTAAACTGGAAAGGTTGACCAAGGTTGCCACCGCGCACCAGCGCCATCGCACCTTGCAGGTCGTCACGTGACTTGCCGGTTACGCGCAGCTCTTCACCCTGAATCTGCGTTTGCACTTTCAGCTTGCTGTCTTTGATCAGTTTTACCAGCTTTTTAGCCACATCACTTTCGATGCCTTTTTTCAGCTTGGCTTCAACAGACCAGCTTTTACCGCTGTGCACAATCTCTTCTGGCACGTCAATCGCCGCGCCTTCAATGCCACGCTTCAGCAGCTTTTCGCGCAGAATATCCACCAGCTGTTTTACCTGGAAATCAGATTCGCTGCTGATTTTGATGGTCTCATTCTTTTCGTTGAGCTCAATGGTTGCACTCACGTTACGGAAATCGAAACGGGTTGAGATCTCGCGGCTCGCATTCTCCACGGCATTTCGCACTTCCGGCAATTCGACTTCGGAAACGATATCGAAAGATGGCATCTTTTCTTCTCCTGATACTAAAGTGACATGCATAATACGCGTCTTGAGGCGCTAATAAAACACGATACGCGGAAAGCTATACTTACCGATGACGTGCAAACAGGAACCCACCCACGGGAGGAAAAATGAAAATTACCGTGCTAGGGTGCGGCGCTCTGGGTCAGATTTGGCTCGCGGCTCTCGCCCGCCAGGGACATGAGGTCCAGGGTTGGTTACGTGTGCCGCAGCCGTACTGCTCGGTGAATGTGGTTGATCTACAGGGTCACGTAAGTAATCAAACTTTTATTGCCAACGATCCGCTATTCCTCGCTGAAAGCCAGCTGTTGCTGGTAACGCTCAAAGCACCGCAAGTCTCTCCGGCCGTGAAAAACCTGCAAAGCGTGCTGCCCGCACATACACCGGTTCTGCTGCTGCATAACGGCATGGGGACGCTGGACGAGTTGAAAGATCTGCGTCAGCCGCTGCTGCGCGGGATCACGACGCATGCCGCCATGCGTGATGGAACGGTCATCAAACATATCGCTCAGGGCATTACCCATATTGGCCCCGTCAGCCGGGAAAGTGCCGCGCTGAGCGATATCGCCGATGTTCTGCATCAGGCCCTGCCAGATGTGGCCTGGCATGACAATATCGCTGCAGCCAGCTGGCGTAAGCTGGCGATCAACTGCGTCATCAATCCGCTTACCGTGGAGCACAATTGCCAGAACGGCGCGTTGCGTGCATGGCCACAGCAAATCGCAGCCTTATGTGAAGAAATCGCGTGGGTTATGGAGCGCGAAGGCCAGCATATCGCGGTGGATAATCTGCGCGACATTATCTATGACGTGATTGATAGCACCGCCGCGAATATCTCATCCATGCTGCAGGATGTGCGGGCGCAGCGTCTGACTGAAATTGATTACATCACTGGCTACCTGTTACGCCGCGCCCGGGCGCAAGGGATTTCGCTGCCAGAAAACACCCGTCTGTACGATCTGATTAAACGTAAGGAGTCCCACTATGAGCGCGAACGCATCGGTTCTGGTTTGCCTGGCACATGGCAGTGAAGAGACCGAAGCGGTCACCACTATCGATTTGCTGGTGCGTGGCGGATTAAGCGTCACCACCGCTAGCGTGGAGAGCGATGGCACCCGTGAAATTGTCTGTTCACGCGGCGTCCGCTTACTGGCGGATGCACCACTGGTTGAAGTGGCCGATAATGAATACGACGCGATAGTGCTGCCCGGTGGCCTAAAAGGTGCCGAAACCTTCCGCGACAGTCCGCTGTTGGTGGAGACCGTGCGCCAGTTCCATGTTTCAGGCAAAATTGTGGCGGCGATCTGTGCCGCGCCGGGTACGGTTTTGGTGCCACACGATCTTTTCCCGGTCGGCAATATGACTGGTTTCCCCGGCTTACGCGACACCATTCCCGACAATAAATGGATGGAGCGTCGTGTGGTGTGGGATCCGCGCGTTAATCTACTCACCAGCCAAGGGCCAGGCACCGCAATGGATTTTGCCTTGAAGCTGATTGATTTACTGGTAGATAAAGAGAAAGCGCGCGAAGTGGCTTCGCAGCTGGTGCTGGCGGCGGGAATTTATAATTATCAGGAATTTGAAGAGCGTTAATTTGCAGGGGTCGCCCTAAATGGCGTAATGCTGCTCACTCAAGTAAAAAAATGCCTGTTTAAGCAGGTGCGCATGAATGCGCACCCTACGAAGACCCGGCTATATCCACGTAAGGTCACCATTCATGGTGACCGATTCACGCTTAGCTGACGAGCATTACGCCCTAAATGGCGCCGCTGCGACAAACGTCAGCAGCCTTTAAGGGCGATAGACCTTCACGTTTTTGAAACCCTGTTCGTGCAGATAGAGCGCCTGCAGGCGACTCATCACACCGCGATCGCAATACAGCAGCCAGGTTTTGCTCTGGTCCAGATCGCCAAATTGGGTGCTGAGTTTGTAGAACGCCAAAGGTTTGACCTCAACGCCTTCAACGATCAGTGGCTTCGCATCCTGCTCATCCGCCGAACGAATATCCAGCACCACATCGTTGCTGGTGAAGGAGTCGACGGTTTCCACTTCCACCACTTCTTCTTCGGTTTGTTCGGCGATTTCACGGATATCGACGTTGCTGGCTTCCTGCACCACGCGATTGAGGATCTCGAAATCGAAATTCAGCTCTTCCGCTTCGATCTTTGCCTTCACCGCCTTCACGGTTGGGCTTTTCGAAATCACACCGCAATATTCCGGCATGGTACGGGCAAAATCTTCGGTGCCAATTTTGCGCGCCACATCGATGATATGTTCTTTGTCGTGGGAAATCAGCGGACGCAGAATCAGTGTATCAGATGCGTTATCAATCAAGCGCAGATTGGTCAGCGTCTGGCTGGACACCTGGCCCAGTGCTTCGCCGGTCACCAGTGCTTGCACGCCGTAACGTTCCGCCACCATTGACGCCGCACGCACCATCATACGTTTCAGCACCACGCCCATCTGACCGTCGTCAACTTTCTCCAGAATCTCACCCACCACGGGTTCGAAATTGATCGCCACAAAACGTACGCGGTGCGAACGACCGAAGCGCTGCCACAGATAATGCGCGACCTGACGAACGCCAATCTCATGCGCCGCGCCGCCAAGGTTAAAGAAGCAGTAATGCACGCGGCAACCGCGACGCATCAGCATGTAGCTGGAAACGCCGGAATCGAAACCACCGGAAATCAGCGACAGCACATCTTCCTGGGTACCAATTGGGAAACCGCCCAAACCTTCATAGCGTGCGGTGATCAGTAGCAGGCGATCGTCTTCGATCTCCAGGTTCACCGTTTCATCCGGGCGATTGAGCTGCACGCGCGCGCTGGCGATGTGCTGATTGAGGCCGCCACCGACGTAGCGCTCAACGTCCTGCGAGCTGAAGCTGTGGGTTCCGCGACGCTTTACGCGCACGCAGAAACTTTTGCCTTCCAGGCGCTCGCGGTTCAACGCCAGCGTCTGCTCGAAGATATCGTGCATATCGCTATACGCGCGATCTTCCACCGCCAGCACGTGATGAATGCCGGGAATGCGCGTCAGTTCAGTGACGATGGTTTCACGCAGCGCTTCATTTTTGGAACGCACTTCAACGTGGTCCCAATGACGCACGACCTTGATCTCTTCATCGACGGTACGCAGGATATTACGAATGCTGCTGGTGAGAATTTTGATAAAGCGCAGACGCACCGACTGACTTTTGATGGTGATTTCTGGGAACAGCTTGATGATAAACTTCATGGCGACAGGGGTTCGTTTGGGCAAATAAGTGCTAAAAGCATCGGCACTTAGCTGTTAAAATCATGTAATTGCGGGTTGATTCAGGAGCCCCCGCATCCGAGGCGCAAAAGTATATCACCTTTGAGGGGTGACTGCTTCTGCTACCGCAGTCACATTCATTATTTTGCTAATTAATCCTCGTCGGCTACCATGACCGATTGCAAGATAATGTCCTAACCTGTGAGTCGACACTGAATATGCCGAAAAAAGCCGAAGCGCCAGCCAGTTTTGAAAGCGCATTGCAGCAGCTGGAACAGATTGTCAGCCGCCTGGAAAGTGGCGAGCTGCCGCTGGAACAGGCGCTGAATGAATTCGAACGCGGCGTACAATTGGCACGTACCGGTCAGCAAACCCTGCAACAGGCAGAGCAGCGGGTGCAAATCCTGCTTAGCGACGAGAAAGATGCCGCCCTCACCCCTTTTACCCCGGAAAATGAGTAATGGATTTCGCCAAACTGCTGAGCGCGTACCATCAACGCGTTAATCAGGCGTTGACGCGCTTAATAGATCCACTTCCTTTTCAGAGTTCTCCTCTGGTGAACGCCATGGAATATGGGGCATTATTAGGCGGTAAGCGTCTGCGCCCCTTTCTGGTGTACGCGACAGGCGAAATGCTAAAGGCCGACGCGGCCAGCCTGGATGTGCCGGCTGCTGCCGTTGAATGCATTCATGCATATTCCCTGATTCATGACGATCTGCCGGCGATGGATGACGATGCGTTACGCCGCGGGCAGCCAACCTGCCATATTAAATATGGTGAAGACACGGCGATTCTCGCCGGCGATGCTTTGCAAACTCTGGCATTTTCGATTCTGGCCGACGAGCCGATGCCTGGCGTTAACGCCGAAGCGCGTATTGCGATGATTTCTGAACTGGCACAGGCCAGCGGCGTTGCGGGCATGTGCGGTGGTCAGGCACTGGATTTAGCGGCAGAAGGCAAACGTATCGATCTGGCACAGCTTGAGCAGATTCATCGTCATAAAACCGGCGCGTTAATTCGCGCAGCGGTGCGTCTTGGCGCATTAGCCGCCGGAGAACGTGGCCGCGCCGCATTACCGGTACTGGATATCTATGCCAACGCCATCGGACTGGCGTTTCAGGTGCAGGACGACATCCTTGATGTCGTTGGTGACACTGCCGTGTTAGGGAAAACGCAGGGCTCGGATCAGGCGTTAGGTAAAAGCACCTATCCGGCGCTGATGGGATTAGAAAATGCCCGCAGTAAAGCCTGGGACCTCTATCAAGAAGCGCTCGGCGCGCTCGATATTCTGGCGGCACAGTCTTACAACACAATCGCCTTACAAGCGCTGGCAAGCTTCATAATTGAACGCGATAAATAACTTTCATAATGAGTCTCTGATGAGTTTTGATATTGCAAAATACCCGACACTGGCGTTAGCAAACACGGTTCAGGAATTACGTTTATTACCGAAAGAAAAACTTCCGGAGCTGTGTGACGAACTGCGTCAGTATCTGCTGGACAGCGTAAGCCGTTCTTCCGGTCACTTTGCCTCGGGTCTGGGCGTCGTCGAGCTAACCGTGGCGCTGCATTATGTTTATAACACCCCATTTGACCATCTGGTGTGGGACGTGGGCCATCAGGCTTATCCACACAAGATTCTGACCGGACGCCGCGATCGCATCGGCACCATCCGCCAGAAAAATGGCCTGCATCCCTTCCCGTGGCGCGGTGAGAGTGAATACGACGTGCTGAGCGTCGGCCACTCTTCAACTTCGATCAGCGCCGGTCTCGGCATGGCGGTTGCCGCCGAGCGTGAAGGCAAAGGTCGCCGCACCGCCTGCATCATCGGTGATGGCGCGATCACCGCGGGTATGGCGTTTGAAGCCATGAACCACGCCGGTGATATCAAGCCGGATATGTTGGTGATCCTCAACGACAACGAAATGTCGATCTCTGAGAACGTCGGTGCGCTCAACAATCGGCTGGCACAGATTCTCTCTGGCAAAACCTATTCTCGCCTGCGCGAAGGCGGCAAGCGTGTGCTGGGCGGATTACCGCCGATCAAAGAGCTGGTGAAACGCACCGAAGAGCACCTGAAAGGTATGGTGGTGCCGGGCACGCTGTTTGAAGAGTTGGGCTTCAACTACATCGGACCGGTGGATGGTCACGACGTGCTGACGCTGGTAAGCACGCTGAAGAACATGCGCGATCTGAAAGGCCCGCAGTTCCTGCACATCATGACCAAAAAGGGCAAAGGTTATGCCCCGGCGGAACAGGATCCGATCGCCTGGCACGCGGTACCGAAGTTCGATCCCGCTAGCCTGTCGCTGCCAAAAAGCGTACCGGGCCTGCCAAGCTATTCGAAGATCTTTGGCAACTGGCTGAGTGAAATGGCCGCTGACGATCCGCGTTTGATGGCCGTTACGCCAGCGATGCGCGAAGGTTCGGGCATGGTGAGTTATTCCCGCGACTATCCGCAGCAATATTTTGATGTGGCGATTGCTGAACAGCATGCGGTAACGTTCGCGGCGGGCATGGCGATTGGTGGTTATAAGCCGATTGTGGCGATCTACTCGACCTTCCTGCAGCGCGCCTACGATCAGCTGATCCACGATGTTGCGATCCAGAAACTGCCGGTACTGTTTGCTATCGATCGCGGCGGCATTGTCGGTGCCGATGGCCAAACCCATCAGGGCGCATTTGATATCGCCTTTTTGCGCTGTGTGCCAGAAATGGTGATCATGACGCCAAGCGACGAAAACGAATGCCGGTTGATGCTCTACACGGGTTATCACTATCAAAATGGCCCGAGCGCAGTGCGCTATCCACGCGGCACCGGCACCGGTGCAGTGCTGGAACCGCTGGCAAGTTTGCCGCTGGGCAAAGGCATTATGAAGCGTCGGGGCGAGAAACTGGCCATCCTCAATTTCGGCACCTTGCTGCCAGAAGCAGCGGCGGCGGCGGAAGCGCTCAACGCCACGCTGGTGGATATGCGTTTTGTGAAGCCGCTGGATGAAGCGTTAATTGCCGAACTGGCTGCCAGCCACGACGCGCTGATTACGCTGGAAGAAGGGGCGATCAAAGGCGGCGCCGGCAGCGGCGTTAACGAGTACGTGATGGCGAAACGCCTGCGCGTACCGGTACTCAACCTCGGCCTGCCGGATGAGTTCATTCCACAGGGCACGCAGGAAGAAGTACGCCAGGATTACCAATTGGATGCCGCCGGTATTCAGCAACAAATCGCTAACTGGCTCGCCCAATAATCTTCAACCCTCCTCGCTCACCGCCCGGTGAGCGAGCCTGCTGCTATGCTTAGGGAACGATTTCCCTCAAGCATAAGAGCAGGAGCCCACATGAAAACTATTCCCTTAGGCCAAACCGACTTACAGGTTTCGCGTCTCTGTTTAGGCTGTATGACGTTCGGCGATCCCACGCGCGGTAATCACGCCTGGACGCTGCCGGAAGAGAGCAGTCGACCGCTGATCAAACAAGCGCTGGAGGCTGGCATTAACTTCTTCGATACCGCCAACAGCTATTCCGATGGCAGCAGCGAAGAGATTGTCGGTCGTGCGTTAAGAGACTTTGCGCAGCGCGATCGGGTGGTGGTCGCCACTAAAGTCTATTTCCCACTGAGCAATCTGTCACAAGGCCTATCACGCAAGAATATCCTGCAGTCTATCGATGATAGCCTGACACGCCTCGGCATGGAGTATGTCGACCTGCTGCAGATTCACCGCTGGGATTACAACACGCCAATTGAAGAGACGCTGGAAGCACTGCATGAGGTAGTGAAATCGGGCAAGGCGCGTTATATCGGCGCCTCGTCGATGCATGCATCACAGTTTGCTCAGGCGCTGGAACTACAGAAGCAAAACAATTGGGCACGCTTTGTCAGCATGCAGGATCAGTACAACCTGATTCAGCGTGAAGAAGAGAATGACATGCATCCGCTGTGTCAGCGTGAGGGGATTGCCGTGCTGCCGTGGAGCCCGCTGGCACGCGGTAAACTCACACGTCCGTGGGGCGAAACCACCGCCCGCTCCGTATCAGACAATGTGATGGAAAAGCTGTATACCGGCACCGAAGAGAACGATGCAGCGATCGCCGAACGGCTGGCTAACGTTGCGGCGGATAAAGGCGTGACGCGCGCGCAGGTGGCGCTGGCATGGCTGCTACATAAACCTGCCGTCACCGCGCCGATCATTGGCGCCTCGCGCGAGCAGCAGTTTGCTGAGCTAGTGAAGGCCGTCGATGTAGAGTTGAGTACGAATGAAATTGCAGAGCTGGAAACGGTGTATCAACCGCATCCGACCGTCGGATTTGAGTGATGTCCCGCATCCTCTCCCGCCAGCGGGAGAGGATGCGGTTTTCGGCTAAAAGGCCAATCCCAGCCCGTACAAAATCACCGCAGAAATCACGCCAGCAATAATGTCGTCGACCATAATTCCCATGCCGCCATGCACATTCTGATCGAACCAGCGAATTGGCCAGGGTTTCCAGATATCGAAAATGCGGAAAATCACAAATCCCGCCACCACCCATTGCCAGTTCATGGCCGGAATTGCCATCAGCGTAATCCACATGCCAATGAACTCATCCCAGACAATGCTGCCGTGATCGTGCACGCCCATATCTTTGGCGGTGCGGTGACACAGATAGACGCCGACGCTGATCCCCACTAACAGCACCAGCGTATAAATCTGGAACGGCAGGAAGGTCAGCAGCCACCAGAAAGGGATGGCGGCAACCGAGCCAACGGTGCCCGGCATTGACGGACTTAAGCCGCTGCCAAACCCCGTCGCCAGCAGATGCCAGGGATTGCGCAGGCGCAGGCGACTTTTAGCAACATCTTTACTTGCTAGCAAAGTGATCAAATCCTTTTAGATTGACGCTGCGCGGCTTACCGTTCTCCAGCAGGTTCAGCCCTTCTGATTCCGGAGCAATTTGGCCAATGCAGGTATAAGGCACGCCAAAATGACCGAGCGCCACGTCAAGCGCGCCACGGTTAACTTCGGGCACGGTAAAGCACAGCTCGTAATCTTCGCCACCGCTCAGCGCCCATTGCAGCACCAGCTCAGGTTCGAAGTGGTCGCGCAGCGCCGGAGAAAGCGGTAACGCGTCAAGATTAAGGCGCGCACCCACGCGGCTGGCGGTCAGCACATGCCCGAGATCGGCAATCAAACCGTCTGAAATATCGATCGCCGAGGTCGCCAAACCGCGCAGCGCCTGCCCTTGCAGTACGCGCGGCATCGGACGCAGATGGCGCTTAATCAACGCTTCGTGCACCGCAGGATCGTTCAGGCGATGGCGATGCTGTAGCAGCGATAAACCAGCAGCGCTATCGCCCAGCGTACCGGTGACGAAGATCCAGTCGCCTGGCTTGGCACCAGAGCGTTTCAGTGCCCTGCCCACCGGCACCAGGCCATGAATGCCGAGCGTCATGCTCAGCGGGCCGCGCGTGGTATCACCGCCAATCAGCTGCATATCGTAATAATCCAGCAGCTCAAACAGGCTATCGCTAAAGGCAGCCACCCAACTTTCATCGATCTCGGGCAGCGTTAACGCCAGCGTTAGCCAGGCAGGATCGGCGCCCATGGCGGCTAAATCGCTGAGGTTGACGGCAACGGCTTTGTAGCCGAGATCGGCAGGATGGATGTCACGTAAGAAGTGGACGCCCGCTACCAGCGTATCGGTACTGATGGCGAGGGTCTGTTTTTCTGGCACGTTGAGTAACGCGCAGTCATCACCAATTCCTTTCTCCACATCGCGGCGGGAGCTGGTGACGCGGTTAAAGTAACGTGCGATCAGTTCGAATTCACCACAAGACATAAGTCAGGTCTCAATGAGAAAAAGGCCGGTAAACCGGCCTTCATTACTATTTTTTATTGGGTCGAATTTGCGGGGCAGCTTTGTCGAGGACACCGTTGACGAATTTGTGGCTGTCTTCAGCACCAAACACTTTGGCCAACTCAATGCCTTCGTTGATGGCCACTTTGTAAGGCACATCAGAACGCTTGCTCAGCTCATACAGCGAAATACGCAGGATGGCTTTTTCTACCTGGCCCAGCTCTTCCAGCTGACGCGACAGGTAAGGCTTCATCAGACCGTCCAGGTACGCGCTGTTAGTCGCCACACCGGCCAGCAATTCGCGGAAATAGCTAATATCGACGTCTTTGACGTCTTGTTCCGCCAGAAACTGGTATTCCACATCGGCAATGTCGTTCTTAGACAGCTGCCAGGAGTAAAGCGCCTGAACAGCGCACTCACGGGCGCGACGACGAGCAGCAGGTTTCACAAAATTCCCCTTACAAAAATCAGGCTTTGATGGCTTTCAATACGTTGATCATTTCGAGTGCAGTCAGGGCCGCTTCGGCACCTTTATTTCCTGCTTTCGTGCCGGCGCGTTCAATCGCCTGCTCGATATTTTCAGTGGTCAACACGCCGAAGGTCACCGGGATTTCGCTGGACATGGCGACGTGCGCAATGCCCGAGCTGGCTTCACCGGCCACATATTCGAAGTGTGCGGTGCCGCCACGGATGACAGTGCCCAACGCGACAATGGCGTCGTGCTTACCGGCTTTCGCCAGTGCGCGTGCTGCCAGCGGCAGTTCGTATGCGCCCGGAACCCAGACAACGGTGATGTTATCTGCTTTCACCTGGCCGATGCGCTTAAGTGCATCCACCGCGCCGTCCAGCAGGCTGTCATTAATGAAGTTGTTAAAACGCGCAATTACGATGGCAATCTTTGCATCAGGCGTGGCAACAGGAGCTTCGATAACTTTCATACATATCCTTTGGGTTGTTTTATGGCCCCGCAGAAGGGGGCGGATTCTATCATACTCTTTGGCGACGCGCTCAGGCTTTTCCGCGCGCTGTCAACGCGGGGTTAGCGTTAAGCGCAGGTCTTCGCCGACCCGGCGCACATCGCTAAAATTCAGGGCGGGCGCATCCGTCAATTGTTCCAGTCCGGGCAGCTCGCACAGTCCACGCGCGGCGTTGCCCAGCAGCTTCGGTGCCATATACACGATCAACTCATCCACCAGCCCCGCATGCAGCAGCGCGCCGGCTAAGCCGGCACCCGCTTCGACCCAAACGCTGTTAATCTGGCGCTGGCCGAGCAACATCATCATGGCGACCAAATCGAGCTGTTCGCCGCGTTGCGGCACCGCAATCTGGGTAACGCTAGCAGGCCACGTTTGGCGATCGGGTTCGCTGCGCATCAGCCAGGTTTCGCCGGGCTGGTCGATCAAACTATGCTGCGGCGTAACGCGCTGTTGGCTGTCGATCACCACCCGCACCGGCTGACGCAGCTGGTTTTCATCGAGCTGTGCACGGACATCGGCACTCAGTTCATTCCAGCGCACCGTCAGTGAGGGATTGTCGGCTAACACGGTGGCGCTGGTGCTAAGGATAGCTGAACTCTGGGCGCGCAGACGTTGCACATCGCGCCGTGCCGCTGCCGAGGTGATCCATTGACTCTCGCCGCTCGCCATCGCGGTGCGCCCATCAAGGGATGCGCCAAGTTTCAGCTGAATCCACGGGAAGCCGGTGCGCATGCGTTTCAGAAAACCGCGATTCAGCGCTTCCGCTTCGTTGATCATGACGCCATGGCTGACATCGATGCCCGCCTGCTGTAAACGATACAGTCCGCGCCCCGCCACCTGCGGATTGGGATCCTGCATCGCGGCGACCACGCGTGTGACGCCTGCGGCAATCAGCGCATCGCAACAGGGCGGCGTGCGTCCATGATGGCTACAAGGTTCCAGGGTGACATAGGCGGTTGCGCCTTTGGCGCGTTCGCCCGCCATACGTAGCGCGTGCACTTCCGCATGCGGTTCGCCCGCGCGCTGATGCCAGCCTTCGCCGACAATCTCGCCCGCGCGCACAATCACGCAGCCAACGTTGGGATTAGGCGTGGTGGTAAAGCGTCCGCGGCGCGCCAGTTCCAGCGCGCGCGCCATGTAGCGTTCGTCAGTCATGGATTAATCCTGTAAACGGGCAATCTCTTCGCCAAAATCGCGAATATCTTCAAAGCTGCGGTAGACCGAGGCAAAGCGGATGTAAGCGACTTTATCGAGCTTTTTCAGCTCATCCATCACCAGATTACCAATCAGGGCACTGGGTACTTCACGCTCGCCGGTGGCACGCAGCTGGGTTTTTATATGATTTACCGCGCTTTCCACCGCATCGGCGCTCACTGGGCGTTTTTCCAGCGCCTTGATCATGCCGCTGCTGAGCTTATCTTCGTTGAAGGGTTCACGTACATCGTTGCTTTTCACTACGCGCGGCATCACCAGTTCAGCCACTTCAAAGGTGGTAAAACGCTCGTGACACACCAAACACTGGCGGCGGCGGCGCACCGAAGAGCCTTCACTGACCAGACGCGAATCAATCACTTTGGTGTCCACAGCGGAGCAGAATGGGCAATGCATGACGTTTCCTGTCGCGAGATAATTAGGTCACACAGTGTAGCGCGATCTCGGTTGCAACTAAATACAAGGCGCGGAATCTGCATCCCCTTCACAGACATGGCATCAGCATGCCAGCAAACGGTAAAAAACCACTACGCTTTAAGAGCCAATCCGGCACATTTTCAGGAGGTTTCTATGGGTCTGTTCGATTTCGTGAAAGAAGCTGGAGAAAAACTGTGGGATGCCGTCAGTGGCGGCGATGATGCGAGTAAGAAACTGCAGGATCACATCAATAAACTGGGTTTACCCGACAGCGATAAAGTGAAGGTGAATGTGCAAGGCGACACCGTTACGGTCAGCGGCGATGGCGTTTCCCAGGAGCTGAAAGAGAAGATTCTGGTAGCGGCGGGGAACGTGGCAGGGATTACTAAAGTAGACGATCAGGTAAAAACCACCGATTCCGCCACGCCAGCCGAATTCTATACGGTGAAAAAAGGCGATACCTTGAGTGCGGTATCAAAAGCCGTCTACGGAAATCCTAATGAATACAACAAGATTTTCGAAGCAAACAAGCCAATGCTGACGCATCCTGATAAGATCTATCCAGGTCAGGTTTTACGCATTCCCAAATAACAGAAGGATATTGCATGACGATCAGGAGGTTTATGGTGCCAGCGGCGCTCTCAATGCTGGTGCTAAGTGGTTGCAGTTCAACGCCGGTTTCACCGCAGGTCAAAGAGTTGCATCAGGAAGTGAGTCAGCTTAATCAACAGATGCGCAAGCTGACGAATCAGGCAACGGCACTGGAAATTCAGGGACAGCTGAACAGCCAGTCGACGCAAGGCGCATGGCTGTTACCGCAGGCAAACACGCCGGTGGAGTTGCAAACACAGCTCGGCAAGCTGCGTTTATCGCTTACACAGGTGGCGGGTGAAGCCAACGGCAGTCGCGCCAACCTCAATATCCGCGCCACCGATGACCAGCCGATTCCGGCGCTGCGCGCTACCGTTGTCTGGGGTGAAATGGATCCGGCCAGCGGCAAACCGCTTAATGCAGAGAGTCTTAGCCAGACCATCGAAGTTCCGGCTAGCTTGATGCCGCGTAGCACGGTGACCGTACCGCTGCGGCTGAGTGGCTTAGCGCCAGATCAGCTCGGCTACGTACGCGTGCACGATGTTGAGCGTCCCGCGGCGAACACCATCACGCCCTGATCGCAGGCATAAAAAAACGGGCTGCCACTGGCAGCCCGTTTACTTTTTCACGTAGCGTTAAGGCAGAATAGAAGGCTGATCGGCGCCCTCTTTTTCCACTTTCTGCACCAGCATGTGTTCGCGCTTCATACCGAGTTTCAGCGCCAGCGCTGAAGAAACGTAGATGGACGAAATGGTACCGATGGTGACACCGATCAGCATGGTCAGTGAGAAGCCTTTCAGCAACGCACCACCAAACACGAACAGAATCAGGATCATCGCCAGCGTGGTGAGTGAGGTGATCAACGTACGGCTCAGCGTTTGGGTAAGCGACACGTTAGTAATGTCGTAAGAGGAACCGCGACGAATCTTGCGGAAGTTCTCACGAATACGGTCAGATACCACGATCTTATCGTTAAGCGAGTAACCAATCACCGACATCAGTGAAGCGACAATGGTCAAATCGATCTCAACATGCGCCAGCGACAAAATGCCGCAGGTGATAATCACGTCGTGCGCCAGCGCCAGCACGGTACCGAGCGCTAAACGCCACTCAAAGCGGAAGCCGATGTAGATCAGAATCGCAATCAGTGCCGACAGCAGCGCCATTGCGCCGGCCTGCGCCAGATCGCTACCCACGCTGGGTCCAACGAACTCGACACGCTTCACGGTGGCGTTCTGTTGCGTAGTCTGACTGATGGATGCCAGCACTTTATTACCCAGTTCCGTACCGGCATTGCCGGTGGCTGGCGGCATACGCACCATCACGTCGCGGCTGCTGCCAAAGTTCTGCACCAGCGGCTCTTCAAAGCCCGCCTTCACCAGCCCTTCACGCAGCGCATCCAGATCCGCCGGTTTTTCCAGGTTAATCTCAATCACCGTTCCGCCGGTAAAGTCGAGGCCCCAGTTGAAGCCTCGCACACCAACGATGGCAATAGACGCCACAATCAGCAAACCGGAGATGATGAAAGCCAGCCGATCCCAGCGCATAAAGTCGACGACTTTACGCCCGTGATTGAGCTGCTCAATACTATATTCCTGTGCCACAACGCACTCCTCAGATAGACAGCTTGTTGATGCGTTTGCCGCCGTACACCAGGTTAACGATGGCACGGGTGCCGACGATAGCGGTAAACATCGAGGTTGCGATACCGATAGCTGTGGTAATCGCAAAGCCTTTGATTGAACCGGTACCGACCGCATAAAGAATGATGACTTTAATCAGCGTGGTGACGTTGGCGTCGACGATACTGGAGAAGGCGCCTTTATAGCCCTCATGAATCGCCTGCTGTACCGAGCGTCCGTTACGCAACTCTTCTTTAATACGTTCGTTAATCAACACGTTAGCATCGACCGCCACCGCCAGCGTCAACACAATACCGGCAATACCCGGCATGGTGAGCGTCGCGCCCGGCAGCAGTGACATGATGCCGACAATCAGCACCAGGTTACACAGCAGTGCGCTGGTCGCGATAAGACCAAACTTCTTGTAGAACACCACCATAAAGATGATAGAGGCGATCAAACCCCACAGGCAGGCTTCAAGGCCTTGTGTGATGTTCTGCTGGCCCATGGTTGGACCGATGGTACGCTCTTCTACAATCTGGATCGGCGCAATCAAAGCACCCGCGCGCAGCAGCAGCGACAGCTGGCGTGCTTCGTTTGGATTGCTGATGCCGGTGATACGGAAGCTATTGCCGAGGCGCGACTGAATGTTCGCCACGTTAATCACTTCTTCCTGTTTCACCAAAATGGCACGGCCGTTGGCATCTTTCTTACCGCTGTCTTTGTACTCCACAAACAGGGTCGCCATCGGTTTACCGATGTTGTCCTTAGTGAAGTTCGACATCATGTTGCCGCCCGCGCCATCCAGCGAAATGTTCACCTGCGGCTGGTTGTACTCGTCCATGCTTGAAGTGGAATCGGTGATGTGGTCACCGGTCAGAATCACACGTTTGTACAGCACCACGGGCTGCCCTTCACGCGTCTTCTTCACTTCTGAATCGCCTGGCACACGGCCGCTTGCCGCCGCGCTTGGGTCTACGCTGGTGTTAACCAGACGGAACTCCAGCGTCGCGGTTGCACCCAGAATCTCTTTGGCGCGCGCGGTATCCTGAATACCCGGTAGCTCCACCACGATGCGGTCAGAACCCTGACGCTGCACCAGCGGTTCGGCGACACCAAGCTGGTTCACACGGTTACGCAGGATAGTGATGTTCTGCTGAACCGCATACTCACGCGCTTCGCTCAGACGCGCATCACTCATGACGGCACGCAGCGTATCGCTGCCAACGCTCGAAATCACCAGATCGCGATGACGGGATGACAAATAGCTGATTGCCGCGTCACGGCTAGCGCCGTCACGGAAACGCACTTCTACGCCATAGTTCGCGATTTTGTTAACGGTAGTATACGGGATGCTTTTGTCGCGCAGATCACTGCGCAGGCTATCGGCATTCTGCTCTTGCAGTTTGCCCAGCGCGGTATCCATATCCACTTCCATCAGGAAGTGAACGCCGCCGCGCAGATCAAGACCGAGTTTCATCGGTTCTGCGGCCAGCATGGTCAGCCAGCGTGGCGTAGCCGGCGCGAGGTTGAGTGCCACAACGTAGTCTTCGCCCAGCGCGGTGGTGATTGCATCACGCGCGCGCAGCTGCACATCCTGAGTAGAAAAACGGGCCAGAATGGCACCATTTTCCAGAGCAAGAGATTTGCTCTCAATATTGTCTTGTTTTAATACGGACTGGATCTGATCCAACGTTTGCTCACTGGCGGCGCCACCGCGCGCACCAGTGATCTGAACGGCCGGATCCTCACCATAAAGGTTAGGAAGCGCATAGAGCAGGCCGACGAGAATCACGACGACCAGCATGATGTACTTCCACAAAGGATAACGGTTTAACACGGCAGTTCCCTTCGGGAAGAAAAAATTACAGCGCCTTCATAGTACCTTTCGGCAGAACGGCGGCCACGAAATCACGTTTAACAACTACTTCAGTGGTGTCGTTCAGGGCGATAGAAACATAGCCAGTTTCTGCCACTTTGGTCACACGGCCAACCAGGCCACCGCTGGTCAACACTTCATCACCTTTAGAGATGGAATCCATCAGCTTCTTGTGATCTTTGGTACGCTTCTGCTGCGGGCGCAGAATCATGAAGTAGAAGATCAAACCAAAGACCACCAGCATGATCACCAGAGAATACGGACTTCCCTGCGACGGTGCGCCTGCTGCGGCTACGGCGTCAGAAATGAAAAAGCTCATTAAATTTCCCTCATTGATGAATTATCAGACGTTCAGCGGAGGAACCGCTTTCCCCGTCCGTTGGTAGAACTCGCTAACAAAGTGCTCTAATTTACCCTCTTCGATGGCCTTGCGTAAACCTGCCATCAAACGCTGGTAATAGCGCAGATTGTGAATCGTATTCAGGCGTGCGCCCAGTATTTCGTTACAGCGATCAAGATGATGCAAGTAGGCACGGCTATAATTGCGACAGGTGTAACAATCACACTCAGCATCAAGCGTTGCGGTGTCATCTTTATACTTGGCATTACGAATTTTCACCACGCCATCGGTAACAAACAGATGACCGTTACGCGCATTGCGCGTTGGCATGACGCAGTCAAACATATCGATACCGCGGCGAACGCCCTCCACCAGATCTTCTGGCTTGCCGACGCCCATCAAATAACGCGGTTTGTCTTGCGGAATTTGCGGACAGACGTGCTCCAGGATACGGTGCATGTCCTCTTTAGGTTCACCCACCGCCAGGCCGCCCACAGCGTACCCATCAAAGCCAATCTCTACCAGACCTTTAACCGAGACATCTCGTAAATCTTCGTAAACACCGCCCTGAATAATGCCGAACAGCGCATTTTTGTTGCCGAGCGAATCAAAACGGTCGCGGCTGCGTTGTGCCCAGCGCAGCGACATCTCCATTGAACGCTTGGCATAATCCCAATCGGCAGGATAAGGCGTACATTCGTCGAAAATCATCACCACGTCAGAACCGAGGTCGAACTGAATCTCCATCGATTTTTCCGGATCGAGGAAAATCGGGTCGCCGTTGATCGGGTTACGGAAGTGCACGCCCGCTTCAGTGATCTTACGAATGTCACCAAGGCTGAATACCTGAAAACCGCCGGAATCAGTGAGGATTGGGCCCTGCCAGTTCATGAAATCGTGCAGATCGCCGTGCAGCTTCATGATCTCCTGGCCTGGGCGCAGCCACAGGTGGAAGGTATTGCCCAGCAGGATCTGTGCGCCGGTCTCTTTCACTTCTTCCGGCGTCATGCCTTTTACCGTGCCGTAGGTGCCGACGGGCATAAAGGCCGGGGTTTCGACAACGCCACGATCAAAGACCAGACGGCCACGGCGCGCGCGCCCGTCGGTAGTATCTAATTCAAATTTCACATTAACCTCATCAGAAAGACAGTCTGACTTTTTATGCCCCGACACTTTCGTCAGGTGCTTGTGGATTACGGGTGATGTACATCGCATCCCCGTAGCTAAAGAAACGGTACTGCTCTGCCACCGCGCTGTGATAAGCCGCCATGGTGTGTTGATAACCGGCAAAGGCCGATACCAGCATAATCAGGGTCGATTCCGGCAGATGGAAATTGGTGATCAGCGCATCAATCACCTGATAGTGATAGCCGGGATAGATAAAAATCTGCGTGTCATCGAAGAACGGTGCAATCAGCGCGTCCTGGCTGGCCTTTGCCGCGCTCTCCAGCGACCTTACCGAGGTGGTGCCCACGGCAACCACTTTATTGCCGCGCGCTTTACACGCCAGCACGGCATCGACTACATCCTGCGGCACTTCGGCGTATTCAGCGTGCATGATGTGATCTTCGATGGTTTCCACGCGCACCGGCTGGAAGGTGCCGGCACCAACGTGCAGCGTGACAAACGCCATCTCCACGCCTTTGGCTTTCAGCGCCTCCAGCAGCGGTTCGTCGAAGTGCAAACCGGCGGTTGGCGCGGCGACAGCACCCGGGCGCACGCCATACACGGTTTGGTACAGCTCGCGATCGGCATCTTCATCCGGACGATCGATATACGGCGGCAGCGGCATATGGCCGACGCTGTTAAGAATATCCAGCACCGCGCGATCGTCTTCAAAGGCAATTTCAAACAGCGTGTCATGACGCGCCACCATCGTTGCTTTGACGCTTTCGTCATCGCCAAGCAGTAACTCTGCGCCTGGCTTTGGCGCTTTCGAGGCGCGCACGTGCGCCAGCACGCGTTTATCGTCCAGCATGCGCTCAACCAACATCTCGATTTTCCCGCCGCTGGCTTTACGGCCAAAGACGCGCGCCGGAATCACGCGGGTGTTATTGAACACCAGCAGATCGCCCGGATTGAGCTTATCCATCACGTCAGTAAATACGCCGTGGCTTAACGCACCGCTTGGGCCATCCAGCGACAGCAAGCGACAACCGCTTCGCTGCGCCTGCGGATAATGGGCGATTAAGGATTCAGGCAACTCAAAGGTAAAATCGGCTACGCGCATGCTTCACTTCTTCAGGACTTAAAATCAGGCGGCATAGTCTAGCGGAAAAGCGGCAAATTCTGAACAACTGGCTGTGCTTCTGTGATTCTGCCTATACACACCATAATTCGAGTCAGTGATTCGGGTGAGCGAGAGCAGCCAGCGCACCTGTAACTTGAAGTCTGACGTGTATATAATGCGCCATGAACTTTCTCGCTCACCTTCACCTGGCGCAGCTGGCAAACAGCTCACTGCTGGGCAATCTTATGGCCGACTTCGTGCGCGGCAACGTGCAATCGCAATGGCCTGCTCCCGTGGTGGATGGCATTGCCATGCATCGCCGCATCGACGTGTTGACCGACAATCTGCCCGAAGTGCGTATTGCTCGTGAACTGTTTCGCCCTGAAACGCGCCGCGTGGCGCCGATCACGCTGGATGTGATTTGGGATCATTTCCTTGCGCTGCATTGGGATAAATTTCACCCTACGCAATCGCTGGTCGCATTCACCGCCGCGGCCGAGCGCGACATCGTGCCGCAGCTGGCGGGTACGCCGGAAGGCTTTATCGAGCTAAACGCGGTGATGTGGCGCGAGCGCTGGTTTGAGCATTACGCTGAGCCGACGCGGCTGGCGCGCGTATTAAGCGGCATGGCGCATCGCCGTCCACGCCTGGCGGCGTTACGCGATTCCTATCAGGATTTTGTCGATCACTACGATCAACTTGAACCGCTTTTCTTCCAGTTTTATCCCCGCCTGATGGCCGACGCGCGCGCGCAGCGACTGTAAGTGCAACGCCGCGTTCGCCGCTTTACACACCACGCGTGCGAAATTTCCTGCTGTCCCGCCCTGCCCTCTTGTCAGCCGCAGTCATCTGCGGCTTAATGAAGCCTTTCTTAACTTTTGTTAAGTCTGTCACACAGCCAATGCGCCATTTTTGGCGTTTGATGTTGCTTCTCCGGCCTGAAATCATAAGAGGGAAAGATGTCATCAGCTTCGCTTACCGAACTCGACGCTCGTTATCAATTCGCCCGCGATGTGGCGAAAGCCGCCGCCAGTCGCGCCTTATCCTGGTATCAGCAACGCCATCAGTTAGTGATTGAGCATAAAAAGAATCTGCAGGATGTTGTGAGCGAGGCGGATCGTAACGTGGAGGAGCTGGTCAAGCACCTGATCGATGAACGCTTTCCTGAGGATGCGGTGCTCGGCGAAGAGAGCGGCGGTGAAACCGCTAACGCACGTTTCATCTGGGTGATTGATCCCATCGATGGCACCAGCAGCTTCCTCAATGGGCTCCACAACTGGTGTGTTTCGCTGGCAGTGGTGTGCGAAAACGAACCGGTGATTGGTGTGGTATGCGATCCTAATCATCAGGAAACCTTTCATGCCTGCCGTGGTAAAGGGGCGTGGGTCAATGACCAACGCATCCATGCGCATGGCGCGCAGCGGCTCGATCAAGGCGTGCTTGGCCTTAGCAGTTCGAACAGCCAACCGATTGAACCTCTTACCCGATTGATTGGCGCACTCTTGACGCAGGGCGGAATGTTTATCCGTAATGGTTCGGGTGCATTAATGAGCGCCTGGGCGGCTGCCGGTCGCCTGATCGGTTACTACGAAGCACATATGAATCCGTGGGATGGCTTGCCAGGCATTGTCCTGATGCGCGAAGCGGGTGGGATCACCAACGATTACCTTAGCCACGACGGACTTCAGCACGGCAACCCTGTTCTGCTGGCGAATGCGGTCATTTACCCCCAACTGAAAGCGCTGCTGCCTGCGCACCAGAGCCTGTGATGGCACGCCTGTTTCTCGCCTTGATCTTCTGCTTGCTGGCGACGCAGGCAGCCGCCGACGAGCGCTATCAGCTGGAAAAAGTGGTAGAGATCAGCCGCCACGGCGTCAGGCCCCCGACGCCAGGCAATCGCAAAGAGATTGAAGCCGCAACGGCACGGAGTTGGCCGCAGTGGAATACCGCTGATGGCGATCTCACCGGGCATGGCTATGCGGCAGTTGTGAATAAAGGGCGCTGGCAAGGCGAGCACTATCGCCAACTCGGGCTGCTAACCACCGGTTGTCCGGATAGTGCGCAGATCTACGTGCGTGCCAGCCCTCTACAGCGCACGCGCGCCACCGCCGATGCGCTGGTAGACGGCGCCTTTCCGGGCTGCGGCGTTCAGATCCATCATGTGGATGGCGATATCGATCCGTTATTCCAAAGTAATAAGCTGCCGTTCGCGCAGCTCGATCCCACGCAGGAAAAAGAGGCCATTGCCGCGAGAGCGGGTGATCTTGCGGCGTTACAACGGCGTTTACAGCCCGAAGTTCAGCAATTGAAACAGGCCGTCTGCAGTAGCGATTGCGCCTTTTTTGATCGACCCTGGCAACTGCGACAGACCAAAAGCGGCCACACTTATGTGCAGGGTTTGAGCGTGCTGGCGAGCATGGTGGAAACGCTACGGCTCGGCTGGAGCGAGAATTTGCCGCTCAGCCAGCTGGCGTGGGGAAACATCACCTCGGCGCAGCAAATCAGCGCCCTGCTGCCGTTGCTCACCACCAATTACGATCTCAGCAATGACGTGCCCTACATCGCCCAAAAGCGCGGTTCAATCCTGCTCGATGCGATTGTAAAAGGGTTAGATAACCGCGCTGATTCGCCCAATACCCGCTGGCTGCTGCTGGTCGCGCATGATACCAACATTGCTATGCTACGTACGCTGATGCATTTCAGCTGGCAGCTGCCCGGCTATGCGCGCGGCAATATTCCGCCCGGCAGCAGTTTAGTATTTGAGCGCTGGCGGGACACCACCGATAACACGCGTTTCCTGCGTATCTATTTTCAGGCACAAAGCCTGGACGATCTGCGCCATCTCAAGCCGATCGATTCACAACATCCGTTACTACGCGCAGAGTGGCATCAGCAAAACTGTCGTGAAACCAAGGTGGGTACGCTTTGCCCTTATCAATCAACCCTGCAACAGTTGAACCAAGCCATCGATCGCCATGCATTAAGTACGGTGGATTACCCTCAACCCTAAGATTGATTTCAATTACGCTTAAGCTCGATAAATGATGCGGGCTTAACTTTCCTGAAAAATTACTCAAGCTCAGCGTAAGTAACGATCTCATTCCGGCTGCGACTTTTCTCCTTTTAGCTTTCTCTATCCCGGCGCCAATAAAAATAGGATATGCTGCGCAAGTCAAACATCCCTTAGTAATACTCATTTTCTCTTTTTTGCAGTTTTTTCGGCGACAGGATGCGCCGATTTATTTTTTAACGCCCTGCATTCGTCCAAGCCCAAATCATTAATATCAATTTGGATCACTATTATGACTGCGACTGCCTCTCACCGCTATCGGGCGGACATCGACGGCCTGCGTGCCGTGGCCATTATCCTGGTGGTACTGTTTCATTCCGGCGTCACCACGCTGCATGGCGGCTTTATCGGTGTTGATGTGTTTTTTGTTATTTCTGGCTTTTTAATTGGTGGGATTATTAGTAAAGAAATAGCCGAAGGGCGTTTCTCGTTTTATCTATTCTATTTGCGCCGTATTCGTCGTATCGCCCCTGCGCTATTTTTTATGATGACGATATTGCTGCTGCTCGGATTTATTCTGCTTTCACCGCTGGAGTTCAGCCAGCTGGCGAAATACAGCGTGGCGGTATTTATCTCCGTACCCAATATGTTATTGCTGAAAAGCGGTGACTATTTTAGCAGTGATTCCGATTTAAACCCGCTCCTGATGACCTGGTCGCTGGGCATTGAAGAACAATTCTATATCGTGCTGCCGTTTATTCTGCTGTTGGCGGCGCGTTTTACGCGTTCCATGGTTGGCATCGTGCTGGCACTGAGCGTGCTATCGCTGGCGGCCTGTATTTGGCTGACACCTTTTGCCAGTACGCATGCTTTTTACCTGCTGCCAACCCGCGCCTGGGAATTGGGTGCCGGCGTACTCGTGGCGCTGTGGAAACCACAGCCGCTAGAAGGTCGCTCCGCTAATCTGCTCAATTTGCTCGGCTGGCTGCTGATTATTGCCGCCAGCTTATTGCTCAGTAAACAAGATAGTTTTCCCGGCTGGCTGGCACTTATTCCCGTAGTAGCGGCATGCCTGATGATTGGCGCGCGCGGCGAGCTGAACAAACGGCTGCTGGAAAACGCGCCAATGCGCTTTATCGGCAAAATATCTTACTCCTGGTATCTGTGGCACTGGCCGCTCCTCAGCCTGGCACGCATCTGCAGCGATCGTCCGCTCAGCGCATGGCAGGGATTAGCGATCAGCAGCATAGCATTCGGTATCGCCTGGCTATCATGGCGTTTCGTTGAACAGCCATTCCGTCAGGCAGGAAGCCGTACGCGTTGGGTGATTCCGGGTTACTGTGCCTCATCGCTGGTAGCTGCTGGCGCGATGGTGCTGCTATGGCAAACTGGCGGCATGAAGTCGCGCGTAAGTGAGATAGTGGTTAACGGGGAATCGTGGAAAATTTCCGCTCAGCGTAATCCGTGCTTACTGGATTACGGTGCCAATTTCCCCTCACTGAATGCCGAGTGCCATCCCGTTACCGATCGTCCCGGCATCGCGTTGATTGGCGATAGCCACGCCGCAGCGTTACGCGCTTCCGTCGCCGGTTATGCGCTGCGTCAGCACAAGCCGTTATTTCAGCTTACCAAGGCTTCTTGTCCGTTCCTGATTGGCGCGACACGGGTGGTTAGCCAAATGCCAAAACACACTCAGCAGTGCATCGATTTCAATCAGCAAGTATTGAAAATGGTGCTCAGCGACAAGATTGATGAAGTGGTCATCAGTGCCTATTGGGCCTCGGGGATGAGCCTGCTGCCTGGCGCTGGCTTCAGGGCCATCGATCATCCCGAAAAAAGTAATCTTGAAGCACTCAAATTGGGTATGGACCAAGTGCTGGTACAACTGCGTCAGGCGGGCAAAAAAATCACACTGATTGAGGATGCGCCCTCGGTGGATGTCGATCCGCTGCGCTTCAGCAATAACCGTAATATGCCGCTTCGCCGCGAGCTGAGCGCCTGGTTGGGGAAATGGGAAACGCCGCCGCCACGTAGCGAGCGTACTCAACTGTTCCAGTTGCCGGAAGAGGCGGTTGAGACGCTCCTGAAAAGCTATCAGCAGCAAGGCGTGCGCGTGCTCTCGTTACGTGACAATCTGTGCAACCAGCAGGGTTGTATGATTACCCGCGAAGGGCTGCCACTCTATTACGACAACAACCATTTGAGTCCCTTCGGCGGCGAGATTGCGTTAGGGAAGAATTGGTAACGCGAGACGGCAAGCTTCGAAGGGCGCCATTCATGGCAATCAGGTGCGCAGAAATGCGCACCTGGAATAACAACATCAGCGCTTATGCTTTTTCACCAGCGGCCACGCCAGTAACAGCAACACAATCCACGCGAAACCGACATACAGCGACACGCGCGTATCCGGGAAATAACCAATCAATCCGATGATAAACGCCAGGAACAGCACGCCGAACCACGCCGTGGCGCTGCCGCCCGGCATGGCAAACTGCAACTTACCGGCTTCTTCTTTGCCAATCTTGCGGCGGAAAGCGATCTGCGACAGCAGAATCATGATCCACACCCAAACGGTGGCAAAGGTCGCCAGCGAGGCGATCACCAGGAACACTTTTTCCGGCATCAGGTAATTCAGATACACCGCAACCAGCATCGCCAGCATCATCACCACAACAGTGACCCACGGAATGCCGCGCTTAGAGATCTTCTGGAACACCTTTGGTGCGTGGCCCTGCTGCGCCATGCCGTGCAGCATACGCCCTACACCAAACACATCGCTGTTAATCGCTGACAGCGACGCCGTCAGCACCACGAAGTTAAGGATCGAGGCCGCGGCGGCAATGCCCAAATGCTGGAAGGTCAGCACAAACGGGCTGCCTGAGGTGCCAACCTGGTTCCACGGATAAATCGACATGATCACGAACAGCGTGCCGACATAAAACACCAGGATACGCATCGGTACCGAGTTGATGGCACGTGGAATTGAGGTCTTTGGATCGTCGGCTTCACCGGCCGTGATGCCGATAATCTCAATGCCGCCGTAGGCAAACATTACCATCTGCAGCGAAAGCAGCATGCCAACGATACCGTGGGCGAAGAAGCCGCCGTTCGTCCAGAGATTGTGAATACCGGTCGGCTGCCCACCGTTGCCAATACCCCAGAAAATCATGCCGAAGCCCGCGATGATCATAATGATGATGGTGGCGACTTTGAAGAACGAGAACCAGAACTCCACTTCGCCAAACACTTTCACACTCATCAGGTTAATGGCACCGATAATCAGCACCACGCTCAGCACCCATATCCAGTGCGGCACCTCGGGGAACCACACGCCCATGTAGATACCAAAAGCCGTTACGTCGGCAATCGCTACAATCAGGATTTCAAAGCAGTAGGTCCAACCGGTGATGTATCCCGCCAGCGGGCCGAGATAGTCCTGCGCATAGCGCGAGAAGGAGCTGGCCTGCGGATTGTTCACCGACATCTCACCCAGCGCGCGCATGATGATGTACGCCACCGCACCGCCGATGATGTACGCCAGCAGCACGCTAGGGCCCGCCATTTTGATGGCATCAGCCGAGCCGTAAAACAGCCCAGTACCAATTGCCGATCCCAGCGCCATAAAGCGAATGTGGCGCGTGCTCAGTCCGCGTTTGAGCTTATTGGTTTCTTGCATAACACTCAGTACCTTGAAATGAAAAAACCACGGGCGAGCCCGTGGTCGAAATTAACAGCAGTGTCACTTACTGATGCACAGCGACCTGTTCACGTCCTTTGGCCCGATCGACCACTGCGGCAATCACCAGCATCGCCAGTGACGGCGGCAACCAGGAGAGCCCCTGATCGGCCAGCGGCAGATGCTGGCTGAACAGCGGCAGCACATCTTTAAAGCTGGTGGTTTTAATCGCATCCACGACACCGAAAAGAAGGCTTATCAGCATGGTCGGCGCAATGATACGCGTGCTTTTATTCCACCATTTCAGGGTGAAACTCAATACCACCAGCACGATGCATGGCGGATAAATCGCCGTCAGCACCGGAATCGAGATCTGAATCAGATGGCTCAGGCCGAGATTCGACACCACCATGGAGAACAGACCCAAAATAAATACCAGCGTTTTATACGACAGTGGCAGGTATTGCGCAAAGAATTCTGCACAAGCGCAGGTCAGTCCAACCGCCGTCACCATGCAGGCCACGAAGATCAGCGCTGCAAGGAAGAAGCTGCCCATGCCGCCGAACGTCTGCTGTACGTAAGCATGCAGAATCTCTGCACCGTTGGCGCTCTGCGCCACCAATGCACCGCTATCGTTGCCGAGTTTGAACAGCGTCAGATAAATCAGCGTTAAACCGATACCCGCGATGATGCCAGCCAGCATGGTGTAGCGCGTCAGCAATTTAGCATCTTCAACACCGCGTGAACGCGCCGCATTGACGATGACGATACCGAACACCAGTGCGCCCAGCGTATCCATGGTCAGATAACCGTTGACGAAACCGCTGGAGAAAGCCGCACGCTGATACTCTTCAGTGGCCGGCGACAGGCCGCCAGCTGGCCAGATCAGTACGGCAACGCCAAGTACAATCAGTGCCAGAATTTTCAGCGGTGCGAGGAAATGGCCCACGGTATCCAGCAATTTGCCCGGATAAAGCGAAATGCCGATCACCAGCGCGAAGTAAATCAGGCTGTAGATAAACAGCGGCATGGCGCCATCGCCAGTCAGCGGAGCAATACCCACGGCAAAGGAGACGGTGGCCGTACGCGGAGTCGCAAATAGCGGTCCAACGGCCAGGTAGCAGACGGTTGCCAGCAGCAAACCAGCCGCTTTACCAATCGGTGAGCTCAGCGCATCAATGCCGCCGCCAACGCGCGCCAGCGCAATAACGGTGATCACCGGAAGACCTACAGCAGTAATCAGGAAGCCGAGAGCAGCCACCCAAACGTGTTCGCCAGACTGAATACCCACCATCGGTGGGAAGATAATATTTCCTGCGCCAACGAACAGGGCAAACGTCATAAAGCCCAGCGCCAGGATATCCTTGGAGGTTAAACGGTGTGTCATAAACTTCTGTACTGCCTGTAGCTGATGTTGCGGTGGAAGTTGGGTTCGTGTTGTCCTCTGGATGCGCTAAAACAAGGGTTTAACTGACAAGACCAGCGTGTTATACCGGTCAAAACGCCAAAGCGCAGGTGATTTAAACTACTTTTCTTCTGTTCGCAGAGGGATAAATCGACAACGGCGCAAATTAGAACGTTTATAGCGAAGAAAGGCAATACAGGATCGGAAAACCAGAAGGATATAACAAGATAGCGGCATAAAGCAGTGAATCACGGCGGATTAGCGGTAAAACACCCCAGATGATTTGCTTAAACTTTCCTCAGAGCGAAAGATCTCTTTGCATAAATCCGCCTGAAAATGCACAAAAGGCGCGATTTACGCGCCTGTTTGCTCAGGTTTACAGCATCACCAAACGCTTTTGGCGATATCGACCACCAGACGAATCTTCTGCCACTGCTGCGCTTCGCTCAGGCTGTTCCCCTCTTCCGTTGAGGCAAAACCACACTGTGGGCTCAGGCAAATCTGCTCCAGGCTTACGAACTGCGACGCCTCCTGCAGACGTGCTTTCACCTGCTGCGCGTCTTCCAGCTCGCCGGTTTTGGTGGTGATCAGCCCGAGAACCACCTGCTGATGGCCAGGCTTGAGGAAGCGCAACGGTTCAAAGCCACCCGAACGCTCGTTATCATACTCCAGATAGAAGGCATCAATATTTACCCCGCCAAACAGCACTTCGGCCACCGGTTCATAGCCGCCTTCAGAGATCCAGGTTGAACGGAAGTTGCCGCGACACACATGCAGCCCAACGGTCAGATCTGCTGGTTTGCCTTCCAGCGCGCTGTTCAGTACGTGAGCGTAGATGCGCGCCAGTTCCTGTGGATCTTCACCCCGTTCACGGATCTGCTGCTGCTGTTCGGTAGAGCACAGATAGGCCCACACCGTGTCATCCAGCTGCAAATAACGGCAGCCTGCGTCGTAAAACGCTTTGATAGCATCTTTGTAGGTTTGCGCCAGATCGGCGAAGTATTGCTTAAGGTCGGGATAAACCGTGGCATCAATCACCTTACGGCCGCCGCGGAAGTGCAGCACGCTTGGGCTCGGAATGGTCATCTTCGCCACCGCATCGCCCGCAATGCTTTGCAGGAAACGGAAGTGATCCAGCATTGGGTGATGCGGATTAAAAGCCACTTTGCCGGTGACTTTCACGCCGTGGGCTTTGGTCTGTACGCCATTGAATTGAATGCCCTGCTCCGCCTCGAACAGCTCAACGCCGAGCAGATCGCCGAAGAAATCGAAGTGCCACCATGCACGACGGAATTCACCATCGGTAACGATTTGCAGGCCATTGGCGCGCTGCTGCTCGACGACATTGCGGATTTCACGGTCTTCAACCTGACGCAGTTGGTCAGCATTAATTTCACCTTTGGCGAACTGCTCGCGCGCCTGTTTGATAGCGGCAGGACGCAAGAAACTCCCCACGGTATCGGCACGGAACGGGGCTTGAGCTGGCATCTTCACTCCTTTAACCCCACGTATAATTACGACAGGGTATAATTTCATTGGGTTATTTTAGCCATCTGGATGGCTACATGTCCAAGAAGAGTGCCACGCTATGCTCATCCCGGCAATAGAAGAAATTTCAGCTCACATGAAGGAATTTCATGATCAGATGCACGTTCTTTAATTTCCTTCAACGGCGGCACGCGCCTGTGCCATTTGGCTGTCCGATAACGGCAGATAACCGGCTTCGCTCACCCGTCGCTGTCCTTGTGGTGATAGCACCTGATGCAGGAAGGCATTGACCAGCGGCGGTAAGGGTTTGCCCGGCGCTTTATTCACGTAGATATACAGCGGACGCGACCACGGATAACGGCCGCTACGAATGGATTCGGCATCCGGCATCACGCTTTCGCCCGCCGGCGTATCCACCGGCAGCATTTTCACACCGCTGAGATGAAAGCCAAAGCTAGCGTAGCCAATGCTGTTCGGTGTGGCGGCGACGGCCTGTACCACCGCTGCGGAACCGGGAAATTCAGCGACATCCGCCCGAAAATCGCCTTTACACAGCGCCTGCTGCTTAAAGAAACCCCAAGTGCCTGAAGCGGAGTTGCGGCCGTAGCGCTGAATGCTGCGCGTCGTCCATGCGCCGCGACTCAAGCCGAGATCGCCCCAGTGCTGCGGCACCTGTTGCGCGCCACACAGTCGGGTAATGGAAAACAGCGCATCAAGCTGCTGCGGCGCGATGTGCGACAGCGGATTGTCCTGATTAACGACCACCACCAGCGCATCCATCGCCACCGGAACCGCCAGCGGCGGGTAGCCGTAGCGGGCGATAAACAGCTGACGTTCATCACTCTGCATCGGACGGCTCATCGCCCCCAGCTGCGCCGCTCCCGCCGCCAGTGCGGTAGGCGCCGTTGAGGATCCCGCCGCCTGTACCTGCACGTTCACACCCGGTGACTGGCGGCTGAAATCTTCCCCCCACAACGTCATCAGGTAACCTAGCGTATCCGATCCCACGCTGCTGAGATTGCCCGTCAGCATAGTTTGTTGGGCGTGCGCTAAAGCAGAGCAAAGCAGCAAGCAGGAGAGCAACAGCGATTTCATGAGTGGTTCCGCAATTCAATAAGGGCTCTATTCTGTCGCGGCGCGATTTATCGCGCAATTAAATGCGTCATGGCAGCCAGCGAGGCGCGAATAGGTCGCCATGAATGGCGTAATGCTCGTCAGTTAAGCATGAATCGGTCACCATGAATGGTGACCCTACGTGGATATCGCCGGGTTTTCGTAGGGTGCGCATTCATGCGCACCTGCATAAACAGGCATTTTTTTGCTTAAGTGAGCGGCATCACGCCATGAATGGCGCCCCTACGTTTGCGGAGCTGGGTTTTCGTAGGGTGCGCACCTGAATGCATAGGCAATAAATTGACTCACTAGGTGTTAACACGCTCTTGAGCCACGTTAGCCACAATCAACCGTGGCGGCAGAAGAAAGCTGAAGCAGGTTTCCTGATGCGGCACGCTGGTGATCTCCAGCCGCGCATTATGATGGCCCAACGCGTGTTTCACGATCGCCAGCCCTAGCCCGCTACCGCCGGTGGCGCGCGAACGTGCTTTATCCACGCGATAGAAGCGTTCAGTCAGGCGCGGCAAGTGCTGCTCGCTGATGCCGGGGCCGTCATCGCACACCTTAAACTGCGCGCCTTGTTTGGTACGCAGCCAGCTGATGTCGATACGCGTCCCTTCCGGCGTGTGGTTCACCGCGTTGTACACCAGATTGGAAATGGCGCTGCGCAGTTGCTCATCATTGCCAAATACTTTGAGATGCGGATCGGTATGGAAATGGAGGGTATGACGTCCCTGGCTCAACGTTTCTGCTTCACGCTGCAGCAGCAGCAGCATGCCCGGCACATCTACCGTCTCTTTCAGATCGATGGCCGGCGCCGCTTCAATACGCGATAAGGTCAGCAACTGTTTTACCAGGCTGTCCATGCGGCGCGTTTGCTCTTGCATGGTGTGCAGCGCTTTGCTGCGCGTGCGCTCGTTCATCACTGCGTCATCCATCATTTCCAGATAACCCTGCAACACGGTGAGCGGCGTGCGCAGTTCATGACTAACGTTGGCAAAGAAGTTACGTCGCGCGCCTTCCAGCTGGTGCATCTGGGTGACATCGCGCGCCACCATCAGCCATTGCCCTTCACTGTAAGGCATCACGCGGAATTCCATATGATGCTGATTATTGAGGATCTGCGTCAGCGGCGCGTCAAAATTGCGCTGACGGATATAGCGGGAAAACTCGGGATAGCGCAGTAAGTTGAGGATGTTCTGCCCGTTATCCTCTGGCCAGCGCAAGCCCAGATGCTGCTGCGCCAGTCCATTACACCAGAAAATGGTGCCCTCTTCGGTGGTGAGCACCACGGCATCCGGCAGCGATTCTGCGCCGCTACGGAAACGTTTGATCAGGTTACCCAGCTCGCGCCGACGCCGGCGGTTACGCAGCTGCATCTGATACAAACCGTAAAACAGCGGTTCCCAGCTGCCGCGCCCGGCAGGCGGCGTCATGGAGCGATCGACCCACAGCCAGTGCGACAGGCGCATGAGATTCCTGAAGTGCCAAAACAACACGCCGGTGACGGCAATCAGTAGCAGCCACGGCAGATAACCGAACAACAGACCGAGCACCAGCGCAGGTAAACACACCAGCGCCAGCTCAATCAACAATCTCTTCCAGGAGAGTCGTTCCAGCACGGTAAAAACTCCGTTTAGTAGCGGGCAGAGAAACGATACCCTGTTCCGCGAACGGTTTGAACCATGCGATCGTGGCCGGTGAGCTCCAGCGCTTTGCGTAAACGGCGAATATGCACATCGACGGTACGATCTTCGACATACACATTGGTGCCCCAGACGTGGTTCAACAGCTGCTCGCGACTGTAGACGCGTTCCGGGTGGGTCATAAAGAAGTGCAGTAATTTATATTCGGTCGGTCCCATCTCCAGCGGCGTGGTTTCGGACATCACGCGATGCGAGGAGGGATCGAGGCTTAAACCCTGCATCTCAATCACCTCTTCCACCGCCATCGGTGAAATTCGGCGCATGACCGCTTTGATACGCGCCATCAACTCTTTCGGCGAGAACGGCTTGGTGATGTAATCATCCGCGCCCACTTCCAGGCCACGCACGCGATCTTCCTCTTCACCGCGCGCTGTCAGCATCATCACCGGAATGTCGCGCGTCATCGCTTCGCGTTTCAAATGTTTAATAAATTGAATGCCACTGCCACCGGGCAACATCCAGTCCAGCAGAATTAAATCAGGCCAGGGTTCGATCAGCTTACCAATCGCGCTGTCATAATCTTCCGCCTCAATAGGCTGGTAATCATTCTGTTCCAGCACGAAACATAACATTTCACGGATGGGAGCTTCGTCTTCCACAACCAAAATGCGCTTAGCCATTGTAACTCCTGCTAGTGTGACACCGTGTCACTGGGATTTGCGGCGCCATTATGCGTCAGTTTTATGACACTTTTATGAAAACCCCGCCCCGTGATAAATAGATAAAAAACAGAAATGTGACAAGCAAAATCCCCTTTTTTCGTTTGCTACTGAAGCCGTTATACTTGCGCATTGTTTTTATTTAGCAGGAAGCATACATGCGCATCATTCACACCGCTGACTGGCATCTTGGCCAGTTCTTTTACAGTAAAAGTCGCGCCAGGGAACATCAGGCGTTTCTCGACTGGCTGCTGGATCAGATTGTGCAGCATCAGGTGGATGCGCTGATTATCGCCGGCGATCTGTTTGATACCGGTTCGCCGCCGAGCTATGCGCGTGAAATGTTTAACCGCTTTGTGGTGGCGCTGCAGCCCTGCGGCTGTCAGCTGGTGGTGCTGGCGGGCAATCACGATTCGGTTGCCACCCTGAATGAATCGCGCGAGCTGCTGGCCTGCCTGAATACCCAGGTGATCACCAGCGCCACACCGCAGGGCGAGCAGCAGGTGCTAACGCTGAAGCAGCGCGATGGCGCGCCGGGCGCGCTGCTGTGCGCCATTCCTTACCTGCGCCCGCGCGATATTCTGCGCAGCCAGGCCGGACAATCCGGGCGCGAGAAACAGCTTTCGCTGCTGGAAGCGATCGAGCAGCACTATCAGCAGTGCTTTGCCGCCGCCCTGGCGCAGCGCGAGGCGCTGACGAACAAACTGCCCATTATCGCCACCGGCCATCTCACCACCGTTGGCGTCACCAAAAGTGACTCGGTGCGCGACATCTATATCGGCACGCTGGATGCCTTCCCGGCGCAGGCGTTTCCACCGGCTGATTACATCGCGCTCGGCCACATTCATCGCGCACAGCGCATCGCTAACAGCGACCATATTCGCTACAGCGGCTCGCCGATCCCGCTCAGCTTTGACGAACTTGGGCGTGAAAAGAGCGTGTTTCTACTGGAGTTCAGCGCCACGCTTGATGCCGTTACGCCGTTGACCATTCCACTATTCCAGCCGATGCAGATGCTTAAGGGCTCAATGGCGGAGATCGAACATCAGCTGGCGCAGTTCAGCGAGCGCGCCAGCGAACATCCCACCTGGCTGGATATTGAGATCACTACGCAGGAATATCTCAGCGATTTGCAGCGCCGCATCGAAGCATTAACGGAAAATCTACCGGTTGAAGTGCTGCTGGTGCGCCGCAGCCGCGAACAGCGGCAGCGCAGCCTGGAACGTCTGGAAAACGAAACCCTGAGCGAATTAAAAGTCGAAGAGGTTTTTGCCCGCCGCCTGGCGCAGGAAGAGCAGCTGGATGCTGAGCAGGCCGAGCAGCTGACGCTGATGTTCCGCCGCCAGCTTGCAGCGCTGGAGAATCCATCCGCATGAAAATTTTGACGCTCCGATTTAAAAATCTCAATGCGCTGCGCGGCGAATGGTTTATCGACTTCCGTCGCGAGCCTTTCGCCAGCAACGGCCTGTTTGCCATTACCGGTGCCACCGGCGCGGGCAAAACGACGCTGCTTGATGCCATTTGCCTGGCACTTTATCACCAGACGCCGCGCCTTGGCGTGCTGTCGCAAACGCAGAATGAGCTGATCACCCGTGACACCGCCGAATGTCTGGCAGAAGTGGAATTCGAAATCAAAGGCGAAGCCTGGCGCGCCTTCTGGAGCCAAAACCGCGCACGCGGTCTGGTTGACGGCAAATTGCAGGCGCCGCGCGTCGAGCTGGCCCGCGTCGCCGATAATCAAATCATCGCCGATAAAGTGGGCGACAAGTTAAAAGCGATCGAAACCTTATCAGGGCTGGATTTCGCCCGCTTTACCCGCTCAATGATGCTGTCACAGGGCCAGTTTGCCGCCTTCCTCAATGCGAAACCTGGCGAACGCGCCGAGCTGCTGGAAGAGCTCACCGGCACCGAGATCTACGGACAAATTTCAATTCAAATCTACGAACGCTGGCGCAGCGCACGTGGCGAGCTGGAGACGCTGCGCGCCCGCGCGGGCGGCATGTTGCTGCTGGATGAAGCGCGACGGGCAGAACTGACGCAGCAGCTGGCGGAGCTGAGCGCCCAGGAAAAAGCGTTAAGCGAACAGCTAATACAGGCCCAGCTGCAGCAGCAGTGGCTGACGCAGTCACAGCAGCTGGCGCAGGAACAGCAGCAGGCCGAACAGGCGCTGCTGAGCGCACAGCAGGCATGGCAGCAGGCCGATAGCGATCGTCAGCGCCTGGCGCGCGCGGAACCGGCGGAAAAGCTGCGCGATAAACTCCAGCAGCGCGAACGGCTGCAAGCCGATCGGCAGGCTCTGGAACAACACTCACAGCAGTTGCAGAGCCAGCAGCAGCAAGCCAAAGCGACGCTAGAGCAGAGCGAGAACCACTATCAGGCAGCACAACAGGCGCGTGAGCAGGCGCTACAACAGCAGCAGCGGCTGGAAACGCTGCTCACCGAGCAGGTCATTCCGCTCGATCACAACATCGCGCATACGGCGCAACAACTCGAGGAACAGCAGCGGCTGCATGCCCAGCAGCAACTGACACTGCAAAACAGCCAAAGCGCGCTCACCCTGCAACAGCAGGTGAGTGAACGTTTACAGCAGCAGCTGGCGCAGCAGCAGGAATATCGTAGCCGCGAAGCGGCGGTGGCCCATTGGGGCGCAGAAATAACCCGCTGGCAGGCCGACATTGCCCGGTTGACCGAACGCGAACAGGCGCTGACACAGCTGGCTCAAAAACAGCTGCAGCAGCGCAGCCAGCTTGAACAGCTGCAACAGGCGCAGGCACAGCGCGAGCAGGCCGCGCAGCCTCTGCAACAGGCTGAAGCACAGGCCGCACTGCAACAGCTGCAAGCAGAGCAAGTACTGACTTCGCTTGAGAATGAACTCAGCAGCTCGCAGCTGCGGACCGCCCTTGCCCAGCATCAAAAACAGCGTCCAGCGCGCCACCAGCTCACTCTGCTCGCCGCACAGTGGCAATCGCTACAACCGCAACGCTTACAGCGTCAGCAGAAGCTAGTCCAGCTGCAGCAACAGCATCAGCAAGCAGAGCAGGCGTTGCAGGAGCTGCGCGAGGATTATAAGCGGGAACATCAGGCGCTGCTTGATGTGCGTAGAATCTGCGAGCTGGAGCGCACCATTGCGCAGCTGGCCGAGGAACGTGCAAAGTTGCAGCCAGATCAGCCCTGCCCGCTGTGTGGCTCATGTCAGCATCCGGCGATTGCGCAATATCAGCAGCTTGAACCTGGCGCAAATCAGCAGCGTCTGAACGCGCTGGAAACACGCGTGGCGCAGCTAAAAGAATCCGGTACTGCTAAAGGCGAGCAGCAGAAACTGTCACTGCAACAGCAGCAGGCATTGCAGCAGGAAATCAGCGAATACGATCGGCAGATTGCGACGGCAGCCACTCAGTGGCAAGCGCTGTGTGGTGAGCTGGCACTTACCTGCACGCTGGAGCAGCAGGCCGAATTTGCTCAATGGCAGCAGCAGCAGGATGCACAGGAACTGACTCAACAGCAGCAGCTTCAGGCGCGGGAAGACGCGGCGCGCGCCGCACAGCAGGCGAAGGATGCGCATCTGCAACAGCAGCAGCAGTGGCAACAGCACCAAAACCAGCAGCTATTGGCGCAGCAGCAGATCGCCACTATCCAGCACGTGCTGGAAGAACATAGCCAGCATGAAAGCAGCGAACGCCATGCGCATCAGCAGCGGGTGCAGCAGCTGTCACACCAGGTAGAGCAGCATCAGCTCAGCCTGCCAGAGCCGACCGCGCGCGATAGCTGGCTCGACGCACTACAGCAGCGCTGGAGGAAATGGCAGGATAGTGAGCGGTTGCTAGCTGAATTGCAGCCACAGCTGGCAAAAGCCGAGAGCGAACGCAGCAACCTGCAACAGAATCTGGAACGTGAACAGCGGCGCAGCGCTGAGCTACAGCAAACGCTCAGCGCCTTGCAGCAGCAGCAGCAGCAATTGCAGCAGCAACGTCAGCAGCTGTTTGGCGAGCAATCAGTGGCGACAGCGCGTCAGCAGCAGCATGCCGCCCTGCAACAGTGTGAACAGGTGCTGGCGCAGCAGTTGCAGCAATGGCAACAGGCGCAAAGCGCGCTGCACGGCCTGAAGGGGCAGTGTGAGGAAATTGCCGCGCAGCAGCAGACGTTGCATGATCGCGTAGCCGCGGCTGAAGCCGCCCTGCAGGCGGCGCTACAGCAGAGTGATTTTGCTGATGAAGCCGCACTGCGTGCCGCACTGCTGGAGGAAAGCGAGGTGCAGCAGCTGCGTCAGCGGCTGCAAACGCTTGAGCAGCAGCGTCAGCAGCAGTTCACGCTACACGAGCAGCTCACCCTGCGACAAGCCGCACATCAGCAGCAGCGTCCGGCGGATCTCCGCGATGACACCGCCGCCAACATCCAGCAGCAGCTGGAACAGCTGCGTACTGCGCTGCGCGACAATGCCCGTCAGCAGGGTGAAGCGCAGCAGCAATTGCAGAGCGATGCCGAACAGCGTCAACAGCAGCAGGCGCTGCTGGCACACATCGCCGCCGGGGAAGTGGAGCTTGCACAGCTTGGTCGACTGAACGATCTGGTCGGCTCGGCCAAAGGCGATAAATTCCGCCGTTTCGCGCAGGGGTTGACGCTTGATCACCTGGTATGGCTGGCGAACCGGCAGCTGGATCGTTTGCATGGTCGCTACCTGCTGCAGCGCCGCATCAGCGAGGAGTTGGAGTTGCAAGTGGTGGATACCTGGCAGGCGGATGCCACGCGCGATACGCGCACGCTGTCGGGTGGTGAGAGTTTCCTGGTAAGTCTGGCGCTGGCGCTGGCGTTATCCGATTTGGTCAGCCATAAAACGCGTATCGAATCGCTGTTCCTCGATGAGGGCTTCGGCACGCTGGATGCCGAGACGCTGGATACCGCGCTGGATGCGCTCGACGCGTTAAACGCCAGCGGCAAAACCATCGGCGTGATTAGCCATGTTGAAGCGATGAAAGAGCGCATTCCCGTGCAGATTAGAGTGCGCAAGATGAACGGATTGGGTTACAGCAAGCTGGAGCTGCCGGGCGAGTAAACCAGGTCGTCATAAATGGCGACCTTACGAAGGGTGCGCATTGCTGCGCACCTGGTTTTTACCTTACGGTCGCCAACTTATAGCGCGGGCCGACCAGTAAACCGCCCTGCTCGTTTTGCGCTAACAGGCGAGCGCTGGTAACGCCGGCAATGGTATGGGCTTTATCCGAGACATTGCTGGATATCTGCTTGATGGCTGCCGACACCAGCATGCCGATAAGGCCGCCGTTGTTATTGTTGTTGTCTTCCGCATCGCTGGCGGTGGCAACGCCCTGCCAAATCTCTTTACCCGTGCGTAAATCCACCAGACGCGCCGTCGCCGATACGGTAGTGACGCTCTGGATCACCTGATAGCTGCTGCCGTAATCGTTAACGGAAATATAAAGTGCACTGTCCGCATGGAAAATATCGTGCAGGCGCTGTGGGCTAACCGCTTGAATTTCATGACCGTTAGTCAATCCATTCTGCTGGAAAGTTTCATCCACCACCGCGACCGGGAACACGTAATAGCCCGCTTCTGCCAGCGGTTCGGTTACCAGCGACGTGAAACTGCTCGCCGCGTTCACATCAGGAGCTTTGTTATCTGCCGGCAATACCAAAATAGAGGCGGGTTTGCTGGCGCGGAATGCGCTGTAGTCGTAGGGTTTTTTATGCGGTGCACAGCCGGTCAGCAGCAGTGCCGCCAGCACGCCACAAGCAGCAATGAGTTTCTTCATTGTGCAACTCCTTGTTTTTTCTTCATCAGAAAGTCCATATAGGGGGCAGATTCCGGGAACAGCTGTTTTTCGGTAGCAAACTGTCCGAAGGCTTTATCGGTAGCACCGGTTTTGGCATACAGCAGCCCCAGCTGCGCGTGCAGACCCGGTGCGACCGGCTTATTAACGGCCCTGGCTTTTTCGATATCCAGATTCAGCGCGTCGATCTGCTTCTGCGGATCGCTATCTTTTTTGTAGTAGCTGTAGATCTGCTGCTGGTAATCCCCCCAGTAATAGATCGGCTCCGGTGCTTTAGGCGCACAACCCGCCAGCACGCCTGCGGCGATCAGTGCCGCACTCAGTTGCAACATTTTCATGCTCAATATCCTTATTTCGCTGGACGCCATGCGCCGCTGTTAATGCCATCCACTAAGTGATCCACCGCTTCACGGATCGCCAAATCCATCACTTTGCCATTCAGCGTAGAGTCGTAGCTGGCGGTGCCACCAAAGCCAATGATCTCACGTGCCGACAGCTGGTATTCACCGGCACCTTGCGCGCTATACACCACTTCGGACGTGGTCACATCCACCACGTTCAGGTTCACTTTGGCGTACGCGACCTGGCTCTTACCACGACCGAGGATGCCCCACAGCTGCTGATCGCCCACTTCTTTGCGACCAAACTCAGTAATATCACCGGTGATGATGTAGCTGGCACCCCTGATATTCTGCTCGCTCTTTTTAAAGCCCGCTTCCTGCTGCAACTCTTTCAGGTTGCTACGATCCAGCACGTTGAAGCGATTGGTCTGCTGCAAATGCGTAACCAGAATGGTTTTTGACTGATTGCCGAGACGATCAACACCATCTGAGAAGATGCCATTCATATACGAGGAACGGTTATCGAACTGTCCAACGGCAATCGGGCTGCGTACGCCTTGATACGCAGGCTGGCTGGCCGCACGTACCTGTGGCGCTTCAATGGCGCGTGACGATTCGGTGGCACAGCCGCTAATCAGCGTCGCGCTTAACAAGGAGAGTGCCGCAAGGGCATATTTTTTCTGCATTTCTAGTCCATGAATCAAGAAGGGATAACACCGCAAGACTGCGGCAAATTCTGGTTCTGCCGACTGTCAGAGTAATGCCATAGCATTGATTGAGTCGGTCTGTAGACTGTCGGCAGAGCGAGAGAAAACCTTTAGTGAAAAATAGGCATATTAATGAATTTAATTAATAGAATGATGGGATTATTGGGCGGGTTAATGATTATTGCTTTACTGAGTGCCTGCCAGCATTCTCAGCCAAAGCAACAGGATAGCATCGTCAATCTGTGCCAGCCGCAGAGCGAGCCGGGCAGCGCATCCTGTAAATGGGCTGATGAGATGCAGCATCAGCTTAACCAGCATTTCCGCGATGCCCCGCGTTATGCTGGTCAGCAATGTCTGGTGCGTCTGGAGTGGCAAACCAGCGGGCGCTATGCGGTGACCCAGACGCAAGGCGATGAAACGCTGTGCCTGCGCGCCTGGCAACTTATTGGCCAAACCAAAGATCTACCGCCCCCGCCCGATCGCAAACAACCGGCGTGGTTCGGTTTTGCCCCTAGCTCGCCAGCCCATCCTGGCGCCACTGGCGCGGGCTGATGCCAAACCAGCGGCGGAAGGCGCGTGAAAAGGCGCTGACTTCGGAGTAACCGAGCAGCAGCGCCATTTCCGAGATCGGCAGCTGCTTTTGTTGCAGATAATGCGTGGCCATCTCACAGCGCACCTTATCCACCAGCGCCGTGAAGCTGATCCCCTCTTCGCGCAGTCGCCGTTGCAGCGACCAGCTCGACAGCCCCATTTTTTCAGCAATCTCTTCCAGCACCGGTTCGCCCTGCATCAATGATAGATTGACCTGCGAGCGCGCCTGTTCCACCACGCTTTGCAGGCTGGCAGAACTGTTAAGGCGACGAATGGCATCCTGCATCACCATCAGCAGCATCGGATCCTGCTCTGGCATGGTGCGCAACAGATCGCGCTTCGGGATCAATAAGGAGTTAAACGGCTGATCAAACCACACGGGCGCATCAAAGACTTTGCAGTGCTCGTGCCACTGTTCAGGACGCGGATGTTCGAAATGTACCTCGCGCGGCGCCCAGTTTCTCCCCGCCACGTGGCGGATCAAATTGAGGAACATGCCGAGCGTAAGTTCTGCATCCTGACGCCGCGACAGAATGGCGCCGTGGCGCACCTGGTAATCGAGCCGCCAGCAGTCGCCCTTATCCACCAGCCGCGTCAGCGTATCGTGCTGGTGCCACGGAAAGGCATTCACTACGTTATGCAGCGCCTGCTCCAGCGTCGGCGAGCACAGGCCGATATAACCAATCAGGCCTAATGACTGCGGTTTGAACTGCTTGCCGTAATGCAAACCGAAGTTATCAAAACCGGAGTGACGCGCCGCCTCCTCCATCACGCGACAATAGTTCACCAACCCCAGACTTAACGTTGGGCTTGCCAACAGCTCTGAGTTAATCCCGCTGATACCGAAGATGCGATCGACATCGCCGCCCTTGTCCGTAATAAACGCGCTAAGTCCAGTGGCCGCCGCCGCCAGCACGCCACGGTTGCTGGCGCTGACGGATAACGCGCTAAACGCTGCCGTCGGTGTCATCATTGATTGCATTAGAACCTCACAGGGTGGCGTGAATGAAACAGGTGGAGGATTCCAGCAATTTTCATACCAGGCGGATGATCTGCGGGTTTTGTCGTAGGGTCGCCATTGATGGCGACCTCAATTGCGCAGTGACAGCGCAAAGCTGCTCACTGCTGGTGCATCAAACGCCGAGCGGCAGCTGATTGGTTTCCAGATAACGGCGGCAAAGCCGTACCGAATGATCGGCCCACTGCGGCCCCAGACTTCGCGCCATGTCGGTTTCCGCGTGCGATCCCATCCACGCTGTCATCTGAATACGCCGCTGGATCAGCAGCGTCGGCACCAGCGCCATCTCTTCATCGCTGATGTGGGCCACTTTTTCATAGCCGAGGATCCAGTTATCTACCCATTCGGCAGCGCGTGGATGGTGCTCGACAAAACTGACCGCCGCCGCCAGATCGTGCAGATACCAGCCGAGCCCGCAGTCATCAAAATCGATCACCCGCGTTTCGCCCTTGTGCAGCAGCAGATTGGTTAAACGCAGATCGGCGTGGATCAAACCATAACGATCCGCGCCTTTGCCAAAGCCCTGCAGCTCTTGCCCCACTCGCGCCACCGCCTCCGCAACGATGCCGTGATCGGCCGGATTAAGATTCGGCGCATCCTGCCAGCGTCCCCAATGGCTGCGATCGCTGACCATGGTGTGATGATCCCAAATGATGCGCTGGAAAGCGGCCGGTTTCTGCCAGCTACGGCTGTGCTGATGCAGGCGGGCGGTAATCTCTCCCAGCTGCTGAAAGGCTTTGGGATCGACATCGGTAGTTGGCATCTCCCCCTCGATCCAATGGAACAGCACCGCGTAGCGCTCGCCGCCATCCGCCATCGGCAGCGTTAGCACGGTTTCACCCTCGCTGGTGGGGATCGCCTGCGGCACCATAATCCCGGTATCGCGAAGCGCATCCAGCCACAGCAGTTCGCTCAGAATATCTGCTTTGCTGTGATAATTAGGACGATGCAGCCGCAGCGCATAACGCTTGCCCGCCGCCATCAATAAGAAAGTGGCATTTTCAGAACGACACAGGAGCTTCAGCTCCCCGCACAGCGCGGCAGGAAAACGGGCCAGCGCCTGGTGCGCCAATAAGGTGATTTCCGCATCGGTTAAGGTATCGGATTGTTCGGCACTCATTCATCAGTCTCCAGCATCAAGCACGTGTTATCAGCATGGAATGACGTCGTCCTGACCGCTTGACCGCAGACAACCCAAAGTTGACCGCAGCGTGCATCTGGCACTTTTCTTGCCGCAGAGTTGACCGTGGAGGACAAAACTCACTGCGCCCGCGTCAAGTTTTCCCGCATAAGGCGGCGGCATTATCACTTCACTGTAGCGCAAACAATAAAAAAGCGCGGTGAAGCTGCCGCACCAACAATGACGACGGGGAGAAGATGATGACGACTAAGCTCAAACCCACGCTGGGCACCCTGCATTTGTGGGGCATCGCGGTTGGACTGGTGATTTCCGGTGAATATTTTGGCTGGAGTTACGGTTGGGGCGTGGCGGGCACGCTGGGATTTTTGATCACCACCGCGATGATCGCCACTATGTATACCTGCTTCATTTTCAGCTTTACCGAACTGACCACCGCGATTCCGCATGCCGGCGGCCCGTTTGCCTATAGCCGCCGCGCCTTCGGTGAAACCGGCGGCCTGATTGCCGGCCTGGCCACACTGATTGAGTTCGTGTTCGCACCGCCCGCTATCGCGATGGCGATTGGCGCCTACCTCAACGTGCAATATCCCGATCTCAATCCGAAAACCGCTGCGGTGGGTGCTTACGTGGTGTTTATGACGTTGAATATTCTGGGCGTGAAACTGGCAGCGATGTTCGAACTGGTGGTCACCGTGCTGGCGGTACTTGAACTGCTGGTGTTTATGGGCGTGGTATCGCCGGGCTTCAGCATCGCCAATTTCGCCGCCAACGGCTGGGCCGGTAGCGATCACTTTGGCATGCCTGCGCTCTCAGGTATCTTCGCTGCCATTCCGTTCGCCATCTGGTTCTTCCTGGCCATTGAAGGTGCCGCAATGGCAGCCGAAGAGGCCAAAGATCCCAAACGAACCATTCCTAAAGCCTACATCACCGGCATCATGACGCTGGTGGTGCTGGCGATTGGCGTGATGCTGCTGGCCGGCGGCGCGGGCGACTGGCGCAAGCTGTCCGACATCAACGATCCGCTACCGCAGGCGATGAAGATGATTGTTGGTGAGCACTCTAACTGGATGCATATGCTGGTATGGATCGGTCTGTTTGGCCTGATCGCCAGCTTCCACGGCATTATTCTGGGCTATTCCCGCCAGTTTTTCGCCCTCGCCCGCGCCGGTTATCTGCCGCAAAGCCTGGCGAAACTGTCACGCTTCCAGACGCCGCACCGCGCGATTATCGCCGGTGGCTTAATAGGGATCGCCGCGATTTACAGCGATGGTTTCGTCAATTTGCAGGGCATGACGTTAACCGCCGCGATGATCACCATGGCGGTGTTCGGCGCGATTGTGATGTACCTGATGAGCATGCTGAGCCTGTTTAAGCTGCGCCGCACGGCATCCGAAATGGAACGCAGCTTCCGCGCGCCGGGCTATCCGATTGTGCCGGGCATTGCGCTGGTGCTGTCGCTGGTGTGTCTGGTGGCAATGCTGTGGTTTAACCCGGTGATCGGTGGCTTGTTCGTGGCGATTATGGCGGTGGGTTACGTCTACTTCCTGGCCACCAAATCACAACGCGATAACGCGCCGCAGGATTCGATGTTAATAGGTGAGTGATGTTTGCAGGTCGCCATTCATGGCGACCTCTGTTAACCCTTCACCGGCCACAGCCACGCCGCACCGCGTACGCCGCTTGAATCACCGTGCACCGCTTTCAGCACCGGGGTTTCACACTCACGGCCAAATACCCACTGCTTCATCAGCGCCGGCACGGTTTGATACAGACGATCGTTATTGCTCATTCCGCCGCCCAGCACAATCACATCCGGATCAAGTAAATTCACCACCTGCGCCAGCGATTTCGCCAGGCGCATTTCGTAGCGATTCATCGCCAGCTCTGCCACGGGATCCTGCTGCTCAATCAGCTTAATGATCTCAGCCCCTTTCAAAGCCTTACCGCTCAAACGCTGGTAATCGATGGCAAAACCGGTGCCAGACACGAAAGTCTCAATACATCCCTGCAACCCGCAATAACACGGCACTTCCGCGCGGTAACGCAGCTCATCTTCATCCATCCACGGCAGCGGATTGTGGCCCCATTCGCCGGCGTTACCGTTACCGCCGATGCGCGACTCGCCGCCAATCGCCACGCCCGCGCCTGAACCGGTACCGATAATCACCGCAAACACCAGCGACTTTCCGGCGCCTGCTCCATCCACCGCTTCGGAAACCGCCAGACAATTCGCGTCATTGGCGATGCGCACGTCACGATTCAGCGCCTGCGCCAAATCCTTATCCAGCGGTTGCCCGTTTAGCCAGGTGGAGTTGGCATTTTTCACCCGCTGGGTGTAAGGCGAAATCGTGCCCGGAATGCCGATGCCGACGGTACCCTGCTGCCCGGTTTTCTCTTCCGCTAACAGCACTAAATCGACAATCGCCTGAACCGTGGCAGCGTAGTCATCACGCGGCGTATTGACGCGATGGCGGAACAACTCTTGTCCCCGATCGGAGAGTGCAATCACTTCAATTTTAGTGCCGCCTAAATCAATCCCAATCCGCACGATTTATTCCTCATTATTCGTTCTGGTGACCAATACAGTAGAAGGCTGAATCGGGAAAGGCAATGAAACGAATCCGATGTTTCGCTATCATGCGCGCTGACTTTGAGACTTGTGCGCCCGATCGCACCCACGGTAAGGAATCCCGATGTTGTGGTTTAAAAATATGATGGTTTATCGTCTGAATCGTGACATTCCGCTGTCCGCAGACGATCTGGAAAAGCAGCTCGACGCCTTCACCTTTTCCCCGTGCGGCAGCCAGGATATGGCGAAAACCGGTTGGGTTTCACCGATGGGCAACCGCAGCGAAGCGCTGACGCATGAAATCAACGGTCAGATGGTAATTTGCGCGCGCACCGAGCAAAAGATCCTGCCATCGCCGGTGGTGAAACAGGCGCTGGAAGCCAAAATCGACAAGCTGGAGGCGGAACAGAGCCGCAAGCTGAAGAAGACCGAGAAAGACTCGCTAAAAGATGAAGTGCTGCATAGCCTGCTGCCGCGCGCGTTTAGCCGCTTTAGCCAGACGTTTATGTGGATCGATACCGTCAATAACCTGATCATCGTTGACTGCGCCAGCGCCAAAAAAGCCGAAGATACGCTGGCACTGCTGCGTAAAAGCCTCGGTTCATTGCCGGTGGTGCCGCTGACGCTGGAGAATCCGATCGAGCTGACGCTGACTGAATGGGTGCGTTCCGGTGAATTGCCGGCCGGTTTTGCCCTGATGGATGAAGCCGAGCTGAAGGCGATGCTGGAAGATGGCGGCGTGATCCGCTGCAAGAAGCAGGATCTGATCTCCGATGAAATCGCCACGCATATTGAAGCCGGTAAAGTGGTCACTAAGCTGGCGCTCGACTGGCAGGAACGCATTCAGTTTGTCATCGCCGATGATGCTTCGGTGAAACGCCTGAAGTTTAGCGACACGCTGCGTGAGCAGAATGATGACATTGACCGCGATGATTTCGCTCAGCGTTTCGATGCCGATTTCATTTTGATGACCAGCGAACTGGCCGCGCTGATCGCTAATCTGGTGGAAGCGTTAGGCGGCGAAGCGAAGCGTTAACGACGATGACAATGCAGGGCAAAACGTCTTCCTTAAGTTTTGCCCTGCGCTGCCGATAGCCTCTTCTTTCGGCAAAGGGAGTCTGCATATGTCTTCTTCAATTCAACGCGCGGTATTATTCGGCGCACTCTCACTATTCACCGTCAGTAGTTTCAGCGAACCAGTCATTACCCGACTCAATGCAGTGCGTATTGGTGATCGTCTTAATGTCATGGTTGCGTTGGCCGGAAAACAAGGCGGCGCCATGCAAGTGTGGCAAGCCTACGACTGTAAAACGCTACGCGCTGAAGCACTCTATCGTAACTTCCTGGATAATGATGGGGCGACAAAAGGCCGCTTTTATGGTTCTGAATTCAGCCACTATCTGGCCCCACAGCCCGGCCCAAACCAGGATCCTGAAATCATTAAACGGATTTGCTCGCTACCCGAGCGAGCTGTCGTGTGGGAAAAAATTCAAACCGAAGATAAGTATGGCAGCACAGCGTTGATTGACATCGCTAATCTAAAGCGCGACGGCGATGAATTGCAGGTACGTGTTGGTTACGATTATGCAGCTAAGGACTTCGATCCACCGTACGATGCACCTTATGCGCTGAAAGTTGAAAATTACCGCTTTAACTGTAAAACGCAATTACATATTCCTGTGTCTGCGCAGGATATTGATGAAAATGGCTATGTGACTGACTCGCTCGATAGTGCAGATATTGAGCGGCGAAAATCCTCTTTTCCGTTAACAACGCTTTTGGAAAAAAACTTCATTCAGCTTTGCTCGCTGGCCGATCCGCAGCACTTTCGCGCGCTGGGGCGCTTTACCGCCGCTACACACAAGCCTCTCAGCACAACAGCCATGCCTGTGCTACCCGACCTAAGCGCTAATTCTTCCTCTGTCATGGCAAGATTTCCTTTATCTGCCTCAGTGCAGCAGCAGGCAAAATCGATTATTCATCCTTGGGCGACGCCACGTTTTCGTCAGATCAGCTGGGTAGAGAAAAATCGTAGCGGTGAAGTCAAAGTACGCATGGATGTAGACGAGCAAGGCTTTATTCGCAAACTTGAAGATTACGGTATCTGGAAAGTACAGCGGTTATCGTTAGCAAACGACACACAACTCGAATTTGCCATGTCGATAGCTTCCTATCCGACTCGACTTAAAAAGCTGGACACCACGCTACGTTACCCGTTGCATGCCGGGCAGCAGTATAAAAGTGTGCTGATCAATGAGGACCCGGTGAAAAGGGTCAGCGAAAGTTATCAAAGTGAAACCTGCAATGTTTACGAAGGCGGCAACGCTCACGAAATTAACCCCGCGTTCAGCGGTCACTATTTACGCGTGGATTGCCTGATTGAATCTGATAAACAGCCGGCACTCGTGTCACGTCAGGCGTGGATCGATGATTTGAAAGTGATGGTTCCAATCAGTGCGAAGATAGGTGACAAGCCTGAGGAACAGACACAACTGCTTGATGTGAAGATTTGGCGTTAAAAAATGGCCGCATCGCGCGGCCATTTTAAGTCTTACAAGTAGCGGCACAGATATGAAGAAGGCTCGGCCACCTGCAAATGGAATTCGCTCTGGCCCGGTACGCTGAAAACGGAACCGGCTTCGTACCATTTCCACTCGGTTTCGCCCGGCAGCAGCACTTTCAGTGCACCGCTGACTACCGTCATCTCTTCCGGCTGAGCAGTGCCAAAGGTGTATTCACCTTCCGCCATCACGCCGACGCTGGCACGGCCAATAGTGACGCTGTCGAAACCAATGGATTTCACTTTTCCGTCGAAATACTCACTCGTATTGAGCATATTACTTCCTCACAGCACATTATCGTGACTGGCAGATTACTAAGGAACTCGCTGATCTGTCACGCGAAATAGCGCCACAGATCGCAAGTTGTGATCTCTTCGCATTAGACGATCAATTCTGCTGCCAGCTTGGCCACCAGCACGTTCGATAACAGTACTGGAATACCCAGCATTTTCTGCAGGAAATCACGGTGCTTCTGGTGGTAACCGATGCAATCCAGTACCACCACATCCGCCCCCTGCTCCTGCAACGACAATCCTGCTTCCACCAGATCCGACTGCTCTGCCAGGTAAGGGCTGGCAACCGCAAAACACGGCGGGCAGTTCAGATTGCGCCATTTACTGGCCTGCTCGGCAATCTGCTCTTTGACCGGTACCACAATGCCCACTTTGTGCTCCTGAACAATTGCACGCACCAGCGGCGGAATGATGCGATCCGGCTCCAGCAGCAAGGCGGATTGCGTTTTCAGCGTGCCGAACTCGCCGGTGCACAACAGCAGAATAGTGTCGTAGCCCTGCTGTTCCAGCGCGTTGATTTTTCGCTGCAATCCCTGCTCCACTTTGGGTGCCGACAGGCGCACCTGCTCGCCGCTGGTCATGCGCGAGACCAGTACTTTGTCGCCCGGCGCGGGCGCGTACTGCTGTTCAACGTCGGCCAGCGTCAGGCCGTCGAGCAGTCCAGCATGTGCCACCTGTTCAGCGGGTAAATGCTCCTGCAGCAGCGGCAGAATGTCGCTGCGCGGTGATTGACCAATCGTAAGTGTGACCAGAGACGTATTCATTATCAGGCTTTCCGGTTGCGCAGGTGGCTGAGGCTACCATACAAAGATAGCAGCAGCGCGTACTCTTGCGGGTCATAGAAGTGGCAGGTTTCACGCCCAAACTCCTTCGCCACTTCTACCGCAAACTTCACCGCAGAGGCGATATCCACTTCATGGCTGGCGCCGGTACCGCAGCCCGGCACCACCGATTCGGCACAAATTGCCACGCCGACCACCGGCACATCGGTGGCTGTAGAGGGTTGCAGAATGCTGTTGAGGTGATAAACCCCGTTGCCGTAAGGCGTGATGTCCTGCGTGGTGATCGGGAAAGTGACCGCCGGTTTGCCGCTGGTCATCTCCATAATGCGCAGCAAATCCTCCGAGACGCGCAGGATGTAGCCCTCTTTCACCGTCGGCGACAGCGCATAACCTTTGTGATTAAGGATGCGATTCCCTTTAGTGGTATCGATCGAGAGAATCGCATCGACGCCCGCAATCACTTCATTGTCATTCATGGTGATGTCGTCGCACGGCGAATCCATGAAATCGACCGGTTCGTGCGGACGGGTTGGCGCATCCGGACAGATGTGGGTGGTGATGATCACGTCACCTGCCAGCACGTCGCCTTTGGTCTGCATGTGCGCCAGCTTCAGCGCGCTGCTCACCGCCGCCACCGCGCCATCGGCATCAGAGACCATACCAATGCGCGTTGGGCGCGCACCGATGCCGCCGAGGCGACCAATAATTCCCAGCGTCGGCGCGTTGCCGCCGTTGCTTTTGCCCTGCGCGCCGGGGATATCGATGCGCACGAAATCGGTACGCCCTTTCGGCCCGCTGACGCGTTTGGTGCTCGCCGTCACACCGGGATAAGCCGCAAAGAGATCCACGATCTGCTGACCATCAATGTAGGCGCTGTCGAGTAACTCAAAAACCTGCAGTGTCTGCTGTAAACTCATAATAATTTCCCTGGATTATTTCTTGGTGCTGCTGGCAAAAAGTGAATGGAAGAAGCTGTAGAGCGCATCGCCCGCGATAAATCCAGCGGCCATCACCTCCATCGGTGAACGTCCACGCTCGCCCCACACGCGCAGGATCAGGATACGCAGCGCGATGCCTACCATCACTGCCCAACCGGCAGCGGCATTGTTAATGAGCAAACCGGTTGCCAGCAGCACGCCAAGCTGACGTTTCGGCCCACCGATCAATTGAATGATGGCGCCTGGAATCGCCCACATCAGCAGGTTACCGGCGATACCCGGTTCCGCGCCGGCCTGAATCGTTTTGGCATAGACGCGCGCCACCGGCGGCAGCAGATTTTCGGCAAAGAAAATGGTGTGCGCATACCACACCACCGGAATACAGATGACAAAGGCGATCATCGCGGCGATCAGCTGAATGCGGCGGCCCCACAGCTCCTGCTGCACATCCGCGCCGTTACCGCGCAGAATAAAGCCGGCTTTCAGGTCATAGCCCATATCGGCAAATGCCGGGCCGGTGGCGGCGGTGAAACCACACAGCAGGCACAGCGCCAGCGGCGGAAAGCCGAGCAGGATCCCAAGAATCAGCGTGATCAGCGCCACCGCAAAGGCGGGGAACCAGCCCGAGTGCATGGCGGCGATGCCAACAATCAGTTCATGCACAAAGGCAGCAAACGCGGCGTAAACAATAAACAGCACCAGCATCGGCATCCCCATCTGGCTCCATAATCCGCCCGCCAGCGCCAGCAGCGTGGAGATGACGATGTAACCCACGGTGCCGAAACCGAGCGAACGCTTCACTTCGCTGTCGCTGCGGCTGACGTTAACCTGATCGTTGCGGCGGCTGCGAATCACCTGCACCACCTGAATCAGCGCGACCAAACCAGCACCGACCATCACGCCGTGCGGAATATAGAGTGCGTTGATGTCAATACCGGCAACCGGTTGCGCATAAGCACGCAGCAGGAACCCCAATCCGAGCATGCTCAGCGCCCAGATATTGCCGATAAATGCAGTACCAAACGCTGACATGGGGATTTTCAACATTGAGCCGACAATGCCACCGACAATCCCCACCACCAGCAGCCACGCCTGACGACCGCCTTTATCACCGGCTTTGATCGCTTCGGCTGCCGCCACGCCCGGTGGCCACGCATTGCTGGCCGGGAAGACGCGCGTATCAAACAGGCGATAGAGTAAATAGGCATCCAGCAGCATCGCTGCACTGACGCCGACAAACAGCGGCAGCACCAATTGCGGTTCACCCAGCGCCCACGGCACGGCAATCGGCATCAGCAGGCTGTTGGCTGCGCCGAAGGTGGCTGAGGAGATCGCGGTCTGCGCCAGGTTTTGGACTTCTATCGAACGGTAGCGACGAAACCATTGCAAAGGAATACGCGCCAGCAGCATGGCAAACAGCGCGCCAATAATAGACGTATTGGGTGTTACCCCAATGGTGGTAATAAGCTGAACCCCAATAATGGCCCCTGCAACAGAAAGCAGAACCAGCATTAAGGCAACGCCAACACTTTTTATTGGATTATTTTGACGCATGATATCCCCGTATTTTCACCCTGAAGAAAACGCATTTAAAATGCAACGCCCGACACGCGGGACATCCACATATTTATTTAATCGTTCCCTGATTATTGAAATAAGCAGGTCCGAAGACCTGTTATTTCCCTGGTGTGGCGCGAATAAACGCCTTTAAAACAAAAATAGGGTTTTCCTGTTTAAACAGGATTATGCGCCGTATTTTTCGGCCATCAGTGCAGCCGTTGCGCGTAGTTCACTGAGCAGCGTCTCCGGATAACCGGGCGCCGCCTCTTGCGATAAAAACGAGAGACAGAGCGCGGCACTTTCACCGCGATGTTTATTGGTTACCGCAACGGCCAAAGAGCTGATGCCCGGCAGCGTCTCATTGCGCGCCAGTGCCCAGCCCTGCTGGCGAATCACAGCCAGTTCACGACATAAATCATCCAGCGTGAGCGGTGAGTTCATCGAAGCCGCCTGCCAGTGGCTGGCAAAACGGTCGCGCACCTCCTCATCACTGAGCTGTGCAAGCAGCACGCGTCCGGTCGAGGTGCCGGTTAATGAAACTCGCGTGCCCGGCGGCGTCACCAGCTGGGTAAAGAAGCGACCGTGGTACATGCGCATGACCAGCACATCGTCGCCATCCAGCACCGAGATATAGCCCATGCAGCCGCTGCTGGCTGCCAGACGCGCCATCGGTGCTGAAGCGCTATCTACCAGCGGCGTTGACAGATAGTGACCAGCCACCGAGAGCAGAACGCGGCCAATCTGGAAGCAACGGCTCTCGACATCACGCTCAAGCAAGCCTTCATTTTCCATGGTTGCCAGCAGGCGCGACACCGTACTTTTTGGCAAACCCAATGCGTCAACCACCTCGGTAAAGGTGAGGCCCGGATGGCCTTGGGTCACGCCAAAGCGCTGGAACAGCTTTAATACGGCAGAGGCATTTTCGAGTGTGGTCATGGCGCCTGTTTCACTATATGGAACTGAGTTCCTCTATCAAGATCTCGAAAGTAAAACGCACGGCTTTATGCGTCAAGCGCAAATTTTGAGCCGCGCCGTTGCCACTAAATTTAGGACAGCAGAAAATACGGTGGAAAAAGAAAATTGAAAGATGTTATCAGGCCAGATAAATAGTTAGCAGGAAAGTATGCAGATTTATTTAAGGATGACAGCGCGTTTGCGGAAATATAAAAAAGCATGTAGTGACAGGAGGTAATTAATTATGTGCTAGCATCCTTGCCAGCCGACGTTAATCTTTTTCGACGTTAATCAATCTTTGCCAGCATCCTCATAGCGCTCTTTCGCATCTTGCGCTTCGGCTTCCGTTTTGTGTTCGCTAATTAGGGTATCGGGTTTGGGATGGTCGGCGCGTAATTCAAACCAGGTGACGGTTTGATCCGCCGACCCCTTTTCAACCGTGACGATGCGCGCTTCACGCGGATAGGGTGGTTTAGTTGGCATAATTTTCCCTCTTCTATCAGTTGTCCACGGGCAGCAGTGATCCTCTGCCTACCATTCAGTATAGACAACGGAGGATCGCTGCAAAAAAAGAGAGAGAAATCTGAGGGTTTAGCTGGCGCGGGCGAGCGAAAGCGACTGCAGTATATGTTCCACCACGCGATCGGGTGATTGCATGGCGTTGACTTCGTGATGCGCCGTTTGACGATAAAGATGCGCACGCTCGCGCAGAATATCGCCCATCTCTTCGGCAATCGGACGCCCGGTTAAGGTGGGACGCTGCGCCGCTTCCGGCTGATGTTCCAGCCGTTCAGCCAGCACATCCGATGGCGCATTGAGCCAAATCACCTGGCCGTGTTCGCGCATAAAGCGGCAGTTGAACTCAGCCAATATCATGCCGCCGCCGGTGGCGATGACGGTGTTAGGTGCAGTGACGGCGCGCAGCGATTCAGTTTCACGCGCGCGAAAACTCTCCCAACCTTCAGACGCTACAATCTCCGCCACGCTACGCTGCGTGCTGAGTTGCAGATGGTGATCGGTATCGTTAAAGGCATAGCCCAACGCTTGCGACAGCGCCTGGCCAACAGTGGTTTTACCGCAACCGCGTGCGCCGATCAGATAGATGGGTAATGACATCCGGGCTCATCCTCCGCCGTAATGTGCCGCACGGGCAACGTCATCAGGTCAATAATGCGTCGCATAATACCTGGATTTTATTTTATCAGCCACCCGCCAGGCACGATTTACGCATATTTCAGCGCTTGGCTGAGCTACTTCTTTGTTAAATAAAAGAAAAACAATGCTTGAAACGTGCATCAGGCTAAATGTAAGAGCAGGCAACATTTCCTTACCAGGCCGTTGATTTACTTTCTCTGTTCGCACCCTCATATAGTGTGATAAGTCGCAAACGGAGGATTCCCCATGCAAAGCGAAGAACAACAACTCATTGAAAGTCTGTTCAGCCGTCTGAAACAGGCTGAAACGCAAAGCGGCCCGCGTGATGCGGGTGCCGAGCAATTAATCAAACAGCATTTACAGAACCAGCCGGGCGCGCCCTACTACATGTCGCAGGCGATTTTGATTCAGGAGGCCGCGCTGAAAAAGCTTAATGCGCAGGTCACCGATCTGGAAAATCGTCTGGCGCAGGCGCAGCAGCAACAGGCGCCGCAGCAGAGCAGCGGCGGCTTTCTCTCTAGCCTGTTTGGCGGCGGCTCACGCCCGGCAGCATCACAACAGCAGCAACCGGCATGGGGCAATCCACCGCCACAGCCTCAGCAACAGTATGCGCCACCGCCGCAGCAGCAATATGGTGCAGCGCCGGCGCGCGGTACCGGTTTCCTGGGCGGCGCATTGCAGACGGCGGTGGGCGTGGCCGGAGGCGTGGTCATGGCGGATATGCTGACCAGCATGTTCCACCACTCGCAGCCGGAAGAGATCGTGAACATTATCAATGAACCCGCGCTGCCGCAGGTGGATAACAGCCTCGATACCTTTAACGGTAACGACAGCAACAGTGCCTTCCTGAACGATAACTCGGGTTGGGACAACAACCTGGCGGATAACAATGATTTTGGCGACTTTGGCAGTGGCGGCGACTTTGATGACGATGACAGCTTCGTCTGATTACCGCTGACGTAGCCACTTATCCAGTTCGTTAGCAAACAGTTGGCGGTCGCGTTGGCTCAATGTCGATGGGCCGCCACTCTGAATCCCGCTGGCGCGCAGGGTTTCCATAAAATCACGCATGGTCAAGCGCTGACGAATCGTATCCGCCGAGTAGCATTCCCCACGCGGATTCAACGCCGCCGCCCCTTTCTCCAGCACTTGCGCCGCCAGCGGAATATCGCCAGTAATGACCAGCTCACCGGGCTGCACGCGTTTTACAATCTCATTATCAGCCACGTCAAAACCGGCGGCGACCTGTAGCGTCTTGAGCCACGGCGACGGCGGCACACGTAACGGCTGGTTGGCGACGAACGTCACGGTAACCTTGGCGCGCTCGGCGGCGCGGTAAAGCACCTCTTTGATGACATTGGGGCAGGCATCAGCATCAACCCAAATCGACATAGTGAATCCTTTTTCGCGGAGAATGTGGCTGATCTTGCCGTGCTGCTGAAGAATGGCAACTGTTTTTGATAACGGCCAGCCTTGTTATTCATGGCCGCTAACGTAAGCTTACCCCCACAGAAAAATGAACCACGTGAAGGATAATGCGATGCTGGAGAAAAAAATCGGGTTTGTTGGCTGCGGCAATATGGCAAAAGCCATCATCAGCGGACTGGTCAATAGCGGAAAAATCGCCCCGGCCAATATCTGGGTGTGTGACCGTAAGCCGGCAACCAACCAGGAGATGGCGCAGCAATACGGCGTAACCGCCGCCGCAAGCGTTGAAAGCATGGCGCGTGAAGTCGATATTCTTTTTGGCGCGGTAAAACCCAACGTCATCCTCAAAGTGCTGAAAGATCTTGCCGGCCAACTTAAAAAAGACGTGCTGGTCGTATCGATTGCCGCAGGCGTGACGCTGGATTCGTTAGCCTCAGTCTTGGGCCACGATCGTAAAATCATTCGCGTGATGCCAAATACACCGTCGCTGGTGAATGAAGGCATGACGTCGGTGACGCCAAACGCGCTGGTTGAACCGCATGAAGTGGATGAAGTGGTCAGCATCTTCGAGAGCTTCGGCAAAGCGGCGGTGGTGAACGAATATCTGATTCACGCGGTGGTTGGCGTGAGCGGATCGGCGCCCGCCTATGTGTTTATGTTTATTGAAGCGATGGCCGATGCGGCAGTGCTTGGCGGCATGCCGCGAGCACAGGCGTACCAGTTTGCCGCGCAGGCGGTTAAAGGCTCGGCGCAGATGGTGCTGGAAACCGGCAAGCATCCGGGCGAGCTGAAAGATATGGTGTGTTCGCCAGGCGGCACCACCATTGAAGCAGTAAAAGTGCTGGAAGAGAAAGGCTTCCGCGCTGCGGTGATCAACGCGATGCAGGCCTGCATGGCGAAGTCAGAGGCGTTGAGTAAGCCATAATCGGAGCGGCTTGCCCCTCACCCTAACCCTCTCCCGACAGCGGGAGAGGGAACCGATCGAGCATGTTGCAGCATCTATCTTTCCCGCAGGCGGGAGAGGAAATAGTTAGCTCGGACGGCCCCTTCTCCCGCTGGCGGGAGAAGGTTGGGATGAGGGCGCTGCGCGCACTTTACCCCTGACTCGCCTCATATAAGGCAATCCCCTGCGCCAGCGTCATTGGCTGCTGCATCTGCTGCACTAGCGCTGCCGTCAGCGTATACAGCCCGGCAGAACACACCGCCGCAATCATTCCTTCGCGGCAATAGAAGGCGATAAAGCGCTTATCCTGCAGCGATCCCAGCAGACGATAATCATCCCACTCTTCCGCATGGCCTAAATATTCATAGCGCGTACCGTAATGTGCGGTCCAGAAGAACGGCACGCGATCGTACATTATCTGTTTGCCCAGCATATTCAGTGCGGCAATGCGCCCCTGCTGATGTGCCACGCGATAATGCTCAATACGTTGCGGGCCGCGCACCGAAGGATAGCTGGCAATATCACCGGCCACCCAAATGTTGTCAGCCACACGCAGCTGGCTATCCGTCAGCAAACTGCCATCCTCTTCGAGCGGCAGGTCGTGAATAAACTGCGTGGCAGGCACCACGCCGGTTCCAAACAGCACCAGGCTGGCCTCCACCGTGTTGCCGCTTTTTAACCGCACCGCCTTTACCTTGCCCTCGCCCTCCAGCGCCACTGGATCGCCCTCAACAAACTTCACGCCGTTGCTGCGGTGCAGATCGTAAAATTGGCGGCCAATCTCTTCGCCAAACTGTTTGGCAAAGGGCAGCGGATGACGCGCAATCACCGTGACATCCACATCACGATTGCGCAGCGATCCCGCCATCTCCATACCAATAAAGCTATTGCCAATGATCACCAGCTGCTCGGTTTTATCTATCTCTTTCAGCAGTTCATCGGCCTGATTGAGCGAGCGCAACAGATGCACGCCGTCCAGATCTTTGCCTGGAATATCCAACGGCTTCGGCACGCCACCGCTGGCAATCAGCAGCTGATCGAATTTAACCTGTTGGCCGCCCTTGAGAATCAAGGTTTGCTCATGCGCTTTGAGTTGTTCCACTTCTCCCTGAATCCGCTCCACCGCGCCCAGCACATCCTGCTTTAACAGTTTTGGCACATCCTCAATCGCCATTTTTCCCGACGGCACAAATTTGCTCAATGCCGTGCGATCGTAAGGCGCCGGTGATTCGCGCTCGATCAAGACGATGTGTCCGTTAAAGCCTTCATCACGCAGCGTCCAAATCGCAGCGCTACCGGCAGCACCGGAACCCAGGATCACGCAAACCGGGGATTGACCTTGAGGAGAAGGCGAACTGGCGGGCGACATCGCTTGCGGATTGACCAGCACTTTGCCTTGTTCAACGCGCACCGGATAACGCTTCAGATGAGCCAGCGCCAGCGGCTCGCACATCTGACCATCCTGCAGCTGAAACACCGCTTTATGCCACGGGCACACCAGCTTGTCGCCACATACTGCGGCCTGCTCTAACGGCGCACCCGCATGCGGGCATTTGGCTTGAAACGCTTGTACCCGCTCATCGTCACGAATCAACACCACATCGGTATCACCCACGGTAAATTTGGTGGGTTTGCGCTGCGCCAGCGACTTGAGTTCCACGACGGTTTGATAGCTCACGATAGGCCTCCATTCTTCTGGTTTTTGATGTAGACAACAAATCCCTACAAAGAGTAAGCCTGGCAAAACGTCGTGATTTGTCCGCAACAACAAAGCGCAGCGGTGGATAAGTGGTTGTTTAACTGAGAAAGATAATCTGCGGCTGTTACGCCGCAGCGTCATGACTCCACACCCGAGCGCCCTGTTTTACGCAGCCGCGTAGCGTCACGCTCCCGTCCGCCAACGGCGCCAGCAGCAGCACATCAGCGGGAGCGCCGCACGCTAAACCTTGCTGCTGTGGCAGATCAAGCTGGCGCGCCGGCCGCAGCGATGCCATCTCAATCGCCTGCGCCAGCGTGGCGAGCTTGTGGCGCAAGAGAACGTTTACGCCGTCCAATAGCCCGCGCGCTGAGCCCGCCAGCAGCTGCGGGGCATCCGCCATGCTGAGACGTCCGCTGGCGCTAAGCTGCACGCGGCCACCAATAGCGGTGTGGTAGATGCCCGGCGGCTGTCCGGCAAACGAGGTCACATCACTCACCAGCAATGCCTGCTCCCCTTTCGCGCGCAGAAATACTTTTAGCACCTCTGGCGGCAGATGATCGCCATCGGCAATTAGCGTTGCCGTCAGCGCGTCTTCCGCCAATTGCTGCCAGATGTAATTCGGATGACGCGGCAGTTGCAGATGCGCACCATTGCCGAGATGCGTAGAAAGCGTGGCGCCGGCTTCCACCGCCGTATGAATCTGTTCCGACGTTGCCGCAGTATGGCCAATCGCGACGCGCACCTGCTGCGCCACACAATGCCGAATCAACGCCCCGCTTTGTGGCCACTCCGGCGATAGCGTCAGCATTCGGATACGCCGCTGTGCTGCGCGCTGCCAGCGGTCGAACAGGGCGATATCCGGTGCGCAGATCGCCTCACGCGGATGTGCACCGCGCGGACCATCCTCCAGGGATAAAAACGGTCCTTCCAGGTGGAAGCCCGGCACCGCGCGCGCCACGTCCGCATAATGTTCACAGGCGCTGGCAAGCCGCTGCATGGCCTGGTCGATCGCTTCTGGCATAGCGGTAATGACCGTCGGCAAATAGCTGGTCACGCCCTGCTGCCACAGCGCGCGTGTAGCATGCAGCACATCCAGTTCACTGAACGGAAAATGGTTGAAATCCACGCCCTGAAAACCGTTAACCTGCAGATCCACCAAACCCGGCGCGAGTATGACATCCTCCTCAACGTCACGCAGGGAACGCACCTTGATGATGTAACCGTGCTCAATCTCCAGCTCAATCGGTTGCAGCGTGCGGTAATCACGGCCGCGCAAAATGGAACTAGTCAAACGTCACCTCCGCGCAGGCTTCGCTATCGGTATACAGCGTGCAGTGCGGATGCTGGCGCAGCCGGGTTGCCGGACAAGCGGTGGAGAGTTCATCATTGAGCGTTGCGTATACCGCCGCACGTTTGCTGGCTCCCGGCACCATGCAGAACAGGCGCGCCCCGCTCATCAAGGCCGGAATGGTCAGCGTCACCGCCTGTGTTGGCACCGCGTCCAGCGTCGCGAAGCAACCATCGTTGACCTGTTGCTGACGGCAGGCGGCATCCAGTTGCACCGCCTTGACGGTGAAAGGATCGTTGAAGTCAGCCACTGGCGGATCGTTAAAGGCTAAATGTCCGTTCTCGCCAATGCCGAGGCACACCACGTCAATCGGCGCAGCGTGGAGTTTTTGGCTGTAATCGGCGCAAATTACCGCCGGTTCGCCCTCATAAGGGATCAGATGAACCTCACCCGGCCGCACCGCATCAAACAGGTGTTGGCATAGAAACTGACCAAAACGCTGCGGGGCCGCGCGATCGAGTCCAATGTACTCATCCATATGGAAGGCGTGAATACGCGACCAGTCGATATCGTTCTCCGCAATCAGCGCAGCGAGAAACTCGTTTTGCGACGGCGCAGCAGCAAATACCATGCGCACTGCATCTTGTGTGCTCAACAGCTGACGCAAATGCGCCGCAACGTCATGTGCAGCCGCGACTCCCAGCGCAGCGCGGCTGGCGAAGCGTTTGACCCATAGACGATCTCTTTTCCCCTGTTGTAATAGCGTCATGTTATCCCTCCTGAGAAATATTGGTTTTCTGCGGCCAGCGCTGATCGCCGGGCACATGCTGATCCTGATTCAGTGCGTTGAGCAACTGGTCCACTTCCGGACGTACCGGTGCGCGGCGCAGCCAGCCCATCACCACGAAAAGCACCAGCGATGACATCACCGGTGCAGCCACCACGGTGGCGGTGCTGACATCGGCAAAAACGAATTTCACGCAGAAAAAAGTCCCAACGCCGACTGCCCAACTCACCAGCGCGGCGGCACTGCCGCTGCGACGAAAAGCGGGTAGTAAACCGAGCAGCATCGGAATCGAAATCGGGCCGACCAGGCCGCCAAACCAAACGATCAGCAGCGACAGTACGCCGCCAAAGTGGCTGGCATTGATGGCAATCACCAGCGTGGTGATAATGAACAGAAAGGCGGTGAGTCGCGCTACCAGCAGCGAGCTGTTACCGCGCTGAAAGCGTTTTGGCAGCATGCCCGGCAGAATATCGCGCGTGACGACGGCGGTGATGGCGTTGGCGTCAGAGGAGGTCATCGATAGTGTATGAGTGAACATCGCCACCAGCACCAACCCCACCAGGCCATTCGGCAACAGCTCCATCGCCATCATCGAATAGGATCGCGACGGGTCGCTCAGACCGGGAAACAGCAGCGGCGCCGCCCACATTGGCCAGAACAGAATCAGCGGCCAGATGAGATAGAGTGCCGCAGAAAGCAGCGCCGCTTTGCGGGCATCGCGGCCAGCGGGTGCGGCAATAAATCGTTGAGCCAGGTTCCACGTCCCGCCGTTGTAACTCAGGGTATAAATCACAAAATAGGCGAGGATAAAGCCGAGCGAATACGGTTCCTGAATAATCTGTGTGTGCGTGGATGGCAGGCGTTGCCAGATGGTGAACAGCTCAGCAAAACCGCCCAGATGCATTGCCACCGCCACCACCATCACTATGGCGGCAACAAACTGTACGACAAATTGACCGAAATCGTTGCAGGCATCGGCCCACAACCCGCCCATTACGGTATAAAACAAACTCAGCGCACCCGATACGCAGATGCCCACCAGCGGATCGAGTCCGGTGAAAACGTTAATGATTACCGCAATTGCCGCCCACTTTGCTCCCACATCAAAGGTTTTCAGCAGCACCCCACTCCACGCCAATATCATTTGCGTCGGCAAGTTATAGCGCGTGGCGAGATACTCCATCGGTGATTCGATGTTCATATAAATGCGCAGTCGCGCCCAGCGCGGCGCAAACAGACGCGATCCCAACAGCACGGCAATCGCAATGGGTAAGGCCCACCAAAAGTAGATGGTGATGCCCATGTTGTAAGCCACCGCAGCGTAGGCCACGAACACAGCGGCGCTGTAACCCGACATGTGGTGCGATACGCCAGACAGCCACCACGGCATTTTGCCACCCGCAGCAAAGAAATCGCGCGTGCTGCCCACCTTGCGCATCGCCCACAGGGTTATCGCTACAATCATCAGCGCGTATAGCGCCATCACTGCATAATCAAGCACATTCATAGCAGACTCCACAGGTAAAGGCTGCCCAACGAACGGTCTGGCTTCGCGGGGATTAAAAAGATTCGAATTAATTAGTCACTAATTAGGACTAATGCATCCTGCCAGTGTTGTTGGCCTTATTTTGTGATGTGCATCCTGGTATGAGTTTTTCCTCTGACGTGATAAGAGAAGTTGAATATTTCGATGAGCGCATTATCAAGATAAAAAAAGGGTTCATGTTTACCATGAACCCTTCTTATCTCTACTTTGCCATTAATTACACGCGACGAGTAGGTTCGCGGGGGAATTAAATCAGCTCTTCTTTAAACAGGAACTCATAAAGGTTTTACGTGCGTCGCCGGTGAGTTTTTTATCGCCCGCGTCGGCATTACAGGTTTTCATCTTCATTTGTTGCGGTGACATGCTGCCCATTTTGCTGTCTTTTTTCAGACAGTCACTCATAAAGCTTTTACGCGCATCACCTTTCAAATTCTGCGAACCTGCATGCTGATTACACATGGTCATTTTTTCCTGCTGTGCGGTTTTTTCGGCCGCACTCGCACCGCCTGCCAACAGCAAGCCTGCTGCCATTATTGCCAAAAGACACGATTTCATTACCGGATTCTCCATAGCATTATTGCCTGTTAAGCATGGCACGGAATAAGCAAATGCGAGAAATCAATAATGGAAATCGCCTGCAAAAACAGGCGAAAAAGGGTTAAACGCGGGGATGATCCAACAGTTTTTCAACGTAATTGCGCAGCAGGGTGGTATCAGGCGTTTCAGCAGCGGGGGCAACGGGCGGCATGGCTAATTTAATACCCGCCGCAATGTCATGGAACTGTTGTGGATCCAGTTTGCGCAGCATCGCCGTTAACACGATTTCTAACGCCTCAACCTGAACCACTAATTCTTTAGACTCTTCTTCTTTTTCAGCCAGCTTTAGAAGGAGTTCCGCAATCAGGTTTTTCATGCGACAAGCTCATTGAGAGAAGAAAAAAAGACGTTAGCACTGAGCAGATTAAAACAACAAGAAATTTTCAGTATTTTTGAGAAAAAAAAGACGCGCTGCGACGCGAAAAAAGAAATGTATTTCAATATCTAACGGCGAAACGTTTCACTGACGTGAAGCCTATTTATTGAAACGTTTCGCTTAAAAGTTAAATAATACTAAGACGCATTAATGAGGCCCGACAAATCCGCGTCCCGGTCCGCCGCCATGGCCATGACCGCCACCCCAACCGCCGCCCGGCGGTGGGAAAATACAGCCGCTCAACGCGGTAACCAATGCCACAACTGCGGCGAGTTTACTCATACGAACCATAATTACCTCAGAATGGTGAAATCGGGCTGAGTGTATGAGGCCGCATCGGGCGCGACAATACAGAATTCTCCGCAACCCCGCGCTATTCATCTCTGCTCACCACGCTTAACAATTTACTGGCACTACCCCGGCAAAAACATCACACAGCTGGCATGCAAGTCAGCCGATGGCTCTCGCAAAATCACTGTCGTTCACTTTACAGCTGACGCAAATTCACGCAATGTGAGCGCATTACAATAAATGAGATCTTATCATGAAGTTATCTGCTGTTTCCCTCAGTGAAATTCTGGCGCGCCGGGATTGGGAAAATCCGGTGATCACCAGCCTTAACCGGCTGGATGCGCATCCACCGTTTGCCAGCTGGCGCGATGAAATGGATGCGCGCGATGATCGCCCATCGCCCTCGCGCATGTCGCTTAACGGTCAATGGACCTTCAGCTACTTCACCCAGCCTGAAGCGGTGCCGCAAAGCTGGCTGCGGCAGGATCAGCCTGATGCACGCGCCCTGCCCGTACCCGCTAACTGGCAGTTGCATGGTTTCGATACCCCAATTTATACCAACGTACAATATCCGATTGCGGTAACGCCACCTTATGTACCGCAGGAAAACCCCACAGGATGTTATTCGCTCACATTTAATCTGGATAATGGCTGGCTGCAACAGGGTCAAACGCGCATTATTTTTGACGGCGTCAACTCGGCATTTTTCCTGTGGTGTAACGGCCTCTGGATCGGTTATTCGCAAGACAGCCGCCTGCCCGCTGAATTTGATCTCAGCGCAGCGTTACAGCCGGGCCAAAACCGCTTAGCCGTGATGGTGCTGCGCTGGAGCGATGGCAGCTACCTGGAAGATCAGGATATGTGGCGTATGAGCGGCATCTTCCGGGACGTCACGCTGCTGCATAAACCAGCAACGCAGCTGGCAGACGTGCAAATTGAAACCGCGCTCAGCCCGGAATACCTGCGCGGCGATCTGCGCGTTAGCGTCAAAATCGATGCGGGCACTCGCCAGCTTGCGCAGTGCCGTTTGCGCGTCAGTTTGTGGCGCGGCGAAAGCTGTATTGTGGAGCAAGAACAAGCCCCCGGCAGCGCTATCATCGACGAGCGCGGTCACTATCCAGAGCGCGCGTTGCTGATCTTGCCGGTTCACCAACCGCTGCTGTGGAGTGCCGAAACGCCGCATCTCTATCGCGCCGTGGTTAGCCTGCTGGATGAAAATGGCATGCTGCTGGAGGCCGAAGCCTATGACGTTGGCTTCCGCCGCGTCAGCATTGAGAACGGCCAACTGTGCCTGAACGGCAAGCCGCTGCTGATCCGCGGCGTTAACCGCCACGAGCACCATCCGGAAAACGGCCAGGTGGTGGATGAAGCCAGCATGCGCCGCGACATCGAATTGATGAAGCGCCATAACTTCAACGCCGTACGTTGCGCGCACTACCCCAATCATCCGTTGTGGTATCGGCTATGCGATGAGTACGGTTTGTACGTGGTGGATGAAGCCAACATTGAAACCCACGGCATGCAGCCAATGAACCGGCTCTCCAGCGATCCGCGTTGGTTTGCCGCGTACAGCGAACGCTTGACGCGCATGGTGCAGCGCGACCGCAATCATGCCTGCATTATTATCTGGTCGCTGGGGAATGAATCCGGCCACGGCAGCACGCACGATGCGCTCTATCAATGGGTGAAAAGCAGCGATCCCACCCGTCCGGTTCAGTACGAAGGTGGCGGCGCAAACACGGCCGCCACTGATATCGTCTGCCCCATGTATGCACGCGTCGATCAGGATCAGCCCTTCCCCGCCGTACCAAAATGGTCGCTGAAGAAGTGGATTGGCCTGCCTGGCGAAACGCGCCCGCTAATCCTGTGTGAATATGCGCATGCGATGGGCAATAGCTTCGGCGGCTTCGAAAAGTATTGGCAAGCCTTCCGGCAGTTCCCGCGCTTGCAGGGCGGCTTCGTCTGGGATTGGGTGGACCAAAGCCTGACGCGCTATGACGATAACGGCGCGGCATGGCAAGCCTACGGCGGCGATTTTGGCGATACGCCCAACGATCGTCAGTTCTGTATGAACGGCTTAGTTTTTGCCGATCGCTCGCCGCATCCGGCGCTGTTTGAGGCGCAGCGAGCGCAGCAATTCTTCCAGTTCCAGCCAGATGCTACCAATGCGTATCGCTTTACCGTCAGCAGCGAATATCTGTTCCGCCGCAGCGATAACGAGCTCCTGCGCTGGTCGATTGAGCAGGACGGCATCGCCCTGGCCAGCGGTGAATGGCCGCTCGATCTCGCTGCACAAGGTCACCAGTCGTTTACGCTGCCAGTCAGTGAGAATCTGCAGGGCAATGCCTGGCTCAACGTGGCGGTTTATCAACGTAACGCCACCCCGTGGTCCGAAGCGGATGCCCGCGTCGCCTGGGATCAGTGGCCGCTGCCTGCGGCACTGCCTGCGCGCGCGCCAACGCTCAGCGCCACCGCACCTGAGCTTATCGCCAATCACGAGCTGGTGGCGGTGGTGTTGCCGCAGCAGTGCTGGCACTTCTCCCGCCGCAGCGGCGAGCTGCTGCAATGGTGGGTAGATGATGAAGAAACGCTTCTGACGCCGCTGCAGGAGTGCTTTATTCGTGCGCCGATTGATAACGATATCGGCACCAGCGAAGCCGCTAACATTGACCCCAACGCGTGGGTCGAGCGCTGGAAACGAGCGGGCTACGATGCGCTAGAAGCGGTGCTGGTAGATATGCAGGTCGATAGCCTGAAACATAGCGTGCTGATTGAAACCTGGCATCAGTGGCTGGCTCACGGAGAAGTGGTTTTCACCAGCCACAAACGCTATCAAATTGGTGGCAATGGTGAGTTGTCGATAAGCGTGCAGGTGGAACAGGCGCCGGGCTTACCGCCTCCGGCGCGCATCGGCCTGCGCTGCCAGCTGATGCAAGCACCACAGCAGGTGAATTGGCTCGGTCTGGGACCACACGAAAACTATCCGGATCGCCAGCTGTCAGCGCAGTTTTCCCGCTGGCAGCTTCCGCTGGCGGCGCTCAGCACCACGTATGTGTTTCCGGGGGAAAATGGCTTGCGCTGTGGCACGCGTCATTTAATGTGCAATGGGTTACAGGTCAGCGGTGATTTCGCTTTCTCGCTCAGCCGTTACAGCCTTGAACAGCTGCGCGCAACCTCACATCGCCACTTATTACAGGAAGAGGATGGCTGCTGGCTGCATCTCGATGGCTTCCATATGGGTGTCGGCGGTGATGATTCCTGGAGTCCGAGCGTTAGCCCGGAGTTTTTGCTTTCTCAGCAGCGCTGGTACTACGCGTTGACGCTGCGTCAGTAGGTTTTTCCGCTGTATCACGCTGGCTCAACGGTGGAGTCAGCGTGGTTTTCGGGCGACGATAAAAACGACGCAGCAACACCACGTTGGCGAATACCACCATCGCCGTAGCGAAGAAGACCCAGCGATAGCCGGTGGCTGCCGAAACTGCAGCCCCCAGCAGCGGCCCCGCCACATTCCCCAGATACATAAACGATTGGTTATAGCCGAAGATGCGGCCCGTGACGTTATCGCGTGAATGGCGTACCAGCAACGTTTGCACTGCTGGCATCATGGCGCCATCGGCGAATCCCAGCAAGAAACGCAGCACACCAAGCTGAGTGGCGCTGGTGACAAATGACATCGCCACCAGCAGCAGCAGCGAGGCGATCATGGTGGCGATGAGAATGCGCTGCGTGCCAATACGGTCGCCCAGTTTACCGAGCCGCGGGGCTGAGATCAGCGCTGAAAAGCCCGGTAGCGCAGCAATCACGCCGCTGAGAAAGGCGATGTTCTGCGCATTCGGTGCCAGTTCGCGCACAAACAGCGTCAGGATTGGATTTACCGAGCCGTTGCACATCTGGATCACCATGGTGGTGATAAATAAGCACAGCATCAAACGCGGGTTATCAAGGCTGCGAAACACCTCACGTCCACTTAATTTGTCTTTCTTGCTGACCGGGGTATAACCGGTCTCTTTAATCAGGAACAGCGTCACCAGGAAGCTCACCATCAGCAATACCGCAGTGACAATAAACACCATGCGTAATCCGAGCCAGTCCGCCAACAGGCCGCCAATCATCGGCCCAAGGATCACCCCGCTAATCTGACCGGTAGAGACACAGCTCAGCGCCCAGCCGCTGCGTTCACGCGGCACCTGCGCCGCCACCAGCGCCATCGCATTTGGAATATAGCCGGAGGTCAGCCCCATGAGTGCGCGCAGCAGCAGCAACTGCCACGCCTGAGTGACAAACGCCTGCATTAAGATCACTGCGCCCATGCCAAACGAGGCGCGCAGCAGCATCAGCTTGCGCCCTTTACGGTCTGCCAGGCTGCCCCACAACGGCGCAACGGCCGCAGACACAATGAAGGTGACGCTAAAGGTGAGCCCTGACCAAACGCTAAGCGCATTACCGCCATGAATCCCGAGTTCTTCAACATACAGCGGGAGGAAGGGAATGATCTGACTGATGGCAAGACCGGTAAAAAAACAGCCAAACCAGACCGATATCAGATTAACTTTCCAGGACTCGATGGAGCGTAACATGGGCGTGAGCGTCAGAAGAATGAAACGAGGGTTCAGTCTAACAATCCCGTAACATTACTGGACGGCAAAACATGGCATCGGGGTAAAAACGCAGTTTTACGCTGTAGAGCGTGATTCTGCTCACAGCAAATCATGCAAGAGAGCGTTTTTTTAGTGGCTTTATGTGCTGAAACCTCTTTCCCCGCAAGATAAGCGCATCCTGATGACCGGCAAACGTGAAAAAATATGTCTACTCGTTACTGACAATCGTCATCACCGCATCTATGTTTAAAAAACAACCAGCCATCGCTGGCGACGTACTGCCCGTTCTGGACAGTCCGCATGCTTAAACCTTATTTCCCCATGCTGCTACTCTCAGGCGGCGGGCATCGTTGTCTCTGCGGAGGTCAGCCATGAGAACCCAACCAAACAGCGCCAGTCGGGCGATTACCGACTACTTCAACAGTCCGGCCTGGCATGCGCCTCATGAGAGCGATTTGCTGGCGGCAATCATGCGCGAAATGATGGATGAAGGGCAGCCAGCGACCAGCAAAGCCATTATTGCGCGCGTAATCGATAAGCTGGAATTTGCCGGGGATGAGCAGCAGCTGCAAAGCTATCGTGCGCTGCTGGCAAAACTGCTGGAATCAGGGCCGCAGAAGTAGCAGCCCGAAGGATTATTTCACCGCGCGCAGCTGGTCGGCTTCGCTGACAAACGCCTTACCGCTTTGACGCTGATACAGGCATAGCTCGCGCCCGACCTGGTTCTTCATGTGCTTCTGCGGATAGCGGCCTTCCAGCAGCAGCGCATCAATACCGATGCGGTCGTCATACTGGATCGGCTTGCCGACCACTTTCACGCTCTTCAGACCGCTGGCCTTAAGACAGCTTTGTAGTCTGTTATTGTCGTTCTGCTGCCAGGCCGCTTCGCTTGATGCCTGCGCCAGCGGGCTTACCAGCAGGGCTAACAACAGTAATTTTTTGGTATGTCTCATCATCACTCCTCAATTGGCGGCATTACGCCAACCGATAAAAAAATTCCCGCCGAAGCGGGAAGAAATAAGACGAGCATTGCATATTCGAGAGTGACGAGGAAATCTCCGTAGTGCGCAGCTATCCTCGCCCGGCGCTGTGACAGCCGGATGACAATGCAATGTCGGTTTAGTGTTATCCGCAGTAAACCCGTGAAATCTTACCGCTCTGATCCGCCGCGAAATTCACCCGACGCAGATTGAAATCCATCGTTACCGCTGAATTCCAGGGAATCGCGCGTACCGGAACGGCAAAGCGCTTGTTGTCGAGGGTCGATAACGGTTGACCAACATAGTTCTGATATTGCGATGCGCCACACTGATCGGTTTCCGGATCGTGGCTGGCCGCCGCACTGGTGTCAGGTTTGCTGGCAGACTGGCAGGCGGTCAGGGCAAACAAGGCCGTAACCAGCAGCGCTTTTCCATAATGGGTCACAAGTTTCTCCTCCTGGATAAATAGACAACCGGTGGGTGAGAGTAACAAAGCACGACCGTGAAGCGAAAATTTTTACAGCAGATAGTGGGTCTGGATCGGCTTTAAAGCGCGATCTTGTTCCCAATTTTTAAGATTAATCGCACACACTGTCTAAAAAACAATCCTTCAGCCACTAAAATTACCTAAGACAATTCTTAGAGGAGGTCATTATGGAACTGGTGATTTTTGTTGGCTTCGCCGCATTGATGACGTTTGTAGCGATTAGAGTGCGTTGAGTCACTGCATGTGGTTGGTCGCCATGAATGGCGTAATGCTGCTCACTTAAGCAAAAAAATGCCTGTTTATGCAGGTGAGCATGAATGCGCACCCTACGAAAACCCGGCGATATCCACGTAGGGTCACCATTCATGGTGACCGATGCATGCTTAACTGACGAGCATTACGCCATGAATGGCGACCCTACGATGCAACTTCCTCCTGTAACCGCGCATTAAACGCCGCTAACGGCATCGGACGCCCCAGGAAATACCCCTGTCCCTCCTCGCAAGAAAGTGCTTTTAGCGCATTTAACTGCGCTTCGGTTTCGATCCCTTCTGCGGTGATGGTGAGCGCAAACGCGCGTGCCAGCCCCACAATACCGGCCACCACCGATTGTGCCTGCTGCGACTCTGGGAACTCTTTCATCCACGAACGATCAATCTTTAAGCCATTGAACGGGAAGGCTTTCAGATAACCGAGCGCCGCATAGCCGGTACCAAAATCATCCACGGTTAAACGCACGCCAAGCGCGCGCAGACCTTGCATGATCTCCAGCGCGCGATCCGGGTTTTCGAAAGTGACGTTTTCGGTAATTTCCAGCTCCAGCCGCGTCGCGGGTAATCCGCTGATGTCCAGCGCATGCGCGACGCGCTTGACCAAATCACTATTACGGAACTCCACCGGCGAAATATTCACCGAAACATAGCGATGTTCGCCCCAGTGACTGGCATCGAGACAGGCACGCATTAGCACCCAGTCGCTGATGGCGGTGATTAACCCTTTCTCTTCCGCCAGAGGAATAAAGCGGTCTGGTGTGATCCATTGTCCCTCCGCGACCTGCCAGCGTATCAGCGCTTCAGCCCCCGCCAGCTGCCCGCTTTGCAGCTGATAACGCGGCTGATAGTGCAGCGTAAACGCGTTTGACTGCAGCGCCTGTTCAATCGCCTGCACCATCTCGCGTTTTGACTGCAGGTGATTCGCCATATCGCTGGAGTACCACATCCATTGATCGCGACCGGCGCTGCGGGCCTGGCTCAATGCAATATCCGCGAGCCGCAGCAGCGCTTCCGGCTGTGCCGCATCCTGTGGCGCAGAAACAATGCCCATACTGGCGGTCAAACTGATCTGATGCGAGCCGCTGAAAATCGGTTGATGAACGATGTGTTGCAGTGCCCGACAGCGATACTCCACCCCCGCACGACTGTTTTCACGCAGCAGCAGAATAAAAGCATCGCCGCCAAGACGCGCCGCCAGCTCATTGGGTGCCAGCAGGCTTTTTAAGCGCTGTGAAACCTCATTCAGCACCTCATCTCCCACCGCGTGGCCCCAGGTATCGTTGATGGGCTTGAACTGGTCGATATCAAAACTGATGATGAACAGCGGATCTTCTTCACTGACGCGCTCCAGATACGCGGTTAAATACTCCTGCAGCTGGACGCGGTTGGCCAATCCCGTCAGCATGTCGTGGCGTGACAAAAACTGAATGCGCGCTTCTGCATCCACTTCATGGGTGATATCTGACACCGTGCCACGAAACCCCGTGCGCAGGCCGCTGCGGCGAATAGCCTTCGCCATCAGCTGTCCAATACGTCGCTCGCCGCTGGCTGACATAAACTGGCAGCGCAGCGGCACATGCTGCACCTCTTCTCCCTGACGCATCAGCCAGGAGACCAGCGAATGGCTAGGATGACTGAGGAGCTGGTCGAGCGGGCGCCCCATCCAGCTTTTCACTTCATGGCCGGTTACCACGGCAAAACGCGACGAGAGATAGCAGAGACACCCGCGATCGTCGATTTCCCAAATCCAGTCCGACGCGGCTTCCGCCAGATCGCGAAAGCGTTCTTCGCTGTCAGCCAATTCGCGCTGGCTGATGGCCAGCAATGCAAAGCGCCGATCGGAGATGACGGCATTGTGCAAAGCATGGCGCAGCACCCGACGCGTAACCAGCGTCACGGCCAGCGCCGTGAACAGCAGCAGCGGCATCATCAGCCAGATCACCCCAAAACCCGGATCTTTCGGCTGCCAGCGAATCACCATCGCTTCGCCCTGCAACACCGGCTCTACCAGACGCGGCTCATACCGCGCATCGGCTACATCCGCAGCGATACGCGGCGCAATCACATTTAGCGATTTACCCAGCGCCTGCAGTTTATCCGGGGTAAACACATTGATGAACACCATCACCGAAGCGGGACCGGGAAGGCTTGGTAAATCGGGGACTTTTCCCGGCGTAATGGGGGCGGCCACCATAATCGCCGGGTTGTTATCTATGATAACGTTGCGCGCCACTCCGTCACGCAGGGTGCGCGCCGAGTTCAATAACAGCGCGCTTTGCGCACCTAACCAACTCTCAAGTGACACATTGGATAATTTGCCGCGAACCACCGCATAACGGGTTTTACCGGCACCATCGACAACAAAGACACCGTCGTAGTGATACTCCTTGTAAAGCCCCGCGCCAAAGTTCTCTTCATCCCAGGCCCAGACTTTGTTTACCGTGAGATGCAGGTTTTTCCAGCCTTCGCCCCAGTTGGCGTAATCTCGCGCATCAACAATCATCTCCTGCTGCTGTTGCTGCCACGCCTGACGCATCAAATTGACGTCTTGGCGGATCGCGTCGCGGTTTTGTCGATGGGCGATAACCAGCACCATTACAACAGAGAGAAGCAGTACGCCAAACAGCAGTGAGGATAAGGTGCGAAGACTGCGCCGCGTCACCCGAACCGTATGTGCCTCCATATTGGCCCTGGCGTTTAACGCCGGGTGCCGGTGATACTCAGAATTCATGCGCATTGCTCGTAAAATGCAGGCGGCGAAAAGAGGCGGATGAGGGGCAACAACCGCCCCTCTCCACCCTGTAAGGTTTGATCGGTTATCGGCGCTGGCCGTCGCAGATTTAGCCTTAGCGGTGGAATATTTGAACAGCGCAAATGTGCAGCACACCACCTCGACAGCGATCACCGCCGTTGCTACTATGCGCTCTCCTCTGTCCGCTGAGTCGCCTATGGATACGCAATCCGACAAAGTTACGTTAACGCTCTTCTACGTTGGTAGCTTTGTGGTCTATTACCTTGTGACCATGCTTGTTACGCTGTTTCCCAACTATGGGGTGCTGCGTAACGATGGCTTGCTGATGCCGGTACTTTGCTTATTTGAATTCGCCGTGATCTACCCGCTCTACCGCTTTTATTGCCAGCGTCGTAGCGATATTCCGCTTGGCTATGTGCGTCCGCTGCAGGCGCTGCTGTTTATTGGCCTACTGTTTGCGTTGATGGTGGCACAAACCCAGTTTTTGCAGCCGGAAGGATGGTTGATTGCGCAATCCCAGCAGGGACGCAGCTCCATGCTAATTCTGTTGCTGACGGCGGTGCTGCTGGCACCGGTGTTTGAAGAAGTGCTGTTTCGCGGATTCTTACTGCAAGGTTTTCTACTGTGGGCGCCAAAAAGCCGTTTTGCCTGCATGCTGCTGACATCCCTGCTGTTCGCCGCCATGCATACCCAATATGTGCACTGGGAAACGCTGGTCGCCTTAACGCTGTTTTCGCTGCTATTATGCTATGCGCGCCTGCGCAGCAATAGCCTCGCGCTCCCGATTTTCCTGCATACGCTGAATAACCTGATTGCGATCCTGCCCGCCTGGTATTTCGCCTGAAAACAGCCATCATACGATGGCCGTAAACCTAGCGCCTTACACCTGCGTTAAACCGCCATCCACACAGATCTCTGCCCCGGCAATATAGCTGCTCTCGTCACTGGCGAGGAACAGTACCGCGTTAGCGACCTCTTCTGGCTTGCCCATGCGGCTCAGCGGAATGGTGCTGGTGATGCCCGTGCGCACCTCTTCAGAAGCCGCCTGCATCATATCGGTATCAATGGGCCCAGGCGCCACCACATTAATCCGGATGCCACGCGCGGAGAGTTCACGCGTCCAGGTGCGCGCAAAGGAACGCAGCGCCGCTTTACTGGCGCTGTAAACACCGTAACCCTGCGTACCAATGACATCGGCGATCGAACCAATCAGCACCACGCTGGCGCCAGGTTTCAGCAGCGGTAGCGCTGCCTGCAAAGCGAAGACCGGCGAGCGCACATTGAGGCCGAAGATCTGATCGAAATGCTCTGCGCCGATCTCATCAATGGTGGCGTACTCGGCCATGCCCGCGTTAATCACTAGCACATCCAGCTGCCCGGCTTCGGTCTTGATCGTCTCCATAATGCGGGTGAGTTCGCTTTGCTGGCTCACATCGGCACGCAACGGGTGCGCATGACCGGTAATGGTGCTGCCGGCCGCCTGTAACTCTTCATCACGACGCGAGGTATACCAGGTTGTCGCGCCTTCGCTGGCAAAACGCTGGCTGATTGCCAGCCCAATCCCTTTTGCGCCGCCCAGGACGACGGCCACTTTTTTTTCCAGTCTGCTCATTTGCTTTCTCCGGTTGGGTAGAAAGCTGATGGTATATATTTTATACTTGATATCAATTACGCACTTTATTTATACCAGATATCGCGGAGTATATCGCCATGGCAGAAATCAACGGTAACAGCTTGAGAGAGGTAGGAAAAACGCGTCCAATCCTGGAACACATCACCAATAAATGGTCGATTTTAATTCTCACCGTGCTCTGCACTCAGCCTGCGCGGTTTAATGAAATTCGCCGGCGACTGGATGGCATTACTCATAAAGCGTTGGCGGATGCGTTAAAGCGTCTGGAGCGCAATGGGTTAGTGAATCGTGAGGTGCTGAACACGGCACCCATCGGGGTGGAATACAGCCTGACGCCGCTGGCGCAGACGCTACAGCAGCCGTTTATCGCGCTGTACGATTGGGCATTGGAGCATGGCCCTGCGCTGGAACGCGCGCAGGCAGAGTATGATCGCACTCATGCAGAAGCGCTGTTGTAGGGCCGCCATGCATGGCGTAATGCTCGTCAGTTAACCGTAGGGTTTTCGTAGGGTGCGCATTCATGCGCACCTGCATAACGCGGTTTTTATGGCTCAAATGAGCGGCATTACGCCATTCATGGCGATCGCTGACCAGAAAAACTACGCTTTTTCCGCTTCGAAATGGTTTTTGAACTGCTCGTAAATGGAGATCATATTTGACGCATCGCCGTGCAGCGGGCTCAGTTTTCCCGCGCGGACCAGTTCAATCACCAGCTGCAGGGCGGCTTGTTTAGGGCTGCTGGCCGGATGGGCAATTTCGTTAGACATGGTTTACTCACTCATCATTATTGTCAGGGCCGCACAGTTTAGCCCAGATTACGCTGCTGATGCGCGCCACGATGGGTATAATCTTGCCGACCGAACAAGAAAGCCGCTCAGGGTGATAATTGACTCCCGACGCGTTTAGCTATACTGGATCAAAAAAGGGAACGACCAGCCACACATTCCGTACCAGCGAGAAGGTGTTAAAGGAGTCTGAGTATGCTGATTGGTTTTGTTTTGTTAGTGAGCGCGTGTGGGCATGATGCCTGCGATGCGTTGCCGGTATCGGAGCGGATTTACCCAACCAAAGTGGCCTGTGAGCAAATGGCCGATCGCATCCATAAAGTTCGGCCTAACGTGGTCTTACTTTGTGGCGAAGTGCACCGTTAATTCGGTGCCAGTTTTATTACAGTTGCGCAAAAAACAGCCAGACGGCATTGCAAGAATGGGTTGTAGCGTTCAAAATATAAGCTGCTTTTCACTATTACCGTTGTGAATCCAATGAAAACACCTCGCCCCCGTCGTCCAAACGGACGCTGGGTTTATTACATTTTGTATGATGGCATTCTCTGGCCCTGCCCCGTGCGTTGGGAATGGGAGAGCGGCTTCGGCGGCTGGCTGCCGTTTTACTTCTCGCCAACCTTTGAGTTTGTGGCGGGCGATCCACGCAAGGCTTATCGCATTGCGCGCAGCAGCGTGCGTAACGTACGCCAGACAGACGGCGAGTACGCCTGATTGATTAGCTAATCTGCCACGGGAACCACGACGCCGTGAGCAGATAGTGCAGCAGCTCCAGCACTAAAATCACCATCACCAGCACGCCGAGCTTGTGGCTGCAAATCCAGTCTTTTAGCCCCATAACATGGCCGCCCAGCGAATCAGCATCAGCGCGCCACAGATGCATAACAGCACCACTATCATTTTCCAGTGTTTGGTTGCAGCCAGTTTTTTTGCCACGCACCCTCCAGATGACAGAAAGCAACAATGCGCCCTGAGGCGCATTGTTGATTCTAACGCTGGTCACCCGGAAGGGCGATTATTTATTCAGCGTATAGTCGAGCGTGATCTCAGCGTTCAGTACCTGAGACACCGGGCAGCCCGCTTTGGCTTTCTGGATAATCTCATCGAACTTCGCATCCTCAATGCCTGGCAGCACAATGGCGCTGGTCAGCGCGATTTTGGTGATGGCAAAACCCTCGCCCTTTTTATCCAGCGACACATCAGCAGTGGTATCGATGCTGGTCGCTTTATGTCCTTCATTGCCCAACATCAGCGACAACGCCATGGAGAAACAAGCGGCATGTGCTGCACCAATCAGCTCTTCCGGGTTGGTACCCTTCTGCCCTTCAAAACGGGTGTTGAAACCGTACGGTTGATTGCTCAACACGCCGCTTTCAGTACTTACCGTTCCTTTGCCTTTGATGTCGCCTTCCCAATGGGCCGATCCTTTCTTATGAATGGTCATGTCATTCCTCCTGTTTAGTTCGACAGGTAATGAGTATAGACAACCTCCCTGATTTTGCTGGCGCTTAGCTCACCGCGCGCGGCCGTGCCGGGCTCAATCCTGCCTCGCTCAGCAGCGCATTGGCCTGCACCAGCGACGCCTGCGTAATCTCGTGAATGGATTTCGCACCGGTCAGCGTCATCGCCACTTTCATCTCTTTCTCAATCAAATTGAGCAAATTCTCCACGCCGCGCTGACCATGCGTTGCCAATGCATACACAAAGGCGCGGCCCAACAGCACGCTATCGGCACCAAGCGCGATCATGCGCACCACATCCAATCCGCTACGAATACCGCTGTCGGCCAGAATGGTAATGTCACCTTTTACCGCATCGGCAATTGCCGGTAACGCGCGCGCTGAAGAGAGCACGCCGTCCAGCTGGCGCCCGCCATGATTTGACACCACAATGCCATCGGCGCCAAAGCGCACCGCATCGCGCGCATCGTCGGCATCGAGAATGCCTTTGATCACCATCGGTCCATCCCAGAATTCGCGGATCCACTCCAGATCTTTCCAGGAGATCGACGGATCGAAGTTGTTCGCCAGCCAGCCAATGTAATCTTCCAGCCCGGTCGGTTTGCCAAGATAGGTAGAGATATTGCCAAGATCGTGCGGACGGCCATGTAACCCCACATCCCACGCCCATTGCGGATGCGTTGCCGCCTGCCAGTAACGGCGCATGGCCGCATTCGGGCCGCTCATCCCCGAGTGCGCATCACGATAGCGCGCGCCCGGCGTCGGCATATCCACGGTGAATACCAGCGTGGTACAACCGGCGGCTTTGGCACGCTCCAGCGCATTGCGCATAAAGCCGCGATCGCGCAGCACGTAGAGCTGGAACCACATCGGACGGTTAATCGCCGGTGCCACCTCTTCGATCGGGCAAACCGAGACCGTAGAGAGCGTAAATGGAATGCCTTTCAGCGCCGCGGCACGTGCCGCCTGCACTTCGCCTCGTCGCGCATACATGCCGCACAGTCCCACCGGTGCCAGCGCCACCGGCATCGATAAAGTTTCATTGAACAGTTTGGTCTCAAGGCTCAGTTCCGACATATTTTTCAGCACGCGCTGGCGCAGCGCGACATCGGAGAGATCGGCGACGTTGCGCTTCAGCGTGTGCTCGGCATAGGCGCCACCGTCCAGATAGTGAAACAGGAACGGGGGTAAGATGCGTTGCGCCGCGGCGCGATAGTCACTGGCAGCTGAAATGATCATCCGTTTTTTTCCTTATGCTGAGGTAAATCATGGCCCGGCAGACGCGTAATCCGCGCCTGCCGCGCTTCATCTTCATGCAGAGTTTTCATGGTGGTGTGCACAAAACCGAGGTGATCCATCGCCGCCTGGCGCGCGGCTTCAGCGTCGCCGGCCATGACCGCATCAAACATCGCCTGATGCTGTTCGTGCAGGCGATTGAAAATCACCGGATGGGTATACATGCGTTGACGGCTGTGCAGCACCGAAGATTGCAGCAGATCGAAAAAACCGCGCATGGTTTGCAGCAGCACCACGTTATGTGAGGCTTCGGCGATGGCGAGATGGAAGCGCAGATCGGCCTGCGCGGCGAGATCGGGATCGTCGCTCTCATGCATCTTCAGCAGCGCGTCAAAGGCGTAGCGCAGCTTCTCTTTGTCAGATTCCGTGGCGCGTAACGCCGCATGCCACGCAGTACTGGCTTCAATAGCGTGGCGCGCTTCCAGAATGTCATAGCGATAATCGGGATCGGCGGCCAGCAGCTGACGAATCGGCTCAACGATACGCTGCTCCGGCCACGGCTCCTGCGGTTGACACAGCCAGGTGCCGCCGCCGCGTTTACTGATTAACACGCCGCTGCTGATCAGCTGCTGAATCGCCTCGCGCAGCGACGAGCGCGAAACACCCAATTCGGCTGACAGCGCACGTTCCGAGGGTAAACGCATCCCCGGCTCAAGCTGGCGTTCACTCATCCAGGTGCAGAGTCGCGCCCGTAGCGTATCCGCTGAGCGCGGCGTGTTTTCAGTCATGGAATCATCCAGGTGAGGACATAAGCCTGAAGCGTGGTAATCACGCCGACCATGCAGGTAAAGATCAGGCTATGTTTGACGGTGAAACGGAACAGATCCGACTCTTTGCCCACCAGCCCAACGGCGGCACAGGCAATGGCAATCGACTGCGGTGAAATCATCTTGCCGGTTACCCCGCCGGTGGTATTGGCCGCCACCAGCAACACATCCGACACGCCAATCTGCTGCGCCGTTGTTGCCTGTAGCGCAGCAAACAGCGCGTTCGATGAGGTATCTGAACCGGTAAGAAACACGCCGAGCCAGCCAAGGAACGGCGAGAAGAAAGTAAAGGCATTACCGGTATGCGCCAGCGCCAGCGCTAAGGTCGCCGACAGGCCGGAATAGTTGGAGATAAAGGCAAATGCCAGCACCATACCGATGGAGTAAATCGGCAGCGCCAGCTCCTTCAGCGTTTCGCCAAAGGTCTCGATTGCCGCCTTCGGCTTCATGCGCAGCCAGATGACAGACAATACCGCCGCCAGCAAAATCGCTGTCCCGGTGGCCGACAACACATCAAACTTGAACAGCGCCGGATATGGCGTCGCCGCGTTCACCACCGGCGGCATGCGCGCCACCAGTTCATTCAGCAGCGGCACCGGCACGGTGAACACCCAGTCATACATCGCGCCGCCTTTGGCGAACAGCGCTTTAAACGGCGGAATACTCCACAGCGTTACGGTGGCGGTGAGAAACAGGAATGGCATCCATGCACGCACAATCTGGCCCAGGCTGTAGCGCTGCTGCGTATTGTTCGCATCTACCGCGGCCTGCTCAAAGCGGAAAATGCGCACCGGCTGCCAGCGGCGCAGAAACAGCGTCAGGCAGACCAGCGATACCAGTGAGGAGATGATGTCGGGCAGTTCCGGGCCAAGAAAGTTAGAGCTTAAGAACTGGGCGATGGCAAAGGATCCGCCTGCGACGATCACCGCCGGCCAGGTCTCTTTCACGCCGCGCCAGCCATCCATAATCGCCATGATCCAGAACAGCACAATCATGGTGAGGAACGGCAGCTGACGCCCCGCCATCTGTCCAATCTGGAAGCTGTCGATTCCGGTCACTTGCCCGGCAACAATAATCGGAATGCCCATCGCGCCAAACGCCACCGGTGCGGTGTTCACAATCAGGCAAAGCCCTGCGGCATACAGCGGATTGAAACCCAAACCCACCAGCAGCGCGGCGGTGATCGCCACCGGCGCACCAAAGCCCGCCGCACCTTCCAGGAAGGCACCGAAACAGAAGCCGACGATCAGCATCTGCAAACGCTGATCGGGCGTTATCGTCAGGATCGAGGCGCGAATGATGTCGAACTGGCCGGTTTTTACCGAGATTTTGTAGACAAACACCGCCGCGACGATAATCCAGGCGATGGGCCACAAGCCGTATAAAAATCCGTAGACCACGGATGCCAGCGCCTGGCCTAACGGCATACCGTACAGAAACAGCGCCACCAGCAGCGCAATCACCACGGTGGCGGTACCCGCCTGATAGCCTTTTAGCTTGAGCTTAATCAGCGCGAAGAAAAAAAACACAATCGGGATCACCGCCACAAGGCTGGAGAGCCACAAATTATCGAGCGGATCGTAGTTTTGTTGCCATACCTGCATGCCGTTTACTCCAGAGGTGACCAGAAGGGGGCGGCGCATCGGCTAATGCAGGTGCGCGCCGCCGCTATTGCCCTGTTCTGCCCTGAATTGGTAGGACCACATTCAGGGCGCCGGGCTTTCTGGCTCCAGATAGTTAATGCATTGTTAACCTAAAGCAACGAAGCAGGTGTGATTTTTCGTGTTATGTGACGATATGGCAACATTTAACGATTTTGGTAGGACCAATTATCGTTAATTCAACCAAAGGCCCGACCATAACTGCGGGGATGGAAGCGCAGATTGAGCACAATTAGCCCAACTGTCACCAGGGTTTGCATCAGCCAGACGCTGCTGAAACTGTGGGTGAATGCCTGAAGCTGGCCCGCGATAAACGGCATGCAGCCGGCGATGATAAAACCCGCCCCCTGCATAAACGCCACCAGCCGTGCGCCAGCCTGTGGATGCGGCAGGTGATCGAGTGCCAATACCATCGCCAGCGGAAACGCCGCGCCCAGGCCAAAACCGGCGATCGCGGCCCACAGCCACGGTGCCAGCAGCGGTGCAAACAGAAAGCCGCTCATGCCGAGCAACTGACAAATCAGGCTAATAATCAGCTGTGGACGGCGATCGGCCTTGCGCGCCAGCAGCGGCATCAATAACGCTCCAGCCACCTGACACAGAATCATCACCCCCAGCAGCGAGCCACCGGCCTGCGCCGACCAGCCAAGATGATGGTAGGCATCCGGCAACCAGGCAACACAGGTTGCATAACCGCCGTTCACCAGCCCGAAGCTCAGCGCCAGCGTCCAGGCGCGCGGCTTGCGCCACAGCGCTGGCAGCACAATCTTCTCCCTGCTGGCTGCGGCAGGCACGCGCACGCACAGCCACAATGCTATTGCCAGCAGCACCGGTAGCGCCCAGCCCGTTAGCGCCAGCGACCAGCCGAACTGCGCGCTGAGCCATGGCGACAGCGCCGCTCCCAGCCCGCCGCCGCCCATCAGCGCGCCGGCCCATAAGCCGGTCACCGGTGCGCTACGCTGGGCAAAGCGTTGACGGATCAATCCTGGCATCGCCATCTGTACCACGCCCACGCCAAGTCCACCGAACAAGGCGCTGATCACTAGCCAACTGCCGTCATGGATCACGCCACGCGCCAGCAGCGCCAGCAATAACAGGATTAAGCCGCCCAATAATAATCGTTGCAGCGGCACGCGCTGCATCAGCGAGGCGCTGAGCAGCGCAACCGCCCCCATCATCACCATCGGCACGGCGGGCAGCAGTGAGGCGGCCAGCGGAGAGAGCCCCATCGCCTGGCGTAACTGGCCGAGCAGCGGGCTAATTGAAGTCAGTAACGGACGCATATTCAGCCCAGCCAGCACTAAAGCGGCGAGCGTCAGTCCGTTGGAATGTCGGTTCATACGCAATCCAATAGTGAAAAGGTTGCCAGCATCGCAGCAGTCAGTACTATTTGGAAATGAAATAACACCATAGCGACCAGTGGAAAAATGAATCGTCAACCGATGTTTACTCCGCAGCAGCTGCTCAGTTTTGTGGCGGTATGCGAAACCACCAGCTTTACCCGCGCCGCCGAGCGCGTGCATCTCTCGCAATCTACCGTCAGCCAGCAAGTACGCCGTCTGGAAGAGATGATAGGTAAAGCGCTGCTGGAGCGGACGTCGCATCAGGTGGCGTTAACCGAAGAGGGGGAAAAACTACTCGGTTATGCGCGGCGCATTATTGCCCTGAACGGCGAAGCGCACGATGTGCTGAGCGACAAATGGCGCGATGGCATTTTGCGCCTGGGGGTACCGGAAGATTTCGCCGCGCCCACGGCCAGTTTGCTGGCGGAATTCAGCCGCGAGCATCCGCAGCTACGGCTGGATGTCATGAGCGGCATGTATGTCGATCTGCACCGCGCGTGGCAGCGCGAAGAGCTGGATATCATGTTGATCAAGCAGCCGGGCGGCGAGCGGCCGCTGGCCTCGCGCCCGGAGCCGCTGCTGTGGCTGGATAGCGCCGCGCATCCCTGCTTTGAGCAAACGCCGGTACCGCTGGTGGTGTTCCCGCAGCTCGGGTTGTATCGCGAAGAGATGGCGCAGACGCTGGATCACCTTGGCCGCGGCTGGCGCATCAGCTACAGCAGCGCCAGCCTCGTCGCGCTTGCCAGCGCCAGCGCCGCCGGATTGGGTGTCACCCTGCTGCCCGCCAGCTGTCGCCTGCCTGAACATCGCGTATTAGGCGAAGCCGAAGGTTTACCTGACATCAGCCATTTTGAACTGGCACTGTTTTGCCGTTCGCCGCAGGACGATTTGCAACAGGCACTGGCCGCCGCGCTGGTCAGGTTTTGCCATTTGCAGTGGCAGTGATTTTCCCACTGCCAGTCAGTGGAAAATATCGCAGCGCCCCGCGCCGGGTTTTGCCAGATTAGGCGTTTTCATTTGATGGAGCCTCTGATGCAACTCACCTCTCCCAGCCGTCGCGAATTTCTTAGTCTGACCGCCGCCGGTAGCCTGCTGGCAGCCGGTATCAGCTACGCCGGACAAGCTTCACCGTTATTGCCTGAAAAAACGCAGCCTCATACTCCACCCCCGCGCGTCGCCCATTACCAGCTGCTCAATGTGCGCCTCGAAGAGGGTTTTGAGCGCGACGGTAACGACGTGATTGCCACGCGCACCGCGCTGTATGACATCACCGTCAAAGAGGGCAAATTCGCCGCGATTGAACCGGCAGGCAAGGCCCGTAATGCCGCATTGCCCCAGTGGGATGCCAACGGCGCTCTGCTGCTGCCGCGCACCCGCGATATGCATATCCATCTCGACAAAACCTTCTACGGCGGTCCGTGGCAAGCACCACGTCCGCGTCAGGGCAAAACCATCATGGATATGATTGCCCGGGAACAGGTGCTGATCCCGCAGCTGCTGCCCACCTCACAGGCACGCGCCGAAGCGATCATTGGCTTGTTGCACAGTAAAGGCACCACCGAAGCGCGCAGCCACTGCAATATCGATCCGGTTAGCGGCCTGAAAAGTCTTGAGCATCTCAAGCTGGCATTGGCTAACCATCCGCAATTCCCGTGTGAGATTGTCGCTTTTCCGCAGCATGGTTTGCTGCACTCGAAGGTTGATGGATTAATGCGTGAAGCGATGCAGATGGGCGTCGAGTTCGTCGGCGGACTCGATCCAACCAACGTGGATGGCGCGATGCAGGCGTCGCTGGATGCGATGTTCCAGATAGCGCTTGATTTCCAGCGCGGCGTAGATATCCACCTGCACGAAACCTCGCCCTCCGGCGTGGCGGCCATTCAGTACATGATCGATACCATCGCGAAAAATCCACAGCTGAAAGGCAAAGTCACGCTGAGCCATGGCTTTGCGCTCGCAACGCTTGAAGGCAAAGCGCTGGATCAGATGATTGCCGGCATGGCCGAGCAGCAGATGAGCGTGGCTTCTACCATCCCAATCGGTAAGCTGACCATGCCGCTGCCGCAGCTCCAGGCGGCGGGCATCACGGTGATGACCGGTACCGATAGCGTGATCGATCACTGGTCGCCGTTTGGTAGCGGCAGCATGCTGGAAAAAGCCAATGTGTATGCGCAGCTGTATCGCGGTTCTGATGAGTTTGGCTTAAGTCGTGCGCTGCACATAGCCACCGGCGGAATTTTGCCGTTGTCGAATCAGGGCGAGCGGCAGTGGCCCCAGCTGGACGATGAAGCCAGCATGATGTTGGTCGAGGCCAGCTGTTCCGCCGAAGCCGTGGCACGCATTTCCCCGGTGCGCGCCACCTTCCAGCGCGGATTGCCGGTGTTCAGCGCCTGATGTTCCCAGGTGCGCATAAATGCGCACCCTACAGTGTTGTAGGGTCGCCATTAATGGCGACCGTCCCAATCATTGTGCGAATCATAGTGACGCCATTGATGGCGACCGTCCCGCATTCGAGTCCTGCCAGCAACAAAAAAGCCTCCGCAAGGAGGCTTTACGTACGACATAAAAAGGGTGGCATGCGCACACCCGATGAGTGCTGGATTTACGAAAGCATCTGAATCGCCAGCGCATACAATCGCTGGTTTTCATCGTCGCTGACAGGCTCTTCTTCCGCGTAACAGGCAATCATAGAGCTCACTTTATCCGAAGATAACGTTTCCCCATGCAGATGCAGCGTTAACACGGCGCGGCCGACGATTTTCAGAATGTCTTCGTTTTGTCCCTGGACATAATGACTCAATGAAATGACCTCTGAAGTATCTTGGGTTTTAATCGTTCGCCAAATGGCGCGCTAAATATAAAGCAAATCGACCATAATCTTTAATCAGAATTTTCCCAGCCCTTAGGCACACATAAGCATAACGCCTGCAAAAGGGTGGCGAATAAGCGCTGAATAAGCGGCAAATTCTTGCTAATCACCCCAACTGGCTAAAGATGTCTGATTCTAACCCTTCATGGCGCAACAAAATCAACCGCAAAAACATTAGAACTATGCGATAGTTTTCGCTCATAAACTCAACAATGCGGTGGCGAGGCTAACTGGTTTCCGGGGTAAACCACCTGCGCTTTTGCCATTGCCGATCACCGCCCTTTCTGCCAGACTGACCGCCGCAATCCTACCCGCAATTAGAGACATTTCCGTGACTGCTTTTTCTACCCTGACGCAACTGCCTGCCAGCCAACTCGATAACCTGCGCGAGATGGGTTTCGACGCCATGACGCCGATTCAGGCCGCTTCCCTGCCCGCCATTCTGGAAGGGCGCGACGTGCGTGCGCAGGCGAAAACCGGCAGCGGCAAAACCGCCGCATTTGGTGTCGGCTTATTGAACCGCATCGACAACAGCCAGTTTCATACGCAGGCGCTGATCCTCTGCCCCACGCGCGAACTGGCCGACCAGGTCAGCAACGTTCTGCGCCAGCTGGCACGTTTTACCCGCAATATTAAGATCCTGACGCTGTGCGGCGGCCAGCCGATGAGCGCGCAGCGCGACTCGCTGGTCCATGCGCCGCATATCGTGGTGGGCACGCCGGGCCGTCTACTCGATCACCTCAAGCGCGACAATCTCGATCTCAGCCAGCTGCAAACGCTGGTGCTGGACGAAGCGGATCGCATGCTGGAGATGGGCTTCCGCGACGATATGGAAGCGATTATTGGTTTCACCCCCGAAACACGGCAAACGCTGCTGTTCTCCGCTACCTGGCCAGATACCATTGCCAGCCTCAGCCAGCGTTTCCAGCGCGATGCGCTGGCGGTGGCCACTGAAGATAAGTCTGAACTGCCGGCCATTGAGCAGCAGTTTATTGAAGCCAGCGCCAAAGAGCGTCACAGCCTGCTCGGTGCCCTGCTCAGCCAACAGCAGCCGGCATCGTGCGTGGTGTTCTGTAATACCAAACGTGAATGCGATGACATCGCCGCTGCGCTAAATGAACGCAACATCAGTGCTCTGGCGCTGCATGGCGATCTCGAGCAGCGCGATCGTGAACGCGTGCTGATTCGCTTCGCTAACGGCAGCATCCGGGTGTTGATCGCCACCGACGTGGCCGCGCGCGGTCTGGATATTAAATCGCTGGCCTTAGTGGTGAACTTCCAGCTGGCGTGGGATCCGGAGGTACACATTCACCGTATCGGTCGTACCGGGCGCGCGGGTGAAAAGGGATTGGCGGTGAGCTTTGTGGCTCCCGACGAAATGGTGCGCGCGAATGCGCTGGAGGAGTATCTGCAGCAGAAACTCAACTGGGTTTCCTCCAGCACGCTGAAAGGCAGCAGCGCGACGCCGTTGCCCGCCACGAAAATGACGCTGTGCATTGATGGCGGCCGCAAAGCGAAAATCCGTCCGGGTGATATCCTCGGCGCGTTGACCGGTGAAGCCGGATTCAGCGGCGATCAGATTGGCAAGATCGACATGACCGCAACGCATGCCTATGTTGCTATTGATGCCGCACAGGCGAAAAAAGCGCTGATCAAGCTGAAAGAGGGCAAGATCAAAGGCAAAAGCGTGCGTGCCATCCTGCTGAAGTAATCTCCTCAAGCGTGAGGGCGTCGCTCTCACGCTAAAATTTCATCCCCTTTCCCTTCATTTTTTCGCCCTTCTGCCGATAAGTTAATCATGGCGATTTTGCCCTGCCCAGATTCAGCCCCGAGGCCATGATGGATAATTTTCAGAAAGAGATCGATGAACGCGCCAATCTTGCGCTTTCCAATAAATTCGAACTGCTGTTGTTCCGCCTGGGTTCCGATCAGCTGAAAGGCAAATCTGAGCTATATGGCATCAACGTCTTTAAGCTGCGTGAAATTGTGCCCATGCCAACCATTACGCGCGCGGCAGGTATGCAATCACCGCTGCTGGGCATGGCGAGCATTCGTGGTCAGTTTATACCGGTAATCGATCTGCCTGCGGTAACCGGCTGTAAACCAGAGACCGGACTGAATCTGCTGCTGGTGACCGAATATGCCCGTAGCACCCAGGCGTTTGCCGTTGAATCCGTGGAGAATATTGTCCGTCTCGACTGGAGCCAGGTGCATACCGCGGAAGCGGGCATTGGTAGCCGTAACATCACCAGTATCGCCTGCCTGGATACCGATGGTCAGAGCAATAATCTGGCGATGGTACTGGACGTTGAGCAGATTCTCTATGACGTGATCCCTTCCGTGCGTGGCGTTGAGCCAAGCGCAGAGACGGCCAAAGATTTCAATTTGAAGCCGGGTCAGGTTGCTATTGTGGCGGAAGATTCCAAAGTGGCGCGCCAGCTGCTGGAGCAGGGTCTGAAAAGCATGGGCATACCGGCCATCATGCATAACACCGGGCTTGAAGCCTGGATCAAAATTACCGAGATGCAAAAAGAAGCCGCGGCTAACGGGGAGTCGATCCACGATAAGATCGCGTTAGTGCTGACCGATCTCGAAATGCCAGAGATGGACGGTTTTACCTTAACGCGTAATATCAAGCGCGATAACGTTTTGCGCCATATCCCGGTAGTGATCCATTCGTCGCTCTCCGGCAGCGCCAACGAAGATCACGTGCGCAAAGTGGGCGCCGATGGATACGTAGCAAAATTCGAAATTAATGAGCTCTCCAGTGTGATCCACAGCGTGCTGAAAACGCCGCGTTAAGTCCTTTCGCCCTTTTGCCGGTGCGCGTAAATGCGCACCCGACGAAATCCGCATCCGCCATTTATGGCAACCTCATACGCACATATCTAATGCCAGCCAAAAATCCTCGTTTACACCATTCACCAAACTGTGACCTACCTCTAAAAAATTAAAGTTAACACATTAACAACCGATAACAGAAAGCGCTTGCGCCGATGCTGCCATACCAGTTTTGTCACGCTGCGTAATTATTTTCACCTTTAAAAACATCAACCTGCTGCGGGCGCCTTGCCTGCGTTTCCATCTTGAAACATCAATTTTTGGCATTACGGGGAGATCCAATGTTGAGCTTAAAGAATATGAAGGTCGGCGTCCGTCTGGGCATCGCCTTTGGTTTAGTGGTGGCACTACTCGTCATCGTCGGTGTGACATCAATTAGCAAAATCAACACTATCAAAACCGGCATCACATCAATCGTGGAAGATCGCTATGTGAAAGTGCGCCTCGGTTTTGATGTACGTGATGGCGTCAACGATCAGATTAAATACCTGCGCGGCATCGTGATTGATACCACGCGCCCCGAAAATAATGTCAAACGCTATCAGCAACTCGCCGATGCCACCGAACATACCAATAGCGCGATGAATAAAATCAAAGCGGTTCAGGTAACTGAAGTGGGTAAAAAGAAAATTGCCGGGTTGCTGGCCGCCAGTGACAAGTTCGAAGTAGAGAAAAAGGCGTTGCTGGAGCTGGTGCGCGCGGGCAATGCGGATGCGGCCAGCACCTATGTGCTGAAATCCATCACCGAAACGCAAAACGCGTTTCTGGATAGCGCGATAGCCTTTGCCAATTCTCAATCGGCACAGCTGGAACAGGAAGGCACAAAAATTATTGATAACGGTTCATCGGCGATTGAAATGACGCTGATCTTTTCCGCTATCGCCATTGCTGCCGCTATCGTACTGGGCTTTATGCTGACGCGTTCAATTGTGCGTCCGCTCAACGAAGCGGTAGAAATTGCCGGGAAAGTGGCGGCGGGCGATCTGAGCTCACACATTGAAGTCACCGGCAAAGATGAAACCGCCGTGCTGATGCAGGCGCTGCAGGCGATGAACGACAATCTTTTGACCATCGTCTCGGACGTGCGTGCGGGTTCCGATACCATCGCGGTGGCGTCAAATCAGATCTCCAGCGGCAATATCGATCTCTCCTCACGTACCGAGCAGCAGGCGAGCTCGCTGGAAGAGACGGCTTCCGCCATGGAGCAGATGACCGCCACGGTGAAACACAATGCCGAGAATGCGCGCGAAGCCAATCAACTGGTCGCCAATACCTCGAGCGTAGCCAAAGAAGGCGGCGTGGTGATGGAACAGGTGATTGAGAAGATGGAAGCCATTACCCTGTCATCGAAGAAGATCGTCGATATTATCAGCGTGATTGACTCCATTGCCTTCCAGACCAACATCTTGTCCCTCAATGCTGCCGTCGAAGCGGCGCGCGCGGGTGAACAAGGTCGCGGTTTTGCCGTGGTCGCCACCGAAGTGCGTAATCTGGCAGCACGTTCTGCTTCTGCGGCTAAAGAGATCAAGGTATTGATTGAGGATTCTGTCGCGAAAGTGGATGAAGGCAGCCGTCTGGTGACGCATGCGGGTTCCACCATTGGTGAAGTGGTCAACAGCGTAAAAAGCGTGGCGGATATTATGAGCGAAATCACCATTGCCAGCAGCGAACAGAGCAGCGGGATCAGCGAGATAAACTCTGCGATTACGCAGATGGAAGCGGTAACGCAGCAGAACGCCGCATTGGTGCAGGAAGCCTCAGCGGCATCACAGGCGTTGCAGGAGCAGGCCGATCGTTTGGCGCAGTCAATGAGCGTGTTTAAAACGGCTGCGGTGTAAGGTTTGCCAGGTCGCCATAAATGGCGACCCTACCAAATTGTTAGGTGCGCATTAATGCGCACCTTGTTGATGACGAAGATTAATTCACCAATGAATACGCGATAGAAGAAATCGCCAGCACGCCAATCATCACCACAAATACGTTACTGATCTTACCGCTGTACTGACGCATTGCCGGCACCTTCTGGATGGCGTACATCGGCATCAGGAACAGAATCATCGCAATAATCGGCCCGCCCAGGGTTTCAATCATCCCCAAGATGCTGGGATTCAGCGTCGCCACCAGCCAGGTGGTCAGCAGCATAAAGCCGGTCGTCAGACGATTCAGGCGCTGCGGCGTGACACTTTTACCGCGGCTGCGCAGCGATTTCACCACCATGCCGTTAAAACCTTCACGGGCGCCCAGGTAGTGGCCGAGGAACGATTTGGTAATGGCGACCATCGCCACGATCGGGCCCATCCACGCAATCATCGGCACATTAAAGTGGTTCGCCAGGTAGGAGAGAATGGTGATGTTTTGATCTTTCGCCGCCTGTAAATCAGCAGGTGACAGGCTCAGCACACAGCTGAACACAAAGAACATCACCGTAAACACCATCAAAAGATGGGCATTCGCCAGGATGCGTGAACATTTCTTCTCAGCGCCATCGCCGTACTCATTACGCTTGGCGACGGCAAAAGAGGAGATGATCGGCGAGTGATTGAAGGAAAACACCATCACCGGAATCGCCAGCCATAACGTCATCCAGATACCGCTGCCGCTCTGGCTCAGGGACAACGTTTCCAGCGCCGCGCCATGCCAGTGCGGTACCAGATAAGCCGCCAGCAGCATTAGCACGGCCACAAACGGAAACACCAACACGCTCATGGCTTTCACAATCATCTGCTCGCCAAAGCGCACCACCGTCATCATGCCGATGATCAAAATCAGCGACAGAAGCACACGCGGCGGCGAAACCAGGCCCAGCTGATGCACGATAAAACTATCGACGGTATTGGTGATCGCCACGCTGTACATCAGCAGGATCGGATAGATAGCAAAGAAGTAGAGCAAGGTGATGATCTTGCCGGCACCGACGCCAAAGTGCTCTTCCACCACTTCGGTGATGTCTTCGCCGGGATTTTTACCGGAAAGCACAAAGCGCGTCAGCGCGCGGTGCGCATAATAGGTCATCGGAAAGGCAAGAATCGCCATAATAATCAGCGGAATCAGCCCGCCTGCACCGGCGTTAATCGGTAAAAAAAGTACGCCCGCTCCAATCGCCGTACCGTACAGACCCAGCATCCACACGGTATCACTCTTGCGCCAGCCCTTAGCTACCGTTTCAACGGTGCCAAGCGTACCGGTTTGTGAGTTGTCCATCTGTCTCTCCACAAGTTAAAGCTTAATCAACGCAGCCAAACGGTGGCTGCCAATTATGGCGCGGGCTTTGCAGCTCTGCCGTTGCGCAAAGGATGACGCTTAAAGGCCACAATTTCACGCGCCCTGATGTTTTGCACCGCAGTAAATGCACGAAACATGCGCGCAATCGATTGCATGGGGCGCTATTTGACATGAGACGCGGGATGAGTGCAAGAAGGAGTCACAATGAGGAAGCAGAAAGGTCTGGTAAGCGTGGAGAAAGGTTGGTCAGTTGCGTTAATCGGTCGCCATGAATGGCGACTCTACGTTTGATGAGCGGGGTTTTCGTAGGGTGCGCATTTATGCGCACCTGGATACAAGCGAAAGTGGCAACGGTGAGTTGTTGCCACTGATAGCGGTTTTCTCCCAAATGATTCACGCAGCCAACGCACCTGCAGCGTGAAGTATGAAGGGAGAATCAGAATGCGCGCATCCTGTAGAGAGCATAAAGAAAATAGTACGCTGTGAGAGTATTCAAATTCATAATCATGTACTTCAGTTTTTCATTTTTATTTAGCAGTATGAAAATACCTTTTGAGTATTTCCCCCGCTTAATTTCATTAATTTCCTGGGCAATATCCGCAGGTGAAAACGAAGAGTGATACATTGCGGTCACGATTTGCATATCTAACGCTAATACGCGTTTTGAAATGCCTTTCAGGAAATAATCGAGATCGCTGGAGTGATATTTACTGATAATAGCGTCATAAAGTGCCGTCAGAAACTGCTTTCTCACTTTCAGCTCACTGTATTGCACCTTACGCTTGGATAATGATGCCTCCACATCTTCATAGTGATAAGCCGCGCCCGGAGTCACCAGGAAATTGTTAATACAGCTAAAGAACTTCAGGTTGAACAATAAATCCTCGCTCATGGAGATGCCTTCTAAAAAGCGCAGATTCAGTTCTTCGATGATCTGACGGCGATAACATTTGTTATGCAGATAACCGATGTTATCGCTCATCTCCAGTTCACCGAGCACGTAGGGAATATCCTCATTACTGAAGAAGCCCGCCTGCGATACCTTCCCCACGCGGTTATCATTGAGGTTTCCTACCATCAAATCGACAGTTTCAGCTGGCCAGGCATCAAGATTCTGTTTGAAGATCATTAGGAAGTTATCATCCACCCAATCATCCGCATCGAGAAAGAGTACATATTCACCACGCGCCTGTTGCATTCCGCTATTGCGCGCCGCGCTAACACCGCCATTAATCTGGTGAATAACGGTGACTTGCGAATAAGCGCTAAACTCCTCCAGTATTTTCGGGGTTGTATCGCTGCTGCCATCATTAACGACAATAACCTCATAATTCCTGAACGTCTGTTTAAGTACGCTCAGCAAAGTACGCTTAATGGTTTTTTGTGAGTTATAGACGGGAATGATAAGACTAAATAGGGGTTTTTCATTCATGATAAACTCTCTTTACTGTCTGAGGTTTTGATATTGCTAAATAACAGCCATAGTTTCCTGGGGTTGATAAACACTTGATGAATACGCATAACTGGCTGAGCAGGGAAAAAGTAATTAAGTAGCGAGAAGGAGAGGAACTCGGTTAATACCACGCTCATTGCCGCGCCGTTTAAACCAAAATACGGTACCAATAACAGTGATGACGCCACGCAGATGACTAACACGACGAAGGTTTTCTTCACCAAATAACGATAACCGTTGTACTTAATAATAAAGCGATCCATGACGCTACTAAGCACCGCGCACATCGCCCCTACGCTGAGTAATAACGTTGGCGCTACCGCATCGAGATACTCGGCACCGTAAAAGTCGCGGATGAACCATCCGGACAGCAACCAAATAGCCAGAATCACCATTGATGAGACGCCAATCACCAGCAGATGTAATTTCTGCGCCTTGATAATCGACTGCTCATCATCACGTTCGGCAAAGAACGCCGGGAAAAATGAAGCCAGCAAGGCATTGGGTAAAAATACCCACGCGGTGGCTAACGTCAGCGCCACCGAGAAAATGCCCGCCTCTTTAACGCCAAGGAAATAGGAGACGCTGATTTGGTTAACACGCGTATAGATCGCGACAGCAATCACGGAAAACACCAGGGAAATACCCGAGGCCACCATATAGCGTGAATACTTTTTCATCTGACGAATGGCCGGAATAGGCACCTGACGATGATATTTAAGAAAGATGGCGAGCTTAATGACGAACGGAATAAAGGTGGCCAGCACGATAGGAATAGCCAATAACCTGGCGTCCAGTTCAAACCAGGAAATAAAGAAGCGCACGGTTAAACTGATTGCCAACCCCGCCAGGTTGGCGATGACATTCAGGCGGGCATTAAGCATCGCCTCATTGTAGATATTCACCAAATCGAGTGACGAGAAGAGACAGGCAATGGCCGCCGCACAAATAAATACCAGCGCCTCACTACTCCACTCCTCGCCCATAATCAGCATACCCGTTGCTGCCAGCACGCAGTAAATCACCAACACCAGCAGGAACGTGGCCATCATTAAGCGCATACCGGAGTGCCGGTTTTGCGATATACGTTTCAGCAGAATGACATCGCTGCCCATCAGCGCGATGCTTTGAATGAACTGAAAGACCAGCATCGAGATCGAGATAATGCCGAAGGTGGTGGGACCTACATATTTCGCCACATAGGAAGTGACAAATATCAGACCGAACACCGCAATCAGCTTTTCAGCGATCATCCACATGGAGTTTTTTAATTTATCTTTCACAACTCAACCTCAGCGTTTATTTCTGTGCCAGCCGGCGCAGACGCGATACCAGTCGTGGACTGACGAAAAACAGCGCAAAGTACAGACTCCACGGATTGAGCATCAATCCTGATGTGAAATAAGACTTAAAGCTGCGGCGGTAGAGTGAGATATATTCATCAACAAAGGCGCGACTAAATCCGTCGCTGTACAACGCTTTATAGATATAAGATGAAGTGACTTTTAAATAGAGATGGTAATAACAACGGCTGTGCTGTGCAGATAAAAACGCCTGCATACCATTAAAGGAGCGCGCAAAGGAGAAGTGCTTTTCCCGCAGTGCCGAGCGCGTCGCGGAGTTATCCGATACCACATAGTGATAAACCACCCGTTGCGTAAATATCACCTGGCGATCCTGTTGCAGATGCAGGTAATTAATCACAAACAGCAGATCTTCAAAGTTATAAATTTCTTCATTAAAGCTAAGCTGATGCTGACGAATCACATCGCCGCGAAACACCTTATCGCAGATGCCGTGACGGGGATTGAAATAGAGCAAATCGTTGATAGCCGCAGACGAAGCCAGCTGGCGCGTATCGGTGGCGTTGGCCGGGAAATCAAGGGGCTGCCCCTGCGGCGTGAAGTGCTGCGACTCCCCCACCACCAGCGCGACCGGGTTTTGCATCAGGTGCACATAGGTGGCAAACGCGCTGGGCGGCAGAAAATCATCCGCATCTAAAAAGCACAGCAGTTTGCCGCGCGAGGCGCGAATGCCCTGATTGCGTGCCGAAGAGACGCCGCCGTTGGCTTTATCGATAATGTGAAAATGCGGGTAATGGGCGTAATGCTGTAATATCGCGAGCGAGTTATCGCTGGAACCGTCATTAATGAAGATGGCTTCAAAACGGGTTTCATCCTGCTTTAGCAGGCTATCAATGCATCGCTCCAGATACGCTGCGGCGTTATACACCGGCACAATGACGCTGAGTAAAACGTCGTTAACGGGATTTTGCATATGACCTCTGGACTCTGTCGACTTTAAAATTGCGGGCGGATAAAAACATCGGTGAACGCAATGGTGATTAATCGATAACTATCACTACACGTTGCTTTCGCCCTGCTTAACATTTATGGGATAGGTATTTCAGAGTTTCCTCAGGCTAATTAAAAAAGCCGGGAAATGCTGGCTATAAAAAAAAGCGTAATAAGATAATCGCCATATAAACTGAGCAATCTCATTCTGTTTTCAGCTGCTAAAATAGGCAGGCTACCGCCCCAGGCTTACAGCTACCCGTGTACTGAAAACAGTTAACTCTCTTTTTTGGCGTAAAGAAGCTGCGCTGCACTCACAGGAGTTCAGTTGTTTTTCAGCAAGTTACGCTTTCATGCGGCGATTTTTGCATTACGCAGATACCGCATTCATCAATGTGTACTTAAATTAAATTTTTATCTTTCCTGTAATGAGAATAAAAAACGCTGGCGCTTTATTGCACCCATTACGTAACGCAAGACATGTCGATCGGCAGTGAAAAGACGCAGCAAAAAACGGGCCTTTTCAACCCACGTGACGACATTAACGATATTTGCTGTATGCCCTGCACTTTTATTACCTCGGTGCGTCTTTCGCTAGCCGATAAGTGCAAGTGGCGTTAATCCAGTGCGGCTCTCGCAGCCGCACTGCAACGGGCATAAGGCCCAAAATTTGCGATCTGGTTCAAAACTTATAGCGGCATTCTCACCAGTAGTGGTTATAAGGTCAATGGCTTCCAGACCAAAACGGAATTTACTCAGGGGCAGCGTTGATAAATTTTAAGCCTATAGATTAGCCGTGATGAATGAATATTTACGCCATTGATTAGCGCCAGCGACTCGATAGGCCAGGAATAAGAGGGGGAAGCCCGATCTCAACGTACCAGCACAAACCACCCCTTACGTCGCGAGGAGATTGTAGCCAGCTCACAACTCTGGCGTTAGTCGATCACCGCCTGCATTTTCGCGTGCTAGTCTGCCTGGATGCCACTCTCCAGTTTTCCTTACTGCAGGCCGTATGAAACGCAGACTCCCTTTTCAGGTAAAACTCTTTCTCTCTCTGGTGCTTTTTTCCTGCCAGCTGCTGGCTTTGCTGGGCACAATTCTGTTTCATTTTATCGACAGGCAGTTGCATCACGATCTTGGGCAGCGCGCACGCGTGCAGGCCAGCGAAATTGCGCTGATGCCGGGCCTGGCGGATAAGGTGGCGCGTCGGGATATCGCGGGCATTGCCGCGTTGATTCAGCCGCTGCGCGACCAAAGTGATGCCAGTTACATCGTGATAGGTGACGTGCGTGAACAACATCTTTACCACTCGGAATCGCCCGAGCGCCTTAATCTGCCCTTGATTGGCGGCGACAATGCCGAGGTGCTGCAAGGCAAAACCATCATTTCCGTACGCAAAGGTGGCATCGGCGTTTCCCTGCGCAGCAAAGCCCCCATTTTTGATGCGCAGCATCAGGTGATTGGCATTGTCTCGGTGGGTTATCTCACGTCCTATATTGCCAATATCAATGCCAGCCTGCTGTGGCAAGCCAGCCTCTACGGTGTGGCCCTGCTGCTGCTGCTGTTTATTTTTTCATGGGTGTTTAGTCGCAACCTGAAAAAACAGATGTTCTGGCTTGAGCCAAAAGATATTGCGCTACTGGTGCTGCAGCAAAAAGCGTTGCTGGAGGCGATGTATGAAGGCGTGTTTGCCGTGAATGCAGAAAAACAGCTGATTTTGATCAATCGTGCCGCCCGGGAATTACTGGATTTGCAGCAGAGTGAAAAAGAGCTGCTGGGGAAACCGCTTGATGCGGTGTTGCAGATACACCCCGCGTTTCTCAGCCAACGTGACGTACATGAGCCAAATCGTCATCATGACCAGATTACCGTACTGAATCAGCGCCAGGTGATCGTTAATCGGGTCGCGATTGAGCTGGAGCCCGGCGAGCCCAGCGGCTGGGTATGCAGCTTCCGCGATAAAAATGACATCAATACGCTGAGCAGCCAACTAAGCCAGGTGAAGCGCTACGCGGATAATTTACGCATCATGCGCCATGAACAGCTGAACTGGACGGCGACGCTGGTCGGCCTGCTACAAATGCAGCGTTATGACGATGCCATGCGCTATATCCATGCGCAATCTGCGGGCGCGCAGCAGGTCCTGGATTTTGTCTCGGCACGCTTTACTTCGCCCGCGCTCTGCGGACTGCTGCTGGGGAAATATGTTAGTGCCAGAGAGAAAGGCGTCGAGCTGAAATTCGATCCGGCCTGCCAGCTTACGCGTCTTCCCGCCGCGCTGAGTGAAACGGCGCTCATGTCCGTGGTGGGAAATGTGCTGGATAACGCCGTGGATGCCACGCTGAACGTTAGGCCACCGGCCAACCCTATCGAGCTCTATATTTCAGACAGAAATCACGAGCTGTTAATTGAAGTCGCCGACCAGGGCTGCGGCGTCGATGAGGCGATAAAACCGCATCTGTTTGAGCAAGGCGTGACCAGCAAACCCACCAGCGGCGACGATATGCTGGGTTCCGAACACGGCATCGGCCTCTACCTGGCGGCGGGTTATGTTCATCAGGCGGGCGGCAGCATTGAGATCAGCGAAAACGCGCCACAGGGCACCATTTTCTCCATTTTCATTCCGTTCCAGCCCGAGGTTTCAACAGGACTATCCCATGAATAACGCCAAAGCACTTGATGTCGTCATTGTGGAAGATGAACCCCATCTGGCCGATTTGCATCGCGAATTTATCGAGCAACATTTTCATCTGCGCGTGGTAGGCATTGCTGCCACGCTGCAGCAGGCGCGAGATCTTATTCGCGTGCATCAGCCGCGCCTGGTGCTACTCGATAATTACTTGCCGGATGGCCAGGGCGTCACGCTGATTGACGATCCTCTCCTGAAGCAATTTGAGTGCTCAGTGATTTTCATCACGGCCGCCAGCGATATGCAAACCTGCAGCCACGCGATGCGCAGCGGCGCTTTCGATTACCTGCTAAAACCGGTGTTTTTTCATCGCCTGCGCGCCTCGCTGGAACGCTTTATGCTGTTGGTCCAGACGATGCGCCAGATGACGAATGTTGATCAGCACGCGCTGGATAAGCTGTTCAATTTGCCCACCAGCGATGTGCCCGCTGCCCCCTCGACGAAGGGGATAGAAACCATCACGCTGGAACGGGTTAAGCACTTTTTTAGCGCTGCGCCCGCCGCCAGCTGGTCGGTGGAGCAAGTGGTGGAGAGCGTGGGAATCAGCAAAACCACTGGACGCCGTTACCTGGAATATTGTGTCGAAATCGGCTTTATTGGCGTGGAGATGCAGTATGGCAATATCGGCCATCCGCGTCGGCTCTACCGTAAAATCACGCAGGCGGAATAGTGTGACCGAGCGCAAATGCCAGGCCGCCGTGTGCGTGGTTTTAATGGTGTTAATTGGCTAAACAGCGCCAACAATCACACTTCGTGAAGATAACGATCTGTCACCTCTTGTCTGACAAAATCGATCGGCTATGTTGACCTTTAGTTCCTCAAATGTAACTAAAAGGTTAATTATAATGTCGAACACTTTCCATCTCTCTCTGGTTGCTACTACTGTCCTGCTCGCCTCTTCTGCCTTCGCCGCCCCGCCGCAGGGCTATCCGGCCAACTATCAAAGCGTGATAGATGCCGCGACAAAAGAGGGCAAAGTGGTGGTTTACTCCACCACCGACACCAAAGCGGCCGGTCCGCTTATTCAGGGCTTTGAATCCACTTATCCGGGTATCAAAGTGGAATATAACGATATGAACAGCACCGAGCTGTATAACCGCTTTATCAGCGAGCAGGCTTCAGGCGGCAGCAGCGGCGATGTGGTCTGGAGCTCCTCAATGGACACCGGCCTGAAGCTGGCGACCGACTATGCGCAGGAGTATCAATCGCCAGAGTTGAGCCAGATCCCTAAGTGGGCGGTGTGGAATAATAAGGCCTACGGCACCACCTACGAACCGGTGGTTTTCATTTACAACAAACGCCTGATTCCCGCCGCTGACGTGCCTGATTCACACACTGCGCTGGCCAAGCTTATTGCCAGCCAGACGGACAAATTCAAGAGTAAAGTCACCACCTACGATATTGAAAAATCGGGCCTTGGCTTCATGCTTTCGGTGCAGGATGACAAAGCCGATCCTCACTATTTCACCACCCTGGCTGACGTCGCCAAAGGTGGGTTAGCCGTACAATCCTCTACCGGCACCATGATGGAAAGGGTGTCATCCGGCGAAAACCTGATCGGTTTCAACATCCTCGGTTCCTACGCGGAAGCCCGCGCCAAAACCGATCCTTCACTGGGTATTTCCTATCCGAAGGATTACACCCTGGTCCTGTCTCGCGTCTCCTTTATCAGCCAGCAGGCGCACAACAGCAATGCGGCCAAACTCTGGCTAGATTATGTGTTGTCGGAGAAAGGACAAAGCATTCTGGCCAATCAGGCCGATATCCCTTCCCTGCGTAACGATATCGAAGGCAAAAACGATATTGATGGCATGACCAAAATGTTAGGCAAAGCGCTGAAACCGATCCCGGTTGACGAGAGCCTGCTGGAATATCTGCAGCCGAAAAAACGTCTCGATTACATCAAACAGTGGCGCACGGCCGCCGGTAAATAACGGCAGTAAGCAAGCGCGGCGGCTGCGTCGCGCTTCTCTTTCTCTTATCTGATTTCGCCATTCAGGGTCTCATTATGAGTACATTGCGCAGAAAGTGGCAAAGCTTGCCGCGCGGCGTCGTGGTGCTGATAACCGCGCTGGTTATCTATGTGCCGCTGTCGTTCATCGTGATACAAAGTTTTCTCTCCGCCCCGTTCTTCTCTCCGTCGAAAGCGTGGAGCCTGGAAGCATTCGAATTTATTTTTACCGATCCCGATTTCTACAAGGCATTGCGAAGCGGATTTATTCTGGCCTTCGGCCTGGTGATCATCGCCATCCCGCTGGGCGGCATTTTGGCGTTCTTAATGGTGCGCACCGATCTCCCCGGCAGACGCATTATTGAGCCACTGATCCTCGTACCGATTTTTGTCTCGCCGATGGTGCTGGGCTTTGGTTATGTGGTGGCGGCCGGGCCGGTGGGATTCTTCTCGCTGTGGGCGCAGTCGCTGCTGGGATTTGTGCCGTGGAATATCTACGACATGTCGAGCATCGTGGTGATTGCCGGGTTAACCCACGTGCCCCACGCCTATCTTTACATCTCATCAGCCCTGCGCAGCGTGGGGTCGGATGTGGAAGAAGCCGCACGTATCGCCGGTGCCTCGCCGTTGCAGGTGATGACGGCCGTGAGCCTGCCGATGGTACGTCCGTCAATCCTGTATGCCATTGTGCTGCTGTTTTTCCTCGGGCTGGAAGTGTTCGGCCTGATGCTAGTGCTAGGCGATCCTGAAGGCAACATGGTGCTGGCAACCTATCTCTACCAGCTCACTAATAAACTCGGCACACCGTCCTACCACCTGATGGCCGCAGTGGCCGTGGTGCTGATTTGTATCACGGTGCCGCTGGTGATGCTGCAACGCCGCCTGATGCGCACCGCCAACCGCTTTGTCACCGTCAAAGGGAAAGCGTCGCAGGCGCGCGCCCTGCCGCTGGGCAAATGGCGCTGGGTGGCCGGTGCGGTGGTCGCCTTCTGGCTGACCGTAACCATTGGTGTTCCGCTGCTCGGCGTGGTGCTGCGCGCCTTTATCTCCAACTGGGGCGTTGGCGTCTCGCTGTGGGATGAGCTGTCGATCAAAACGTTCCAGACCATCTGGGCGCAGCCCAACCTGCTGCGCGCCATCGTCAACTCCATGGCGATCGGCGTCATTGGCGGTGCCGTGGCGGTAGGCTGTTATCTGTTTATCGGCATCGCTATGCACCGCAAACCGGACAACACCACGCGCTTCCTTGACTACAGCGTGCTGGTGCCGCGCGCGGTGCCGGGATTGCTGGCGGGCCTGGCGTTTCTCTGGGTATTCCTGTTCCTGCCAATGTGGCTGGACAACGCGCTGAAATCAGGCTGGCTTTCCGATTTTGCCTGGTCGCAGTGGCTGCGCGATAACCTGGTGGTCTGGCTGCGATCGCTGCGCAGCACCATCTTCAGCGTCTGGCTAGCCTACACAGTGGTGTGGATGGCGTACGGCCTGCGCTTGATCTCTTCCACCCTGCTTCAGGTGGGTCCGGAACTGGAAGAGGCGGCACGCAGCACCGGCGCCACGCGCGGACAGATTACGCGTCACGTGACCATTCCATTATCCCGCTACGGCCTGATTGGCTCCTGGCTGCTGATGTTCCTGATATTCGAACGCGAATACTCAACGGGCGTTTATCTGCTTTCGCCGGGTACAGAAACCATCGGCTCAATGCTGGTTTCTCTGTGGGCGGCAGGCGCGATTGATATCGTCGCCGCACTCTCCTTTATTAATATCCTGCTGGTGGTCGTCGGCTTGGGTATCGCTTTACGCTTTGGAGTGAAATTACATGATTGAATTATCGGTCGAGAACCTGCACTTAACCTACGGCGACAACCCGGTGCTGAAAGGCGTTTCAATGAACCTGCAGCGTGGTGAAGTGGTGTCCCTGCTGGGCCCCTCCGGCAGCGGTAAAACCACGCTGCTGCGCGCGGTCGCCGGGCTGGAGAAGCCGACTCAGGGCACGATTATCATCGGCAAAAACCAGGTTTACGCCGGCACGCCGCGCAGCGAGATCCCCGCGGAGGAACGTAATCTGGGATTAGTGTTCCAGTCTTACGCGCTGTGGCCACACAAAACGGTGTTTGAGAACGTCGCCTACCCTTTGAAACTGCGCAAAGTGGCCTCCGCTGAAATCACCCAGCGGGTGAATGATGTTCTCTCGCAGCTTGGCCTTGGCCATTTGGGCAAACGCCATCCGCATCAGCTTTCCGGTGGGCAGCAGCAGCGCGTGGCGATTGGTCGCGCGCTGGTTTACAACCCGCCGGTGATCCTGCTGGATGAGCCGCTTTCAAACCTGGATGCCAAATTGCGTGAAGAGGCGCGCGTGTTCCTGCGCGAGCTGATCATCAAGCTGGGCTTGTCGGCGTTGATGGTGACGCACGATCAAAATGAGGCGATGGCGATTTCCGACCGTATTTTGTTGCTGAATAACGGCAAGATCGAGCAACAGGGTACGCCGCAGGAGATGTACGGCTCGCCGAAAACCCTGTTTACCGCCGAGTTTATGGGCAGCAATAACCGGCTGCACGGCAAAATCACCGAGCTGCGTGACGGCAAAGCGCGGATCGAGGGGAAAGGCTGGGCGTTATGGGGGCTAGCGGGTGAAGGTGTGCAACAGGGGCAGGACGCCACGGCGGTGATTCGCGTGGAGCGCGTGAGGTTGGTTGATGGCCCTGGCGAAAACCAGCTGGAACTGCCGCTGCTCACCAGCATGTATCTCGGCGACCGCTGGGAATATCTGTTCCGCACCGTCGGCGACGATTTTGTGATTCGCGCCTACGGCAACGAGGTGCGCGATCCGCAGCACTGCCATCTGGCGCTGCCGGAAAACCATGTATGGATTTTCCCGAAAGGGTGAGGTGTTTGGGAGCGGTTTTTGCCGCTCCCTGCTGGGTAGGCTCTCAATACTTCCTGATTCTCCATCCCGATAAAAAAATTAGCCAAACCATCACGGCAACAAAAACAATAAAATCAAGCGCCCTTTTCACCCATAAGTAATAACTATCGTTAATGGAATAATTCAAGACCAGTCTCAATTATATTTTCTGTGTAATTCAAATATCATCCTTCCCGCAAAGCATCGACTTACCCATATTAATCTCAACCACCAACCAACCCATTCAGCGCACGAAATTATTTTTCGCGCGTAATTTGCTTGCGGGAATAAAAAATGAACAAAAATTATCGCGTCATCTGGAATCATAGCCAGGGTAATTATGTTGTAACCTCAGAACTTGCGCGCGGAAAAGTTAAATCATCCTCCTCAACATCTGTCATTCAGGTTATTCGCCGCGGAGCACTGGGTGCCTTAATTACGGCAGCAGCAGGACTCTTTATTCAACCCGCATTCGCCGCTCCCGCCTACGGAGAATACGCATCCGGCCAGGGAAACATCCTCGATATTAAAGATAAAGATGTCAATACCACTGGCGCGGATGCTCATGGTTTATTCGTTGAAAAAAACGCCACTGCTTATAGTAGCAATGTGAATTTTAACACTTCCGGTAGTGGTGCTTACGCCGTTTATGTTACTGGCGCAGGCTCAAATATTAATGTATCCGGAGGAAGCGTTACCACCACAGGCGCAGCCGGACATGGGTTAGTTGCGGGTAAAAGCGGTAACCTGACGGCCAGCGATATCACTATCAATAGTTCGGGTAAAGGGGTGTACGCGAACGCAGCAACGATTAAAGCTAAAAATCTGAATGTGAACGCCGCTGGATTTGGCGTACATGGTTTAGGTAAAGGTGCACTCGTGGACATCGCAGACAGCACGGTTAACGTGGCGGGAAATGGTGCGTATGCCGTTGCAGCAGAGACCAGCGGAAAAGTCTCCAGCACTAACGTTGACTACATCACCAGCGGTGAAAAATCATATGGTGGCTGGGTGGGCGGTGGTTCACAGCTGGATATCACTGGCGGTTCGATTACCGCCACCGGTGCGGGAAGCTACGGTATTTATACTAAAGGTAGCGGTATTCTTCATGCCGATGGCGTAACGGTAAACTCCGCACGCTGGGGGGTTTACAGTGAAAACTCGGCTGTAACGCTCAAGAATATGCATATTACTTCAGGCTCTTCAGGTATCTATGCCACGGGAAGCAACGCGATATTCAATATTGAACATACCGATATATTAAGTACGAACAATGGCGCAGAAGCCGTTTCCTTTAAAAAAGGTGCCAGCGGAATATTGAATCATGTCAATGTTGAAACGACCGGTGATAAAGCCTACGCCATTCATGCCAGTGGCCAAGGTTCCACACTGACTATCAGCGATACGCACGTAACAACCCATGGTGCGGCAAGTTACGGTATTGCTGCACTCGATAACGCACAACTATTTATTAAGGATGTTCAAGTTGCTTCAACGGGTTATGGTCTCTACGCAAATTCATCAACTGTTGACGTCAGTAATGTAAATATTGATGCGAAGTCATCCGGCATTTACGGAACTGGAAGTGGCACCTCAATTAAAATTGACAATAGTACGATTTCTGGCAGCCAATATGGTGGAGGTGCAGTTTATGTTTCAGGAAAAGATGTTTCTGCAACGGTTAGCAATAGTAAGCTAATATCATCCGGTGCTAATTCCGGTGGACTTGCCTCACAGTACTCAAGTGCCATTGATGCTAATGATGTTGATATTGAAATCACCCATGGCGGCAACGGGACCTTATCAACCTTTAATTCCACATTAAATGTCTCAAATTCAACAATAACCAGTTTAAGCGGTGGCACAGCGTTTTCTGCACAAAACGGTTCATCTCTTACCGCTGACAACATGCTGGTGAACATGAATAACAGCAATAATTCTGGTATAAAAACTATTGCGATCCATACCGGCAATCCTTATTTAAGCTCTAACAATCCTACAATAAGCATTAATAACTCCATTTTAAACGTTGAAGGTGATAATGCGATTGGTATCCAAACCCATCATGCTGAAAGCGATATTAATCTGAATAATACGTCGCTGACCGTTGAAAATGGACCCGCCGTGCTTGCCTACGATGCAGCGTTAACCACTATCAACCTGGATCATAGCGTATTGTCCGGCAGTACATTGCTGGAAGCGGGTAAGCTGGCATCCGGCGAAGATGCGGGTGCCGATGTCAGAGGCATCACGCTGAACGCCAGCAATCATTCTCTGCTGCAGGGCGATATCAATATTGAACGCAGCAAAACGTTAAATAGCACTCTCTCTTTGAACGCCGGTTCGACCTGGCGCGGCGCGGCTCATGACCTGCAAAACCTGACGCTGGGCGACAACAGTAGCTGGAATATTACCGGCGACTCGACGGTTGACAACCTGACAGCAAAAGACAGCACCATCAGTTTTGATCACAGCGACGGAAGCTTTAAAAACCTGACCGTTAACGGCAATTACCACGCTGACAACGCTAAGCTGGTAATGAACCTGGCGCTGGGCGATGACAACTCCGCAACGGACCACCTGCATATCACTGGCGACAGCAGCGGCACCACCAAAGTTCAGGTGCATAATGCTGGCGGCAAAGGTGATGCCACGCTGCAAGGCATTGAGCTTATCAAGGTTGACGGCAACGCAGCGGGCAAATTTGAACAGGATGGCCGCATTGTTGGCGGCGCGTGGGATTACGATCTGGTGCAAGGCGATAACGGCAAATGGCAGCTGACGAGCTGGTCGCCGGTTGATCCCACCACGCCGGTTGATCCCACAATACCTGTTGATCCAGGAATCACACCGCCTGAGCATGCACCGCGCGCACGTCCTGAAGTTGGCAGCTATATCGCCAATCTGGCAGCGGCTAACAATCTGTTTACGCTGAGTGCCGCAGATCGGTCCGGTATCACCGAATATCGAGACCCGATGACCGGCAAAGTGGAAAAAACTACGCTGTGGCTGCGCAATAAAGCGTCGCACAATCGCTTTGACGACAGCACCGGCCAGCTGAAGAGCACCACCAATATCGCTATGACACAGCTGGGCGGTGACGTGGCGCAGTGGAGTCTAAACGGCAGTGACCGTTTCAGCCTTGGCGTGATGGCCGGCTACGGTAATGCGAAAAGCCATACCAAATCTACCATCACCGGCTACACCGCCAGGGGCCAGATTAATGGTTACAGCGGTGGTGTTTACGCAAACTGGCAGCAGGACAGCGTGTCAAAAACCGGTGCCTATGCCGACAGCTGGCTGGCTTACAGCACATTCAACAACAGCGTGAAAGGTGACGGTATCGGTCAGGAGAGCTATAAGTCGCACGGCCTCAGCGCATCACTGGAAGGTGGCTATACCTTTGCGTTCGGTGAGCAGCAGCAATATCGCCTGCAGCCAAAAGCACAGGCAGTATGGATGGGTGTGAAACCGGGTGATTACACCGAACAAAACGGGACGCACGTCAGCGCCACCGGCAATAATAATGTGCAAACCCGCGCTGGCGTGCGTGCTGCGATGAAAAGCGCTATCGTTGAGCCCTATGCGGAAGTGAACTGGCTGCACAACACGCAGCGCTACGGTAGCCAGCTGGACGGCGTGAAGATCGAGCAGGCCGGCGCGCGCAATATCGGTGAAGTGAAGCTCGGCATGGAGGCTAAAGTGCTCGATCGCGTGGGTGTCTGGGGCGGCGTGGCACAACAGGTTGGCGGTAAAGGCTTTAGTGAATCTAGCGCCTCTCTGGGCGTCAACGTCAGTTTTTAATCGCGCAATCAGCCTGTCTTAATCAGAGCATCGCTGGAAACAGCGGTGCTTTTTTTATGGCCTGGATTCTTCCCCCACAAACAAAAAAAGGCGAGGCCAAAGGCCTCGCCAAACAGGTGCTGGACCTCAATCGTAATAGGGAAGCTTACGATCGACACCGTTGATATTGACCAGCACAAAGCCCGTCGGAGCGGTGGCATTGGTTGGTGTACCGGCCGCCGTCGCCACGGTCAGCACCCCTTTCTCATTGGCGCCAATGCCCGCCAATCCGTTATGCAGACCGAAGCGCGCCGCCGGTTTAAAGCCGCCCAGCTTGGTGGTATCGGTCACTACCGAGAAGTCCTGCTGGAACAGCGAGCAGGAACCGCTATCGAAACGCGTTGGACCGGTGCATTTCAGGTTCATCATGGTGTCACCGCTGTTGGCGCGCAGCTTTACCCACACCGCCGCATAGGTGGTGCCCACGCGGCTGTAGCGGATATCCAGCACCGCTGGCTGTCCCATGTGATAGACATCGGCCCAGACCGTTTCCAGTCGCTGCAGGTTGATCCAGGTTTTCCCGGTCGCCGCCACATTCACCGGCGACCCCGCGGTACCGGTTGGCTGGGTGGCATCCGCCTTACCAATCAACTCCATCACCCACTGCTGATTGGCGTTGGGGAAGAACAGCTGCCCCAGGCGATACCAGTTATCGGTGTCGGTATTGTTAGTGATTTTGTAGCCGCTGAAATAGCCGGCACGCAGCGATCCGGTGAGGAAGCTGCCGTAGCTTTCATCACGGCGGTAGCCATATTCAAAGGTGGATAACCAGCGTCCGGCGGCGGCATCGGTACTCACTTTAGCGCCCGATTGCAGGTTGAGCTGGCGGATAGTGACGCGCGCGTTGTTGAGGTTGAACGGATTACCGCAGTCCTCAATATTCAGCGTATCAATGGTCCAGCCGCCGTCGGAGAGATCGCCCGGGTTGCGCGTGTGCTCGATCCACACGTTACGCAAAATCCCCTGCGTCACGCGCGGCATGTAGAGCGTGGCATCCGCATAACCGGTCTGGAAGTTACAGTTACAGATCTCAATTGCCGTGGAGTGATCCCAGGCGCCCTTCGGCGAGTTCGACCAGCCAACATCAAACACGCGCCCGTAGGTATACAGGGTGTAAATCTGGTCAAATTTACTGTCCAGCGTATCCAGCAGCTTGATCACCGTACCGCCGTTATTCTGCGCGCGGAAACAGTAGATATTGACGGTGGTGCCTTCGATACAGGTATTCTCGAAGAACGGCTGCACGTTGCTGCACATATCGGCGGTGATGGTGCTTTTGTTGGTGGTGACGTCCGCTGATGCCTGACCGTTCCACGCAATGCCTCGGATCGACGTGCGGCGCGCCTTCACCTTAAATACCGTGTTGGGGCTTTTGTCAGAGATGATGGTCGTACGCGGTAAAGAGCCCAGCTCCACGTCATCGCCTTGTAAACCAAAATAGGCGCGCTCGGTGCCGCTAATGTCAATGGGGTTAATCAAGAACCGACCGCCAGGGAAACGCACCGGTAAGGCAGCAATATTTCCTGAATAATTTTGCGTCCACGCCAGCATCCGATTGAACGCATCGGTATCGTTGGCGTAACCATCACCTTTGGCACCAAAGTGATACACGTTGATATCGGAAGGATCGTTAATCACACGTTTCCAGTAAAACCCGTTCCCCACCGCCAGCGTACCCCCATCATCGGCGGCCGTGGTGCTGCCGATAAAGCCGGTAAAGTCACCGCCGCCGTGGAAGGTGGAGTCGGCGTTGTAGCGACGTAAAAATGCCAGATCGCCGTTTTTGGTCGGTACAGTGGTGCGCAGTTCTGCATAAGAGTTAACTTCGATCATCATAGCCTCCTCGGCTTTTCAGGTAGGTAATGCAAATGCGTGAGAGCAGCGTTAGGGGGCCGGTTGGCCGCAGTGCCGATCCCAAAGGTCGTTGTGGTTGTTAATGGCGCGCACGGTGCGAACGTCCATGCGCTCAGCGTCATTGCCGTGGGTATAAATCGGGGAAAAAAGCGTACAGGCAGAGTCGATGACGACCGGGGCTTCAGGGTTGGTGGTATTTCGATTGCTGCAGCTTGTCGCGAGCAGCAGCGTCATCAAGATTAAGATTGCTGGCTTCCACACGTTTGGCCTCCTCGCGCAGCTGTTGCTGCTGCTGATTAACCGCCACCGCCTGTGCTGCCGCTTTGTCGGCGCTTTCCACTGCGGATTGAGATTGTTGCTGCACCTTGCCGATCTTCTTGCCGCCGAAGTAGCTGGCAGCCAGCGCGGCAATCACGCCCGCCAGCGCGGCCAGCCAGTGCCAGCTGCCGCCGAGCAATGTCATAAGAAACGTCATGCTTTTTCCTCCAGCGCCGTTTTCTGTTGGTTAAGGCTCTTCTGACGAATGAACTGAGCAATCACGCCCATCGCCACCATGAAGGCGCCAATCAGCCCAAGGTAGTTATGCGGCAGAATCTCTTTCACGTCTGGTGGCATGTTGTTCCACGCATCAAGCGCCGCGGAGGGGAAAGATTGCACCCATGCGCTCAGCATTGAACCCAGCGACGCCAGCCACACCGACCAGGTTTTAAACAGCAGGCGCGCATGCTTCACGAACTCCAGCGTGGTGAAGCGCTGCATGATCAGCACCACAATGATCACCAGCAGCACGGCAATGATAAAAATCAGTAGTTTCAGGTTCATAGCAACCCCCGATAGATGTCGTAGGTGCCGCTACGCATCACTTCCGCATGCCGCCGCGCGCGTCCTGAGGTCTGGCGCGCCCACAGGCTATCGAGCATGGCGTTGGCAGCAGCGTCAAAGTCACCTTGGGTGATGGACGTCAGCATGCCGCGAAACATCGCCAGCCCATCAATACCGAGTTGATAGCCCATGCTGATCAACACATCGCAGCGCGCTTCGTTGCATTTGGCGAGCGCCTGTTGCACCAGCGCACGCTGATTCATCTGCTGCACCTTGCCCTCGACAATGCATTGCTTCCACACGTCGCCCACGGGCCGTGGCACCTGAAAGATGTAATTGCTGAGCGAGGCACCTTTCGGGCCAATACGAATTCCCCCCGCGACGGTGGGAAACCCCAAGGTGTCAAGGTAAGGCGCTTCGCGGTAACCCTCTTCGAAATTCAGGATGGCAATAATCTGGCTCATAGTCGTTCCTCTTTGACGGGCGCAACGGCCTGAAATGGGCTGCGCAAAACGGCAAACAAACATAAATCACGCTGATCCTTCACCGGCTTGAGCGCGTCATTTGATAAGCGAAACGCTCAAGGATGCTTAAACAGTGAGCAACAAAGAAACGTCCCGTTTAAAACTGGGGAAAAGTGATGAAAGGATTAGCGCACGGCGTACAAATACACATGGGGTAAACAGCAGTTATCAAAGCTGGCTTGTTCCTGCTGAACGCGCGTCGGCGCCAGAACGGCGCAATCTACGCGTGAGTGCGTCTGGCGCTGACAGATGCGTTCAGCGGTACGCAAGGTGATGTTATCGGGTTCGATGCCGAGAGCGCTATCGATGCTGCGCTTAAGGCGGCTGATGGATTGACGCCGCCGATGGCGGCGCGTGCGTGTATTACCTGAAAATACTGATTTTCCGTACTGGATAATCGCCATAACTCCTCCTGTGAATGAGTCTTTGGCGATGGGGTGGCAGGCACGGCAACTCGGCTTAAACCGAAGCGTCCGCTGTTCCTCTGAAAAACACTCGACGTCAACTCGCCCGGCAGTATTAACGGCCAGGGTGAAGTAGAGGAGAGTGAAAAACAGAGGGCAACTGACAACGCTGCAAAGTGCGTATCCACCCCATCCCAAAGTTCACTAACTTTGGGTGGTATGCATCGCGCTTGTGCAGCGCCTCAATTGTTTAAGAGCGGGCTCATCCGGGAGCAGGTGTGTCGTCCTTCTATGCTCAAATTATTAACAGGATCTAATGCATTGGCAAACACCAATGGTTAATTTTTTATTTACCATCAGTTAAATTTTTGATTTCAGCCACAATATTTTTTTGCCCGTGGCTGAGGTGATACGATCAGCCCAGGATTTGGTAATCGCGCGCCTGGCTCATGATGACCCGCGCCACCACTTGCAATGTTTTGGCTTCGTCGAGGGTTAAATACCAGGTTTCATAACGCTTGTTATCGGAGATCACCGCCACCTTTTTGTGCTGTAACTGCAGGCGTTTGAGATAGAGTTGATCGTCAAGCGTAAATAAATAAATGCCATCGCCATCAAAGCGATGCACGCTGATATCGACAAACAGCTGATCGCGTGGCGCAAAAGTGCCCGCCATCGAATCGCTGTTGAGCGCAATGAGGCGAATGTTTTCGGCCGGACGGCCATTAAACAACACGCGCGCTTCTTCCAGACCGTATTCAATGGCTTGAATGGTTTCGACCAGTTCATCACGCGTGCTGCTGCTGCGGACGCCATGTTGTCCAATATCCAGACTCTCGACGCGAAATAAATGCTGCGGAGGGGTGAGACTGTGATGCGTGAGTAAGGCAGCCGGTTTTTCCATACCAAATTGCAGCCACTCAACGCGCACGTCTAACAGCTGGCTGAGCGCCAGTAGATTGTTATCGTCAGGAATCGATTGTCCGTTAAACCATTTCCAAACCCCCGGCGTTGAGATCTTGCATCCCCTCTCCTGCAGAGCAAGCGCAACCTGTTTGTTCCGTCCATGTCCGACAATTCCCGCGCTTTCACACGCGGCAATCAGCCTGGCAGTAAACCCTTGTCTGGTACTTTCTTTTTTAACCATCAGTTAATAATCTGCCTTCAGTAAAAGACTGAATGTTATTTTCATTTTTGCTACCAGTTCATTTTATATTACCGTCAGTTTACTACCCAACCGCTTTTATCAATGAGGCTGCATGATCATTATCCCCTTCGGTTATGCCGAAACCAGTGAACAATGCCATATCGCTTGTTCTGACAGGGGTTTTCAGGATTGTTCTGTAGCAGTAAGACCAGTATCTAAAGGAAAAAATGGGTGAAAAGCCGTGACCCCGCCATAGATGACAGAAATAAATCAAAAACCTCTGGAAATAACTGGATCGAAAGCGAAAAAAATGGGCACCGTTTTCGGTGCCCATTGTCATGCAGGAGCGAACATTAGCGACGTAGCGTATCGTCGCCCCAACCAATCCATTTGTAGGTGGTTAGCGCTTCCAGACCCATAGGACCGCGCGCGTGCAGCTTCTGCGTGCTGACTGCCACTTCGGCACCCAGGCCAAACTGGCCGCCGTCGGTGAAACGGGTGCTGGCATTAACGTAGACCGCAGAGGAATCAACCTGGTTGACGAAGCGATTGGCGTTGCTAAGGCTGCGCGTCAGGATGCCGTCGGAGTGCTGCGTACCGTGCTCGCGAATGTGCGCGATGGCGGCATCCATATCGGCCACCAGTTTGACGTTCAGATCGTTCGACAACCATTCGTCGTCGTAGTTTTCCGCTTGCACGGCCACCACGTCAGCGGGGCCGTTTTGCAGCAGCGTCAGCACGTTTTCATCGCCGTGCAGCACGATCTTCTCCTGCGCCATGCGCTGCAGGAATGCCGGGATAAAGCGCTCCGCCCGATCGCGATGAATCAGCAGCGTTTCCAGCGAATTGCAGGCGCTTGGCCGCTGTTTCTTCGCATTGACGATCACCTCCAGCGCCGCCTCGGTCTCCATGGTTTCATCCAGATAGAGATGGCAAACGCCGATGCCGCCGGTGATGACCGGGATGGTCGAATTTTCACGACACAACTTGTGTAAACCTGCGCCGCCGCGTGGGATCAGCATATCGACGTAGCGATCGAGCTTCAGCAGCTGATTAACCAACTCGCGATCGGGATTTTCAATCGCCTGTACCGCACCCGCCGGTAAACCGTGCTGCGTCAGGGCATTTTGAATCACCCGCACCGTGGCCGCATTGGTGCGATACGTCTCTTTACCGCCGCGCAGAATCGCGGCATTGCCGGTTTTCAGGCAAAGGGAGGCGACATCGACGGTGACGTTCGGACGCGCTTCATAGATCACGCCAATAACGCCGAGCGGTACGCGACGACGTTCAATGCGCAGACCGCTATCCAGCTGGCCGCCATCCATCAGCTGCCCCACCGGATCGGCCAGGCGGCAGACCTGGCGGACATCATCCGCGATCCCTTTCAGGCGCTGTGGATTAAGCGTCAAACGATCGAGCAGCGCTTCACTCATGCCGTTTTGCCGCGCATCGGCCAGATCCTGCTGGTTCGCAGCCAGAATCGCGGCGCTGTCGGCTTCAAGGCGATCGGCGATAGTGAGCAGCACCTGATTTTTTTGTTCGGTGGTGAGTTCCGCCAGCTTGTACGACGCTGCACGCGCCGCTTTACCCATTTCGTCTAACATCATCCACTCCTTAACTGACGATCATGTCGTCGCGGTGCACCGCTACCGGGCCATATTCGTAACCGAGAATCTCGCCAATTTCCTGGCTGTGATGACCGGCGATCATGCGCATGGCATCGCTGTTGTAGCGCGTCACGCCGTGAGCGATATCCCGCCCTTGCAGGCTGCGAATGCGGATCACTTCACCACGTGAGAAGTTGCCCTGCACCTCACGAATCCCTTTCGGCAGCAGCGAGCTGCCGCGCTCCAGCATCGCCGCCAGTGCCCCATCATCAATGGTGATCTCTCCGGCAGGCGGCGCGCCAAAGATCCAGCGCTTGCGGTTTTCCAGCGGCGATTGCTGCGCGTGGAAGCGCGTGCCCACCGGTTTGCCATACAGCACGTCGCTGATCACGTCTGGACGACTGCCAGCGGCGATGATCACATCAATGCCGGCGCGACAAGCCACGTCCGCCGCCTGCAGCTTGGTGGCCATGCCGCCGGTACCGAGGCCGGAAACGCTGCCGCCCGCCAGCGTGCGTAGCGCGTCGTCGATCTGGTGCACGTCGCTGATAAGCGACGCTTCAGGATTAGTTCGCGGATCGGCGGTGAATAGCCCTTGCTGATCGGTGAGCAGCAGCAGTTTGTCGGCGCCGCCCAGCATCGCCGCCAGCGCCGACAGATTGTCGTTGTCGCCGACTTTAATCTCGGCGGTGGCTACCGCATCGTTCTCGTTGATTACCGGCACGATGTGGTTATCGAGCAGCGCACGCAGCATATCGCGCGCGTAGAGGAAGCGTTCGCGATCTTCCATATCGGCGCGCGTCAGCAGCATCTGCCCAATGTGGATACCGTAAATCGAAAACAGCTGTTCCCACAGCTGGATCAAACGGCTCTGCCCCACCGCAGCCAGCAGCTGCTTTGAGGCGATGGTAGGCGGCAGTTCGGGGTAACCAAGGTGTTCGCGTCCAGCGGCAATCGCGCCGGAGGTAACGATAACAATGCGATGGCCCGCCGCGTGCAGTTGTGCACACTGACGAACCAGCTCCACCATGTGCGCCCGATTCAGCCGACGCGAACCGCCGGTGAGGACGCTAGTACCCAACTTGACCACAAGGGTCTGACTGCCACTCATGTTTTTCCTGCCATATAAGAAAAAAATCTGCGAAGGGACGTTTTATCAGGAGTGAGCAAGGAAGCCAACAGCAGCAAGGGGAAAAGCACAAAAATCCGCTGACAATGCGCTAGACCAAAAGTTCGCAATTAACAAGAAATCCGAAAAACTGTCATAAAAAGTTCATCGCCACCCGGTAAAAAGTCCCGTGTTTTACAAAACCTTTCACGGGTACAACAAATTTTACTCATTGGGATTGATAGCAAAATGAAGAAAAGCACACTGGCATTAGTCGTTTCAGCGCTGGCGCTGGCTTCCACCGCAAACGCCGCAGAAGTTTATAACAAAGATGGTAATAAACTCGACTTCTACGGCCGCGTTAAAGCTGAACATTACTTCAGCGATAATGCGAGCCAGGACGGCGACAAATCTTACGTTCGTATCGGTTTCAAAGGTCAGACGCAGATCAATGACCTGATGACCGGTTATGGCCAGTGGGAATATCAGTACAACGTCAATAACTCTGAAGGTTCTGACGCGAACGCCGGCAACAAAACCCGTCTGGGCTTTGCCGGTCTGAAATTCGGTCAATACGGTTCATTCGATTACGGTCGTAACTACGGCGTGCTCTACGACGTAGAGGCATGGACGGACGTATTCCCAGAGTTTGGTGGTGACGGTACAGCGCGTACCGATAACTTCATGACCGCGCGTGCTACCGGCGTGGCCACGTACCGCAACAGCAACTTCTTCGGTCTGGTTGATGGCCTGCGCTTCGCGCTGCAATATCAGGGCAAAAACGATGCGACCAGCGCCAACGCCCGTGGCAGCATCACCGATACCTCTCGCCAGAACGGTGACGGTTACGGTGCGTCACTGGGCTACACCATTGGTGATACCGGCGTCAGCCTGATGTCGGCTATCACCTCTTCCGATCGTACCATTCAGCAGCAGCAACAGGCGCTGGGGCATGGCGATAAAGCAGATTCTTGGGGCGCGGGCATTAAGTATGATGCCAACAGCATCTACCTGGCCTCTATCTACACCGAAACCCGCAATATGACGCCAATCGGTACACGTGGCTTTGCTAACAAAGCGCAAAACTTCGAAGTGGTGGCGCAGTATCAGTTTGACTTCGGCCTGCGTCCGTCCCTTGGCTATATCCAGACCAAAGGTAAAGACATCGAAGGTATCGGTGATGAAGATCTGGTTAAATATATCGACGTGGGCATGACTTACTACTTCAACAAAAACATGTCGACCTTTGTTGATTACAAAATCAACCAGCTGGATGATAACAACAAGCTGAACCTGAACAACGATGACATCGTAGCCGTGGGTCTGACTTACCAATTCTGATTGCGTATTACCCTTGCTGTGTCGATAAAAAAAGAGCCGGCTCATCACCGGCTCTTTCTTATTTATTCACGCGCGAGAGTGTCAGGCGCTCAATTTTACCGGCTCGTCTTTAAACCCTTCCGCCGGTTTCAGATCCAACTTCTGCTCTAACAGCATCGCTTTCAGACGCTCGTGGAAATTACGCAGCGTGCTCTCCACTTTGGCATTGTTCTCTTTGCCCTTAATGGTTGCGGTGCCCCAATCGCCGGCTTTATCAAACAGACCAAAGTGATATTCATAGGTGAAGTGATCTTCGTGCGCTTCCAGCGTCATCCACCAGCCCCAAAATTCACGCAGCTCCGGCGCAGGCTTGACGTTGACGCAGGCCGCCAGGCAATCAAAGAAGAAACGCGTCTCTTCGCATTTTCCTTCACGGATGTACGGCCCCAATTCGGTGAAGCGCTTAAGCAGGCGACTACGGGGGTGACCACTCGGTAACGTCATGCAAACTCTCCCTCAAATAAACCGCATCAAATGCATTTTTAGCTTCCCATGAAACTAAAAATGGAAAATCCCGGATATAAGTAGTAGCAGAGGTTTGAGGTTTCGCCAGTTAGTTTTGCAACTGTTTTGCCAGCCAGTCACAAATTTGGTTTAAAGCTTTGTCGAAACTGGCAAAAACCGGCTTGCCTGCAATTGCCAGCGTCTTACCTTGCGCAGAGGAATTCGCGATCAACTGCGCATCCTCTTCCGGGCCAAAAATATCATCCGGCCAGTACGCTGCCAGCATTGGCGTTGGCGTGCGGCGACCGAGCAAGCCCTGCACTTTCAGGGAATAGCGGTTGAGCTCGATACGCAGATTACTGTCGGAGGTGGATGACATGCCGAGACGGCTCGCCAGCATATCCATATACATATCCGGTAACTGCTGCTGTTGCTGCGCATCAACAAACACGTTGTGCACCATCGCCCCCAGCGTGGCGACGGCACGCACGCGCGGCACTTCAAGATACGCCAGCCGTGTTGCCACATTGGCACCGAAGCGGTAGCCCAGCAGCGCAACGCGGGTATGATCAATCCACGGCACGTTACTCAGCTCGCGCAGCACCTGCTGATGCAGCTGGCTGGTGTCCTGATTCAGCGTCCATTTGCTGCTGAAACCCACCGACGGCATATCCAGCGTCAGCATAGCAATGCCACGTGGTGCCAGGTAATCGTGGAACAAGCGATAGTGATCGCTTTGTAGCGAATCGAGACCGCCGCACAGTAACACGGTGGGATACGGCGCTTTAGCCTGCGCAGGCATGTGCAGGAAGCCGGTCACCGGCGCGCCACCGTTTATCGGGAACGTCAGTGATTTCAGTTCACCCGGCAAACGCTGCGTGGCCTCTTCATAGGCGCGATTGGCTAACACCTGCGCCTGATCGGCCAGCTCATCGCCTTTAATATAAGGATAGGCCGCGAGGCTGAATAAATTGGCGGCATGCAGCCAGTGTTGTCCGGCTTCGTCGTGATTTTCAGATTGCATCGCGCGCTGCTGCCAGATTGCCGCCTGTTTTGACCACTCATAATTCCAGTTACCGCCGCGATAGCCAATCACGGTATCCAGCAGAGATTCCGTGGTGCGCTCAAAGTTGCTCACCGCAATGCGCGCCAGCACTTCGCTGATCTCCTGCGGCGATAACCCACGCCACGTCCACAGCAGCTTATTCAGCATGCGATACCAGCCGCGCTGGGTATCCCCTTCCAACGCGTTATGCACCTGCGCTGGCGTGTGATGCTGACGCCGCACCAGTGAAGAGGTTTCCGGGTGTTTAAAACGGGGTTTAAAGAGTTCTTCGCTCAGGTTTTTATCAGACATTTTAGTGATTCTCCTGCCAACGTTACAGCGATGGCTAAGAGTGTACTGCACACGTCATACGCGCGCGAGACGCAGAAAGCACAACGCCCGGCATAACCGGGCGTTGTTTGCGATGCATCAATCAGCTTTTAACGATAGGCGGGATATACACCACGCCCATATCCCAGGGCTGCTCGATCCAGGTGTTCTGCGGGATATCGACAATATAGTCGTCCACCAGCGCACGGCCTGCTGGCTTAGCGAAGATGGTGCAGAAACGCGCTTTTGGATACATATCGCGGATCGCCTGCGCGGTGCCGCCGGTATCCACTAAATCGTCAATTACGATGAATCCTTCACCGTCGCCTTCGGCACGCTTCAGCACTTTCATTTCACGCTGATGATCGTGATCGTAGCTGGAGATGCACACGGTATCGACATAGCGAATACCCAGTTCGCGCGCCAGCAGCGATGCCGGAACCAGACCACCGCGGCTCACCGCGATAATACCTTTCCACTGTTCCACAGGAAGCAGGCGCTGGGCCAGTTTACGGGCATGAATCTGCAGCATGTCCCAGGTTACGACGTATTTTTCGCTCATATGAAGGAATCCCAACCAATAAACTTGGCTTAAAAAATATGCAAGGGGGAAAAGGTTGCGCGAGATTATAAGGATCTGACGCCTTAAAAACCAGCATCTGTCTTACTGGTTGCAGGTTTTTAGCGCGCCTGATTACGCACCCGGTGAGAAACAGTGATATTCTCAGCCCCATCACGTCAGATGTTCTGACGACGATTTTTACTGGAAACCCGCGTGCGTGCGGTCTGTCCGCCACGCTGACACAGGAGACGCATGGTGTCTGAATTGTCGCAACTTTCACCCCAACCGCTGTGGGATATTTTTGCCAAAATTTGTTCCATTCCACACCCTTCTTACCACGAAGAAGCGCTGGCCGAATACGTTGTTGGCTGGGCCAAAGAGCAAGGTTTTTGGGTTGAGCGCGATCAGGTTGGCAACATCCTGATTCGTAAACCCGCTACCGCCGGCATGGAAAAACGCACGCCGGTGGCGCTGCAGGCACACCTTGATATGGTGCCGCAGAAGAACAATGACACGGCGCACGACTTCACCAAAGATCCGATTCAGCCGTACGTTGATGGCGACTGGGTAAAAGCGCGCGGCACCACGCTCGGCGCCGATAACGGCATTGGTATGGCGTCTGCGCTGGCCGTATTGGCTGACAGCAGCCTGACGCACGGTCCGCTGGAAGTGCTGCTGACCATGACCGAAGAATCCGGCATGGACGGGGCATTTGGTTTACAGCCAAACTGGCTGCAGGCCGACATCCTGATCAACACCGATTCCGAAGAGGAAGGTGAGATTTACATGGGCTGCGCCGGGGGGATCGACTTCATCACCACCCTGCCGCTGACGCGTGAAGCCATTCCAGCGGGTTATGAAACCCTGAAGCTGACGCTGAAAGGCCTGAAAGGCGGTCACTCCGGTGCCGACATTCATCATGGTCTGGGCAACGCCAATAAACTGCTGGCGCGTTTTCTGGCGCTGCACGCGCGCGATCTCGATGTGCGCCTGATTGAATTCACCGGCGGTACGCTGCGCAACGCTATCCCGCGTGAAGCCTTCGCGACGCTGGCGATCGACAGCCATAAAGTGGATGCCCTGAAATCGGCTGCGGCCCATTTCCAGGCAACCTTGCTGAACGAGCTGGGAGCAAAAGAGAAGAATATCGCGGTCGTGACCGAGTCGCTGGCGCATCAGGGCCAGGCACTGAGCAGCGATAGCCGCGATCGCTTCCTGAATCTGCTAAACGCCACGCCAAACGGTGTGATTCGTAACTCCGACGTCGCCAAAGGCGTGGTAGAAACCTCGCTGAACGTTGGCGTGGTGAGCATGGATCAGGACAATGCCGAAATTATCTGTCTGATTCGTTCGCTGATCGATACCGGTAAAGATTGGGTGGTTGAAGTGCTGACTTCGCTGGGAGAACTGGCTGGCGCGCAAACGGCACCCAAAGGCGGCTACCCAGGCTGGCAGCCCGATGCCGATTCACCGGTTATGGCGTTGACGCGTAAAACCTATGAAGCGCTGTTTGGCAAAACGCCAAACATCCAGGTGATTCACGCCGGTTTGGAGTGTGGCCTGTTCAAGAAACCGTATCCGAACATGGATATGGTTTCGATCGGTCCCACTATCACCGGCCCGCATTCACCGGATGAGCAGGTACACATTGAGAGCGTTGGTCTTTACTGGAAACTGCTGACAGCGCTGCTGAACGTGGTACCCGAAAAAGCGTAAGTTTACGTTTGACCTATCAACCAGGCTACGGCCTGGTTTTTTTATGCCTAAGCCACTCGTTTCCGCCTATCGCCTTCAGCAGCACAATACTCTACCCATTATCCATAACGCCTCGTAGTTAAACCACCGCTTTCCCTTGCGCCAGATTTAGCCACCATTACATCCAGATGTCTGGATGGCTAATAAGATTTCGTGCTAGCTTATGCCCTTTCGTTTGTTGCCCAGCGCGAGGGTTCAGGAAAAAATGCCCCCAACTCAAATAATTAAAGGCACGGCTGCATGACGGCGATCAACCGCCTGGAGATGCGTAATATCTCCATCGCTTTTGGCGGTTTTGCCGCGCTATCGCAGGTCGATTTTATGACTGAAGGCGGTTCGGTACATGCCCTGACGGGCGCCAACGGCGCGGGGAAATCGACGCTCATGGCGGTGCTGGCTGGAGCGCACACCCATTACAGCGGGGAAATTTTGCTGGATGGCGTTCCCGTCGCCCTGCGCTCGCCGCGTGATGCCAAAAAACTTGGCATTCATCTGGTTCAGCAGGAAGTCGACGTGGCGCTGGTGCCGCAACTCAGCGTCGCGGAGAACATTCTGCTCGATCGCTTAGCGGAGCCGGGCCATGGCTACAACTGGCATGAAACGCGCCATCAGGCGCGCGCGCTGCTGGCACAGCTGGAAGTCAACCTGGATGTGAACCGTTTGGTTGAGCGCTGTTCGCTGGCGGAGAAGCAGCAAATCTTGCTGGCGCGTGCGCTATCTCACCACTGCCGCTTCCTGATTCTTGATGAACCCACCGCCCCGCTCGATCAGCATGAAAGCGAGCGCCTGTTTGCCGTCGTGCGCCGCTTACAATCGAGCGGCATTGGCGTGGTATTCATCTCGCACCGCATTCATGAACTTAAAGCGATTTGCGATCGGCTGACGGTGCTGCGCGATGGACGCCTGATCGAAAGTAGTCCGATGGCGGCGCTAAGCGGCGAGCAAATCGTTGAGAAGATGCTGGGACATCAGCTCGACGATGTCTTTCCACCGCGCCGCATACATCAGGCGCAGCCGCTGCTCCTGTCGGTTGAAGGCTTACATGACGATCGTCTGCTGCAAGATATTTCGTTGCGCCTGCATAAAGGCGAAATCCTTGGCATTGCAGGTTTAGCCGGTGCCGGGAAGACCGAACTGTGCAAAGCGTTGTTTGGTGCCAGCAAAAGCCGGGTTGAGAAAGGCGAGTTACATGGCAAGCCGTGGCGACCGCGTTCGCCGCATGATTCGGTGGAAAACCGCATGGCGCTGGTGCCGGAAGAGCGTCGTAAAGAGGGTATTTTCATTGATGAGCCGGTGAGCATGAATTTGAGTATCAGCGCCGATAACAGCTTTTCACGCTGGAGCCTGTTTGGTCATCGTCAGGCATGGCGCTGGGCTGAAGAGGTGATTCAGCGCCTGAATGTACGCACCACCGGGCCGGCGCAGATCCTGCGACGTCTGTCGGGTGGCAATCAACAAAAGGTGGCGATTGGCAAATGGCTGCGTAATAACGCCGATGTTCTGATTTTTGACGAGCCCACCAAAGGCGTGGATATCAAAGCTAAAACCGAACTGTTCAGCCTGATTGACGGCTTAGCGCGCGAAGGTAAAGGCATCATTTATGCCTCGGGTGAGTTTGCTGAACTGGTCGGCCTATGCGACCGCATTTGTGTGCTCTGGGATGGGCGCATCGTGGCAGAAATGGACGCCGATGTAGCGACAGAAGAGATGCTTCTGCTTTATTCCACCGGAGGAACACCTGCGTGAGCAGCAAAGAATTATCCCTAAACCCGCGGCCTTCTCTGCGCCATCAACTCTTCGAGTTCCTTTATAAATGGGGCATGTTGCTGACGGTTGTCATCCTGATTGCGGCATTTGGACTCGCCTCAGATAGCTTTCTGGAACCGACCAACATCATCAACATCCTGCGATCGATTGCCATCGTTACGGTGATCGCGATTGGCGTATCCCTTTCGCTGACGGTTGGCGGCTTTGACCTGTCGGTGGGCTCTACGGCGTCACTAGCCAATGCACTGGTGATATCGCTGTTCGTGTGGCACGGCTTTGGCACTACCGAAGCTATCATCATTACGCTGCTGCTGTGCACGCTGGTCGGGCTGTTCAACAGCTTCCTGATCGTGATTCTGCGGATTCCCGACATGCTCGCCACCCTGGCCACGCTGTGTGTGATTCAGGGCGTCGCAATGACCTACAGCTTTGGCGGCTCGATCACTGAAAACATGGTGCTGCCCAGCGGCGATATGGCCGAGGGCACCATTCCTGCCGCCTTTGGTCTGCTCGGCCAGGTGCCAACTATCGTGATTATCATGCTGGTGGTAACGATTGTGGCGCAGCTGGCGCTGTCGCTAACGAAGCATGGTCGTCGCATGTATGCGCTGGGTGGCAACCCGGAAGCGGCGCGCCTGTCGGGCATTCGCACTACACGCTATCGCGTGCTGGCCTATGTGCTGGCATCGCTGCTGGCGGGATTGGGCGGCATTTTACTGGCTTCGCGTATTGGCTCCTCGCAGGTGAATGCTGGCGGTGGCTATTTAATGGATGCCGTGGCCGCAGCGTGGATTGGCTTCTCGCTGGCCGGTTCCGGCAAACCTAATGCGCTCGGGACCTTAGTGGGCGCCGTGATCCTCGGAGTGTTGCAAAACGGGCTGGTGATGCTGTCAGTACCCTATTACGCCATGGACATTATCAAAGGCCTGGTGCTGGCGCTGGCGCTGGCCATCACTTACATCCAGCGCCGCTAAGGCGCGTTAAACCAGAAAGAGATCATAATGAAAAAAATCACCCTTTCGCTGCTGGCCGTTAGCCTGCTCAATACCAGCATCGCCTTCGCCGACACCGTCACACCGGTGCCTGCGGCGATCGCCAACCACGAAGGTCCGGTGCGCATTGCGATTATCCGTAACCTCGGTTCAGACGATAACACCACGCAGTTTGTTGCCGGGGCAATCCAGCAGGGACGCAAGCTGGGCTTTAAAGTCAGTACTTTCCTAAGCAACGGTGACGATGCGCGTTTCCAGGATTTCGTTAATCAGGCGATTAGCCAGAAATATGACGGCATTATTCTGTCGCACGGTAAAGATCCTTACTCTACCGCGCTGGTGCAACGTATCACTGCGGCCGGCATTAAGCTTTCCGTGTTTGATACGCCGGTTAATACCCCGGTGGAGGGCGTAACCGTAACGGCACAAAACGACGCCTCGCTAGCGCAAGAATCACTCGGCAGCTTGATCAAAGACTTCAACGGCAAGGCGAACATCGTCAAGCTATGGGTGGCGGGTTTCCCAGCGATGGATCGCCGGCAGGTGGTGTATGAGAAGCTGTTAAAAGCGAATCCTGGCATTCATCAACTGGAATCGATTGGTGCGGTTTCCTCTGATGTGCAAGGCGATACCGCCAACAAGATTGGCGCCATTTTGGCCAAATACCCGAAAGGTAAGATTGATGCCATTTGGGGATCGTGGGATGCCTTCAGCCAGGGTGCTTACAAAGCGTTGCAGGAGAACGGTCGTACCGAGATCAAACTCTATAGTATCGACGTATCCAATCAGGATCTGCAGCTGATGCATGAGAAGAACAGCCCGTGGGTGCAAACGGTAGCGGTGGATCCAAAAACCATTGGCGCGGTCAATATGCGCCTGGTGGCGAATAAGATTGGCGGCGAAGCAACGCCCGCAACCTATGAGTTCAAAGCGGCGTCGATTTCGCAGCAGCAGCTGAACAGCCAGCAGGGTGCAGTTAACATGGCTTCACTGAATAACATCATTCCAGGTTGGGGCGAGAACAGTGATTTCGTCGCGCCCTGGTTTGCCACGCTGGAAGCGAAGTACGCTAAGAAGTAATACTTTGACAGGGCGTGCACCAGCGCGCCCTGTTATAACCCCAGCACCAGCTGCCGCTCCAGCTGCGGATCCACCATGGTGACATGCAATCCCACCAGCCTGACACCGCGCCCTGCCCGACGATCATTCCAGGCCTGACGCGCGACGGCGATCATGTCCTCTTTATTCAGCACCGGCCAGACATGTTCCTGCGTGGTCTGCTGGAAATCGTTAAACTTCAGCTTAACGCCCTGGCGGGCAATCTGCTTATCCGGCTTGATGGCGGTTAAGCGACGCTCCAGCTCAGCGTAGAGAAAATCAATAATTTCCAGGCACTGCTCCCAGTGATGAATATCTTCCATTAACGTGCGCTCAACGCCGAGGGATTTACGCTCACGCTCCACCACGACATTTCGCTCGTCAATGCCGTTGCTGCGTTCCCACAATATGCGGCCAAACTTGCCAAAGCGCTTGAGCAGCAGGGCAAGATCGGCCTGCTGCACATCGGCGCAGGTGCGTAAGCCCATCTCTTCCAGCTTTTTGGTGGCGACTTTGCCAACGCCGGGGATCTTACTCAGCGGCAGCGTCAGTAAAAAATCAGACATGGCGTCAGGCGTTATCACATATTGCCCATTGGGCTTGTTGAGATCGGAGGCGATTTTGGCAAGAAACTTGATGGGCGCGATACCGGCAGAAGCGGTCAATCCGGTTTCGCGCAGAATATCCGCACGAATGGCCTGCGCCATCAGCGTTGCCGAGCCCTGGCAATGCAGGCTGTCGGTAACATCAAGGTAGGCTTCATCCAGCGAGAGCGGTTCAATCAGCGAGGTATAGCGCGAGAAGATGTCGCGAATCTGGTGCGAAGCTTCTTTATACGCATCAAAGCGACCGGGCAATAAACGCAGATGAGGGCAAAGTTTTAGCGCCATGCCGGTGGGCATCGCGCTGCGCACGCCATACTTACGGGCCGGATAGTTGGCGGTACTGATCACGCCACGTCGCTCATGGCTGCCACCAATTGCAATGGGGATATCACGCAATGAGGGATCATCGCGCATTTCCACCGCCGCATAAAAGCAGTCCATATCGACATGAATGATTTTCACGTGTGTAACTAACCCAGATTAAAAATAAGACCTCATTATAATACTGGATATTTGTACAGATGCAAAAGTGTTCACAGAGCGCGCATGTGGGATTAATTTCAGGGATTAATCACCATTCCTTTATCGCTGATGGTGATATTTAAACGTTTGTTAGAGGGATGTTGTGCGATAGCAAGCTCACCAAATAGCTCGACTTCATAGCCCAATTCCCCGCGCACAAAGTCCAGCAAGCGGTTACGTTTTGGAACGAATGCTTTGAGCTGCTCTCGCCAGACTTCGAACAAAATGGGCGGATAAGCAGACGTTTCAAGCCAGTGACGAGCGCCCCTGAGTACTTCAAGTTCCAAACCTTCAACATCCACTTTAATGAGGTGCGCGCCAGGCAATTCCAGACTATCCAGCGTTGCAATACGCACAGATTCACTCTCGGTTAATTTGGTACTTAATACCTGCCTTTGGGCACGAATTTCAGCATCCAGAGAAAGCGCACCAACATTAATCTCGGTTTGCATATCCAGCACCGGAACATCAATTTCACCATTGGTATCACCTATTGCCATCTGCCTTGCATGACAATGAAACAGCTGATTGATAAACAGGTTGGCGCACAGCTGATAAAACACCTGGCGCTGGGGTTCGAAGGCATATAACGTGCCACCCTGCTCACGAATATGGTCACCCATCGGCACCGACCAGGCCCCCAAATTGGCCCCGACATCGATCAACACCGGGCGATCTATCCCTTTGATGAGTAATTTTGAGAGAGAGACCATTGCCGGTTCCCATGGAGTGCCATTCCTGAGATGCCGATTAATCAGGTCAGGACCGGGCGACAACATATAATGAAGATCCTCAACCTGATAAACCGAAGGGGCCACCGAGAGATTCATAGATTTTTTCCTGCTGAAAGGGTTTGGCGCAGTATAAGGAGGTGGCTGACCCCTTCCGACAAGACCGTTCTTGTTTGCTGCTCGGATTATAAATTTTAACCTTCGTACAAAATGCGCGAAATTTTTGTCGGACTAATTAAAGTTTACAAATTTATGGCCGCATTCCCTTTAGGAACGCGCCATTTTCTCGGACACTGGCTTGATTAAAAGCCAGACAATGTTAATGTTGCGCAGCGATAGCGGATATTTCCGATAATGCAATACCCAGACGCGCAGCGTCATCGTCTCTCTTCACATCAAGGTATCTACAGAATGGGCAGAATCGCATTATTGCTTGCGATGATTCTTATGCCGCTCCTTAGCTGGGCAATTAACCCCGAGCCTACGCAACCGCTGGCTCCGGTGAGCAAAGAGTTAAAGAAACAACTGATTGGAACCCCGGTTTTTATTCAGATTTTCAAGGAAGAGCGTACGCTGGAACTGTACGGCAAAATCGGTAATGAATATCGTCTGCTGGACAGCTATCGCATCTGTAATTTTTCTGGCGGTTTAGGACCTAAACGTCGTCAGGGCGATTTTAAAAGTCCGGAAGGCTTTTATAACGTTAAGCTTAACCAGTTAAAACCCGATAGCCGTTTTTACCGCGCCATTAATACCGGTTTCCCTAACCAGTACGATCGCGCTAAAGGTTATGACGGTAAGTTTCTGATGATTCACGGTGATTGCGTATCGATTGGCTGCTACGCGATGACTAATGCGTCAATGGATGAGATCTTCAACTATACCAACGCCGCGCTGCGTAATGGTCAGCAGGAGATTCAGGTCAACATCTATCCATTCCGCATGACTGAAAGCAACATGCAGCGCCATCGTTATTCAAGCGATATTAATTTCTGGCGTGAACTGCAGCCGGGCTATGCCTACTTTGTGAAGTACCGCGTGCCGCCAACGGTGAACGTGACGGCAACCGGCCAATATGCGGTGAACAACACGCCGGTGATATCGACACCGGATGCTGCCTCGAAATCATTCCTGGCGCTCACCCAGGCAAAATAACGCCCACTCGCCTGGCACTATCCGGTGCCAGGTTTCATTCCCCGTTAATGGCTGTGTGGCAATCACTGTCACCACATCTTGCGGCGTAGTCTGCTGCTGAAAATCAATTTCTACGTCCTGATCGAGCAGCGTCGCTTTGCCAAACGGCGCGCGGCGCGTGATCCAGTAAAGATTGGTAGAGCAGAAGGCCATTAGGTAACGCCCATCCGATAACAGCATGTTAAATACGCCCTTCTCACGCATTTCTGCAGCCAGCTCTGCAATATAGCGAAACACCGCAGGCCAGTTACCCGGCGTGCGCGGATAGCGCTCGGTAAGTTTGTGCAGAATCCAGCAAAACGCCTTTTCACTGTCGGTTTCGCCAATAGGACGGAAGGGCCCGGTATCCAGCTGGCGATAGCCTTTCAGCTGCCCATTATGGGCGTAAGTCCAGTTACGGCCCCACAGCTCACGCGTAAACGGATGGGTATTTTCCAGCGACACTTCACCGCGATTCGCCTGGCGGATATGCGCCACCACCGAATGCGATTTGATGGGATATTCCTGCACCAAACGGGCAATTGGCGAGTTAAAGCTCGGCTGCGGATCTTTGAACGTGCGGCAACCTTTGCCTTCGTAAAAGGTGATGCCCCAGCCATCTTTGTGCGGCCCGGTTCCACCGCCACGCTGCACCAGACCGGTAAAACTGAAACAGATGTCCGTAGGGACATTGGCGCTCATCCCGAGCAATTCGCACATAGCAACCGCCTTAAATGAGTCCCTCTCGCAAGCGGCGAGAGGAACACGTCATTACTTAACCATCTCTTTTTCGATTAACAGCATCAGGATATGAATCACTTTAATGTGGATCTCCTGAATGCGGTCGGCATAGCCAAAGTGCGGCACGCGAATTTCGATGTCCGCCGAGCCCGCCATCTTGCCGCCATCTTTGCCGGTCAGGGTGATCACTTTCATCCCTTTGGCGCGGGCAGCTTCAATTGCTTTAATAATGTTGGCGGAGTTACCCGAGGTAGAGAGCGCCAGCACCACATCCCCTTCACGGCCCACCGCTTCGATGTAGCGTGAGAACACATAGTCATAGCCGAAATCGTTGCTGACGCAGGAGAGATGGCTGACATCCGAAATGGCAATGGCTGGATAACCAGGACGATTTTCACGATAGCGCCCAGTCAACTCTTCAGCAAAATGCATGGCATCGCAGTGTGAGCCGCCGTTACCGCAGGAGAGCACTTTGCCACCTGCTTTAAAGCTATCGGCAAGCAGAACCGCAGCGCGCTGAATCGCATGAATATTGGCTTCGTCACTCAGGAACGTAGTGAGCGTATCGGCTGCTTCATTGAGTTCTGAGCGAATAATGTCCTGATACATAGGGATGTCCTTTAGAGGAAAGATTGACCCAGCAAGTTTAACGGAATGGGGCTAAGCCGCAAAGCGCCAGCACCGAGGAAAAGCGCGATGGCTGAAGGAAGTTTGGCAGTTGTTGCCGTACACGCAATGAATTTGTGAGTTGGGTTGTAATTGCGATGTAAACAGATTGATAAATTTTGCCCGCTATTCTAAACCTACACCCATAACAGGTCAGACCTCTTACTACTTATGGAGTGGTTCATTATGTTGGTTGCCTCAATTGTTGCGACGCTAATTTTACTTAGCGTCTTGTTTTACCACCAAATCTCCCTGCAGCTGAGCAGCGTCATATTGCTGCTATGGACCGGCGCACTCGCGGCCGCTGGCCTCTGGACCCCGTGGCTGCTGGTGCCGCTGGCGATTATCCTGCTGCCGTTTAACCTGCCTGCACTGCGCCGCAGCATGTTTTCAAAACCGGCGCTGCGCAGCTTCCAGAAAGTGATGCCACCGATGTCACGCACCGAAAAAGAGGCGATTGACGCGGGCACCACCTGGTGGGAAGGCGATCTGTTCCGCGGAAAGCCGGATTGGCAGAAGCTGCACAACTATCCGCAACCGCGACTGACCGAAGAGGAACAGGCCTTTATTGATGGCCCGGTGGAAGAAGCATGCCGCATGGCGAACGACTTCGAAATCACCCATGAAATGGCCGATCTACCGCCGGAGCTGTGGGCGTATCTGAAGCAGCATCGCTTCTTCGCCATGATCATTAAGAAAGAGTACGGCGGCCTGGAGTTCTCAGCTTATGCGCAGGCGCGCGTGCTGCAAAAACTGGCCGGCGTTTCCGGCATTCTGGCGATTACCGTCGGCGTACCAAACTCACTTGGCCCAGGCGAGTTACTGCAGCATTACGGTACCGATGAGCAGAAGGATCACTATCTGCCGCGTCTGGCACGCGGTGACGAAATTCCCTGCTTTGCGTTGACCAGCCCGGAAGCCGGATCTGATGCCGGCGCTATTCCTGATACCGGCGTCGTGTGCATGGGTGACTGGCAAGGTCAGCAGGTGCTGGGCATGCGCCTCACCTGGAACAAACGTTATATTACGCTGGCACCGATCGCGACCGTACTCGGCCTGGCGTTTAAGCTTTCCGATCCGGACCATCTGCTGGGCGAGACGGAACAGCTGGGGATTACTTGTGCACTGATCCCTACGCACACGCCTGGCGTGGAGATTGGCCAGCGTCATTTCCCGCTTAATGTGCCGTTCCAGAACGGCCCAACGCGCGGTAAAGATATCTTCGTACCCATCGATTTCATCATCGGTGGTCCGTCGATGGCCGGCCAGGGCTGGCGTATGCTGGTGGAGTGCTTGTCTGTAGGCCGTGGTATTACGCTGCCATCCAACTCTACCGGCAGCGTGAAGAGTATGGCATTGGCAACCGGTGCCTATGCGCACATTCGCCGCCAGTTCAAACTTTCCATCGGTAAGATGGAAGGGATTGAAGAGCCGCTGGCACGCATCGCCGGCAACGCCTACGTGATGGACGCCGCTGCGACGCTTATCACCAGCGGCATCATGCTCGGTGAGAAACCGGCGGTGCTGTCAGCGATTGTGAAGTATCACTGCACCCATCGCGGCCAGCGCGCCATCATCGATGCGATGGATATCGCCGGTGGTAAAGGCATCATGCTGGGCGAAAACAACTTCCTGGCCCGCGCTTACCAGGGCGCGCCGATCGCCATCACCGTGGAAGGCGCCAACATTTTGACGCGTAGCATGATTATCTTTGGTCAGGGCGCCATTCGCTGCCATCCATGGGTGCTGGAAGAGATGAACGCCGCGGCGAAAAACGATTTGATTACCTTTGACCGCGCGCTGTTCAGCCATATCGGCCACGTGGGCAGCAATAAAGTACGCAGCCTGTGGCTGGGTTTAACCGGCGGCCGTACCAGTGCCACGCCAACCCGCGACGTTACGCGCCGCTATTATCAGCATCTCAACCGTTTAAGTGCCAACCTCGCGCTGTTGTCGGATGTATCGATGGCGGTACTGGGTGGCAGCCTGAAGCGTCGCGAACGCATCTCGGCGCGCCTCGGCGATGTACTCAGCCAAATGTATCTGGCATCGGCCACGCTGAAACGCTATGACGATGAAGGCCGTAACGAGGCTGATTTACCGCTGGTGCATTGGGGGGTGCAGGATGCGTTGCATCAGGCCGAGGTAGCGATGGATGATCTGCTGCGCAACTTCCCAAATCGCATGGTAGCCGGTGCGCTGCGTCTGGTGATTTTCGCTGGCGGTCATCACTGCCCTGCTCCATCAGATAAGCTGGATCATAAACTGGCGAAACTGCTGCAACTGCCCTCCGCCACGCGCACCCGTTTAGGCCGCGGCCAGTATCTGGCACCCAGCGCGCACAATCCGGCCGGTCAGCTGGAGCAAGCGCTGCAGGATGTCATGGCAGCAGAAGTAATTCACGATCGCCTGTGCCAGCAGCAGAAAAAACATCTGCCGTTTACCCGGCTGGATGCGCTGGCGCAGCGTGCGCTGCAAGAGGGATGGATTGATGAGAGCGAAGCCCAGGTACTGGTGCGCGCTGAAGCAAGCCGCCTGAAAGCGATTAACGTGGATGATTTTGCTCCCGAGGCGCTGGCGGTCCCCAAGCCGCAAAGCAAGCCTAACCCACGAGCAAGTGAAGCCGCATAAAAACGAAAAGCCTCCTTCTGGAGGCTTTTTTTTATCAGAAATTCAGCCCGCCTGGCGAATCCGCGCAATCAACGCATCAACATCCGCAACATGATCGGCGGCTAAAATCAGCGTGCGTCCCAGCGTTATGCAGCTGCGGATGCATTCAGTGCGCATCGTCACATCTTCAATCTGTTTGAAATCCGCAACATGTGACATACCTACGGTACGTCGAATCAACTCAGTGCCGCAGTAGCCAATGGTGTCGCGCCAGACTTTTTGCAGGAACGATGCGGCATAGCCGGGATAAGCCAGCGCCACGTCGGTGGTTTTTTCCTGTGCCAGCTCAAGGAAGCGGCTAGCAAAGTGGCTCCAGATATCGTGTACGTCACTCAAGCGACGCTCACGCCCTTCCGCCGCTTCACGCGGGGCCAGCAGGCCCGGCAGGCAGCAGTAATTAATCAGCAGGTTGCCAATAGCGCTGCCGACGTCAAAGCCGATCGGTCCAAAGTAGCCAAACTCGGCATCGATCACTTTCAGGCTGCCATCTGCCACGAAGATCGAGCCACTATGAACATCACCGTGCAGCAGCGCTTCCGCATCAGCGAAAAAGCGGTGCTTCAGTCCCGCGACGGCGATTTTGAGTGCGTCGTCGGTGCGCAGGCTAACCACCAACGATTCCAGCGCGGTGGGATAGCTGTTGCGTTCGTGATCGGTAAAGGGATCGTTGAAGAACAGGTCTTCTGTAATTTCACACATTTCCGGATTAATAAAACGCGCGACTTCCGCTTTTTTCTTGTGGGGATGCAGGAAGAAATCGGAAGTATGGAACAGCGTCTGTGCGAGATATTCCCCTACCTGACGGCCTGCCAGCGGGTAGTAGGCGCCTTTCACCAGCTCGCCGCGCCAGATGCGATAGCTGGAGAGATCTTCCATCACCATCACCGCTAAGTCTGCGTCGTAATGCGTGATGTTAACGGTGTGCTGAGGACAATATTTGTAGTGTTCAACCAGCGTCTGCGCCTCCAGACGCGCGCGATCCAGCGTGAGCGGCCATGACTCGCCCACGCAGCGCACATACGGCAGCGCCTGCTTGACGACCACACGGCTGCGGCCTTGATTATCGAAAATCTTAAATACCAGGTTGAGATTGCCATCCCCGATCTCTTCAGCGCTCACCAGCGTGGACGGGTCGTCAACACCGCCAAATTTTTTAGCATATTCCACAGCATCGGCAGCGGTGAACGTACGGTATTGCGACATTGCCTGTTCCTCGAGTTTCGATAGTAATAAGCCGTTCAGACGTCTATACATCCGTTAAGCATGTTGGCACAATAGCCAGCATCAACGCAACAGGGATTTCACATCATGCAAACACTTCGCACCACCAGCCTTGAGGTCCGCAATAATCAACTGTGGATCCTTGACCAGCAGGCGCTGCCGCAACAGAAAAACTGGCAGCCTGCGCATAGCGTTGCTCAGCTGGTTGATCATATTCACGCCCTGCGCGTGCGCGGAGCGCCATTGATTGGCCTCTCCGCCAGTTTGTTGCTGGCGCTGCTCGCCGAGCAAGGTGCAACGCGCCCCGAACTGGCTGAAGCGCTTAACGTGCTGCGCGCCGCTCGTCCAACGGCGGTGAACTTAATGAACAATCTTGATCGCATGAAAACGGCGCTCGCTGAGCACGATTATGGCGCGGCGCTCAGTGCCGAAGCACTGCGGCTGGTGGCGGAAGATAAACAGCTATGCGACAACATCGCTCGCGCCGGGAGCACGCTGGTGAAACCGGATAGCCAGTTGCTGACGCACTGTAATACCGGTGGGCTGGCGACGGCGGGCGTCGGTACGGCGCTCGGCGTGATTGCCTATGCCCATCAGCAGGGCTTGGTGAAAAATGTCTGGGTAGATGAAACCCGACCGCTGCTGCAAGGTGGGCGTTTAACCGCGTGGGAACTTGGCGAGCTGAATATTCCCTATCAGTTGATCACCGATTCGATGGCCGCCAGTTTGATGGCGCGCGGCGTGGTCGATGCGATTTGGGTGGGTGCGGATCGCATTGCTGCCAATGGCGATGTGGCGAATAAGATTGGCACTTACAGCCTGGCCGTGCTGGCGCAGTATCACGGCATTCCCTTCTATGTGGCGGCACCGCATACCACGCTGGATCGCTTATGTCCGAACGGTGGCGCAATACCGATTGAACAGCGCGCCGCCAGCGAAGTGACGGGCGTAGCGGGCAGTTTTGGCAGCGTGCAGTGGGCACCCGCCAACGCAGCGGTGTATAACCCGGCGTTTGACGTCACGCCTGCAGCGCTGATTAGCGGTTGGGTGCTGGATACTGGCGTGGTCACGCCAGCGCAAGTTCAGGAAGGGATTTTTCAGCCGTAAGCTGATTGCCGTTGATTAGTGGTCGTCATAAATGACGACCTTACGGTTGGCACATGGTTGTAGGGGCGGCATTCATGCCGCCCCATGATCACGCCAGGCGCGGATAGGCATCGGCAATCTTGTCGCCGGTAAAGTTCGCTACCCAGCCTTCCTGGTTATCGAAAATACGAATCGCAGTAAAGTGCGGCTCAGATCCCATATCAAACCAGTGCGCGGTACCCGCTGGCACGGAAATCAAATCGTTCTTCTCACACAGAATCTGATAAACCTCGCCATCCAAATGCAGGCAGAACAGCCCTGACCCCTCAACGAAGAAACGCACCTCATCTTCGCTGTGCGTGTGTTCATTGAGAAACTTAGCGCGCAACTCCGCTTTCTGCGGATTATCCGCCCGCATGCTCAGCACGTCCCAGCTCTGATAACCCTTCTCAGCGACCAGTCGATCTATCGCATGTTGATAGGCGTTAATCACCGTCTCTGCATCGGGATTCGCCCCCAAATCACGATCGGCTTCCCAGCGTTCAAAGCGCACGTTTTTAGCATTCAGGCGGTCGCGAATCGCTGAGGCATCGGTGCTGTGCCACACCGGCTGATGGGCTTCGGTATCGGTAAAAATGGTCAATGCGCTCATGTTAAATCGACTCCGGTTTAATCTGGGAAAAATCATTTACCTGGTGATGACGACTGGCGTTATCCGCCTCGCCACGAATTAACTGCACCGTGTGCCAGCCCGCTTCCGCCGCCGCGTCGAGTTCCTGATGGATGTCCGACAAGAACAACAACGAGCCCGGCGCGTGGCCGATTTTTTCGGCGATAGTGCGATACGATTGCGTTTCACGTTTCGCGCCAACGCCGGTATCAAAATAGCCGCTAAACAGCGAGGTTAAATCACCTTCATCGCTGTAGCCAAATAACAGTTTTTGCGCGGCGATCGATCCGGAGGAATAAACATACAGGCTAATACCTTGCTGCTGCCAGCGTTCAAACGCTGGCAGCACATCGGGATAAAGGTGGCCGGTAAACTGGCCGTCAACATAACCCGCGCGCCAGATCATCCCCTGCAATGCCTTGAGGCCCGGCGACTTGCGATCTTCATCGATATAACCCATCAGCGTGGTAATCAGCTCATCAAGCGTGGCCTGCGGTGTGCCCGCTTCGTCACGCACCGCGTTTAGTGCGGCAGCCACATCTTCATCTGCATGCTTCTCGCGCACAAAGGCGGCCAAATGCTGGCGGGCATAGGGGAACAAAACGCTGTGCACGAACTGGATATCGCTGGTGGTGCCTTCAATATCGGTAACAATGGCGCGGATCATTTAGCCTCCAGCAGGCGACGTTGCAGTTCACATTCAAACAGGAATTCCAGCCCTTCCAGGTGGCGGCGCGCTTCGTTCACATCTTTGCCCCAGCAGGTCAAGCCGTGGCCGCGCAGCAAAAAGCCATATTGCAGCGGGGTGTTTGCTGCAAAGGCGGCAATACGCTGCGCCAGCGCGTCAATATCCTGATCGTTATCGAATAAAGGAATGGCAATGGTATTAAGGTGCGTCTGCTGGCCGGCCAGCGTTTTCTGCATTTCATAGCCACTTAACCGCAGCGCATCTCCCTGCTCAACGCGCGACAGCACGGTGGAGTTGACGGTGTGGGTATGCAATACCGCGCCAGCTTGGGGGAAAAGGCGATAAATCAAGGTATGCAAACCGGTTTCCGCCGATGGCGTGCGCCCGGATGGCACGGCGTTATTCGCAATCTCTACCTGAATAAAATCATCACGCGTCAGGCTGCCTTTATCTTTCCCTGACGCGCTCAGCAGACAATATTCTGCGTCCTGCCGCACCGACATATTACCGCCAGTGGCGGGTGCCCAGCCTTTGCCACCAATCCAGTGGCAGGCGGCCACTAAATGCTCCAGTGGGAGAAAATCCGTCATAGCGATATACAGGCTCCGCAGGTTAGTTTAGACGTCTAAGCGTCTCGATTGCCAAATATTAACATCCTGTTTATAGTGGCAGCAACACAGGGTTTCTCCGCAACGACATTCGCGCTTAAGGCCACAAATAATGACGCAGCACAACCTGATCCCCGAGAGCAAATTACCGGCGCTCGGCACCACCATTTTTACGCAAATGAGCGCGTTAGCCCAGCAGCACAACGCTATCAATCTTTCGCAGGGCTTTCCCGACTTCGACGGTCCACGCTATCTGCAAGAACGTTTGGCCTATCACGTTAGCCAGGGCGCGAACCAATATGCACCGATGATCGGCGCGCTGCCACTCCGTGAAGCCATCGTAGAGAAAACCGCCGAACTTTACGGCCACAAGCCCGACGTTAACAGCGACATTACCGTGACCGCCGGCGCTACCGAAGCGCTCTACGCCGCGATCACCGCGCTGGTACGCCAGGGCGATGAAGTGATCTGCTTCGATCCCAGCTATGACAGCTATGCACCTGCTGTTCAGCTCGCCGGCGGCGTGTTGAAACGCGTCGCGCTGCAGCCACCAGAATTTCGCGTTGATTGGTTTGAATTCCGCACGCTGCTAAGCGCCAAAACCCGCTTAGTGATTCTGAATACGCCGCACAACCCTTCCGCCACCGTATGGCATAAAAGCGATTATGCCGAACTGTGGCAGGCGATTGCAGAGCAGGAAATTTATGTGCTGAGCGATGAAGTCTATGAACACATCTGCTTTGCCGACGAAGGTCACACCAGCGTATTAGCGCATGCCGACCTGCGTCAGCGCGCTATTGCCGTGTCGTCATTTGGTAAAACCTTCCATATGACCGGCTGGAAAGTGGGTTATTGCATCGCACCAGCCGCGATCAGCGCCGAAATCCGCAAGGTGCATCAGTATTTGACGTTTTCAGTCAATACGCCAGCGCAGTTAGCGATTGCCGATATGCTGCGCCAGGAACCCGAACACTATCGTGAGCTGTCAGCGTTCTACCGTGGCCGCCGAGATCGGCTGATCGCGGCACTCGCGGGCAGCCGGTTTAAGGTGTTACCGTGTGAAGGCACCTACTTCCTGCTGGTGGATTACGGCGCCATTTCCGATCTGGATGACGTGAGTTTCTGCCAGCTGCTGACCAAAGAGGTCGGCGTGGCGGCCATCCCCCTTTCGGTGTTCTGCGCCGATCCTTTCCCGCACAAGCTGATTCGCCTGTGCTTTGCCAAACAGGAAGCGACGCTCGACGCCGCTGCGGAGCGCTTATGTCAGCTTTAAAAATTACCGTTCTGCAGGAAACGCTGAGCTGGATGGATGGCGCGGCTAATTTGCACCATTTTGATGGCGTACTGAAAGGTATTGAAGGCCGCGACATCATTCTGCTGCCAGAGATGTTTACCACCGGCTTTGCCATGGAAGCCGCCGAAGGCTCGCTGCCGCAGGATGACGTGGTGGCGTGGCTGCACGCACACGCGCAAACCAGCAATGCTTTAGTCGGCGGTAGCGCAGCAATTCAGACGGCGAAAGGCGCGGTTAACCGTTTCCTGCTGGTGGAACCCAACGGCACGCTGCATCAATATGACAAACGCCATCTGTTCCGCATGGCCAATGAACATCAGCACTATGTGGCGGGTGAAACGCGCGCAGTGTTTGAGTGGCGCGGCTGGCGCATTCTGCCGCAAATATGTTACGACCTGCGCTTTCCGGTATTTTCGCGCAATCATAATGATTACGATCTGGCACTGTATGTCGCCAACTGGCCAGCGCCGCGTGCGCTGCATTGGCAATCACTGCTGCTGGCGCGTGCGATTGAGAACCAGGCTTACGTCGCCGGCTGCAACCGCGTTGGCAGCGATGGCAATCAGCATCAATACAGCGGCGATAGCCGGATTATTTCGCCACAGGGTGAGATTCTGGCAAGCGGTGAGCCTTTTGCACGCGCGCGCCTCGACGCTGAGCTGTCACTGGAAGAGCTACAAGCCTACCGCGAACGCTTCCCGGCGTGGCGCGATGCGGATGCTTATATGTTGAAGTAATAAAAAACCCCGGCTAGCCGGGGGTTTATTTTGGTTTATTGAATTACAGCTCGAACCGATCCAGATTCATCACTTTCGTCCAGGCAGCGATGAAGTCGGCCACGAATTTCTGCTTCGCATCGCTGCTGGCGTAAACTTCCGCCAGGGCGCGCAAAATAGCGTTCGAACCAAACACCAGGTCGGCACGTGTGGCGCTGAACTTCACTTCTCCCGTCAGACGATCGCGACCTTCAAATAGCTCCTCGCTCTCATCGGTAGCTTTCCATGCGGTACGCATGTCGAGCAGATTAACGAAGAAGTCGTTGCTCAGCACGCCAACGCGATCGGTGAACACGCCGTGCTGGCCGCCGTCAAAGTTAGTCCCTAACACGCGCAAACCGCCAATCAATGCCGTCAGCTCTGGCGCACTCAGCGTCAGCTGCTGCGCTTTATCCAGCAGCAACGTTTCCGTCGAAGAACCTTTGGCGATGCGGCGATAGTTACGGAAACCATCCGCCAGCGGCTGCAGGAAGTTGAACGACTCGATATCGGTTTGATCCTGACGCGCATCAACGCGGCCTGGCGTAAACGGAACTTGTGTCGCCACACCCGCCGCAGCTGCAGCCAGCTCGATACCGACGCTGCCCGCCAGCACAATCACGTCAGCGAGTGAAGCTTTGCCCGATTCCTGCTGAATCTTCTGCAGGGTCGGCAGTACATCACTAATAACGCTGGCGTTGACCGCCCAACCGTTTTGCGGAGCCAGTGCCAGACGCGCACCGTTTGCACCGCCGCGTTTGTCACCACCGCGGAAGGTTGATGCCGAAGCCCAGGCGGCAGAAACCAGCTGGCTTACGCTCAAACCTGACGCCGCAATACGCGCTTTGATATCGCTAATATCCGCCGGCGTTGGCTGATGAATGGCCTGCGGTAACGGATCCTGCCAGATCAGATCTTCTTTCGGCACTTCCGGACCGATGTAACGCGCTTTCGGCCCCATATCACGGTGCGTCAGTTTGAACCAGGCACGAGCAAAGGCTTCGTTAAACGCCTGCGGATCGTTGAGGAAGCGGCGCGAGATCTTGCCGAACTCTTCATCAAAACGCAGCGTCAAATCGGTAACCAGCATGGTCGGCTTGCGTTTTTTCTCGGGATCAAACGGATCCGGGATAATCGCTTCGGCATCCACCGCTTCGAACTGAATCGCGCCTGCTGGGCTGTGCGTCTGTACCCACTCGTATTTGAACAGGTTTTCGAAGAAGTAGTTGCTCCACTGCGTTGGCGTTTGTGTCCACACCACTTCCAGGCCAGAAGTAATGGCATCTTTGCCGACGCCGCTGCCGTAGCTGCTGCTCCAGCCAAGGCCCTGCGCTTCAATCGGTGAGGCTTCCGGATCGACACCCACATGGCTGGCCGCAGCCGCGCCGTGGGTTTTACCCAACGTATGACCACCGGCGATCAGCGCGACGATCTCTTCATCGTTCATGCCCATGTTGCCGAAGGTGGCGCGAATGGCCGGTGCGGCGGATTTCGGATCGCCGCTGGCTTCCGGACCTTCCGGGTTAACGTAGATCAGACCCATTTCAGTCGCGCCCAGCGGAGCGTTAGCCAGCGCTTCGGGATGGCGATGTGCCAACCATTCGGTTTCGTGGCCCCAATCCACATCCATATCCGGTTCCCACACGTCTTCACGACCGGCACCAAAGCCGAAGGTGCGGAAGCCGGCGTTTTCCAGCGAGACGTTACCCGCCAGAATGTAGAGATCGGCCCAGGAAATTTTCTGACCGTATTTTTGTTTCACCGGCCACAGCAGACGACGCGCTTTATCAAGGCTGACGTTATCCGGCCACGAGTTAAGCGGGGCAAAACGCTGCTGCCCACGCCCTGAACCGCCGCGACCATCGATGGTGCGATAGGTGCCCGCGCTGTGCCACGCCATGCGAATGAACAGCCCGATATAGCTGCCCCAGTCGGCTGGCCACCAGGATTGCGAATCGGTGAGAATGGCGCGGATGTCGGCTTTTAATGCGGAGTAATCAAGTTTGCTGAATTCGTCGCGGTAGTTGAAGGTATCACTGAGTGGGTTGGAACGGTTGGAGTGCTGGTTTAACAGATCGACACGCAGCATATTGGGCCACCAATCGCGGTTAGATGTCCCACTACCGGCGCCGCGTGCTAATACGCTCTTCTCTTCTGAAGCCCCGTGATGAAAGGGGCATTTACCTGAGGCTGCTGCATTATCGTTATTGTCGTGCGTGCTCATTTTTCGGCTCCATTGGCTTCACATTGCTTTCTTTAATGCGACTAAGATTAGCCGCACTTGAGCCAAGAATATATTTGGATGAACCGAAGGTTTTGATAGTTACTGGCTTTCAAGCGCAGCCGTGTGATGCAGTGCGCATTTATACAATTGGTCGCCATGAATGGCGCCTCTACAACCGCCGCAGCCACGTTTGTCAGGTGCGCATTTGTGCAATTGGTCGCCATGAATGGCGACCCTACGACCGCCGCAGCCACGTTTGTCAGGTGCGCATTTATACAATTGGTCGCCATGAATGGCGACCCGACGGTTTTTATAGGGTGCGCATTGATGCGCACCAGGCGTACTACAGCGCGGATCAACTACCGCGGTACGTCGACCACGACCACGGCGAAATCAGAAACGGCAGATGATAGTGGCTGCCCGTCGCGCCAATCACGAAATCGATCTGCGCACTCACATACAACGCATCACGTCCTGCACCCGCAAAATAATCGCCGATCTCTGCCGTCAAACGATAATGACCGGGCGCGAGCGGCTCGGGCGTTAAATCTTTGATGCGCCCGTCGCTGTCGGTTTCGCCTTCCACCAGCGGCAGCCAGCCTTCCGGGCTGTTTTGCTCGAGCGAAACCGCCACGCCAATCGCTGGTTTTCCCAGCGCGGTATCCAAAATGTGGGTAGTAATGGTGCTCATCTGATGCTCTCCTTCAGGCGTAATAGGGTGATTTCGCGCAGCTGCGCCAGCGCTTCACGCTGTTCACTCTCCGCATCATTGTTCAGCCGGCGCTGTAATTCCGCCAGCATCTCCTCGCCGCTGCGCCCTGTGGCGCGAATCAGGAATACCCGACCAAAACGCTGCTCGTAGGTTTGATTGCCCGCCAGCATCGCCAGCTGCAGTGCGCCGCTAGCCTGCTGCATCGCTGACTGCTCCTTGCGCGACAGCGCTGCATCTTTATCTGCCCCCGCCACCTTATCACCAATGCGCGGGTGGGCGCTCAGCGCCTGACTCAATTCATCAGCATGCCACAGCTGTGCCAGACGATCGGCGGTTGCCTGCAGCGCCGCCATATCGGCAAAAGGTCGCGCTGCCACCAGCGCCTGTTGCCAGGCCGGAATCGCCACGCAGTGCGCAATCGCCGCCTGTGCCGCTTCGGGTGGCAACTGATTAAAGCTGACCAAATCCATATTTGTTCCTTTATACGCGGGCGATATCGCAAACTGCTTGCAGATAGGCCTGCACGCCCAGCGCCACATCGTCAGCCTGCACCGATTCCGCCGGATGATGGCTAATACCGCGATGATTGCGCACAAACAGCATCCCCACCGGCCAGCGCTCGGCGATGGCAATCGCATCATGACCCGCGCCGCTTGGCAGCGACAGGCTGCGCCCCTGCACGGTTTCCACCGCATGGCTCAGCGCCTGCTGCAAGCGCGCATCACAGGCGGTGGCGGCAATGTGGTAATACTCGTTGGCGCTGAAGGTTAAGCCGCGACGCAGCGCAATCGCCTGCGCCTGAGTCAGCAGCGTCGAGAGCAAGCGCTCCAGCGGCTCATCCTGCGGACCGCGCACATCGAGCGAAAGCTGTACTTCACCGGGAATCACGTTAACCGCACCCGGCAAGCAGCTTAGCGTGCCCACCGTCGCCACCAGCTGCGGATCCTGCTGCTGCGTAGTGTGTTCAATAAACACCATCCATTCGGCAGCGGCGGCCAGCGCATCTTTGCGATGCGTCATCGGCACGGTGCCGGCGTGGCCCGCTTCGCCAACAAAACTGCAGTTCAGACGACGCGCGCCGTTAATCGCGGTAACTACGCCGAGCGCCAAATCTTCCTGCTCGAGACACGGACCTTGTTCAATATGCAATTCCAGATAGGCCGCGATGTCATTCACCTCGCGCGCCGCGTCGAGGATTTTTGCTGCATCGAAACCGACATCCTGCATCGCTTCCGCCACGGTGATACCGTTGCCATCCGGATGCGTGACCCAACTTTCGGGCCAGCTGCCGGTAATGCCACGGCTGCCGAGCAGCGTAATGCCGAAACGCGTGCCCTCTTCATCGCCAAAGCCGACAATCTCTATCGCCAGCGGCAAACGCTGCTGACGATCGTGCAGCCACTGCACGGTTTCGATAGCGCTTAACACGCCGAGCATGCCGTCATAGCGACCGGCATTGCGCACCGTATCCAGATGCGAACCGAGCAGCAGCGCCTGCGCGCCCGGCTGCGCCGCTTCATAGCGGCCACAGATGTTGCCCACCGCATCCTGCCACGTCGTCATGCCCGCAGCCTGCATCCACTCAGCCACGCGTGCGTTAGCGCGCAGCTGTTCCGGCGACAGATAAACGCGCGTCAGCCCCTCTTCGCTTTCACTGATCGCCGCTAACGTGTCACAGCGCGCCATGACGCGCGCGGCGGCAGATTGTGCCTCGCTGGCGCTCATCAGGCTTTGTGTCATGCGCGGCTCCCGTAGAGATCCCACGCCGCCTGCAGCGCGGCGCCTTGCGTGGTGCGGAAACCCACGTGATTCAGCACCGCTTCCAGCGCGCTGAGGGTTTGCATCACGCAATCTTTGCGCGCGTTGTAACCCATAGTGCCGATGCGCCACACTTTGCCGTGCAGCGGCCCAAACGAAGTGCCGATTTCGATGCCGAAATCTTCCAGCACCAGTTTACGTACCCGATCGCCATTCACGCCCTGCGGGATCACCACGCCGAGCACGTTATTCATTTTGTGTTTAAGATCGCCGAAGGTTTCCAGGCCCATGCCCTGAATGCCTTTCAGCAGCGCATCGCCGTGCAGCTTATGGCGTGCGATACCGTTATCAACTCCTTCCTGCATCATCAGCCGCGCACATTCTCGTGCGCCAAACAGCGCGGTGGTGGCTTCGGTGTGGTGGTTGAGGCGTTCCGGGCCCCAGTAATCCATGATCATGCCGAGATCGAAATAGTTGGAGTAGATCATCTCGTCGTCGCCATCCTGATGATCGGCAGTGCGGATGCCCTCCTCCACGCACTTACGCTTGCGGATCGCCGCTTCCATCTGCGGACTGAGGGTGATCGGCGAGGTGCCGGACGGTCCACCAAGGCATTTCTGCATGCCAGCGGAGACCGCATCAAGGCCCCACGCATCGGTTTCCAGCGCATTACCGCCGAGCGAGGCGGTGGCATCAGTATAAAAAAGCACGCCATATTTCTGGCAAATCGCGCCCAGTTCTTCCAGCGGCTGCAGCATGGTGGTGGAGGTGTCGCCCTGCACCGTCAGCAGCAGGCGCGGCTGCACCTTTTTGATCGCATCTTCAATCTGATCCGGGGTAAACACTTCGCCCCACGGCACTTCAATGGTATGTACTTCCGCGCGGCAGCGACGGGCAATTTCACACAACAGGTGACCAAAACGGCCAAATACCGGCACCAGTACTTTGTCGCCTGGACGGATCGCCGACAGCAGGATCGCTTCGATTCCGGCGCGCGAGGTGCCGTCGATCAGCATCGTCCAGCGGTTTTCAGTGCGAAATACGCCACGGTACAGCGCCATCACTTCGTTCATGTAGTGCGTCATCGCCGGATCGTACTGACCAATCAGCTGGCTCGACATGGCGCGCAGCACGCGCGGATCGGCATTGATCGGGCCCGGTCCCATCAGCAGACGCTGTGGTGGATTGATTTGCGAAAATTGGCTGATATCCATGTTGTATTCCTTAATGAAAACCTAGAGGCGGACCGTGGAAATAAACTGCTTCAGCTCCGCAGTTTGCGGATTGGCGAACAGCGTTTTGCTGTCGCCCTGCTCCCAGACGCGCCCCTGATGCATAAAGACCACGCGATCGCCCACGTCGCGGGCGAAGTTCATTTCATGAGTGACGAGAATCAGCGTCATGCCTTCGGCGGCCAGCTGCTCCAGCACTTTCAGCACTTCGCCCACCAGCTCGGGATCGAGCGCTGAGGTGATCTCATCACAGAGTAAAACTTTCGGCTGCATCGCCAGTGCACGGGCGATCGCCACGCGCTGCTGCTGGCCGCCAGACAGATTGGCCGGGTAGTAATTGATGCGCTCACCAAGGCCGACTTTTTCCAGCATCTGCGTCGCCAGCGCGCGGCATTCGGCTTCGCTTTTCTTCAGCACGCGGCGCGGTGCCAGCATCACGTTTTCCAGCGCCGTCATGTGCGGGAACAGATTGAAGTTCTGGAATACCATGCCGACCGAACGGCTGATTTCCCGCGCCTGCGATTCGCGATCGGTAATGGTCATGCCGCCCAGTTTGATGCTGCCATCCTGATAGCCTTCCAGCCCATTCATGCAGCGCAGCAAGGTACTTTTGCCCGATCCGCTGCGGCCAATAATCGAGATCACTTCGCCGTGATCGACATCGAGATCGACCCCTTTCAGCACGTGATTATCGCCGTAGTACTTCTGTACCTGATTAATGGTGATGAGCGGCATTGAATTTTTTCTCCAGGTACTGGCTGTAACGCGACAGCGGATAACACATCAGGAAGTAACCGAGCGCCACTAGGCCAAACACCTTGAAGGGCTCATAGGTCACGTTATTCAAAATGGTGCCGGCTTTGGTCAGCTCGACGAAACCGATAATCGAGGCCAGCGCGGTGCCTTTAATCACCTGTACGGCAAAACCGACCGTGGGCGCGATGGCGATACGAATCGCCTGCGGCGCCACCACGCGAAACAGCGTTTGACCAAAGGTCAGGCCGAGGCAGCGCGACGCTTCCCATTGTCCTTTTGGCAGGGCGCGAATGCTGCCGTACCAGATATCCACCAGAAACGCGCTGGTGTAGAGCGTTAATGCCAGCGAGGCGGCGGTCCAGGGCGCTACGTCAATGCCGAACAAACCGACGCCGAAGAAGGCGAGGAACAGCTGCATCAGCAGCGGCGTGCCCTGAAACAGTTCGGTGTAAGCGCGCACCAGGCGCATTGGCCATTTGCGTTTCAGCAAGCGCATAAACAGCAGCGGCAAGGTCACCAGCGTGCCGCCGAAAAACGCCACCAGCGAGAGTAATATTGTCCAGCGCGCCGCCAGCAGCAGGTTGCGCAGGATGTCCCAGTCGGTAAACGTCGTCATGCCGGCTGCGCTCCTAACCATTTACGTCCCAGCGCCAGCAGCAGTTGGCGCATGGCAATCGACAACGCCAGATAGATCAGCGTGGTCACGAAATAGACTTCAAAACTCAAAAAGGTGCGCGACTGAATCAGGTTGGCGGCGAAGGTCAACTCTTCGTACGACACCTGCGACACCACCGATGAGCCGAGCATCACAATGATGCACTGGCTCACCAGCGCCGGATAAATGCGCTGCAGCGACGGCGGCAATACCACGCGGATAAAGGTTTGCGTGCGGGTTAAGCCCAGCACGCGCCCCGCTTCCCACTGGCCGCGCGGCGTCACCTGAATCCCGGCGCGAATAATTTCGGTGCTGTAGGCACCCAGATTAATCAACATCGCTAGCAGTGCAGCTTCGCCCGCCGTCAGTTTCAGACCAAGATTGGGCAAACCAAAGACGATAAAAAACAGCTGCACCACAAACGGCGTATTACGAATCAGTTCAACGTATACGCCCCAGATGCGGCTCGCCCAGCTCGGTTTGCCGCTACGCAGCGCCGCGCCGAAAATGCCGAGGCTTACGCCGCCCACGGTGGCGAGCACGGTGATCTGAATCGTGACCCACAGCCCGGCCAGTAGCTCTGGCCAATGTGGCCAGAGATCGGCAAAGTTAAGTTGCCCCATGTTTTATGCGCCGAGGTTGGCGGGCAGCGGCGCTTTCAGCCACTCTTCCGACAGCGTGTTCAGCGTGCCGTCTTTGATGCCCTGCTCAATCAGCGCATTCACTTTCTCTTTCAGCGCCGGCTCATCTTTTTTCAGGCCGATGTAGCACGGCGAATCTTTCAACATGAACTGGGCAACCGGCGCTTTTTCGGCGTTTTGGCGCGCAATCGCGGCGACAACCAGGTTGCCGGTAGCCACATACTGCACCTGACCTGAGAGATAAGCTGACAGCGTGGTGTTGTTATCTTCATAACGCTTCACCTGCGCGTCTTTTGGCGCGATATCGCTTAACACCATGTCTTCCACCGCACCGCGCGTCACACCGATGGATTTACCGCTGAGTGCCGCCGCATCCTTCAGCGTGTCGCCTTTCGGACCAAACACGCCGAGGAAGAACGGCGCGTAGGCGCGGGTGAAATCGATCACTTTCTCGCGCTCGGCGTTTTTGCCCATGCTGGAAATCACCAGATCGACTTTATCGGTTTGCAGATACGGCACGCGGTTGGCGCTGGAAACCGGCACCAGCTGCAACTTCAGTTTCATCTGTTTGGCGAGGTACTTCGCCATATCAATATCGTAGCCCTGCGGCTGCAAATCGGTGCCCACTGAGCCGAACGGCGGGAAATCCTGCGGTACCGCCACGCGAATCACGCCGCGCTTCTGGATATCCTGCAACTGATCGGCCATCGCGCTACCGACCTGCGCCATCAGCAAAGCCGCGCCCGCTACCGCCAATAATACTTTTTTCATTATGCACCCCGGTGAGTTTACGTGAAACAAAAGATTCTTGATGAATCATTCTGCAACTAATGTGCCAACCGCAGCGTCAGGGAAAGAAAGAGGAAAAAATGAGGTTTTACTGAATACAAGGCGAAAAAAACGGGCCTAGCGCCCGTGGAAGTTAACGTTCTAAAACAGTGCAACGCACCAAAATGGCGCCCGTTAACGGTGTTCCAGCTCGTCGAGATGCTGATAAAGATCGGCGATTTGATGGATGCGCTGACGCCCCTGCGACAACATTTCATGTAGCAAAGCGTTGGCAAGCAGATTAATCAGGCTCATGGCGGAGGCGTAGCTATCAAAGGCGGAAACGCTATCGAGCGATGCACACAGCTGCCAGCGCGCCAGCGTAATGATGCCCTGCGCCTGCGGCTCACACAGCGCCAGCACCGGAATGTTGCTCTGCTGCAGCTGCTGCATCAGCGGACGAATGATGCGCGGGCGGCGGCGAAACGCCATCACCACTACAATGTCCTCCGGCGTGATGTCCACCAGCTCTTCGCCCAGCGTCTGGCCCGGCTGCGGCAGGACATGCACCTGTGGACGCGCCTGCATCAGCTGCTGACGCAGGTGCAGCGCCACCGGATACGCATTGCGCATGCCGATGATAAACACCCGTTTAGCCACGCCCAGCGCCGCAATCACCTCACCGAACTGCTGCGGATCGATGCTGTTAACCCACTGCGTCAGATTCGCCATCTCCTGCTTATAGTGGCGTGACAGCAAGGTGTTGCCCTGCACCGCATCGCGATTATCGGTGAGCGGCATGCCGCTCTGGCGCAGAATGCGCAGCTCATCGCGCATGTCCTTGTATTTTTCGTAACCGAGACGCTTGAATAAACGACTGACCGTGGCCTTTGATACACCGCTCAATCGCGCCAGCTCGGCGCTGTTGTAGCTGATCAGGTCATCAAAATGGTCAAATACGAAGTCGGCAATGCGCTGCTCCTGCGGCGACAGTTGCGGATAGTGACTACGAAGTCGTTCATCAAGTTGTTTCATCATCGGTCCTGTAACTTTTGTTTCATCACAAGCTAGCATAAATCGATCCAGATTGATGTCCGAGCAAAACTGGAACAGCTCTTGCTTAGGTTTATGCAGGATCTGCCAGGTGCGCATAAACCCGCACATTCCGTAGCGGCGCGATTTATCGCGCAATAAATTGCGCCGCTACGGAATGTGCGGGGGATTAAACAGCGTGCTCACAAAAGAACAAGAGAAGAAATCACTATGATACAGAGCAACATGGCGCCGTTAGGCATGGCCGTTACGCCGCATCATCTTGCCAGCGAAAGCGCGTTAGCGGTGCTGCGCGAAGGCGGCAGCGCAATTGAAGCGATGGTGGCTGCGGCCGCCACCATCGCCGTGGTCTATCCGCACATGAACGGTTTGGGCGGCGACGGCTTCTGGCTGGTGGTGCCACCTAACGGCGATCCCATCGCCATTGACGCCAGCGGCGCGGCCGGTTCGCTGGCACATGTCGATTTCTATCACGGCGAAACCCATATTCCGCATCGCGGGCCGAAAGCGGCATTAACCGTCGCCGGCACCGTGAGCGGCTGGCAGGAAGCCTTAACGCTGGCGCAGGAACTCGGTGCCGCGCCGTTGCCATTAACGCGCCTGCTGCGCGATGCGATTCGTTACGCTGCCGACGGCATTCCGGTCACCGCTTCGCAAGCCGCCGCTACCGCTGCCAAGCAGCAGGAGTTACAGCATCAGCCCGGTTTCGCCGCCACTTTCCTGCCAGATGGCAACGTACCGACTGCGGGCAGCCGCTTTACCCAACCGGCGCTGGCCAATACGCTGAGCATGCTGTGCGATCACGGGCTGGAGAGTTTTTATCGCGGCGAACTGGCGCACCATCTGGCGCGCGAAATGACCGCACTTGGGATGCCGATCACCCTGGAAGATTTGCAAACCCACCAAGCGCGGCGCTGCACGCCACTGCATCTGGCACACAGCGAAGGCGATATCTGGAACATGACGCCGCCGACGCAGGGTTTGGTGTCGCTGGCGATCCTCGGCATTACCGATCGGCTCGCTATGGCAGACGCCGATGAGGCACAAACCGTGCACCGCATCGTTGAAGCCACCAAAAAAGCCTTCGCGCTGCGCGACCAGCACATCACCGATCCGCGCCACATCGACATTAATGTGCAGAGCCTGCTGGACGCCGAACATCTCAGCACGCTGGCGGCACAGGTAGACGACAGGCAAGCCGCGTCGTGGGGCACCGGACGCGGACCCGGCGACACGGTGTGGATGGGCGTGATGGACAGCAGCGGGCTGGCGGTCTCCTTTATCCAGAGCATCTACCACGAATTCGGCAGCGGCGTGGTATTGCCCGGCACCGGCATCACCTGGCAAAACCGTGGCGCTGCGTTCAGCCTGCAGCCCGACCATCTGCTGGCGCTGCAGCCGGGCAAACAGCCGTTCCACACGCTCAATCCTGCCGCCGCGCGTCTTAAAGATGGCCGCACCATGGTGTATGGCTCAATGGGCGGCGACGGCCAGCCGCAAACCCAGGCGGCGATTTTCACGCGCCATGTGATTCAGGGGCAGCCGTTGCAACAGGCAGTGAGCGCGCCGCGCTGGCTGCTGGGCCGCACCTGGGGACAATCATCGGATTCACTCAAGCTTGAAGCCCGCATCGCGCCGGAAACGGTGCAGCAGCTGCGCGCGCTCGGCCATGAGGTGGAACTGCTGCCTGACTTCAGTGAAGTGGTCGGCCATGCGGGTGCCATCGTTCGACATAACAACGGCATGCTGGAAGGCGCGTTCGATCCGCGCAGCAACGGCAGCGCCGCCGGTTTCTAACGGAGATTATTGATGAGTTCACAACCGGACTGGGCCTCCTATATCGCCCAAATGGAGCAGATTCTGGCGCTGGAGCTGGACGATGCGCGCCGTGCCGAATTGCTGACGCAATTTAATCTCATCGCCGCGATGGCCGAGCCGCTGATGGCGCTGCCGCTCGACGATCGCCTGGAAGTGGCGGGAGTGTTCCATCCATGAAACTGTCGTCATTATCGATTAACGCCCTGCATCAGGCGCTCAGCCTGGGTGAAATTAGCGCCCGCGAGATCGCACAAACGACGCTGGCAGCGATTGAGCAACATAACCCGGCGCTCAACGCCTGGACCGAAGTGACCGGCCAACGCATGCTGCGTGAAGCCGAGCAACTCGATCGGCAACGCCAGCGCGGCGAGACATTAGCGCCGTTGGCCGGCATTCCGTATGCGGTAAAGAACCTGTTTGATGTCGCTGGACACAGCACTTTAGCCGGTGCCAGCCTGTTCAGCGATCGCGCCGCGGCACGCGAAGATGCCTGGGCGGTGAGCAAACTGCGTCAGTCCGGCGCGCTGCTCTCCGGTATGTTGAATATGGATGCCTACGCTTACGGCTTTACCACCGAAAACACCCATTATGGCGCGACGCACAACCCACGAGATCTAACCCGCGTGGCGGGCGGCTCGTCCGGCGGTTCGGCGGCGGCGGTTGCAGCGGGTTTGGTGCACTTTTCACTCGGCACCGACACTAACGGTTCGATCCGCGTACCCGCTTCGCTGTGCGGCATCTTCGGTTTAAAACCCACTTTTGGTCGCCTGTCGCGCAGCGGCAGCCATCCGTTTGTCGCCAGTCTCGATCACATCGGCCCGTTTGCCCGGTCGGTGGAAGATTTGAGCCTGGTGTATGACACTCTGCAAGGCGCCGACGCCAGCGATGCCTTCCAGGCCGCACAGCCGGTTGCGCCGGTCAGCGATTTACTGCGCCACGGCGCAGAAGGCGTGCGCAGCGCAGTGCTCGGTGGTTTCTTCTCAACCTGGTGCAGCGATGAAGCGCGCGCCGCTGTGGCAGTGGTCGCCAAAGCGTTAAATGCCGTGGAGGAAGTCAGCTTACCCAATGCTGAAATCGCGCGTTCGGCGGCCTTTATCATGACCGCTGCCGAAGGTGGCAATCACTATTTACCTGCGCTGCGTAGTCAGCCAGAACAGTTCGAGCCTAATTCGCGTGAACGCTTGCTGGCTGGCGCAATGCTGCCTTCGGCGTGGTACGTGCAGGCACAGCGTTTCCGCCGTCACTTCCAGCAGCAGGTGCTGCCGCTGTTTGAGCAGTTCGACGTGCTGATCGCCCCTGCCACGCCGTGCACCGCCACCACCATCGGCCAGGAAACCATTCACATCAACGGCCAGGATTTACCGACGCGCGCCAGCATGGGCATGCTCACCCAGCCGATCTCCTTCCTCGGCTTACCGGTGTGCACCGTACCGCTGCACACCGCCAGCGGCTTGCCAATTGGTTTGCAATTGATCGCCGCACCGTTTAAAGAACATCTGGCACTGCGCGCCGCCTGGGCGCTGCAACAGCAGGGGCTGACGCTGCCACAAACCACCTTAATGGACGCCTGAAGATGACACCTGAAGATATCGACCGCCCGGCGGTTCTCGCCGACGTCACCGCCGCCTTTTATCGCTACGAGCAAGCGCTGATTAGCAATGACATCGCGGTGCTGGATGAGCTGTTCTGGCACGACCCACGCACCGTGCGCCTGGGTGCGGGTGAGAATTTATATGGCATCGACGAGATCCGCGCGTTTCGCGCCGCGCGCCCGTCAAAAGGCCTGGATCGTACGCTGCGCAATACGGTGATCACTACCTTTGGTGATGATTATGCGGTGTGCAGTACTGAGTTTACGCGCGCGGGCGTGGAGCAGATTGGGCGTCAACAACAGACATGGGTCCGGATGCCGGAAGGGTGGCGGATTGTTGCAGCACAGGTCAGCTTGATGAGCTGACCTGTGCTGCCAGGTCAAGGGCGGTTTCGATCGGCTTTCAGCCGACCGACCCAGGGGAGGCAGTCGCCCCTCCCCTGGGAACCCGGGCTTTTCGGCAGCACTCTCGCCCGCTACGCGGGTTCCCTCGTCAAATCCCACTTCCTGACGGACCGGCTCTGATTCGCCATCCTGGCTCAGCAGGCCCTTTCGCCGCCGTCCTGGCGGCTCATCCTGGAAGCAGGCTTCTCCTCGGCGAAAGTGATGCCGACTCAACACCCCCGCGGCAAGATTTTTAATAAAATCAAATATTCTTATCGCGATGCGATCTCTTTTTTGGTGCAGAGGTTTTGCAGCGGGAGAGTGTCGTCAGAATTGCCGAACGGAGGGGGGATTCCAAGATGAGCCGCCAGGACGGCGGCGAGAGGCTGCGCTGAGCAGGAGCGAATCGCAGCCGGTCCGTCAGGAATTCACCTGAAGTGAGGGGACCGCGCAGCGGCAATTCTGCCGACAAAGAGACCGGGTCCCCAGGGGAGGGGCGACTGCCTCCCCTGGGTCGGTTGTCCGCAGGACAATCGAAACCGCCTTTGACCTTGAAGTTGCCTTTAAAAAAGCGGTCTGGCAGCCCGCCAGCGCCCATCAAGCATCCGGCGCGGGATGCGTCTTAATCCAATGGTCGGCAATTTGCTGCCGCGTACACACCCACACATCCTCATGCTGCTGAATGTGATCAAGGAAGCGCTGCAAACCACGGAATTTCCCCGGACGTCCCAGTAAACGACAGTGCATGCCAATCGACATCATCTTCGGTGCCGTTTCGCCCTCTTCGTACAGCACATCAAAGGTGTCGCGCAAATAGGTAAAGAACTGCTCCGCGGTGTTGAAGCCCTGCGGCGAGGCGAAGCGCATATCGTTGCACTCCAGCGTGTAAGGGATGACCAGATGCGGTTTAACCGTGCCGTCCTGACAGGTGACCTGCGTCCAGAACGGTAAATCGTCGCCGTAATAGTCGCTGTCATAGCTAAAGCCGCCCTGCTCGACCACCAAACGTCGGGTATTTGGGCTGTCGCGGCCGGTGTACCAGCCGGTTGGCGCTTTGCCGAACAGGTCGGTTAACACGTCCACCGCCTGCTGCATATGCTGGCGCTCGGTTTTGGCATCCATTGCCTGATAGTGAATCCAGCGCCAGCCGTGGCTCACCACGTCGTAATCCGCCGCTTTGATCGCCTCGACGATGTCCGGATGACGCGCCAGCGCCATCGCCACGCCAAACACCGTCAGCGGCAAACCGCGCTTTTGAAACTCATTGTGGATGCGCCAGAAACCGGCGCGCGATCCGTATTCATACAGCGAATCCATCGACATATGGCGATCGGCGTAGCTGGCCGCGCCGATGATATCGGAAAGAAACTGCTCGGAACCGGCGTCGCCATGCAACACGTTGTTCTCGGCGCCCTCTTCGTAATTAAGGACAAACTGCACCGCGACGCGCGCTTTGCCCGGCCACTGCGCATGCGGCGGGTTGCCAGCATAGCCGATCAGATCGCGTGGATAGTTCTTGTTGAAGCTGTACTCTTTCTTTTCAGATACATCATTCATTCTGCAAGTTCCTGTCGTCAGTCCTCAACCAGCACTTAGTTTAGGTGCTGAAATGCCCCGCTGAGCGGTTTTTCGAGCGGATAATCGAGATCGCCATGCTTACTGGTGCCGAAGCCTAGCGCCACCAGCGACTCCACCATTTTCACCGCGGCGCTTACGCCGTCGATCACCGGCAATCCAAGCTCTTTGGTTAACTCTTGCGCCAGCGATGCCATGCCGCCGCAGCCTAAGACAATCGCACCGCTGCCATCTTCACGTTTCGCCTGAATGCAGCGCTGACGCACCTTCTCCTGCGCCACACCGCTACCGTCCTCCAGCGCCAGCACCGGCAGATCGATAGCGTGCAGCGCAGCGCAATGGTGGGTAAAACCGTATTGCTGCAGCAAATGGCGGGCAATTACCAGCGTGCGCGGCAAGGTGGTGACGATTGAGAAGCGCGTTGCCACCAGCGTGGCGGTGTGCATCGCCGCTTCTGCAATGCCGATCACCGGTCCGCTCGCCAGTTCGCGCGCCGCCAGTAATCCCGGATCGCCAAAGCAGGCAATAATATGGCCGCTAACCCCCTGCTCTTTACCGCGCTTCACCTGCTCCAGCACGCCAATCGCCGCAATGGCTTCATCAAAATGCCCTTCAATCGACGGCACGCCGTGGTCTGGACATACCGCCAGAATCTCGGTGCCCGGTGCGGCGATCGCGCGGGCGGCGGCGCCAATGGTTTCCGTCATCGCCAGGCTGGTATTGGGATTGATCACCTGGATCAGGCTCATGATGCCGCTCCTTTGTTACCGGCAAATAACCGGGAGAAATCGGGTAACGTTTCGCCGCTGCGCTCAAAGTGCAGACTGCTAACAATGTGCTCAAAGTGGTGCTGCAGAGCGGCGGTTAACGCCGGCAGATCTTTTTTTCGTAGCAGATCCACGAGCCGATCGTGATGATCGCAACGGCAGCCGCGCTGCCACGGCGCGCCGTAAGCGGCGATCACCAGCGACGAGCGCTGCGTTAAACGCGTCACCATATCGGTAAGCACTGCATTACCGGAAATCGCCTGCAGCTGAATATGGAAGGCGGCGGATAAGCGGATCGCGGCGGCACCATCGTGCTGCTGGTGCGCCTGCTGTTCGGACTCAATCAGATCGGCCAGCGCAGCCAAATGCGGTTGCTGCACATGGCTCAGCACCGCCGGCAGATTTGCACACTCCAATAAACTGCGGGTGGTGAAGATATCGCGTGCTTCATCCACGCCCGGCGTCGCCACTTGTGCACCACGTCTGGGCGACAAGGTGATCATTTGCACCGCGGCGAGGCGTTGCAGCACTTTACGAATGCCGGTGCGGCTGACGCCAAATACTTCGGATAAGGCTTCTTCCGGCAATTTACTGCCCGGCGGCAGTTGATGTTCAACGATGGCGGTGAGAAGCGCCTGGTAGATGGGTTCATCGCGATCGGTCAGATCGGCAGCCGTTTTCTGGCCTGTTTCACTCTTCATTACCTGCTCCGGTAAGTGCCTGTGTGCTGCACATCGTATACGTGAAATTAATTTTTTGTATACAAGAAATCAATTCTGGCCTGGATCCTGCAATACCGTTTCACGCTGTGATTATTTTTCCATGATGTTGAGAGGAGCAGGTTTCATGCCAAAACATTCTGAAGTGACCTCGCGGGTGGCCTCTGAAGCCAACGCGCAATACAGTCCGCGCCTGTGCAATGACGATCTGGCGCCAACGCGCGATCAGAACTGGTCGTGGTACAACATCTTTTCTTTCTGGATGTCGGATGTGCATAGCATGGGCGGCTATGTCGTTGCCGCCAGCTTCTTTACCTTAGGCCTGGCGAGCTGGCAGGTTCTGCTGTGTTTGTTAGTGGGCATCTGCATCGTGCAGCTGTGTGCCAATCTGGTGGCCAAACCAAGCCAGATGGCGGGCGTGCCGTACGCGGTGATTTCGCGTCAGGCGTTTGGCGTATTCGGTGCCAACATCCCGGCCATCATTCGCGGGCTGATCGCCTTCGCGTGGTATGGCATCCAGACTTATCTGGCGGCCAACGCCCTGATGCTGGTGCTGCTGAAGTTCTTCCCGACGCTTAGCAGCATGACGCAAAGCAGCTGGCTCGGCTTATCGCAGCTTGGCTGGTGCTGTTTCGGCGTGATGTGGTTACTGCAGGCAATGGTGTTCTGGCATGGGATGAGCGCGATTAAACGCTTTATCGATGTCGCGGGTCCAGCGGTATACGTAGTGATGGTGGCACTGGCCGGCTGGATTGTATACAAAACCGGTTTTGACGGCATCTCCTTTACGCTGGCCAGCAAACAGTTGAGCACCGGCGAGCAAACCTGGCAGATGATCACCGCTACCGCGCTGGTGGTCTCTTACTTCTCCGGTCCGCTGCTCAACTTTGGTGACTTCTCGCGCTACGGCAAAAGTATGGGTGAAATTCGTCGCGGTAACCGCTGGGGCTTGCCGTTCAACTTCCTGCTGTTCTCGATTGTCACCGTGGTCATTGTCTCCGGCACGCAATCGCTGTTCGGCAGAATGATCACCGATCCGATTGAGACCGTGAGCATGGTAGGTAACGACGTGGCGGTAGCGATTGGTCTGCTGACCATGATTATCGCCACCATCGGCATTAATATCGTGGCCAACTTTGTTTCGCCCGCGTTCGATTTCTCTAACTGTTCGCCGCAGAAAATTAGCTTCCGTACCGGTGGCATGATTGCCGCCGTCGGCTCGGTGTTGCTGACGCCGTGGAACCTGTTTCAGTCACCGGAATTGATTCACTATACGTTGGATGTACTGGGCGCGTTCATTGGACCGCTGTTCGGAATTTTGATTGCTGATTTCTACCTGATTAAACGCAGCAAAGTGTACGTTGACGATCTGTTTGATGACACGCCGAAAGGACGTTACTGGTATCGCGGCGGCTTCAACCCGAAAGCAATTGCTGCGCTGCTGCCGTCGGTGGGCATCGGTTTAGTGATTAGCTTTATTCCCTCACTGCATGCAGTGGCGAACTTTAGCTGGTTTATCGGCGTGGCGTTGGGCGCCGGCTGCTACCGCTGGCTGGCGCGCGCCGACCGTGAAGAATCTGTGGCGACGTATCGCGCGACGGTGGTGGTGCAGAAGGATTAAGCTGGGTGCTGGTCGCCATGAATGGCGACCCTACGCCGGATGTGTAGGGCTGGCATTTATGTCAGCCAGGAAAAGCAAAAAGCCGATGCATTTCTGCATCGGCTTCTTTAAATAGATTGGCGGAACGGACGGGGCTCGAACCCGCGACCCCCTGCGTGACAGGCAGGTATTCTAACCAACTGAACTACCGCTCCGCGCTTTGTTCCCCGTCGAGAACGAGGCGCATATTAATAGCAGCTTCCACACCCGTCAACGCTTTTTCTGTGGGAATGTTTCGTTTGCCGCTTTTTTCAGCTTAACGTCGATTATGCGTGCAAAACCAACCGTTTTACGCGCGCCACAGGCAGCTGCCGCCCTTCTTCTGCACTAAATCCAGACGGCCTTCATGCGCAACGATCTCTTCATCACTGGCGCTCACCACGCGCAAGCCCGAACTCGGGCGCACAATGCGCTGAATACTTTCACCGGAGCCCTGATTGTTCTGCTCACCGTCCAGTGAAAACGAGAGTGAGGTTTGGCCACCGGTCATCATCAGGAACACTTCTGCCAAAATCTCGGCATCGAGCAGTGCGCCGTGCAGCGTACGTTTACTGTTGTCTATTTCATAACGGTTGCACAACGCATCAAGGCTGTTGCGCTTGCCGGGATACATCTTACGCGCCATTGCCAGGCTATCGGTGATCTGGCAGAAGGTCTCGGTTTTGCCGATATCCCGCTTCAGCATGCCGAATTCGTAATCCATAAAACCGATATCGAACGAGGCGTTATGGATCACCAGCTCCGCGCCGCGAATGTACTCAAGGAATTCGTCGGCAATATCTGCAAACAGCGGCTTATCCGCGAGAAACTCATCGGCAATGCCGTGCACGCCGAAAGCTTCGGGATCTACCAGCCGATCGGGCTTCAGATACATGTGGAAGTTGTTGCCGGTTAGGCGACGGTTGATCACCTCAACCGCACCAATTTCAATGATGCGATGCCCTTCATAATGCACACCGATCATGTTCATGCCGGTGGTTTCAGTATCGAGGACAATCTGGCGGTTATTTGCAGTGCTCATAGGACTCGTTTTATGTCAGACTTGGCGTTTTGTCAGAAGGAAGTCTACCAGAGATGCGCAAACAGGTAGAAATATTCACCGATGGATCTTGCCTGGGCAATCCCGGTCCCGGCGGTTATGGTGCCATTCTCCGCTATCGCGAACACGAAAAATTATTCAGCACTGGCTATCGTCTCACGACCAATAATCGCATGGAATTGATGGCGGCGATTGTGGCGCTTGAAGCGTTGACGCAGCCGTGTGACGTGGTAATCAGCACCGACAGCCAATATGTACGCCAGGGGATCACCAGCTGGATCCATAACTGGAAGAAGCGCGGCTGGAAAACGGCCGATAAGAAGCCGGTGAAGAATGTCGATTTGTGGAAACGCCTCGATCTGGCGCTCAGCAATCATGAAATTAAGTGGGAATGGGTAAAAGGCCATGCCGGTCATCCAGAAAACGAACGCTGCGATGAATTAGCACGCAGCGCGGCGGGCAACCCAACCCAGGATGATATTGGGTATCAGGTTGAGTCCTGATCCTTCACTTCACGAAACTGGCGCGTCACGTTGACGGTTTGGCGCAGTTGGCTTTGACTCAGACTCTTCTTCATTTTGGTGGGCGTTAGCGGGAACGTGCGCTTACGTGCCACCACAATATTCAGACAGCCCAGCGCAGGTAAATGCGCACTAATCACTCGGCCGCCTTGCCGATGCCACGGCACCACCTGAAAACGCGTGCGATATACTACTTCATAATTGAGCAGGCTTAGCCAATCGAGCAGACGAACCTGACTGAACATGCGTCCACTCCACGGCGCGCGCGAGTGCAAGCCCGGAATGCCTTTACTGATACCGAGTAAACTGAAGGGATTGAAGCCGCTGATGATCATCCAGCCATCATCGATTAATACCCGATCCACCTCGCGCAACACACGATGTGGATCCTGACTCCAGGCCAGCGTGTGCGCGAGTAAGCAGGCATCAATCGATTTAGATTCAAAGGGTAATTGTGTGTTATTGGCGATAACCTGCAACTCATCGCCCTCAATGCCCACATTCACCTGGTGCGATATGGCACACTGACTCGTATTGATTTCTGCGCTAAGACTGCCAATTTTAAGCATATGAAAGCCATACAGCTTTCCGAGGTAGGGCTGCAGTTGCTGCGTGAGCGCATCGCGAAAATAATCTCCCATGGGCATATCGCGCCAGGAGCGCGGTGCAGTCAGGATTTGGCGTGTTTTAGCCGGCTTCATGCTCTACCATTTTCCTTTTTCTACGACCTGAGAGGTGTTTATGAATCTTACCAGCATTCCCGCATTGCAGGATAACTACATCTGGACACTGACGGACGAGGATAACAAGTGCCTGATTGTCGATCCCGGCGAAGCACAGCCGGTAATGGATAAAATTAAGGCCAATCGGTGGCAACCGGTCGCGATTTTATTGACCCATCATCATCACGATCATGTTGGCGGCGTGGAGGAGCTGTTGCAGCACTATCCCGATCTGGAGGTTTTCGGCCCACAGGAAACGGCAGATAAAGGTGCAAAACGTATTGTGGCTGAAGGAGATGAATTTACGCTGCTTGGACTAAACTTCTGTGTCATCGCCACCCCCGGCCACACTTTAGGACATATCTCATATTTCAGTTCTCCTTATCTTTTCTGTGGCGACACGATGTTTTCTGGTGGCTGCGGGCGTCTTTTTGAAGGCACTGCAGAACAAATGTTTGATTCATTTCAAAAGCTTAATCAGCTTCCTGAAGATACTCTTATTTGCTGTGCGCATGAATACACTTTATCCAATATGAAGTTTGCGGCAGCAATTTTGCCTCATGACCCGAAAATTTTGGCAAGGTATCAGCAAATTAAGGACTTACGCGCAGAAAATCGCATTACTTTACCGACAAAACTGGCCCTTGAGCGAGAAATAAATTTATTTTTACGCACGCAAGATCCTGATTTACAACAGGCTTTAGGCGGTAATGTCTCATCGTCGGCGTTATGGCAAACTTTCGCCGATCTACGCGAGAAGAAAGACCGCTTTTAATTTTTGAGGTTGTGTTGTGGCGGACCGTCACGTATAGTTGCTCGTCTTTTAAGCGAACTATTGACACACACATGAAGGCTAAAGCGATATTACTCGCCTCGGTCTTGCTGGTAGGATGTCAGGCATCAAGGAATGACGCCAATATCCCCGTACAGCATGCACAGAGTCTGTCTTCAGCTGGTCAAGGTGAAAATGGAAAGTACGGAGATCGATTGTTGTCGCCGCGATGGCAGGATGATGGAACAAGCCTCGCAGAAGATACTGATCTCTGGAATCACATTAGTGACGAGTTGAAGATGGGGATTCCGGAAAACAGCCGGATCCGCGAACAAAAAACAAAATTTTTAAAAAATAAGAGCTATCTCCACGATGTAACATTACGGGCAGAGCCGTACATGTACTGGATAGTCGAGCAGATACAGAAACGTAAAATGCCGATGGAACTGGTACTGCTACCCATAGTGGAGAGCGCTTTTGACCCACACGCAACATCGTCTTCCAATGCCGCCGGCATCTGGCAGATTGTTGCACAAACGGGCAAAAACTATGGTTTGAAACAGAACCAATGGTATGACGGGCGCCGCGATGTGGTGGCCTCGACCAAAGTAGCGCTGGATATGATGCAGCGTCTAAACGGTATGTTTGACGGTGACTGGTTACTGACCATCGCCGCCTACAACAGCGGTGAAGGACGAGTGCTGAAAGCGATGAAACAGAATAAGGCGCGCGGCAAGCCGACTGACTTCTGGAATTTATCGTTACCACGCGAAACGACGGTCTATGTACCTAAAATGTTGGCCTTGAGTGAAATTCTCAAGAACAACAAGCGTTACGGTATCAAACTGCCGACCCCGAACGAGAGCCGTGCGTTAGCTCGCGTAGAGGTGGGACAGCAGATGGAACTGACGCAAGCCGCAGATATGGCCGGTATGTCTCTCAGTAAACTGAAGACATTCAATGCCGGTTATAAAAACGGTGCGACGGCGCCTAATGGACCGCACTACATTATGGTGCCAAAGTCCAATGTTGCTAAGCTGCGAGATTCACTGGCTTCCGGTGATATTGCTTCCGTGCAGCCTACCGAGATGGCGAAAGCCAGCGCGGCAGGAAATAGCTACACGGTGCGCAAAGGCGACACCTTGTCTGGCATTGCCAGCAAGCTTGGCGTAAGCGTCAGTACACTGAAACAGCAGAACAATCTGCGCAGCGCTTCAGTTCGCACGGGTCAAACATTGACCGTAAGCGGCAAAGCGTCCACGCAATTGGCTGATAACGGCAACAGCATCACCTATCGTGTACGTAAGGGTGATTCTTTTGCCAGTATTGCAAAACGTCATGGTGTGAATACCAAAGATGTGATGCGCTGGAACAGTGACGCTAAAGACATCCAGCCGGGCGATAAGCTCACGCTGTTTGTGAAGAATAGCGCAACACCTGATACCTAATGCGTCGAAAAGGCTGACTTTTGTCAGCCTTTTTCATTTTCAGCTTTTGCCAAATTGTGTACTTCCCCGACTCTCCAGCCTTTAGCTAACTCATCAGCTGTACTCGGTTCTGGCCATTTTCGGCTGTAGCAGAGTGGGAGCCTGAGCGCCTTTAGTTAACGCTCAATGCCATAGAGAGAATTGAATTCAACCAGCAGCGGGTTGTGATCGGAAGCTCGTGTTACCAGTACAGAAGCGTCACTCACCTTCATATCACGATAGAAAACGAAATCTAGCGGTCGGCCAAAGGCTTTCCGGCGGTGGTCGTCAGTGAAATTAACTTCCCGCAGCGACATCTCCCGCGCAAAACGATATAACGCATTCATACGCTGGCGGCTCCAGGCATTGAAATCGCCTGCCATAATTACCGGCCCGCGATGATGCTGAATCTGTTCGCCAATCGGCCCCAGCTGTTTGCTGTAGACATCGACACCCAGGCTAAAATTCACCGCGTGGATATTTACTACCATCAGCATTTCACCGGTGGGTAATGGGTACGCCGTAACGAGCGCCGATTTGGCAAGGCGCAGCAGCGGTTCGCGCTCACGAAGAGGACAGCAATACACAGGATGCGCAGAAGCCAACGTCATGACGCCAGAAGGATGTTGCGGTAAGACAAAGGCAGGCACCTGATCGGCCGCGAGATAGTTGCTGGTGGCGAATTTGACCAGCTCAGGGGTTGCCTGTGCTTCCTGCAGCAATACCAGATGGGCATGCTTGCCGAAGCCTTGCAGGACTGACATCCAATCGGCACGCTGCTGTTTAAAGATATTCCAGACTAAAACCCGCAAAGTGGGATCCGCTGGCAGGGGCGCGCCAGGCGGCAGTGCCTGTCCAAGATGCAGCATTGCCCCTGGCGGAAAGATTCGCTCAGCTGGCTGACCTGCTACATAACGCATTGAATAAGTTTTTTTCCGCACTTTCCCGCCTGGCTGATTTACGACTACTACTTCACCTGACTGTTATAGGGATTTTAGTGCGGGGTTTCAATTGGTGTTGGTAATTGTCGGAATTCACCTCACAGCATACCCATGTAATAGCCTGCCGGTTGGCAGGCTATTGTGTAGATTATTCCATTGCTATCGCACTCTTCGGTTTATCGAGCTGGCCACTCAGTCGCACCAGCAATAATGCGCCCAGCACAATCACTGCGCCTACCCATGGTGTTTGCGCCAGACCATAGTGCTCAACGATATAGCCCCCTACAGTGGACCCCAGAGCAATACCAATATTGAAGGCCGCGATATTTAAACCTGAAGCGACATCAACCGCACCTGGCGCATAGTGTTCTGCTTTCTGCACCACATACACCTGCAGACCAGGCACGTTGGCAAAGGCAAAGATTCCCATGAGCAATACGGTTACCAGTGACATGATGTGCATACTCGCGGTGAACTGGAACACCATCAGTAAAATGGCCAGTGCCATAAAGATCAGTGTCAGTGCGGGAATTGCACCGCGACGATCGGCCAGTTTACCGCCCCATATATTGCCTATGGCAACAGAAATGCCGTATCCCAACAGAATCATGCTCACCGCAGTAGGTGAATAACCTGCCAGCGACTGCATCATCGGCGCAAGGAAAGTAAAAGCGGTGAATACGCCACCATAACCGAGTGCTGTAATTGCATAGATCAGCAACAAACGAGGATTAACCATTACCCTCGCCTGCTGTGCTAGCGTAGTAGAAGGTGGTTGAGCAATATTGCGCGGAATGAGCACCTGGCTTGCTACCAGAGCAATAACGCCCAGTAACGATACGGCGAGGAAGCTTTCACGCCAGCCGAAATGTTGCCCAATCAATGTTCCCAATGGAACACCGGTCACCAGCGCTACCGTTAAACCACCAAACATAATCGCGATGGCGCTCGCAGCCTTCTCTTTACTCACCAGACTCGTTGCAATTGTCGAACCGACTGAGAAGAAAACGCCATGCGCAAGTCCTGTGAGCAAGCGCGCAATCACCAGCGTTTCATAATTGGGTGCCAGCCAGGCAACCAGATTACCGACGGTGAAGAGTACCATCAGCCCCATCAATAATTGCTTACGCGCTAATTTACCGGTTAAAGCCGTGAGCACTGGGGCACCAACGGCCACACCCAATGCATAAATGGATACCAGCATTCCCGCCGAAGGTAGCGTAATACTGAGCTGTTCAGCGATGGTCGGAATGAGTCCGACAATAACGAACTCGGTGGTTCCGATCGCATAGGCACTGATAGTAAGCGCCCAAAGTGCAAGTGGCATGATTGACTCCCATTGAGGTTTTGATGGGCGTTAGTATCACTTCATGCTTTAATGACAAAAAGATGCAAAATGAGAATAGACTTTTGCCCATGAGGGAATAATGAAAGCATCATCAGAAGAGCTGAAGGTATTCATTGCCGTGGTTGAGAGCGGTAGTCTCAGTCGTGCTGCGGAACAGTTGCACATGGCCAACTCTGCTGTGAGCCGTACTGTAAAAAAGCTAGAAAACAAACTGGGTGTTGCCCTATTGACTCGTACGACTCGTCAGCTAGCGTTAACCCACGAAGGCGAACACTACTTTCGTCGCGTGCAAAAGTTAATGCAGGAGATGTCTACGGCCGAGAGTGAATTGTTAGAGCGTCAGATGGCTCCGCGGGGCATACTGCGCATTGATGCCGCTACGCCTGTCGTTCTTCATCTTCTACTGCCTATGATCAAGCCCTTTCGCGAGCGTTATCCAGATGTCACGCTTTCGCTGATTTCCTCTGAGAGTTTTATCAATCTTATTGAACGCAAAGTTGACGTTGCGATTCGTGCAGGAAACCTAGTGGACTCCACGCTACGTGCTCGTTGGCTTTTTACGAGCTATCGTAAATTAGTGGCTACGCCGGCTTATCTGGCAACGTATGGCGTTCCAACATCCGTTGCTGATTTGGCACATCATGAATGTCTTGGCTTCGTTGAAACGCCACGCTTAAATCGCTGGCCCGTGGCCGACGAAAGCGGCGTGCTTTACGATATCGTTGCTGGGATATCATCTAACAGTGGTGAGACGCTCAAGCAATTGTGTTTAGACGCTCAAGGCATTGCCTGTTTATCGGATTTTATGGTGGACAGTGAAATAGCAGATGGCACTTTTATCGAATTATTAGCTGAGCAGCGAGTGGCAGTAGAGATGCCTTTTAATGCGGTATATTACAGTGATTTAGGGGTAAGCCAGCGCGTGCGCGCTTTTATCGATTTTCTCAGTGAATGGGTAAAAGATCAGCCCTGGCGAGTGCAGGGCTGAATACCGAGGAGATTAATCCCAGTCTGGTGCCAGACCTTCCGGGCTAACTAATCGCTGCTGGCGATCCAGCGCTGCAATACTTGCCATGTCTTCTTGATCCAGCGTTAGATCCGTCGCAGCCATATTGCTGGCCAGATTTTCACGCTTAGTGGATGACGGGATCACCGCATAACCTAACTTCATCGCCCAGGCTAAAACCACTTGAGCCGGAGTGGCTTGATGCTTTTCTGCAATTGCATTAATCACGTCATCCTTCAGCGCCTCACCATAAGCCAGCGTCATATAGGAAGTGATATGCAGACCTTGCTGTTTAGCAAAGTCGACCACCTGACGATTCTGTAGGAAGGGATGCAATTCAATTTGGTTAGTGGCAATGTTTTCTACACCAACGGCTTCAATAGCCTCTTTCATCAAGGCAATGGGGAAATTCGAAATACCAATCTGACGCGTCAGTCCCGCTTCTTTTGCGGCCATCAATGCCAGCATGCTCTCTTTTACCGAAACTGCCGAGCCAGGCGAGGGCCAATGAATCAATGTAAGATCGACATATTCGGTACGCAGCTTTGTTAGGCTCTGTTTTAAACTCGGGATTAACTTATCTGCAGAGAGATTTTCTATCCAAATCTTAGTCGTAATAAACAGTTCATTACGATCTATGCGGCTTTCTTCGATCGCCTGACCCACAGCTGCTTCATTTTCATAGATTTGAGCGGTATCAACCGTGCGGTAACCAAGCTCAAGCGCGGTCTTAACTGAATGGATTACAACATCGTCTTGCAGACGGAAAGTACCTAAACCAAAAGCGGGGATTGTCATGATTTCCTCATCGGATTGTGTTGTGCTTCGATGAGAACATTCTGGCAGGTTTATTGTTGCTGAAAAATCCGCTTATAAGCAGAAGAATATTGATTAACAATCAATAATAACGATTGAATTATAAACATGAAAAAGCCCTGACTTTGCAGTCAGGGCTTATCAATTAAGTGGCGGAACGGACGGGGCTCGAACCCGCGACCCCCTGCGTGACAGGCAGGTATTCTAACCAACTGAACTACCGCTCCACCGATTCTGTACTGATATCAGAAAATCGTTCTGATTTCAGGTGTTTCGCCCTTTCCGCGTCACCGGGAAGGTCACGACCCGATAACGGGTCTTAAATTGATGCCTGGCAGTTCCCTACTCTCGCATGGGGAGGCCCCACACTACCATCGGCGCTACGGCGTTTCACTTCTGAGTTCGGCATGGGGTCAGGTGGG